>NZ_BORP01000031.1 GCF_018333235.1 Ornithinibacillus bavariensis | reverse complement strand
TAAAAATCAAGACAAGATATATTATATGCATTTCCTTCGAGAAATGCAAGGGTTTCGGAAAAAATAATCTTTATACCCTAAAAACTAAATAAGAGTAACGCACGACATCTAGTTAGTTAAGTCCTCGATCGATTAGTATCCGTCAGCTCCACGTGTCACCACGCTTCCACCTCGGACCTATCAACCTCATCGTCTCTGAGGGATCTTACTCACT
>NZ_BORP01000030.1 GCF_018333235.1 Ornithinibacillus bavariensis | reverse complement strand
GTTACTCACCCGTCCGCCGCTCGATCCACTACCTTCACCCCGAAGGGATCCGTTAGTTTCACGCGCTCGACTTGCATGTATTAGGCACGCCGCCAGCGTTCGTCCTGAGCCAAGATCAAACTCTCCAAAAAAAGTTTGTTTATCATAATTGATCGAGTCAATTACATTCTTAGCTACTAAAAGCACGCTAGCTTTTAGATTATTAATAGAAAAAACAGGGTATGTTTTT
>NZ_BORP01000029.1 GCF_018333235.1 Ornithinibacillus bavariensis | reverse complement strand
CACCTTAGGATTCTCTCCTCGCCTACCTGTGTCGGTTTGCGGTACGGGCACCTATAATCTGGCTAGAAGCTTTTCTTGGCAGTATGAAATCAGGAACTTCGCTACTAAAATTCGCTCCCCATCACAGTTCAGGTCTCAGTTGGACGGATTTGCCTATCCAACACCCTCACTGCTTGGACGCGCACATCCATACGCGCGCTTTCCCTATCCTCCTGCGTCCCTCCATTGCTCATAACGATTATGAGGTGGTACAGG
>NZ_BORP01000028.1 GCF_018333235.1 Ornithinibacillus bavariensis | reverse complement strand
CGAGGACTTAACTAACTAGATGTCGTGCGTTACTCTTATTTAGTTTTTAGGGTATAAAGATTATTTTTTCCGAAACCCTTGCATTTCTCGAAGGAAATGCATATAATATATCTTGTCTTGATTTTTACAAACCTTTCAAGACGCTTTGTCTGGTGGCGATGGCGAGAAGGTCACACCTGTTCCCATACCGAACACAGAAGTTAAGCTTCTCAGCGCCGATGGTAGTTGGGGCATTGCCCCTGCGAGAGTAGGACG
>NZ_BORP01000027.1 GCF_018333235.1 Ornithinibacillus bavariensis | reverse complement strand
TCAGAAATCCGAAGACTGGTTCCACATCAATTTTACGTTTCCCATAGATCTCACCAGTTTCTTTTTTCGAAAGCTGCTCTTTTATATATTCTTTTTGTTGTTCCCATTTCTCATTATAGAAGATTTTTCGATTACTTTCGGCTTTCGCCTTGGTACATAAAGAACGTAATGGACATCCAGAACAGTCCTCGCATTCATATACCTTAAATGAACGTGTAAAACCGTATTTGTCGGTTCGTTTAGAGTGATATCGGA
>NZ_BORP01000026.1 GCF_018333235.1 Ornithinibacillus bavariensis | reverse complement strand
CTTTATGTACCAAGGCGAAAGCCGAAAGTAATCGGAAAATCTTTTATAATGAGAAATGGGAACAACAAAAAGAATATATAAAAGAGCAGCTTTCAAAAAAAGAAACTGGTGAAATCTATGGAAAACGTAAAATTGATGTGGAACCAGTCTTCGGATTTTTGAAGGCTAATTTGCGTTTCACTCGGATGTCCGTAAGGGGCAAAGAGAAGGTAATAAATGAATTAGGATTTGCGTTCATGGCGGTAAACATGAGAA
>NZ_BORP01000025.1 GCF_018333235.1 Ornithinibacillus bavariensis | reverse complement strand
CCCCCCCCCCCCCCCCCCCCCCCCCCCCCCCCCCCCCCCCCCCCCCCCCCCCCCCCCCCCCCCCCCCCCCCCCCCCCCCCCCCCCCCCCCCCCCCCCCCCCCCCCCCCCCCCCCCCCCCCCCCCCCCACCCCCCCCCCCCCCCCCCCCCCCCCCCCCCCCCCCCCCCCCCCCCCCCCCCCCCCCCCCCCCCCCCCCCCCCCCCCCCCCCCCCCCCCCCCCCCCCCCCCCCCCCCCCCCCCCCCCCCCCCCCCCCC
>NZ_BORP01000024.1 GCF_018333235.1 Ornithinibacillus bavariensis | reverse complement strand
TGGATCGAGCGGCGGACGGGTGAGTAACACGTGGGCAACCTGCCTGTAAGACTGGGATAACTCGCGGAAACGCGAGCTAATACCGGATAATACTTTTTATCACATGGTAAGAAGATGAAAGGCGGCGTAAGCTGTCACTTACAGATGGGCCCGCGGCGCATTAGCTAGTTGGTGAGGTAACGGCTCACCAAGGCGACGATGCGTAGCCGACCTGAGAGGGTGATCGGCCACACTGGGACTGAGACACGGCCCAGA
>NZ_BORP01000023.1 GCF_018333235.1 Ornithinibacillus bavariensis | reverse complement strand
GATATTCCTGTACCACCTCATAATCGTTATGAGCAATGGAGGGACGCAGGAGGATAGGGAAAGCGCGCGTATGGATGTGCGCGTCCAAGCAGTGAGGGTGTTGGATAGGCAAATCCGTCCAACTGAGCTCAAGCTGTGATGGGGAGCGAATTTTAGTAGCGAAGTTCCTGATTTCATACTGCCAAGAAAAGCTTCTAGCCAGATTATAGGTGCCCGTACCGCAAACCGACACAGGTAGGCGAGGAGAGAATCCTAAGG
>NZ_BORP01000022.1 GCF_018333235.1 Ornithinibacillus bavariensis | reverse complement strand
GATATTCCTGTACCACCTCATAATCGTTATGAGCAATGGAGGGACGCAGGAGGATAGGGAAAGCGCGCGTATGGATGTGCGCGTCCAAGCAGTGAGGGTGTTGGATAGGCAAATCCGTCCAACTGAGACCTGAGCTGTGATGGGGAGCGAATTTTAGTAGCGAAGTTCCTGATTTCATACTGCCAAGAAAAGCTTCTAGCCAGATTATAGGTGCCCGTACCGCAAACCGACACAGGTAGGCGAGGAGAGAATCCTAAGGTG
>NZ_BORP01000021.1 GCF_018333235.1 Ornithinibacillus bavariensis | reverse complement strand
CAAAGTACATTGTAGCTGATGCAGGATATGGAAGTGAACAAAATTATGAGGATGTCCTCTCCCATCGAAAACGGACGCCACTAATTACTTATAACCAATATCGAAATGAGAAGAAAAAGAAGAATGATTCTTTCAACTTAACCAATTGGAAATACAATGAAGTGGATGATTCCTTTACCTGTCCAAATAATAAAACATTAACGTTCCGATATCACTCTAAACGAACCGACAAATACGGTTTTACACGTTCATTTAAGGTATATGAATGCGAGGACTGTTCTGGATGTCCATTACGTTCTT
>NZ_BORP01000020.1 GCF_018333235.1 Ornithinibacillus bavariensis | reverse complement strand
CCAAGGCATATCGGTGTTAGTCCCGTCCTTCATCGGCTCCTAGTGCCAAGGCATCCACCGTGCGCCCTTATTCACTTAACTATCTACAATGAATAAGCATTACACTATATTAATAGCCTTTGCTTTATTAATCTAGCTTCAGCTCCTAAAAGCTACCGTCATAAGCAATTGACACTCCAAACGCTACAAACCAAGCGTTTTACGGTCACTTACTTATGCCTCCGCTTTTTTACAGTCGCTTCAGCCTTTTAATGTTTGATGTCGTTGTTACTCTTATTTAGTTTTCAAGGTACAAATGAAAAGAAACACTTTCGTGTTTTTCTTGAGGAATTTACTCCCTCAAAACTGAACCAAACAAACCAGTATGCACTCCGTTAAAT
>NZ_BORP01000019.1 GCF_018333235.1 Ornithinibacillus bavariensis | reverse complement strand
AACCTACTGATTACAAGTCAGTTGCTCTACCAATTGAGCTAGGCCGGCAAATGGTGGAGGATACAGGGCTCGAACCTGTGACCCCCTGCTTGTAAGGCAGGTGCTCTCCCAGCTGAGCTAATCCTCCGCCTGGCAACGTCCTACTCTCGCAGGGGCAATGCCCCAACTACCATCGGCGCTGAGAAGCTTAACTTCTGTGTTCGGTATGGGAACAGGTGTGACCTTCTCGCCATCGCCACCAGACAAACAGTCTTGAAAGGTTTGTAAAAATCAAGACAAGATATATTATATGCATTTCCTTCGAGAAATGCAAGGGTTTCGGAAAAAATAATCTTTATACCCTAAAAACTAAATAAGAGTAACGCACGACATCCAGTTAGTTAAGTCCTCG
>NZ_BORP01000018.1 GCF_018333235.1 Ornithinibacillus bavariensis | reverse complement strand
AGTCGGTGAGGTAACCTTTTGGAGCCAGCCGCCTAAGGTGGGACCAATGATTGGGGTGAAGTCGTAACAAGGTAGCCGTATCGGAAGGTGCGGCTGGATCACCTCCTTTCTAAGGATATTTAACGGAGTGCATACTGGTTTGTTTGGTTCAGTTTTGAGGGAGTAAATTCCTCAAGAAAAACACGAAAGTGTTTCTTTTCATTTGTACCTTGAAAACTAAATAAGAGTAACAACGACATCAAACTTTAAAGCAAAGGCTATTAATATAGTGTAATGCTTATTCATTGTAGATAGTTAAGTGAATAAGGGCGCACGGTGGATGCCTTGGCACTAGGAGCCGATGAAGGACGGGACTAACACCGATATGCCTTGGGGAGTCGTAAGTAGACATTG
>NZ_BORP01000017.1 GCF_018333235.1 Ornithinibacillus bavariensis | reverse complement strand
TGGATGTCGTGCGTTACTCTTATTTAGTTTTTAGGGTATAAAGATTATTTTTTCCGAAACCCTTGCATTTCTCGAAGGAAATGCATATAATATATCTTGTCTTGATTTTTATAAACCTTTCAAGACGGTTTGTCTGGTGGCGATGGCGAGAAGGTCACACCTGTTCCCATACCGAACACAGAAGTTAAGCTTCTCAGCGCCGATGGTAGTTGGGGCATTGCCCCTGCGAGAGTAGGACGTTGCCAGGCAAAATTAAAAGAGGCTGGGACATAACTAGCCAAAAATAAATAGAAATGGTTCCAATCATCTAAAAACTGATGCTTGGAACCATTTTTTATTGGTTTGTTTTCAATATTCATTGGTAAATTAGGTGTTCTGGCGGTAAACTTTCTCATGTTTACCGCCATGAACGCAAATCCTAATTCATTTATTACCTTCTCTTTGCCCCTTACGGACATCCGAGT
>NZ_BORP01000016.1 GCF_018333235.1 Ornithinibacillus bavariensis | reverse complement strand
CAATGTCTACTTACGACTCCCCAAGGCATATCGGTGTTAGTCCCGTCCTTCATCGGCTCCTAGTGCCAAGGCATCCACCGTGCGCCCTTATTCACTTAACTATCTACAATGAATAAGCATTACACTAAATTAATAGCCTTTGCTTTAAAGTTTGATGTCGTTGTTACTCTTATTTAGTTTTCAAGGTACAAAAATGGAGCCTAGCGGGATCGAACCGCTGACCTCCTGCGTGCAAGGCAGGCGCTCTCCCAGCTGAGCTAAGGCCCCGTATTGAAATGTAATTTAGATGGTGGGCCTGAGTGGACTCGAACCACCGACCTCACGCTTATCAGGCGTGCGCTCTAACCAGCTGAGCTACAGGCCCATCTAATTCTGAAGAATTACTCCCTCAAAACTGAACCAAACAAACCAGTATGTATTCCGTTAAATATCCTTAGAAAGGAGGTGATCCAGCCGCACCTTCCGATACGGCTACCTTGTTACGACTTCACCCCAATCATTGGTCCCACCTTAGGCGGCTGGCTCCAAAAGGTTACCTCACCGACT
>NZ_BORP01000015.1 GCF_018333235.1 Ornithinibacillus bavariensis | reverse complement strand
TTCCCAATCCGACAGATACACGTACATTTATTCCTTTCCTGAATACGATTGAACAGAAGTTCTTCTCGTTACCAAAGTACATTGTAGCTGATGCAGGATATGGAAGTGAACAAAATTATGAGGATGTTCTCTCCCATCGAAAACGGACGCCACTAATTACCTATAACCAATATCGAAATGAGAAGAAAAAGAAGAATGACCCTTTCAACTTAGCCAATTGGAAATACAATGAAGTGGATGATTCTTTCACCTGTCCAAATAATAAAACATTAACGTTCCGATATCTCTCTAAACGAACCGACAAATACGGTTTTACACGTTCATTTAAGGTATATGAATGCGAGGACTGTTCTGGATGTCCATTACGTTCTTTATGTACCAAGGCGAAAGCCGAAAGTAATCGGAAAATCTTTTATAATGAGAAATGGGAACAACAAAAAGAATATATAAAAGAGCAGCTTTCAAAAAAAGAAACTGGTGAAATCTATGGAAAACGTAAAATTGATGTGGAACCAGTCTTCGGATTTTTGAAGGCTAATTTGCGTTTCACTCGGATGTCCGTAAGGGGCAAAGAGAAGGTAATAAATGAATTAGGATTTGCGTTCATGGCGGTAAACATGAGAAAGTTTACCGCCAGAACACCTAATTTACCAATGAATATTGAAAACAAACCAAAAAAATGGTTCCAAGCACCAGTTTTTAGATGATTGGAACCATTTCTATTTATTTTTGGCTAGTTATGTCCCAGCCTCTTTT
>NZ_BORP01000014.1 GCF_018333235.1 Ornithinibacillus bavariensis | reverse complement strand
ATCGAGTCAATTACATTCTTAGCTACTAAAAGCACGCTAGCTTTTAGATTATTAATAGAAAAAACAGGGTATGTTTTTCCTTACATACTGGTTGTTTTGTTCAGTTTTCAAGGAGCAAATCTTGTTATCATAAAAGATACAATGGTGGAGCCTAGCGGGATCGAACCGCTGACCTCCTGCGTGCAAGGCAGGCGCTCTCCCAGCTGAGCTAAGGCCCCAATGTTAATGGTCGGGAAGACAGGATTCGAACCTGCGACCCCATGGTCCCAAACCATGTGCTCTACCAAGCTGAGCTACTTCCCGTATTTATATGGCGCGCCCAAGAGGAGTCGAACCCCTAACCTTTTGATCCGTAGTCAAACGCTCTATCCAATTGAGCTATGGGCGCTAATGGTGCCGAGGACCGGAATCGAACCGGTACGGTAGTCACCTACCGCAGGATTTTAAGTCCTGTGCGTCTGCCAGTTCCGCCACCCCGGCATTATATGGAGCGGAAGACGGGATTCGAACCCGCGACCCCCACCTTGGCAAGGTGGTGTTCTACCACTGAACTACTTCCGCGTTTTAAATTTGATGGTGCGGGTGAAGGGAGTCGAACCCCCACATCCGAAGATACTAGATCCTAAGTCTAGCGCGTCTGCCAATTCCGCCACACCCGCATTATATGATGGTGAGCCATGCAGGATTCGAACCTGCGACCCTCTGATTAAAAGTCAGATGCTCTACCGACTGAGCTAATGGCTCGATGTTTAAGACCAAAATGGTGCCGGCCAGAGGACTTGAACCCCCAACCTACTGATTACAAGTCAGTTGCTCTACCAATTGAGCTAGGCCGGCAAATGGTGGAGGATACAGGGCTCGAACCTGTGACCCCCTGCTTGTAA
>NZ_BORP01000013.1 GCF_018333235.1 Ornithinibacillus bavariensis | reverse complement strand
ATTCCAGAAGAGGCATTTGATCGTTTTTTGCGTGATACCGGTTGTCCAGCCTATCATCCACGAATGATGATGAAGATTATTTTGTGTGCTTATACGCAATCTGTTTTTTCAGGTAGAAAGATTGAGGCGTTACTTACAGATAGTGTACGTATGATGTGGCTAGCTCAAGGATATGAGCCAAGTTATCGTACAATCAATCGTTTTCGTGTACATCCAGAGGTCAAAGAGTTATTACGCCAATGCTTTATCCAATTTCGCTGTCAGCTTGTTCAAGAAAAGCTGATTGATGAAGAAGCCATCTTTATTGATGGGACGAAGATTGAAGCTAATGCCAATAAGTTTACATTTGTATGGCGTAAGTCGATTGAAAAATATAGTGCTCAATTGATAGAGAAATCTAATCAACTGTATGATGAATTATTGGAAAAAGAAATTATTCCGGAAATTAATCGGGAAAGTTCGGGCGAACTTTCAACGAAAGAGATGGAGACAATCATAAAAAAACTAGATGAAAAGATAGAAGACTTCGACAAGCGAATAGAAGAAAGTGAGGTAAACGAACGTAAGAAGCTTCGTTCTGAGCGTAAAGCGCCAAAACAATATCTAAAACGATGGAAGGATTATTTGGAGCGCAAAGAAAAGTATCGAAACGACATGAAGATATTTGGAGAACGGAACAGTTATTCAAAGACCGATCACGACGCCACGTTTATGCGAATGAAAGATGATTATATGAAGAACGGACAACTGAAAGCTGGCTATAATGTACAACTTGCGACCGAAGGTCAATATGCGCTCGCTTACGATGTATTTCCCAATCCGACAGATACACGTACATTTATTCCTTTCCTGAATACGATTGAACAGAAGTTCTTCTCGTTACCAAAGTACATTGTAGCTGATGCAGGATATGGAAGTGAACAAAATTATGAGGATGT
>NZ_BORP01000012.1:1354-2939 GCF_018333235.1 Ornithinibacillus bavariensis | reverse complement strand
TTTAGTGTAATGCTTATTCATTGTAGATAGTTAAGTGAATAAGGGCGCACGGTGGATGCCTTGGCACTAGGAGCCGATGAAGGACGGGACTAACACCGATATGCCTTGGGGAGTCGTAAGTAGACATTGATCCAAGGATTTCCGAATGGGGGAACCCACTGTTCGTAATGGAACAGTACCCATACCTGAATACATAGGGTATGGGAGGTAGACTCGGGGAACTGAAACATCTCAGTACCCGAAGGAAGAGAAAGCAAATGCGATTTCCTGAGTAGCGGCGAGCGAAACGGAACTAGCCCAAACCAAGAAGCTTGCTTCTTGGGGTTGTAGGACACTCCTTTAGAGTTACAAAGGAATTCTTTAGATGAAGCTACCTGGAAAGGTAAGCCATAGAAGGTAACAGCCCTGTAATCGAAAAGGAATTCTCTCTGGAGTGTATCCTGAGTACGGCGGAACACGTGAAATTCCGTCGGAATCCGGGAGGACCATCTCCCAAGGCTAAATACTCCCTAGTGACCGATAGTGAACCAGTACCGTGAGGGAAAGGTGAAAAGCACCCCGGGAGGGGAGTGAAAGAGAACCTGAAACCGTGTGCCTACAAGTAGTCGGAGCCCGTTAATGGGTGACGGCGTACCTTTTGTAGAATGGACCGGCGAGTTACGATCGTATGCGAGGTTAAGTGGAAGACACGGAGCCGTAGCGAAAGCGAGTCTGAATAGGGCGAATATAGTATGCGGTCGTAGACCCGAAACCGTGTGATCTACCCATGTCCAGGGTGAAGGTCAGGTAACACTGACTGGAGGCCCGAACCCACGTATGTTGAAAAATGCGGGGATGAGGTGTGGGTAGGGGTGAAATGCCAATCGAACACGGAGATAGCTGGTTCTCTCCGAAATAGCTTTAGGGCTAGCCTCAAGGGATGAGTACTGGAGGTAGAGCACTGATTGGACTAGGGGCCCTCATCGGGTTACCGAATTCAGTCAAACTCCGAATGCCAGATACTTTACCTTGGGAGTCAGTCTATGGGTGATAAGGTTCATAGACGAAAGGGAAACAGCCCAGACCGCCAGCTAAGGTCCCAAAGTATACGTTAAGTGGAAAAGGATGTGGAGTTGCACAGACAACCAGGATGTTGGCTTAGAAGCAGCCACCATTTAAAGAGTGCGTAATAGCTCACTGGTCGAGTGACTCTGCGCCGAAAATATACCGGGGCTAAACGTATCACCGAAGCTGCGGATTGTCTTACGACAATGGTAGGAGAGCGTTCTAAGTGCTGTGAAGTCAGACCGTGAGGACTGGTGGAGCGCTTAGAAGTGAGAATGCCGGTATGAGTAGCGAAAAAAGAGTGAGAATCTCTTTCACCGAATGCCTAAGGTTTCCTGAGGAAGGCTCGTCCTCTCAGGGTTAGTCGGGACCTAAGCCGAGGCCGAAAGGCGTAGGCGATGGACAACAGGTTGATATTCCTGTACCACCTCATAATCGTTATGAGCAATGGAGGGACGCAGGAGGATAGGGAAAGCGCGCGTATGGATGTGCGCGTCCAAGCAGTGAGGGTGTTGGATAGGCAAATCCGTCCAACTGAGAC
>NZ_BORP01000012.1:0-1263 GCF_018333235.1 Ornithinibacillus bavariensis | reverse complement strand
GCTCCAGCTGTGATGGGGAGCGAATTTTAGTAGCGAAGTTCCTGATTTCATACTGCCAAGAAAAGCTTCTAGCCAGATTATAGGTGCCCGTACCGCAAACCGACACAGGTAGGCGAGGAGAGAATCCTAAGGTGAGCGGGAGAACTCTCGTTAAGGAACTCGGCAAAATGACCCCGTAACTTCGGGAGAAGGGGTGCTTCTTTAAGGAGAAGCCGCAGTGAATAGGCCCAAGCGACTGTTTAGCAAAAACACAGGTCTCTGCGAAGCCGAAAGGCGAAGTATAGGGGCTGACACCTGCCCGGTGCTGGAAGGTTAAGGGGATGAGTTAGGGCTTACGCCCGAAGCTTTGAACCGAAGCCCCAGTAAACGGCGGCCGTAACTATAACGGTCCTAAGGTAGCGAAATTCCTTGTCGGGTAAGTTCCGACCCGCACGAAAGGTGTAACGACTTGGGCACTGTCTCAACGAGAGACCCGGTGAAATTATACTATGCGTGAAGATGCGCATTACCCGCGACAGGACGGAAAGACCCCGTGGAGCTTTACTGTAGCCTGATATTGAATGTCTGTGCAGCTTGTACAGGATAGGTGGGAGCCGTAGAAGCCGGAGCGCTAGCTTCGGTGGAGGCATCCGTGGGATACCACCCTGGCTGTATGGACCTTCTAACCCAGGACCGTGATCCGGTTCGGAGACAGTGTCAGGCGGGCAGTTTGACTGGGGCGGTCGCCTCCCAAAAGGTAACGGAGGCGCCCAAAGGTTCCCTCAGAATGGTTGGAAATCATTCGAAGAGTGTAAAGGCAGAAGGGAGCTTGACTGCGAGACCTACAAGTCGAGCAGGGACGAAAGTCGGGCTTAGTGATCCGGTGGTTCCGCATGGAAGGGCCATCGCTCAACGGATAAAAGCTACCCCGGGGATAACAGGCTTATCTCCCCCAAGAGTTCACATCGACGGGGAGGTTTGGCACCTCGATGTCGGCTCATCGCATCCTGGGGCTGTAGTCGGTCCCAAGGGTTGGGCTGTTCGCCCATTAAAGCGGTACGCGAGCTGGGTTCAGAACGTCGTGAGACAGTTCGGTCCCTATCCGTCGTGGGCGTAGGAAGTTTGAGAGGAGCTGTCCTTAGTACGAGAGGACCGGGATGGACACACCGCTGGTGTACCAGTTGTTCCGCCAGGAGCATAGCTGGGTAGCTACGTGTGGAAAGGATAAGTGCTGAAAGCATCTAAGCATGAAGCCCCCCTCAAGATGAGACTTCCCATCACTTC
>NZ_BORP01000011.1 GCF_018333235.1 Ornithinibacillus bavariensis | reverse complement strand
CGTTGAGTTCGATAATGGTGATATGTATGTTGACGGCCATAAGGCTGCTTCTGACGTTCGTGATGAGTTTGTATCTGTTACTGAGAAGTTAATGGATGAATTGGCACAATGCTACAATGTGCTCCCCCAACTTGATATTAATAACACTATAGACCACCGCCCCGAAGGGGACGAAAAATGGTTTTTAGAGAACGAGAAGACGGTTACGCAGTTTTGCCGCAAGCTGGCTGCTGAACGCCCTCTTAAGGATATTCGCGATGAGTATAATTACCCCAAAAAGAAAGGTATTAAGGATGAGTGTTCAAGATTGCTGGAGGCCTCCACTATGAAATCGCGTAGAGGCTTTGCTATTCAGCGTTTGATGAATGCAATGCGACAGGCTCATGCTGATGGTTGGTTTATCGTTTTTGACACTCTCACGTTGGCTGACGACCGATTAGAGGCGTTTTATGATAATCCCAATGCTTTGCGTGACTATTTTCGTGATATTGGTCGTATGGTTCTTGCTGCCGAGGGTCGCAAGGCTAATGATTCACACGCCGACTGCTATCAGTATTTTTGTGTGCCTGAGTATGGTACAGCTAATGGCCGTCTTCATTTCCATGCGGTGCACTTTATGCGGACACTTCCTACAGGTAGCGTTGACCCTAATTTTGGTCGTCGGGTACGCAATCGCCGCCAGTTAAATAGCTTGCAAAATACGTGGCCTTATGGTTACAGTATGCCCATCGCAGTTCGCTACACGCAGGACGCTTTTTCACGTTCTGGTTGGTTGTGGCCTGTTGATGCTAAAGGTGAGCCGCTTAAAGCTACCAGTTATATGGCTGTTGGTTTCTATGTGGCTAAATACGTTAACAAAAAGTCAGATATGGACCTTGCTGCTAAAGGTCTAGGAGCTAAAGAATGGAACAACTCACTAAAAACCAAGCTGTCGCTACTTCCCAAGAAGCTGTTCAGAATCAGAATGAGCCGCAACTTCGGGATGAAAATGCTCACAATGACAAATCTGTCCACGGAGTGCTTAATCCAACTTACCAAGCTGGGTTACGACGCGACGCCGTTCAACCAGATATTGAAGCAGAACGCAAAAAGAGAGATGAGATTGAGGCTGGGAAAAGTTACTGTAGCCGACGTTTTGGCGGCGCAACCTGTGACGACAAATCTGCTCAAATTTATGCGCGCTTCGATAAAAATGATTGGCGTATCCAACCTGCAGAGTTTTATCGCTTCCATGACGCAGAAGTTAACACTTTCGGATATTTCTGATGAGTCGAAAAATTATCTTGATAAAGCAGGAATTACTACTGCTTGTTTACGAATTAAATCGAAGTGGACTGCTGGCGGAAAATGAGAAAATTCGACCTATCCTTGCGCAGCTCGAGAAGCTCTTACTTTGCGACCTTTCGCCATCAACTAACGATTCTGTCAAAAACTGACGCGTTGGATGAGGAGAAGTGGCTTAATATGCTTGGCACGTTCGTCAAGGACTGGTTTAGATATGAGTCACATTTTGTTCATGGTAGAGATTCTCTTGTTGACATTTTAAAAGAGCGTGGATTACTATCTGAGTCCGATGCTGTTCAACCACTAATAGGTAAGAAATCATGAGTCAAGTTACTGAACAATCCGTACGTTTCCAGACCGCTTTGGCCTCTATTAAGCTCATTCAGGCTTCTGCCGTTTTGGATTTAACCGAAGATGATTTCGATTTTCTGACGAGTAACAAAGTTTGGATTGCTACTGACCGCTCTCGTGCTCGTCGCTGCGTTGAGGCTTGCGTTTATGGTACGCTGGACTTTGTAGGATACCCTCGCTTTCCTGCTCCTGTTGAGTTTATTGCTGCCGTCATTGCTTATTATGTTCATCCCGTCAACATTCAAACGGCCTGTCTCATCATGGAAGGCGCTGAATTTACGGAAAACATTATTAATGGCGTCGAGCGTCCGGTTAAAGCCGCTGAATTGTTCGCGTTTACCTTGCGTGTACGCGCAGGAAACACTGACGTTCTTACTGACGCAGAAGAAAACGTGCGTCAAAAATTACGTGCAGAAGGAGTGATGTAATGTCTAAAGGTAAAAAACGTTCTGGCGCTCGCCCTGGTCGTCCGCAGCCGTTGCGAGGTACTAAAGGCAAGCGTAAAGGCGCTCGTCTTTGGTATGTAGGTGGTCAACAATTTTAATTGCAGGGGCTTCGGCCCCTTACTTGAGGATAAATTATGTCTAATATTCAAACTGGCGCCGAGCGTATGCCGCATGACCTTTCCCATCTTGGCTTCCTTGCTGGTCAGATTGGTCGTCTTATTACCATTTCAACTACTCCGGTTATCGCTGGCGACTCCTTCGAGATGGACGCCGTTGGCGCTCTCCGTCTTTCTCCATTGCGTCGTGGCCTTGCTATTGACTCTACTGTAGACATTTTTACTTTTTATGTCCCTCATCGTCACGTTTATGGTGAACAGTGGATTAAGTTCATGAAGGATGGTGTTAATGCCACTCCTCTCCCGACTGTTAACACTACTGGTTATATTGACCATGCCGCTTTTCTTGGCACGATTAACCCTGATACCAATAAAATCCCTAAGCATTTGTTTCAGGGTTATTTGAATATCTATAACAACTATTTTAAAGCGCCGTGGATGCCTGACCGTACCGAGGCTAACCCTAATGAGCTTAATCAAGATGATGCTCGTTATGGTTTCCGTTGCTGCCATCTCAAAAACATTTGGACTGCTCCGCTTCCTCCTGAGACTGAGCTTTCTCGCCAAATGACGACTTCTACCACATCTATTGACATTATGGGTCTGCAAGCTGCTTATGCTAATTTGCATACTGACCAAGAACGTGATTACTTCATGCAGCGTTACCATGATGTTATTTCTTCATTTGGAGGTAAAACCTCTTATGACGCTGACAACCGTCCTTTACTTGTCATGCGCTCTAATCTCTGGGCATCTGGCTATGATGTTGATGGAACTGACCAAACGTCGTTAGGCCAGTTTTCTGGTCGTGTTCAACAGACCTATAAACATTCTGTGCCGCGTTTCTTTGTTCCTGAGCATGGCACTATGTTTACTCTTGCGCTTGTTCGTTTTCCGCCTACTGCGACTAAAGAGATTCAGTACCTTAACGCTAAAGGTGCTTTGACTTATACCGATATTGCTGGCGACCCTGTTTTGTATGGCAACTTGCCGCCGCGTGAAATTTCTATGAAGGATGTTTTCCGTTCTGGTGATTCGTCTAAGAAGTTTAAGATTGCTGAGGGTCAGTGGTATCGTTATGCGCCTTCGTATGTTTCTCCTGCTTATCACCTTCTTGAAGGCTTCCCATTCATTCAGGAACCGCCTTCTGGTGATTTGCAAGAACGCGTACTTATTCGCCACCATGATTATGACCAGTGTTTCCAGTCCGTTCAGTTGTTGCAGTGGAATAGTCAGGTTAAATTTAATGTGACCGTTTATCGCAATCTGCCGACCACTCGCGATTCAATCATGACTTCGTGATAAAAGATTGAGTGTGAGGTTATAACGCCGAAGCGGTAAAAATTTTAATTTTTGCCGCTGAGGGGTTGACCAAGCGAAGCGCGGTAGGTTTTCTGCTTAGGAGTTTAATCATGTTTCAGACTTTTATTTCTCGCCATAATTCAAACTTTTTTTCTGATAAGCTGGTTCTCACTTCTGTTACTCCAGCTTCTTCGGCACCTGTTTTACAGACACCTAAAGCTACATCGTCAACGTTATATTTTGATAGTTTGACGGTTAATGCTGGTAATGGTGGTTTTCTTCATTGCATTCAGATGGATACATCTGTCAACGCCGCTAATCAGGTTGTTTCTGTTGGTGCTGATATTGCTTTTGATGCCGACCCTAAATTTTTTGCCTGTTTGGTTCGCTTTGAGTCTTCTTCGGTTCCGACTACCCTCCCGACTGCCTATGATGTTTATCCTTTGGATGGTCGCCATGATGGTGGTTATTATACCGTCAAGGACTGTGTGACTATTGACGTCCTTCCCCGTACGCCGGGCAATAATGTTTATGTTGGTTTCATGGTTTGGTCTAACTTTACCGCTACTAAATGCCGCGGATTGGTTTCGCTGAATCAGGTTATTAAAGAGATTATTTGTCTCCAGCCACTTAAGTGAGGTGATTTATGTTTGGTGCTATTGCTGGCGGTATTGCTTCTGCTCTTGCTGGTGGCGCCATGTCTAAATTGTTTGGAGGCGGTCAAAAAGCCGCCTCCGGTGGCATTCAAGGTGATGTGCTTGCTACCGATAACAATACTGTAGGCATGGGTGATGCTGGTATTAAATCTGCCATTCAAGGCTCTAATGTTCCTAACCCTGATGAGGCCGTCCCTAGTTTTGTTTCTGGTGCTATGGCTAAAGCTGGTAAAGGACTTCTTGAAGGTACGTTGCAGGCTGGCACTTCTGCCGTTTCTGATAAGTTGCTTGATTTGGTTGGACTTGGTGGCAAGTCTGCCGCTGATAAAGGAAAGGATACTCGTGATTATCTTGCTGCTGCATTTCCTGAGCTTAATGCTTGGGAGCGTGCTGGTGCTGATGCTTCCTCTGCTGGTATGGTTGACGCCGGATTTGAGAATCAAAAAGAGCTTACTAAAATGCAACTGGACAATCAGAAAGAGATTGCCGAGATGCAAAATGAGACTCAAAAAGAGATTGCTGGCATTCAGTCGGCGACTTCACGCCAGAATACGAAAGACCAGGTATATGCACAAAATGAGATGCTTGCTTATCAACAGAAGGAGTCTACTGCTCGCGTTGCGTCTATTATGGAAAACACCAATCTTTCCAAGCAACAGCAGGTTTCCGAGATTATGCGCCAAATGCTTACTCAAGCTCAAACGGCTGGTCAGTATTTTACCAATGACCAAATCAAAGAAATGACTCGCAAGGTTAGTGCTGAGGTTGACTTAGTTCATCAGCAAACGCAGAATCAGCGGTATGGCTCTTCTCATATTGGCGCTACTGCAAAGGATATTTCTAATGTCGTCACTGATGCTGCTTCTGGTGTGGTTGATATTTTTCATGGTATTGATAAAGCTGTTGCCGATACTTGGAACAATTTCTGGAAAGACGGTAAAGCTGATGGTATTGGCTCTAATTTGTCTAGGAAATAACCGTCAGGATTGACACCCTCCCAATTGTATGTTTTCATGCCTCCAAATCTTGGAGGCTTTTTTATGGTTCGTTCTTATTACCCTTCTGAATGTCACGCTGATTATTTTGACTTTGAGCGTATCGAGGCTCTTAAACCTGCTATTGAGGCTTGTGGCATTTCTACTCTTTCTCAATCCCCAATGCTTGGCTTCCATAAGCAGATGGATAACCGCATCAAGCTCTTGGAAGAGATTCTGTCTTTTCGTATGCAGGGCGTTGAGTTCGATAATGGTGATATGTATGTTGACGGCCATAAGGCTGCTTCTGACGTTCGTGATGAGTTTGTATCTGTTACTGAGAAGTTAATGGATGAATTGGCACAATGCTACAATGTGCTCCCC
>NZ_BORP01000010.1 GCF_018333235.1 Ornithinibacillus bavariensis | reverse complement strand
AATTATTGTGTGGTAACTTTAATTTTATCAAAAGGTGTCCTTTTTGTGTGCATAAAAAGAGTGGTATTCACCTGTTTAGGTAAGTACCACTCTTTTTTTTATTTACTGGGGTTTTGTCCCAGCCTCTAGCCATTTATGCTATTAAATTGTCATTAACCGTTCATTCCACCAAACTGTTGTTCAGCCATTTGAACTAAACGCTTAGTGATCTCTCCACCAACAGAACCGTTAGCGCGAGAAGTAGTATCAGCACCAAGATTCACACCAAATTCTTGAGCGATTTCATATTTCATTTGGTCTAATGCTTGTTGAGCACCAGGTACTACCAACTGATTTGAATTGTTGTTGTTTGCCATGGTATCTCACCTCCTTGGTACACTTATATTGTGTAAAAAAGAGGTTCTTCATTCGAAAAATTATTGGTAAGTGTTGCTAAATATCTAAAAAATTATATCATCAATAAATCAATTCAAGATTGCTAAATTAGAATAACCCTTCAAACACATCCTCTGCTCTTTTCTTCTCTGATATTTCAATGACCTCGATACCATCTATTGCTTCCTGTATTAATTCTTCATAGTCATAATTGGATTCATAATAGTTTACCCGATCCCTTTTTGGCTTTGTTTTTGGTGCTTTGGGGACAAATATGGTACAGCAATCCTCATACGGCCGAATAGAAATATCAAAGGTATCAATTTTTTTTGATATCTCTATAATTTCATCCTTGTCCATTGTTATTAAAGGTCGAAGAATAGGGTAGTTTGTAACTTCATTGATTGTATACATGCTAGTCATTGTTTGGCTTGCAACCTGGCCTAAATTTTCCCCGGTTGTCATCGAAAGAATCCCTTCCTTTTGACAAACACGCTCACTAATCCGAAGCATCATTCTTCTCATTACCGTCATTCCATAGTTATCCGGAGTTTCTTGAAAGATCTTTTGTTGTAATTTAGTAAATGGTACAACATGTACATTAATTTTAGAACCATAGCTTGTTAACTTTTCAGCTAGGTCAATAACCTTTTGTTTTGCACGATCACTTGTAAATGGTGGTGAATGAAAATGAATAGCCTCAATTTCTACTCCACGCTTCATAGCCAAGTAACCCGCAACAGGGCTATCAATACCACCTGATAACAGTAGAAGTGTTTTTCCAGAGGTACCAACAGGAAGACCACCAGAGCCACGAATAATACTAGATGTAATATAGGTTGCTTCCTGACGAATCTCAACCTTCACATCTATATCTGGGTGGTGAACATCGACAGTATAATCTTCTGTATTACTTAATAAATGTCCACCTAGTATTTGATTTAGTTCTTGTGATCGTATAGGAAAACTCTTATCTATGCGCTTTACTGTTACTTTAAAAGTTTTTATATTTTCTCCATTTTTCAACGCGTATAGTGCTGCTTCCTTTATTTTCTCTAAATCATTCTCAACTTTTATCGCTAAACTAAAGCTATGAATACCAAATATATTCTTACATTTTTCTAGGACTTCGTGAGGATCATGCCCATTAAGCAAAACAAACATCCTTCCTTGTGTCCTTTTAACTTTTACATTTTCAAATTCTTGAAGCTTATGACGGATATTTTGTTGTAGTTTCTCTACAAAACTTTTGCGATTTTTACCTTTTAAGGCTAATTCACCATAGCGAATTAATATATGATCATATTCCATAATTATCTACTCCATTACTTCTTTTAATTGGCTCAGTGCCTCTTTTAACTGCTTTAAAAATATCTTTATTTCATCCATCGTATTGTCATAGGTTAAACTTACTCGAAGAGCTGATTTTGCTCGTTCCGATGAATATCCACACGCTTTAACTATCCTACTTTCGTCAAGGCTCTTTGAGGAGCATGCAGATTTAGTTGAAATATAGGTACCTTGCTTACCTAGAGTATGAATCATTACCTCTGGTTTTAAGCCAGGGATAGAAAAATTCACAATATGCGGGGCAGAATTCGCTGGGCTATTAAGTTGAACGAAATCAATTTTTTCCAGCTCTGCTGCCAAATACTGATGCAATTGGCGTAATTTATCCCCATCATTTACTTCTCGTTCTTTTATTAGTCTTAGTGCCTTTACAAATGAGACCACTCCTGCTAAATTCTCAGTTCCCGAACGTATCATTCTTTCCTGCTCTCCACCATGGAATAATGGAAATAGCTTGACTCCTCTACGACAATACAATATTCCAGTACCTTTTAAACCGTGAATTTTATGACCTGACATTGAACAAAGGTCAATACCACTATTCTCAAGAGTAAGAGGAACTTTACCAAGGCCCTGAACATGATCCACATGAAAAAACAGTTTAGGATACTTTTTAGCTAGTTGACCAATTTCTTGAATTGGTTGGATTGAGCCGATTTCATTATTGACATGCATGATGCTTATTAAAATAGTATCTTTCCGTATGGCTTCTGTAACATCCTTTACTGATACTACACCATTTTGGTTCACTGGTAAATATGTTACTTCAAATCCTAAAGATTCTAAACTTTTACATGCCTCATAGACAGAAGGATGCTCAATTTCAGTCGTGATAATATGTTTTCCACGACCCTGATGCTGTAGAGCAATACCTTTAATTGCAGTATTGTTCCCTTCCGTTCCACCAGAGGTAAAGATAATCTCATCTTCATGCACACTAAGAAGCTTTGCAGCCTGTTGTCTTGACTTTATAAGTAGCTTTTCGGTCTCTCCACCTAATTGATGAATCGATGAAGGATTTGCAAAAAACCTTGTTGATACTTCTTGAAAGCTTTTTAATACTTCTGGATGTGGATTCGTTGTTCCACTATTATCTAAATAAATCACTAAAATTTCTCCTTTAAGTAGAAAATGGAAAGGCTGACTTTAGGAAAACTTTCTTCCATAAAGCAGCCCTTGACTGTAATCGTTATTTTCAATTCTTAATGTAAAATTAATTGATTTTCCTCAATTCGTTTTAATGCTCCTGGCTCCACTTCTTCTAGTGCTTTAGCAGCATTTTCTAGAGCAACCTCATATTCATAATTGCGAAAAAGTGCTTCTGATTCAGCTAACTTAGCTGCAAGTAAAGGAAATTTACTACGATAACGGTTAGCATATTGAATTACCTGTTCTGTTAAACGTGCTTGATCCAACATAATCTCTGTTTTCTCTAATAGCATCTCAACAGAACTCTTGGCTGCAAATAAAGCCCGTTGAACTTCCCCAATATCTAAAGGACTCTTTTCCAATGAAGTTAACACATGATTACATTTTTCCGTTGCCTCTTCCATTGCGTTCCATATATAACTTGGAACACCAGGAATATTACTCTTTTTAATTCTTCGATTCGTATCATTAATTTGATCACGAATTTCGTTTAATTTTTCCTTTGCTTCTAATTCATCTTTTCGAAGGTTAAAGACACTTTTCTTAAAGTCATGATGTTTCTCTTGAATTTCTTGAAGTTGGTTTAATCCACTTTCTAGCTTAGCCCTTAAATCCGAATGAGGAATATTGTCATTTTCTAATCCTTCGACAACTTCATCGTAAATCTTTTGTAGCTGTGTAATCTTTTTATCTAGTGCTAAATACTTCTCCATATCTGAATCTTCGAAGTAATAAGCGTCTCTTAAATTATCTACCTCATCCTTTGTTTCTTCAAAGGATGCTACTATTTCCTCTATAGACTTTTGATAACCTGGTACCTGAGATTCCGTAAAGCTCTTATCAATAGCTTCCTTCTCTAAAAGTTGATACATTTCTTGGATACGGTCTTCCACCTCAGTCCGAAGTGCCTTTGCATCAATAGCTTTCCCTTTTTCAAGAGCATCCACACAATCAATTAATCGTTGTTGATAACCCTGTAATTCCTTTTCAAATCCAAGATGGTCTATACGGTAGCCATCTTCCTTCATTTCCCTAATGCCTGCATAAAGGTCATCGATTTGGGAAGGAATATCCTGTTTACATGCTCGATAAATGTCAGGGAACTCGTCAATTTCGACCTGCAAGAGTTCTAAACGTTCCTTTAAATCATCAACTACCGTTTTTGCCTCAATATAATTACCTGAATCAACTAGATCATGATAATGTTGCAGTGCGTCTTTGAGCTCATCTAGCTCTACCTCAAAACGCACCTCTGCTTTACCATATTGGAATCTATTTTGTGAAATCTTCTTATTCAATTCTTTAATAGCGGGCTGAATGGTTTCTACACCTTTACGGCTGGATTCCTCTGAATCAACCAACTCGTCAAGCTCCAATAGTATTTTTTCTATATCTTTTTCAACTGCTTGTAAATTTTGCTCTGTTTTGCGCAATATCTTTTTCGCAGAAGAGAATCGGAACTTATCTGCCGCTTCTTCAGCATCAAATAACAGCTCTTCTATATCCGGTAGCTCTCTCGAGAGTATAAGCTCCCAACGGTCCTTCCAGGATTCAAATCGGTCCTGTGTCTCACCAGATAAATTAAGCGTCTTAATTCTAGTTAGCTCAGAAGAAACATTCCTATTCATAATTTCTAATTTCCAACTATCTAGACGATCAACATTATCGTAGACCCTCTTACGCATAATAAGGCTTATGATAATTAACGCAATAATGACTAGTATAATTCCAATAATAATCTCCATCGTAAAGCCCCCTAAAAAAATCCAAAACATATTCCATCTTTTTCACGTAAAACTATGTATTCTATTCCCTATGATACCATGTATTTGCGAATTTTGGCTAAGAATTTCCATGAAAACAGGAGTTTTTTTAAATTTTTTGTCGCTATTTGCTTTTTTTCAGACTTTATATGCTATTTTACTTGTTTTAGAAAGCAAAAAGGCTGTTTGGAAAACAACCTTTTCTTTTATCTTGCAATATAATCCAACCAATTACAGATTGTTTGTACATACCTTTTAATAAATAAAGAATGGGAATATTCTCCAACTATTTGGCTTCTCCATTCATTGTGTAAAATATACGGTGTTACTAACATTCCTTTTAGCTGCATGAGAAGATATTGTCTATCAGGTTTGCTCTTATCTTCAGTTTTGTTCTTAAATAACGCTGAAAAAGCATTGCCAATAATATAATTTTCCTTAGCAAGATACGTTACTGCCATTTCACGAACAAATACAGAATCCATTGATAATTCACGATGGATAAAACAGGATAATTGTAGATTCATATGCTTATATTGTATAATCTTATATATTAAATTTTTTAAACTTTCGAGCGCATCTAGTTCGATAGACTCTTCAAGAGTTGTTTCAATGATGGAAAGATACTCTTCGTAATAATTAGATACTGCAAATTCTAAAAGACCTTGTTTCCCCTTAAAATAGTAGCTTATAGAGGATACATTGACAGAGGCCTTTTCAGCAATATCCCGTACAGAGGTACCGTGGAATCCTTTTTGATAGAAAAGAGCAGATGCTGCCTCCACTACCTTTCGTTTCGTTGGGATATCATTCATTGATATCAACTCCTTATGGGTAGAAATAGGTGACTATATGTATATATACGACAAAGAGATCGTTTTTCCTGCATTTTTTTATTTTCAACAGCCCATACGATAGTTATCATATAAAGCGATTATATTCAAATACTGAAGGGAAGAATACTATGTTTCAAACGACAGCTTATTCAGGAGATAAAGTGAAAGATTATGAATTAGTCATCAAACAACTCGAAGCACTGCTTCATGATGAGACCGATACAATAGCCAATCTCTCGAACGCTTCAGCATTACTAAATCAATTTCTTGACCAAGTTAATTGGGTTGGCTTTTATCTCTGGAAAGAAGATCAGCTCGTGTTAGGTCCATTCCAAGGGCTACCTGCCTGTATTCGAATTCCTTATGGAAAAGGCGTTTGTGGTACAGCAGTTAAAGAAAGAAAAACAATGCGTGTAGAGAATGTTAACCAATTTCCAGGCCATATTGCCTGTGATAGTGCTAGTCAATCAGAAATTGTAATTCCACTAGTTAAGAATAATGAAATACTAGGTGTTTTAGATATTGACAGCCCAATTCTTAACCGTTTTGATGAAATCGATCAGCATTTTTTAGAGAATTTCGTAGAAGCTTTAATAAATCATATTTTCAACTAATAAACTAAAAAGGTCTGTCTTTCCAATTAATTTGGAGGGTCAGACCTTTCATTATTCACGAATCAGTTCATCTGTATTCTCATCTACACTATATCTTACAACACAGTTCTTCCCAAAACCTTTTGCTTCATATAAGGCTTTATCTGCATGAATGAAAAAGCTCTTCGGAGTAACCTTCCTTTTGTTTGACCAGGAGGATACACCAGCTGATAACGTTACCCGTGGCTCTGTAAAAGATTCCACTTGATCTCCAATGTTTCGTGCTACTTGCACTGCTTCGTCTATTTCTGTATTGGGTAAATATACTGCGAGTTCTTCCCCACCCCATCTAGCTGGAATATCACGATCTTCAATAGTAGACATAATAATCTCTGCCACTTGTTTAATTACCTCATCACCAATATAGTGACCATACGTATCATTCACCTTTTTAAAATCATCAATATCGAACAAGATTAATGTACCATATTCGCCATTTTTCATATGTTCAACAATTTTCTTATCTAAATAGTTTCGTGAAAATAACTGTGTTAAATAATCAGTTGAAGCTGCCTTTTGCAACTTTTCCTTCAATATGGTATTGATAAATGCTAGTGTTGAATGACGCAATATCGATTGTAATAATTTATATTGTTCAAAAGAAAAAGCATATGGCTTACGATGTAGAATGATTACTAAACCATTGATTGAACCACTGTTTTCCATTGGTATTGCCATAATGGAACGAAAAGGTATATCCTCACTCTTAAGCTTAAATTCACCAGAAAAAATAGCCTCCTGCTGAAGTTCAACTTCTCCGAGCAAGTATTTAATAAATCCTTTTCCCTCAACTGTATCAAAAAATGCTGTACTACCTTCTAACGTTTCAAATAATCTGGTGTTCTCTTGAATGTTGTATACAAACCCTATTTCCTCTGGAGCACAAAGTAGCGTAATTTGATTTCGAATTATTTTGGTAATTTCTGTTAAATTCAGATTAGAATTTAATTGATGAATTAAATCATTAATCATTGTTAAATCTGATACAAGATGCTTTGAATTCAGGTATAGTGTCGTACTTTCTATTGCTTTTCCAGCAGCATTTGCAAACCTTGAAATATAGTCTACTTCAGCTTTTGGAATATCCAAAAGCTTTGGAATAATAATTTGTAATACCCCATAAACTCCCTGCTGTCCCGCTAAAGGAGCATACACATACGTCATATTCGCGTCTAACTGATTTTCAATCTGTATTTCGGCAGTTAAAAAAGCTGTTGAACTGGAGCTTTGAACATCATTCCTAATCTCTAGAAGCTTTACAGGGAGATCTGTATTTTTTTCATATTCTTGGGATAGATGAAGATAAAAGTCAAAATTAGGATAGACCTTTTTTAATGCAGTAATAATCTCTGTAAAAATTTCTGTTTTTGTTTTTAGGTTTAAGAAATGCGAGATCATGTCAAATAGAACCTGATTCTTTTTCTCATTCTTATCTCTTTGTTCAATGATATAAATATAATCTAACAGTAATTCTACTTCTTTCCTTATTACTTGCTGTATCCCCTCTGAAATGGCGCTTCCGTTCTCCATTCCGACAACCATCATGCCGATAGGACCATTTGTCGGTTTTAGAGGGATGAGTTGATAGTTCATATGCGATGAGCTCACTGTAAATAAGTCATTATCATTTATCCTTAATTTCTGTTCATCTGCAATTGCCCGTCGATATGTGAGTGTAGGATCATATATCATCTGATTTAACAGTATTCTATTTTGCTGAATGTTTTTCGTTTTTAAAAAGAAACTATTTGTCCACTGATCAAACAAATAGATTACTAGAAAAGATGATTCTAGTAGTCCACTTATTTGATAAGAGAGTTTTTCATAGAGATTCTCACTCATAGGTGATGTTGTCATCAGTAACTCATAATTAATTAATTGTAATTTTATTTGTATTGTCTTCTCATCTATCATTTATATATCACCCGGAGTAATAACTAATATATTTTCATTATATAATAAATATAGATTTTTCTCCTACTTTGAGTTAATGAATTCAACAATATTTTAAAATTTTTATAGAATGTTTGACTAAACCTCTGAAAAATTATATACTATTCTTTGTGTAAAATAATATGGCAGCCTAAGTGAATCACCACTCGACCATTTTATTCCTCTTCCATATGAGGTGTATCGTGTAACTCTCTGCTGCTGGAGCGATGGTACATGAAAATAAAATGGCGTGAGGAACGATCACGGTTGGATTTTTATTTTATGCAAATAAAATAAAAAGGAGGAAATGTCCCATGGCACGATATACTGGTCCAGAATGGAAAAAATCACGTCGTCTTGGCATTTCACTAACAGGAACTGGCAAAGAGCTAGATAAACGCCCTTATGCTCCAGGGCAACACGGAGCAAACCAACGCAGAAAGCTTTCTGAATATGGTTTACAGCTACAAGAAAAACAAAAACTACGCTTTATGTATGGTTTAAACGAACGTCAATTCCGTACACTATTTAATAAAGCTGGTAAAATGAAAGGTGTTCATGGTGAGAACTTCATGGTTCTTCTTGAATCTCGTCTTGATAACCTTGTTTATCGTCTAGGTCTTGCACGTACTCGCAGACAAGCTCGTCAGCTTGTAAACCATGGTCACGTGACAGTTAATGGATCTCGTGTAGATATTCCATCATACCTAGTAAAACCTGGTCAAACAATTAGCCTTCGCGAAAAATCAAGAAATCTTGATATCGTGAAAGAAGCAATCGAAGTAAACAACTTCGTTCCAGATTATTTAACATTTGATGCTGATAAACTAGAAGGAACTTTCAATCGTTTACCAGAACGTTCTGAGCTTCCATCTGAAATCAGCGAACAGTTAATCGTTGAGTTCTACTCTCGTTAATCTGTATAATTATTATGCATCAATGCCCTTGAAATATTGTTTTATCAATGTTTCAGGGGCTTTTTTATGTTATAAAATAAAGAGATAAATTCTTATTTGGAGAAAACAATACTATTATGCATGAGGGGATTATTCTTTCAGTAAAAATATCTAATAGTGTAAGATGAAGTAAATTACCTTTAATTAATACTGAAACAAACATTCTTGTTACACTATGATTAGAGATTTAAAATATACATATCCAAGAAGTAAGGGAGCATCAGTCAGTGGATAATTTAAAACTTAATGTTTCATTACTGCGAAAGCGAGTTCCTAATTTAACGATAGCAGCTAAAGAAAAAGGATTGCGCCCTGCAACCGTATCTAATTTATGTACTGGCAAGACTCCGTTAGAACGTGCAGAAGTGCGAACGTTAGTAGCATTAGCAGAACTTGCAGAGTGTAAAGTCGATGATTTAATCATTCGTGGGAATAATGTGCAAATGATTGAAACTGGTATTAAAGCATTGGATTTTTTAGCTCCGATAACGAAAGGAGGAATAAATGGTTTCATCGCTAGACCGGGAATGGGACAATTGGTACTACTAGCTGAAATATTTTATCGGTTAAAAGAAAGAAATTATGCTACTGTACTTTTAATGCCAAGGTTGGATAGTCTTGAATTAAACGAGGTTAGAGAATCTGCAAATATTCTTTGCCAAGACACAGAAAGCGCATATGAGAAAATGATGCGACTAAATGACAAACAAGATGTAGCATTAGCTACTGATCGATCCTTAGTTGTCTCAGGAGAAATCTATTCATTACTCGAAAAAGTGAAGCTACCTGAAGGAAAAACGATTACGACATTCCTTATCGACCCTACTGGAGAAGCGGTAGATGAAGAACTTCCATATGGACCTTTAGATACACTCATGATTTTTGATGCAGAACAAGTGTCAAGAAAACTTTTTCCAGCAGTAAATCCTGTTTCTTCTACCTCCGTAATGATTGAAGATGCTCAACTTGATAAAAAGCATTTCAATCTTCAACAAAAAACACGGAAGATTATGCGCCGGTATCGGGAATTACGTTTTTTAGTTAATGCTCTTGGTTTTGATAAATTACCATTTGCAGACAAGGAAATTTATAAGCGAGGCGAGCGCCTTGAAGCCTACTTCACGCAACGTTTTTTTGTTGCAGAACCCTTTACTAAAAAGAAAGGTGCTTCGGTATCATTATCGAATACATTAGATGATGTCAGTCGCATTTTGGAAGGTTATTTAGATAACGTAACCCCTGACAATTTGTTCTATATAGGAACATTAAACGATGGTATATAAATAGTTGGAAAGTTAATAGTTAGCCGGCCAAAAGAGCGTAACAAATAAATAACAGACTTCCATAGCCACGGAAGTCTGTTATTTTGTTTTAGCTGAAAAAAATAATAGATTAATCTATCACTTTAAGGCATCAAAAGGTAAAAAAGCATGGACTCCTTTTGAGAAATTGACAATTTGTGTAACACGTAAATCCACCACTAATGTTGCGTAAGCATAAGCTTCTGTTCGGGAAATATTGTATAGCTCCGACATTAAATCCAGCATATCATTTAATGCAAGCCACATAGCTTCATCCAGGTCTTCATGAAATGCCATGGTGATCCATCCTGAATTCGTTTTTGCTCGTGGTCTCTCTATTTTTATGTCATCTCTAACACAAAAAGTTAAACTCACCCGTTCCATTGGGCACTCTAACGCAGGGCCCGCCACTTCACCATCCCCTTGAGCTGCATGACCATCTCCTGTAGAAAAAAGACCACCCGGAACAGATATCGGTAAAAACAAAGTACTCCCTGCTTGTAATTCTTTGCAATCGATATTTCCGCCAGTTTCTCGAGGAACGAATGTAGAATGTTGACCTTCTTCCTCTGGGGGCATACCCATAATCCCCATGAATGGATGTAACCCAACAGTGTAGTCAAAATCGCCAAATTGACTTGTACCCACCATTTTTTCAATATCAAGTTCGAAATCCAGAAGTACTTCTTTCTCTTGATCCAAGCCTAGCTTTTTATTCCAGTAACTCGGAAATCCTCCTCCTGAAGTCCATCCCCATGAGCCTGGAATAATCTCATTAACCTTTACCTCTAAAGTAAGTCCTGGCTTTGCACCATGAATGTAGACTGGGCCAACTAATGCATGGCCAAATTGCTCCGCTTGTCGTTCTGTCTTAATCTCTGTAAATCGCTTTCTTTGTGCACCCGGAGATAAACGCTTTTCTAATCCCCATGCCGAATCTAATGTTTGAAAAATAACAGTATCTCCTGAATGAATGTGTAATGCAGGTTCTATATCTTTGCTAAAAAATCCATGCAAGGTGTCAGAAGTAGGATCTAACTCATAAATTTTGGACATAGATTTAACCTCCATAGAAAAATATGGTTTGGATGAAGGAATAACACGGCTTCTTGTGGTCCGGACACATGAAAATGTAATATGTTTTCATCCAGTACAACTTAATTATAGAGTAATAATATTTACTTTGTAAAGTAAATATTATTCTGAATCTTTATCAATTGGTTGAAAGGTTACAAATCCTTGTTTTAATGCTAGTAGGTAAAATACTTCTATTTTCCCTTCTCTAAAGTACTTATATAAAGTTATTAGAAAAACTAGAAAAGGAAAGTCACTTTATTCCTCAGTGCTTTCCTTTTCTTGTCTATAGCTTAAATTGACGTGTTAAATTATTCAGTTGCTCGGCTAATTTAGCAAGTTCTTCTGAGCTTTTTGCTACTTCCTCCATCGAACTGCTTGTCTGTTCAGAAGCTGCAGAGGTTTCCTCTACACCAGCTGCTGATTCTTCTGATATGGAGGCAATTTCCATAATATTAGCATTCATTTCTTGACTACTAGCCAAAATATCGGATAAATTGTGGGACACCGTATTTATGTTATTTACCATACCTATTACTGCCTTACTAATATCTTCAAAGGTTTGACTAGTCTTCTTAATTTGTCCAGTTCCTTGGGCTACTTCCTTGTAGCCACCTTCTAATGATTCTGATACACGTTGAGATTCATTCTGAATGTTCGTAACGATATTGGTAATATCCATAATAGACATGGACACCTCTTCTGCAAGCTTTCTTACCTCGTCCGCAACTACTGCAAATCCTTTACCAAGTTCTCCTGCCCTTGCTGCTTCTATTGCCGCATTAAGTGCTAATAGATTTGTTTGCTCCGATATATCTTTAATTACATATACTAGCTTCGTAATTTCTTTAGCATGAATGTCCAAGCCTTTAACACGTTGAACAGCATCATGTACAATACCATCCACTAATGCCATCTGATTTGTAGACATCTCCATTAATTTACTACCCTCGGTAGTCATTTCAAGAACTTCATTTGAATTATGTAGAGCCCCTTCCCCATTTCTGTTCGCATCTTCGACCTTAACTGTAAATGTATTCATGGCAGTAGATAAATCACTTGCATGGTTAGCTTGGGCTTCTGCCGCTGAAGCTAGTTCTTGCATTGTTACAGCTACTTGCTCGGAACCAGACTTCACTTCATTTGTTGTTTGCGTTAATTCTTCACTATGACCGCTAACAGTCTCTGAAACGATTTGAATTTGATTTAGTAAATCTCGCATCTTACTATTCATTTCATTTGTTGCCGCAATTAGCTGTCCTGATTCATCTTGCAATTTAGTTTCTAGTGGCTTATTACTTAAATCTCCACCTGCAATTGCCTTCATTCGATTCATAACTAATCGTATAGGATTCGTAATGGAAGAAGCTGTAAATAAAGCTACTACAAGCGAAAGTATAACTATACTAATAGGTATAACAGTCTCAAGTACTAGATTCGTCTTACCACTAGCTACAATAGAGTCACCAGCATCATTTATTTCTTCTTCCATTTCAGTAGCTAGTTTTTCATACCCTTCTCTTAATTCCCTCGCAGTTACGCTATTAGCTTCCAAGTTTTTGATTGCTTGGTCCTTATTGCCTTTTTCATACTCAGCAAATACTTGTTCCTTTATAAATTGTCGCCATTCAACTGTTTGATTAATAAGCTCATCAAATTCCTTCGAATCTGCTAAACTTTTAAATAGCTCTTCATATTCTGTACCTTTCTCTGTATATTGGTCAAAGATGTCTTTATATTCCTGCTTGCCAAATAGTACATATCCTCGGGCTGCAGCAATTCTGTTCGACATGGTTGAAGACATCTGTTCATTAGCTATTAATAATTGAACCTTCCGATCAACCATTTCGGTTGTTTCCTGATTCATTTTATACACCGAAATGAAATTATACACTCCTAGAAATATAACTAATATAATTACCACTGAAAATCCTAGTAGCATCTTTTGTTTTATACTTTTAAAATTTAGCATTATGCTCTCTCCTTAGTTGTCTTTAGTTTAATGTTTCTCCTATGTATAATGCCTAACTACTACCAAAATGATTAATACCTTTTCATTCCCTTCCTTTCATATGAATCAAAATACCTATATAGTATTTAAAATCTACTCTTTAATGGGTTAATTTGAATAGTTAGGAAATCTGTTTTAATTGACCATTCATATTTATAGGTATTTAGAACTAGCACTACGTAATAGTAATGCAACCTAGATATCTTTTCAACCATTAAGCATATCAGTTAACCATCTTGAAACTATCAAAAAAAGCTGTTCAAAGATCTAAACCTTTGAACAGCTTTCCTTCCTAATTATATCGAATCATAAAATACTTCTTCTTCCCTCTTCTAATAATGGTAAACTTCCCTTCAATCTGATCCGCTTCCGATAATACATAGTCTAAATCCTGTTGTCTTTCACCATTAATATAAATAGCACCATTCGTAATGTCCTCTCTTGCTTGGCGCTTAGAAGACGAAATGTTCGCATTAACAAGTAAATCAACTAATCCTAAATCTTCTCTATTCATTTGGAATGTAGGTACATCCTTAAATCCTTGTTCAATTTCACTTGCAGATAAAGCTTTAATATCCCCACTAAATAAAGAAGCTGATATTTTTTGCGCCTGCTCAACTGCCTCTTGACCATGAACCATCCTGGTAACTTCTTCGGCTAATCTAGTTTGAGCCACTCGCTTTTCTGGACGAGTGTCTACCTCCTGCTCTAATTCAGCAAGGGCTTCTTCACTTAAGAAAGTGAAGTAACGTAAAAATTTCATTACATCACGGTCATCCGTATTAATCCAAAATTGATAAAATTCATAAGGACTGGTTTTCTCAGCATCTAACCAAACTGCATTACCTGCTGATTTACCAAACTTAGTTCCATCCGCTTTCGTTATGAGTGGAACCGTTAGCCCAAATACCTTTACATCTTCCTCTTCATTTTCTCGTCCACGACGAATTAATTCCATACCAGCAGTTATATTTCCCCACTGGTCACTACCACCAATTTGTAAGGTACAATTATCCTTCATGTATAGCATTTGAAAATCTAGAGATTGAAGAATCATATAACTAAATTCCGTGAAGGAAATCCCCTGTTCGATACGTGCTGAAACAGATTCTTTTGCCAACATATAGTTAACACCAAAGTGTTTACCAGCATCACGTAGGAAGTCAATAACAGTCATGCTTCCAAGCCACTCGTAATTATTTCTAACAACCACTGGATTTTCATCTTGATCTACTTCTAGAATTTTCGAAATTTGTGCTCTTAAGCTGTCACTATAGCCCTTTACCACATCTTCTGTATTTAACGAACGTTCCGTAGAACGACCACTCGGATCTCCAATCATACCAGTTCCACCACCGACTAAAGCAATTGGTCGATGTCCAGCCTTTTGGAATCGTTTTAGCATCATGAGTGGTACTAAATGTCCGATGTGTAAGCTATCTGCTGTAGGATCAAATCCACAATATAAGGTTACTACATTTTCAGAAAGATGCTTTTCTAAACCTTCTCTATCTGTCACTTGATTAATAAGTCCTCTACGCGCCAAATCCTCTAAAATATGCATAGTTTCACCCTCCAACTTTTCTAAAAATAAAATAAAAAAACTCATTCCTCTATAATAAAGGGACGAGTTTTAACACGCGGTACCACCCTTGTTGCAATTGAAATTGCCACTTTGGGGTTGTTAACGATGACTACACCGTCTTAATTTCACCTATTTGGCTCATTAAGAATGCTCCAGAATTGTAATTCGCAAGCAAATATATACTGGTTTCCACCTACCACCAGCTCTCTTGAATAGGGATTTGCATTACTACTATTTCTATCATAGCTTTTAAATATAGTATTACTTCTTATCATATTAAATAATATTAGAAAATGCAATTATTTTATTTTTCGTCTACCTCCCTTTACATCGTCTATGCTATAATTAATCTTGGTAAAATAGGGGGGTTAAACGTGGACTTTAAACAAATTCTCCATAACTTTGTAAAAAAGACAAAATCCATGTGGAGCACAGGTAAAATACAACGTGCTTCTCGAATTACATATGATGTTATTTGGAATGTTATTCTATTCTTCATTGCAATTGGAATCATCGGAATGTTCTTTGGGGTTGGAATAGGATTCGGATATTTTGCATCCTTGGTAAAAGATGAACCAATCCTATCATATGAAAACATGGAAAAGGATATTTACAATTATGAAGAAACATCAAAATTATATTTTGCAGGAGATGTATATATCGGTGATATTCAATCCGATTTACACCGTGAAGAAACAAAATTGGAAGATATCTCTCCGACTTTAATTGACGCTGTTGTTGCTACTGAGGACGAATACTTCTTTGAACATAATGGTGTTGTACCTAAGGCAATTGTCCGAGCTATAGTACAAGAAATTACCAATTCTGACCTAAAATCTGGTGGTAGTACGTTAACCCAGCAGCTAATTAAAAATCAAATTTTAACAAATGAAGTATCTTTTGAACGGAAGGCAAAAGAAATTTTATTAGCAATGCGCTTGGAACAGTTTTTTGATAAGGAACAAATATTAGAAGCGTATTTGAATATTATCCCATATGGCCGTGGACCAAATGGTCGTAATATTGCTGGAGTTCAGACTGCAGCTAGAGAAATTTTTGGCATAAATGCAAATGAAGTAAATTTACCTCAGGCTGCCTTTTTAGCTGGATTACCGCAGAGCCCATCATACTATACTCCATTTGAAACTGGTGGTGGATTAAAAAGTAAAGAAGGTATAGAGCCTGGTATAAATCGTATGAAAGTTGTTCTTAGCCGTATGTATGAGTTAAATTACATTACGGAAGATGAGTACAACAAAGCAATGAATTATGATATTACTGCAGATTTCGTCTCAGAATCCGAGTCACCAATGGAAAAATATCCTTACCTAACGTTTGAATTAGAGAAACGAGCAAAAGAAATTATCATGTATATACTAGCTGAAAAGGATGGATATTCAAAAGAGGATTTAGCAGAAAATGATGAACTTCGTGAGCAGTATATGATACTTGCATATCGAGACTTACGTAGAAATGGTTATAACATTCACTCCACGATTGATAAGGATATATATGATGCATTTCAAGAGGTGGCAAAAAACTTTAAACATTATGGACCCGATTGGACGGGTACAGTGAAGGATCCAGTTACTGGAGAAAAGAAACGGATTACCCAGCGCGTTGAGGCTGGTGCCATTCTTATTGAAAACAATACAGGAAGAATAATTAGCTTCTTAGGTGGACGTGGGTTTAGTTTAGAGAATCAAGTAAATTATGCTACTGGAGCAATACGCCCCAATGGTAGTACCATGAAGCCTTTACTAGTATATGCCCCTGCGATGGAAATGGGTGTCGTTCAACCAGGTACTCCTGTTGCGGACGTAAAAACTACGTTTAATACTGGTAGCGGGCCATATAATCCAAATAACTTTGATTATAAATTTCATGGACTCCTTTCGGTACGGGCAAATTTAAAGGATTCCTATAATATTCCAGCAATTAAGGTATATACACAAATCATGAATGATAATATCGTTGATAAATATCTTCGGAAAATGGGGATAACATCAATCATGGATAACGAGTATGGGAATCCTGCTTTGGCAATTGGTGGAACAACCTATGGTATATCCATAGAAGAAAATACAAATGCCTATGTTACTTTTGCAAATGGTGGTAAGTTTGTAGATGCATACATGATTGACAAGATTACCACACAGGATGGAGAAGTAATTTTTGAACAAAAGAGTGAACCTGTGGATGTATTTTCTCCGCAAACAAGCTATTTAACGTTAGATATGATGCGGGATGTTATTTCAAATGGTTCTGCAGCCTATCTTCCATCACAGCTAAAATACAAGAATGTTGATTGGGCTGGAAAAACTGGTACTTCACAAAATACACAGGACGTACATTTTGTAGCTAGCAACCCAAATGTTACGATGGGCGCTTGGCTAGGATATGATATTCCTCAATCATTAGTATGTAATAGCTGTCAATTGTACCATGGCGATCGAAATATAAAACTATGGGCAGAGCTTATAAATGCTGCCTCAGATATACGACCAGACTTAGTAGCACCTAGCAAAAGATTTCAACAGCCATCTGGAATAGTATCTCGAAATATTTGTGCTACATCTGGAATGCTTCCATCGAAATTATGTTCACAGGTAGGACTTGTTTCCAGTGATATATTTAATGTTAATTTTGTACCAACAAAGGTAGATGATAGTTTAATCCAAGGATCCTATGTTCTCGTGGATGGTAAGGCAGTTCCTGCAGGACCAAATACGCCAAAAGAATTCGTTCAAGATGATGGGGTTTCGTTTAATCCAGATTGGTTAAAACGTAACGGTTATGATCTCTTAAAGGATATAACGCAGCTGTATCCTTCATTTAGAAAGGAAGCATGGGAAAAAGTAAGTATGCCAAGCATAAAAGGACTAAGCACCATAGTAAATGACGATGGAAAAGCTCCAACTGTTCCGACATCCTTAAAAAACAGTGGTCGTGCACTAACCTGGACGGCTTCAAAGAGCAAAGATGTCATTGGATATCGAATCTATCGTGCATCAGAGCCAGGTGAAGAATTTAAGCTAATCGGAATTTCCGTTGAGACAAAATTTAATGCTCCTAGTGGTAATGGTGTTTATGTTGTAAAAGCAGTCGATTATTCTGGTTTAGAATCAGCCGGATCCAATGAATTAATCATAGGAAAATTCACGAAACCTGATGATTCTAAGAAACCAGATCCTCCAAAAGGAGACCCAGATCCAGATAAGGAGCAACCAGCAACTGGTGATGATGATAATGGTTCAGATAATAATGACCCTGGGAACGGGAGCGAGAATGGAAACGACAATACAAATGGACGAGGCAACAATGGCAGAGACTAAGAAGAGGGTTTATAGCCCTCTTCTTTTTTACATTGATTAGCTAAATGCTTTTTTAACTATTCCATTACATCTATTAGAAAAAGACTAAAAATTAGCACGATAATACGGTATAATAAAAGCAATAATTGATAAATCGGTGGTGGAGAGTATCCAATGGAGCATTTGAAAACGCACTTCAGAAAGGAACTTCATATAAAAGATGAAGCAATCATTATTGAGGGTCCTATATCAACACCTTCCTTAATGAATTATCACTTTCACGAAAACTTAACTTCATTTAGACCTGCTACAAAGCAATTTCAAGCAATATTGAGCATTGCTGATTTATCAGAAGGCCGAATTATCATTGCTAGGAAAGATAACACCATCATTGGATACGTAACCTATCTGTACCCAGATCCATTGGAAAGATGGTCTACTTTCCAAATGAAGGAATTAATAGAGTTGGGTGCAATTGAAGTAATCCCAGAATATCGTGGGAGTGGCATTGCCTCAAATTTACTTAAGGTTTCTATGATGGATGAGTTTATGGAAAACTATATAGTAATTTCAACTGAGTATTACTGGCACTGGGATCTAAAAGGGACAAATTTAAGTGTTTGGGAATATCGGAAGGTGATGGAAAAAATGATGGCTGCTGGAGACCTGTTACCTGCGCCGACTGATGACCCTGAGATTATTTCCCATCCAGCAAATTGTTTAATGGTTCGTATCGGAAAAAATGTTTCGGAGGATTCCATTAAACAATTTGAAACACTGCGATTTTTTAAACGCCATCAATTACGTGACATGAGGGAGGGTTTATAATGCATGTAGAGGAGATTATGAAGCAAGATGTAATTACACTTCAACCCACAGATTCTATCGTAACTGCCCATCAGCTGCTCCTTGCTCACCGAATAAGACATATCCCGATAGTTGATGAGGATTATTCTATTGTTGGTATCGTATCCGATCGTGATATTCGTGATGCAAGTCCTTCTATTTTTTCGGCAGACGAGAACCAAGATATTCTCAATAAAAACATTGCAACCATTATGAAATCCCCTGTTATTACGGTACATCCTTTAGACTTTGTTGAAGAGGTTGCTCGTATATTTTATGACCATGAAATTGCTTGTTTACCCGTTGTAAGTAATGGTGTGCTAGTTGGAATCATTACTGAAAAAGACTTATTATATACATTAATCCAACTTACAGGAACACATATTCAAGGATCACATATTGAAGTGAAGGTCCCAAATAGACCTGGTATCCTTCCTGAGGTAGCATCTGTTTTTGGGAACCGTGGATTAAACATTTCATCTGTATTAGTTTACCCATATAAAAATAATCCTGAATATAAAATATTAGTTTTTCGAATTCAAACGATGAACCCACTTCCAATCATTCGTGACTTGCGTCAAGCAGGCTATGAATTAATGTGGCCAAATAATATTCCGGAGCCAAAATTATGAGTAAATTAAATAGATTTGTCTATGATGAGCACTTATTAAGCTATCACTTTCATGAAGAACACCCTTTTAATCAAAAGCGTGTGCTGTTAACAAAAGAGTTACTAGAAGATGCAGGCCAACTGAATCATGAAAATATCATAAAGCCGCGAATTGCAACTGAAGAAGAAATTGCTTTAATTCACGACAATAGCTTTATCCATGCTGTAAAATCAGCCAATACATTAACAAAAGAGCAATTATTAAAGTATGGGCTAGGTACAGAGGATACCCCTGTATTCCCAAACATGCATGATGCAACCTCACGCATAGTAGGAGCTACTCTTACGGCAGTTGATGCTGTCTTAAAAGATGGTGCAAAAACAGCAGTGAATTTTTCCGGGGGGCTCCATCACGGTTTAAAACATAAAGCCTCTGGATTCTGTATTTATAATGATGCTGCTATTGCCGTCCAATATATTCGTAAAAACTACAATTTAAGGGTACTTTATGTAGATACTGATGCCCATCATGGTGATGGAGTACAATGGGCTTTTTATGACGATCCTAATGTTTGTACGTTTTCAATCCATGAGACTGGAAGATATTTATTTCCTGGAACAGGGAATGTAACAGAAAGAGGAATTAAGGAAGGTCACGGCTTCAGTTTTAATTTACCAATTGATGCATTCACCCAAGACGAATCTTTTATTCAAATCTATGAAACTGCCTTATATGAAATAGCAGATTATTTTAAACCGGATATTTTAATTACACAAAATGGTGCTGATGCCCATTATTATGACCCACTGACGCATTTATGTGGATCCATGGCAATTTATGAGAAAATACCGAGAATCGCACTAGAAGTTGCAAATAAATATTGTGATGGGAAATGGATTGCACTAGGTGGTGGCGGCTATGATATATGGCGAGTAGTTCCACGAGCATGGTCACAGGTTTGGAATGTAATGAAGGATGGAAAAACTGTAAGCGGTTTATTGCCAGAAAAGTGGATAGAGAAATGGCAAGAGCAAACAACAGAGCTATTACCCAAAACCTGGAATGATCCAATACAAGACATTCCATGCATCCCAAGAAAAAAAGAAATTGAGGAAAAAAATCAAAATACCCTCTCTCAATTGCTAAAATATACGAAAGTTAAAAGGAGTTGATGATCAACTCCTTTTAACTTTCTTGGCTTTTCTCTAAGATTACAATTTCCACGCGTCTATTTTTACTTCGATTTGTCGATGTATCATTTGTAGCAACTGGACGAGTATCACTATACCCCGCTATTGCAAAACGATCTTCAGACAATCCATTTTCATCTACTAGAAAGCGAACAACACTACTTGCCCTTGCTCCAGATAACTCCCAGTTAGATGGATAACGGTAGCTTGACATTGGAACATTATCGGTATGTCCCTCCACCTTTATCTGATTATCAATCTGTGATAACAGATTTCCAACCTTCGTTAAAAATGGTAAAGCGGAAGGTAATATATCTGCTTCACCTGGGTCAAATAATATACTATCCTGCAACACTAAGACAACACCACGTTCTGATCGATTAGCAGAAACTACATTATTTAATTTATTTTGGTCTAAGTAATTCTCTACCTCAACCATTAAGTCATCTAGTGTATCTTTCGTTTGATTAGTGTCAGTAGATCCACCAATTTCTTTGTCCTTCGTTGAACTAGCATTTTCAAAACCATTGGCTGTTTGTCCTTTTTCTTCGCCACTTGTATTTCCAGTTGAATTTTCCATTGGTACAGCTGAAGAGGAAAAATCAAAGATCATTCGATTTCGAAATGATTCAGAAATCTCTTCGAACTTTGCTGCGTCAATTTGTGACATAGAGAATAATAAAATGAAAAAGACTAAAATTAATGTGACCATATCTGAATAAGTTACCATCCATTTTGGTGCACCTTTATCAATCCTTTTTCTTCTTTCTCTACGCTTCATTTAGGCCCTCCCCCACGAATGTTGATTTTTCATCGTTCCATTGCTTTAATTTGGAATCCTTAGCTAGGAAAGCACTAAGTTTTTCTTCCAATATTCGTGGATTTTGACCAGATTGTACGCCAATTATACCTTCAATAATAATTTGTTTGATAAAAATTTCCTCTTCCGTTTTGTTTTCTAATTTACTCGCTACAGGGATAAAAAAGAGATTTGCAAGGACTGTACCATATAAGGTTGTCAATAATGCAACAGCCATGCTAGGACCTAATGAAGATGGATCCTGAAGATTATTTAACATCAATACAAGACCTATTAATGTTCCAATCATTCCCCACGCAGGGGCATAATCACCACATTTCACTAGTATCATACGACCACGTTCATGACGTTCTTCCATTGCCGTAATCTCAGCATTCATAATATCATGGATGACCTCAGGCTCGACCCCGTCAACTGCTAATAATATTCCTTTTTTAATAAATTCATCCTCAACATCTTCTACTTCATTTTCTAAAGCCAAAATTCCTTCTCTTCTAGCTTTTTCAGATAAACGAATAAAAAGCTTAATAAGATCTGGTAGTTTGCGTTCATTTTGATTAAAGGATTCCTTCAACACTCTGCCTGTTAATTTTATCTGTTCAACATTGAAGTTAATCAGCAATGATCCGATTACCCCTCCTATTACAATTAGAATAGAAGCAACGTCTAGAAAAGATACAAAGCCTTGTACTCCGGCATTTGCTAATATCGCAAGCATGATTATTACAAAGCCAACAGTAATGCCAATAGGAGTTAAAAAATCCCGTTTTCTCATATTCTCGCTCCCCAAAATTCTGGTTTCTATATTTTTAGCGACATAGTTTTACTTCGTTGAGTTTCTTTCGATAAGACGATGTGGTAATACTACTTTTTTCTCTTCTACTTCTTCCTTGTTCATATACTTCGTTAATAAACGCATCGCTACCGCACCAATATCGTACATTGGCTGTACAACCGTAGATAGGGTTGGCCGTACCATGTAGGCTAGCTTTGTATTATCAAAACCAAAAACCTCAATATCTTTAGGGACCTTATACCCTAAATCCTGTGCCCCATGAATGGCACCTAGAGCTATTTGATCTGATGCAGCAAAAATAGCAGTTGGCTTATCATTTAAGCTCATAAACTTATTAACCGCATTGATTCCGGACTCGTACGTATATTCTCCACGCACAATAAAATCATCAGTTGGTGTTATCGATGATTCCTCTAGTGCACGTAAATATCCCTTATATTTCAAATCATTAATGGTATATTCTTCTTTCCCGGAAATAAATGCAACCTTCTTATTACCTTTATCAATGAGATACTTAGTAGCTTCATATCCAGCAGCCTCATAATCAATATTCACAGAAGGAATTGTATCCGAGTCATCTAACGTTGCTGCCAATACTACCGGAACAGATGCAGATGAGAATTCATGAACATGTTCTTCTGAGATATTACCACCCATAAAGATGATTCCATCCACTTGTTTTTCTAGCATCGTATTAATTAATTGAAGTTCCTTATCTTTATTTTGATCTGAATTACTTAATATAATGTTGTATTTATACATGGTTGCAATATCCTCAATACCTCGAGCTAATTCTGCAAAAAAGATGCTCGATATATCAGGAATAATTGCCCCTACTGTTGTCGTCTTTTTACTTGCAAGACCACGCGCAACTGCATTAGGTCGATATCCTAACCGTTCAATTGTTGCTAAAACCTTTTTTCGTGTTGTTGGTTTAACATTTGGATTTCCATTAACAACACGGGAAACCGTTGCCATTGAAACATTTGCCTCTCTCGCTACATCATATATTGTTACTGTCATAACCATTACCTCCTCTAATCCGTTCTATCATATAAGATACGCAATAACTATTAATTATCATACTCTACCATGTAAAAAAATACAAAAATATTTATCATTTAAATGGAACTTCTTCTAAGCAAAATTTGATGGAAAATAGCAAAAAGCATCCCACCTGTACAAGGGGAATGCCACTATTTATTCATAACTATGAATCGTTGCAGCAAAATTCGACATTTCGTCAATGAAATGATTAAAGGTTGGAATATCCATCTGTTGTAAAGAATCCGATAAGGCAACAGCAGGGTCTGGATGTACCTCTGCCATAACACCATCAGCACCGATTGCGATTGCTGCCCTTGCAGTAGGAATGAGTAAATCACGTCTTCCAGTAGAATGGGTAACATCAACCATTACAGGTAAATGAGTTTCCTTTTTTAGAATTGGCACTGCAGAAATGTCTAACGTATTTCTTGTTGCCGTCTCATAGGTTCTGATTCCTCTTTCACAAAGTATAATATTACCATTACCTCTTGAAATGATATATTCTGCAGCATTTATAAATTCAGAGATAGTTGCAGATAGACCACGCTTTAAGAGAACAGGCTTGTTCACCTCACCTGCAGCTTTTAACAGCTCAAAGTTTTGCATATTTCTAGCACCAATTTGAATCACATCTACATACTCTAATGCTTCTTCAATATGTGCTGGATTTACAATTTCACTTACAACTGCTAAATCAAACTCATTAGCAACCTGCCGAAGAATCTGTAAACCCTCTATTCCAAGCCCTTGAAAATCATAAGGAGATGTACGCGGTTTAAATGCTCCACCACGGAAAAGTTTTATTCCTTTGCTTTTGACAGCTTGAGCAACTTCTTTCACTTGTTCATAGGTTTCGACAGCACAAGGTCCCATTACAAAATGAACCTTCCCTTCCCCGATCAATTCTCCATTAATATCAATAACCGTGTTTTCTGGTTTTCTTTTTCTAGACACTAAAAGTTCTTTTCGATCGTCGTCCTCTATTAGCTCAAGACCCGCCTTGAATATTTCCTTGAAGATATGCTCAATGGTAGAATTTTCAAAAGGACCATTATTAAATTTTATCAGCTGATCAAGCATTTGTCTCTCACGCACTGGATCAAATCTATTCATACCTTGCTTATTCTTAATTTGACCAATTTGTTTTACAATAGCTGCTCGTAAATTCACAAGCTCTAGCAATTGTAAATTCACGTCATCAAGACGTTCACGTAACTGGTCTAACTCATTGAATTTCATATTAAAGCCTCCTGAACGGAAAGAAAACATTATCAAACATTATTTTACATAATGTGACACAATTATAGCGAATAATTTTCTCTTTGTCATCTTTCAGTTATAATAAAGAATAGTAAAATAGTTAGTCAGTGGATATTTAGCGTTTGACTTTGGGGGGATAAACAGATGAAAAACGAACCTATATTTGCATTAGACATTGGTACACGTTCCGTTACCGGGATTCTATTAGAAGAGCATGGTTCGAATTATACATTAATTGACTATTGTGTCAAAGAACATAAGGTCAGGTCCATGCTTGATGGACAAATTCACAACGTTGTGGAAGTAGCAGAGATTATTCGGGAAGTAAAGGAATCCCTTGAAAAAAATTCTGGAACATTACATAAGGTTTGTGTGGCAGCTGCTGGTAGATCCTTAAAAACAGTCGTATCTCAAGCAACGATAGAGCTGAATCAAAAGCCTATAAGTGACTTTGAAACCATAAAACATTTAGAATTAAGTGCGGTACATACAGCACAATTAAAAGTAGCTTCAGAATCTGCAAGTGATTTTTCTAATTATTATTGTGTAGGTTATTCTGTCTTGTACTATAAAATTGATGAAGAGAACATTGGTTCACTTATTGACCAAAGTGGGCAAACTGCCACTGTAGAAGTAATTGCGACCTTCTTACCAAAGGTTGTAGTGGAATCATTAATTTCTGCATTAAATAGAGCTGGTTTAGAAATGGAAGCATTAACATTAGAACCAATTGCTGCCATTCAAGTACTGATACCTGAATCGATGAGACGACTAAATGTTGCATTAGTTGATATTGGTGCTGGAACTAGTGATATTGCTATTACGAATAGTGGAACAATTAGTGCTTACGGAATGGTACCGATTGCTGGTGATGAAATTACAGAAGCGGTTAGCGATCAGTACTTGCTAGATTTCCCCTTAGCAGAGGAAACAAAACGGACAATTGTAAACACTGGAAAAGCAATTGTAGCTGATATTTTAGGTTTTGAGTCTACGATTACTTATGAAGACTTAGTTCAACGTGTTGATGATAGCATTAATAAATTGGCATCCTCTATTTCCGAGGAAATATTACGACTGAACGGAGCACAACCAAAAGCGGTGATGCTTATTGGGGGTGGGAGTCAAACTCCAGAGTTCACCAAAAGGCTGGCAAATAAACTACAGCTCCCCGAGAACCGTGTTGCTATACGGGATATCCAAGCTATTCAATCACTAGATAAGACAGAAAACCTACCACAAGGGCCAGATTTTGTGACCCCAATTGGTATTGCTATAGCTGCAAAACAGAATCCAGTACATTATATATCGGTTAAGGTTAATCAAAAAGTAATTCGCATGTTTGAGATGAAGCAATTAACCATCGGAGATTGCTTAGTGCATGCTGGAATTGAAATAAATAAATTATATGGAAAGCCTGGATTAGCTAAAGTCATTACCCTGAATGGAAAGCAGATTACCTTACCAGGTAATTTCGGTAAAGCACCTACCCTTTTATTAAATCAAGAACAAGCTACTGTTGACACAACCATCCAAAATGGAGATGAAATTGTAATTAAGAAAGGTATGGACGGCGAACAACCAACACTTACGTTGGAGGAATTAATTGGTGAAGTCCCTACCATAGTAATTCATTTTAATGGAAAACCGTATGAATTGAAAACTCAATACTACGTAAACAACAGTCTACAACAAAAAGAATATATGGTATGTGACAGAGATGAGATAGTACTTACTACACCAAAAACTATTAAGGAATTTCTATCTTCAATAAGTGGAATAAAGCTCCCGACGAATGAGGAGTTCATTGTTTTCGTCAACAATAAACCGGTAAATCTCGGATTAGCTGAGTCAACATTAACTGTCAATGGTAAGGCTACAAGTCTTGAATATAAATTAAGAGCCAATGATGATCTGCGTATCACTACAGATAATACAGTTACAGTGAAAGAGGTTATTGAAAAGCTCCAAATTGATTTATATACCGAGTTGCATGTTTCATTTAACCATGAAAAGATTACCATGAAACAGCCAAAGGTTGCTATTAAAAGAAATAATGTGATTTTAACCGAAGATACTATTCTCTACCCGAACGATCGTTTATCATTAGAAGAGAAAAAACAGGAAATGTTTATTTTTCAGGATGTTTTCAGATATGTGGATATTGATCTAACCCAGGCGAATGGCAAATTCACTCTGTCAAAAAATGATCTCCCCACTACCTTCTATGAACCAATTGAAGCTGGAGATAGGTTAGCGATTATTTGGAACTAAAGAAAAAGCTGTAGCCTTTTTATCTTAGCTACAGCTTTTTTTAAATCCTAATTTTATATTCGGATCTTTCCATCTGCGCTTATTCATCGAATGAATTCTAGCGTTCTCGAATATCCTGAATTTTTGCTTGAACATTGGAAGTAACATGTTGGGTCTTCTCTTTTAATTGTGAACCTTTTTGTGTAGCAATATCTAGCCATTCCTGACTTTTAGATTGTGCAATATCTTTCCACTCAAGTCCTTTTGCTTGAGCGATATCCTTCCATTCTGTTGCACGTTCCTTTACCTGCATAGCACCTTGGTTTATATCACTACGTAACTCTTTACCAGATTTAGGTGCAAATAACAGTGCTAAGCTCGCTCCTACTGCTGCACCAATTATCGTGCCTATTATGAAATCTCTTCCATTATTATCTGCCATGATAATTCCTCCCTATTATTTTCTCTTTTTAATTAAATCAAATAGAGCAGCACCCCATGTTACGGCTTGAGACGCCTTATCCTGATTTTCAGCAGCTGCCCTGGAAATACTTGAGGAAAATTGTTTTAATGTTAGATTAAGATCTTGTACTGTTTCGCCGATACCTTTTGCACCATCAAATAAACCATCCAACTTTGCCGTTTTTTGACTGAAATCATCAGCAAGTTTGTTTGTCTTATGCAGGAGCTGTGTTGTCTCAGAAGTAATTCCTTCAAGTTGCTTTTCTAAGCCTTCTAACGTATTTGCCACATTATTTAATGTTCTTGTTGATGCCTTTAATGTCATTGCTAAGTATATTACTAGCACTGCAAAAGCAACGGCAGCAATGATTGCAGCAATGTATAACAAAATTTCCATAACGACGACCATTCCTTTCTTGGTAACTTGTGAATTGCCAATATGCAAGTGCTTGTTTATTAACACTTTCCCTAATAATTCGACATTTAAACATTGGCATTGTAAAAACAATTCTTTATTAGTATATCACCATTATAGGCTTTTCTATCATAAATTTCGAATAAAAAGTAGAAAACATTACCAATTATCAACATAAGACCCGAGCTTCGAAAGTTATACATCACAAAAAAGGCCTGTCACAGCTTATAGCTCGTAACAGGCCTTTAGTTAGTATTTTTTATAGCTGATTTGGAGAAAGTGTTCCTTCATATGCTTTCTGGAACTTTTGTATATCTCCTGCCCCCATAAAAACTAACACACTATCATGATACTTACTTAATTCGGCAATATTCTCCAATTGAAGTACTTGACTATCTTGAATTAGTTTCTGAAGATCATAAATTGTTAATTGTCCACTTTCTTCTCTAGCAGAACCGAATATATCACAAAGATAAACTGCATCCGCACCCTTTAAACTATCAGCAAACTCCTGTAAAAATGTCTTTGTACGAGTAAAGGTGTGTGGCTGGAAGATAGCTACTACCTTCTTTTCTGGATATTTTTTACGTGCTGATTCGATGGTAGCATTAATCTCACGAGGATGGTGAGCATAATCATCAATTATAATTTGATCATTAACTTTCTTCTCGGTAAAGCGACGTTTAACACCTTTGAATGTACTAATATTCTTCATGTCTTCTGCTGATAATCCCTCGTAATGGCAAATAGCAATAACTGCTAAAGCATTCAATACATGATGATTTCCATACATCGGAATAGTAAAAGTATCGTAAAATGTGTTTCGAACAAACACATCAAATTCAGTTCCATGATCTGTTTCTCTAACATTCTGGGCTTGGAAATCATTGGTAGGTAAAAATCCATAATAGACAACAGGTACTTTTGTTTGTATTTGCTGCAGTTTTTCATCATCACCACAGGCAATAATACCTTTTTTCACGTTATCTGCCATGGATTGAAATGCATCAAACACATCATTAATACTAGAAAAATAATCTGGATGATCGAAATCAATATTCGTCATAATAGCATAGTCTGGTTCGTAAGCTAAAAAGTGTCTTCGATATTCACATGCTTCAAACACAAAGTAATTGCTATCTACATGCCCTTTCCCAGTACCGTCACCTATTAAATAGGAGATTGGAAAAACGGATTCTAATACATGTGCTAACAAGCCTGTTGTAGAGGTTTTTCCATGTGCTCCTGTCACTGCAATACTCTTATATTGTTTTAACCACTCACCTAAAAATTCATGGTATCGATAAAATGGTAAGCCAAGACGTTTTGCCTCTTGAATTTCCACATGTTCATCTGGGTATGCATTCCCTGCAATAATTGTTAAACCCTCTGTTATATTTTCTTTTGCGAATGAATATATCGGTATGTTTTTATTCTCTAGGGCCTCTTGTGTAAAAAATCTCTTTTCCACATCTGAGCCTTGTACTTGTTCACCAGAATCACGTAGAATCTGAGCAAGCGCGCTCATTCCTGTACCCTTTATACCAATAAAATGGTAAGTTGTCATATAAAAGAACCTCCAACTATATGTGTAGGACGGTACATATGTACCTTCCTTTTGGCATCAGCACTTAGGCAGCCTCTAACTATCAATTGTTAATACAACAATCAATAAGTAATTATAACAAATCTTATCTTTCAATGAAATAGTCATTTAGTTGTGTCAATAATTATTCTATCATGCTGATTAGCATGGTATTCAACTTTTTCTAATCTTGGGTTTGGACGATAACGCCGTCCCTCTTTCGCCTCTGGAGAGCCGTTGAGCAATACATTATCACCAGTGAAGCCAATTCCCATTTTCAATAGGCTTCTCCCAACACCGTAAGTATTAACTGGTACTCCTAAAGATTCAAAATAACGAATTTTTTCCTCTGTGAAACCACCCGTAACAACAATTTCAACATGCTGAAAACCATTTTCATCAAGTGCCTTGCGAAGTGCAAAAACTAATTCTGGATTAACTCCACGTGGATCAAAGGAACCCATCAAATGATGATTTCTTAAGAAATATTTATCTACTAGCGTATTAGAAGTATCCAACCGGACACCTTTAAGCTTCTTACCAAATGCACGCGCTGCTTTTAACGAGTCGGTAATGACATCATTATTATAATCAACAAGTGCTACTAGCTCATCTTCTGGGAAAACCTCATGATATGCCTGAAGTGCCGCTACAATATCACCTTTAAACATTTGGATCATAGCATGTGGCATCGTTCCCATACCTTCTTTTCCCCACCACTCATTCATAGCGTGAGTTGCTTGAGCAGTAGAACCACCAATAAATGCAGCATATCCATCTCCAGCTTGTGTCGTATAATGATCATCTCTGTCTCCCATGAAAATAACAGGTTTTTCTTTGCCAGACGATTTAGCCGCTTTTACTACATTATATACATTTGTAGCGACTGATGTTCTTCTTGCCAATATCCCATCAATAATACCCTCTAAATAACCAAATTGCTGATAGGAACCTGTAATAGTTAATACAGTTTCAAATGGACTTATTTTATCCCCATCCTTCAAGGAGTATATTTCCAAGGTTTCTGGATGATCAGCAAATGTATGGACTAAGGCAATAGCCTCATCAGTTCCACAGAGTACGGCATCATTCTTCTGAAAAAATTGCATTGTCACTTGATTGTTTGGAAGCTTCTTTTCAACAATTTCCTTTGTCTTAAGGAAATATACTGCTGAAAACCACCCTTCTTTAATTCTCTCATCAAATTTAAACGTTTTATTGGTTAATCGGTCAATTTCCCCATTAAGCTTTTGTTCTATCTCTTTCATTATTTTCTCCTTATGAATCAGATATTCCTTCTATATCATATAGCCAGGCTACTGTTTTAACAAGGTAAAAATCCTAAAGACCCATATCAAGAATTTCTTCTAACTCCGTTCTTGTAATCAAAACATCTCGTGGCTTACTGCCATTTTGACCGGAAATAATACCTTTATTTTCAAGTGTGTCCATTAATCTAGCTGCACGATTGTAGCCAATTTTAAAATGTCTTTGTAGAAGTGATGTACTTGCACTATCCTGTTCAAATACAAATTGGATGGCTTCTGGTAGTAATTCATCCTCTTCTTCATCTGCTATAAATTGCTTTAATAATGTTTCTTGCTCGAATAAATAATTCGGTTCAGCAAGCGAAGAAACATAGCTTGTTATACGTTCAATTTCCTCATCCGATACGAATGGTCCTTGTAAACGAACACTTTTTCCAGCACCATTTTCAATAAATAGCATGTCTCCTTTTCCTAATAGCTTTTCGGCGCCACCTGAATCAATGATAGTTCGGGAATCTACCTGAGAAGATACACTAAAGGCTATTCTCGTTGGGATGTTTGCTTTAATCAGCCCAGTTAATACATCTACAGACGGACGCTGAGTCGCTAAAAGAAGATGAATTCCACAAGCTCTTGCCTTTTGGGCAATTCTGCTAATAGCATCCTCTACATCCTGTGGCGAAACCATCATAAGATCTGCAAGCTCGTCTATGACGATGACGATAAAGGGCATTTTTTCATGCATGCGGTTTTGCTTTATTACCTTTTGGTTATAGCGCTCTATATCACGTACACCCTCTTGAACAAAGCGCTCATAGCGTTCTTCCATTTCATTAACAGCCCATTTTAAAGCAGCTGTTGCCGCCTTTACATCTGTTATGACTGGAGAAACAAGGTGAGGAATCCCATTATACGGCGATAACTCTACCATTTTTGGATCTATTAACAAGAACTTAACATCCTCATAGCTAGCTTTATAGATTAAGCTTAACAAAATAGTATTGATACAAACACTTTTTCCAGATCCTGTAGCACCTGCAATTAAACCGTGTGGCATCTTTTGAATATTTGTTACAATTGGGGCCCCCTCTATATTCAAGCCGAGTGCCACCGTTAACGGGGAGGAACTGGATTGAAATGTATCGGACCCAATTATCTCCTGTAGACTAACCATTTGCGAGGACGGATTTGGTACCTCGATACCTATTGTATTTTTACCAGGGATCGGAGCCTCAATTCGAATATCCTTTGCAGACATATTTAGCTTTAAATCATCACTTAAATTCTTTACTTTACTAACCTTCACTCCTAATTCTGGTTGTACCTCAAAACGAGTTACAGCTGGCCCTTGAGTAGCATTGACAACCTTTGCACGAACATGAAAATACTTTAACGTTTTCTCTAGTAATTGCTGCTGTTCAAGAATCCATTGGTCATTTTTATGGTTTTCCTGTTCTGAGTCATTTAAGAGATATAAAGGTATTTGTGCTTGTTCCCCTTTATCTGTACGATCATGTTGCCTCTCATCCGGAACAGTTTTCCTCGAATGATCAACATTTTGCGTTGTATCCACAGATTTAAAAAGTAATTTTTGTTTATCCTCTGGTGTCATTATGACATTGAAAGGAGATAGTCTAGATGAAGATGATTTCTTTACATCTAATGGTTCCTTCATTTGCGTTTTCTCTTTTTCAGCTTCACGTCTACCCCGAGTATTCTCTCGAGTGCTATCAATTGGTTGACTATTGGTACTCTCATACTCATCTAAATAACCGTTTTTTTCTACTAGTACCTCTGGTCTATGTATTTCTTCATCTGCAGTATTTTCTTGAGTAATAGTAATTATTGGCGTCTTTTGCCCTTCCGTCCCAAGAGACACATCTTCAGAAGGGGAGTCTAACTGCTTACGCATGAATGCAGGTATTAAATCGACTTCTTTTTGTTGCTTACGGCTACGAAATCCATAAACCGGTGAAGGTACGTCTGTACGTTTAAACGGTTCCTTCTCTACTTTCGTTTCTTCTAGTTTATCGGATTGTATACTAGTTTCTTGTTTTTGATTTTCAACTTGTCGTTTACCCTTACGGAGATATGCAGGAGTATCCATATCCATTTTTGGCTGACTACCTGTCCGCTTTAAGCTAGAGATTTCTGGAATATGGTAAGAATCATTATTTGGATATTGATACGTCATTCTTGTCTTGATGTCTTGTACGGAATCTTGGAATTCTTGCTGTAAAAATTCTTGTTCGTCTTCCACTTCCACTTCCTTCCATATAAAGTTTTCAATTCGTTTCTTCCACTTATCCCACATCTTTTTCACTCTTTCTTTCCATAATCCAAACGTTACTCTATTATATCGTTTTATTGCCAAATATTGTTGATTAAAAAAGCAACCTAGTCCCAAAGAACATAGGCTGCTTTCTATTATACAGGAAAAGCCTCCCCAACAGTATAAGAATCGTCTAATACATAGATACCTTTTTCTTTCGGCGCATTCGGCATGCCTAGTTCCTTTTGTGAACAAATCATACCATTTGAAGGGACTCCTCTAAGTTCTGTTGGTTTAATACGAAGCCCACTAGGCATTGTAGCACCTATCTTTGCCACTACTACCTTTTGCCCCTTTTCGACATTTGGTGCACCACATACGATTTGTAATTTTTCCTCTCCGACATCTACTTGGCAAACACTTAATTTATCTGCATTTTCATGTTGCACTTTCTCCATCACGTATCCAACAACAAACTTAGGGCTTAAATCAAAGTCTAAATTATCCTCCAACTTCAGTTTTGCAAAAAGTTCCTTTAACGAAGCTAATAATTCAGGAGTGACTTTGATTTTATTTGAATCAGGTAGATTGAAGTAGGTTGATGCATTCTGAATATTATAGCCAAGCACCTTTTGATGTTTGTCCACAATTCTAGTTACATCGCCTATCGTTTCAATGCTTATATCATAACGATCGGTCGCATCTCCTAAAGGAATAATTAGTACATCCCCAATACCTTTTGAATTATAAAAAACGTCCACTATACTCACTCTTTCCTCATTATTTTTCGGGTCTATTTTTAGCAAGAATAAAAATCGGTGTTAATTTCTTATCCTCGAATATAAATGGTAACGAAGTAATTGGTATTCTTCCTTCGGTAAAAAACTGCATGGTCATTTGCGCTAAAATGTCATAGCCGGTTTTATTTTGAATATCAGCAATAATTAATACATCCTGATGCGGTGTGGCAACTGCTAAATCACCCTTACTATTCGCTTTCATCTCTTCTAATAATGCTTCATTTAAAATTCTGCTCGCATCGTATCCATCCTGCTTTGCAAAAAAGTAAAAATCATTATCTGCAACTGTATCAAGCTTATAGTCATTTTCAAGCGATCGTAGATTGAAGGATGCAATTTCGTCAATTCGGTTCTTCTCCCATCCTTCTTTTTCTAGCATAGAATAATCAATCAATCGATAGGATTTCCCTAAATCTAAAGCATAAAATATCCTTGTTTCTGCAGTATGATCCTTCCATACGAGCTCTAAGCCAGCATTTGATTTCGTTGGAAATGAGGTAGAGCGTATGACAGGAAATATATTTTTTTCCTTTCCTTCAAGCTGATACGATTGATTCATAATTTTTAGTGACTCATCAATATGTTCTATTAATTCATCTATTGCTTCTTCACCACGAATACTGTATTTACTAATTATATTTGAAAGCTTAATGGTCACACCCTGTTTGGAGTTCTTCCATTCTACACGGAAGGTTCCATTTTCCCTATTATACTCCGTATGATAATCAGGGTGGATTAGCCTATCCTTTAAAAGCCTACTCATCGTAAGACTAGTCATTTTCATATAATACACCCGGTTATTTTATATTTTCTTCATAACAACCAGGTTGTCACCTCCTTATGGTTTAGGAAAACACAAAAACCTCATTTAAGACTATTTTCTTTATTCATCTTATTATACTAAATATCCATGTCAACCATTTTACTTTTCGTAAAAAAGAAAAAGCTAGCACAATGCTTATTGCTAGCGAGAGTCTTATCTTTACTTTACAATTGATAGGGCTATTTTCATAATTCTTTCGGCATCTTCAATAATTTCACTTTTTTCGGTATAGGTCGTCACCTTTACACCACCTACACCTACCTGCAATTCATAATCTTTCTTTTCCGGAAGAATACGAATATAACCAAACTTTTCTTCATCCTTAAAGGACTCCAACAAAATTGCTTCCTTATTTTGAGCTGCATTGAAGTTTAAATCACTCTTTTTCGTTTCCAGTGGATTATAAAAAACAATAAACATTTGATCACCGTGCTGAAGTACAGCATTATTCGCATCGGCTTCTGCCGCTTCCATATCCTTAGGCAAGTAGAAAGAAAAGTATGAACCCTGAAAATTCTCTTCTGGGATATCTTCATTACTAAAAATAGTTTGGGCCGCTTCCCCGGCTTCCTTTATAACCCTGTCCTCTGATTGATAGTTAACTGTACTCAATACAAAAATAAAAAGTACTAACAAGGCAGTTACAATATAAGTAGTCTTTGTCATCTTCACTTATCCCCCTACTTTTAGCCTACTCCATATTTTATATTACTATTATTTCGAGATATTTCAAGCATTCCTACCAAATAACTTCCCATTTCCCCATTCATTCGTTACTATTAATATAAATGAATAGTATTGAAAAGTGGAGGGAAGTATGATGGAGTTTATCGTTTATTTAGCGGGTCAAATTCATGATAATTGGCGTGAGGAAGTAAAGAAAAAAGCACAGGAACGTCAGCTGCCATTAAAGCTTGTAGGTCCTCAAACAAACCATGATCGTTCTGATAATATTGGGGAAGAGATTCTAGGAAAGCAACCTGGCAGTTATTACAAGGATGATGCTGCTTCTGATATAAATAATTTTAGAACGCAAGTATTGATGGAAAAGGCAGATATCGTCATCGCACTCTTTGGTGAACAATATAAACAATGGAATACAGCGATGGATACAAGTGTTGCGATTACGATGAATAAACCAACCATTATTATTCGCCCGAAGAGTCTCATACACCCACTAAAAGAACTTTCGAATAAAGCAAATGTTACCGTAGAAACGATTGATCAAGCATTAGATGTTATCGGTTATATTTTTGAATAATTTTTCATTTTAATAAATAATAGGGTTAGTCCAGCAACTTATAGCTACTACTGACTAACCCTATTTGTATGACTACTTATCCTTCCAGAAATCCCATTGTCCTTTTAGTAAAACCACAACCTGGGAGAACATATCCATGCGATTCAATAACCCATTAGTGAAAATTCCGATTGCACCCTCTTTTTTAGATACGCCTTTCTTATGAGCATATTCATCCATAATAATTCCCAGCTCGACACCTTTTTTAAGTTCGATTTCAATATTTTTTGGTAATACAACTCGCGCACCACTAGCTACAAATACTTCTCCAGTTGGCGTTACAAGCGCTCCCCAATTACATAAATATAATTCATCCCTAACATACATGACACCGCCTTCAAGCCCTATGCCAACACTTCCAGACCTTGAATTAGCACATTGCTTTGCACGGTTTATTGCCCCTTCCATTGTCTCCTCGTCGGAAAAAGGCTGTGCAGATACGAGTGATGGAACTTCTATGCCTTTTACGTCAGCATCTTCGAATATTGCTTGTACAGCATTAACTTTAGTTGGATTTTTTGAGCCAACAATTATGTTCATGGCAATTATCTCCTTCTGTGAACGGGCGAATACCCATGATTAAAAAACAGCTACTCACAAGGGGCAGCTGTTTTTCAGATTATTGTTTACGTATTGTGTCAACCGCATTCTGATCAGTTGCTTTCACAAGCTTAATTAATAGTTCTTTTGCAGCTGCATAATCATCAACATGAATAATTGATGCGGATGTATGAATGTAACGTGAGCAAATTCCAATAACTGCAGATGGTACACCATTTCCAGAAAGATGTACACTACCTGCATCTGTTCCACCTTGTGAAATAAAATATTGATAAGGAATATTATTAGACTCTGCAGTATCTAATACAAATTCTCGCATTCCTCGGTGTGTAATCATAGACCGATCGTATATACGTAATAATGCACCTTTCCCTAAATGACCAAATTCACTATCACTACCTGTCATATCATTTGCTGGTGATGCATCTAATGCATAATATATATCTGGATTTATTAAATTTGCTGCAATTTTTGCACCGCGGAGACCAACCTCTTCTTGTACGGTTGCCCCAGAGTATAATTGGTTAGGAAGTACTTCGTTTTGTAGTTCTTTTAATAATTCTATCGCAAGACCACAGCCATAACGATTATCCCATGCTTTTGCTAAAATCTTTTTAGGATTTGCCATTGGTGTAAATGGACAGATTGGAACAATGGATTGGCCTGGCTTAATTCCAATTTTTTCAGCATCTGCTTTATTATCGGCACCAATATCAATTAACATATTTTTAATGTCCATTGGTTTCTTACGTTGTTCCTCTGTCAAATTATGTGGAGGAATAGAGCTAATAACCCCAATCACAGGACCATTATCTGTCATAATCTGTACTCGTTGTGCTAGTAGTACTTGGTTCCACCAGCCACCAAGCGTCTGAAAGCGAATTAATCCTTGCTTTGTTATTTGAGTGACCATAAATCCTACTTCATCCATGTGACCAGCCACCATTACCCGTGGACCTGTACCATGTTTTACCCCATATACACCACCAAGATTATCATGAATAACTTCGTCAGAGTACTTCTCTAATTGTGATTTCATAAAAGCTCGGACTGGATGTTCATTCCCAGGCGCGCCTTGTAATTCTGTTAGCGTTTTAAATAGTTCTAACGTTTCTTGATTCATAGGTACCCCTCCATTAAATATGTATCATACCATTTTAGTATAACGAATGCCTATCCTTGTTTCCATTAAGAACGCTTAATATATTTTTAATTTTAAGGCTTTTACGTTATACTTACTACCATACACTTAGGGAATAATAGTAATGAAAACCAATCTACACATGAGGTGATAGGTAATGAGTTGGAAAAAGACAGTTTTAGCTGCAGGCTTAGGCTATGCAGCAGGGTATGTTACCAAGCAGCAGCTAAACCGAAATCAAAAAACAACACCAGAAAAAGCATTAGTAAAAGTGAAAGAAACCTTTAAAAAACTCGGACCAATCAGTGGCTCTTGGATTTATATGAAACCAGAGACCATTGAAAAAAACGGATTACAATACACTGCTTATCATGGTGGTGTAACACGAAATATAGACGGGCAAAATAAACAGTATGAATTTTATGCAGATGCGACTACTGGTACTGTCATTGATGTGATAGAATCCATTTAAATAGTCAAACAATGGGTCTGCACTAAAAAACTTCTTAGCACAGACCCATTTTCTCATTTTAATATTCATATCTTTCTCTTCTAACAACATCTTCTTGCTCACCAAATTTATTAAATTTTATCGCACGAAAATAAGCATCATGATAAAATGTAAACCATGCATTTCTTTGATAGCCGAAGTCCATCCATTTTTCTTTTTGATGTACGGAAGTAACCGGATAATCATCATAGGCCATTGCCCATAATTTATTTTGATGTGCATTTGTAGCCATTAAATCTGCCATATGTATGAACATCTCACCACTATCCTCAAAAATGATAATAGCATGGCCGTCACTATGTCCTCCAGAATGAATCATTCTTAAGCCTGGTAATAGTTCAATCTCTTGCTGAAAGGTCTTTACTTGATGTTCAACTGGTTTCCAATTTTCTTCCCAATACGTATTAATAGACCTAATATTTGGATTGCGCATTTCTGCCCATTCTATATCCGTCGTGAATATATCTGCGTTTCTAAATACCGATGCATAGCCGCCTTCATCTGTCCTACTCGTAAGCCCACAGGCATGATCAAAATGGAGATGTGTCATTAATACGATATCTATATCATCTGCTGATAAATCTAATTCGCTAAGGGATGACTCCACAGACGATTCCTCTAACACACCAAAATTTCGCAGCTGCTTTTCTGTTAGTTTGTGATTGCCGATTCCTGTATCGATTAGCAAATTTTTTCCATCGATTTGGAATAACAAAGGATCTGTTCTTAATTCAATTTGGTTTTTATCATTGCAAGGATATTTTTTTCCCCATAACGGCTTTGGTACAACCCCAAACATGGCTCCCCCATCTAGGAAATTCACCCCACCATTTAGCCAGGTAATCCTTCCCCGTCCTATTTGTAATGATTCCATTATATACTCCCCTTTCTTTCCTACTAAGAGTTTATCAAACAGTATATCAAAATGAAAACGTTAACAAATGATACGAATAAGAAAGGCGTTCGGAAGCTTTTAATGAGCGAACACCTTCTAAAACATTTTATAGTTAAAACATATGATAAGAATCCGATTATTTCTTGAATGCTGCTTTACAACGATAGATTTGCTGACCTTTTGCGGAGAATTTTTCCTCATATTCTGTCATAATATTTTCAGGATCGTTTAATTGATGTAAATCAAGACTTACTTCTTTTAGAACCATGCCATAATTGGAGAAGCTAACTAATGAATACTCAAATAAACCTCGATTATCAGTTTTAAATACTAATTCACCGGATGGATTTAATACATCCTCATATCGTTTTAAGAAGGCATGAAATGTAAGTCTTCTTTTTTCATGACGATTTTTCGGCCATGGATCAGAAAAATTTAAATAAATGGTAGCAATCTCATTACTCCCGAATATATCCATTACGTTTTCTGCATTCTCGTTTATGAGACGAATGTTACTCTGACCTGATTCAGTGACTTTTTGTGCTGCAGTAACTATTACACTCTTTGCCAATTCAATCCCGATAAAATTAATGTCAGGATACTGCTTAGCCATCCCAGTAATAAATTGACCTTTTCCGGTTCCTATTTCTACGTGGACTGGATTAGAATTACCAAATAGCTCTTGCCACTTATTTTTATACTCACTTGGGTTGGGAATTACTAAATTAGTATGTTCTAGTAAATACGTATCTGCCCAAGGTTTATTTCGTTGTCGCAACAGAGCTGCACCTCTTTCTATTTGATACTTATACATAAATTTAGTGAAATATCGAATACTAGTCGATGAGGTGAAAAAAGATGACATTAAATGTAAATCATCAACTAGAATTACTTACAGATTTGTTAGACGAGCATCAATCAGAATGCTGTGCACAAATTTCAGAATATCAACAAATAAAACGCTTAGTTAAATCAATAATGGCAAATAATAGCATCACCAATGAACAGATTCAACAACTCTTACCTGAAATATACAATTACGGTAGGCAAGGTGAAAGTGTACAGAATCACGAAGAACATATTCTTTCTAATAAAGACAATATAAATAATTGGATTAGTGCAATCGAGCAATCGAATCTACAGTAATTTCATTTGCATGTTCAGATCTTGAAGCTTTTCCAGCCTCTCCTCAAATTTATCTTTTTCATCCCGTTCAAAATGAAAGGATAAAAATGCTAAGGAATCAGCAATCAAGTACCAATACATTCGAATAATAAATTGTCTATTTAATGTGATCCCATATCTTTTCAACCAATTATTCCAATTTTCTTTTGGTATATATGAGTTTAAAATCATACCATAATCGGCAATTGGATCAGCAATCATGGTTTGATCCCAATCAATTAAAAATAATTCATCTGTATCTGTTAATAATAGATTGTGATGGTTGATGTCGCCATGACATACAGTTAATCGTTGTTGACGAGTAACATCTAAATGTTTATATAAATTATCGATTCCTTCTCTAATTTCAATAGAGAAACCCTCAAGCTGGTTGGTCAACAATCGTTGGCGAATGGTTTGAAAATGATCCTCAGCTGTTTTTGGCTTTTTACCTAAACGTAACAGCATGGAGAAAAGCTCTGCTGAATGATGGATTTTATGAATAAGATCAGCGACTCTATTGTGTTGCATTTCAGCTGGTCTTAATTCTCTTCCCGGAAGCCATTTTTGAGCAGTGACAACATCACCATTATCCAGTCGTTTCGTCCATACTAGCTTCGGTACGAAGCCTCCCGCAGATAAAACTGCTAAAAATGGCGATGAATTTCTCTTTAAAAAAAGTTGCTTTGAACCTTTTCTTGCAACAAATGCCTCTCCTGTTAATCCACCTGCTGGCATGATATTCCATTCTTTATCTAATACTTTGCCTATCCAATCCATCCAACCATTCCTTAAACAACTAATTTATCTATAGCTAAATCTATCTTATTTAAAAACAGACATGATTATAGATTAACGAATTCTATCATTATTTTCAAGATACCTGTCTAAAAATTAGCCTTGGAAATACATGTTAATAATTTGATAGTTTACTAGATATTTGTCCCTAGAACTTGAATTTCCCTACTGTTTTTCAATAATGTACATGTGTTACATTTACTTGTTTGTCCGTCTACCTGATAAAAAATTAAATTAGTAGAGGAAATACTAACCTTCTCAGCCTCTAAAACCGTTACTTCTTTAAAAGAGGTGTGCTTACCTGTAAAAACCGTTAAAAATAAACCTAGAATCTTCCATTTCGATATATCTTGAATAATAAGAACCGGCATTCGTTGTGGTTGAATTTTAGCAGTTGGAATTATTTTCATACCACCACCATAATATTGATGATTAGCAATGGTTACCATCCAACATTTCTTAATAACTTGTCTAGTTCCATCGACTTCAATTTCGATTTCAAACGGTTTAAATTTAAATAAAACTAAAATAAGTGCAATAACATAAGTAATCTTACCGATATGAAATCGATTTAATAATTTTTTATATACCGATTGATTCGCATGTTCTGCAATTTCAGCATCAAAGCCAAATCCAATACTATTCACAAAGTGACGCTTTTCGCCATTCTCTAATAAATAATCACCAATCCAATAAGGAGTAACATCAGAATCCTCAACAATCCTTCGTAACATTTGCTTTGGCGTCCCTCTAACCTTACATCCACGTCCAAAATCATTTCCAGAGCCTCCAGGAATATAGCCTATTGGAATTCTACCATTCCCAATTCCATTTACTACCTCATGAATCGTCCCATCTCCACCAACCACGATAATTGTCTTTATATTTGTGTGTGCTTGGAGAACGAGTTGCCTTGCGATTTTCTCTGCATGTCCCTGAAAAGCTGTTATATATACTTTAGAATCCAATCGTTTAAAATAATCCGTCTTACTAAGACGACGATAGATCTTCTCGCCTCGACCATTGCCAGCTACAGGGTTTACAATAAATACATACATACTATTCTTCTCCATTTTCAAATACAAAACCCTGGGTTTGTTCCTCTACCCACTCTGGGCGTCTTACATAGATGGATTGACAATGCTTTAGAAGAGCTTCAGCTGCTTTTATTTGATTCCCTTTCAATGGAGAAGCTAATGAACGCTTTTCCTTAAACCAAGCATTATAATCATGCTTACCTATAATTCTAGTAAGATATGGTTCTGATAAAAAGTTAATGATATTTGTTCTTGATAGAACAACTTTTTGTATCGGAAATGTAACACCATGTTTACTCAGTATTCCCTGAATCAATTTCTCTGTACGCTTTAAAGCGAATAAAGGGCTTAAACGCTTTGTTTGTCGATTACCATGCTCTAAAACCCAGCTACGGTCATCTGAGGCCATAATAATTGTATCCGGTTTCTCCTCTAGCAAATAAATTATTTCAATTCCAATTGGACTAATAAAGATAATAATTTCACTTTCTATAGGCGCATTACGAATCTCAAATATAGGGTAGTACATGACAAGATATGTGTCTGGAAAGCGCTGTAAAAAATACTTAAGTGTCGGATCAGTATGATACTTGCTGTCCACAAATGATACATTAGATACCGTAGAGGTTGCCCATTTCACTTGGAATTGAAATAGCTGATCCAAGAAATACAATTTAAGTTCTTCTTCTGTACTAGGAAGTCTTACTTCCGTTGTATCAGAAGTTTGCAGGAAATCCTCCTGCTGTTTTTTTCTCAATAATCCCTTCCACTTGGATTGCTTCGGTATCTCTTCTTCTCGAGTAGTGGCAATAGGCTCCTGATTTCGCCATAGATAATGAAGTTTATTCCAATTATCTTGTTTAAGACGAATAAATTGACTAGGGTAGCGATACATGTCCCACTCATATCGGGATACATAATTTTGCATCTTGATTAATTGTGCCATCTACACACCTCCTGCTATAGCTTATATAATTCTACCACTTCATATTTTGGTCGCTTAGACGGGAAGATCTGGTATAACACGAAGGAATCTACATTCATCGGGAAGGTTAGCTCCTGATAATGTTCCTTAATTTCTTGTAATTTTTCTGGGCTAACATCATTCCCATTCCATTTTTTTGCTAATGTTATATGTGGAGTATATGGTCTAGTTTCTTTTGGAAAACCAATAGAAGTAACAGCATTTTCAATTTGTTTAAATAAGATTTCTAATGGCTCTGTTTTTTCCACACCAGCCCATAACACCCTAGGGCTATTATGTCTTCCAAACGTACCAATTCCACCAACTGATATTGAAAAATGGTTTTGCTTAGCAATAGTTCGAAGTAATTCTTGAAGTTGTATAATCCTTTCCTCTTCAACTGCTCCTAGAAATTTCAACGTTATATGTAAATCTTCTTTCCATGGCCATTGCTTATAAGATACAGACTTTTTAAGTTCTTCCTGCCATTTAGCAAATTCTTCTTTTACGTTAGCAGCAACTGGGATTGCAATAAAATAATGGGGTGTATTCATTTTACTTCCCTCACAATTATTTGATTGATTGACAATAGGAAAGCTCCTCCGCATTCAGTTCACGATACTCACCTAAGGCTAAAGTTTTATCAAGTACTAAGTCCCCCATACTAAGACGTTTTAAATACATAACCTTCTTGTCTATAGCCTCAAACATTCGTTTCACTTGATGGAATTTACCTTCTGTTATGCTTACCTCAATTTCAGAGATGTCTCCTCCCGAAAGGACGTTTAAGACTGCGGGCTTTGTTTGGTAACCATCCTCTAATTGTACACCTTTCGAAAATTTAGCTACATCCTCTTTGGTTACCCTCCCCAGAATCTTAGCATAATATGTTTTTATTACCTCCTTTTTTGGTGAAAGCAATTGATGTGCTAATTGACCATCATTCGTTAAAAGAAGTAAACCCTCGGTATCCTTATCTAGGCGTCCTACAGGAAATGGGTTATAATGCTTGTATTTAGAAGGTAATAAATCTATTACAGTTTGGTCAAATTTATCCTCCGTAGCTGAAATCACGCCTGGAGGTTTATTCATCATTAAGTAAATATATGGTTTATATTCAACTTTTTCACCATCAAGAAGTACGGTGTCATGAATGGGATTGATGTTTAATCCGCTGTCCTTTACCACTTGATCATTTACGAGAACACGTTTACTTTTTATCAATTGTTTAACATCTTTACGCGAGCCAAATCCCATATTCGCTAGTAGTTTATCTAATCTCATCATGACACCTCATTAACGAAATATTTTCCCAAGTTTCCTTACCCGTTCTCCAAATATCCGCTCTAAGAAAGTGGACTTGTAGGCAAACCATAAATAAGCATATCCACCACAAATAACTCCCAATATTAAAACAAGCATTAATCCCCATCGTGAATCTTCATAGGAGAAAATAAATCCGATTATTAGTTTTATACTAACCACTACTAAGCTCATAATGAGAACAAATATTCCAACTAATATCGTTCGCTTAAAAATTTGTCTAAATGAAAAATTGATAGCACGATTAATTCGAATTAAATTAAGTGCAACAGCGACACCACCCGCAATTGCGGTTGCAAAGATGGATCCTTTGGCGCCAAACATATGGATTAATTGCATATTAAAGATAATTTTAATTAATAAAGCGACAGTTAAATTTATTACAGCATGATTTTGTTGATTTATCCCTTGAAGGATAGCCGCTGTAACACTAATTAACGCAAAAATTATTCCAACTGGTGCATACCATCCAAGAAGTGATCCTGTAAAATCTAATTTTTCAATTCCTCCATATAAAGTTCCATAGGCTTCCTTCGATAACAAGGTTAAGCCAATAGACGCAGGAACAACTAATGCAATAATAATTTGTATAGATTGATTAATTTGATGATTCAATTGAGAATTCGCTTTAGCTGTAAAGGAGTTAGTGATCGCAGGCATAATAGCTAATGACAACCCTGTCGCAAGTGTAACAGGAATAATTACTAACTTATGCCCCAATACATTAATAACAGCTAATGCCGTTTCAGATATCTCCGCTTGCCCAATTGCATCCATCGCCCTGTTGAATGTAAAATTATCTACTAACTGGAACAATGGTATTGCAATAGCAACGATTACAAATGGTCCTGCATACATAAATAGCTCTCGTAATAGTTCCTTTTTCGGAACATCATGAACATATTTTTGTTGTGCAATTTTTTGATCCAGAAAATGTTTTCGTTTCTTCCAATATGTCAGGAGTACAATATAAGATCCAATTGCCCCAATAAAAGCTGCAAATGTTGCAAATCCAACCGCTAAAGACATCGTTCCCTTAAAAACATACATGATTAAAAATGTAGTAATTAATAAAAAGACAATGCGAACAACCTGCTCAATTACCTGTGATACAGCGGTAGGACCCATCGATTGATTCCCCTGAAAGAAGCCTCTAAAAATACTCATCGAAGGGGTAATAATTAATGCAAAGCTAATCATCCGAATTACCATTGTTACATCTTCTACTGTATTATCAAACTTATCGGTTGTAATAATTTGCTTTGCTATGAACTCGGCACTAAAAAACAAAGCTAAAAACGTAAGGATACCTGTTACTGCCATAATGGACATTCCAGTTTTAAACATCCTCACGCCAGTATAATAGTCCTCTAAGGAATTATATTTTGACACAAATTTAGATACAGCAGCAGGAATCCCTACAGTTGCTACAGAAATTAATATACCATATGGTGCATAGGCATAGTTGTACAAGGCCGCACCTTGTTCACCTACCATAGCATTAAAAGGAATAACATAAATCATTCCTAAAAATTTGGATAAGAAAGAGGCCGCTGTTAGTAAAAACGCACCTCTAATCATGGTTGATTTCGACATTTTTTCACCCGCATCTACAATATAAAATAATACACATTAAGCCTATTTTATCACACAACAAGAGGTATGGATAACTTGAGATAACACAAATATAGTATTCGACAATAATCACTATTTTTTGACTAGAAATTGTGGAGAACAAGCTGAAATGATAAAATAATTTGGAAGGGAATGAGTGTGCTTGAACTATGATGTAATAGTAATTGGTGGAGGACCATCTGGATTAATGGCAGCTATTGCTGCAGCAGAACATGGTGCAAAAACACTACTACTAGAAAAAGGAAATAAATTAGGTAAGAAATTAGCCATATCAGGAGGCGGACGTTGCAATGTGACTAATCGTCTTCCACAAGAAGAGGTTATCAAGCATATACCTGGTAATGGCCGCTTTCTTTACAGTGCTTTTTCAGTGTTTAATAATTATGACATTATTGATTTTTTTGAAGGACTTGGTGTTGCTCTGAAGGAAGAAGACCATGGAAGAATGTTCCCTGTTTCAAATTCAGCAAAAACAGTCGTAAATGCATTAATCCATAAATTAGAAGAGCTACAAGTACAAATATATTTAAATACACCAGTAGAGGCCGTACATTACGGGGAACATAATCATACAGTTATTCTTAAAGACGGTAAAAAAATTGATACTAGATCAGTTGTGATAGCAGTAGGTGGAAAAGCAGTACCTTATACTGGTTCAACTGGAGATGGATACGCGTGGGCAAAAAAAGCTGGACATACTATAACAGAACTTTACCCAACAGAGGTTGCCCTAACGTCACCAGAGCCTTTTATCAAACAAAAAATACTTCAAGGTTTATCGTTAAGAGATATTTCTCTTTCCGTGTTAAATGTAAAAAACAAAATAATAATTTCGCATAAGATGGATATGATTTTTACCCATTTTGGAATATCAGGTCCAGCTGTTTTACGGTGCTCCCAATTTGTTGTGAAGGAACTTATGAAAGGAAGAAATTCGGTAACCATGCTATTAGATGTGTTACCAGATAGTCATGAAGAAGAATTAATACAAGAAATCAGTAAATGGGTTAAAGAAAATCCTAAAAAGACCGTTAAAAACATCTTGAAAGGAGTAGTACCCGAACGGTTTTTGGATTTTATTCTAGCTAAAAATAATGTCCAAGATGATCAAAAGGGTGCTAATTTATCAAAAGAAGGCTTAAGGTCAATTGTACATGACTTTAAACAATTTACTTTCAATGTAGATGGATCACTTCCATTAGAAAAAGCATTTGTAACTGGAGGAGGTGTTTCCATAAAAGAAATCGTTCCTCACACCATGCAGTCTAAAATGATGGATCGACTATTTTTTTGTGGAGAAATATTAGACATACATGGATATACTGGTGGTTATAATATCTCCTCTGCACTAGTTACAGGGAGACTTGCTGGAATGAATGCAGCATCTGACACTTCCTCAACTGGTATTTGATTCCTCTTATCATTTCGGTTTTTTGAGACATTCTAATAAATGTACGGGGACAACAAAATGCCAAATAGAAAGGGTTGGTTTCGAGTGCAAAAGAAAGGTATATGGTTACCAATTATTGCATCCGTTGGAGTTGGAGCAGCAACTTATTATACGATGGCGAAAAACAACCAAAATTTTGGCCAGACTATTGCTAAGATGATTCCATTTGTATCTGGAATGGGTGGCAATGGAGGAAACTCTCAAAAACTTGGCACATTTGGAATGTCCTAGTTTAAAAAAAACATTATGGGTGGTAAGTCCCATAAGTTTAAATCTATAACTGATTGACTGGAGTGAGTTTAGTATTCAACTGGACTCATCCCAGTCTTTTTTCCTTTTGATCACGCATGATTATATAAAAGATATACTTTTAAAATTGTCTTGTTAGCTCTGGCGTTACTAATTCTTCCCTTCAATGGTCCAGACTGTAGTAATAACCTCACCAGACATTCCTGCATGTAGCCTCTACTGAACTCACCTTACTTTAACCTTTGCCAATACAAACCTGTATTGGTCAAATAAGAAGTTAAGAAATCATATATTTAATGTATTTTTTACGAATCAACCTTTACAAAACGATAGCCGACTCCCCAAACGGTTTCAATAAATTTTGGCTTGGCAGGGTCTGGTTCTATTTTCTCCCTTATCTTCCGAATATGGACCGTCACAGTTGTTAAATCCCCCATTGAATCAAAACCCCATATACGCTCAAATAAGTGCTCCTTACTAAACACTCTATTGGGATTTGTCGCCAAAAATACCAGCAAATCAAATTCCTTTGCGGTGAAGGTTCTCTCTTCACCATTTAAAAAAACCTGTCTTGCGTTTTGATTAATAGACAATTCTCTTATGTGAATATCGCTTGGTTCCATATGACGATTAACTAGACGTTCGTATCTGGATAAATGGGCTTTAACCCTTGCAACCAATTCATTAGGATTAAATGGCTTAACAATATAATCATCTGCTCCACGATCAAAACCCCGTATTTTATCTATATCCTCCTTTCTAGCTGTAATCATTAATATAGGAATATCCATTGTTTTTCTTAGTTGTTTGCATAGTTCAAATCCATCAATACCCGGGAGCATGAGGTCCAATAAAATTAGATTATAAAAATTTGTTTCTGCCTTTTTAAGCCCTTCCTCACCTGTTGTGGCAATATCACTGGCGAATCCGTTAACTTCAAGGTAGTCCCTTTCTAGCTCTGCAATACTTAATTCGTCTTCGATAATCAAGATTCTTTGCATTATAACACCTTCTTTAGTGTGAAATTAATACTTGTACCTTCACCTAATCTGCTATCGGCATAAATAGTTCCACCATGTTCACTAATAATTTTCTTTACTATTGATAATCCAAGTCCACTGCCACCAGTTCCCGTGTTTCGCGATGAATCTGTCCGATAAAAACTATTAAAAATAAATGGAATATCTTCTTTGGCGATTCCACTTCCATTATCTTTTATTTTCACGACTACATGATCCAATTCGGCTTTTAAGTGGACTTCAATTTTTTGACATTCTTTATCCATATATTTAAAGCTATTTTGAATAATATTTGTTACTACTCGCTTTATTTGCTCGCGATCTGCCTTTACAATATAGGATTCTCCCCCCTCGGCAAAAAGGGCGGCACTCCCCTGGTCTTTTTCAATATTAAGCTTTAGCTCATCAATAAAGTCATTGAAGAAGGAATAAAGATCAACATCCTCAAACTTGAATGGAATACGTTCCAGGTCTAGTTTAGAGTATAAAAAAAGTTCGTCAATTAATCCATCCATATCATTTGCCTTATTATATATAGTTTCGAGATACCTTTCCATTTTTTCTGGAGTATTTGCCACCCCATCCTGAATACCTTTCACATAACCTTTTATTGATGTTAACGGCGTTTTCAAATCATGGGAGATACTGGCAATGAGTTCCTTACGATCTTTTTCATATTGTAATTGTTTAGCTTTCGCATCTTTCAAATCCAAACGCATTCTTTCAAATGTATTAGAAAGGGCACCAAGTTCGTCCTTTTTATCCGATGCAACACTAAAATCCAAATCTCCTTCACTAATTTTCCTTGTCGCATTGGATAACTTTTTTATCGGTTTAATAATACTTTTTGATACAAAATAAGTTAGTAGTCCATTTGTTATAATTAAAATGATTAACAAACCAATAAATCGAAGGCCGATAAATAAATCAAGTTCTCTACCGTGAGGATTTCCTTTGAAAACAATAAATAATAAATAGCCAAGCAATATTTCAAAGATAAAGACGGAAATAACTGGAATGATAATCATACCTATATTAGATAAGATTAATCTTTTCTTGATTAACAATATAACCACCTGCTCACCTGATCAATTATTATTCGTTCCATGGCATAATTTAGCCTAAACATAAGAATATACTCCTATATTTTAAAACCCGGTTATAGTCATTATATAAAATAAGCTGTCGTTTTACGACAGCCTTTGATAGAAGTACTTTATGATTTTTAACTACCTTCCGTTTTGTAAGTTAATCGAGACTGGTTGGTGTTAGTTTATGAACGTCTACTTTAATTTCATAGGATGTAATTACTTAAAAAATGCTCTACTTTTTATAGACTTGCATTTCCTCAAGGCCCTCTCGAGTTCTTTCCACATTTATATCGCATGATATTAGAAATTGATCTACTAGTTTATTGCGGTGAACCCTTTTGTGTAATTTTATAATATCAGGATATCGCTACCCGGATTTGTCGCCTACAAAAATCCAAAAGTGATTTCTAGTAAATTTCTAGTTTGCATTAACCTTTAGTAAGACGCCGGCAATTAAGCCTGTTATTAAACCCCATATAGCGTTTGTAACCAAGACACTGACAATCGCAATTGGATTAGTTAAAGGGCCTTGTAAGTGACCTGTAAGAATAGGTGATAAAATACCACTAATAATGATTGCCAATATACCGTAACCAATCCCTACAAAAACTAATGTTAATATAGGTTGGGAATCCTGTTTTATATAAACTGCTATTATCCAAACAATTGAAATGATTATAGTTGCAGTGATGCTTACGACTGGTTTTCCAATGGCATCTGATATTCCTAAAATACTCATAAGTGGTCTTATAAGTGCAAAAATGGATAGTACTGCAATAAAACCCCAATTCAAGGTTTTATACGCGCTATTGTTCGACATTTTATCTACTTCCTTCCTTGTTTAATCTTTACTACTATTACGATAAACGTAATACCTTATTAAAACATTAAACATTTATTAATTATTTCTTAAATTTATTTTGGTTGATAAACTTCTTCACTGTGTTTAGAAAAAAAAGCCCCCGAAAGTTAGCTATTTTCACTCTAACCTTCGGGGGCGGTATCAGATAGATGCATTTTTAATTTATCTTAGATTCTAGGATTAGAAATATACCATTCCACATTTGGAGATACTTCCATCTAACATAAGCATGCTTTTACTAAAAAATATTCGACACATCTATTATTTCGGGCATACGAATACCATTAACTAAATCCATATAGTTTTATCTACTAAACACAAATAAAGAGGCTGGGACAAAACCCCAGTAAATAAAAAAAGAGTGGTACTTACCTAAACAGGTGAATACCACTCTTTTTATGCACACAAAAAGGACACCTTTTGATAAAATTAAAGTTACCACACAATAATCT
>NZ_BORP01000009.1 GCF_018333235.1 Ornithinibacillus bavariensis | reverse complement strand
AGACGCTTTGTCTGGTGGCGATGGCGAGAAGGTCACACCTGTTCCCATACCGAACACAGAAGTTAAGCTTCTCAGCGCCGATGGTAGTTGGGGCATTGCCCCTGCGAGAGTAGGACGCTGCCAGGCAAATTAAAAGCTAAGTTACTTATATAGTGACTTAGCTTTTTTCTTTATAATAAAATCAACATCATATTTACTCTCAAAATTACTAAACTGATAATAGAGAGAATAAGGAGGAGTTGTAGGATGAATGCACTTTTTTCAGAGCTTTTGAACGAGCACTTTATTTTAATTATTACTCGAGTACTTATTGCTTTGCTATTATCGGGACTTATCGGGTTTGAAAGGGAGTTAAAAAATCATTCAGCAGGGTTCCGTACACATATTTTAGTAGGTGTTGGTTCCTGTCTAATGATGGTATTATCCTTATATGGCTTTGACGCTTATATCGAACAGTATGGTAATATCCGTTTTGATCCAGCAAGAATACCTTCTTATGTAATTAGTGGTATTGGGTTCTTAGGAGCAGGTACTATTATGGTTTACGGCGGCACGATAAGAGGTTTAACTACCGCGGCATCTATTTGGGCAGTTGCAGGTCTTGGGCTCGTTGTAGGTGTAGGTATGTATGCAGTAGCTGTATTTACAACATTAATCATTTTATTAAGCTTAGTATTTCTAAATAACTTTGAGAGACTTTTTACCAAAAATAAGAACTATATGGTCATTGAGATAGTCGCATATCCAAATTTAGAAATCAATAAGGTAATATCAGTATTTGAAGAACACAATCTGACGATTAAGGAGGTTGAGGTTATAAAGGTAGAGAATAATTTAAGAAGCATATTTGTTAAATTTAACCGTGAAAAAAATTTAAATCGGATGAAGCTAATGGATCATTTGTCCAATATTGATTCTGTAAAAGGCGCTTCAGAGCGTTAATCTTATATTATAAAGTCATAAATAGGTCTGACTTCTTTGTTTCAACACTCTATAAAAGTGTTAGCTGTAAATAAGGAATGTTAGACCTTTTGCCTTTTTACACAAATAGCTACGTAAAAATAGGGATCAATGATTTTTTCAAAAATTTTTTGTCTAGAATAGAGAGGGTAAGGTATTTGCATCTATTCAAATTTAAAGTATAATAAAGGCATAGTCAAAGATAGTCAAAGTCAGAACGATTTTATTGGCAGGATTGGATTAGGGGAGGTATACTTATGAGCAATATTTCTGACATAATTGAACAATATTTAAAGAAGGTATTACAAACAAAAGGACAGGATGTAATTGAGATAAAGCGAAGTGAGATCGCAGATAGATTCCAATGTGTTCCTTCTCAAATAAATTATGTCATAAATACACGCTTTACGGTTGAAAAAGGATATATTGTTGAAAGTAAGCGTGGTGGAGGAGGCTATATTCGAATTATACGTATCAAACATCAAGACAAGTCAGAGTTGATCGATGAAATTATTCGCTTAATAAATCCTACTGTTACCCAACAAGCCTCCATTGATGTATTAGAACGTTTAGTAGAAGAAGAAATTATTACAGAGCGAGAGGCAAAGATTATGGCTAGTGGGCTTGGAAGAAATACACTTGCCTTTCAATTACCACTAAGGGATGAAGTAAGAGCTCGTATATTAACATCGATGTTAACAACCTTAAAGTATTTATAATGGTTTCAATTTGATTTGAAGGGGGAAAACCAATGGAGTGTCAGGAATGCCATCAAAGACCCGCTACATTGCATTATACACAAGTTATTAATGGTCATAAAACCGAGGTTCAAATCTGTGAAGTCTGCGCCAAGGAAAAAGGATATATGACATATCCAGAGGAAGGCTATTCACTTCATAATTTGTTAACAGGTTTATTTAATTTTGAATCAAATCCTATGGGTGCTTCACATGGGACGACATTTAATAAGGAAAATGATCTCCAATGTCCAAAATGTGGTTTAACATTTACAGAGTTTAAGCAAATAGGAAAATTTGGTTGTGGTGAGTGTTACCATACATTTGCGTCAAATTTAAATCCTATTTTTCGCAGGGTGCATAGTGGAAATACGGAGCATCGTGGAAAAATACCAAAGCGCATAGGAGGTAACCTACACTTAAAAAAACAGCTATCTTCTTTAAAAGATGAGCTACAAAATTTAATTATGAATGAAGAATTTGAGCAAGCAGCCGTAGTGAGAGATAAAATTAAGGAAATAGAGCAACAAATTGATCAGAAGGAAAAGGGTGACGCAAGGTGACACTAGAGCATTTTATGAATGAAGCAATTAGTCCATGGATGCGGGAGGAAGGGCCAGATAATGATATAGTTCTAAGCAGTCGTATTCGATTGGCCCGAAACTTTGCAGACATGCCATTTCCGATTATCGCTGATCAGAAGGATCTTGAGAAGATTAGGGAGTTTTTCCAAATAGAATATGAACACACTTCGTTTCAGGACTATAAGGATCTGGAGTTTGTTTCAATCCGAGATCTTACCGCAATTGAGAAGAGTGTCTTAGTTGAAAAACACCTAATTAGTCCCTTATTAGCAAAAAAGGAAGGGGCTGCTGCTACCTTAATTTCTGAAAATGAACAAGTGTCAATTATGATAAATGAAGAAGACCACATCAGGATTCAGCTATATTTTCCAGGACTTCAACTAACCAAAGCGTTAACGAAAGCATTGGAGCTTGATGACTGGTTAGAAGAGAAGGTTTCTTATGCTTTTGATGAGACAAGAGGATTTCTTACAAGCTGTCCGACAAATGTTGGAACTGGAATGCGGGCTTCTGTAATGATGCATTTGCCTGCACTTGCGATGACAAAACAAATTAATCGAATGATGCCAGCAATTAATCAATTAGGCCTTGTTGTCCGTGGAATTTATGGTGAGGGTAGCGAGGCGTTAGGGAATCTATTTCAAATTTCCAACCAGATTACACTAGGAAAAACAGAAGAACATATCATAGAGGACTTAGAAAGTGTTGTTCAGCAATTAATTGGCCACGAAAGAAAGGCAAGAAACAGAATACTAGAGCAATCCGGAATTGAATTGGAGGATCGCATTTATCGTTCATTAGGTGTTTTAGAATACAGTAGAATTATTGAATCAAAGGAAGCGGCAAGATGTTTATCTAATGTTCGTTTAGGAATAGATTTAGGAATCATTAAAAATGTTTCTCGTAATATACTTAATGAACTAATGGTTTTAACACAGCCTGGCTTTTTGCAGTATTTTGCTAAAAAGACGTTAACAGCAAATGAACGAGACATACTTAGAGCATCTTTAATTAGGGAACGATTACAATTTGAGAAATAGGTAGGAGGAAATGGTTATATGATGTTTGGGCGTTTTACAGAAAGAGCACAAAAAGTATTGGCTTTGTCCCAAGAAGAGGCGGTACGACTTGGACATAATAATATTGGAACAGAACATATTTTACTCGGTCTAGTGCGTGAGGGCGAAGGGATAGCTGCTAAAGCATTAGAATCACTTGGGCTCGAAATTGCAAAGATTCAAGAAGAAGTGGAGAAATTAATAGGGACAGGTAAACAACCGATGCAAACAATCCATTACACTCCTAGAGCCAAAAAGGTAGTGGAGCTATCCCAGGATGAAGCACGAAAGCTAGGTCATTCCTATGTAGGGACTGAACATATTCTACTAGGGTTAATTCGTGAGGGTGAGGGTGTTGCTGCTAGAGTTTTAAATAATCTAGGAGTCAGTTTAAACAAAGCAAGACAACAGGTGCTTCAGCTTTTAGGAAGTAATGAGTCACAGGCAGGTCGACAAGGCCGTGGACAATCCTCTAGTGCAAATACACCAACACTAGACTCTTTAGCACGTGATTTAACAGCTAGTGCAAAAGATGGCAACATAGACCCAGTTATCGGAAGAAGCAAAGAAATTGAACGTGTTATCCAAGTGCTAAGCCGTCGAACAAAAAATAATCCGGTACTAATTGGTGAGCCTGGAGTGGGAAAAACTGCAGTAGCAGAAGGGCTGGCACAACAAATTGTTAATAATGAAGTTCCTGAAACACTTCGTGATAAGCGTGTCATGACCCTTGATATGGGGACGGTTGTTGCTGGTACTAAATATCGTGGTGAGTTTGAAGACCGTTTGAAAAAAGTAATGGAAGAGATTCGTCAGGCGGGTAACATTATCCTGTTTATTGATGAGCTGCATACCTTAATAGGTGCTGGAGGAGCAGAAGGTGCGATTGATGCTTCGAATATATTAAAGCCTTCCTTAGCACGTGGAGAGCTTCAATGTATTGGTGCTACTACATTAGAGGAGTATCGTAAATATATCGAAAAAGATGCAGCCCTTGAAAGAAGATTCCAACCAATTCAAGTGGATGAACCAACATTAGAAGAAACCATTCAAATATTAAAGGGATTACGTGACCGATATGAAGCACATCATCGTGTTACAATAACAGATGAAGCAATTGAAGCAGCGGCGAAATTATCGGACCGTTATATTACCGATCGCTTCCTTCCAGATAAAGCAATTGATCTAATAGATGAGGCGGGTTCGAAGGTTAGACTACGCTCATACACCGTTCCACCAAATTTAAAAGACCTAGAACAAAAACTAGAAGAAGTACGAAAGGAAAAGGATGCAGCAGTACAAAGTCAAGAATTTGAAAAAGCTGCTTCACTAAGAGACTCAGAGCAACGGTTAAGGGAAGAATTGGAAACCACGAAAAGAGAGTGGAAGGCGAAGCAAGGCCAAGAGGATTCCCAAGTAACTGTTGAGGATATAGCAAGTATTGTTTCTACATGGACAGGAGTACCGGTATCGAAATTAACGAAGGATGAAAGTGAGCGTCTATTAAACCTAGAAGAAGTTCTTCATGACCGCGTAATTGGTCAAGAAGAGGCAGTTAAGGCGGTTGCAAAAGCGATTCGTAGGGCTCGTGCAGGTTTAAAGGATCCGAAGCGTCCAATTGGATCATTCATTTTCCTAGGTCCTACAGGAGTTGGTAAGACCGAGCTTGCTCGTGCATTAGCAGAGGCAATGTTTGCAGATGAGGATGCGATGATTCGTATTGATATGTCGGAATATATGGAGAAGCATTCAACTTCACGTTTAGTTGGATCACCTCCAGGTTATGTAGGTTATGAAGAAGGCGGCCAATTAACGGAAAAGGTTCGCAGAAAGCCATATTCTGTTGTATTACTAGACGAAGTAGAAAAGGCTCATCCAGATGTCTTTAATATTTTATTACAAGTACTAGAGGATGGACGTTTAACCGATTCTAAAGGAAGAGTTGTAGATTTTCGTAACACGGTTCTAATCATGACATCAAATGTAGGTGCAAGCGAATTAAAACGTAATAAGTTTGTTGGCTTCAACTTAGAAGAGGAAGGCAAAGACTATAAGGATATGAAAGCAAAAGTTATGGATGAATTGAAGAAAGCATTCCGTCCAGAATTTTTAAACCGCATTGACGAGACAATTGTTTTCCATTCTTTAGAGAAGAAACATATGAAGAGTATCGTTACCCTCATGATCAAGGATGTACAAAAACGATTAGCGGAACAGGATGTGGAATTCACGTTAACAGATAAAGCAATTGAGAAGATTGCCAATGAAGGATTTGATCCTGAATATGGTGCAAGACCACTTAGAAGATCCATTCAAAAGAATATTGAAGATTTACTGTCAGAGGAATTACTAAAAGGCACGATTAAAATAGGGCAAAAGGTCAAAATTGGCTTAAGTAATAAAGGTGAATTTATTATTTTGTCCTAAAAAATGAATAAAACAATAGAAAAAACTAGAAGAATTTTCTCTTCTGGTTTTTTTCTATAATCCGGGAATTGTGATAAGATGCGAAATAGGGTTCAATGTGAAAAATATGTGGCAAACATTAGGGAATTTACAATAAAATTGATAGATTCCTGTAACCAAGCACATATAAAAAACGTATATAATAGAGATAGCCGAAAGGAATGAGTAGGTTGGCAAAACTTAAAACAAAATTTGTCTGTCAAGATTGTGGCTATGAGTCAGCTAAGTGGCTTGGAAAATGTCCTGGCTGTCATAATTGGAATACATTTGTTGAAGAAATAGAGATGACAGGAAAGCAGACTAGACACACCTTTAGTGGTGTAACAACTGCTGGAAGTAAACCCCAAAAAATAACAGAAATAGTGTCGCAAAAAGAACCAAGGATTACGACAAAATCGAAAGAGCTTAACCGTGTCTTAGGTGGTGGAATTGTCGCAGGATCACTCGTGTTAATTGGTGGAGACCCTGGTATTGGGAAATCGACACTATTATTACAAGTATCTTCGCAGCTTGCAGAGAAAGAGCTGCCAGTCCTTTATATTTCCGGTGAGGAGTCGATTCGTCAAACGAAGCTACGAGCAGATCGTCTAGGGGTAAAATCTGATTTGCTTTATATACTTTCCGAAACAAATCTGTTAGCAATAGCAAATCATATCGAACAACTCAAACCATCGTTTGTCGTCATTGACTCTATTCAGACTATTTATCGAGAAGAGATTGCTAGTGCTCCGGGAAGTGTCTCACAAGTAAGGGAATGCACCAGCGAATTAATGCGTATCGCAAAAACAAGCGGTGTTCCAATATTTATTGTGGGACATGTTACGAAGGACGGCGCTATTGCTGGGCCGCGACTATTGGAGCACATGGTGGATGCAGTTCTTTATTTTGAGGGAGAAAGACATCATACTTATCGCATACTTCGCGGGGTAAAAAATCGTTTTGGTAGCACGAATGAAATGGGCATTTTTGAAATGAAGGAAGAGGGACTACGGGAAGTTATGAACCCTTCGGAGATATTTTTAGAGGAACGTTCACAAGGTGCCGCGGGCTCTACAGTTGTTGCATCGATGGAAGGTACAAGGCCTGTTTTGGTAGAAATACAAGCATTAATTTCCCCAACTAGCTTTGGTAACCCAAGAAGAATGGCTACAGGTGTAGATCATAACCGTGTTCCATTATTAATGGCCGTATTAGAAAAAAGAGTAGGGCTCATGCTTCAGAACCAGGATGCTTATATTAAGGTAGCTGGTGGTGTGAAATTGGACGAGCCGGCAATTGATTTAGCAATCGCAGTAAGTATTGCCTCCAGTTTTCGAGATATTCCGACAAGACCAGATGATATTTTTATTGGCGAAGTAGGCTTAACCGGAGAGATAAGACGTGTATCAAGAATAGAACAGCGTGTTCAGGAGGCTGCTAAATTAGGTTTTAGTCGGGTTTTCTGTCCAGAAAACAATCTAGATGGATGGACTCCTCCGGCAGATATACAGGTTGTAGGGGTGAAATGCATACAGGATGCGTTGAATATAGGGTTGGTTAGATAACAACCGCAGAAAATAATAGAATTTTGTCGAATTTTGATTGACTTGGAATTCTGTATGTGGTAAAATTTATATTTTGCCAATTTGATTGTTTTCATTAGCTGTGCTATTATGGTAAAGTACTAATCTAATTTGTAAATAATGGTTATTATTTTAAGTTTATAGGTAATAATAATGGTTAGGAGGTGACAGTGGTGCTGAAAAAAATTGTTCACTTATTCTTTATCATTTCGGGTGGTACCATTGGGTATTTATATATACCATATTTTATTAGGCTATTAAATTTCTCGAATATAACCTGGATTGATTCACCATATTTAGGGGCTGCATTAGGTGCAATTATATTTTTCGTCATTTCTTATTGGATTGCTAATTATATTGTAGACTTTTTAAGGTGGATTGAAGAGGGATTAGTAAGGATTCCGATAGGTGATCTATTATTCGGGAGTTTAGGATTAATTATTGGTCTGGTTACTGCATTTTTAATTAATTTACCGATTCAAGAAATCAATATCGAATTTGTTTCAAAGGTTATTCCACTATTTATTACAATTCTATTAGGTTATTTTGGCTTCCAGGTTGGATTTAGACGACGGGATGAATTATTGAATTTGTTAACCATTAACCGCAAGGAAAAGAAGCGGACATCATCAGATGGTGAAACAAATGAACTAAATCTACCTCGTCCTAAAATACTAGATACTAGTGTTATTATTGATGGTCGAATTGCAGATATTTGCCAAACTAACTTTTTAGAAGGAACAATTATCATCCCTCAGTTTGTTCTCGGTGAGCTTCAGCATATTGCAGATTCATCAGATGTTCTTAAGCGGAATCGTGGTAGAAGAGGATTAGACGTGCTAAATCGAATTCAAAAGGAACTACCTATTAAGGTAGAAATCTATGAAGGTGATTTTGAAGATATTCAAGAGGTAGACAGCAAACTTATAAAGCTTGCGAAGGTTATCGATGGTATTGTTGTAACAAATGATTTTAACTTAAATAAGGTTTGCGATCTTCAAGGTGTTCACGTTCTTAATATCAATGATCTTGCAAATGCAGTTAAGCCTGTTGTCCTACCTGGTGAAGAACTGTTGGTACAAGTTATTAAGGACGGAAAGGAACAGAATCAAGGGATTGCATATTTAGATGACGGCACCATGATTGTTGTAGAAGAAGGTAGAAATTATATCGGAAAAACAATTGAAGTACTTATAACTAGTGTTTTACAAACATCAGCAGGACGTATGATTTTTGCTAAACCAAAATTACTTGAAAAAGCATTGTAAAAAGGGTATAACTTATATTGGAGATTGACAATAAATAAAGTGATAACAGTCAGTGTTATCACTTTTTGTTATAATGTTATAGGGAAAGTAATTACCGTTAAATACTTATGTTTTGTTACGTGTGTTTACCGCTGCACAAATACACTTCGCTTTCCGTTTGGTGGCGGTGAGCCCTTGTGTAATGGACTACTCGGTACACCAAATTTTTCTTACTAACAATAATACATTCAGCCACCACCAAGCTGTCTTTTTACTAAGATATTTTATAACAAATCCAATAAAAGAAGGAAGAGACTAACTATGACAAATGAAGTACGTGTGCGTTATGCACCAAGTCCAACTGGACATTTACATATAGGAAATGCTCGTACTGCATTATTTAATTACTTATATGCTAAACATTTTAATGGCAAATTTATTATTCGTATTGAAGATACAGATGAAAAACGTAATGTTGAAGGTGGAGAAGAGAGTCAGCTTAAGTTTTTAAAATGGCTTGGTGTAGACTGGGATGAAGGTGCCGATGTTGGAGGCAATTATGGTCCTTATCGCCAAATGGAACGCTTAGATATTTATAATAAATATGTTAATGAGCTATTAGAGATGGGCCTTGCTTATAAATGCTATATGTCAGAAGAAGAACTTGAGCAGGAACGAGAAGAACAGATAGCAAAAGGACAAGCACCTAAGTATTCTGGAAAACATCGTAATTTGACACCAGAACAAATTGCTGCCTTTGAAGCAGAGGGACGTAAGCCAAGTATTCGTTTCCGTGTTCCAGACAATGTAACTTACGTATTTGATGATATCGTTCGTGAAACGATTAAATTTGAATCAAGTGATATCGGTGACTGGGTAATGGTTAAGAAAAATGGTGTACCAACTTATAACTTTGCTGTAGCCATTGATGACCATTTAATGAATATTACCCATGTTCTTCGTGGTGAAGAGCATATTTCTAATACTCCGAAACAGTTGATGATTTACCAAGCATTTGGTTGGGAGGCGCCAAAGTTTGGTCACATGACGTTGATTCTTAATGAAAACCGTAAAAAGTTAAGTAAGCGTGACTCTCATATCATTCAGTTTATTGAGCAATACAAAAACCTTGGGTATTTACCTGAAGCACTATTTAATTTTATTGCTTTACTCGGATGGTCTCCAGTAGGAGAGGAAGAAATATTTAGTCAAGAAAAGCTCGTTGAAATATTTGATCCAGAGCGACTATCCACTTCGCCGGCTATATTCGATGTTCAAAAATTAAAGTGGATGAACAATGAATATATTAAAGCTACAGATTTAGATAAGGTAATTGAATTAGCAATGCCACATTTAATTGATGCAGGTCGCATACCAGAGAATATGGATGAGGAAACAAGAATCTGGGCAGAGAAGGTAATTGGACTGTATCGAGAGCAATTACGTTATGGTGAAGAAATTGTAGAACTATCTGAAATGTTCTTTTCAAAAACTGTTCAGTATGATGAAGAAGCTAAAGCGATATTAGCAGAAGAACAAGTACCTGAGGTATTACAGGTATTTACCGATAAATTGATTCATTTAGATGAATTTAATAAGGATACAATTAAAGATCAAATAAAGGCCACACAAAAAGAGACAGGGCATCGTGGTAAAAAGCTATTTATGCCAATTCGTGTTGCAACTACTGGCCAAACTCATGGTCCAGAGCTTCCATTAGCAATTGAGCTACTAGGCAAGGAAGTAATTTTAGAGCGATTGGACACCTTATTGAAGGAATTAGGAGCATAAAAATCGAAGCGATCTAATTCACATTTAGGGCAAATTATAATATAGTATTACTACAATAAAATAAAGGAACGTGGAAGAGGGAAAGTAGTAGCTAGATGGTTACACAGAGAGAATCACCATAGGCTGGGAGTGATTTTAACCACTAACTATGAAGTGCCCCTTGGAGTCCGTTATGGAAGTAATAGTACATAGCGGCGGTTCTCTACCGTTAATAGAGTCAAGTTGGAAGGATACTTATTGGTACCTTCAAACAGAGTGGAACCGCGCTTAGAGCGTCTCTGTGTTTTAAACACAGAGACGTTTTTTTTATATATAAAAGTGTAACGAATAATTTTATATGGGGAAAGAGGGATATGGATGGGAATGTTTAAACGCATGAAGGAAGATATGGATGTGGTCTTTGAACAGGATCCTGCTGCCAGAACATATCTGGAGGTATTTTTAACTTATTCCGGACTGCATGCTGTATGGTCTCACCGAATTGCACATGCGTTTTATAAGCGAAAGCTATATTTTATTGCAAGAGCCATTTCCCAGATAAGCCGCTTTTTTACAGGAATTGAAATACATCCAGGTGCGAAAATAGGTAGACGTTTATTTATTGACCATGGGATGGGCGTTGTCATTGGAGAGACTTGTGAAATCGGTGATAATGTTACGATATTCCAGGGAGTTACACTAGGGGGAACTGGAAAGGAAAAAGGGAAGCGTCATCCAACGATAAAGGATAATGCACTGATTGCCTCGGGAGCAAAGGTGCTAGGATCAATTACCGTTGGTGAGAGTGCTAAGATTGGTGCTGGCTCTGTTGTATTAAAGGATGTTCCCGACCATTCAACTGTTGTAGGGATTCCGGGCAAGGTTGTCATTCAAAACGGAGAGAAAGTAAGACGCGATTTAGATCATCATAAGTTACCAGATCCAGTTGCTGATACATGTTCAAAAATGCAAGAGGAAATTGAACTATTAAAAGCAGAAATAGCTAAATTGAAAGAAGGGAAATAAATCATGTCGATAAAAATTTATAATACACTGACAAGGGAAAAGCAAGCGTTTCAGCCAATTGAGGAAGGGAAAGTACGGATGTATGTTTGCGGACCAACCGTATACAACTATATTCATATAGGGAATGCCCGTCCTGCTATTGTGTTTGATACGGTTAGGAGATATCTAGAATACAAAGGGTTTGACGTTAACTATGTGCTCAACTTTACCGATGTTGACGATAAAATTATTAAAACTGCCAATGAGCTTGGCGAAAATGTTTTTGATGTATCTAATCGGTATATCGATGCGTATTTAGAAGATGTTAGTAGATTAGGCGTGAAAAAGGCATCCCATAACCCAAGAGTAACAGATACGATGCAGGACATTATTCATTTTATCGAAAGCTTAGTAGAGAAAGGCTATGCATATGAAGCAGATGGGGATGTTTACTTCAAACCTAGAGCATTTGAAGGGTATGGAAAGCTATCCCATCAATCCATCGATGAATTACGTTCTGGTGCTAGAATCCAAATAGGGGAAAAAAAGGATGATCCATTAGATTTTGCTTTATGGAAGGCCGCAAAAGAGGGCGAAATTTCATGGGATTCTCCTTGGGGCAAAGGTCGTCCTGGTTGGCATATCGAATGCTCGGCAATGGCTAAAAAATACCTAGGCGAGACGATAGATATCCATGCAGGAGGCCAAGATTTGACGTTCCCACATCATGAGAATGAAATAGCACAATCTGAGGCAAATAATGGGAAGTCCTTTGCAAACTATTGGATGCATAATGGGTATATTAATATTAATAATGAGAAAATGTCGAAGTCACTTGGTAACTTTGTATTAACAAGGGATCTTCTAGCAGAGCATGACCCAAATGTTATTCGGTTCTTCATGTTAAGTGTACATTATCGTCACCCGATCAATTTTTCAAATGATCTATTAGAATCTGCGAAAAACAGTCTGGAACGAGTAAAAACATCCTATCAAAATTTAGAGCATCGAAAGGCATCTAGTACAAATCTTGATCATCAGGCCGATGAATGGTTAGAGAAAATTGATGATTTCAAAAAACGCTTTGAAGCGGAAATGGATGATGATATAAATACGGCAAATGCTATTTCTGTTCTTTTTGACCTAACAAAAGAAGCAAATGTGTACTTAAATCAAGATCACACATCAGTTGAGGTAATCAATCTGTTTCAGGAAACCATTTTAACCTTCCTTGATATTTTGGGCATTACAATTAAGGAAGAAGAAACACTACTAGATGAGGTCATTGAGGAGTTAATCCAAGAACGTAATGATGCTAGAAAGAATCGAGACTTTAATCGTGCAGATGAAATTCGTGATCTTCTTAAGGAGAAAGGTATTATTCTAGAAGATACACCACAAGGAGTGCGCTGGAAGAGAGGCTAGGAAATGAACAACGATATCAGACTAATGAAAAGCCTAGCCCTTGCCTATATGGGCGATGCGGTTTATGAGGTTTTTGTTCGAGAGTATTTATTAGGGAAGGGGACAGTCAAGCCGAATGATTTGCATAAGGAAGCGATAACCTTTGTTTCTGCAAAAGCCCAAGCTGCTGTCCTATTGAATTGGCTGGAAGAGAAATTACTTACAGAGGAAGAAGAAGCGATTGTAGCAAGAGGAAGAAATGCAAAATCTGGTTCTATTCCGAAAAATACAAGTGTGCAAACATATCGTTATAGTACTGCTTTTGAAGCGTTGCTTGGATATTACTATTTATCAAAAGAAGAAACGCGCTTAAATGAGTTAATGAAGCAAGCAATCGACTACATAGAAAGGAGGAATAACTAATGGAAAAGGAAATAATTATTGGTAAAAATCCAGTTGTTGAGGCGCTTAAATCTGGTCGTTCAGTCAATAAAGTATTAATCTCAGATCAGTTAAATGCAAATGCACAAGGAAAAATAAACCAATTAGCCAAGTCAGCAGGTACAATCGTACAAAAAGTCCCAAAGAATAAAATAGATCAGCTCTCAGATGGTAACCATCAAGGGGTTATCGCATATGTGGCTCCTTATGATTACGCATCATTAGATGAATTGTTTGAACGAGCCAAAGAACGAGAGGAAAGCCCATTTTTTATTATTCTTGATGAACTGGAGGATCCACATAATTTAGGCTCTATCCTAAGGACGGCTGATGCTACTGGAGCGCATGGTGTTATCATTCCGAAAAGAAGGTCTGTAGGTCTAACGGCAACGGTGGCCAAGACAGCAGCTGGGGCATTAGAACATATTCCTGTTGTACGAGTGACAAATATTGCTCAGACAATTGAGGAGTTAAAGGAACGAAATGTCTGGGTGGTTGGGACGGAAGCGGAGGCAACAGAGGACTATCGAAAGCTCGATGGCGCATTGCCGATAGCTCTTGTTATCGGTAATGAAGGAAAGGGTATGAGTAGACTGGTGCGTGAAAAGTGTGATTGGACTGTAAGTCTTCCGATGAAAGGAAAAGTCTCTTCTCTTAATGCTTCTGTTGCCTGTAGCTTGCTATTGTATGAGGTGTATCGTAAAAGATATCCGATTGGTGAGTAACCATGGTGGTATTAATAGTGGATGGCTACAACATTATTGGCGATTGGGATGAGTTGAAGGAACTAAAGAAGAAGGATTTGGGACAAGCACGGGATAAATTAATCGAGATGATGGCAGAATATCAAGCATACTCGGGTCACAGGGTAATTATTGTATTTGATGCGTATTATGTGCGTGGTATTGAAAATAAATTGAAGCAATACAAAGTAGAAATAATCTATACGAAGGAAAAGGAAACAGCTGACGAATGCATTGAACGCCTAGTTAAGAGGTTAAAGAATGTCCAGACACAGGTTTATGTTGCAACCTCTGATTATGCAGAGCAACGAATTATTTTTGGGCAAGGTGCTCTAAGGAAGTCTGCACGGGAATTGTCACTGGAATTGGCGGAGCTTGAAAGGGAAATTAGTCACAATGTGTCACAGCACCTCAAAACCATGCCGAAATCTAAAATACCTTTATCTGATGATGTTCTAGAAAAGTTTGAAAAATGGCGAAGAGGGGAATAAATATCATGGCGCCCACGCATTTGTCTAGAAAATTTAGGCTATTGTGTTATTAAGGTGCTTACTGTATAATGTTTGTAATATTGACTAATTTGTCAAGGGGGCTTTCCGGGTGAACATCAAGCAATTAATCAAAGACAATGACAAATTACTCAAGCTTGATGATGATGAAGTTTTAGAGCTAATCCATCAAGGAGATAATGAGGCATTGGATTATTTAATTCATAAGTATAAGAACTTTGTCCGGGCTAAAGCTAGAACTTATTTTCTAATTGGTGCTGATAAAGAAGACATTATCCAAGAAGGCATGATTGGCCTTTATAAGGCAATTCGGGATTATAATGAGGATAAATTGACATCTTTTAAAGCATTTGCGGAATTATGTATTACGAGACAAATTATAACGGCTATTAAGACTGCTACGAGGCAGAAACATATTCCATTAAATTCTTATGTTTCGTTGGACAAGCCTATTTATGATGAAGAATCCGATCGAACATTACTTGACGTTATCGCTGGCTCTAGGGCGATTGATCCACAGGAGCTATTGGTTAACCGAGAAAATTTTGGCGATATGGAACTAAAGCTTTCAGAGTTACTGAGTGAATTTGAAAAAGGGGTACTCCATTTATACTTAGAAGGTAAGACATATCAAGAAATTTCTGTAGAGTTAAATAGGCACGTAAAATCGATTGATAATGCGTTGCAGCGAGTAAAACGAAAGCTGGAACAACTGATGGAAACGAATGAACTAAGCTTATAAGTATCGTTGACACAATTGGACAACCGTGCTACATTAAAATGAGAAAAAACCCTAATTTGGGGTGATATGATGACGAAGAAAATCACATTAGCGTGTGCAATATGCTCCAGCAGAAATTACACAACTAGTAAAAATGTATCCACACAAGCTTCACGCATGGAAGTGCGAAAATTTTGCAAAGCATGTGGACAACATACATTGCATCGCGAAACAAAATAATTTTTAGATAAGTGGAATCCACGCCTGAGTTTGGGGGGTACAAACATGTTTAAATTTCTAAAAAATGTCTCTAGAGAAATGAAGAAAGTTAGTTGGCCAAAGGGAAAGGAATTATCTAGCTATACCATTGTTGTAGTTTCAACCGTTGTATTTATGGCTGTTTTCTTTGGGCTTATCGATTTAGGAATCTCTCAATTTTTGAACTTATTTTTTGAATAAAATTCTTATAATTATGCTATAATGAAAGATGGATAGCGACTGTTGCTAAAAACCCGGATAATACGGGTTTTTTTAATAGGCTTTTTTTAATTTAGGCTCTTTTTGTATTGGTGGTTGTGATGGGGACCCTCATAGCAGCTTCTGAGAAAGTCTCATTATCTCCTAATTTATGATAATAGGCTTTTTGCGAATAAAGCCTTATTGGAAATGGTGAATCTACCCAAAGGGAGGGAAGGACGTAAGGTCCTATTATTATGGAGAAAAATTGGTATGTTGTTCATACATATTCAGGGTATGAAAATAAAGTAAAAGCAAACCTGGAAAAACGAGTAGAAACAATGGGTATGGAGGATAAAATTTTCCGTGTCATTGTTCCTGAGGAAGAAGAAACAGAAATAAAAAACGGTAAAAAGAAGGTACAAAAGAAAAAGGTATTTCCTGGTTATGTTCTAACCGAAATGATTATGACAGACGATTCTTGGTATGTTGTGCGCAATACCCCAGGAGTTACTGGCTTTATCGGTTCTAGTGGTGGTGGTACAAAGCCAACCCCATTACTACCTGGCGAAGCGGAAGCTATTCTTAAGCGTATGGGAATGGCGGAACCTGTAGTTCAAGTAGACTTCGAATTAAAAGAAAATGTAAGAGTTATGGATGGACCTTTTGCTAACTTTACCGGTTCGATTGAACATATTGATGTGGATAAGCAGAAGGTTAAGGTTCATGTGAATATGTTTGGTAGAGAGACTCCTGTAGAATTGGATTTCTCACAAATCGAGAAAATATAAGGATAAATATTTCTTGAAAGTCTTGCATATTTTTCATTTTCGTGCTAAAATTCTTGTGTTATTCATGCCCTCGAACCAAATGTTAGGGCTAAAAATGAGTGGGAGGGGAATATCCCCAATTACCACATCACGGACTTTAAGGAGGTGTGTCTCGTGGCTAAAAAAGTAATCAAATTAGTTAAATTGCAAATTCCAGCTGGTAAAGCTAACCCAGCACCACCAGTAGGACCTGCACTTGGTCAAGCCGGTGTTAATATCATGGGATTCTGTAAGGAATTTAATGCTCGTACGCAAGATCAAGCTGGTTTAATTATTCCGGTTGAAATCACTGTGTTTGAAGACCGTTCATTTACATTTATTACGAAAACTCCACCTGCAGCTGTATTGCTTAAGAAAGCAGCTGGTCTAGATTCGGGATCTGGAGAACCTAATAAAAATAAGGTTGCGACTTTAAAACGTGATAAAGTAAGAGAAATTGCAGAAACCAAAATGCCTGATTTAAACGCCGCTGATGTAGAAGCAGCGATGCGCATGGTTGAAGGTACTGCACGTAGCATGGGTATTGTTATTGAAGACTAATACTCTAATGTACACTAAAGGGTTGCGGTAATGGTCATCCGTTTCGCGCAACCTTTTTCATGAATAAGAAATACCATTTTCTTATTTGTATTAGTGCTTTATAAAAGCTGTTCGGGCTTTTATAAGTGGGAGGTACAACCGTTATTACCACAATAGAGGAGGAAATAAATAATGGCTAAAAGAGGTAAGAGATATCAAGAAGCTGCTAAGCTTGTTGATCGTTCTAAAGCTTATGAAATAAATGAAGCTGTTACTCTACTAAAGGAAACAGCTAAAGCTAAATTTGATGAAACTGTTGAAGTTGCATTCCGTTTAGGTGTTGATCCTAAGAAAGCTGACCAACAAATTCGTGGTGCTTTCGTATTACCACACGGTACTGGTAAAACACAACGCGTTCTAGTATTTGCTAAAGGTGATAAAGCTAAAGAAGCTGAAGCTGCTGGAGCAGATTATGTTGGAGATCAAGATTTAATCAACAAAATTAACCAAGGCTGGTTTGAGTTTGATGTAATCGTAGCTACTCCTGACATGATGGCTGAAGTTGGTAAACTAGGTCGTGTGCTTGGACCTAAAGGTCTAATGCCAAACCCTAAAACTGGTACAGTTACATTCGAAGTGGAAAAAGCAGTGAAGGAAATTAAAGCTGGTAAGGTTGAGTATCGTGTAGATAAGCAATCGAACGTCCATGTTCCTATCGGTAAAATTTCTTTTGATAACCAAAAACTTGTTGAAAACTTTGACGCGTTAGTAGAAACTATCATCAAAGTTAAACCACAAGCTGCAAAAGGAATCTACATGAAAAATGTAGCAATTACCTCTACAATGGGACCTGGAATTAAAGTTGATGTTACAAACTACCGTTAATTGGTAATTGACTTTTATTGGTCAATTCGGTATACTAAATATCGCTTGATAAATTGAATACGTTGTACCGTAGACAGCAGGTGCGAGCAATCGCTTAATGTCCTGCCGAGGTGATTGAAACAAATAGATGAATTTGTTTTTTAGGAGCCTTCATGTCTACATGGGGGCTCTTTTTATGAATGAACCTAGAGCGGTATAATGGACAAAACTAACGGGAGGTGGAACAATGTCAAAGGTAATGGAATCAAAACAACAACTAGTACAAGAAATTGCTGATAAATTACGTGATAGTAAATCAACTGTTTTAGTTGACTACCGTGGTCTTGATGTTGCTGAGGTGACTCAATTACGTAAAGAGCTTCGTGATGCGGGTGTTGAATTTAAGGTTTATAAAAATACAATGACACGTAGAGCTGCTGATGATGCAAATCTGTCAGAGTTAAATGAAGTTCTAGTAGGACCTACTGCTATTGCATTCAGTAATGAAGATGTAATTGCGCCAGCTAAAATCCTAAGCAATTTTGCTAAAGACCATGATGCTTTAGAAATCAAAGGTGGCGTACTAGAAGGTAAGATTGTATCACTTGAACAAATCAAGGAGCTTGCAGATCTACCAAACTTCGAAGGTATGGTATCTATGCTACTCAGCGTGCTTCAAGCACCAATTCGCAACTTTGCTTACGTTACAAAAGCTATTGCGGAACAAAAAGAAGAACAAGGCGCATAATTTGATTTACAATCGAATGCTGTTCGAACAACTATAAAATTAATTATTAGGAGGAAATATAAAATGACTAAAGAGCAAATTATCGATGCTATTAAAGAAATGTCTGTCCTAGATCTTAATGATCTTGTTAAAGCTATTGAAGAAGAATTTGGAGTAACTGCTGCGGCTCCTGTTGCTGTTGCTGGTGGAGCAGCTGCTGGTGGCGCTGCTGAAGAAAAAACTGAATTTGATGTTGTACTTGCTGATGCTGGTGCTTCTAAAATTAAAGTTGTTAAAGCAGTTCGCGAAATCACTGGTCTTGGCTTAAAAGACGCTAAAGACTTAGTTGATAACGCTCCTAAAGCAGTTAAAGAAGGCGTTTCTAAAGAAGAAGCTGAAGAAGTTAAAGGTAAGCTTGAAGAAGCTGGCGCTACTGTAGAAGTAAAATAATCAATCATACTAACTTCATTAAAAAATTAAATGAGCTCGTCGTATTAATCGACGGGCTCTACATTTAATTATAGAAACTTCATTATGACATATTATAGGTAAAGTAGGTGCCCAAATGACTGAGCATTACTTTTCACAAAAACCCCAATCAAAAAGTTCACCCATGACATGGAATTATAAACTGCGTGGAAAAAACTATGTATTTTCTAGTGATGTAGGTGTTTTTTCAAAAAACGAGGTCGACTTCGGTACAAGATTATTAGTTGAAACGTTCACTCCGCCACAAGTACCAGGGGATATATTGGATTTAGGCTGTGGGTATGGTCCAATTGGGATGGCTATTGCTAATGAGATGCCTGAAAGAACGGTTGTCATGGCTGATGTAAATGAACGTGCATTATCTCTAGCGAAAACTAATACAGAACAAAACGGCATACATAATGTAGAAATAGTAATAAGCAATCAGTTTTCTAGTTTGAAAGAACGTTCTTTTGCTGCTATCTTAACTAATCCGCCGATTCGAGCAGGTAAAAAAGTAGTTCATGGAATGTTTGAAGGTTCGAAGGATAGATTGCATAAGGGTGGAGAGCTTTGGGTTGTTATTCAAAAAAAGCAAGGTGCACCTTCAGCAATTGAAAAAATAGAAGCTTTATTTGGAAACTGTGAAACTATAGAGCGCAGTAAAGGGTATTATATTTTGCGAGCGGTAAAGGATTGACTTTCTATTTTAAAATGTGGTAATATAATAAAATGCTAATATGGGAAACCTTTGTCAAGAGGAATTTGTTATCAAAGGAAGAAAAGTGTATAATTCACTGGTTATCGGAAACAATGATAGAATCGAGTTTTTTAGTGCGTTCTATCTATTTTTCTCATTTAATCTAGATTAAAATTAGGTTATTTCTTTTCTTTTTAAAATGATACCCCATAATTTTAGGTATGGCAAGTAATATTTTGTTTCGGTGAAATGGAGCTAAAGGATGCAATTTCACCTGTTGTAAGTATTACTTGTGAGGTAAGTTTATTTAATGCAGTTGTGAGAACATAGCTTCCTGTTATGGAGGTAGTTGTTCTCTAACAATATATTATTTTTAACTATGAGCATTGCTCATAATCAAAATAAGCATGATTTGAGAGGTGAAGCAGTTGACAGGTCAACTAGTTCAGTATGGACGGCACCGAAAGCGTAGAAGTTATGCGCGCATCAGTGAAGTATTAGAATTGCCGAATCTAATCGAAATCCAAACCGCTTCATATCAATGGTTTATGGAAGAAGGTTTGCGAGAGATGTTTCAGGACATTTCTCCAATTGAGGATTTTACAGGTAATCTATCACTTGAGTTTGTAGATTATAGCTTAGGTGAACCGAAATATCCAGTAGATGAATCAAAAGAAAGAGATGTAACTTACAATGCTCCGCTTCGTGTGAAGGTTCGTTTGATCAACAATGAAACTGGTGAAGTGAAGGAGCAAGAAGTCTTTATGGGAGACTTCCCTCTCATGACGGATACAGGTACGTTCATCATTAATGGAGCAGAACGTGTTATCGTATCACAGCTTGTTCGTTCGCCGAGCGTTTACTTCAACGAAAAAATTGATAAAAACGGAAAAAGAGGCGTCGCTGCAACCGTTATTCCAAACCGAGGAGCTTGGTTAGAATTTGAAACGGATGCTAAAGATGTTGCTTATGTTCGTATTGATCGTACACGTAAATTGCCAATCACAGTGCTGTTACGTGCTCTTGGATTTGGTACGGATCAAGAAATAATTGATTTAATCGGTGAAAACGAATATCTAATGAATACATTAGAAAAGGATAATACAGAAACGACTGAAAAAGCACTTCTTGAAATCTATGAGCGTCTACGTCCAGGAGAACCACCAACTGTTGAGAATGCAAAAAGCTTGCTTATTTCACGCTTCTTCGATCCTAAGCGTTATGATCTTGCACATGTTGGTCGTTATAAAATAAACAAGAAGCTTCATATTAAAAATCGCTTGTTTAACCAGGTACTAGCTGAACCGATTGTCGACCCTGAAACTGGTGAAGTTTTAGCACAGGCTGGCGATAAAGTGGAGCGTAGATTATTAGATAAATTAATCCCGTACATTGAAGAAAATGATGTAATCTTGGGAGAGAGAATACTAGAGCCGCATGATGGAGTTTTAGAGGATCCAATTCGAATTCAATCGATTAAGATTGTCGACCCAACTGATCCGAGTGGTGAAAGAGCTCTTAATGTTATTGGGAATGCACATATCGATTCTAGTGTTAAGCACATTGCACCTGCTGACATTTTAGCTTCGATTAGCTATTTCTTTAATCTACTACACCATGTTGGGGATACGGATGATATCGATCACTTAGGTAACCGTAGACTTCGTTCGGTTGGGGAACTATTACAAAATCAGTTCCGTATCGGTTTATCTCGAATGGAGCGGGTAGTCCGTGAACGTATGTCTATTCAGGATACGTCTAGTGTAACTCCACAGCAACTGATCAATATTCGTCCGGTTATCGCGTCAATTAAGGAATTCTTTGGTAGCTCACAGCTATCTCAGTTTATGGACCAGACTAACCCGCTTGCTGAACTAACACATAAGCGTCGTTTGTCAGCATTAGGACCGGGTGGTTTAACTCGTGAACGTGCTGGTTTCGAGGTGCGTGACGTTCACTATTCGCATTATGGTCGTATGTGTCCAATTGAAACACCTGAGGGACCGAATATTGGATTAATTAACTCCTTATCATCCTATGCAAAGGTTAATAAATTTGGTTTTATTGAAACGCCTTACCGTCGTGTTGATCCTGACACTGGTAAAGTAACCAATCAAATTGATTATCTAACTGCAGATGAAGAGGATAATTATATTGTTGCACAAGCAAATGCTCGCTTAAATGATGACGGTACATTTGCTGACGAAGAGGTTATTTCTCGTTTTCGTGGTGAGAACACAGTTGTTCCACGCGAGAAGATTGACTATATGGATGTATCGCCGAAGCAGGTTGTATCTGCTGCGACAGCGTGTATTCCATTCTTAGAAAACGATGACTCAAACCGTGCGCTAATGGGAGCGAACATGCAACGTCAGGCTGTTCCACTACTTAGTCCAGAAGCTCCAATTGTTGGTACTGGAATGGAGTATGTTTCTGGTAAAGACTCTGGTGCTGCTATCATTTGTAAGCACGATGGAATTGTGGAACGTGTGGAAGCTAAAGAAGTTATTGTTCGTCGAGTTGCTGTTGTCGATGGAAAAGAAGTAAAAGGTGATACAGATCGCTATAAGCTTCAAAAATTCATTCGTTCTAACCAAGGTACTTGCTACAATCAACGCCCTATCGTTCAGGAAGGGGATCGTGTGACCAAGGGTGAAGTTCTTGCTGACGGTCCTTCTATGGAAAAAGGTGAACTAGCACTTGGACGTAATGTTTTAGTTGCGTTTATGACTTGGGAAGGATACAACTACGAGGATGCTATCATTATGAGTGAGCGCCTTGTAAAAGATGATGTATATACTTCTATTCATATTGAGGAATATGAATCTGAAGCTCGTGATACAAAGCTTGGACCAGAAGAAATCACTAGAGATATTCCGAATGTTGGTGAAGAAGCACTTAAAAATCTAAACGAACAAGGAATTATTCGGATTGGTGCTGAAGTTTCTGATGGTGATATCCTAGTCGGTAAAGTGACACCTAAGGGAGTTACAGAACTATCTGCTGAAGAGCGTTTACTTCATGCAATCTTTGGTGAAAAGGCACGTGAGGTGCGTGATACTTCTCTACGTGTGCCACATGGTGCAGGTGGAATTGTCCTTGATGTTAAAGTGTTTAATCGTGAGGATGGGGACGAATTACCACCAGGTGTCAATGAATTAGTACGTGTTTATATTGTCCAAAAGCGTAAAATTCATGAAGGGGATAAGATGGCTGGTCGTCACGGAAATAAGGGTGTTATTTCTCGTATTTTGCCGGAAGAAGATATGCCATTCCTTCCTGACGGTACACCTGTTGACATTATGCTTAACCCTCTAGGGGTACCTTCGCGTATGAACATCGGACAGGTGTTTGAGCTGCATTTAGGTATGGCTGCAAGACAGTTAGGCATTCATGTTGCAACACCGGTATTCGATGGTGCTACCGAACAAGACGTTTGGGATACATTAGAAGAAGCTGGAATGCCTCGTGATGCAAAATCCATTCTTTATGACGGAAGAACTGGTGTGCCTTTTGATAACCGTGTGTCTGTTGGGGTTATGTATATGATTAAACTAGCACACATGGTTGACGATAAATTACATGCACGTTCAACTGGTCCGTACTCACTTGTTACGCAACAACCGTTGGGTGGTAAAGCTCAGTTCGGTGGTCAGCGCTTCGGTGAGATGGAGGTATGGGCACTAGAAGCTTATGGTGCTGCTTATACGCTTCAAGAAATTCTAACAGTTAAGTCTGATGATGTAGTTGGACGTGTGAAGACGTATGAAGCTATTGTTAAAGGTGACAATGTACCAGAGCCTGGTGTACCAGAATCCTTTAAAGTATTAATTAAAGAATTACAAAGTCTTGGTCTTGACGTTAAGATTCTTGCAGGTGATGAATCAGAAATTGAAATGCGTGACCTGGAGGAAGAAGATACACAGGCGGCAAGCAAGTTAAATTTAGAGGTTGAAGAAAATTAATTATCGGGGGAATAGACTAGCTAATTAGTCTTCCCCCAATAAGCTCTTAGCAAGGTAATTCATCGTAAAAACGGACATTAAAAAGGGAGGTATACCCTTGTTAGATGTAAATAATTTTGAATTTATGAAGATTGGTCTAGCTTCACCAGAAAAAATCCGTTCATGGTCCTATGGTGAAGTAAAAAAACCAGAAACGATTAACTATCGTACATTGAAACCAGAGAAAGATGGGTTATTCTGTGAACGCATTTTTGGTCCAACGAAAGACTGGGAATGTCATTGCGGAAAATATAAAAGAGTTCGTTATAAGGGTGTTGTTTGTGATCGCTGTGGTGTAGAAGTAACGAAGTCTAAAGTTCGCCGTGAACGTATGGGACATATTGAATTAGCTGCACCTGTGTCACATATTTGGTATTTCAAAGGAATTCCAAGTCGAATGGGTCTTGTATTAGATATGTCTCCACGTGCTTTGGAGGAAGTTATTTATTTTGCTGCATATATTGTTACAGATCCAGGAAATACGCCTTTAGAAAAGAAACAACTACTTTCTGAAAAAGAATACCGTACGTATTATGAAAAATACGGTTCTTCGTTTAAAGCACAAATGGGTGCGGAGGCTATTCGCAAGCTTCTTCAAGATATTGACCTTGATAAAGAGGTTGATGCATTGAAAGAAGAGCTGAAAACAGCTCAAGGGCAACGCAGAACAAGAGCAATTAAGCGATTAGAAGTATTAGAGGCATTCCGTAACTCAGGAAATGAAACATCTTGGATGATCTTAGATGTACTTCCTGTTATTCCACCAGAGATTAGACCAATGGTTCAGTTAGATGGTGGACGTTTTGCAACCTCTGATCTAAACGATTTATATCGTCGTGTAATTAACCGTAATAATCGTCTAAAGCGTTTATTAGATTTAGGTGCACCAAGTATTATTGTGCAAAACGAAAAACGTATGCTACAAGAAGCTGTTGATGCTTTGATTGATAATGGTCGTCGTGGTCGTCCAGTTACTGGACCGGGAAATCGTCCATTAAAATCACTTTCTCATATGCTTAAGGGTAAGCAAGGTCGTTTCCGTCAAAATTTACTTGGAAAACGTGTTGATTACTCTGGACGTTCTGTAATTGTAGTTGGTCCAAACTTAAAAATGTATCAATGTGGATTACCAAAAGAAATGGCACTTGAACTTTTTAAGCCATTTATTATGAAAGAGCTAGTAGAGCGTGGTATTGCACATAACATCAAATCAGCTAAACGTAAAATTGAACGTGTTCATCCTGATGTTTGGGACGTATTAGAAGACGTTATTAAAGAACACCCGGTTTTACTTAACCGTGCACCTACTCTTCACAGATTGGGAATACAGGCTTTTGAACCAACACTAGTAGAAGGTCGTGCAATCCGTCTGCATCCATTAGTATGTACAGCTTATAACGCTGACTTTGATGGTGACCAAATGGCTGTTCACGTACCACTATCTGCTGAGGCACAAGCAGAAGCACGTTTGTTAATGCTTGCTGCACAAAACATTCTTAATCCAAAGGATGGAAAACCAGTTGTTACACCATCACAGGATATGGTGTTAGGAAACTATTACTTAACACTAGAACGTGAAGGTGCTATCGGTGAAGGTACAGTAGTCACAGATGTAAATGAAGCTAGAGTTGCATATCAAAACGGCTTTGTTCATTTGCATACACGTATTGCTGTTAAGGCATCTACTTTGAACAATAAAACATTTACTGAAGAGCAAAATAATCAATTATTGTTAACAACAGTAGGTAAGTTAATCTTTAATGAGATTTTGCCAGATTCATTCCCTTATATTAATGAGCCAACGAAATTTAATCTTGAACAACGTACTCCTGAACACTATTTTGTGGAAAAAGGAACAAACATTAAAGAAGAGATTAAAAAGAGAGAAATAATCAAGCCATTTAAGAAGGGATTCCTCGGTGATATCATTGCAGAGGTGTTCAAACGATTTAAGATTACGGAAACATCTAGAATGCTTGACCGTATGAAGGATCTTGGTTTTAGCATGTCTACTACAGCTGGTATGACGGTAGGTATTTCCGATATCGTGGTATTACCAGAAAAAGAAGAAATTCTAAATGAAGCGCAAAAGAAAGTTGATAATGTAATGAAGCAATTCCGCCGTGGTCTAATCACGGAAGAAGAGCGCTATGATCGTGTTATCGCTATATGGTCACAAGCAAAAGATACGATTCAGGATAGGTTAATGGAATCACTTGATAACCGTAACCCAATCTTTATGATGAGTGACTCTGGAGCTCGTGGTAATGCATCTAACTTTACACAGCTTGCTGGTATGCGTGGACTAATGGCTAACCCGGCTGGTCGAATCATTGAATTACCAATTAAATCAAGCTTCCGTGAAGGCTTAACAGTATTAGAGTACTTTATTTCTACCCACGGTGCGCGTAAAGGTCTTGCGGATACCGCATTAAAAACAGCTGACTCAGGATACTTAACTCGTCGTCTTGTTGATGTTGCACAGGATGTAATTGTTCGCGAAACTGATTGTGGAACAGATCGAGGACTTCCAGTTACCGCTTTAATGGACGGTAATGAGGTAATAGAACCACTATTCGACCGATTAGTTGGACGTACAGCTTTTGAAACAGTTGTGCACCCTGAGACAAAAGAGGTAATAGTGGAGTATGATACTGTCATCAGTGAAGACCAAGCGAAGCAAATTGTGGAAGCTGGTATTGAAAAAGTAACAATCCGCACAGTGTTTACATGTAATACAAAACACGGTGTTTGTAAGAAGTGTTATGGTCGCAATTTAGCAACAGGCTCTGAGGTAGAGGTTGGCGAAGCGGTTGGAATTATCGCTGCACAATCGATTGGTGAGCCTGGAACACAGCTAACAATGCGTACGTTCCACACTGGTGGGGTTGCTGGAGATGACATTACACAAGGTTTACCACGTATTCAGGAGTTGTTTGAAGCACGTAACCCGAAAGGTCAGGCTGTTATTAGTGAAATTTATGGAACAGTCTTAGAAATTCATGAAGCGAAGGATAAACATGAAGTTGTAATCCAAGGTGAAGTAGAACAACGCTCATATGCCGTTCCATACAATGCTCGACTTAAGGTTTCTGTTGGTGATGAAGTAATTGCCGGACAGGAGCTTACAGAAGGATCAGTGGATCCAAAAGCATTAATACGTGTCCAAGGTGTTGCAGGTGTTCAGGATTACTTGCTACGTGAAGTGCAACGAGTATACCGTATGCAAGGTGTTGAAATTGGTGATAAACACGTTGAGGTTATGGTACGACAAATGCTTCGTAAAGTACGTGTAATTGATGCTGGTGATACGGATGTCTTACCTGGTTCTCTACTTGAGCTGCATCAGTTTAAGGAAGCTAACCATAAAGTACTCATGGAAGGTAACCAACCAGCAGTTGGTAAGCCAGTACTACTAGGTATCACTAAAGCTTCATTAGAAACTGATTCGTTCCTATCTGCTGCATCCTTCCAAGAAACTACAAGGGTTCTAACAGATGCTGCAATCAAGGGTAAACGAGACGAATTACTAGGTCTAAAAGAGAACGTTATTATCGGTAAGCTTGTTCCAGCAGGTACAGGAATGCAACGTTACCGAAAAGTTCAACTACCAAAGGTTGAAACGGAAGAGGTATTAGAAGAAGAAGTAGAACAGCCTGTACAGTAAGAAAAATGATTTAAGCTTTCGATTGTTTAAGGCTTTCTAGATAAAAAATTATAATCGGAAGCACCAAAATGTTATAAATTCTAGTTGACATTGAAAAACGAGAATGATAATATATTCAAGGTGCTTCCGATTTATACTTGTTACTTTGGAGGATATAATTATGTCTTATGAAAAAGTGACGAAAGTAAAATCACAGCTAGTAATTGGCATGAAGCAAACACTGAAGGCTATGAAAAATGGCCATGTAAGTGAAGTGTTTATAGCTGAAGATGCTGATCGGCGAAAAACACAAGAGATTGAAGAATTAGCTAAATCGCTGGGCATTCCGTGTCAGCGTGTTGATTCCATGAAAAAGCTAGGTGCCGCATGCGGAATTGATGTTGGCGCATCGAGTGTAGCAATAAAAAAGTGATGGTTTTGGCGGGATAGATTCTCGCGAAAGCTTTGTTTTTTGCTTCAAGATGAACCACCTGGATGTGTGGTATTACAAACCGGGTGATTACTAGCTGTTTTTTAGTAAACCAGAAGGGAGGAAATCGAAAATGCCTACAATTAACCAACTTGTTCGCAAAGGTCGCGAAAGCAAACCTAAGAAATCTGACTCACCAGCACTTAATAAAGGGTACAACAGCTTCAAGAAATCATTAACAAATGAAAACTCTCCACAAAAACGTGGTGTTTGTACTCGTGTTGGTACACTAACCCCGAAAAAACCGAACTCTGCATTACGTAAATATGCTCGTGTTCGTTTATCAAACAACATGGAAGTAACTGCATACATTCCTGGAATTGGACACAATCTACAGGAACACAGTGTAGTTTTAATCCGTGGAGGACGTGTAAAAGACTTACCAGGGGTACGTTATCACATCGTACGTGGCGCACTTGATACAGCTGGAGTAGATGGCCGTATGCAAGGACGCTCTAAATATGGTACAAAACGCCCTAAAGAGAAGAAATAATGATTGTTCACAACACAGATGAAAGAAAGGAGGGGGACATATGCCACGTAAAGGACCAGTACCTAAGCGCGATGTCTTGCCAGATCCACTTTATAATTCAAAACTAGTAACTCGTTTAATCAACCAAATCATGATTGATGGTAAACGAGGCATTGCTCAAAAAATTCTTTATAATGCATTTGAACTAGTTCAAGAGCGTAGCGGACAAAATCCGATGGAAGTATTTGAACAAGCAATGAAAAATGTTATGCCTGTACTTGAAGTACGTGCACGCCGTGTTGGTGGTTCTAACTACCAAGTACCGGTTGAAGTTCGTCCAGAACGTCGTCAAACTTTAGGCTTACGTTACCTTGTTAACTATGCACGCTTACGCGGAGAGAAAACAATGGAAGAACGTTTAGCTAACGAAATCCTAGATGCTTCAAACAACACAGGAGCTGCTGTTAAGAAGCGCGAAGATATGCACAAAATGGCAGAAGCAAACAAAGCGTTTGCTCACTATCGTTGGTAATTTAAACAAATATAAAGCCTTTAGCAGGAAGGAGAAGAATACATGGCAAGAGAGTTCTCCTTGGAAAAGACGCGCAATATTGGTATTATGGCACATATCGATGCAGGTAAAACCACTACAACTGAGCGTATTCTTTTCTATACAGGACGCATTCATAAAATTGGTGAAACACATGAAGGTGCTTCCCAAATGGACTGGATGGAACAAGAGCAAGAGCGCGGAATCACGATTACATCCGCTGCGACAACTGCTCAATGGAAAAACCATCGTATCAATATCATTGATACTCCAGGACACGTTGACTTCACCGTAGAAGTTGAGCGTTCATTACGCGTACTTGACGGAGCTGTTACAGTACTTGATGCTCAATCTGGTGTAGAACCACAAACTGAAACAGTATGGCGTCAAGCAACAACCTATGGTGTTCCACGTATTGTTTTCGTTAACAAAATGGATAAAACAGGTGCTGACTTTTTATATTCAGTAGGTACATTAAAAGACCGCTTAGGAGCAAATGCACACCCAGTGCAATTACCTATCGGTGCTGAAGACCAATTTAATGGTATTATTGACCTTATTAATATGGAAGCACACTATTATCTTGATGATCTTGGTACAGTTGACGAAGCACGTGAAATCCCAGAAGATCTAAAAGATAAGGCAGAAGAATTACGCACTAGCCTAATTGAGGCTGTTTCTGAGTTAGATGAAGATCTAATGATGAGATACTTAGAGGGAGAAGAAATCTCTAATGAAGAGCTTAAAAAGGCAATTCGTAATGCTACACTTAGCGTAGAATTCTACCCAGTATTCTGTGGATCTGCATTTAAAAACAAAGGTGTTCAATTAATGCTTGATGGTGTAATTGATTATCTTCCAGCACCAACTGATATTCCTCCAATCGAGGGTACTGTTCCTGGTACGGAAGAAAAAATCACTCGTCCTTCAAGTGATGATGAACCATTTGCAGCTCTAGCATTTAAAGTTATGACCGACCCATTTGTTGGAAAGTTAACCTTCTTCCGTGTTTACTCAGGAACTTTAGATTCTGGTTCTTATGTTCGTAACTCGGTTAAAGATAAGCGTGAGCGTATTGGTCGTATTCTTCAAATGCACGCTAACCACCGTCAAGAAATTTCAAAGGTTTACGCTGGTGAAATTGCTGCTGCGGTAGGATTAAAGGATACATCTACTGGTGACACATTGTGTGATGAAAAGAATTTAGTAATTCTTGAATCAATGGAATTCCCAGAGCCAGTTATCTCTGTAGCTATCGAGCCTAAAACAAAAGCAGACCAAGATAAAATGGGTATTGCGTTAGGTAAACTAGCTGAAGAGGACCCTACATTCAGAACTGAAACAAATCCTGAAACTGGTCAAACAATCATCTCTGGTATGGGTGAGCTTCACTTAGATATCATTGTGGACCGTTTAAAGCGTGAGTTCAAAGTAGAGGCAAATGTTGGTGCTCCACAAGTAGCATACCGTGAAACATTCCGTGCAGCTGCTGAAGTCGAAGGTAAATTCGTACGTCAGTCTGGTGGACGTGGACAATACGGTCACGTTTGGATTAAATTTGAGCCAAACGAAGAAGGCGCTGGCTTTGAATTTAACAATAATATCGTTGGTGGTGTGGTACCACGTGAATACATCCCTGCTGTTGAACAAGGTGTTAGAGAAGCAATGGAAAATGGTGTATTAGCTGGTTATCCATTAATCGATGTAAAAGCATCATTATTTGATGGTAGCTACCATGATGTAGACTCAAACGAAATGGCGTTTAAAGTAGCTGCATCTATGGCTCTTAAAGCTGCTAAAAATAAATGTAACCCTGTACTTTTAGAACCAATTGAAAAAGTTGAAATTGTTGTTCCAGAAGAATACATGGGTGATATCATGGGTGACGTTACTTCCCGTCGTGGACGTGTAGAAGGAATGGAAGCTCGTGGTAATGCTCAAGTAATTAGAGCAATGGTTCCTCTTTCTGAAATGTTTGGATATGCAACTGCATTACGTTCAAACACACAAGGTCGTGGAACATATACAATGCACTTTGATCACTATGAAGAAGTACCAAAGAGCATTGCAGAAGAAATTATTAAGAAAAACGCTGGAGAATAATTGATTTTTTCTTTATTCTCAAGTATAACTTTTAGTGTAAGCTAAGAAATAAACAAGTTTTATTTCTTAGCTCCAACATATACTTAAAAAAATCTTTCATTTATTTAAAGGAGGAAATATAAATGGCTAAAGAAAAATTTGACCGTTCTAAATCACACGTTAACATTGGTACAATCGGACACGTTGACCATGGTAAAACTACATTAACTGCTGCTATCACAACTGTAATGGCTAAGAAAAGCGGTAAAGGTACTGCAATGGCTTATGACCAAATCGACGGTGCTCCAGAAGAAAGAGAACGTGGTATCACAATCGCTACTTCTCACGTTGAGTACGAAACTGAAACTCGTCACTATGCACACGTAGACTGCCCAGGACACGCTGACTATGTTAAAAACATGATCACTGGTGCTGCACAAATGGACGGAGCTATCCTAGTAGTATCTGCTGCTGATGGTCCAATGCCACAAACTCGTGAGCACATCCTACTTTCTCGTAACGTAGGTGTTCCAACTATCGTTGTATTCTTAAACAAAGTTGACATGGTTGACGATGAAGAATTACTAGAATTAGTTGAAATGGAAGTACGTGACCTACTATCTGAATACGACTTCCCTGGTGACGATGTTCCAGTAATCAAAGGTTCTGCTCTTAAAGCACTAGAAGGTGATGCAGAGTATGAAGAAAGAATCGTTGAGCTAATGAACGCTGTTGACGAATATGTACCAACTCCAGAACGTGACACTGACAAACCATTCATGATGCCTGTTGAGGACGTATTCTCAATCACTGGTCGTGGTACTGTTGCTACAGGTCGTGTTGAGCGCGGTCAAGTTAAAGTTGGAGACGAAGTTGAAATCATTGGTCTTCAAGAAGAATCAAGTAAATCAACTGTAACTGGTGTTGAAATGTTCCGTAAGCTTCTTGATTATGCTGAAGCTGGAGATAACATCGGTGCACTACTTCGTGGTGTGGCTCGTGAAGATATTAACCGTGGTCAAGTACTTGCTAAGCCAGGTTCAATTACTCCACACACAAATTTTAAAGCTGAAGTTTACGTATTATCTAAAGAAGAAGGTGGACGTCACACTCCATTCTTCTCAAACTATCGCCCACAGTTCTACTTCCGTACAACTGACGTAACTGGTGTTATTACACTACCAGAAGGAGTAGAAATGGTAATGCCTGGAGACAACATTGAAATGAATGTTGAACTAATTTCTCCAATCGCTATTGAAGATGGTACTCGTTTCTCTATCCGTGAAGGCGGACGTACTGTTGGATCAGGCGTTGTAACTTCTATTACAAAATAATAATAGCTTACGAAAACAGGTAACGTGACGACGTTACCTGTTTTTTGTTTTTTTTAACTAGTTAAATTTGTGTTGGAGTATGGAAACTACGATTATATACATGAACAGATGACACATTCTCTCGTAATACACCAACGGTTATAATATCGGAAGCTACACCAAACTTTCCCAAGTTATAAATCTTCTTAGAAACCTTGCAATCACTTAAATTAGCAAGTATAATAATTAATTGTGCAACATATAAGATTTTCATCAAAAAAGGTTGCATTGACCATATAAATTCTATATAATGAGAATGTTGGTCACTCGAGGCGATGATGTGGAAGGTTGTTGGCACACCCGGCCCCTTTGCCATGGCGGGGTGCTAAGAAATTTTCACGGAGTATGTCTATTATAATATGGGCGAAAAGGAGGGAAAATAATGGCAAAAGAAAAAATAAGAATCCGTTTAAAAGCATATGATCACCGTATTCTTGATCAGTCTGCTGAAAAAATTGTAGATACTGCGAAGCGTTCTGGAGCAAAAGTTTCTGGTCCAATTCCATTACCTACTGAAAAAGCTGTTTACACAATTTTACGTGCGGTTCACAAATACAAGGACTCACGTGAACAATTCGAAATGCGTACACATAAACGTCTAATCGATATTGTTAACCCAACACCACAAACAGTGGATTCTTTAATGCGTTTAGATCTACCATCTGGTGTAGATATTGAAATTAAACTATAAAATATTGTCTTTATAATAGGAGGTGTAACGGATGACGAAAGGAATCTTAGGTCGTAAAATCGGCATGACTCAGCTATTTAACGAAAACGGTGAATTAATTCCTGTTACTGTTATTCAAGCTGAGCCGAACGTAGTTTTACAAAAAAGAACGCTTGAAAATGATGGATATGAAGCGATTCAACTAGGTTTTCAAGATTTAAAACAATCTCGTACGAATAAAGCGGAAAAAGGTCATGCTGAAAAAGCAAACACAACCCCTAAGCGCTACGTTCGTGAAATCCGTAATGCTAATCTTGATGAGTATGAAGTAGGTCAAGCGATTAGCGTGGAAATTTTCCAAGCGGGCGAAAAGGTTGATGTAACTGGAACTTCAAAGGGTAAAGGATTCCAAGGCTCTATTAAGCGTCATGGACAATCACGTGGACCAATGTCACACGGTTCTCATTACCATAGATCTCCAGGTTCAATGGGAGCAATCGATGCAATGCGCGTATTCCCAGGCAAAAACCTACCAGGACATATGGGTCAAGAACAAGTAACGATCCAAAACCTAGAAGTTGTTAGTGTAGATGCAGAACGCAACCTACTACTAATCAAAGGTAATGTACCAGGTGCAAAAAAATCATTCGTAAAAATCACGAGTGCAATCAAGGCTAACTAATCATATATACGAAGGGAGGATATGTCATGCCTAAAGTAGCACTATTTAAACAAGATGGTTCACAAGCAGGTGAAATCGAATTAAACGATTCTGTCTTTGGTATTGAACCAAACACACATGTTTTACACGAAGCGGTAGTTATGCAACGTGCTTCTATGCGTCAAGGTACGCATAAAGTTAAAAACCGTTCTGAAGTTCGTGGCGGAGGTCGTAAGCCATGGCGTCAGAAGGGAACAGGACGTGCGCGTCAAGGTTCTATTCGCTCACCACAATGGGTTGGTGGTGGTACTGTATTCGGTCCTACACCACGTAGCTATAGCTATAAATTACCTAAGAAAGTTCGTCGTTTAGCACTTAAATCTGCATTATCTTCTAAAGTACAAGAAGAAAACGTAGTAGTTTTAGATAACATCGTATTTGATGCTCCTAAAACAAAAGAAGTTGTAAAAATGCTTAGAGCTTTAAATGTAAACGAAAAAGCATTAATCGTAACTGCAGAAACTGATGAAAATGTAGTACGTTCAGCTAACAACCTTCAAGGTGTTAAAGTTCTATCTGTTACTGAAGTTAATGTACTTGATTTATTAATGCATGACAAACTTATCTTAACGAAGGATGCAGCTGAAAAAGCAGGGGAGGTGCTTGCATAATGACTGATGCACGTGATATTATTAAGCGCCCTGTAATTACTGAGCATTCTGCTGATCTTATGGCAGAGAAGAAATATACGTTCGAAGTAAGTAAAAAAGCGAACAAAACACAAATCAAAGATGCGGTTGAAGAAATCTTTGGTGTAAAAGTTGAAAAAGTTAACACAATCAATCTAAAAGGTAAATTCAAGCGAATGGGCCGATACGGTGGTTTCCGCCCAGATCGTAAAAAAGCAATTGTGCAGCTATCCGCTGACAGCAAAGATCTAGACTTCTTTGAAGGCTAAGAGATATTAAGTGAAGGAGGGAAAACAAGATGGCGATCAAAAAGTTTAAACCTACCTCTAATGGTAGACGTAATATGTCTGTATCAGATTTTGCTGAAATCACTACAGATACACCGGAAAAATCCCTACTTGCTCCGCTAGCGAAGCGTGGTGGACGTAACAACCAAGGGAAATTAACGGTTCGTCATCAAGGTGGCGGTCATAAGCGTCAATATCGTATTATTGACTTTAAACGCGATAAAGATGGTATACCAGGAAGCGTTGCTACAATCGAATACGATCCTAACCGTACCGCTAATATTGCATTAATTAACTACGCTGATGGTGAAAAGCGTTATATTCTAGCACCAAAAGGATTACAAGTTGGTCAAGTAATTGAGTCTGGAGAAAATGCAGACATTAAAGTGGGTAATGCACTTCCACTAGCAAACATTCCAGTTGGTACTGTAATCCATAACATTGAATTAAAACCAGGTCGTGGAGGACAATTAGCTCGTTCTGCTGGTGCTGAAGCACAAATCCTAGGCCGTGAAGATAAATATACACTTGTACGTTTAGCTTCTGGTGAAGTTCGTTTAGTGCTATCAACTTGCCGTGCTACTGTCGGTCAAGTGGGTAACGTAGAACATGAACTAATTCGCGTTGGTAAAGCTGGTCGTTCTCGTTGGATGGGTATTCGCCCAACTGTACGTGGATCTGTAATGAACCCTAACGATCACCCACACGGTGGTGGTGAAGGCCGTGCTCCTATCGGACGTAAATCACCAATGACTCCTTGGGGCAAACCAACACTTGGATATAAAACACGTAAGCGTAATAAAGCTTCTGATAAGTATATTGTTCGTAAACGTAAAAAATAATTACATTGTCTAAACGGGAAATAATTCCCATTTCTGAACTTCGAAAGGAGGTTTATCCATGGGTCGTAGCTTAAAAAAAGGACCTTTTGCAGATGACCATCTATTGAAAAAAATTGATCAATTGAATGAATCTGACAAGAAGCAAGTGATTAAAACTTGGTCACGTCGTTCTACAATATTCCCGAACTTCATCGGACACACTATTGCGGTTTATGATGGACGTAAGCATGTGCCTGTATATGTTACAGAAGACATGGTTGGACATAAATTAGGTGAATTTGCTCCAACACGTACGTACAAAGGACACGCTAGTGACGATAAGAAAACAAAACGCTAATGAGAGGAGGCGCTAAAGGGTATGCAAGCTAAAGCCGTAGCAAAATCAGTTCGTATTGCTCCTCGTAAAGTGCGATTAGTCGTTGATTTAATTCGAGGAAAACAAGTTGGCGAAGCAATTGCAATTCTACGCCACACACAACGCGGTGCTTCTCCTGTAGTAGAAAAGGTGTTAAAGTCAGCAATCGCTAACGCAGAACACAACTACGAAATGGATCCAGATAACCTAGTAGTTTCTGAAGCATTCGTAAACGAAGGTGTAACATTGAAACGTTTCCGTCCACGCGCTCAAGGACGTGCAAGTAAAATTAATAAGCGCACAAGCCACATTACAGTGGTTCTATCAGAAAAGAAGGAGGGGTAATTAGTGGGTCAAAAAGTCAATCCTAATGGTCTTCGTGTCGGTATTATTAAAGACTGGGAGTCTAAGTGGTATGCTGGCAAAGACTATGCAGACTTACTACATGAAGATATTAAAATTAGAGAATATCTTGAAAACCGCTTAAAAACTGCCGCAGTTTCTCATATTGAAATTGAACGTGCAGCTAACCGTGTTAACGTTACAATTCACACTGGTAAGCCAGGAATGGTAATTGGTAAAGGCGGTTCAGAAGTAGAAGCTCTACGTAACTCATTAAATAGTCTAACTGGCAAACGCGTTCACATTAACATTGTTGAAATCAAAAAAGTTGATGTAAATGCTAAGCTAGTAGCTGAAAATATTGCTCGTCAATTAGAAAATCGTATTTCATTCCGTCGTGCACAAAAGCAAGCTATCCAACGTGCTATGCGTGGTGGTGCAAAAGGAATAAAAACACAGGTATCTGGTCGTCTAGGTGGCGCAGATATTGCTCGTGCTGAACATTATAGTGAAGGAACAGTTCCACTACACACATTACGTGCTGATATCGATTATGCAACAGCAGAAGCTGATACAACATTCGGTAAACTTGGTGTTAAAGTGTGGATCTATCGTGGTGAAGTCCTTCCAACTAAAACAAACAAATAAGGAAGGGGGCTTTTCTTATGTTAATGCCTAAACGTGTTAAATATCGTAGACAACATCGTGGTAAAATGAGAGGCCAAGCAAAAGGTGGTACTCAGGTTACTTTTGGTGAATATGGAATACAAGCTCTTGAGGCTTCTTGGATCACAAGTCGCCAAATCGAAGCTGCTCGTATCGCTATGACTCGTTACATGAAACGTGGCGGTAAAGTATGGATTAAAATTTTCCCAGATAAGCCTTATACAGCGAAGCCTCTAGAAGTCCGAATGGGTTCTGGTAAAGGTGCTCCTGAAGGTTGGGTAGCAGTAGTTAAACCTGGAAAGGTAATGTTTGAGATTGCTGGAGTTTCTGAAGAAGTTGCTCGTGAGGCTTTACGTCTTGCATCTCACAAACTACCGATCAAAACTAAATTTGTAAAACGTGAAGAAATTGGTGGTGAAATCAATGAAGGCTAATGAAATCAGAGAACTAACCACTGCCGAAATTGAACAAAAAGTTAAATCATTAAAAGAAGAATTATTTAACCTACGCTTTCAACTAGCAACTGGTCAACTTGAAAACACTGCACGTATTCGTGAAGTGAGAAAAGCTATTGCTCGTATGAAAACTGTAGTACGTGAACGTGAACTAAGCGTTAACAACTGATAATGAGAGGAGGTTAGCCTCAAAATGACTGAACGTAATAATCGTAAAGTGTATACAGGTCGTGTCGTTTCAGATAAAATGGATAAAACAATTACTGTTTTAGTTGAAACTTATAAAAACCATAAGCTATATGGTAAACGTGTTAAATACTCTAAAAAGTTCAAAGCACATGATGAAAACAATCAAGCAAAAACAGGCGATATTGTTCGTATCATGGAAACTCGCCCACTTTCAGCAACTAAGCGTTTCCGTCTAGTTGAAGTGGTTGAAGAAGCGGTAATTATCTAATAATGTTCGTTCGGAAGATATCCGAAGGGAGGTCTCAAAGCGTATGATTCAACAAGAAACTCGTTTAAAAGTTGCAGATAACTCAGGTGCACGTGAGTTGCTTACTATCAAAGTACTTGGTGGCTCCGGCAGAAAAACTGCTAATATTGGTGATGTTATCGTTTGTTCTGTAAAACAAGCAACACCAGGAGGCGTTGTCAAAAAAGGTGACGTTGTAAAGGCAGTAATCGTTCGTACTAAATCTGGTGTACGTCGTAAAGATGGCTCGTATATTCGTTTTGATGAAAATGCTGCAGTAATTATTCGTGACGACAAAAGTCCAAGAGGAACTCGTATCTTCGGACCAGTTGCGCGTGAATTACGTGATGCACAATTCATGAAAATCGTATCTCTAGCTCCAGAAGTTCTATAAGAAGAGAATTACCTTGTAAGGAGGTGCGTCAAGCATGCATGTAAAAAAAGGTGATAAAGTTATCGTTATTTCCGGTAAAGATCGCGGCAAAACCGGTACTATCCTTGAAGCTTATCCAAAAAAGGATCGTGTACTTGTTGAGGGTGTTAACATGATTAAGAAACACGCGAAACCATCACAAGAGAATCCACAAGGTGGAATTCTTAACCTAGAAGCACCAATTCATGTTTCTAACGTGATGCCAGTAGATCCGAAATCCGGTAAACCAACTCGTGTTGGGTATGAAGTACGTAACGGAAAGAAAGTTCGTATCGCTAAAAGTTCCGGAGAAGCTTTAGATAAATAGTATTTGCTGTGAAAGGAGGGCAACATGGTGAATCAATTAAAACAAAAATACCAAGATGAAATTGTTCCATCATTAATGAATAAATTTAACTACAAGTCTATTATGGAAGTGCCAGCAGTTGAGAAAATTGTTGTCAACATGGGTGTTGGTGATGCAGTTCAAAACTCTAAGGCACTAGATAGCGCTGTTGAAGAATTAGCATTAATTTCTGGTCAAAAGCCAATGATTACACGTGCTAAAAAGTCAATCGCAGGTTTCCGTCTACGTGAAGGAATGCCGATTGGTGCGAAAGTAACACTTCGCGGTGAGCGCATGTATGAATTCCTACAAAAGCTAATTTCAGTTTCACTACCACGTGTACGTGACTTCCGTGGTATCTCGAAAAAAGCTTTTGATGGTCGTGGTAACTACACTTTAGGTGTTAAAGAACAATTAATTTTCCCAGAAATTAACTACGATAAAGTAAGTAAAGTGCGTGGTATGGATATTGTTATCGTAACAACTTCTAATACAGACGAAGAAGCACGTGAACTTTTAGCTCAGCTGGGCATGCCTTTCCAAAAATAGACATGAGCTAATACAAGGAGGGAAAATTTGTGGCTAAAAAATCAATGATTGCGAAACAAAAACGCCCACAAAAGTATAAAGTTCAAGAATATACTCGTTGTGAACGTTGCGGTCGTCCGCATTCAGTAATTCGTAAATTTAAACTTTGCCGTATTTGTTTCCGCGAACTTGCCTATAAAGGTCAAATTCCTGGTGTCAAAAAAGCAAGCTGGTAAACCCCGATTAGGGAAGGAGGTAATTAAGTAATGGTTATGACAGATCCAATCGCAGATATGCTAACTCGTATTCGCAATGCGAACATGGTTAAACATGAAAAGTTAGAGCTTCCTGCTTCTAAAATTAAAACTGAAATTGCTGACATTCTAAAACGTGAAGGCTTTGTACGTGATTATGAAGTTATTGAAGATAACAAGCAAGGGATCTTACGTATTTTCCTTAAGTACGGTGTTAATGAAGAACGAGTAATTACAGGAATTAAGCGTATAAGTAAGCCAGGACTACGTGTATATGCAAAAGCTGATGAGGTACCTCGTGTACTAAATGGCTTAGGAATTGCAATCGTATCAACATCTAAAGGCGTTCTTTCTGATAAAGAAGCTCGCGCTCAAGCTGTTGGTGGCGAAGTTCTAGCATATGTTTGGTAATTAATTTTTATTGATGAGGAGGTGCATGGAATGTCTCGTATAGGACTTAAGCCAATTGAGATTCCGAGTGGTGTAGAAGTAAAACTTAACAGTAATACAATAACTGTAAAAGGCCCAAAGGGTGAACTTACTAGAGATTTTCATCATGACATGAAAGTCGTTGTTGCAGATAACGTTGTGACTATTGAACGTCCAAGTGATCAAAAAGAACATCGTTCATTACACGGAACAACTCGTAGCATCATTGCTAACATGGTTGAAGGTGTATCAAAAGGTTTTGAAAAACAACTTCAAATCATCGGTGTTGGTTATCGTGCACAAAAGCAAGGTAACAAAGTTGTCGTAAACGCTGGATACTCTCATCCAGTTGAAATAGATCCAATTGAAGGTATTGAAATCGAAGTACCAAGCAACACTTCTGTAATCGTTAAAGGTATTGATAAAGAAAAGGTTGGAGCAGTTGCTGCCAACATTAGAGCGATTAGAAAACCTGAACCATACAAAGGTAAAGGTATTCGCTATGTTGATGAATACGTACGTCGTAAAGAAGGTAAAACTGCTAAGTAAGGTTAGTTAGGCGAGAAAGGAGTGACCCGGATGATCACAAAACCTGACAAAAATGTTGCACGTAAAAGAAGACATAACCGCGTTCGTAAAAATCTTTTCGGAACTGCTGAACGTCCTCGTTTAAACGTGTACCGTTCCAATAAACACATTTATGCACAGCTTATAGATGATACAAATGGTGTAACATTAGCAAGTGCATCTACAGTTGAGAAAGAATTAAATCTTGATTCAACAAGTAGCGTTGAAGCTGCTACTAAAGTTGGAGAATTAGTTGCAAAACGTGCCCAAGATAAAGGTCATAAATCAGTTGTATTTGATCGTGGAGGCTACCTTTATCATGGTCGTGTAAAAGCATTAGCAGATGCTGCTCGTGAGGCAGGTCTTGAATTTTAATCGTAAAAGGAGGGACATAGATGAAAACAGTAATCGATCCTAATAAATTAGATCTTGAAGAGCGCGTTGTTGCGGTAAACCGCGTTGCAAAGGTAGTTAAAGGTGGACGTCGTTTCCGTTTTGCAGCACTAGTTGTTGTTGGAGATAAGAATGGTCATGTTGGATTTGGTACTGGTAAAGCGCAAGAGGTACCAGATGCAATTAAAAAGGCAGTTGACGATGCAAAGAAAAACTTAATTACTGTACCAATCGTTGGTACAACAATTCCACACGAAATTCATGGAGAGTTCGGTTCTGGTCGAGTACTAATGAAGCCAGCTTCTGAAGGTACTGGAGTTATCTCTGGTGGTCCTGTTCGTGCGGTACTAGAGCTTGCAGGTGTAGGTGACATTTTAACGAAGTCACTTGGTTCGAACACACCAATTAACATGATTCGCGCTACAATGGATGGCTTAAGCAATCTAAAACGCGCAGAGGAAGTTGCTAAACTTCGCGGAAAGTCAGTAGAAGAACTGTTAGGATAAGGAGGGAAACATTATGTCTAAAAAATTAGAAATCACCCTCACACGCAGTGTTATCGGTGCAAAAGAAAAGCAAATTAAAACCGTTGAAGCACTAGGTTTAAAAAAGATTCGTCAAACCGTAGTTCTTGAAGATACTCCAGCTGTTCGTGGAATGGTTAACAAAGTATCTCATCTTGTATCGGTTAAAGAAGGTTAAATAACTAAGCGTAAAGAGGAGGTGCTCGTATGAAACTTCATGAATTAAAACCAGCAGAAGGAACTCGCAAAGAAAGAAACCGTGTTGGTCGTGGAACATCATCTGGTAACGGAAAAACTTCTGGTCGAGGACAAAAGGGACAAAAGTCACGTTCTGGCGGTGGAGTTCGTCCAGGATTTGAAGGTGGACAAATGCCTTTATTCCAACGTTTACCAAAACGCGGATTTACAAACATAAATCGTAAAGAATATGCTATAGTGAACTTAGACGTTTTAAACAGATTTGAAGACGGCACAGAAATTACTCCTGAGCTTCTACTTGAGTCAGGTGTCGTATCTAGCTTAAAATCAGGTATCAAGGTACTTGGTAATGGTTCCGTCGAAAACAAATATACCGTTAAAGCTCATAAGTTCTCTGCTTCAGCAAAAGCAGCAATCGAAGAAGCGGGCGGTAAAGTAGAGGTGATCTAATGTTCCGTACATTCTCCAATTTTATGCGCGTGGCTGACATTAGACGGAAAATAATTTTCACATTACTTATGTTAATTGTATTCCGTCTAGGCACATTTATTCCTGTGCCATTCACAGATAAAAGTGCTATTGATTTTATGAACCACCAAAATGTATTTGGATTCTTGGATACCTTTGGTGGGGGGGCATTACAAAACTTCTCTATTTTTGCAATGGGGATTATGCCTTACATTACAGCATCGATTATCATGCAGCTTTTGCAAATGGATGTTGTGCCAAAGTTTTCAGAGTGGAAAAAACAAGGGGAGATGGGTAGAAAGAAACTAGCCCAAGTTACTCGTTATGGCACTGTAGTTCTTGCATTTGTGCAAGCAATTGCAATGTCTATCGGATTTAACGCAATGGCTGGTGGCTTGTTAATCGCTGACCCAGATCCTGTTAAGTTTGTAATCATTGCACTTGTATTAACTGCTGGAACAGCATTCTTAATGTGGTTAGGTGAACAGATCACTGCAAATGGAGTTGGGAATGGAATCTCGATTATCATTTTTGCAGGTATTGTAGCTGCTTTACCGAATGCAGTAGAACAACTATATGTACAGTACTTTACAAATCCTGGCGATGAATTATTCATGAATGTCGTTATTGTTGCGATTATTGCTTTAGTAGCAATAGCGATTACGGTTGGCGTTATTTACGTAAATCAGGCGTTACGTAAGATCCCAGTACAATATGCAAAGAAATTAGTAAACCGTTCGCCAGTAGGTGGACACTCTACTCACCTACCAATTAAAGTAAATGCTGCAGGGGTTATTCCTGTAATCTTTTCTGTTGCATTTATTATGGCGCCGAGAACAGTTGCGAGCTTCTTTGAAGGTAAATGGGCAACAACAATCCAATCAATTTTTGATTATACGTCACCAGCAGGTATGGTCATTTACGTTGCGTTAATTATTGCGTTTTCGTATTTCTATACATTTGTTCAAGTTAATCCGGAGCAAATGGCAGAAAATCTGCAAAAACAAGGTGGATATATCCCAGGAATTCGTCCTGGTAAAAATACTGAAACATATTTAACTCGTGTAATTAATCGATTAACTTTTGTAGGAGCAATTTTCTTAGCTGCTGTTTCTGTATTGCCGATTTTATTAGGTTCGATAGCAAAACTTCCGCAAGCAGTACAAATCGGTGGAACTAGTCTACTGATTGTAGTTGGAGTTGCTATTCAAACAATGAAACAATTAGAAGGACAGCTAGTAAAACGTCACTATAAAGGTTTTATTAAATAAGAAATCTGCTAATGAAGCGAGGGGAAATGATTGAATTTACTTTTAATGGGCTTACCTGGTGCTGGTAAAGGCACACAGGCTGAGAAGATCACCGAAAAATATAACATCCCTCATATTTCAACAGGAGATATGTTTCGATCTGCAATAAAAGAAGGAACAGAGCTTGGCAAGAAGGCGAAAAGCTTTATGGATCAAGGCGCTCTAGTTCCGGACGAAGTAACAATTGGTATCGTAAAAGAACGTCTTAGTAAAGCTGATTGTGCAAATGGGTTTTTGCTGGATGGTTTTCCAAGAACTATTGCACAAGCAGAAGCTTTACAAGCACTTCTAAAGGATATTGATCAAGCTATTGATTATGTGATACATGTGAATGTACCAGAGGAAAAATTAGTGGAGCGTTTATCCGGTCGTAGAATTTGTCCAGCATGTGGTAGAGCTTATCATGTAATATATAACCCTCCTAAAAATGAGGGTATATGTGACAAAGATGGTCAGGCGTTAATTCAACGTGACGATGATAAACCTGAAACGGTTAAAAATCGTTTAGCGGTTAACATCGAACAACAGAAGCCGTTACTAGATTTTTATGAAGATAAAGGATATCTTGTAACAATTGATGGTGATCAAGAAATCAATAAGGTCTTTCAAGATATTCAAACAATTATTGAAAAATAAGCAATTACTGTAGGCACTGCACGAATAGACAATTCTATTTGTACAAAAATAATATGAGTCGTAAAGTTTAATGCTTTACTTGTGAATAACACAGTATGTGTTTGACAATAAAACCCTCAAATTAGGTAACGTTGGTAAACGAAACTGATTCGATTCCACAGATAGGTCTTGTTTGTCGTATTTTGCAAGGACACTAGACGATGTGACTATCAGCTAAGTTCTTGATAATTGCAATGTCTTGGCATTAGATGGGGAAACCGTAAATATGATCGACCAATGAGAAAGAATAGCACATCATATTGTAACATGGATTATACGTCTCCTAAGTCCAAAACAGCCTTCTAAAAACTGGTCGTGTCACAAATAAAAATCAAGATTTACGTGTTTTGTATAAAACAATATTGTGACTGATTTAAGAGAAGGGAGTAAAGCACGATGGCGAAAGATGATGTAATTGAAGTGGAAGGAACCGTAACGGAAACATTGCCTAACGCAATGTTTAATGTAGAGCTTGAAAATGGCCACACGGTCTTGGCTCATGTGTCTGGTAAAATTCGTATGCACTTCATCCGTATCTTACCAGGTGATAAAGTAACGGTAGAATTATCTCCGTATGATTTAACTAAAGGACGAATTACGTACCGTTATAAATAAGCGAGCTCCGATATAAAAGGAGGTAAAGATGATGAAAGTAAGAGCATCTGTTAAGCCAATTTGTGAAAAATGCAAAGTCATTAAACGAAAAGGCAAAGTAATGGTGATTTGTGAAAATCCTAAGCATAAGCAAAAACAAGGTTAATTTGAAGGAGGTGCGCTAAGTATATGGCACGTATTGGAGGAGTAGACATTCCACGTGATAAACGTGTAGTAATTTCTTTAACTTACATTTATGGTATTGGTAAGAAAACTGCTCAAGAAATTTTAAAGCAAGCTGGTGTTTCTGAGGATACTCGTGTTCGTGACCTTACTGAAGATGAGTTAGGACGCATTCGTCAAGCAGTTGATGGATACACAACTGAAGGTGATCTTCGTCGTGAAGTATCGTTAAACATCAAACGTCTAATCGAAATTGGTTCTTATCGCGGATTAAGACATCGTCGTGGCTTACCTGTTCGCGGACAAAATACGAAGAATAACTCTCGTACACGCAAAGGCCCACGTCGCACAATCGCTAACAAGAAAAAATAATGTAAGGAGGTAAACAAATAGATGGCTCGTAAAACTAATACACGTAAACGTCGTGTCAAAAAGAATATTGAGACTGGCGTAGCACATATCCGTTCTACTTTTAATAACACTATCGTAACAATTACAGATGTTCAAGGTAATGTTATTGGTTGGAGTTCTGCAGGTGCACTTGGTTTCAAAGGATCTCGTAAATCAACTCCATTCGCTGCACAAATGGCTGCTGAAACAGCTGCTAAAACTGCAGTTGATAACGGAATGAAAACTTTGGAAGTTTCTGTAAAAGGTCCAGGAGCTGGTCGTGAAGCTGCTATTCGTTCTTTACAAGCAGCAGGACTAGAAGTTACTGCAATTCGTGACGTTACTCCAGTTCCTCATAATGGTTGCCGTCCACCAAAACGTCGTCGTGTATAATTGAACGTATAATATTTGTCACCCTGTCTATAATGGGTTATGATGACTAAAAGTATTAGGTGAAATACTGTAATAGTTTAAGTATTGAATCACCAAGGTTTATAGAAGAAAGCTTGAAGCAATCCGCCATTAGGCGCTTGCATCGTTTTCTTTTTTCTAACCTTGTCATACAGCATCGCATAGACAAAAGGTACGATGAAACTATACAGGTAGAGCAGAATCGCCAACTGCCTATTTGAGGAATTTCGGTTAGAACTCCTTGTGTCTAACCGGGGTTTCGACGTTTTTAAGGAGGGTATTATGGAATGATTGAAATAGAAAAGCCAAAGATTGAAACGGTTGAGATTAGTGATGATGCTACATTTGGAAAATTTGTGGTAGAGCCGCTCGAACGTGGTTATGGTACAACTCTTGGAAACTCCTTGCGTCGTATCCTACTATCCTCACTTCCAGGTGCTGCTGTAACATCAGTTCAAATTGATGGAGCATTACATGAATTTTCAACTATCGATGGTGTGGTTGAGGACGTAACTACTATCATTTTGAATTTGAAAAAGCTAGCACTAAAGATCTATTCTGATGAACCTAAACAACTGGAAATTGATGCGCAAGGAGAAGGAGTAGTTACTGCTGCTGATCTAACCTTTGATAGTGATGTAGAAGTATTAAATCCTGAACTTCCGATTGCAACATTAAATTCAAAAGGTAGCCTGCGTATGAAGATTACGGCCGAGCGTGGTCGTGGTTATGTTCCAGCTGATGCAAATAAACATGAAGATCAACCAATTGGTGTTATTCCAGTTGATTCCATTTTCACACCGGTATCACGTGTTACTTACCAAGTAGAGAATACTCGTGTAGGACAGAGTGCTAACTATGATAAATTAACATTAGATGTTTCGACTGATGGTAGTATCAGACCAGAAGAAGCGATTTCGCTTGGTGCTAAGATTTTATCGGAGCATCTGAACATCTTTGTTGGTTTAACAGATGAAGCACAAAATGTCGAGATTATGGTTGAAAAAGAGGAAGACCAAAAAGAAAAAGTAATGGAAATGACAATTGAAGAGTTAGATTTATCGGTTCGTTCTTACAATTGTCTAAAACGTGCTGGCATAAATACAGTTCAAGAGCTTTCAAATAAATCTGAAGAAGATATGATGAAAGTGCGTAACCTTGGCCGTAAATCATTAGAGGAAGTTAAAGTAAAACTTGCTGATTTAGGATTAAGCTTACGTAAAGACGATTAATAGTAAGGACATCTTTAGAGTTTCAAGAAAGGGAGGGATAGTCCATGGCAAGAAAACTAGGACGTACTACAGACGCACGACTAGCACTACTTCGCAACCTTGCATCTGATTTAATTATTCACGAGCGGATTGAAACAACAGAAGCAAAAGCGAAAGAGCTTCGATCTGTCGTTGATAAAATGATTACATTAGGTAAACGTGGTGATCTTCACGCTCGTCGTCAGGCTGCAGCATTCTTATACAACAAAGAAGCTAATGAAGAGGATTCAGTACTTCAAAAGCTTTTCAACGATGTTGCTAAACGCTACGAGGATAGACAAGGTGGATATACTCGCGTTCTTAAGCTAGGCGAACGTCAAGGTGATGGAGCGAAAATGGCAATCATTGAGCTAGTTTAATCATCCATACACGTTAAGGGCAGGACTAAATCTCTTCCACGAGGTGAAATCCAAGCCCTTTTTTTGTATATGGAAAGTGAATAGGGTTCGTAATGGAAAGACATACAAATGCATTATCTATATCCAGCTACACGTTTGTAGATAATGCGCCCGAACCCATCTAGCGGTGCTGGGTATTTAACATAATTCAAAATTAATAGTACAATACATAACGTAAAGTAAAAAACCAAGGCAGGTAGAGGAGGATTATGATGAGAGAGTGTTTTATAGAGTTTAGAAATGTATCGTTTCGATACGGAGATGAGCAGCCTTGGGTGTTGGACGATGTATCGTTCACCATATATAAAGATGAGTGGGTAGCCATAATTGGCCATAATGGCTCTGGAAAATCCACTATTGCTAAATTAATGAATGGATTATTATTCCCGCAAAAGGGAGAAATAATTATTAATGGAATTCCAGTGAATGAACAGACCGTATGGGATGTTCGCAAACAGGTCGGCATGGTGTTTCAAAACCCGGATAACCAATTTGTCGGTACAACCGTACAGGACGACGTAGCCTTTGGTATGGAGAATCGGGGGTTCGCCCGAGAAGAAATGGTGAACCGTATCGATGAGGTTCTTCAAGCTGTTCGGATGGAAGACTATCTTTTAACGGAGCCACATCGTTTATCTGGTGGGCAAAAGCAGCGCGTAGCGATAGCAAGTTTATTAGCGATAAATCCAGAAGTATTAATTTTAGATGAAGCGACTGCAATGCTTGATCCAAAGGGTAGAAAAGAAATCATGCGAACTGTTTCTGAAATACAAGAAAAAAATGAGATTTCACTTATTACGATAACCCATGACTTAGAGGAAGTTGTACAAGCTGAAAGAGTTATCGTTATGAATAGTGGTAAGGTTTGGGCTGAAGCAACACCAAGGGATATTTTTAAGCAAAAGGATGACTTACGAAAGATAGGACTGGACGTACCGTTTGTTGCTGTATTAGCAGATGAATTAAAACAACTAGACATCATGATTAAAAATGAACCGTTGAATCATGATGAATTATTGGAGGAACTATGGACATTACATTCAAAGATGTAAGCTATATCTATCAAGCTAATTCACCTTTTGCTCATAAAGCGTTGGATCACTTATCCTTCCATATCCCTGCAGGTTCTTTTGTTGCGATTATTGGCCATACTGGTTCCGGTAAGTCTACACTAATACAACACTTAAATGGGCTACTAACCCCTACTGAGGGTGAGGTACAAATTGGCGATCATCAGATTACATCAGATAAAAAGCCAGAGAACCTGAAGGAACTACGCAGTAAGGTCGGCGTAGTATTCCAATACCCAGAACATCAGTTATTTGATGAAACCGTTCGAAAAGATATTGCCTTTGGTCCTAAAAATTTTGGAGTTTCAGAGGAAGAAATTGAAAGAAGAATATTGGAGATAGCACCTGCTGTTGGAATAGATGAGTCTTTGTTAGAGCGTTCTCCATTTGATCTTAGTGGCGGACAGATGAGAAGGGTAGCAATTGCGGGTGTTCTGGCTGTAAAGCCGAATATTCTTGTGTTAGATGAGCCGACTGCAGGTTTAGATCCAAGAGGCCAATCAGATATTATGAATATGTTTTATGAACTACATCAAAGAGAAAATCTAACAACCATACTAGTTACCCATAGTATGGAGGATGCGGTTAAATATGCAGACCATGTAATGATTATGAACAAAGGAACAAAATACATGGAGGGTATTCCAGAAGAGGTTTTTGCGCAGCAGGAAGCATTAAATAAGGTACAGCTAGATGTACCGGAAGTCATTCAATTCCTAAATGCGTTTAACGCACGTTTCGGCGTGGATATTCCTTTTAGAAGACAAAGTGTTGCTGAGCTGGCTGCTGAGATTCAGCACGCCTTGAAGGGGGCTGAATCGATTGAATAACGCAATTGTGATTGGTCAATATGTCCCTGGAAATTCCCTTATTCATCGATTAGATCCACGAATGAAAATTACAATAATATTTTTCTTTGTCATCGTTGTTTTCTTTGCGAACAATATTATCAGCTATAGTATATTAACGATATTTGCTATTTTAACAACTTTATCTACGAGAATATCATTACGTTTTATTTTAAAGGGACTCACACCTGTTTGGTTTTTAATTGCATTCACCTTTATTTTGCATTTAATTGTAACGAAGGAAGGTACCGTGTTATTCGATGTTTTTGGATATAAGGTTTATTCAGGAGCGTTAATACAGGGGTTTGCAATCTCATTACGGTTTTTTCTATTAATTTTAATTACCTCTCTATTAACCTTAACGACGACACCAATAGAAATTACCGATGCAGTAGAGGACTTACTCCATCCCTTGAAAAAAATAAAGTTTCCAGTACATGAGCTTGCATTAATGATGTCCATTTCACTACGGTTTATACCAACCTTGTTACAGGAAACAGATAAAATATCGAAAGCACAAGCATCTCGAGGAGTAGACTTTCGTACAGGCCCAATCAAGGAACGCTTACATGCCATAGTTCCATTACTCGTTCCGCTGTTTGTCAGTGCATTTAAACGAGCGGAAGAGCTAGCAATGGCAATGGAGGCAAGAGGCTATCAAGGCGGAGAGGGGCGAACAAGGCTGAGACAATTAAAAATCAAAGGCTTAGATATTCTAGTTTTTCTCTTCTTTTTAGCTGTAGTGGCTGCACTATTCTGGACAAGAAATTACTAATTTGGGAGGGCTGGAAAGGTGCCAAAAATAAAATGTATACTTCAATATGATGGTTCGAACTTCTTTGGCTATCAAGTCCAGCCTGAAAAAAGAACGGTACAAGGAGAGCTAGAAAAAGCCCTAGAAAGGATTCACAAGGGTGAAAAAATTCGTGTGCATGCCTCAGGAAGGACAGACACTGGAGTACATGCTAAAGGACAGACCATTCATTTTGAAACGAAGCTTTATATCCCGGGAAATAGTTGGGGGCGAGCACTAAATTCTCTTTTACCGGAAGATTTACATGTGAAAGCTTCTGAGGAAGTACCAGAGAGCTTTCACGCTAGATATGATGTTTTAGAGAAGGAATATCGTTATTTTATCTTAAATAGAAAAGAACCCGATATTTTTGCTCGAAATTACTCCTATCATTTTCCCTATAAAATTAATATAGAGGCCATACAGGAGGCATGTCGATATTTAGAGGGGACACATGATTTTACTACCTTCTCCTCAGCTCGAGCGACAGTTAAGGGAGATAAGGTTCGAACTTTGTTTGAAGTATCTTGTCAGAAGAATGGGGACCAGATTGAATTCCATTTTAGAGGAAGCGGATTTTTATATAATATGGTTCGTATTTTAGTAGGGACGTTATTAGAGGTTGGACAAGGTAAGATAGATCCAATAAATATAAGAGAAATGCTAGAAAAGAAGGATAGAAGGCTTGCAGGCAAAACTGCACCAGCTCAAGGGTTGTTTCTATGGAAAGTAGTATATTAATGCTAAGTACTATTCGACATTTCCTGGGAAATATCAACAGTTTTCTTTCCTAGTTAAAATAGTATATAATAGTCTTTATAGATTCTCACTTTAAAAGCATAAAAAAGTTTGCCAAACCCTTGACAAAATACCACTATTTGATATATTATGGTCTATGGCATTTTATTTCTAAAAACCGCGATTAGCCCCGGAACTAATTGTGTTGAAAATAAAGAAATAACGAAACTTACAATTAAAAAATTATTGAATGAATATTTGGAGGGAAACCAATCATGCGCACAACTTTCATGGCGAATGAAAACAATATCGAACGCAAATGGCTTGTTGTGGATGCAGAAGGCCAACGTCTTGGTCGTCTAGCAAGTGAAGTTGCTGCAATCCTTCGCGGAAAGCATAAGCCAACTTACACTCCACATGCTGACACTGGTGATTATGTAATCATCATTAACGCTGACAAAATTGAACTTACTGGAAATAAACTAAGTGACAAAATGTACTACCGTCACTCTGGACATCCAGGTGGATTAAAATCTCGTACTGCTGATGAAATGCGTACTAAATACCCTGAGCAAATGCTTGAGATTGCTATCAAAGGCATGCTTCCAAAAGGATCTTTAGGCCGTAAAATGGGTAAGAAATTGCACGTTTATAGAGGTGCTGAACATAACCATGCAGCACAAAAACCAGAAGTTTACGAACTTCGTGGATAATAAAAGGAGGTAAACAAATTGGCACAAGTACAATACTACGGCACTGGTCGTCGTAAAAGCTCAACAGCACGTGTACGCTTAGTACCCGGTACTGGTAACATTACAATCAATGGTCGTGAAGCAAAAGACTATTTCCCATATGAAACTCAATTATTAATCCTTAACCAACCACTACAAGCTACTGAAACTCAAGGAACTTATGATGTTCTAGTTAATGTTCATGGTGGTGGATTTACTGGTCAAGCTGGTGCAATCCGTCACGGTATCGCACGTGCTTTACTAGAAGCAGATCCTGGTTATCGTCCAGCACTTAAGAGTGCAGGATTCTTAACTCGTGATCCACGTATGAAAGAACGTAAGAAATACGGTCTTAAAGGCGCACGTCGTGCACCACAGTTCTCAAAACGTTAATAACCCTTGTTACTATTGGGTTTACTGCCTGTTTGGAAGTCAATTCCAAACAGGCTTTTTCATTACAAAAGGATACAAAAAATAGATAGTGACTGGAATTTTTTTTAATTACATTCACTATCGTATCTTTTGGGAATCATTATTTGTTAATTTTAGATAATCTGTAAGATGAGTACAGGTGTCCATAGTAGTTTATTCTTGCACGTCCTAATTCTTATTTGAATATCTTTCATTCGGGGCAAACTGCATAGAAGCATGTGTGTCTTAATCCATGAACGTTAATACACCCTTCACAGAAGGAGTCAGATTTTTAATAAAGTTGGAAGCCGAGGCAATGTGAGAAAGCTCGGCTTTTGTCTTTAATTTTAAAATTAGGTAATAGAGTCATTACAAATACCATCACTTCAACTATTAAGAGTCCAATGATTAGTTTAACAATAAGAGTTGGAATTTACACTTTATAACCGAAATCTAGCGGCTTACCGGTTTCTGCAATTGTTTTAATATTACTAAGTATCATCCACCAGAATTGGTCTGCCTTTTCAAATTGCGGATTATTATCTGTCCATTGATCATTTACTAGTTGTAATAGGGTACAGTTCCCAACTGTGTTCAACCTTATGGTCACTGTGCTTTCCAGTTCCGCGTGTCTATCATGATGTGAGGGGCCAGGGTGGTCGGTGTAACTCAACAATTTGTATTCCTCGAAAGCTAACAACCTACCGTAGATATGTACGGTTTGATCTCCTTCTACTCCAGGGCCAACAAACTCTATAGCATCGCCCACCTGCATACTTGATCGGATGACCCCTCCCATAAAAGCGTGAAACGATTTCTCTGGATTAACTAACAACAGGATAAACTGATTTGTTATACCTGTCAGGGTTGTGGGCTATCCCTCTCAAAGTGATTCCATTTACTTCAATAGATACCGGGTATTCCATAATGAACAACCATCCTCCTTTTCTAAGCTCTTCTTAAAGTAAAGAAGTTAAGATACGTGTACATAAAGAAACTTGGATCTACGTCTAGATTCTGGATAAAAAAGATTAAGTGTTTTCTGCGCAACAACCATTCATGGAGAAATAAACCCGTGGATGTTACGCTCAAAAAAAGTTTGATTATTCTAGGGGATGTTTTGTTGAACATTAGTTACCCGATAGCTTATTAAAAAAGAGGATATCCAAGATTAAGGTTTGAATTTATTTGCGTGTTCTGCCACCCACTGAGCATATGTACGGACAGGTCTTCCGATAATTTGTTCAACTGAGGGCTGCTGCTCAACTGTCCATTGGATATACTTATCAGGATGCTTGCCGTATTCTTCTAGCGCATAAAGTGTTACTTCAATCGTTTCGTCAGGCCAGCCTTGGGTTCGCCAATGTTTACGAGCTTGATCTGGTGTCAACTCTTCTGTAAGTATCTCGCGCCCAATAGCTTTGCTAATTAAATGTACGCGCTCCATTGTACTAATTGGCACGTTTACTGCTTCCAGTATTTTGCCGAGATATTTATCTTCAAGTAAGGCTGCGGAGGCAACTGCAGCAAGGTCGTCCTCATGAATAAATGGATAGTAGCCAGTATTGATGTATGGCTCGCGGACGATTCCTTCATTCTTAATAGACTCCTGCCAACCAGACCCTGTTGCAGGGTAACTACCTTCAAACATTCCCCCCATCACAGCTGATGGCCGGATATGTGTCCATTCCATACCCGATTGCTCTACGGCCTTCTCAATAGCCAACCAAAACCATGTTTCAGGTGGGTAGTTGATTTCATATTCAGGACCATGCGATGAGAGTACGACAAAGCGCTGTACATTTGCCCTTTTTGCCAATACTAGGTTCTCCTTTATTGTCTTTGCGTTCGCACCTGCTAAGAATACTCGTTCTATGTCTAGAAACACCTCGTGCCTCTCTACGGGGAGGGCAATGTTTCCATTGACAATCTGAACACCTTCTGGCCAATTATGCACTTGCTGCCCTTCGGCAAGAATGCGTACCTTCTTACCAGCCTTAAGCAGTTGATTTACAAGACAACGCCCTACTAGTTCGGTGGGACTCGTGCCTTCACCTTTGTTTGGCGGCACGACGGTGATTAATATCATAATAACTCTCCTTGTTTTAAGCCATTATCATCTGCTTTACCTCTGATCATAAGACTTAATGTTACCACATGGATTTTTTACCGCAAGCACTTAACCCTAAAACCGTTATGACTATTAATGAAATATAAATAAATTTACGCATTCATTATCCCTCTAATAACACTATTCCGTAACATGGCTCTATTATGAAATAGATTTACAAAAGTGTTTTTTAGGATATCCTTTATTGTATTTCAAATATTAAACGTTCTTAACGTAATAGTATCAATCTTTATTATAAATTATCAAACTTTATTTCGAGTCTACAATGGGTACTTTTTCTAAATCACTTTTGTCACATAAGTTAATCTGGTATTATTGCACTTTTCTTTTGAACTTATCGTTGCAAATTTTCATTTGTCATCAAACAACAATCCTTGAAAGAGGATAAGGAATAAACAAAGCAGGATGACCCCAACTCCTAGAATTCTCAATTATTATTTCTTTAGTTTTGATAATACTGGCACCCTTAGTCTACTCCTTCCAATGAAACATTAAGTTTCTGCTAATAACTATTCGATAAACACGTTCAGTAACTAAAAATACCAAACCATAGACTAGTAGTAAAAAACTGATACATGCGAATGCACTAAATTACGATGACTAAAATATTGTCCAGAAAAGCAATTGTCCATAATTGCCTGACCATCGGTAATGCAACAAGCAGATGGCGAACGGCAACGATAAGGGGAGCAATAAATGCTGTCAGCAACATATAGTGGAATTTAATCCCCTTTCACTCATCCCTATTTTTCTAAGTATCTCAAAGCGTTTTCGATCATAGAAACTATCGGCTTTCCAGCCATTTCTTAAATTCGTCAGGTGTTTGTACATTATAATCTAACACAGCATTATAAATATCGAAGCTTGTTACTCGCTTTCCATAATCGGGTCGTGTTGCCCAAACGGTTTTAATGCTTAAAATAGAGACAATCGCTTCCGGAGTTAGTTGTTTAGGTAGTGTGCGAATATGCTGCAAATCGGGCTGCTCTTCAGGCTTGTCTACAAACCAAATATCTAGTTCCCATTTCTTTCCGATATTGGACTGGTAAGTGATTCCTAGGAAGTAACCGTCTGGATAAGCTGGATCGGTGTTCCAATTGCCCGTATCATTGATGAATTTTAAATCACGAACTTGAGGATTGGACATCAATTGTGAAGCTATTCTGGAAACTGTAGCGATGTTCAATGTCGAACAAACAACCGTTATATCAAGATCTCTCCAAGCCATTAAGCCTAAAGCCGCACTCCCTACTTTTACTGGTGTACCAGCTTCTGCTAACAATTGATCAAGGCGCATCTCTTCAACAATTGCATCCGCTTCGGTTTGCAGCTGCAGTTGGCGGGCAAGTAGTTCTTCCTGTTTTATCATGGTAACACTCCCTTGTAGCATCCACTTTTTTCACGGTTAATAAATTGTGGATGTGTTTTCTTTATAATACGACGTTGTATAGATAATTATTTTCCTAAGTTAAAGAGACTTTCTCTCGTTACTACGAGGATCTAAGAACAGGAGTAGATCTTCTATCTTCTATTCCTGAAGCTGTGATTGTCCAGCTACCCCATAAAAGAACAACTCCATCAATTGATCCATATTCTCGGTGGTCTGTTTTTGACTCGAGCCCTCCCATTTCCGGACTAGTTCATTCTGAAACAATGTAAAATAACGCATCATGATTTCTTCAGTTTGATCTTTTCGAATAAACCCCTCTTGTTTTCCAAGTGCGACATACTTCTTAAAAAAGGGCACGACCTTCTGCTCGTTATAACCGTCCATCATTTGTATCAGCCCTCTTAAATCAGCAGAAGGGAATTTCGGAAACTCATCTGCTAATATTTTTAAGTTATTCGCCTCCAACAGCATGATCTTTTTAGTCTTTTCAACAAAAGATAACTCCGAACTCAGGATATTCTCATATTGTTCCAACTGCTTGTCCAGCCAGTTAATCAAGGAATCCGTATAAAGCTGTTCCTTTGTCCCGAAATAATTATATATGGTTGCAGGAGAAACATTTGCTTTATATGCAATCTCATTCACGCTAACCTTTTGAAAGCCATATTTGAAAAATAATTCAATTGAGGCACTGAATATCTGCTCTATTTTTTTCTGTTTCCGTCGTTCGTAACCATTCATATTAGTTCACCTCATATGTAGTTTAACTAAAGTTTTAGACTGATTCAATATAAATAATACAAAATATATTGATTAATAAATTTTATATCGATATAATGGTTTTAGAGTCAAATACTATATTTAGTACATAACTTTATACTAATCAAGTGTTATCTAATTGATGATGGGAGTGGCGTGAAATGAGACAGTTTCGGATTCCTTCTTTCTTGCAGGATGTGTTTGGTGAAAAACAGTCTGTTCCATCCGTTTTAACAATATTGCTTTTCGGTGGTATACTGACCGCTGCGTTATATTACCGATTCCCTGAAATGGTTTCCGATTTGCCAATGTGGCGCAGTGTTCTAGCATTATTATTGATTTTCGATGTTTTTGCTGGTGTTATTGCGAATTTTACAGCATCAACTAGTAATTTCTATGCAGCGAGGAAAAAAAATCGAATCGTATTCCTCGCCATCCACGTCCATATCGTGCTTATTGCCCTTCTTCTCCATACCAATATTGTTTATTCCTTAGGAGTATGGGCATATACGATAATTGGGGCGTTTATAGTAAACGCCCTTATTGGGAAGCGTGTACAATTATTTGTAGCTGGCTTACTTGTGTCTGTTGGTTTTGGGGTCATGCCAATGCTACCAGGAATAACGCCATATATGTTAATCGTGGGGTTACTGTTTTTGATGAAAGTATTGTTTAGCTTCGCTGTCGATCATTACGGGAAATACCGAACATAATATTAAAATTAAGTATGAATACTACGCCTTAAAGTGATATTTTAAGAGCATTACCTAGAAGAGAATGGGGTTTGTAGATTTAGTGCTGTTAGTAAGGTAATCATTTATCTTTTATACGGAAGAAAATCCTTTAGTTATTAATATAGCGTAAACTGCATAGAATTCTATAAAAGATAAAAATTGAGTACACACGTAGAATATTATCTTTTCCCCTATAATCTTCATAGTTAATTACGATCAATTAATTAAAGGCGGTGCAATTAATGAATCGTTATCGTAAGCCAATAATTGGCGCACTTGTTGGAGGCACGACGGCTGGCGGCTGGTTGATTGTTGACTTAATACTTCCAGAGCCGATTGGAGACTACTTATTGTTTGGATTAATGGGAATCGTTAATGCTGGTGTAGGCTGGCAGGTTGCTAAGATGACAGATAAACGGCAAGTAAAGTCAGAACCACTTAAACAGCTAACTACAGACGCAAACTAAATGTGTCAGAAACCGCATTTTATGTCGAATAGAATGCGGTTTCTGGCATTTTCATGTCGAAATTACCAATATTATTCCGAATAGATTGAAAATAATAGATATTTGTTCGACCGTGGGTTAAAATGGAAAAAATGGTCCCTATAAAATTTAAGGGAAATGGGTGAAGTCATGACATATACAATACAATTATTTAAACTATTGTTTGCTGTTGATGACCATATTTTTCGAATTGGAAAAGCAGAAGTTGTAAAAATTCCTTGGAGAACAATCTTCATCTTAAGCCTTTTTGGCATAATCGTTTATGCTGTGATGGGAGCGTTTGGCATTGGTACATCTCCTATATCATCTAGTGTGTCGCTTGTTAATCCAGCTGAATTTGAATTGCGAAAGCTGTGGTTTGTATTTGGACGAGTACTATACGCTGTCTCCTTTGTTTTATTTATCTTATTTATTCCACCATTAATATTCTATACCGTCACAAAAATTCCTTTTAAAAAATTACTCGTCATGCAGGTTGTTGTGCTCTTCGTCCTGCTCTTAGAAAGAATTGTATGGATACCGATCCATATTTTGATCGGATTAGATTGGTTTGTATCCCCATTTTCGTTCGGCATTATTGCTTCCTACGTAACAGACCAAAACTTTATTATTTATTTTTTTGGTTCTATTACTCTCTTTCAGATTTGGATAATGGTTTTTCAGGTAAAGCTATTAACTAGACTTTCCGGAATACATAAGGGATGGATTTATAGTTTAGTAATCTTATTTCATATAGCAATTTGGACCGTAACAGCTGTACTAGCATTTACAGACATTCTTATCATTAATAGGTGGTTTGGCTAATGCGAAGAAATCAAAAATTAATTATACGCTTGATGGTACTAGTATTTATTATTGTCAACTTAGTTCTTGTAAGTGTAGATGATGATGGAAAAGTAATGCGAAGTGTTTATGTATCGGATTGGAACAAGGTTTACCAAACTAATTTGTATGAGACCGTAGAAGCAAAAGGTGTGGTCACTTATTCAAGAGAAGACTATGTCTATTTTGACAAAAGTATTGGCAGCTTTGATACGTTTTTAGTTGAAGAGGGTAGTGAAGTTGCAAAAGGTGACCCATTGTTCGCATACCGTATACGTGATTATGAAGAAACAGAAGCTTTACTTACGTATGAGTTGTCTAAAATAGAAGGTGAAGTCTCAGCAATTGAGGATGCAATAGCTGAAATGGTTGCCTACCAGATCCCCAAACCATCTGTTCCTGTTATGAATGACAAGGAAACAGATAATACAACCGTTGTTATTACACAACCGGATCCTATTGAATTAGAAGTAATGAAGGAACAATTTCTCATCCAAAAGGAACAGGAATTGGCCGCTAAGAATGAACAGAAAAAAGCTGTAGAGGAACGGCTTAAAGATTTACAGGATGGCGGGGACACGGTAACTATCGCAAGTCCAATTCATGGAAAGGTAAAAGAAATTAACCCTTCGTTGAATGATCCTATTATGGTTATTGAAAGTACGGAACTACAGGTAAGTGGGGAAGTAAATGAAAGAGACCGTGTAAAGGTCGAAGAGGGACAGAAAGTTAAGATTTCCCTCTTAGAAAGTGGACAAGCCCTACAAGGAACGGTAACGAGTGTCAGTGAGGCGCCACAGGAGGTAAGTATCGATACCAAAAGTATGTACCCTTTTGAGATCACCTTCAATGAAGAAGAGACATTGGACAGTATAAATCCAGGCTATCATACAAAGCTAACAATCACAGTAAAAGAGGCGCTTAATACCCCGACGATTGATAAAGGAATTGTTCAACAAAATGAAGTCTGGCGATTAAATGAAAAAGGAATAGTGGAAAAGGTAAACATTCAAACTGGTATCCAAATGGGTAAGGAACTGGAGGTCATTAGTGGACTGGCTGTGGGTAATGTTCTATCAACTGAAACATTGCCATCATCCTACGAGAGTATGCCATTTATCACCCCATTAAAACTTCAACAAACACCTTGGAAAGAGGTAGGAGAATTTAAAGATTGGAAGAAATATATGCTCATAGGGATGTTAGTGCGATGATTTTGTTGAGAGTAGATATGTAAATACTACTCTCTTTTTTAACGCTTTATTCAAGCATAAACCGTACACTTGTCCCATAAAATAGGGAGAGGACAAGTAAAGGGGCGTATGCGATGAAGGGGTTTATAAAATTTGCACTATGGGTAGTAGGTTTTGTTTTGTTAATTATGCTTATTAAACTTCCACTTGAGGAAGCTTCTGTTCAAACGGTAGGATTTTCGTTACCATTGTCGGAGAAAATTATTGTTCTAGATCCTGGTCATGGGGGACCGGATGGAGGGGCGGTTGGTAGTGATAAGACAGTTGAAAAAGATATTGCGTTAGCTGTTTCAATAAAAATTAAGGAATATTTACAACAAGCAGGTGCAACGGTGTACCTAACAAGAGAGACGGATACAGACTTGGCAGATGAGAGTACTAAGGGGATCTCTAGGCGGAAATCAGAGGATATTCGTAATAGGATGGAATTTATCAATTCAAAGGAAGCGGATTTTTTTGTAACGATTCACTTGAATGCAATACCATCGACAAAATGGCGTGGGGCACAAACATTTTATTTTCCTAAATCAGATGAAGGTAAGCATTTAGCAAAAATGATTCAAGCCGAGATTACTCGTAATATGGAAAATACAAATAGAAGTGCATTAGCAATTAATAACTTATATCTTTTAAAGAATGCAGAGATACCCGGGGCGCTAGTAGAAATAGGATTTCTATCAAATGTGGAGGAAAGAGAGCTGTTGAAGGATGAAAATTATCAAAAGCAAATGGCAGCAAGTATTTATGAAGGAATCCTCCGCTATGTGACAGAAGAACCAGAGGAAGAAAAAACAGAATAGGTTGAATGGTTCATCTTCCATGAATCATATCACTTAGATTTTTAGTGATTTATGATATACTAGCCTTGGACAACTATTACGTATCCAATGCCATAGGAAGGTGAAAAAGATGATAAGCAGAGAAGATGTTATTCAATTACTTAATCCTGTAAGAGATCCTTTTTTATATAAAACGCTTGAAGAAACAGAAGGTATTAAAGAGGTAACAATAAAGGAAGACAAGAAACATGTTAGTGTCAAAATTGCAATAGGTAAAACCAATACTGCAGAGCAAATGCAGCTACAACAAGAAATTGTTGGTATTTTAAAGCGTAACGGTGCTGTAACAGTTGGACTACGATTTGAAAAGCTTCCAGATGAGATAATTAAGAAATACCAGCCTGCAATTGAAAGCGCTAAAGAGCGTGCCTTGATGGGCGGAAATAAACAACCGCATTTCCTAGCTATTGCCAGTGGTAAAGGTGGAGTAGGAAAGTCAACGGTTACTGTAAATCTAGCTATGGCACTAATGAGATTAGGAAAAAAAGTTGGAATTATTGATGCAGATATTTATGGTTTCAGTGTTCCAGATATGATGGGTATTGAGGAAAGACCAATCGTCCGCGGTCAAAAGATTATTCCAGTTGAACGTTTTGGGGTTAAAGTTATCTCTATGGGCTTCTTTGTGGAAGATAATTCACCAATCATTTGGCGTGGTCCAATGCTTGGTAAGATGCTCAACAGCTTCTTTAAAGAAGTAGAGTGGGGAGACTTAGATTATCTATTATTAGACTTGCCACCTGGAACCGGTGATATTGCAATGGATGTTCATGAATTATTACCTTCTTGTAAAGAAATCATTGTTACAACACCACACCCAACGGCAGCGTTTGTAGCGGCTAGAGCTGGGCAAATGGCGTTAAAAACAAAACATGAAATACTAGGCGTTGTAGAAAACATGGCCTATTATAAGAGTGAAAAAACCGGTGAAAAAGAGTATGTCTTTGGACAAGGTGGAGGCAAAAAGCTGGCAGAAGTGCTACATACAAAGGTACTTGGACAGCTTCCAATCCAACAGCCATATGAAGAAGAAGATGTTTTTGCTCCATCTGTTTACCAGGAGGATCACCCAAATGGGAAAGAATATCATAAAATGGCGGCAAAAGTTATTGCACAAGTAGAAGAATAAGAAAGTAGGGTCAGTTTCCACTTCAAGGAAAGCTGACCCTATTTGTTGCTAGGATGGTATCGTGTGGCCTATTGACCGCCACCACCACCGGAACCGCCGTCACCAGAACCACCACCACCACCTGGCCCACCGCTTGAACCACCGCCTTGGCCACTTTGTCCACCTGACTGGTTACCTTGGTTTTGATTACCTTGTTCTTCTACGGCTTTAAGGAGGGCTTCCTGAACCTTGGCTAGGAATAATGGAGATTCCAATGTTTGCCGAATCGTATCTTCAAGATGCTTACGAAACTGTTGGCTTTTTAACACCTGAAGTACCTGATCTTCCATTTCAGGATTTTTTAATAAATCCATCATCTGTTTTTGATACTCGGAGTCATTCATTAAACTTTTCATTAAGTTTTTTTGATCTTCTTCCACGGATTTATAATATGTCTCAACAAATTTAGGATCCTCAAAGAGCTTTTTCCACATATCTTTGCTCTTTTCAGAGTTTAATGTCTCATCAATAGCGCTTTTAACTGTGGAAGAATCGATTACAAGCTTCTCTTGCATTTTTTCGTCTGCTAAAATTTCTCTCAGAGCCTTCTTACCATCTTCTGTTTGAAGTATATCAACAACCATTTTTTTTGTTGCATCATAGTCTGTATCTTTAATGGCTGCTTCACCGCCACTACATGCACTTATCATTAAGAGTAGGATACTGAAAATTAACAAGAATTGTACACGACGCATACAAATCCTCCTTCCACTTATCCTTTAATTTGAGTAAGATGAGTAAAAATATGCACATAGGATAGGAAAAAAGATAAGGTTCATGTTACAATACGTCTTAGATATAGCTATAATTCAGGAGGATTTATCATTGAATAGTCGTAAAGTAGTTAACTTGTTTTTGAAAACCCTCGCAATTGGAGGGCTTGTTGGGCTTATTACCAGCTTTTTTGTTAATGTGGAGGGTGTTTATACCGATAATCTTCAGCCCTTTAACTTTTTAGGCCTCATCGGTGTTATGCTATTTTTTATTGGACATGGTTTATTATATAGTGCTGTAAGCCAGACTGGCTTCTTTGCTTATCTTTACGTTAATCGATTAGGGTTAAGTATATTTCGCTCTTTTTGGCCGACCGTACAGTTTGTATTAATCGCTTTTATCACCTTTGATTTAATTTATTTCCCTTATAAGGCGTCAGATGGAGAGGTTTCTCTTATTTGGTTTATTCTAATGGCGGCAGGCCTCTTATTATACGGGTATATGATTGCTAAAATAAAAGCAAAAGAAACGAAAAAGCATGCTTTTATTCCTGCATTCTTTTTCATGGTCGTGTTCACAGTCGTTGAATGGGTACCTGCACTAAGAATCGGCTTAATAGGTGTAGATTTTTCTATTATCATGGTTATTACGTTACTTGTTTGTAATACCTATCAGTTACTTGTATTGCACCGTTTAAATCAAGCGGATGGAACTCCGAGAAAAGGAAAAAAATAATGGCAAAGGATGTCTCATTTGTACTCATTAAAGAGTATTATCTGAGACATCCTTTTTTAATCCACAATTTTTGACTTGGCATGTGCTTGATTCATTAGTTCGGATACAGTAACAAAGTTAAACCCTTTATTTTTTAGCCCTGGGAGGATAGTTTTCAATGATTCAGCTGTTTGCTTAGCAGAGTCTGACGCATGTAACAAAATAATATCGCCATTTTTAGTTTGGGACATGACTTGATCCACAATTATTTGTGTTCCTGGGTTCTGCCAATCATTCGGATTTACATTCCAGTGAATCACTTTATTGCCTAATCCCTCTGCAAGCTCAATAACTTCATCATTAAAATGACCGTGTGGGGCTCTTACTAATTCCATGTTATTGTAGCCTAATTTTCCAAAAACCGCCTTGGCATATTGTAAATCCTTTCGAACCTGGTTAATTTCTTGATCTAGATAGCTCTTATATCGATAGCCCAGCATTCCAATCTCATGCTTACCTTCCGTTATTTTTTTTAGTATATCTGGATGCTTTTCGGCCCATTCCCCGCTCACAAAAAAAGTAGCCTTAACTTGATGGTTTTCGAGTTGCTTAAGAATGTCATATACCTTTTCTTCTCCCCAGCTAATATTAAATGTAAGGGAAATATTCGGTTCATTAGAATTCCCTTTCGTTAGTGCTACAGGCTTGTCCGATGAGAAAATGGATAAAGAGCCATTATTTTCAAACCAAAGAAACCCGGCAGTGAAAAATGCAAGTACAATAATTAGTGTCCACCTTTTTAAGCGGCTGAAACGAATTACATAAAAATGATTCACTTTTCCCCCTCCTACTTAAGACAAGTCATTCCTTACATTTTATGAATGGAATGATAAATTATGAACAAGTGGAGCTTTTTTTGATTAATGGGGTTAGAAGAACCTGCATAAATTATCCAAAAATGTGAACGATATAGACTACTGGCTATTTATAGTTGATTCATTAGAGGTGATATTATGCTAGGTTTAATGATTAATGATATGGAGAAAAGAGAATTAGAATACTTAATTAAAAGAGAGTTAGACGAAATCATATTTGATTTAGATGATCATCGAATTGATCATTTAGTAAAGAATGCTATGCGTGATAGATATAAGACCTTATTTCAGCTATTACGAAGAGTTTCCACTGATAAAGAATGCCTGCGATACATACCAAAACGAACAAAAAATGAATGAACTACTAGTTAGCAACGGGAAAGAGTTACTCTGATTTGAATGCAAAAATTTCAGAAGAGACTTTTTTTAAAAAGACCGTTGATTTTATTCTGGAGCTATGATATATTAATTTCTGTTGTCAGTTATGAAACATCAAAAAAACATAAATAAAAGTTTTAAAAAAGATGTTGACATTTAGTGATAGACATGTTAAATTATATCTTGTCGCTAAAAACGACACATTGAAATAATTGCTCCTTGAAAACTGAACAAAACAACCAGTATGTAAGGAAAAAACATACCCTGTTTTTTCTATTAATAATCTAAAAGCTAGCGTGCTTTTAGTAGCTAAGAATGTAATTGACTCGATCAATTATG
>NZ_BORP01000008.1 GCF_018333235.1 Ornithinibacillus bavariensis | reverse complement strand
CATTTAAAGAAGTATAGGAAGATAAACGGTTGACGGTCAATTCAAAAAGCCCCTTTAGGGGCCTCGTTGGTAAAGTGCCCTTATAGGGCGAAACTAAAACCGCCCGTTTTACGGGCGGATAATTATTTTAGTTTCAGTATAATCGAGGCTACATTATCTAAGAGGTATAATTTCAAAAATAATCAATCTAAATCTTAAGACTGATAATATTTACACCTATAGGCTAATAGATTAAATGCTTGATGGGTGGTAGAATCATCCATGAATAATATTCCATTTGATGCTTGAGGGAGCTGAAAACGAATGAACAAGAACCTTAGTCAGATTTCACAAGACTTAGTAAAAGAAAAACTAGAAAGTTACTGGCCAAATTTCGATTTGGTTGCATTTGCCTTATATGATACGAGCAATGTATATTTATTTAATCATCCTAAATTCAAGCAACATAATAAATTTCAAACCTTAAAAAGGGATCACCAATTTAACGGTTGTACATTAATTTTGTATGAAGGTTATCCTACAGCAATAGTCGATGTAGAATTGTATGATGACTATGAAGGGTTGTATTCAATTTTTGTACATGAGTTATTTCATGGGTTTCAATATCTTAAAGGTGAAAGAAGATTTCCAGATGAAATTATAGGTCTTACCTATCCATTATCAAAAGAAAATGTAGAATTACGAAATCGGGAAAGAGCTATTCTTTTCGACGCCATGTTGGAAGATGATATAATGAAGAAGAAACAATATCTTAACACTTTTATTTCCTTAAGAGAAAAAAGAGCAGCTAATATGGATAACTATATTACATATGAAAATTTAGTTGAAACAATTGAAGGACCAGCTTGGTATGTTGAGCTAAAGGCATATTCAGAAAAAAGCACAATAGAACATAAATCAATTATCAAAAAATATGGACATTATCTAATAGATAAATTTGAATCTACTTTAGACATACGAAAGAGTTGTTATAGTTCAGGCTTGGTTATGTGTTTATTATTGGATGATTTTCTACCGGATTGGAAGGAAGGCTTTTGGGACAAGCCAGAAACACTATACGATTTATTAAAACAAAACTCCGATAACATCGAAATAATACGTGATGTGGAAATAAGCGCTGAAACAGAGAAAGTAATTAATTTTGTTAAGCAAAAAAGGAATTGCTCATTAGAAAGCTTTGAGCAGCAAAACGGAATACATCTATTTATTGAAGGTGAAATAAAGGCTATATCTTTTGACCCGATGAATATCGTCCCACTTGAGGATAGGCTGTTACATAAGAACTTTATTAAAGTAAGAATTAACAATATAGACTACCTTATTCAACAACCTGTCATAGCACATTGTAAAGACGGATTTCGAAATATTACTACATTACATCTCATTTTACAGAATAATCCCATCGAAAACATTGATTCACTTACAATTGAAGGGATAGGAGTAATTAATGGAAGCTATAAGAAGCAAGAAAATGGTTATACGATAATTTGTGAATGAAGCCCCTTTTCTTTTATAACAACCATGAAAATAATAAGCTACTATATCAAAAAAGACATAATAAAATTGATCCAGTAACTATGCTTCATTTCACTCCAGATTATTATACCTAAATGAAGCATAGAGGTGGCCTAAGCTTCATTTTAGTCCAGATTATTTTACGAAATGAAGCATAGAGGTGATCTAAGCTTCATTTCAGTCCAGATTATTTTACGAAATGAAGCATAGAGGTGGCCTAAGCTTCATTTCAGTCCAAAGTATTTTACGAAATGAAGCATAGTGGCCGGCTAAGCTTCATTTCACTCTAAAATATTATCCAAAATGACGAGCAGGGGTCACCAATATAAAGTTTGGCTTTCAACTGGAAGGAGCAAGGCTAGAGAGATATTCTAGAATAGAGGCGAATGTTTTTGATTATCTTATTCTTTTAGTTAAATACCCATTAGACAACTGTTATTGCTGGAAATATAGATTAAAATAATGACAATGTAATTTTCCTCCTTCAAGACAAATAGCCCCCTATTTTTAGGCAAACTAGTAACTGGGGGGCATTCATCTTGGTAGATATTAAATATTCTTAATCCCTCACTATTGTCCTAACGCAATTCGATCTTCCTTTGTAAACACTCTCGACCTAGTTAAGAATCGCTTCCCTTCTGGTCCTTCGACTGAAAACATGCCACCTCTACCTTCGACTACATCAATAATAAGCTGTGTATGCTTCCAATATTCATATTGATCCTTCGAAATATAAAAAGGTGTGTTACCAATCTCTCCTAATAGAATGTCGGATTCGCCAATTCGAAATTCCCCTCGTGGATAGCACATAGGGGAGCTACCATCACAGCAGCCCCCAGATTGGTGAAACATTAAGTCTCCATGTATCGTTTTTAATTTATCTAGTAGCTTTAGTGTTTCATCAGTAGCGATTACACGTTCAACCATTTATTTCACCTCTTCAATTCTTTTAAATTTAATCTATTATTTAGCAAGCAGAAATGCATGAATTAATCGATTAGAACAATCCAACAGGTCCTTCACTATAGCTTACTAGTAGATTCTTTGTTTGTTGGTAATGGGAAAGCATCATTTGATGATTTTCTCTTCCAATACCTGATTTCTTATACCCACCAAAGGCTGCATGTGCTGGATATTGGTGATAGCAATTCGTCCACACTCTTCCTGCTTGAATGCCACGACCGAAGCGGTATGCTGTATGAATATCACGGCTCCAAACTCCTGCTCCTAGGCCATAAAGTGTATCATTTGCAATCTGCATTGCCTCTTCCTTGTCTTTAAAAGTAGTAACTGAGAGTACTGGTCCAAAGATCTCTTCCTGGAAAATACGCATATTATTATTTCCTTTAAAAATGGTTGGCTTAATATAGTATCCCTCTGATAGCTCGCCCTCAAGTTTATTTACTGTTCCACCGACAAGTACTTCAGCACCTTCTTGCTTTCCAATATCCAAATAAGAAAGAATTTTTTCCATTTGTTCAGTAGAAGCTTGGGCACCCATCATTGTTTCCGTATCAAGTGGGTGACCGATTTTAATTTGATTGACTCGCTCAATAGCCCTTTCCATAAAAGAATCATAAATAGATTCATGGATTAATGCTCTTGACGGGCAAGTACAGACTTCTCCTTGGTTCAATGCAAACATTACTAGACCCTCTACAGCTTTATCTAAGAAAGCATCATCTTTATCCATTACATCAGGAAAGAATATATTCGGTGATTTTCCACCCAATTCTAACGTAACTGGAATTAAATTTTCAGATGCATATTGCATAATTAATCGACCTGTTGTCGTTTCACCTGTAAAGGCAATTTTGGCGATACGACTATTAGTCGCAAGGGGCTTTCCAGCTTCCAGTCCAAAACCGTTTACAATATTTACAACCCCAGATGGTAGTAGATCATGAATTAATTCCATCAATACGTGAATAGAAGCAGGAGTCTGTTCAGCTGGCTTTAATACAACACAATTTCCTGCAGCTAATGCTGGTGCCAATTTCCAAGTTGCCATTAGAAGCGGGAAATTCCATGGAATGATTTGTCCAACTACCCCTAGTGGCTCATGAAAATGGTAGGCAACTGTATCATGATCAATTTCACTAATACCACCTTCCTGAGCGCGTATTGCCCCTGCAAAATAACGAAAATGATCAATAGCAAGTGGTAAGTCAGCCGCAAGTGTTTCTCTGACGGCTTTTCCGTTATCCCATGTTTCTGCGACAGCTAGCAATTCTAAATTTTCCTCTATACGATCAGCGATTTTATTTAAGATATTTGCACGTTCAGCAACAGATGTAGTTCCCCAAGCTTCTTTTGCCGCGTAGGCAGCATCAATTGCTGCTTCAACATCTTCTTTCGTAGAGCGAGCAATCTCACAAAAAACCTGTCCTGTGACTGGGCTTACGTTTTTAAAGTACTCACCACTAACAGGAGGACGATATTCACCACCAATATAGTTATCGTACCTCTCTTTAAAATGTACTAACGCACCATCCGTATTTGGATTTGCATACTTCATGAAAGTAATTCCTCCTCATTTATTTGATAAAGAACCTAGAAGAAGTCCCTATTTAATGGCTATTCCAATGTATTGGAAAATATTCACAAGCTATCGAGTAATTTTCATATTAAATCTCTTTGCATAATATCTACATACGATGTTTCCTATCCAATTCAAAAGTAAAAAGTAAACAACAATGTAGGCCATTGTTCATACAATATGTTGGGGGTGAAATAATGGCACGAGCGAGTTATCGAAATTCAGATGTGGATTTAATGGCAAGAATGATGAGAGCGGAGGCTGAGGGAGAAGGAAAGCTGGGAATGTTATTTGTTGGAAATGTAATTGTAAATCGCCTTGTAGCAAATTGCTTAGACTTTGCAGATTTACGGACAATTCCTCAAGTGATTTTTCAGGTGCAAGGAGGAAATTATTCCTTTGAAGCTGTTCAAAAGGGAAGTGGATTTTATCAACGTGCAAGAGAATCTGAAAGAAGATTAGCAAGACAAAACTTGGAATATTGGAGACAGCATCCGGCAAAATATTCTCTGTGGTATTTTAATCCATATGGTCCATGCCCGCCAACATGGTATGGTCAACCAAGAACTGGTCAATTTAAAAACCATTGTTTTTATGAACCAGAAGCAGGAACTTGTGCTAGTGTATATAGCGGATAATGGGATAAAGAGTAGTAATAATTGCTGTTATATAGAAATGCTTAGCCAGAATAGGCTCATAACGGCGTCGTAATTATTTTTCCTGTTTCACCTGTATCAATGTAATACTCGATATCAATTGGTCTTTGAATATATAATTTTTCCGTTATTTCCACTCTTTTTTTGTACCTTCCTCTAAAAAATTTGCAAAAAATGTAATTTCCTTCTATACGATGGATGATGATGTCGTCCACACCAATTATAAAAATACTTCTTTTTGAAGGGAGTTCAGTTCGTAAATCGATTCTTGACTCCCTTCAAGGTGATAGCATTGTTCGACAACTACGATCTAGAGCATCATCATACCACCCACTTTTTGAACAATTTAATACCAATTCAGTGAGACTTCTTCAAATATGATTCAGCCATCACTTAAAAAAGTAATAGTCATTTCGTATATGGATTTCCTCGGAATGTTAGCCATCATTTTGATTTCTCTCTTTTGGACTGTAATTAATTCGTAAGTAACGTTGAAAAGCTTGTTGATAATTCATCATAATTGACTTCCTATACATTTTCCGTTATATTTATATCTCGAATTCGAGATATAATGGAAGGGGATTTTATATAATGAAAGTAGGTATTATACTAGGTAGTCTTCGAAAAGAATCATTCTCTAAAAAAGTTGCGTCTAACGTAGCTTCTTTATTCCCAAAAGGATTTGAAACAGAGTTTGTAGAAATAGGAAATCTACCTTTATTTAATCAGGATTATGAAGGCGATCTCGGAACGCCTTCTATATATACGGAATTTCGTAATAAAATTAAAGGATTGGATGCAGTTTTATTCGTAACTCCTGAATATAACCGCTCTGTTCCTGCTGTATTGAAAAATGCATTAGATGTAGCTTCTCGCCCATACGGTGAAAGTGCATGGTCTGGTAAACCTGCAGCAATTATCAGTATATCACCAGGAGCATTGAGTGGATTTGGTGCAAATCATCATTTACGTCAAATTCTCGCTTTCTTAAACATGCCAGTAGTTCAACAACCAGAAGCTTATATTGGAAATGTGCATGAATTATTAGATGAAGAAGGAAAACTAACCAATGAAGGAACTGTTCAATTTTTACAGACCTTTGTTGATACGTTTGTTGATTTGATTCAACGAAATAAATAATGTGAATATAGTAGGATAAAATTTCATTCAAAGGGTTGGCATTTTATTAGGGAATTCTCCTTAAGTGCCAACCTTTTATTAATCTATCCAGATGTATTTTATCTTTTGTAGATAACTATAGAAGTTTTTTCTCTATAAAATATTATGGAACATAACCAGTTGACAATTATCAAAATCAGTATTAATATTATATTTAATTAAGAATAACTTAATTAAGAATAAAATGTGCAAGTTCTTATTTATTTTTTTGCTAAAAATTATCTCGAATTAGAGATAATTGATTCAAAGCCACTCATAAATAAATGGAGATGCTTTGAGTAGTATTTGGTAAGTCTAGAAGTATGAATCAATGTCGGCTAGTTCTGGCATGAATGTATAAACTAAATGATAATACAAAGGAGACGATGGGATGAAAAAAACAGAAGGTATTCACCATATCACAGCAATTGTAGGACATCCACAGGAAAATGTAGATTTTTATGCAGGAATTTTAGGGCTTCGTTTAGTAAAAAAAACCATTAACTTTGATGATCCTGGAACCTATCATTTATATTTTGGTAATGATGGAGGAAGACCAGGAAGTATTATCACCTTTTTCCCATGGCCAAATGCTTATCAAGGAAAAATCGGTGGTGGTCAGGTAGGAATAACGGTTTACGCGATTCCTACTGGGAAAATGAGCTACTGGCAAGCTAGGTTAGAAAAATTTAATATCCACTATAGTAAAATTGAGCGGTTTGGGGAAACGTACTTGCACTTTGAGGACTTCCACGGATTACAATTAGAGTTGGTAGAGCGAAATCAAGGTGTACGAAATAATTGGACATTTGGAGATGTAACGCCAGAGGTAGCAATTAAGGGATTTGGTGGCGCTGTTTTATATTCTGTTAATCCTGCCCAAACAGCGGAAACGCTTCAAACTGTAATGGGTCTTGAAAAGGTTGGAGAAGAAGAAGATATTGTTCGCTTCAAGTCCTATGGAAATATTGGTAATATCATTGATATCAAAAAAATACCGGTGGATCGAGGACAAATGGGAGTAGGGACTGTCCATCATATTGCTTGGCGTGCCAAGGACGATGAAGACCAATTGGATTGGCAACGTTTATTAGCAAAAAAAGGATATGGTGTAACAGCAGTAAGAGATCGTAATTACTTTAATGCCATTTATTTTAGAGAATATGGTGAAATTCTGTTTGAGATTGCCACTGACCCACCAGGGTTTGCACATGATGAGTCCTATGAAACAATGGGTCAGGATTTAAAATTGCCCGAGCAATACGAGCACTATCGTGAAAGACTTAATAATTCTTTAATCCCGATTAAAGTAAGAGAACTGGATTAGGAGGGGATATAGTTGCTAACCTTTGACCCAAAAGCTATTTCGGAGAGAGAGAATTATAAATTATTAATTGGAACCATTATTCCGAGACCAATTGCATTTGTTACAAGTTTGGCAGAAGATGGAACGATTAATGGAGCGCCGTTTAGCTATTTTAATATCGTCTCTTCTAATCCGCCTATGATTTCGATAGCTCTTCAACGGAAAGAGGGGCGGATGCGAGATACGGCAAAAAACATTCGTAATAATAGAGAATTTGTCGTTCACATTGTTGATGACGAAAATGTAGAAGCAATTAATAAAACAGCAGCCTCTCTCCCTCCTAACCAGAGTGAGCTAGAACAGGCAAATCTAACTCTAGTAGCGAGTCAAAATGTATCAGTTCCAGGGATTAAAGAGGCTAAGGTTCGGTTTGAATGTACGTTAGAACATGCAGTTGAGTTGGGTGAGGATGGAAATATTGGCGTTGATTTAATCATTGGAAAGATTTCCATGTTTCATATTGATGAAGAAATATATGAGTCAGGTAGAATTAACCAAGTGAAACTTGCAGCAATAAGTCGCCTAGCAGGATCTAATTACGCCAAAATTGGAGAAGTATTTTCTATCGAACGCCCAAAATAAGGGGGATTTTATGTTAACTACATCTGGAATTCATCATATCACGGCAATTGTTTCGGATCCTCAGATTAATTATTCTTTTTATTCTAAGGTATTGGGACTAAAATTAGTTAAAAAAACCATTAATTTTGATCGACCAGAAGTGTATCATTTATATTTTGGGAATGAAACAGCTGATCCAGGTACTATAATTACCTTTTTCCCATGGCCAAAGCTGGCAAAAGGTCGAATTGGAACGAAGCAGGTTGGACTAATTAGCTTTGCAATCCCTCCCGGTTCGACCGAATATTGGGAGCAACATTTGCAGGAAAATAGGATCTCCTATACAACTACAACTCGTTTTGCTAAAAGCTACATCCAGTTTCAAGATCCTGATGGAATATGGTTAGAACTGGCTGAACAGAAGGAAGGTCTGATTGATAACTCGGGTAACTTGGGTAATAGCAGACAGAAGTATGCAATAAAAGGATTGGCTGGAGCAACGCTTTATTCGAATAACCCGACTCGCACAGCAGCTATTTTGGAAACTACATTAGGCATAAAAATGGTTGATAAGGATGAGGAATATATTCGGTTTAAAACGGAATCAACTTTCGGTAATACCATTGATTTAAAACTTTCCCATTCTGTACGTGGACTGGCTGGAGCAGGTACTATTCACCATATTGCCTTTCGTACAGCTAGTGACGATCAGCATCAAAGGTGGAGAGAATTACTTATAGAAAAAGGGTTTAAACCAACCGAAATAAAAGACCGTAATTACTTTAAAGCACTGTATTTCCAAGAAGAGGATGGAATTCTATTCGAAATTGCAACTGATACACCAGGTTTTACGGTTGATGAGTCACTTGAGGAATTAGGAACAATGTTAAAGCTCCCAGATTGGCTTGAATCCAAGAGAAAAGAGTATGAAGCAATACTAACACCCTTAAATTAAAATATGGAGGAATAAAAAATGAATCAATTAAAAGGAGTACATCACATAACAGCAATTACTAGTAGTGCGGAGAAAATCTATGATTTCTTCACGAATGTTTTAGGTGTACGATTAGTGAAAAAGACAGTTAATCAAGATGATATTCAAACATACCATTTATTCTTTGCAGATGATGAAGGTAGCCCAGGAACAGATATGACGTTTTTTGATTTTCCTGGAATTCCAAAAGGTGTTCACGGTACAGATGAGATTTCCAAGACATCATTCCGTGTACCAACTGATGCATCACTAGATTATTGGGTAAAACGATTTAATCGATTAAATGTTAAGCATGATGGCATTAAGGAACAATTTGGGACAAAGACGCTATCATTTGAGGATTTTGATGAACAGCAATATCAATTAATCTCTGATGAGAACAATAAAGGTGTAGCTTCTGGGATTCCATGGAAGAAAGGACCAATTCCATTAGAATTTGCTATTACTGGCTTGGGACCGGTATTTGTCCGAGTATCCAATTTTGATTATTTTAAAGCCGTATTGGAACAGGTTTATCTTTTCAAGGAAATTGGAAAAGAAGGTTCTTTTCATCTATTTGAAATGGGTGAAGGGGGAAATGGAGCACAAGTAATAGTAGAATATAATGCTATTCTTCCTCGTGCAAGACAGGGATACGGAACCGTCCATCATGCTGCATTCCGTGTAGAGGATCGGGCTGCATTAGATGCATGGATGACGAGATATGAATCCTTCCGTGTGCCAAATTCAGGTTTTGTGGAGCGCTATTATTTTGGTTCGTTATATGCAAATATTGCGCCACAGATTTTATTTGAGCTAGCAACAGATGGCCCAGGATTTATGGGGGATGAGCCATATGAAACACTTGGAGAAAAATTGTCATTGCCACCATACTTTGAAGCACAGCGTGAAGAAATTGAGAGGCTTGTAAGACCAATTGATACGATTAGAAGTACAAAAGTATTTGAAAAAGAATATGAGGATTAATAAAGGAGAAAACGGATGAAACATATTTATCAAAAAGGAAATGATCCAACAAAACCAACATTATTATTACTACATGGAACCGGTGGAACAGAGCATGACCTACTTCCACTTACGGACATCATTGATCCTAACGCTTCCATATTGAGTGTTCGAGGTAATGTATTAGAAAATGGGATGCCACGGTTCTTTCGAAGATTAGCTGAAGGTGTCTTTGATGAAGAGGATTTAGTGTATCGCACGAATGAATTACATGATTTTTTAAATGATGCTGCGATAAAGTACGAATTTGAACGTAATAATATTATTGCAATTGGTTATTCAAATGGAGCAAATATTGCTGCAAGCTTACTATTCCATTTTCAGGATGCTTTAAAAGGAGCCATGCTTCATCACCCTATGGTTCCAAGAAGAGGCATCACATTACCTGATTTATCCGGTAAGCATCTGTTTATTGGAGCAGGAACAAACGATCCAATCTGCTCGCCACAAGAATCAGAGGAACTAGCTTCTTTATTTAAAGACGCAGGTGCTAGTGTGGAGATGCACTGGGAGGATAGAGGACATCAGTTGACGATTACTGAGGTAGAGGCAGCAGCCAGTTGGTATAAGCAATTATAGTCTTTATATAGAGAGAAGGATGAATTCATTATTGAACTCATCCTTCTTTTTTTATTGGTTAATAGTGTATATTTCATCTTCTGTAGTGATGGCTTTTTAACCGTACCTACCAGGTCATACTAGTAAAACCGATATGAAACGAGTAAAAACTTTATCAAATAGTAATGACAAGCTAAAATAAAAGTAGGAGGTTTTAGTTTTTCTTGTAATGAAAAAGGAGAAAATGAGGGACAAAGAAAGTAAAATAACATAGAACATTGCCAAACAATATGTAAATTACAAAGGTAGTGTATTTCATTCATTGCCCTATTTGTTTTGAGATAATTTCAAGCTAACTACAAGAAAAAGCAAAAAATCATAACACACAAATAGATACTGGAACCTGAAACTTAAGGAGTATAAAAAAATGGCACTTGAATTAAACATCAACGATTTTAAACTAATGAAAACAGAAATACTACGTTTTATGCTGTCTTACAAGTTTGCAATAGAAGAAGTAAGTACTAAAATAAACATTCTTATGCAGGAATTTCAATATATTCATGATCACAACCCAATTGAACATGTGAAGTCAAGACTGAAGTCACCAGAGAGCATTATCAATAAGGTGCAAAGAAAAGGCTATCCGTTAACGATTAAGGATATTCGAGACAACATTCACGATATTGCCGGTATCCGAATCACCTGTTCCTATATATCTGATATTTATAAGGTTAGTGAAATGATACAGAAACAGAAAGATATCGAAGTAATCCAAATAAAAGATTATATAGAAACCCCAAAGCCAAATGGCTATAGAAGCCTTCACTTAATCATTAAAATTCCTATATTCATGTCGGACCATGTAGAGGATGTCTATGTTGAGTTGCAAATAAGGACTATAGCGATGGATTTTTGGGCAAGCTTGGAGCACAAAATATTTTATAAATATAACAAAGAAATTCCGCAACATATGAAGGATGAACTAAAGGAAGCTGCAGAAACAGCTGCTCAATTAGATGTTAAAATGGAAAAGCTACAACGGGAGATGCTTGAAATTAAAGGAAAAGAATTAGAAGCACTTCCCAACTTGTTTGAATCACCGAAGCAATTAGAGAGTCTTTATGGATTCTTAAATAACGGACTAAAATAAGTAAGGGCTGCAAAAAAGGTAACTATTATCTTTTTGCAGCCCTTTAAAAATGTTGCAAAGGACGTATTAACAGAAAAATCCATTCAAATTTCATATGAAAAATGATATTATTGAAGTTAAATATCTGAATTTTATCCAAAAACGAATAATTTCCACAATATTTCAACAAGGGGGAATCTGATGGCAAAGTTACGGGGGAAGGTCGCAGTTGTTACTGGTGCAGCTCAAGGAATAGGAGCTAAGATTATGGAGAGATTTTTAGAGGACGAAGCAGTCGTGGTAGCACTTGATATAAATCTGGAGAAGCTTGAGCAAACAGCGAGAGATTTGGACCCAACTGGTGAAAGAATTTTTATATGGCAGTGCGATGTATCTAGTGAGAAGGAAGTTAAGGAAACGTTTCAACATATTTATGAAAAACTAGTGAAAGTAGATATCTTAGTAAATAATGCTGGTATTATTAGAGATAAATTTTTCCATAAGATGGAGAAGGCACAATGGGATGCTGTGATTAATGTGAATTTAACGAGTATGTTTCACACCTGTCAAGCTGTAATTCCAAAAATGCGAGAGCAGGAATACGGTAAAATTGTAAACATTTCTTCAACTTCAAGCTGGGGAAATATGGGACAGGCAAACTACAGTGCAGCGAAGGCGGGGGTAATTGGCCTGACTAGAACATTAGCAAAGGAAAATGGTAGTAAAAACATCACGGTTAATGCAATTGCACCCGGGCAAATAGATACAGACATGACACAGAACCTACCGGAAAATATAAAAATGATGTCTCTATTATTAACACCTGCCGGGCGTGTTGGTAAACCTTCAGAAGTTGCAGCCGTAGTATCATTTTTAGCTTCAGATGATTCCAGTTTTGTTAATGGGGAATGTATTTCTGTTAGCGGTGGTTTCTTAATGGCATAAAAGAGAAATATAGGGAGATGAATTATGTTGAGTAATCTAGTAGAAACGGTTCAATTAATTGAAAAAAAATTCAATGAGAATCCTACACCGATTTCTGGGGTAACAGTTACATATCAATTTGACATAACGGGCGATGATGGTGGAAATTATCAATTGCAGCTTCGAGACGGTCAGGCAAAAGTTATAACAGGAAGTGAAGCTCCTGCAGATTGTACGTTAACCATGTCACTAGATAGTTTTGATAAATTTCTATCGGGAAAGCTAAAAGGAACGATGGCGTTTATGACAGGCAAGCTAAAAATTAAAGGTGATATCACTAAAGCAATGAAGTTAGAAACAATTTTAAAAGAATATGACTTTAGATAATAAAAGTAAATATTTCTTAACTAACTTTAAAAAGCACTGTTTAATGAAACACTATCTAACTTAGTATTATTTTCAAGTGCTTGATAGTTTATAATTAAAAAGGAGTGCATGTAATGGATTTACCTATTTTCCTAATCGTAAGCTATGTGGGGATCATTCTAATTATTTTACTAACCGTAGTTGGAATACTGCGTTTTTTTAAAAGGTAAAAATATATTGACAGCTTATAAGTAAATTGGAGTTATCCTATAGGAACTCCTTTCAATTGGGATTGGGATAATCCCCTCACTTTAGCTATTCTTGAGAAGTTTAGACTGTTTCTGAATTTGTTGATAGCTGTATACCTTTAGAACAAACCACATGGAATCATGGGATAACCAGATTCCATGTGGTTTATTCATTATAGTGAGAATAATACTTTTTCTAATACGCTAAGTATCTTGATAACGAAGCGACATTCCCAAATGGGTATTCATGAATCTCGAATACAAAATTACTGTAAGGGCCATCTTTTACATATCCTCATTATCTTTATCGTTAAACTTCCCATGATCTAAATAAGCATATTCATTTTTTTGTTCATTTTGCTGCACATTTTCTTGCCTCAGTAAGTATTGGTCAGCGCCAGGACCTTTGATTTCCCTGGTCTCTTTTTTCATAAATAATCGCCTCCTTATTCATAGCTTTCCCCGAAAAATAATTGCTAGTGGTAAGAAAAAACGTTTGTCGGGCCATGGTAAGAGGTTGTCTATTGAAATCATAGCTAAAAATAGATAGTATCTCCAGTGACATAGAAACTATATAATAGAATCACCAATATTAAGAAATTCTTAAGAAATTTATTAAACGAATGTTAAGATTTGATGGATAAGCTATAGACGTATAGGAAAGTGTGAAGGGGATACTAATGAATAAATATAATGTATTAGTTGTTGATGACGAAAAGGAAATTCGCGATGCAATCGAAATTTATTTGAAAAATGAAGGGGTGACCGTGCTTAAAGCAAAGGATGGAGTAGAAGCAATTGAGCTATTACATGAGAATGAGGTTCACCTTATTTTACTGGATGTTATGATGCCTCGTATGGATGGAATCGCTGCAACCTATAAGATCCGGGAACAGAAAAACATACCGATTATTATTCTAAGTGCGAAGAGTGAGGACACGGATAAAATATTAGGACTTCAAGTGGGAGCAGATGATTACATAACTAAACCATTCAATCCGATGGAACTGATAGCCAGGGTTAAATCACAATTAAGGCGATATGTAACACTAGGCACATTTGCAGGAGCAAATAAATTAATTGATTTGAATGGATTAACTCTTGATCAGAGTTCTAAACAAGTTACAGTGAACGGAGAGGAAGTTAAGCTCACTCCTATTGAGTACAAAATTGTAGAACTTTTGATGACAAATGCAGGAAGAGTATTTTCGATTAATGAAATATATGAACTAGTTTGGAAAGAACCTAACTTTAATGCAGAAAATACCGTAGCGGTTCACATCCGAAAAATTAGAGAAAAGATTGAAATAGATTCCAAAAATCCAAGGTATTTAAAGGTGGTGTGGGGACTTGGGTACAAGATGGAAAAGTAGTATTTTCATAATATTAACCTGTTCCGTATTATTTGTCGGGGGTTTTTGCGGAATAATATTATTATCGAATAATGGCTGGTATTACGCTCAAAAAGATTATTTCCATACAGAAGATTTTCAGTATGGAGATTTAGAACAATTTAAGCAATTAGTTGTGATGTTTGAGTTAAATGATGTAACCCTAGAAGAAGCAAAAGAAAAAATTACGGTAACGAAGGATGAAATTGAAGAGTATCGCTATTCATATGGTAATTTAGAACAACAAATCGAAAGTATCAAAGGGCAATACGAGGACCTTATTCAACAGGCAATAGATAATGATGCACAACAGGTAGCAGATGCATACATAAGGGAAAGAGACAACAAGATCAATGACATTACGAAAAACTTTGAAAGTGATGATTATGTTAAAGATAAGATAATTAAAGACAGAGAAAAGGAATTAGAAACTTATTTTATAGAAATAGAGAGCTATCGACCTCAATTTGAAGAGTATAAAACTATGTTTCAGTATTACTTAAAGGATCCTACCAATAATCTAGTGTATACAAACTTAGATAATACAGGGAAAAAAGCAGACGTGAATCAAATTTCAGATGAAACAAATGTCTATGTAGAATCTGTTACGTTACGGAATGGAGACATGTTTGATTATAATTTGCTGGAAAGTGAAGAATCACTGGATATGCTTGGTGGAGCAGATAAGAAGCTTGAAGGTAGAATAGGTGTCCCTAATGTTGAACCTCAGACGAATACTCTCATTGAACGAAATGAACATTATAAAAAGAATCAACTGATTATCTGGATTGTCATATCACTTAGTATCCTTGCCCTTATTCTTTCCCTTATTATCGCTAAAAAGGCAAAAAAGACACGGGCAGAAGTATCTAACTGGAGACGTTCTTATAACAAACTCCCAATTGATGTAAGAGTAGGGCTATTAGGTGTTTCTAGTATTTTCACTGTATTGATGTTTTTTTCGCTTGTCCAGGCAATCTACTATTTTTCCCCTGGTTTCTCCATTTATTTAGGCTTGTTCAACTTAATGGAATTAATAGTAGTTTCAATCGGATTAGCTATCACAGTTATGCAGATTAATTTCTTATTAGTAACACTAAAGGATTGGAAAAATTTTAAAAACCTCTGGGAGCAATGTGTATCTTACAAGTTGTACCTTTTCTTAAAAAGAGAAATGCTCAAATTAATCAAGAACCTAAAAGAAGCATTTTTAGATCAGACAACTGGTACACAATTAATATTTATTTTTGGTATGGTATTTATTTTAGGTTTAATGGGTATTATGGTTTTCCTTCATCCAATATTTCTGTTTTTCTATATCCTAATACTAGTTAGTATTGGAATACCACTTGGGAATGTCATCTTAAAGAATGTTGGGTTCTTTAACAGGATTGTAGAAAATACGAATGAACTAGCAGCTGGAAACCTCAGTAAGGATTTAGAGATAACGGGAAATACAGCACTTGCTACATTAGCTGAGAACATTAATGTCCTTAAGCAGGGAGTTAAACATTCGCAGAGCGAACAGGCTAAAAGTGAACGGCTTAAAACAGAATTAATTACGAATGTTAGTCATGACCTGAGAACGCCGCTAACCTCTATCATTACCTATACGGAGCTATTAAAAGAAAAGCAGAAAATGAATGATGAAAGTGCTGCATATTTAGAAATTATTGATCGGAAATCGAAGCGGTTGAAAGTATTAATTGAGGATTTATTCGAGGTATCCAAAATGGCCAGCGGAAATATTGAATTGAAAAAAGAAAAGGTTGACTTAGTTCAGCTATTACAGCAAGCGTTAGGTGAGTATGATGATATGATACATGAATCGAGCTTGCAGTTTCGTGTAACCCATATAGACCCACCTGTTCATGCGATAGTGGATGGTCAAAAGCTCTGGAGAGTTTTTGATAATCTAATTGGAAATATACTAAAGTATTCCATGGAGAATTCACGAGTATATATTAATCTTTCCGTTGGAAATGGTCATGCAATAATAGCTTTTAAGAATGTATCCAAATATGAGCTGAGTGAAAATAGTGATGAATTATTTGAACGCTTTAAACGTGGCGATACATCGCGTCATACAGAGGGTAGTGGTCTAGGGCTAGCAATTGCCCAGTCAATTATTGAACTTCATAATGGTCAACTTGAGATAGAAATAGATGGTGATTTATTTAAGATTATTATCTTTTTACCAATAGAAGAATAGGAGGAAAAGGGAGAGTGCGCAACAATGAATACCATTAACCTTTCCGAGGTATATAGCATGCATTATAATCAGTTATTCCATCTTAGTTATTCGATAACAAGAGATGTTCAGTTAGCAGAGGATGCCGTACAAGAAACGTTTATTAAAGTATGGAAAAAGGCAAACTCTATTCAGGATGATGGAAAAATATCAGCTTGGCTGTCTGTAGTTGCCAAGAGAACCGCAATCGATATTTTGCGAAGCGAACGGAAGAAACAAGGTATACCAATGGAGAATGATATGTTAGTAAACTTGGGAAAAGAAATGAATCAAGATGTAGAACAAGAAGTAGAGTTTATCTTTTTTATGGAAGAAATTAGAAAGGCAATACTTCGTTTAGGGAATACGTATCGGGATGTAATGGTTCTTCTTGTGAAGCATGAATTGAAGGGAAAAGAGATTGCAAGTCAGTTAAAGATAAAGCCAGCCTCTGTTAAGACGAGAATTTACCGTGCGAGAAAGGAATTAAGGGCTTTAGCTGAGGTAAATGGTTAAATGCATCTCACAACCTATCATGCAAAAGAACATTTAAGAAATAGTAGATTAGCAGAAAATAAATAGAAAACTATAAAAATAGACTTGTATTTTTGTAAATGTTTTGCTAGTATATAAATAATTTCATATTGAACCTTGTCATTCGATGAGGTAGAGGCGCAAATAATATTAGTAGACAATTGGAGTATGACATCGATGAAGATTGTTGAAAGGATTATTTGCCGAAGCGTAATGAAGGTCAAATTCATTATTGCTGGGATGTTTTCTGAATAAGAGGCATACTGTCATGCTTGTTTTATGTGCATGGAGAACTACTGATCAGGATGGAGGATAACGTATAAATTGATAAACAATGGTAGGTTATTTTCCTATCATTGTTTTTTTATTTTTACAGTTTGAGCAAATTACAGCCACTACATATAAATTTGAACATGCTGATAAAAAGTTATACTAAAAACCCTTCTAAAGTTTTCTCTATGTACACCCTATAAAATAATAAAGAAAGGGATGTGCATCTTGAGTACACAAACAGTAAAAGCAAAGAAAAAATTTGAGTTTCCACACGGTTTTGTTATTTTGTTTGCGTTCATGGTTTTGACAGCTATTACAACTTACTTCGTTCCAGCGGGGGAATATGAACGCACTACGGATGAAAATGGTCAATCATTAGTTGTTGATGGTACTTACCATACAGTAGATTCCAATCCAACTGGGTTTATGGATTTATTTCAATCCTTACATGTTGGAATGGTAGATGCTGCAGGAATTATTTTCTTCATCTTTATCGTCGGTGGGTCATTTGGAATATTCCGAGCGACAAACACCATTGAGGCAGCTTTTGGTTCAATTACAAAAAAATTAGCAGGAAAAGAGCTTGTTCTAATTCCAGTGATCATGCTATTTTTTGCAATTTGTGGCGGAACTTGGGGGATGGCAGAGGAAGCAATCCCATTTATCCTAATTGCAGTACCACTTGCCATGATGCTAGGCTTTGATTCCATTACAGGAACTGCAATGATTTTGGCTAGTGTATATGCTGGATTTGGATCTGCCTTCATGAATCCTTTTACAGTTGGGGTAGCCCAAGGAATTGCGGGCTTACCGACATTTTCAGGAATGGGAGTTCGTTTCGTATTCTGGCTGATTTTTGTTGGTGTAACAATCGCCTATGTAATGCTTTATGCGCGAAAAGTTAAAAAGGATCCTACTAAAAGCTTGATGTATGAAGAAGACTTGAAACGAGAAATTAATCACGAATTAATACAACAACAAACATTAACGAAAAGACAAATGCTGATATTGGCAGTACTTGTTCTAACACTAATTGGACTAGCACTTGGTGTTATTTTAGAAGGTTGGTATATACCAGAAATAGCTTCATTATTCCTTATTATGGGTATTGTTGTAGGAATTATTGGGAAATTACGTGTTAATCAGATGGCAGAAGCATTTGTAAAAGGTTGCGAAGAACTAGTAATGGGAGCATTGATTGTAGGATTTGCATATGGAATTCTAATCATTTTACAGGACTCAAATACGATCGACACAATTTTATATGGCATATCTAATTTAGTGGCAGGATTACCTAGTAGTCTGACAGCAATTGGTATGTTTATCACCCAGAGCTTACTTAATTTTATTGTCCCGTCAGGAAGTGGTCAAGCGGCAATCAGTATGCCGATTATGGCTCCACTTGGTGATCTTGTAGGGGTAAGCAGACAAACTGCAGTACTTGCTTTTCAGTATGGTGATGGTATTTCTAATATATTCACACCAACTGCAGGTATACTTATGGCTGCACTAGCTATTGCTAAGATTCCTTGGGTGAAATGGTTAAAATGGGTATTTCCATTAATCGTTATCCAGTATATTTTAGGGGCAATTTTTGTAACAGTTGCTCATATGTTTATTTGGTAATTTAGTATAGGAAAAAACAGTTGGATTTTTACATTTAGAATGATCAACATCGGAGGAATAGAAACATGCTAAGAAAATTATTTGATGAATTAGAGGAAATTTATCCTGAATTAGTAGATATTCGTCGTGATCTTCATATGTATCCAGAGCTTTCTCATCAGGAAGTAAATACACCTAGAAAAATCGCTGAATATCTAGAAAAACTTGGTTTGGAAGTTAGAACAGAAGTGGGTGGCCGAGGAGTTGTCGGTACATTGAAGGGCGGTAAACCAGGAAAAACGGTTGCTTTGAGGGCCGACTTTGATGCTTTGCCGATTCAGGAAGAAACTGATGTCGAATACAAATCTCGTGTTCCTGGTGTGATGCATGCATGTGGTCATGATTTGCACACTGCAACACTTCTAGGAGTTGCTAAGGTTTTAAGTGGAGTAAGAGATGAGATACCTGGAACGATTAAATTTATCCATCAATTTGCTGAAGAAGCTACACCTGGTGGTGCAAAAGCGATGGTAGCTGATGGTTGCTTGGATGGGGTGGATATGATTTATGGCGCCCATGTTATGTCTACAGAGGAATTTGGAACGGTTAGTGTAAAAGAAGGATATGCGTCATCTGCACAGGATGATTTTAATATTGTGATTCATGGAAGAGGTGGCCACGGCTCTCAACCTCATTTATCTGTTGACCCACTAGTAACGGGCAGTCAATTGGTTGTTAATTTACAGCAAATTGTAAGCCGTCGAGTAGATCCACTCCAAGCAGCAGCAGTAACGGTTGGATCATTTGTTAGTGGAGAAGTAAATAATGTTATCCCGGATTCAGCAGTTATAAAAGGGACAGTTCGCACATTTGACGAAGAAGCACGTACAATTATTGCAGAGGCACTAGAAAACGTTACAAATGCTACCTGTACAGCAAATGGTGCAACAGTTGATTTTGAATACATTAAGGATTGCCCTTCTATATATAATGACCCACAGGAAACAAAGCGTGTGGAAGAAATGGCCACGCTATTGGTTGGGAAGGAAAATTTAATTACAGGTGTTCCGATGATGGGAAGTGAGGATTTTGCTTTTTATCAAAAGGAAGTTCCTGGTGTATATTTTTTAGTTGGTGGTAGAAACGAAGAAATCGGTGCAGTTTTTCCACATCATCATCCAAAATTTACTATTGATGAACGTGCTATTCTCCATATCGGTAACATGTTTATTAGCCTAGTGTTGAATTTTCTTTCAGATGGAAAAATTAAACCGGAAAGTAAGTAGTGGGATACGTATAGCTTTATGAAAAAGTCCAAGTTTTTAAATGTTGGGCTTTTTTGTGTTTGCTAGGAATTTTTCAAAAGTATTCGAGAGTTAAAGCACTAAATAATATATACATATTAATTAACGAATAGGCTTTAAAGCACATAAAGAATCTTATAGTTAGGACTTAGAACTTTATTGTTTCCTACTTAAGACGGATGTTTTACAATCTGATATTAGTATAATTAGATGGAAAATGCATGTAGAGATTGGGGGGAATACCGTGAATATCATCAAAAATAGGAGCTTTTTCTTTCTTCTTCTCGGAAGAATTGTAACAAACATAGGGGATAGTATCTATTATGTCGCTGCAATGTGGCTTGTCTATAGTCTTGGCGGAAATGCTTTTTATTCTGGTTTGGCTGGTTTTCTAACACTATTACCAGTTGCTTTACGTTTTATAGTTGGACCTTTTGTAGATAGATGGCAAATAAAACGAACGCTTATTATTACACAAATCTTACAATCCATCCTAATTTTAGTCATTCCAATTTTCTACTACTTAGACATTTTAACAGTCCAAGTCGTCCTCATTGTTATGCCCATTGTTTCGTTTATTGAGCAATTCGCTTATCCATCTCAGTCAAAAGCCTTACCATTATTATTGTCAAAAGAGGACTTAGTTAAAGGAAATGCCTATTTTTCCTTTGCTTATCAAGGAATTGATTTAGTTTTTAATGCACTATCTGGAATCCTTGTAGCTCTTATTGGGGCAGTCACATTATACCTTGTGGACTCCTTCACTTTTGCAATTGCCGCCATCTGTTTTAGTTTAATAAAACTTCCTTCAGCAAAAGAAAGTAAAAACAAGAATAATGCTGGTATAAAATGTGCGATGGTTTCCTATTTTTCGGAGTTAAGGGAAGGATTTTCGATTGTCTTTCGATCGATTTTGGGAACGTTTTTAATTGGATCTGTCGTTGCAAATTTTGCAATAGGTGGTGCGCTTGCTGTTTTACCTGCATTTGCTTCTCAAAATGGCGGATCAGAGATATATGGGTTCTACTTAGCAGCAATGTCAACAGGTGGTCTAGTAGGTGCACTTCTCTCCTCATGGATGGGAAAGCTGAAAGTAGGATATTTTAGTATTATTTCCTTTTCTTTTTCTGCTCTTTGTTGGATATTGGCAGCAATTATGCCGTGGCCGACGCTAGGTGCTATATTTTACGGTATTGCTTGGATCCCAATCGGAGGAACGAATGTAATTGTTGCGTCGGCAATTCAAACGGTTGTACCCAATGAAGTTCTTGGAAGGGTGAATTCTGTTTCAGGTAGCATGGGGACTATCGCCATGCCTATTGGTTCATTAGCTGGCGGATATTTTGCGACAGTAACGAGTAGTACACTAATCTTTGCACTAACTGGGCTCGGACTATTATTTCTTTCCATAGTCTGGATTCTTCATCCTAGGTTAAGGACTTTACCAATTGCCAAGGATTTGACACCTGAGTTATTTGGAATTGATCCTGTTAAGTATTCGGTGAAGGAAAACATAAATTAGAATGGGATTAAAAGAAAATTTTTATAAAAAACTACTTTTAAAAAAACAGATTTTATGTAATAATAATTAAAATATTTTTTATAAAGCGATGAAAAGGAAAGTAGACTAACTCTAATTTCTTCCCAGAGAGCTTCGGTAGCTGAAAAGAAGCAGAAAATTGTTAATCGAAAATGGCCTTGGAGCTTCAGAGTCGACCTTTCATTTTGAAAATAGGCTTTGACGAGATTTGGCACTCGTTACCAATGTCAAAGTATAAGGGTTGTTTCCAACTCCGTACTTACAGAGGCTAATAATGTGAGTTATTAGTAAATTAAGGTGGTAACACGAGTTAACCCTCGTCCTTAGATTGAATCTAGGGGCGAGGGTTTTTGTATTTCCATGGAAAGATTAGTTGGTATTAGCAGAGGCGGCTCTATGCATCATTTCGGAAAATAATCTCGGGTTAAAAGAGGCATAGGAGTACTCTACGCATCATATCGGAAAGGAATCTCAAGTGAAATGAAGTATAGAAGCCCTCTATGCATCATTTTGGAAAATAATCCCGAGCGAAATGAATCATAGCAGTATTCTATACATCATTTCACAAGTCATTAAAATTCAAAATGACATTAGAAAAACTAGGTGCTTTTTTAAAGGAGGAAAAGAAATGAGTGTGTTTATTGGTGGTGCTTGGCTATATGCAAATGGCTCACTGCATATTGGCCATCTATCAAGTTTGTTAACGGGAGATGTATTAGCAAGATATTTTCGCTTAAAGGGAGAGGATGTTCTATACGTGTCGGGGAGCGATTGTAATGGGACACCAATTGCAATAAAGGCAAAGCAAGAAGGAGTGTCACCTAAGGAGATTGCAGATAAATATCATAATGAATTTAAGGATTGCTTTGAGAAATTAGGGTTCACTTTCGATTGCTATACGAGAACTGATCATTCATTGCATCATCAAGTAGTACAGGAAGTTTTTCTGGAATTGCTAAAGAAGGATAAATTATATACGAAAGTGGAAAGTCAGTGCTTTTGCAAGACTTGTAATCAGTTTTTAGCTGATCGTTATGTAGAAGGAATATGTCCGAACTGTGGTGCTGAGGCGAGGGGGGATCAATGTGATTATTGCTCAAAGCTATTAAACCCAATTGAATTAATCCAAAAACGATGCAGAACATGTGGAGACTCACCGATTGTGGAATCGACAGAGCATTTTTATATGAAATTGCGTGCATTACAAGAAGAACTTGAATGCTTTGTTTCTCGTGCTAAAAAAGAAGGACTATGGCGGGATAATGCTATCCAGCTATCAGAGCGTTATTTAAGGGAAGGACTGGTGGACCGGGCTGTATCTAGGGATCTTTCAAATGGGGTTCGTGTTCCAGTTAAGGGGTTTGAAAATAAGACAATATATGTTTGGATTGAAGCTGTCATTGGCTACTATTCTGCAAGCAAACAATGGGCCAAGGAGCATCAAGCTGATGAAGTTCTGTTTTGGAATAAAGAAACAATATCCTATTATGTCCATGGTAAAGACAATATTCCGTTTCATAGTATCATCTGGCCAGCTATTTTGAAAAGCATAGATAAACAGCCACTACCTACTCATATTGTATCCAATGAATTCTTAACCATTGAACAGAAAAAGCTGTCAACCAGTCGTAATTGGGCAATTTGGGTACCAGATATTTTGAAAACATATCAGCCTGACTCAATACGCTACTTTCTAATTGCTAACGCACCAGAGAGTAGGGACGCTGATTTTTCCTGGCGTGAGTTTATTTATAGTCATAATAGTGAGCTGCTTGGTGCTTATGGAAACCTTGTTAATCGGACATTGAAGTTTGTTGAGAAGTACTATGGGGGCACTACACCAAAAGGAAAAGTTGATACAAAGCTAAGGAAAAGAGTATGTGCAGCATATGATGAGATTGGAGCCTTAATTGAAGACACAAAATTTAAATTGGCAATTGAAGCGTTGTTTTCTATCGTTCGTGATTCTAATAAATACTTTGATGAAAAGAAACCATGGAACCAGATAAAAGAGGATGAAATAGGCTGTGCAAATACAATAGCAACCTGTGTTTATACAATAGCTAATCTTGCTCAGTTGTTGAATCCATTTCTACCATTTTCAAGTCAGAGGCTGCAAAGAATGCTAAGAATAAGCGAGATGAAATGGATGGAAGCTAGCTATAATCCTGTTTCTTTAAGTAAGGTTGAACTGTTATTTGAAAAAATTGATCTGGATAGGATTGATGAAGAAATCGAGATATTAAGACGAGGTACCGATATAGAATAATAGGCAAGCAGGTATATAAAAATAGCTTGTCTTTTTCTTCCCCCAATAACATAGATTAATATTGGGGGAATGATAAATGAAGCAATGGATATCTGTATTACTAGTAGCAGCTACTTATATTGGAACAGTAATTGGGGCAGGCTTTGCTACCGGTAAAGAGATTGTTACATTCTTTAGTAAATATGGTGAGATTGGAACAATTGGAGTGGTAATAAGCTGTATATTATTTATTCTATTTGGAAATAAGATAATGATAATTGCAGCACGTATTGAAGCTTATTCGTATAAAGAATTCAATGAACATATTTTTGGATATAAGCTTGGAAAAATTATTAATTTTATTATTTTTGTCATTGTTATCTCGGTCACATCTGTAATGCTCTCGGGAGCTGGTGCGGTATTTCAAGAACAGCTAGGAATTCCTTTTCAGGTTGGAGTTATTTCTACACTTGTCATTTGTTATCTTGTTGTTTTAAAAGGGTTAAAAGGAATAATGGCAATTAACGCATACATTGTTCCAATTATCATCTTATTTAGCTTGTTTATTTTCATCTCAGTGTTCGACCATCAACCAGATAAGCTACTCGAGATGCTTACTTTTAAAGAGGTTCCGCACCAATTTCTATGGGTTTCTTCTCCTTTTACATATGCATCCTTTAACATCATTACTGCTCTTGTGGTCCTTGTACCATTAGGAAAAGAAATAAAGGATGAGAACGTGCTAAAATGGGGTGGTTTCTTCGGTGGATTAGGATTATGCTTGATGTTACTTTTAGGTCATTTTTCCCTAGCTACTAATCCAGAGACCTTTCGCTTCGACATACCTATGGCAGAGATTATCAAATTGCTTGGTTCTTTCATCCATATCTTATTTATAATTGTTGTATATGGGGAGATTTTTAATACAGTTGTTGCCAATGTTTATGGGATTTCACGGCAATTGAAGGTAAGCCTTCAGATAAAATACCATCATGCAGTCTGGCTAATTTTAGCTGTTATCTTCTGTATAAGCCAATTTGGATATAATCAACTTCTCACCACACTTTATCCATTCTATGGTTACCTCGGATTAGTATTTCTTATCGCATTACTGTTAAAAAGGAAACCTGAATAGCTATTCTTAGCATAATGGCCTAGAGTATCTCCTTAGGCCATTTATTCATTTGATTGTATTTTACCCTTAAAGCATGGGATGTGACCTTTTGTATCCTGAAAAAATACCATTCAAGTTTCGGTCTCTCCTATTTTTGTAACCATAAGTGACTTCCCTTTAAGAGAAATATCTTCAAAATGGGGATTGGGGGATGTCTAGTTTTACTAATTGAATAGGTGGTATGATACTATTAGTTTAAGAAATGAAGGAGCAAATGTTGGATGAATGTTCTTAAAGTAAGGGATATTGTAATAGGTGAAGGCGTACCGAAAATTATTGTCCCACTAGTAGGGGCAACAGAGCAGGCGTTATGTAAAGAAGTAGAAAGTTTACTAAAAATGAAGCCAGATATGTTTGAATGGCGTGCAGATTTGTATGATGCGGTTGAAGATTCCACTTCCATTGAACGGACGCTTGGGGTTATTCGAGAAAATGTTGTAAATACCCCTTTGCTATTTACCTTTCGGACGGAAAATGAAGGTGGGAAGAAGCATATTTCCCTTGAACATTACAGGGAGGTTCTGATTAGGGTTATTTCTTCAGGATTAGTGGATCTGGTAGATATTGAGCTTTTTCTTGGAGAAGGTTTAATAAAGGAGTTAATTTTATTAGCAAAGAAAAATGGCGTTTTCGTTGTACTTTCCAACCACGATTTTCAGCGTACACCACATAAGGAGGAGCTACTTACACGATTCTCTAAAATGCAGGAGCTTGGTGCAGATATCGCTAAAATAGCTGTGATGCCAAATAGTGCCCATGATGTAATTACATTACTAGATACAACACAAGAGATAAAAGAGAACATTGCTAATCGACCATTTATTACAATAGCAATGGGGGATAAAGGCGTAGTTAGTAGGTTAACTGGCGAATTGTTTGGTTCTTCAGCAACGTTTGCTTCCGGTGTGAACAAATCAGCACCAGGACAAATTGAAATTTCAGAGTTAAGACATATTTTGGAGCTTCTTCATCAATACGGGAAATAAAATTTAAAACCGACGTTTTCACATCGAACAGCTATTACAGATGATCCTCAGCAATAGGGGCGTGTAGATTTGGATATGGGCTCCGCTTAAATTTGGCAAAAGCGGATGAGGAAAAATCATTTTAGTGAAAATAAGGAATCGATATTTCCTAGCACCTTTCCCAAATGGAAGGGTGCTTTATTATGTAATTAAATCGATATGTTGGAGAAAGCTATTTAGCCAAAAGTTTGATAACAATTAGCGTAACGACTGGATTTGAAATCTTCTAATAAAACTCATGTTATTTCCCCGATAAATTATTTTTACTTTATCGCAACTTATTTCGTAAAGAGTGCATCTAAGTATATAGAAAGGGGGGGAGCCTGCTTGGATCTTGTTGATAGACTAAGAGATAAAGAGGAAAGTGCATTAATTGAATTAATGAACCAATATGGTGATTACTTGATTCGTACCGCCTATCTTCTGCTAAAGGATCATCAATCCGCAGAAGAAGCAGTACAGGATACATTTGTTACTGCATTTGAGAAAATAATGCAGCTGGATAATCCGACAAAATTAAAAAGCTGGCTCACCTCTATTGTGATCAATTGCTGTCGCAATCGAATGAGAAGGTGGAGCTGGAAACATATTCTTTTACCATTTGAAAATGAACTGTCAAAGGAAGTAGTGTTTACTGCTACCCCAGAGGAAGAACTATTAAAGATAGTCTGGAATGAAAATCTTAGTGATGCCATTCATCAATTAGACTATAAGTACCGAGAAGTCATTACACTTTACTATTTTAGTGAAATGAAAATAAGAGAAATAGCAGTTTATACGAATGAAAAAGAAACCACGGTTAAAACACGATTAAAACGAGCACGAGTAAAATTAAAAGAGATTTTACTGAAGGGAGAGGAATTTCTTGAAGCAAGTGAACGAGCATCTCAAAAATCAACTAGATAAGGAATTAGAAATAATTCAATTTTCTGGACAAAAGGAAGTGCTAAACAGGGTCTATCCTAAAACTTGGAAACAGAAATTCCTTAAGCTCTGGAATAAGGAATTAACTATTCCAATCGTCCCGGTTAGTGCCGTATTTGTATTACTTATTATGGTGATCGGTTATGTTGAAATAAAACCAACAGAACATAGTAACCGAGATAATGAGAAAAGAGAATTAATCAATGTAGCAGGCAATTATTATTGGAAGGATGCTTTTGAAAAGGAGTTGAAAAAGCATGAGGATTAAAATGAAGGTGAAGCACCTCGTTTTTATGATAATTGGAATGCTAACACTCATTTCTTTTCTATCCTTTTTTGTCTTCCCATATATTGAAATCTATGTTGCAGAGAAAAATATCACTGCTGGTAAGGTGGAAGAGAAGCAGGAAATTTTGGACCTACTAAGAACGACTCAAATGGAAACAAAAAAATATGATTTAATCCAGGAATATATGATTGGTGATGGATTATTAACTAATTTCGATATTTATATTGGTCCGTCCTTAACGCATTGGGCAAATGAAGACCAGAATTATATTGAATTTAGTTGGGAAGAAAAGGAACCTTTTATAAGAGAATATGTGATGCAAGCACCTCCTAATGGATTTTTAGTTACAGCTGCAAAAATGCTAGCTTCTCATTATGAAATGGAAGGAGACTTGGAAAAGGCAAAACATACGTTGTTTGATGCCTCGAAGCGCTTCTCCCCCTTAGAAGAATATCATCGAAACGAGTTGCTAGTGGAACGTATTCGATTAACTAAGAATCATGACCAATTCACGGAAGCGAATCAATATATTGAAGAATTACTACAGGAGCTTGGCACAGAAAACTATGACACGTTAGCTCAAGTGACACAGCTAAGAACTGAAATTATTCTCGCGCAAGGTATTCTTAACGAAGCTCATGAAGAAGTGACAAAGGCAATTAAGGAATATGAGAAAGAGTTTAATGAAGAGCAGAAGAAATGGCAGGACAGTTCTGACGAGGATGAATCAATTGAGGAAGACAAAGTGGAAAATCGTGTTGTCTATCAACAATTAACATCATTAGAAAGATCTTTAAGCATGGCGATGGAAAAAGGTACAGTAGATGTAGTAAGTGTATCTGGGAAGGTAGTTCGAAGTGATGGGACACCGATGAGAGGTGTTGGTGTATTTTTACGAGATGAAAGCAGTGTTAACCAGAGTGTAGGGCCTGATGAATATTACGTACTAACAGACGATGAAGGAAGATTTGTAATTAACGGTGTCCTCCCGAATCGCTATCAAATCTTTCTAGGCTTTTACTATGACCAAATCGATGGATGGACTTGGCCTATTCGAATGGATGATTGGATTGATATCGATGGGAGTAAGGATATCACCTATAATGTGACCCTACAAGAATTAATGAAAATCAAGTCACCAGTAAACCAGAAGGTAATCAGGGATGATGAAGTAACCTTTTCATGGGAGGATGTAGAAGGTGCAGCATATTACAACTTAAGTCTAGCTTATGAAATTGAATACGGTTCTGTAAGTACTAGCTTTAAAACAAATTTGAAAGAAAATGAAATTGTTGTACCGATTGAAGAAATTTATAATCAAACAGGTGCTGTCGCTTTTGGTGATGAAGATGATTATGATGCAAAATCCTTCCTAGCATTTACCAACCCAGATAATCGTTTTTACTGGAGTGTGGAGGCTTTTGACCAACATGATCGACTCATTACCAAAAGTAATGGTCATCGTTTGGATGATAAAACAATTGGTAATCTCCCATTCTTTTACTTGAAAGAACGGGATTTAACTAGGGCGGATAAGCTCTTGATCAATAAAAAACCAGAAAAAGCGTTAGAGCAATATAAATTAAATTATGAAAATAATCCAGATGATATTCATAGCTTGCGAATGATCGTTCGATTAATTGGTATGAACGGGGACGGTACTACTATAGCTCGTGACAAATTGGCCAAACCATATATGGAGGAACTAGCATTAAAAACGAATTCAGCACAGCAGTTATTCGATATTGTACAGCATTATTACGATATACAGAATTGGACCGAATTTAATACATGGTTCAAAATCTATTCGGATAAAGTAGACAAATTAGACGGTTATGACCAATCGATATATGCTAGTGCCTTAATGAAGCAAGGAAAGTATGATGAAGCAAGTATAGAATATGACAAAGCGATGAAAATCGATAAAAGCAATCGGTTTGTTGGTCATTGGATTGCGAACGAGATATATAGAAATAGAGATTTAGAAAAGGCGAAAGAGATTGCCAGGATGTACCCTGAGCGTCCCTATGGAGAAATCGTCCTGAATTGGGAGTATCTAGTGAACCAGATGGTAAAAGAAGGTGGAGGAGAAAAGGAATATATCCAAGAACTATGTCATGTATTAGATCTATACTTTTCTGGTCAAGAAGACAAACTAGAAAAATGGCATAGCACAACGAAACTGGCTGCTATGAAGCAATTTATTGATGGTGTACAGAATGTAGATTAGGGTACCTAGTCCTTGTACTTCTTGTCGAATGAAACCTTTTGATTAGGTGCTTCGTAAGGGTAGTAAGTTGTACTAGGGGTAGGTGGAGGTATGATTTCCAGTGCAATCAAGCATAGCAAAATGGATGAAGCATCAGACCATATACATGTAGCCCAGTATAAAATGAGATCATTTCAGAAGGAATTACTAGATATTAATGAAATGATTGAGATGGATTTGAACGTATCCGAATTACTAAGATTCGCTGACCATTTCTTTGATGGTTTTATCGTAGACTGGGTGGTTCAAGGAAGAATTAACGATTCACTTGATCAGGTGTATATGAACCAGTCAAAGGTAGTGAAAATCTTAAATCAACTAAAGGAAGAGTTTGACAACCTCCAGGAAAAGCTGTCATCCTTACAGTATGATAGACAAACATTACTTGAAAGCATATAAATCATTGAAAAGCTTTATCGTACCATGGCAAAGGAAACTTTTTAGTTTCTTTTGTCTTGGTGCTTTTTATTTCATTTGTTTTTTTCCCTACTTAAATCCTTTATAATAGAAATAGTATTTGAAATGGGGGTATTAAATGTGAAAGAAATTACACCAGATGAATTAGCAATTAAAATGAGAAATGGTGAAAAATTACATATAATCGATGTTCGTGAGGATGAAGAAGTTGCTACGGGAAAGATCCCTGGCGCACGCCATATCCGACTTGGCGATTTAGAAGATCGTTTGGATGAACTTGATAAAAATGAGCATTATTATATGGTATGTCGTTCAGGTGGAAGAAGTTCTATGGCCTGTGAAATTCTATTGGAAAAAGGGTTTAGTGTAACCAATATGGTAGGTGGCATGCTTTCATGGGATGATGAACTTGAATTCTAAATAAGGATAAAAAAGGATTGGAGAAAAGAGATGGAATTAAATTACTGGCTTCTAGCTATTGTTATTGTCATTCTAATTGTTACTCGCTTCATTCCAGTAAAAGGAATTACGAATATCACTCCAACGGAAGCAAAAGAGAAATTCAAGCAAAAAAATGTGCAATTTATTGACGTTCGGACACCTGGTGAATATACCCGTAACCATCAACTTCCGTTTCGTAATATTCCACTTTATGAACTGACACAACGAGTTAATGAGCTCAATAAGACGAAAGATGTTGTTGTTATTTGTCAAAGTGGTATTAGAAGCTCAAAGGCTGCAAGAGTATTAAAAAAGCATGGGTTTAACCAAATTTTTAACGTCAAGGGCGGAATGAGCGCTTGGAAGAGAATGAACATGCCAAATAATTAGGAATGCACTCCACAACAAGTTTCCTTGCTAAGAAAATTGTCTTTTGAAGGTTTAGAAACATTATAATGATGGAGTTGCCATGAGTTATGAGTGTTTGAGTATATGAAAAAATCAACTAGGCAACTATCAACTTTTAAGTGAAATGTTTTTTATGAAAAAGTTTTTTGAGTGCTAGAAAAAACGATATTATTTTTAATAGAAATTATTCTTCTGTTAGGTTAAATGATTGCATTCACTGAAATAGAAGTTCTCCTTTCAAATGAAAAGTCCCTAGAAAATCAGATGCGAATGGCCACTTGCATCTGAATTCTAGGGACATTTCTTATTGTAATTGGAACAAGTATTGTTCCTATTTAGTAAGTGAATAACTACATCTCTGTTTAATTTTTTTACAAGGACCCGTTTTGGATCTCCTACTTTTTGGGCTCGATAAAAGATAAAGTCTTACCAGTGAAGCCAAGAAGTATTGTCAGGATTGGAGATAGTAAACAGAAAAAGGCAAAGGGCAAGTAGTGCAGTGTATTCACACCAAGGACATTAGCTAAAAACACCCCGCAAACACTCCAAGGTATGAGTGGATTCACTACAGTTCCTGCGTCTTCTACTACTCTACCAAGATTTTTATTTGCTAGACCAAGTCGGGCAAACGATTGTTGAAAAGTTTCTCCAGTTAAAATAATAGACAGATATTGCTCCCCGATAAAAATATTCACCCCAATGGCTGTAAATGCTGCTGACATGATAACTGTTCCAATCTTATTTAATGCTTTCTCAATTGATCGCAATAAAACCGGGATAATTCCCAGGGCGAATGTAAGTCCCCCCATACTTAGAGCTAATATCACCAAAGAAATTGTAGACATCATACTATTTAATCCGCCTCTAGTGAGTAAGCTGTCAATGGCTTCGTTTCCGGTTGAAGATACATAGCCATTAAAAATAATTTGGAACAATTCTTTCCCAGTTGTATGAAAGTGAAAAAAGGAAAGGATTATCGCAAAAATAGAGTTAAATGCTAGCGTGATAAATGCAGAAACCTTCTTTAATGCAAATATTGCGAGTAGGACAATTGGAAGCAAACTGTACCAATGGACTAAATTAGTTGCATTCAATCCCTCCTGAAAGCTTTCCATTTTACTAAAATCAACATTTGCTTCATTTGGAGATAGTAACACGTATACGATAAAACTAATTATAAATGCAGGCACCGTAGTCCACGCCATATTGCGTATATGCTCAAATAAATCTACTTTCATAATAGTGGATGCAAGGTTAGTTGTATCGGACAATGGTGACATTTTATCCCCGAAGAAGGCGCCCGATACAATGGCACCAGCAGTAATATCCATTGAAGCGTCAAATGCTGACGCTATCCCAATAAAGGCTACGCCAATGGTAGCAGAAGTCGTTAAGGAGCTGCCAATTGCTATACCGACGATAGCAGTTACCAAGAAGACGATGGCATAGAAAAAATGAGCTGTTGCTAGTTGAAAACCTGTGTATACTAAGGTCGGAATCGTCCCGCTAACAATCCATGTAGCAATTAATAAACCAATTAAAAAAAAGAGAAAAATAGCCCCTAGGCCAGATTGCGCCCCTTTTATCATGCTCTCCTCTAAAAGCCTAAAAGGAATCTTTTTTATAAGTCCAAAAATAATTAACAGGAAAATAGCGATTAATATAGGGATATGTGGAGCTGCAGAAAATTTTATAATACTAATGCTAGTAGTCCCGATAATAAAAAATGTAAGAAAAATCGCTTCCCTAATGGTTGGAGTGTATACACTCTTCACTTGATTCATGTTGATAACCTCCTATGTTTATAAAGATAAGCGTAACGTACATTGCTCATTATTGGAAAAGTGTAGCTAGTGAAGGATAACTAAAATAATTTAAATATAAGTCTCTTCTATGATGTGAGAAATAAAAAAGAGAGCTTCCTGCCCCAAATAGGGACGAAGAAGCTCTCCGCGGTACCACCCTTGTTAATGATGTCACTCATTCACTCTTTATTTCCAAAACTGCACACGGTGTATTTCATCCTACTTATCGCCTGGATTTTCAGCAACCATCCAGTCTCTTTTTGCTGCTAATAAGTGAATTACTAGGTTCGTGATTTGGATACAATATTTATTCTTTTACTAAAACGCTTCATAGCTTTTAAGCATTACTCATTATATAAATTATTAACTAATATAACATGATTTTTAAATTAATCAAGAGGAAATCCTAAAAGTCTACTAATTAATGGACATCACAGGCTGCCTTTATAAAATAAAAACAATCGTCATTAAGCCAATTTCAAGGGTATTGTAAACCCAGCATTGTGGACGTCCCCACTTGGTTCAGATTTAGTAATAATACCATCTAATAAACTGTTCTCATTACATCAATAGTATATATTCTCTGTCAACCTATACGAGAAATCTCTTTCATTTGGAGAGTATTCAAAAATAGCTGGTTAGTCATTCAAGTTAAAAAACCCTTCATACAATAATATGGTTTAATCAATTCCTCTTTCTAATAAATTACCTTCTTATTACACACTGTTTAAGTAAGGGGATAATGAGAAATGGGATATTCATATGTCTTTAATTTTTTCTACATAAGCAGGTAATAAACGCTGTTCATCTACACGAAATAACGATACTATAGAATTAATTGATATAAAGAGAGGAGAATTTCAACATGTCTACATATCCAAATGTCAATGAAACGAAAGAATTAATTAAGCAATTAGTCTCTATTCCAAGTCCAACAGGATATACCGCAAATGTAATCCAATTTGCTGAAGACTTCTTAAAGAATTTAAATGTAGAAACGAAGAGGAGCCGAAAAGGTGGATTACTAGCGATGTTACCTGGTAAAAATCAAGATGAGCATCGTATGCTAACAGCTCATGTGGATACACTAGGTGCGATGGTAAAGGAAGTAAAAAGTAGTGGTCGTCTGAAGCTAGATCTTATCGGTGGATTCCGCTACAACTCGATTGAAGGTGAATATTGTGAAATTCATACCTCAAGCGGAAAAACATATACAGGTACGATCTTAATGCATCAAACTTCTGTTCATGTATATAAGGACGCAGGAAAAGCAGAACGAAATCAAGAAAATATGGAAGTCCGTATTGATGCGGAAGTTAGTAGCCCTGAGGAAGTTCGAGAGCTTGGAATTGAGGTAGGAGATTTCGTATCCTTTGATCCACGTGTTGAAATTACAGAAAATGGTTTTATTAAATCTAGACATTTAGATGATAAGGCAAGTGTCGCGATCTTACTACAGCTCATAAAGCGATTAAAGGAAGAGAATGTAACCTTACCCTATACAACACATTTTCTAATTTCCAATAATGAAGAAATTGGCTATGGTGGAAACTCCAATATTACACCAGAGACAGTGGAATACTTGGCAATAGATATGGGTGCAATGGGTGATGGACAGTCTACAGATGAATATACGGTATCTATTTGTGTGAAGGATGCTACTGGACCATATCATTATGGCTTACGTAAGCGACTAGTAGAGCTAGCAGAGAAAAATTCAATTGAATACAAGCTAGATATTTATCCATATTATGGCTCAGACGCATCTGCTGCCATTAAATCTGGTCATGATATTGTTCATGGTTTAATTGGACCGGGAATTGACTCTTCTCATGCGTTTGAACGGACACATGAAAAATCTCTGATTAATACAGAAAAGTTAATTTACCATTATGTATTATCGGATATGATAGCTTACTAATTAAAGATGGCGCACAATCAGTGCGCCATCTTTAATTATACTCCTTCTCCCACCATCTAACTAAAATCTCGTTCAATGATAATTCTTTTGTGGTAGGGACAACGTAATCCGCCTGTTTTAAATAGGTAACTTCTCCGACTCCTACCGCGAACATTCCTGCTCGATTAATCGCTTCGATGCCGCTTTGTGCATCCTCAATTGCAATACATTCCTGTGTTTCCACTTTTAGAAGTGCTGCTGCCTGAAGGAATAAATCTGGTGCAGGCTTTCCTTTCACTATACTCGGATCGGCTAGTGAATCAAATAATTGAGTAATTCCTAACGCTTGTAAAATTAACGGAGCATTTCTGCTTGCGGATGCTAATGCTAGCTTATATCCGGAATGTTTTATATCGAGTAGAAGGGTGTGCATGTTAGGAAGCATCTCTAGTGATTGGTTTTCTATTAGTAAGGATCTATAGTATTCATTCTTTTCCTCTGCTACTATTCTTTTTTCTTTCTCCGTGAAGTGATTTTGTTTCCCACCATGCTCTAAGATAAGTTCAAGAGACTCCATCCTTCCGACACCTTTTAACCGTTCATTAAACTTTGAATCAATTGTAATATTTAATTTTTCGGCACATCGTTTCCATGCTTGATAATGCAATTCAGCAGTATCGGTGATGACCCCGTCTAAATCAAAAATAAAGGCTTTAATCATACGTTAATACCCCCATTTGAAGCAGATGGTAGGCTAATCGGTTTATCCTTTGTGACGGGGTAATTTTTATTCCAGATAGAAATAGTAACAGGCTCACCAGTTAGAAGCTCAATAGTAAAATGATCTTGATTATGATGGACAAACAGTGAACGTCCCTGATATTGCAGAGGAAACTTGTAGCCTTTCCATGCTTTGGGTAGCTGAGGTCTTAAGCAGATGCCATTCTTCTTTAATCGAAGACCTGCGAACCCTGCGACTATTGCTAACCATGTCCCTCCCAGATTAGCCATATGCAATCCGTCCTTGGTGTTTCCTTGGATATTGTCTAAATCTAATCGAGCTGTTTCAATGAAATAATTATATGCCTTTTCTACATAGCCTACTCTAGCTCCCATCATGCTAAAAACACATGAGGATAACGAGGAATCATGTGTGGTGATTTTCTCATAGTATTCATATGAGTTCTTGATCACCGCTTCAGATGCTTCATCTTCCACTAAAAAATGGGCAAGGACAGTGTCGGCTTGCTTACATACCTGATATCGATAAATGGTTAACGGGTGGTAGTGTAGTAACAGCGGATAATGTTCCGCTGGTGTACCTTCAAAATCCCAAATTTCCTTTTGTAAAAACGTGTCATCCTGAGGATTTATCTGCCTATTTTCATCATAAGGTAGGTACATTCTTTCTGCAGCCTGTTTAAAGCTTTCTAGTTCACCCTCTGTAAATGAAAGCTTTTCCTTTAACCTTTTCCAAAATATTGGCTCTTCGATTTGTAATTTCAAACTAATGTCATATGCCCATTGTAAATTATATTTCGCCATTACATTAGTGTAATAATTATTGTTTACGATCGCAGTATATTCATCTGGTCCTGTAACAGTATCAATACGGAATTGATCCTCTTTAAAATGTCCAACCTCAATCCACAGTCTTGCAGTTTCGAGTAATACCTCTGCACCAGCTTCCTTTAAAAATTCCATGTCATTTGTGGCTAAAAAATAATAAACATAGCTATAAGCGATATCAGCACTAATATGGTATTGTGCAGTGCCAGCAGGAAAATAGGAGGAGCACTCTTTTCCTGTTATTGTTCTCCAAGGATACAAGGCTCCCTTCTTATGGCCCATCTCCTTTGCCCTTTCTCTAGCAGAATTAAGAATCGTATATCGATAAAGTAATAGTTTTCTCGCTAGTGCTGGATTTGTCAAAGTAAACATAGGGAGTAAATAAATTTCTGTATCCCAAAAATAATGTCCTTCATAACCTTCACCAGAAAGGCCTTTTGCTGCAATACTTGTTTTCCCATCCTGTCCAGCCGATTGTAGTAGGTGGTACAAATTAAAACGAATAGCTTCTTGAATTTGCTCATCACCTTGAATGATGACATCGGTATCGTTCCAAAATGAATTCATGTAACTCTTTTGCTGAATAGCAATCTCATGATAATTTAGGGAAGCTGATTCTTTTTTAATAGCAACTAATTCTTTTCTTAACTCCTCATATCTTGTCGATTCAGCTATAAATGTTCGTTTATCTAAGAAAGTTTCCGCTGATAATTGAAAATCAACGGTAGATACAATAGCTGATTTCTTCATTTCATAACGATATTTTGCATATGGATTGGATAGCTTCATTGTTGATAAAGCAGCTGACCGGAGGCCTGAACGACATGTCTCCAATTCTATGAAACTATAGTCCTCACACTGTAATAGCTGATTAATCTTGATATGCTTTTTATCATCACTTGCAACTCGAGGGTCATTTCTATTCGCATAATTTTTCACGTCCCCATTCATTGTCGACACAATCTGAACGGGAATAGGATTACTTATCGGTGTTAATGTAACAAATTGATAGAAGAGCTCCTGTATATGAAAGGAAACAAGTCGGGTAAATTTTATGATTAATTCATGTCCTTGACGGGATCGCCAATGTAGTATTCGCTCTGTCAATCCTTTATCCATATGAAGAATTCGGTTATAGGATAGAACTTCACCAGTATATAGAGAGACCTTTTCCTTTTCCTGATCGCTCCCAACCCATATTTCAATTCCTTGTGTATCCATAATGTTTACTAGTTTTTGTTGTGTTTCGGGAAAACCAAATAGTTTCTCCCCATATGGGATGTTGACGATATCATGATAGCCATTGATATAAGTTCCACGGATTGTTTCTACATGTTCTGGCAAACCTTCTTCTAAATTACCACGTATTCCGATATAGCCATTCCCATTAAAAAACAAGCTTTCTTCGATTAATAGTTTTTCAAAATCTATGTTTTTTGATTGTATTTTCCATGACAAGTAGTATCACTCCAGACGAACAAATTATGTTGAATGCGCTAATTTTTTTATTCCTTAACTCCACCAGAGGTAAGTCCTGAAACAATCTGTCTTTGGAAAAACAAGACGATTATTAATGTTGGAATCGTAACAATAGTTGTAGCAGCTGCAACCTCTCCCCAAAGGATTGAAAATTGATCACGTAAAAAGGATATAGCAACTGGAACAGTGTGAAAATTTGATTCGGTATTTAATGTTATGGTTAACAGAAATTCATTCCAGGCAGCGATAAAGGTAATAATAGCGGTTGTAAAGACCCCAGGAGCTGCCAACGGAAACACAATCTTTGTTAGTGTTTGTACTCTTGATGCCCCATCTATTTTTGCAGATTCTTCAAGTGCTAGTGGGATTTGATTAAAATGTGTAACTAAAATCCATACCGCCATTGGTAACGTAATTGTGGAGTACGGAAGAATAACAAAATAACTATTTAGCCAATCCAAATCATAGAATAAATTATAAATAGGACCAGTTATAATCATCTGTGGAAACATGGAAACTGCTAAAACCAAGCCTAATAAAATGCTTTTTCCTCTAAAATGAAAGCGTGAAATTGCATAGGCACATAGAGATGCGACAATAATAACGTATATAGTTGTTGAAGTAGCAACGATAAGACTATTTAAAATTGCTCGTAATATCCCTTTTTCAAAGAGAATGGTTACATAGTTTTTCAGGGTGGGGTTCTCGGGAATTACATTAAAAGCTCCGGTACCGAAAATTTCACCGCTAGTTTTAAAGGATGTAATAAATATCCAAATAAAAGGAAAAACCATAATAAATAAGTAACCGATGACAACAATGCCAAAAGCAAATAAAAATTTACGTTTATTATTCTTCATGTGCTCCCCCCTTAATTACGATCTAGTAGATTCTTACCGAGTAGCCGGACAAATATCATAGCGATAATAGCAACGCAAACAAACATAATCATGACCACAACAGATCCATATCCAAAATTAGTCTGTCCAAACATCGTTTTATAGGCATAAATGGATAGGGTCTCAGTAGCTCCCCCTGGTCCTCCACCAGTGAGGACAAAAATTAAATCAAATACACGAAACGCATCAAGTGTTCGAAAGAGTAAAGCTACCAGAATAGAAGACTTCAGTAATGGTAGGGTTACTGTAAAAAAGCTTTTGAATTTGGATGACCCATCGATGGATGCTGCTTCATATAAAGTAGAAGGAATATTTTGTAAGCCTGCTAATAAGAGAAGTGCCATGTATGGCGTTGTTTTCCATACATCTGCTAATATCGTCGACACCATAGCTCCACCTTGACTTAATAGAAGATTTTGCGATTGACTAATAAGGCCGAGGTTCTCAAAAAAATGTGCGACGATTCCACTAGTTCCATCATATAAATAACACCACATTAACGCTGCAACTGCTGTAGGGATTGCCCATGGAATAAGGGAGGTCGTTCTTACTAGACCTTGCCCAACTATAGCTTTATTTAGGATGAGTGCTAGCCCTAGCCCAAGTATCAATTCAATTGCTACCGATACGAAAGTAAATAGAAAAGTATTTCCTAATGCGATGTGAATTCGCTTATCACCTAGAGCTTCCTTATAAGCTTTTAAACCGATAAAGTTGGATGGTATCATGCTTTTTTCAATATCCTCGACAAGTAAGGGAAGACTATCCGTATGTGTTAAGGAATAATTCTTCGTTAAATGTTCTATTAAAGCTTTCGTATTTTCATACAGCTGATTAATTTCTAATCGTTCTTCCTTAGAAATTTCAATAATACCCTTATCGTCTGTATAGGACGATGCAACTCTATTGAGATTTTGTAGTACAGTTTCTACTTTTTCCTTGTCTTTTGAATCTGTGATATTAGTTAAGTCCTCGGATAAAAATAGGTCGATATAAAGGACAGTTTCTTGAAATAAATCGGTGTTAAATCTCTCTTGTAAATAAAGTCCAGCCTTTTGCTGATCATTTAGCTTATAATCGAACAAGGTATACGTAATTGATTGAACGACTGGCCATAAGGAAAAGATACCGATAAGAATTAACGTTGGTAATAGGTACAACCAACCACTAAAGCCTAGCTTTTGCCTCATTGTTTTCACCTCGCAACGGTTCATATGACTTGCCTTGTTTTCACCTCGCAACGGTTCATATGACTTGCCTTATGATAAAATGGAAACTCCTTATGAAATTTGCTCATAAGGAGTTTCAACCTATTTTATTGCAAACCGTTATTTACTCAGTCTTTGCGGACTCTTCAATAGCCGAAGAAATTGTATCAAGTCCTTCTCCTGAGCTTAAATATTTATGGGATTCTACTTGAATCGTATCGGACACAGCGTTATAGTCAGGTGATACTGGGCGTGCAAGTGTATTGGCTAAAGCATTCTGGAATCCTGGATAAGAAAGTAATTCATTTCCAGCTATAACCGCTTCATCCTCAAGTAGAGTATTGAATCCGGGTAAATACCCACCTTCAGTAGCCATTATTTTTTGTCCGGTTTTGCCTGCTGCAAACTCTATAAACGCCCATGCACCATCGATATTTTCGGAGTTCTTATTAATTCCAAGTAACCAACCACCTACTGCTCCACCATTTGGAAGAGGGGCAATTCCAACCTGATCTAAAGAAATAGTAACACCATCTTCTTGTCCTTTAATTCGTCCGAATTGATATGGCCAGTTACGTGCAAATACTGCATTTCCTTGTTCAAAATTTGTATGTGTTTCAGCTTCCGTATAGTTTAATAAATCACTTGGTGAAAAATCTGCATTCGTAAATTTATACATGGATTCTAAACCTGTTTGAACATTGTTGTAGGAATTGGTAAACTCAGTCACGTTAACTGTTAAGCCTTCATATTGTTTCGACTGATAAAGGAATCCATATTTTGTACCTTTCTCACCTGTATATTTTTCGGCCATGGCATACAGGTCCTCGTATGAGTAGTCACCACTTTCTAATTTTATCGCATCCTCTTCACTTACAATGTCACTACGGAAATATAATAGTCCCAAGTCAGGAAAGAAAGGAAGAGTATATTGCTTCCCTGTATAATTTCCCGATGCCATTGAACCAGTATTAAATTGGTCTTTACTGAATCCAGCCTCTTTCATAAAAACATCAATTGGTTCTAAAAATCCCGCTCCAGCAAATTCACCTGCCCATACTACGTCAAGTGAGAGAACATCATATTCACTAGAACCACTATTTAATGAATTTAAAAGTTGGTCATGCATTTGGGCGGAGTCATTTGTAAGCGGGTCCCACTCGATAACGAATTTGTCTTGACTCTCATTAAATGCATCAATTAGTGCTTGTGTTGCAGGTGTATTATCATTCTGGATTCCGACCTTAATCGTTACTTTCTCTTCAGTTGTCGTGTTATTTTTGTTATCTTTTTGTGCAGTATTAGATGCTTTATCACTAGAACAAGCTACCAAGATTACTATTGATAAGAAAACAAAACATAAATATCCAAGCTTACCCTTTTTCATTCTATTTCCCCCTTATCGTTTGGTAAAGCGTGTGCTATCTTGAATTGTAAAGGCTTACATACTATAATTATATTAGAATTTTAAGATTTTTATTAAAATATACATATGTTGAGGAGGGATAGGATTGAGAAAACTATCAACAATTCAGCAGGATGTAATTAAACAATTTTTGAATACGAGAAAAGAAAATGAAGAAACACTTTTTGCTCATCCTTCTTATCAATTAGAACAGGAATTACTGCATTGGATTAAACAAGCAAACGAAGAAAAGGCTAAGGAAGTGTTGTCAAAAATAAATAATTTAGAAAAAGCAAGGCTTTCCCATTACCCACTAAGATCATTAAAAAATTCATTGATTTGTTCTTGTACATTATTCACGAGGGCAACAATAAAAGCAGGAGTTACCCCAGAATATGCATTTGATTTAAGTGATATTTATATACGAGAGATAGAGAAACGTGATGATCCTATGCTATTGCAAGAGCTTGAATATGAAATGGTAACAACCTTTATAAAAGCGATTCGAGATTACCAAAAGGATCCATATCAAAATGAAATAGTGGACAAAGCAGTTCATTATATTCACGATCATATTTTACAGCCTATTCAGCTACAAGAAATTGCTGATGCAGCAAATGTGAGTGCAAATTACTTATCTACTTTATTCCGAAAAATAGTTGGCTTTCCCTTAATAGAATATATTAATCGAAAGAAAATTGAGGAATCTAAATATTTTCTAGAACATACGAATTCATCGTTACTTGATATTGCAATCTTATTTGCTTTTTGCAATCAAAGCTATTATACTGCCTTGTTTCGGAAATATAATGGTATAACTCCAAAGCAATATAAACAATTAAGGAACATTGGATAAAGCAAAAGACGAGTAGCAATTCAAACGCTACTCGCCTTTTTGTATAGATGTGAAAGTCTTCATATCATGTTTATAAAACATAGTAGAAGATACAAAAGAAATGAAAGAAGCTACCGCCTAAAATAAACAGATGGAATATTTCATGAAATCCCATATGTTTAAATTCTAAAAATTTTGGTTTCAACCAATAAATGAAGGCTCCTAAAGTATATGTTATACCACCTAATAGTAAAAGAAGCATACCTTCTGTTGATAAAACCTTTGATAATGAAGGACTAAAGAAAATTATAATCCATCCCATTGCAACATAGAGTGCAGTAGAAAGCCATCGAGGAGCTTGAAACCATATTAATTTATATAAAACTCCAAATAGTGCAAGTGTATTTATCACTATAAATAGAATCCAACCTGTTGTACCACCTAAGCTTATTAGGCATATAGGAGTATAAGTACCAGCGATTAGAATGAATATCATGGAATGATCTATTTTTCGCAGGAAAGCGATGATATGATCCTTAGCAACTACCATATGGTAGGTTGCAGATGCAGAGTAAAGTAAGATAAGGCTAATTCCAAATATGGTTACCGCAGTAATAGCAAGTGGTGATCCAGAATCAATAGATGCCTTTATTACTAGTGCCAATAACCCAGCAAAAGATATAAGAGCTCCGAATAAATGAGTAAAGCCATTGATTGGTTCGCGAATATATGTGTTCATGTTAATTAAACCCCTCCATGTAGTTTTGATAACTACATTAAATAATACATGTGTTTTATCAAGTAGTCAACATTTACTTTCAAGGTTGTCTTAATTATAATAAGGATAAAAAATAAACGAGGTAAACCATGAAAGATATTAAGACTATAGTGGAGAACTTGCACCTAGATAATCAATTATTAATTGATGAATTACCTAATATTGATTTATATATGGATCAAGTCATTCAAATTTTTGAGAGTAAGCTAGAGAAAACAAAGCGAAATGAGGATGACAAAGTATTAACCAAAACAATGATAAATAATTATGCAAAAGGTAAATTATTTTTTCCTATTGAAAATAAGAAGTATTCGAAAGAGCATATTATGCTGATTGGTTTAATCTATCAGCTAAAAGGTGCGCTCTCAATCAACGATATTAAAATAACCTTAGATACATTAAATCAAAAAATCATGGAAGAAAGTTTTCCGGTTGAGACAATATATAAAAGTTATTTAAAGCTGTCCGAGCGAAATGTGGACAGATTTTATGAGGATGTTGGAGAATGTTCACAGGAAGTGACGGAAGAAATTGGACATTTACAAGATAAAGATGAGGATTATTTAGAACAGCTGTTACTTATTGCCTCTCTCGTCAATATGAGTAATTTCTACCGACGACTTGCAGAGAAACTTGTTGATAATTTAGATTCTGGTAGGGACAAAGTAGAAAAGGCTAAGAAAAATAAGGATTAACATAGATGATAACTAAAAAATAGGTGTGAGCTAGAAATTTAGTTTACTAACCTATTCGTCTTCACTACATGCAAAGGTAGGAGTGCTGTCGATCATTATTGCTCTATTGGAGGATTCCTATTAATATAGGGTTAAATGATAAGAAATGAGGGATTATTGATGCGGTTCAAACGTGATGAAGCCTTTCGTTTTGAGTTTGGTGAGCCTTTACCGATTATTTTTCAGGTTGATGAAATTAATGGAAAAAGAATGACATTATCTGATCGTAAGGCTAAAATGCTAGACCTGAGCTTGAAAGGGATGAAAATAGTTACATCTATACCCCTTCCTGTTGATAGTCACCAAGAAATTAAGGTAACCGTTCATTTCTTATTAAATAATCAGAACTATACGATTCAAGGTCGATTAGTATGGAAGAAACAACGATTTAAGGAATATTTTTATGGTTTGAAATTTCTTGTTGATCCTGATTTACTCGATTCTATTTTGGGTGATTTAAAGATTATTGGGAAGCAGATGGCTCAATTAAAATCTTAAGAATTTGCCAGATGATAGTCCTTTATGCAGAATTGAAGAATAAAAGTAGTCTGTACCACCAGTTTGATTAACGACTGGTGAATTTTTTTTATTTAGTAGTGGACGAGTTCTTCTTTTTTCATATATAGTTAAATGTGCATATTTTGATCAATTGTCGATTATATTTATATGGACAAAATGTTGGAGCCATGAACTTAACTGGTTTCCGTTGGAGGGCAACTATGCAAGAGTGGATAACGAATATAATGGAACAGTATGGTTATACGGGGATATTTTTCATGATGCTAGTAGAAAATGTATTTCCACCGATACCTTCAGAAATTGTGTTACCTTTCGGAGGTTTTTTAACAACAAAATCAGATTTAACTGCAATGGGAGTAATTATTACTTCAACAAGTGGTTCGGTGCTTGGCGCTATCATCCTATATGGAATTGGTCTACTAATTGATGTAGAACGATTAGAAAGAATTGTTGATCGGTGGGGACATATTATCCGAATTAAAAAAGAAGATATTCGAAAGGCTGATCACTGGTTTGACAATTACGGGTATTGGACGGTTTTATTTTGTAGAATGATCCCACTAGTACGTAGTTTGATTTCTATCCCTGCTGGAATGGCCAATATGAATTTTACACTTTTCCTATTGTTTACATTAATAGGTACATTAATTTGGAATGTAATTCTCATTATGGTTGGCGTGGCATTAGGGGAAAATTGGGAACATATACTTTCGTTTATGGATATGTATTCATCGATCACCTATTTTCTGATTGGAATAGTAATCATTATTCTAGGAATATTGTTTATTAGAAAAAGAATTCGTAAATAGATTGGGGAAGACAAATGGATATTTTTGAAATTATAAAAGCAGTTATATTAGGATTGGTTGAGGGATTAACAGAGTTTGCGCCTGTATCCTCAACTGGACATATGATTATTGTAGATGATATGTGGTTAAAATCACAGGAGTTTCTAGGGAAATATACCGCAAATACATTTAAAGTTGTAATTCAGCTTGGATCGATTCTAGCTGTAGTAGTAGTATTTTGGAAGCGATTTGTTGATTTGCTGGGACTTAATCGGATAGGGAAAAAACATGTAGATTCACCACAACAAAGACTAAAGCTATCACAAGTAATTGTGGGACTTATTCCAGCAGGTGTTTTTGGATTTCTATTTGAGGATTTCATTGACGAGCATTTGTTTTCTACAGAGACTGTACTAATAGGTTTACTTCTTGGAGCGGTCCTTATGATTGTGGCTGACCGCTATGCCCAGAAGGATCCAGCCGCTAAAACGGTTGATCAAATTACTTATCGCCAGGCATTGAGTGTAGGTCTTATCCAATGTTTCTCCTTATGGCCAGGCTTCTCCCGTTCTGGTGCAACTATTTCAGGGGGAGTATTAATGGGAATGAGCCACCGGGCAGCAGCTGATTTTACATTTATCATGGCTGTGCCGATCATGGCAGGTGCTAGTCTCCTATCTCTTATTAAAAACTGGGAATATTTTTCTATCGATGCATTACCATTCTTTATTGCTGGATTTATAAGTGCATTTATCTTTGCACTAATTTCCATTAAATTCTTCTTAGAGCTGATTGATCGTATAAAACTAGTACCGTTCGCAATTTATCGCATTGTATTAGTGATTATTATTTATATAATTTTCTTTTAATGGAAAGGACCATGTAAGCTTATTAAAGGTACATGGTCTATTTTTGTGTGGTCTGTACAGGACTTTTGTTGAGGTATAATTGGTGGTACCTCGGTAGTGTTTAAACAACTAGAAATAGGGACAGTTCTACTAGAAGGGGCTGTCCTTTTTTATGTTCTCCCTATTATTCTAGGGCTAAAGTTGTAGTAAATATTAGTAGTTGGTACTATATATTGAAATACTTTTGTAACACAACAATAATAATTGTGAAACCTATGGATGCTATACTTTTACTTAATTGATTAATAGATTTAATAAAGTTACATAGAAAATAAAATAAATTAGTAGATTCGTAGAAAGTCTGGAAAGCGGGGAAAAGAAACGTGAAGAAGTCTTTCGTAACAATAGCTACAGTAGCAGTAGTAGGTATTTCAAGCCATTTTGCTATCGGTACAGCACATGCAGAAACAATTAATAATTTACAAAATAAGCAAGCACAGATTCAAAATGAACGTTCATCTATTAAAGCAAAACTATCAGAAGCAGAAGGACAAATAGCAGATGTTTTAATGGATTTAAAAGAATTAAACGAAGAAATTAAACAAGTTGAACAGGCTTTAAAAGCGAATCAAAAAATGATAGATGATACAAACAAAGATATCGATACAAAAAAGAAAGAGATCGCTGATCTTCAAGATGAGATAAATAAGCGATATGATATTTTAAGTAATAGAATGATGAATTACCAAAAAAGTGGCGGGAATATTGGTTTCCTTGATGTAATCTTTGGTTCTAATAGCTTTACTGATTTCATTAGTCGAGTAACTGCTGTCAATAAAATTACTTCATCTGATGCTGATTTAGTAAATCAGCTTGAAGAAGATAAACAAACGGTAACTGCAAAGCTTGATGAACTATCCGAATTACAAACTGAATTAAAAGGCATGCAAGAAACTATTCTTGTACAAAAAGAAGAAAATGATGCTAAGAAAAAAGAATTAAAACAAAAACAAGACACCTTACAGGCTAAAATCTCTGATTTAAAGATTGAAGAAAGCTCATTAGCTTCTATTGAAAGCGAAGTTAACCGTCAAATAGCAGCAAATCGTGTAGTTTCTAATCCTGTAGCTTCCACTAGTTCTAGTAGCTCGAAGTCATCAGAATCCAATTCACTTACTCAGTTAAGTAGTGGAGCAAGTGTAACAAAAGCTGGCAGTAACGCTGCTCAAATTGCAATCAATGCTGGATACCCTCATTTAGGGACTCCATATGTATGGGCAGGAAAAGGACCAGGTGGGTTTGATTGTTCTGGTTTTGTATCTTGGGCATATAGACAGGCTGGAATTTCCTTACCATCTAGTACAGCAGCAATGCAATATTCAGGAACAAAAGTTTCTTATAGTGATATAAGACCTGGTGATTTAGTATTTTTCAATACGTACAAAACGAATGGACATGTTGGAATTTATGTTGGAAATGGTAAATTCATCGGTGCTCAGAACTCAACTGGCTTAGCCGTTGCAGATATGACTTCTGGTTATTGGAAAAATCATTTCAGTGGACACGTTAGACGTGTTGTAAAATAATCACATTTGAAAATAAAGACAGCTATTTCGTAAGAATAGCTGTCTTTTCTAATGTTATTTAGAAATGGATTTTTAGTAGGGATGTAAGCATTTATGACTCATCTTCTTTGATATTTATGATTCAAAAAATTTTGTAGACTGATTTTATGAGATAGAATATAATCATAATAGGGAGGTAGGTGATTCTGATGGGAAGGCAATCAAAAATGTAATAAGTATTAAAATAGATGGTTCTGTTTTCCTATGGAGTGAATCATCTACAATATGGACGGAATATTAAATAATTTAGTTTCTAAAAAATCAGGAGGTGAAGTGAGGTTGCTCCACTAGAGGTAGATCCAGTCGCTCTTTATTGAGAGAAGATCTATAGGAGCATCCTCTTCCTAATTGGATATAGTTAACTTACTTTGGGTTGCTGCATTGATTCTCTTAACCGCATTCTTTGTAGCAACCGAATTCGCTATTGTTAAGGTCCGTTCTAGTCGAATTGACCAATTAATTGAAGAAGGTAATACGAAAGCGGTTAGTTTGAGAAAGATTGATGACAATCTTGATACGTTTATAAATGCATGTCAAATAGGTATTACAGTAACAGCATTGGGGCTTGGTTGGTTAGGGAAGAGCTCTATTGAGACGGCCTTCCAGACAGTTTTTACAAAATTGGAATGGACGAATGCTACTACTAGTGTATTATCATTTCTAATTGCCTTTTTCATTATTCTAGTATTACGAGTAGTTATTGGTGAATTGGTGCCGAAATATATAGCTACTCAGAAAGCAGAAGTAATGGCATTAAATCTGGCAAAGCCATTGTTATTTCTTCGTGTTATTTTGTATCCAATATCATTTCTTTTGAATGGTATAGCGAAATTTATTGTCCGCATTTTTGGCATTAAGGTAGTACAAGAAAATGACAATGCACATTCAGAGGAAGAGCTTCGACTAATTCTATCTGAGAGCTATAAAAATGGCGAAATTAATAAAGCAGAAATGATGTATGTGAATAATATTTTTGAATTCGACGAGAGAGTAGCTCGAGAGATTATGGTTCCACGTACAGAAATGGTTTGCTTTTTTAAAGAAGATAGTTATGAAACAAATATTAATGTAATTCGTGAAGGACAGTATACTAGGTATCCTGTTGCTGATGGTGATAAAGATCATATTATTGGTCTAGTTAATATTAAGGAATTATTTACTGGTCACATAACAAGCGAAAAGGAATCCATTGAATCTCATATTAGACCAATTCTACATGTGTCAGAATCAACACCAATTAAACAAGTACTACTTCGAATGCAAAAGGACCGTATTCATATGGCTATTGTGGTGGATGAATATGGTGGAACAGCAGGGTTAATTACCGTTGAAGATATCCTCGAAGAGATTGTTGGAGAGATACGAGACGAATTTGATGCTCATGAGACACCAATGATTGAGGAAATGGAAGACGGAACTATTTTAGTTGATGGAAAATTATTACTATATGAACTAAATGAATACCTTGGCATTAATCTAGATGAAGAAGAAGTGGATACAATTGCTGGTTGGATAATAAATCACAATGTAGAAGCTAAAAAGGGAACAGCTGTTGAACAGGATGGTTTCCAATTTATCGTAGAAGAAAATGATGGCTACCAAATCAAGAAAATAAGAATTATTAGATTGTAATGTGTTAGAAGATAGTCATGTAAGTGACTATCTTCTTTTTTGCATTTAAAGAAAATAAATCAAAAAATTACTTGAAACCTATTTAAACTGATCATCGTAAAAAACATTAAGACATGTTATAATTAACCCAATTATCACACTTTTATTAAAATTAGGGGGATATAGATGGAAAACATAAACTTAGCAAAGGATTCATTAAATCGTGTAATTTATGGAAAAGAAGATGTTGTAGACTTAATGTTTATTGCGTTATTTGCTGGTGGACATGTATTACTAGAAAGTGTTCCAGGTACAGGAAAAACAAAATTGGCTAAGAGCTTTGCCAAGGTGATGGATGGAAAGTTTAGTCGCGTTCAATTCACTCCTGACGTTTTGCCTAGTGATGTTACAGGAATTCGTTTCTTTAATCCAAAAACACAGGAATTCGAACTTCGTGTTGGCCCAGTTGTTTCGAATGTTTTATTGGCTGATGAAATTAATCGGGCAACACCAAAGACGCAATCAAGTTTACTGGAGGTAATGGAGGAATACCAGTCAACGATTGACGGTGAAACAATAAAGGTAGAAGCACCATTTGTTGTGATAGCTACTCAAAATCCAGTTGAAAGTAACTACGGAACATTTCCACTACCAGAGGCACAGTTAGATCGTTTTCTATTTAAAGTAGATATTGGATATCCATCAAAAGAGGAAGAAAGACAAATTTTAACCACTTATCGTACAAGAGATCCATACAAGGATATTCAACCAGTATTATCCTTAGAAGAAATTCGCTCTATCCAACAGCAAATTAAGGATGTTACCATTTCTGAAGTTGTTTATGATTATTTATTAGATTTAGTTCATGCTTCTAGAGATCATGAAGAAGTAGAACTTGGAATAAGTCCACGAGGAATGCTTGCACTAATGCGTGCTTCTCAGGCTAAGGCATTTTTAGATGGTAGAGAATATGTAACACCAAATGATATTAAGAAATTAACTCCGTATGTGTTTGGTCATCGTTTGATACTAACAATGGAGGGTGCTATTAAAAAGACAGCAAATCAAATCGTAAGTGAAATTCTCGAAGCGGTTTCTGTACCTGTAGAAGAAGGAGCAGTAAACTAATGAGTTGGCGGAAGGAAGTTGGCACGGATGATTCAAGGAGTTTTGATTATATTCTTTTAGCTTTAGTCGTATTTTTTATCATTGGTGTCATTTTTAAGTCAGCAATTGTATTTATTGCTGTTGGTATCTTTGCTGCATATCTAATTGCCTACAAAATCTATGACAAGAGCTTAGAGAAAAGTCTTCATTTAAAGAATGAACGGAATACAATTAAACTATTTCCTGGTGAAGAAACAACATTTCGCTTCGAAATCCAAAATCGATCGATATTTGCACATATTAATGGTGAGTTTAGTTTTAATCTTGGTGCAGCAATGAAGGCATATACGATTGTAAAAAGTGAAAAGGATTATTGGAAGGAAATCAAGCTTCCATTATCTGTTATCCAAAAGAAGAAGACCTTAGTTGAATTTCCGGTGGTTGCAGAACAACGTGGAGTGGCTAGAATAAGAAATATTTCTTTTTATTTTCCGCACTTACTTAATTTTAATATGGTTCGCTTACGATACACTAACTTTCATCGTACGGAATTCATAGTTTATCCGAAATTGTTACCCGTTCATGGGATTCATGCGGTATTTCATATGATGCCTGGGGAAAGTAGGTTAAATTACTCGCCATTTGAAGATGCGCAAAGTCCTTTAGGTACTAGAGACTATAGCTACAGTGATCCTTTTCATAAGATTAACTGGAAGGCAAGTGTAAAAACACAAAAGCTTCAAACGAATATCTATGAGAAAGTAGTAGATCGCTCATTTATTTTTATTATTAACTTAGGCACACAAAACAATAAAAATATGGTGAGCTTTAATCAAAATCTGGAAAATCTATTATCTTATACGGCTTATTTAAGTGAGTATGCGACTAAAATGCGTATCCCATTTGAGATTTTTATTAATGCTCGAAAACCTGGGAAGGAGAAATACCTTCATCTTCATGAAGGTGAAGGAAAAAACCATTATATGCATGCTCTTGAAATGCTGGCAAGGGTACATAAGCAATCACCCATCTTACCATTTAATAAAATGCTATACCAAATCGGAAAGCAATTAATCCAGCCAAAGACGATTATTTTCATTGGGGATATACCAGATGGAGCTTTGGAAATGATCCATTCGTGGAAACAGGTACAAAATAGTGTCTATCATATCATGGAAGGGGATAATGGTGCCTTTGTACGGCCGATGAAGAGGGGGACAATTAAGAATGCAACATAATCATCCTTTGATTGCATATGCCTATCATTTTCTTAGTGAAGCTATTATTATTTTTTTAATAGCTATCCCTTTTTTTTATCATCGCTTTTTCTTTGTACCTTATTGGAGCTATTTAGCAGTCGTTATTGGAGCTTGTATCCTATTTACTATCATTACAAAATATAAACCTACATTATTTCTTTATTTCATGGTAGTGCCAGGTCTTTTTGTCTTATTTCATTTACTAAATTATCCTATAATCATGTCTATCTCCTTATCACTATTATTGGTATGGCGTTATATAAACATTAGAAACCAAGAATTTATAAAAAGGGAAGCGATTTATGTCCTAATTACAGCTATTCTAACAGTACTTGTAAGTAGCTTAGTTCATGAAAGCCATATCATGATCTACCCCTTTTTACTGTTTGTTATTCTATGTGCTGGCTACATTTTAAGCCATTATGTGTACGTTTCAAAAGTAGAAAAGAAGGAAATTAGTTCTAAACTACTAATATATTTTACTGGTATTCTTGCTACAGGTGCAGGAACATTCTATCTCTTGTTTGGTGTATTACGCTCAATCACTGCTCAAATTTGGGGCATCTTAATAGATGCAACAGGTGGTTTATTTCTATCAATCTCTAATTTTATGAGCTTTATCACAGTTGAAAAACGTAGTTGGGCGGATAGGAAGCTTAGTGAAGAGGATTATGAATTTGTTAAGCCACTTGAGGAGCACAATGTAGTTGATCAAATGTCTGGCTTATTAATATTTGCAGTGCTTTTTATTAGTCTGTTTGTCTTGGTAATTGTTCTTTTGCTGACAATGAGGAAAAGAATAAAACTTAAACTATCAAAGATAGAAACCCGAGATGTCCCTGTAATTAGTACCATTGATAGTTTGAAGACAACTTATATGAGTCAAGATAAGACATCATTTATTAAGCGGGTTTTTAAAGCTCCAGAACATCCAATCCGTAAAATGGTCTTCCAGTTTGAACGGAAGGCAAAGAAACTAAATAAAGGAAGAAAGTATAATGAGACATTAGAGGACTGGTTTAAACGTATAGGCATTGAAGCTAATATCAGTGTCTATCAAAGAGTACGGTATGGAGAAATAGTAGTGAGCGAGAATGAACGTAATCAATTGAGAGAGCAGTTGAGGAAAATGGAAAGTAAGCTCACAACTAATCGTTAAGGTCCACAAGGAGATGATGTGAAATGCACCCGAAAAATATGCTAATAACACATGCTTATTACCTAATAAGTGAAGGTATCATCTTTTACTTGCTAGCACTTCCGATTAGTTTCTATTATTTTCGAGAGATCTCATGGTGGAGATACTTCTTAATTATAGTAGGAATTGCTTTCGTCTTCTCAATTTGCGCCAAATTTTTTAAGAGTTATACACCGTATGTAGCACTCATTCCGATTATCACTTATGTTTTTATTTTATTAGGCTATCCGCTTTTTTTGAGTATAGCATTTGCCGGAATCATAGCTTGGCGGTATATTGTAATCCGAGCTAGATTATATTATAACTCAGAGACAGCCTATCTAAGCATGTCTATATTTCTTACATTATTAGGAATATTAATTGTAAGGGATATTCAGCTAGTTATTCTTCCATTGGTCCAAATTATTGTAAATATGCTCGGATATACAATCAGTAATTTGGTAGAAATTGATCGTGAGGAAAGAAAGTCCTTTAATCGTACCATGTGGCTGAAATGGATTGTCACGTTTACCGTTTTTACTGTTGTTATTTATTGGTTAAGAGACTCCTTAACATTGATGGCAAATGGGTTATGGAATTTAGTTGGTGACAGCCTTTCTTTTATTTTAACGGGAATCGTGAATATATTTGACTTTCTTCCTATCAATAATTTTGTTAACAATCATTCAGCAAATGAAATGCAGGGTGTTGAGTTGGTAAATCAGGATGAACCTTTTGAGTTGCCTGAGGAAGCGTCGAGTGCTGGTAATCTTGATTTTTTCATGGTGATTATAATTTGTGCGCTCATTATTATGTTCATATTAGCAATATACAGAGCGATGAAAGCAAAAGTAAGAGAAAGAAATATAACCTCTCCTTCAAATTTTAATAAAACGGAAGAAAAGCTAGATTTGCCTGGAAGAAGAAAACAAGTGCTTTTTAGAAAAAAGAAGGTCAAAATAGATCATCCTGTACGAAAACTAATGTATCAATTTGAAAAAAGAGCAGCAAAGCTTAAAATGGGACGCTTATCCTATGAGTCATTAGAAGATTGGTTTCAGCGACTTGGTTTTGAGGAAAATATCGATATATATCAAAAGGTTAGATATGGTGGTCAAGAGATTACTATAAAAGAACAAGAAGAAATAAAGCTTACTTTGAAGAGATTAGAGAATAGACTTTCAGTATTAGAAGAAGTTTAAATGAAAAGTAACTGTTCATGTGATATACTATAAGTAATTGCATAAAAGGTTTTCTAGGGTTCCGCATAATAATGGTCTGGTCCGAGAGAAAACGCACGAAAGTGTACACGGAGGGAGAAAAGCCCGGGAGGATATCATCTATTTTGATATCTTTCCCGGGCTTTTACCATTTTAGTAGGAGCTATGAATGAAGGAAAATCTGATTAAATAAATGAAAAGAAAAATGAGGTGGCATGATGAATAAATATTGGAATTTAATATGGATAGGTGTCGTTTTTGAGGTAGGCTGGGTTACTGGACTAAAACATGCTAATAGTTGGTGGACATGGGTGCTTACGATTGTTGCTATTTATGTAAGTATGCATTTACTTATTGTTGCTTCCAGTAAGCTACCAGTAGGTACATCCTACGCTGTATTTACAGGTTCAGGTGCGGCACTGACAGTACTTTTGGAAATGGTAGTGTTTCATGAACCTTTTAATCCAATAAAAATAGTACTAATTTTAGTATTATTAACAGGTGTTATCGGCTTAAAAGCCGTAACAAAAGAGCCGAAGCAGAAAGGAGATCAGTTTTAAATGGAATGGATATGTTTAATTATTGCAGGAGTTGGAGAAATACTTGGTGTGACTGGAATTAATAGAGTTAATCAGAAAAAAACGATTGGAAATTTCCTGCTGCTAGTTGGTGGTTTTACAATGAGCTTTCTCTTTTTATCAATTGCTATGCAAACCATTTCGATGGGAACTGCTTATGCCATTTGGACGGCTATAGGTACGGTAGGTAGTGTACTAATTGGCATGATAATATATCATGAGTCCAAAGACATTTGGCGCATAATTTTTATTGGTATGGTTATCGTCGCTGCAGTTGGATTAAAATTGATATCTTAAGCTCCATAGTATCAACGAAACGATACTAATAGAGACAAGTATGGAAATTAGAATATACCAAGCGGCCTGTACGAATTGTTTCTGTAATAAAAGTTGAAGTACTTCATTACCGAATGTCGAAAAAGTCGTATAGGCCCCACAAAACCCTACCCCTAAAAATAGCCAAAATGCCTCAGACAAGATTCTGGTTTCATGGGCATATACAATGAAAGCAAGAAGCAATGCGCCTGTAATATTAGCAATCCAAGTCCCAATTAATCGTTTGTCTAATTTGGTTGAAATATAAAAACGGAGAATACTTCCAAAAAACCCTCCAACAGCAACATATAAAAAACTCATTTAGATTCCTGCCTTTTAGTAGCACATAAATAGCCAATATAGCATAGAAAAATTCCGCCAACGATACTTATTATAATATAAAATATTGCGAACGAAATACTACTATGGAATAACGATACTACCTCAACGGAAAAAGTTGAAAAAGTAGTAAAGGAGCCTATAATACCAGTCGTACTACCTGTAAAGATCTCTGGTTTAAAATTCCTTCTTACAAGGTCTTGATGAAGTAAATAGCTTAAAATAAAGCACCCAATAAGATTGACGAATAAGGTATCATAAGGAAATAGTATATTATTTGCGAATAGGAGGGATACGCTATAACGCAATGTAGCACCAATCATTCCTCCTATTCCGACAGAAAGGTACAGCTTACTATGATTTAAACCCTTTGACATTCTGGACATAAGCCATAAATTTCAAATTTATGGTCCTCAATATCGTAATCTTTAAGGGACTTTTTAACTTCTTCCATTGGGCAAACATCAATTTCTTTTGTTCTTCCACAGTCCTTACAAATGAAATGGTGATGATGATGATGGGTACAGTTCATGCGAAAATGCTTCTCCCCATTTAATTCAGTAGTTTCTAAGATCCCCATTTCATTGTATAAATGGAGATTACGATAAATGGTATCAAAGCTTATTCCCTCATAGGTTTCTTCAAGATGTTGAATGAGATCCTTAGCAGTTCGGTAGCCATCTGCTTCCTCGAAATAAGATAATATATCTTTTCTTTTACCTGTTGTTTTATAGCCTTTTTGTTTTAAGAGTTCAATTGCGTCCGTTGTATTCATGATTAGTTCCCCACCTTTATTTCAGAGTAAGAAAGTACTAGTTTTGGTTAAATAGCAACAGCCATGTACACCCCGGCGCCTTACGCTTTTCGAATACGTAATTTCTTCATGCCGATTGTGATAAGCAGTATAAGAATCGCTACAACTACAATTGTCCCCCCAGGAGGAATATTTAAGTAATAACCTGACGTTAATCCTATCATAACAGCTAGCTCACCAAATGCAATAGAAAGAAACATCATTTGTTTAAAGCCTTTTGCAATTCGCATACTTGCTGCAACTGGTAGTGTCATCAATGCAGAAACTAATAGCACACCAACTATTTGAATGGAGGCAGCAATGACAAGTGCTGTTAATATAATAAATAGTAAATGAATCTGTTTTGAATGTATTCCCGATACACTAGCATATTCTTCATCAAATGAGAGTGTAAATAGCTCTTTATAAAATAAATAAATAATAAGTACAACCAATATAGATATTGCTAGAATTGTAATGAAATCGCCTTGACTAACAGCAGAAGCTGAACCGAAGAGAAAATTCATCAATTCCGTATTAAATCCATCTGCAAGTGCAATAAAAATGACACTAAGGCCAACCCCACCAGATAGAATGATGGGAATTGCAATTTCTTGATAGGATTTGTACACACTGCGAAGCTTCTCAATGAAAATAGAGCCTAAAACCGAAAATGCTAAGCCACTATATAATGGAGGTAGTAATATAAATGTAAATTTTTTTTCTAAAAACAATCCAAATGCAATACCTGCCAAAGTTACATGCGATAGTCCATCTGCAATTAAGGACAGACGCCTCACTACGATAAATGTTCCTAGTAAAGGTGCGATAATTCCGATTAGTATACCCGTTAAAAAAGTGTTTCGTAAAAAGTCAAATTGTATTAAATCAGCAATCATTTGTTTTCCCCCGTTTTAATGGTCATGTGATACTAAATTTACAGAATGACCATATGCTCTAGATAATTCCTCTGATGATAATTTCTCATAATCTCCCGGTTTTCCGTGGAAATGAAGGGTTTTGTTTAGACATGCCACATCAGTTGCAAATTTAGTCACTGTTCCAGTATCATGCGTAACCAATAATAATGTAATCCCTTGATTACGGTTTAAATCATGCAATAATTCATAGAAGCGTTTCACATTTTCTGTATCAACACCGACAGTTGGTTCATCTAAGATTAGTAATTCAGGCTGGCTAACGAGTGAACGAGCTATAAAGACACGTTGTTGTTGACCGCCAGATAGATTGCCAATGTTCTCATATACATATTCATCCATTCCAACCAGCTCGATTGCTTTCTTTATACTAGCTTTATGTTTTTGCGTGAAAAATTTAAAATACCCTATTTTACTCGTCAACCCAGTAGAAACTACTTCAAATACGGTTGCAGGAAATCCCTTATTAAAGGAATTCGATTTCTGAGAGACAAAGCCTATTTTTCTCCAGTCCTTAAATTGCTCAATAGGTTGATTAAATAAGGAAATGGATCCACTAGCAGGCTTTAGAATTCCTAATATTAATTTTATTAGGGTCGTTTTACCACCACCATTAGGACCAATCAGCCCGATAAATGATCCTTTATCAATAGTGAAATTAATATGATCTAGAACGACTTTTTTTTCATAGGAATAGGATATGTCTTGTAAAGAAATGATAGATTTGTCATTCATGCATTGTAACTCCTTTTCATTTTGTAACTTTATCCAATACGTTTAGATTTCGATACATCAAGGAAAAATAATCCTCGCCATGCTCGATATCATTTTCTGTCAGCACCTCTAAATTATGAAGAACGAACGCCTTGGCTCTAATTTCCTTTTGAATAATCGCTGATACGGAATTAATTGTGTTTTGTTCAAATAGTACATAATGCAAATTACTTTTATCCGCTTCTTTAATAATGGTTACCAGGTCTTTTTGTGAGGGTTCTTCACTTGATGTAATGCCATTTATAGGAATTTGGATAATTCCATACCGATCCTCCCAATAATTATAGGCAGCATGGGAAACTAGAATTTCTCTATTTGTTTTATTTTGCAGTGTTTCCTTGAATTTCTTGTCCAGTAATTTAAGTTCAATTGACAAGTTGTTAAAATTCTTTTCATAGATTGTTCTTTTATCTGGATTTAGTTCTATTAGTACATCCTTTACCGATTGTCCCATACGTATCATTCGTATCGGATCTAGCCATATATGTGGATTGTGATCATGATGGTTGTGCTCTTCTTCCCGTGCCCCATGTATTTCTGTTGTATGGGAATGCTCGAATAGTTCTTCATTCGCACTTAGTGGTATAAGTTCAACCTGTTCGGATTCCAGTGCGGAAGCAATTGTCTCCGAAAAACCTTCCATACCACCACCCATATAAATAAATGCATCACTCTTTGCAATGGATACCATGTCCTTTGCAGTTGGCTCATATGAGTGAGCTTCAACGCCAGGTGGGAAGATAGTTTTAGTAACAACAGTATCCCCACCAATCCTTTCAACCAAAAATTGAATAGGGTAAATCGATGTATAAATAGAGAGTTTCTCTTTTGGTATGTCAACTTGAGAGGAACTAGAGCAACCAAAAAGAAGGATGATAATCATAATGATTGAAATATATGATGATAATGGTTTCATATTGACCTCACAAAATATCGGAATAATAGTGAACATATTGTATAATATCGTAACCGTTACGATTTGTAAATAAGAATGATTACGTTTTGGGATTTCATTTTTGTAGATGCTACTCTTCTTAATAAAATGGCTATTTTAAGCTTTTGTATACGATACTAGTAAGGCTAAGTGGATAGGGATCGAGGAAAGTGTATGAAAATATAATTTTTCCTTCGCATTTTTTATTGCGAAATATCTGAAATTACATTATAGTAAGTATATATGGATAGGGGACTGTCCTTAATTTTTTACAAAAAAATGAATGAGTATTCATTCAAATAATGATTGGGGGACAAATCATGAAGCGAACAATCAAGCGTGCTGCAGTCTTAGGTTCTGGGGTTATGGGTTCTGGAATTGCTGCTCACTTGGCGAATATTGGTATTCCAACCATAATGCTTGATATCGTGCCAAGATCCTTGACAGATGAAGAGCAAAAGCAAGGACTAACACTAGAGGATAAGGATGTACGTAATCGAATAGCACAACAAAGTAAAGCGGCTTTATTAAAGCAAAAGCCATCACCAATCACTTCAAAAGCAAGTCTTGAATTAATTGAAGTTGGCAATATGGACGATGATATGGAAAAACTTGCAGATGTGGATTGGATAATAGAAGTTGTTGTTGAGCGTTTAGATGTTAAGAAAAGTGTATTTGAAAAAGTCGACCAGTACCGTAAGAAAGGCTCTATCATAAGTTCGAACACCTCTGGGATTTCTGTTGAGGCAATGGCAGAAGGACGTTCAGAGGATTTCCAAAAGCATTTCTTAGGGACGCACTTTTTCAATCCTCCACGTTACTTAAAATTATTAGAAGTAATTCCAACAAAACATACTGATCCAGAAGTTTTAACATTTATGAAACAGTTTGGTGAGGATGTATTAGGAAAAGGTGTTGTCGAAGCAAAAGATACACCAAACTTTATCGCAAATAGAATTGGAACGTATGGACTTTTAGTAACGGTAAGAGAAATGTTAAAAGGTGGATATAGTGTAGGGGAAGTTGACTCCGTAACAGGGCCATTAATTGGACGCCCGAAAAGTGCTACCTTCCGAACATTAGATGTAGTAGGCTTAGACACCTTTGTTCATGTGGCACGAAATGTATATGACCAGGTAGAGGGAACTGAAAAAGAAGTATTTGACATACCAGAATTTATGTTAAAAATGCAGGAAAATGGCTGGTTAGGTGCTAAAAGTGGCCAAGGATTTTTCCTAAAGAAAAAAGGAAAAGACGGGAGCACGATTTTAGAACTTAATCCAGAAACATTAGAATACGAAGAACGTAAGAAATTAAAAACACCTGCTATTGAAATGGCAAAGCAGGCAAAAGGTTCGCGCAACAAATTGAAAGCGCTTATAAACGCGAAAGGTGACCGTGCTGGAGACTTGATTTGGAATATTTTAAAACCAGCATTGCTTTATTCTGCGGAGTTAGTTGGCGAAATAGCTGATGATATTGTTGCAATTGATGATGCAATGAAATGGGGCTTTGGCTGGGAAATTGGTCCATTTGAAACATGGGATGCAATTGGTCTAATGTCATCTGTTGAACGCATGAAAGAAGAAGGAGAAACGATTCCAGATTGGGTTTTAAAACTAATCGATGCAGGAAACTCTTCCTTTTATAAAACTGAAAATGGAACTATTCAGTATGGTGACCAAGGTGCATACAAAGAAAAATCATTTAATCCAAAAGAAATTAATTTAAAACGTCTAAAGGACGTGAATGGGGTTGTTAAGAAGAACACTGGTGCAAGCTTAATTGATATAGGTGATGGGGTTGCACTACTTGAGTTCCATTCGAAAAGTAATGCGATTGGTTTAGATATTATTCAAATGGTGAACTTTGCAGTTGAAGAGGTTAGTCGTAACTATGAAGGTCTTGTCATCGGTAACCAAGGAAAGAATTTCTGTGTCGGTGCAAACCTTGCCTTAATGTTAATGGAAGCCCAGGATGATAACTTCTTTGAACTGGATATGGTTGTAAAAATGTTTCAGGATATGGGAACTACAATCAAATATTCGGAAAAGCCAGTAGTTGTTGCCCCGTTTAACATGACACTAGGTGGTGGTGCGGAAGTATCTTTACCAGCTACTGCCATCCAAGCATCAGCTGAAACCTATATGGGGTTAGTTGAATTTGGTGTTGGTTTAATTCCAGGTGGTGGTGGTACAAAAGAGCTTTACTTAAAGCAGCTTCGTAATCTACCAAAGGGTATTAATTTTGATCTAACTAAAGTTGCAAATGACGTCTTTGAAAAAGTTGCCATGGCGAAAGTATCAACCTCAGCGGCTGAAGCTAGAGAAAATGGCTTTTTAGATGCAAACGATCGAATAAGTGTGAATCCGGACCATTTAATCTACGATGCAAAACAGCGCGTATTAGAGCTAGCAAAAGCAGGCTACCGTGCACCAAAACGTGAAAAGATTCCTGTAGTTGGAGAAGCTGGCTATGCTGCAATGGTATTAGGAGCGAAAACACTTCAATTTGGTGGCTATGCATCTGATCATGATGTGAAGATTGCTGAAAAATTAGCATATGTATTATCAGGCGGACGTATTAAAGAGGGCTCTCTAATCGATGAACAAGTCATGCTAGATTTAGAGCGTGAAGCTTTCTTAAGCTTAATTGCTGAACCAAAAACTCAAGCTCGTATGCAACACATGCTCATAAAAGGTAAACCATTAAGGAACTAGGAAAAAGGGGGAAGAAATGGTGAGAGAAGCAGTTATTGTAGCAGGTGCTAGAACCCCTGTTGGTAAAGCGCAAAAAGGGTCATTGCGTAACACTCGTCCGGATGATTTAGCGGCATTGACCATAAAAGAAACATTAAAACGTGCTGGAAATTATGAAGGCAATATCGATGATGTCATTATTGGTTGTGCAATCCCAGAAGCGGAGCAAGGAATGAATATGGCTCGAAATATTGCTGGTCTTGCGGGATTAAAAAATGACGTACCAGGTATTACGATTAACCGTTATTGTTCCTCAGGCTTACAAAGTATTGCTTACGCATCGGAGCGTATCATGCTTGGTGCTAGTGACACGATTATTGCTGGTGGAGCAGAATCTATGAGTCTAGTACCCATGCCTGGTCATGTCATTAAACCAAATCCAACATTAGTTGCAAATGCACCTGGTTATTATATGGGAATGGGACACACCGCTGAAGAGGTTGCGAATCGCTTCGGCATCTCTCGTGAGGACCAAGATGCTTTTGCGGTTCAGAGTCATGAACGTGCTGCAAAGGCAATCGCAGAAGGTAGATTTAAAGATGAAATCGTACCCGTAGAAATCACGGAACGATTTATTGGTAAAAACAACAAGGTAGAAGAAAAATCCTTCTTATTTGATACAGATGAAGGAGTTCGTCCAGGAACTACAATGGGGGTCTTAGCAAAGCTTCGCCCAGTATTCCATGTCAATGGATCCGTAACAGCTGGTAACTCTTCACAAATGAGTGATGGGGCAGCTACTGTACTCGTTATGGACCGAGAAAAAGCAGAAGCAGAAGGTCTTAAGCCATTAGTAAAATTCCGTTCCTTCGCTGTAGCTGGTGTTGAGCCAGAAATTATGGGAGTAGGGCCAGTAAAAGCAATTCCAAAAGCACTTGAGATAGCAGGACTAAGCCTATCTAACATTGGCTTAATCGAATTAAATGAAGCATTTGCTTCCCAATCTGTTCGGGTTATCCAGGCACTTGACCTAGATACGAATATTGTCAATGTCAACGGTGGAGCAATTGCTCTTGGTCACCCGCTTGGCATGACAGGAACAAAATTAACCTTAAGCCTAGCCTACGAAATGAAGCGCCGTAACGTTCAATTCGGTATTGTAACGATGTGTATTGGAGGCGGAATGGGCGCAGCAGGAGTATTTGAACTCTTGTAAGTTCGTAATCTGTTTTTTGGAAAATAAACAATGAGTTTTAAAAGAATAAAAATAACATATAGGAAAAGAAAGGATGTTAAACATGAGTGAAACAAAAGAAAAATTGTTCAAAGGCGGATCCTTTTTAGTTGAAGACCTAAATGGAGAAGACATCATCACACCAGAAGACTTCACAGATGAACATAAAATGATCGCTAAAACAACTGAGGATTTCGTGGTTGGCGAAGTTTTACCAGTAGCAGAAAAATTAGAGAATCATGAATTCGAACATTCCGTAGAACTTCTAAAAAAAGCAGGAGAACTAGGTTTACTAGGGGCTGACGTACCAGAAGAATATGGTGGACTACAATTAGATAAAATTAGTTCATCCTTAATTACTGAAAAGTTCGCACGAGCTGGTGGATTTTCGATTACACACGGTGCACATGTTGGTATCGGATCACTTCCAATTGTATTTTTCGGTAATGAAGAACAAAAAGCAAAATATTTACCAAAGCTTGCAACTGGTGAATTAATTGCTGCTTATGCACTGACAGAGCCAGGATCAGGCTCCGATGCTTTAGGTGCAAAAACTACTGCGAAATTAAATGAAGCAGGAACGCACTATATTTTAAATGGTGAAAAACAATGGATTACGAACTCTGCTTTTGCCGATGTATTTGTTGTCTATGCAAAAATTGATGGAGAGCATTTCTCTGCCTTTATCGTAGAGCGAGAATTCCCAGGAGTTTCTACTGGTCCGGAAGAAAAGAAAATGGGTATTAAAGCATCATCCACTCGTACCCTTATTTTAGAGGATGCAGAGGTTCCAGTTGAAAACCTTTTGGGTGAAAAAGGCCGCGGTCATATCATCGCATTCAATATCTTAAACGTAGGACGTTATAAGCTAGCTATAGGTGGTGTTGGTGGTGCGAAACGTGCACTAGAGGTTGCAACACAATATGTAAACCAACGTAAACAATTCAACACACCGATTTCTAAGTTTTCATTAACACAAGAAAAATTAGCCACTATTGCATCTGAAATTTATGCAAATGAAAGCGCAGTTTATCGTACAGTTGGATTGTTCGAGCAGCGAATGGGTGCTTTAACAGATGAACAATTAAAAGACGGTCGTGAAATTGCCCGTGCAATTGCTGAGTATCAAATCGAATGCTCCATGAATAAATACACGGCAACGGAATTACTAGATCACGCTGCAGACGAAGCTGTACAAATGCATGGTGGATATGGATTTATGCAAGAATATGAGGTAGAACGTATTTATCGTGATTCCCGTATCAACCGTATCTTTGAAGGAACTAACGAAATTAACCGTTTACTCGTTCCTGGAACATTACTGAAGAAAGCAATGAAGGGTGAGTTACCTCTATTCCAAAAAGCAATGGCACTTCAAGAAGAGCTAATGATGATGATGCCAGAAGAGCCAGGTACAGAGCCATTAGAGCAAGAAAAATATTTACTAAAAAATGCGAAGAAAATCGTCCTTCTTGGAGCTGGATTAGCTGCACAAAAATACATGCAGAAGATTGAAAATGAACAAGAAATCTTAGTAAACCTTGCTGATATGGTTGCAGAGGTTTATAACATGGAAAGTGCCATTCTTCGTACAGAAAAAGCAATTAACAATTCTGGCGTAGAGAAAAACAAGCAAAAGCTTCTATATACGCAAGTGTATGTACAAGAAGCATTCAACCGTATTGAAGCAGACGCGAAGGAAACACTTATTGCAGTGGAAGATGGCGATACATTACGTATGATGCTTTCTTCACTTCGTAAGTTAACTCGTCACACACCAACAAATGTTATTGCGAAGAAACGTGAAATTGCAGTAGGAATTATTGAGGCTGAGAAGTATATTGTATAATTAGTAAATGGAATTAAAAGAATCGCACAAGGACATAGGTCTTTGCACTAGTCCTTGTGCGATTCTATTTATAACCGATTGAAAATAATTATTTTGGGGATAACTTATTAATTGGAAAATGTTGCTGTTTTATATATTAAATCGTTTTGGATTATAAGCTAAATTCCCATCAACCACAAATAGCAATTGTTGCAGCAGTACAACCCAATGCACCGATTAAACCGCATACAGAAGCTAAGGCTAATCCGCCAACACCAGTTGTAATTCCTAAGGCGGCTGCTAGGGCAAAGCAACCAGCGCCTCCACCAGTTCCACATAAGGCACCCACGACCCACTCACACCAACCATACGTAGAGAATTCTGGTGCCATATCGTTTACTACCTCTTCAAAAAATTCATCTTGACTAATAATATCCCCATTTTCACCAACTATTTCTCCATCCATATTTATATTCATGGAAAAGCCTATATCATCATTTACTACCATTCTAATGTTAATAAGACCACTTTCCGTAAGTTCTCCATACATCTTTTTGACCGTCAACACGTTTTCTTTCTCTAGGTCAAATAGAATTTCTGCATAGGCAAGATTATCCGAACTAACTTTGTTCCCGATGATAAAGCCTACTGAAGCTACCTGTTGATCGCCATTTTCAGCCTTATTTATTACTTTGTCATCTTTATTTAGTCTATTAACTATACTGTCTTTTGCTAGCTTTTTGTACTTTTTGTCTTTTTAACTTTATTCCAAATATCTTTAAACTCTTTTTCATTTACATTGGATGTAGGTGCTACTAGACAATTGTTACCGTCACAAGAGGTGTTTCCTAACGAGGCAAATACTGAGTTTGTTGGTAAAAGTAGTAATACAAAGGTGATTAGTAGTAATAGTTTTTTTTGAACTCCACTTTTCATATGATCTCCCCCAATCAAATATATTACTTACCATGAAACGACCGACAGGCGCCAAATATTATCCTTTGATCTTGATAACCATCCTCCTCCTAAAAAAAATTGAATCTATGAATTATGTATCTGAAAATGAAGTTTCACATACATAGATTCGATACATAGGTAAAATGTTGGGAATAAACATGTGTGGAGAAAGAATAAGTAGAGTTATGATTTACATTGAAGGAATCAGTGAAAAAGTTTTTACTGACTATCCGTGGGTTTATACATTCATCTTATAATCTTTTAGCTACTAAGGCACCTAGTCCGATTAGAATAAAAAGAATCATCCAACAAACGATCAAGACTTCTATATTAATGGAAGTAATACCTTTTGCGTAGGAAATGACTAATGCAGTTCCTACTGCAAGCATGATAACATTTTGAGCTATTACTAAAAATTGCTGCATCATTAATGTATTTCTTTCATCAAAACTAGGAGTATTACCACTTTTTCTTTTATTTCGTTTCGATAAGAGGTAGAAAATTATAAATCCAAGGACAGCTCCAAAAGGAATTGATATCGCTAATGACAAATTATTCGTACTATCATTAAAGAAATAAACACCCATAATTACCCCAAGAATCATTCCAACAATGATAAGTGGCCATATCCATACCTGTAATTTTTGGTTTTTCATTCAGCATTCTCCTCACTTTTGTCCAAATAAAATAAGCTTGTAAAAGGTACGTCTAAATACTCTGCTAGTTTAAGGGAGAGTTCTAAACTAGGATTATATTTATTTTTTTCTATTGCATTGATTGTTTGACGGGTAACTTGTAAATCTTCTGCTAGTTTAATTTGCGTTATCCCTTTTCTTTGTCGTACCTCACGAATATGATTGATTACTTTCATGTTTATCACCACAAGATGTAAAGATATATTTACATATAATTATATATGGGTAAATGAAAATGTAAAGATATCTATACATTTTTATTATATAAATGAATCATAAGTCCTATTTTTTAATTGATAATTTCCAGAAATGGTAAGAAATACGGACCAAATTTCAAAATATTATGGTAATATAATTTAAAGAGATTTAGCTCCTATAAAGGAGATAGAAGATGTTTTTAGAGTAAGATGTTCTATGGATTATGAAATTGGGATTTCAAGTCGCATGGACACTCAACTTATATTTGGATTTGTGAAGGTTAGATAATAAAATAACAATAGGAGGAAGGTAAAGTGAAGTTACTGGAAAGGATTTTCACGGCTATATTATGTTCCATTTTGCTAGCATTACTATTAAATAATGGTAATGGTTATTATATGACAATTTTACTAGTTTCTTTCTATGTTTTCTTGATTGGTGGAACTATTACATCGTTAGTGATAGATAACTTGATTGGAAAAATGAATAGGGTTAGAACCTTTCATCGCTATATAATGTCGCTACTACTATAGGGCATCACTGGCGCCGGGATCATCACCCTGTTTTCCATTTTTCAGGGAAGCGTAATTGAAATTTCCATTATGCCTCTATTCCTATTAGGAGCTCTTCCAGGTATTCTTTACTTTAATGTCCTTATTCTACTATCCGCTCTTTTCAAGTACGCACGAAGTAGGATAGCCATGAAGTAACCAATTAAAACACCAATCGTATTTAACAGTAAATCATCCACATCAAAACTTCTAGAAATGACGCCATTAATTGATAATACTAGCTGCATTACTTCAATGAATAATGTACTCCCTATACCGATTAATAGACTGTGTATGAAAGTCGCTTTCTTTATAAATAGGACGATAAAAATGCCAATAGGAATAAACACAACAATATTACCCAATAAATTTATGATTTGTAGGGAAAAGTCTCCTTGAAAATTTATATATAGATTAATCGTTCGGAATGGAATAAGATTTATCGAAGCTAAGCTAGGAGTAGAAGTTCCATTTGCCGGAAATAATGTCAAATAGAGCAAACATTCCACATAAGCAATTAATAGCATGTTAATGATTTCTCGGTAAATTTTTACATGCTTTTTTTTCTGTATTAGACGGATGAGAGCATAGACTAGTAATGTGATCAGAATTAATAGAACAGGGATATCGTTAATATATTTCATAATAGCTCCTTCGAAGAATTTATCGCAGGTTAACTGGCTGTAGGACCCTTTATGAAGAATTCGCAAGAAATAGAGAATAATTAGTGGGGGTCGGGTAGCACGTCAAACGCCGGATTCTTTCAACTAACATAAAGTGGGGGAGAAATAGAAACCCTACTGTATGAAGTTTCACTCTATACATAAATTATAATAGACTTCTTGCTTTATCATCAAGTGTGGTTAAGTAAAAATAGGATGAAATACGGAAGTTTTATGAGAATTGCTTAGGTAACCATACATCTTCCTGAAGTCTATACGGAAAATCCTGAAGTTTCCCACCAACTTACTGAAGTTTACGATAATCAAGCTATAGAACCAGCATTTACCTTATAATTCTTTTCTATAAATGGTAAAATAGTCTTAGCAAAGGAGGGGAATCTTTTGGCACTTACATTCTATTGGTATCCGAACTGTGGTACTTGTAAAAATGCTAAGAAAATTCTTGATGAGCATAACATTGACTATAGCAGCATACATATTGTGGAGGAAACACCTTCTAAAGAGGTTCTACTGGATTTAATTGAAAAAAGTGGTTTGCCTGCTAGAAAGTTTTTCAATACGAGTGGAGTTAAATACCGTGAATTAAATATTAAAGAAAAAATTCAAGATGCTTCTGTAGAGGAAATGGCAGAGATATTGGCTTCTGATGGAATGCTCATTAAACGACCAATTGTTACTGATGGTACAACTGTAACTGTTGGTTTTAAAGAAGATGAATTTCGTCAAAAATGGGCGGCAAAATAAGTATAAATACTAGCGCAAAAAAATTATAGCTTGTATAGTTAATATACAATCAAATATTTTTCGGAGGGATCTTGAATGAGCTTACCAAACGATCTTCTTTATTCAAAAGAACATGAGTGGGTTAAAAGAGAAGGAAATGTAGTACGAATTGGAATAACGGATTTTGCTCAAGATGAGTTAGGTGATATTGTATTCGTTGAGCTTCCAGAGATTGGCGATGAAATTTCTGTGAACGAGCCATTTGGTAGTGTAGAATCTGTTAAAACAGTTTCAGAGTTATATGCACCTGTAAGTGGAAAAGTTGTGGAAGTTAATTCGGAGCTTGAGGACAGCCCTGAGCTTGTTAACGAATCTCCATATGAAAATGCATGGATGATTGTAGTAGAGCTTTCAAATGAAGCAGAAATTAATGAGCTACTTACACCAGAAGCATATAAAGAAGTTATTGAGCAAGACTAATAGTATGCAATAAAGCTGACTCCTGTTCTTAGAAGCGGAGTCAGCTTTTCATTACAATTGTGTTTTACCCAGAGGCGCCATTCTTAAAGGGGGATCTATTATGATTTCACAGGATTGTGTCATTATTGTAGAAGGACTGACAGATAAGAAGCAGCTTGAAAAAGTGATTGATGATCAAGTTACGATTATATGTACGAATGGAACGTTTGATATTGAGCGCTTTGATGAACTGTTAGAAACCTATCAATTGGATGAAAAGGATGTATTTATTTTAGTCGATGAGGATAAGTCTGGATTAAAATTAAGAAAGCAACTCGCATCGGAGCTTCCACACGCCGATCATATTTATGTTAGTAGTGAATATCGAGAGGTTGCTGCCACTCCGGAACGTATTTTAGCAATGCTTCTACTTGGTAAGCACATTGCAGTAAACCCTCAATATTTGGCATAGTTTTTGGAGTAGGTGATTTTTTGCAGGAAATAACTACAGCGGAAATACAAGAATCGGACTATTTGTTATATATCTATACACCATTTTGTGGAACCTGTCATGTTGCAAGGACCATGCTAGAAAAGATTGAGGATGTTCATAAGGAAACTATCTTCTATGAAATGAATGCATCACTTCAACCAGACTTTATGCAACAATATCAGGTTGAAAGTGTGCCATGCTTATTAATTAAAAAGGGAGATAGGGTGCTAGAAAAAGTCTATGCATTTCAATCTATTGGCAATATATATAGTTATTTATACAAGCATTGTCCGGAGTTATTTACCGAAAAAAAATAAATTGTTTTTTTAAAACTATTGACACCTGTACATTACGGTGGTATAGTTTAATCTATCGAATTTAACAATTTTATATATTATATCTCTTATCCAGAGCGGTGGAGGGAAAGGCCCTATGAAACCGCGGCAACCTTCAAACATTCGTGTTTGAAAAAGGTGCTAATTCCTACAAAGCAAATTTGCTTTGAAAGATGAGAGAACGTGAAGATATAACATGATTACGTCTTTCTGTTCTCTTACAGAAAGGCGTTTTTTATTTTTGACAATGGACCTGTATGTATGGAAAGTTTTTACTTGGTGCAAAAAGGGGACACTTTTGGTACATGATAAAAAGAAGGAGGGTCACCAATGATTTCAATTGATGGTCTTACGAAAATATTTCGTTTAAATAAAAAAGATATAACTGCTGTTGATCACCTAAGTCTATCTATTGAGGATGGGGAAATATTTGGAGTGATTGGCTATAGTGGCGCTGGAAAGAGTACATTTATCCGTCTTCTAAATCGGTTAGAAGAGCCAACTTCGGGAAAAGTTACCATACAAGGGAAAGAAATCACTTCGATGAAAAAATCTGAACTTCGTGTTGCTAGGCAAGATATTGGGATGGTTTTTCAGCATTTTAATCTACTCTGGTCTAGAACCGTAAGTGAAAATATTGCGTTTCCACTAGAAATTGCGGGGGTGCCTGCCGAAGAACGAGTAAGAAGAGTGAAGGAGCTAATTGATTTAGTTGGTCTTACTGGAAGAGAGAATTCCTATCCTTCTCAATTAAGTGGTGGACAAAAGCAGCGTGTTGGGATTGCGAGGGCGTTAGCGAATAAACCAAAAGTATTACTTTGTGATGAAGCAACATCAGCACTCGATCCAGAAACAACCAACTCCATCCTTGAGCTATTAGTAAATATCAATAAGAAGCTCGGCTTAACTATTATCTTAATAACACATGAAATGCATGTAATACGGAAGATATGTAACCGTGTTGCAGTAATGGAGGATGGGAAGATCGTTGAGCAAGGTGATGTATTAAACGTCTTTCTAAGGCCAGAACAGGACGTCACAAAGAAATTTGTAAAACAGGTAATGAGTAGTAGTGATGAAGAGGAATTAGAAAATTTTCTTGTTCATTATACGGGAGGAAAATTAGTTGAACTCACTTTTGTTGGGGAATCTACGAATCAGGCCTTAATTAGTACGATCTCTAAGAAATTTGAAATAGAGGTTAATATTCTCCAAGGAAAAATAACCCAGACACAAAGAGGCGCATATGGAAAATTAACCGTTCAGCTTCAGGGAGAAGATGCGGAAATTGCACGTGCGATTTCATTTATTGAAAATGAGACCTCAGTTCAATTGGAGGTGATACAGCATGCTAACTAATCTATTTCCAAATATAAAATTGGAGGATTTGTGGGAGGCAACCCTTGAAACCTTCTATATGACGAGCATATCCCTTATCGGCACCTTTATAATTGGTATCATTTTAGGATTATTGCTTTATTTAACTGCAAAAGGTGGCCTTTGGGAAAATAAAATATGCAATGTAATCGTTGGTGCAATTGTGAATGTATTTCGAGCAATACCTTTTATTATTTTAATTTTATTGCTATTCCCTTTCACAAAAATGCTCATCGGTACAGTCCGAGGTCCAAATGCTGCATTACCAGCTTTAATTATTGGAGCAGCGCCGTTTTATGCAAGATTAGTAGAAATAGCATTAAAGGAAGTATCAAAAGGTGTTGTTGAAGCAGCACTGGCTATGGGAGCTAAGACGAAAACCATTATCTTCAAGGTTCTACTTCCAGAATCATTGCCTGCCTTAATTTCAGGAATAACTGTTACTGCGATTGCTCTAATTGGTTATACAGCGATGGCAGGTGTTATTGGAGCAGGTGGTCTAGGAAATTACGCACATTACTTTGGATTTATGCGAAGAGATTTTGATGTTGTTTTTGTGTGCACGATAGCTATTGTTATTATTGTTTTTGTATTTCAATTCATTGGAGACTTTATCTCTAATAAAGTGGATAAACGATAATTTAGAAGATACGGCCACTGCCGATATTCATATACAACATATAAGAGGAGAGTATACAAATGAAAAAAATTATAGCGCTAGTATCATTATTATTAATTGTACTTTTAGCAGCATGTGGGGGAGAAAAAGATTCTAACGGAAAAAATGCAGAAGGTAAAGAGTCTAATGTATTAGTAGTTGGGGCATCTAGTGTTCCACATGCTGAGATTCTGGAAGAAGCGAAGCCAATTCTTGAAGAAAAAGGTATTACAATTAAAATTGAGCCATACGAAGACTATGTACTCCCGAATGACGACCTTGAAAATGGTACATTAGATGCCAACTTTTTTCAGCATATACCATATTTAAAGGATACAGTTGAGAAAACAGGCTATGATTTAGACTATGTTGCAGGAATTCATATTGAACCAATGGGAGTATATTCAAAGGGAATTAGTAACATAGATGATATCCCTAACGGAACAGAGGTTTTATTAAGTAACTCGGTACCAGATCATGGTCGAATACTTACGTTATTTGAAGCTAATGGACTGATTAAATTAGACGAAAATGTTGATAAATCAAAAGCAACCATTGATGATATTGTCGAAAATCCAAAAGAACTAAAATTCTCGCCTGATTATGCAGCTGAGCTACTTCCTGAGCTGTATGAGTCTGAAGATGATACACTAGTTGTTATTAATACGAACTTTGCACTACAAGCAGGATTAGACCCTCAAAAGGACTCTGTATTTATTGAGGATGGGGATTCACCGTATGTAAACGTAATTGCGGTACGTTCAGAGGACAAAAATAATGAAAACATGAAAACATTAGTAGAAGTACTTCAGTCCAAAGAAATCCAGGATTTCATTCTTGAAAAATATAAGGGTGCAGTAGTACCAGTTGGTGGAGAAAGCAAATAAGAATATGTAAAATAAAAGACCAAACCCTTCTATATAGGACTTGGTCTTTTATTTTCATCCAATCGCTTCATTTATTTTTGTTAGTAGCTGGTTTTTCCTTTTTACTATTTTCTAAAATACTTTTCAATTCATTTATATCTTCCTCAGTTAGGGAATCTTCTTCCATAAATTGGACTAGGAGTGACTTAAGTGTGCCTCCATAGATTCGTTTAATAAAAGACTTTGCTTCTGCTTGTTGACATTCGTCCTGAGAGTAGAGTGGAAAAAAGGTATAGACTTTTTGATCTTTATTAACGCCTACAACCTTTTTTTGAACAAGACGATCCAACATCGTTCGAATCGTTTTGGGCTTCCAATCGATTTTATCCTGTAGAGCTAGGATAACCTCATTTGCTGTTTGTGGGCTTTTTTTCCAAAGGATGTTCATAACTTCCCATTCGGCTTCAGAGATTCTAGGAACATTTTTAGACATCTATTATCTCCTCCTTCAAGAGCTGCGCATTTTTTTATCTGTAGATACCGAAATCCTTCAAAATTTCTAGAGTAATCTCTACTGCATTACTTCCATTTGAATTAATCTCATTTTGGATATTTGTTGCAAATATATAGGTGTTATCATTCGTTTCAACAAATCCAATAAACCAACCGTTTATATCTTGTCCGTTAACTGTTCCTGTGCCAGTTTTTCCATAAAGTACAGCATTATCTTTTTCCTCTAGTTTTAATGCGGATTTAATGCTTTGAATATTTTTCTCTTTCCATCCAAATTCATTGGAGTAGAAAACATTTAATAGCTGTACCTGTTCGACAGGGGATATCCTTAAGGATGATTCTAACCAGTACTGGTCTATTCCCCCAGACAAATCTTGATTACCATATTTTATATTTTTTAGGAATGCTTGAATGGTGTCTATTTTCAACCTTCTGTCCAATTCTTGAAAGTACCAGTTAACTGAATATGTCATCGCTGTATTTAAATCTTGATTCTGATTCCAAGCTTTATAATCATATGTTGTTCCGTCCCACTTTATTAGGGAATTATTAGGGCTAATAATATTTGATTCTAAGCTTAATAGTGCACTATAAATTTTATAAGTAGAATCGGGTGAAACTCTCGTGGTACTTAATTTTTCATTGTAAATTCTGAACTGATCTGCTTGCATATCGTATAAGACAAAGCTTCCTTTATAGCCTGAAAAGTAATCCACTAAATCAATATATTCTGTATGTTTATTATCAAAATGATATTGATTATTGTCAGCTGCCATCGCTGAAACAAACGGGATTTGAATCATCACGAATACCCCGACTAACAAGAATATGATTATACTCTTTAGTTTCAATAGTTTTGATTCTGATTGAAAGGATGCAATATTTTTAATCCGTTTTGTTAATTGCTTTTTTGATCCATTTAGTTGATTCACAAATGAGAAGGAACGTTGAATGGATGTATGATTAGCAAAACGAAGAATGGTTTTACCATAAGCTGTATGGAGATGCTGATTTACTAGTTTTAAGACCGCAATATCACAGGCAATTTCTCTATCTAACCTCATTTCCTTAAATGCATACCAGACAAGTGGATTAAACCAATATAAAGCTTGAAAAATAACAATACAGTAATTTGATAGTATATCTTTAAACTTAAAATGGTTTAATTCGTGAAGAAAAATATAGTTAACCTCTTCTTTCGTAAGATATTTGTCAAAATGTACTGGTAATACAATATAAGTCTGGAATATACCAAAAGTCATTGGCGAATTAACTAATGGTGATTCCCCAATTATTAATTGCTTCGAAATATTTAGCCTTTGCTTGGCTTGTTCAAATAAAGAGAGATAGTCATCCTGGGTTATTTTCGAGACACTTCGTTTTATTTTCCTTAACTGTAGCCAAGCAATTGACACGAATATTGCCGAGATCATGATACCTGTTAACCAAAGGATCCCGATTGTCATATTTAAAATATCAGAAGTACTGTGATTTACAGAAACTGTAAAGTCCTGTATCCAGTTTTTTTCGTTTAACAAATGGTCATTACTGGAATGAATAGCGGTTGTATTCATTTCTTCAGGTGGATTCCAATCGAACAAGATAAATTTCTCTCCAATATCTATCCATTGTGACGGAATAAACGGTAGTGCCATTGCGACCAATAAGAGAAACCAGATATTATACTGCCACTTTGCTGACAATTGGTTACGAAAAACTTTTTTTATTAGCAATAGAATCGCAACAGTAAACGTAGATACCAGTAGGCAAATGCTGAACTTAGTGAGGAACAATTATTCCATCTCCCATGTTTTGAGATTTCATTTGTAATACATACATAGTAGCATTTTGACTGTAGAATGACAATTACATAATCGGCTCGTTTTTCTAGTAATTGACATAAATACAATACACTTGTAGTATTGTATTACAAGTGTAATCGTTTTATGTGTTGGATAGTAGATTTCTACTTATAACAAGGGGATGAATGATATGAGGAAAAGTTTATTTGGTTTGATCATGATGGGAATAATTATTAGCATTACAGGCTGTTCGAAAGAAAAACTACCAGAAGATACGTTTACATCTTACCTCTCCGCTTGGGAAGAATTGGATTTTGCAGCTATGTATGGTTATCTTTCTCAAGAATCAAAGGAAGAGATAGATAAGCAAGACTTTATAGAGCGATACGAAAATATTTATTCGGGAATTAATGTAAGCAATTTGAAGATTGACAGTAAGCTAGTAGAGAAAGAAAAGCAAAATACAGAAAATGAAATGATTACATTACCATATAGTGTTACTATGGAAACGCTTGCTGGACCAATTGAATTTACAAATGAAGCAAAATTGATAAAAGAGGAAAATGAAAAAGGGGAAGACTGGTATATCGATTGGGGACCTTCACTTATTTTTCCGAATCTAGAGGAAGGTGAACAGGTTTCTGCACAAATAATAAAAGCGACACGAGGAGAAATTAGGGACAAAAATGGAAGTGGTTTAGCGATTAATGCGAATGCCAATGTAGTAGGTGTTGTACCAAATAAACTTGGTGATAATCCTAGTGATTCTAAAGCTAGACTAGCTGAATTGTTAGATTCATCGATAGAAGAGATTGATAGCAAATTAAACGCATCCTGGGTAAGACCAGAGCTATTTGTACCAATCAGCACACTTCCACTCGATAAACAGGATATAGAGCCTTTCCTTCAAGTCCCTGGTGTGGCTATTCAAGAGAAGGTTGTCCGAACCTACCCATTTGGTGAAGCAGCTGCCCATTTAACTGGATATGTACGTGAAATTAATGCAGAACAGTTAGAAGAACTAAAAGATAAGGGATATTCATCAGGTGATGTTATAGGGCAATCGGGATTAGAGTCTATCCTTGAGAAAGACCTCAAAGGAAAAAACGGTGGACATATCTTTATTAAGGATAAGAACGGTGAGTTTAAAGAGACACTTGCTAAATTAGAACCGGTTCCAGGTAAGGATATTCAACTAACGATTGACGCGGTTTTGCAAGAAAAGATATATCAACAGTTAGCTGATGAAGTCGGAACAGCTGTAGCACTAAATCCAACAAATGGTTCTGTTTTGTCATTGGTTAGTACACCAGCCTTTGATCCAAATGCCTTTGTTCGGGGCCTTTCAGAGGAAAAATGGGAGAGTTGGAGTAATGATGAAAACAGTCCTTTTTTAAACCGCTTTATGAATCGGTATACACCAGGGTCTGTTTTTAAGACAATTACTGCTGCAGTTGGTTTAAAAACAGGGGTAACTGAGCTGGATGAAGTGAGAAAAATTGATGGGCGATATTGGTCTAAGGATGACACTTGGGGAGATTATTATGTCACACGTGTTCATGAAAAATCATCTGTCACTTTAAAAGATGCATTTGTGTTCTCTGATAATATATTTTTTGCCCAAGAGGCTCTTGAGATGGGAAAGGAAACTTTCATAAAAGAAGCAACTATGTATGGGTTTGAAGAAGAAATGGAATTTCCTTTTACAATGACACCTTCTACCCTTTCAAATGGAGAAATCAAAAATGAGATTCAGTTAGCAGATACGGCATATGGTCAGGGCGAGGTGATGATAAGCCCGATACATCTTGCAGCAATATATACAGCATTTACGAATAATGGTGATATGCTGTACCCGCATCTCTTAGCAGATGATGAACGTAAGGTATGGAAGGAAAATCTGATTGATACAGAAATCGTTGAAAAATTAAATGATTACCTTCTTCAAGTGGTAGAAGATCCTGCTGGTACAGCTCACGGTACATATATTCCTGGCATGTCTATTGCTGGTAAAACTGGTACTGCAGAGATAAAAGCAAGTAAGGATGATGATAGCGGCACAGAGAATGGTTGGTTTATTGGATATGATACTGAAAATTCCCAGCTTCTCTTAACGATGATGATCGAGGATGTAAAGGAACGAGGTGGTAGTAGTTTTGCGATTCCTAAAGTAAAAAGTATATTTGAATTCTACCACCAGTAAAGGAAGGTTGGTGGATTTTGAAAAATAGGAACTAATGTGGAAATATCTTTACAAGGTATACGGAGCATTCATGAGAAATTGCTCAAATGTTTATCGGAGGATATTCTATACAGCTCTTAAGAGGGAATTCAATTCATTTCATTCAATTATAAGATTCTATAAGACTTGGTGTCCTGTTAATTGGCGTGTTAAAATTATCAATGTCAATTAAACGAAAGGGATGATTCACTATTCATAGTGAGATAAACATGAAGTACACAGCTGATATGGAAAAAGCAATGCAAGGCTCTCACCATATGGGCTATGCAGATTATTGCCGTAAGCTGGAAAACCGACTAAGAGTTGAAAGAAAAAGGCAGGAAGAGTACAATAAATGTAAGCATATTGTAGCTGATCTTGATAGTAATATTCATAGATAATTAGTAAAACTGAGGATGGCCCTTATAGGGAAATCCTCAGTAATTTTTTAGTCAGGATTACACTGTTCCGAAAGCTTTTTAAAATCCAAAGTTTTTCTAATAATAAAGCGGAAAAAACCAGTCTTTTCCTATTATAATAGTGGTCTATTTCCACGACCTAAAACAGTTGATTATAAATTCGAAATGCTATAAGATTGTAATGAGAATAAATTGAGAATGGATATCATTAAGTTACATATCCAAAAACATACAATATATGGAGGTATCAATATGGCAGGATCTACATTAGAAATTAAAAATCTTCATGTTTCAATTGAAGGTAAAGAGATATTAAAGGGTGTTGACTTAACCGTAAAGGGTGGGGAATTCCATGCGATTATGGGACCAAACGGAACTGGTAAATCAACATTAGCTTCTGCAATTATGGGGCATCCAAAGTATGAAGTTACTGAAGGAAGCATTCTCTTAGACGGAGAAGATGTACTTGAAATGGAAGTAGATGAACGTGCTCGTGCAGGTCTATTTCTAGCAATGCAATATCCAAGTGAAATTAGTGGTGTTACTACATCTGATTTCCTACGTTCAGCTATCAACGCTCGTCGTGAGGAAGGCGATGAAATTCCATTAATGAAGTTTATCAAAGGATTAGATAGTGATTTAGACTTTTTAGAAATCGATAAAAGCATGGCTACAAGATATCTAAATGAAGGCTTCTCCGGTGGAGAGAAGAAGCGTAACGAAATTCTTCAATTAATGCAGTTAAAGCCTGAAATTGCAATTCTTGATGAAATTGACTCTGGGCTTGATATTGATGCACTGAAAGTAGTTTCAAAAGGTATTAATAAAATGCGCAGTGAGGACTTCGGTTGCTTAATCATTACACACTATCAACGTCTATTAAATTATATTACTCCAGACTTTGTTCACGTAATGATGCAAGGTCGTGTTGTTAAATCTGGTGGTCCTGAGTTAGCTCAACGTCTTGAGGCAGAGGGATATGACTGGATTAAAGAGGAATTAGGTATTGAAGACGAAACAGTAGAGCAAAACGCTTAAGAAGTTAGGAGGGGTAATATGACTGTGGACACAAAGCTACCTTATGATAGAAGTTATATCGAGCAGTTTTCCAGTGAGCGTAATGAACCAGTATGGATGAAAGAGTTACGTCTTAACGCACTGGAAAAAGCAGAACTACTAGAATTGCCTAAACCAGATAAAACGAAAATAGGCAAATGGAATTTCACACGTTTTAAGCATGTTGCTACAGGTGGAAAAATTGCATCATTGAAGGAATTACCTTCTGAAATTCATGATTTCTTTGATGAAGAAAACCTTCCAGAAAACATTGTTATTCAGCGTAATCATACCGTAGCATTTCAACAATTAAACAAAGACTTAGCTGATAAAGGTGTTATTTTCACTGATATATTCACAGCATTACGTGATCACGAGGAATTAGTGAAGCGCTACTTTATGAAAGATGCGGTTTCTGTAGATGAGCATAAATTAACTGCCCTTCACGCTGCTTTAATGAATGGTGGAGTATTCGTTTATGTTCCTAAAAACGTAAAAATTGAAGAACCACTTCAATCTATATTTTGGCAAGAGGACGCAGAAGTAGCTCTTATCAATCACGTATTAGTTGTTGCAGAAGAAAATAGTGAATTAACTTATGTGGAAAACTATATATCTAATAATCAAGATGAAGCAACTGTAGCAAATATCGTAACAGAAGTAATTGCACAGGATAATGCTAGAATTTCATTTGGTGCGGTAGATAACTTTGCAGCTGGTACAACAACTTATGTTAACCGTCGCGGCGTGGGGTATCGCAATGCAACAATTGATTGGGCTTTAGGGCAAATGAATGATGGCAATACGGTCTCTGAGAATGTAACACACCTAATTGGTGATGGAGCTGTTTCCAATGCGAATGCTGTTACAGTTGGACGTGGACAACAAACACAAAACTTCACAGCTAAAATTGTTCAATTCGGAAAAAACACCGATGGACAAATTTTACAACGTGGGGTTATGAAAGATAGTGCATCATCTATATTTAATGCTATCGGAAAAATTGAACATGGTGCGTCCGGTGCAAATAGTGAACAAACATCACGAGTTCTAATGTTAAGTGAAAAGTCTCGTGGGGATGCAAATCCTATTTTGTTAATTGAAGAAGACGATGTTACTGCGGGACACGCAGCTTCTGTTGGTCGTGTTGATCCAATGCAATTGTACTATTTAATGAGTCGCGGTATCACGAAGGAAGAAGCGGAACGATTAGTAATTCACGGATTCCTAGATCCTGTAGTAAGACAATTACCTATTGCTGCTGTTAAAAAACAGTTAAAGCAAGTCATTGAAAGGAAAGTAAATTAATGGATGTTAGAGCCATTAGGCAGATGTTTCCGATTCTGGATCAGGAAGTAAACGGACATCCATTAGTTTATCTAGACTCCTCAGCAACTTCACAGAAACCGATATCGGTTATTGAAGCTGTTGAAAATTATTATCGTTTTGATAATGCTAACGTTCATCGTGGTGTTCATACACTTGGTTCTCGTGCAACGGATCAATATGAAGGTGCACGCGAGAAAGTTCGCAGGTTCATTAATGCAGGTAGTACAGCAGAAGTAATTTTTACTCGTGGTACAACCACTTCTATTAATACAGTTGCTTATAGTTATGCACGGGCAAATCTAAAGCCGGAAGATGAGATTTTGATCACACCAATGGAGCATCATAGTAATATTATTCCATGGCAGCAAGCAGCTAAGGCAACAGGAGCTACTTTAAAATATATACCATTACAAGATGATGGTACAGTTGCACTAGAGGATGTTAAAAGCCTTGTTACAGACCAGACTAAAATTGTCGCGATTGCACATGTTTCCAATGTATTGGGAACAATAAATCCGATTAAGGAGATTGCACAAATAGCCCATGCAAAAGGTGCGGTTTTATTAATCGATGGGGCACAAGGTGCTCCACATATGAAGGTTGATGTGCAAGATCTTGACTGTGATTTTTATGCTTTTTCTGGTCATAAAATGTGTGCACCGACGGGTATTGGTGTCCTGTATGGAAAACGAGAGCTTCTCGAGGAAATGGAGCCAGTTGAATTTGGTGGGGAGATGATAGATTTCGTTTCACTCCAAGATTCAACCTGGAAGGAGCTCCCATGGAAGTTTGAAGGTGGTACACCAATCATTGCTGGTGCAATTGGTCTTGCCGCTGCAATTGATTTCTTAGAGGATGTTGGAATGGAAAACATCCTAGATCATGAGCAAAAGTTAGCTGATTACGTCATGGATCGCTTGAGCACCGTTGAGGATATTAAAATTTATGGTCCTGAACATCGTGCAGCACTCGTGACCTTTAATCTTGGGGATGTCCATCCACATGATGTAGCAACTGCACTTGATTCATTTGGTATTGCTGTTCGCGCAGGTCATCATTGCGCTCAACCATTGATGAAATGGTTAAATGTGACTGCAACTGCAAGGGCAAGTTTTTATTTGTATAATACAGAAGATGATGTAGAAAAATTAATGGACGGACTCTTAAAGACGAAGGAGTTTTTCGGTCATGTCTTTTAACAACTTGGAAACACTTTACAGACAAGTTATTATGGATCATTATAAAAACCCTCGAAATCGCGGTGTGATTGAAGGTGACGCGTTAACAGTGGATATGAATAATCCGACATGTGGCGACCGTATTCAACTTCATTTACAAGTAGAAGAAGGTAAAGTGAAAGACGCTAAATTTCAAGGTGAAGGCTGCTCCATCAGCATGTCTTCTGCATCGATGATGACCCAAGCAATCAAAGGAAAAACCGTAACCGAGGCATTGGAAATGTCAAAGCATTTTTCCGAGATGATGTTAGGGGAAGAATTGGATTCAGATTTAGACCTTGGTGATGCACAAGCATTAAGTGGGGTTTCACAATTTCCAGCACGAATTAAATGCGCAACCCTTGCCTGGAAAGCAATGGAAAAAGGCATTAATCATAAGTAGTGTGTGAGTATCAATCTTGACAGGAGGGCAAAATATTATGGCAAAAAAAGCGCCAGAAATAGAAGAATATAAATATGGCTTCCGTGATAAGGACGTATCTATTTTCCGTACAGAACGTGGTTTAACACGGAGAGTCGTAGAAGAAATATCCAAAATGAAGGAAGAGCCTCAGTGGATGTTAGACTATCGTCTTAAAGCATTGGAACATTTCTATGAGCGTCCAATGCCACAGTGGGGTGGAGATTTATCTGGCCTTGATTTTGATGAAATTGTTTACTATGTAAAGCCTTCTGAAAAGCAAGGTAGAACATGGGATGAGGTTCCTGCAGAAATTAAACAAACCTTCGATAAACTTGGTATCCCTGAAGCGGAACAAAAATACTTAGCAGGTGTTTCTGCTCAGTATGAATCTGAGGTTGTATATCACAGTTTAAAAGAGGATTTAGAGAATTTAGGAATTATTTTCAAGGATACAGACTCAGCTCTAAAGGAACATGAAGAACTATTTAAAGAGTACTTTGGAACAGTTATTCCATACTCCGATAATAAATTCTCAGCACTAAACTCTGCTGTTTGGTCAGGTGGATCATTTATTTATGTTCCAAAAGGTGTGAAAACAAATACACCACTTCAAGCTTATTTCCGTATTAATTCTGAGAATATGGGACAGTTTGAAAGAACGTTAATTATAGTCGATGAGGGTGCGTCTGTACACTATGTTGAAGGCTGTACAGCTCCAGTTTATACAACGAACTCACTTCATAGTGCGGTTGTAGAAATTATTGTAAAGAAAGATGGCTATTGCCGTTACACTACAATTCAAAACTGGGCAAACAACGTATATAACTTAGTTACAAAGCGTGCAGTATGTGATGCTAACGCTACAATGGAATGGATTGATGGAAACATCGGTTCCAAATTAACCATGAAATATCCTGCTATCATTTTAAAAGGTGAAGGTGCTCGTGGTAATACAATTTCTATTGCTATTGCTGGTAAGGGTCAGGTACAGGATGCTGGTGCAAAAATGCATCACCTTGCACCAAATACTTCTTCGACGATTGTTTCGAAGTCATTCTCAAAACAAGGTGGTAACGTAACATATCGTGGATTAGTTCACTTTGGACGAAAAGCAGATGGTGCACGTGCTAACATCGAATGCGATACATTAATTTTAGATAATGAATCCATGTCTGATACGATTCCTTATAATGAAATATTGAATGATAATATCTCATTAGAGCATGAGGCAAAGGTATCTAAGGTTTCTGAAGAACAGTTATTCTACTTAATGAGTAGAGGTTTAACAGAAGAAGAAGCTACTGAAATGATTGTAATGGGCTTCATTGAACCATTTACCAAAGAGCTTCCAATGGAATATGCGGTTGAAATGAACCGTTTGATTAAGTTCGAAATGGAAGGTTCTATTGGTTAATACCTTTGAAACGTTGATGCAACAACGTTTTAGGTGGATACAGAAATTTAAATGAATTGATCGTGCGGATTTGTATCTATCTTTGAGTTTAGGAGGCGAACTTGCTTAGTTCGCCTTCTTCTATTTTTTTCAGTAATATCTAAATAGGTGTTTGAAGTTGTTTTATTGGATTTATGTCCCATTCTATCAGATACAAATTTAATAGTTGCACCTGATTCTAAAAGAGGTACAGCTGTGTATTTCGGAATCCATGGAATTGGTGAATAGTTGAAACGGACAACAGAACAATCACTAAATCTATCTTTCTATCTTTTTTAATAGTGTAAAGAACAGAAATAGTAAAATGGAACAATACACGATAATCCAAATAAAAGGCAACAGGAAATTGATATCTACTGTTGTTTGATTCCAACTTTCCAGAGACTTTATGGTATGGATCGAAGGAGGTAATATCCACAGAATAGGTCTAACTAGAACTGGCAGCATTTCAGCAAGAGAATCAAAGGGAATCGATAACAATAATACAAACCATAAACCACCAATTGCATTGATCGTGGATTTCATGAAATCTTTCGTAAAAAAGCTACCTACACAAATTCCAAGACTAGCTAATAAAAGGTGATTCATAAATGTAAAAAAGCCTACTTGCAGAGTGACGGACTCACCAAACATGCCAAAAATGATAGGATAAAAGAATGCAAATAATACTAGAACAAAAGAAATTAACCATACACTCAAGAGTTTGGAAAGGTAATATACAGGTACACTCCCAGTATGGATAAGTGTAACGTCCTTTTGAACAGATGATTCGGTCGAAAAGACACTTACACACAATAATGCTGAGATGAAGAACAAATATAATGCAGTAATGGAATAGCTATCAACTATTGGATTTGGTTTATAAGAATAAGAAATAAAAATCATCATGATAAAAATTGCAAGAAGTGGGAAATATCGATTAGAACGAAAATAGTTATGCAAAATGTACTTAACAAGATTTCTCACTGAAAAGTTCCTCCTAGTTTTTTCCTACTCATTAGAATGTGATAGAATTGGTTGTCACCTAAAGTGGTCCTGGTCACAATCATGATGATGTGCCGAATAAAGGTTCAGAATAGCTGTTTCATTACTTGAATATCGTGATGCTATTTCTACTCCCTTTATTTGTTTACATAGTTTTCCATGATGAGCTGATTTAAAGGATCATGTACCCCAACGGAATGAATTTTTCCACCTTTATTAAGAATTTCTAATAGGATATTGTCGCTTTTTTCTTGAAGAGCATGTGCTTGTAAAGTTTCTCCATTTTTGGATACACGTAATATGCCATTAAAAGTATGGATTATCTGTTCATCGATACCAGAAGTTTCTATAACCATTTGAGGCTTGTCTATGTCCTTTACATGATAATCCCCTTTAATTTGACCTTCACCGAGGATAACGATACGCTCCGCAATTTTTAATAGTATATCGGATTCATGGTATGTAAGAATTATCGTTATTCCTTCATCTTTAAATTCTGCCATGATATGGACTAATTCGTTTTGAGTATGTATATCGAGACCTGAAAGGGGTTCATCTAGTATCAACAAATCGGGTTTTCTAAGGATTGATTGGATAATTCCTATTTTTTGAACCATTCCCTTTGAGAAGGTATCTATTCTCTTATTCTTTACATGACTCAGTGCCAATCGATCTAATAAAATTGGAATCCTTTTTTCTAGTTCCATAACGGGTATACCTTGGATTCTACCCATATAGTTTAAGTATTCTAAAGGAGTAAAGCGTAATAGATTAGGAAATCTTTCAGGTACGTAACCGATATGTAGTGGTTTAGAATGTTTAATAACACGTCCCGAACTAGGTAATAACAGCCCTGTGATAATCTTAAGCAAAGTACTTTTCCCTGCCCCATTAGTACCCATGAACACCATACTTTGGTGTTTCAATATATCTAGGGAGATATCCTGAATAACTGTTTTTCCGCTATATGTTTTATTGATATTTTCTAGAGAAATTAACTTCATATAACTTCGGCTCCTATACGAAAGAGTTATTATTTTATTTTTATTTACCACCACTGTCAGAAAATTCCTATTTAATTTTACCATGAGGAATAATGATATTAAAGTAGAAAGCCATATGTTTTAATCATGGCGATTTAATTAAGCTTGTTGGTTTCATTTTTTCAGTAATATCCATGTCAGTATCTGTAGTTATCTTAATTGCAATTGGACCGAATCTTTTTGATATGTGGTTTGTTATTTGCTCCTTCTTCCAGAAGAAATACAATATGTATCATTCTTAATCCTTATATATCATTTTATTTCACACTGGATTTATAACCGTACTCTTTAATTGTGAAGAAGTTCAGCTCAATAAAAAGTTGATTTCGACATAATCTACTATTTTTTATTTATTTCGGCCTTATTAGTAAAACCCGTAACTCATCTGAATAAAAATGTTGCGAAATAAAAATTCATGACTTGAAAACGAACTAATGTTCCTATATAATAAATACAAACAAATGTTCTGTGAGGTGGCTAAATATGATAGGCTTGTTTCAACGTTCCATCGAAAACAGAGAGAAAATTATTATCTTTTATATCGATAATAAGAACCAGGTAACACAAAGGTATATCCAGGTTATCAGCATGAATACACAATCTCTTATCGCTTTTTGTTTTTGGCGCAAGAAGGTAAGAACTTTTAAACTTGAGAATATCTTATCTGCGGGACCAATCAGGAAAAAAGTAGGTGCATAATTTGAACGTAATTAATCGTGGAAGTATACTTCGATAATATTGTTTTCTGTGGTTCTTTGAGTCTAATCCAAACTACTTGTCCTCCCTTTCTTATTCATAATTTGGTGACTGTTTTTGCTAATTATCACCTATTTTCCTCCCATTCGTAAAGACTTTTTCAATACAGTAAATATCGTAATTATGAGTTTATTTCATTAATTTAGGTATTTACTACTATATAAAATGTTACATTTTGTCGATATATTGTATAGAAATGAATTGTATAATATGATTAATCCTCTAGGAATTAACACCAATGTCCAATTTTGGTAGATTGTAGAAATGAGAGGAGGAAAAGTGTGAGAATAAAAAGAAAAGTGAGGAATAGAATTCATCTTTTTTCTATGTACTTATTAGTATTACTAGTGATCTTTAGTAGTGTTTTTCCATCTATAGTTACCTTAGCTGAAGCACAGGAAGGATCTGTAGAGAATGTGAATGTGGCTGCTACTGATACTAAGTGGTTAACGTATAAGTTTGATGAATTTTCCAATGCTAATTTTAATCAATTATTTACAGCAAACGGTGCAGCTGAAGTTCCTCAAGGGGCGGATTATATACGGCTAACACCAACGTTAACAGAGCAAAGTGGAGCGGTTTTTAATAATACTAAGCTTTGTCCTATTAACAATTACTCATTTAGTACAGCCTTTTCATTTATGATGAGTAATCCAAGTACAGAAGGACCTAGTGATGGATTAACATTTACGCTTCAGACAGGGACAACTAGTCAACCTGCAACTGGAGGTAGCTTGGGTTATTACGGTCTTTCACCTAGCTTTACGATTAAATATGATACCTTTCAAAATGTAGGCTATGGTGATCCTTCTTCAAATTACATTGGACTCGCACAAAATGGGGGACTAAGCAATCAGGATGGTTGGTATACAGACTTAAATCAGTATAATGCTGATAATGGCACCAACTATGTTTTATCTAATGGAACGATGTACTATACCTGGATTGACTATGATAGTACAGCTCAAAATGTTCAGGTTCATCTAGGTACTAGTCCAGACAGAGCTAATGCCAACAAAGTATTGGATGTAAATGGCATAGATCTTAACGCAATTTTCGGTGGTCAGCCATTCTATGCTGGTTTTACTGGTTCTACAGGATATCCTAATTATGAGAATCATGATATTCATAGCTGGTACTTTGTAAATGACTATGCGCCTATAGAAACACTTAATCCGCAAAATGACTATAAGCAGGCAGCAACGAGTGTGGAGTTAACTACTGAGCCTACTAGTGATCCAGGCGTATATAATATTACGTTAACCTTAACAGACCCATTAGGTAACCCGGTTTCTGGTGCGGTTCCGGATTCTTTTACAACTACTAGTGGAGAGCTAACCGGGCCAAATGGAGAACCTTTAGCGGATTTAGTTTCAGATGCAGAAGGAAAGATCCATGCAGTATTAGTTAATGCGGATCATTCTGCAGATGTTACGGTTTCAGCAAATATCAATTGTATTGAAGTTTCTGAAACGATTCCGGCTTCTGAACAGCCACCAGATATTGAGGAACCACCAGTTGGGACCTGTCCAGTTCCAGTGGCGTTGATTAATGGAAGTTTTGAACAAGGACCAGAAAGAGGTTCCTATCATCCTTCTGGAATCTATTTTTATGAATCTGAGGTTCCAGGGTGGTTAACAACAGATGATGCTCAGGGAGTAAAACTAATAGAAATTTGGAATTATAAATTAGGTCTCCCTAGTGGTGTAACTAGTTTTCCACCACCTGCTGACGGTGACAGATGGGCAGAATTAAACGCATATGAAAATGGTATGTTGTATCAAGATGTAAAGACCACCCCTGGTCAAACAATCTATTGGCGGTTGTCGCATATGGGACGTTCAGGGGTTGATACTATGCAGGTTCGTATCGGGCCAGCGACAAACGATCCGTATGATACAACGCCGCAAACGCAGATGTCTACCGGAAATACTGCATGGGAAACATATTCAGGATCTTATACTGTTCCTGCAGGACAAACTACTACAAGATTTGGTTTTGAGGCTTTAAATACTGCCTCAGGTATCATTGGTAATGGTAACTTCTTAGACGACATCTTTCTAGGTACAGAGCCTTGTGTCGTTGCAGAGAAATCCGTTTCCCCAGAGGGAGAAGTCTATGCTGGACAAGTGTTAACCTATGAAGTAACGATAAAGAACCAAGGTGGAGATATTGCGGCAAATGCCATCTTTGAAGACGCAATTCCTGCAGGTACGGAATATGTACCAGGTTCATTGAAAATTATTGCTGGTCCTGGGGCTAGCGACCTAACTGATGAAGAAGACAATGATGCAGGTCAATTCAATGGTGAGAAAGTCATCATTGATTTAGGAGATTTACCAAATACAACGAATCTACCGGACGGAATTACCGTTCAGTTTAAAGTAAGGGCAATAGATACGGATACCGAAAGAGTGGTTTCCAACAAGGCATTGGTCAACTATGACAATTTACTAACCAATGAACCTGAATCAACCGAAACAAATGAAACAACGACTACTGTCGTACCTAGAGAAGAAATTGATGCTTGTGCGGTACCAGTTGCATTGATTAATGGTGATTTTGATGAGCCAGCGGGACCAGGTACCTATGATAACTCGGTAGCAGGAGGCGGTTATTACTATGCTGATACTGTTCCAGGGTGGAAAACGACTGATTTAAACCGTACACCAAGAGGGATTATTCAAATAATGGATCCTGCTCGACCGAGCACGATACCTTCAAATACTCCGAATCGGGAAAATCTTACGAGTAGATTCGCAGAATTGAATGCTGATACAAATAGTATGTTATATCAAGAATTACCAACCGTACCAGGGCAGACGATTTATTGGCGCTTAGATCACAGGGGTTATAGTGGTGTTGATACAATGAGTGTTAATATAGGAGCAGTTACGGCTGATCCATTCAATACCACGCCAGAAATAGAGAGAATTTCAACTGGGACTACATGGAAAACGTATTCAGGAAGTTATACAGTTCCAGCAGGCCAAACAGTGACTCGTTTTGGATTTAAAGCAATTAGTACATCTACCGGAGCTTTGGCTTTCGGTAACTACCTTGATAATATTTTTCTAGGTACAGAACCATGCGTCACAGCTGAGAAAACTGTTTCTCCAGGTGGAGATGTATTTGCTGGTGATGAATTAACCTACGAAGTCACTGTGAAAAACGGTGGTGGCGACATTGCGGCAAATACGATCTTTGAAGACGCCATTCCTGCAGGTACGGAATATGTTCCTGGTTCCTTGAAAATTATTGATGGTCCTGGTACAGGAGATTTAACTGATGCCGAGGACAATGATGCCGGTCATTTTGACGGTACAAAAGTAGTCGTGAAGTTAGGCGACCTGCCAAATAGTAACGACTTACCAAATGGAGTCACCGTACAATTTAAAGTAAGAGCGTTATTAGATGAAAACATCAGTGAAATCACGAATAAAGCACAAATTAACTATGACAATCTATTAACCAATGAAAGTAAAACAACAGAATCTAATGAGACAACGACAGGGCTTACGTATAAGAAACCTGTATTAGAATCAAAAAAATCATCGGAACTATCTAAGAAATTGGATGGGAATGAAGATACAGAACATCCAGAAGTAGGCGACATCCTAACCTATACCATTGAAACACGCAACACGATTGAAGATAGCTTGATTAAGAATCTTACCATCAGTGATGCGATTCCAGAAGGCTTGGAATATGTTCCAGGAACATTACAAGTTGATGGACAAGCTGTTACCGATATCGAGGGCGATGACCGAGGACAGGTTGTGAATGGCAGTATTCTCGCACAATTTGGCGATATAGCTGATACCGAATGGCACACGGTTACCTTCCAAGTGGTCATTGGAGCAGGACAAGCAAGTAAAGATATTGAAAACACTGCAACCGTAGATGGCGACAATATTGATGAGCCAGACAAGCCAACGGAAGTAGTCTTAGTTTATCCACGTGTTCCTGTACTTAAATCTGAAAAAACTTCAAGCATCGCAGAAAAGGGAGAAGGAAATACGCTTACGGATACCTACCAAGTAGGGGATACTATTCTTTACACGATTCGCGCACATAATACGGTGAAAGAAAGTGTTGTTGAAAACTTTGTGATTTCCGATGTACTACCAGAAGGGCTTACCTTCGTAGAAGGAAGCTTAGAAGCTAGTCATGATGGAACCGTAAATTATGAAAATGGAACGATTACTGCTAATTTTGGTAATGTATCAGATAACGAATGGCGTACGGTAACATTCCAAGCAACAATCGACTCTGGTCAATCGAATACGACGATTAAAAATACGGCAGCCGTAGATGGGGATAATATCGTAGTTCCGGATGAACCAGAAAACGAAATTACGGTTGAACCAAGAGATCCGAAGCTTAAATCGGAAAAAACTTCTGTCATCCATACAAAGGCAACAAGTAATACAGATGCAGAGCACCCAGAAGTTGGCGATATCCTAACGTATACGATTCAAACGCAAAATACGATCGAAGATAGTCTCGTTACTAATCTAACGATACGCGACATACTGCCAGAAGGATTGGAATATGTGGCAGGAACGCTAACCGTAGATGGAGTAGCTGTCACAGATGCAGCAGGTGATGATGCTGGGCATAGCGTAGATGGAGAGATCTTCGGAGAATTTGGCGATATTACGGATACTGAAACGCATACCGTAACCTTCCAAGTGGTTATTGGAGCAGGACAAGCAAGTAAAGATATTGAAAACATCGCAACCGTAGATGGAGACAATATCGATGTGCCGGATGAGCCAAGTGAAGAAGTTTTAGTTTATCCACGATTTCCAGATCTTGATTCAGAAAAAACTTCTCGTATTGCAGAAAAAGGAGAAGGAAGTACCGTTACGGAAAAATATCAAGTGGGTGATACGATTGAATACACGATCCAATCCCGTAATACGGTAAGAGAAAGTGTAGTCAAAAACTTTGTCATTTCCGACGTATTACCAGAAGGGGTTACCTTCGTAGATGGAAGCCTAGAAGCTAGTCATGATGGAACAATAAACTATGCGAACGGAACGATTACCGCTAATTTTGGTGATGTTTCGGATACCGAATGGCGTACGGTAACTTTCCAAGCGACAATCGATTCTGGTCAAGTCGGAAACACATTGCGAAATGTAGCGACAGTTACTGGAGACAATACGGATGAGCCGGATCATCCAGAAAATGAGTTTATCGTCGATCCACGAGATCCTAAATTGCAATCTAGAAAAACAGCTACACTGACAGAAAAAGCAGAAGGAAACAAAGACACAGCACATGCAGAAGTAGGAGATATTCTTACGTACACGATCGAAACAAGAAATACGAAGGTTGATAGTCTAATCGCAAATCTAGTAATCTCGGATACGATTCCAGAAGGATTAGCATATGTTCCAGGTACACTGATCATTGATGGAGTAGCTGTTACAGATGCAGCGGGCGATGATGCTGGTCACAGTGTCAATGGCGAGATAGAAGCTAGATATGGTGATGTGAGCGATACGTATTGGCATAAAGTCACCTTCCAAGTAACGGTAACGGAAGGACAAGCAGGAAATGATATTGTCAACATCGCAACGATAGGTGGAGATAATATTACCGTTCCAGATAAGCCAGAGAACGAAGTGAATATTTACCCGCGTAATCCGGTACTAGAATCAGAGAAGACAGCAGTGAATGCCGAAGAAGGCAAGGAAAACTATGAAGTAGGCGACACGATTCTGTATACGATTCAAGCAAGAAATACGGTAAAAGATAGTGTGGTCAAAGACCTTGTCATTTCCGATGCATTGCCTGAAGGGCTTACCTTTGTGGAAGGAAGTATTGAAGTTAGTCATGAAGGAACCTACTCTTACGAAGACGGTACCATTACTGCAACCTTTGGTGATGTAACAGATACCGCATGGAGAACGGTAACCTTCCAAGCACAAATTAATTCGGATCAATTTGGAAAGACGATTGAAAATATCGCAACAGTCACTGGAAGTAACATCGAAACACCAGATCGACCGAAGGAAGAAATAACGGTGGATAAGGAAGTTACGGTTACCCCAGAGCAACCTGAAGGTCCGAAAGACCAAGATAATAACACCGATAAAGAACCAGATGATGGAAAGAAACTACCAGTCACAGCAACCAATAACTATAATTTCCTTTTAATCGGTGCATTACTCTTACTTGCAGGAATAACCATTCTATTTGTAAGAAGAAGAAAAGCATAGTAGAGATAATAAAAGATAGCTCCCCAATTATTGGGGGCTATTTTTTTACTGAATTATTTAGGGTTTCCTCTCCTATCTTTGAAAGTAAATAAATGCTAGAACAAACAGGATAAATGATAGTAAGTAGGTCAAATGAAAAGCTATCCAAATTTAATTGAAACAAGTCAAAAATAAATTATGAGAAATAGAAATTTGAAAGAAATGGAACATATAGCATAGTGAAAATGAGATGGAAAAGGAAGGTGGAAATAGCTAAAAGGGCATATTTGTCGGAACAAAATGCACATGAATGAAATGGTTTAAGAGTAAATTTTTTCACTGTACAAGGTTTAAAAATTTAAAAGGTAAAAATTGTTCACAGTTACTCGTTAGGAATCTACCTGAAAGAATGCTAAAATAGTTGATAGAAATGAATTGAATTGAACTGGAGTATAGACATGACTTTTATTATTTGCATCCTCATTGGAATATTAACAGCTCTTCTAGGTAGCTTAGTAGGGCTTGGCGGTGGTGTAATCCTCACCCCAAGCTTACTCGTGTTAAATCAGTTTGTTCCGGGTTTTGGATGGGCTACACCACAAGCAATTGTTGGTATTTCCTTATTTACGATGATTTTCACCTCTATCTCCTCATCAATTACCTATTTTAAAAGAGGTAGGGTTGATTATAAAACGGGGCTATTATTTCTAACAGGAAGCATTCCAGGTGGGATGTTTGGTTCTTGGCTAAACCAGTTTATCGAAACAGAAGCATTTTTACTTTATTTTGGATTTCTCGTTATTTTAATCTCTTTGTTATTTTTTCTAAAACGAGCTCCACAGAAGCCAATCGATTTAACGGCGAAAAATGTGCGAACATTTAAGGTTGATGGAGAGACATACCACTACTCTATCTCGATAGGGATTGCATTCTTTCTTTCGCTTTTAGTAGGTACTTTATCTGGGTTATTCGGTATTGGTGGAGGCTCGATTATGGTGCCAGCGATGATTCTATTGTTTGGATTCCCTGTTCATATTGCTACAGCAACCTCCATGTTTATGATACTTTTTGTTAGTCTTGTAGGGTCTATTACGCACATAGCGCTTGGTCATATCATATGGGAGTATGTATTACTATTTCTTCCCGGTGCATGGATTGGTGGTAAGCTGGGTGCTAGATTGAATGAACGATTAAATGGGAAAACTCTAGAGTGGGTGTTAAGAGTGATGCTAATTTTAATTGGTCTACGGATGATTGTTAATGGATTAACGGCGTAAGGAGCTTTTTACATGCAGGAGAAAATTTACTTATATTATACGAACGATTTACACAGTAATTTTGCACAGTGGCCAAAGGTTGCTGAATTTATGAAAACGTCTAAGGAAAAGAGACAACGAAACGATGATTCATATTGGTTATTTGACATTGGGGACCATGTAGACAGAGTTCATCCAATCGCTGAAGGTCTAATGGGAAAAGGGAATATAGATCTACTAAATGAAATAGGCTATGATGCGGTGACCATTGGTAATAACGAAGGAATAACGTTTGCCCATGAGGATTTATTCCATTTATATGACGAAGCTAATTTTCAGGTTGTTTGTGCAAATTTGCAAAGCTTGGACAATGTGTTACCACCATGGCTAAAATCTACCATTCAGGTTCAGACAAAACAAGGGGTAAAAATAGGAGTTATTGGATTAACAGCCCCATTTAATGATTACTATGAATTATTGGGCTGGCATGTGGCTGATCCTTATGAGGTATTGGAAAAGCAAATTAAGACATTAACAGGGTCTGTTGATATTATTGTGCTTATGTCCCATTTGGGGATAAACGAGGATGAGGAAATTGCAAGGAGATTTCCTGAAATTGATGTCATCATTGGAGGGCATACTCATCATTTATTGCGTAATGGGGAACAAGTAAATCAAGCTATTATAACTGCAGCTGGCAAGCATTGTTATTTTGCTGGTGAGGTTATTTTAACCTGGGATCACCAGGGAAATAAGTTAATCAACATGGAGGCATTTGCGACAGACATTTCTAATTATCCAGAAAACCATGAGACGAAGGCATTATTGAAGAATCTCCAGCATGCAGCTAATGAGAAATTAAATAAAACAATTATTACAATCGAAGAGCCAATACGAATTGGTTGGTATGAGAACACACCTATCATGGAGCAATTAGCAGAGAAAATTTTAAGGGAAACTGGTGCGGAATGTGCAATGTTTAATGCTGGTTTACTTTTGGATCATTTTCCAACTGGAGAAATAACATTGGGGGATATTCACAGGATCTGTCCACATCCGATTAATCCTTGTATCGTGGAATTAACTGGAGCGGAATTGCTGGAAGTTGTACGAGCATCGTTAACAGACGAATTTATGAACTTTGAGTTAAAAGGGTTCGGGTTTCGTGGGAAAGTATTAGGAAAAATGGTGTTTGCTGGAATTGACGTTCAAACAGATTATCATCCTAATGGAAAGGAATATGTGGACGAAATTTTTTATCAAGGGGAACCTATAAGTCCGGATAAAACATATCAGGTTGTAACAGCAGATTCCTTCACGTTTGGCCGGTTATTGCCGGAAGTGGCGAAGTCTGAGAAAAAGACCTATATTCTACCGACCTTTATTCGTGACTATCTTGCGGATACGCTCCGTGAATATTATGTTGAATAATTACTAGAGTTCGCATCGTGACATCAGCCCTCCATTTTGCATAGACATATAGTGTACTTATAAAAGGAGGCTCATGTTTATGATTACTGTAAATCCCCTTGATGTAGATGGTATCATGTTTACAGCGATTCGAGTCGAGTTGCCCAAAACCAATCTGTTAATGATTACTAATGAGATTGGCTATATCATGTGCGGTGCATTAGATGTTGATTTGTTAAGTGAAAAACTTAAAGATCGGAAAATAATTGCTGCACGGGCAGTTGGTGTCAGAACAATCGACGATCTATTAAGTGCAAAACTAGAAAAAATTACAGAGGCTTCCAAAGAATATGGCTGGGAAGTCGGCATGGTTGGAAAAGAGGCTCTAAAAAGAATATCATAGTAGCGACAATGTCTCCTTTTCGGGGGCATTTTTATTTAATGAAAATTTGTAGTATGAAGTTTTTATGTATACGTCATAATGGAGAGTACGTCGGCATGAAATGATGAATAGAACTCGTGTAAACATCATTTCACGGAGAAAGTTAGCATGAAATGATGAATAGAGCCCGTGTAAACATCATTTCAAGAAGAAAGTTAGCATGAAATGACGAATAGAGCCCGTGTAAACATCATCTCAAGAAGAAAGTTGGCATGAAATGACGAATAGAGTCCGAGTAAACATCATTTCAAGAAGAAAGTTAGCATGAAATGACGAATAGAGCCCGTGTAAACATCATTTCAAGAAGAAAGTTAGCATGAAATGATGAATAGAGTCCGAGTAAACATCATTTCAAGAAGAAAGTTAGCATGAAATGATGAATAGAGTCCGAGTAAACATCATTTCAACGAATAAGTCGGCATGAAATGACGTATAGGCCACCGCAAAACATCATTTCCCTAAAAATACTCGGTCTTAATGACGAATACCCCAGTTCTAAATATCTTTTGAAGTAATTCAAGTTGAAAATTGTTCATGGAGCCCGCTACTATGCATTCTACTCTTTCAATTATTGTTAAATGTTTGAATAGATTTTTTACTTAAGAAATGATAGTATTTGAATAGTAATTTGTCGAGATTTGCGGTATTTATACTAGTTAGGAGAATCTTATGAGATTAGTAGCTACAGCTTCCATTCAACCCGGGGAAGTGCTTGGCCAAACAATTTATCGAGATAATGGTACAATACTCCTTCACAGTGGTGTACAATTTACGGCTAGACTTGTAAAGCGCTTACTGGAACAAGGAATTACATATGTGTATATTGAGGATGAAGCGACAAAGGATATTGTTGTTCAGTCCGTTCTGTCAGATCGCCTAAGACAGGATGCTACTTCGTCGATGAGGTCTCTTTTTGCTGATGTCCAGAAAAATAAATTGAATAAAAATTCATTTGTTTTGGATGAAGGAGAAAAGAATTTAACTGAGATTATACACCGGATTGCGGAGGAAATTTCTAGTCATGATGAATCTATCTCTTTGCTTACAGATATATATCTTACCGATGATTACATATTTCAACATTCCTTAAATGTGACTATTTATGCGCTAGCAATTGGAGCGACACTGAATTTGAATGCGCAAGAATTAGCAGAATTAGGTAAGGGTGCTATTCTACATGATATAGGCAAGGTTTTTATTGATCCTGAAATTTTACAAAAACCAGATAAACTGACCGATGAAGAATATGAAATAATGAAATCCCACACAATTTTCGGATATGATGTATTACGAAAAAATCATAATTATTCTTCGGTAGTGGCACACTGTGCATATCAGCATCATGAACGTCTAGATGGAACTGGATATCCAAGAGGTTTAAAAGGAAGCGACATTCATCTTTTTGCACAAATCATTGGTGTAGCAGATGTCTTTGATGCGGTAACAAGTAACCGTGTTTATCGTAAAGCAATGCTTCCACATGAAGGTGTAGAACTATTGTATAGTAGTGCTGTTGAGCAATTTGATATCCGGGTTGTGGAGGCATTTAAGAGTAGTGTCGCAGTCTATCCTAATGGAATTTCAGTTGAACTAAGCGATAATCGCCAAGGTGTAGTAATGAAGCAAAACAAAACGATATGTGATCGGCCAATTATCCGAATATTAAAGGAAAATGATAAAGACGTGGAACCATATACAGTTGACTTATCAAAGTCATTGAATGTAACCATTACAAAATGTAATTTAGTTAAATAAATCCTAGTATACCCTTCTTGGAACAAGCATAGATTGTTTCGAGGAGGTTTTTTTATGAAAAGGCATCGGATGGGATTTAGAGGAAGGGGAACTCCTCCACAAGCTAGATACGTAATCATGATTTCCTTCATATTATTTATCGTAATCACGTATTTTAGTTTACAGTTTATCGACGAGAAAATCACACCAACCATTATGGAGGTAGCTGAAAGAAAGACTACAGAGTTTGCTACAAGAGGAATAAATGCAGCAGTTAAATTTGCTGAGGAGTACACCTTTGAGGATATAGCAATAACGGAAAAAAATGCCCAGGGAAATATTTCAATTGTTGATTGGGATTCTTCTGTTGTGAACAAAATTAATCGTGCTGCAACAGACCGTGTGGAGGAGTTTTTTCACAGTATGAACCGAGGGACACCACCACACTATTCTGATCCATTAGGTGAGCCTGATGTTTATGGCGATACGGTGGATGAGCTAGTTGATCGTGATCCAACCGTAATTGAAATTCCAATTGGTCAGGCTACAGGGAATTCTATTTTGGCAAATCTAGGTCCAAAAATTCCTGTAAACTTAGAGCTTGTTGGAAGTGTACGTACGGAATTAGTCCAAGAAGTAGAAGAGCTAGGTATTAATAATGTTTTTGTATCCATATATGTTCAAGTTGATGCAGACGTCCAGATTGTTGTACCATTTACAACAAGTGTTACACCTGTAAGTACAAGAATATTAATTGGGAAATCATTAGTTATGGGAGAAGTTCCAGACTTTTATGGAGGAGCGGGAGGTAATCCATCTATAGCTATTCCAAAAGAAAATTTGCAAGATGAAAAATAATTTAGTATAGTAGTCATATAACTTAATAGATGACCTTATCAGATCGGTGAGGTAGAGGCGCAAATAAGATGAGTAATCAATAGGAGAATGACAACGATGATTATTGATGAAGGGCTTATTTGCCGAAGCGTAATAAGGGTCAAACTTATTATTTGCTGGGTTGTCTTTGAATAAGAGGCAAACTGTCATGCTACTGTTCGCATGGAGTACTACAGATCGAAATGGAGGATAACGTATATGCAGGAAGCAATAATAGGTTATTTTCTATTGTTGCTTTTTTATTTTGTCTTTCTTCGTGAAACGTATCTCCATGAACAAATAGCATAAACTATTTACAATTGGAGGTAACGTTTATGGAAGGAACTATTTTTTCGCTTATTCCTGCACTAATTATGTTGATTCTAGTGTTACTGACTAGGAAAGTATTATTATCATTAGGGATAGGCATTATAGTAGGAGCATTATTTATCCACAACTTTAATATTGTGGATAGTGTTGTGGAGATTTGGTCCGTATTTATTGGTATTTTTATTTCCGATGGAGCCTTTAACATTGGCGAAATCCAATTGATTGGATTTCTAATTCTCTTAGGAATCATGACGGCCTTCCTTCAGGCTACAGGTGGGAGCCAGGCCTTTGGTGACTGGATGATTGCTAAAGTGAAGACAAGAAGAGGTGCACAATTAATGGCACCAATACTTGGCATTATCATTTTTATTGATGACTATTTTAATGCCTTAGCTGTTGGACAAATTGCAAGACCGTTAACAGATAGACATCATATTTCCCGTGCGAAATTAGCTTATTATATTGATTCTACCTCAGCTCCAGTTACAGTCATTTCACCAATTTCTAGCTGGGGGGCTTATTTAATCGGTCTAGTAGGTGGATTAGTGGTAACTACGGACTTAAAACCATTACAAGCGTTTGTACAAATGATTCCTTATAATTTGTATGCAATTGGTGCACTTGTCCTTGTATTTTTAGTAGCATTATTTAATTTAAATGTTGGTCCAATGAGAAAGCATGAGGATCTTGCTATGAATCATGGAGAGGTAGTTCCAAAGGGCGCGAAAATTCCTGGCGACTTGTCTAATGTATTCGAACCAAGTAAAAAGGGTCGAATTTACCATTTGATTATTCCAATAGTTGTATTACTAATCGTTACAATAGTACTTATGTTTGTTACTGGAGCAATGGGTAGCGAACACATAACGGTTTTATCCATATTTGAAAATACAAATGTAAACTTATCCCTATTTTATGGAGGATTGGCTGCAGTAATTGTTTCATTTGTTTTGTTTCTATTACAAAGAGAACATCAAGTAAAAACTAGTCTTGTATTTATAGAAGGCATTAAAGCAATGCTCCCAGCAATATATATTTTGCTACTGGCATGGATGATTGGCTCAATTATATCTACCCTGCAAATTGGCGAATATTTAGCTCAAGTAGTTGAAAATGCTAATATTAGTACTAGTCTATTGCCACTTATTTTCTTTGTTATTTCTGGATTTATTGCACTGGCAACAGGTACATCCTGGGGGACTTTTGGAATTATGCTACCAATAGCTTCTAATATTATGGCGGTTGCAGATACCAATTTACTTATCCCATCCTTGGCAGCTGTGTTAGCAGGTTCTGTATTTGGTGATCACTGCTCTCCAATATCGGATACAACGGTATTGTCATCAACAGGGGCCGGTGCTAATCACATTGATCACGTGATGACTCAGCTACCTTATGCATTCATAGTGGCCATTTCATCTGCCGTAGGATATCTAATCATAGGTTTCATGGAACATCTGTTATTAGGATTTGTCGTGAGTCTTTCTTTAATTATTGTGATTACATTCAGTTGGAGTAGAGCAAGTAGTAGGAAAAGGCAAAGAACAGAATGAAATAACCTCCAGTAACCTTTTATTTTTTCCTAGCTATGCGTTATGATTATTTATGAAATCATTGAATAGGAATGAAAAGGTGAAAATATGAATCACGACATGACCTTTCTGGAACACTTAACAGAATTACGAAGACGATTATTAATCGTTGCTATTGTATTTATTTTTTCCTTTATTTTTGGATATGTGATATCACCGACAATATTAGAATTTATAAGAGATTATACATTTCCAGACAATATAGAATGGAATGTATTTAATTTCACCGACGGTTTTATGATTTATTTAAAGTGTTCCATTTTAGTATCTAGTTTTTGCACAATACCTGTATTTGTTTATGAGTTATGGAGGTTTATTAAACCTGGTTTAACCAGAAAAGAAGCAAGGGCTACTTTTTTCTATATTCCAAGTTCTTTCCTATTATTCGGTATAGGAGTCTCTTTTAGCTTTTTTATTTTATTTCCGATGGTTTTAAATTTTATGAGTTCAATCAATCATAATATTGGTGCTACTGAAACCTATGGAATTTCACAGTATTTCACGTTACTCTTTAATATCGTGTTTCCAGTTAGTATTATTTTTGAGCTTCCTGTTATTGTCATGCTCCTATCGAGAATTGGAATACTCAGCCCAGACAGACTAAAAAAGGCTAGAAAAGTTTCTTATTTCATATTGGTCATTATCGGTGTTTCACTTACACCACCAGATTTTGTTTCCGATATTTTAGTAATTATCCCGTTAATTCTATTATTTGAATTTAGTATCCAAATATCTGGATGGAGTATAAAAAGAAGAAACAAAAATTTATTGAAATAAACATTTTGTCAATGAATCGAATTGAACATGAACTATAAAACAATGGAAAAGTAGGGGAGTTTCCCCTGCTTTTTTTGTTCAGAATTTATTGTTTCGAATAGAAATAAAGATAAATAAAATTTTTACTAGAATGTAAATCAAGTTAGAAAATATAATATATAGTAAATATTAAAAATACTTTGACATAGGCAAAAGGTACCGTTATAATACAGACAAGTTAAGTAATTTCAGAAAATATAATCCTTTTTAGTTCTTGGGATTACTAGCTAAACAAAATAGGGGTAATAACTTATTACAACAAAATAGTGAGTAATAAGAAAAAAATAGGAGGAGGTCTTTTCATGGAAACACGTTCTCAGTGGGGAACAAGGGCAGGCTTTATTTTTGCAGCAGTTGGATCTGCCATTGGTTTGGGTAATATATGGCGTTTTCCAGCGGTTGCCTATGAAAATGGTGGAGGAGCTTTCTTAATTCCTTACTTATTTGCTCTATTAACAGCAGGTATTCCGATTCTTATCCTAGAATTTACAATGGGCCATAAGTATCGAGGATCAGCTCCATTAACGTACAGAAGAATGAATAAAAAGACTGAATTTATCGGGTGGTGGGCAGTAATAGTTGCCTTTGTCATTTCAACCTACTATTCCGTAATTATTGCCTGGGCAATGTCGTATTCAGTATTTTCTTTCAAGTTAAATTGGGGTTCTGATACAGGCGCTTTTTTAATGGGGGATTATTTAAAGCGAACGGTCGAACCGGGTGAAATGGGTAGTTTAGTTCCTGGAGTTTTAATACCTCTAATTCTTGTGTGGATTATTACTTTAGGTATCCTTTTTAAAGGTGTAAAAAAAGGTATAGAAATTGCCAACAGAATCTTTATTCCAGCATTGGTAGTTATTTTCCTTATTATAGTTATCCGTGCAATTACTTTACCTGGAGCAATGGAGGGGTTAGAAGCATTTTTTACTCCAAACTTTAGTGCTATTCTAGATCCGGATGTATGGGTAGCTGCATATGGACAAATTTTCTTTAGTTTATCGATTGCGTTTGCCATCATGATTACGTATTCAAGTTATTTGCCAAAAAAATCAGACCTGACCAACAATGCATTCATTACTGGATTTGGTAACTCTGCTTTTGAAATTTTAGCAGGTATCGGTGTATTTGCTATTTTAGGATTTATGGCTGGTCAAGTAGGGGAACCAGTAAGTGAAGTGGTATCGGCGGGAGTAGGATTGGCATTTGTGGTATTTCCAGAAATTATTAATCAATTCCCTGGATTGAACGCATTATTTGGATTCTTATTCTTTGCATCTCTTGTATTAGCTGGACTTACTTCCTTAATGTCCATTACTGAAACATATGTTGCAGGGTTAGTAGATAAATTTAAAATTTCTAGAACCAAAGCAGTTTTATTTGGTGGTGGTTTGGCAGCTGTAATTTCGTTATTATTCGCTACACAAGGTGGACTGTATTTCTTAGATGCAGCAGACTATTTCATTAATCAGTTTGGTGTTGCATTATTAGGATTAGTAGAGGTGGTCCTAGTAGCGTGGATCTTAAGAGAAGTAAAAAATCTTAAGGAACATTCTAATGAAATTTCTGATATCCGTCTAGGAGCATGGTGGACGATTAGTTTATCTGTTATTACACCAATCGTTCTTGGTTACATGATGGTTGGATTACTAAGCCAGAATATACTCAAAAAATTTGATACCCCAACAGGAAACTATGAAGGGTACTCAGATGCCTTTATTATGTGGGGTGGATGGGCAGTCGCAGTCGGTGCATTAGTTGTAGGTATTCTACTAGCACTTGTAAAATGGAAACAACCAGCAAAAGCCGAAGAAAAAGAAACACTTACAAAGGAGGCACAATAAGGATGTCTTGGATTATATTCATGATTTTGTCCATTGTAATTGTTTGGGGAGGGCTTGTAGCAAGTATCATTCATGCTGTTAAGAAATCAAAAGCAGCAAAATAAAGGAATCAGGGTGTCATATAGATTCTTTCTGTATGTCACCCTGATTTTTATCTGTTATCCCTTGCCATTCTTTCCCATTTTCTTAAATAAGGATAGGGGTCAAAGGACCATTCACTATAGCCGTTATCTTTATACATTCCATAATGAAGATGTGGAGGGAATTTTCCTGAAGTTCCAGGTGGACCGTATCCAGTGGAACCAACACTTCCAAGCACATCGCCAGGCTTTACGATTTGTCCTATCTCTATTCCTTCTTGATAGCCACTTAAATGTGCATAATAATGGTAAATATTAAAAATGTCACGTATCCCTATTCGCCAGCCACCATATAAATTCCATCCAATAAGTTCAACAACTCCATAAGTGGTAGAATGCACAGGGGTACCATATCCAGCAAAAATATCTGTTCCTTCGTGAATCCGTCTTCCACCAAACCCACGCCGATCTCCCCATGTACTGCGGTACGTATAGTTATAATTAATGGCAACAGGAAAGTCTCGTTCTGTTAAGTTAATACTGTTATACTTTTTAAATACACGAGCAGTGTTTTTTATTGTTTGAACGGTTAAATCCCTTTTGTAATATTCCCAGAGAGCAATTTTAAAATCTTCCTCATTATGACCATATGCTTGAATCATGGTAGCAAAGGTTAATAAAGCATCCTCACCGTTATTTGGGTCTGCTTTTCCATCACCATTTCCATCCTTGCCTTTTCCATTAAATACTTCAATCATCTCCATATCCATTGACTGGTTACCTGGACCAAACCAAATTTCTTGCGGAATCCGAATGGAAATTATCTGATCTTCTTTTAAATCTTTATGAATCTGCCTTTCATATTGATCAACTGCAGCAATAAAATACCAAGGAATTTGAGTTAGTGATTCTGTTTTCATGTATAAAGCCATGCGTTTATCATATATAGATTCTTCTTTTTTCTCCTCAGCAAATCGATGGGACGGAAGATATATGATGAACAATAGGAAAAAAAGTAAAGCTACAATAGTTCTCTTATTCAACAATTTATACCTCCTGTTTGAAAAGGAGTTGGACTAACGAATCGCTAGTCCATAACATCCTCTTTATGCTTAATTCCTTGTGGTGACTTTTTCATTTCCTTAATAATGCGATTGATGGTGTTATTATAGTTCATACTTGATGTAGTTGTATTATGCAGGCTTTGGATATCAGGTATTAATGTATCGTTATCTGTTACATAAACATCATAAAAGGCAGGCATCACAGATACTGCGGTCTTACTTGCAATGTCTGCAGCAACCTCTGAACTCAAGCCTTCGTCCCGATCGTATGCAATTAGGACATGCTCATCTGTAACTAATGCTGCAACTTGGTTAAAGCCTTCGTTTCGTAGGATTAATCTGGCAATGGTGTCCGCCATTTCAACTCGATTAATACTCGCCACATGGTTATCTTCTCTATCTTGCACTAATTGGTCACGTTTATAGTTCACATAGCCAAATTTATCATTTATATCAGTAGTATTTTGCGTTTTATTTTCACGATTTGGATCTAATTGGTCTAGAACTTGTTCACGCTCACCGGTAGATGTGTCTGTATGAGCACAGGCTGAAAGCAATATACTTACGCTAACGATGGAAATAAGCACTTTATTCTTCATAACTTCTCCTCCTTTTAATGTCTGACTGAATAATATTAGTTTGTTGTATAACGAGGAAATCATGCAATTAAAAACAGAATGGCAGTACTAACGGAAAATGTGGTAAACTATAGACAACTCGGGAGGGGTGAATGTTTTTGGTTGAGATATTTGGAAAAAATTACGAGTTAATCGAAAATGTTAAAGATGGATTTCAACAAGAGGCGTTGGAAGAGCGCTATTCTGAAATATTAAAGAAATATGACTTTATAGTTGGTGATTGGGGCTATGAGCAGCTAAGGTTAAAAGGATTTTATCATGATCATAATTCAAAGGCTGCAGAAGACTCGAAAATCAGTACGTTAGATGATTATCTATATGAATATTGTAATTTCGGTTGTGCTTATTTTGTATTACAGAAAATAGATTAAAGACTGTCACAAAAAGGGGGAGACCCCTTATGAGACAGTCTATTCTTCTTGCTCTGGTGTAACATCATCTGGATGGTCGTGGATTGGATGTGCACCACTAATTTGTCTAGGAAGATCCTCATGCAACTCTTTGTATGGATAGACGAAAGCACTAAGTCTACGTTGTCCCTTTTCCCATGGGGTAGATTTACTAAATACGGGATCGTCCTGCCCAATACTTGCCCCAAAGGCTCCTTCTGGAAATTCTTCTGGTATTAATAGGTTTTTTCGGTTACGAACAGTAGAAAAATCGGAAAAACGTTTTTTATCATTTTTATCCATGGTTCTCATCCCTTTCTTATCAATAGTTTCCCTTTTGAATCGAATCTTACTATTCCATTTGTTGGTCTACATATACAACAAAATTAAATGAATGACATTTTTGTGTTAAGATATCAGTGAAGGATTTTATTGGAGGTTGCGTGATGTATTTTGTTGAACGGAAAAAAGTAGAGGCAACATTACAGTTTATTGAACGACTTTTAACAGAACATAAGACAATAACAGTGGAAAGCTATCAAGAAAAGTTAGCCTTAGAAAGACTTACTCAGCTATTAATAGAAGCCATTATTGATGTAGGTAACATGATGATTGATGGTTTTATCATGAGGGACCCAGGGAGCTATGAGGATATTATTGATATTCTAGTGGATGAAAGAGTTATTCCAGCGTCAGATAGTAATGCATATAAAGCAGTGATAGAGCTTAGAAAAATGCTTGTAAAGGACTATCTACATATTGATTATGATAAATTAAACCGTGTAATAACGGAGAACTATTCTGTTCTTCTTCAGTTCACCTCACGAGTAAGAGAATATTTGCATAACGAACTAGGAGTTGCAAATGCGTTTACAAAAGAATAGGGAGATTTTAAGTTGAAAGAGTATAATGGCTATTTGATTGATTTAGATGGGACTATGTACCGTGGAAATAAAGTTATTGAAGAGGCACCAAGTTTTATTAAGAAGCTTCGCCAGGAAAGGAAATCCCTTTTATTTTTAACGAATAACTCTTCTAAGACGCCAGAGCAAGTCGCGAAAAAGTTAACTATGCTTGGTATTGAAGCAAAGCCAGAGGAAGTATTTACAAGTAGTATGGCTACTGCTAAATATGTAAAGAAAAAGCTACCTCATGGTACCTGTTTCGTTATCGGTGAAGAAGGACTTTTTGATGCTTTACATAGGGAAGGGGTACAAATAACAGATAATGTGGAATGTGACGCTGTGATTATGGGAATTGACCATCAAATAACCTATGAAAAGCTAGCAAAAGCCAGTCTTGCAGTACAAAAGGGTGCTGCCTTAATATCGACGAATAGTGATAACGCATTTCCATCAGAACAAGGACTTGTGCCTGGAAATGGAGCGTTTACAGCTGTTATTACGGTAAGTACGGGAGTGGAAGCGCAATTTATTGGGAAACCTGAAACCATTATTGTGGAAGAAGCGTTACGAGTTCTTGGTACGTCTAAATCAGAGACCATTCTGGTTGGAGACAATTACAATACAGATATTCGTGCAGGAATTAATGCGGGGATCGATACATTAATGGTTTTTACTGGTGTTACGCCATTTGAACAATATGAGGAACTACCAATTAAACCAACCTATTATGTAAAAAATTTGAATGAATGGCTTTCTTAATAAGGGATGCTCACACTGTAATCAGTGGAGCATCCCTTTCGTTTCATTATTCATGAACTGCTGAATGTGCTAACCGACTAGATGCTGCTGCTGCAATTGCACCCACAATGTCATCTAAAAAGGTATGGCATTCCCCAGTTGATTTGTCATTTAGTCGCTTTAGAATACCTGGCTTTTGTTTGTCAATATAGCCGTAATTTGTAAAGCCAATGGAACCGTAAACATTTACGATTGAAAAAGCAATGATTTCATCTACTCCATAAAGGCCTTCATCTGTCTCAATTGTTTTTTGCAAAGGCTCCTCCAGCATTTTCTTTTCTGCTAGTTTATCTAATTGAATCCCGGTTAAGATAGCGTTTTGCACTTCACGTTTTTCTAAGACTCTATCTACATTGTATAAGCAATCCTCTAAGCTTAAATTTTCATGATAATTGGATTGTAGGTAATAGACGAGTTCCGCAATATCCTTTAAGGTAACGCCTCTTTCTTCTAATAATTCTCTTGCTTTTTGTTCCAGTTCGCTCATTTTTAATTTTTTATTCATGTTTATCACCGTTTCTCCTTTTTTGGTTAAGATTGGCTAATATTTTCATACATTATAGTAATGGTATGTGGGAGGGAAATATGATGAAAGAATTACTTTTTGTAAATTATAATATTTATGCTAAAGAGCATGTATTAATAAATGGTAGAGAAGGCTTTCGTGATCATGATACTAACTATTTTATCATTTCTTCATCCAACAAGGAAATGGTACTACTGGAGCAAGCTGCGCTAGCCTATTTTCTAGCAGAGAATGGCTATAATCATACTGCAATTCCAATATTAACAAAGAATAACTCTTGGTTCGTTGAAAATGATGGTCAACAATATCTTGTTCTACGTGTTTCTAACCTTCAGCACTCTCCAATCGAATCACACGGGAAACAGTTGGCACAATTTCATAATATAACAGCTTCCTATCAATATGAACCGCAGGAGATTTCAAGCTATGGAATGTGGAAGGACTTATGGATTAGAAAATTAACTGCATTTGAACATAAATTACAAGAAGAGTTGAAAGAAAATGGGAATGATTATTACCGTTTATTAGTAGATGTGTTTCCTTATATTATAGGAATTAGTGAAAATGCTATTCAATATATACAGGAGAGTGAATCGGAAAGAAGATTTCATCAGGCAGACACTGGAGTCTTTGCTTTTAGAAGGTACCAAGATAATTTAATTGCTCCAGTTATATGGACAGATGACTTAGTATTTGATCACCCAACTCGGGATATCGCAGAGTACATACGCTACAAATTATTAGATAATAATGAGACAGCATTAGAAGAGGTGTACGTTTTTATAAGAGATTATCAGGGGGTGCAGCCATTATCGATTTTTGGTTGGCGTTTACTATATGCACGACTATTATTTCCAATCCATTTTTTTGATCTAATGGAGGCTGGCTTTCAGGGGAAAGAGTATGAGAGGTACTTCTATAAGTTAGAAGCTTTATTACAAACACAAGTACGGTACGAGAAACGATTAAATCGTTTATTCGATTTGCTTCAGGTGAATTTTCGGGAATACGATATTCCAGTATTGCATTGGCTAGAAAAGGGATAACATACAAAAAGCAGGCAACAAAAGTTGTCTGCTTCTATTTTATTAAAATACTTGTTCAATTTCCTTTACACCCGGTACTTCTGCCATTAGTGCTCGTTCAATACCAGCTTTTAAAGTAATCGTTGAGCTAGGGCAGTTACCACATGCACCCATGAGACGAAGAAGTACAATGCCATTTTCATCAACATCAATTAACTCCACATCTCCACCATCACGTAGTAAGAATGGACGTAATTTATTTAAAACTTCCTGAACTTGTTCACGCATTATCCATCTTCTCCTTTCCTAACCTAATTATAATGGTCTTCTATGAAAAAATCTATGCATAAGATCAATACTAAAATAGTTATTATTATTTTATCTTTATATAAAGATTTTGTAAAATAAAAGAAACTAATGTATGTATTGAAAAAAAGGGGGAACACAAGGTGGATTCCAAGGTGATGATTACGATTTACGGTGCTGAACAGATTTGTGCAAGCTGTGTTGGTGCACCAGGTTCCAAAGATACTTATGAGTGGCTACAGGCGGCAATTGCTAGAAAATACGAAGACAATGTTATTGAATATGAATATATTGATATTAATAAACCACAACAGGATGAAAAGCATCAGAACTTTATTGAACGAATCTTCGATGAAGATTTATTTTACCCTATTGTATTTGTGAATGATGAAATGGTTGCAGAAGGAATTCCGCGTTTGAAAACTATTTATGAGGCTCTTGATAACCGAAATGTTAAATTATTGAATGATGCGAAATGAGGGTATAGCGTGGAAATACCTTTTATCAAAATGCATGGCTTAGGTAATAGTTATGTTTATCTTGATTTATTTAAGTCACAGGTAGCAGAAGAGCTTCTTTCGGATCTCGCTCAAAAGGTATCAAATGTTAATACAGGTATTGGTTCAGATGGACTAATATTAATTCATCCGAGTGAAGAAGCGGATGTTGGTATGAGAATATTTAATAAGGATGGGTCAGAGGGAAAAAACTGTGGAAATGGTCTACGGTGTACAGCTAAATATGCCTATGAAGCAGGGCTGGTAAAGAACCGTATCTTCCAAATCGAGACAAAATCCGGCAATGTTGATGTTGAAGTTATGGTTCATAATGAGAAGGTGTATGAAATTACGATTAATATGGGAAGACCTAGACTGAGCAGATCCTCGATTCCAATGGTTGGGGAAGAGCTGGAGACTGTGGTGAATGAACCATTTAAGGTGGGGAACCAAGTATTATATGTTACAGCAGTTTCGATGGGAAATCCTCATGCAGTGTTTTTCGTAGATACAATTGCCGAGGCCCCTTTGAATGAATTAGGTGAGATTATTGAAAGAGATCCACGATTCCCTGAAGGGGTTAATGTAGAATTTGTGGAAGTAGTCAACGATAGAGAATTAAATTTTCGCGTTTGGGAGCGTGGATCTGGAATAACAATGGCTTGTGGTACGGGTGCTTGTGCAGCAGTAGTTGCAGCAACATTAAATCAACTTATTCCGAAAAACCAAACCATTAGGGTACACTTGGATGGTGGGGACTTAATGGTAAAGTGGGATCAAGCTGGTTTTGTATGGATGACTGGTAATGCTGAGGTAGTAGCAGCAGGTACCTTTCACTATGTATGATGTATTGGAAAATCTTAATATTTGAAAACCATGATCCACCGTATGTATACTTAACATAAGCAATTAATGAGGAGGAATAAGAATGGTTATAACGCTAACAGATAGTGCATGTCTCCAAATAAAAGAAATGATGAAAGAAGAATCACCAAACGTGCGTTTGCGTTTTGGAGTGAAGGGTGGCGGCTGCAGCGGATTGTCTTATTCACTCGGTTTTGATGAACATGTAAATGAAGAATTAGATCATGAGGAAGAAATCAACGGTATCCCAGTTCTCATCTTCAAACAAGACATTCCAATAATTCAAGGAACAACAATTGATTTTAAACAAAACATGATGGGTGGCGGATTTAGTATCGATAATCCAAATGCGATTATTTCTTGTGGATGTGGATCATCATTCCGCACAAAAGAAACAGTCGGTGCCCCAGAGAAATGTTAATAAAAAGCATGAAGAGGATGTTCCCTTTTCATGCTTTTCGTTATAGTTATCCTTATTTAGGTAGGTTGAATTGTTGGCTCCGAAACCCTACCTGGTACCAATGATTATTATTCAAACATACTGGTTGAGTGCTTTGGTTGTACACGAGCTTTTGGATCGATGTATTGTTTTGCGTTATTAATTGCAGTTGGTCCTTCACCAAAACCAGTTGCAATAAGCTTTACTTTTCCAGGATAGGTACAGATATCTCCTGCAGCATAAATCCCTGGAATATTGGTCTCCATTTTGGTATTAACTACAATACTATTTTTTTCGATTTCAAGACCCCAGTTCTTAATAGGACCTAATGTAGATATAAATCCATAGTTGCAAATGACATCATCAATCTCTAACTCAAGTTTTTTTTCACCTTTTACTTCTTCTAACAAAACCTTTTCAATTCTGTCGGAAGCAGTAATTTCATTTGGTGTATATGGAGTAAGTACTTCTACCTTCGAGTTTAATAAAGTTTCCACACTATGCTCATGCGCGCGAAATTCGTTACGTCGATGAACCAAGTATACTTTTTCAGCGATTGGTTCTAGCATAAGTGCCCAGTCAACTGCTGAATCACCGCCACCGAGAATGGCTACTTTTCTATCTTTAAAACGGTTCATATCTTTCACATAGTAATGAAGGTTGATATCCTCGAATTCTTCAGAGTTCATGATGTTTAATCTTCTAGGCTGGAATGCACCATTCCCAGCAGTAATAATCATGGTCTTTGTATAGTGGACTTCACCAGTGCTAGATGTTAATTTAAACGAGTTATCTTCAAGTCGTTCGACAGTCTCTACAGATTGACCTAATACGATCGTTGGATTAAACAACTTTACTTGTTCTTCAAGATTGTCTACTAAGTCTTGTGCTCTCACTTTAGGAAATCCGGCGATATCATATATATATTTCTCTGGATAAAGGGCTGCTAATTGCCCACCAGTATGTGGTAAACTCTCAATTATTTTTACACTTGCTTGACGCATTCCACCATAAAAAGCAGTAAAAAGGCCAACAGGACCTGCGCCAATAATTGTAACATCGAATACTTGCTCTGACATATATTTACCTCCTCTTACAGTTTTATTGGGTATGAAAGTAGTGTTCATTCTAGTTATCTCAAAAAATACCACTAATATCGTACCATAAAATAGTTTCACTTGTAATAAATCAGGCTTTTACGAAAAGAGTTTAAAAATATTTTTAGGGTTGAAAATTATAGTTAAAAGGGCTATTATATAGGATGGACAATATATTACGAAGATGTGACAATCACTTTCTATTGGTTTTATCTCTTTTTTTGATCTTATTCGTGAAAAATGTCACATACACAATGTAATAGATTACAAATATTAAAATGGATGTGATGATGAATGAAAAAGCCTAATATCGTAGTGTTAGGTGCTGGTTACGGTGGTATTATGACCACAGTAAAATTACAAAAGTCACTAGGAGTAAATGAAGCAAACATTTCCTTAGTGAACAAGAACGACTATCATTACCAAACAACTTGGTTACATGAGGTATCAGCTGGAACAGTTCATCAAGATCAAGCAAGAATTGCAATCAAGGATGTTATCAATCAACATAAAGTAAACTTTGTGCAGGATACTGTTGTTGAAATTAAACCAGGGGAAAACAAGGTTAAACTTCAAAATAGTGAATTAGAGTACGATTACCTTGTAATTGGCTTAGGTTTTGAATCTGCAACGTTTGGAATTCCAGGATTAGAAGAAAACGCTTTCATGATTAATGATATTAATTCTTCTCGCTTAATTAGAGAGCATCTAGATTATAATTTTGCAGAGTTTCATAAGGATAATAATCCTTCACGTTTAAATATTGTGGTTGGGGGTGGCGGATTCACAGGTATTGAATTCGTCGGTGAATTAGCAAATAGAATCCCAGAATTATGTAAAGAGTATGATATCGATAAGTCACAAGTTCGTATCATTAATATTGAAGGAGCACCAACTGTTTTACCAGGATTTGACCCTGAATTAGTAGAGTATGCGATGAATTCTTTAGAAGCTCGTGGTGTTGAATTCGTTACAGGTGCACTATTGAAAGAAAGCAAGCCTGAAAGTGTTGTATACGAAAAAGATGGAAAATTAAATGAGATTCCAACTCTAACAACGATTTGGGCGGCTGGTGTAAAAGCAAACACTATCGTGGAGAAGTCTGGATTTGAAACAAATCGTGGAAAAATCCAAGTTCGTCCTGATTTGCGTTCACCTGAATATGATAATGTATTTGTAGTTGGGGATTGTGCACTAATCATGAACGAAGAAAATGGCCGACCTTATCCACCAACAGCTCAAATTGCAATTCAGCAGTCTGGAATAGTTGCTCATAATGTTGTAGCACTTATAAAAGGACATGAATTAGAAGCTTTTGAGTATAAGCCACTAGGAACACTTGCTTCACTTGGTCATAATGATGCTATGGGTGTTGTATTTGGAGACAAGAAGCTATTTGGTTGGAAAGCAACGTTCATGAAGAAAATGAGTGATAACCGCTACCTATTAAAATTAGGTGGAGTGGGCTTAATGCTTAAAAAAGGTAAATTTAATTTCTTTTATTAATATATGCCAATCTTAGAAAGCAAAGGCGATTACCTCGTCTTTGCTTTTTTTATGATTTGCTTATAGAATTAAAACTATAAATAAGCGAAGAATGCAAAGGAGAACATAGAACTTGATACAATTTATCGTTTCCATTATATTATTTTTTGTTATTTTTTTCGGAATCGCATTTATTCTAAATATGTTACTTAGAAGAACATGGCTAATGGCCTTTATTTATCCTTTTGTTGTTCTTTTTATCGTTGACAACATAGCTATAAGTAAATATTTCACTTCACCAGGTGAGGCATTTTCAACTGCTTTCTCTCGATTAATTTCTATTACTGGTTTTGATTTTATCATTTTACTTTCTGGCTTTTTAGGCACGATAGTATCTGGTTTTGTCATTCGATTTTTACGTAAAAGTGGGTACCAGATGTTTTAATATTATTTTTTCAAAAGATTACTTTTCTATGCAAAATGCATAATTTCCTACTAGATTGGAAATGATGACATCCAGAGAGGTGTTATTATTGAAAATCAGTAGTATATTTAGAAGGATATGCATGACGACGCTATTTTTGTTAGCATTTTGGACAACGTTATCCAGTATATCCAATGTGACTTACACAGATTTAGCCATGATGCTGAAGCATAGTGAAGCTGTGGCCGCAGATATTTATTATGCAGAACTGGCGGAACATAGAAAGATAGCGTTACATGAAAAAGAACTATTGATGTTAAAAAAGCAGAAGCAATATATTTCAAGTGAACAAATAGATGCCCCAAAAACGGTGGAAGAGGCTATAAATATTGAAAAGTTCCCAAAGGCAAAAGTAATCGCTACTGGATATACAGCTGGGGTAGAGTCAACTGGAAAGACACCAGATCACCCACAGTACGGCATAACCTATTCTGGAGTTAAGGTAAAGAGGGACTTGTATTCTACAATTGCAGCAGATTTATCCGTGTACCCAATCGGAACGATACTTTGGATTCCGGATTATGGTTTTGGGGTTGTAGCGGATAAGGGCCGAGCAATTAACGGTAATAAAATAGACCTTTATTTTGATACGGTAGAAAAGGTGTATTCGGAGTGGGGAAAACGAGAGGTTGATGTTTATATTATTGAAAAAGGAACAGGGGAACTATCTGAAGAGGTTATGAAGGACCTTAATGAAAATCAAGCATTACAAGTATTTCGGAAAAGTGAATGATACTCGTTTGAATTAGCATTAAAAGCACCACTTCATTATGGTATTCCATATGAAGTGGTGCTTTTTACACATATAATTGGTATAGCAAAATAGCGACCATAATTCCAGATAATGCACCAAAAAATACTTCAATCGGTTTATGGCCAAGTAATTCCTTTAAATCTTCTTTCTTTTCATAGTCTCGTTTACTGTCCCAGTTCTTGGCGCCAGCGATGACAATTTGGAAGTCCTTTACTAATTGATTTAATAATGTAGCATGTTCTCCAGCATGACGGCGAACTCCTGATGCATCAAACATCGTAATCACACTAAAAATTGCTGAAACCGCAAATATGGTTGAGCTAAAACCTTCCACGATGCCAATTGCTGTCGATAATGCACTAACTGCTGCTGAATGACTACTTGGCATACCACCAGTACTAAATGCCAAGCCTGGCATAAACTCTCGAGTGGCAATAAATCGTATAGGTATTTTAATGACTTGTGCAAAGATAATAGCAGATAGTGCTGCAATTAACGGATAATTGGAAAATAGTTGCATTACGTGATTCCTTTCAGTTAGACGTGTATAGTTGATGATATTTTATCATAACCATCTGATAATATGTTATGAATACTATTCCTTTAGCTTAAACTATTTTAACTGGGTATTCTTCAGAACCATCTAATAAATAAAAAAATAGAAGCCTGGGATAGCCAAGCTTCCTATGAAAACCTATTTAATTGCTGTTTCCAAAGCGATTTCCATCATTTCATTAAAGGTAGTCTGCCGTTCCTCAGAGGTTGTTTCCTCTCCAGTAAGAATGTGATCTGATACGGTAAGGACAGATAGTGCCTGACAATCAAATTTTGCTGCCAATGTGTATAATGCAGTTGTTTCCATTTCAATTGCTAGTACTTTATATTTGGCTAGTAATTCATTCACTTCTTTTGCATTATCACGATAAAACGTATCACTTGTAAATACGTTCCCGACACGGATGCTTAAGCCTTTTTCCGTACCAATCTCATAAGCGGTACGTAACAAATCAAAATCAGCTAGTGGTGCGTAATCAATTCCGTTAAAGATAAGCTGGTTAATGCGAGAATCTGTTGTTGCTCCTTGAGCTAAGATCACATCACGAACCTTTACATCTTTTTGGATAGCACCACATGTACCTACACGAATAAGTTTTTTGACGCCATAGCTTTGAATTAATTCATTTACATAGATGGAAATAGATGGAACACCCATGCCTGTTCCTTGAACAGATACTCGTTCCCCTTTATATGTACCAGTAAATCCGTACATACCTCGAACTTCATTATATTGACTAACATCTTCCAAGAAAGTATCCGCTATATATTTTGCGCGAAGAGGATCTCCTGGTAATAATATCTTATCAGCGATTTCTCCATTATTTGCACCAATATGCACACTCATGTTTATGCCCTCCTAGTAGCCTAATCTAAAACTAAAGTTATCATAATCCCTATTTAAAAACAAATTTCACAGTCTTTTTATTTTGAATAAGTGACAAATTTGTATATAATGAAAGTAAGTTCAATTATTCACGTATAATATTGAATAATCAAGGAAAAAAGTACATAAAATTTGTACAGGCGAATATTACGTTTGGAAGGATGAAACAGAATGAAGGAACAAACATTTAAAATCACCGCAGAGACAGGGGTACATGCCCGCCCAGCAACTTTATTAGTAAATAAAGCTGGTCAGTATCAGTCAGAAATTGAAATGACATATAACGATAAAACTGTGAATTTAAAATCAATCATGGGTGTTATGTCACTTGGAATTCCAAAGGGTGCGGAAATCAAGATTACAGCTACTGGTAATGACGAGGAAGAAGCAATTCAAGGAATTGCCGAAGTAATTAAAGAAAACTTGGGTGAGTAATCAAAGGGCCAGAGGAAACTCTGGCTTTATTTTTTACAGGAAATTCTTAGAGGCAGCTCAAAAAGAGTCGAACCTCATATTCTCTAATCATAGTAACGTCCTAAGTAATAGCTACTCTCCACAGTTTCTAATGCCTTTAGAGCGGCAGTATTGTAGTCATTGGTTTTATTTGCTAATTTTTCTTTATAAGCTATTACAGAATTTTTTAAAGAAGCACTATAATCAGGTACTGGTTCTGTATATGCTGTTACAATATCTTTTAATGCATTAAACTTCTCATATTGTGATAATGCTTTTCTCTCGTGAAAGATGACATTTTCTACTTGTTTTGGATGGTGCAGATCCCCTTGCATCGGATGCTTTAGTACAGCTAATGTTTTTATAAGATAATTATCACCACGGTCTTCCACAATTTCTCCAACATATATTCCCGATTTATAAGGTACTTGAATGATAATTCCTAATTTAAGAGTAGACATAATTACGTAATGAGCCTCCTTTTCCTCTCCAATAATGTAACAGGTCATTTCTCTCATTGTGCCAAATTTTCGACGAATTAGCGAACAATTAGGCTTCAGGACTATTGTAACTGCTTTATATTTGGTATACTTATTGGGAGAGGATTGTGATTTAATATGATGCCATTTTTGTATTTTCCTGACGATAAATCAGAATATATCCCAGCTGTCATTTCACTGGTAATATTTATGATAGGTGCTGGTGTAGCATTATACCTTATTTATAAATATTCCAAAAAACAAGAAAAGAAATTTGATGAGCAATATAAAAATTTAAAAATTGAAAAGCATGATGATACTTCAACTACTCAATGAGATAGAGCGTATAGCTTTATCTCTTTTTTTATAGCTATCTTCAATAATTCAAACCGAATATGTTTACCCTAATGAATTTAGTAAATACTACTTATACTAAGCACAAAAGGAGAAGTGTAAATGCGAAAATCGCTTATATTCCTTTTAGCAGTATTCTTACTTACCGCTTGCCAAAGTAAGATAATAACAACGAAAACAGTGGACATGTATAATGCATCGGGTGATATGGTAGGAACAGCCGAATTATCAGAAGAGGCAGATGGTGTGAAGATAAAATTAAAACTAGAAGGGTTAACTCCCGGATTTCACGGTATTCATGTACATGAATATCCAAAATGTGATGCACCAGACTTTAAATCAGCAGGTAGCCATTTAAATCCAGAGGGAAAGGAACATGGATTAATGCATCCAAAGGGTTCTCATTTAGGAGATTTACCTAATGTGGAAGCGGAATCAGATGGATTAGTAGATGCAGAATTGATACTACCAAAGGCAACGCTTAAGGATGGAAAAATGTCCTTACTTCGTGGTGAGGGAACCTCGTTAGTTGTTACAGAAGGACAGGATGATGGCGTGTCGCAGCCTGGTGGTGACTCGGGAGTAAGAATACTTTGTGGTAAAATAAAATCTGGTAAAGGAAAAGTTCCAGAACAAACACCTACAGATCCAACAGAATTTAATGAAAAACAAAAAGATGAATAAATTAATCACGTTTATTTTTATAGTCAAAAGCATTTTTATTAATTCTTCAAATTAGAAGCGCGGAATTAGAGTGTTTCCGCGCTTAATTACTTTAGCTATTTGTTACAGCATCAATAATACGCTGTACACCTTCTACTAAAATCTCTTTTGGACAAGCAATGTTCATCCGCATAAATTGTGAGCCTTCAACACCATAGTCTATTCCTTTGTTTAGACCCACCTTTGCTTGTTCAATAAAAAAGGAATGTAACGCTTTGTCATCCATATTTAATGATTTACAATCAATCCATAGTAAATAAGTTCCTTCTGATTGAATAACTTGCAAATCTGTTTTCGCTTCTAATTCTTCTTTTACATAGTTATGATGACTGACCAAAACTTCTTGTAATTCATTTAGCCAAGGCTCACCAAAATTATATGCAGCTTCCAAAGCGGTATTCCCTAAAGTATTAAGACCATGAATACCTTGAATCGTAAAATGATGATCCAGCTTTTTACGTAGCTCAGGATTTGCTGTAACGGCATAAGAAGCTTGTAATCCGGCAAGATTAAAAGTCTTGGATGGAGCCATACAAGTGATCGTACAGTTAGCAATTTCTTCTGACAAAGAGCCGATAGGTATATGCTTTTTATCAGGAAAAACTAAATCACCATGTATCTCATCAGAAATGATGAATACATTATATTTTAAACAAAGCCTAGCTATCTCCTTAAGCTCTTCATACTTCCACACTCTCCCTACTGGGTTATGTGGATTACATAAAATAAATGCTTTTACACCTTGTTTTAATTTTTCTTCAAAATCTTCAAAATCAATTGCATATGTATCGCCCTTTCGGATTAACGGGCTTTTCACAACTTTCCGCTCATGTTCCTCTATCACCTTGTAAAATGGCGTATAAACAGGTGTTTGGATTAAAATAGAATCATTTGGATTTGTTAATGCTTGTACAGCCATATGTAAGGTTGTGACAACACCTGGGCTAAAAGAAAGCCAATCGGGGTTAATCTCCCAATGATGGCGTCTAGCTAACCAGTTTACAATGGAAGCTTTAACATCTTTATCAATGACTGTATACCCAAAAATTTCATGTTTCACTCTTTCTAAAAGTGCCTCCGTAACTTCTTTAGGTGCTTTAAAATCCATATCAGCTACCCACATTGGTAATACATCGCTTGTGTTAAAAACCTCATCAAGCATATCCCATTTGACAGACCTTGTATTTTTACGGTCGTAAACAGTTTCAAAAAATCCCATATGGAAACCTCCTTCAAACTACATTACTATTAATTATACAGAACCATAGTAATTTTAACATTAGAAAGCTTCACATTCTTTGGGGTAATTAGTTGTAAAGGAATTAATAAATAAAAAAAAGCAAAGCGTTATAACGCCTTGCCTACAGGGGGAATACGAGAAAGTCTTACGTTAATAGTTATACCCTGATAAAATAAATTTAAACATACTTTTAAAAAAACTTTTTTAGAACGAAATATTTTTTACTCATCTACTGTTTTATATACATAAAATAGGCAGTTCTAATAATCGAATAAACTGTTTTAATTCGGTGCCTTGAAACTTTACTTAAAATAAATCGTCTTATAGATAAGATAAGAAGTGATCAAAAGGGAGGGGAGAAAATGTATAACGCTTACCATGTAAACAAAGAGGATACAGTACTAGATTTTCATAAATTTGTAGAACGGTATAAACCAGAAGTAGAAAGACTTTCTTTTCAATTTGGTATAGAAACTAACCATATTGAAGAGGTAGTACAAGAAGTATTTTATAACTTATATTATGTTTTTACAGAGATAGATGGAGATCCGGAGTGGTTATCCGTTTATCAAACGGCGTACAAAACAATAAAAGCTTATCTTAAAAAGGAGCAGAAACCTGAGACAAGCTTTGTAATCCATGATCAGCAGCTCGGCTATTTTTTTGAAAAAAAACCTCATCATGTTCTTCATGTAGTACTTCAAGATTTGAATATAAATCTTAAAGCGCCGCTTATTTTTTACTTCTTTCATAACTTGAGTATGGATGAAATAGCTCAACTATTAAAGATGAATACAAAATCGATTAATGTAAAAATAGATCGTGGTAAACGAATCATTCGGAAAATGTGTGGGAAGGTGAAGGAGTGGAATTCCGTTGCACTCGAGAATGAGCTGGAAAAATCTTTATATGAAATGAAGTATGTCTATGATGTCATTCCAGAATTCTGTAATACTCATGGTATTATACAGTATATTGAGCTTAGAAAAAACAGAAATAGCTGGAAAAAACGTCTCCCTACTATTATCGCAGTAGTAGGATTACTGTTCTTTTTTAGTATAGCTATTTTCTATTTACAGGAAGAGAAGAAGGAACTAGCACGTGAAAAAGAACGGACATTACAGGAAATGCGAAGCAATGAACATACGGAAATAGAAACAGTGGAGGAAAGTGTTAATCCAGAAATACTAGCTTACTTGGAAGAAAAAAAGAAGAAATTAGCCCTAGAAATTGGGTTAGCGGATATTAATCAATTTCCTACAGTATCATATATTAGTAATTATATTGAGGATATGAAGCAATACCCAGAAGTTTACGGTAGTTTGGATGAGGTAAAAGAATTAATTGATTACTTTTTAATTCCTCCTTCTAAATGGACGAGAGACTTAGATGCATCCAAAGAAAATAGTGATAAGTCCTTGGTACAACTACTTAATTCTTATAATATGTATAAATTTGAATTCCAGGAATACTTGTCGCAACACTTAACAAAACATCAAATTATGATAGACGACTATGATGCAATCGTTTTGGCACAAGAGGACTTAGAAGGCTATAAAGGCCCAAAGGAAATAAAACAACTTATTAAAATAATTCGGGAACAAGGTTTTTATCTCACACATGACACGGAAATTCTGACTGTGCAAATTGATTATCAATACCTTAAAGAAAAAGCTAGTGAAGCTGGGTTTCATAAGGGGTATATAGAATATATAAGATTCTCGGAAAACGTTAAGGATTTTTATACAGATGGTGATTGGAAGAATATAGATACGGATTTATTAGCGCTGGAAGGATTAATTATTAAGTATGGAGAAATCTATTCCAATGAATTTCGAAAATTACTAGCACAGGAGATAAGTAGTTATCTCTCGATTTATTTGACGGGTGGAAACGAACCTAAGCCATTAATGGAAGAAAAAGAGGAGTTTTATCAGTTTTTACATAATAACCCAAACTCTATCTTCTATGGAGCAGTTGAAGAGGCAGTTAAAGATTGGGAGGCTAATGAATGGCAATATACTTCACAGGATTATCCTAATTATAATCGAATTGAGGTAATGCTTGATCCAAGATTTCAGAATGTAGGATATAGTGATATTTATGATTTAAATAAATGGCCGTTTATAGATAATACGACTGAAGTTTACAAGGAATATGCTAGTAGTTTTGACCGAGCGGTATTACAAGGTCTCAGCCCAATAGAATTAACATCATTATATATTTTCTCCTACCAGAAAAAGGATAAATCGGTATTCACTTCCATAAATAGCGAATACACAATTAAAGATAGTGAAAAGATGGATTGGTGGGATATAAAAGATAAAAGTAATTTAGTAGCTGTACAATATCCAACAAAGGAAAGTGCTACAATTTATTTTCTAGGGTGGCACGAGGATATTCAAATAATTGCTACTATGGATATGGTGAAGGTAAATGGAGTCTGGAAGATAAGTGGTATTGAATAAATAAACAGCTCAGATTTGAGCTGTTTATTTTAGGATTAAAGTCTTTTCTCTAATTCTTCTTTTTCCGTTTCAAATCCAGGTTTTCCTAATAAGGCAAACATATTTTTCTTATAGGCTTCTACACCAGGCTGATTAAAAGGATTTACACCTAGTAAATAGCCACTTAACGCACATGCCTTTTCAAAGAAGTAAACGAGATAACCAAAGGTGTATGCATCAAGCTCTGGTACATGAATAACCAAATTCGGTACACCACCATCAGTATGGGCAAGTAGAGTACCTTGGAAAGCCTTATCATTAATTTCATGGATTGTTTTACCTACTAGGTAATTTAACCCATCAGCATTGTTTTCCTCTGTTTCTACGGTTAAATCAAATTTTGACTTATGGACATGAATTACCGTTTCAAAGAGATCTCGACGGCCTTCTTGTATATATTGCCCTAAAGAATGAAGATCAGTTGAGAAATTAGCTGAGGTTGGAAAGATTCCTTTTTGATCTTTTCCTTCACTCTCACCAAATAGCTGTTTCCACCATTCGGCAAAAAAGATAAGGCTAGGCTCATAGTTTACTAACATCTCAATGGTCTTACCTTTGTGATATAAAACATTTCTTACGACAGCATATTGATAGGCTATATTGTATTTTAATTGAGGCTCATTAAAATCATTCATGGCCTTCCGTGCACCTTGCATGATGTCATCCACATTTATTCCACTAACAGCAAGTGGTAATATGCCAACAGCAGTTAAAACGGAAAATCTTCCACCTACATCATCAGGAATAACAAATGTTTCATAGCCCTCTTCATCTGCAAGACCTTTTAGTGCTCCCTGTGCTTTATCTGTAGTAGCAAAAATTCGTGATTTTGCCTCTTCCTTGCCATACTTTTCTTCTAAATAGTTTCTAAAAATACGGAATGCTATAGCAGGCTCTGTTGTTGTACCACTTTTAGAAATTACATTAATGGAGAAGTCCTTTCCTTCAAGTACATCCAATAATTCTTTCATATATGTAGAGCTCATATGGTGCCCAACAAAAATAATAAGTGGTGTGCTACGCTTTTCCTTAGAAAGCATATTTTGGAAGGAATGGTTCAACATTTCTAGCGCGGCTTTTGCTCCAAGATAAGAGCCACCAATTCCAATGACAAGGAGAATATCGGAATCCTTTTGTATTTTCTCAGCAGCTGCTTTAATACGGCTGTATTCTTCTTTGTCAAAATCTTCCGGTAGATCAACCCAACCTAAAAAATCACTTCCAGGACCTGTCTTATTATGGATAGCCTGATGTGCTACTTGGACATAGTCTGAAAAATTGTCTATCTCATCTTTATGTAAAAAATTCAGTGCATGCTGATAAGAAAATTGGATATGTGTCATTCTTCTCAACTCCTAAATTAATATTGAAAATAGACTCTGTTGATTCAAACATATCATAGCTGTAAGAAATGTTTAAGAGGCTTCTCCCATCAATATTAACAAAATAGGTAATGTTGATGGGGGGAAGCCTCTGTCAGAAAAACTTATTTTTTTAATTCAGATTGCTCAATCCACTCTTCTAGTTTTTCTTTTAGGGTATTAAATCCAGAAGTATCCTCTTCTAGTTTAACGGATTTTTTCTGAGGTTTTGCTTTCGCTTGCTTCTTAGGTGGCTCTTCAGTGGCACGAATGGAAAGTGAAATTTTATTATTATCTTCATCAACACTTAGTACCTTTACCGAAACTTCATCTCCTACGGATAGATGATCATTAATATCTTTTACAAATCCATGGGTAACCTCTGAAATATGAACTAATCCTTGTACTTCATCATTTAATGCAACAAATGCACCATATGGTTGGATTCCTGTGACCTTGCCTTTCAAAACCTCACCAATTTCAAACTTGTCTGTCATGCTGAACAACTCCTATATATTCGTTTCTTTTCACGCAATAAATAATTCTATCATAGAAAGTGGATTCAGGCAAAATATTAATGTCGCCATGGAACTAACGTTATTAATATATCACCTTCCTGTAAAGGCGTGGAAGGGGGAGGATTCATATGCCATTCGTTATCTCGAAGTATTCCGAGTACTAAATACTGTTTTACATGAAGTGCAGTCGATACCTCTAAAAAGCTTTTGTGATAGTACTCTTCTAATACATGTATTTGCTTAAATTTTTGTGTTTTTAGTAGCTGAATAATTGATTCAAATGGATTCGACTTATTATGAAATATTTCATGGAAAAGTAATGTGCTCATAAAATCATTTGGGCGAAGTATGGTGCTTGCCCCAGCACGAATGGCATTATCAATTTGGTTGGATGAAAGAATTTCGACCAAAATGGGAATATCCGGGTGGTTGCCGCGAACCGCTACGGTAGTTAAGATGGAATAATTGTCAGCTTGTTTTTCATTCCGATGATTATCTGCGGTTATAATGACTCTTATCGCATCTCGAATATTTGCTTTTTGTAAGATATAATCATCGGTTGGGTCTCCATGAATAAAATGAATTGGAAAATGCTGATACGATATGCTAGTTAAGGTTTGATCAATTAATACAATCTCAAGCTTAGGATCTAGCTTTAATGCCCGTTGGATTAAGATTCTAGTCTTTTCGTTCCAGCCGATTAGAATGAAATGCTTCGTTCCTTTATATGCGACTTTACCGTGAGAAAGATCATTTTCATGCTGTACTGTTGTCGCAGCAAATTGAGTAATGTAGAAAGTAATTAATCCCCCACCAGTTAAAATCAAAATAATACCAACGATTCGCCCCGCTGTTGATAATGGAACATAGTCTCCATATCCTACAGTAGCACCTGTAACAACAGCCCACCATATACCGTCAAAGATTGTGGGAAATTGGTTGGGTTCTATAAAATGAATGATAGCGCCAAATAGAATCATAACTAAAAGAACGGTTACAAGTAGGCGAACTAGGATGGGAAGTCGAAAATAGACATGTTTAAAGAGCTCAATATTCATTCTCTCACCTAACTAAATTATTGTGTCTCATTAGTATGTACCATTTTCTACGCAACTATATCAGAAGACCCAACCACTATTATAGTGGTCGGGTCTTCTGATATTAGTACATGCTTGATAGTGTGTTTTTTAGACTGGTGTATACTACATTCCAAAGTTTAGTATCCGATTTAAATGTTTCAGTCATTTTTTGAATTACTTCACGATGCTTCTCATTATAATCTTCTGCCTCTTTATCCGGTAATTCAGCTCTTATTTCCTCCACATAATGTTGAACCTCTTCCGCTCTAGGACCCCATTTTGCTATTTCCTTTCCATCCTCGTCTATAAAGATGAAGATAGGGATAGAACGTGCTTTACCATTTGTTAAGTATTGGTCCATAAGCTCCAAATTAGAGTCACGTAGGAGCATACGAACTTCCATATTTGTTTTTTCAGCTAAATGTAGAAGAATTGGAATGTTCATCATAGCATCCCCACACCAATCCTCTGTCAAGACAATAACTCGTAATTTTTTATCTTGTATACGTTTAAAGAAATCATTATCCTCTGGTGTGGTGAACGAATGATAGATATGTAGTAAATTTTCTTTATGTGTTTCCATCGCATCAATATATGCTTGGTGAGACATGGCTTTTAAGAACAAATCATTTAATGTCATGTTCATCCTCCTATTCAATATATTAAATAAAGTTTAATAATTATTTTAAGCTGCGTAAATAAAAGTGCTTGCTGTCTGTTATTTTGTTATGATAAAACCAATAAATTTATAATTAAGGGAGTTGTCTGTATTGGAAAAGACAAATAGAGATTTTTTATTAGAATTACTTAGAACTCCTTCCCCCTCCAGTGAAGAGGTGGAAATTCAAAAGAAAATACGTGATTACTTTAAAGCGTTTGCCGATGATGTCATCACAGATAATGCTGGAAATGTTATAGGTGTATTGAATCCGGATGCTCCATTTAAAGTTCTGTTGGCAGGGCATTGCGATGAGATAGCTCTTGTTATTAATCGTATTGATGAAAATGGCTTTTTACATTTTGATAAAATGGGTGGAATTAATCCAAAGGCTGCAGTCGGTATGAAAACAACCGTCTTAGGCTATGGTAAAACATTAACCGGTGTCATTGGTGTAAATGCTCAACATCATGGTGGATTGAAGAACGATTTTGACCTAGAGGATTTATTTATTGATTGTGGCTTTAAAACAAAGGGTGAGGCAGAACAATTTGTACAAATAGGTGATTTAGTAGTGTACAAAACAGAGCCTGAAATTTTAATGGACCGCTATATCTCCGGTAGAGGCTTGGATAACCGGACTGGAGCATTTATCGTTGCTGAAGTGCTAAGGCAATTAAAGAAAAAGGGCTGTACAGTTGGAGTATATGCAGCAAGTACTGTTAATGAGGAAACGAATATGGGTGGAGCATATTTTGCAGCTGCAGGAATTGAACCAACGATGGCCATTGCATGTGATGTGACTTTTGCTACGGATTATCCTGGTGTTAATAAGAATAAGCATGGTGATGTTCGACTGGAAAAGGGGCCGGTATTAGCAAAAGGTGCTCCAATTAATCGTAAAATTAATCATCTATTAGAAAAAGCTGCCAAAAAGCTTCAGCTAGAGATACAGTATGAGCTAACCCCAAGACATACTGGCACTGATGCTGATAAAATGCGGTACACTGGTCGTGGTGTTCCGGTTTCGTTAGTATCATTGCCGTTACGTTACATGCATTCGCCAGTTGAGACGGCAAGTTTTATGGATATAGATCAGGAGATAAAGCTACTTGTTACAATGATTGCTGATTTGACGGGAGAGGAGAGCTTAAATCCCCTTGATTAAGTAATAAACATCTTCAAAGGTGATACTAGGCTCCCTTTCTGATTCCAATCAAATTTTGGATATTTCCAGTTGGTTTATTTAAAATAATAGTGAGCATACTCCTTTTCAAATCAAAAGTATGTGTTATAATTAAGATTGAAAATATCATATCGATTCCATCTTCGGGGCAGGGTGTAATTCCCGACCGACGGTAATGAACCATGGTTCTAAGTCCGTGAGCCGTTTGAGAGGTATGTCAAATTGGTTGATCTGGTGTAAATCCAGGACCGACAGTTAAAGTCTGGATGGGAGAAGATGTCGAGCCGAACAGTTGGTACATTTTTATGTGCCTCTATTTCCTATTGAATTTAAAACCCTAAAGCCCCGATTAGGTTATGGCTTTAGGGTTTATTTGTATGTAGGAATAGGTTCATCCTTCACAAGATGTGAATCGATGCATGTGAAGGAGGAGTTAGATGATGCAAACTAGTAATAAGCAATCATCCAAATTAACGAGACTTATAATATTATCTTTGTTAGGTGCAGTATCATTATTGCTGTTCTTTATTAATTTTCCTCTCCCATTATTACCAAGTTATTTAAAGATTGATTTTAGTGATGTACCCGCAATTATGGCATCATTAATCTTCTCACCATTAGCTGGAGTTATTGTTGTAGCCATAAAGAATGGTTTATATCTAGCAATAGGTGGTGGGGAAATAGTAGGTGTTACAGCAAACCTAATAGCTGGTGTGTTACTTGTGTTACCAATAGGAATTCTTTATCACAAATTTAAAAATGTAAAAAGTATTGTTTCTGGATTAATAACTGGAACAATCATCATGGCATTAGGAATGGGAGTATTTAATTACTTCGTGTTGCTACCAGCATACTCATTGATGATGGGCTGGGGAGAAGTTACCCACGAATTTATGATGACTACTATTTTAGTTGGTATTTTACCTTTTAACGTGATTAAAGGAATTATTGTAGGAATATTATTTGTACCAATATTTATCAAAATGCGCCGCTGGATTGAACAGCAGCAAGCAAAATTTGTATAATCAAATTTATGTTTAGAGAGTAGTTCAGCCTTATGGGATAATTCTGAACTACTTTTTATGTGATGCTTTATAAAAAAATCAGTGGGGAACTAGTTCCCCACTGATTTTTTTTATTTCTTCGGTACAACTCCGATTGTACATCTAGAAATACAAATTATTTTCTCATCTTCATCTCGAATGTCAACTTCCCATACCATCGTCGTTTTTCCAACATGGACTGGTCTTGCTTTTGCTGTTACAATTCCATCACGTTTACTCTTGATATGGTTCGCATTAATTTCGATTCCAAAAACATGGAATTTCTCTAAATCGACATGTAAACATGCTCCTACACTTGCAGCGGATTCAGCAAGTGCTACACTGGCTCCCCCATGTAGATAGCCAAGAGGCTGATGTGTACGGTGATCGACTGGCATTGTCATGACAACAAGTTCCTTATCTAGTGACAGTGTTTTAATACCAAGCGATTCCATAAGTGTATTTGATAATTCCATCTGAACTCTCCCCTTTTATAAGTATTAGTAGTTCTTAGATGAAATAATTAATCAATAAAGACAAGCCTAGCAGGATGCCATAAATGGAGTTGGTTTTTCCAGTTAGCACCATAGCTGGCATCATTTCTAATGGTTCTGTTTTTCCTTTAAACCCCTTTACAACTTTTATAGCAGGAATCACTGCGACAAATGTAAGGAGAGACCATAGCGGTAAAATGCCAATAATAATAAAATGTGCAGTAAAATAGAATGCGATAATAAATAATAGACCTAGAAAACGAACGGCATTGTATCTTCCAAGTAATATGGCTAGTGTTTTCCGCCCACCTTGTTTATCACCATCTAAATCGCGAATGTTATTAGAAAGCATTATACAACCAATTAATATCGCAACTGGAATGGAGATGAAAATAGGGAATGCGTCTATATAACCTGTTTGTATATAATAACTGATACCGATGATAACTGTACCCATGAAGAATCCAGAAAAAACTTCTCCAAACGGTGTTGCAGAAATTGGAAATGGTCCTCCTGTGTATAAATAACCAAACAGCATACATACTAGCCCAATGGCAGCAATCCACCAACTGGTGATTGCACAAATATAAATACCTAGTAAAAGGGCAATTCCGTAAAAAAAGAGTGCCAAACGAAGTACTGTCTTGGGCTGGATTCCATCCCTAACAATAGTTCCACCAATACCAACGGAATGCTCCGAATCGACACCACGTACATAATCGTAATATTCATTAAACATATTGGTGGCAGATTGTATTAAGATGGATGCAATTAACATTGCCAAGAATAATAATAGATGAAAACTACCGGCATTTAATGCGACCATTGTTCCAACAAATACTGGAGCAAATGATGCAGTCAATGTATGCGGGCGAAGTAGCCTCCACCAAACCTGAAAGCCGTCCCGTTCATTTAAGGCTCTTTTAATATGATCTTTATCTGTTGTTGCCATAAACTAACTCCTTATCTATCTATATCATTTTTAGTTTAGGCAAAAAGAGTAAGGGTGTCAATGAAGTAGGATAACAGGTGTAAAAGTAGGGCTATTTGGAGTAGATAGTAGTTTTCTTGAGAAACTAGAAGAAAGGGAATAGAATATAAAGAGACGTATCATGTTAAAACGGAGGACAACCAAATGATAGAGGTTAAAGAGGAAACACTTGAGTCCACTTTAATAAGAGTGATTCAGGGCCTACACTCCTCTGAGTCAAGGCTAGTGAGCTTTACGAAAAAAATACAACCGTTAAACCCCTTGCACTTTTTTGAAGCAGGATTAACGTTACATATGAATCGTTCCTATTGGCATAGTACAATCGATGACTTTGTGATGGTAGGGATAGGAAGTGCTGTTTCTATCCACGAGGACTCTCAAGCTATATCTAGTTTAGAGGAGAAATGGGAGTCCGTTTTGAAGGAAGCGGTGATTAATAATCCGTATCAGATTCCTGGGACTGGAATTGCTGCAATTGGTGGGATGGCTTTTGATCCACACAAGCCTAAGACAGCGTTGTGGAATAAGTTTACGAATAATGAACTTCGAGTTCCGACATTTTTATTACTTGTAAATCAACAAGGGACTTTTTTAACAACAACGATTTTAGTAGATGGAATGGATGATCCGAAGCTTTTAATAAGACAACTTGCTGATCAAGAGAAGGCTCTCCTTTCTTATCAAAATATAGACCATAAAAAGCCAGTAATTGTTGGGCGGGAAGAAGTTGAACCAGAACAGTGGAAAGAGACAGTAAAACATGCAACTGAATATATAGCTAAAGGCCAAGTAGAGAAAATCGTTTTAGCTCGTGAGCTACGATTAACCTTCTCGGAAGAAGTTGGTTTAACGGATGTAATCAAACAATTAATTGATACACAACCTACCAGTTATATTTTCGCATATGAAAAAGGAACGGATTGTTTCGTTGGAGCTAGTCCAGAGCGACTAATAAAACTGGAAGGTAATCAGTTATTATCAACTTGTTTAGCTGGGACTGCACCTCGGGGTAGGAATGAACTTGAGGATGATAAGATAGGGTATCAATTATTGCACGATGAAAAAAATTTGCAAGAGCATGATTTTGTTGTGCAAATGATAAAGAATTCTGTAGAGGAATTTTGTCAGAAAATGGAGATACCTAAAAAGCCTGTTCTTTATAGATTAAGAAATTTGCAGCATCTATATACACCTGTAAGAGGTATATTTAAAGAAGGGTATAGTATATTTGATGTCATTGAGAAGCTACATCCAACGCCTGCACTAGGCGGGGAGCCTAGAAAAGAAGCACTATCCTATATTCGCGAATCTGAATTACTTGATCGAGGATGGTATGGAGCCCCCTTTGGCTGGATAGATAGTAATCAAAATGGCGAATTTGCTGTAGCGATTCGCTCAGGACTTATTCAGGGTAATACTGCTTCATTATTTGCTGGCTGTGGAGTGGTAAGAAGTTCAGACCCTGAAGCGGAATTTGAAGAGACGCGAATTAAGTTTTTACCGATGTTAACCGTATTAGGGGGATAAAAAATGAGTCACACGGAAGACTTAACGAGATATATTGCAAATTTTGTTGATGAATTAGCAAAAAGTGGATTAACTGATGTCATTATTTCACCTGGATCAAGGTCAACTCCACTTGCCATGACTTTTCGAGAGCATCCAGAAATTAAAGAATGGGTTATTTTAGATGAGCGATCTGCTGCATTTTTCGGTTTGGGATTAGCGAAACAAACAAATCGGCCTGTTGCACTAGTTTGTTCTTCTGGAACTGCGGCTGCTAACTATTATCCAGCGATAGTAGAAGCACATGAGAGTAGGGTACCGTTAATTGCTCTAACTGCAGACCGTCCCCATGAATTACGAGATGTTGGTGCACCACAAGCCATTGATCAAATAAAGATGTACGGCTCCTATGTGAAGAGCTTTCATGAGATGGCATTGCCTAAGTCTACAGCAGAAATGCTAAATTACGCTAGAATAAGAGCAGCACGAGCAGTTCATGAGGCTTTATCGGGTAATCCAGGACCAGTTCATCTGAATTTTCCTTTTCAAGAACCTCTTATTCCTGACTTCACACTTAAGGATCTTTGGGGAGAACCAATTCGTGAGCCATATACTAGATGGCATGATGGGAAAAGAAGGCTCCCAGAGAGCTTTATAAATCAGCTTGCTGAGCGATTAGCCTCTCTGCAAAAGGGACTTTTTGTATGTGGTCCACAAATGGATCAGGATTTAGCGGAGGCTGTTACATTGCTTGCAGAAAATTGGGGAGTTCCAATTTTAGCTGATCCGCTATCACTGATTCGAACTGGCTCCCATTCAACTGGAAATATTATTGAGGGCTATGACAGTTTTTTACGCAATGAAAAAATCCGAGCTTATTTAAAACCTGATTATATTATTCGGTTTGGAGCTATGCCAGTATCTAAGGCATATTTATTTTTTGTGAAAGAAAATCAGACTGCTCTCCAATTCGTGGTTGAACAGGATGCTGGCTATCGTGAACCGGTTGGTAATCCTACAGAATATATTTATGCTGATCCGGTTTTATTTTGTTCAGATTTATTAGAGGCTGGAATTATAAGCTCTTCTTCAGACAATGACTGGTTAACTACTTGGAAAAACTTTAATTCGATTGCTAAGAAACATTTAGTAAAAGCATCGGTTGGTTCACTTACAGAAGGAGAAGCTGTGAAGCAATTAACAGATGTAATTCCTAACAAAAGTACATTTTATGTAGGAAATAGTATGTCCATCCGTGATGTAGATACATTCCTAATGGCGGGCTCTAAAAAGCTAACATTATTAGCTAATCGTGGGGCAAACGGTATTGATGGGATTATATCAAGTGGATTAGGAGCTGCAGCGTCTGGAAACCCAGTAACGCTATTATTAGGCGATTTATCGTTTTTCCATGACATGAATGGCTTACTTGCAGCAAAACATTATAATCTCAATATTACGATCCTTGTAATCAACAACAATGGTGGTGGTATATTCTCGTTTTTACCACAATTCCACCATGAAAAACATTTCGAGGTACTGTTTGGAACACCGCTAAATATTGATTTTCAAAAGGCAATTGAAATGTATGGAGGTTCGTATCACAATCCGACAGATTCTAGCGAATTAAAAGAAATGTTATTAGCAAGCTATCAAGAACAAGGATTATCTGTTATTGAGGTGAAAACAGATCGAACTGAAAATCTTCATTGGCACAAGGAATTATGGACAGCTATTGAAGAGGATATTTTAAAGCTGGTGGTTCAGTGAGAACGCTAATTCGGGATGTGAGTTATTGGTATGAAATCCATGGAAATGGTGAACCAATAGTATTGCTGCATGGATTCACGGGAAGTACACATACTTGGGATCAATTCTTAGAAAAACACCAAAAACAATTTACAATATTAGTCATCGATTTGCCAGGACATGGGAAAACCTTTGCATCTTCCTCTGTTGACATGGAGAGCTGTTGTCATGATATTCACCGAATTGTGACAGAAAATGGGTTTGATCAATTCCATCTAGTAGGCTATTCCATGGGAGGAAGAACCGCTCTTTCATATGCAATGTTCTATCCGCAAGCGCTAAAGTCGCTAACCCTTGAAAGTGCTTCTCCAGGATTAGCGACGATAGAAGAACGTAAGAAACGAATCGATCAGGATGAGAATCTCGCAAGTATGCTTGAAGAAAAAGGCCTAGAGTCCTTTGTTAAATATTGGGAAAATATCCCACTCTTTTTATCGCAGCGAGATTTAGCAGAGAATGTCCGTAAAGAGCTCCGCAGGGAACGAATGTCTCAATCAGTCGAAGGATTAGTAATGTCGTTACGGTCTATGGGAACTGGTAGTCAACCAAGCTGGTGGTATACCCTTTCAGCACTTACTGTCCCAGTATTGCTAATTGTTGGGGAATTGGACCATAAGTTTATTTCTATTAATGAAAAGATGGATAAGTTACTACCAAATAGCAAGATGACATTAGTAAATAATGCTGGACATGCAATTCATGTGGAACAACCTGAACTTTTTGGTAAAATAGTAGAGGAGTTTATTTTAGCAGATAAAAAGGTATAGCTTTTTATCTGTATAAACAAAACCTAGGTAGACCTATTGTAAACGGTCGTACCGATAGTTTATTACATAGAAGGAGGAATTCCATGTCTGTACAATGGGAAAAAGTTCGTGATTACGAAGAAATTATTTATGAAAAATACAATGGTGTTGCAAAAGTCACCATGAATCGCCCGGAAAAGCACAATGCGTTTACACCACTAACCGTAAATGAAATGATTGATGCGTTTGCTGATGCACGTGACGATTCATCTATCGGTGTCATTATCTTAGCAGGTGCAGGTGATAAAGCATTTTGTTCTGGAGGAGACCAATCTGTTCGTGGACATGGTGGATATGTTGGATCAGACCATATCCCACGTTTAAATGTTCTAGATTTACAACGACTTATTCGTACAATTCCAAAACCAGTCATTGCCATGGTTTCTGGTTATGCGATAGGTGGTGGCCATGTACTTCATGTTGTCTGTGATTTAACAATTGCCGCTGATAACGCTGTTTTTGGACAAACCGGTCCAAAAGTAGGAAGCTTCGATGCGGGCTATGGAGCGGGATTACTTGCTGAAATGGTAGGTCAAAAACGCGCACGTGAAATTTGGTACCTATGCCGTCAATATAATGCACAAGAAGCTTATGAAATGGGAATGGTTAATAAGGTTGTTCCACTCGAACAGCTAGAAGAAGAAACACTACAATGGTGTGCTGAAATCTTAGAAAAATCACCAACTGCATTACGATTCTTAAAGGCATCATTTAATGCGGCTACGGATGGCTTAGCCGGTCTACAGCAAATGGGTGGAGATGCAACACTTCTTTATTACACAACAGATGAAGCGAAAGAAGGAAGAGACGCATTCAAGGAGAAAAGAAAACCAGACTTCGGTCAATTCCCTCGTTTTCCTTGATGTTATCTTGCAAAGCCAAAATTAGTATGATCAATGAACGTCTAATAGGCTACTGAAAGAAGCCAAAACGAGAAAAACCTTTGCAAATTATGCAAAGGTTTTTCTATAAAATGAGGTGGTATGAATGGCTGAAACTATTCCCCATTGGTTAACAAAACAAGCATTTCTTTCACCGAATCAACCAGCAATTGAATTGGTGGATGGGACAGTTATTACATTTCATGAGCTTAAGGAAAAAAGTCAAGCATTTGCTAAAAGACTAGCTACACTTGGAATTCAAAAAGGTAATCATATTGGAGTGCTATCCAATAATAATCTAGACATGATTATTGCCGTACATGCATTGAGTTATCTAGGTGCTGTAATCGTGTTATTAAATACTCGACTAACAACAGAAGAAATAAATTATCAGCTAGACGATGCTGAAGTTAGAGTAGTATTAGCTGCAGATGATTTAATTCAAAAAGCTAATGAATTAAGCATTGATTTTGTTAGAAGCTTTTCCGAGGTTGGGAAGGAAGCGAAACAGGATACCCAGCTCGTATCTGAAATTAATTTGGATGATCCTTTCACAATCATCTATACTTCAGGTACGACTGGTTTTCCAAAGGGAGTGGTACATACCTATGGGAATCATTGGTGGAGTGCAATTGGTTCAGCATTGAATCTTGGTTTATCGGAATCAGATAAATGGCTTGCTGTCTTACCATATTTTCATGTTGGGGGATTTTCCATTTTCATCAAAAGTGTCATATATGGTATGCCTGTCTATTTAGTTGAAAAATTCGATGAACAGATCGTACTCGATGCTATTATTAATCGTGGTGTAACGATTGTCTCAGTGGTCACTGTAATGTTGCAAAGAATGATTCAGTCGCTAGGTGAGAGTAGGCTTCCTAATCATTTTCGTTGTATGCTTCTTGGTGGTGGACCAGCTCCTATACCATTATTGAAAAAAGCGAATGAAAGAAATATTCCAGTCTTTCAATCCTTTGGAATGACAGAAACCTCATCACAGATTGTTACATTAAGTCCAAGGGATGCATTTGCTAAGGTTGGTTCAGCTGGAAAGGCATTATTTCCTGCTCAAATAAAAATAAAGAACAGTGCACCAAATGAGATTGGTGAGATCCTTGTTAAAGGACCAATGGTAACAAATGGTTACTTCAATAATCAAGAAGCAAATGAAGAAAGCTTTCAAAACGGTTGGCTTACAACAGGAGATCTTGGTTATATAGATGAGGAAGGATTTTTATATGTTGTTGATCGTAGAAAGGATTTAATAATTTCAGGGGGGGAGAATATATATCCATCTGAAATAGAGAGCGTATTGTCTGGATATGATGGCGTAAAGGAAGTAGGAGTAGCCGGAAAGCCTGATGATAACTGGGGGCAAATCCCAGTGGCATTTATCGTCCGTTCCAATAATAACTTACAACAAGAAGAAATTATTGATTATGCGAAAAAAAGACTTGCAAAATATAAGCTTCCAAAGGAAATATACTTTGTAGAGAGCTTGCCAAGGAATGCTTCCAATAAACTAGTACGTAGTAAATTATTGGAGCTACTAAATGATTAATCCATGCTTATCATACATTCTTTTCCTACTTTAAGACAAATTAAGGATAGGAGGTGGATGTATTGGAAAAAAAGAAATACTATATCGACATAGGCAGTGGAGAAATTTCACAAACGAAATATCAAAATAATGATAGCTTTACCATTCATGCAACTGACGAAGAAGTAGCGATGCTAAGAGCAAAACTGAACAATATGGACAGCGCATCCATGCAAGCATTTTGGCGGGCGCATGTACCTATAATGCCATATCATAATGATAAGCCTAATGATCATTATGATACCGGGTTGGTGGAAGTCTATCAAATGCTATATGATTTAGGAGATGACACAATAAAAAGTCATATCGATAGTATTGGGATTTTAGAAGATAATCATATGTGAAGCCATACAGGAATAGGATATAATATCTTATTCCTTTTCTAGTTTAAGGCTAGTAGAGGAAAGGGAATAATTTCTACTAGAGACATGGAGAGGAATAGAGATGAAATATGTATTGATACTAATTGCACTTGGTATTTGCATCGCCCTTATCATACCATCAACAGCTTCAATATCAAGTAAAGAACAAGTAATAGGGGAAGATTCACAATATCAATCCATAACAAAAGAAGAAATCATTCAATTGACAGATGAATTTATGCGACTCTTAGTACAAGAAACAGATCAAGACTACCAAGTAATAGAATTTAATAATAAAGAATCATTAATAAATGCCTTTGGTGTTGTAACAACGGAAACTATTGCTCGCGAATATGTCAATTTCTATTTTTATGAGGAGAATGGGGGATTATATATTGTTCCGACAGATGGACCTCCTTGGTTTAATAAACAGAATGACTATGATGTGATACAATTAGAGCATAATAAAGTATTGGTTAAGCAAGAAAACCAAACTGGGCTCCATGGAGACTTTGTAATTGAAATGGAATTTACTTTTGCAAACCAGGAGTGGAAAATAACAAATATTACACATCATTGAAAAAAAGGTAGCTGACACATGTATACATTTCGTGATTATTATCAAAATGAAATTCAACTTTCTTTTATGGATCATCCTTTTTCAAAGGAACCCAAGCATGTATGGGTTATTTGCCAATATCAAGGAAAATGGTTATTAACGAAGCATAAGGACCGGGGATTAGAGTTTCCAGGTGGAAAAGTAGAAGAATGGGAGACTGCTGAACAAGCAGCACACCGAGAAGTAATGGAAGAGACAGGAGGCATTATCAAATCGATTTATTATTTAGGACAGTATCATGTAGCTGGTAAAGCAGGCCATGTCGTGAAAAATGTTTATGTCGCTGATATTGAAAAATTAGAAAGGCAAGAGACGTATTATGAAACTGAAGGGCCAGTTTTGATAAGTGAAATACCAAAGAATGTTAAAACAAATAAAAGATATAGTTTTATTATGAAGGATGATGTCCTAACATATTGCCTGAATAAAATAATGTCAGACTGATTCGAGAAAAACGCATCTTTATTAAAAAGGTGCGTTTACTTATAATTTTCAGATTTTCATTTTCTATACTATACTTACTATATTATTATAAATTTTTTATATACAGGGGATAGTAAAGTGAAAAACAAGAAAATACTGTTAATCATTTGTATTGTTATATTTACCTTGAGTATCGGTGTAAATATATACTGTTTTGGAAAATGGTTTTTGTTTGACCAATGGTATGAACCAACCGATGAAGAACAAATAATATTAAGTGAAATGGTTCAAAAAACGGTCGAAAGTGAAGCATATCAAAGGCTATCTGAGACAGAAGATATAATCGCTATTGATTCGGGTATTGATCGAGCGAAAGGAGGAGTGTTTCCTTATTACTTCGGGGTTAGTGTGAAGACAAATAAGCAAACCTATCTTTTTAGCTGTAGTGATGAGAAATGCACAACATTGACTAATGAGGGGTGGACATATTCTATCTATAAGGATGAGAGCCCAAGATTGCCATTTAATTTAGAGTAAATTAATAGACTTTGTATAGAAGCAAACATAATAACTAGCAATCTAGTATACGAAAGGATTAACCAATGGAGTTTATAATTAATCAAGCAGAATGGAGTAAGGCTGTATCGGAGGTTAGCAGAGCAGTTTCAGGAAAAGCAACTAATCCTATTTTAACTGGTATTAAGATAGAGGCTAAACAGAATAGTCTAAACCTTGTAGGAAGTAATAACGATATGGTGATTGAAAAATTAATCTCAACCTCTGAAAAGCTGGAGATCATACATACCGGAAGTATAGTAGTTTCAGCAAAGCATTTGAATGAGCTTATTAAGAAATTGCCAAATGATATGCATGTTATGCTAGAGGATAATCTTTCGGTGAAGATTAAATCAAATGAGATTATAACTACCTTAAGTGGATTTGATGCAGGGGAATATCCTGTTCTACCAGAAATAGATCATAGTGACGGGTTTCAGCTTACAAGTGAGGAGTTGAAAAATATCGTAAAGCATACCGTCTTTGCTACTTCCAAAAATGAAACGAAGCCTGTGCTTACTGGTGTACATTTTACACTTCAAAACAATTCACTTATTTGTGTCGCTACAAATTCCCAGCGGCTTTCTTTCATTAAGCATTCTTTACATACCGATTTAAACGAGTCCTTTATCCTCCCAAGTATTACTTTATCAGAGGTTGGAAAGCTTTATAATGGGTATTCAAGTGAGATAGATGTATTTATTAAAAAATCAACTATTGTGTTTAAATCCAGTAATTTAGCAGTGTACTCTAAGCTAATTGATGGAAAATACCCAAGTACCTCAAGTCTAATTCCTGAAGAATCGAAAACCACTCTAATAGTCAATACAAAGGATTTATTAAACGCAATTTATCGTGCTAGTATATTTGCAAGTGAATCAAGAAATAATAACGTGAAAATTCAGCTATATGATGATTCAAAAATAATAGTATCCTCTAATTCATCTTCCATCGGACAAATTGAAGAAACCATGAAGGTTAAGCATGTTTCGGGTGATAAGGAGTTAAGTATAACGTTTGATGGTAACTATATGAAAGATGCATTAGTGATAATTGATCAAGAAGAGATAATGTTATGTTTTAACGGTTCATTTAAACCAATTGTACTTATTCCAAGAGGAAAAACCTCCAATATACAGCTGATTTCGCCTGTTAGAGCTTAAAGAAATACTTCTACTTAAGGAACCCTACAATGGGTTCCATTTTTTTCTTGTATTCAGATTTTTCTGCCGACTAGTCTAGATAATATGCTAGAATAAAAATTAGATATAAAATCATTAAAATGGTATCAATAAAGGTCCAACTTAATATGTTTATGGAAATATAAAATAGATAGAGATTTTGAACCAATTCAACATTTAGGAGGGGGTAGTAATGATTTTAGGAATTCCCATAGCACATGGTAACACAGCTAAGATTTATCATCATGATAACCAAATCATAAAAGTATTTCATGAGCATTTACCTAAAGAAGAAGCTCGTCATGAAGCTATTAAACAAGAATTTGCTTATACTAGTGGCTTGCCAGTACCGAGAGTTGTAGATATTACGGAGGTTCAAGGAAGGCAAGCGATTATTATGGAACAAATACAAGGTAAAACGCTTGGGGAATTACTGCTCAAGAATAGAGACGACGTTGAATATTACTTAACCCTATCAGTTGATGTACAACAGAAAATACATCAGATTGAAGCAGTTTCGTTTACGCCGATGAAAGCTAAACTAAAGAGCAAAATCCTATCAGCTCAAAGGCTAACTGATAAGCAGAAACAAAAATTATTGGATCAATTAGATCAAATGGCTTTTGATAATAAATTATGCCATGGGGATTTTCATTTATTTAACTTAATTTTGTCAGGTGAAAAAGTTTATATCATCGATTGGGTAGATTCGAGTTCAGGTAATAGATGTGCTGATGTTTGCCGAACATATCTTTTATATACCCTACATTTTAACGAAATAGCCGAACATTATTTAACACTTTATTGCGAAAAAAGTGGACTAACTAGAAATGAGGTATTAGAATGGGAACCGATTATTGCTGGGGCGAGAATGGCAGAGATTGTCCCAACAGAAAATCCCGATAGTTTGCTTGAAATTATACGTCGGCATACCGATTGACTTAAATGAACGGTTTCTCTCCAGTTATTTACAGTAGAGGGGGAGGATATGCACCAAAAATACCCGATACATACAAAAAATTAGGAAAATCGAAAATCGCTATCTATTCTTAACTGTAAAAATCGGCTAAGTGCACTAATGATAAGCAATAAACACATAAAAATAGCGAGGATGCATGTTGCTATGAAGCATCCCGCTATTTATTCAAATTAGATGATATTTCTGAGTAGCATGCAACTATTTATATAGCATACTAAGTTGTATGTTTTATTAACCAGCCCTCAATTTTTTCCACAACTTTATACATTATTGCAGCGATGCACGCAATAAGGATTAAAGCAGCCATTACTAATGTGAAATCAAATACTTGGAACCCATAAACAATGAGGTATCCTAGCCCAACCTTTGAAACTAAGAATTCACCGACAATCACACCAACCCACGATAAGCCAACATTTACTTTTAGTGTTGAGATCATAACGGGTAAGGTAGCAGGGAATACAGCTGATTTGAAGCATTGCCAACGAGTAGCTCCGAAGCTTTTTAATACTTTTTCATAGTTGGGATCTACTTCTCTAAAGCCGGTATATACAACAATAGTCGTAATGATTACGGATATAATTGCCCCCATCGAAATGATGGAGACATACCCAGGTCCTAAAGCTACAATGATAATTGGCCCCAATGCAACCTTAGGCATAGCATTTAAAATTACAAGATAGGGGTCTAATATTTTTGAAAATCTGGTGGAAGACCATAGTAGGGTTGCGAGTATGATTCCAAGTAGTGTACCAATGATAAAGCCTAAAAGTGTTTCGATTAAGGTAACCCACGTATGCGTTAAAATAGTACCATCTGAAAACTTTTCTAGTAATAGGTTATAGACCCTTGAAGGGGAACTGAATATTAGTGGGTCAAGCCAGTTCATTCTGCTAGCTAACTCCCATAACCCGAAAAATCCAATAAGGATGAATATCTGCCATATAACCACTATTTTTCTTTCACGTTTTAGCTTTTGCATATGCATATTCAATAATTGCTGGTCTTCCTTATCTAGCATTGCTACATCCCCTTTCTGTGTTTAATTGGGAAGTGTTAAGCCTTTTGTTCTTCATTTTTATTTAACTCCTCCCAAACTTTATCGAAAATAGCCTGGTATTTAGGATGTCTTCGAACTAGAAAGGGCATCTCATTTCGTAATTCAATAGGTACCTCGAATGTTTTAGCAATGGTACCTGGATTTGCACGCATCACAATGATTCGATCACTCATCGCGATGGCTTCACCTATGTCGTGAGTTACAAGAATAGCAGTTTTTTTATAAGCGTGTAGTAATTGAAATACTAAGTCCTCTAGCATTAATTTTGTTTGATAATCTAGTGCAGAGAATGGTTCATCTAGTAGTAGAATTTTAGGCTTGGTAATTAAGGTTCGTACAAGAGCAACTCTTTGTCTCATACCACCTGATAAAGAGGATGGATATTGATTTTCAACGTCATTTAAGCCAACCTCATTTAATAACTTCTTTGCTTCAACTTTTATTTCTTCATCCACATTTTTTTGGATAGTAGGTCCAATCAATACATTATCTAGGATAGTTTGCCAAGGGAATAAATAATCCTGCTGAAGCATGTAACCGATATCTCGTTTTGATTTTTCTACTGGCTTGTTATTAAGAAGTACCTTTCCAGACGTATGTTTCATGATTCCTGATACGATCGAAAGGATAGTTGATTTTCCACAACCACTCGGTCCGAGTAAGGCTATAAATTCTCCTTCCTTAACAGAAAAAGAGATATCCTGTAATGCTTTTGTATAATCATTCTTTGAAAAATAATGATGTGATACGTTTTCTAAGGTTAGAAAGGACAATGTTTTCACTCCTTAGTTTGAGATGACTTTTTCTGCTATTTCTGTGTTTACTAACTCCTCGTAAGAAATATTACCGTCTGGTAATTCTCCTGCTTCTTTCATAATTTTTTTTAAGTTATTCCATTCATCCTCATCTAATATAGGGTCAGCTGCAAATGATCCTTGATTTTTATAACGGTCAATTGATGAAGTTAAAATGTCTAATTCCACGTCCTCAAAGTAATCTTTAATTGTCTTTGCAACTTCAGCTGAATCAGTATCCTGAACCCATTGCTGTGCTTTATAAATGGCACGAGTGAATTTCTCAATATTTTCTTCGTTTTCTTTTAAATAGCTTTGTTTTGCCATAAAAACGGTATAAGGTACTTGACCTGATTCCTCTCCAAACGAAGCCACTACATAGCCGCTACCTTCTTTTTCGAACACACTGGCAGTTGGCTCAAAAAGTTGAACATACTCGTAGTCACCAGAAACAAAGGCACTAGGAATATTGGCAAATTCAATATTTTGATTGAGGGTAAGGTCGCTGTGGGGATCAATCCCATGCTGTTTTAGTACATATTCACCTACCATTTGCGGCATGCCACCTTTACGTTGGCCAAGAAAATTAGAATCCTTAAGATCCTCCCACGAAAAATTATCTTGTTTTTCTTTCGCGACAAGGAACGTACCATCTGTTTGTGTTAATTGAGCAAAATTAACAGCATAATCCTTGGAGTCTTGTGCATACACATAGATGGAAGTTTCCGAACCAACTAACGCAACATCAATTCCATCTGATAATAAAGCTGTCATTGTTTTGTCTCCACCCCAGGTTGTTTGTAATTCTACATTCAACCCCTCTTCTTCAAAGAAGCCCTTTTCAATAGCTACGTATTGTGGTGCATAGAAAAGAGAGCGTGTTACCTCTCCTAATTTAATCGTAGTATGTTTATCGTTAGAGCCACAAGCAGAAAGGAAGAAAAGCACAAAACATAACACGAATACAAGAATTTTTATCTTTCTCATTCGATTCGTCCCTTTCTAATAGCGTTTTTTCCACAGGATAGTGTATGCAAGGACGAAAAATGTGTGAATGCCTAGATAAAAATAAGCGTTTTATATAAAAAAACGACCTTTTGTGTAAGGTCGTTTAGGAACTTTGTAACATGTTGTTACCATCTATAGTATATAAACCCTCTTGGGATGAGGCCAATAATAATTATTGAAATGTAGGACCAGCTTGAGCAATTTCAGGACTTACATGAGAAAACTTTTTAAAGTTTTCGTGGAATTGACATGCAAGGTCTTTTGCCTGCTTTTCATAGGCGGTTTTGTCAGTCCATGTATTTTTCGGAATAAGCACGTTATCGGGAACTCCTGCAACATGTGTCGGAATTTCTAAACCGAAAATTTCATCTTTAATGGTTTCTACATTATTTAATTCGCCTTCTAGTGCTGCATGAACCATTGCCCTTGTATAGGACAGTTTAATTCGACTTCCAATTCCGTATGAGCCACCAGTCCAGCCAGTATTAATTAAAAATACATTGGTATGGTACTGATCAATCTTTTCACCAAGCATTTTTGCGTAGGTAGCTGGCTCTAATGGAAGGAAAGGTGCTCCAAAACAAGCAGAGAATGTTGCTTGCGGCTCTGTAACTCCTCTTTCTGTTCCTGCTAGTTTACTAGTATACCCACTTAGGAAATGATACATTGCCTGTTCTTTCGATAGTTTGCTAATAGGTGGCAATGTGCCAGAAGCATCTGCAGTTAAGAAAATAATGGTATTTGGATGTCCTGCAATACTTGGATTTACAATATTGTCTATATGCTCTAATGGATAAGCTGCTCTTGTATTCTCTGTTAGCGTTGTATTATCAAAATTAGGTTTACGAGTTATTTCATCCATAACAACATTTTCTAAAACAGCACCAAATTTTATCGCATTGAAAATCTGTGGTTCCTTTTCTTCAGATAGATTAATGCATTTTGCGTAACAGCCACCTTCAATATTGAAGACGCCACTTGAGCTCCACGCATGTTCATCATCTCCAACTAATAATCGGTATGGATCCGCTGACAGTGTCGTTTTACCAGTACCAGATAACCCAAAGAATAGTGCAACATCGCCTTCTTTCCCAACGTTAGCTGAACAATGCATTGGAAGGATGTTTTTCTCAGGTAAAAGGAAGTTCATGATGGAAAAGATTGATTTCTTAATTTCACCTGCATATTCCGTTCCCCCAATTAAAATTACTCTATGTTCAAATGAGATAAGAATAAATGCCTCAGAGTTAGTACCATCAATACTAGGATCAGCCTTAAATGTTGGCGCAGAAATTACTGTAAAGGATGGAATATGTGATGCTAATTGTTCTTCAGTTGGGCGTATGAAAAGCTGTTTTGCAAATAAGTTATGCCAAGCAAATTCATTAATGACTTGAATAGGTAAGCGATAGTTCTCGTCAGCTCCAGCAAAACCCTCGAAAACAAATATCTCATTTTGACTCTTTAAATGTTGGATAACTTTTTTATATAGTTTCTCAAAAATTTCTTTATCAATTGGTTGATTGACTTTTCCCCAGTCAACCTTTCCTTCAGAAAAAGTATCCTTAACAATAAATTTATCCTCTGGGGAACGACCAGTATATTTTCCTGTCGTCGCAAGTACTGCACCAGTATCTGATAATAATCCTTCTTTTCTAGATAGTACTTTTTCAACTAATTGTGCAACAGATAGATTTTTTTTAACATTGTTCCCAGATAATAGTTCTTCCAATAGAGAACTTTTCATTACCATATTCATTTAAATTTTCCTTCCTTTATGTTAATTTAATCAAGAAAGATATTTTTAAGTATAGCATGTATATGAAATTATCAATAGTATAACACATTGATTTTAATAGTCCATACTATTTATTATTTTTTATTGTATTAAATTATTAAAATTACGTGACAGCGAAATATACGGTTGACATGGGACAATATATTCAGTTAACCTTAACAATGAGCGGATACTCTCTTATTCAGAGTTGGTGGAGGGACAGACCCGATGAAGCCCGGCAACCTCACACATTTGTGAAAAGGTGCTAACCTGGTGCAAGGAAACTTCCTTGAACAATAAGAGCGAAAGGCTGGTAATTCCTTTCCTCGTGTGATGGAAAGGCTTTTTTTATTGATTAAGGATATAATACTGATAGAGAAAAGAGTACCGTACCAAGAAACTAGAGGGAGGATTTAGCCTAATGGCTAATAATCGTCGTTTATTTACTTCTGAATCTGTAACAGAAGGTCATCCAGATAAAATATGTGACCAGATTTCAGATGCTATATTAGATGAAATATTAAAAAAGGATCCAGTCGCAAGGGTAGCTTGCGAAACTACAGTGACAACCGGATTAGTATTAGTTGCTGGTGAAATTACTACATCAACTTATGTTGATATTCCAGCGGTTGTTCGTCAAACTATTAAGGATATTGGGTATACTCGTGCTAAATACGGTTTCGATGCCGATACATGTGCAGTACTAACTGCAATCGATGAGCAGTCTCCAGATATTGCCGAAGGAGTCAATCATGCACTAGAAGCACGTCAAGGTAAAATATCAGATAGTGAAATTGAAGCGATTGGTGCAGGAGACCAAGGGCTAATGTTCGGTTTTGCATGTAATGAAACAGAAGAGCTCATGCCTTTACCAATTTCACTGGCTCATAAGCTAGCAAAACGATTAAGTGATGTTCGAAAAGACAATACGTTATCTTATTTAAGACCAGATGGAAAAACACAGGTGACTATCGAATATGATGAAGAGGATCGCCCAATTCGTGTTGATACCATCGTTATTTCTACACAGCATTCTCAAAATGCTACTTTGGAGCAGATTGAAAAGGATATAATGGAGTATGTTATCAAGCCTATCGTACCTAGTGACTTATTGGATGAAAAAACAAAGTACTTTATTAATCCAACTGGACGTTTTGTCATTGGAGGCCCACAGGGTGACGCTGGTTTAACTGGTAGGAAGATAATCGTCGATACGTATGGTGGATATGCTCGTCACGGCGGAGGAGCATTTAGTGGTAAGGATCCAACTAAGGTAGACCGATCTGCAGCCTATGCGGCTCGTTATGTTGCTAAAAACATCGTTGCAGCAAAATTAGCTGAATCCTGTGAAGTGCAGCTTGCGTATGCAATCGGTGTGGCTGAACCTGTATCAATTTCCATTAACACCTTTGGGACTGGGGTTGTAAGTGAGGAAGAGCTAGTTCAAGCTGTTCGTAAGACATTTGACTTACGTCCGGCAGGAATTATTCGGATGCTGAACCTTCAGCAGCCTATTTACAGAGCTACTTCTGCATATGGACATTTTGGACGAACAGATGTAGAATTCCCATGGGAAAAGACGGATAAGGTTGATGATCTAGTATTATTAACAACGAAATAATTAATAGAAACACGCTTCGTGCAGTTTATAAGCACGAAGCGTGTTTTGTGTTAAAAAATTATTCCTAAATTAGTATTCTCCCGATAATATTTACCCTTCTCCACATATGACTGTCTCACACGTTCCATCTCTTTATAATCTGCATCTGTAAGCTCACGAACAACCTTTGCTGGGCGCCCCATTGCTAACGTATGTGGAGGGATTTTTTTACCTGGTGGAACGAGGCTTCCTGCCCCAATAAAGGCATTTTCCCCAATCTCAGCTCCATCCAAAATAATAGAACCCATTCCGATTAAGGCATTTTTCCGTACAATTGCAGAGTGCAGTGTGACCTGATGACCGACTGTAACATCATCTTCTATTATCAGTGTGTTATTCGGACTTTGATGAAGCATGGATAAATCTTGAATGCTAACTCGTTTACCAATTCTAGTTGGGGCAACATCTCCACGAATTACTGTTTTAAACCAAACACTGGATTCCTCTCCAATGGTAACATCTCCGACTACGACAGCATCTTTGGCGATAAATGCAGTAGGATGGATAGTTGGTGAGATATTTTTATAATGGTGTATCATTAATGATCCTCCTCTATTTTTTTTGAATAGCAATGATAAACGGTGGATTATTTTTCTGATTTATAAAACCATATCGTAGGACATCAAACTTTTTCTGGTCTAGTGAAATAACATACTTTAGTATTGAATTTTTTTCGTTTTCTCCACCGTCATGTCCGTAGTAAACAACAAGGATGATACGTCCATTTGGTTTTAAATAAGGTAAAACAGATTGAATAGCCTTTATTGTAGATTCACCTTTTGTAATAATGGACTTATCACTTTTCGGTAAATAACCGAGATTAAAAATAGCACCGCCTATTTTTCCTGCTAAATCCTTTGATAAATAGTTTTCCATATTAGCATGGCTGTCTAAAACAAGGGAAACATTCGTGCAATTATTTTCAATTAATAATTGATCCGTATTATTAATAGCTTTCTCTTGAATATCAAATGCAATAACTTCACCATTTTCTCCAACAAGTTTACTTAAAAATAAAGTATCATTACCATTACCACAGGTGGCATCTATAACTGTTTCACCTGGCTGAATAATTTCTTCTAATAGGTGATGAGAATATTTTAATATGCTTTTCATTGCGATCTCCTTTAATAAATCAAATCTATTTAAGCATAGCATGGATAAATGTAATCGTAAATTATTGACATTATAGGATGAAATCATATTATTTTTGATGTGTTCAAGCTAGAGATTTCCTAGTGTTATGTTAAAATAATATTAATAATATTCTATTTATTGATTAAATTTTGTGAAACAGTGAACAATCAAATTGGGGGAATGAAAGTGAAAAGTATTGTATCCTTGTTGGACTTTGATGGGGCATACAAGAGACAATCTTTCTATCATGAAGGCTCCTACAATTGGATTGATTTTAATGTTATGCAAAATGTTAGTTTATTCTGCGAGAAGAGTACCCTATTGAATATTGCTGATAAACTAAACGATTATCAAGAAAGCAGCGTATATTATTTAGGTAGTGGTAACTATCATTATATTTCCTATTTACTGCAATCTAAAATTTGTCAGCCGTACACACTAATTTTATTTGATCACCATACAGATACATTACCTGCACCTAGTCCGGATATGATATCATGTGGTTCATGGCTACTGGAATCTCTCAAAACGCTTCCTTTGCTGAAAAAGGTCTACATCCTTGGTGTAAGTGAGGAAGCATATCAACACATCCCTAACGCGTTTGACGAAAAAGTGATTATTTATACGGAACAATCACTTCACACCAATCTAGCAGCTATAATGAAAGCGATAATAAAAAATATCCCGACAAAAACCATTTACATCAGTATAGATAAGGATGTGTTGGATATGGAAGATGCCCTAACTGGTTGGGATCAAGGGACCCTGCGCCTTAACCAGCTCATGAAACTGGTAACGGAGCTTATTGCTTGTAAGGAGATAGCAGGTGTGGATATTTGTGGAGAATACCCAGTGAATCCTACGAAGGATTTTCTATTAGAGACGACGAATGCAGTGTATAAGAATAATCAGGCAAATTCTTATATCCTTAAACAAATTTATGAGCGGATGAGCGAGACTGCATCGAATCCCTTATCCAAGGATAGCATGAAGGTGTAATGGTAATCGTACAAAAGATAAATTATAAAAAAGGAATATCTTGACAAAGCTAATAGTATTCATTACAATTCAATTTAAATATTGAAAAGCAATGCGAAGGAGTAGTAGTATTGATTTCAGGTAAAGAGAGGCAATGGTTGGTGTAAATTGCCCCTGATTATTTACGAACTCGCCTTCAAGGCTGCAAAAGTGAACCATTAGTAGCTTTTGACGTACATCCACGTTACGGATACAAGTGAGCGATTGATTCGTTAATTTGGGTGGTACCGCGGGAATAACAGCTTCTCGTCCCTTACTGGGATGAGGGGCTTTTTTTATTTTAAAAAAGGAGGGAAAATGATGAGCTTTAACCATCATGAAATTGAAAAGAAATGGCAAAAATACTGGCTTGAAAATAAAACCTTCAAGACAAATACTTCATCCAATAAGGAAAAATTTTATGCATTAGACATGTTCCCATATCCATCAGGAGCAGGCCTTCATGTTGGTCACCCAGAAGGTTATACTGCTACCGATATACTGTCTAGAATGAAGCGGATGCAAGGTTACGAAGTACTTCATCCTATGGGGTGGGACGCTTTTGGACTTCCGGCTGAACAGTATGCACTAGATACAGGAAATAGCCCAGCTGAGTTTACGCAAAAGAATATTAATACCTTTAAAAGGCAAATTCAGGAGCTAGGTTTTTCTTATGATTGGGACAGAGAAATTAGTACAACAGATCCGAATTATTATAAGTGGACACAGTGGATATTTACAAAGCTTTATGAAAAAGGATTGGCTTACATTGATGAAGTAGCTGTTAACTGGTGTCCAGCTCTAGGAACTGTGCTAGCAAATGAAGAAGTAATTGATGGGAAAAGTGAGCGTGGGGGTCATCCAGTAATTCGTAAACCGATGAAACAATGGGTACTAAAAATTACTGCATATGCTGATCGGTTACTTGAGGATTTGGAGGAGTTGGATTGGCCGGAAAGCATCAAGGATATGCAGCGTAACTGGATTGGTCGTTCTGAAGGAGCAGAAATAACCTTTAACATAGAAGGGCATGATAAAGCCTTTACAGTATTTACAACACGACCAGATACTTTATTCGGTGCAACATATGCTGTTCTTGCTCCAGAACATCCTTTAGTAAAAGAGATTACAACCGCAGATCAAAAGAATGCGGTACAGAGCTATTTGAATGAAGTTCAAACCAAATCGGATTTAGAAAGAACAGATCTTGCTAAAGATAAAACAGGAGTATTTAGTGGTGCTTATGCCATTAACCCAGTTAATCAGGCAAAAATGCCTATATGGATAGCTGATTATGTTTTAATGTCTTATGGCACAGGTGCCATTATGGCTGTACCCGCTCATGATGAACGTGACTATGAATTTGCAAGTAAATTTGACATACCAATCATTGAAGTAGTAGCTGGTGGTGATGTCGCAAAAGAAGCCTATACCGGAGATGGAGAACATGTTAACTCTGATTTCTTAAACGGGTTAAATAAAGAAGATGCTATTGCTAAAATGAATGCTTGGCTTGAAGATAAAGGTTTAGGAACGAAAAAAGTGACATATCGTTTGCGTGACTGGTTATTCTCTAGACAACGTTACTGGGGCGAGCCAATTCCAATTATCCATTGGGAAGATGGTAGTATGACTACGGTGCCTGAAGAAGAGCTACCATTAGAACTTCCAGTCATGACAGAGATTAAACCATCTGGTACAGGTGAATCCCCATTAGCTAATAGTGATTGGGTTAATGTGGTCGATCCTAAAACGGGAATGAAAGGTCGCCGTGAGACGAATACAATGCCACAATGGGCGGGTAGCTGCTGGTATTTCTTACGTTATATTGACCCAAATAATTCAGAAAAATTAGCTGATCCAGAGCTATTGAAAAAATGGCTACCAATTGATATTTATATTGGTGGGGCAGAGCATGCAGTACTTCACCTACTATATGCCCGTTTTTGGCACAAGTTCTTGTACGATATTGGTGTAGTTCCAACTAAAGAACCATTTATGAAGCTATTCAATCAGGGAATGATTCTAGGTGAAGGTAACGAGAAAATGAGTAAATCAAAAGGAAATGTAGTGAATCCTGATGATATTATCGCATCTCATGGAGCTGATACACTTCGACTTTATGAAATGTTCATGGGTCCACTAGATGCATCTGTTGCATGGTCTACCAATGGACTTGATGGAGCAAGACGTTTCCTTGATAGAGTATGGCGTTTATTCATTAATGAGGATGGGAGCCTATCTAATAAAATAGTAGATGAAGAAAGTACTGAACTAGAAAAGGTATATCATGAAACAGTTAAAAAGGTAACCGAGGACTTTGAACATCTACACTTCAATACTGGAATTTCACAAATGATGGTGTTCATTAATGAAGGATACAAAGCTGAAAAGCTTTCTAAGAAATATGTTGAAGGCTTTGTGAAGATGCTCTCCCCTGTTGCTCCTCATATTGCGGAGGAACTATGGAGCCGTCTTGGCCACGAGGAAACTATTAGCTATGAAGCTTGGCCAACGTATGACGCCTCTAAATTGGTAGAAAATGAAATTGAAATAGTTATTCAAGTATTAGGAAAAGTTCGTTCTAAATTGAAAGTCGCAAAAGACATTTCTAAGGAAGAACTTGAGAAATTGGCACTTGAAGATGAAGGAATTCAAGATTGGATAGCAGGGAAGACGGTTAGAAAAGTTGTTGTTGTACCTGGCAAATTAGTTAATATAGTAGCAAACTAATGAAAGAGGACTTCTCATTAATAATTTTTATAATGAGAAGCCCTCTTTATTAATTACTCGGCATCCATTTCGTTTGTAACAATATCCATTTATCTCTGTCAAAGTACCACAAAGATTCGACCGTACCAATTTGGTCTGCGTGATATGCGCCACTAACCTGCTGGTAACTTTTTAAGCCATATCCTTTACTTTTACTTATTAACTTAGGTTCAAAGAAGGCAATTGGATCAACCATTGCGGAGGTCTCTTTCAGTAGTTTTCCTTCCTTATTATAAATTCCTAAGCGAATATATTCATTTGCTCGTTTCTCAATATTTATGATAGTCGGTTCCGTATTTGGTGAAATGGTTATTTCTAACTTAAAATTTTCAAGAAATTTTCCTTTAACAAAAGGTTGTTCAGGTAAAGGGATTTCCAAAAGCTTGTTTTGGACTAAAGTATGTAAGTGATATTGATATAATCCACCACTTCCACCGGTTGGACTTTGGAAAAATATATCATTGACTTTATCATGATTTAAGTCAATAAATGTTAGCTTTGGATCGTAACCACCCATATAAGGAATCTCCCAAACATGGTTCTCAGAAGAAGTTATTACAGCAACTATATCACGATAATATTTGGAATCAGGAGAAAACAAAACTCCCTTTAGTTCAACAATTTCCTTTAGTCCATCTCCTGTTACATCCTCCTCATATGTTTTTATAATTTGATGTTCATATTGTTTCTTGTTATTTTCAGCATTACTGGAATAATTAACACTTCCTATTAATAATAATGTTAACAGAACTACTTGTACGATATTTCGCATTGTATCTTCCTCTTCTTACAGTTAATGTGATTATTTTGTGTAAATGATAAAAACCTATACATACTAAAAGTAGGAGCAGTTTTTAGAGGCTGGAATATAATAATATGTGGTCTTGGATTATTTTGGGGGAAATGGAATTGATATTTTTATGTTATCCTATTGACCGAAGTATTAAAGGGGTGTATTATAAATTCTGTTGCTGTTATCTGAGCAACGAGCACTAATAAACTAGTTGACATAATATATGCAACATGTTATAATTGTTTTGTCGGTGATATTGTTCATACATGAGTATAGAACAATGAACTTCAAACATTATTTTGTCATTTTAGGCAAAATAACGAATTGATTTATATCAAAAAAACTTGTTGACATAACTAGGTCGATTTAATATAATATAAAAGTTGTCGCAAACAAAAGGCAACGAAGTATTTGCTCCTTGAAAACTGAACAAAACAACCAGTATGTAAGGAAAAAACATACCCTGTTTTTTCTATTAATAATCTAAAAGCTAGCGTGCTTTTAGTAGCTAAGAATGTAATTGACTCGATCAATTATGATAAACAAACTTTTTTTGGCAAACAACTTAACGCTGTTTGCACAAGTGCGACTACACTTTTGAAAGAACCAAAAGTGAGTCTTCTATGGAGAGTTTGATCTTGGCTCAGGACGAACGCTGGCGGCGTGCCTAATACATGCAAGTCGAGCGCGTGAAACTAACGGATCCCTTCGGGGTGAAGGTAGTGGATCGAGCGGCGGACGGGTGAGTAACACGTGGGCAACCTGCCTGTAAGACTGGGATAACTCGCGGAAACGCGAGCTAATACCGGATAATACTTTTTATCACATGGTAAGAAGATGAAAGGCG
>NZ_BORP01000007.1 GCF_018333235.1 Ornithinibacillus bavariensis | reverse complement strand
CTGGAATGCTTTCTACTAATTCATTAACGGTGTATGCAATATCATTTTCTTGTAATTTTATTTCTAAATCTAACGGCAAAACTACTTGATTCATGGTATAATGTTTAAACATAGGGACACCTCCAAAAATTATTGTGTGGTAACTTTAATTTTATCAAAAGGTGTCCTTTTTGTGTGCATAAAAAGAGTGGTATTCACCTGTTTAGGTAAGTACCACTCTTTTTTTTATTTACTGGGGTTTTGTCCCAGCCTCTTTTTCTTTTTGAATAATAAGATAGGAAATTAAATGAGTACTCGAAGTGTATTATGGAGAATCCCTGTCCATTTACGGTGAAAATAAGAGACACTCTGATTTAGGCACTATTAAAATTGGTGGAAGCGGTTCGATAAACGTCATTTCGAGTAATAGGTGTAATTGAAATGAAGTGTAGAGGGTAGCTTAATATCATTTCGAGAAAAGGATGTAATTGAAATGATGCATAGAGGGTAGCTAAACATCATTTCAAGTAAAAAGTGTAATTGAAATGAAGTATAGAGGGTACCTAGACGTCATTTCGAGAAAAGGATGTAATCGAAATGATGAATAGAGAGCTTATAAACGTCATTTCAAGTAAAGGATGTAATCGAAATGATGAATAGACAGCCGATAAACATCATTTCAACTAAGGATTGAAATATTATAGCTATAGTATTTCTAAACAATACCTATCTACAAGTAGCAGAGTCTAAATATAATTTAAGAATTTTTTCATTATTGTTAAATTTTTTGTGATAGAATAAATTTAAAATCGAATAGAAGGAGTCACTCTATGAAAAAGTTAATTCAGTTAGAGAATGTAAAACGATTTCTACAATTAAATTGTCGGGAACTAGAAAATGCAAGATTTAATCTAATCTTTTATGACGGTGATAAGGAACAGGTAAGGAACTCTCTTCAACGGTATCAAAATGAAGATGGTGGCTTTGGACATGGAATAGAGCCAGACTTTTGGGCACCGACTTCTTCTCCTATGGCAACCTGGGCAGCTGGGCAAATACTTATGGAGATAGGTGCTGAGAAGACGGATCCAATGGTGGAGGCTATGGTTGGTTATTTAGTAAGTACTTTTCACCGTGATACTGGTATGTGGGATGCAGTCATGCCAGCTAATAATCAATATCCACATGCACCTTGGTGGCATTGGAGTGAGGGAGTTCAGGAAAATTGGGCATTTAATCCTGGAGTTGAACTGGCAGCATTTTTAATCAATTGGTCTGATGAAAACTCTGAAGCATTTAGAATTGGCTGGGATTCCATAGATAAAGCCGTTTCACATTTAATGAATCAAGCAGAAATGGATCGACATGAAATAAATAATTATCAAGCATTTATAAAAATAATTGAGCCGTTCAAGTCAGAATTAGAGCGAAAAATTACTCATAGCTATGATGCAATCTCTGAGAAGGTACTCAGTCTCGCCTATGAATGCATCAATAAGGATGTATCAAGCTGGAATTCTGGTTATGAACCTCTTCCACTAGATTTTGTAGATTCACCATCTCATCCATTATGTGAAAGGCTCGGAACGTTAATTGAACAAAATCTAGCTTTCTACCTAAATCAAATGACTGATGAGGGAGTATGGGATGTTCCATGGAGCTGGGGAGCTTATCCAGCAGAATTTGAGGTAGCTAAAATGCAATGGACGGGTATTTTGGCAGTAAATCGTTATAAGCAGTTAATGGAATTTGGTTACTTGGAGTAATACCTTTCAACAAAGAAAGAGTAAACATTGGGTTTCGTATTAAAAGATGATAAAAATTTATTACAAAGCAAGGAGAAAAAATGTTCCAATCAAACAGGATTAAATTGCGAAAAATTGAATTAAACGATGTAGAACAATATCACACCTGGAGAAATGATACTGAAGTTATGTATTCTACTAATCCATATATGGACTTGTATTCATTGGAAGAAACAAAGGGATTTTTTGAGATGGTAATACTAGAATCTAAGACAGCGAAGAGTTATATGGTTGAGGAAATAGATAGTGGAAAAACTATCGGTATTACGTCATTAATCAATATTGACTATAAAAATAGAAATGCAGAATGTATATTAGACATTGGAGAAAAAGATTACTGGGGAATGGGATATGGGAAGGAAGCACTAACCTTATTACTTGATTATGCATTCTTGGAGTTAAATTTACATCGAATTTCATTAAGAGTCTTTTCCTTTAATAATAGAGCAATTCGCTTATATACCGGAATAGGATTTGTGGAGGAAGGGATAAGCCGTCAAGCTTTATATCGTAATGGCGAATGGCACGACATTGTTAACATGGGAATATTAAAAAAGGATTATCTTAGTAATTAGGTCATTTTAGAGAAGGATTATTTTTATAAATAACTCATTCAAGGGAGTTAAATTATGAGTATTGTCTTATCTGCAGATAGCTTTCAAAAGGCCCATCATTATCTTATGAAATATGGGAGAGATTTAGAGCAAGAATTGTACCGATTTTACTTTGAAAATGGTCATACCAATAATGTCATTCGCTTATTAGCACAATACTAGGCAGAAAACGGTGGTTTCAGGAATATGGGAGAAGGAGATGTAGATTTTCCAAATGGTATGGATACGTACATGGCATTTCAATATCTTAGTATGGTCGGAGCAACACCAGATTGTGATGTTGTTCAGAAAGGCATCTAATACATCATTGATTCCTATGATCATAATTTAAAAAGATGGGATGGCCGAGAGAAAGTACAGAGCGAGACTTGGACAGATAATCCGTGTGCAGAATTAGTAGGTTACTTACACGAATACAGAGAGTTAGTTCCTAGTGATTTTCTAAGAAAAGTAACAGAGAATGCGATGAGCTCCATGAGTACTATCCACACCACGACAGAATTACCTCAATTTTATTTCCTAGAAGCACAAAGTTTATTTCGTTTTGCAAGTAGAGTAGATGACCCATATAAATCTATCCTTTTAGAACAATTAAATAATGATATTTTTCAAATAATCGAAGCAGATTCTTGTAAATGGTCAACTTTTTATTGCGCAAAGCCATTTTTCTTTGCTTACACCAGATAGTCCGTTATTTGAAGAGCTAAAAAATGATGTTAGACAACGTTTAGAATATGAAATACACACCCAAGCAGAGGACGGGCATTTTATATTAAATTGGCACTGTGACGAAGAAAGTGCGCGAGTATGGAAAAGTATTTGGACTTTGGATGTACTGGCACTTAAACAACACGGCATGATCGAAAATATTAATTAGTGGTAAGGGGATGCTGAATTTGGATATTAATATCAAGGAAATACCAGATTTGGATGTTGCATTTTTTAGAAGAACTGGCAGCTATTTTGAACCACAGGATCACTGGGAGAAATTATTTCAATGGGCAAGTAATAATGGACTTTTTCCGCCACATCAATCATTTATTGGAATATCTCTAGACAATCCAGATTTGGTGGAGAGTAGTAAATGTCGTCATGATGCATGTGTCACTATTCCTGAAGGTTTTGAAATAGAGAATCATAGCGATATAAATTTCAGGAAAATTGATGGTGGAAAGTTTGTAGTATATACATTTTATGATAATCTTGAAAAATTAAATCTTGCTTATCACTATTTATATAGTGAGTGGTTACCTAACAGTGAATTTGATGCAGATTTCAATCGATTTAATTTAGAATTTACGTTGAACAATCCAATAGAAGATCCTCATGGAAAGTTAAAGGTAGATTTATATGTTCCAATTAAGGAAAGAGCATCGGCTTCCTAGAACACACCTTTGGAATTATAAAACATTTTACACTAACTGATAGTAGTTAGTTTAAGAATTAAATTAGGAATTGTAGGTGTAACGATGTTATCAACTTCACTAGGTCCTATTAAAATATATGTAAATGATATAGATATAGATTTTATAGCGGTGAGATACATTTTAGATGAACATTGTAAAGACGTTAATGGTAGGTACTTTATTCAATACGAATATAAAAAGGAATACAAAAAGCAAAAAATCCGATGTTGTTTACCTTCTATTAAGGAAGAAGGGGATATTGAGATTGGGGAAAGACAGGAAGCGATATTTTTCTATAAAGATTTTACAATACTAACAATAGGAATAGAGGCTTCCTTAGGCACGTATGAGGAGTACGGTTATGATTATTCAGGAAGTTAATTGAGTAATGGGATTGAATATGAAACAAGTGAAAACACCAAGAGTCAGCTTCTCAGCTTTGGAATAAGTTGGATTAGACCATATACAGAAGATAATGAAAGCCAAACATGTGATGCAACGGATGTAAGTGTAATAAGATTCAGGCAAAGAAGTTAAGTATCAAGCCATGCACAGATTTTGGAATTTTAGAGTAATTGCTTTTTAAAATAGAAAGGAGTGGTTGAAATGGAATCAAAACCTATTGGACAAACGAAGGCGGTAGGATTTCAAGTAGGGGTTAGAAGGACTTTTCCAATTTCTCAAGAGAAGGCTTGGGAACTTGTAACATCTGCTGAAGGATTTGAGTTATGGCTAGGACTGAATACTAGTTTAATTCTTAAACCTGGCCAAGCATATATCGCCAAGACAGGTGCTGGTGAATTACGAGTAGTTAAACCACTCGAACAACTTCGTCTTACTTGGAAAAAAGATGAATGGCATAAACCTTCTACCGTACAGATTCGTTTTATCCCAAAAGAACATAATAAAACTACGATAAGCTTTCACCAGGAAAATCTTCCTAATCAGAACGTTAGGGAAGAGATGAAGGAATATTGGGAAAATGTATTAGAGGAATTAAGAGTAAGATTTTAATAATTTTTTACTTTGGGGAGGAAAAAGAAAATGAATCCATATAGCCATATCGATCTATGAGTAAGTAATTTTTCTGAAGCCTTACCCTTTTACGAGACGTTTCTTCCAGAACTAGGTTTCACGCAAACATATCACAGCGAAAATTGGAAAGTATTTGCAGGTGAAGGAAGTCTACCAAGTTTAGCGTATTTTGCCATAACAGAAGAAGCTTCTCATAAGCCAAATGGAAACCTTATTGGTTTTTGGGCAAATGATCGTGAAGAAGTAGACCGACTTGCGCAAATCGTTCAAATGGCTGGTGGTAAGATTACAAGTGGCCCTAAATTATTTCCAATGAGCCCGACTTACTATGCGTTTTATTTTGAAGATCCTTGTGGAAATCAATACGAAATTGTTCACCGCTTAAACTGATAAAGTGTGTCATCAATTTTGTATGGTAGATAAAGGATATTGTTTTTTCAAATAATAGATATAAGTATATTAGAGGGGCTATCTGTGTGTCTGATAGTCCTTCTTGTATAGTAAAGAAACGGAATTATTTTGAAACAACATGGCTTTTAATAATGCAAACGAATGAATCAATTGATGGGCTTCTTACCTCTGTTAATCAATCTTTTGAATTAGGTGGTGTAGTTAATATTTGCACAAGATATCCAATTGTAGGAGAATTATTTCAGCCATTTACTAAAGAATAGTGGAGACGGTATACCAACAGTAAAAACAATCATACTGTTGATGTATATATAATAAGTCCATATGACGCATTAAAACAAATGCAGCAATATCCAACGATAAATATAAAAATGATGCCGATGAAATAGTTAATGAAATTAGGCCTACTATTAGTTTGCGAATTAATTTCCGAAAAGAAATGGTGAGACTTCTGTTATAAAATGGTTTTGAAATTTTGCAGAGATTGAACGCAGAATTCAATAACGAATGATGGCTATGAAAGCTATATGTATGTTAGAAGGTACAATAAAAATATAATGAGGTGAAAATAATTGGTGCAGGTTAATGACTTAGTTATGGAAGAAAGAGTCATAGAAACTGTTGATCTTCTCTATGAACAGATATGGAACCATTCCATAAAGGAACGCCTAATCAAGCACTCCGGTTATAAAGGATTTAGAGGTAATATCATAATCTCAGATCATAAGGAGTTGTTAGGGTTTTCTTATGGTTATTCATCCTTACCTGATCAGTTCTATCATAATCTACTAGCTTCTGAGCTTAGTTCACTAGAATATGAAAAGTGGTTAAAAGACTGTTTTGAATTGGTTGAGTAAGCTGTATATCCATCGTATAGAGGCCAAGGTTATGGCAAGCAATTGATTACTAATTTACTTGCGGATATTCAACATAAAACTTCTATACTTACAACTCAGATAGAAAACAAGTCAGCACGTAGCTTGTATCACAGTTTAGGTTGGGAAGTAATCAAGGAACCATTTGTTTCAGATCAAAATGGTCCTGCTTATGTAATAATGGGAAAGGTATTTAGATAATTTGTTCTGGATAATACGAGGAATCTTTGATTGTTTTTTAGAACTAATAGGAGGTTAGGGGATGATTGTATTTTCGATTTTGGTGTTACTGCTTTCCTATCTTGTAACGTTTATTGTTAGAAGAAGATACAACATCATAGCTGATTTTGACAATTATAGACATGTTAATCACATGCATAAGAGGATTGAACTGATACTCTTGATTCTTTTCCTTTTAATTTCGGCTGTTCTGATATTTGTATTCTCCATTACGGAGGTTTATTTATTGTCTGCGGGAAATTTTGTAATTCTCTGTGGTTTACGCACATTTATGGAATATAAATATGATCGTGAAAAAAAGGAGTACATTATTGATTTTATCTGGGGGATAGGTGCTATTGTACTTTTTGTAGGTATTTTGTTTTCTTCGATAAATACCACATCATTTGCTGAAGTAGCAAATGACATCACTTCTTTAAATCCGAATTCAATCAAACAAGTTGAAATAAGAAATAATGCTTGGAATGAAGAGGCTAAGAATGTTTGGGATAAAATAATCGAAAAACGTAATATAATTATTGAGGATAGGCAATTAATAAATCGTTTATTTGTTGAGCTATCGACTATGGAGTTTCGTAAAAGCACTGACTTCAATAGTAATTTGGATAACTATTATTATTTACATTTTCAGAATAGTGATGCTCGTACAATAACTATATATGATAAATACATAAGTCTTGACTCAGACTATTACAAGATTGTTGGTGAAAATAGATTATATAAGCTGTTAGATAGTCATGATTTGGATTGGGATTACCCAGGAGAAAGTAAGGAATGATTAAACTCCTATATCGTTCATTTGTAAGGAGGAAATAAATGCCTATCATTGAACATCATTAACTTATTCATGCACCGATTGATTTATGTTTTGATTTAGCTAGAAGTGTAGATATTCATATCCAAACAACTACTTTTACGAACGAAAGAGCTGTAGCTGGAGTCACAACAGGTTTATTAGAAATGGGTGACACAGTTACTTTTGAAGCAACACATTTCGGTGTTAAACAAAAGTTGACCGCTAAAGTCATTAAAATGGATAAGCCTCATGAATTTATTGACATAATGGTTAAAGGTGCATTTCATTCCTTTATGCATACTCATCGTTTCATAGAAGAATTAGATGGAACCTTAATGATTGATTACTTTCAATATAAGTCACCTTTTGGTGTAATTGGTAAAATTGCTGACAGGCTGTTTTTTGGAAAGATACATGAAAACATTTATTGCTTCTCGAGCGGAAGAATTGAAGAAGATTGCTGAAAATATGAAAGGTGATATAGGATAAGAAGAAACACTGGATAGGAATTACTAGGTTTTTATTTTTATTAATTCTTAGCTGATAAATAGTTTCACAGGAAAATAGTTTTCATGACAAATTGATAGGGAGTAATGATATGGAGATTTGGGATTTATATGATGAAAACAAGAAAAAAATTGGTAAGACCCACGTTAGAGGAGTTCCACTTCCAGAAGGCTGCTATCACTTAGTTGTCCATATATGGATTCAAAATGACAAGGGTGAAATACTCTTATCAAAGCGCCATCCCCAAAAATCCTGGGGTAATTATTGGGAATGTACCGGTGGCTCTGTGCTGACCGGGGAAACAAGTTTGGAGGGCGCTTTAAGAGAGACAGCTGAAGAGTTGGGCTTGGTACTAGATCCAAGTCAAGGAAAATTAATGATAAATGAACGACGGAAACATTTTCACTCCGATATTTGGTTATTTCAATCAAATGTAGTAATTGAGGATCTTCAATTTCAAGAGGATGAGGTTATTGATGCAAAATGGGTGGATAAAGTTACATATGAAGATATGCTGAGTAAAAAGGAGATTGTCCCTACTTTACCTCACTTTTGGAACGAAGTCTTGGGTCGATAGAAATTTGAGATTTGTAGATAGGAGAAATAAGAAATAAAAGGCTTAGACAAAGCAACCCTTCAACCGAACTGAACATTAATAAAGGAACCATTTTTAAAAAGTGGTTCCTTTTTTGTAATTTATAAAATAATTACATTATAAAAGATAGAAAAAAATGATCTTTGTAATAATTCGCTGAACTTAACCGTTCATAATGGTAAAATAGAATAGGCATTTGTTTCGTCGTTATTATTAGGTTTTGATTTGTATATTCTTGCAGAGGAAGAGGATATTGTTTGAGGAAAACTAGGGAAATAACATTTTTTATAGTGGGTTCCATAGGAGTTTTTATTCTTATTTTGACCTGGTTTTATCCCTTTTCAATTTTTGGTATCAATAAAACCTATAAGATAAAGCCTGATCCGATAGTGGTTGACCAATATGCTATGGATTTACAGACTTTGAAAGGAAGCTATCGGAAACGATGTGAAGGAAGGATTAAGTACATCTATAAATTATACGGTTGAAAGAACACAATCCATACTTTTACTATTTGAAAAAGAGTGGCTACTAAGTAAAGATCCGATTAAACTTAAGAAATCTGATTCTAGAGAATTTATTGTTTGGTGTTAGAAGTACTAGAGATATAATGCTTAGTTTATTAAAAAGGGAAGACTATACTAGCACGCAACGACAATATTTGGCCTATAGTATTGAAGGCATACTAGAATTAGAAGAATTAGTCACTAATCTTAAAGAAAGTAATTTCTATTCCAAAAAAGATTTAAGAATTCAATTTCATAATCTAAAGGCGGAAATAATGAGGAATTTTATGATGTATTCTACTTTTTATGAAATTTATCAAGAAGAAAATGGCAACTAATTGAAATGTAATGCATCAATGCAATTAATATATGAAGTTATTATAAAGAGAGGGAATGTATCCATGCTAAAACCATTTCATCATTTAACTAGAGGTGTCCTTATCAAAGAAAATAAGGTTTTACTTGCACAAGCCAAAGGATACAGTAATACATTTTTACCGGGAGGACACGTTGAAAACGGTGAAAGCGCAAAGGATGCACTAAAGAGGGAGCTTGAAGAAGAATTAGGAATAGCCAGTAAAATTGGCAGTTTTCTAGGTGTAGTTGAACATAAATGGGAGAAAAAAGAGATAATACATTATGAAATTAATCAAGTTTTTCTAATTGAGTGTGAGGAATTAGCTTCTAGTTATAAACCCGAAGCTAATGAGCCCCACCTTATTTTTCACTGGGTAAAGGTGGATGAACTAGATAAATATAATCTTCAGCCCTATCCCTTTAGAGATCTAATTAAGAACTTTGTAAACGGAAATAAAGAAGTTTGGTGGGAAAGTACATTACGTGCAGTAATAGATGATTCAAATAGGAATTAGGGCAAGAAAAAATTATTCAAGTTAATCGATTAGGGGGATGGGGAGATGATTTACTCATTATCAATTATAGTTTTCGCTATGTTTGTAATTATAGCGATATTTCAAGTTTTATTATCACTAGGCTATCCATTAGGTGAGTATGCCATGGGCGGTTATTATAAGGTCTTGCCCAAAAAATTACGTATAATAAGTGCATTTAATGCAGTATTACTTTTATGCATGTCTTTCATATTTCTTCAACATGGAAGTGTTATACATTCACTAGATTTTTTGCCAATTAACGTATTAGCTTGGATAATTACTATTTTTCTAGGTATTAATACATTAGCTAATTTGGTTTCGAGAAGTAAGAAGGAGAGGATGGTTATGACTCCTCTGTCTAGCATCGCCTTTATTTTATGTTTGATTATTGTATTAAATTAATTTTTACAAAGTATTATATTACAAAAATTCTAAGGAGGTAATGATGAGTAGTCCAATTTTGAATCAAATAGGAACAGTCTTCATCCCAGTTAGCAACATAGAAAAAGCTCGCGATTGGTATTGTGAGATGTTAGGTATAAAGGTGGAGGGTGATATTCAGTTTGGTCATCTATATGTTATACCTATGGAAGGTACTGGGATAGTTTTAGACAGCAAAATATACGCTAAAGACAAAGTGTTTAGAACAGCGGCCTTTCATTTCAATACGGAGAATATAGAAGAAGCATATTGTTACATGAAGGAAAAAGGTGTCGAGCTAATATCTGATATTGAACATAATCATTACTTTAATTTTAAGGACCCAGATGGAAATATGTTGATGGTTTGTAAATGTTGATTGTAAGGATCGAGAAGTAGACGATTTTATTTAATCGTATTTATCAGTGAAATTGGAGCAATGAACATGCCTAAAGTAGGATTGCAAAATACGGAATTCAAATACTTGGAGAGTTAAAGCTAGTGGGATATAGAGTTTTATGTGCCGGTGATCAATATGTAAAGGAAATACCAAAAGCAGCAATACATTTAAGTGAGATCAAACAAGTAGTTAATCCAACTCAACAATATGATATATAATCGAAAATGATACCGATGATAAAGATGGTTATTGGGTTTGTGTGGAAGTCAAGGAATATGATCAAACTCCATCAGATATGGTAACATTAACAGTTCCAGCCCAAAAGTATGCTGCTATTAGGCATAAAGGAACAAATTTGAAAACAGTAGAATCATATAATGAATTAAATCGTTGGATAGAAGCCAATGATTATGAAAGGCTAAAGGATAAGTGGCACTTAGAAAGGTTTTATAGTTGGATTAATCCAGAAAATATTGATGTGGAATTATTAGATACGATTATATGAGTAAGAACTGTGTATTTTAGATATTATGTGATTACTATAGAAACCATGAAAGTCGAGAGTATATAAACACTCAAATCGATTAACGTACCTTTACATGAAATTTCCCAAAAGACATAAACTATAAGAACTATTCTAAATAGGAGGAAAAACAATGGCCAAGGATGAAAAATTAAATGAAGAATCCACATTAAATAATAATCTAGGCTCCTCAACCTTAAAAATGAATCGAAATATTACTAAGCTTCATCAAAAGCCTAAAGCTAAGAAAAACCAAAGTTAATAGGTGATAATCAAATATTCTCCATTTAACCAGCTAAGTGTAACTAAAGCTGGTTTTTTTGGTGACATGCAATTTTTATAGAGTACACCTAAGCTAGGTTTATTCAGATATTAATTTATAGGTAAGAATTATGCAAAGACCAAAAGGTAGTTTAATTTACAATATAGTTGATAAAATAATAAAGTTGTTAAGAAAGAGAGTTAATCTATTCAATTAATTTGGACCTATTGTTCAATATGGACAAATTGAATACCAGGCAAAATTAAGTCAAAATTATAATGAGTAGCTTTCTGTTGAATAGTCCAAATAACAAAAACACAAATATATTCTTACGCTTTAGTTAAAAGGATTTTAGGATATTTTAATAAAGCTTCTTGTATTAAAGGTAGCTTTATTACGTTGACAGTCTATTATAAATGGATTTATTTGACGTTATTGGCAAGTAAAATGTCGCCCTCTGCTAGTTACAAGGAGATACGGAAAAGGTAATATAATATTTGTCCCGTTAATGAAGCAGAATACATTTCCAGTCAAAACTAGTGAAAGTGTAGAAAGCTAAAGGAGGACCCAATGATGAAATCTCTTAATCGTATTAAAGTCCCGGCAGGATTTTGGACAGGAATACATCAATTAGGGATTGCCCCTCAAGATGTGGCTCGAAAAGCACGACTGCCACTCACCATTATTACGGATCAATCTGTCACCACCGACCAATATTTCGCAATTTGGCAGGCATATTCGGATCTCATTGATGACACTGCTGAAGGAATTATCAAGCTTACGACCGTCTTTGAAACAGCGCATTACCCACCCGCAGTCTTAGCGACTTACCATGCTCGTGACTACCGTGACGCACTAAAACGAATGGCACGGTACAAGCAAATGTGTCCCCCAGAAAGCTTACGTATCAACGAGGGTGATGAGGACTGTACAATTGAACTAGATTGGTTGTATACCGAGCAATCAGGTCCACCGATGCTGGTTGGAATCACTCTGGCATTTCTTTTGGAGCTTGGACGTCGGGGTACGGGTCAACCGCTCACTGCGAAATTTGTCGAATTTACGCACTCAATGGGCGACATAAGCGCTCTAGAAGCTTACTTCGGATGCCATATCCGGATTGGTGCAAATTGTAACAGGTTGACATTACGTCGATGTGATTTGGACTTGCCTTTTGTCTCGTACAACGAAGAATTGCTGGAGATTCTGACTCCTGTATTGGATAAATCGTTGGATGAGCAGCAACACAGTCGCTCAATCACGGAAATGGTCAAATGGATCCTGAAACGTAGTTTATCTGGAGGGCGTCCTGACATTCAGATTGTCGCAAGTGAGCTAGGGATGAGCGATCGTACCTTGCAGCGCCGTCTTACTGAAGAAGGCACGAGCTTCAAGCATCTTTTGACACAAGTCAGACATGAATTGTCTCGAGTGTATTTGGCAGACCCCACATTCGATATTAAGGAGGTAGCCTTCATGATTGGATATGAGGACCAGAACTCGTTCTACCGTGCCTTCCGCCTTTGGGAAGGTGATACTCCCTTTAATTGGCGTACAAAACATTTAGGTACTTCAACAATATAACGTTGACTTAACACTATTAAAAAAGAATAGCATAATTATTGCCTCAATGGGGAAGAGCGTAGTTATTTTATTCATAAAGGCAAAAGGAGAAATATATTATGGATATGGGATTAAGCAATAAGACAGCTTTAGTTACAGGATCAACGAAAGGTATAGGTAAAGCGATTGCAATTGAACTTGCTAAAGAAGGTGTCAATGTACTAATTAATGGACGAAATTATGACGAGGTAGAACGAATTGTAAATGAAATTAAATCGGAATTCCCAACTACCTCCCCTCAAAATGCAACAGCAGACATTGTCGATGTGGAGCAGAGAGAAGCATTATTTGAAAAATTCCCCACTATTGATATTTTAGTTAACAATATGGGTATTTATGAAATTATGCAATATGAGGACATTGACGATGAAGTATGGGATAAATACTTCCGTACGAATGTTCTTGCTGCAAATGGATTATCTAAATTTTATTTGCCTAAAATGTTAAAAAATGATTATGGTCGTATCATCTTTATTGCGAGTGAAGAGGCAATCATGCCTTCAGGACAAATGCCTCAGTATTGTATGACAAAATCAATGCTATTGTCATTGTCAAAAACCTTATCTAAATTAACAATAGGTACAGAAGTTACAGTCAATACTATCATGCCAGGTCCAACACTCTCGGAAAATGTTCAGCAAATAATTGAGGGAATTTACGCAAATTCAGATATGACTTTTTTAGAAAAAGAGAAAGAATTTATGACTACAAACCTACCTCAATCTGAAATACAACGATTTATTAGGCCTAATGAAATCGGTAGATTAGCCACATTTGTGTGCAGTCCTTATGCATCCGCATTTAAAGGTTCGCCAATTCGTATGGATGGGGGAATGGTACCGACCATTTTTTAGCATTTTCTATTCCATCAATTTATAAATGTAAACAAAGCATATAACAATAGGAAGCTCTAATAATATAGAATTGGAGTTTCCTATTTTCTTTCTCAATCCACAATAACTCCACTAATCAAAAATTAATATACCATTCCATATAACTGTTCTCTATTTGAATATCCATTCCAACTCTATCATTCAATAATACTATTCTATTATTTTCCTCTATCAGTCATAATTTTTCCTCGAATACATACATTTACTTATAGAAAGTGAATCATGAAATGGTTTATGAACTTATGAAAAGAAGCGAGGACAAGCTATGCAAGAAATATTGCGCTTATTCCCAACAGATATTCGTGACGAAATCCAACAAAAGATGAATAAGAAGTGGGACATGCTTCAGGAGATAAGAGTTCGTTTAAATCAACCGATTGAGTTGATTTACGACCATGGTATTGAGTGGCTACCTTTAGTCCGCCCTAACAAAAAGGACTATGTTTTCATTATTAATCAACTGAGTGAATTTTCTCTTTATCGTATGGAAGATGAGCTAAGAGAAGGATTCATCACAATTGATGGTGGTCATCGTGTCGGACTCGCGGGAAAAGTAAATACCATTCACGGGTCTGTTAAAGCAATCCAATATATTACGTTTTTAAATATAAGAATCGCCAAGGAGAAGATTGGTGTTGCTAGACCTGTTATTCCTTATTTGTTTGAGGAGAGATTTTTAAATACGTTATTTGTTGGCCCACCACAATCAGGAAAGACAACTTTAATTCGGGATGTAATTCGAATTATTTCCTCTGGTTGGAACCATGTTCCACCTAAAAAGGTTGGTGTCGTGGATGAACGATCGGAAATTGCAGCGTGCCTTCATGGTGTACCACAGCATGATTTAGGATTAAGAACAGATGTCTTAGATGCCTGTCCGAAAGCAGAGGGCATGATGATGATGATTCGTTCCATGTCACCGGAAGTCTTAGTTGTGGACGAGATTGGTAGTGACAAGGATGTCTATGCCTTAACGAATGCGATGAATGCTGGTGTAACAGTTATTTGTACCATTCATGGACAATCCTTGCAGGAAATAAAAAATCGACCCCAGGTACAATCACTATTTGATAAGCATGTTTTTCAACGAATAATCATTTTAAATGGTCAAGATAAACCAGGAACCATTGAGAAAATTTATAACGAAGATGAAAAAAATATCTATCAGAAATCGAGGTGCCTACCAAATGAAGTGGATCGGAGCACTTCTGTTTATCGGGACAACGACCTGGCTCGGATTCGATTGGAGTAATCGGTTAGCGAAGCGGCCAAAGCATATACGTCATTTGATTAATGCATTACAAGTGCTAGAAGCGGAAATTCTTTATAGTCAGTTACCATTACATGAGGCGTTTATTTCCATAGCAAAGCAAATTCCCGACCCAATTAAAGCTTTTTTTCAATTAGTTGCTAAAAGATTGGAAGGGAGCCATATTGATTTCGAACTAATTTGGGAGGATTGTGTATCAGCTTTGATAGAGGAATCCAGCCTAGGACAAACTGAACAAGAAATTCTTGTTCAGTTTGGTCGAACGTTAGGACAACATGATTTCACACAGCAGCAAAAGCATATCCAACTTACGATTAGACACTTAGAAAGGGAACTACATGATGCAAGGGAAGAACAAGATAAATATGGAAAAATGGCTAAAAATATTGGTTTTCTAGCAGGGTTGTTTATCGTGTTATTGCTTATATAGGGAAAGAAAGGGGCTTAGTTATGCTTGCAGATGCATCCATTTTATTTCAAATTGCTGGTATCGGAATCATAGTTGCACTTATTCATACAATTTTAAAACAAATGGGTAAAGAAGAAATTGCCCAGTTCGTGACACTTGTTGGATTTATTATTGTGTTGGTGGTTGTGATTAATGGATTATCCGATCTTTTCCAGCAAATCCGATCTGTTTTTCTATTCCAAGGGTAGCTTCTATGGATATATTACAAATTGTCACTCTCGGAATTATTGCTAGTGTTTTATACATTATTTTAAAGGATATGCGTGGCCCCTTTGCTTTTATTATTTTACTTATAACAGGAATTGTATTATTTCTTGCTATTATTAGCCAGATTGGCTCAGTCATTCGATTAATAGAGTCCCTGGGACAAAAAGCATCAATTAATGGCATGTATATTGAAACCATTTTGAAAATTATTGGAATTGCCTACATTACGGAGCTTGGTGCGAGCTTAACAAAGGATGCTGGACTTAGTGCAGTTGCTTCCAAAATAGAATTAGCAGGAAAAATATTTATTTTAATATTAGCAATCCCAATTATAACAGCTGTAGTTGAAGCTATCTTAAATTTCTTACCTTCCGCATAAGAGGGTATATGGGAGGGACGAGTCGAAGTGCATGAAACAATTTAAGCGAATTATGTTGCTAGTCTCTTTACTAATTTTACTTGGACAACCCTTCGTTTTTGCTGATGAAGAGCCGACTGCACCAATGGAAGACGTGTTAGTAGAAGATATTTCTTTTGATGGAATCCAAAAATATTGGAACTCACTTGTCGATGACTATGGGGGGTATGTACCAGATTTAGAAAAAACAAGTATATATGATTTTATTAAAGGAAATAAAGAACTCTCGATTAAAAATGCTATGGTTGGTGCTCTAGAATATCTATTTCACGAAGTTATTCTAAACGGAAAGCTACTTGGATCTTTATTACTGTTAACCTTATTTTCAGTTCTCCTGCAAACCATGCATACCGCATTTGAACGTACCTCTGTGAGCAAAATTGCATATTTCGTCGTATATATCGTCCTTATTTTTATTGCGCTCAATAGCTTTTACCTAGCAGTTTCCTATGCAAAAGATGCAATCGGTATGATGAGTAGCTTTATGATAGCTTTAATCCCTTTAATTCTTGGTTTAATGGCTACCTTTGGAAGTGTTATTTCCGTTTCGTTTTTCCATCCAATTATCGTTTTCTTAATTAATTTTAGTGGTGTTTTGGTTTCTAATTTTATTATGCCACTATTATTCATATCTGCCTTGTTAATTATCGTTAGTAGTTTAAGTGAAAATCATAAGGTAACCCACTTAGCAGAGCTATTTCGATCGGTAAGCATTGGGGTATTAGGGATATTTTTAACGATATTTCTTGGTGTCCTATCCGTACAAGGAGCAGCAAGTGCCATTCAGGATGGGGTAGCAATGAAAACGGCTAAATTTGTAACGGGAAACTTTATACCTGTTGTTGGTCGAACCTTTACAGATGCTGCCGACACCGTTCTAAGTGCATCTTTATTATTGAAAAATGCTGTAGGAATTGTAGGTCTGGCTATTATTATTTTCATTGTACTTTTTCCAGCCATTAAAATCTTTGTCATCGCCTTAATTTATAAATTTGCCGCTGCTATCTTGCAGCCTATTGCAGATGGACCAATCATTACGAGCTTAAATACGATTAGTAAGTATATCGTTCTAATCCTAGCTTGTTTACTAGCGGTTTCTTTAATGTTCTTTCTAGCGATTGTTATTATCGTGACTGCTAGTAATATTACGTTACTACTTCGATAGGACTGGTGGTTATGGAATTAATTATCAATTGGGTTTCACAAATTATCATTTTTATCTTGTTGGCTACGATTATTGATTTAGTAGTTCCAGCAGGCAGCATGAAAAAATACGTTAAATTTGTGATTGGCTTAATTTTAATTTTAATTTTCCTCCAGCCAATTTTCCACCTGTTGAATTTTGATATTGAACAAGCAGTTAAAACTACATTTGATGAGGTATTGAACGATAATTCACAAACAAAAGATGTGGAAAATTTAATTGAATTTCAAAAAAGTGAAATAGAATCGTCAGCTAACGCATATATTTTAGAACAACTGGCTGTCCAAATGGAAGATTTAGTGAAGGCTCCTCTTTTGGACAACTACCAAGCAGAAATACAAAATATAGATTTTCAGTTTAAAGAGGGAACAGCTTATTCGTATGAGGAGCTAGAGGAGGTTAAGGTGTATCTCAGAGAATCCGAAGCAGGGGAGGGAGCAGTGAATGCAGTAAACGATGTGGTTATCGATACAAGGGAGGAAAACCCTAGTTCAAAAGCAAAGGATGTAGATGTTCAAGGGATGGAAACCTTGCTAAGACAAATCTGGGAATTATCAGATAAGAAATTAACTGTTATTTGGGAGGGAGGGGCATCTTGATAAAAAAAATACAAGAATTCCTAAAGGAAAAAATAAATGGCTCAAAAAAAACCACCTATATTCTAATTATTGGGCTGGCAGCATTGCTTGTAATCCTAGTGGGAAACATCTTTTCTACCCCATCCCAGAATGAACTAGGACAAGAAGTACCGAGAATGAAACTGGAAACAGATGCTGAATCGGCTGAAGTAAGTTCCCATGAATCGAAAACGACATCTAACATTCAAGAGCTTGAAATTAATTATAAGAAGCAATTAGAGGATATGTTAGAAAAAATAAATGGCGTCTCTGAGGTAGAAGTAATGGTCAATCTAGATTCTACTGATGTAAAAGTTTATGAAAAAAATCTAATTAAAGGACAACAGCATACAGAGGAAAATGATAAAAATGGCGGGACAAGACAAATTGAAGATAACACAGAAGAATCGCAAACTGTTTTAATTAGACAAGGTGACCAAGAGACACCTATCTTAGTACAAACAAAAAAACCTAAGGTAAGAGGGGTATTCGTAGTAGCAAAGGGTGTTGAAAAAGCTACCGTAAAACAGTGGGTTGTAGAAGCTGTTTCGAGAGTACTAGATGTTCCCACACATCGAGTTTCTGTAATGCCTAAAAATTAAGGAGGATGAACGAATGTTGAAAAAACAAACAGTATGGTTGTTAACAATGCTAAGCTTAATGATTGTGTTGAGTGTGTATTATATGACCTCGAAACCGGAAGATTTTGCTTATCTAGATTCAGGAAAGAAAGATGATACAGAAGAAACATCATCAAATACAACAGATGAAAAAGCAGGTGTTGACGTACAGCCAGGTGGAAATGAATTATTTGCTTCATTACGATTAGAAGTACAAGATAAAAGAAGTATGAAATTAGATAGATTGAAAGATATTGTAGCCAATGGAAATGCAAGTGCAGAGGAAAAGAAACAGGCATATGATGAAATGGATGTCATTGAAGCAACAACAGCTAAGGAAAATATTCTGGAAGATTCAATCGCTGCTTCTGCAGAATATCAAGACGTTTTAGTTCGTTATGATGAAGATGTTGTTCATGTTCATGTTCAAGTGGACGAGATCTCCAAAAAAGAAGTACTAAATATTATGCAGATGGTACGCGATGAATTTGGAGAAGTTACCGTAAATGTAGTCCACGAACCGATTACAGAAAGCTAGATTAATAGTAAACTTTAGCATCAAGTCTTAAGTGACTTGATGTTTTGTTTTGTCTAGTATTAGGATTTATTATGATAATCTAGTATGGTACGAAGGTTGTAAGCTAGTTGCAGTGACAAACGTGGGTAGGGATAGGACAAACATCATTAATTTCAACTTATTATAGTTTAATGATTAAAAGATAAAAGCTGTACCTAAGAACTAATATTTTTCCGCGTAGTAAACTTTCGCTACAGACTTTACATTAAAAAAGGCAAAATAGTATCCACAAGATAACTATTTTATGCTATCAATAGTATCATTCGCCAAGACACTGGTATCTTGTTATAATCAAGAATGTGAAAGCGTTTCAATTATGAGTTTTTACTTAATTGTTGAAGTTTTCCTTATAGTTATCGTAAAATATTAAGAGGAGTTATTAGTACCTAATTATAAATCGAGTTAAGGGAGTGCTATAATTTGTTAAAAGTACAAGAAATTCGTGAAATAATAAAACTAGTTGATCAATCGTCTTTAAATGAATTTACTTATGAAACAAATGGAACAAAGGTTTCAATGAAAAAATTACCAGAGGGTGTTGCAGTACAAGCAAATCCTGTTGTCCATGTGGAGAAGGAAATATCTCCTGTTGCTGTAGAAAAACAACCTGTACAAGCCGTGAAAGAAGAAATAGTAGAGAAACAAGAAGTATCTGTTCAGTCAAATTCTGTAGATTATGACCATGAAATAACATCCCCAATGGTTGGTACATTCTATAGTTCACCAAGTCCTGATAGTGAACCATTTGTATCAATTGGAAGTTCTGTTTCAAAAGAGACAGTCGTATGTATTGTAGAGGCAATGAAATTATTCAACGAAATTGAAGCAGAAGTGTCAGGTGAGATTGTTGAAGTATTAGTAGAAAATGGGGAGCTAGTAGAATACGGTCAGCCACTATTTAGAGTAAAAACGAAATAAGGGGACGTGCTTAATATGATTAAGAAATTGCTTATTGCTAATAGAGGAGAAATAGCTGTCCGGATTATTCGTGCATGTAAGGAAATGGGTATTGCAACAGTAGCAGTATACTCTGAGGCTGATAAAGAAGCACTACATGTACAGTTAGCTGATGAAGCTTATTGTATTGGACCAAAGTCAAGTAAGGATAGTTATTTAAATTTCACCAATATCATGAGTGTTGCTATATCTACCAATGTAGATGCAATTCACCCAGGCTATGGTTTCCTTGCTGAAAATGCTGATTTTGCAGAGATTTGTAAGGCATGTAATATTACATTTGTCGGACCAACACCTGAAGCGATTCAGAAGATGGGAATCAAAGATGTTGCTAGAGAAACGATGAAATCAGCTAATGTTCCAATTGTACCAGGTTCTGATGGTATTATTGAGAGTGAAGAAGAGGCAATACAAATTGCTGAAACAATTGGATATCCTGTTATTATCAAGGCCACTGCAGGTGGTGGTGGTAAAGGGATTCGCGTAGCAAGATCTGAAGAGGACTTAATTAAGGGTATCCGTATTACCCAAAAAGAAGCAGAAACTGCATTTGGAAATCCAGGTGTATACTTAGAAAAGTTTATTGAAGATTTTCGCCATGTCGAAATACAAGTATTAGCTGATACCCATGGAAATGTCGTTCATTTAGGGGAAAGAGATTGTAGTATCCAGCGTAGGCTGCAGAAATTAATTGAAGAAACACCATCTCCAGCGCTAAATGATGAAATTCGTGCTAAAATGGGAGGAGCGGCAGTTCAAGCTGCCAAAGCAGTTAATTATGTCGGAGCAGGCACAATAGAGTTTATTTTTGATCGTAAGACTAAAGATTTCTATTTCATGGAAATGAATACAAGAATTCAGGTAGAACACCCTGTTACAGAAATGGTGACAGGAATTGATTTAATTAAAGAACAAATCAAGATAGCAAATGGAGAGAAGCTTTCCTTTACACAAGAAGATGTTACCTTTGACGGATGGGCAATTGAATGCCGTATCAATGCAGAGCATCCTTTTAAGAATTTTATGCCATCACCTGGGAAAATTAATATGTACTTACCACCGGGTGGTTTAGGTGTTCGGGTAGATTCTGCAGCGTATCCAGGGTATGCAATACCTCCATATTATGATTCCATGATAGCTAAGCTAATCACATATGGTGCAACAAGAGATGAGGCAATTGCTAAGATGAAACGCGCTCTTGATGAGTTCCTAGTAGAAGGTGTGCATACCACTATCCCATTTCATCGCCTAATTATGGATCATGAAGTATTTATTCATGGTGATTTTAACACAAACTTTTTAGAAGAAAACCCTATTGCTGAACCGAGCCAAGAATAATCGACTGGAACCCCAATTATGAAGAGGAGTGAAAGTATGGCTGAACAACCGTTAGTGAATATGAGTGATGATACTGGACTTGGAAGAGTTGAAATTGCTCCAGAGGTAATTGAAGTAATTGCAGGTATCGCAGCATCTGAAGTAGAAGGCTTGTCTAATATGCGTGGTAACTTTGCAACAGGAGTTGTAGAAAAGTTCGGGAAAAAATCTCATAGTAAAGGTGTAAAAGTTGAGCTTACCAATGATGGTATCATTATTGATTTATTTGTAGTATTGAACTTTGGGGTAACTATACCAGAGGTTGCTGGAAAGATTCAATCTAATATCCGTCAAACATTAAAAAACATGACATCCCTTGACGTAGCAGAGGTAAATGTTCATGTCGTTGGCGTTCAAATGGAAAAAAATAATAACGAAGACGTAACAGAATAAGAGGATGTCCCATACGAATTCTGACTATTAGTAGTCGTTTTCTATGGGATATCCTCTTTCTCTTTAAAAATATGGGAGTTTGTGGCGCGTGTTTCATAATCATGTTATTATTTGGAAGAGATTATTAAAGGAGTAATGTAAATGAAACGACATGCTGCAAGAGAAAAAGCATTTCAATTATTATTTCAATTAGACTTATTAGATGAAGATGTGGAGATAACCATTCAAGAAAGACTGAAAGAAGAGGAACAGGACGAATTTCTTGTTCATCTAGTGAACGGTGTTGTAAGACATAAACAAGATATTGACAACGTTCTAGCAGAAAATCTAGAAAATTGGTCACTTCCTCGACTACCAGCAGTTGAAAAGACGGTATTAAGAATTGCTACATTTGAAATTAACTTTTTAGAGGATGTTCCGACAAATGTATCAATTAATGAAGCAGTGGAGATTGCAAACCGTTATGGAGATGAAAAATCAGGCAAATTTGTTAATGGGGTGCTTTCAAAAATTATAAAATAGTGAGTAGAGGGGGAGATAGAAATGACAGCAGAGATCATAAACGGAAAAGAATTGTCAATGGAATTGAAACAAAGCATGAAAGAAGAAGTTGCCTTACTACACAAACAAAATATAAAACCGCATTTGAGTGTGGTGTTAGTCGGGAATAACCCAGCTTCTAGATCCTATGTGAACGGTAAAAAACGTGCTTCAGAAGAAATTGGCATGAGCTCTGAAATTATTGAACTTCCTGAATCTATTTCACAAAATGAGTTATTAGATGTAATTTCTCAACTAAATAAAGATAAACGTGTTCACGGGATTCTGGTCCAGCTACCACTACCAAAGCATATCGATGTCCAGGAAATAATTGAGGCGATCAATCCTAAAAAGGATGTAGACGGTTTTCATCCGATTAATATCGGAAGAATGATGACAGGGCAGGACACCTTCCTATCGTGTACGCCTTTTGGTATCATCCAAATGCTGCATTCAAGGAATATTCCGATTGCCGGACAGCATGCTGTTATCATTGGACGCAGTAATATTGTTGGTAAGCCTGTAGGTCAATTATTATTAAATGAAAATGCCACGGTAACCTATTGTCATTCCAAAACAAAGGATATGAAGTCGATTACTAAATTAGCCGATATCTTAATTGTAGCTGTTGGTCGAGCAAATATGATTGACAAAGATTATATAAAAGATGGGGCAGTAGTTATCGATGTTGGAATTAATCGTTTAGATGATGGTTCATTAACTGGGGATGTAGACTTTGATAGTGCAAGCGAAAAAGCATCCTATATTACACCAGTTCCAAAAGGTGTTGGTCCAATGACAATTACCATGTTATTACAAAACACCATTAAAGCTGCAAAAGGTATGGTAAAATGAGCGACAAATATTTAACGGTTACTGCTTTAACGCGTTATTTAAAACGAAAACTTGATACAGACCCTCACCTTCGAAGTATTTGGCTAAAAGGTGAAATTTCGAACTTCAAATTGCATTCGCGTGGTCATATGTATTTAACAATAAAAGATGATCAAGCTCGAATAAATGCAGTTATGTTCGCAGGAAATAATCGATACTTAAAATTTAAACCTGAGGATGGAATGAAGGTGCTTATCCGCGGGGAGATTAGTTTATTTGAAGCTGCGGGACAATATCAGTTGTATATTCAACAAATGGAGCCAGATGGTGTTGGGTCGTTGTATTTAGCGTTCGAACAATTAAAAGAGAAGCTCCGCAATCAAGGATACTTTGATCCATTACATAAAAGAGAAATTCCTAAATTTCCTCAACACATTGGTGTCATCACTTCCCCAACGGGTGCTGCAGTACGGGATATACTTTCCACAATTAAGAGAAGGTATCCAATTGTACAAATTACAGTTCTTCCAGTATTAGTACAAGGAATTAATGCAGCAAAGTCGATTGCGAATACAATCGAAAAAGCAAATCAAATGGCTGATTTTGATGTTATTATTTTAGGGCGTGGTGGTGGTTCGATTGAAGAATTGTGGAGTTTTAATGAGGAAATTGTAGCTGATGCTATTTTTAAATCGACTATACCGATTATTTCTGCTGTCGGTCACGAAACGGATGTTACGATCAGTGATTATGTAGCTGATTTACGGGCACCAACACCAACCGGCGCTGCTGAGTTAGCTGTTCCTTCTCGATTGGAATTAGTAGATAAAATTTCTAAATTAAGACAATCATTACATAGCCTAATGGCATTACAACTTAAGCATCATCAGAATCATTTAAATCGTTTAGTTCAATCCTATGCTTTTAAGTATCCTGAACATCTACTAAGGCAAAAGGAGCTGGAGTTAGACAATAAACGAGAACAAATTGATCGAGCTATGCAGCGGGTATTGCAGAACAAAAATGAGCGATATAACAATTTTTCAACCCGACTTTTAACGCAACATCCTAAACGACAGCTAGACCATGCAACAAAACAGTTAAATCAACTTATAAAGCAAAACAACCAAGCGATGAAGCAAATTGTAGAAAGAGATACCGTAAAGCTTGGAAGATCGTTAGAAAAACTGACGTTGCTAAATCCACTAGAAATTATGAAAAGAGGATTTGCGATACCTTATACCCAATCAGGTGATATAATTAAGTCAAGAACACAAGTAAACACATCCGATCAAATAAGTATTCACTTAAAGGATGGCGTATTGACATGTGAGGTTACGGAGGTTAAGGAGATCAATCATGGATAATATAAAGGAATTAAGCTTTGAGGAAGCGATGGAGAAATTAGAAGAGATTATTGAAAAATTAGAGGAGGGTGATGTACCGCTTGAAAAGGCAATATCCTATTACCAGGATGGTATGTTACTTTCTAAATTATGCGGTGATAAGCTATCTCATATCCAAGAAAAAATGGTAAAAATTATGAATGAACAAGGTGAATTAGTCCCTTTCGATTTGCAGGAGGATGAAAAAGAGTGAAGCAATTATTAGAAGGCTATATCGAATCGAATCAGCAGCTGTTTCTAGATAAAGTAAAAGAACACTTTAAACCTTTAACTATTCCAGAACAGCTCAAAAAATCTATGCTTTACTCTTTAGAAGCTGGCGGTAAGAGACTTAGACCAATTTTACTAAGAGCAAGCTTTGAAACCTATTCCCCTAACGTAGAAAAGACCTATAGTACGCAAATTGCTTTAGAAATGATCCATACGTACTCTTTAATCCATGATGATTTACCTGCAATGGATGACGATTCATATCGACGTGGACTTCTTACCAATCATAAAGTATTTGGTGAGGCAACTGCCATTCTTGCTGGGGACGGTTTATTAACATATAGCTTTGAAATTATTGCAAATGATCCTTTATTATCTGAGGTAGAAAAGGTATATATTCTTAGAGAATTAGCTCGTGCTAGTGGTCCAAGTGGTATGGTAGCTGGACAAATTTTAGATATGGAAGCTGAGAATCAGAGTGTCAATTTGGAACAATTAGAAAAGATACATGCTCTAAAAACAGGAGAGCTTCTCCGGTTTGCAGTTTCTGCGGGTGCCTTTTTAGGGAATGCTACAGAAGAACAAATTCAGCATCTAGAGCAATTTGCCTATTATTTAGGTCTTATTTTTCAAGTTCAGGATGATATTCTAGATGTAACTGGGGATGAAGGAAAGCTTGGGAAGGCTGTAGGTAGCGACGAATCGAATCATAAGAGTACCTATCCAAAGCTATTAGGGCTTGACGGCGCTATAGAAATGAAAAAAAGATATACCGAAAAAGCCATGGAGCTTTTAAAACATGCTAACGCCAATACTTCTCGATTAGCAGAGTTGACCACGTATTTTAGTGAACGTGACCATTAACATCAGAAAAGGATTTTTCAACCATGAGTAAAATTAGACTAGATGTTCTACTAGTAGAAAGAAATTTAATAGAAACAAGAGAAAAAGCAAAACGAGCGATTATGGCTGGTTTAGTTTTTTCTGAGCAAGAAAGATTAGATAAGCCAGGCATGAAGGTGGATGAAACTATCCCATTAACAGTAAAAGGAAAAGTCATTCCTTATGTTGGTCGAGGTGGGCTAAAGCTAGAGAAGGCTCTTCAAGTGTTTTCCGTCAATGTTCATGATAAAATTATGGTAGATATCGGCTCTTCTACAGGTGGGTTCACAGACTGTGCGCTTCAGAATGGAGCGAGGCTTTGTTATGCCATTGATGTTGGCTATAATCAATTAGACTGGAAGCTGCGTAGTGATCCGCGTGTAATTGTCATGGAGCGTACGAATTTTCGTTATGTTACGAAGGATATGCTGCAAAGTGGATTACCAAGCTTTGCTACGATCGATGTATCCTTTATTTCCTTAAAATTGATTTTACCTGTTTTAAAACATATTTTAGGTTCCAACAGTGATGTAGTTACACTGATAAAGCCACAGTTTGAGGCAGGAAGGGAACAGGTAGGAAAAAAAGGAATTGTCCGAGATAGAAAAGTCCATTTAGATGTACTACATTCTATTCTTTCATTTGCTAAGGACGAAGGATTTGAGCTTTACGGGTTAACCTATTCTCCGATAACTGGTGGAGATGGTAATGTGGAATTTTTGGCACATTTAGGTTGGAACAAAGATATAAGTGGGTTAACAATTGAAGAATTAAATCCAGAGGACGTAGTCAATAGAGCTCATACAGACTTGACGACACCACAGAATAATTGAGTTTCTGGACTACAGCGTTGTAGTCCTTTCTATTTAATTAGGGGGTGCAATATGAGTAAGATACAAAGACATATAAAAATTAGAGAACTAATCACTGAAAATGATATTGATACACAGGATGAGCTTGTCGATCGTTTAAAAAGCCTTGGGTATAACGTGACACAAGCAACAGTTTCACGTGATATTAAGGAACTGCATCTAGTGAAAGTGCCCACCAATGGTGGAAAATATAAGTACAGTTTACCTGCTGATCAGCGCTTTAATCCTCTTGACAAATTAAAACGGTTAATTATGGATGCATTTGTTAAAATCGACCACACAAGTCATTTCATCGTGTTAAAGACGCTCCCAGGTAATGCACATGCTGTTGGCGTACTCATTGATAATTTAGACTGGGATGAAATAATGGGAACTATTTGTGGTGACGATACATGCCTAATTATTTGTCGTACAGAAGAGGATACCATCACCATTAAAGAACGATTTATTGATATGCTTTAATCATAGGGGGTGACTGAGAATGTTAACTGAATTAGCTATTCGTAATTTTGCAATTATTGATCAGCTTACGATAACTTTCCAGGATGGCTTAACAGTACTTTCTGGTGAAACAGGTGCAGGGAAATCCATCATTATTGATTCGATTCAATTATTAGCTGGAGGGCGATCCTCTGTTGATTTCGTACGACACGGAGAGGAGAAGGCAGAAATTGAGGGATTATTCTTAATCGATTCAGACAATCATCCAATTCATGAAGTGGGAAACCAATACGGTGTAGAAACACGCGACAATGAAATCGTCTTAAATCGAGTAATTACAGCGTCGGGTAAAAGTATTTGTCGTGTAAATGGAAAGTTAGTCACACTTGCGATATTAAAAGAATTTGGCAGAACACTAATTGATATCCATAGTCAGCATGAAACACAATCGTTAATGATTCCAGAAAATCATATCGAATTACTGGACTTGTATAATCGAGATCAAATAGAACAAGCAAAAGAAGAATATCTCACCCTATTTCAGAAATTACAGTCCCTTCGAAACCGATATAAAGAACTTAATGAAAATGAAAAAGAAATGGCACAACGTCTTGATTTATTGGAGTTTCAATTAAATGAATTAGAAAAAGCGAACTTAGTCCCAAATGAAGATATAGAATTGGAAAATGAACGTAAGCAGCTTTTAAATTATGAACGAATTTTTAGAGGGATAACAGAAGCATATAATGCTCTTTATGGTGAAGAAAAGGGCCTGGAATTGTTACATATTGCTCAAAAGGCATTAGAAGAGAATAGTTCATTTGATCCTTTTATCGCCAAAAAGTCTGAGGAAATTACTAATCATTTTTATATGATTGAAGATCTTACATACCAATTGAGTAATTATATGGATGGTTTAGAATTTGACCCGAATCGCTTAAATGAAATTGAAGGAAGATTGGCGGAAATTGACCGATTAAAAAAGAAGTATGGAACGACTGTCAGTGAAATGATTGAGTATATGGGTAAAATAGAAGAAGAAATCGAGCTAATAAATAATAAAGAATCTCATCTACAAAAAATAATGAACGAAATAGAAGAAGTAAAACAGGATGCATTTCTTGAAGCAAAACAACTACATGATTTACGGAAGAAAGCAGCGAAAGCTTTAATAGAAGAGGTTCATGTAGAGCTTAAGGACTTATATTTGGAAAAGTCAACTTTTTCTATTGAATTTTCCCCAGAAACTCCTTCAGAACATGTGGAGCTACATAAAAATGGTTTTGATCAAATTCGCTTTCTAATTTCTACAAATTTAGGGGAGCCTCTAAAAGAAATTAGTAAGGTGGCATCAGGTGGAGAGCTATCCAGAATCATGCTTGTATTAAAAAAATTGTTTGCGAAACATCAAGGTGTTACTAGTGTTATATTTGATGAAGTGGATACTGGAGTAAGTGGTCGTGTTGCTCAAGCAATCGCAGAAAAGATTTTCCAAATTTCAAAGGAATCACAAGTCTTATGTATCACACATTTACCACAGGTTGCTGCAATGGCTGATACCCATTTATTAATTGAAAAGGATGAGATCAATAATCGGACGTTAACACATGTTTCTGTGTTAACTGAAACAGAACAAATTAATGAGCTAAGTAGGATGATGACAGGTACGAAATTAACTAATACTGCTAAAGAGCATGCAAAGGAGCTACTTGATTTAGCAGAGAGCTTTAAAAAAGGACAACTTATAAATAATTAGTGGAAATAGCCAGATACTATTACGTATCTGGTTTTATTATTCGCATTTTTAAATAGGAAATGTTACACAGCTTTTCTTAACATTTCCCAGTTTAAAAATTTGCTTTAAAGGTCAAATTAGAAGTACAGATAAAAAATATGGTATGGGTTTAGGAACAAGGAGAGTGGACATTTGTGAAATATATAGACAAAATTCGTATCATAGCAGGAGTATTACTCTTACTCGGACTGCTAATTGTTCCTTTTACGCCCCCAATACAAAATTATTTCACCATTCCCGATAAAATAATTACTTTTCAAAACCAGTTCCCCATGAAGGTTCCAAGCCTAGGAAAATCAGTTCAAGTTCATGCTGCAGTTAATGACAATGCTGAGGCTGTTAATGCGTCAAGCTTCCACGTAGAAGAGCCTGGCGATAGTCAGTTAATTTATACGATGGCCGGCGTACCAATAAAAAAAGTAAATGTTTCCGTATTAAAGGATGTAAAAGTGATTCCTGGTGGTCAATCCATAGGAGTACAGCTGCAGACTTTAGGGGTTTTAGTTGTTGGACATCATCTTGTTAATGGTGATAATGGCACACTCTCTCCAGGCGAGGATGCAAACATTAAGGTTGGAGACGTCATTATGGAAATGAATGGTAAGGAAATTGAAGAAATGAATGATGTTAAACCAATAGTCGAAGAATCTGGAAAAAAATCGATGCCAGTTAAAATAAAGGTGAAGAGAGGAAAAGAAACCTTTACAACGGAACTATCCCCAGTATTAGATAAAAAAGAGAGCGAATATCGCATCGGATTATATATAAGGGACTCTGCAGCAGGTATTGGAACAATGACCTTCTTTGAGCCAAAGTCCAAGAAATATGGAGCTCTCGGTCATGTGATATCCGATATGGATACAAAAAAACCAATTGAAATCCACGATGGTACTATCGTTCGATCAACTGTCACTTCCATTCAAAAAGGAAATAATGGAACCCCAGGTGAGAAACAAGCGAAATTCTCCATAAAAGAAAATAAAATTGGAACGATAACTAAAAATAGTCCATTTGGTATCTTTGGGCAACTAGATGACCAAATAAGGAATGGAAAATATGATAAGCCTATGCCAATTGCATTATCACATGAAGTTAAAGAGGGACCTGCAAAAATTTTGACAGTTATTGATGGTGAAAAAGTGGAAGAATTTGATGTTGAAATTGTAAGTAGCGTTCCGCAAAAATCACCAGCTACAAAAGGGATGGTCATTCAAATTACTGACCCAAAATTGTTAGAGGCCACTGGTGGAATCGTTCAGGGAATGAGTGGTAGTCCTATTATTCAAAATGGCAAAGTAGTCGGTGCGGTTACCCATGTATTTGTAAATGATCCAACAAGTGGATATGGTGTCCATATTGAATGGATGTTGCAAGATGCAGGTGTTGATATTTATGAAAAAGAGACAGTAAAAGCAAGCTAGTACACGGGTTTGACTTTCTTAGGAAGTCAAACCTTTCTCTTTCTTGCAGTAAAGATTATTCGACAAATGGAAATGATTGGTTGTCGCTTTGTAGCGAATACGATAGAAAAACAAAGAAAAATAAAGCTAATAAAAGAAAACATAAAAAAATACAAAGTTTTTTTGAAAAAGGGAAGGATATTTTAATCTTTTGTCGAATACTTTTTATGGACATATAACTGAAGGAGGAGCAATTTGTGGAAAAAATATCAGTATGTTTGGTCGACGACAACCGAGATTTAATACAGTTAATGGAGGAGTTTTTTGACGAGCAGCCAGATATCGAGATTATTGGAACTGCTTACAATGGAAAGGATTGCCTTACACTTATTGAAGAGAAAAAACCGGATGTTTTGGTACTAGATATAATCATGCCACATGTAGATGGTTTAGCTGTTTTAAGTTCGCTGAGGGAGAAGGGTAGAGCTAATAATGATCCATATGTTATCATGCTAACGGCTTTTGGACAGGAAGAGGTAATGAAGAAAGCTGTTGATTTAGGGGCATCATATTTTATCTTAAAACCATTTGATCTTGAGAATCTTGCCGATCAAATTCGTCAAGTGAATGGGCGTTCCGCTATATCTAATCATAGTAACCCAATTATGAAGAGGGAAAGAAAGAAAAAGGATTTAGAAGCAAGCATTACCAACATTATTCATGAGATTGGCGTTCCAGCTCATATTAAAGGGTATATGTATTTAAGAGAAGCGATTACAATGGTTTATAATGACATTGAATTATTAGGTTCCATTACGAAGGTTTTATATCCTGATATTGCGAAGAAATTCAATACTACTTCATCCCGTGTAGAACGGGCAATTAGGCATGCTATCGAGGTTGCGTGGAGTAGAGGGAACATAGATTCAATAAGCGCATTATTTGGATATACGGTTAGTATTTCTAAAGCTAAGCCTACAAACTCGGAATTTATTGCAATGGTTGCAGATAGGCTTCGTCTGGAGCATAAGGCGAGTTAATACATAAGTGAAAATTTAGTCAGGATAACTCTATTTTAATAAAAAAATTACTGTATCGAATTGTACAGTAATTTTTTTATTAAAAGATTTCTCTTAATCGACTTTATTCATATTCGTAATCGTCATCAAAAAATACTTTATATAGAGAGTTTACTCCCTTGTTTAAGTCTTTAGCGTCTATTCCAAACATCATGGAAACGTATGAGGAGCCTTGGTTGATCATTTTAATATTAACATTAGCATGAGCTAGAGCTGTAGCTGCCTTTTCTGCAATTCCAATGGTTTCCATAATCCCTTCACCAACAATCATAATTAGTGCCAATCCATGTTGAAGGGATAGAGAATCTGGATGTAATTCTTCTTTTATTCTCTCTAGTACTTTTACTTCTTTTTCCGGAGTAAACTGTCTTTCTCGAATAATAACAGATATGTCATCAATTCCAGATGGGGCATGTTCAAATGAAATTTGCTCATCCTCTAAAATTTGGAGGAGTCTGCGACCAAATCCGATTTCGCGATTCATTAAATATTTACCTACATATAACGTACTAAATCCAGTATCACTAGCGATTCCCACGACAGCTTTACTCTTCTCTTTCTTTTCTGAAACAACGAAGGTACCTTGTAGATGAGGATTATTCGTATTCTTTATAGCTACTGGAATTCCTCGTTTAAATGCTGGAATTAATGCTTCATCATGAAATACAGTAAAACCTGCATAGGAAAGTTCCCGCATCTCTTTATACGTTAATACCTTAATTTCTTTAGGATTCTCTACAATAGTCGGATTCACAGAGTAGACAGAGTCTACGTCAGTAAAGTTTTCATATAGCTCTGCATGTATTCCAGCAGCTATTATAGAACCAGTAATATCGGATCCGCCTCTTGAGAACGTTACAAGTTTACCAGCTTTCGTATAGCCAAAAAAACCAGGAATGACTAAGATACCACTCCGTTCCCGTAATGTCTTGATTTTCTCAAAACTTTCCGGCAAGATTTGAGCATTTCCAGGTTCATCAGAAACTAGTATTCCTGCTTCCTTTGGATTAACGTAATATGCTTCTAATCCCAGGGACACAAGATAGTCACTGACAATTTTAGCAGAGCTATCTTCACCAATTGACTTTATCAGATCCATTTTATCAGCGGCAGATTGTTCACGTTTTAAATTATGTAATATAGAATGGTGAATGTCATCTAATAGCTGTCTATTCAAACCTAAGTCAGTAATGATTTTATAAAAACGAATTATTATGGTTTGTAAAAGTTCTTCATAAGGTTGGTTAGCGAATGATGTATTTGCTAAATCGATGAGAAGATCCGTCATTTTCCTATCTTCTTTGTTCTGTTTTCCTGGTGCGGATACAATGACAAACTTACGCTTAGGGTCACTTTTTATGATTTCTCCAACCTTTTTAATTTGTTCAGCACTTGCTAGAGAACTACCACCAAATTTGGCGACCTTCATCTATCCACACCCCAAGTCTTAATTAGTTATTTTTATTGAGCTTTTTTTCGGCTTGCTTCCTACGATCTCGATGAATGATAAAACCACCTAAAAAGGTAAGACCGCCTATAAAAAGAAAAAGTCCAAATGCAAACTGGACACCAGTATGAAGAAAGATTGGATGGAATTCATCAAATAACGTATCTCTCATGAGTTTTATTCCAATAGCTGCTATAACTCCAGGTATAAATAATGTCAGTGCCGCTACTATTCTAATCATTTTAATCTCCCTTTAGTTTTGCTTGATAAAAGTATACCAAAAAACAAAATAAATAGATAAATTATTTATATTTGCCTAAATAGTAATGTTAACGTATGATAGAAAAGTAGAGTTTTCCTTGAAAAATAATAGCATGAAAAGCGCAATATTTTTTAATATTTAAAAAATATTTTTTTAAATATTAAAATTAAAGCGCTTACATTTTTTATTTACGAATGTTTTGTATTATAATGGTTAATAAGTAAAAAAAATTATACTCAAAACGATTATATTTTACGTCATGTTTGTATCATGATAATGTTAATAGCTCAAGCTGTTTAAGTAAGAGTTTATTATATAGATACTTTACCATTTATTTAAGGAGGAATTTACTATGGATATTTTTAAGAATATGGAAGTTTATGACTATGAACAAATCGTCTTTTGCCAAGATAAGAATTCGGGCCTAAAAGCAATTATTGCTATACATGATACGACATTAGGTCCAGCACTTGGTGGTACTAGAATGTGGACTTATGACTCTGAAGAAGAAGCGATCATCGATGCAATGCGTCTTGCAAAAGGTATGACATATAAAAACGCTGCAGCTGGACTGAACTTAGGTGGAGGTAAAACAGTCATTATTGGTGACCCAAGAACAGATAAAAATCCAGAAATGTTCCGTGCGTTCGGAAGATATATTCAAAGCTTAAATGGTAGATACATAACTGCTGAGGATGTAGGTACAACAGTTGAGGATATGGACCTAATTCATATGGAAACAGATTTTGTAACAGGTATTTCCCCTGAATTTGGTTCTTCGGGTAACCCGTCACCTGTAACAGCTTACGGTGTATATAAGGGAATTAAGGCTGCTGCATTAGAGGCATTTGGTAGTGATTCCTTAGAAGGAAAAACTGTTGCTGTACAAGGTGTAGGGAATGTAGCTTTTACATTATGTGAGTATTTACATAAGGAAGGCGTAAATCTAATTGTTACAGATATTAATAAAGCAGCAGTTGAACGTGCTGTTGAAGCATTTGATGCTAAAGCTGTTGATCCGAATGACATTTATGATGTTGATTGCGACATTTATGCACCTTGTGCACTTGGGGCAACAATCAATGATGATACGATTCCACGGTTGAAGGCTAAGGTAGTTGCTGGATCAGCAAACAATCAGTTAAAGTCTTCTGAGCATGGTGATATTCTATATGAAAAAGGGATTGTTTATGCTCCAGATTATGTAATAAACGCTGGTGGAGTGATTAACGTAGCGGATGAATTAAATGGTTATAACCAATCTAGAGCAATGAAAAAGGTCGAAGGAATTTATGATAGCCTTCTTCGCGTATTCGAAATTTCAAAACGTGATAATATACCTACGTATTTAGCTGCAGATAGAATGGCGGAAGAGCGAATTGAATCAGTAAGAAAATCTAGAGGTCAATTCTTAATAAATGGATTACACACGCTTAGCAGAAGGTAAAAAGGGGAGAATCAAATGACACAGGAATATGATTTAGTTGTTCTTGGTGGAGGAACCGGTGGTTATGTGGCTGCCATTCGTGCTTCTCAGCTTGGCAAGAAGGTTGCTGTAGTAGAAAAAAGTGACTTAGGCGGTACGTGTTTGCATAGGGGATGTATTCCATCTAAAGCGTTATTGAGAAGTGCAGAAGTCTATAGACAAACAAAAAATGCTAGTGAGTACGGAATTACTACTAGTGATATACAATTGGACTTTTTACAAGTTCAGCAACGAAAGAATTCGATTGTAGGGACCTTGCATAAGGGTGTTACAGCACTTATGAAGAAGGGTAAAATTGATGTCTTTCATGGATATGGAAGAATTCTTGGACCGAGTATTTTTTCACCACTGCCAGGAACTATTTCGATTGAGTATGCAAATGGTGAGGAAAATACGATGTTAGTTCCGAAAAATGTTCTTATTGCAACAGGTTCCTCGCCAAGAACGCTACCCGGCTTAGATATTGACGGGGATTATGTGATGAGTTCAGATGAGGCATTGCAAATGGATAGCCTACCGAAATCCATCATTATCATCGGTGGAGGAGTCATTGGAATCGAATGGGCATCGATGTTAGCTGATTTCGGTACAGAGGTAACTGTAGTTGAATATCTGGATCAGATTTTACCAACAGAAGATATGGATGTAGCACGTGAGGTAGAAAAGCTTCTTAAACGCAAAGGAGTAACCTTTGTGAAAGGGGCAAAAGTATTACCTGAAACATTGGTAAAGGATAAGGGTGTTTCTATAGAAGCAGAATTAGCTGGAGAGAAAAAGGCATTTTCAGCTGATAAAATTTTAGTTTCTGTTGGCAGACAAGCAAACACAACAAATGTTGGAATTGAGAATACAGATATTGTGCTAGAAAAGGGATATATTAAAACCTCGGAATTTTATCAAACAAAGGAGTCACATATATATGCAATCGGTGATGTTATAGGTGGAATGCAGCTTGCCCATGTCGCATCACATGAGGGCATTATTGCGGTTGAACATATGTTTGGATGCAATCCAGAACCAATCAATTATGATAATATTCCTGCTTGTATTTATTCGAATCCCGAAGCAGCAAGTGTTGGATTAACTGAAAAACAGGCAAAAGAGAAAGGATTTTCCGTTAAAGTAGGAAAATTTCCATTCAAGGCTATCGGAAAGGCGCTAGTTTACGGGGAATCAGATGGATTTGTGAAAATTATAATGAATCAAGAAAATGAGGATTTGCTTGGAATTCATATGGTAGGTCCACATGTGACCGACTTAATTTCTGAAGCAGGACTTGCAAAAGTATTGGATGCTACACCGTGGGAAATCTCACATACGATCCATCCACATCCTACGCTTTCAGAAATTATGGGGGAAGCAGCGCTAGCAGTTGAAGGATTACAAATTCACGGTTAAGATAAGTTTAATTAGTAAAGGGAGGGACTTTTTAAATGACTACAAATCGTCATGATGCACTCGGGTTATCCGATGAACAAGTACTCGACATGTACAAAACGATGCTATTAGCGAGAAAATTAGATGAAAGAATGTGGCTACTAAATCGTGCAGGTAAAATTCCATTTGTTATCTCTTGTCAGGGACAGGAGGCTGCGCAGGTTGGAGCTGCTTTTGCATTAGATCGTAAAGATGACTACGTAGCCCCTTACTATCGCGATATGGGCGTAGTTCTTGCTTTTGGTATGACAGCAAAAGAGTTGATGCTTTCTGCTTTTGCTAAGGCAGAGGATCCTAATTCTGGCGGTCGCCAAATGCCAAGCCATTTTGGACAAAAAAAGAATAGAATTTTAACAGGATCATCGCCTGTTACAACACAGGTTCCGCATGCTGTTGGAGTGGCTTTGGCAGCTAAGATGGAAAACAAACAATTTGTTTCATTCGTAACCCTGGGGGAAGGATCCTCTAACCAAGGTGATTTTCATGAAGGATTAAATTTTGCTGGTGTGCACAAATTACCTGTAATTACTATGGTAGAAAATAATAAATATGCTATCTCTGTACCAATAGAAAAGCAGTTAGGTAACCCTAAGGTTTCTGACCGAGCGTTAGGCTATGGTTTTCCAGGTTACACGGTAGATGGTAATGATCCACTGGAAGTATATAAAGCTGTTAAGGAAGCCCGTGAACGTGCATTAAATGGAGAGGGTCCAACACTTATTGAGGCTGTATCTTATCGATTGACTGCTCACTCAAGTGATGATGATGATCGAGCATATCGTGATCGTGATGAAGTTGAGGAAGCGAAAAAGCTTGACTCTATTTTTACCTTTGCGGGTTATCTGAAGGAATTAAATATCTTAACAGATGATTTAGAGAAGGAAATTACGAATGAAATAAATAATATTGTCAATGAAGCAACGGATTATGCTGAAAATGCACCTTATGCAGAACCTGAATCAGCATTAAAGTATGTTTACGAGGAGTAAGAGGGAGGGAATAACATGCCAGTAATGTCATATATTCAAGCGATAACAGCTGCTCTACGGGAAGAAATGCAGCGAGATGAGAAGGTTTTTATACTAGGGGAAGACGTTGGAAAAAAAGGTGGCGTGTTCAAAGCGACTGAAGGCTTATATGATGAATTTGGAGAATATCGTGTATTGGACACTCCTTTAGCAGAATCAGCAATAGCTGGTGTTGGAATAGGTGCAGCAATGTATGGCATGCGTCCAGTAGCAGAGATGCAATTCGCAGACTTTATCATGCCAGCTGTAAATCAAATCATTTCTGAAGCTGCAAGAATTCGCTATCGTTCTAATAACGATTGGAACTGTCCAATTGTTGTTCGTGCCCCATATGGTGGAGGTGTACATGGTGCACTGTACCATTCGCAATCTGTGGAAGCAATTTTCGCTAACCAACCAGGATTAAAAATTGTAATGCCTTCAACCCCCTATGATGCAAAAGGTTTGTTAAAGGCTGCTATTCGAGATAATGACCCTGTTCTATTTTTTGAGCATAAACGTGCGTATCGTCTTTTAAAGGGTGAGGTACCAGAGGATGATTATGTACTTCCAATAGGTAAGGCCGATGTAAAACGTGAAGGCTCTGATATCACAGTTATTACATATGGATTATGTGTTCATTTTGCTTTACAAGCTGCTGAAAAGCTAGCTGAGGAAGGGATTGACGCACATATACTTGATTTGCGTACAGTCTATCCATTAGATAAAGAAGCAATTATTGAAGCGGCGAAAAAGACAGGCAAGGTACTATTAGTAACGGAAGACAACAAGGAAGGTAGCGTCATTGGTGAAGTTGCTGCTATTATTGCAGAAAACTGCTTATTCGATCTGGATGCACCAATTCAAAGGTTAGCAGGACCGGATGTTCCTGCAATGCCTTATGCACCAACGATGGAAAAATTCTTTATGATGAATCCTGATAAAATTGAAAAAGCGATGCGTGAGCTTGCTGAGTTCTAATTAGATAGGAGGGATAGAATTGGCAACAGAAAAAATTACCATGCCACAGCTTGGTGAAAGTGTGACAGAGGGAACGATTAGTTCTTGGCTTGTCAAAGTTGGGGACCATGTAAATAAGTATGATCCTATTGCTGAGGTCATGACAGATAAAGTAAATGCAGAAGTACCATCATCCTTCACCGGGACTGTTAAAGAGCTTACTGTACAAGAGGGAGACACGGTTGCTGTTGGGGAATTAATATGCTATATCGAAACAGAAGGTAATGGAGAGAATATAGTAGGAGCAGCTCTTGAACAAGAGGTGACTACTAGTAAGGCGAAAGAGGACCTAAATAGTGATCAATCGATGAAAAAACGCTATTCTCCGGCAGTTTTGCGTATGGCTCAAGAAAATAACATTGATTTAGAACTGGTTACAGGAACTGGCCGTGGAGGAAGAATTACAAGAAAGGATATTGAGCAGATTATTTCTACTGGTCAACTACCTACTGCGGTAGAATCCGCTAAACCGGAAGCTAAACTAGAAGAACCGGTAATTAATACTACAGTATCGAAGACAACACAATCAACACATTCTACCACACAGGCTGGAGATATTGAGATTCCTGTTACAGGTATACGTAAAGTTATAGCACAAAACATGGTACGCTCTAAAACCGAAATTCCACATGCTTGGATGATGGTTGAAGTGGATGTGACTGATTTAGTTAATTATCGAAATAAAATTAAAACAGAATTTAAGCAAAACGAGGGCTATAATCTAACCTATTTTGCATTCTTTGTAAAAGCTGTAGCACAAGCACTGAAGAAGTTCCCACAAATAAATAGCATGTGGGCAGGAGATAAAATTATTCAGCGTAAGGATATAAACCTATCCATTGCAGTTGCAAAGGACCAAGAATTATTTGTCCCTGTAATTAAGAATGCGGATGAAAAGAGTATTAAGGGAATTGCCCGCGAAATTAATGAACTTGCGAATAAAGCACGTACGAACAAGCTTACTGCAGATGATATGCAAGGTGGAACATTTACGGTTAACAATACAGGGTCCTTTGGTTCTGTTCAGTCAATGGGTGTAATCAACCATCCGCAAGCTGCAATTTTACAGGTTGAATCGATTGTGAAAAAGCCTGTTATTATTAATAATATGTTTGCAGCAAGGGATATGGTTAATTTATGTTTATCATTGGACCACCGGATTTTGGATGGACTAATTTGTGGTCAATTCTTAGCTTATGTTAAGGAGATTTTAGAAAACATGAATGAAAATACGGTTCAAGTCTATTAATTCAGGCTTTTTAGTTTGAATTTAATGGATAAACTTGATAACCTATTGATAGATTTATTTATTCTTAACATAAGGAGTGTCTTAAATGGATTTTAATCTATTTATGAATGATATTGTGGATGCTGCACGTAAAGATATAGTAGAAGCGGGCTATGAGGATTTAAGAAGCCCTGAAGAAGTAGAAGCTGCACTAAATCGTGAAGGTACCACATTAGTTCTTATTAATTCAACCTGTGGTTGTGCTGGTGGTGTAGCTCGTCCAGCAGCTATTAATGCGATAAACTATGATAAGCGTCCAGAGCATTTAGTTACAGTGTTTGCTGGTCAAGATCGTGAAGCGACGGAAAAGGCAAGAACATATTTTGAAGGTTATCCACCTTCTTCACCATCATTTGCGTTGTTAAAGGATGGTAAAATCGTTACCATGTTAGAGCGCCATGACATTGAAGGACATAGTGCTGTAGAAGTGATGAGCAGATTACAACAACTATTCGATGAGCATTGTGAAGAAGTATAAATAGATAAACCAAATAAGGCTGTCTCTATATAGGGTCAGCCTTATTTTCGCTTTAAACCCAATTAAGGTAGTAGCGGACTTGAAGTTGTTATAATATAATTAATAGTTGTAACTAATCATAAATTTACTTGATTCTTTAGGAGATTACGACAACTTTAGATTTCCGTCTTTGGGGAAGCTATGTTAGATTGTTTGAAAAATAAAAGACTGGATATATAATCCAGCCATTGATTCATATTATAAATTGATTACAAATGCTAATCCATAGGTTATGGTTGAGACAACCATTGCAATAATCATAATATATACAGCTAATCTCATTCTTCGTTCACGTTTTGATCTTCTTCTTGGAGCAGGTTTAATGTTTTGCTTTGAAGCCATCCGTTTGTCCTCCTTACATCCCATATGCTAATTGTATTTTATCGTTAAAATGGGTTAAGGACAAGTAAAATATTAGAATAGCCATTCTTAAATTATTAATTTTCCTAATATTTGCCTTAGTATTAAGGTTCTTTTTTTAGAGATAGGGGGAACTAGTATGACAATTAATCAAAAGGATAACGAAAAAAAATGGAAGGATTCCGTTGAAGAAACATTAAAGCGCTTTCCTGAGCGGAAAGAAGTATTTCAAACTAGCTCGAGTATACCTGTCGATAGACTCTATTACCATGAAAATGATAGCGATTACAATGAAAGGTTAGGCTTTCCAGGAGAATATCCGTATACACGGGGCATCCAGTCCACGATGTATCGAAGTAAGTATTGGACAATGCGTCAATATGCTGGCTTTGGTTCTGCAACTGAAACAAACAAACGCTTTCGTTATTTATTGGAGCAAGGACAAACTGGTTTATCTGTTGCTTTCGATTTGCCGACACAAATTGGTTACGATTCCGATGATCCAATGGCAGAGGGAGAAGTGGGAAGGGTTGGTGTAGCCATAGACACTTTACACGACATGGAGGCACTTCTTGACCAAATTCCCTTAGATAAGGTTAGTACGTCTATGACCATCAATTCTCCAGCATCCATTTTACTATGTATGTATATTGCGGTAGGTGAGAAGCAAGGAGTTCCTATCAATAAATTAACTGGAACTATTCAAAATGATATTTTAAAGGAATATATCGCACGTGGTACTTATATTTTTCCGCCAAAACCGTCCATGCGACTTATTACCAATATTTTTGAGTACTGCCAGCAAAATGTTCCGAAATTCAATACAATTAGTATTTCTGGTTATCATATCCGCGAGGCAGGATCCACAGCAGTCCAAGAGGTAGCCTTTACGATTGCGAATGGTATGGCATATGTGGATGCTGCTATTGCCTCAGGATTGGATGTTGATTCGTTTGCACCTAGACTAGCATTTTTCTTTAATGCCCATAACAATTTTTTTGAAGAGATTGCTAAATTTAGAGCTGCTAGGAGAATTTGGGCGAGGATTATGAAAGAGCACTACCAAGCGAAAAATCCAAAGAGCTGGAAGTTACGTTTTCATACGCAAACAGGTGGTTCTACGCTTACTGCACAACAGCCGGATAATAATATCGTCCGAGTTACCCTGCAAGCTTTAGCGGCTGTATTAGGAGGTACGCAGAGCTTACATACGAACTCTCGTGATGAGGCATTGGCTTTACCAACAGAAGAGTCTGCACGTATTGCGCTTCGAACACAACAAATAATAGCTCATGAAAGTGGTGTTGCAGACACGATTGACCCGTTAGGTGGTTCATATTTTATCGAAGCATTAACAGACAAGATTGAATCCGAAGTAACTATTTATTTAAAACAAATTGAAGAACTAGGCGGTGCAGTCTCAGCCGTTGAAGAAGGATTTATGCAACGGGAAATACATCGGACAGCATATGAAACGCAAAAGCGAATTGAAAGCGAAGAAGAAGTTATCGTTGGTTTAAATAAATACAAAATTGATGAAGAGGTAAATCCAGAGTTATTAAAAGTAGATGAAAAACTAGAGCGGGAACAAAAGGCTGCTCTACAGGAGAGAAAGCTAAATCGAGATAAAGACTTAGTAAATAGTACATTAAAACAATTAGAATGGGCAGCTAAAAATCCGGAAGAAAATCTCATTCCATATATTTTGAATGCAGTGAAAGCCTATGCGTCAGTTGGAGAGATTTGTAATGTGTTACGTAGGGAATTTGGAGAGTATGGAAGCATCTAGAGACAAGTGGGGAAGGAGATTGTAAGATGGGGAAAATAAGAGTGTTGATTGCAAAACCAGGACTAGATGGACATGACAGAGGTGCATTAGTTATTGCACAAGGGCTTCGTGATCATGGCATGGAGGTTATTTATACAGGGCTAAGACAATCACCTGCACAAATAGCGAATGCAGCAGTACAAGAGGATGTAGACATTGTTGGACTATCTTCTTTATCTGGAGCCCATTTGACTCTGTTTCCAAAGGTTATCGAAGAGCTTAAGGCATTAAATGCAAGTGACATTCCCGTCATTGGTGGAGGGGTAATACCTGCTGAAGATATTCCTGTACTAATAGAAAAAGGGATTAACAATATATTTACTAGTGGTTCATCCATCGAAGAACTAGCAAATTACATTATCAAACTCGTAGGAGATGAAAAGATTACACCACCAAAAAAAATCTCGCATATTGGCATTGCAGTTCATTCCATTGAACAAACATTACCATTTTATAGGAATACGTTGGGGCTTGTGCTTGAGGGGATGGAAGAAGTAGCCTCAGAGTTTGTCAAGGTAGCTTTTTTGAGGATAGGTGACACTCGCTTTGAACTGCTAGAACCAACAAGTGAGTCATCAGCGATCTACAAATTTCTTGAGAAAAAAGGAGAGGGAGTCCATCATATCGCTCTAGGGATAGAAGATATCAAGGAGAGAATCAGGCAATATTCGAAAAATGGGATTCAATTTATTAATACCGAACCAAAGCCTGGTGCTCATCAAACGAAGATAGCATTCATGCATCCAAGATCAACTCATGGCGTACTTTTTGAGTTAACAGAAGAATCTGGAGGTAAGGATCAATGATGGATATGTTCGATAAAATAAATGAGCTATATGATAAAAGAAGAATTGCAGAGCTAGGTGGTGGAGATGAGCGGATTGAAAAGCAGCATGCAAAAGGCAAAATGACCGCAAGAGAAAGAATTGATTATTTACTTGATGATGGAAGCTTTGTTGAGTTGAATACATTTATAGAAAACCGTGGAACTGATTTTGATATGAATGGGTCAAATGGTGCGGGTGATGGTGTTGTTACAGGCTATGGAAAAATCAATGGACGCCCTGTATATTTATTTGCACAGGACTTTACACTTTATGGTGGAGCTTTAGGAGAGATGCACGGGAAAAAGATAGCAGCTGTTATGGATCTAGCAGCAAAAAATGGTGTTCCATTTATCGGATTAAATGATTCAGGTGGTGCTAGAATACAGGAGGGTGTATCCTCTTTGGACGGATATGGACAAGTATTTTACAGAAATTCCATTTACTCTGGCTATATCCCACAAATTTCTGTTATTATGGGACCAAGTGCTGGTGGAGCGGTTTATTCCCCTGCCATTACGGATTTTGTGATTATGGTGGAAAAGACTTCACAAATGTTTATCACGGGTCCTAAGGTTATCGAAACAGTGACTGGTGAAAAAATAACCTCCGAAGACTTAGGTGGTGCACATATCCATAATAGTAAAAGTGGAAATGCCCATTTTAAAGCGAAAACAGAGGAAGAGGCATTAGATCATGTGAAAAAGTTACTTTCTTATCTACCAAGTAATAATACGGAGAAGCCTGCTATAACAGAATATCACGATGACCAACTCGAGGATTATCGTCCGGAGTTAGTAGATATAGTCCCGTTTGATGCAACTCGTCCATACGATATTAAAAATGTTATTCAACAAGTGGTAGATGAAGGTAGTTTTTATGAAATACATTCTGAATTTGCTAAAAATATTGTGGTTGGATTTGCGAGAATACACGGACAAACAGTAGGATTAGTTTGTAACCAACCGAAACATCTTGCTGGTGGATTAGACATTGATTCGAGTGATAAAGCTGCTCGATTTATTCGATTTTGTGATTGCTTTAATATTCCTATCATTACATTTGAGGATGTTACAGGCTTCTTTCCTGGCATAAAACAGGAGCATGGTGGTATCATACGTCATGGAGCGAAAATATTGTATGCTTATTCAGAGGCAACTGTACCAAAACTAACAGTGATTGTTCGAAAAGCATATGGTGGTGCATATGTGGCATTAAATAGTAAGTCAATTGGTGCTGATTTAGTATTTTCATGGCCGAATGCGGAAATTGCGGTTATGGGGCCAGAAGGTGCAGCTAATATTATTTTTGCGAAGGAAATAGCAGCTAGCGAGGATCCTGAAAAAACACGTCAGGAAAAAATAAATATTTATCGCGATAAGTTTGCAAATCCGTATATTGCTGCTAAGCTAGGGATGGTGGATGATGTCATTGACCCTAGAGAAACACGAATAAAGCTTATTCAAGGTCTTGAAATGCTTTATCATAAACAAGAGGATAGACCAAGTAAAAAGCATGGTAATATTCCTCTTTAAATTAGGAGGTAAGTCATCATGGTAAATCAAGACAGATTAGTAAATGAATTCATGGAACTCGTTCAAGTGGACTCAGAAACAGGCTTTGAGGAAGAAATTGCAAAAGTACTAAAAAAGAAATTTACAGACCTCGGCGTAGCGGTTGTCGAGGACAATGCAAAGGAAATAACAGGGCATGGGGCAAATAATTTAATTTGTACGCTAAAAGGTACAAAGGCTGATGCCACTCCAATTTATTTTACATCCCATATGGATACGGTAGTTCCTGGTAAGGGAATTAAACCGCAGATTAAAGATGGATATATTGTTTCAGATGGAACAACTATTTTAGGATCGGATGATAAAGCAGGTCTTGCTGCAATATTGGAAGCGATTCGTGTCATTCAAGAAAATAATATCGAACATGGTGATGTTCAATTTGTTATTACAGTGGGAGAGGAATCGGGACTAGTAGGAGCTAAGGCTATTGATCCATCTATGATTTACGCTAAATTTGGTTATGCATTAGACAGTGATGGCGATGTTGGGGACATTATTGTTGCCGCACCTACACAAGCTAAAATTAACACAATCATAAAAGGAAAAACAGCACATGCAGGCGTGGCACCTGAAAAGGGAGTATCAGCTATTACGATAGCGGCAAAGGCTATCGCCAAAATGCCACTAGGACGTATTGATGAGGAGACTACAGCGAATATTGGTCGATTTGAAGGTGGAAAGCAGACGAATATTGTTGTAGATCATGTAGAAATTCTAGCTGAAGCACGTTCGCTTGTACCCGAAAAAATGGAAGCACAGGTAGCCAAAATGAAGGAAGCCTTTGAATCTGCTGCTAATGAAATGGGTGGAGAAGCTATCGTAGATATTAAAGTAATGTATCCTGGGTTTAAACAAGAGGCAGGAGATGAGGTTGTCGAGATAGCAAGGAGTGCAGCAAAAGCTATTGGTAGAGAGAGTAAGCTATTAAGAAGTGGTGGCGGAAGTGATGCTAATGTCATTGCTGGTTTTGGTATTCCAACAGTTAATTTAGCGGTTGGATATGAAGAAATCCATACAACTAATGAACGAATTCCAGTTAATGAATTAGTTAAAGTTACCGAGCTTGTTGCTGCCATTATTCAAGAGGTTGCAAAATAGTAAAATAAAATATGTAAAAGCGGTTCTTACCATCGAGTGGGTAAGAACCGCTTTTCTTATGCAACTATTTATTAGGGAAAATGCTATTAAAATTGAGTATGATTAATTCTATGGTTCAACTGGTTCCCTATATAAGCATTAATAATTATATATTATCCAAATCTTTTAATAATTGCACAAACATTTATGATAAACTAAAACTACAAAGATGTAATCACTCAATGATGAAATTAGGAAGCGGAATTTATTGAAGAAGCTGGCTTTATTGTAGAATTGTGAATGCATGTAATGATGAGTGATAGGGGGAAGGATTAATGAAAAAAATGATTGGAATGACGGTTGCTATAGCAATAATTATTGCAATTCTCGTATGGGTCACCAGTATAATCTTTTCATTTCCATATTTGGGTTGGAATTTCTTCATTGGATTAGGCCTGTCTTTTATCCTGTTTTTTTTCAATAGTAAAGGAGGATTCTTTACCAAGTCATCAGCATTAGAAGCAAGCTCTGGAGATATAAGATATACGTATGGAAACAATGATATAAAAGCAAATGTTGGTGTCGTTTTCTATGGTTCGGTGTTATACACTTCTGTTTGCCTTATACATATGATTATTCTTTATGTAATAGACTAGACAAAGTTAGGAGAGAAGTAAAATGAATAAGTTCGGATTATTTGGTAAGTTTATCGCTAAAGATGGTGATCGTGATAAGCTTGTCGCAATTTTATTGGAAGCAGCAGCGTCTATGCAAAGCCTAGAAGAATGCGAAATCTATCATGTGAGTATTTCAGAGGACGAGCCAAACGCTATATTTGTGTATGAGGTTTGGTCAGATCAAACAGCTCATCAGGAATCTTTATCACTGGAATCAACTAAAAAACTCATCACACATGCAAAAACAATGATTACTGGAATGGAGAGAATTAGTACACTTATCCCTATAGGTGGCAAAGTAAGTTAATTCGGCCTTCGGTTAACTATTGAGATTCGCAGATGTTCTTACCAAATAGAACGCTATTAATAACAGCTTATCCCAAGCTTTCTAATTGTGATATAATTAAACTAGAAACAACTGTTCGAGAAGGTGACTAGCTGAAATGAACGCTAATAAAGCTCGGGTTATTTTTCATGTTGATATGAATAGCTTCTATGCTTCAGTGGAGATGGCGTATGAACCTATGTTAAAAGGGAAGCCACTTGCTGTTGCTGGCAATCCTGAGGAACGAAAAGGAATAATTATTACTAGTAATTACGAGGCACGTGCCAAAGGGGTTAAAACCACAATGCCAATTTGGCAGGCAAGAAAATTATGCCCAGAGCTAATAATACGCACACCAAATTTTGAACGATATCGCTATGCATCTAGAGAAATTTTTAAAAGATTAAATGCAATATCACCCTTCGTTGAACCGGTATCGATCGATGAAGGGTATATGGATGTTACCGATGTAGTAGATCCAAAGAATACGATTCAACTCGCAGAAGATTTACAAAAAAAAATATTGAATGAATTAGATTTACCTTGCAGTATCGGTATTGCTCCGAATAAGTTCTTAGCAAAAATGGCTTCTGATATGAAAAAACCGCTGGGTATTACAGTGTTGCGAAAACGTGATATTCCTTATAAATTATGGCCAATGCCAGTCGGTGAGATGTATGGGGTAGGGAAGAAGACCGCTGAAAAGCTAATTGCTATTGACATTCATACGATTGGAGATTTAGCAGCAGCTGATGTTTATCAATTAAAACAGATACTAGGTATTAACGGTGAGCGATTAAGAAATCGAGCTAATGGAATTGATCTTCGTGCAGTAGATCCGGATGCTGTAAATGAGTTTAAAAGTATAGGCAGTTCTGAAACACTCCCAATGGATACAACAAATGAGCTGGAAATAAGAAGTCTATTATCCGCATTAGCCGAGAATGTGGAAATACGGATGAAGCGGAAACAGGTTGCTGGTGGGACAGTCCAAATTACAGTTCGTTATCATGACCGGAAGACTATTACAAGAAGTAAAAAACTGTTAAATTTTATCGAAAAAAAAGAAGATATTTTAAAGGTAGCACTAGAATTATTTAATTCACATTGGAATCAAGAACCAATACGTTTATTAGGGATAACCGTTTCGGATATGGAAGAAAAACAGAATATTGTAAAGCAGTTAGACTTATTTACGTACAAAAAGGAAGCAGAAAAGGAAAAGCTTTATGATGCAATTGATGAGTTAACACAAAAATTCGGGAAAAATCCATTTGTTGATATTAAAGCGGTTGATAATCATCAACCAAGAACAAGCTTTCAAAAGGACTTTTTAGATGATTATAAAAAATAGGGGAAAGGCTCTGAACGCTTCTAACGCCTTACCCCTATTATTGTATTAAAAACTATTTCATTACTTTTTTAATAATGGAAAATGCTAGTTTTCCTCCTGGGTAACGTAATGGTAAATCGAATTTGGTTGTTTGCTTTAGAATGCTTTTACGATGAGAAAATGTTTCAAAGCTATATTTGCCGTGATATGCTCCCATTCCACTTGCACCGACTCCCCCGAATGGCAGATTTGGGTTTGCTAAATGGTATAACGTATCATTAATACATCCGCCACCAAAGGATAACTTAGTTATTACTTTTTCTTGATTCTTTTCTTTTTCGCCAAAATAGTACAGTGCTAACGGTTTATCCATTGTTTTTAATGTCCTTATGACTTCTTCCAAGTCTTCAAATGATAAAACCGGTAGAATTGGACCAAATATTTCCTCCTGCATGACAGGGTCGTTCCAAGTAATGTGATCGATAATAGTCGGTTCGATTTTTAATTGGTTTCTATCAATGTTTCCACCCTGCACAATGGTCCCATTCTCTAAATATGTCAATAAGCGGTTAAAATGGTTTTCATTAATTATTCTTACATAATCATCATTACCTAATGGGTTCTTTTTATATAAGCTTTTTAACTGTTTTTTCATTTCTTTTAATAGCTTATCTTTGATTTTAGAGTGTATATAAAGAAAGTCTGGGGCGACACAGGTTTGACCAGCATTAGTAAATTTCCCCCAAACAATACGTTTAGCGGAAAGCTCAATATTCGCATCTCTATCAATAATCGCAGGACTCTTGCCACCAAGCTCTAGAGTAACAGGGGTTAGATGCTTACTAGCTTCGCGCATAATAATTTTTCCTACAGCGGTACTTCCAGTAAAGAAAATATAGTCAAATTTTTCCTGTAATAGTTGTTCACTAACTTCCTTTGCTCCTTCTACAACAGCAATGTATTTAGGGTCAAAGGTCTCTCTCATCATTTTTGCAAGCAGAGAAGAGGAGGATTGGCTATATTCAGACGGCTTTATAATTACTGTATTTCCAGCAGATATTGCCCCAATTACAGGTGCAATTGCCAATTGCAAAGGATAATTCCATGGCGAAATGACTAAGGTGACACCGTAAGGCTCTTTTCGGATAAAGCTTTTGGTTCCTTTATGAGTTATTGGGGCATCACAAGATTCATCCTCCATCCAATCTTTAAGATGTTTCTCAGTATGCTTAATTTCATTAAAGAGAAACCCTAATTCGGTAGTAAAGGATTCATATTTTGATTTGTTTAAGTCCTGCTTTAAGGCGCGGTAAATATTTTTCTCATAGTTCTCTAACATGGATCTCAGTTTTCGTAATTGGTTTATACGAAATCGATAATCGAGCGTTTCTCCGCTTAAAAAGTAATCTCGCTGACTTTGTACTAATGCTTGAATAGTCATCAAACTCAACTCCCATTAGTTGGATGGTATTGATACGTGAAATAAATCATAGGCAATCTCAGTATTGATGAAAATCTGTCTAGCTTCTTCCAATAGTTGTTGTGCATCATGATGCTGGTATCTAGATGAAATATGAGTTAGGATTAGCTGCTTTACATTACCATCCATGGCCAAGGATGCAGCTTGTACAGTTGTGGAATGAAAATAATTATGAGCCAGTGCTGCTTTATCCTTGTCAAAGGTGGCTTCGTGAATTAGGAGATTTGCATCCTGGACAAATTCTTGATTTTTTTCTGTAGACCTTGTGTCCCCAAGAATTACCACCGTTCTCCCTGGTTTTTCTGGCCCAATAAACTCTTTTCTCTCAATGATTTTTCCGTCATCAAGGAAAGTTGTTTCATTTTGCTTAATCTGCTGATAGATTGGACCAGGTTTAATTCCTATTGCCTTTAAATTTTCAACTAGCAGCTCACCAGGTTTCGCTTTTTCTTCAATACGAAATCCATAGCTAGGTATTCCGTGTTCAAGTAGCTTACAATAGACGATAAAATGATCATCCTCCATTATTTTTCCTTCACTAATTTCGACGAAGGAAAGAGGATAGGTTAAATGGGTACCACTCACCTTTAAACTTGTTAATACATATTCTTTAATCCCATTAGGACCATAAATAATTAATTCTTCGTCTCCGCCTTGAAAGGACCTAGAACTTAATAGCCCCGGTAAACCAAATATATGGTCCCCATGGAGGTGAGTGATGAATATCTTATTGATTTTTCTAGGCTTAATGGAAGTATGTAGGATTTGATGCTGGGTTGCTTCACCACAATCGAAAAGCCATACACTTTTTGCTTCCTGTAATAGCATAAGCGCTATCGAGGAGACATTACGTTCCTTGGAAGGGACTCCAGCACCGGTACCAAGAAAATAGATTTCCATTATTTTTCCTCCTACCTCCAGCCTCTACGATATTGAGTAGGTGCATCTAATGGATATTTCAATTGATCAGCTGCTTCCTTAGCCCAATAGGGATTTCGTAACAGTGATCGACCAATAAGTACAATATCTGCACGATCATTCTGTAGAATTTCTTCTGCTTGTGGTCCACTTGTAATAATTCCAACAGCTCCGGTTGGGATCTCAACCTCATGTTTAATAATTTCACAGCGCTTTACCTGATAGCCTGGGAAAGTATTTATTTTTGCAGGAACTACACCTCCTGAGCTACAGTCTATTAAGGCAATATCAAGCTGTTTAAGCCTGGTGGCAAAAAATATAAAGTCTTCTAATGTATTTCCATCTTTATGATATTCTTCGGCAGATATGCGTACGAATATAGGGCCAGTAAATACAGTTTTGACTTGCTCGACGATGTTTTCTAATAAACGGAAACGATTTTCACGATTTCCACCATATGAATCATCCCGTTTATTTGTTAGTGGAGAAAGGAATTGGTTTATTAAATATCCATGAGCAGCATGGATTTCTACCATGTCAAAACCAGCTTTTGCAGCACGTTCTGCTGCCTCTTTAAATGCTTGGATGATGTTATTGATGCCAGCTTCCTCTAATTCAGTAGGTTCTTTATAATTTTCATTAAATGCTAGGGGGGATGGGGAGTAAATGATGGGTTCATCTTCAGCTTTCCGACCTGCATGAGCTAATTGAATACCAACCTTTGTATTATACTGATGAATTTCATCTACTAGCTTTTTTAATCCTTCGATATGCTCATCATCCCAAATTCCTAGATCTTGTGCAGAAATTCTTCCAGCACGTTCAACAGCAGTTGCCTCAAATATAATCAATCCTACTTGACCTACCGCACGTGAAACATAATGAGTGAAATGAAATGGTGTAACCTTACCGTCCTCTTTATCACAAGAATACATACACATTGGAGACATTACAATCCTGTTTTTTATGGTCATGTTTTTAAACGTTATTGGTGAGAATAGTTTTGCCATTAAAATACCTCCATTATAATTGTCTTTTATATTGAAATACTTTTCGAAGTGTAACTGCTTTATAGGGTACATCTGTAAATATCCCATCACATGCTTCATGAAAACAGTTTATCATTTGTCTATATCGATTTACTGTATAGACACGGACAGCCATAGTGTTAGCATGTGCTTCGGTAATTAATGATCTGTTAACTAGTCGATATTTAATATGTAGCGCATTAGCACCGAGGCTCTTCGCATATTCAACTAGATTGGGATTTTGTCTGGAAGTTAGTAAGGCTACTCCAATTTCATTTTGATATTTTTTTAGCCTCTTAACACTTGTCGGATTAAATGTTGAGATGGTTGTTCGTTTCTCCAGACAATGTTCCTTTAGCATTCGGTATACGATAGATTCCAAATTAATATAGTCAATTTTGTTGTTCTTTAATTCTAAATTAATGGTTAAATTCTTTGGTTTAATCCAGACTAAGAAATCTTCTAATGTGATGATTCTTGCCGAGCAAAAGTCTGAAGAAAACCAAGATCCAGCATCAAGGCTTTGAAGCTCCTTATACGTATAGTCCTTAACATAACCTTTTCCGTTCGTTGTTCGTCTCAGTGACTCGTCATGAATAAGTACAGGGATATTGTCCTTTGTTAATTGGACATCTGTTTCAATGCCTTCAGCGCCAAGCATATAAGCAAGCTCAAAAGCAAACATGGTATTCTCTGGTGCAATTTTACTTGCCCCGCGGTGGGCAATAATTTCTGTTATCAAGACCTTCACCTCTAATTTGATTTTGTTTGAATTTTATGGGAAAGTCAACCAATACACACGCTCTAAATTTTCATTAAGTGACTTCTTTTCATTTTAGCGTTACAATGAAGAAAGGTGAATGAATGGTTATTCATTTTGGTGAAATAGGGGGGAGAAAATGACTGTTATTAACAAAATGATCCATCAACTTACAGTCCCAACGCCATACGCTGTAGGTGATGTTCACACCTATTTATTGAAGGGTGAAACATTATCATTAGTAGATGCGGGGGTAAATACGGAAGAAGCATGGATCGCACTTGTAGCTCAACTTAAGGATATCGGATATGAACCAAATGATATTGAACAAATCATTTTAACACATCATCATCCTGACCATACTGGTTTAATAGAGCGATTTAGTCAGGTTGAACGTATTATTGGACATCGGAATATTACCCCTTGGATTATGAGAGATGAGGCTTATTTCAAACATTTTGAGGACTTTTATTATCATTACTTTACCTTATCTGGTGTTCCGAAAGAATTTCAGGTTTTTATTGAAAGACTACGTGTACCCTTAAAATTCTCTGGAAAAGGGGAACTTACAGATGTTATAGATGAGGGTGATCGTTTACCTGGTCACTCTGAATTTCGTGTCATTGAAACGAAAGGACATGCTCAGAGCCATCTATCGTTTCTAAACATGGTGGACGGTACATTTATTGGGGGAGATCATTTACTTCAGCATATTAGTCCAAATCCAATCATGGAACCACCTTTAATTGGTGAGACTGAACGTCCAAAGCCTTTATTACAATATAGAAAAAACATAACAAAATGTCTTGATCTGGGTATTCGAGTGATACTACCAGGTCACGGTAAAATATTCTCTAATTTAGAAGAGGTTGTTGCTAGGCAAAGGGCGAAACAAGAGTCTCGGGCAACTAAGGTTTTAAGTCTGTTACGTAATTATTCACATACACCTTTCCAGCTATGTGAACAGATATTTCCTAGACAATATCAATTACAGCTAGATTTAACGATGTCCGAAACCATTGGACAATTGGATTATCTAGAGGATAAAGGACTAGTGACCAAAACAATAGAAGATGGGGTTTTCGTATATCATGCAATCTAAATTAACCGGAAAAAAGATAGTTGTTACAGGTGCCTCTAGTGGAATCGGAGAAATGTTAGTGAAACAAATTGCTTCTGCTGGCGGAACACCAATCATGCTTGCGCGTTCACTTGACAAGTTACGGCAACTTCAAAAGCAGTTAAAAGAGGAACACCAGATTCATGCATCATTTTATATGGTAGATTTAACAGATGAAGCAGATGTTTATAACGTAGTTAACACTGTTCTGAAGGAGCAAGGCACTATCCATGCCTTAATTAATAACGCAGGGGCAGGTGTCTTTCAATATGTTATCGATACGAGATGGGAAGATATCGAGCTTATGTACCAATTGAATGTTCTGGCAGTAATTCGGATAACAAAGCTGTTCCTACCTCACTTTATGGATAATAATGAAGGACATATTATTAACATTGCCTCTCAAGCGGGTAAGATTTCTACCCCTAAGTCTGCAGTATATGCTTCAACAAAGCATGCAATTTTGGGTTTTACAAATGCATTGAGACAGGAAGTAGCAAGGAATCAAATTCAGGTAACAGCGGTGAATTTAGGTCCAGTTCGAACTAATTTCTTTGCCCTAGCAGACCCTGAAGGTAATTATCAAAAAAATGTTGAGAAATATATGTTGGATCCAGGAAAAGTAGCAGAGAAAATTACAAAACATCTCTTAACGAATAAGCGGGAGATTAATGCGCCATTATGGATGGATATTGGAAGTAAATTTTATCAGCTATTTCCTGGTTTAACAGAAAAAGTCATGAAGAAGCAATTTAATAAAAAGTGATAAGGGGAAGAGAAGATGAGACTGTCCATTACAGATAAGGCTATGGAAAAGATATACGAAATTAATCAAAATCATGAAAACTATGTGATGTTAACGTACGATACGAAAAAGATGGGATGTGCGGTTAATGGCTTACCTACCTTTCGCTTAACAAACGCAGAAAATAGTAATCTCATCAAGATAGATAACCAACAATTTCCTACATTCATAAACGAAATGCAAGCAGTATTCTTTGCAGAAGAAATGAAGCTAGATTTTATTAATAGTATGTTTCGCCTGTCTAGTCCAGAGGGAATTCTGAATCCTTTTATCCCAGTAAATAGTGTATTAGAAAACGATTAAGAAGATAAAAGTGGCAAAGCTATGCCACTTTTATCATTAATATTTATTATTTCAATTGTACGTTTATATGTGTTCCTTGTATTCATTAGCTTTTGTTATCAATCGAAGCTCCTCATAAATGCTATCTTTGAGTTCGTAAGTTGTATCGAATGCTAGGTTTTCTTTCACTTGTTCAAGTGAACTAGCTCCAAATACTGCACTAGCTACTGCAGGGTGCTTTAGTACATATTGTAAAGCAAGCGCTTGGCGGTTTAGATAAGCGGAGAGCTTTGTATCAACCTCGACTAGTTCTTCATACGTATAATCTAAAAATCCTTCTTTTGCCTTTTTCATCATCTGATGCTTTCCATGGTTGCTCAATATGCCTTTTGCTAACGGACCACGAGCTAAAACACTTATTCCATGATTATGAAGGAGGTCAAAAATTTCCTTTTCGGGTCTGCGGTCTAAAAGACTATATTGCATCATTACACCATCAATAGAGGATTTCTCTACATATTCCCGTATGACGTTCGGTCTAATGGAGGAAATACCATAAGAACGAATAATACCTTCTTTTTTCAATGCTTCAAATGCTTCTATCGTCTCTTCAATCGGATCCTCAATTGTACCCCCGTGTAGCATATAGAAATCAATATAATCCGTTTTTAAGCGACGGAGACTTTCCTTTACTTCTTCTAGAATATACTTTTTCGATGGATCCCAAAACCAGTCCTTTTTTTCTTTATTAAAATGGTTACCAACTTTGGTCGTTATGATGATTTGGTTCCTTTTATCCTTAATTATTTCACCTACAATTTCTTCATTCATACCAAAATCATATAAATCCGCTGTATCAAGATGATTAATTCCCTTATCAAGCGCATAATCAATGATTAATCTTGCTTTTTCTATATCTGTTCCAATCGTCATGCATCCTAGTGTTAATGCACTAACTTCAAGTTCGGAATGACCTAATTTATTTTTTTTCATGTAAAAAACCTCCTACTCAGATTGTATGGTATGATAGGCTTTTATTTCAACTAAATCCCAATTCATTAACTTGTATCAATCCGTATGATATTATATTACTTAATAAAAGTAGGTGATAGTTCAATGAAAAAGTATGAGGAAAAAACGATAAAGACAGAAAAGATTTTTGAAGGTAAGGTCATAAAGCTTCAAGTAGATGATGTCCAACTTCCAAATGGAAAAAAATCAAAACGAGAACTTATTAAGCATCCTGGTGCTGTCGCTGTCATTCCAATAACAGATGAGAAAAAAATTATATTTGTCGAGCAATATAGGAAGCCGCTAGAGAAATCAATTATCGAGATTCCTGCTGGTAAATTAGAATGTGGGGAAAGCCCAGAAATTACTGCTATACGGGAATTAGAGGAGGAGACAGGCTATACAGCGAAAACATTGACGAAACTAACATCCTTCTATACTTCACCAGGATTTGCAGATGAGCTTATGCATATTTACCTAGCAACGGATTTACAAAAACTGGATCAGCCTCCTGCATTAGACGAAGATGAATTTATTGATATACTGGAATTAACTCTAGATGAAGCAAAACAGTATGTGAAGAATGAGAGAATTCATGATGCGAAGACAAATTACGCGGTATTATATCTTGAGTTGCAGGAGTTGTTATAAATGCTAAATGCTTATTTTGCAGATATGCACATCCATATCGGAAGGGATATCTTTGACAAGCCTGTTAAAATCACTGCTTCGAAAAACTTAACCATAACAAATATTTTAAAAGAATCGAGTAGAAATAAGGGGATTAATCTAATAGGTGTTATCGACTGTCAATCTCCAGCTGTACAACTGGAACTAAAAAGACTGATAAACGATGGATTAGCTTATGAATTAGAGGATGGTGGAGTTCGTTTTGAAGAGGTAACACTTCTTCTCGGTTCAGAAATAGAGGTTTATGATGACAACTGTCATGGCCCAATTCATGTATTATGTTTTCTACCAAGTCTAGTAGAGATGGAGCGTTTTTCAGAGTGGCTAGTTACAAGAATGAAAAATATTACACTCAGCTCCCAACGCTATTATGGATCCGCAAAGGATTTGCAATATAAGGTGAAGGAGCTAAGCGGATTATTTATTCCCGCTCATGTTTTTACCCCTTATAAAAGTCTTTACGGAAAGGGTGTACAACAGTCACTAAAAGAAGTGTTTGATCCAGATTTAATTGATGGTATTGAGCTAGGTTTAAGTTCGGATACCTTTATGGCAGACAAAATTCGCGAGCTACATCATTATACATTTGTAACGAATTCAGATGCTCACTCCCTTGCAAAGATTGGTAGGGAGTACCAGGAAATTCTCATGAAGGAACCATCTTTTAAGGAATTTAACTATGCATTACATCAAGTGGAAGGCAGACAGATTATCCGAAATTATGGAATGAATCCGCAGCTAGGAAAATATCACAAGACTGTATGTGACAAGTGTTTAACTCATATGGAACCAGATGTAACGGAATGTAAAAACTGTGGATCTAAAAAGGTTGTGAAAGGAGTAGCGGATAGGATTGAAGAATTAGCGGATTATACCGGAAAGGAGATTCCAAGACCACCATACTTGTACCAAGTTCCATTAGAATATTTACCAGGCTTAGGCCCAAAAACATTTAAAAAACTATTGGAACATTTTCACACAGAAATGAATATCCTTCACAACATACCATATGAGAGTCTGTTGGATGTAGTACCTGAAAAGCTTGCGAACTCTATTATTCAAATGCGAGAAGGAAAATTAGCTATCAACGCTGGCGGCGGTGGTAAATATGGTAGTGTAGCCACAACTGATTAATTATTTGATACAAAAAAGATAGATTTGATAGGAATGTTTCTATAGATATTCTCATAACGTTTACTATATAGGAATAGTGAATGGAGGATCTCTATGTTGAAACGTAGCATGCAATTAGTTGACCATCTGAAGGAATATGCAACCATCTACATTTTTATGATTATACTATTTTTATCAGGAATTATATTTGGTGCTATTATTGTTAATAGTATGGGATTTCAGCAAAAACAAGATTTGTTTTTCTATTTGGAGCGTTTTTTTGGTCATATTTCCAATGAACAGCCAATAGAAAAAACACAATTATTAAAGGAAAGTTTTTTTTATCATTTAAAATATATTCTCTTGTTATTTATTCTTGGGTTATCCGTAATTGGCTTACCAGTTGTGTGGATACTAATATTTTTAAAAGGGCTAGTGGTAGGATTTTCAGTTGGTTTTATCGTCAATCAGCTTGGAATAAATGGCTTTTTAGTAGCTACCTTTGGTATAGCACCACAGAATATAATCGTCATTCCTATCTATATCATTGCTGGAAGCATATCGATGATATTTACATTAGGCTTATTAAATAAACTATTTTCCAGAAAAACTTCTTTTTCACAGCCTGTGTTACATCCTTTCGTTAAATATGTGTCCGTTTTTGCAATATTAATTGCATTAACCGGTATACCAGCAGCAATAGAAGCATATATTGCGAACGATGCAATGGTCGGATATATCAAGTCGTTATACAAGTAAGAGAATCGTTCTTTTCAAATATTTGCTTTGACACTCCTATTCCGTGTGCATATAATAAAGGTGGGATATGAGGGAGGAGATCGCCATGGAACATCGAATTGATCGGATTAAGAAACAGCTTCATGCTCAAAGCTATAAGCTAACACCTCAACGTGAAGCAACGGTACGTGTCTTATTAGAACGGGAATCAGATCATTTAAGCGCTGAAGAAATATATCTATTAGTAAAAGAAAAAGCACCCGAGATCGGTCTTGCAACGGTGTACCGAACGTTAGAGCTGTTATCAGAACTAAAAATTGTTGATAAAATCAATTTTGGCGATGGCGTCTCCAGATACGATTTACGTAAAGAAGGGGCCGAGCACTTTCATCATCATCTTGTATGTATTGAATGCGGCTCCGTAGAGGAAATAATGGACGATCTACTCGGTGATGTAGAAAAAATAGTAGAAAATGAATGGGGATTTAAAGTACAAGATCATCGCCTTACCTTTCACGGTCTTTGCAAATCCTGTCAAAAAGCTGGAGTCGAAACGATTACTTCATAAAATTGCCTTTTCTTTTAGAGAAGGCTTTTATTATTTCATATCATTTAAACAAAAATTGGTGTAAAATAAAGGAAGCAACGCATCTATCAAATAATGGGACTAGTTTTCTAGTTATTATGTATAAAGTGATTCTTTTTTGGCATATCTTTTAATATTAACTTATTATTAAAGGAGAAATGCCGTATGAAAAGGATGGTATGGGATACTGTAAAAGTATTTATCATTTTCATAGCATGTACATTCATATTTTATTTCGGTTTGCAAATTATGCACTCCGAATATGAACAGTTCCATCGCTACGATACACCAGAGGGCCCTGCTGTCAAAGTTTTTAATAGTGAGCAAAGCTTTATGGATCGTCTAAATATATTTTTTCGATTAGGGGAGTAGAGAATGTTGAACCATGCGTATAATGATTATTTTCATTATTTGCAAATAGAGCGAGGGTTGGCTGAGAACACGTTAAAATCCTATAAGAGAGATTTAAAATCGTATATGGAATATATGCAAAAGAGTGATCATTCAACATGGAGTGAGATAACTAGAGCAGATATTTTGAAATTCTTGTATTCTGTAAAGGATGCTGGAAAGTCTTCAGCGACTATTGCTAGAATCATTACCTCTATCCGCCAGTTTCATCATTTCTTAGTTCGAGAACATATTGTTGAGCATGACCCAACATTACATATTGAAACACCAAAAAAGGAAAGAAAACTTCCTGATATCTTATCTGTTCAAGAAGTAGACAGGCTTCTTGATATTCAGGGGAATGCTCCGCTTGATATTCGAAACAAAGCGATGCTCGAATTAATTTATGCTACTGGATTACGTGTGAGTGAATTAGTTACATTAAAGGTCAGTGACTTACATTTAACGATGGGATTTGTTCGATGCCTTGGTAAGGGCTCCAAAGAACGTATTGTACCGTTAGGTGATATGGCCGAAAAGTCTATAGAGCTTTATTTACGTGATGCAAGGCGAAGTCTACTAAAGAAGAATAAAGATGAGAATATATTATTTTTAAATCAGCATGGAAGACCAATGACAAGACAGGGCTTTTGGAAAATATTAAAAAAAATAGCAAGCAGTGCCCATATAACTAAAGACATAACACCGCATACATTAAGACACTCCTTTGCAACCCATTTATTAGAAAATGGTGCTGATTTAAGGGCAGTTCAGGAGATGCTAGGCCATGCAGATATCTCTACAACACAAATTTATACACATGTAACAAAAACGCGACTAAAGGATATGTATAAATCATATCATCCAAGAGCATAGCTCTTGTTTTTTACTTTAAGTTGTCTGACATCCTACAACATTATGAAATAGACATAGAATCGGGGATTTAAGCCAACATAGACTTTAGGAGGTATTATCATGCGAAAATTTAACAGAGTATTTTTAATCGTGATGGATTCAGTTGGAATTGGGGAAGCACCGGATGCGGAGCAATTTAATGATAAGGGTGCAGACACGTTAGGACACATTGCTGAACAAATGGATGGCTTAAAAATGCCGAATATGGGGGCACTTGGACTGAGCAATATTCGTGAGCTAAAAGGTATTTCAAAGGCTGATAAGCCCATGGCGCATTATACAAAAATGCAAGAGGCTTCGAATGGAAAGGATACTATGACTGGCCATTGGGAGATCATGGGGCTTCGTATTGAACAGCCATTCCAAACATTTCCAGATGGTTTCCCAGATGAATTAATTCAAGAGCTAGAGAAAAGGTCAGGTCGTAAGGTCATCGGGAATAAACCAGCTTCGGGAACAGCTATATTAGATGAACTAGGTCCTCAGCATATGGAAACCGGTGCACTTATAGTTTATACCTCAGCAGATTCAGTACTACAAATTGCAGCACATGAAGAAGTGGTACCACTTGATGAGCTCTATAAAATATGTGAAATTGCTCGTGAGCTGACATTAGATGAGAAGTATATGGTTGGAAGGATTATTGCTAGACCATTTGTTGGTAAACCAGGTGCCTTTGAACGCACATCTAACCGCCATGACTATGCATTAAAGCCATTTGGAAAAACTGTAATGAATACCTTACAGGATAATAATTTTGATGTGATTGCACTTGGGAAAATTTCCGATATATACGATGGTGAAGGTGTGACCAAGGCGATTCGTACAAAAGATAATGATGATGGAATGACAAAGATTGTAGAGTCGATGGATGAGGACTTTACAGGAATTAGCTTCTTAAATTTAGTTGACTTTGATGCGAAATATGGTCACCGTAGAGATCCTATCGGCTATGGAAAAGCCCTTGAAGCATACGATGCACGTTTACCTGAAGTATTGGATAAGTTAAAGGATGATGATTTACTCATCATAACGGCAGACCACGGAAATGACCCTGTACATCACGGTACAGATCATACACGAGAATTTGTACCATTACTTGTATACTACAAAGGCATTGAGGAAGGTAGAGAGCTACAATTACGTAAAACCTTTTCCGATATTGGTGCAACAATTGCTGATAACTTCGAAGTGGAAATGCCAGAGCACGGTGTCAGCTTTTTACATGAAATTTAATTAGGGGGAAACGTTAATGGATTACGGAAAAATTAAGGAAGCCAGTAATTATATAGAAAATAAAATTAATGTAAAACCAGAGATGGGGCTTGTTTTGGGATCAGGGTTAGGGGTTTTAGCTGAAGAGTTAACAGATACTACTGTTATCCCTTATCAAGAAATTCCATACTTTCCTGAGTCAACCGTGTTTGGCCATAAGGGACAATTAGTCATTGGAATGTTAGAAGGAAGACAAGTTCTTGTCATGCAAGGTCGCTTTCATTATTATGAAGGCTATTCGATGCAGCAGGTAACCTTTCCAATGCGGGTTATGAAGGAGCTAGGTATAAAATCCCTATTAGTAACTAATGCTGCAGGAGGAATTAATGAATCCTTTCATCCAGGGGATTTAATGATTATATCTGACCATATTAATAATATGGGAACTAGTCCACTAATCGGTCCAAATGATGAAAAGCTAGGTGCAAGGTTTCCTGATATGTCGGAAAGCTATGACAAGGAATATATTCGTTATGCTTTGGAATGTGCTAAAGAAATCGGAATTCAAGTACAAACGGGTGTATATGTTGGAAATACTGGGCCAGCATATGAAACTCCGGCAGAAATTAGAATGCTAAGAACCTTAGGGGGAGATGCAGTAGGAATGTCTACTGTTCCAGAAGTCATCGTAGCAAATCATGCAGGAATGAGAGTACTTGGGATATCTTGTATTTCTAATATGGCAGCAGGTATTTTGGATCAGCCATTAACGCATGATGAAGTTATAGAGACTACGAATAAAGTGAAGCAGGACTTTTTAAATTTCGTGAAAAGGATTGTTCGTTCATTACCAACTACTAACTAGGAGGTGGAAACAATGAGGATGTATGACATAATTGAGAAAAAACGTGACGGTCATGAATTAAACGAGGAAGAAATTCGCTTTTTTATTGATGGATATACGAACGGGGATATTCCAGATTATCAAGTAAGTGCTCTTTTAATGTCGATCTATTTTCAAGATATGACAGAGAGAGAAAGAGCTACTCTGACAAAAGCGATGGTAGATTCCGGTGATAAAATTGATCTCTCGGGTATTTCTGGTATAAAGGTTGATAAGCATTCAACTGGTGGTGTTGGAGACACTACCACTTTAGTATTAGCGCCATTAGTAGCATCGGTAGGTGCTCCAGTTGCTAAAATGAGTGGACGTGGCCTTGGGCATACTGGTGGAACTATTGATAAGCTGGAGTCTGTACCTGGTTTCCATACAGAAATAAGCAATCAGGAATTCATCGATCTAGTTAATCAAAACAAAGTATCTGTCATTGGTCAAACCGGAAACCTAACGCCAGCAGATAAAAAATTGTATAGCCTTCGGGATGTGACAGCAACTGTTAATTCCATTCCGTTAATTGCCAGCTCTATTATGAGTAAGAAAATTGCTGCTGGCGCCGATGCTATTGTTCTAGATGTAAAAACCGGTGCTGGTGCATTTATGAAAAATTTGGATGATGCAAAGGAATTAGCTAAAGCAATGGTTTCGATAGGAAATCAAGTTGGGCGAAAAACGATGGCAGTAATCTCGGATATGAGTCAACCTCTTGGCTATGCAATAGGTAATGCGTTAGAGGTAAAGGAAGCTATTGAAACACTTCAAGGAAAAGGCCCGGAGGATTTAACAGAATTATGTTTAGTTCTAGGTAGTAAGATGGTATTACTAGCTGAAAAGGCAACCTCTCTTGAAGAAGCTAGAAAGAAATTAGAAGAGAATCTATCGAACGGAGCAGCCCTAGAACAGTTTAAAGTTTTCTTGGCCTCACAGGGAGGAGATACTTCGGTTGTGGATAATCCAGAACTTCTACCGAAGGCCTCTAAAGTAATAGATGTACCCGCCGGTAAGTCTGGTACAATTCAGACATTGATTGCTGATAATATTGGGACTGCTGCCATGATGCTAGGTGCTGGTAGAGCAACAAAAGAATCAGAAATTGATCTTTCAGCTGGTATCCTATTACATAAAAAAGTTGGGGATGCCGTACAAAAGGGCGAGCCTCTTTTAACGCTGCACACCAATATTGATTCTGTAGATGCCGTTTTAGATCTAATTGGAAATAGTATCGTTATTACAGAAGAAGAAGTTGATGCACCAGTATTAATTTATGGATCTATTACCGAATAATTATAAAATTCATCAAGGTAGCGCTAGAATATAGCGTTACCTTATTTTTTTGGGAACTAATTTTTTATTTAGTGGGCTGAGGTTATAAGTTTGTTTAATTTTGGCAATCCTAGAACTATATTGATTGCTGGAGGTAAAACAGAATGAAAAAGAATGTCCTAATAGTAGGTTTACTAGTATTAACCATTTTTTTATTTAATATTACTGTGTTTGCTGAGGAAAGTGGACATGGTAAGGATACATTTGATTTAGCACCTAGTGCGAAATCCGGCATTTTAATTGAACGTGATACAGGAAAGGTTATGTTTGAAAAGAAGGCACATGAACCTTTACCACCTGCAAGCATGACAAAAATCATGACAATGCTTTTAATTATGGAAGAAATAGATAAGGGTAACTTGAAAAAGAATGAAATGATCCGAATTAGTGAAAATGCAGCTTCCATGGGTGGATCACAAATATTTCTCGAGGCAGGAGAAGAGATGAGTGTTGATGATCTATTAAAAGGAATAGCTGTTGCTTCTGCAAATGATGCTAGTGTTGCCCTTGCAGAACGTATCTCCGGAAGTGAAGAAGCATTTGTGAAGCGTATGAATCAAAAGGTAAAGGAACTAGGCTTAAAAAATACTAAATTTCAGAATGTATCTGGTCTACCGGCAAAGGATCATTATTCTACCGCATATGATATGGCCATGATGGCAAAAGAATTATTAAGCCATGAATCTATTACGAAATACACCTCAATATATGAAGATTATTTACGAAAAGGTACGGATAACGAATTTTGGTTAGTGAATACAAATAAATTAGTTCGTTTTTATCCTGGAGTAGATGGTTTGAAAACAGGCTTTACTAGTGAGGCCAAATATTGTCTTACAGCTACCGCAAAAAAGAATGATATGCGTGTAGTAGCGGTCGTAATGGGTGCTGAAACACCAAAAGAACGCAATTCCACCATTTCAAATATGTTGGATTATGCATTTAATACGTATGAAACAAAGAAGCTATTTAATCAAAACGATAGAATAACGGAACTTAACGTATTAAAGGCAGCAAAAAGAAAAATAGATGTCGTTGCTAGTCAGTCCATTAGTATGGTGTTTAAAAAAGGTGAATCAATTGAAAAATTAACAACATCTGTTCAGCTTGATGAGGTTAAGCTTCCAATTAAAAAAGGGACAAAAGTTGGTACATTACATGTGAAAAATGGTGATAAATCGATTTCCGAAACACCATTAATTATTAATGAGGATGTGGACAAAGCATCTTATTTTACGCTGTTTAAACGCTCGATTCAAAAGCTGTCGAAAAATGATTAATTCCTTCTAATTTAACAGATTTTCTTCTTCTTTTGTCACAAAGCAGGAATTTACCCATTTAATAAAGAATTGATACTTACAAAGGAATGTAAGGAGGATATAAATGGGGCTAAAATATATGTTTGATGTAAAAGAAGACGTATTAGTTGTTCGTTTAGCTGGTGAATTAGATCATCATGAAGCAGAAGAGCTACGAGACCAGTGGAAGGACATGCTATATTTAAATCCAGTAAAACATGTGATTTTAAATCTTGAAAAGATAAGCTTTATGGATAGTTCAGGACTTGGAGTCGTTTTGGGTAGATACAAGGAAGTTCTCCAGTTAGGAGGGGAAATGGTAGTATGCTCTGTACCACCTTCAATCAAACGGTTATTTGAAATGTCTGGTATGTTTAAAATTATTCGTTTAGAGGAGAACGAGGAATTTGCTTTAGAAACTTTGGGGGTGGCTTCATGAAAAATGAAATGCATGTGGAATTTTCGAGTGTTAGTCAAAATGAATCATTTGCTCGTGTAACTGTTGGAGCATTTGTTGCTCAGCTTGATCCAACCATGGAGGAATTAACAGAGATAAAAACAGTTGTATCTGAAGCAGTAACGAATGCAATCATCCATGGTTATAATAGTGAGCCAGACCATAAAGTCCATATCTCTTGTATTTTACATGAGGATGGGGAAGTGGAGATAACAATTCGTGATAACGGTATTGGGATTGCTGATATCGATGAGGCAAGACAACCATTATTTACATCGAAGCCAGACTTAGAACGGTCTGGAATGGGATTTACGATTATTGAGAATTTTATGGACTCTGTAGAAGTTATTTCCAAGCAAGGTGAGGGTACCTCTGTTCATATGAAAAAGCAGTTAACAAATAGTAAAACGGTTTATAATTAGGATGCGATGCCTATGGATGTAAATGTAAAGCAATATAATCGGAGTGAGGCGCTATCTGACGAACAGGTGAAAGGGCTAATATTAAAGAGTCAACAAGGGGATAAGGAAGCCCGAGACTATTTAGTAGAAAAGAACATTCGTCTTGTTTGGTCTGTTGTTCAGCGTTTTATGAATAGAGGATATGACCCGGATGATCTTTTTCAAATTGGAAGCATAGGACTTATTAAATCAATTGATAAGTTCGACCTTTCGTATGATGTTAAATTTTCTACGTATGCCGTACCCATGATTATTGGAGAAATACAGCGATTTCTCCGCGATGATGGTAGTGTTAAAGTAAGCAGGTCTTTAAAAGAAGTGGGAAATAAAATTCGTAAAAAGAAGGATGAGCTGACGAAGAAATTTGGCAGATCTCCTACGATTAACGAAATTGCTTTAGAGCTAGAGATTTCTCCTGAAGAGGTAGTTCATGCGCAGGAAGCTGCAAAGGCACCACATTCCATACATGAAACAGTATTTGAAAACGATGGAGATCCTATTACATTACTAGACCAGATAGCAGATCAAGATTCGAATTGGTTTGATAAGCTATCATTACAAGAGGCAATTCGTGGATTAAGTGAACGAGAAAGGCTAATTCTCTATCTTCGTTATTATAAGGATAAGACGCAATCAGAGGTCGCGGAAAGGCTTGGAATATCTCAAGTACAGGTTTCTCGTCTAGAAAAGAAAATATTATATGATATGAAAAATAAAATGGACCCATAAGAGCCGTCATGAATGATGGCTCTTATGGTTTTTTTATTTTTACCTGCTTCTCCATACGTGCATTCATAATCTTATTAGCTTCTGTAAAAAACAATTATATTATTTCTTTTTAGACAAATACTAAGTAGTACCCAAATTGGTTTCTTGAGGTGACATCATAATGACAGATATGGTTTATTTACGCATGAAAAAGAAAATAGAAATCGATACCCAAAGAGAAATCAAGCTACAGGATATCGCCTTTGTTTCTTCTACCTCAAAAGAGCTAGTACAGGAGCTTTTAAAATTAAAAATTTATCGTGTCACAAAGGAAGATAAAGAAATTGTGATTATTGATAGCTTTTTAATTATCAAACACTTAAATGAGCTTTATCCGAACTTGGAAATTCAATTAACTGGTCCAGAGCAGACAATCGTAAAAGTGGATAAGTCGAATAAAAATCCAAATGTATTGGTTTTTATTTTTGTTTGGCTACTGCTATTTATCGGAACTGCCATGACCATCGTGAATTTTCACTATGACGTAAGTATGCAGGAGGTTCAACAGAAGTTGCACTTCTTATTAACTGGAGAAAAAAATGAATTTCCCCTATGGATACAAATTCCGTATTCCCTCGGCCTTGGAATAGGGATGATTTTGTTTTTTAACCACTGGTTTAATAAGCGATTTAATGAAGAGCCAAGCCCGTTAGAGGTAGAAATATACAAATACCAACAGTCCCTTGATGATTATGTAAATTATCACGAAAATAAACTAAATGATACAAGACCTCCTCATTAATTTTATTCAGATATTTATTGGGTTTTCTGGGGGACTAGCGGTTGGGTGTGGATTTGTGGCTTTTCTGACCTTATTAGGTATTATTCCAAGATTAATTCAGCTTAGTAAAAGCCTACACTTAGTGAAGGTATATACGGCATGTATAATCGTTGGAGCCTTATTTGGAACTTACCTTTCCTTTACAGTAGTTACTTGGAGCCAACCAAGAATTTTGTTAGCTATTTGGGGTGTTTTTCATGGGATTTTTAACGGTATGCTTGCAGCAGCATTAACAGAAGTACTTAATGTATTTCCAATCATTTCAAAACGGATTAATTTAGATAATAAAATCATTATTCTAATGATGGCAATCGTGTTTGGGAAAATAGTGGGATCATTATTTCAATGGATTGTTTTAGTGAGATAGAAAGTTTAAGGAGGGGTTACATTTGTCCAAGTATCCCATTTCAGCCAAGATTGATGAAAATTCTAGGTTTTTTAAAGAGAGAGTAGGAATTGATGTTTCCTATGATGTTGGCTTTCGCGAGGTAGTGCTATTAAAAACACGTATTCAGCTTTATTATGTAAATGGATTAGTGGATAGCTTAATCATACAGCAAATTCTTAAGGAATTAGTGGATCTAAATGAAAAAGAGCGTGAGCGTGATAAGGCAAGTGAGATAGTTAAAAACCGAATTCTCCACCAGCAGTTATCGACAATTAAAACATTAGATGAGGCAGTTGATCAGGTTCTATCTGGATTAATTGTCATTCTCATCGACGGTGAAAAATTTGGCTTTGCCGTAGACGTTAGAAGCTACCCTGGAAGACAGCCTGAAGAGCCAGATACAGAACGGGTTATACGTGGATCAAGAGATGGGTATACAGAAAATATTGTCCTCAATACTAGTTTAACGAGAAGAAGAATTCGTGATGCGAGATTACGCAATGAGATGCTGAAGGTAGGGGAACGATCTAAGACAGATGTTTGCCTAAGTTATATAAAAGATATTGCTGATGATGGCTTAGTCGACTTATTGAAGAAAAAGATTCGTAAAATTGATATTGATGGTATCACTATGGCTGAAAAACCGCTAGAAGAATTTTTTGTAGAGCGTAAGTGGAACCCATTTCCACTTATACGTTTTACAGAAAGGCCAGATGTTGCTTCTAATCATTTATTGGAAGGGCATGCTTTAATAACGGTGGATACCTCACCAAGTGTAATGGTTGTTCCAACCACATATTTTCATCATACACAGCATGCTGAGGAGTTTCGTCAAGCACCCATCATCGGTACTTTTATCCGTTGGATCCGCTTTTTAGCGATATTTTTATCATTGTTTTTGTTACCGACATGGCTACTGTTTGTGATGGATCCTACATTGTTGCCACCCGAGCTTTCATTTATTGGGCCGAATAAGGAAGGGAATATTCCAATTGTAGCTCAGTTAATCCTAGGCGTAGTTGGAATGGAATTTTTAAGAATGGCGGCTATTCATACGCCGACTGCGCTATCAACGGCTATGGGATTAATTGCTGCAGTATTAATTGGACAAATTGCAATTGATGTTGGGTTACTTAGTCCTGAGGTAATCCTCTATACTGCTATTGGTTCAATCGGGACGTATGTAACACCTAGTTATGAATTAAGTGTAGCGAATAAAATGGCAACACTATATTTGATAATTGCAACAGCATTATTCGGAATATATGGGTATGTCATTAGTATTACAGTTCTACTTTTATTCCTGATAAGTTTAAAATCCTTTAAGGCACCTTATTTTTGGCCATTAATTCCTTTTAATCCAAAGGCTATGGTACGGATATTATTTCGAGTTCCAACACCTTTTGTTCATACAAGACCATCCATTGTTCATCCGAAGAATGTATTTACGCAACCGCAAAAAGAATCGGTTAAATAAAATCCTCTCTGTGAGGGTTTTATTTTTGTTTTTAATTTGTTTATGATAAATTTTTTATAAGTATTCATGAAATGGGTGTGAAAGCATGCAAATGGAGAATTATCCGTACCGAATAAATGATTTAGGTCATCTAGAAATTGGTGGTATTGACAGTGTTGATTTAGTGAAAAAATACGGTACACCTCTATATGTGTATGATGTTTCAATTGTACGTAAAAATTGTCGTGCATTTGTTGAAGCTTTTAAGAAGTTAGGTGTTAAGGCACAGGTGACCTATGCTAGTAAAGCTTTTTCTTCCATTGCAATTCTTCAAGTTATCAAGCAGGAAGGATTATCGGTTGATGTGGTATCAGAAGGGGAACTGTATACCGCACTTCAAGCGGGAATAGCTCCACAGAAAATCCATATGCATGGAAATAATAAAAGTAGAAGTGAACTCGAGATGGCAATAGAGCATGAGATTGGCTGTATTGTCGTGGATAACTTTTATGAAATTGAGATTTTGACAGAGATATTACGTAAAAAGCAAAAGACAGCAGATGTTATTATTCGGGTTACTCCAGGGATTAATTCCGATACACACCAATATATTATGACAGGTAATGAGGATTCTAAATTTGGCTTTGATTTACATAATGGACAAGTAGATCAGGCATTTCAGCTTATACGTGAAAATAAATATCTAAACTTTAAAGGATTACACTGTCATATCGGTTCGCAAATTTTTGAAACGGACCGTTTTGTAACTGCAGCAAATATACTATTCCAAAAAATAGAAGAATGGAAAGGAACCTATGGATATACACCTGAGGTCATAAACTTAGGTGGGGGATTTGGAATTCGATATACGGAAAATGATCAACCAATTCCATTAGATGAATATGTATACCGATTAGTAGAAGTAATTCAAAATCATTGTTCTAGATTAAATATGGAGGTACCAGAAATTTGGATAGAACCTGGTCGGTCCGTTGTTGGGGATGCAGGAGTAACCCTTTATACTACAGGCTCTACTAAGGTCATACCCAATGTACGTGATTATGTTGCCGTTGATGGCGGAATGACTGATAATATTCGTCCTGCTTTATACCAAGCGAAGTATGTCGGTTTGTTAGCAAATAGAGCGAATCAAAAGGCGGATACGGTTGTTTCCATAGCTGGGAAGTGTTGTGAATCAGGAGATATGCTAATATGGGACTTACCTATTCCTAAGGTTAAAAAAGGAGATATTTTGGCAATTCTTTCAACCGGTGCGTATGGTTACTCCATGGCGAGTAATTATAATCGATTTGCAAGAGCGGCAGTTGTATTTATTGAGAATGGTATAGATAAATTAGTTATTCGTCGTGAAACAGTTAAGGATATTGTTAAAAATGACTTATCCTATGAATAAGATGCAGTATAAAATCTTTTAATAAAACGCTAGAAATGGTATGATTAATTTGATTGGCAAAAAGTTTTTATCAGAATAGGAGTTGTATAGTATGGCTAAAAAAGGCTATATTTTAATGGAAAATGGTAATAAAATTGAATTTGATTTATATCCAAATGAGGCACCAGGTACAGTTGCTAATTTTGAAAAACTTTCAAATGAAAATTTTTATGATGGATTAACGTTTCATCGCGTAATCCCTGGTTTTGTTAGCCAAGGTGGATGCCCAATCGGCAATGGTACAGGTAACGCTGGGTATACGATTAAATGTGAAACAGATAATAACCCACATAAGCATGTTGAGGGTACGTTATCTATGGCACATGCTGGAAGAGATACGGGAAGCTGTCAATTTTTCATTGTTCATGAACCACAACCACATTTAGATGGAGTTCATACCGTGTTTGGACAAGTTACTTCTGGTATGGAATATGTAAAGGAAATGCGCAATGGTGATGTCATGAAAGAGGTAAAAGTATTTAATGCCTAATTGATAAATACTTTTGAAAGAGCAAATGAGTGTCTATTTGTTGCTTTATCTTATCGTGTTTGTCGCACCAATTAGTAATCTAATTCATGAGATTGGCCATACAGTGGGTGCTAAGATCGCAAAGGCAAGCAATATCTTAATCAGTATTGGTAGGGGGAAAAGGATTATAAAGATTGTTTTCCCCAAGCTTGAAGTGCATGTTGGGCTATTGTTTTTTACAGCTGGTGTAACAGAGAGTACAAGAGAAAAGGACTATACTTCTTTTGAAAAACTATACATAACTTTCCTGGGTCCTTTTTTTAATGCTATTATTGTAGTCATCTTTTTTGGTATATATCAATTTACTTCCAATGAATTTATTTTAGTTTTCATGCTTTATAATAGCTGGTTGTTCCTGATGAATTGTGTTCCCTTTAAAATAAAGGAACAAGAATCAGATGGTTTCATAATGTTGAAAGAAATCATAGCGAAACGTACTAAATAAGGTAATTTTTGTCAATGCTAGTAAAGGATGAGTAATTTGAATCAACGAAAGAAAAATATCCTTTTATTTCTTGTATTACTTGTGCTTGCCATCATTTGGGGATTTGCATATTGGATGATATTTGTGCTTTAATCGTATTTGACAAATATAGATTAATAGGTCATAAATAGAACTATAATTCAATTATCCCGTAAGTTTATAGGAGTAAGATTCCTGCCTTTATTAATCTGAATTGCTGAGAAGTAAGGAAGGGTTTTAGCACTCAGTTCATGTTTTATTTAGGTCATCTTATGTTCGATAGTCGTGAGAAACATTACTGGTCGATGATTACTTTATCAAAATTATTTCATCTTAGACCAAAAGTATTTCACATAATGAGGGGTATATATGTTAAATCGCTACAAAAAAAATTCGGAAAAGATTGCAATGGGTTTATTGTCTTTTATGCCAGAAGGAAAAGATGTTAAAAACCTACTTCATACCATTAAGGAATATGAGACCAATCCAGACTGGCATCTTTATCTATGGAAGCAAGAAGATGATGTGATCGGTGCAATCGGTGTTCGGATTGATGGTGATCAAGCAATCATACAGCATATTTCTGTAAATCCATCCCATCGTAATTGTGGGGTAGGTAAACGAATGATTAAAGAAATTCGGAACCTTTACGATACAAAGTATAAGGTTAGTGCTGTTGATTCGATACAACAATATTTTATGCGTTGTATTCAAGAAGATTAACAAGAATTGAAGGGGAAGCATTTTACAGTAGAAAGTAATTTCTAAACAAAAATCAGCCCTGATTCTTCCATGGGCTGATTTTTATTTAAAATTTGGTTGTATGTTGATGGAATATACTTATCGTAGTTTCATGCTACTTTACAACCAAGCAGCACCAACAATAATTAAAAGAATAAATAATACTACGATTAAAGCAAATCCTCCACCGTAATATCCTGCACCTGCACTCATTCTAAATTCCTCCTTTTAAATACTTGAATAAATGTTTGGGTAACATTTATCTTACGTTAATAACTTATGTAAAACATGACGATGGTGTATAGGCGCTTATACAAGTTGAAACAAATATAATCGATGCTATATTGCTAAGAACTCTATAGATATAGAAAGGGCGACTTTTATGAATCAGGCATATCAGGTGAAAATAGAATCCTTTGAAGGACCGCTTGATTTATTATTACATTTAATAAATCACTATGAGATTGATATATATGATATTCCTGTAGCCCAAATTACTGAACAGTATATGAATTATATTCATACCATGCAGCATTTAGAGTTAAATATTGCTAGTGAATATCTTGTCATGGCTGCTACCCTTTTGGCAATTAAAAGTCAGATGCTTCTTCCTAAACAAGAAATTGAGGAAGAAATGGAAGAATATATGGAAGATCCACGAGAAGAGCTCATGCAGCGTCTGATTGAATATCGAAAATTTAAAGAAGCCGCCGAAGTTTTCAAGGAAAAAGAAATTGAAGCAAATCAGATATTTACTAGACCTCCAGTAATATTTGAAGACCTTCCAATTGAAAAAACTGTTGTTCAAGGAGATATTTCCATTTATGATATGCTTGGCGCCTTAGGAAAAATGCTTGAGCGCAAAAAATGGAAAGAACCACTTGAAACAAAAATACACAAGGCTGAAATTCCAATTGAGCAACGCATGGAAGAAGTATTAGATTCGGTAAAACGATCAAGGAAGAAAGGCATAACTTTTGACGAATTGTTTACCCACCGAACAAAATCACATATTGTAGTTACCTTCATGGCAATTTTGGAATTGATGAAAGTAAATCAAATAACCTGTAAACAAGAGAAGCATTTCGATACTTTGTATGTTTATTATTCGGGGGATGACGTGTAGGATGAAGAATGTAAAAGCGATCTTAGAAGGATTGTTATTTGCAAGTGGTGATGAAGGTATAACGATTAAAGAACTTGCAAATATCATGGAAATATCTGTTAAGGCAGTTGAGCATTTAATCGAAGAGCTAAAATATGATTATGAGCATGCGAGTCGTGGAATTATGATTATGCAAGCTAATGATGTCTATCATTTAACAACAAAGCCGGAGCATAGTGAATACTTTAAACGGTTCCTCGAGACTCCACATTTAAGTAGAATGTCACAAGCAGCACTAGAGACACTAGCTATAATTGCTTATAAGCAGCCAATAACTCGTTCGGAAATTGATGAAATAAGAGGGGTAAAAAGCGATCGCCCCGTGCAAACTCTACTTGCAAGGTCGCTGATTGAAGAGGTTGGTAGAAAAGAAGGAGTTGGGCGACCTGTATTATTTGGTACAAGTAAAGATTTTCTAACATTTTTTGGGCTAACATCGTTAGAGGAACTACCACCACTACCAGATAATATGGATGCTAGTGATATTGAGGATGAAGCAGATTTATTTTTTGATCGTTTCAGTGAGTTAGAGGAGAATAGTAATTAGACTTGTTGCCATTATATATAATAGTTTTTAAGGATGTTTGAAGAGTGAGTTCTTTTAAACATCCTTTTTTTTTATTTTATGAAGGCTAACTTCTATCCTTCACAGTAAATAAAAAAATGGTAAAATCACTCTACCATTTCTTTTTTTATCATAAGAAAGCTCCCTTTGCATAAAATGTATAGACAGATTTTTGGGGGAGGACAAACCATGCGTTTTATAGCAAAAACCCTAATGTTAATATTATTATTTACTATTGTATGTCCAATTATTGGACATGCCGATGAAGGTCCAGCTGTTTCGGCAAAAAATGCTGTGTTAATTGAACAGTCAACAGGAAGAATATTGTTCGAGAAAAATGCGCATGAGAAATCTAATATAGCGAGCATTACTAAGATAATGACTGCCATTATAGCGATTGAATCGGGAAAAATGAAGGAAAAGGCAACAGCTAGTAGAAAGGCCGTTTATACGGAAGGGTCATCGATTTATTTAAAACAAGGAGAAAAAATGACAGTGGAGGATCTAGTATATGGGTTAATGCTAAGATCCGGTAATGATGCAGCAATATCCATTGCGGAGCATGTTGGGGAAAGTGAAGAGGGATTTGTATATCTCATGAATGAAAAGGCGCAGTGGCTGGGCATGACGAATACACATTTTGATAATCCACATGGATTAGATTCTGAAACCCATTACTCATCAGCCTATGATATGGCCCTTTTGATGCAATATGCAATGCAAAATGAGGAGTTTCGTAAAATAACAGGAACCAAATTCTATCAGTCTTCTAATCGTGATTATGGCTGGAAAAATAAAAACAAATTATTAACAGCTTACTATAAATATTGCACAGGTGGAAAAACTGGATTTACGAAACAGACTGGTAGAACACTTGTCTCAACAGCATCAAAGGATGGGATGGATTTAATTGCAGTTACGTTAGATGCACCGAATGATTGGCAAGACCATACCGATATGTTTGAATGGGGCTTTAAGAACTTTACTATGGAAAAAATGGGTAAAAAAGGGCAAATCTCTATTTCATTAGATTCCGGGGAGGAAATGAGAGGCTATACACATGAGGATGCAGTATATCCACTATCAGAAGGAGAAAAAGGTTTGATTCGTAGTGATGTTATCCCAGTAGGGGAATCTCCTCCTGCACCTGACGCACAGGTTGTTGCCAAGCAAATCTACTACTTTAATAATGAACCTATTGTAGAGGTGAATATATTTCAAGAGAATCTAGCCGAAAAAGAAATATCATATTTAGTAGATTTTGTATCCGTATTGAAACAAATCTTTAGGATGGATTCCAATGGTTAATCTAATTTGGGCATTTATGGCCATTATCGGAATTGTTTTTGCCATGTTTAATGGAACGATGGAGGATGTTAACAAGGCAGTATTTGAAAGCGCCAATGAGGCTGTTACCCTTTCCATTGGCCTGATTAGTGTTCTAGTATTTTGGTTAGGTATTATGCGTATAGCTGAAGAAGCAGGAATTCTAAAAATTTTAGCAAGGCTGTTTCGACCTATTGTTGTACGGCTATTTCCAGAAATACCAAAGGACCACCCTGCAATTGGTTATATTCTATCGAATATAACAGCAAATATATTTGGGCTTGGGAATGCAGCTACACCTATGGGAATAAAAGCGATGGAGCAAATGAAAAAACTAAGTGGCTCAAATGAGGCATCTAGGTCCATGATTACATTCCTGGCAATTAATACTTCTAGCCTTACCTTGATTCCAACTACTATTATTGCAGTACGTATGCAGTATGATTCTGCCTCACCTACAGAGATTGTAGGCGCGACTATACTAGCAACGATTATTTCCACATTAAGTGCCATTATGATAGACCGACTTTTCTATTACCGAAGTATGTGGAGGAAGTAATATGGTTGTTATTTCACAAATAAGCATTTGGATTATTCCTTTATTTATTATGCTTGTTCTATTAACCGCTACCTGGAAAAAGGTACCTTCGTATGAAATGTTCGTTGAGGGAGGGAAAGAAGGGGTTAAAATGGCCTTTTCTTTACTTCCTTTTTTAGTAGGGATGATTGTCGCAATTGCTATATTTCGAAGTTCCGGTGCACTTGATGCATTAATTGGACTGATTGCTCCAGTGCTTAATTTCTTTGGTGTTCCTCCAGAAGTGGTACCCCTGGCACTTGTTAAGCCAATATCGGGCTCTGCAGCACTTGGGATTACGACCGAGCTTATTGCTACATATGGACCAGACTCTTTTATAGGGAGGCTAGCGTCGACCATGCAAGGTAGTACCGATACAACTCTTTATATCTTAACGGTTTATTTTGGTGCGGTAGGCATTCGAAAAATGGGATATGCGCTTAAGGTTGGTCTTTTAGCAGATTTATTTGGTATATTAGCAGCTATTGTTATCGTAACATTGGTATTTGGTTAGAGAAATAGTAATCAAGACGGTTTATATTGGAAGGAAGCTTATTGCCAGCGGATCATTCGGGAAAGTTAATTAACCGTAAATTTTAAGCATATCAAGAAAAAGTCGATTCCTTAGAATGAAGGAATTCGACTTTTTACTTGTTGAAACTTTTTAGCGTTTAATAAGATGGTTTAATTTGGCTTTATTTATTTTTGGCCATCTAAATTTTGGAACATGCTTTACCATTGTGTCAAATAGATATCCCCATTGTTGTTCCGATAAAGCAGCAACAGGAACCTCATCATTTAGTTTAAGATTTCTCTTTAGATGCTTCATTTGAGGTGGTGTAAATATACCTCTTAGTGCTAAATCGATAGGTAATTGTGGCTTTTTAAGTATGTGGTCGACAAGTCCCCAAAATATTAAATATTCGTTTACAGGTACAATTGGTTCCGTTTTTTTCTTAATTGTAACTATTGCAGAATCAACTCTTGGTGGTGGTGAGAAATTCTTTCTTGAAATGTCTTTTACATATCGGATATCAAACCACATTCTCCATGCTATTATATAAGGATCTTTTACAATAGTTGACGTAAATCTTTTTGCTGCACCTTTTTCCATCGTAATAACACCTCGTTGAAAACTGTTTGCTGGATTATTGAGAAGCATTTTCATAATAGCTGTAGTGATGGCATATGGAATATTTGACACAACTACAAAATGTTCTCGTGGTAATGAAATTTTTAATATATCCTGCTGGATTATCGCTGTATTTTTCATTTCAAGTTGTTTTAATTTATTTATAAACTTTTGATCGTATTCAACAGCAAGAACCTTTCTAGCTTTATTACTTAGGGCTTCCGTAATTGCCCCTTTTCCGGCCCCCAATTCTAATACTAAATCATTTTTTGAAATGCGAGCAATGTCCACAATATCTTTTACTATGCTTTTACTATGAAGCAAATGTTGCCCACTAAAATTTGGAGGATTTCCGGAAGTATATCTTTTATTCGTATCTTTTGTTCTTCTTTTTGTCATAATCATTCAAACCTTTCATTTCATATTGGATTTATGACTCTGATCGCAAAAAAAACCACAGACATAAGCGTCTGTGGCTTCCAGTAAACGGAATCATTAAGTTTGCAGTATGACATAAAAGTATCCTTGGCAAATAAAATGCAAAGACAACCCAAAATAGACTTTTCTTTATTTAAAAGTCAAATATTTTCTCATAACAATACAAAAGGAAAGATTGAAAAGTCAGTCTTTCCTCTTAATAATAGAAATTTATTTTCATGGAAGATTGTTAAAAATGGGCAGACTTATCCCGTTTACTCTGTAAGCGAAAACAGAGCCTTCGAACGTATTAAATTACTAGTTCAAAGCACGGAAAGTAATAATTACACCCATAATTTTAAGCAACCCTCCTTAGATTAGTTACAATAAACACAAGAGTATTATAATTTTAACTTTTGATAAAGTCAATGGGTACATGATTTATTACTAATAGTAGTTCAGGATGATATATATTTGAAGTTCCTCCCCGAAACCTCATCTAACCTCAATATTTTTGTTTTTCTCCATTCGAATGATATAATAGCAAGCGAAATCCAAATCCTATAAATAGCTGTAATTTCATTTAGTAAGCAATCTTTAAGTGTGTGCAAAAACACTTCATACATAAGTGGTTAGGCTAACCAAAGATTATCGCTATGATTATGGATAGGATTAAAAAAATTGAGGATAAATTGGTGATTTTATGTCGAATACAAATGAACGTTTACAAAAAGTAATTGCACAAAGTGGAATTACTTCAAGAAGAAAAGCAGAAATATTAATAGTAGAAGGTAAAGTTAAAGTCAATAATAAAGTAGTAACAGAACTTGGTACCAAAGTAACTCCTGAAGATAAAATTGAAGTAGATGGAGTTCCCCTTGAAAAGGAACAATCCGTTTATTATCTTTTTTATAAGCCGCGTGGTGTTATCTCTAGTGTAAAGGATGAAAAAGGAAGAAAGGTAGTTACTGATTTCTTTCCAGAGGTAGAAGAACGAATTTACCCTATTGGAAGATTAGACTATGACTCGTCTGGTGCACTATTATTAACCAATGATGGTGTGTTTGCAAATTTAGTTATGCATCCAAAGTATGGTGTCGAAAAGGTATATGTAGCAAAAGTAAAAGGCATCCCTTCAAAAGAGGATTTAAGAAAGCTCATCAAGGGTGTTAAGGATAAGGGTGAAGTATTAAAAGCCTTACGATTTCGAGTACTATCTACGGATAAAAAGAAAAATACTAGTCTACTGGAACTAACCTTAAGAGAAGGTAAGAATCGGCATGTTCGGCGTATGATGGAGCAGTTGGGCTATCCAGTTATAAAATTGAAGCGTGAGAAATATGGAATTCTGACCTTAGATGGTCTTCGAGTTGGAGAATTCCGTAAGCTAACACCGAAAGAGGTTAATCAAATGCGTAACCTTGCTTCTAAAAATGTTGAAGAATAGACATAATTTCAATGCCCAATAAATGGTATAATTGGGCGGGGAGTGGTGGTTGTGAGAATAGAGCAGGCAAGAGAGAATAAGGTTAAAAAGAAACGGAACCGCTTTATTTATCGTTCAGCTATATTAGTTTTATTAGTAATAGCAGTAGCCTACGCTTTAGTAGCAAATCTGAACAAGGATAAGGCTATTTACAGTGTAGGAGACGAGGCACCAGATTTTCAATTAAATCAAGTGAATGATCATAATGAATTAAAGACAGTGCGCTTAAGTGATTTTCGTGGCAAAGGTGTAATGCTTAATTTCTGGGGAACATGGTGTAAGCCATGTGAGTCGGAAATGCCTTATATGCAGAAGCTCTATCCTGAATATAAGGAAAAGGGAATAGAAATTATAGCAGTGAATCTTGATGCAACAGAATTTGTAGTTGATCAATTTATAAATAAATATAATTTGACATTCCCAGTTCCGCATGATACCAAAGACCAGGTCCGTGACTTATACAAAGTTGGACCAATTCCTAGCACTTTCTTTATTAGTCCGGAAGGGAAGATAGTAGAGGTTGTAAACGGTGCTCTCACACTTGAACGATTGGAAGGGTATTTACAAAAAATTGAACCAAGCGAATCATAAAACCATGAGAGGGATTTTTAATGAATCATATAAAATGTGAATGTGGTCACGTAAATCCAGAAGGTACAGTCCTTTGTGAAGCATGTGGAAAGCCTATCGCAGAGAATCAGCATATAGATGGTAACGATAAAAAGAAATTATTGAATATGCGTTACGAAGGTAGTGCAAGAAGATCAACTACATATAATAAGACGATTATAGATAAAATATGGAACTTTTTCTCCTCTGTAAAGGTTGGAGTTTGGTTAATCGTTTTGGCATTAATCGCTTCCGGTATTGGAACTATTTTTCCACAGGAGCAATACATACCGTCTGATGCTATTTCTCGAGATCCACAAATTTTTTATCCAGAGACCTATGGTATTTTTGGCAAGATTTTTTACCAATTAGGCTTTCATAACCTATACAGCTCATGGTGGTATCTAATTTTAATTGCACTAATCGGGGTATCACTAGTAGTTTGTAGTCTGGATCGATTTGTACCTTTGTATAAAGCGCTAAAACGTCAGAAGCCGAAGAGACATGAAACATTTATTAATAGACAGCGATTCTATAGTGAAACAGATCATGTTTCAAGTGAAGATTTGAATACAGTTAAAGAGCGTCTCTTGCAACAACGTTACAAAATAACAGAAGAAGACGGTCATATTGTAGCGGAAAAAGGACGCTTCTCGAGATGGGGTCCGTATGTTAATCATATTGGATTGATTATTATATTAATTGCAGCATTACTTCGGATAACACCATTTATGTATTTAAATGAATATTTATGGGTTAGAGAAGGGGAAGTAAAGGTAGTACCAGGAACGGATGGAGAGTATTATATCGAAAACAAGGAATTTGTTCTTGATACATATGCTGAGGATGATGAACGCTTTAAAGATGCCATTGCAAAACAGGGTAGGGTCATTCCAAGTAACTTCCAAACCAATGCCATTATTTATCAGGCAGAAGATCAAGAGGTTATCGGTGCAGAAACGAAGCTTAACAAAATAACGGATGACGAAATTAGTATGAACCATCCAGTTAAGTTTGGTGGTTATACATTGTATCAGCAAGGTTATCAATTAAACGAATTCTCAAAAATGACCTTTAAAATCTATGAAATGAATGATCCAGATGCTGATGTATTAGGAGAATTCACCGTTGATTTATTTAATCCGAAAACAGAATATAAACTAGATAATGGTTTTAAGGTTGAAGTAACGGAATATTATCCGGATTATATCATTACAGAAGATGGAATAAGTTCGAAAACAAAGGATTCCAATAATCCTGCATTTGTTTTTAAGCTATTCCCTCCAAACAGTGAAGAATCTGAAATTAGTTTTGTAGGTAACGTATTAGGAGCTGTAGAAGGTCTAGGAATTGATCCTACTGTAGTAGAATTACAACCTATGGGAAATGTTATTGGTTCCTTCGCTCCATCGGTTGACCCTACAGGTGAAAATAATTATCGAATACTTATTGATTCCATAGATTTTGATCGAAAGAGTGGACTTTCAGTAAAACGAGATAGAACACTTCCATTATTTATTATCGGTGCACTTATTTTTATGATTGGTGTTGTCCAAGGTATGTACTGGCAACATAGAAGAATATGGATACATCCGAAAAAACAAGGCATTCTATTGGCTGGTCATACGAATAAAAACTGGTTTGGCTTGAAAAAAGATATTGAAAAGGCTATTGAGAATACACCAATACAGATGGTAAAAGATCAAAATAATGAGTAAGTGGTTGTTTAAAGGAGGGAGCTCATGGAGAGCTTATTAAATACTAGTAGTACGATGCTATTTACGGCATTTATACTCTACTTGGTGGCAACATTTATATTTAGCTTTACGATAAAGGATAAAAATAAAGAACGAAAAAGAACTGAATTTGCTGGAAAATTAGCTATCACATTGACAATAATCGGATTTCTTAGCCAGCTAATTTATTTTATTACTAGATGGATGGCATCTGGACATGCTCCTGTTAGTAATATGTTCGAATTCGTAACATTCTTGGGTATGTGCTTAGTATTGGCTTTTATCATTATTTATTTTATTTACAAGCTTAATGTATTAGGTTTATTTGCACTACCAATTGCTATGATATTTATTGCTTATGCTAGCATATTCCCGACAGAAATTGCTCCACTAGTACCATCTTTAAAAAGCCACTGGCTTTATATTCATGTTACTACTGTTGCATTAGGCTCTGGAATACTATTCATTAGCTTTGTAGCTGGTTTGATTTACTTGATTCATGGAATTGATCAAAGCGTTCGATCGGCACGAACAATTTCACTTGAGATCGTTTTATATATTATTTTCCTTATTATCGGATTCATAGTAATTTCTTCAGTCTTTGGAGCTATGCATTATAATGCAAGCTTCGAATATCAATCAAATGGTAAAACACTACAATCCGAGTACCATTTACCACCTATAGCTGCACCACATGATGGTAAGCTTCTTACGGAAGATGCAATGAAGCCTTGGTTTGAAGTACCTACATGGATGCACGGTGCTGACGCTGGTAAAAAATTTAATACAGTGATTTGGTCGTTTTTAACAGGTACTGTATTGTATGCACTTGTCCGATTACTATGTAGAAAACGTATTGGGGCTGCTATTCAGCCACTGCTTAAAAATGTTAAACCTGATTTAGTCGATGAGATTAATTATCGTTCCGTAGCTATAGGATTCCCTGTATTTACACTCGGTGGATTAATTTTTGCATCCATCTGGGCTCAAGAAGCTTGGGGACGATTCTGGGGATGGGATCCTAAGGAAGTTTGGGCCTTGGTTACTTGGTTCTTCTATGCTGCTTACTTACATTTAAGACTTTCACGTGGCTGGCATGGAGAAAAGTCTGCATGGCTTGCAGTAGCTGGTTTTGGTATAATTTTATTTAACTTGATTGTTGTAAACCTTGTATTAGCAGGGCTACATTCTTATGCATAATTGAATGAAGAAAACATGGCAAAACAATTGTCATGTTTTCTTGTACATTGTTAAATGAAATCCGTTGACTGATATAATTGGTAAAGGGGAGATATTCATGGAGAAGCAATCTAGAGTATTAGTTGTTGATGATGAGGAAAGAATTCGTCGGCTAATTCGTATGTATTTAGAGCGAGAGGAATTTGAGGTCGAAGAAGCAGAGAACGGTAAAGAGGGACTTCAACTGGCACTAGAAAATGATTATGATGTTATTCTATTGGATATTATGATGCCAGAGATGGATGGAATAGAAGTCTGTGAGCAGCTAAGGAAAGAAAAGGATACTCCGGTTATCATGCTTACAGCAAAGGGTGAAGAGGCAAATAGAGTTCAAGGGTTTGAAGTTGGAACCGATGATTATATTGTGAAGCCATTTAGCCCTAGAGAGGTTGTTCTTCGTGTAAAGGCATTATTAAGACGTACAACTGCTACTAGTTATAATGGCAAGAATGCGCAAACGAAGGATCTATTAGTATTTCCTCACCTAACAATTGATCATGATGCACATCGTGTAACAGCTGATGGTACAGAAGTAGCTTTAACACCTAAAGAGTATGAATTATTATGTTACTTGGCAAAATCACCAGATAAAGTATTCAATCGTGAACAATTATTAAAGGATGTTTGGCAATATGAATTTTTCGGCGACTTACGAACAGTTGACACACATGTTAAACGGTTACGTGAGAAGCTTAATACCGTTTCCAAGGAAGCCGCAAAAATGATTGTGACTGTTTGGGGGGTAGGATACAAATTTGAGGTAGATGATGAATAATGTTTTGGCGTAGTGTAGTAGGAAAACTAGCAGTAACCATTTTATTGCTAGTTTGTTTTGTATTATTTTTATTAACGATATTTTTACTTGAGTTTTTTGAGAACTTTCATATTCAAGAGGCAGAAGAGGATTTATTACAAACCGCTACAAAGGTTTCCGTAATGGTAGAGAATCATGAAGACAGATCACTAATATATGAAACGACTGAGCGTGTAAAAGATCCAGCTAGTAAGGTAATTATCGAATTTTCCAATGGTGATATTTGGGCTTCTGATACTAATGACTCTAATCTTACTGCTATTAATGATAACTGGTTTACTAAAGAGATGTATATACAAGAGGTTTTAAATTCGCATGATCCGATTAAAAAGCAAATCGAAGTTCCTAATCAAGAATTAGGTGTGATGCTTGTTGGAGTGGCTGTACCTAATACAGATGCAGCAGTTCTTATCTATCAATCCCTAGCGATAGTGGATAAGACAAAAGCTGAAACTACGAAAATTATTCTTTTAGCAGCCGCAGTAGCTATCATTCTAACGACTATCTTTGCCTTCTTTCTATCGACGCGTATTACATCGCCACTAATCAAAATGAGAGAAGCAGCATTTGATCTAACTAGAGGTGAATTTAACACCAAAGTACCGATTTTAACACATGATGAAATCGGCGAACTAGCAATGGCATTCAATCACATGGGACGACAGCTGAAATTCCATATTAATGCTTTAAGACAGGAAAAAGAACAGTTATCTAGCATTGTTAATTCGATGGCAGATGGTGTGATAACATTAAGTCGTAGTGGTGAAATTATTGCAACGAATCGCCCTGCTGAAATGTTTATGGAAGCATGGGAGTTTGAGCAAAATATAGAAAAATCAGATGGTGTTCGGAAGCTGCCAAAGGAATTACTTGCACTATTTCAAGAGGTTATTGATGGTGAAAAAGAGGTTCTCGAAGAAATCACTATTCAAGGTAGAACCTGGGTTATGATTATGACACCATTATATGATCAGTCATATATCCGTGGTGCAGTTGCAGTAATGCGTGATATGACGGAAGAGAGAAGACTAGATAAGCTTCGTAAGGACTTTATCGCTAATGTATCACATGAGCTTCGAACTCCAATATCGATGTTACAAGGCTATAGTGAAGCTATTGTAGATGATATTGCCGAGACGAAAGAGGAAAAGAATGAATTAGCCCAAATCATTTATGAGGAATCCTTAAGACTTAGTCGCCTTGTTAATGAACTGCTTGACTTAGCAAGTATGGAAGCGGGTCATCTGACGCTAAAAACTGAAATGGTTGAAGTAGAGCCTTATGTTGATCGAATCTATCGGAAATTTAGAGGGGTTGCAGAGGAACATCATATCGAGCTTGTACTTACAAAGAATATGGCCGATTCTCAAGCAATTTTTGATCCAGACCGAATCGAACAAGTATTTACTAACCTAATTGACAACGCAATCCGACATACTAGTGAGGGTGGGTTTGTGAAGGTAAAGGTAGAAAATGACCAAAATGGATTATCTGTATCTGTTGAAGATAGTGGAAGTGGAATACCAGAAGAGGATTTACCATTTGTTTTTGAACGTTTTTACAAGGCAGATAAATCAAGAACGAGAAATAAACATGTGAAAGGTACAGGGCTTGGATTATCAATAGCAAAGAATATTATTACAAGTCATAAGGGAACAATTACCGTTAAAAGTAAACTCAATGTTGGTACGACATTCAATTTTCAGCTTCCTAAAACAGATGAAATATAACTTGTAATTTTAGAATGGTATGTTATCCTAATTAATAGAATTGAATACAAAATTGATGATGTTGGTGTTGTGAACTTAAAAGGGAATCTAGTGAAAATCTAGAACTGTCCTCGCAACTGTAAGTGATGACGAAATAAGCATAACCACTGTATATAATATATACGGGAAGGGCTTATAGTAGGCTATTAATCACAAGTCAGTAGACCTGCCAGTATTCATTTGTATCAATGATCCCGAGGATAGGACAATTGAGACAATCAAGTACATAAGAGTATTGATTACTTATTATGGTTATGAGACTGTCAAAAGAGCTAACCTTGTTACGGGGTTAGCTCTATTTTTATACACCCTGTTCTCAACAGATTAAGTTAATGGAGGAGAAATCATGAAATCTATTTTATTTAAGTTATTCTCAATGCTACTAGTAATAGTTGTTTTAACAGGATGTACGAATGATGAAAAGACGGAAAGCAACAACAATAGCGGGCAAAATAACGCAACGCAAAATGAAAAATCTAATACTTCCGCAAATTCAAAAGATGACCAAGAAGAGGCTAAGGTTACCATTATCTTATCAAAGGATAAAGAGGCCGAAGTAATTGATGAAAAAGAAGTTGTTATCAAAGATGGCGATAATTTATTAGCAGTTATGAAAGCAAACTTTGACATGGTTGAAGAAGGTGGGTTTATAAAAGCGATTGAAGGTATAGAGTATGACGAAGCGAACAAAATGTCATGGATGTTTTCGGTAAATGGTGAGCCATCCATGGTAGGTGCAGGCGATGTAAAACTAAACGATGGAGATACGGTTAATTTTGATTACCAATCTTGGGAATGATTTAATTGAATATCTATAAAATTACTCTACTAGCATTACTTGCCACACTTGCTGTAGTTGGACGTATCGCAGTTAATTATATACCAAATGTCCAACCCGTAACTTCAGTTATTATTATTAGTGGCATTTTTTTAGGACCGATAGCTGGTTTTATTTTAGCGTTTTTAGTAACGTTTTTATCCAATATGATTCTAGGAACTGGCATTTGGACAATTTGGCAAATTCTAGCATGGGGAATTATCGGTATCTTGAGTGGTTTGATGGGAAAGGCGTTCAAAAAGATTCCGTTCATAGTCATTGTTATTTTTAGTTTTTTCAGTGGTTACCTATACGGGATTATTGTTTCGCTAACTAATTATCAAGTAACTGGTCAAGGCTTTATCGTATATTATTTAGCTGGACTGCCCTTTGATACGTATCATGCGATAGGAAATGCAGTGTTTATGATGTTGCTGTATCCAACAATAGCCTACGTATTTAAAAAATATATTAACAATCATTTGCATACGATTAATTAATAAAAGGCTGACTTTATCCTTGTTATTGTTAAAGTCAGCCTGTTTTTTTCTATTCACCAAACTTTAATGGGTTACCATTAAACGGTTCTTCTGCAATCTTGATGGAGTTACTTGGACAACCCTCATAAGCATCTAACACATCATCCTCTTGTGATTCAGGAACTTCCTTATTTCCACTATTATGATCAATGGTTACATAAGCTAACCCTTCATCATCGTAATCAAAAATACCTGGACAAGTTAATCCACAAGCACCACAAGCAATACATGTTTCCTTATCAACTATTGTATACTTTATTCTCACAGCTGTTTTCCCCTTGTTACGTACTTTTTTGGTGCTCCACTATTATTTTAATAACTATCATTTTATAATTCAACCTTTGCCAACTGATGGTATGATAGAGATAGGATAGAAAGAGGTAGATTAGAATGTATTTCGAAGGGATAATATTAGATTGTATAACTGAAATTAATGAAAATAGAAGCATTTCTGGGATATTTCACCTATTAGTTGGAAAGAAATCGATACAATCTGTCCATGATGCAAGACTCTTTCAGCTAGAACAATATTACGGGATCTATCCAACATTACGTCGCATAGATTTACAAGCAATCGTTTCAAATTTACAACAGAAGAAATTAGTGGATAATGGGTCTAAGGATGGTTTTTATCAAATTACAGAGAAAGGAAGAAGGCATTTAATCAAATTTAAAAAGTCCCCATTGTACGCCTATTATAGAGGCTTATTATATAATGGTACAGATGTTTTGTTTTTTAAGAGACTACATTTATTAATCCAGACATACTCAAATATACGAATGAAAAATACCGCTTTTATTCCTGTTGTGGACGATGTAGATGTAGCAGGTTGGGTAAAAGCCTTTTATAAGAAAAACTGGAGCGTGACTGCATCTTTAATCCTTTACGAGGAGCTTCATAAACTATTACAAGGCCTTGAGGAAAAAGAAGCCGAAGTATTGGTGAATCGATTAAGTGGATACCATCACTACGGGATGAGCATGGATCAAATTGCTCTCAACTATCAATTACCGATACACGATGTTAATCTTCTTACAGTAGGAATAATTCATCAGATGATGTATCAGATTCATCGTCATAAAGAAGACTACCCAGTACTTTATCAGCTAATAAGAGAAAATAATAATAACAAGTTTATTACCAAAACAGCAAACCAAACCTATCAACTCTTACTTGAACGGTACAGTCCAGAAACAATTGCTAAAATAAGAAAACTAAAATTAAATACGGTGTATGATCATATTGTTGAAATTGCATTATACGATAAAGAATTCTCAATTGAGCCCTTTGTGGATACAAAAACAAGAAAAGAGATAGTTTCCGTTATTAATCGTTGTAAAAGTTATAAACTAAAGACAATTAAGGACAATTGCAATCCGTATATAAGTTATTTTCAAATACGATTAGTCTTAACAAGACTATAAGAAAGTTATTCAGAGGATGAGTTATATGAATAATACTTCCATATCCCTAGAACAAGTATTAGAAAGCAATTTTGGTTATAAAACATTTCGGATAGGGCAAAAAGAAATTATTATGGATATTTTAAATGGGAGCGATGTTTTAGGAATTCTCCCGACAGGTACAGGGAAGTCTATTTGTTATCAACTACCCTCTTTATTACTATCAGGAATAACGATTGTAGTATCCCCATTAATTTCTTTGATGATGGATCAAGTAAAACAATTAAAGTCTTCAGGATTTAAAGATGTTGTTGCTATTAATAGCTTTCTTGATTTTGACCAGAAAAGATATATTTATCAAACATTACAAGACTATAAACTAATCTTTGTTTCACCAGAGATATTACAACAGAAAGAACTGTTTCTTTATCTGAAACAACAAACCATTAGCTTATTTGTCATTGATGAGGCACATTGTATTTCTCAGTGGGGGCATGAATTTAGACCAGATTACCAAAAATTAAATAAGGTCTTAGAACAATTAGGAAATCCTCCTGTCCTTGCTCTTAGTGCAACAGCAACAAGAGAGGTACAACAAGACATCATAAAGTCTCTTGAAAGGCCAAGGATGGTAAAGCATATTTATCCTATGGATCGAGAAAATATTATGCTTACTATTCAAGAAGTAGAAGATCAAGACGAAAAGCTTGAAGTATTAACGAGATACCTGTCCAACTATAAGGTACCAACGCTTATTTATTTTTCTAGTAAAGTGTCTTGTGAGAGTGTTGCCTTACAATTATCGGTACGGCTACCTAATCAACGAATCGCATACTACCATGGTGGTATGGAACAGATGGATCGAATTAGCATACAGCAACAGTTTATGAATGAACAATTAGATGTCATTTGCTGTACGAGCGCCTTTGGAATGGGGATAAATAAGAATAATATTAGATTAGTATTTCACTATCACTTTCCCGGTCAAATTGAATCCTATATACAGGAAATAGGTCGTGCAGGCAGAGATGGGAAAGAGAGCTTAAGTGTTCTCCTGTATTGTCGTCGAGATGAGGCTCTGCCAAAACAATTAATCCAAAGCGAGCTTCCGCAGGATGAGGATTTACGAAGGGTTTTTCGTTATATCCAAAAAGAAGCCGATAAACTAACTTCACTTGATATATCTGATATTCAGACCTTATTTGAGATTAGTGAAACACAATGGAGGTTCATTTTAGTTCAGCTAGAAAAACATAGCATAAGCCTGGAAAATGTTTTAAAATATGACCAAGATAGATTAGATAGATTATTGATGAAAATACAACAAGTTCGTGATAAACGCTTTAAGCTAAAAATGTCTAAATATCATGAGATGCTAGCCTGGTTAAAGACAGAGAATTGTCTGCGAAAAGAACTATATACAAAGTTTCAGAATGACTACACTGTTTTAGAGCACCAATGCTGCAGTAATTGTGGAATAGCCTTAGACCTTTTTAATCCAGAACAATCCAATAGTAATCCAAGACTAGCCATCAACTGGGAGAAAAGATTACATCAATTGTTAGTAGGGGAAAATGATGAAACAAAGTGAACTACTTAAACATATAACAGATGATGAATTAAGGAAATCGGTTGTTTATTCACAATTTCTATTTTTAATTATTGGGCATGTATTAAGCGTATTCTTACTTGATGGGTTATTGGCTTGGACTAGCTTAATTCAATTGGATGTGAAGGAAGTAGTTTATTATGGTGTTCTTCCGGGAATTGGTATCATACTTATTGACCTTCTCCTTATGTACTTCCTTCCGATGGATTATTTTGACGATGGTGGAATTAATAAACGCGTATTTTCTAATCTCTCCATACCGAAAATAATCCTCCTAACAATGTTAATTGCTATAGCAGAAGAAGTACTTTTTCGCGGTATTATTCAAACGACATTTGGGTTTATTTTTGCAAGTCTTTTGTTTGCAGTAGTTCATGTGCGTTATTTAAAAAAGCCAGTATTATTAGCTTCTATCGTGCTTGTTAGTTTTTTACTAGGATTATTGTATGAGATTACTGAAAATCTACTTGTAACAATAGTTGCCCATTTTACTGTGGATGTATTGTCAGGATTATTAATTCGCTTTAAGTATCGGGGGGATTAGAATTGGAAGAAATTAAAAAAGAGTACGATGATCAGGCGAAAGAGCTTCGAGCGATAATTAACGAGCTACAAGAAAATACAGATGATTCATCCACTATTTTTTCAAGAGAGATACAGGAAGAAAAAGTGCCAGAACAGGACGTGGACACGGAAATGAATGTGTTAAATCTACCTCCTCGTAAAGAAGTCCACAGTCAAAAGAAAAAAAGGGCACGGATAAAATTTAGTAAGCCTTTTATTCGCTTAGTGATTGTTGTGGTACTAATAATTATTTTCGGGGTGCTGTTTTTCTTGAATAGCGATGTTTTTTAATACGGAAGGGTAACTCAGCTACTATACGGAGCTATTCCGTTTAAACTTGTATACCGTTCAACAATTGCAAAGTTGGCATATACTATATTAAACATTATCCATATTTGATTTCATTTTTGACTGGAATGAAAGATAGAGTTCTAATTACTGAGGAGGATGCTATGTGAGAGTAGAACGGGTGTCCAGCAGTCAATTTACAATTTTTTTAACGTTTGACGATTTAGTTGAACGTGGATTTAATAAAGAGGATTTGTTCTTTGATGCCTCAAGCATCCAAAATCTTTTTACGGAAGTTATGTATGAAGCCAGTACTGAACTTGGCTTTGAGCTTGAGGGTAAGCTTTTTGTGCAGGTTTATTTAATGCAGGCACAAGGTATGCATGTGATTGTCACACAGAACTCTGAGAATATAGATTGGGATGAGGATTTCATTGAAATGAAAGTAACACTTGATGAAAGCAAAGAACTGATTTTTTCTTTTGATGATTTCGAAAATGTCATTCGAGTTACCAATTATTTAAACACCTTAAATGTTCAAGGTGGTCAAGTGTTTTATATGGGAAATCGATATTATATGTTATTAAGACGTAATGATTTAAATGGAAATAATAAAGAAAATATTATTGCATTAATGTCTGAATTTGCCAGTCCTAGTATAGTAACCTCATATCGATTGAAGGAATACGGAAAGGTTATTATAAACGCAAATGCAATACAAACAATCATGGAGACATTCAATAAATAACTATATTTTTTAAAATAAAACTAGCATCTCTTGTAAAATAGGTATTCGTATGAAGCGCTTTCATTTTTTTGGAATTTTATGAGGGTTTTGTATTGCATATTTAGATTTAACGTGTATACTAATCTCTGAGAATAGCTATTATAAATATTTATTGATCCTTAGGAGGTAAATTCATGGTAGCCGAGAAAGCAGCAGATTCTACCAAAGAGGCAAAGAAACAAATGGATGTACTTAGTTCAACACAAGCTGTTGTTAAGAACGCACTGGAGAAATTGGGTTACCCTGATGAAGTTTATGAGTTATTAAAAGAACCGCTTCGTATGATGACTGTACGTATTCCAATAAAAATGGATGATGGTTCAACTAAAATCTTCACTGGTTATCGTGCGCAACACAATGATGCTGTTGGTCCTACAAAAGGTGGAATCCGATTCCATCCTGACGTGACTGAAACAGAGGTTAAAGCTCTTTCTATGTGGATGAGTTTAAAAGCAGGAATTGTTGACTTACCGTATGGTGGGGGAAAAGGTGGTATCATTTGTGATCCACGTGATATGTCTTTTCGCGAGCTTGAAGCATTAAGTCGTGGTTATGTCCGTGCAATTAGTCAGATAGTTGGTCCAACGAAGGATATTCCTGCTCCTGACGTATTTACAAACTCACAAATTATGGCTTGGATGATGGATGAATATAGTAGAATGGATGAATTCAATAGTCCAGGCTTCATCACAGGTAAACCAATTGTTTTAGGAGGCTCACACGGTAGAGAATCTGCAACGGCAAAAGGAGTTACTATCTGTATTAATGAGGCAGCTAAAAAGCGTAATATGAGTGTAAAGGGTGCGAAAGTTATTGTTCAAGGATTTGGTAATGCGGGAAGCTTCTTATCTAAATTCCTACATGACGAAGGTGCAATTGTAGTAGGTATCTCTGACGCTTATGGTGCATTGTATGATCCTGAAGGTCTAGATATTGATTATCTACTTGACCGAAGAGACAGCTTCGGAACAGTAACGAAATTATTTAATAATACAATTTCGAACAAAGAATTATTAGAGAGCGAATGCGATATTCTCGTTCCTGCTGCAGTTGAAAATCAAATTACTGAGGATAATGCACATAATATTAAGGCAAGTATTGTGGTAGAAGCAGCTAATGGTCCTACTACAATGGAAGCTACGAAAATTTTAACTGAGCGTGGAATTTTACTTGTTCCAGACGTACTTGCATCTGCTGGTGGTGTCACCGTATCGTATTTTGAGTGGGTGCAAAATAATCAAGGATATTACTGGTCTGAAGAAGAAGTTGAAGAGAAGCTTTATGCTACGATGATCAAGGCATTTAACGCGATATATGATACAGCTCAAACAAGACAAGTTGATATGCGTCTAGCTGCTTACATGGTTGGTGTTAGAAAAATGGCAGAAGCATCACGTTTCCGTGGCTGGGTATAAATTATAACATGAATATATGAAGAACCCTTATCTATTTTAGATGAGGGTTTTATAATTTTTAATTTATATAATTGATGCTATGATAAATGAAGAACATATAAAAGGTTCTCTAATGAGAATGCAAGGAATGAGAAAAGGAAGTGCAACAATGGAACAAAAAGAAAAAGTCATTATAGTTGGTGCTGGTCCTTGCGGTTTAGCAGCTGCAATTGCCTTACAAGAACAAGGGATTGATACGTTACTACTTGAAAAAGGAAATATCGCCAATTCTATATATAATTACCCAACCCACCAAACTTTTTTTAGTTCAAGTGATAAACTGGAAATCGGTGGTATTCCCTTCATTACTGAAAGACAGAAACCAGTTAGAAATCAAGCATTAGCATACTATAGAAATGTTGCTGAAAGAACAGACTTACGTATTAATTCTTTTGAAAAAGTAACAGCTCTTAAGAAAATAGGCAATAAATTTAAGGTAACTTCTGAAAAAATTTCTGGTGAAGCAGGCTATTACTTAGCTGATTTTGTCATCATTGCTACTGGATATTATGATCAACCAAACTATATGCATATTCCTGGTGAAAATTTACCGAAAGTAATGCATTTCTTTAAAGAAGGACACCCATATTATAAGAAAAATGTTGTCATAATTGGTGGTAAAAATTCAGCTGTAGATGCAGCATTAGAACTCCATAAAGCAGGAGCAATTGTTACTGTACTATATCGTGGAGACTCTTATTCTAAAAGCATAAAGCCATGGATATTGCCTGATTTTGACTCATTAGTGAGAAAAGGGAGCATCCAGATGGTATTTAATGCAGAAGTTACGAATATCACAAAGCATTCAGTTTGTTATACGGCAAATGAGGAAAAATTTGAAATAGATAATGATTTTGTCTTTGCCATGACAGGCTATAGACCGAATTTCGCATTAATAAAGGAACTAGGAGTTCAATTCAATTCAGAAAACGGTAAGCCTTTTTATGATGAGGATACGTACGAAACCAATATTGAAGGCGTCTTTATAGCAGGTGTTGTTGCTGCTGGAAATAATAATAATGAGATTTTTATTGAGAATGGTAGATTTCATGGAGAAAAAATTGCAAATGCCATAGTGAAAAGGTAAAACTATACTCCGTGTACCGATAAAGCAATATTCATAAGTAATAATTAAGAAGCCTGGTTTTCAGGCTTCTTTCCATTACATTTACATTTATGACTCGTTTTCAAATATCTCCTGTATTACGTGGTGATCTGTCGTGTTTTCCAGGGAGATTAGTAACTTAAGTCTTGCTTTTGGCCCGGTTAGTCCATTGGAAAAGATAATCCCTAAGTCTTGTAATTGTTTTCCACCGCCCTCATAAGCATATGTAGGCTGCACTATGCCGCGAAAACTTCTTGATACTAATACGATAGGAATTTGATCTGCTAGAATTCTTTTTATTGCTGGTAGTGTTTCTTTTGGCAGATTCCCTTGTCCAAGTGCTTCAACGACAATTCCGTCTGGTCGCCCATGATGAATGGAATCAAAAATCTGGCTATCCATACCAGCATATGCTTTTAGTAAAAAGACATTTTTCGAAATGTTATCAACAGGATAGGTTGTTCTCGAAACCAATTGGTGATGAAAAATGATCGACTCTTTTGTAATTATTCCTAATGGTCCATATTGCGGACTTTGAAATGTTGCAATATTACTAGTAGACGTTTTGGTAACATTTATGGCACTGTGAATTTCATCATTCATCACAACCAAGACACCTTTCGAATATGCATCCGGACTAAGCGTAACTCGAATGGAGCTGATGAGATTATACAATGCATCTGAACCAATTTCATTACTAGAACGCATTGCCCCTGTAATAATTACCGGTTTTTCCGTATCTAACACTAAATCTAAGAAGTATGCCGTTTCTTCCAAAGTATCTGTTCCATGTGTAATTACTATTCCATCAAATTCAAGCAGTAAATTCTCAACTGTTTTTGCTAGGCTAAGCATATGTTGTGGGGTAATATGTGGTGATGGTAGTGAATATGCGTTGTATTCATCTATTGTCACATCATCACCGAAATTATATGGGATATTTGCAAGTGGATGTTCACCACCTGTAATATTTACTTCGCCGGTTTCTTTATTTTCAAGCATGGAAATCGTGCCGCCAGTATGAACGATCATTATCTTTTTCATTCATAACACCTACAATTCTGTAATATTATGTATTTCCAATCCTTCTATTAAATGGTACCATGGAAATAGAACAAGGGGAAAGGGAATATTTATGCTGGCAATTATAACTTCGGGAGTAGCTCCAGCACTAGCTCTTTTGTCTTTTTTCTATTTAAAGGACAAAATTACCGAGCCACTTCCACTCATTATTCGTACCTTTATATCTGGTTGTTTAATCGTTTTTCCAATCATGTTTATTCAATATGCATTTCAAAGTGATCAAATTGGGAATTTATTTATCCAATCTTTTTTTGTAGTCGCTTTTTTAGAAGAATTTTTTAAATGGTTTTTATTTTTATATTTAATTTATCAGCACACAGAATTTGATGCACACTATGATGGTATCGTTTATGCTGTGTCAATTAGTTTGGGATTTGCTTCTATCGAAAATATTCTTTATCTATTAGTGAATGGAATTCAATATGCATTCACAAGAGCCTTATTCCCAGTTTCCTCCCATGCGTTATTTGGTGTTATTATGGGATATTATTTTGGAAAAGCAAAAATGAACAATCATTATGTTGGTGGGAATATCTTCTTAGCCTTAATAATTCCAATAATATTACATGGAATTTATAATTTTATATTAGGAACAGTACATGAAAATTGGGCATTATTTGCTGTTCCATTTATGATTATTCTATGGTTTTTCGGTTTACATCGAATGAAGATTGCAATTACCGCATAATAATATAATTTTTCTTAAGAAGACTGTGTCAGCCTTAAAAGGTTATGTTCACAGTCTTTTTTTATTAAAATATGAACGTTTAATTCGCATACCTTATTAAAAAATGGATTCTCATGCATAAAATGATTGATTCATCGAAAAATAGATACTACTAGATAATCAAGAAAGCGAGAGGAATCCAGATGAATTCTAAAAAATTCTTCCTTTTACTTATTATATGTTTACTTGTGATTGGACTTCAAGGAACTAGTCATCCTAATAGTGTAGATGCCTTTACAAATCAGGTTATCCAACGCGGTGCGGTTGGAAATGATGTTATTGAATTACAAGCAAGGCTTCAATACATTGGCTATTATCGTGGAAAAATAGATGGCGTTTTTGGTTGGGGCACATATTGGGCACTTCGAAACTTTCAGAATGATTATGGACTAGATATTGATGGTCTTGCTGGACTAAAGACAAGACAAAAGCTAGTTAGTGTCAGTAGGTTTGATGGGAAATGGGTTCACACGCAAATAGCGAAGGGTAATGATTTTACCTACTATGGTGGGACCGATTTAAATAAACAAGTAAAACCGAAGAGAAACACTGGAGGCAGAGCAAATACTACTCCATCAAAGCAACAACCTAAAACACCGACACCTAATACAGGTAATAATACTGCAAATACCCCTCAAACGACCCCAGCAGTTAATGTACCACAAGGATACTCTCAAAATGATATCAACCTGATGGCCAATGCGGTACATGGGGAATCACGTGGAGAACCCTATGAGGGACAGGTTGCAGTAGCTGCTGTCATATTAAATCGCGTTGAAAGTGCTTTGTTTCCAAATACCGTATCAGGCGTGATTTTTGAGCCTAGAGCATTCACAGCGGTTGCAGATGGCCAAATTTGGTTAACACCTAACGAACAATCGAAGCAAGCAGTTCTTGATGCAATTAATGGTTGGGATCCAACTGGAGGTGCGATATATTATTTTAACCCAGAAACAGCTACATCAAGCTGGATTTGGGGCAGACCGCAAATAAAACAAATCGGAAAGCATATTTTCTGTAAATAGAGGTGAGAAAGCATGTTACGATGGATTTCTATTGTTGTGTTAGTTATCGGTGTTGCCGGAACTGCTGCGTGGGGTTATAAAGAGCATCAAGAAAAAAATGCAATCTTATTGCAAGCAGAAAATACGTATCAAAGAGCCTTTCACGAGCTCTCATACAATATGGATTTAATGCATGATAAAATTGGAACTGCAATTGCCATGAATTCTAGAGAACGTTTGTCACCACAGCTCGCAGAAATTTGGCGATTAACTTCCGATGCGTTATCCAATGTCGGGCAATTACCACTAACCCTTTTACCATTTAATAAAACAGAGGAATTTTTGTCCAATATCGGAGACTTTACGTATCGTACAGCAGTTCGAGATTTGAAAAAAGATCCTTTAACAGATAAAGAATTAGACACCTTAAATAATTTATACACGCAAGCTGGAGAAATTAAAGACGAGCTTAGACAGGTGCAATATGCGGCAATGGAAAATAATCTTCGCTGGATGGATGTTCAGCTAGCATTGGCTACAGATGATGAGCAAGCTGATAATACAATAATTGATGGGTTTAAAACAGTTGAAAAAAAGGTTGAGGGATTCTCTGAAGGAACAGTGGATCCTACTACCCCTGGAAGTTCCTCAGAAAATCATCAATATGAAAATGTAAAGGGTAAGAAAATAAGTCAAAAAGACGCAATCAAATATAGTAGGCAATTATTTAATGTGAATGGGACTAAAGATTTAAACGTAACGAAGACAGGTGATGGAGCAACCATTCCTTTATATAGTATTTCTTATTCAGATGGAAACAAGCGAGCTTATTTAGATCTCACGCAGCAAGGTGGCAATCCAATTACGCTGATAGTGAATAGACCAGTTGGTGAGAAAAAGATTAGTCTTAATGAAGGCTTTGTCCAGGCCGAAAAATATATCAAAAAGCATGGATTTGAGAATATGGAACTTCTGAATAGTAGTCAATATGATAACATAGGTAACTATACGTTTGTTTATAATCAAAATGGTGTTCGAGTTTTCTCAGATGCAATTGAAGTCAAGGTTGCACTTGATAATGGCGAAATACTCGGCTTAACAGCGAATAATTACTATATGAATCATCATAAACGAGATATTCCAAAACCTTCTATTGATAAGGAAGAGGCAAAGGATTTCGTTAACCCAAATGTTGAGATACAGGAAGAGTTCCTTGCTGTTATTACGAATGATTTGGGAGATGAAGTTTTAACCTATGAATTCCTAGGTATTCTCGGCAATGACACATACCGGATATTCATAAACGCGATGGATGGAACAGAGGAAAAAGTTGAAAAACTTAATGGAAAAGAAATTAATTACGCAGGAATTTAATTTGGGAAAGGTATTTGTCCTTTCCCTTTTTTCATTTTTTTGTGATAATGGAATAGAGAGTGTATCTTTCAGTTGAGATATAATGTGGGGGATAAGCATGAAGATAGGCAGTTTTTTAACTCTTGAAGCATTTGAACAAGAATTGGGCGATTATGATAAGTATCGTTGTAAAGTAGTGGATATAAATGAACAATATGTTTATATCGATTATCCAGTACATGTAAAAACGAAAAGAACATCTACGTTTCGAATTGGCACACATATAATTGCTGAATATATAGGAGAAGACCAATCCGTATATCGGTTTAATACGGTAATAAAAGAAAAGCGTAAGGGAAAAATACCAACACTTGTAATTGAATTACCAAAGGAAGACGAGATTAAACGTGTACAACGAAGACAATATGTAAGAGTTGAAGCTTCTGTCGATGTTGCCATTCATAGCGCTAGCCAAAAATTTTCTCCTTTTACTACGGTATCTACTGATATTAGTGGTGGAGGACTTTCTATTGTTGTTCCTAAACATATAAGTATTGGGGAAAGCGAGGAAATATATCTCCATCTTGTTCTTCCTATGCATTCTGGTAAATACTATTATCTTCATTTATCAGGTGAAATTGTAAGAGTTATAAAGAATGAATCTTCAGCAAATACCGCATCAATCAAATTATTATCATTAAGTGAACAGGATAAACAGGTTATAATCCTATACTGCTTCGAAAAACAACGTGAAGCAAGGCAAAAAGAAACACTGTAAAGTTAGGTCAACGGTTTAGATGAGGGGAATGATTGGAACTTATGAACAAAAAAATAGCCATAGCGATTGATGGTCCTGCAGCGGCTGGTAAAAGTACAGTAGCAAAAATAGTAGCCGCAAAGCTTTCCTATATTTATATTGATACAGGTGCAATGTATCGTGCTATTACGTTAAAGGCTTTGGAAAAATTGGTTGATGTTCATGATGAAAGTGCATTAGAGGAATTACTTAAGTCTACTGACATCCAACTGATCCAGAAAGCTGATGGTCAGCGTGTATACTTAGATGAACATGACGTTACTATGGATATACGTTCCAAGGAAGTAACAAATAATGTTTCCTATGTGTCCCAGCATCCAAAAGTAAGGGGAGAAATGGTAGCTCGACAGCAAAAACTTGCTGAACGGCGTGGTGTAGTTATGGATGGGCGTGATATCGGTACCAAGGTAATCCCAGATGCAGAAGTGAAGATTTTTCTAGTAGCTTCGGTTAAAGAACGGGCAAAAAGGCGTCATGAAGAGAATTTGTCTAAAGGTTTTTCCTCTGATTTAGAGGAATTGAAAAAAGAAATAGAAAAACGAGATTTAATAGATTCAAAACGTGAAGCTTCACCATTAGTAAAAGCAGAAGATGCAATAGAAATTGACACCACTTCATTAACTATTGAAGAGGTTGCAGACTGTATTCTACGTGAAGTGAATAAATTTAATCAATAAATAAATGATAATGATGAATAGTTTAATGCATTGCAATGATTATCTCGCTTGACAAATAAATGCAAATATTAGAAGTTATTAAAAGAGGGTCTATGATGCAGGCGGAACGTTTTATTTCACCCTTGCGTCTTTCGTATTTATGGAATAGGAGGAATTGGAATGAGTGAATTAAACCAAGATAATCTAAATGTACAAGTTGGGGATCAAGTGACAGGAAAAGTAGTTAAGATAGAGGAAAAACATGTTCTTGTTGACTTTGGGTATAAAACGGAAGGAATCATACCTATAAGTGAACTATCGAATCTTCACATCGAGACGCCTAATGAAGTAGTGAATGTTGGTGATGAATTAACATTATCCGTAAAAAAAGTGGAAGATGATGAAGTTATACTTTCCAAAAAAGTAGTAGATCGCGAGCTTGCTTGGGAGGATTTAGAGAATAAATACGAGCAAGGAGAAGTTTTTAATGTTCAGGTTAAGGAAGTAGTAAAAGGTGGACTAGTGGCAGATATAGGTGTTCGAGGCTTTATTCCTGCATCACTAGTTGAAACGTTTTTTGTTGATGATTTTTCCGATTACCAGGACAGAACTTTGGAAGTTAAGATAGTTGAATTAGATAAGGAGCAAAACCGTGTCGTTCTTTCCCATCGTGCTGTTGTGGAAGAAGAACAGGCAAATGAAAAAGCAAAAGTTCTAAAAACAATTGAAGCGGGTCAAGTGTTAGAAGGAACTGTTGAACGAATTACAGATTTCGGGGTATTTGTTGATTTGGGTGGTATTGACGGATTAGTACATATCTCACAATTAGCACATGAACATGTTCGCAATGCTGCTGACGTAGTTGCAGTAGGTGAAAAGGTGAAGGTTGAAGTACTATCAATTGATCGTGATAATGAACGTATTTCTTTATCCAGAAAGAAACTTCTTCCTGGACCATGGGCAGGCGTTGAAGAAAAAATTAAACCTGGACAAGTGGTTGAAGGTACGGTTAAGCGATTAGTTAGTTTTGGAGCGTTTATTGAGGTTTTACCAGGTGTTGAGGGTTTAGTTCATATTTCTCAAATCGCTAATCGACATATCGGCACACCTCAGGAGGTTTTAGAGGTTGGACAAAAGGTTGATGTAAAAGTTCTAGATATGAACGAAGAAGAAGAAAGATTGTCTTTAAGTATTAAAGAACTTGAAGCAGAACAAGAATCTGTAGAATTTAAGCAATACGAAAAAGTTGAAGAACAATCTCACTTCCAATTTGGTGAATTAATTGGCGATAAATTAGATAAATTTAAACAACAATAAATAGTCAATGCTCCTTTCGCGAGTAAGCGGAAGGAGTTTTTTTATGTGAGAACGTATTATAGCTTTTTCAAGCTGTTCATATAACCACTTCTAGCGAATAAATTAAGCTTGTAGTAGTTAATCCATACTAGGAGAATTACAGTCCTATTGAAATAAAGCTAAGGATTAAAGTGAATATGCTTGAAGATAGTCAAATTTAAATTTTTTTAGGAGAAGAAGAGAGAATTCCAGCATGGAATGGTGTGTAGAAAGTTGTAACCTGTTGAAGGTGAAGGATAATAGTAAACCTCTTCATTCAACAGGATGTTTATTTTATTGTTAATTGCTTTCTACGATTTTATTAGAATATGATATGATGAAAAGACTAGTTTACTATAGAAAAGCTAAAACTTTCTGTAGAAGTTATTAGAAAAGGAGGGGGAATCGAAATGATATACATAGGACTAACAGGCTGGGGAGATCATGATTTACTTTACACACATGACATAAAACCTAAAGATAAATTATCCGAATATAGCAGTCATTTTCCTGTTGTTGAAGTCGATGCCTCCTTTTATGCAATACAACCATTACATAACGCATTAAAATGGGTAAAAGATACACCTGATAATTTTCGATTTGTGGTAAAAGCTTATCAAGGAATGACTAGACATCAACGGTCTGAAGGGTTTTATAAGGATTATGGAGAGATGTTTCAAGCATTTATTGCATCATTGAAGCCTTATCAGGATGCAAATAAGTTAACGATGGTCTTGTTTCAATTTCCACCGTGGTTTGATTGTAACAGGGAAAATGTAAGCTATTTACGATACTGTAAAAGTATGATGGGAGATATTCCAGTCGCTTTAGAATTTCGAAATCAAACCTGGTATCATGAAAAATACCGCGAAAGCACCATTGATTTTATGAATCAAAATGGTTGGATTCACGGGATTGCGGATGAACCACAGGCGGGTAACGGTTCAATTCCGATAGTTCCAGTGGTTACAAATAGCGACCTTACATTAATTAGAATGCACGGTCGCAATGTCCATGGATGGACAAGGCCGAAAAATGCAGATACAAATTGGCGTGATGTCAGATATCTATATAGTTACAACAAAGAAGAACTACTGGAGTGGAAAGAAAGAGTTCTAAAGATATCGAAACAATCGAGAGATGTAATCGTAATATTTAATAATAATTCAGGTGGCGATGCCGCCAACAATGCTAAGCAATTTCAAGAAATACTTGGCATTGAATATGATGGACTAGCACCGAGACAACTGGATTTATTTTAATCCTATTCAGAACCTAATAGTGACTTCAGGCTAATAAAGCACATTTGGATAAGTAACTTTGAAGTAGATGAAGTAGCGTATTGGAAATGAGGATAGGTTAATGATGGATATAATTTCAGGAGGATTAGGTTTTTGATGCTAACCTCCTGTTTTTTATTGGGATTATAATAAGATTATTTCAAATTATAGATTTACCACTTTTTGTTACATCTTTCCTATGTTACTCATAGTTTTCTTCACTTCCATATCCAGAGTCAATGAATAGAGATGTTGGTAAATGTCTTAATCGCAGTTCCAGCTGACATGCTTTTATATTTCTTTTATTTCCAATGTTTTTCGACTTTAGTAAATATAACATTGGAAAATTAGAAATTAGAACTGTTTTATCCTTATGTATTCTGTAAAAAAGTATGTATCTATTTATTAATCAGAAAACCTATAGGAAAAGTTTAAAAAACGGTGAACAAACCCATAATATGGATGGGTGAAGGATAGATGGATGGAATATTTTTTTATTGGTTTTGTTGGATGATTTGGGTCGTTGTTACTTTTCTAATGCCAAAGGAAAAAACTCGAACAATGATGGCGGTATGGATACTACTGACACTTACGTTTTCTAATCTTTACATTTCTGTATACAATGTAGAGGTTTCGATGGCGTATGTTTGTGTTTTTTTAGGTAGTATCTTATACATTAAAAGTCTCAAACCTTTAAGCTATCATCTTTTTTCTGCGATGACCATTATGATTGGTTATTCTAGTATATTAATATGGGAATCGATTGCACCAGTATGGTTATTCATGCCTCGACTAATCATTATTCCAGTCCTTTGTGTACTATTAACCTTGGTCTTGACAAAAGGATTATCCAGTAGACTTGCTATCAGCACATTAGGGTTATGTGGTGGAGAGCTATTGTATTGCATTTTGTTAACGAATCTATCCATGCCAGACATTGTTGGAGAGCTTTTGTTCCTAGATACCCTTCTGATTGTTTTGCTACTTCTCGGTAGTATAGAAATATACCAAATAGGTAAAAATAAGTTCTTCCTCTATTTATCAAAAGTTATACCAAAAGGCCGTTAAATTTTGAAAAAATCAAAGCCATACTTAAGACTAATTAGGGTTCTGTATGTTTGAAAGAATAACAGTATTTAGTAATACAAGATGTGACTAACCTTTGGCCAACAGAAAAGAATTTATCATAGAAAACATTAAACATTGTTAATCTTACTATCTTTTGCTAGAATAAATAAAGTTATGGAAGGGTATGGTAGTAAATTTACATAAATATGTTATATAGAGAGGATGTTCCTTTCGATGAGGAATTCAGTAGTAGCAATTGTAGGCAGACCAAATGTAGGTAAGTCTACTATTTTCAATAGATTAGTCGGAGAGAGAATCTCTATTGTAGAAGATATTCCAGGTGTTACAAGAGACAGAATTTATGCACAGGCAGAATGGTTAAATACGCGTTTTAACTTAATTGACACAGGTGGAATTGAAATTGGAGATGAACCATTACTAGTACAAATGCGTGAACAAGCACAGGTTGCTATCGATGAAGCAGATGTTATTGTGTTTATTGTGAACGCAAAAGAAGGCATTACCGCTGCTGATGAAGAAGTGGCCAAATTACTATTTAAATCGAATAAACCAGTAGTTCTTGCAGTAAACAAGGTTGATAACCCTGAAATGCGCGCTGAAATTTACGAATACTATTCATTAGGCTTTGGGGAACCGTTTCCAATTTCAGGTGCACATGGACTTGGACTAGGTGATCTTTTAGATGAAGTTGTCAAACATTTTCCAACATTCTCTGAGGAAGAGGAGGATGAGGATACCATCTACTTTAGTTTAATTGGTAGACCGAATGTCGGTAAGTCTTCTTTAGTGAATGCATTGTTAAATGAGGACCGTGTCATTGTTAGTGATATTGAGGGTACTACAAGAGATGCAATAGACACTCATCTTAAACGAGATGGACAGAATTATGTCATAATTGATACAGCAGGTATGAGAAAGCGTGGTAAAGTTTACGAAACAACTGAGAAATATAGTGTGCTTAGAGCTTTAAAGGCTATCGAGCGGTCTGATGTGGTACTAGTATTAATTGATGCGGAAACGGGTATAAGAGAGCAGGATAAAAAAATTGCTGGTTATGCACATGAAGCTGGCCGAGGAATAGTAATTGTTGTCAACAAATGGGACACAGTTGAGACCGATGAGAAGACGATGAAAGAGTACGAAGAAAAAATTAGAGCCCATTTTCAATATTTGGATTATGCTCCTATAGTCTTTTTATCTGCAAAAACAAAAAAACGAATTCATACCTTACTACCAATGGTGAAAGAAGCAAGTGAAAACCATGCGAAGCGAATTGCTACAAATGTATTGAATGATGTGATTATGGATGCAATTGCTATGAATCCAACACCAACAGTTAAAGGAAAAAGGTTAAAGGTATTATATGCGACACAGGTCGCTGTAAAACCACCAAGCTTTGTAGTCTTTGTCAATGAACCAGAGTTGATGCATTTTTCATACCAACGTTTTTTGGAAAATAAAATACGTGATGCATTCGGATTTGTAGGTACGCCTATAAAAATATTTGCACGTAAACGTAGTTAGGGGAGGCATACATCATGAAAAAAGTAGCTGTTTTAGGTGCTGGAAGCTGGGGAACCGCACTTAGTATTGTGTTATCTGATAATGGACATGATGTACGTCTATGGACACATCGGAAGGAACAGGCAGAGTTAATAAACTCTACACATAAAAACGAGCATTATTTGGAAATTATGATACCAGAAAAAATAGTCGCATTTCATGACATGAAAGAAGCGTTACAAGATGTTGATGTAGTACTAATCGTAGTCCCAACTAAAGCGATACGAGAAGTATGTCTTCAGCTTGAAGCAAATTTAACACACCAACCTGTTATTATCCATGCTACCAAAGGAATTGAGCCTGGTACGTTGAAACGTGTTTCTCAAATGATTGATGAAGAAATGCCTTCCGTTCAATATGAGGATATTGTCGTTCTGTCGGGTCCTAGTCATGCAGAAGAAGTTGCTATGCGACAACCAACAACAGTAACAGTTGCATCTCTCAATGAGGAATATGCAAAAATCAGCCAAGATCTATTCTTTAATGAGGTATTTCGTGTATATACATCCAATGATGTTATAGGTATTGAACTTGGAGGTGCATTGAAAAACATCATAGCTCTAGGTGCAGGTATTTCCGATGGGCTTGGCTATGGCGATAATGCAAAAGCAGCCCTAATCACTAGAGGACTAGCAGAAATTACTCGACTTGGTACGTATCTAGGGGCAAATCCCTTAAGTTTTTTAGGATTGCCTGGTGTAGGTGACCTCATTGTTACTTGTACGAGCGTACATAGTAGAAACTGGCGAGCTGGGAATTTATTAGGTAAAGGAAAGCAATTAGAGGATGTTTTAGAGCATATGGGTATGGTAGTGGAAGGTGTAAGAACTGCTGAAGCTGCTCACCAATTTGCTGTCGCGGAACAAGTCGAAATGCCTATTACTTCTGGCATTTATGCAATCATCCACAATCAAAAGAAACCGAAAGAGATTGTTGAGGAATTAATGAAACGAGATAAACGGGAAGAAATGGATGACCTTGCCTCATTATTAAAGAACCGTTATGCTCGCTAACACACTATTTAGCACCTTGCATATACTATTTTGAAGTATCTAGCAGCAAGGAGGCGAGCGTGTGGGCAATAAAAGCAATAATCCCTTTGACAAAATTCAGCAAAGCGCAGGTATTAGTCCTAGCGAGATATATAAAGTTGCTGACTCGGTTAAAAATGCAAATTTTTCGGATGAGAGAACAGTAAGAAAACTAGTTCGACAATTAGCAAGAATGGCAAATAAACCAATCTCAAAAGAAAAAGAAGACAAACTTGTTCAATCCATTACAAATAACAAAATTCCATCAGATCTCAACTCGCTGAGTCAGTTATTTAAAAAGTAGCTAAAAGCTGGGCAGGTGAGGATACAACCTCGCGTCTACTCGCATAAAATGAAACGCACAAGCATTCATAGATAGAGCCTGCTGTGGGTATTATTTAGTCAACCGGGATGAAGACGGCCCCTCTTCATCCCGGGTTTTTCTGTTTAAGCAACAATTTACTTTTCCATTAAACGGAACTGTCGCCTTGTTAAAGTAAACAGATACTTCGAATTTACAATGTAAGCTATACTTGAATAGATAGATTAATTGTAACTTTTACCATATTCAATGCCGGAAAATAATGTATATGTTATAATACCACTTGCAGGAACAAAGGATTAGTCTTAAAAAGGGTGAATAAAGTTGTCAGAATCAATGTTAAATATGTGGATATCGATTGGCGGAATGGTCTTTTTAATTTTATCAATCGGATTAATTGCTTTCAGTAGATATAAATTAAAAGGTGTATTTGCCATTATCGTATCTATATTAGCCTATATTTGCTTGTTTATTGGTGGTATTACTGTTCTTTACATCGTATTTAGAGGACCGACTATTTAAAGCAAGTGGAGGTAGAACAATGAAGCATACATATATACTAGTTTTTTTGATTTTTGCGATGATTTTTCTATCAGGATGTCTATATCCCGATAATGAGTTATCCAAGAACCAAATTTCTAATGAAACACAGCTAGAACTGGTGCAATCAGCAATTGAAAACTATCAAGACAAAACGAATGGATTACTACCTATTCGCACGAAGCCAAGTGATACACCAATTTTTGAAAAATACTTAATTGATTTTACGTTATTAAAAGAACAGGGTAGTATTGCAGAAATACCTGGAAATGCCTATGAAAATGGTGGGATTTATCAGTATGCTATCTTGAATCCAGAAACAGATCCTAAAGTAAAATTAATAGACTTACGGATTACAGAAGCTTTGCGAAGTGTTAATGTTAGAATAGATTCGTTCCGTAACAAACATATTTATCCGCCCTTTGGTGAACGTATTGAGGGTGATATTTTTGCCATAGACTATAAGAAAATAGGATTGGAATCTCCTCCGGTAATCGAAAGCCCTTATTCTGATGCTTTACTGCCCATAGTATTGGATGCTACGGGTAAAACCTATATAGATTATCGAATAGATCTGAATAATGCTTTAAAAGAGTACAAAAATAGCTATCAGGATGGGGATGATATCCGTTACCTTTTAGCGGAAAATACACCATTCTTACCAGTCTATTCGTTACCTTATACTATTAAGGATAATGAGCCAGTGTTTATGGTTGAATAATTTTAAACATATATTTCATATATATTCCCTTGCAGCATATATTTGTTGCAGGGGTTTTTTATTTTTTGCTCTAGTGATACTAAAATACCAAACTGCGAAGAACGATTATTCATTTAATTAAATTCTTTTGCATATATTAAGTCATAATTTGATAGGACAACATCATAGAATTGTAATGTCAATTATTCGTAGTTTGTTCATTAATATTGTAGTGATCGGGAGGGGATCGTTTGAAAAAGGTAGATATTTTTAAAGATATTTCAAAGCGTACGAACGGCGATATATACTTAGGCATCGTTGGAGCTGTTCGGACTGGAAAATCAACCTTCATCAAAAAGTTTATGGAGTTAGTTGTGCTTCCAAATATTGAGAATGAGAGTGAGAGGGTTAGAGCACAGGATGAATTGCCCCAAAGTGCTGCTGGTAAAACAATTATGACGACAGAACCAAAATTTATTCCTAATCAAGCTGTAAACGTTACAGTCGAGGAAGGATTAGATGTAAACATTAGACTTGTTGATTGTGTTGGATATGCCGTTAAGGGTGCTAAAGGCTTCGAGGATGAAGATGGCCCTAGAATGATTAATACACCTTGGTACGAGGAACCAATTCCATTCCATGATGCAGCAGAAATTGGAACAAGAAAGGTTATACAGGAGCATTCTACAATCGGTGTTGTAGTCACTACGGATGGCACTATTGGTGATATTGAACGGGGAGATTATGTTGACGCAGAAGCAAAGGTAGTAGAAGAATTAAAAGAAGTCGGAAAACCGTTCATTATGGTCGTTAACTCAGTTCAACCTACTAGACAAGAAACAGAGCTTTTACGTCAAGAACTAGCCGAAAAATACGATATTCCTGTTCTATCTATGAGTGTGGAATCCATGACCGAACATGATGTATATAATGTCCTCAGAGAAGCGCTTTATGAATTCCCGGTACTTGAAGTTAATGTAAATCTACCTAGCTGGGTAATGGTACTTAAAGAGGACCATTGGCTTCGTGAAAGCTACCAAGAAGCTATTCAATCAACGGTTAAAAATATAAAGAGATTACGTGATGTTGATACTATTGTAGGTAATTTTGCAGACTATGATTACATTGACAAAGCAAACCTTGCTGGAATGGAAATGGGTGAAGGAATTGCTGAAATCGATCTACATGCACCTGATTATTTATATGATCAAGTATTAAAGGAAATAGTAGGTGTAGAAATTAGAGGAAAGGATCATCTATTGGAACTAATGCAAGATTTTGCCTATGCAAAGCGCCAATATGATCAAGTATCAAGTGCTTTACAGATGGTAAAACAAACTGGTTATGGAATAGCTGCTCCGACCTTAGAGGATATGGAGCTTGATGAACCAGAAATTATTCGTCAAGGCTCCAGATTTGGAGTTAGGCTAAAAGCAGTTGCACCATCGATTCATATGATCAAAGTAGAGGTAGAATCAGAGTTTGCTCCAATTATCGGTACGGAAAAGCAAAGTGAAGAATTAGTACGTTACTTAATGCAGGATTTTGAAGAGGACCCATTATCTATCTGGGAATCAGACATATTTGGCAGATCGTTAAGCTCCATCGTCCGTGAGGGAATCCAAGCAAAAATATCTTTAATGCCAGAAAACGCACGATATAAACTTAAAGAGACATTAGAAAGAATTATAAATGAGGGTTCTGGTGGTTTAATAGCCATAATCCTTTAGGAAAAATAGCAGCTAATTGCTGCTATTTTTCTATTTTGAGGACATTTTTTGAAATAACAGGTGTTTTTAAGAAGGATATGTACATATAGTAGCGAATAGTATTGATATGTATTACAATTAGAATAGCTTAAATCCAAATAAAAAAATGGATAAAAATAACATAAAACCCCTTGAAATCTAATAAAATATGAAAAAATAGTAATTTTTTGTTGAATTTTAAAGGAATCTCGTTTAATATTAGCCTTGTCACTATTGATTATAGGGGCAATCAAGTATAAAAGATGGTAAATTGGTTAACAAATGATGAATAGAAATCTTTGTACCAATGTGACCCGAAATTTTTTGGGAGGAGGTGAATGTCATGAATAAAACAGATTTAGTTAATGCAGTTGCTGAAAAAAGCGAACTTTCTAAAAAAGATGCTACAAAAGCTGTTGATGCAGTTTTCGAAGCTGTCATGGATTCACTTAAAAAAGGTGAAAAAGTACAATTAATCGGTTTCGGTAACTTCGAGGTACGTGAGCGTTCTGCACGTAAAGGTCGTAACCCACAAACTGGAGAAGAAATCGAAATCCCTGCAAGCAAAGTTCCTGCTTTCAAACCAGGTAAAGCCCTTAAAGACAGCGTAAAATAATACGTACATAGGGTTGAAGGGTGCGTTCATTCGCACCCTTTTTTCTTTTAACTCCATAAAATTCGCTTTTATCTTGGATCAAAAAGTATAAGGAAGCACCGTTTTTCTTAATATTATTCCTTGAATATGCGGTATACTAAAAGAAAAATATGAAGGAGTGATTCCTGTGTATAATAATACAGATTTCTTTGTAATCAAAGCTCTAGAGGATGGTGTAAATGTAATCGGATTGACTAGAGGATCTAACACCAAGTTCCATCATTCTGAAAAGCTTGATAAAGGGGAGGTCATGATTGCACAATTCACAGAACATACATCTGCTGTAAAAGTTAGGGGAAAAGCAATCATTCAAACTTCTCATGGGGAAATTACGAACAGCTAATACATACATATAATTTTAATCGTTATCGAATATCTATAATTATGTTATAATGGCATAGGCATAGAGAAAAGGCTTGAAAGGGCTAAGGTGATAAAATTGTACACAACGGAGAGGGAAATACGACAACTTAAGGATTTGATTGATGACAAACTTCGACAAACCGTTTTGATTGAGTATATAGAGCGTCCAGTAATTGATGAGTATAAGCTTTTCTTTCTCGATTATTTGTTCAAGACAACATCACTAGCCCAAAGGACAAAGGAAAAACTGCTAGTCTCCGTTATGCTTGTACAGATAGCTCTTGATATTCATGAAGATATTCCTAATGATGAGGATATAGAAGTTTTCGGTGTGAATCAGCAACTATCCATTCTGGCTGGAGACTATTATAGTGGTCTTTACTATTATTTACTAGCAGAAATAGAGGAACATGATTTTATAACCGTGTTAGCTTCTGCAATCAAACATATTAATGAACTAAAAATGAAGCTTTATTTTCATAAAAACCACACATTACTAGATAATGTAGAAATCATTAAACAAATTCATTCACTCTTGATTCATTATGTCGCGGATTTTGTTAAGGTGACTACTGAGGTACCTGTTATCGAAGAATTTTTATTCTTAACTCTTTTGTTAAATAGACCGATTAATCCGTTAAATCAAGAGGAAATGCAGCACTTACTTGATATTCAGATACAAAAAACTAAAGGTATGATAGACGGTCTTCCAGAAGAAAATAACGTGTTTAAAAATGCTTTATCTCATTTATTTGAAACTACTCTATATCAGAATACCGCTTGGGAGAAGGATTGAAGATGGAACAAAAAGAAAAAGCAGAATTAGTGCACCATGTATTTGAAAAAATATCCGATAAATATGATTCCATGAACTCGATTATTTCTTTTCAACGACATAAAGCATGGAGAAGAGATGTAATGAAACAAATGAAGGTTCATGAAGGAGCATCTGCATTAGATGTATGCTGTGGAACGGGTGACTGGTCTTTAGCTCTTGCTGAAGCAACTGGACCAACTGGTAAGGTTATTGGTCTTGACTTTAGTAAAAATATGTTATCAGTTGCTAAAGAGAAAAAGGAGCCTCTTCACTATGAACATTTAGAATTTATTCATGGTAACGCAATGGAGCTTCCGTTTGAAGATAATTCCTTTGATTTTGTTACTATCGGTTTTGGGTTACGAAATGTTCCAGATTATATGACGGTTCTTAAAGAAATGTATCGAGTAGTGAAACCTGGTGGGAAAGTAGTATGTCTGGAAACATCTCAGCCGACACTATTTGGATTTAAGCAATTATATTTCTTTTATTTTCGTTATATCATGCCGTTATTTGGACGTATTTTTGCAAAAAGCTACAAAGAATATGCGTGGTTGAATGAATCTACTCGTGACTTCCCAGATAAAAACACATTAAAGAAAATGTTTATCGATGCTGGATTTTCCAGAGTTAATGTAAAAAGCTATACAGGTGGGGTAGCTGCTGTCCATCTTGCAGTGAAGTAATATACGATATCAGTTTTCTAAGACAAAAGGTGAAATACATGAAATTACCAAAAACCTATAACTACCTAAAAAAAGAGCTGGATCAAATTGAAGCGTCCCTGATGGAGGCAATCCAAGCGGAGCATCCAGTGTTAAGAGAAGCATCTACTCAGCTATTACAGGCAGGAGGAAAGCGAATTCGTCCTGTCTTTGTTTTGCTGTCAAGTCAATTTGGTTCAGTTAACTTAGAACAGGTGAAAACGGTGGCGGTCTCTTTAGAATTAATTCATATGGCTACATTAGTTCATGATGATGTCATTGATAATGCGGAGCTTCGTCGTGGAAAACCAACGATTAAAAAACAGTACGGTAATAAGGTTGCTATGTATACAGGGGACTATATATTGGCTCGTGCATTAGAGAACATAACCCAGTTACATAATCCGATGATTCATAAAGCACTTTCTGATACACTCGTTGAGGTTAGTATAGGGGAGATTGAACAAATTAAGGATAAATTTAATTGGGACCAAAATATCCGTACTTATTTTAGAAGGATTAAGCGAAAGACTGCATTATTAATAGCGATAAGCTGTAAATTAGGCGCTATGACTGCTGGGCTACCTAAAAAAGAAATCGATAAACTATATCAATATGGTTATTATATCGGGATGAGCTACCAAATAATTGATGATATATTAGATTTTACAGCTTCATCTAGCCAATTAGGAAAACCAGCAGGAAATGATTTGCTTCAAGGGAATGTGACATTACCAGTCTTGTTTGCTATGGAGGATCACAATTTTCAGCAGCAATTGCGCCAGACGTTTGAGTATCCTGAAGCTGTGACGAAGGACGAAATGAAATCATTAATAGATCTTTTAATAAATACGGATGCTATTGAGCGCTCCTATCAAATTAGTGAACGGTATTTAGAAAAAGCCTTTAACGCACTTCGAGATCTACCACATAATAAAGCCAAATTGACTCTTGAACAAATTGCAAAATATATCGGAAAAAGAAGAGCTTAGTTAATATTGTTATTTCTATCAAAGTCTGATAGAATTTAAACGGTTACAAATTACGCTATACATAGAAGAGGTGTTATCATGGAGAAAACGTTTTTAATGGTTAAACCAGATGGGGTACAAAGAAATCTAATTGGTGAAATTGTAAATCGCTTTGAGAGAAAAGGATTTCAATTAGTTGGGGCTAAGCTAATGCAGATTTCAAATGAATTGGCTAGTGAACATTATGGTGAACATAAAGAACGACCATTTTTTGGCGAATTAGTCGATTTCATTACTTCTGGACCAGTCTTTGCGATGGTTTGGGAAGGTGAAAATGTAATTAAAACAGCACGTGAAATGATGGGCAAAACAAATCCTGCTGAAGCAGCACCTGGAACGATCAGAGGAGACTTTGGAGTAACAGTTGGTAAGAATGTTATTCATGGTTCTGATTCACCAGAAAGTGCTGAAAGAGAAATAAATCTATTCTTCGATCAAAAGGAACTAGTGTCCTACACGAAGCAAGATCAATCTTGGATTTACTAAAAATTGGTCGTCTACTAAATAATTTAAAAAATATTTAGGATTTTATAATGCCTCCATGTCAAATGGAGGCATTTTCAAAGATAAGTATTTTGTTAACAATTTCTCATTAAAGAGGCGTTAAAATGATGAACGATTATCAAGTATTCACTGAAAAAGTATATGACAAGCTCAAGATTGATTTAAATCAGTACAAGGAAGCACAGATGAAGCGTAGACTAACCTCGTTGCGAGAGAAAAGAGGGTATTCAGATTTTGCGTCCTATTTTCATGCAATTTTTGGCGATGAAACTCTATTAAATGAATTTGTTGATAGAATTACTATCAATGTTTCCGAGTTTTATCGTAATCCTAAAAGATGGGAAGTATTGAAAGATTCGATTTTTCCAATTTTAAAACAGGAGAAAAAAGAACTAACGATTTGGAGTGCTGCCTGTTCAACGGGAGAGGAACCCTATAGTGTTGCCATATTGCTAAAGGAATACTTTCCAGAGGTTAATGCTACAATCCTTGCAACGGATATAGATGAAAAGGTGTTAGAAAAAGCTAGACAAGGTGTGTACCATGAACAAGCATTAAGAGAACTACCACAGTCCTTAAAAGCGAAACACTTTAAACAGGATGGCGACATTTTTTCAGTAAACACAGATATAAAACGGCGAATACGATTTAAAAAACATAATTTACTTGAGGATTCTTATCCGAAAGACGTCGATTTAATAATCTGTCGGAATGTATTAATTTATTTTACAGATCATGCAAAAGAAAAAATTTATCATCATTTTACAAAATCCCTTGTACAAAATGGTTTTTTATTCGTTGGAAGCACAGAACAAATATTTAGTCCAAATAAATATGGGCTGCAATTATTCGATACATTTTTCTATCAAAAGAAGAATTAGTTAAAATGCTCTAATCGTTTGGGGCATTTTTTTCTATTTTGAACGTCAATTGGTTTATAATTAAGAGAGACAAACATTACAGGAGGTAGGCCATGCGATATTTAACAGCGGGTGAATCTCATGGAAAACAATTAACAACGATAATCGAAGGGATACCTGCACAATTGCCATTGACAAAAGAAGATATTAATCATTCTCTATTACGTAGACAAAAGGGTTATGGTCGTGGAAAACGGATGCAGATTGAAAAAGATTTGGTAGAGATTATGAGTGGAGTACGGCATGGCTATACATTGGGTTCGCCTATTTCATTAGTAATCCATAATGATGACTTTAAGCATTGGACAGATATCATGGGTGAGGACCCATTAGAAGATAATAAACCACTGAGAAGAGTGGTTACTCGTCCTCGTCCTGGCCATGCAGATTTAAATGGAGCAATAAAATACGGACATCGTGACATGCGAAATGTACTTGAACGTTCTTCTGCACGTGAAACTGCTGCTAGGGTTGCAGCTGGTGCTGTGGCAAAAACATTATTGCATCATCTGGGAATTGAAATATGTGGTTATGTAAAAGAGATTGGTGGAATTCAGGCGGAAGATATGCCTCATCTTACCATCCATGAAAGGCAAACCATTTCTGAGGTTTCTCCGGTTCGAACCTTGGATAACATAGCAGAACAAAAGATGATTGATGCGATTGATACCGCCAAAAGGGAAGGAGATTCCTTAGGTGGTGTAGCTGAAGTTTATGTGACAGGAGTTCCAGCAGGGATTGGTTCCTACGTCCACTATGATCGTAAATTAGATGGACGTATAGCTTCTGCTGTCGTTAGTATTAATGCCTTTAAAGGAGTAGAATTTGGGATAGGATTTGAAGCCGCCCGTAGACCTGGTAGTATGGTGCATGATGAAATACGTTGGCATGAGACTGAAGGCTATTATCGGGAAACAAACCGCTTAGGTGGCTTTGAAGGCGGTATGACTACAGGAATGCCTATTGTTGTAAAAGGTGTAATGAAGCCAATACCAACCTTAATGAAGCCTTTAGAGAGTGTAGATATTGAAACAAAAGAAGTCTTCAAAGCAAGTGTAGAACGCTCAGATGCATGTGCTGTTCCCGCTGCTGCTGTAGTCATGGAACATGTTGTGGCTATCGAATTAGCGAAAGCGATTCTGGAACAGTTCCCAAATGACCGTTTTCCAATTTTAAAGAAGGCAATTCATGATTATCGTGAAGAAATAAGGAGATTTTAATGGAACGTTTAGTTGTAAATTCTTCTCTGCAATCTTATACGATTTATATGGAGGAGAAGAGTCGTTTTAAAATACCGAAGCTTCTAAAGAAGGAATATTCCTCTATCCTTATCATTACAGATACGAATGTGGCTAAGCTGTATTCGAATGATATTGTTTCAAGCTTTCCACATGACAAAGTGTATGTGGTAGTAGTAGATGCGGGGGAACAAACGAAAAGTCTAGATACATTTTATTATCTTCATACAAAAGCAATTGAATACGGACTGGATCGAGAGTCCTTAATCATTGCGCTTGGTGGAGGGGTTATTGGTGACTTAGCTGGATTTGTGGCAGCTACGTTTATGCGAGGAATCGATTATGTTCAAATGCCGACAACCATTCTAGCTCATGACAGTAGTGTAGGTGGAAAAGTTGCCATTAATCATGAGAAAGGCAAGAATTTGATCGGAAGTTTTTATCCGCCAATCCTTGTTTTGTATGATACAGATACATTGAAAACATTACCAGCGAGAGAAGTACGTTCAGGCTTTGCTGAAATTATTAAAGAAGCGATGCTCGCTGATAGCGATCTGTTTGACCGGTTAATGTCCGTGTCTCTAGAGGGTTTGACATTAGAGGCATTAAATCTGTTTATCTATTCTGGACTTCAAATAAAAATAAAATTAGTGGAAGCGGATGAAAAAGAAACAGGAAATAGAAAGTTTTTGAACCTTGGCCACACATTAGGACATGCACTAGAGGCAAAGCTTGGGTATGGTGTCTTAACACACGGAGAAGCAGTTGCTATTGGGCTATTATTTATGATTTATGTTAGTGAGCGAGAATTGGGAGCAAGTTTACCAACGGAAACATTAATAAAGTGGTTTAAAAAGAACGGGTATATAAATCCTCTTACACTTGATATGGTAGATGAGTTAGTAGAAATAATCTTGCATGATAAGAAAACAGTTAATCAAAAAATACAAATGATATTATTAAGAAATTTAGCTGGGCCTATTATTCAACCACTAGAAGCTAAGAAACTTAAAAGCTATCTTCAAGGATTTATAGTGGACGGAATCTCAAAGAGGTGATGTGGTGGAAGCATTAATGTATAAAAGGAAATACTTAATAAAGGGAGAACTTCAAGTCCCAGGTGATAAATCTATCTCACATCGTGCAGTTATTTTAGGATCAATTGCGAACGGTAGAACTGAAATAGTAAATTTCTTAGATAGTGAGGATTGTATGCGTACCGTTGAAGCCTTTCGCTTGATGGGAGTATCTATACAAAAGAACGACAATGTATTAATAATTGATGGCAAAGGACTACATGGATTAGTTGAACCGACAATGCCACTTTATTTTGGAAATTCAGGTACGACTGCAAGACTTATGCTTGGTTTGTTATCGGGATTACCGTTTTCAACCCTCGTTTATGGAGATAAGTCGTTAACGAAACGGCCAATGGAAAGAGTAATAAAGCCATTACAACAAATGGGTGTACAGACTATAGGAAGAAAGGAATCGAATTATCTACCATTAGCGTTAAGAGGTGGTAGCTTAACAGGGATTACGTATAATATTCCAGTTAAAAGTGCACAGGTTAAATCTGCATTGTTGCTCGCAGGTTTACTAGCAAATGGGAAGACAACTGTAATTGAACAAGGACAAACAAGGAACCACTCTGAAAATATGCTAAAAGCATTTGGTGCTTCCATAGAAGTAGAAGACAATATGATTACAATTGATTCAAGTATGTCCCTAAAAGCCACGGATGTTTATATACCAGGTGATATTTCATCTGCAGCATTTTTAATGGCTGCTGCAGCAATAATACCCGGAAGTAATTTGGTAATTAAAAATGTCGGATTAAATGAAACAAGAACTGGATTTTTAGATGTATTAACAAATATGGGTGGTCTATACACCCTTTCAAATATTCGAGATAGTGGTGGAGAAACAATTGGAGATATCTCAATTACTTATAATGAATTAACAGGAACTGTGATTTCAGGAGAAATTGTTCCAAGGCTAATTGATGAAATACCTATAATTGCCTTGCTAGCTACGCAAGCAAAGGGAAAAACAATCATCAAGGATGCGAGTGAATTACGTGTAAAGGAAACGGATCGAATTCAAGCTGTAGTAGATGTGTTAACTAAGTTAGGTGCAAACATAGTCGAAACGAAGGATGGCATGGAGATTGTAGGAGGAACGAACTTAACTGGGGGTACAGTATCTTCATATGATGATCATCGAATAGCTATGATGATAGTGATCGCTTCGTTAGTTACCACGGATATTGTTAAGGTGGATGAATTACAATCTATTGCTATTTCCTACCCTCGTTTTATGCAAGATTTAGAATCTGTATTAAGAAATATGTAGTATGAATTTCTGAAGGAAAGGGCTAGAGTCACGTGAATATTTTACAAGAAGCTGAGAAATTAATGGAAAAAGATCAAGTAGAACAAGCGATGGAGCTTATCCAAGGTCATATGGAAAAAGCCACTGACGAAGAATTATATTCTTTCGCTGAGTTCTATATGCAATGGGGATTTTTGATTGAAGCAGAGGAAATTTTCAAGCAATTGTTAGTGAAATATCCAGAAGAGACGGAGATTAAATTATTATTGACGGATATTTATATCGAGCAAGAAAAAGATGAAGTAGCAATAGATTTATTGAACTCCATTCCGGAGGAGGAGGATGAATCTTATTTACAGGTTCTCGTTGCCTTGGCAGACCTCTATCAAGCTCAAGCATTGTTTGAAGTAGCTGAACAGAAGCTACTGAAAGCAAAAGAGTTAAACCCTGAAGAACCTATTATTGACTTGGCCTTAGGAGAACTTTATTATTCGTTGGGAGATTACAAGCGTGCAATTACGTTTTATGAAAAAACAATGAAAGTAGATATTCCGAATATCCCTATTCATGAACGTCTTGCTGAGTCATATGCAAATGTTGGAGAATATGAACTAGCTTTAAACTTTTATGAGAAATCTGATAGTAATAATCCAGATTTTTTATATCGATATGGGTTTACAGCTCATCAAGCAGACAGAATGGATATCGCTATCAATGTATGGAAGAAATTACTTCAGGAGGATCCAGATTATCATACTGCTTATCTTCAATTGGCAAAGGCATATGAAAGCGAGGAAATGGTACAGGAAGCTTATGATACTGCTAAAGCAGGTGTTAAAAAAGATGAGTTTAATAAAGAATTGTACTTTGTCGCTGGACATTTAGCACATCAATTAGGTTTAGAAGAAGAAAGCGAAAAGCTTATACGAGAGGCGATTACCTTAGACTCAGATTATAAGGAAGCTGTCCTGTTTCTTGTTGAATTGTTAAAGGAACAGGAACAATATGAAAAAATTATTGATTTAATTATCAATGTAAAAGATACTGGTGGAGACGATCCTATTTATGACTGGGAGTTAGCACGTGCATTTCGTGAATCAGAATCATATAATGATGCATTAAACAGCTATCAGGATGCATATAATAGCTTACAACACGATAGCGACTTTTTAAAAGAATATGGATACTTCTTAACTGAAGAAGGGAGGATACAAGAAGCTGTTCAAGTATTTGAAGCATATTTAGTTCAAGATCCCCAAGATGATGAAGTCTTAGAATATGTACTGCGATTAAAAGAGATGTAAAATGATCCATAGGGGAGGAGGTACCAGGTTCCATGCAAACTCCTGTTTCCGCAAAAGACAAAAAGAAATTTCTACAATGGTTTCTTAGTAATTATCAATTAAAAAAGCGAGAAAGTGTATGGATTCTTAATTACTTAATTAATCATCATGAGATTTTAGAGAATGTCCATTTCGTGCATGATGCTAAATTCTGTCTAAGAAGTGTTATTATTACTAGTCAGTGTTCTAAAGAAGTACCATTTCGGTTTTATAAAAATCATCTTGTTACTACTGACGCAGAAAAGGCATTTCATGATATTCGCTTAAATCAGCATGAGTCCTTATATATTCAATTAAATTTTGATAAATCGAATCAAAATCATATGTATGCTGCAGTGCTAGAAGAAAACCCTTTTGTACCAGATGAATATGTAATAACGCAGCAAGATAGAGAAAATGCTGATTTCTTACTTGAAAATTCCTTATATGAATTTAAGAAGAAACAATTATTACAACGAATTGATCAATCACTTGATGAGCAAGACCGTGATAAATTTCATCAGCTTGTAGAAGAATTACAAGTGTTAGAGGAAAAAATGCTGAATCAACCTAGCTTACAGGAGCATTAGGTTGATTTTTTTTGAACATAAAAGTAAGATTTACAAAGGAAATAATAATTTATTTATTTTGGGTACATACTATAGAAAGGTGGCTACATATATGCTTTGGACAAAACAAGATATGCAGGTATATATAAAGCAAAAAGAATATATAGACACTGCTATCTTACCAATCATTCCTTTTCAATTATCCCATGAGAACGATATGGATAAAAGCACCTCGAAGCGTGAGGTTTTATCTATATTTGCTACTGTAATTGAAAAAGAACTTTCCGGCCGGGTATTATTAATACCAAACTATTATTATTTAGAATATGGTGATAAAGCACAAGAAGTGGATCGATTAAATAGGTGGACAGAGGAAATTCAAAAGCAGCCCTTTAAACATGTTTTTATAGTAACATTTGATTCTAGCTGGAAGAAATTTGAGAAGGAACTTGAAGCAAATCTATTGTGGTTACCTGGCTTCCAAGCAGACGATCTTTATGATGGAAAAACACAGCAGTTGATTCAGGGACAGGTTCAAGATGTTGTAGAATTAATACGGAGCTACTGGCAACAGAGGTAAAAAGTGAATTTTTTGGAACAAATATGGATATTTATTGACCGAGTTGATAGTTTACGCTATCATGGTAATGTCCTAGTAATATAATTAAAATTTTATTGTCCGTGATTATCGTGAAGAGGGGGGAAAATCATGAGTGAAGATAAGCAACAAGTGTCCCGTCGTCAATTTCTTAATTATACGCTTACAGGTGTAGGTGGATTTATGGCTGCAGGTATACTTGCACCAATGCTTAGAATGGCAATTGACCCTGTGTTAAAACCATCTAAATCAGGTGAATTTGTAAATGTTGGTCTTGCAGTTGAAGATATTACAACAACACCACAGCGTATCGATTGGAAAGTTGATCAGGTTGATGGATGGTATGAATCAAAAGTTGGTAGAGCTGCGTGGGTATACAAGGATGAAAATGGAGATATTATAGCCCTTTCCCCAATTTGTAAGCATTTAGGTTGTGTGGTGTCATGGGAAGGAAGCGAACAATTTCCGAATCAATTCTATTGCCCATGTCATGATGGACGTTACACAAAAGATGGTGTCAATGTTCCAAATACACCACCAACAGCACCACTAGATACTTATCAACAAAAAGTGGAAAATGGCATGTTATATTTAGGAAAAGCAGTACCTAGAAAGGGGGCGTAATAATTCATGCTACAAAAAATTTATGATTGGATTGATGAGCGAATTGATATTACGCCAATCTGGCGGGATATTGCTGACCATGAGGTGCCAGAACATGTAAACCCAGCTCATCACTTTTCAGCATTTGTTTACTGTTTTGGTGGTTTAACATTCTTTGTTGTTGTAATCCAAATTTTATCTGGTATGTTTCTAACGATGTACTATGTACCAGACATTGAAAACGCTTGGAAATCAGTTTATTATTTACAAACAGAAGTTGCACATGGTCAAATAGTTCGTGGTATGCACCACTGGGGCGCTAGTGTTGTTATCGTCATGCTTTTATTACATACTTTACGCGTATTCTTCCAAGGAGCATATAAGAAGCCTCGTGAGCTTAACTGGATGGTTGGGGTTCTAATCTTCTTTGTCATGCTTGGATTAGGATTTACAGGTTACTTACTACCGTGGGACAACAAAGCATATTTTGCAACACAGGTTGGTTTAGAAATTGCCGATCAAGTTCCACTTATAGGACCAGAGCTGAAAACTTTATTAGCTGGTGATCCTGAGATAGTAGGTGCACAAACATTAACACGGTTCTTTGCAATTCACGTATTTTTCTTACCAGGTGCGTTATTTGCACTACTTGCAGTCCACTTTATCTTAATTCGTAGACAAGGTATATCAGGGCCACTATAAAAAGGAGGGGAAAGCTATGCATAGAGGTAAAGGTATGAAATTTGTCGGAGACTCTCGTGTTTCCGCAGATCGTAAAGCATCACAAATACCAAAAGATTATTCAGAGTATCCTGGCAGAACCGAAGCTTTCTGGCCTAACTTTTTATTAAAAGAGTGGTTAGCTGGAGCTGTATTTTTAATAGGGTTTTTATGCTTAACTTTAGCACATCCATCTCCACTTGAAGGAATGGCAGACCCTACAAATGCATCTTATATCCCATTACCTGACTGGTATTTCTTGTTCTTATACGAGTTGCTTAAATATGAATTTGCTAGTGGCGATTATATTTTAATTGGTATTCTTGGAATTCCAGGACTAGCATTTGGAGCTTTATTACTTGCTCCATTTTTAGACAAAGGCCCAGGCCGCAGACCACATCAACGACCAATTGCAGTTATCATGATGTTATTAGCATTAACCTCTGTTATTTGGTTAACTTGGACATCTGCAGAGCATGTTGATTGGGAAGCTCGTGCTGAAATGAATAAACCAATTCCGCCTAGCAACATTGAAATTAATAAAGATGATCCGGGATATGCAGTATATGAGGCTAACTGTATGGGCTGTCATGGAGACGCTTTACAAGGGGTTTCTGCTCCTCCTTTAATCGGTACGGAGCATACTGCTGAAGAGATTGCGAAGATCGCTAGAGAGGGTATTAACACAATGCCAGCAAATATCTTCAAGGGTACTGATGAAGAACTCGATCAGCTTGTGAAATTTATTATGTCTGTAAATGAACAAGCCGAATAAAATGTAATTTAAAAAAGCACCTTTGCCTTTCATGGTAAGGGTGCTTTTTCTTCCATTTGATTGCATAAAAGGAGGTAGGTTGAATGTTAAAGGCTATACTTCTCGATAAGCGATTTTTAATCGTTTTGTTGATTATCAATTTACTTGGCACTATTTATGGATATTATTGGTACCGTTATCAATTAGCAATAACACCAGATATTTTTTTACTATTTGTGCCAGATAGCCCAACGGCTAGTTTATTCTTTACTATTTTCTTGTTGTTTTTCATCTATAATAAGCATTTTCCGTTAGTAGAGGCACTTGCAATCATTACTTTATTTAAATATGGGGTGTGGGCAGTTGTTATGAACCTTTTAACCTTATTGGTTAATGGAAGTCTAAGTCCAGAGGGGTATATGCTAATGGCTTCTCATGGTGCAATGGCTATCCAGGGACTACTCTATGCTCCTTACTATAAAATTAAAGTAATACATATTGTAATTGCAGCTATCTGGACATTACATAACGATGTCATTGATTATGTGTTTGGAATGATGCCTTTATACAAGTCCTTAACAGAGTACATGGACAAGATCGGCTATTTTACATTTTGGTTAAGTATTATATCCATCTTAATTGCCTATAAACTGACAAAAGACGATAAAAAGATAGGTTCACAGTCATATATGAAAGCCCCTTAACATACATTATAACGATGATTAACCAACGGGGTGATCTCTATGAGGAATAGCAAAATTAGTAAAACCATCATCTGTATCATCATAGGGATTATATTATATGTCATTATTGATTTGATTATTGGAGAGGTGGTTAATGCCAATCCTGGGGGGATGAGAGAGGGAAACGAAGAAATGTTTCCCTTTTATTGGTTAATATTGATTGTCGGTGGCTCTATTATGAGTACATTAACCTATGTAAGTTGGAGAAAATATAAAGGTGAAAAGAGGGCAAAACAAGATCAACAGAACGACAAATAAATTGACGGTTTTTTTGACTTTGACTATAATTGACTATATAAAATAACTTTACTTCATTGGAGGAATGAATCGAATGGGTGCATTTGGTTCCTATTTAATTTATTTAGCACTTATTATGATTATCCCGTTATGGGCTCAATCAAGAGTTAAAAGTACGTATAACAAATATTCAAAGGTATCTACCTCATCTATGATGACTGGGGCACAGGTTGCTAGAAAGATTCTAGATGATAATGGACTCTATAATGTCGAGATTCATGAGACTAGAGGAATGCTTACTGATCATTACGATCCACGTAAAAAGGCTGTTTTCTTATCCAGTGGTATTTATCATGGTCAATCTATGGCTTCATCTGCTGTGGCAGCACATGAGGTTGGACATGCTATTCAAGATGCAGAATCTTATGCTTTCTTACGTTTTAGAAGTGCATTAGTTCCTATAGCTAATTTTGGCTCAAATATATCCATCTTTTTAATAATTGTTGGTTTTATATTGAATGTTATGGAATTGGCTACTGTTGGAGTTGTCTTTATGGGAGCAGCAGTATTATTTCAATTAGTTACACTACCAGTTGAATTTGATGCATCAAATCGTGCGATGGCACAACTTGTATCTACTGGAGTAATCCGAAATAATGAAGAACGAGAAACCAAAAAGGTGTTAAGTGCTGCAGCAATGACCTATGTAGCAGCAGCATTAGTGGCAGTAGCTGAGCTATTACGTTTTGTTCTAATTATTGTAAGTGCAAATAATCGGGAATAAAGGGAATAGCTAAAGTCTCACATGGATAAGAGAAATCATGAGGAAAAGGATGCTAGAGAACAAGTCTCTAGCATCCTTTTAATGATTTATTGGATTTTTATTTTCGTCAAGAGTAAATCCTTCTCCAGCCACATCATGCACGGCACTAACTGCAACAAAAGCGTGTGGGTCAATACTATTTATGATATTTTTTAATTTGACAATTTCGTTTCGACCAACTACACAATACAAAACTTCCCGTTTTTCTCCTGTGAAACTGCCTCGTCCATCTAGAACAGTTACACCACGCTCCATTTTTTGCATAATTTGATTCGCAATTTCATCACTTTTTGCAGAAATAATAGTTGCCCCTCTAGCTGAGTACGCACCTTCCTGTATAAAATCAATTACTCTTGCACCAACATAAACAGCGACTAAGGTATACATTCCTTGTCTTAGCTGAAGAATGGTAAATACTGAAGTAGCGATTACTACAAAGTCAAACATAAACATCGTTTTTCCCATACTCCAACCAACATATTTATGTACAATTCTAGCAATAATATCTACACCACCAGTGGTTCCACCATACCGAAAGACAATTCCTAAGCCGACACCGATAAAAACCCCAGCAAATAAGGCTACCAGAAGCATGTCATTCTCTAAATGGATGCGATAGGGATTTAGTTGAAATAAACTTAGAAACAGTGATACAGAAAGGGTTCCAATTACTGTATACAAAAACGTATTTCTTCCTAAAAATTTCCATCCTATAAGTAGAACAGGGACATTTAAAACGATGTTCGTTATGGCTGGATCCCATTTAAAAGCAAAATAAAGAATAAGGGTAATACCAGTAAAGCCTCCCTCACCTAAATTATGCTGCATATTAAAATGAACGATTCCAAACGAAAAAATTGCTGATCCGATTAAAATAAATAGGATATTTTTAATTTTTAATCCAAACAATGATGATACCTCCATTTTCCCGTAACCTTGATAGCGCTTTTTCTATTATAATCAATTTGACAGTTTGTAACAATGTTTTATCTATGCTAAATAATTTGTCAAATAATCTGGGATTCGCTAACATGAAAGAAGGAATTTGAAAATAAAGGAGAAGATTATTATCGAATCACCAATTTATTCTACAAAAGAAATTCAGGAACGGGTAGATAATTATATAAGTCAATTTAAAGAAGGCTATTTTTCACCTTTGGCTTTGATGGCAAGATTGACCGAGGAGGCGGGAGAGCTCGCTAGGGAAATAAATCATTATTACGGGGAAAAACCAAAAAAACCAACTGAAGAAGCAAATACAATTGAAGATGAATTAGGAGATATATTGTTTGTTATAACGTGCCTAGCTAACTCCTTACATATAGATTTATCGAATTCTTTTAATCGCTCGATGACCAAATTTGAAACAAGGGATAAAGATAGGTGGACACGCAAGGATAGCTAGTACTAGGAGGAAATCTGTGATGAGTATAAAAATCGTTATAGCTGGTCCACGTGGACGTATGGGTAGTGAAGCAGTCTCTATGGTGTTAGAAGAACCTAGTTTTTCTTTAATCGGATGTGTCGATCGAATCGTGTCGCCCATATCAATAATGGAAGAAAACCATATACCAGTATTCACAAGTTTCGAAGAATGTCTCTATACACTACCTGACGTGGATGTATTAATTGATCTAACTGTAGCAGAGTCTGGTTTTAATCATATTATGATGGCTCTTGAGCATAAGGTTCGATGTGTGGTTGGTACAACTGGCTTTACGAGTCAACAGCTTAACGATATTCAAGATACCGCTGTAAAAAACCAAACAGGGTGTATCGTTGCTCCTAATTTTGCAATCGGAGCAGTATTAATGATGCATTTTTCAAAGGTAGCAGCTAAATTTTTCCCAGATGTAGAAATTATCGAAAAACACCATGCTCAAAAAATTGATGCACCATCAGGGACCGCTTTAAAAACAGTAGAGATGATTAAAGAAGTCCGGAAAAGTAGAGATCAAGGTCACATTTACGAGCTTGAGACGATGATAGGGGCTAGGGGTGCAACTGATGATGGTGTACACATCCATAGCGTGAGACTCCCTGGCCATGTCGCTCATCAGGAAGTTATCTTTGGTGGCGATGGACAAACTCTAACAATTAAACACGATTCCATAAATCGTAAGTCGTTTATGGAAGGTATTAAATTATCAGTTAAGCAAGTCATGCAATTAAATGATTATGTATATGGTTTGGACAATATCCTTGATTTAACCTAAACAGGAGGCCGTTAAATGAATATTGCACTTATTGCCCATGATAAGAAAAAACAAATAATGGTAAGCTTTGCTATTGCCTACCAGCATGTATTAAAAAAGCATAAACTATTTGCGACAGGTACAACTGGAAAACGAATAACTGATGAGACTGGTTTAGTAATTCATCGATTTCAATCTGGTCCGCTTGGAGGGGATCAACAAATTGGAGCGATGGTAGCAAATAATGAAATGGATATGGTTATTTTTTTTAGAGATCCACTCACCGCACAGCCACATGAACCAGATGTAACAGCTTTAATTCGTCTTTGTGATGTTCATGAAATACCGCTTGCTACAAATCTAGGTTCAGCGGAGATTTTTATTCATGGACTAGAACGAGGAGATTTAAATTGGAGAGAAATTATAAAACAGAAGAAGGCTAGAGGAGAATGAAAAAAATTGGTATTACGTGTTATCCTACAGTTGGAGGATCGGGTGTAATTGCAACAGAGTTAGGAATACTTTTAGCAGAACAAGGTCATGAAATTCATTTTATAACCTCGAGTGTTCCTTTCCGGCTAGACCGTGTGTATCCTTCGATCTATTATCATGAGGTAGAAATGAGCCATTATCCTGTTTTTCAATATCCACCTTATGATTTAGCATTAGCTACAAAAATGGCAGAGGTAATTGATCGAGAGGAACTTGATATTTTACATGTCCATTACGCCTTACCACATGCAATTTGTGCAATTCTAGCAAGAGACATGGCAGAGCGTGATGTTAAGATTGTGACTACTTTACACGGGACAGATATTACGGTATTGGGGATTGATAATACCTTTAACCGAATGATTAAATATGGAATTGAAAAATCGGATGCAGTAACTGCAGTTTCGCAGGACCTAGTAGCACAAACTAGGGAAATGATTCATACAGAAAAAGATATTCATGTCATTTATAATTTTGTAAATGAAGCGGATTACCATAAAAAAGATTTAAATTTAATAAAAGAACAATACGGTATTCATCCCGATGAGAAGGTCGTTATTCACATTTCAAATTTCCGTAAAGTAAAGCGTTTAGGGGATATTGTACAAACGTTTAAACAAATAAAAGACCATGTGAATGCAAAATTACTACTGGTTGGTGATGGCCCTGAATATTCAAATACCTTTAACCTAGTAACAAAGCTAGGGCTGGAAAAAGATGTATTATTTCTAGGTAAACAGAATAATATTAGCGATTTATTATCCATAGCTGATTTGAATTTATTAATGTCTGAAAAAGAAAGCTTTGGGCTTGTTCTTTTAGAGGCTATGGCTTGTGAAGTGCCTTGTATTGGAACTAAAGTAGGTGGAATCCCAGAGGTTATTCTTCATGATGAAACTGGATATTTAGTAGAGCTTGGTGATACTGAGACAGCAGCTAATTATGCAATTAGGCTATTAAGGGATGAAGAATTACATCATATTTTTGCTAAAAATTCGTTTGAACACGTGAGAAAATATTTTCATTCATCCATCATTTTGAAGCAGTATATGGAATTATATCATAACGTTTTAGGGCAATGAGGTGGCGTTTATGGTGGACTTAACGGGTCCTTTTAAAGATGCTTTACATATTATCAGAACAATAGAACGTGCTGGGTATCAGGCATATTTTGTTGGAGGATGTGTTCGCGATTTAATTTTAAATCGAACGATAGGTGATATTGATATAACGACATCTGCTACCCCCGATGTTATTCAAGGATTGTTTGCTAATGTAATTCCAGTAGGGATTGAGCATGGAACAGTTATCGTTCGCTATAATAAAACATCCTATGAGGTAACTACTTTTCGAGTTGAAGGGGAGTACTCTGATGGAAGACATCCTGATTCCGTATCCTTTATTGATCAACTTGATAAGGACCTTGAACGCAGAGACTTTACGATGAATGCTCTTGCAATGGATAAGAGTGGCGATATTGTCGATTTATTTGGTGGAAAAGCTGATTTAAAAAAGAGAGTAATTCGAACAGTTGGTGATGGAAAAAAGAGATTCAAAGAGGATCCGCTTCGAATCTTACGTGCACTGCGTTTTTCTAGCCAATTAGGGTTTGACCTTTCTATTGAAACAATTCAAGCTATAGTAAGTGTTAAGGCTGAGATAGAAGGACTTGCAGTTGAACGAATAACAAAGGAATTAGAAAAGCTTTTTGCTGGTGATCATGTCAAAATGGGATTACAATATGTTAGCGAATTACAGCTTGAAGAACATTTACCTGTCTTTCAAACCTATTCACCTGTAGAAAAATTCCTTCATCATATAAAACCATTGCATTCATTAGCTGAAGTAATTTGTTTACTACATCAGATGAATCCAGATATCGATATCCGCTATATTGTTAAGGCATGGAAATGCTCTAATCATACTTGGAAGACTGCTGAAAGACTAAATGAGGCTTTGGAGTATGGGAAGATTCATGGTATCGATAGATGGCTTGCTTATCTTTTGTTACCAGACCTGCACGAAGCATATTGTCGTTTAATGGATATCATTAATCCGAATACAATTGATTGTACTCTCTTGCATAAGTTAAAAGCTGAACTTCCCATTTCATCAAGACAGGAAATGCTGATAAATGGAAATGATATAATTGAAATGTTCCCCACTAGGAATAGGGGACCATGGATACAAAAGAAATTAAATGAATTAGAGAAACAAATAGTATTAGGTAGTATTAATAATGAGAAATCTACATTAAAGGATTGGGTAAAATGGAATCCACCAGAAGTAAATTAATTAAGCTATTATCATTACAAGATGATAATTATATATCTGGTCAAGAAATATCAGATAAACTAAAAATTTCACGGAGCGCCATTTGGAAGCATATGAAAGAGCTAGAAAAGGATGGTTATGAAATTGAAGCCAAGCGAAACAAGGGGTATCGTATTCTTGGTTCACCAAATAAAGTGAGCGAGAACACCATCCAATGGGGATTAGAAACCAACTGGCTAGGGAAAAAGGTCATCCATAAAGCTTCTACCCCCTCTACCCAGATTGTTGCTCATCAGCTTGCACAAGAGGGTGCAGGTCATGGCACAGTTGTTATAGCTGATGAACAAACAGCCGGAAAGGGTAGATTAAGTCGAGATTGGTATAGTGCTAAAAATAAGGGTATATGGATGAGCATTATTTTAAGACCAAATATTTTGCCGTATTTAGCTCCGCAACTTACATTACTGACTGCTACTGTATTAGCAGACGTCTTTCAAAAGAAATTACAGTTAGCTCCAAAGATTAAATGGCCAAATGATATTATTTTAAATGACAAGAAAGTATCTGGTATCTTAACCGAGATGCAAGCAGAGCAAGATAAAATAAATTATGTCATAATAGGATTTGGTATTAATGTAAATCATGAACAAAAGGAATTACCGAATACCATTATTAACCGAGCTACCTCTCTAAAAATTGAAACTGGGCAAGCATGGGAAATTATTGAGCTAATTCAACGTATTCTTGCCACTTTTGAAGAGAAATATGAAGAATATATGTCTAAAGGCTTTCCTATCGTAAAACAAAGATGGGAACAAAATGGCTATCGAATAGGTGAGAAGACCAAAATTAAATCCTTTCAATCGGTTGATGAAGCGGTTATTATGGGAATTGCTGATGACGGAGCATTACTTGCAAAATATCAAGATGGCGAAGTAAAGAAGATTTATTCTGCAGAGATTGATTGGTTTAAGACTGAAAAATTCTAACGATAGATAGAAACAAGGTGGTGATAGGATTGGATCGTTTTGTCGTAATAGATCTCGAAACAACGGGAAATGTCGCAGCAAAACAAGATAAAATCATAGAAGTAGGAATCGTTGTAGTTGAGGATGATCAAATTACAGAGGAATTCTCGACGATGGTCAATCCTGGGATAAATATACCACCCTTTATAACAAGATTAACTGGAATAACAGATGAAGATGTTAAGGATGCACCAACATTCTCTGATATAGCAGATACAATTACAGCAATGTTTGAAAATAGCTATCTCGTAGCCCATAACGTACCATTTGATTTAGGGTTTTTGAATGCGGAGCTTGCTGCAATTGGTAAAAGAAGCTTAGGGAATCCAGTATTGGACACAGTAGAATTAACGAGGATATTATTCCCTCAGGCACCTGGTTTTAAACTGGGAATATTAGCTGATTATTTAGGCATAGAACACGATAACCCCCACCGTGCTCTGTCTGATGCGTATGTGACTGCAAAGCTTTTAATTAAATTAAAACATAAAGTATCCACATTGCCTTATGAAACATTAGAGCATCTATTAAAATTGGAGAAAGTGTTAAAGTCTGATTTATTTCAGCTATTTTCCAATCGTATGGAAGAATTAGCATATCAAGCTGTGGATGAAGGTGAGATAATTATACATAAGGGGCTCGCTTTTCGTAATGTTCTAATTGATAAGAGGGAGGCTATTACGGTTTCTTCATCCTATGGGGATTTTTTAGATTCCGTGTACGAAGAAGATGGTACAATGGCTCAAAACATGAAGAAATATGAGAAACGAGTAGGACAGCGAGTAATGTCTGAACATATTTATGATGCCTTTCAAACGAAGAAGCATGCATTAATTGAAGCGGAAACGGGGACAGGTAAATCTTTAGCGTATTTATTGCCCACTGTTTATGAAGCAGTTAGAACCAATAAGCGAATTGTTATCAGTACCTATACAACGCAATTACAATCACAATTATTGGAGCATGAAATTCCATTAATTAAGAGGTTGGTCGATTTTCCTTTTAAAGTCACACTTCTAAAGGGTAAGCAACATTATATAAGTGTTGAAAAATTTGCTAATGAACTCCACAATCACCAGCAGGATAATTATGATATTGCATTAACAAAAGCAATGATTCTGGTGTGGTTATTAGAAACAGAAACAGGAGATATAGATGAACTACATCTACCATCTCATGGTAAGTTATTTTATAAGCGTATTTCAGCCGACTCTGAAGGAAGACCTGACCCAACTTCACCATGGTATAAGTATTCATTTTATCAGAAGGCACGGAGAAGAGCTCAAGCTGCTGACATTATAATTACCAACCATGCTTTATTATGCACGGATATGTTTAATGATTATCAATTTCTTCCTTCGTATGATAAGGCGATTATTGATGAAGCACATCATTTGGAGGAAACAGCATCAAAACATTATGGGCTAAAATTAGACTATGTTAATATGCAACATGCACTTAATCAAATAGGTAGTATCGGCGATGGAAATTGGCTTGATCAAATTCTTTTTAACAATCCTTCGATTGAGGAAAAATTGCCAAAAGATCGCTGGAATGACCTGTTGTCTTTAGCAAAGTATGAAATGGATGATTTCTTTCGGACCATTTTTCAATATGTACTTGACCAACCTGGAAATCAAAAGGTGTTAAGTGATGTTGGTCGTATACAGTATCGATTCGAAGAAGGAAAAGAGCAGGAAAGATATTGGAATATCATTAAAGAAATGGCGACTAGAATAATTTTCTATCTCCGTGATCTTATTCATTTTTTGACCATTACATCAAAAGCATTAACGGATAAAAATGCAATCGAGGAAACACAGCTTCGAATTGATATACTACAATCGTTTATTGATGGGCTGGAACATTTATTCCTAATGGATAATGATACTAAAGATGTTAGGTGGATTGAAATTGAGGCATATGGAGCGAAAAATGCTGTATATCTCTATAGTGAGCCTATACATGTGGCAACGATTTTAGCGGAGTGTTTTTTTGATGTGAAGGAAAGTGTTATTTTAACTAGTGCGACTTTAACAATGAAAAATTCGTTTCAATATATACAAAAGAGATTAGGTCTCTCCAGTGATCGGCTTGAGACTCAAAAAATTCCATCTCCTTTCTCTTATGTTGATCAGGTCAGAGTAATGGTTCCAAATGACTTTCCAGATGTAACCTACGGTAATACAGATGATTTCATTCATGCAACTTGTGAAACAATTCTATCCCTTGCAGAAATAACAGGTGGGAGGATGCTTGTCTTATTTACCTCTTATGATATGCTTAAGAAATCGTATTATTTGTTAAAAGAATCAATGGAGAGCGAGAAATATGTCTTAATTGCACAAGGTATTTCTAGTGGTAGTAGGGAGAGGCTTAAGAAGAACTTCCAAACCTTCGATCAATCCATATTACTTGGAACAAGCTCTTTTTGGGAAGGTGTAGATATTCCTGGAGATGATTTGTCATGTTTAATGATTGTTCGGTTACCATTCCAGCCACCGAATCACCCAGTTTATGAAGCAAAATCCATAGCAATGAAAAATATTGGAGAGAATGCTTTTTATGATCTTTCTTTACCGAATGCAGTAATTCGATTTAAGCAAGGATTTGGACGACTTATTCGATCGAATAATGATAGAGGAATCGTATTTATTTGTGACGCAAGAATAATAAAATCTCGCTATGGGAAGTATTTCACTGAATCTATACCACAAGTACCTATTGCTTTCAATTCAACTGCAGAGCTAATGAAAAAAGCGCTCGATTGGTTCTAAAAAAAATACTGATGCAAAGAGCATCAGTAAGCAGGATGGTATGGTGTTTAGAAATTTTTGGTTGAAATAAATAAAAACAAAACAAAAATCAAGAATTGCTTGGTATAATGTATGTGTTTCATCTTATTTAAGTTCAACTTTACTTATAGTATAGACGTATAGCTGGTATCTATGTTTAGTAATAATTGATAATTATAACAGTAAATTAAATGTATAGCTGAATTCGGAGGGTTTATGATGATGATACAAGCAAAATTAAAACTATATAAATGGATATGGAGAGAATAGAAGTTGGCTCGAAAACAACTTTTTATGAATAAACGATCCTTTGAGTTACCCTCGGTAGTTAAATGGATATTACTTATTTTACTGATATTGTTTCTTGCTGTTATAATTTTTTTAATCGTCTTATATAACCAAATACAGGATAGCAAAACTGCAGGCTTCCAAGTGGCTGAACAGAGAGTCATTCAAGAAAGCTCGATTGTTGATATTTTAAAAACGTCTAGGTTCTTTGGTGAAAATGGTTATCATGTAATTTACGGTAAGACAGACGATAAGGTAACACAGATTGCATTTGTACCTGATGACAAGGCACAAAAAATTACGATAGTGAACGAAGATGAAACCATTTCGTCTGATGAGGTAAGGGAAAATTGGCAGCAAGGCTGTAAAAACTGCAGTCTCATCAAAATAGTTCCTGCAATATTAAAGGATACCCCATTATGGGAAATAAGTTATCAGGATGAAGCAAATCGCTATGTATTAGAATATGTTTCCATTTATGATGGTTCTCAGTATGAAGAATTTCGTTTTAAGAAAATGTTCCAATAAGAGGTGATTTCGTAATGGATATTGCAAAACGAGTACAAACATTAACACCTTCTACTACTTTGGCTATAACAGCGAAAGCCAATGAGCTAAAGCAAAATGGTTTTGACGTAATCGGGCTAGGAGCGGGTGAACCAGATTTCAATACTCCCAATTACATCATTGATGCTGCTATAAAAGCAATGGAGGCCGGAAAAACAAAATACACTCCAACCGGCGGTATACAGGAGTTAAAGCTAGCTATTATTGAAAAACTAAAACGTGATAATAATCTTTCATATAAATCGGATGAAATTATAGTAACTTCCGGTGCAAAACATGCACTATATACACTATTTCAAGCGTTATTAAATGAAGGTGATGAGGTAATCGTTCCTGTCCCATATTGGGTTAGCTACCCAGAACAAATTAAGCTGGCAGGAGGTACGCCAATTTATGTGCCAGGTCTTGAAGAGAATGAATTTAAAATCTCTCCAAAACAATTAGAAGATGTTATCACACATAAAACAAAGGCTATTATTATTAATTCGCCAAGCAATCCAACAGGGATGATGTACACGAAGGACGAGTTAGAGGCATTGGGTGAAATCTGTATAAAGCACAATATCTTAATTGTTTCAGATGAAATATATGAAAAACTTATTTATTCAGAGGATAGACATATTTCAATCGCAGGATTATCATCGGATTTAAAGGAGATAACCATTGTTATTAATGGGGTCTCTAAGTCACATGCAATGACAGGGTGGAGAATAGGGTATGCAGCTGGTCCTTCAGCTATAATTAAGGCAATGACCAACCTAGCATCTCATTCAACTTCTAACCCTACCTCTATTGCTCAATACGCCGCATTAGCTGCATATCAAGCAGAAGTTGATCCAACCATTGAAATGAGGAAAGTATTTGCAGAAAGACTGGATGCATTATATGATTTAATCATTAAGGTTCCAGGTATAACCTGTCAAAAGCCTAAAGGAGCATTTTATTTATTTCCGAACGTAGCTAATGCAGCAAAGATGAATGGATTTAAGAATGTGGATGATTGGGCGAGTGCTCTATTAGATGAGGAACGAGTTGCAGTTGTACCAGGATCAGGATTCGGAGCTCCAGATTTTATCCGACTTTCCTATGCTATTTCTAAGGAACAACTCGAAGAAGCGGCATCACGTATTCATCGTTTTGTTGAAAAACATCTTAAATAACTGAGCAAATTAAACCCTTAATACTAGCAAAATTTTTCTCTATTGGAGGTAATTTTTTTGAAAACAACTATCGCACAAGTACCTGAATTTCAGGGGAAGGAAGTTACCATTGGTGCTTGGTTATCTAACAAGCGTTCTAGTGGTAAAATTGCATTTTTACAATTACGTGATGGGACTGGTTTTATACAAGCAGTTGTTGCGAAAAATGATGTAAGTGAGGAAATATTCCAGCTTGCAAAGAACATGACGCAAGAATCTTCAATGTATATAACAGGAACAATTGTCGAAGATACTCGTTCTAAATTTGGCTTTGAAATGCAAGTATCTAATATAGAATTGATTCATGAGTCAGTCGATTATCCAATTACACCTAAAGAACATGGTACAGAATTCTTAATGGATCATCGTCATTTATGGTTACGTTCCAAAAAACAGCATGCCATAATGAAAATTCGTAATGAAATTATTCGTTCCACTTATGAGTTCTTTAATGAAAATGGCTATGTAAAGATTGACCCACCAATTTTAACCGGTGCTTCGGCTGAAGGAACAACTGAGCTATTCCATACGAAATACTTTGATGAAGATGCTTATCTATCTCAAAGTGGACAGCTATATATGGAAGCGGCAGCGATGGCCTTTGGTAAAGTATTTTCCTTTGGTCCAACATTCCGTGCTGAAAAATCGAAAACACGCCGACATTTAATTGAATTCTGGATGATTGAACCGGAAATGGCATTTGTAGAACATGAAGAGAGCTTACAAATTCAAGAGAATTATGTTAGTTATGTTGTTCAATCTGTCCTTAAGAATTGCCAATTAGAGCTTGGCATTTTAGAGAGAGACATTACAAAGCTTGAAAAGGTAAAAGCGCCATTCCCACGTATCTCTTATGATGACGCTATTCAATTATTAAAAGATAAAGGATTCACAGATATTGAATGGGGAGAAGATTTCGGTGCCCCACATGAAACTGCAATAGCTGAGAGCTTTGATAAACCAGTATTTATTACGAATTATCCGGCAAAAATTAAAGCATTTTATATGAAGCCGGATCCTAATCGTGAAGAGGTTGTACTCTGTGCAGATTTAATTGCACCTGAGGGTTATGGAGAAATTATTGGCGGCTCCGAGAGAATTAATGATTTAGATCTTATGAAACAGCGATATGAGGAGCATGGTTTAACTGGTCCAGCATATGAATGGTATCTAGAATTAAGAAAATATGGAAGTGTTCCTCATTCTGGATTTGGTTTAGGACTAGAACGAACAGTTGCATGGATTTCTGGTGTTGAACATGTTCGTGAAACTATTCCATTCCCAAGATTATTAAATCGCTTATATCCTTAATAACTTTTCTAAAAACTGGCTGTCTCAGTAGTAACGAGACAGCCTTCTTTTTAAGCCAAGAATCCATTGGACATGCTATACTAGTATTGAGGTGCAATTACATGACAAATTCATTACCATTTCAACATATATTAGCCAATCAGGTTGTCATTCCTAATTTATTACTACAAAAGTATAATAAATTAGGATTGGATGAGATAGAATTAGTACTACTCATTCAGATACATCGATCTATCTCTAATGGGAACTATTTCCCAACTTTGCAAGAATTGACGAGCATGCTAACAACAGATGAGCAAACGTGTTCGCGATTATTAAGAAAATTAATTCAGAAGGGCTTCTTAAAAATAGAGCGGCAGGAAAATAGTCAAGAACAATGGAGTGAGGCATATTCACTTGAACCATTATGGGAGAAGTTATTTGAACCTGTGAAGGAAGAGAGGGTTCAAAACGAAGACGGTTCTTTATTTATTCTGTTTGAACAGGAATTCGGCCGACCGTTATCACCCTTTGAGATCGAGACCGTTAACCTATGGCTAGATGAAGACAAACTATCACCTGCATTAATAAAAGCAGCATTACGTGAATCTGTACTAATGGGAAAGCTGAATTTCAAATATATGGATCGAATTCTTAGGGAATGGAAAAAGAAGGGGATACATACAGTTGAACAGGCTAGAGAAGCCACGAAAAAGTTTCATGATCATCAAGCAACGAAATATACAAATACGACAACGAAGAAAAGGGACACTTCCTTTTATTACAATTGGCTAGAGGGAGAGGAATAATGTTAAACAAGAAGCAAATTAGATATTGTTTAGATGAAATAGCTAAGATGTTTCCTAACGCGGAATGTGAATTAGAGCATGCTAATCCATTTGAATTAGTGATAGCGGTAGTATTGTCGGCACAATGCACCGATGCACTAGTCAATAAGGTAACTAAGGATTTGTTTAAAAAATATCAAACACCAGAAGATTACCTCCAAGTACCGCTAGAAGAATTACAAAATGATATTAAGTCAATCGGTTTATTTCGCAATAAAGCTAAAAACATTCAAAAGCTTTGTAAGTCTCTCATAGAGGAATACGGAGGCGAGGTTCCGCACTCAAAAGAAGAACTGATCAAATTAGCTGGGGTAGGAAGGAAGACTGCAAATGTAGTTGCTTCAGTTGCCTTTGGAGAACCAGCAATTGCAGTTGATACGCATGTCGAAAGAGTCTCAAAACGACTAGGTATATGTAAATGGAAAGACTCTGTATTAGAAGTGGAAGAGACCCTCATGAAGAAAGTACCTAAGGAAGAGTGGAGTGTTACACATCACCGCTTAATTTTCTTCGGACGCTACCACTGTAAAGCAAAAAATCCCAACTGTCCAGAGTGTCCATTACTTGATATTTGTCGAGAAGGGCAAAAGAGAATGAAAGATAGGTAAGAAAAAAGCTATCAACATTAGGAAAAACCTAATGTTGATAGCTTTTATTTATGATTCTTCATTTTCATCATCACTAGGAGGACTTGTATCAGTTTCATCTCCAGGATCTGGTTCGGTATTTTGGTTACCTGGTATTTGAAGTGTTACCTGACGTGTTTCACTACGACTACCTTGATTTGCACCATTCTTACCTATAGCGGTAACATAGATCGTATAGCTTTGACCAGGTTCAAAGTTACCACTTATTTCAATACCCTTTGAATTAACCATCTGTGTACCACCTTGTGGCCCCTCTACTCTTACTTCATAGGAAGCAGGAGGTCCATTATAGCCCCATGATACATCAATGATGGACTTATTAGGATCGTATACAGCAGATAAATTATCTACTGGTTTAATTGGAGTTTCTGGTTCTTCCTCTTTAATATTAACGGTAACTGTTTGTGGTTCACTACGAACTTTATCATCATCCTTTAAGAATGCTGTAACCTGAATCGTATAGTTTGAATCACCGCTTACCTCTGTTATATCAATCTTTTTATCATCGGTTGTGGATAGGACTTTCATCGCACCACCATCTACACTAGCAGCAACTTCGAACGAGACATCTTTATCAGAGTCATATTTCCATTCAACTTTTATTTCATTTTTTTCTTTTTTGTAATCTGCCTTCAAACCGGATACAGGGTCTAGCTTATCGTATTTCTCAGATGATTTTTTAGGTTCTGTTCCTTTTACAAACAGTTCTGTTACTATTTGAGAATCAGGTGTATATTCACTCGGTAAAGCAGCAGGATTAGATCCTTTTTCTACTTTAACCTTTACTACAGAATCTGGCATCTTATAGTCTGCAGTTTCAACACCCTTGGATAGTTCACTCATTGTTTGTTTGAATAGGGCATGGGCCACATATTTTTCACTATCCATAGTTCGTTTGTCTTTATCATATCCTACCCAAACGGCCATAGTGTAGTTGGTTGTATAACCGGCAATCCAAGAGTCTTTAACACCTTCAACATCCTTTAAGTTAGTTGTCCCTGTTTTAGCTGCTACAGGTAGACCAGGTATTCTTGCAGGGCCACCTGATGAACCTTGAGATAAAGCGGTTTTTAACATATCTGTTATCATAAACGCTGTATAATCTGACATGGCAACCTTAGGCTCTGGTGTTAAATCCACCGTCTGATCGTTAGGGAAGACAACTTTAGAAACTGCATATGGCTCATTACGTATACCTTCATTGGCAAATGCTTGATATGCACCCGCTAATTGAAGTGGGTTTACAGTAGTGTCTGCACCACCAATAGCATCTGTTAATTTTGGTTTTCCATCAACAAATTCAATACCAAGATTATTCGCGAATTGCTGTGATTTATCATAACCAACATCCACTAAGGTCTTTACAGCAGGTACGTTTAGTGATTCTTGAAGCGCATATCGCGCAGTCATCCAACCTTGGTAAGTACGGTTCCAGTTTCGAATTACTTGCCCATTACTTCCAGCAATTTCGTACGGCTTATCATCATTTATTTGCTGATAGGTGGACATTTTATTGTATTCAATAGCAGGTCCATAAGCAACAATTGGTTTAAAGGTTGAACCTGCCTGGTTTCCACCTTGTATTGCGTAATTAAAGCCATTCTTATAATTCCTATCTCCACCAATAGCAAGAATTGCTCCTGTTTTTGAATCTAGGACTACCATACCAGCATGTAGGTCATCATTCGGGTATGCAACAGGATTATTAGCGTCATCAGAAAGTAAAAATTCTACATGATCTTGTGCATCCTTATCTAACGTAGTATAGATTTGCAGACCATCAGTATAAATATCGGCACCTTCAAGCTTTTGTTCAACCTCTCTCTGAACCTGCTGAATGAAGGCATCATACGGCTTAGGATCAGGTTTTTCTTTTACTAGAAGGGAAGGGATATCAGTCTTAAGTGCTTCATCCGCTTCAGCCTGTGTTATTTTGTTATGACGTACCATTAAAGTTAATACTGTTTTCATTCTTTCCTTTGTTAAATCAGGATTTTTAAATGGATCGTATGCCGATGGACGCTGTGGTAATCCAGCTAGGATAGCAGCCTCTGCTAATGTTAAATCATGTAAATCAGTTTTACCAAAATACGTTTCTGCAGCTTTAGCTACACCGTATGCACCAGCTCCGTAATAAATTTTATTAAGATACATTTCAAGGATTTGTTCTTTCGAATATTTCTTTTCTAATTTCAATGCGAGCCATTGTTCCTGTACTTTTAATTTGATTTTCTTTTCATTCGAAAGGAAGTATCCTTCTACCACCTGTTGTGTAATCGTACTAGCACCTTCAGATCCAAATCCATTTCGAACATTACCTATAATTGCTCCACCAATACGTCTGATATCAATACCAGGATGTTTAAAAAATCTCGCATCCTCTGTAGCAGTAACGGCATTAATTAATTTCTCAGGTAAGTCATCAAAGGTAATTTTTGTTCGTTTAATGTCTCCTAAGTCAGCAATCAATTCACCATCTTGATCATAAACTTTAGAAGAAAGTGGATCTGTTAATTTCGACGTATCAAGATCAGGAGCTGTGGCAATATAATAAGTAAATAACCCAGCTACTCCAAGTCCAATAATTAAACATATGATAAAGAATATTTTTATTATTTTTTTCCAAGTAGGTTTCTTTTTGGCCTTTTTTTGTTTTCGTCGTGCAGTGCGACTTTGGCTGTTTTCTGCCATTTCTCACTACCTCCAATCTAGAAATAAAGCTGATCAATTATTGTTAAGTAATCAACTCTTGTTTGATATTTAAAAGGTATTTCATGGCCTTTAAGCTTGATATCAATGTATGGTATTGATTTTCTACCATCTGCCTCTTTTTCATACCAATAGGGCAGTAATTCTTTCGCTTCTAGAAAATATGTTTCACTATAAAATGAAAACCGTATAATCATAAAGCAGATTCCACCATGCTTTACTACAGATTCCATATGTTTAATTTGATGGTCGTGAATATTAGCTAGTGGAAAAGATGTTTTGTTTTTTGTTTCTTTTGCTTCAAAATCGACGTATTGATTTCGATATATGCCATTATAATCCGTAGTTGATGCCTGTTTAAAATAAGCTTCAGTTATAACAGCAGCACTTCTTTTTGGATAATTTACTTTTACAATTTGTACAGGTGTTGGCTTTTTGTGTATCACTGCTAGATCCATATCTAAATAATACTGGTTGGTGCTATTAATATCCTCTTCCAGTGTCATTCCTCGATTTGAAAATGAGTGATTCATTGGGCTGCTTTTAACTGCTCGTTTTCCATTCGGATAATTCATGGTTATGCCTCCTAGCATAATACAGTATCATAACAGAAAAATGCCTGCATGGTAACTATAATCTCATAAATTCATAGAATAGGCAGGATTTATCAATGAATATGATTAGGAATACTGAGGATTACATCTATTATATAATAAATAAAACAAGGAAGCATAATATAGACAACATTTCTAGGACAAAAGCTTATCAGCGTTTTTATTTTAAGTACCCAGAAATAAAATGGGCACTTCTTGCAAGTATTGTCTCAAGAAATGCAGGTTGGAATATGACTGATTTATATTTAGCCCCATACAAAGAGATACTGGGAGAACACCAGCGAATGCGTCTATTTATGACCTACGAGCGAGCAAATTGGCTTATATTTTCAGATGCATACCCACAGCTCATACTATATGAAATATCACTTCGCCATAACAGGCCATTATTTCATCTCCTAAGTGAAATACAGGTATCTAATTTTATGATTCAGGAATGGAATTATTTTTGGAAAAATAAAGATAGGAATCGATTAATGACTTCGCTGATTATTAATGAACAAAATGTTATTCAAAAGCCTGTTATCGCGCAACCCTTTTTTAAAAGGAAGGTCTTTTTATCGGTACCGTATCAATTACAAAATTATATCATGTTAAATGCAGTTCTTCTCCCTACTTTAAATGGGAAAATCTATGGTGGGTATGTTCGTGGATTTACCAATCTTACAAATCGTATCACATTAGGTAAAAGACTAGCATCCCAATTATTTCATCCGAGCATACATAAAGAAATCCTGGATTTTATCCGTTTTGTTGAACACACAGGAAGTAGATACGATTATGAAAAATACACCTATTATCATTTTCCTAAAAGCCCATTGTTAAGGACAATTTATCCTATTATCGACCACCAAGATATTATACGTAACGACTGGCTGGAATTAAGGGGGATAAGAAATAAATGGTCCAATTCCCTTACCGAAGAGCCTATTGAAATTGGAAAGTCATATTATCGAAAAAGGAATATGGTATTTGCTTATTATCATATGAAAAAGTTTTTTTAATGAAAATAGGATTTGCTGATAATGCAAATCCTTTAAGAAAAACTTAACTTCTTAAATTTTAGTTACAAGTGTTATTGCTTTCTAACTTAAGTAGAAGGACGGTTAGGGCCATTGAGCTTTTTATCTCCAGATTTTAATGGTTTTCCATTAAGTACTTCTTTTTGTTTGTTTTTCTGTTTGTCTTTCATAAAAAAACCTCCTTTATTGCTTAGTTTGTCTTAAAAGTAAAAAAAAATGAGTTTATCCACTACTTTTGTATATTAGCAACTACTTTTGTCGAAGGGGCAGGAGATGGTGAGATAGCTATAGAATTAAGCTATTAAATGATAGTAGGAGTGATGATATGGGTCTTGCTTTGAGAAAAGACAATATTCAAAACGGAGTAGCGCGAAAGGATTTTGAAGCCGCATTACACGTTATTGGAGACCGAGCCCGTTTGGCAGAACAAAAACTTACTTTAAAAATTGATGAGGAAGTGCAGCTTTCCTTTCTTAATCAGAAGAAAGCAATTGAACAAGCAACAGTATTTGTACGCGAGCTTCATGTTAAATGAAGCTTTTTTTATTTTTCCTCAAGTTCATATTGATGCAAATATTAGAAAAGAAATGGTACATTATTACTATAGAATGAAAGAATTGAGGAATCATGATGGAATTAACCGAATATACCATAAAGCTTAAAAAGTATCTACAAGATTTAAAGCAGGTATTTGAAGAAAATAATCCACCAGAAGACCGTAGAGACAAAGAATTCTTTGTTATGGTAAAGAAAAAGACATCACCCATTTATGATTTGTTGGAGATTTGGCAAGAACTTGCTTTAAAATTCATAAAAGAGAATAAGATAAGTGTACATCCAAATCAAATTGTATCGACTAAAGAAAATATGGAGCTTTTATTAATGCATAGCTACTACATTGATGTTAGAAGAAGAAGATACATGGAATTAAATCAATCTGTTCTTTATGTTTTGGATCAACTTTTACGTGCAATAGAGTCTTAATACTCATCTATCTTTACATTTTTTGCAACTTTTACTATAATTAGCTTCCACACTTAATGAAGGGGATGAGGTTTTGTCTAAAAAAGTTCTTATAGATAAAGCTATAGAAATGAGAGAACAGGCTTACGTACCTTATTCAAATTTTCCTGTTGGAGCGGCTTTATTAACTAAATCTGGGAAAATTTATACAGGATGTAATATTGAAAATGCAGCTTTTCCTGTTTCTTTATGTGCTGAACGTGTAGCAATCTTTAAAGCTATATCAGAAGGGGAAACTGATTTTGTAGAAATGGCCGTTGTGGCAGATACAGAACGACCAGTACCACCTTGTGGTTCATGTCGACAAGTAATGAGTGAGTTTTTTGATCCTGATATGGTAATTCATCTTACAAATTTACGAACAAACACATTGTCGACTACAATGGATGAATTACTTCCATTCTCATTTAAAAAATCTGATATGGAAAAGTAATACATAGCAAACGAAAGAAAAGTAAGAGGACTGAGTGTTCAGCTTCTTACTTTTTTGCTATAATAAAAAAGGAGACTCGTACATATAGTTAAATAACATGAAATAATAATAACTAATGACATCAAGTACAGATGAAATAAATGAGGTGAAACTGAGTGAATGGAAATCAAATTAAACTTAGTGGCAAGGATATTTTAGAAAAAGATTTTAAAACCGCTATGAGAGGTTATAACCAAGAGGAAGTTGATGAATTTCTAGACATCGTTATTCAAGATTACGAAGCTTTTACACAAGAGATTGATCGATTGAAACAGGAAATTATTCGTTTGAAAAAATCGAGTGAAAATCAAGTAAAAACTAGATCAGCAAGTGGAGCACCACAGGTTAACTATGATGTTTTAAAGCGACTTTCAAATTTAGAAAAGGCAGTTTTTGGCAGTAAATATGCCAATGCAGATTCCTAGTTTCTAACTTTTTTTACCAATGAAAAACAAATAAGTTTATGTTAGAATATAGGATAGTTAATAATTAAATACTCATGTAATCGCTGCATGATTCATGTAGAGGAAAGTCCATGCTCACACAAACTGAGATGTTTGTAGTGTTCGTGCTTGATGAATTCATAAGTCAAGGTAACTATTTTGGTTAACGGCAGGTGAAGTTCCTAAGTCATACGATATGGAATTATATCCTTGAAAGTGCCACAGTGACGTAGCTAAAGTGGAAACACTTTAGGTGGAACGCGGTAAACCCCACGAGTGAGCAACCCAAATAATGGTAGGGGCATCCTTTAGTAGGGAAATGAACCGAACGAGGGACAGGTTACTGCCTGTAGATAGATGATTACACCCTGTGTACGAGGCCGACCACCGTTAGTAGTACAAATGGGACAGAACATGGCTTATCGAGTATTTAATGGTCTTACAAGGATTGGAACATAACCTTTCTGTATTATATAATGCAGAAAGGTTATTTTATTTTTCTTGGTGTGGTAAACTATTGTTGTTTAAAAACCATTTGAAGGGAATTTATCGATGGCTCAGAAAATCAAATTGATTGCTACAGCTGCTATGGGGTTAGAGGCCGTTGTTGCAAACGAAGTACGTAATTTAGGTTATGAAGTACAAGTAGATAATGGTAAAGTAATTTTTGATGCTCCAATTTCAGCAATCCCTAGATGTAATCTTTGGCTAAGGACTGCAGATCGGATAAAATTGGTGGTAGGGGAATTTAAAGCGACAACATTTGATGAATTATTCGAAGGTACAAAAGCATTACCGTGGGAAAATTACATAAGTGAGGATGGACAGTTTCCTGTTTCCGGGAAATCAGTTAAATCAACTTTACATAGTGTTCCAGATTGCCAAAAGATTGTGAAGAAGTCTATCGCCGAACGTTTAAAAATTAAGTATGGAATGGCTTCAAAAATGCCAGAGACAGGTGACATGTATAAAGTAGAAGTATCTATACTTAAAGATATAGCATTGTTGACTATTGATACGTCAGGTGTTGGCTTACATAAAAGAGGTTATCGAGTTGGTCAAGGGGAGGCTCCACTTAAGGAAACCATGGCTGCAGCTTTAGTACTATTAACCAATTGGCAACCAGAATACACATTAATAGATCCATTTTGTGGTTCTGGAACCATTGCAATTGAAGCGGCATTAATCGGGCAAAATATTGCACCTGGATTTAACCGCGAATTTGATTCTGAAAATTGGAAGTTTATTCGCCCAAAATATTGGGAAGAGGCTTTCCTAGAAGCGGAGGATTTAGCGAAATACGATGAAAAGCTAGAGATTATTGGAAGCGATATCGACCATAAAATGATTACCATCGCTAAAGAGAATAGTTTAGAAGCAGGACTAGGAGAGCTAATCACTTGGAAACAGATGCAAATTAGCGATTTGTCCATTAGAAATGACAATGGATATATTATCGGAAACCCACCATATGGACAACGATTGGGCGATCAAGAAACAGTTATACAGATTTATCAAGAATTCGGAAACATTATGAAGAAACATCCTTCATGGAGTGTTTATATACTAACAGCGTTTGAAGAGTTTGAAAAATATTATGGTCAAAAAGCAACTAAGAAGCGTAAGTTATTTAATGGTTTTATCAAGACTGATTATTATCAGTATTTCGGCAAGAAAATAGGGGAGTGAATAAGATGGCAACTATCACAGAAACAGAAAAGGATTTTATGGATTTTTTAAAAGAACAAAATGCCTTACGTGAAGCTATTTCCTTAATTCAATGGGACTTACGGACAAAAATTCCAAAAAAAGGTGTAGAGCAACGATCTGAAGTAGTAGGATATCTTGCTCAAAAACTACATCAAATGCAAGTATCAGATAAAATGAAGAATTTCATTGATGAACTAAAGGAGCAAACATCGGATCAATTAATTCAGAAATCTGTTCAGGAGTGCCTTGAAATTTATGAAAAGAATCAAAAAATACCTGAAAACGAATTTAAAGAATATGTGATGCTACAATCAAAATCAGAAGCTGTTTGGCAAGATGCAAGGGAGAAGGCGAATTTTTCTGATTTCCAGCCTTACTTAGAAAAACTAGTAGATTTCAATAAAAAGTTTGCAAATTACTGGGGTTATGAAGAGAATATTTATGATGCATTACTTCATAATTTCGAGCCAGGTGTAACGGTTAAAACATTAGATGAAGTCTTTCCTAAAGTTAGAAAGTCACTTACTGAGCTATTACAAAAAATTCAAGATAGTTCTGTAAAACCAGATACTTCTATTTTAACAACACATTTTCCAAAGAAGGACCAGAAGAATTTTTCAATTGAGATTTTAAATCGTATGGGCTATGATTTTGATGCTGGACGCTTGGATGATACGATTCATCCATTTGAAATTACACTTAATCTTAATGATGTCAGAATAACAACTCGTTATGATGAACAAGATTTTCGAATGGCAGTATTTGGTATCATTCATGAGGCAGGTCATGCCTTATATGAACAAAATATTGATAAGAAGCTAGAAGGAACTCCTTTAGCTTCTGGTACTTCCATGGGCATCCATGAGTCCCAGTCTTTATTCTGGGAGAATTTCCTTGGTAGAAATAAAGTCTTCTGGGAATCCCATTATGATTTATTTAAAAAATATGCTCCAATTGAATTTGATAAGGTTTCAGTAGTAGATTTTTATCAGGCTGTCAATGAGGTGAAACCTTCCTTCATTCGAATTGAAGCTGATGAATTAACGTATCCGCTTCATATTATGGTTCGCTATGAATTGGAAAAAGCATTAATCAATGGTGATATAGAAGTGAAGGAATTGCCCCATTTATGGAATGAGAAGATGGTTGAATATCTTGGCATTAAGCCACCAACTGATCGAGAAGGTGTATTGCAAGATATACACTGGGCTGGTGGAGATTTTGGTTATTTTCCATCCTATGCACTCGGGTATATGTATGCTGCTCAATTTAAGCATAAGATGAGTGAGACCTTGGATGTTGATGGTATTATTCAGTCAGGGGATTTTTCAAAGATACGCAACTGGTTAACAGAAAATATTCATCAATATGGAAAGCTTAAAAAACCATTGGATATATTAAAAGATGTGACAGGTGAAGGCTTAAATCCAGATTATTTAGTGGAGTATTTAACGACGAAATATCGTAATATTTATCAGTTTTAGGAACTATTAATAGGTAACCCTAAAAAGAAACTGCAATAAAGCAGTCCTTTTTAGGGTTACTTTTTACCTTCCGATTGGCCAATCGAATGGAGCAGATCCTACAGGAGAATGTTGGATAATGTCCATTACGGGAACTGAGTAAGCCGCTAAAATTAATACAACAGTAATACCAATCCAGAGCTTCCAGTTCTCAAACCAAGGTGGGGTTGGTTCTGCATCTTCTTCCTCTGATGCGATAGGGAAATCTTCTTCACCCTTTGGTGCAAAGAATGTTAATTTAATAAAGATGAAAACCATTAAGATGATACCAATAAATAATATCGTTCCTCCAATAGCTTGAGCCATTTGATAGCCAATCCATGCATGAACCTGCTCTCCTCCACCATATTCAGAGAATGAAGAACGTCTAGGTCCTCCTAATAGACCTTCAATATGCATTGCTCCAGACATTATTGCCATACCAACTGTCCAAATGATTGCTTGGATAATACCAAGGCGATTTAGTTTTGGAGTGAGTTTTCTCCCTCTTAAATGAGGAATCAGCCAGTAGCTAATACCAAAGAAAGTCAACATAACAGTTGTTGCAACGGTTAAATGGAAATGTCCTGTAACCCAAATGGTATTGTGAACAACAGCATTCATTTGGTGTGAAGCGTTGATAATACCGCCAGCACCACCGGGGATGAAGGCTAGCATACCAATAAATGGAGCTAGGAAGCGTACATCCTTCCATGGTAACTTCTTAAACCATCCAAATAATCCTTTTCCACCTTTTCTACGACCAGTAGTTTCAAACGTTGCAAACAATGAAAATGCAGTCATTAAACTTGGGATTATTACCATAAATGTTAATACTACTTGAATGAATTTCCAGGTTGAATCAATACCAGGCTCTGTTAACTGGTGGTGAAATCCAACTGGAATGGAGAAGAATAAGAATAATACAAATGACAATCTAGCTAAAGAATCACTAAAGATTTTTCCGCCGATAATTTTAGGGATTATTGCATACCATGCCATATAAGCAGGTAACAACCAGAAATATACTAGCGGGTGTCCAAAGTACCAGAATAGTGTTCTACTTAATAATACATTTATGGTTTCTGCATAGCCAAGAGACCATGGGATAAATTGTACTAAAACTGCAACTGCAACACCTAGAGAGGCAATAAACCATAATAGAGTATTGATTGTTACCATGAATGCAAGTAAAGGTGACTTCTCACCACGATGTGCTTTTTTCCAAACGGCTAATTGACTCCAGTTTACAAAACCAGCTATCCAGCTACCTATAATAACAAGTGCAAGGCCAATATAAAATGCTGGATGTGCACGTAACGGTGCATAAAACGTATATAGAACACTTGCTTCCCCTAATAGAATAGTCGTCGCTGTCATAATGGTACCCATTACCATAATCCAAAATGCTACCCAAGCTACTCTACGTTGTTTAAGGGAAATACCAACAGTTTTACCCATCAATGAAAAATGAAAACCGATGATAAAGTATGTTGTTAAGACAAGACCTAAGATAACACCGTGCACGGTAAGTACTTGATAATAATCAATTCCAAAAGGTAGGGTGAATTTTCCAGATCGTACAAACACCTGAAGCAATCCCATTAATCCACCAATTAATAAGGCAATAAATGCTACAGAAATATAAGACATATAAAGCTTAGATTCCTGTTTTGAAATTGGTAATTCTTGAGTTAATTTTGTTTCCTTCATTTTTTTTGCCAGTTCCATTATTCATACACCTCCAAAGTGGCATACATCAAATGATGTCCAACTCCACAATATTCGTTACAAACAATTGTATACGTCCCTGGTTTATTCATAGCGACTTCTAAGCTACTAATGTAGCCCGGTTCTACCATCATATTTACATTCGTTCCAGCGACATTAAATCCATGAATTACATCTTTTGACGTGGCCTGAAATAATACTTTGGAGCCTTTAGGAATTCGAATATGTTTGACTACATTTCCTTCCTCATCTTTTCCTAGATCATAATTAAAAGCACTAGCGGCAATATTGATGATGTACTTATCATCATCCACTTTTGTTAAACCAAGGTTCTCTGGTTTAAATGCTTCATTAGATTCGATGTTATTTTGATCAATAGTAACTCCGTGACTTTGTGGATGTGTCCCTTTGTAGAAGGCACCATAACCTAGAACAATTAAGAAAATAACTAAAGCGCCAATTCCAAATGTCAGCCAAATTTTTTCATACTTATGCAAATGCATTGTCCACTCACACTCCTTTTAATAAATCTACCTTGAGAGAAATAATGTAAAGGCACCAATCCAGCTAATAACTAAAAATACACCTAAAATCATGACAGAAACAAATGTGCCCTTTAAATCTGATTTCTCTTCGTTGTGGTTCGCTTTTTTCTTCTCATCATTACTCATGAGAATTAGCCTCCTTTTGCAATGAATTAGTTCTTGCACCTTCATCATACACAATTTTTTTCTCTTGAAAATATTGCAAATGCATCGTTCAAATAATGTTCAATAGTGGCGATAAAGCTAGGTGTTTCTTGGTTTTTGGAAAATTCCGTGGTAAATATTGTGGCAGAAATATGTAAAAAAACGTAATAAATTATGAAAACGGCAACAAACTAACTCTAATATTGTTTCTGATTAAGGTGAGAAGATGGCGATAATACGTTCGGTTGGAACAGGAATTCCAAAATATGAAATATCACAGACAAGGGTAAAAGATTTAGTTCAGCATATATTCAGTTATTCGGAAAGAGTAATTGAAAGGCTGTTACCAGTATTTGATAATGCTGCTATTAAACACAGGCAGCTTGTTGTGCCAGAGGAATGGTTTTTATCGGAGCATAGCTTTGAAGAACGGAATAGATTATATCATCAGCTTGCAATTCAATACTCCCTAGAGGCGATGGATCATTGCTTAGAACAAACTACAATAAATTACGATGAAATAGATATGCTAGTATTTGTCTCAAGTACGGGAGTATCAACACCCTCTATTGATACTTTCCTAATGAATAAACGGCCATTTCGCCGTAATGTAGAACGGATGCCGCTCTGGGGGTTAGGTTGTGCAGGTGGTGCCATCGGTCTATCACGAGTTCATAATTGGTTAAAAGCAAATCCAGAAAAAACAGCATTACTTGTGAACTGTGAGATTTGTAGCTTAACCTTCCAACGTGGCGACCATAAGAAAAGTAATATAATTGGAACTGCATTATTTGGGGATGGAATTAGTGCGGTATTACTTATAGGAGAGAAATCTAAGTATCGGGAAGAACAAAATAAATTATTACCAATGATTAAAAGCTACAGCTCCTATACCAAGAAAGACAGTACCGATGTGATGGGGTGGGGTGTTGTTAACTCAGGCTTTGAAGTCGTCTTTTCTAAAAGCATTCCTGCACTTGTTGAAACGATTTGGAAGGACCATATGCTGAGTTTTATGGAAGTTGAGCAAGTAGAAATAGAAGATATCAAAGGCTTCATTGCCCACCCTGGTGGTAAAAAAGTATTGGACGCGATGAAGCAATCACTACATATTCATCCGGAAAAGCTAAAGTATTCTGAGAAAGTATTAAATGATCACGGAAATATGTCATCTGCGACAGTTCAGTACGTACTGCAAAGATGGCTAAAAGAGGATATGAAAAGTGGGGACAAGGGTATTGTATGTGCTTTAGGACCTGGCTTTAGTTCAGAAATAATACTGGTGGAGTGGGATAAATAATGCAAATATGGATGTGGATATTGATACTGTTGATTATTGGCCAGAGAATAATTGAGCTAGTTATCGCTAAAAACAATGAAAAATGGATGAAAGCAAGAGGTGGTATTGAAGCAGGAAGTGAGCATTATAAATGGTTTATCTATTTACATCTTCTATTTTTTATTAGTCTTTTTCTAGAAACAATTGCTAAGCTTGATAATCAAGAAATTTCCTTTAATTATATCTACTTTCTCGTGTTTTTCGCTGCTCAGCTTGCACGTATTTGGTGTATTTCTTCCTTAGGTCGTTTTTGGAATACCAAGATCATTGTATTACCCCGTGTTTCCTTAATAAGAAAGGGACCATATAAATATGTAAAGCATCCAAACTACATTATTGTTGCCGTTGAGCTATTTGTTATCCCAATGTTATTTGGAGCGTATATCACTGCTATCGTATTTCCAATTCTTCATATTCTTTTATTACGGATTCGGATACCTGCAGAGGAGAAAGCACTTGCATCTCTGTCAAAGCTCTAACAATAAACATAGCCTCGCTACTGAAGCGGGGCTATGTTTATTGTTCAAAAAAAAACGGTAATCAAAAGGGATTACCGTTTTGTCTATATGGTTATTTTTTAACTACGTTTGCTGCTTGTGGACCACGTTCGCCTTCCACAATTTCAAATGATACTTCTTGACCTTCTTCTAATGTTTTAAAGCCTTCTCCTTGGATCGCTGAAAAGTGAACAAATACATCATTTCCACCTTCAACAGAAATAAATCCATAGCCTTTTTCTGCATTAAACCACTTTACTACTCCGTTTTCCATGTAAATAGACCTCCTAAAAACTTTCACGTAAAACGTGTTAATACAAATTAGAAAAATGAGTATCAAAAAAAGGCAACTAAGACGAAAGTTTGGATCATAAAGCATCCTACTTCTTTCATGTCGAAGTTACCAATTTTAATGATCCATAAATCCTCTTTGCTTGTGTCAACTATAGCTTATTTTACATTGCCAGTCAAGATTATTGGGTATATTGTACAGAATAATCCAATACTTTCTGTTGTTTTGTTGGCAATCGTTGTATAATCTTATTGTGTAATGTTAGGGTAAAAATATGTATCATTTTTTTAAAAATGTTTCGGTAATGGGAGGAGGAATTGACATGGTGAAAACGGATATTGAAATAGCACAAGAAGCAAGATTAAAACCAATAAAAGAAATTGCTGAGGGTTTAAATCTTGCGGAAGCGGATTGGGAGCCATACGGCCATACAAAAGCAAAACTTTCCGACAAATTATTGGAGAAATTAGCAGATAATCCAAATGGAAAGGTTATTCTTGTTACAGCAATTAGTCCTACACCAGCGGGAGAAGGAAAGTCTACTGTAACGGTAGGACTTGGACAAGCCCTAAATAAAATAGGCAAAAAAGCGGTGATTGCACTTAGAGAGCCTTCGCTTGGACCTGTTATGGGAATTAAAGGTGGTGCAGCCGGGGGAGGATACTCACAAGTTTTGCCAATGGAAGACATTAATCTCCATTTTACAGGGGATTTACATGCTATCACAAGTGCAAATAATGCATTGGCAGCCATGATAGACAACCATATTCATCAAGGTAATGAATTAGGTATTGATCCTAGAAGAATTGAATTTAAGCGCGTAATGGATATGAACGACCGAGCACTTAGACAAATTGTTATTGGTCTTGGTGGACCTTTACGTGGTGTCCCTAGAGAGGATGGTTTCAATATAACTGTTGCATCAGAAATCATGGCGATTCTCTGTTTAGCAACTGATTTACAGGATCTTAAAAAGCGGATTTCCAATATAATGATTGGCTATACCTATCAGGAAGAGCCGGTTTATGTTCGCGACTTAAAAGTGGAAGGTGCCTTGACGCTATTACTGAAAGATGCAATTAAGCCGAATCTTGTTCAAACAATTGAAAATACACCAGCCATTATCCATGGTGGACCATTTGCGAATATCGCTCATGGATGTAATAGTATTATTGCCACGAAAACAGCAGTAAAACTAGGTGAATACGTTGTAACCGAAGCAGGGTTTGGAGCAGATTTAGGTGCTGAAAAGTTTCTAGATATTAAGACTAGAGCTGGAAATATTGACACAGATGCAGTAGTCATTGTTGCAACAGTTCGAGCTTTAAAAATGCATGGTGGGGTTCCTAAGAACAACCTAACAGAAGAGAACTTAGAAGCATTGAGAGCTGGAATGGAAAATCTGCAAAAGCATATTGAAACAATTCAATATTTTGGACTACCTTTTGTTGTTGCGATTAATAAATTTCCTACAGATACAGTAAATGAAGTTAACGCCATTGAAGCTTGGTGTGAGCAAAGAGGCTACACAGTTGCAATGACAGATGTTTGGGCAAAAGGCGGAGAGGGCGGAATTGAACTTGCACAAAAAGTTGTTCAAACGATTGAAAAAGGGGAAAAGAGCTTTAAGCGAGTCTATGAATTAGAGGATTCGTTAGAAATAAAAATGACTAAGATTGCTCGAACTGTATATGGTGCAGACGGGGTTGAGTTTTCTTCTAAAGCCAAAAAACAGCTAGCATTTTTTGAGAAACAAGGTTGGGGAGAGCTACCGGTCTGTATGGCGAAAACCCAATATTCGCTCTCTGATAATCCAGCACTTTTAGGTCGTCCCAAAGGCTTTACCATAACAATTCGCGAGCTTCGTCCGTCAATAGGTGCTGGTTTCATTGTCGCTCTCACTGGTGATATCATGACAATGCCTGGTTTACCGAAAAGTCCTGCTGCGCTAAAAATGGATGTAACAGAAGATGGTAAGATTGTAGGGTTATTTTAAATGAGTCAAGATCAGCAATTAGAAGCCATTCAAGCGTATTGTCAGGAGCTTTTTGGAAAGGATTCAAGCGGACATGACTTTTTCCATTTAAAACGTGTGGCAAGACTTGCTGAGGATATTGCTAAGGAGGAGAAGGCGGATCAGTTTATCAGTATTACCGGTGCATGGCTACATGATGTTGGTGATCATAAATTGTTCCAAGATCCGATGGCAGCTTTGGCAAAGATGGACGAATTTCTAAGGTCCATTCATTTATCAGAAGAACAGATTTTAGCAATTCATGAAGCGATAGTTAATGTATCATTTAGTAAGGGGAAAATTCCTTCCAGTATAGAAGGTAAGATTATTCAAGATGCGGATCGAATAGATGCAATAGGCGCAATTGGTATTGCCAGAACGTTTGCATACGGTGGATCCAAGGGTCGATTAATTTATCATGAAGAGAAGAAGGAAGGAACCTCTGTCCAGCATTTTTATGATAAAATCTTGACCTTAAAGGATACACTCCATACAGAAGCTGCGAAAAGATTGGCAAGTAAGAGGCATGCATTTGTTGAATTGTATTTAGAACAGTTTTTCGAAGAGTGGAACTAAAGAACGAAAGCAAGTAATGTGCAAAATAATTACTTGCTTTCGTTTCATTTCATATATCTAATAAGTATTTAACCGCCAATTTTCTTTGCCCCTAAGTACCGCTGTTGCCAATATGCTTCACCCATATTACTAATCTCCACACCATTATTTCCTGCATGAATAAATTGGCCATTACCTAGGTAAATACCGGCATGAGAGGGACCTGGTTTATAGGTTTGATAAAAGACGATATCTCCAACAGATAACGAGTTTACTGGTTGGGCATAGTTCCAGATGTCGCTAACAGTTCTCGGGATAGTGATACCATTCACACTATACACATAATTTAAAAATCCACTGCAATCAAAGCCTCCAGGTGATGTACCACCCCAAACATAAGGAGTACCAATGTATGCATATGCAGTTTGAATAATAGAGGAATAATTGCTTTTTACAGATACAGATTTTACATTAGATTGTTTGGTATTTGGTATAGTAGAGGTTTGCTTCTGTGATTCATACATCGTAGACAAGGATTGTTTTGGTGCTTCATCTAAAAAATCTATGTTATGTCGTTCTTCAGCAATTTCGACTGCCTTTTTCGTTAATGGTCCGTAAATACCGTCAATTTCGCCTTCATAGTAACCGAAGTACTGAAGGGATTCTTGAACAATCTTTACATCCTCGCCCCGTAATCCAGGATATACTGATCCAGATAACCTTTCTAAACGTTTTAAATGATTATCAATGTCAACTTCAATTAAAGCGTAGATAGTTTCTTTGTCTGCTTGCCCAGAAATAGTTATGTTATGGTCTCGTTGAAACTTTTTTATCGCATGCTCTGTTAAAACACCTAGTTCACCATCAACCTTGTCATTGTAATAGGAAAGCTCATTTAATTTAAATTGCAAGATTCTAACTGCTTCACCGTGATCACCATAATTCAATTCTTTCGCTTCTAATAGTGTTTTATTTTCAAATATTGGATAGGCTCCTGCATATACGGCAAATGGTTGGCTTAATACGAAGCTATACAAAAGTGTGTTTTTTGCGATACTTTCCACCGTACCATTCAACATGCAAAAAATCCCCTTTCAAAGTTGGACTCTTGTTAACTAGTTTTATTGTTAAATTAATTGATTTATGAATTACGATTATGTTACAAGATTTATGTTACAATGAAATAAAATAATTTTACTATGGGGGAGAATATAGTGGTAAAAGGAGAACAAGCATACCTAGACCTTTGCAAAACAATTTTATCAAATGGTACAAAACGAGATGACCGAACGAATACTGGAACTTATTCCATTTTTGGCCACCAAATGCGTTTTGATTTATCGGAAGGATTTCCGTTATTGACAACGAAGAGAGTACCATTCCGATTAGTCGCAAGTGAGCTACTTTGGTTTATTAAAGGGGACACAAACATTCGTTATCTATTAGAAAATAATAATAATATATGGAATGAATGGGCATTTAAGAAATGGGTGGAAAGTGATGAGTACACTGGCCCAGATATGACTGACTTTGGTAATCGAAGTCAAACGGATGCAACATTTAATGAGCAATATGAAGAGCAAATGGAGATATTTAAGAAGTCGGTTTTAGCAGATGATGAGTTTGCTAATAAATACGGTGATCTTGGGTTTGTTTATGGCAAGCAATGGCGAGACTGGAAGACATCCCAACATGAAACAATTGATCAGCTAAAGGATGTAATCGATTCTATTCGTCATAATCCGAACTCTCGAAGACATATCGTATCGGCATGGAACCCAGAGGATGTGCCAAACATGGCTTTACCACCTTGTCATACGCTGTTCCAGTTCTATGTTGCTGATGGTAAACTATCATGTCAGCTATATCAACGTAGTGCAGATGTTTTTTTAGGTGTGCCTTTTAATATTGCAAGCTATGCATTATTAACACATTTAATTGCACACGAAACAGGTCTTGATGTAGGTGAATTTGTTCATACACTAGGGGATGCACATATCTATCAAAACCATGTAGAACAAGTAAATATTCAATTAGAAAGAAATATTAGAGCTTTACCGCAGCTTCGTTTAAATCAGAACAAAAAATCCATCTTTGACTTTGAGCTATCTGATTTTGAAATAGTTGGGTATGATCCACATCCTACCATTAAAGCTCCAATTGCAGTATAAGGAGGATTATATGATTTCATTATTATTTGCGATGGATCGTAATCGATTAATAGGTGCAAACAATGATTTACCCTGGCATTTACCGAATGACTTGAAGTTTTTTAAGGAAAAAACAACAGGCCACACAATTATTATGGGTAGAAAAACATTTGATTCTATTGGACGAGCACTACCTAATCGGAGAAATGTTGTTCTAAGTAAGAAGGAAATCAGCCTTCCAGAGGGTGTAGAACTAATTCATGATATGAATACCTTTCTCGAGTGGAGTACTGATCATCCAGAGGACGAGATATTTGTCATTGGTGGTGGCGGATTATTTGAACAGATATTACCATACGCTGATCGGATGTATGTGACTCTCATAGATGAGGAATTTGCAGGAGATATTTATTTTCCTGATTTTTCGTTGGAAGATTGGAATGAAGTTTCGCGGGTCAAAGGTAAAAGAGATGATAAAAATCCGTACGATTATTATTTTATTCAATATGACCGTATAAAGTGATTTGCTTTGGAGTTGTATATCATGGCTAGAACTGATAAAATAAAGATGGTTTAAAAGGAACCATCTTTATTCTTTTTGAACTTTTTGTGATAGTTTTTACGGTTACATATCTTTTCAAATGCTTTTAAACTATAATTACTTTAATCGATTGAAGAAGGTGTAAGCATGGCAACCATTGGAATTCCAGGTTTAATATTAATACTTATCATTGCGTTAGTTATTTTTGGTCCGAAAAAGCTTCCTGAAATCGGGAAAGCAGCTGGACAAACACTACGTGAATTTAAAAAATCAACGAAAGATTTAACAGAAGATGTAACAGAAGAAATGAAAGAAACAAAAGACATCGTCAAAGGAAAAGACAACTAAAAATCTTTTGGAGTGAGTGAGAATGAGTAGTATTGGTATTCCAGGTTTAATTTTAATTCTTATTGTTGCGTTGGTAGTTTTTGGTCCTTCCAAACTCCCTGAAATAGGAAAAGCCTTTGGTAGTTCGTTACGAGAGTTTCGCAACGCTGCAAAAGAAATTGTTTCAGATGATGATACGGAAGCAAAACCTACGAAAGAAACGAATACAACGATAAAAAACGACTAAGAAAGGTGTAAGGTTTTAAACCTTGCATCTTCTTTTCTGTTTGTCATACATAAGTCTAGCAACACTTGAGGTGTAAAGTATGGTACGAAAAAACCCTGAAAAGGAAATGAATTTTACTGCTCATCTATCTGAATTGCGAAATAGGCTAGTAATATCAGCAGTATTTTTTGTTGCATTTTTTATCATCAGTTTTATTTATGTCGATGATATTTTGAATTTTTTTCTAAATGATTTTGATTTTAAATTAACATTAATTGGTGTTGGAGAAATTGTTTGGATCTCTATTACAGTTGCTGGGATTGTCGCAATAGCAGGTACAATTCCAATCTTGGCGTTTCAATTATGGATGTTTATTAAACCAGGACTAACCCCTAAGGAGCGAAGAGCATCCTTAGCTTTTATTCCTGCCATTTTTCTTTTATTTCTTGGCGGTTTAGTTGTTGGTTATTTTATGTTTATTAAGTTAATTTTGCCATTTTTATTATCGTTAAATAATGGCATGTTTAACGAAATGTTTACCGCGGAAAAATACTTTAAATTTTTATTCCGGGTTACGTTACCATTTGCTATTATCTTTGAAATACCGATAATAGCTATGTTCCTAACAAGTCTTGGTATTCTAACACCAAGATTCATGCGGAAAACTAGAAAATATGCTTACTTTGTTTTGGTAATTATAAGCACTATGGTAACACCACCAGACTTTTTCTTGCCAATTGTCGTGTCGATCCCTTTCTTTTTGTTATATGAAATTAGTATTTTATTGTCTAGTTCTGTGTATCGTAAAAGAGAAGAAAAGCATCAAGAATTTATGGAGGCATAATTTTGTAAGCTTTTGAGGTGTATATATGCGATCTTTTTATCATTTTATGATGACTTATCGGGGAAAAAAGAAGCCAGATGATGAGAGTAAATTAGCTGATTGGATGTTTCAGGATCATAACTTTCCGAAGCATTCTACTGAGTATCACGAGATTAGTGATTATCTGGAATGGAATAGTCCTTTTACAAATGCGATTGCTGTTTTTGATGCCTTATGGGATCAGTATTTGTTGAAGGAAAAAGATTAATGCTCTGGAATTTCCAGAGCATTTTTATATGATAGAATAAATGGAAGTGAAAGGGATGTAATGTTTTTCTTTATTTAAATCTTGAAGTATTATAACTTGATTTAATTGATCTAATTTAGAAATAATGCATTGTACCTCTATAATTTTTCCACTTTCAAAGTACGTAATACGAACCTCTTCATTGTTTTGATTTGCTTCGATTACACGTCTATTTATCGTTTCCAGCTCTTGTTCATCCAGCATTGGCTTAACGACTTTTTTATCCTCGTTCCATATCTTCTTAAGCAGTTCAACATGCTCTGGTAACATTAAAGAAGTCCATTTAATCGAGCCTCTGTCACTTATCAAGAGAATCACCTCATTATTATTATATACGAACGTTTGTTTGTTATTCAAGATTTCTTTCTACTGAAGTTACTATAATCATGTTAAAATAAAGTAAAATCATGCATACACAAGGGGGAAACATAGATGAAAATACTGCACACAGCTGATTGGCACTTAGGTAAGATTGTAAACAGTGTTCACATGACAGAGGAACAAGAATATATTCTAAACCAATTATTGGATATTATACGAAGTGAGAAACCAGATTGCGTTGTAATTGCAGGGGATCTATACGATCGTGCTGTCCCTCCTAAAGAAGCAGTTGATTTACTAAACCGAGTATTAACAACCCTTGTTACAGATATAAATGTACCCGTACTTGCAATTTCAGGAAATCATGATAGTCCGGAAAGATTAGAATTCGGTACAGAGATGTTTCGCGCGCAACAGCTTTACATTGAAACGAATCTTACTAGAAGTCTTAATCCAGTTGTCCTCTATGATGAACACGGACCAGTTTATTTTCATTTAGTTCCATATATTGAACCTGCTGAAGCGAGAGCTTTTTTCCAGGATAATACAATAAATTCGCATCAAACAGCAATGGAAGCAATAACTAACTATATAAAGGAACATAACAACATGAATGATCGTCATATTTTTGTTGGACATGCATTTGTTGCAGGTGGAATGGAGTCAGAATCAGAAGAACGACTTTCCATGATAGGTGGGACACCATATGTAGACGCCAGTCTTTTTGATGATTTTGTTTATGTGGCACTCGGACATTTACATCAGCCACAGCGTATTATGCGTGATGTCGTTCGATATAGTGGTTCTATCTTAAAATATTCCTTTTCCGAATCCACACACAAAAAATCGGTAACAATGGTTGAAATAGATAGAACGGGTCATTGTAAACTAGAGTCAATTCCGCTAATTCCAAAGCATGATATGCGAGTAGTAGAGGGATTCTTCGAAGAGTTATTGAATCAGCCACTTGAATCACCAGAGGATTATTTGCATATACGACTACTTGATAAAGGTCAGATTATGGATCCAATGTACAAACTAAGAAAAATCTACCCTAATATTTTACGATTGGAACGTGTTGGCTTTTCAACCACGAAGAGTTTGCTAGATTTACAGCATATTAGAAAAAAACAAACCCAATCACATATGGAACTCTTCGCTTCATTTTACAAGGAAATCACCGAGGAAGATATCGATGAGAAGCGAATGAACTATATTCAAAAAACGATTTCTAGTGTAATAGCAAAGGAAAGAGGGGAATAGCATGCGTGCACTTAAGCTTAGTATGACAGCATTCGGACCATATTTAGACAAGCAGGTAATCCATTTTGAAGAGCTAGGTGATGAATCGATTTTCCTCATTACAGGTCCGACTGGTGCAGGTAAGACTACTATTTTTGATGCGATCTGTTTTGCCTTATATGGAAAAGCAAGTGGAACTGATCGGGATCAGGATTCCTTGAGAAGTCATTTTGCTGCAACTGATGAACCAACGGAAGTAGAGTTCCGATTTGCATTAAATAATAAAGTGTATGAAATTGTTCGCAATCCAAAGCAATTAAAGAAAAAAGAGCGGGGAGAAGGGTATACGGAAGAACCTGCTAAAGCACAATTCTACGAAATAGTTGATGAAGAGAGGCATTTATTATCCTCGCGAATTAAGGATGTTAATGAAGCGATTGAAGATAGATTAGGCTTTGATTATGAACAATTTCGAAAAATGGTTTTAATTCCTCAAGGTGAATTTCGCAAATTAATCTCAGAAAACAGTCGTGAAAGGGAAGCCATACTGCAGAAAATTTTTCATACTCAATTTTATGAAAAAGTGACTGAAGAGCTTAAAGCTAAGTCTAAGGAATTAGAGGCAGAGTTAAGAAAACTAGAGAACGATATTCAATATGAGTTTTCCAAGGTGGACTGGCAGCGGGTTGAATTTGAGGAAAATACTACAAATGAAAATTATATAGAAATGTTGACAGTTGAAATCGAAGAGACAAAAAAACTTGAAGCGGTACAGGAGAAGCTTAAAAATAAACAACAAGAAAAAGTAATGATTGCTGAGGAAAAGCTAAGAAAAGCGAGCTTGGTTGAAGAGAAATTTAAAGAGCAGCAACTATTACAGGTTCAATATGAACAGCTGGAAAAAATGAAGGATTCTATAGCAGAAAAGAAAGAAAAACTAAAGCTAGCTAAGCTTGCTGATCAAATTTTACCTCTAGAAGAACAGGCAAATGCTAGAAAAGAAGAATGGAAGAATCAAGTTAGTCTGTTACAGAGACAAGCAGACAAAGTTAAACAATTAAAACATGACTTTGCAGAGGTACAATCTAAGTATCAGGACGCTCTAAGTAAAGAACATGAGCGAGAAAGCTTAAAGGAAGAAATTAATAAAGCAAAAAAACAGCTTGAACAAGTGAACGACTACCTGCAGTTATTAAAAAAAGTAGATAATCTTAGACAAGAGAAAGAAAAAGAGGATACTAATCTCCTAGCAATTGAAAGAGAGATGCAACAAAATGAAGTTAAACTATCTACGATGGATAAACAACTAGCTAGCGAAAGTGTGCTAACGAAGTCCTATTATGAAACAAAGGAAACACTTAAGAACCAAGAGAATTTGCAAAATAAATTACATGTTCTTCGAGCTGAAGAAGATCAGCTTAAGGCACTAAGAAGACAATATAAGCTAGCTCAAAATACGTATATTGAAAAACAAGAAAAAATGAAGCAGTTAAAAGAACAATATGCCGTCTTAGAATTGCAGCAAAAGGAACAATTTGCCAGCGTTCTAGCACACCAGCTTGTGACAGGTGAGCCATGTCCAGTGTGTGGATCGACCCATCATCCAAATAAAGCAGTACATGAGTCGATAGAAAATGATTTTGAGCAGATGGACCAATTGAAGCTCCAAATTCAGCAAGAGGAAATATTGTTTGAATCCATTCAACGTGAATTTGTTGACCATAAAACAAATGGTCAGACACAACGAAGTCTTGTAGACAAGCTTCAAGCTGAAATACAAGGAATCTATCCAGAATTTAAGATAGAGGATATAGATGTTTTACTTACAACTGTCGATCATGAAATCCAAAGTATTAAAAACAAGTTAGAAGCGATTGTAAAGAAACAAAAAGAAATAGAGTTTATTCAATTCGAACGAAAAATAGTACAGAGTAAGAATAGTGAATTAAAACAAACGTTTGATTTAAACATAAATAATCTAAAAGCTGTTAACGAAGAACTCATTCGAACAGATACGATTAGGGAGCAATTACAAGAGCAGTTACCAGAACAATTAACAGATCCAGAAGCGTTCTCAAACACATTGACCGAGAAGGAGAAGCTCTATAAGAAAGTTATCCAAGAATGGGAGCAGCTAAAGTCAACTTATGAAAAAATAAGTGAGACACTGCAACGAGAAACAACCGTATTAGAACAACAAGAAAAATTTGAAAGAGAAACAAAGAAAAAATACGATATGCAGTATGAGAGGTTTCTAAATTCTCTAATAGACTATGGGTTTAACACAATTGAGGAATATTATCAATTTAAATTACCACTAGAGCTTCAGAGGGAAATCGAGTTGGAGATCGATGATTATAATAATAAGCTGAGTCAAATACGCTATCGCCTAACACAGCTCCAGGAACAATTAGCTTCTGCTGCACGCGAGAATTTGACGGACCTTGAAGCGGAGGTTTCAAACCATAAAAACGAGTTAAGCTCATATCACGAGAAACTACTAACACTTCGTAACAAACTAAAGCATGATGAAGGTATTTTGCATAAAACACAGGATATTTTAGCTAAAATGAAGAATTTAGATGCAGATTATTATGTCGTTGGTAGCTTAGCAGATTTATCAAGTGGAAATAATTCTTTACGATTATCATTTGAACGATATGTATTGGCTTCCTTCTTGGATGAAATTTTACTACAGGCGAACATTCGACTTGATCGAATGACAGACCATCGCTATCAACTTATTCGAAGCGGCGCAGTTGCTAAAAGGGGCGCACAAAGTGGACTCGATCTAGAGGTAATGGATCACCATACAGGAATAACTAGATCGGTAAAAACACTTTCTGGTGGGGAAGGGTTTAAGGCTGCTTTAAGCTTGGCTTTAGGACTTGCTGATGTTGTACAAGCTCATGCGGGAGGAGTGCAGCTTGACACTTTATTTATTGACGAAGGTTTTGGAACACTGGATGACGTTTCTTTACAGCAAGCTATCGATTGCTTAAAGGACCTACAGGAAAGCAATCGACTACTTGGTATTATTTCACATGTTCCCGCCCTAAAGAATGAAATACATGCAAAATTAGCCATTACACCGTCCCATAGAGGGTCTAGTTTAGTCTTTAATTTTGGAAAATAGAAGAGAAATAAGCCAATAAATCTTAGGATATTTCTTATTTCGCTAAAAATCGCCCAATATCGCTAAATTTATGTTGATTTCTGCGGTTACCCGGGAAATATAACTAATTATTTCATATTGCTATTGTTTCGTTCGCCTACACCCTTCATGAATCAATACGTACAATAAACTAGATACTAATGAAATGAGGGACTGTATAATGATATTCCCACCACCAAGACAATCTCAAAATTTTCTTCGTCCAAGTGGCCGTAATTTTATGATGCCAAATAGAGGATTTCAAAATATGCCTTCACAAGGTAATATAGGCGGTATCCTTCAACGTTTTTTAGGATCGAATCAAAGTCAAAATATTGGACAGATGGCAAGTAAAGGATTTGGCGGAATATCCAAAACATTAAATAGCGTACAGCAAGTTCTACGAGTTGTAGATACCGCCGCCCCAATTGTCAAACAATACGGACCTATGGTTCGGAATCTACCAGCAATGTATCGAATGATGAAGGCATTTAAAAATATGGAAAGCACGAATACTGATTCTGATTCCGAAAATGATAATGATAATGAAACTAAGGAAGCTAGCAGTAATAAGGAGAGTATAGATATTGGTATAGAAAGCGACATACTAGATAGTTTCGAATCAAATTCTAGCAGTGAATCTAATACTTATAGGCAGCACGAACAGAAAACACCAAAGAGAAGTACAACGAATGGGGAATCAACTCCAAAATTGTTTATCTAATGAAGAGCACAGGACTTGATTTTTATCTTAATTAATTGAAGAATGAACTATACAAGTAATTTTTGGAGGTAATGAGCATGGCAAATAATTTAGAGAAAGCAACCTTTGCTGGTGGTTGCTTTTGGTGTATGGTCGAGCCTTTTGACACGAGACCGGGAGTCAACAGTGTAATATCAGGTTATACTGGTGGACATGTAGAAAATCCAACCTATGAAGAAGTATGTTCTGATACAACAGGACATGTTGAAGCAGTTCAAATTACCTTTGATCCCGAGATAATGCCATATGAGAAGCTTGTGGAATCATTTTGGCAACAAATTGATCCCACCGATTCAGGTGGACAATTTCATGATCGAGGAGAATCATATCAAACCGCTATTTTTTATCATACAGAGGAACAAAGACAGATAGCTGAAAAATCAAAACAGGTATTAGAGAATAGCGGAAAATTTTCAAAACCTATTGCGACCAAAATTCTTCCTGCCAAACCATTTTATGAAGCTGAGGAACGACATCAGGATTATTACAAAAAACAATCGTTTCATTATCGACTTTATAAAAAAGGTTCTGGTAGGGAGGACTTTATTAAAAATACTTGGAAAATTGATAAAGCCGATTTAAAGAAAAAATTAACTCCGCTTCAATATCATGTTACACAGGAAAAAGGAACGGAACACCCTTTCCAGAATGAATATTGGGATAACGAAGAAGAAGGTATTTATGTCGACATTGTATCTGGAAAACCACTTTTTTCTTCCAAAGACAAATATGATGCTGGGTGTGGGTGGCCAAGCTTTACAAAACCAATTGATGCATATGAAATTGTTGAGGAATTAGATACATCACACGGGATGATACGTACAGAAATTAGGAGTAAGACTGCCGATTCACATTTAGGTCATGTATTTAATGATGGTCCAAAGGATCAGGGAGGATTGCGCTATTGCATGAATTCAGCTGCTATGCGTTTTGTTCCTAAACATAAAATGGAAGAAGAAGGCTATGGAAATTTATTAAGATTATTCGACTAGGGAAATGAATTTACCATAATTTTAATATGTAAACTAGATAAAAAAAGGAGATAATATCATATCATGATGCATTTAAAATGGGAAAGTAATCCAACCATAAAACAAATAAAATGTGTTCACGCAAATGCTAAAAAGTTTGTAGTTGATAATAAGCTAACACCGGGAAAAGTATACGATGTAAAAAACGAAACGGACGAGTTTTATTTCATTATTGACAATAGCAATCGTATTGCTGGATTTCGTAAAGATTATTTTGAAGAGATATAATAATATAAAGGTCGATTTTAATATCGACCTTTTTCTATGCGAAAAATCATTTTGAAGTTTCTAATTTATGTGGTAAAATGAAATTTATATTTCAAAAAGTAAATCTATTCCTTAACTTGCGAAAAGTATTCCTTCCTCTTAACTTCTAATGTTTATAAATATCCACAAAAAACTATTATAAAAGATATTTCTATATTCATTCCATTAGTTTGTTTCTATAAATTATACGATATCGTTTTATTTTATGTAGAATTGGAGTTGATTACATATGTATGGTTTAGAACTAGAAAATGAGAATGTAAGGAACTATTTAAATCATCTATACGAAACAGTAATAGTACGTAATCCGAATGAAGTCGAATTTCACCAAGCCGTAAGAGAGGTTTTTGATTCATTAGTACCTGTTCTTGTGAAGCATCCAACCTATATTAAACATCGAGTACTTGATCGCTTAGTAGAACCAGAACGATTGATAACCTTTCGGGTTCCATGGGTCGATGACGAAGGTATTGTACAGGTCAACAGGGGATATCGCGTCCAGTTTAATAGTGCTATCGGTCCATATAAAGGCGGTCTTAGGTTCCACCCTTCCGTGAATACAAGTATTATAAAGTTTTTAGGATTTGAACAAATCTTTAAGAATTCTTTAACTGGGCAATCAATAGGCGCCGGAAAAGGTGGTTCTGATTTTGATCCAAAAGGTAAAACCAATATGGAAATAATGCGGTTTTGCCAAAGCTTCATGACTGAGCTAAGTAGATTTATAGGCCCTGATTTAGATGTGCCAGCAGGGGATATTGGTGTTGGAGCTAGAGAAATTGGCTACATGTTTGGTCAGTACAAAAAAATAAAAGGAGCCTATGAAGCTGGTGTATTAACAGGTAAAGGAATTAACTTCGGAGGAAGCTTAGGACGTAAAGAGGCGACTGGATACGGTACGGTTTATTTTGTAGCAGAAATGCTAAAGGAAAATGGTAAAAGCTTTGAAAATAAAACGGTTGTTGTATCTGGTACAGGTAATGTCTCCATTTATGCAATGGAAAAAGCTAAAGCCTTTGGAGCGAAGATTGTAGCATGTAGTGATTCCAATGGCTATATATATGATCCAGATGGAATCAATATAGAAACAGTAAAGCTTTTAAAGGAGATCGAGAATAAAAGGATAAAAGAATACATCCATATTCATCCTACGGCTAGCTATAAAGAAGGATGTGACGGAATTTGGTCAATACCTTGTGACATTGCTTTACCATGTGCGACGCAAAATGAACTAAACCAGCAGGCTGCTAAATTGTTAATTGCAAATGGTGTAATAGCAGTTGGAGAAGGAGCCAATATGCCGACAACACATGATGCGATGGCCGAGTTTTTAGAACATAATGTGTTGTTTGCTCCTGGGAAAGCTGCTAATGCAGGTGGGGTGGCAGTATCCTCATTAGAAATGGCACAGAACAGTTCTCGAACCACCTGGACGTTAGAAAAAGTTGATTCAAAATTACAGACGATTATGAAGAATATATTTAAGCAGTGTATGGAAGCTTCGGTCGAATACAGTGTTAGGGGAAATCTTGTTGCAGGTGCTAATATTGTTGGGTTTGTTAAAGTTGCAGATGCAATGATTTCTCAAGGGGTTATATAGGAAAAAGAAAGACCCATATTACATAGAAATGGGTCTTTCCTATTTTCTTCCTAGCGTTCTATTCTTTAATCCATATGAGTAAACAAGGAATATTTCAACTTCCCTAAAAAAGGAAATTAATCCCTTCTCTCTCTCGAAGTGGTCACATCATCTTCTTCAGAGAATTCTGTTCCATAGGCCATTCGACCATTTTTTGTTGCCCGAGATGGCTCATAATCATTTTCTTGCAAATCCTTAAATAAAAGACCAATACACCATAAGCCACTTAGTCCTACAAGGGAATAAATAATTCTGGATATTGCAGAATCCTGACCACCAAATATTGCAGCAACTAAATCAAATTGGAATAAACCAATTAATCCCCAGTTTATTGCACCGATAATAACTAGTGCTAAAGCAATTCGACTTATAACACTCATTCTAAAACCTCCCTTCCTTTTATAGTGAAAAGTAAAGGTATCCCTTACAATAGGATTAAAAACTAGAACTGTTTTACAAAAACTTTAGGTAATACCTTCGTTAATGAAGACTTAATTCCTTAATACGTTAAGGTACGAGCTCCAATTATAGAAGTTCGTTATTCTTCTTAATAGGATGTAATGTTATATTTTCCATTTTTACATGTTTCATACAAAATTATTTAGACCAGTTTTTAAATAATTGTTCAAGTAAAGAAAATATTACATATACCCCTAAATATGCCCCTGTGATGAGAAATAGAGGATTAAGAAATATTCCATGGATTGTGGTCATAAAAACCTTCTCATGTTTAATGACATCATAAATTGCAAATGTGAGTATATTTCCAGCAATAAGTACGGAAATAATGGCCACACTTGTAAATAATAGTTGAAACCAGTTCCATTTTTTATAGAGAACAACCATTAGTATTGGTAGGATCATACTTCCGATTATCAGGAATATAACCAACATGATCACCCTTAGTAAGTATTCTACCTACTAGTATCTCTGTAAAAAAACATAATAACCCTTTTTTGAAATGGAACAATATCTAAACGATAAAGCTTGTAATGAAATTGATAATCATATGGCAAATAAAAAGGACAACCTGGTAATATTTGCTTAGTACTATGCCGTGTTTTGTAGTATAATTACTATATTATGGAGTGAAACTTGCTTATACTATCAAAAGGAGGGTCTTACATGGCATTTGTTATAACCTCGCCTTGTAAAACAGAAAAAGCCGCAGAGTGTGTGGAAGTTTGCCCTGTGGATTGTATAGAAGAAGGGAAAGACATGTTTTATATAGATCCAGATATTTGTATTGATTGTGGTGCTTGTGAGGCTGTATGCCCTGTAGAAGCAATCTATATGGAGGATGAAGTTCCCGAAGAAGAAAACGAGTATATTTTATTAAATAGAAAATTTTTTGAGGATCGTTAGGTGGACCACCGCTAGCCCAATTCAGGGCTGCGGTGGTTCTTTTATTAATGCTTTTAAAACCACAGGCTATGCCTGTGTGAAAATAAACCTTCTAGGGATGTAACAAAAGAATCTCCAATCGTATAATAGAGATGGCCGTCAAACCAAATCTAAAAAACGAGAGGAG
>NZ_BORP01000006.1 GCF_018333235.1 Ornithinibacillus bavariensis | reverse complement strand
AGTAGTAAATGAATTAGGGTTTGCATTCATGGCGGTAAACCTGAGAAAGTTTACCGCCAGAACACCTAATTTACCAATGAATATTGAAAACAAACCAAAAAAAATGGTTCCAAGCACCAGTTTTTAGCATGATTGGAACCATTTCTATTTATTGTTGGCTAATTATGTCCCAGCCTCTTTAATAATTTACTAATAAATTACTCCTATTTCGGTACATCAATAGTAGCTAATACACCCCAACGGAGCCCCATACGCCACTTTCACCTTCCATCTGGTAGCGTTCTAGATTATAGCCAAAATATCTGATCACATCATTAATATATGGAACCCTTAGTTAAAAATCATAATAAACTATCAGGAAATATATTGTAGCTAATGGGATTTATTTTCAAGGAGTGAGAGTATGCCAGCCATAAGCGGAAGTGACTATATCACGCGAATTGACAATCTAAAGGCAAATGTATGGGTGGATGACAAGCCTGTTACTGGGAAAATTTCCGAGCATCCGGCATTTAAAGGAGTTATAAATAGCCAGGCTGCATTATATGACTTGCAGCATAATGATTCTTTAAAGAGTATAATGACCTATACTTCCGAAACAACCGGACAAAAAGTAGGAATGTCTTTTTTACAACCAAAATCAATTGATGATTTGATTAAAAGAAGAAAGATGACACAAGAGTGGGCATTGGCAAGTAATGGCATGATGGGTAGAAGTCCCGATTATATGAATACAGTCTTAATGGCTCTTGCATCCTCCGCTGGCTATCTAAAGGGGAAAGAAAACTGCTATCCGGAACGGTTAGTTGCTTTCTATGAGTATGCGAGAGAAAATGACTTGTCTATGACACATTCCTTTGTAAACCCACAAGTAAATCGGGCTCAATTTTACTTTGAGGATTCGGATGAACCAATTGCCGCAAAGGTTATCGATACAAATGATGAGGGTATTGTGATAAAGGGTGCACGACTTTTAGCGACTCGAGGTGGCATCACCGATGAAATAGTCGTTTTTTCAGCAGGTGGTATACAAGACAAAGCAAATGGTTTTGCTTTCTCCATTCCAAGCAATGAAAAGGGGATACGATTTATTTGCAGGGAGTCATTCGTAATCGGTGACTCTACATTTAATTACCCACTAAGCTCGCGTTATGAAGAAATGGATACCATTGTTGTTTTTGATCATGTACTCATTCCGTGGGAGCGCGTATTTTATTATAATAACTTACTCGTTTCGAATGAGTTTGCCATGGCAAGCTCATTCCTACCATTTTCCTTACATCAAGCAATATCGAGACAAATCATTAAAACGGAATTCGTGCTAGGCATCGTTCAATCGATTATTGATTCGATTAACATAGGCGAATACCAGCATGTTCAGGAGAAGACATCCGAAATTATTATCGCCTTAGAAACCTTGAAGGCATTAATTATTAAATCAGAGGTAGTGGCAAAGTTGGATGAATGGGGAATCATGCGCCCAGACCAAAAGACACTTCAGGTGGCTAGTAATATCTTTCCAAAGGTGTATGCACGATTTAATGAAATCATTCAACTAATTGGTGCAAGTGGACTAATATCCATACCTACAGAAAGTGCATTTGAATCACCTTTGAAGAAGGATTTAGATCATTATTTACAGTCTAAATCAGACGACGCCAAGAACCGTGTAAAGCTCTTTCGACTAGCATGGGAGTTATCGATGAGCGCCTTTGGAGCACGTGAGGTACAGTATGAACGATACTTCTTTGGCGATCCCGTAAAACTAGCAAGTCAGCTATATTATTCCTATGATAAAACCCCTTATGTGAAAAGGGTGAGGGATTTTTTAACGGAAGAGTGACGGTTGATTAATGGCTAGAAACGTATCGATTGATAGGGCATCAGGAACAGGCAAAGGTTCTCCTTCCCTTTGCCCCATCAAATTGGCCAACCGACATGAAAAGAGCCAAGCATAATTTATGGGTTTTTCACATAAAAGCCCTCTACCAATAAGTAAGGGGTAAATGAATCATCACTATTTCCTAAATAATTTTTCCACAAGGATTTGGGACTTCAACCCTTCCTGTCCATCGACAAGTGGTTTCATATCGTTTATGATACAGCCGATGAAATGTTCAACTGCTGCTTCAAATCCTTTTTGGTGTAGGATGGTCGCCCAAGAAGGTGCCGTTTGTATCGTATGTTTACCGTCCTCTAAGATGTCCATCACTTGTAGATTTTGAACCTGAATTATCCGTCCATTAGTAAGTAATCGTAATTGCTCCAAATCCGCCCCAGCTTTTCGATGCATCGATATAGTAAATGTTGATCCATTCTTTCCTTCGAATACATGCTGTGCATATACCAAATGCTGTTCACGATTGATATCTAGCCTTTGATAGGCCAGTGTCACCTCATCATCCTGAAACCATCGCATAAAATCAACTGCATGAATATAATCATCGAGCATAGTAAAACGGTAATCAACTGGACCAATTCCATTCTCTCGATGCTTTTCAAAGGAAAGAGCAGAAAGACTTCCCTTTCTTTCTTTTGCTTCTACATACATTGGTGCAAATCGCCGGTTAAATCCAACCATTAGCTTTCTACCGCTTTTGTTACTCAATTCCACTAACCTTTCAGCTTCTTCTAGTGTCGCCGCTAATGGCTTGTCTACATATACATCTTTCCCGTGCTGTAGAAGGGTAGAGACCACCTCATAATGCGACTCTGTTGAGCTATGTACAAACACTGCGTCACAAGCCTGAATCAGCGCTGACATAGTAGAAAAATCCTCAATACGGTATTGCTGACAAATTCTTTTTCGCTTTATCGAATTGGGGGAATATGCACCGACAAACTGCCAGCTTTTTTCGTTTGTTAAAATTGGTAAATATGCTTTTTGTGCTATCCCACCTAACCCTACCATGCCAATTCTTGGCCGATTCATCCCAATCACTCCCCAAAGGATTAATTATTTCGCTATATTCTGTTTATCTAAAAGAGTACAAGTACTTATATGTGATATAGAAGCAGGAGGAATTATATTTTCGTGTGCAGTTACACTAAATGCTGATTTAAATACCACAGCACTGGTTAGAATTTCTGCTTAATACACGCTTGCCCTCCATCATAAAAGGTTCGCTATATCAATAATTTACCTATCAGCCGCATAAATAATGCCACAATCTATCCGTACCTTTTCCGTAATTGCTAAGACTTGTTGGCTGATCTCTTTAAGCCTCTTGTATGTTAGTTGATCATTATTCTTAATCATATTGACGAAGCTTTCAACCTCATAGTACATATCTAGATGCTGGTGTTTTTCGGTTAGAATGTGCTCACCGGTAGGATCCATCCATGTAATCGTTGCAAGTGTACCAAGATCATCGATGACAAATGTTCCCTCTTCTCCTTGAATTTCTGATGGATTGTATGAGGTTGCTATTTTGGAACATAAGATCGTACAAATAAAATCTGGATATCGTAATACTAAAGTACCGCCACCGTCTACACCGGTTCGAATAATGGAAGGGTAATATGTCGCATCCACTGGCTCTCCAAATAAGGAAACAGCTAGCGCGAGTGGATAAACACCCAAATCAACTAAAGCCCCACCAGAGAAATTTAACGAGAATATATTTGGTTCCTCTCCTTTTCGAACATTATCGTATCGAGAAGAATACTTCGAATAGTTCAGGACTAAACCTCGCACTTTTCCTGCCTTTTCTAGGTTTTCCCGTAGTACTTTGAAACCTGGCATATGTATATTCCGCATAGCTTCTATTAAGAAAACACCATTCTCCTCTGCAGCTGTAAACGCTTGATCCAACTCTTTACGGTTTGAGAAAATGGGTTTCTCACAAATGACATGCTTTTTATGTCGTAAACATAGCATTGCCTGTTCGAAATGCAAGGAATTTGGAGAAGCTATATACACACAATCAATATCACTTTTTACAAATTCTTCAAGACTAGTAAAGTACTCCTTAGCACCGTGACGCTCCGCAAAATCCTTAGCCTTCATGCCTGTCCGAGAATATACGGATTGCAGTGTTAATCCTCCATGTTCCTTTGTAGCCTCTATAAAAGCACTCGTAATCCAATTTGTTCCTATTGTTCCTAGCTTCATATAAACCCTACTTTCTTATGGGAATTTTAGTGTATCATCTCTGTATCTCTGATTCTACCTCACTTCTCCATTTAAGAAAACCTCACATGTTAAGCAATAGAAATAGACGCCCCAAAATGGATGAGCGCCTATGCTTTGATTTACAGTATACTATTTTTTTGTGAATTCGAATCAATTAAATCAGGGTCATATACACTAGTCATCGGAATATTAAATGTCGTTAGATCCCCATTTTCTTCTCCAAAGCCCTGATTTCGTTTTGTTGATAAAAAGTATCTCGCCTGTTGTACAGGGCTTAAAGCTAAGGGTGGCTGCACGGTCCATAACATTAACCTTAAACCCAAGAATATATACTACCATTGGTGCAAAGTTCACCCAACATTCACGAAAGTCTTTTTCACTTTTGACATCATTTTCATAATTTAGTTTAATACATGTATTATCTAAGGTAGAATATATCACATAATCACAAAATACTTTTTGAAAAATAATCATAACTAGAGAGGTTTTTAGTATGAAGAAATTGGCTATTGTATCGTCTTTACTATTATTATTATCGCTAGGTGTAATTGGCTACTTTTACTATCAAGATTATAAAACAGGTGCAATTGAAGAGCGCGAAGAATTATTAGTAGCAACCACGAATGATTTATTTCATAACAGAGGAATTTATTTAGATGAAATCGAGAGCATTAAAGCCTATAAAGGGACTACAGGAGTTTATCCGTTTAACTATTTCGTAGTTGTTGTTTTAAAGGATAATAGAGAATTTTACTATGAATGGAAGGATAAAGAAAAAAGTAAAGTAAAATATAACGAATCCTTTAATTAAATAGAACTAAGTAATAAATCTATTAAAGAGAAGCTTCCTTTTTACTATAACTTGCTAGGTAATAGAGTGAGCAAAAAGCCCTCTGCATCCTGAAATTTAAGATGCAGAGGGCTCAATTTAATAAAATCGAATAAATTTATCAAACTCCGAACAATGGAAGGCTTCACTTTTAGCCTGCTCCGAAGGCTCCATGAGAGTCTACGCCTTATTTCCAGAGCTAATTTCATTCATTGTTCGTTTACTACACTAAATCTGTTAGTTATATCCCCGACTGTTCCCCATTTCACTTGTTGCTCAATAAACTAGCACCCGCTATTCCCGGATGTGTCATTTCATACGGATCAAGGATTAGATTTAGCTGTTCTTCTGATAAGACACCGTATCGTAAGCATAATTCACGGACTGGTTCTCCACTGGATATTGCCTCAGAAGCAATTTTCGCTGCAAGCTCATACCCAATATGTGGATTCACTGCCGTAATGACCCCAACACTCTTTTCCACATACTCTTTTAATCGCTCTGCATTCGCTTTTATTCCTCGTAAACAATGATCCGTGAATGTACGGAATGCATTGTTCATGATACTTATGGATTGTAGCAAATTAAATACAAGAACTGGCTCCATTACGTTGAGCTCGAGCTGACCTGCTTCAGACGCAAGGCCAATCGTATGATCATTGCCAATAACCTGAAATGCTACCTGATTGATTAGCTCGGCCATGACTGGGTTCACCTTTCCTGGCATAATGGATGAACCAGGCTGTCTTGCAGGTAATATGATTTCTCCTAAGCCTGTTCTTGGACCAGAGGCCATTAAACGGAGATCATTGGCGATTTTTGACATATTCATCATACTAATCTTTAATGCTGCTGATACTTCTGTATAGGCATCTGTATTTTGTGTCGCATCGACAAGATTTTCTGTGCCGGTTACCGGTAACCTACTTATTTCGGATAAATACTTTAAGACATTCTCAATATAGCTAGGGTCAGCGTTTAAACCCGTACCTACAGCGGTTGCCCCCATGTTTAGTTCATATAAATGCTGACGTGATTGTTTAATTCGCTTAATATCACGCGAAATAACACGGCCATATGCATCAAACTCCTGCCCAAGGCGAATAGGAACCGCATCCTGAAGATGTGTACGACCCATTTTAATTACATCACTAAATTCATTTGCCTTCTGCTGGAAGACTAATTGCATTTCTTCCATTGTAAGTGTAAGCTTTTCAATCATATTGAGTACAGCTATATGAATAGCAGTTGGAAATGCATCATTCGTTGATTGAGACATATTGACATGCGTATTCGGACTACAAAATGTGTAATTTCCTTTTTCCTTCCCTAAGAGCTCAATCGCACGGTTAGCAATTACCTCGTTCACATTCATATTAATGGAAGTACCCGCACCACCTTGGATAGGGTCAACAATAATCTGATCATGCCATTTCCCTTCCATTAATTCACTTGCAGCTTGAACAATCGCTTCGCCAACATCGGAATGAAGGCGCTTACTTTCCATATTAGCAAGTGCTGCTGCTTTCTTCACAATTGCCATTGCTTTAATTAGTTCTTCATGAATTCGATACCCTGTTATCGGGAAGTTTTCAACGGCTCTTAAGGTTTGGATACCATAATATGCATCTGCTGGGACCTCTTTTTCCCCTAAAAAGTCCTTTTCGATACGTGTTTTTTCCATTGTGAGTGTCATATAATATCTCCTCTACATCCACCAATAATATAAGTCTATAAAAACAAAAATCATTGTCTACGAGGCTAATTATAGAACTTCATGAGGAAAAAGCAAGATAAAAATTTCAATTAACTTATTTTTCTAGTTTGTATTATTCTCGCCTACTTTAAATTAATAAAAGAAGAGACAGACAAATGCTGTCTCTCCTATAAATACGGAATCAACCATATCCCCCATACTAGCGTGATTAATGCTGCAAATATCATGGCTAAAGAAGAAAATGTTCCTTCCTGTTTTCCATATTCCATTGCCTTATTTGTACCGACACCGTGTGCACCCATTCCGAGTGCAAGTCCCTTGGCAATAGGTGTTTGAATAGACAGCCACCGAAGTACAGCTGGTCCTACAATACCACCAACAACTCCAGTTATGATTACAAAAACGGTCGTTAATGTTGGTAGACCTCCTATCTCCTTCGACACCTCAATTGCTATTGGGGTTGTGATTGACCTTGGGAGAATCGAGATACTAAAGTCATAGCTAAGACGAATAAGCTTGGACAAAACAAACGTAGAAAAGATAGCTACTAACGTTCCAGTTATGATACTAACTAATATGGTACCGATATTTTTTCGAACTACCGCTATATTTTTATAAATCGGTACGGCAAATGCAACAGTGGCTGGTCCTAGCAGATGTGACAGAACTTTCGAGTACTCCATATACTGGTCTGCTGTTACATGTGTCAAAGTTATCATCACAATCAATAAGATTGGAGAAAGTAATAATGGGTGAAAAAATGGGATGTTCCATTTTGAATATACTTTCTTAGAAAGAAGATAGATCAAATAAGTGGCTACTGTATACACGATTATCATCATGATGATCTTCTCCTTTTCCTAACTGCAATTTTATCTGCAGTTAATGCTGTTAAACCCATTACAATGATCGTACTTACTGTGATTAGCACTACTATTTCTAAGCCCTGTAGGCTGATTATTTGTTGATAATTTACAATACCGACAGCTGAAGGAATAAAGAACAATAATAGCTCCGCCATCAACCAGCCCGCTCCTTGTTCCACCCATTCTAGTTTTACAATATGGAAAAGCAGAGCCAAAAATAATAAAAGTAATCCATACATCGATGACGGAATAGGTGATGGAATAATATGCTTTAACATAATTCCTAAAAACAAAAATACATGCAAAAATAATACCTGTATGATAATGACTCCTAGTTTTTTCATGATAAAACTTCCTTTGTGATAAATGCTTTATATTTCATTCACTAAGAGTCATATTACGCCGTTATTTGCCATTCGTAAAATACATATTTGGAATAGTTTTCATTACTTTTAGTTATAGCTTGTCTTTAACTATAAAATCAATAAATGTTCTTCCAGCATGAGAAATATATCTTCCCTTTTTCGTAATAACAGCCAATCTCCACATAATCGTGGGTTTTAAACTGACAATATTAATATCCTTCGCAAATAGACGATTACAGATGGACCTTGGCAATATGGACAACCCTAAGTTCGCTGCAACCATCTCAGACATCAAATCCCATTGAGAGCTCTTAAATAATATCTTTGGCTCAAAGCCTGCAGTAATATAAAAGTGGTTACGAATAATTTTATTCAATGCAAATTCTTCATGATAAAAAATAAACTCTTCATCCTTTAGATCCTTTATGTATACCTCTTTGCGATTCGCTAAAGGATGATTTTTAGGAACCAGCAGTAGCATCTCTTCCTCCACAATAGGGTATACATTAAAGATAGCTTCATCTACCGGTAGCACGGCAACACCTAGCTCAAACTCTTCTTCCTCCACACTTTTTACGACCCTTGCTCCACCATACTCGGTAATATCTAGCTTAATATTCGGGTAAGCATGGTGAAACTGTGCCATAACCTTGGGAAAAAACAAGCTGCCGATGAAGGGAGGTAAGCCAATATTAAGCTGTCCGACTAACAAATTTGTTAAATCACTCAAGGTTAGCTTCATTTCACCTACTAATCCTGTCATTTTACGAGCATACTCCAATACTACATTCCCTGCATCTGTTATATGGCTAGTCTTATTTGTTCGGATAAGCAATGTTGTACCAAGCTCTTCCTCTAATGCCTTAATAGACTTACTCAAAGCCGGCTGAGAAATATGAAGCTGCTCTGCCGCTTTCGTAATACTTTTATATTTGGCCACTTCCATAAAATATGTTAATTGTCTTAGTTCCAAAGCATAACCCCCTCTGTAATTGCAAACAACATGTTACACGAAATATCGTTATTTAACATCTATTACAATTCATTATATTTCTTCCCCAAGTTAGTCTTATTCATCACAGCAAAGGATAGCCATGAATTGGACATTGAGAGAAATTAATAACAGTATAAATAAAGAACCATATCAACGGTATGAAATTTGAACTTAAATTACACGTACCTTAGCCAAGATTGACATGGTAAAAATAATATTATTATTTAATGCTAATTGTAGTGCGAATTGATTTACATTTGAAGATTAATTCTACGATTGGTTTTTAAGATAATTTCGAATTGACGGAACAATAGTATAATAAGAATAAAGCTCGTGAAGAAATAATCTTTAACTAAAGGAGGGGATAAAATGCCTATTTGCCAAAATTGTGGTGAAAAATGGTCTTGGAGGCAAACAATGAAAACATTATTCAAATTGAAATGTCCACATTGCAGTACGAAACAATATGAGTCTACTTCATCGAGACTGAGAAGTGGCATACTAACAATTCCAAAACATACATACAAAGGTTTAATTTAATTTTTTTCAAATCCCTGACATAATGGTGTCAGGGTACTTCTGTATAATGATCTTTATATAATAAATGATCTATTGACAGGAGTGGTTTTTAATGACTGAAAATCAATATATTAAACTTGTTGGCTTAAAGGAAAATAACTTAAAAAATGTAACACTAACGATTCCAAAAAAGAAGATCACTGTTTTCACGGGTGTTTCTGGATCTGGAAAATCATCAATCGTATTTGACACCATAAGTAAGGAATCCCAACGTCAGTTAAATCAAACATTTTCAACGTATATTCAAAATCGATTACCAACATACAGCCAACCAGACGCATTGTCCATTGAAAATCTTTCCCCTGCTGTTGTAATTAATCAAAAGCGATTAGGAGGAAATGTACGTTCAACGCTTGGTACAGTCACAGATATTTACTCATTATTGCGGTTATTATTTTCTCGTATTGGAAAGCCCTTTATTGGCGAATCGGATGTTTTTTCCTTCAATAATCCTAAAGGGATGTGTCCGAAGTGTCAGGGAATTGGTCGAAAGGTTGAGCCCGATATTGATAAACTATTCGATAAAACAAAATCACTACATGACGGAGCGATTTTGTTTTCCACTTTCTCCGTGGGGACCTGGTATTGGCAGAAGCATTTAATCTCAGGTATATTCAATCCGGATAAAAAGTTAGCCGATTACACGGATTCTGAGTGGAATACGTTACTATATGGAAAAGACAAGAAAATCGTCTTACCCTTAAAAAATGAACCCGTGAAATATTTTGAAGGCGTTGTAGACAGATTTAGACGTATGTACTTAAAAAGAGAGATCAATCAATTATCGAATAATGTTAAGAAATTTATCTCGATAACACATTGTACAGCATGCAATGGAACTCGGCTAAGCCAAAAGGTATTAAATTGTAAAATAGATGGTTTTAACATTGCTCAATTCGCTGCGATGGAAATAGGTGAATTGATAAAGATAATCGAAGCAATAAAGGATCCAATAACAACAACAATCGTTTCCAACATTTCAATTCGACTACACCATCTCATGGACATGGGACTTTATTATCTTACACTGGACCGCGAAACATCAACCTTATCTGGCGGAGAAGCACAGCGTGTAAAAATGGTACGCCATCTTAATAGCAGTTTAACGGATATGATGTATATTTTCGATGAACCGAGTACCGGATTGCACCCACATGATGTAAACAATCTCAATCGCATGCTCCAAAAGCTCAGAGATAAAGGGAACACTGTTTTAGTAGTAGAACACGATAAGGATGTTATTAAAATTGCTGACCATATCGTCGACATTGGACCAGGGGCAGGTACAAATGGTGGGAAAATTGTCTATGAAGGAAATCTTCAAGGATTATACGATGCTGATACATTAACTGGAAACGATATGAGGAATAAACAATCATTAAAAAAGAAAACCCGTAAGTCCAACAAATATCTTTCCATTGTTGAAGCCTCCAATCATAACCTAAAGAACGTTACTGTTCATATTCCTTGTGGTGTTCTCACTGTAGTTACTGGCGTAGCTGGGTCAGGGAAAAGCACATTGATTTTTGATGCGTTTTTAAAACAACATCCAGAAGCCATTGTTATTGACCAAAAGTCAGTGGGTACCTCGATTCGGTCAACTCCAGCCACTTATACAGGCATTATGGATGTGATTCGAGATTCCTTTGCCTCTGCTAACAAAGTGAGTAAGTCACTTTTCAGTTTTAACTCAGAAGGTGCTTGCCCAGATTGCCAAGGAAACGGATATATTAATACAGATCTTGCATTTCTTGAAAGTATTAGAACGACTTGTGAAACATGTAAAGGGAAACGTTTCAAGGATGAAGTTCTTCAGTATACATTAAATGGAAAATCCATTTCAGATGTATTAGGCATGACAGTATTAGAGGCACTTGAATTTTTTCGGGATAAGGAAGTGGTATCCACTTTAAGCGCATTATCAGAGGTAGGATTAGACTATATGATATTAGGACAGCCGTTGAACACATTATCAGGGGGAGAATGTCAAAGAATTAAATTAGCTGGCGAGCTACACCGCTCTGGTAATATTTACGTATTGGACGAGCCAACGACAGGACTTCACATGTCCGATGTTAGACATTTACAATCCATTCTAGATCGTTTCGTTGATAACGATAGCACCGTCATAGTGATTGAACACAATCTAGATATAATGAAGCATGCGGACTGGATTATTGACCTTGGACCTGGTGGTGGAAAAAAAGGAGGAGAAATCCTATTCGCAGGTACACCACTTGATTTAGTAACAAGAAGTAACTCGCTAACTGCACAATATCTAAGAAATGAACTACAGGAGGACTAACCTTGAAAATCGAACGATTATTGGGAATCATTGTGTTACTAATTCACAGGAAACGAATAAAGGCTGTGGACTTATCGAGGTACTTTGAAGTATCAGAGAGAACAATATATAGAGATATCGATTCTCTTAGTCGTGCAGGGATTCCCATCGTATCGTTTCCTGGGCAAGAAGGCGGCTATGAATTAATGGATGGATTCAAATTGGATAAGAAGTATCTAACTTTAGATGAATTACTCTCTATACAGTGGGCATTGAAAAGTATTGAAAGTGCTACTGGGTTTGAAAATATCAACAAACTGATTTCGAAAATTAATCCATTAATTGACTCGGTACCCATACAAGATAATAATATCCAATTACAAATTTCACATCCGAATAATGGTTCGCAGCATATTCAAACATTATATAGTTCTATTCAAAATAATCGCGTAATTAGAATTCGCTATGTAGATCATAAAGGCGATGTAACAGAGCGAGACATCGAGTCCATGGGGGTTTTTTTAAAAGATTACCACTGGTACACTTGGGGTTATTGTTTACTGCGAAATGAACTTCGAGTATTTAAATTAACTAGGATAATTGAAACATTTAACACAGCTCACTATTTTACTAGGCGTCCATATACTATGGAAGATATATATGAAAAAGAGGAAGCGGAATCAGAAAGCAGCATACGACCATTCGAGGTTTGCCTCCAATTTAGCCGAGAGATGAGGGCACAAGTATTAGATAACTTTCAGAAGGATGAAATAGTAAATCATTCAGATGGGACAATAATCGTAAAGAAGAATTATTACACCATTGATAAAGTTATCACTGAAATTATCCGTTTTAGAGATAAAGTCCGTATTGTCTATCCGAAAGAAGTGATTCAACAGTTAATGAAGTGTTTAGATGACATAAGAGAATTATATAAATACTAAAGGATGGAAATAAATTAAAAGGCAAGAGCGCGAAATAATACCGCACACTTGCCCAACTAACTTTTACTAAAATAATCTGTGAAATTCTTTAGGATTACCATAAAAATCCTAGCGACTATGCAACGTGTTAATCGTGTTGTATTTAGATTTAAATTTATAGAGAGTTATTTCACATTTTCTCTCATTATCTAAACTACGTAATCTTCCTATTAATATAACTATTATTTGATCTCAAAATTAACTCTTTTTCCTTTAGAAATATCTGTTGCATCCTGGTTCCTAATTGGACCAATTTCTAGCTCGAAAGGTTTATCCTTCCAAATTTTCTCATACTGTTCTTTGTCCAGTGTATAGATTTGTAGATACTCGCCAGATTTACCAGCATCAATTAGGTCATCATAACTGTAATTAAGCAGCATGCCTTGATCAAACATATATTGCGTACCATCGTTAACTGTCAGCTTTGAAGTCATGGATGATAAGCCAATAGCGTCAGAGCCTTTATTATCTAGTGTGAATTTTACTGTTAGTAATACAATTCCATTTTTAAAATCAACAAAGCGTGGCGCCTCTACTTCATTGGGTGTAAACTCTGTAAACTGATAGCCATCTAAAGTGACTGTAACATCGCCTAATTTTTCACTCTTTCCAATATTAGACTTTTCCTTCAGCATTTTCTTTACGCCCATGTCATCCGTTGTTACTCTGTCCTTATAAAAGGCTTCATTTGCAGCAACCTTATCTGCTCCAGCAGCATTTAAGCTCAGCGTAAATTGGCCTACCTTCCCGATCGGGTTACCAAAGTCACCCTTTACAGATTCTGCAGCTGGAACCTCTACTGCTACAGTAGATACATCTAAAGCTTTATCGAAATGCGTTTTACCGAATGGGTATGTATAGTAACCTGTAACAGACTCACCTGCTTTTAATACATAATCATCTGACGGTGGTAATTTCGTATCAATCTGCTCTTCTTCCGGTAATAAATATTGATAATTATTATAAGCCTTATCTGCACCAGTAAATGATAGATAAAAAGCCGGCATATAATAAACATCCTTATCCAATTCATTTGTTACTGTATATTTAGCAATGATGACGGCACCATTTGTCTCATCATTAAAAGGAATGCTGAAATCATCATGAAAATCATTAAGTTCAACTACTGTATATTCATCCAATGAAACAGAAACACCATCCATTTCATGAACTTGTGATTCTTTGTTCTCATAGAGAACCTTTGCAGTTCCTTCTGTTTCTTTCTCCATATAAGCAATTAACTCGGAGACATCACTAGCTTCACCTGCAGTGGTTTTAGTTTTATCCTCTTCTGGTTTTTCTTCTTTAGCCTCATTCTTTTTTTCTTCGGAGACACTTTCATTGTTATCTGTCTTTGTTTCTTTCTTGTCGCTCCCACAACCAGTAATAATGAATAATGTTAGCATCATTGTAGCAAGGAGCATCCATATTCTAGCCAATATTTTCCAACCTCCATTTTCAACAAACTGATAACATTCTAACATATCAATCTTTTTAGTAATATAAGGAAAAAGTAGTGATTGATGAGAAAAAAGTTCTATTTCTAAGTCTATTGTCACGCGACTTTTGACTGATAATTGTAGCTAATTAACCCCAATTTATTTTTTTCTTATTTTTTTTATGAAATTGATAGATTCCATTGACTGATGGCATCATTCTTATAAAGCGCACGAAAATCCTTATGAATGAAAATAATTAATATTTTGAAATAATGGTATAATAGGAGAAATAATTGTGCGGTGACAAAGATTAGCATTAGTTAACGAGGTGAATAACAATGGAAAAACAATGGAATCGAACAAACACATCAGCTGCAGCTGCGATTTATGGGGCAATTACTTATGGGGAAAACAGTAATTTTTCCTTAGTTGATGTAATGGGGCTTACGGGTCATGCCTTCCGTATTAATATTGACTGTAAGGAGGTCAACGTAGCTGGACCTACCATGTTCCCAGGTGGTTATATTTTGCGTCGCAATTTATGCAATTTAGGATTTATCAGCTGCCTAGCGGATGCGGAAGCACCGGTCTCACCAGAAAATGTTACTCGAACCATTGCATTGATTCAGGATTCCATTGATCGTGGGTATCCAGCAATCGCTTTTGATTTGTTTGTACCTGAATTTGGTTTGATTTATGGGTATGACGACGAGAAGAAGGTATTCCACGGCAAGGATGCTGTTAATAATGGAACAATTCCGTATGAAAAATTTTCGGATGTCCGCTCAGGCGTCCTATTTGCGACTACAATCAGTGAACAGCTTCCTCACTCTAAATATGAACGATTACGAATGGCTCTCGATATGTTTGTCGATCATACACTAGGTCGTGAGTGGAATCATATTTTTAAGGATCAGTATAAGATGGGGCTCGAGGGATATGATGCATGGATGAACGTATTAAAACAGCGAAAAGCAGATCCATATGGGCAGGCCTATAATATCCATGTTATTAGTGATGCACGTGAGTTTGCTGTACAATTTCTAAAAGAACTTGAACAGACTTGGACGGCAGATAATATCGTTGAGAGGACGGTTCGCAAACTTGCTGGAGAAGCCGCTCAATGCTATCAAAAAACGACAGCAGCACTTATTGAGATGCGTGACTTGTTTCCCTTCCCAGAGGGAGGAAATCCACAAAATCCTGCTCACTCCGATAAAGCAATTGCTTTATTAACGACTGCCAAGCAAGGAGAAGAAGATGGAATCAAGTTACTCGAAAGATTACTTCATTTTATGAAAGCCTATCATTCAGAAGTATGGATCCATTAAGCATGCTATTCACTTGAGAAAAATACGAAGGGGTTAATCGTATGAACATCCCAATTAGCTCATCAGAAGAATTGAGTATGAAAAGTGTCGCTCTTGATAACCAGACCATGCAATCATCACATAGCAATCCCCCAACAGAGCTCGTAGAAAAAGCACGCAAAGGGGACCAAGATGCTTTTGGTGAGCTTGTGCGCCTTCACAGAGAAAGAGCACTCGGATGGGCACAATCGATTACGAAGGATACCTTTCTTGCAGAAGACATCGTACAAGATGCATTAATCCGTGCCTTTCTGAAGCTAGGGACATTAATGGACACGAAGAAATTTCTTCCCTGGCTAAGACAAATTGTTCGTAATCAGGCTTACATGAAAATGCGTCGTGGTGGACCTTACCGAAATGAGCAGCCATTTGCGTTATTTACACCATCGAATGAAGAGAGAACAATCCATGCTCAACGAGTTGATTGGAGTGACGTGGATCAAATCCTCTTCTTTATGTCTCGTTCATCTAGGGAGCACGCAAAGCAAAAAGAACCAATTGCCTATTTATTAAGGGCAGAAATCATGGAAAACATCCGCTCGTTATTACATTGTTTAACAGATAAAGAACGTAGCATTTTTGAAGCACACTTTTTTGGTGAACTTACACCTGTTGATATAGCAGGTTTATTTGGAATGCAGACTGCCAATGTTTATAATCTATTGTCACGTTCAAAACGGAAGGTGCAAAGAGAACGTATCCGTATTTCGATTAACGATTATGTCAAAAATCGCGCTCGTGCTAAGCTACCAGCTAAGAAAATTTTAGCACCCCCACCAGATTTTTAATCATTCAAGAGATCCTTAAATTCATCATCCGAACAAACAACTACATGGCTAATTCAATCCAAGACTACTTCGATTATTTACGGAGAGGTTAATTTTTTGTAGCTCCCTATGTAAGATTTATAGAAATTTTTTGCTTTAGCAACTTACTTGATAGGACAAAAATTTTCAGTAAAAGGAGAGGGTTATTATGGTAAACACAGTGAAACCGAAGACAAACAACCACCGCAAGCTATTAAAACAAATCTACGAGATTAAGGAGGGCAAAACGGTTATCGAAACATTGCCCGATCGTTGTTATGTCTCACAGCGTATGTGTACGTCCTTTCATATGGATTGGGATGGTCATCCAGAGCCAAAGGACGAGAAGTGGATTGGCTTTAAAGTCGTAAACCAAATAAAGCAAATTACCAAAACGGAGATGGACTACCGCTTTAAGCTTATGCCCCATGAAATGATCTGGCTTCAACAGGAAGAGGATCAGAAGTGGCTCGTTGACAGAATGATGCTCGTTCCAGATTTCATTACAGAGGATATCTATACGAGGGCATTAGAAAAGGTAAAGAAAAACCTACGTGTTGACGAATTACCAGCAATTAGTTTTAGAAGAGAAGCAGCTGCTTTAGAAGCACTCCAGTTGCATGTTGGCCATTACCGAGATACAAAGGACACATTAGCGGAGATGGAGGAAGAAGTAAATCGACGAGGCTATGAAATGATTCTGCCTCACCGGGAGATTTATCTTAACCCAGCGATGGATTGCTATCCGGCACACAACTGTAAAACAGTTATTTGCGTAAAAATTCAAAAGCGTGATGAGTAGCTGTTTTTTAAACACTATAGGGGGGAGGTGACACATATGATTGAGCAAATTCTTTACAATCAAATTCCCGTAAAAAACATTCCACGAGCTGTAAAATGGTTCGTTGATGTGCTCGATTTTCAGTTCATCTGGCATATTGAAGATGAACAACTTGCCCAGCTTAATCTGCCTTCTGGGCAAATGCTATTTTTAATAGAAACAAACGATAGCAAGGGGATTAATTTCACTCAAAATGACGCAAAACATGGCGTAATCGGTTTCCACACAAAGGATATTCATGGTCTTTACAATAAATTAAAGGCACACAAGGTTAACGTCACTGAGATAGTCTATGCAGGAGATAACCTTTTTTTAGACTTTTATGATTTAGATGGTAACCGATTCAATGTCCAATGTGATGCTAACAAAAAACTATAAAATTAATGCGAGGTGAACGAAGATGTCAGAACCAAAACTGGTACATAAAAAGTCGTTTCAGGTAGTTGGGTATACTTTTAACGCTAACCTACAAGAAATTGAAGAGAAGCAGTTAAGTAAAAAAACAACCGAAAGACTGAAAGCAAATGCAGATAACATCCAGAATAAGATCGGTAATCATATTTATCTCATTCAACTGTATCCGATGAAAGAGCATTTCAATGCCAACACAGACCCCTTTACACAAATCATTGGTTACGAAGTATCTGAGCCCTCTGATTTGCCACCGGATGCCATCATACACCACGTCCCCGAAAATGATTATGTTACCTATACACATCATGGACTTGAATCAGAATTATATAAATCCTATGATTACTTATATGGTAAATGGCTAAGGGAGAGTAACTATCACACGCTTGGATACGACCTCGAACTATGGGATGAACGTTACAAACCCGAAGATACAGAAAATGAAATTGAGATGTATGTTGCTGTGAAGCACACTTAAATTATTTCAGGGGCAGTGGAAAAAACCAATTCCATATGCCTCTTTTTTAAGGAGACAACTAGCATTAGAGCGGTTCTATTAGACTGATTTCCGCGTTTTACGTTAACTTAGTCTATTAGAGCGGTTCTATTAGACTGATTTCGGCGTTTTTCTTAATTTTAGTCTATTAGAGTGGTTCTATTAGACTGAATTCCATGTTTTTCGTTAACTTAGTCTATTAGAGCGGTTCTATTGGACTGAATTCCGCGTTTTTCGGTAACTTAGTCTATTAGAGCGGTTCTATTGGACTGATTCCCATGTTTTCCGGTAACTCTGTCCATTAGAAACTATCTATCGGACTATAAGCCAAGTTTTTCATTAACCCAGTCTTTTAAAAGTCACGGAGTTTATGTGTAACCTCACCCTATACAACTTCACACTTTTAGGACAATTGAATTGCTACCATTCCTTATCCCAATCGATCTACTCCCAGCTTTCTACCGTGTTCTCATTTATTAGCTCGACAAACTTCCTTGCAGCTTGTGATAAGGGAACATTTTTCAAATAACTTATGCCAATGCTTCTTTTTGGAATGGGCTCTTCCAGCTTCACCTCGTATAAGTCCTCTCTGTCTAAATAGTCCTTTGCAAACTCCTTGATTACGCAGGATATACCGAGGTTTATTTTTGTAAACTCCAAAACCAAATCATAGGAACCAAGCTCAAATACAGGTGATACCTGATATCCTCTCTCTTTCAGGAAATTTTCCACAAACATACGGGAGTTTGATTTCCTTTCTAGGAAAATTAACGGTAGCTTCATTAAGGTTGCTAGGCTAATTGGTTTTTCGGTTATTTCCTTGTATTTCTCACCACAAACGAATGTATCTTGTATCTCCTTACATGGGATAACCTGGAGTTGGTCGTCTTGAATTGGTAGGTTACAGATACCTACATCTACTTTTCCAGCTTTAATAAGATTGATGATTTCTGAGGTAGTGCGGTTTAAGATACTTAAATTAATGCCGGGATGTGCTTGGTGAAACTCCTCCAAATAAGGTAATAAGAAATAACGTGAGATGGTATCCCCAACCCCGATACGTAATTGTCCTGTTTTTAAGGTTTTAAACTCGGATAGCTTATCTTCTGCGACCTGGATCATACCGAGTGCTGATTTCACATGCTCACTTAACAGCATTCCTTCCATGGTTAATTCAACACCCTTAGAGGTACGGTTAAATAGCTGAATTGCTAATTCATTCTCTAGCTTGGAGATTGACTGACTAACTGCAGATTGTGTCATATACAATTCCTGTGCAGCCTTCGAAAAGCTTCTATTCTGGCTAACAGTGTAAAAAATACGATATAGATCTAATTTCCCAACCATATTAACACCCCTTATAACAGATATTATAAATATTAATTTTACTTATATCAATCAATAGGTTATAGTTACATAGGATCAAAAAATTGATTACCCACCACACTCTTATTTGAGGAGAGATAATATGGAACGAGTAGTTGGAACTGTAGTTCGTGGACTCCGCGGACCAATCATTAACACTGGAGACAATATAGAAGATATCGTTGTAAATACGGTATTACATGCAGCAGAAACGGAAGGCTTTACTATTGAAGATCGTGACATTGTTACGATTACTGAATCCGTTGTTGCTCGTGCACAAGGAAACTATGCAACGATTGGTAATATAGCAGCGGATATAAAAGCTAAATTCGGCGAAGAAACTGTTGGAGTTATTTTCCCAATCCTTAGTCGTAACCGTTTTTCTAACTGCCTTCGAGGAATTGCAAAAGGAACAAAACGTATTGTGTTAATGTTAAGCTATCCTGCTGATGAAGTGGGTAACCATCTTGTCGATATCGATGAACTAGATGTAAAAGGTATTAACCCTTGGACAGATGTACTATCAGAAACTGATTTCCGTAAGCATTTCGGTCATAAGAAGCATCCATTTACAGGTGTTGATTATATCGAATACTATAAAGAATTAATTGAGGCAGAAGGTGCAGCCTGTGAAGTCATCTTCTCCAACAATCCAAAAACTATTCTAGACTATACAAAAAACGTACTAACCTGTGACATTCACACTCGTGCAAGAACAAAGCGCATTCTGAAAAGCAATGGTGCTGAAAAAGTATTTGGCCTTGATGATGTACTTTCTGAATCTATTAATGGTAGTGGATTTAACGCAGACTATGGTCTACTTGGGTCAAATAAAGCGACTGAAGATAGCGTTAAACTTTTCCCAAATAACTGCCAACCAATTGTCGATGGCATTCAAGCAAAGCTAAGAGAAGTAACGGGTAAAACCGTTGAAGTAATGGTTTATGGTGACGGAGCATTCAAAGACCCTGTCGGAAAAATTTGGGAGCTTGCTGATCCAGTCGTATCACCTGCCTATACTTCTGGACTTGAGGGTACACCAAATGAGGTAAAATTAAAATACCTTGCAGATAATAACTTCTCTCATTTACGTGGAGAAGAGCTTAAGCAAGCAATTTCGGAATACATTCAGAACAAAAATGAAGATCTAGTTGGTGCTATGGAAGCACAAGGAACGACACCACGTAGACTAACAGATCTTATTGGATCCCTATCTGATTTAACCTCTGGTAGTGGTGATAAAGGAACACCAATGATTTATATTCAAGGATATTTTGATAATTATACGAAGTAATAGATGATAAAAGGATGCACGAACTAATAGCGTGCATCCTTTTCTATTTAAGATGGCAGAAGATACTTCTCCATCATTCGATCTCCTTAAAAAATAATGCTCAATTAAACGGTCTAACTACATCTTTATTCCATTCTTCTCATGCTCCAGTAACCATTCCTTTCGCCAAACGCCGCCTGCATAACCAGTCATTTTTCCGTTAGAACCAATCACACGATGGCACGGAATGACAATGCTTATTTTATTTTTTCCATTCGTACTACCCACCGCACGAACTGCCTTCTCATTCCCAACGGAAACAGCAATATCCTTATAAGACTGTACGCCAGCGTATGGAATTTCCGTCAAAGCATTCCAAACCTTTCTTTGAAAGTCTGTCCCTTCCAATTCATAAGGAATGGTAAATGCCTGGCGAGTGCCGTTAAAATATTCATCCAATTGGTTATAGCAATCTACGAGTACGGCTGGTGTTTTTGGCTGAAGATCATGCTTCTTTTCTTCATTCTCCGAAAATAAAATAGCTGTTATCGCCTCATGCGTACCCGTTATTTCAATGACACCAATTGGTGATTCGTAGTCTAGTTGGTATAATTTAGTCATATAAAGACCTCCAAAGGTAAAATGTAGCATATGCTTGCCAGCCTTCCCAATTAACTGCTATATCCATAATTTCTTCTATAGTTGGTTTTCTGTCTAGTCCTAATTGATTTTTCAATGCATGATGAAGACCGACGTCCGCAATTGGGAAGGCAGTGGTTTGATGTAAGCATTTCATCATAACATAATCTGCTGTCCATGCTCCAACACCTCTAATTGCCATTAATGAAGCTTTTATTTGTTGATAATCTTGTTGCTGGAGCAATAATTCCTTTGCTAATTCACCGCTAGTCATAGCTTTGGCAATATGAATCACATATTCAGCCTTTCTGGTAGAGAATTGCAATTTTTTTAGATCCTCAACCTCCAAGGAAGCAATTTTTTCAAAGGTGGGGAAAACCCAAAACGTATCCGCTTCAAAACGTAAACTTTCTCCGAACTGTTCTACGAAGCGTTTCTTTAATGTGTAAGCAAATGTTAAATTAATTTGCTGGCCGATAATTGCCCATACCAATGCCTCAAATAAATCGGGAATACACATGATTCGTAATCCATAATAGTCCTGAACTAATCCTCTCAAGACATTATCCTTACCTGCTATTTGGTAAAACTCTCCTAGCTTACAATCCAAATCAAACCATTCCCAAATATACTCGGCAGCCTCTTTACGTTTTTCACTTGATGGAGCACCTATTGGGAAATCAACCTTTATATATTGATCTCTATATCCGATTTTACACAGAATGAGGGATTCAACTACAGGGATTAATTTATAAAGCGATTCGTCTTTTACCTGATGGAGTATTTCCTGATCCGATCTTTCTAAAAAGACTAGACACTCTTTAAAGTTAAATTCCTTTGGCGGATAAATTTCTATATGTGATGGATAATCAGCCCAATTCATGGTGGAATTCCTTTCGATACTCACTAGGTGAACAGTTTTTTTGCTTTCGAAATACTTTATAAAAATTGGAAGGGCTTTGGAATCCTACCGCATAACAGATTTCTAAATTTGTAAGATTTGTACTAGAAAGAAGATGTGTCGCTTTATCGATGCGTATTTTCTCTAAGTACATACGTGGCGTGTCCGATGTTTCCTCTTTAAAAAGTCGCTCCAGATAAAAGGGACTTAAACCGATGTGTGCCGCAATATCCTTCAAAGCAATATTCTGCTTATAATGATTAACTAGAAACGTAGTGACCTTTCGAACTATTTCCATATGTGGCGATTCATCAACCTCTGGTTGGCATCTTTTGCAAGGACGATAACCTGCAGCCTCCACCTTATTCATTTCATAGTAAAATTCAACATTTGTCTTTTTCGGCTTCCTTGATCGGCAGGAAGGACGGCAGTATATTTTCGTCGTTTTAACTGCTGTAAAGAAAAGGCCATCATATTTCCGATCACAGGCCATTATTTTTTCCCACATTTCATCAAACGAAAGATTAATATTCGTCACCTAATACCGGACTCCTTCCTTTATCATTGGGTTCATTTTAACAATATCCGAGCCTCATTTCATCCTCATTCTTGCTCTTATGGTCTGTGTTCAATATACTATAGAAAAAAAGTGCCTTTCTCGACCATTTCAGTAAATAAAGGTACGTTGAGACAGGCACTAACCCATATCAATGGTATTCATTATAATGCTCTTCTGTTATAGCCCCCATTTCCAATGCTTTCGTAGGCTTCACTAAGAAAGCGGGGCTAACCGCAAATAAGTAATAGGATAAGACATAGAAGAAGCCAAACACGATAATCTTAGCCCCACCATGATAAATAACAATATTTACAACGACAGCACCAATTATCCCAATAAAAAGGACTCCTAATGAGTAATAGAGAAGGAATTTTGCTGGTCTTCGTACACCGTCGTTTCCCTCTGTAATCGCGAGCTTCATGATTAATTTTTCTTTATATTTATAGCCGATTAGGAACGTAACAAGGTAGATCCCTAACAACAACCAAATCAGCCAGCTTCCCCATAACAGGAAAAACAATGGAATACTACAATAGAAGGACATCATTGCAATCATGATAAATGCATTAATACTGTTAACCAATATGCCACTATGCCCAAATTTAAGCCAGATACATAAAAGAAGAATCACCAGAACTGGAATTGTCATCACAGTTCCAATGAAAACCTTCAGACTCTCTGTAATAGCCCCAAATAAGGGAGCAAAAATAATCGCCAAAACAACCACATTCACTAGGTTAGTTTGAAATATTGGTTTTCTTTTTTTGTTGATGATAACCACCTCTTACGCTAAACACCTATTAAATTACTTTTATTCTATCATTTCCTTATATTACTTTGTGTTTTCCGAACTGAATGACTACCAGTACTTCGTTGGTTGAAGGCATTTTGTATCATTCGTTAAGCATAAACAAGGACAAGGCATTTCAGCAGATTCTTACTTAAATTGTAGAACAGAATCATAATAAGTGAAATGGTTATGTTATCAATCAGCCTCAAGTTTTACTCCATAACAGGTAATTTCTCGGTTGATTGTTCACCTATCCAAATTTCCTTCAAATAATCATTTAGAAAAACCCCATGTGGATCTAATTCCTGCCTTACAGCTAGAAAATCGGGTAGCTTTGGATATAGGGCAAGTAATTCCTTCTGGCTGAGATGATGCATTTTCCCCCAATGTGGCCTTCCTTCATATTTCCGCATAATCGCTTCCATATCATAGAAATATTCTTCATAGGGCATACCTTTATACATATGGAAGGCAATATATGCCGATTCCCTTTGATAGGAAGGGCTAAGCCAACTATCATCTGCCTTAACTGTCCTACATTCTATTGGAAAATGGACGCGATGCTTCTTTTCCTCGATACATTCCCGAATCTCTTGAATGGCCGATTTAAAATGCTCAATCGGGATACAGTATTCAATTTCCCTAAACTTCACTAGCCTCGGTGTTGCAAAAAGCTCATGACTTTTCCCTGCTATCATTGTTTTTCCGATTGCTCTTGCTGATAGTCTACTAACAAAGCTACTGCCCGTTGAAAACAATCTACAAAACTCTGAAAGAATATAAAATAAATAGTTTTCGAGTAGGAGATTTTGAAAGCGATGAAAATGTAAACGATCGGGCTTCCTTTCTGTAATATTCATCGTTTTAACCTGCACAATATCTGAATAAGGAAATAGATAAAACTCAAAGTGGCGGTTTTCGTGAATATAACGATCTAGCTGCTCAACAAGAAGCGGATACAGTATCTTATCACTCTGATATGCATAAACAAGACTTTTTATAATTTTTAACTTCACCTTAACAATAATTCCTAGACTTCCAAGTGATACGAGGCAAGCCTTGAAATAACGAGCGTTCTGTTTCTCAGACACGGTAAGAAGTTCTCCTGATGCTGTCACGATGGATAGCTCTACCACTTGAGTGGAAATATTTCCAAAGTCCAGACCAGTGCCATGCGTTCCAGTTGATATAGCACCTGCAATGCTTTGGACATTAATATCCCCTAAATTTTCTTGGGCATAGCCTGCTTGTCCAAGCTCTTCACCTAATTGAAAAAGCCTCGTACCTCCCAGAACAGTAACCATATGATTGACTTCATCAATTTCCTCAATCCCACTTAGTAAATCAAGCGAAATAAGCCAGTCATTTGTTTCTACTAATTTCGTAAATGAGTGCCCTGCTCCAACTACTCGAATCCTTTTCTGCTCTTGGACAGCCTCTTTAACAATAAAAATAACTTCTTCCATAGAGGATGGATAAAAGGTTTTCTCAGGAGTACTTTGACTAGTTCTTGCCCAATTTCTCCACCGCTTTCCTTGTTCTGTCTTCATTACAGAAAACATCTCCCTTCCCCCCGATAGGTAGGATAGTGTTCTACTATTTCCTGATTCTCGAAGCAAATGATCTCATTAAACCGTTCACAAATTTCTCCTGCCTTTGCTGCTCTGAAAACGATCGGATCTCCTATCTCCAACTTTTCGTCTTTAAAATAGACAGGGGTTTGCACTTCACCTGCCCCCTCAAATGGAAGTAATTTACCACCAGGCGGATAGACAGGCTTTGGCACTTTATCCTCCCCATGAGGCCCTGATGCAATATACCCACCTCCTAGACAGGTATAAATATTCGGTGCAGGCTTTCGAACTACTGGTAAGGCGAAAAATAGAGCAGGCTGATAGCGGAAATCCCGGTAATAGTCGAACAGCAAAGGCGAGTAAAAGCCAGAACCAGCAGTAAGCTCTGTAACACTTTCATCTACAGATGTCGTATCAAGACTACCTGTCCCACCTCCGTTCACGAATACTAGTTGATGTCCTTCCCCTTCCAATGCTTGAACAATCGTTTGTCTGCGTTCTCTAATTTTATGGATAGATCTTCTTTTTAAAATAGTGACAACTCGGTTCTTCATCTTTTGTGTAGGCACCTTATCACCAACACCAGCAATTTGTGCCTCATAGCCCATCACTCCAACAAGCTTTAAACTAGGGGATTCTTTCATTTTCCTCGCTAGCTGAATGACGTCATTCTCGGATTTTAACGGAGAACGTCTTACACCAAAATGCAGACTACCAAATGAAGTGCTCATATCAATATCAATACATAGATAAAAGACTCCATTAGTCGTTTGATTGATTTTGTTTAAATGGTCAATATGCTGCGTGGAATCGACCATACAAGTAATTTGTTTCCCATTGGCATTAAGCTTGGCAATTTCAGCGAGGGCTTGTTCATCCCAGCATGGATACCCCAACAAAATATCGTCAAAGCCCTGTTCAGCCAGAAAAATAGCCTCATGAGGGCTATAGCACATAAGCCCCTTGAAAAGAGGATTTGCTTTAAAAATTCTTCTTAATACCGGAATCGAGCGTATTGATTTGGTAGCAATTCTAATCGTTTTTCCATTTGCCTTTTCAGCAATCATCCTACAATTTTCATCAAAAGCATTTCCATCCAACAAAAGCGCAGGAAGGGATAACTCCCTCCATAGCATCCTAGGAACCATTTCCATCACCTCATAGATTTATCATAAATGAGGATGCAAAATTAATAAAGCATTATTTTAAAGATTCTGAATACTATAGATGTCTATAAGGCTGTCATGAAATGGTGAATTACAATAATAGATCGTTATTAAAAATCAGATATCATTTGCTCATTAAATTAATTCCCTAAACAGCTGTTTATAATTTGCAGAATATAGTAAATTGAATGTAAGGAAAAAGCATAAATGGAGGGATTCTAGAAAAATGAAAAAGGGGGAAATAAAATCTAGAAAAGCTATTCATATTGCTACGCTAATGGGAATCATATTGCTTGTAATTCCAGCTAGCATGAATCAGTCATACATTCCATTGCTATTAATTCTAATGGGAGTTAATCTCTTTAATTCTTCATTAGCCACCTTTAACGGTAAAAAAATACCACTATTTCTTTTTCTAGCATTCTTACCATTACTAGTTTACATGGGTATTACTTTATTCAAATGAAACTAACCTGTGTGGCTACATTGGATTAAGGTAGTTATTTCATAAGTGGACGGTTCCTTTTCATTTAGCTAAGCGATACGCTATATACCAAGGAAAGTGCCGTGTCTATGCTTCAGACCCTGGTCTTAATGATTACATTTTTTGTCATAGACAAAAAAAATAGACCCCACTTCATTATTAGCTGCTGCTGAGGTCTATTTATTACTAAAATTAATACAATCTTTCTCTACCTATTTTGTTATTTTTAATTGATAGATGTAGTAGCCCTGTATTAAGTCGCCGCTCCGGCAGAAGCAGCTGATTCATCAGACTTTACACAATCAATAGCGACAACGAGTGCAATCATGATAGACTCCATGTCTTCCTTTAATATTTGTACCTTGTAGCTATCACCCCAGGTGAACCATTCCTTGTTAACCTTACCGACAACTTCACCATGTTGAAGCACTTGAAACTCCATATCCCACCAGTTCCCATGTACTTCAATGCCAGCCGCATCAATAGTATAGCGTGCCTTAAAGAAGGAAAATTCCTTCTTAATCGTTAATACCTCGCGACCATCTACTTCAACAAAAAATTTCGGTAAAAAGCTGAATGTCTTCTTCGTAATAAGTGCAACCTCGGATCTTGTTGGATTCATAATGGAGAAGGTCTTAGGAATTTGCATAAAACTACCTTCCACGTAATAAACATCATCTCCTTCTTCATCCTTCACCGTAAATTTTCCACTTAGACTAAACACCTTCTGCTTGATATATAACTCCCTCATTCTACCTCTCCCTATGAAAAATGTTGTTTAAATTATATCCTTATTTTGTGGTACCTGTCATTATGTAACTTAAGAGCTGTTACGTTAACTCTTAAGCTGTTATTGTTCTTATAACATTATCTTCTAGGTCTATTTGGACCGCTACCAAACATTCTACCGATAAAACCCAACCAATGTTGCGGGCCACTAAACCCATTCATACCTTTGCCGAATGGGAAAGCCCCCATCCCAGGACCAAATGGAAAGCTTCCATTCGTCATTATTTCCATCATTTCTTTCATTCCCATCTGACTATGGCCAAAAGGGAAATTTCCTTTATTCATCATTTCCATTAATTCGTTCATACCAAGATTCCCATTCCCACCAAAGGGTTTCCCCATCCAATTCCCTTCGTTCGAAAATGGATTAAATCCTGGTCCTATGTTTCTATTTTTCCCCTTCTCCCCTTCACTTTGGGAGAGAATCTCATTAAACCAATTTTTTTGTTGAGATGACACCTTTTGCACCTCCCTCAACCAATTGAACTCTTTTCAGCATGGAAGAAAAAACAAATTCCTTTAATGTTATACGTTTACTTGAATGAATAGTTACAGTATCTCATCCTATATCTAGCTATTCCGATCAAACACCGCTAAAATATTCTAAAAATAGAACCCATTTGCCTTATCATATTGATTCCATTAGTTATGGTACCTACATGCCCCATAATTGTTCTCATATTTATTCCTGTGCCTTGTGTTTGCCCTACTTGGTTGAACGGAAAAGAATTCCGTGGTCTACGTCTAATTTGATTTTGGTAGCGAAAATTTAGATTCGGTGCGCCGAACCTTGGTCTTTGCCTTGGAGGAATCCTTCCTTGGTTAGGTGGAAATAATGGCATACCCTATGCCTCCTTTTCTACATAGACATTTATATATACCATATTTCTATGCAAAGAAAATACTTTTGAACTATCCATTAGCCTTATAACTCAACAAAAACAAATTGGGTATTCGGATTATAGTGTGGAACAAATAAATCCTTTGATTTCTTATATGGTACATGGCTAAAGGAGAACAACTATCACACGCTTGGATACGATAGCGAACTATGGGATGAACGTTACAAACCTGAAGATATAGAAAATGAAATTGAACTGTATGTCGCTGTGAAGCATACTTAATTTATTTAAGGAGGCAGTGGAAGAAACCAATTCCAATTGCTTCTTTTTAAACTAGCATCTTTTTTCGAACACAGGAACCCCGCTTCATTGGCTCGGAATTGCGGTTATTACGTAGCAATTTCATTAACGAGCTTGGTAGATTGTTTGTTTTGTTAGCAAAAGGTGGTAGGTAGGTTACTATGATATGCATTATGTTTGTCATTAAGGTGATTCTATTACGCTGGTGGCTTGTTTTTTTTAACTTTGTCTATTAGAACGGGCTATTAGACTGAGTTCCGCGTTTTTCATTATCTTAGTCCATTAGAGCAGTTCTATTAGACTGAGTTCTGCGTTTTTCATTAACTTAGTCTATTAGAACGGGGCTATTGGACTGAGTTCCGCGTTTTTCATTATCTTAGTCTATTAGAACAGTTCTATTGGACTGAGTTCTGCGTTTTTCATTAACTTAGTCTATTAGAACGGGGCTATTGGACTGAGTTCCGCGTTTTTCATTATCTTAGTCTATTAGAACAGTTCTATTGGACTGAGTTCCACGTTTTTCGTTATCTTTGTCTATTAGAACGGTTCTATTGGACTGAGTTCCACGTTTTTCGTTATCTTTGTCTATTAGAGCCTCTCTATTAGACTGAGTTCCGCGTTTTTCATTATCTTAGTCCATTAGAACGGTTCTATTAGACTGAGTTTCGCGTTTTTCGTTATCTTTGTCTATTAGAACGGTTCTATTGGACTGTGTTCTGCGTTTTTCGTTATCTTTGTCTATTAGAACGGTATTCACACTATTTTCCGATTACCCAACAAATGGAAAGGCGGCTTCATAAGAAACCGCCTTTGAAATGATAAACTGATTAGTAAGGTCCTCTGCTTAGCTGTAACAATATTAAAATTAGTAAACTCCGTAGCCACCTACAAATGCAGTACCAACGATAATTAATAGGATAAATAGTATCACGATTAATGCAAATCCCCCACCGTGGCCATATCCTCCTGCAGCTCCACTCATACTTACACCACCTTTACATTTTCGGAACAATGTATTGTATGAATTAGGTTATCCATTGATTGGACGATTGCATCAGATACTAGAGCAGATGGTTATAATTTTTACACAGTTTTTATTTAGATTAATCAGTCTTCCATTGAAACCTTCCCATAAAACATTGGTGATACAGCTGGTATTGTGTAATTCTGATTAATGAGTGGGTAGGTCTTCCCGCTATTTCCGTTTCGTACGCATACCTTTTAATAAAGTAATCTGATCTGCATGGAGAAATTGCTCATATGCTTCACTATTCACAGCATATATTGCAAGTTTTCCTTCGTTATCGTAATGTATTCCCCACCCATATTTCTTTACCAATGGAGATGCTCTAAAGCAAGCTTTCGGTTTTTCAAAAAATTGTTTTCTTAATTCGTCTAATTGATTGGATTCAATTTGATTTTTACGTAAATAGGTTTGAAATTGCACATCTTCTTGAGAAAATTCGTATGGATTATTATGGATTAAGTCATATTCTATCGAAGCTATCGTTGGCTTGTTATTTCTTGGTTGAGGCGCAATACCTGAATCAACCGTTGAGTCCTCTGAAATGGTAATAAACGTGTTTTTATAGCTCATTAGATTACTCCTTCCTTAATAATTGATTCATGCAAATCCTATGACAAACATACTCTAATGGTATTTTAAATATCGTCACAAATAAATTAATCTATACAAAAGAGAGTACCAGTGAAACAAAAAATAAACAGGGAATTATCACCTATGACGATACCTGTTGTTCAAAGTACCTTAAAGTTACTGACACCTTCTCACTGTTTACACGATTTATTTGACCCGGTTAAGGCTTATTTTCTGTTATTCTTACCCACCTTCTCATTACCGCGTTTAAAGTTTCGCGTAATTTTAGCTAATAATAACTGAACTTCTATTGCATTATCTTCAACCTCTTTAATTTTTGCTATAAGACGTTCTGCCTCAGCATCCTTTACAATTTTAATCTGTTTACCTTCATAAGAGATTATAACTGTTCCTTTTTTCGTTGTTTGATAAGTAAAAGGTTCTTCACCCAATCTATTTCGTTTATCTATTTCGCTCATTACCTCACTCCTAAATTGATAATTTCAATAAATCGTTTATTACAATTTTTCCTTTAAAGATCTATGTAGCAGTATTTTTCAGTCGTGACAGAATATAGACATTCTCTTCTCTACTATATTAGCTGAAGAACTTTATCGTTAACTTTTTGTAGAGCTTTATACCAAATAAGAGAATAAAGAAATAAACCATCGCATTCACTAAAAAAGCTGCTACATTCAAGCTAATATTTACTACATTAAAGGGATTTAGTACAGATAACGGACTAGTGTACCAATATTCAATATCGTAATATGTTAAAAAGGAAATGGGGTAACCTAGAACTTTATCGCCTTCTATATTTTTAGCAAATAGAAAAATAGTCAAATAGGATAATAATAGGCTATATAAAAAGATTTTTGTTTTCATTGTCTACACCTCGACACAAGCGCTATACATCTACAAACTAGTTATTACGAATTCCTTGTCATCCTTATCAACGAAACTATTCTCACCACACCAACCAACCATAAACAAAGCACCAATAATTAACATGTACACGGGTACCTTTTTCATAGGTTCACACCCTCATTGCCTATATACGAAGTAAACCATAGATTTGTTCCAAAATTTCGTTAATTATTTAGTTAAACTATCCCACCCTCTTATAAAAGAATTTTAAATCCATTTAACTAAAAACTAATTATTAGGTAACTGGATGCCGTCTCAACTACATTACACTTCAATAATAACACAACATTCAGAGTATTCATCCCATAGTTTTAGTTCAACACCTTACGCTTAAAACAACAAGTAAACGATAACTAACAATTGTTGTTAAATAATTAACAAATCGAAGGATAAACTAAATAAAAAAGGAGTATAGAAATGGCAGATTACCTATATGAAAAAGAAAATATACAAAGGCTAACTCAATTAAAGGAGCTTGCACCAGAGCAACTAGAAACATTTAAAGAATTTAATGCTGCTACCTTTAAAGATGGCGCATTATCGAAAAGGGAAAAAGAAATCATAGCTGTTGCAATTACACATGTAACACAATGTCCTTATTGTATTGACTCCCATACAAAGGCAGCGAAAAAGGCTGGTGTTACACTAGAGGAATTGGTTGAGGCGGTATTCGTTACAACTGCAGTCGAAGCAGGTGGTACGGTTACCCATAGTACTCATGTACACAATGCAAGAGATAAAGAAGCAACAGATGTACTTTATGCCCGTTCTAATTTAAAACATCTTGGCGAGTTAGGAAAATTTGCTCCAGATGGTTTTAAAGGATATCAAGCATTTAGCGCAGCAGCAACAAAGGCTGGAAAATTGAGTACGAAATTTAAAGAAATGATTGCCGTTGCAGTAGCAAACGCTATTCAATGTCCATATTGTATTGATGTTCATACGAAAAATGCAGGAAAACAAGGAGCAACAAGCGAGGAGCTTGCAGAAGCCATAATGGTAGCCTCTGCAGTACGTGCTGGAGCTTCTTACGCTCATATGGCTAATATGATTGAGAGTTATCAAGCATGAGATATAAAGTCAGGAACACTAGCTTGTAATTCATTTAGGGCAGAAAAACCAGCTAGAACCTGCCTATTTACAACTTGATAGACCTCTTTTTGAACCATATTAAAAAAGACGATCTTGATGATCGTCTTGCTCACTTATTCACCGATTAGTTTCTAGAATCCAAGTATTCATCTTCATATTTGGTTAACTAGACGGCTGCTGATAGATTAATTGCACAACTCCTGAAGAAGTGAGAGCGAAATATAAATTTCCAAAACGTGTTTACACTTTAGCCCTGGATTGTTCATTTTTATTTTTATATCTAAACCATCCGCTCCAAACACGCTTTATGAGGTTTAATATTTCATGATATTACTTCAGACTTTCATTTAGTATGTTTTCTTCTAATACATCAAATTTATTTCCATATACTTTGGTAATATGCTTTTCTCCCCAATCACAAAGGGCGTTCAATATCCCTTCTAAGCTACGACCATACTCACTTAATTCATATTCCACCTTTGGTGGGACTTGATTATAGACAATCCGATTAATGACTCCGTCTTCTTCCAACTCCCGTAATTGCTGTGTTAACATTTTCTGGGTAATATTTGGCATCAGGCGTTTTAACTCACTCGTACGTTTCTTTCCGTGGGTTAAATGACATAAAATCACACATTTCCACTTTCCACCAATGACCTCTAATGTCGCCTCTACAGAGATATTGTATTTCTTCTGTTGCATTTATTAACTCCTCCTAAAGGATAGGCACTAAAAGGTACCTATGTTACTTTTTGGTTTCTATATAACTTTAAAGTGCGTACTTCTCATAAAGAATCTTTTATTACATAATAGCATTTGTGAGTTAAAGAGAACAGGATTTATTTTTTCCAGCTTTCATTTATGTATCTCTTTATCCCATTAATATAACGATTATAGGAGGAGAAGAATGTCACTTGATAAAAAACGAAGCACCTTTGCATTGTTAGCTTTAGCGGTCAGTGCATTTGCCATTGGTACCACTGAATTTATTAGTGTCGGGCTACTGCCATTGATTGCTAAGGATTTAAATATATCTGTTACTACGGCTGGCTTAACCGTTTCTATATATGCATTAGGCGTTACATTTGGAGCACCAATCCTCACCTCCATAACTTCTAGTATGTCACGAAAATCGTTACTGCTTTGGATTATGGTGGTATTTATTATCGGAAATGGTATTGCTGCAGTTTCTACAAGTATTGGCGTATTGCTCGTGGCACGTGTGATTTCTGCCTTTTCTCACGGTGTTTTCATGTCTATCGGCTCAACGATTGCCGCTGATCTAGTCCCAGAAAACCGAAGAGCTAGTGCGATATCCATTATGTTTACCGGACTTACAGTAGCAACCGTTACAGGGGTACCTTTTGGAACATTCATCGGCCAACAATTTGGCTGGAGAATTGCTTTTATGGTTATTGTTGCTGTTGGAATCCTTGCATTTATTGCCAATAGTATTCTGGTCCCAGCCAATCTACGTAAGGGAGCTCGTACGCCACTTAAAGATCAGCTTAAATTAGTAACGAATGGCCGCTTATTGCTGATATTTATCATAACAGCTTTAGGTTATGGTGGAACATTTGTCGTCTTTACTTATTTATCCCCATTGTTACAAAATGTCACAGGCTTTAAAGAAGGAATTGTTGCCGTAATTTTACTTGTTTATGGTATAGCCATTGCAATTGGTAACATGCTAGGTGGGAAGCTATCGAATCAAAATCCAATTAAGGCATTATTTTATATGTTTATTGTTCAAGCTATTATCCTATTTATCTTATACTTTACCGCACCATTTAAAATCGTTGGATTAGCGACCATTTTCTTCATGGGACTGATGGCTTTTATGAATGTGCCAGGATTACAAGTATATGTTGTTATACTAGCAGAGCGTTTTGTCCCTACTGCGGTCGATGTAGCATCAGCAATTAATATTGCTGCATTCAATGCTGGTATAGCACTAGGATCCTTCTTAGGTGGACTTGTTACAGATTCGATTGGGCTTATTCATACCACTTGGATTGGTGCGCTTATGGTACTCGTAGCCGTCGTTCTAACAGGTTGGAGTCAATCACTTGAAAATAAAGGGAAACCTAAAATTAGGTAACTTCCCTTCATTTTATAGTTAATAGAGGTTTTATATTCAACATAATAATTGGAGGAATAAACATGAATAAAAGTTTACAGCAAACAACAACATTGCATAATGGCGTCGAAATGCCTTGGTTTGGTATTGGCGTTTTTAAGGTGGAGGAAGGTCCTGAGCTAGTGAATGCGATCAAGTTTGCCATTAAACATGGATATCGGAGTATTGATACAGCTGCAATTTATGGAAATGAGGCTGGTGTTGGACAGGCAATTAAAGAAGGGATGGAAGAGGCAGGTATCTCCAGAGAAGAACTATTCATTACATCTAAAGTATGGAATTCTGATTTAGGGTATGAATCAACTATCCAAGCTTTTGAAACAAGCTTAAATAAACTTGGTCTTGATTATTTAGATCTATACCTTATTCACTGGCCAGTAGAAGGTAAATATAAATTGGCATGGCGTGCACTAGAAACGCTTTATAAGGAAGGTAAAGTAAAAGCAATTGGGGTGAGTAACTTCCAGGTTCATCATCTCCAAGAATTAATGAAGGATGCTGACATCAAACCAATGATTAACCAGGTAGAATACCACCCACGTTTGACGCAAATGGAGGTAAAAACCTTTTGTCAAAGCAATGGGATTCAGTTAGAAGCTTGGTCACCATTAATGCAGGGCCAATTATTAGATCAGCCAATTTTAAGTGATATTGCTAAGAAATATAATAAAACAGTACCACAGATTATTTTAAGATGGGATTTACAAAATGGTGTTGTCACGATTCCTAAATCAACGAAGGAGCATCGTATTGTTGAGAACGCCAATATCTTTGACTTTGAACTATCAAAAGAGGATATGGAACGCATCGATGATCTGAATCAAAACCATCGTGTAGGACCAGATCCTGATAATATTGATTTTTAAATGAAGCTTGCCCGATTAACGATAAGATGCTCTCATTAATGAGGGCATCTTTTTTTAATTGTGTGGTACCACCATTTTACCTAATCTCTTTTGTATCACTGCCAGGACTTCTTCAGGTACTTCCCTAACCTTACTATCCTCACCAAGGAAAAGGATCCAATTGGTTAGTTCCGATACTTCATCGAGATTATTAACATCTATAAATGTCCTTAAAATAGCCGTGGTTTGGTATGGATTTGTATAGGAAATGGAAACACTTATAGGATGATACTTTTTATATTGGGCAATTGCTTTTGGCCCAAGTTCGAGGACCAGATTAATTTTTTCTCCTTGCTGTCCTAGCTTTTCCAATATCTTTTTCTTACTTAATCTTTTCTTAACAGAGGATAATTCGACATCAGTAAGTTTACTAACAGGAAAAATTTGTCTCTTTTCATCATTTAAGTCAAAGCCTTCAATCAACCAAGAACCTTTTTCATGGTAAAGATACAAGAGATAAATAGAATACGATTTTAACGCTGCCTCCTCCTTGATGGTGATGGTTAAATAGCTATCCAAAAGCAGCGTTTGAATAAGCTTTTCTAACATCGGATCTGGTAAGTCAGACAGATCAAGTAGGTCTGGATTATTCGGGTTGGTTCCTTCAAAAAGGAGGATTTTATTTAAAAGGACAAGGTCATCCTGCTGGTTTTCTGAGATGAGGCCTAGTAATTTCTCAGCTAGTGAGTGACGACTCTTTAAAAAAGGAAGCTGTTGATTTCTGGTTGCCATAAATGCGATAAATAAAGCTTTAATCTCATTATCTGTAAAGCGAACAGTGGGTAAGACAGAATTATTCATGACAAAATAACCCCCGTCCCTCCCAACCTCAGCGACAAGTGGCATCCCCATGGCTTCAATTTCTCGGATATCACGAATAGCAGTTGAGCGGGAGATATTAAATTCTTGCATAATTTCTGAAATAGTAAAGTGGGCCCGGTTGTTAATATATCGCATCATCGTATTAATCCGTTCAACTTTTTTCATTGGAGCCTCCTAAACAGTGTCACTTTTTGACATGATTTAAGGCTATTATAACCTTAGCAAGGAAAAACACAAATCATTTGGATAATTTAAAAAAGGAGGAAGGTATTATGGCAAATTATACCTTAGAAGAAAAAAATGGATTTACGGTTTTAGGAATTGGGACTGAGCTGAAGAGTGACTACACAGACTATGCTGGCATTAACAAGGAAAAGGCAGAATTTTGGCAGGCTGTCAATCAGGATGGAACACTTGATAAGTTAAAATCCATCGCCAAAAATGATTACATCTTTGTCGTGAATGAGGCAGTGAATAATAAGATGATGCATTATGCTGGTGTGATGACAGAGGAGTCTCTACCTGAAGCATCTCGAGCTATCCAATTTCCTCAAGGGGAATATCTCGTTGTAAAAGGGGAAGCAAATACAGATGAAGAGTTAAGCAATAAGCTTACCGGGATTGCCTTTGGGGAAGCGCTGCCTGAAGCAAGTCATGTTGCCTATGTTGGTGGACCAAATACAGCTGTTGTGATGGGAGAACGAGATGGTCTCATCTATGGTGAAATGTGGATTCCAGTTGTGAGGAATTAAGGAGGGATAGCAATGGCTTATGTTGTTGATTTTAAAAATGTATCTACCATTGGTCTAGAGTCGTCGCCTGTAGCAGAAGCACTTGCTGGTTTACGTGCGAATGAAGCCCGCTACTTTATGAACAAATACAAGCATGAATTTACCGTTGTACCTGCTAGCGAGAGCCAGGAGACCCTTGATTATGTGAACCTTATTTTGCAGAAAGAACGAGATATTGCGTTTTCGGCTAAACCGTTAGAAACGTCTCGTTTTCAAGTGGAAAACATCCGATTTGTGTACGTTATTTATGAGGATGGTCTTGTCCTCAACGTCATGTATACCGTTGATGACCCTAAAAAGCGCGCTGTCGGCTTCAAGCTTTCTGAAGGAATGGAAGTACCAACAGAGTTAGAAGGCAAATTTAAGTTTGCAAGACAGAAGTCAAAGCTAGCTGGAACCATACGGGGATCGTTTTTTGTGATTAAAGGTGAGTATGAAAATTAATTAAAAAATTCATGTAGTAATGTAGCTGTATTTAATTAGGCTTTAAATTAGTACAAATCAACAAAAAAGCTTGTAGAGAAATAAGCTAATTTCTCTACAAGCTTTTCCTATGTTATCATATCCAGCCCTTTAAGGGTGGTATATGATAATTATGCTGCTGTACCTTCTACATTAGGACGATTATCTTCTTTAATAAATAATACGGAGATAAACGCGATTCCTAACAATGCCGCTGCAAAGTAGAATCCAGCATTTAATGAACCTGTCATATCAGTTAAAAGCCCCGTAATATATGGTGCAAGGATAGATCCACACATTCCGATAAAGTTGTAAAGTCCAAATGCTGTACCTAATGCATGTTTTGGAGCATTATCAGCAATAACTGCAACTAGAACAGGGTTTGTACTGATCTTACCGAAAATACCGTAACCAATTAATGCTGCATATAGAACCCACATGCTATCGAAAGCAACGATACTTACAGTTGCGATGATGGATAGTGGTATCATCACTAATAGTACAGGACGACGTTTACCCATTTTGTCAGCAATCCAGCTGAAAAGAATAGAACCAGGAATAGCTGCCCATGGAACTAACGATGATACAACTGCAACTTCTGTTCCTTCAATTCCGCGAGCATGTTGTAAGTAGTATGGAATCCATGTTACAACAACGAAGAATGCGTAAATTGCACAGAAAATTGTAATATAAGCAAAGACCATGTTTTTGCTAAATAAATCTTTGACTTTTAATTTTTGACCGCCATTTTCTTGTGCTCTTTCTTCTTTCGATTTAGGCTTGTCCTTAATTACCCACCACATTGCAAGACCAATCAAGACAACTGGAATAGCAATAATGTAGAATGGCGCTCTCCAGCTCATACCAAGTGTACCTACTGTATACGAAGAAATGAAGTAACCGATGGATAAACCGAATGCCATCCCACTATTGATAATTGCACTACCTACTGTAATATGTTTTGCAGGAATTGCTTCAGATGATAGTCCGTATTGAGGACCATAATAGAATCCTTGAAATACCCCAACGAGTAGCCATGCAATCATAAATAATAGAAACGATGGCATCATACCTGTTACGGCAGCAAATACACCAAATAGGATAATTCCTGGAACAAGAACTTTTTTCTTCCCAATCTTGTCTCCTAAAATACCTGATGGTACGTTTAAGCCAGCATAACCGATGAAGAAGATACTACTAATCATTCCTAATTGTGCTGCAGAAAGTCCAAATTCTCCTTGAATGTTGTCCATTACCGGATTAAGAACAGAACGTGTACCGTAAATCGCTACCCATCCTAGAAAGAATACAATAACAGCCTTAATCCAATAGGGAACTAACTCTTTTTTTTCTTTTGGTTCTCCCATGACGTTTCCTCCTACGAGTTTGTTGTTTTATATTGAATTTAAATTACTTTCTCAATTGAAATATACGACAAACGGCATAACTGTCGAATAAAAATGAAAGAGTTTACATTACAAAAACATAAAAATTATCGGATTAAATGTAACGATTGAATAAATATTGAAAAAGCACTGGGATAAAGGAATCGAAAATTTTCCTGAAGTTAGATGAACTTTATACTGGACCTATCGATGTATCCTTTTTCATCGAAATCATTTATGTGTATGTAATGTAAAAGAGGTTGTCCTAGAATGGCGAATAACCAATTCGAAGACAACCTCTTTATTTCTTTCTATTCTTTTCTTGGAATGATTTAACCTACTAAAGAAATACCTTTTCTCGTTTAGCGTACGTACACTTTAGACAGTATAATACTTCTATTGTTCCACTGGTGTGATACTTTTCAGCATGTACCCAAGTCCAGGATAGGTGATAATATATTCTTGCTCTTGCTTTAGTTTTTCTTTTATTTTCCTACGGATTCGAGCAATCCCCACTCGTAAATACTCGACATCATCACGATATTCCGGTCCCCAAACCTCTGTTAGCAATGTTTCATGTTGAACAACTTTATCTAAATTTAATGCTAGAATCTCCATTAAGGAAAATTCGGTATATGTTAATTTAAACTCTTCATTGTTAATCCAGCTTCTTTTACTTGCCACATCTAATGAGAATTCTCCTGTTGTAATGATTGAAGTATTTATCATTTGTTGATCTGCAATGGATGGCTGGCTTCTACGTAATACTGCTTTTACGCGTGCAAACAGCTCATCTAATGAAAATGGTTTCGTCAAATAATCATCTGCTCCAACATTCAATGCTTGGACCTTGTCTTGTGAGTTACTACGAGCAGTTAACATGATGACAGGAACATTCGTAAACTTCCGTAGTTCCTCTAACACATAAAATCCATCATGACCCGGCATCATGATATCTAATAATATAAGGTCTGGAGATATTAAATCATACTTCTCCAATAACTCATCACCAGAGCTTACCGTTGATACTAGATAGCCCATTGATTTTAAGTTTGCTGCTACAAAGCGTAAAATCTTTGGCTCATCATCTACAATACAGATTGTCTGCATTCTCATTTTATACTCCCTCCTCTCCTAAAGGGAAAAACAACGTAAATGTACTCCCTTTACCACGTTCGCTTTCTACTGTAATTTTACCATGATGTGCTTCCATAATCCCCTTACAAATCGACAAGCCTAAGCCCGTCCCACCAGTACGCCTTGTTCCAGTAACATCTACCTGATAAAAACGCGTGAAAATTTTTTCTAGATGGTCTTCCTCAATACCAATTCCATTATCTTTTACCGAAATAATGATATCCGTTGCCGACTGATCAAGTGTTACGGCAATCTTCTTAATCACCTGGTCATTGTAACGAATGGCATTCATCATTAAATTGAGCAGAACTTGCTGGATTCGAATTTTATCCCCGTAAAAATAGACAGGTTCAGCTAGTTTATTTTGAAAGGTTATTTCTAATTGATTTTGTAACTCTTTTGGTATTTGTTGGATCGACTTTTCAATAATCTGATCTCCCCGAACCATATTTCGCTCAATGAACATCGTGCCTGATTCAATCTTTGAGATATCCATCCAGTCACTAACTAAATGCTGGATACGTTCAATATCTTCATGGACTCCCACTAATAATTCCCGTTCAAAATCGGGATCCCACTCGACATCCTCTCGGAGCAATGTTTCAACACTGCCTCGTATATTGGTTATTGGTGTTTTAAACTCATGGGAAGTTAATGAAATCAAATTATCCTTTAACGTGTCAATTTCAGCCTCTTTTGTAATATCCCGTAATAATAAACCTTTTCCGATAATAAGATCATCAAGGAAAACGGAAAAGCTATGCAGCATATAGGATTTTACTTTATCATTGCCTTCTTTACGCTCGAGCTTTAATACTGACTCATCCTGCTGAATAAAGCTCTGTAATTCCTCTTTGCTAATTTGAAAGAGTTCCATAAATCGTTTATACATATCTTCCAAATCTAATACTTTGTAGTTCGTATCCGAAAAGACAATTTGCTGGAAAAAGTCATTTACATACTCGATTCCATCCTTTTTATTGAGTAGCATTAATCCTTCTGACATACTTTGTAAAATAGCCTCTAGTTCAGCATGCTTGTTACGGATTTTCTCAAATAAAAACTTGTTCTCTAGCATGATTGCTAGTGAGCTTGCAAATGTCTCTAGAAACTCTTGTTCACTGGTATTAATTGTCTGGCTATTATTTAAATCAACAACTAAAAAGCCCTGTAGGTTTTTACCAATTTGGATTGGCTCCATATGCTGTTTGCCTACTATCCGACTATTTAAATATTGTTGAACGTCCTCAATAGCCGTAATTTCCTTCGGTGTAACCGCGATATTCTGGAAAATAACATGAATGGAATATTCCATAAATGGTGTTATTTGAATGAGACAATGCTGAATAAATTGTGTTAGATCCCGTTCTGTCGATACAGAGGTTATTAATTTATTAACAGCCTTTAATTCTAAATTTTTATTTTCTAATGTTGCCGTTCTTTCTTTTACACGGTCTTCTAAGTCTTTATTTAACTTAATCAGTCGGTTACGGCTGTGCTCCACATCGTCAATTAAACTGCCAAAATGATCATAGAGTTCTACAATTTCTCTTGTACCCTTTGTCGATGGTTGGAATGTCGGTTTATTATTCAGTCCCCGAGTGTAGTCTTTATACTGTTTAATATACCGTAGTACATTTTGTAGCGCTTTCTCAAAACGATTCGCAAATAGGACGCTAACTCCTATCATTAACATCGTTGTTAAAAGAGCAAATAATAAAACCGTGAATATCGCATCCTCATACGTATCACTTAAATATTTTGTAGGTGTACCAATCCACACCTTCCAGCCTATTTTTTCATTTTTGATGAACGTAAAATATTGTTCTTCCCCATTTTCAACTGCAATGTAATCCCCACTATTTTTAGTCGGTAATTGGGAGAGCGTTTGAACAAAGGGTGCGTCCTTAAGATTAACAAGTTCCTTACGCGTATCTACATTAGGATGGACCACAACATTGTCCTCCTGATCTAATACGATTGCAAACCTTTTTTCATCATCGATTCTCGTTTTGATATCATCTGCTAGGGCATTTAGGTCAAATGCTCCTAATACATAGCCAATCATGTCATTATTATCATTCAGGATAGGTACGGCCACTGTTACCAGAATCATATCAGTGCCACCACGCCCATGAAATACGGAAGATAATACTGGTTGTTTTGTCCGTTTCAGTTCTTGATAATACGGTCGATCACTATAATCAAGATTCTCTCTTTTAACCCCATCTGTATAAAGCTTTGGATAAAAAACAAGTGATTCTCCTGCTTCATTTCCCACATATAAATTGATAAAGCCAGGATAATTCTTTTTTATTTGTTCTAGCTGTTTTTCAATGGAAGTGAGGTCTCGTTCGACAAATAGTGGTTCGATACTAAATGCTAACATTTCAACGACATGCTGGTAGTTTTCAATATAATTATCGATATAATCGTCTAAAAAGACCGTTGTTTGAAACTGCTTCTCTTTATCTTCCTTCACTAACGTATACAACTGAAATATTTGAAATGCACCTAACAGCACAATAGAAACCAGTGTAACGGTTAAAAACGATAAAATAAGCTTCCCTTTAAATGTCCGTGATTTTCTCAGCTTCTTCATGTAGTTCCTCCTTTCCTTACAATAGCATTATTGGATAGGATGATACTAGTTAATTTTTTATGAACATATATTGTAATCGATTATAGCATCATCTTATATGGCACTGTGACTTTTATCTTAATAACCAGTGCTACGATATCTCTTTTATACACAAATATGGTATTAGTCCTACAAGTACATGTAGGTCTAATACCATATCGATTAATTATGAATTTGTGTACCAGCTTTGCCTTCCATTGCTAAATCTGCCTCATCAAGGGAGCAAATAATTGCTTTTCCACCTAGCTCTGCAAATTTGATAGCTGCTTCCATCTTAGGTCCCATGCTTCCTGCTGAGAATTGGCCTTCTGCTTGATATTGTTTTGCTTCTTCTAAAGAAATTACACCAAGCGCTTTTTGGTCTGGCTTACCGTAATTCACGAAAACATTTTTAACATCTGTAAGAATCATAAATGTATCTGCTTTCGTTTCAATCGCTAAACGGAAACCACTACGGTCCTTATCAATAACTGCTTCTACGCCTTGATATGTTCCGTCTTCATTTAAAACAACAGGTATTCCGCCACCACCACATGCTACAACAATCGCATCTGATTCTACAAGACGTTTAATTGTTGGTGCATCGACAATGGATTGTGGCATTGGTGAAGGAACAACACGTCTCCAGCCACGACCAGCATCTTCTGCTACAACCCAACCTTTTTCCTTAGCAAGTTGTTTTGCTTCTTCTTCATCATAAAATACACCAATTGGTTTATCAGGGTTTTCAAATGCCGGGTCATCTAAAGAAACCTCTGTTTGTGTTAGAATACCTACAACATCACGTTTAAGGCCTGCCTTAATTAATTCATTTTTCAATGTCTGTTCCATCATATAGCCAATGAAACCTTGTGATTCTGCACTACAAACATCAAGTGGTAATGCAGGAACAACGTGTTTTGCTTCTTCGTTTTGTCGTAAAATATTTCCTACTTGTGGACCGTTACCATGGGTAATGATCACCTTATGCCCTTGCTTAGCAATTCGCGCAATCACTTCACTACTTTTACGTACGTTCTCTAATTGATTTTCATAGGTTGCTTCTTGTTTTGGTTGTAAGATAGCATTTCCACCAAGGGCAATTACTACTTTTTCTGACATATTGATTTCCTCCTCCACGCTAATAAACCGAATAAAATTCCAAAAATTGTATCTACGCCGGAACTATGTCCAACGGCTAGTAGATCCTCAAGTTTAGTTGGTAATTCATCTATATTCTCTATTAAATGTTCGATAACGCTTATGACAGTTGAACTAAACTGACCATTAGCAGCATAGTACAAATATTCCTTTGCAACATCTGTTGTGATGGACTCATGTTCCATTAACGACAATACAGCTTCATTAAGTGTAGAAGTAAACGAATGACATGCCCCTTGCACCGCGAGTAATCCCACAATATGATCATCACCAGAAGGAGTTAAGCCTTTACCTCTTCCTAGGAAATAGCGAAGCGCGGTGATACAGGCTTCTTTATCTTCTATAAATAAGGAATCTGATAGTTTCGTCAGCTGTATATATAAAGGATTGTCTAATGCTTCACTTGCTGTCTTTCCTTGTAGGTAATCTAAAACAAACGATTCAATTGGTACATCTAAACCAGTCATCGCATCATACTTTAGTAAAGAAATTAATAAAGTTTCAATGCTCTTGGACATGGTGTCTATCTCACCAGAAATACGTATGCTATTTTCGTATACGATTGCATTTTCAAATGAGAGAGTAATCGTTCCATTATTGAAGCTTATTGTTCGATCCTTCTGGTTCCAAACAACAGGATATTGGCTATCTATGTCCTGTAATACTTGCCCACACACCATTTTGGATATATGTGCCCCAAACGGAAGTCGGCCATTTTTAGTCGTACCGATATATAACAGCCGTTCCCCGAAGCGAATATTTAACCCATTGCTAAAGACGCTGTGGACATGACCTGTCTTATTTTCTGAAAGAAAAAGAGGAATATTTTTTGCATATTCCTCTATATAAAAGGTTTTGTTCATCTTCTTTTAGATTAGGCCAAGCTTCGTTGCATATGCTTCCAATGCCTTTTCGAAGCATTCTTTAGGAGCGCGAACAGTACCTGCTCCAACCTGTCCAACACCAGCCTCTTTATGAGCTATACCAGTGTTAATTACAGGCTCAATTCCTGTTTCAACTACTTTACGAGCATCGATTCCAAGACATGCACCTTGGAAGTCCCAAGTAGGAATGGTAAAGTTGCTGTTTTGACCCATGCAAATTTCGCTCATTTCTTCACTCGTTTTTAGTGCATCTTGGAAACCACCAGCACCAACAAAACGTGTTACACCAGGAGCAGCAATCATAGCCATTCCACCAACACCAAATGTTTCCGTAATGGCACTATCACCGATGTCTGGGTTTGCATCTTCTTGTGAATAACCAGTAAAGAATAGACCTTGTGGCGTATTAACAGGTGCAGTAAACCATTCATCTCCCATTCCACTAATACGAATACCAAAATCCTTACCATTACGGCACATTGCAGTAACAACTGTACCTTCTTGAATTGTTCTTGCACCGTCCATAACTGCCTTACTTGTAGCCATTGCAATATTTAAGAAGAACTGATCTGTATCAGCTAAGAATTGAATAACATCTTTCTTATCTTTTTCACTCATATCAAGCTGTACAATGTATGGGCTAATCTCTTTTAAGAAGATTAGTGATGCTGCAATATTACGTTGGTGGAATTCATCCCCCATTGTAATTGCTTTAGCAATCATAACGTTTAAGTTTAGTCCATCTTCTGTAAGCTTTAGAGCTTGTCCAATCGCAGGTCCTAATACATCCTTCATCCAATGTAGACGATTGATAACTTCCTCAGAATACGCACCGAAGCGTAGTACTTTTCCAATACCTTCGTTCATGATACAGTAGGCTTCATTACCTTCTGAACGGTTCTCAACAACAAATACAGGCATATTTGCTGAAGTAATTCCACCCATTGGTCCTACTGCATTTACATGGTGACAAGGGATGAAGCGAACTTCACCATTTTCAAGCATGCTTCTTACTTCTTCCTCTGTATCAGCCCAGCCTTCAAATAATCCTGCACCAACACAAGAACCTTGCATTGGGCCAGTCATGTCTTCCCACTTAATTGGGGGACCAGCATGCAATAACACTTTTCCTTCATTTAATACAGCAATTTTCTCTTTCGCTGGAACAACATCAATTAGAAAAGGAGCAGAATTTACAATTTTTTCAACAACTGCTTCATTTGCTTCTGTTACTGAGTTATATTTCATCTTCCATTCCTCCTAGATTTCTTGTTTTAGGATCTCTTCCTTATAGATGGCCTTCCTATTCGAAAACTGTCGACTACCTGTTTTTCGTATACATGCGCATCCATCTCTATTAGAGGGCTGAACATAATTGTTCTTCTTATGTTCAGCCTGTAACCGTAATTCTTAGCTTATTTTAGTAGGCTTAGAATTTTTCTCATTTTTTCATTACCGCCTGCAACTGGTCGCCAGTCAAACTGTACAACACGGCCACCGTAAGCAATAATCGCATCTGTGAAGCTCTTTAATCCAACGTTAATGATGCTAGGCTTATTGTTTAGTAGATTGGTAATATCCTCTGAAACAGTTAAATCAAAGCTTCTTACTTCGCCTTCATAAGGAACTAGTACCTTTTGTGGATCTTCTACCTTTAATCCAACAATGGATAACGCCGTACGAACAGCTTGGTTATTATTATCCTTCACGATAATTCCTGCATCTGCTAATTTCTTGCGTTGGTCAGAATAGCTTTGTGGGTCATTTGCTGTACCACAAACCGATGCAACAACATGTAATGTTCTGCCTTGTGATTTTGCCTTTGCAACAGCTTTTTCAATATATGGAAGTAATGCACTTGCCATATCATCATGTGAGCCATAACCAAGCACAAAGTCTAGAACAACTACTGCTGTACTTGGATCATCTGCAGCTTGTTCAATGAAGCGTGCTCTCGTTTCTGGGTCAATCATTGGGTGTGGCTTACCTTGTGTATATTTGTCATCTCCAAGGTCAACTACTTCATGTCCATCTTGTTTTAATACATAACCATCCACATTCGTAATATGGCTGCCTAAACCAAGTGCATCTGAAATTAATACAGCTGCTTCAGAAGCTAATGTACCACCAGAGAATAAACCTTTTATTGTACGTTGGCCTTCTGCAAGCTCCATATTTTCAACCGTATAGTCACCATCTGCATAGTTTTCTTTGATTGGATTTTTCTTTGCTAAATCAACAGCAAGTAATGCTGTTTCTTCCAACGTATAGGCTTGATAAATGTTTCCTTCGTGCTTTGTTGGCTTTTCTCCAAGGAAAATAGCAACGACTGGCTTTGATAGACCGTGAAGTAATGCTTCTACCTCTTTACGCACGGACTCTGCTGGTGGCTTAGAGATAACAACAATAATTTCTGTTTGGTTATGATTTTCTAACGCCTTAATTCCATCTATCATGGTAATTGCACCAATCGGCTCTTTTAAGTCGCGACCACCTGTACCAATTGCATGGCTAACACCTTCGCCTAAACGATCGATAATTGCTGTTACTTCTTGAATACCCGTTCCGGAAGCACCTACAATACCAATACGTCCTTTATTAATAACGTTAGCAAATGCCATAGGAATACCATCAAGAATTCCAGTACCACAGTCAGGACCCATTACAAGTAATCCCTTATCATGTGCCTTTTTCTTTAATGCAACCTCATCCTCCATGGATACGTTATCACTAAATAAAAATGTATGAAGTCCCATATCTAACGCTTTGTGTGCCTCTTCCGCAGCATACTGTCCCGGTACGGAAATAAGTGCAACATTTGCATCTGGTAATGCCTTTTTTGCTCGTTCCCAAGTCCGCACAGTTTCGAACGTTTCAGAAGCACCACTAATCGATTGGTCTTGTAGATATTGATCAACCTTCTGTAATACTTCTTCTACCTTTCCTTCATCATCTGTATCAATCACAATTGCCATATCATTAGACTCTGCAGTTTCTAATTCATCTGTGTATAATCCTGCACCCTTGAAAATATCTTTGTTTGCAGGTGTCCCCATCATAATTTGGACTTTATTAACTCCCTCTGTTGCAGCTACCGCGTTTGTTAGGAGCATAAGGTTAATAGAGTCTTGATAAGAATTCTTTTTAATAATTGTATGAATCACCTTAAATCACCTCATTAAGAATTTTTAGATACCTCACGCCGTCTCGCATTCATAAAACATTGGCGACTATTATTCGTACATCTGGAGTATATAATGGTGTCCATTACAATCGAATAAAATTGTAAGTGTTTACATTACAAAAACCTAAAAACTCTGTAAATCTGTGAGTTTGCAAGACTTGAAGAATTATGTCGTATTAAAAAAACATTAAAAATGAGCATTTCATCTTCCTCAGCTTTTATTTTCATGTATGATTTATAACATGAAATAGCAACATGGTCCTTCACACATATCGACTTGACAAGCAGTAGGATCTAACAGAAATAATCAACCTGTTGGCTTATCATTGGATCACAGGAGTCAATCATTGGGGCTGGAAGTAACTCTATAGCGAAATTTTAATGAGATAAATAAAACAAAAATAAAGGGGTGGGGATAAGAGTGGTTGCAACATATGTGTATAAAAAAACAAATGATTGTGAAATTAAAGGGGACCTGTATTCGGTTGAAAATGACAATGCACCGTTAATTATCTACATTCATGGTGGTGGATTGGTCTGGGGAACGAAAGAGGACATTTTGAAGGAACAAGTGGCACTGTATAATAATGCCGGCTATCACGTATTCTCCATTGATTATCGTCTTGCTCCCGAAGCAAAGCTTCCTGAAATTGTAGCGGATATTGAAGATGCATTACACTGGGTAAAAAACCAGGAATTATTTTCATTTGACCGTAACCGAATCGGTGTCATCGGTGGTTCTGCAGGAGCCTATCTGGCATTAACGAGTGGTACATTGAAGGTAAAACCAAATGCCATCGTTTCTTTTTATGGCTATGGAAATATTCTCAATGACTGGTATTTAGAGCCGAGCCCTCATTACAGTAAAACCACCATGGTACCTGAAATGTTAGCGAAGCAACTCATTCAGCCTAAGCAAATTTCTTCAGCGCCAATCGAAAAACGTTATGCTATTTATATATTCTGTCGTCAACAAGGGAAATGGTTGGATTATGTGACAGATACCGCTTCAGGTCTAAATAAAGAGCAGTTGAAAGAATTTTGTCCAATAGAAAAAGTGGATGAAACATATCCACCAACACTTCTATTACATGGAGATAGTGATGAGGACGTACCTTATGAAGAATCGGTTCAATTCGCAAAGGTATTACAAGAGAAGCATGTTCCTCATCAGCTTATTACGATTAAAAATGGGAAGCATGTGTTTGATACTAATATGTCCCATCCGCAGGTAAAGGAAGCATTTGAAAATGTTCTATCCTTTATCAAGAAATACATTTGATTTAAAAACGAATGCATTCGTAAAAGCAGGAGCGAATGCATTCGTTTTATTTTTTTATGGTATATCCCACGGATGATTAACTGGTAAAAATAATCGATGCTGTTAAATATATTTCTTCTGTACAGCGCAATTATTTTCATATGCATTTCTCCACACAATAACCAATTGCGAAGATCACTTCGAGCCTGTACAATAAAAGCTATCACATGAGGAGAAAATCGATGAAAATTAAAATTTTATTGTTAGTTGTCGGATGCATTGTCATAATTTCTTTTTATTTTATATATCAAAACAGATCCATTGATGAAAGAACAGATGATACCTATATTTACGTTTCACCAGATGGAAGTGATCAAAATGACGGTACCATTTCTAGTCCATTTCGCACATTGAAGCAGGCTGCTCTAAAAGCAACAGCTGGTACTACCGTTTTCGTTAGAGAGGGAACATACTATGAGTCCCTTTATGTAGAACATAGTGGGACAAAATCTAAACCTATTAACTTCAAAAACTATCAGGATGAGAAAGTGATAATTAGTGGAAAACATCTAAAAGAACCTAAGGAAGATACAGCCCTTATTGAAATTCATAATAAGGATTATATTACCATCCAAGGGTTTACAGTCGAAGAGCTTACCACATCACATGAAGATGCTACTGTAATGGGGATTAACGTTTCTGGTACAAGCAGCCATATAACCTTGAAGCAAAACCATGTCCACAGTATTGCAACACATGTCGATGACGGCAATGCGCACGGCATTGCTGTCTATGGCACAGGTAAAATGGAAGATATTCAAGTACTGGATAATACGGTTGAGAATTTGACACTCGGTGCTAGCGAAGCACTTGTTTTAAACGGAAATATTAATGGGTTCCTCATTGCAAATAATATTGTTCGGCAAAATAACAATATCGGTATTGATTTAATAGGCTACGAAGGAACAGCTAGCGATAATGACTTCGTAAGAAATGGAATTGTAGAAAATAACGAGGTCTATAATAATTCTTCCTATGGAAATCCTGCCTATGGAGATGAATACACAGCTGGAGGCATTTATGTAGATGGTGGAAGTAACATTACCATCCGTCAAAATAAGGTCTACGGTAATGATATCGGTATTGAGGCTACATCGGAGCATTATGGTAAAAATGCTAGTGAAATCCATATCACAAACAACGAAGTGTACGACAACGCGTTCACCGGCATATCTATTGGAGGATATGACGAAAAACGTGGGGGTACCATCGGCTCTATTATCTCCGAAAATATCATTTATGGAAACGACACAAAGGGACTTGAAGGTGGACAGCTGCTTCTCCAATATTATGTAACAGATAATCGGATTGAAAAAAACAAAGTATCAGCCAGTAGCTCTCAGATATTTTTAGTAAATATCCATGAGAAAAACAGCGGAAATACACTATCCCATAACACCTATTTGAATGAAACTGGAGAAGAGGGATTATGGATTTGGAAAGATGAAGAATTTAACAGTTTTTCTTCCTACCAGAGAAGTACGAATAATGACTTGGATTCTAAGTATATAAATGATAAATGACCACTATCGGTAAATTACGAATAGCCATCACATATTCCTTCTTGTGATGGCTATTCGTTTGGTTGATTACTACAGCTGCTTACGTAGTGTGCTACTATTTTTGATAAATCATCTTTAGCTTCTCATCCTTAAGCACCCTAAAATAATATCAAGCAGCACGAATGGAATTATAGGTTATTTCCATTCGTCTCTATAACTTCCTTATACCAATAATAGCTTTTCTTCTTAATACGACGAAGATCATGCTCTCCCTCTTCATGTTGGTTCACATAGACAAAGCCATAGCGTTTTTGGAAGCCATTTAACCAGCTAAGCAGGTCCGTAAATGACCATGTACAATAGCCCATAATGTCTACCCCATCACTGATAGCCTCTTGGATTGCTTTTAGATGTACTTGAAGGTAGTTAATTCGATAATCATCGTGAACGATATCGCCTTCTTCCAGCTTATCATATTCACCTAAGCCATTTTCACTAATTAAAATTGGTAAACTGTATCGATTCGTAATTCGACGAACAGCAATTCGAAGTCCTGTCGGGTCGATATTCCAATCCCAATTGGTTCTTTCCAGATGATCATTTTTGATCGTTTTATAGAGACCCGGCACACCTGTATCTTCGGTTGTCCCTTTCTTCCCTGACGTATTCATCTTCCCTTCAGACACACCGTCCAACGGGTTTTTTTCAAAGGTTGTTGTTTGGTAATAGTTCAATCCCATAAAATCTGGTTTACCTTCTTTTAATAATGTGAAGTCTCCACTTTCAACGGTTGGAGCAACGCCTTTTCTTTCTAAGTAATCCCAGGCTACCTGAGGGTATGTTCCCCATGCATAGATATCCATCCACCAATGAGCATTAAGCTCTTCCGCATTTTCCGCGGATAGGACATCCTCAGGCTTAGGGGATGCCGGATAGGCTGGAGAGTATGCAAAGCTCGGGCCAATTTTTCCGTCTGGTACATAGTTACGAAATGCTTGAATTGCACTTGCATTTGCAAGATTCGCATGATGATTGACTTGGTAGAAAAGCTTCTCATCCTTTATTCCTGGAGGATGAAGGGCTGTTCTATATCCGAAGCTCGTGAAAATATTTTGTTCATTCAAGCTTACCCAATACTTAACACGATCACCAAAATGCTTGAATAAAGTAACCGCATAATTGGTAAAGTCTTGAATAATCTCGCGGGACTCCCAGCCACCGTATTCATCCTGAAGTGCCTGTGGTAAATCCCAATGATAGATGGTTAAAATCGGTTCAATCTTGTGCTTAATCAGTTCATCAATTAAATCACTATAAAATTGGATGCCTTTTTCATTTACTTCTCCTTTACCCTTCGGAAAAATACGAGACCATGCAACAGAAAATCGATAAGCCTTCAAGCCCATCTCTGCCATCAGACGAACATCCTCTTGATAACGATGATAATGGTCTACTGCGATATCACCAGTCGTACCTTTAAAGGTTTTGCCAGGAATTCGAACAAATTGGTCCCAATTGGAGGGTCCCTTCCCATCTTCATCCCATGCACCTTCTACTTGATAGGCTGCAGAAGCAGATCCCCACAGGAATTCACTAGGAAAAGGTTTTAATTTTTTGTGTATCATATTTTTCTCTCCTATTTATCGATTTTACTCCTTCTCACCATCAGCTCGATGGTTCCTATTATCTGGTAGACAGAGAATCTTGCTTTCTTTGTAAAAAATGATATAACGCTCCAATTAAATTGGAGTCATTTCCAAATTGGCACGGATGCACTTGAATGTCTACGCAATCCTCATTCGGTTTCATCACCTTTAGCTTCTCATTAATCTGGTCAATCAGTCCTTCACGTCTACTAATTGCTCCACCGATTAATATTTTTTCCGGATCAATAATGTACTGCAAATTATATATTCCAACTGCTAAGCGCTTAATAAATTTCTCGATCTCATCCTGTACTTCTAGGTCGCCCTCATCCGCCATTTCAAATACGGTTATTCCATTTAGTGAATAAGGGTCCATATTCTTGCGCTTGGCAACCTGCATCACTAATCCCCAAGTAGCAGCAAGCGAGCTCCATGTCTCCCCGATAGGCTGCTCGAAATAATCCTCGAGGATCATATAACCGAATTCGCCACCAAATAGATTACTACCGTGACGAACCTTTTTATTTAAAATGAGCGCTCCACCGATTCCAGTACCAATTACAATGCATATATAATCTTGATTCCCTTTAGCAGCGCCAATCCAGCCTTCTGCTAATCCCGCACAGTTTGCATCATTTTCAAGTTCAACCGTAAGCCCTGTTCGTTCTTGAATCAGTTTCTTCATATTAGGGCCATGGATATAGGGAAGAGCGGTTACTCCTTTAATATATCCAGATTCCACATCTACCGCTCCAGGCATACTTAGGGCAATGCCACTTAGTACATGACTTTTTTGAAATTTCTTCACTACGAAATCAATCGCATTTACAAAAGAGTCGATGCCATCTATCGGTGTTGGAATAGAGGATTTTTCTATAAAGTGGCCTGCTTCATTCATAAGAGCATATTTTATTGCGGATCCACCAACATCAAAAACTGCATAATAGGTCACCAAAAAACCTCCTAACACCATACCAATCTCGTTGTTATTGTTTTTCGAAAAGTGAAATCTTGAACACGATGGGAATTTACCAGAAGGTTTAGTTCGTTCCACAAGACTCCCTGACAACAAGCTCTGATTCCGTAAACACAGGCTTTAGCTTTGATTTTCCCTCAATGAGATCATTTAGCATATAAGCAGATAGTTTACCAATTCTCTCCTTATCCTGCTTCACTGTCGTCAGCTTCGGGTCACTATAACGGCAAGCAGCTATATCGTCACAGCCAATAATTCGAATATCCTTAGGAACCTGTAAGCCCTCTTCCTTAATAGCCCTTAGCGCACCTAATGCCATTAAGTCTGATGCAGCAAAAATAGCCTCCGGATAATCCCTTAGCTTTAGCATTTTCTTCATGGCGATATAGCCACTTTCCTCCTGGAAATCACCGTATTCTAACCATTCTTCTCTTATTTCAAGTCCAAACTGATTCATCGCATCCTTGAATCCCTTCAATCTGTAATTAGAAATAACAGACTCACGCATCCCACCGATATAGCCGATTTTTCGAAGGGAATTTAAATAAAAATGCTCAACCACTTTTCTTGATAAACTCACATTATCCGTCATAACATAGCTTGCTCTCGGGCCCATTAGTTCAATATCTATGCCAATACAAGGGAAACCACTTTCCGCAAGCTCAAATGTAGCATCCTCTACTTCCTCACCAGCAATAATTAAACAGCCGTCCACATTGAAATGCTTACACCTAGCCAAATAACTCCCTTTATCCTGCAAAAAGTATTCATTGGAAAACATTAAGATATCATAACCTAATAACCCAATATTTTTCTTAAAGGTTGTAATAACCTCATTGAAGTATGGATGTGTCATATCAACATTAATCTTTCCCGCATATATAAGACCAATGAGATTCGACTTTTTCGTTGCCAGTGATCGAGCTGAGAAATTAGGTGCATAGCCCATTTCATTAATTACAGTCATGACCTTATTCTTTGTTTTCTCACTGATTCCCCCATAATTATTAATCACCTTTGAAACGGTCCCTTGTGAAACACCTGCCATCTTTGCAATGTCTTTTATCGTTAAATTCATCTTGTTACCCCTTTTATTCTGTCAAAATATCTTTCCTACTGCTAGATTACTAAGAGTTATAGAATGAAACAATAGTTAGACAGGAAAATTCATTATTTAACAGACCCTTCCGTTATACTAGAAATAAACAATCGATTAAATAATAGGAAAATAATTAATAACGGAACCGTTGCCCAGAATACACCTGATAAAATCATGCCAAAGTCAACATGCTGTGTATTGCTTAGCTGTGCTAGTGCTACCTGAATTGTATACATTTCTGGATCTCTTAAAACGGTAAACTGCCATAGGAATTCTCCCCAAACTGCTGTGAAGACAATAATTCCAAGCGTGGCAAATGCCGGTAGGATAATCGGTAAGACAATTCTCCAGTAGATTCGGAAATTCGAGCACCCATCTAATTTCGATGCCTCTATTAATTCATCTGGTACTGCTCCCGAGATGTATTGTCGCATCAGGAATATCCCTAATGGATTTAAAAAGAATAAAATCATTACTCCTGGTAGGGTATCCAGAAGTCCTGCTTTCGAGATTAAAAAGTACTGCGGAATTAACCCTAGCTGTGGCGGGATAATCATCGTTACTAATATGGCAATAAACAATATGTTCTTACCCGGGAATTTAAATTTCGCAAACGCAAAGCCAGCTAACGAACTGATAAATAGAACCACAATCGTAACGACAGCACATAGAATAAATGAATTCCACATGCCACCAAAGAAATCAATTTGATTTAATACTTTTTTAAAGTTTTCAATAAGCATATTTCCTGGTGTAAGTGTCGGTGGAATTGAGTTATATGCGGCACTTGGCCGTGTCGCCATTACAAACATCCAATAAAAAGGAAAAAGAGAAAGAATAGATGCAATGAGTAAAAATACGTAAACAGAGATTCTACCTACGGAGAGCTTTTTTCGATTTTTTCGCGCCTGTTTACTCATTTCATGACACCTCGCTTTTTCCTTCCAATGCCTTGCGTCAATCTTAGATTTATCACGGCAAATATCGTAATGATAACTAATAGAATAATCGCAGTTGCAGATGCTGTTCCAAATGATTGTAATCGAAAGGCATCACGGTACAGATACATAACAATTGTCATCGCCTCATCCCTTGTAAATGCATCCGCTCCTAAGAATACAGTTGGCTCAGAGAACAGCTGCATCGCACCAACCGTTGATGTGAACACGGTCAAAATGATAAATGGCTTCATCATTGGAATCGTAATATACCACAGCTGCTGAAATCTATTCGCACCATCAACCGTCGCTGCTTCATATAAATCATTAGGAATACTTTGAATTCCTGCCAAATAAATAATCGTATTGTAGCCCACCCATCGCCAGAATACCATGAGAGAAATGGCGATTTTCGTTCCCCATTCAGACGCAGCCCAAGCAATTGGATCAAGCCCAAAGAAATGGGTTAATACATAATTAGCAAGTGAAGACTCATGATTACTGAATAACACACTAAATATAAGGGCAACAGCAACCATGGAAGTTAAATAAGGCATAAATATCGTGACACGAAAGAATCCTTTCAATTTAAGAAAAGCCATATTTAGTAGGTATGCTAGAATAAGTCCGACAATTAATTGTGGCGCAGTGCCCATAATTCCCATCACAATGGTGTTGTAAACCGATTTCCAGAATAAGGGGTCCGTTAACACCATTTCAAAATTAGCTAATCCATTAAATGTCATCGGGCTTAACCCATTCCATTTCTGGAAAGCGAGGTAAATACTAAAAAGTGCAGGATACAGACCGATTAGTGCAAAAATGATGAAGAAAGGTGCTATATATAAATAGCCTGAAATCATATCTTTCTTTTGTTCAGACCTGTATTTTTTTCTTTTTAAGATAGGTTCTTCCTTACCGATAGACTTCATGTTCATGCCTCTTTTCCATTTCAAGGTTGTATGGTGCCCGTATGCAAATTCAAGCTGCAATCACCATTCACCAAAAGAGCTTTTGTACAGATAGCCGGCCCATCCTTTTCATGTGTAGAATGGTATGTTTAGGCCGGCCACAGTAAATTTTAACTATTTTTCTAGATTAGTAGATTAGCGTTTCATTAGATCTTCTGCACGTTTCACAGCTGCTTCCCATTCTTTCTCTGGATCGGCACCTTCATTTTGTACATTTTTCAATGCATTCAATATCTCATTATGAACTGGGAAGTACTTTTCGCCTTTATACGGGATACCTGCAATATCTTGTGCTGCTTGTGCGAATACTGGTGCTGTTGCTTGACCACCGAAGAAATCATCGGCATTTGTCTTGAACTCAGCTTGATCATATACCGATTGAGCTGAAGGGAATAATCCATGGCTTTGGAAGGACTTCAGCTGATTTTCCGGTGATACAAGCCATTCAACAAAGTCGTATGCTGCTTGGGCATTCTTTGTTTCACTTGGCACAGCAATATAGGAACCGCCCCAGTTCGCAGCAAAGTCTGTTGGTAATGTCGCTACTCGCCATTTACCAACTGCATCAGGAGCGTTTCCTTCCATCCAGCCTTTTAACCAGCCAGCACCTAGCTCTGCAGCAAATTCTCCCTTATTAACCGCATTAGCCCACTCAGGACTCCACATTTCATATTTACCGACTATTCCTAGGTCATTCAGGCGAACAGCGTAGTCATAGGCTTTCTTTACTTCACTGTCCTCACCAAGATTTAATTCATTGTCTGGTGTTAAATAAGCTGTTTCAGCAGCATCTAAGTAGGCTCTGAATGCCATTTCGATACTATCAACAAAGGGCATTCCCGTTTTTTCCTTCACTTTTAATCCTGCTTCTTCAAATGCTTTCGGTGAATTAATTAGTGCCGCCACCTCTTCAGGCTCTGTTGGAAGCCCTGCTTGCTCAAACAAGTCAATTCTGTAGTACAAAGCTTTCGGTCCGATATCTGTTGGTAGCCCGAATAAGAAGCCCCCATCATTGTTTTCTCCACTTTTCCATTTCCAGTCTAAATATTGGTCCTGTATATCCTTTGCACCAAGATCATATAAGTTGTTGAATCTATCTTGTGCTACCTTGAAGCGGTCAAACTGGTCAATTTCCAGCATTGCGATATCAGGTGCACCGCTTCCAGCAGACAATGCAGTAAATAATGCATCATGATGGTCGGCTGTTTCAGATGTTTTCACTTTAATTTTTATGTTTGGGTTTTTCTGCTCGTATTCTTTTGCAAGCTCTTCATATCCAGTTGCACCAAATGTCCAAAAATTCAAGGTGATTTCTTCTTTATCACCACTTGCCCCCTTACCACTAGCATCTTTATCACTACATGCTGCTAATGAAAGTGCAAATAATACGGATAAACTTAGAACGAACCATCGTTTCATACTTTTCACATCGATAACCCCCTATAATAAAAAATATTGGTCTTCCTATATAAGCTGCTTGCTTGTCTCATTCTAGTGATGAGCACCTCCCTAACCAAATTAAGGTTTTGTTTCATGGAAACCGGTTTCTGTTAAACTCAAAAAAATAATTAGGTAACCGCTTACAAAATATTATATGTTCAAAATATACAAAAATCAATCTATTTTTTAGGTAATTTTTTGAAAATATTTAATGCCTTTTAGGAGGTTCACTTATTGGTGTACGAAATTAGTACAATATTAATGCAAAAAGTGGGTTTTTGTGAGTAGAATAATTTCAATTTGTCTAATCTTATCGAAACCGTTTTCGTTAACCATAAAGGGCAGAGATTAAGATGGTTATCTACTCCAAACTTTACGAATATGATAGCATCTATCCTACATCCCAATACTTCGTTAATCTTCAGAAAAGGATTAGAATACAAACGGATGAGGACAAAATTAAAATGAGTCCGGTATAATACCGAACTCATTTTCAGCAGCTACCTGACAAGTAACCCCGTATAATGTCTTAGGGGTCAATTCACCCACAGGCTTTTTTGTACCAAGCTTTAAATAAAGAATGGGAAAAATGGTCCGAATCTTCTTATCCCAAAGAAAGGAAACCCAAATAACCCAAAGGGTCCTAGGAAGGGGAATAACCTACTTTCGTTACTTTCATCCATCGTGTGTGGCGTTTGAGAATGCCCCGCTCTCGGCATAATGAGGTACATTTTCTCCCTGTCAAAGCTATGAAGTATTCCCTGGTAAACAGAACCATCATTTAGTTCAACCTGAATAAACTGGTACAAATGTTTTCTGCATTTGCTGTGATGATCATTCAAATCCCTTTCAGTAAATGCATCATTTTGATTACTATACGGTTGCATAAACAGACCTCCTCTAATTCACTCCCCCTATAACGTATTCTTTTACTAGGCGGATTGTTACCAAAATGTCTTTATTTATTATTGGAGATTTGGCTACATACTTCTGGACTTTTGGTAGAGCTACCATGGAGTGAATGAGCAGAGTTCTTTAGTAAGGGTCTATACGGATACATTAAAAGCCATCACAATTTATCCCATGTGATGGCTCCTTTTTCATTCATGACGCTATTAAATTAGTAGGTTCCACCATATGACGGGTACGGATAATTTGGATACGTCGACGGATATGGATACGGGTTTGGCTGATAACCTGGGTACCCATAATTAGGATACGGATTATACGGATAGGGACCATGTGGAGCATGCATTGACCCTGCAAGCCCACCCAAGAATGGTGGTCTTCCATGAAAACCTCCTTGCGGTCCATGCGGTTGATAACCATGTCCACCACCATAAAAGCCCTGAAAATCATGCATACCTTGTGGTACATGGGTGCCATGTTGTATATTAGAACCTTGTTGGCCATAGTGCCATTGATGGGTTCTCATCGTTTCCTCCTGACTTAAATCCTGTTCTACAGGCAGAGGCATTGGATTTGCCTGATACCATTCATTATTCATAACGCTTCCCCTCAATTCTTCGTTTTTTCATCCCTTTAGCATATGCAAATGCCTACATTAGCTATTGGGCAGCTGTCCGTGGAATGGATTATTACTTAAAATTATTGGGGATAGGAGAGCTTTGGTTTTTTGTTACTTTTTCAATTTATTGTTAATGAAAATTTGTCAAAGTCATCGAACATGTTTTGTAAAATTCAATATGGAAGTGCTTCCCTTATCCTCATACCTCTCTTTAACCTACCAGTTGACTCTACCTGTATTTTTTTTATGTGAATAATCTAGTTCCCGAAAATTCGAAAACAAAAATGGAGAGGTAATAACATCCTCTCCACTATTTACAGCTTGAAAATTATTTCAGAACCCCAAACAGGTTCAATTGATCCAATATAATAAATTTATATTGTTCCATCTCATAGCCTGAATTATTTACTTTCACCTTATTTATTTTCAAGGCTTCCACTATTTCCGCTTCCATTGCACTTCTTGCCCGTAAAACCTTCAAGGTTCCTTCAAATCCCTCGTAGCCATGCTCTTTCCCATAACCCTGGTTTGTGTAATAGTCTATAAACCCAGATGACCATTCCTTTGGTCTTTCTTTATACGCTTTTCTAAAAGAAAATTCAAGGTCATCTTGATCCACGTAAAATAATACCGGGTTTAATCTCTCGATGATGTTTTCTAATTTGAGAACATAGTCCATAACCTTTTCCTGTTCTTCGCCGTATTTTACCATTCCAACCGTTACTGGATTTTGGATAAAGCAACATTCAAAGACATAGGTTTTATCTTCACGGAAGGCTTGTTCGGCGAATTCAGCCCACTTATCCGTAATTAACTCGATATTCTGGTCGAGTGGTAATTCGTATATATCATGTTTGAAAATTGTATTCATTAGCTCATCTGAAAATGAACCATGTTCGTTCATTATTTTTCGATATGGTAATAAATAATCGTTACCCTTTTTCTCAACTCTTTTAGTGAAAATATCTTTAAAATCTCCACTATTCAATAGCAAACTTTCAAACTCCATTTGATTAAAACAAGCTACACCATCATAATCAGCCGGGTGGTCTAAATTTCCTTCTAGAATTAATTCTGCATTTCTATTATTTTCACGCAAACTATCATGGATAAGACTTGCGGTGGTTGATTTACCAAATCCAGGTAAACCTTCTACAATAATTAACTTTGTATGCATATAAGTATTTAATCCTCCTAAGTGTTCGGACATTCATTACGCTAGATACGATACTTATAGGAACTACTCCATTAATACCACCCCTTATCGTTGTGAATATAGTATTCTATATTCAACTATGAATATCCTTCTTTGGATGGATATAGTTAGTTTAGGAGGATTTTTACTTGGCCTGTTTTCCTATAAAAAAGTCGTTAAGGGATAATTTATTCTGATATTAGGTCGACGTCTTCTGTTTACACTCGCTTAGCCATTTGATATCGACAGGTTCAACAGTATTCACTTCTTCTTCCGTTATCCCTATCTTGTCCCTTGCTCTGCTCATCCGTTTTCGGCAATTCGTCTCTTCCTTCTGAACTGCAGCATATTGAAAGCCAAGTGCCTCACGTAGGACAAAAACCGCACACTCCGTCGGCTCAATGTATCTGCGCTTTTTAGAAACTACAGATTACTCTAGACAAAATTTTTCCAAACTGCCACACTGTAATTAGACATAATTTTTTGATAATATTGGTTTATAGAAGGGTGTAAGAAAAATATAGAAATGAACATGCTTTGACAACTACTGTTTTATCCTGCACTAAAAATAACGATTGGCTAGGAAGAGGAGAAGGAATTTAATGGGTTTTATGAGGAAGTATTAAAGAATCTGGGCAAATTAATCCATTATAATCCTCCCATTCCTAAAATAACTTATCTATGATGGAGAAACGATGATGACAAAAAATGCGTCTACAAATTTCGTATTGCATGCAAAGAGTGATCAGTTTTACTGGGAAGGAACAGGGCAGCTGTCCATTAAAACATTCCTTAACGGTAAAGCTCATTATAAAACGAATAAGGGATTTTTTGCTGTTGAAGAGAGTAGATACCTTCTTCTAAATGAGGGTCCTTACACCATAGCGATTGATGAATCACAGGCTGTAGAATCGTTTTGTGTTTTCTTTAGACATGGATTTGCAGAAGAAGTCTTTCATTCTATAAAGGAAACAAATGATAGCCTTCTAAGTGACCCATTTAAAGCTACAAGCTCTATTGGTTTTTTTGAAAAGACCTATCGAAAAAATAATGCTTTATCTTCTCAACTAGAGGCTTTTAAACAGATTTCACCTTGTCTTGATGAAGAATCGGTCGGTTATGAGGAACAATTTTATCGGATAATGATTTCTATTTTGAATGAACACATTAATAGCTATAAAGAAATTGAATCATTAAAAGCTATTCGCCGTTCTACAAGAGAGGAATTATATAAAAGGGTAAGCATAGCACATGATTATATTAGATCCTTTTATCATCAACCGATAAAGCTTGACGAAATTGCTAAAGTTGCTTGTTTATCACCGAACCATTTATTAAGAACGTACGCACAAATTTACGGTAGAACGCCCCACCAGCATATTTCAGTTTTAAGAATAGAACAGGCTAAACAACTACTAGCGAAATTCGATTATACTATGACCGAAATAACCTTCGAGCTTGGATATGAAAATCCCGTATCCTTCAGCAAAATGTTTAAGCAGCATGTTGGTATCGCGCCTAAAGAATATCGGAAAAAGGTGATTTTGGATAAGAAACTTTAGTGAAAACCACTTATTCTTAAATTGAAAAAGATAGTTGAAAGGGGAAAAGGATTATGATGATTCAACGTGTCGGACAAATTGGGGTACCTGTTAAAGACTTAAATCGGGCATTAGATTTTTATAAGGAGAAATTAGGCCTATCTCTGTTGTTTAACACGGATAGTATGGCATTTTTTGAATGTGACGGGTTTCGGCTCATGTTATCACTTCCTGAAAAGGAGGAATTCGCCCATTCAAGTTCAGTAATTTATTTTCAAGTAACTGATATGAAGGATACTTATGAGCGTCTAGTAGATAAAGAAGTTACCTTTATTGACGAGCCACATGTTGTAGCGAAAATGGGGAATACAGAAACATGGATGGTATTTTTTAAAGATACAGAAGATAATACGCATGCATTGATGAGTGAAGTACAAGTTTAAGGAAATCCAGGAGACGGTCTACAGACACGGACGGTCTTGAGGTTGAAGAAGGACGAGGTTTCCCCTCGTCCTTCACTATTAGTGTGCCGTATAACCGCCATCAACTAGAAGTGTTGTGCCATTCACAAAACTAGCATCATCACTTGCTAAGAAGAGAACTGCCTTCGCTATTTCTTCTGGTTTTCCAAGTCTGCCTTGTGGATGAAGAGATGCTAAATAATCTTTCTGTTGCGGATCAACCTTTGAAAGTAAAGGGGTATCAATATATCCAGGGCAGACCGCATTAATGCGAATACCATCTTTTGCATAGGCCGTGCATAGGTTTTGCGTTAATAGCTTCACACCACCTTTTGCAGAGGAGTAGGCTGGTATAGCTGATAATGCAACAAAACTATGAATTGACCCAGCGTTAACAATGACACCGCCTGTACCTTGTTTAAGAAACTGTTCGATTGAATATTTATCAGAAAGGAAAACCCCTGAAAGATTAATATCAATCGTTCGCTTCCACTTTTCAAAGGTTATTTCATGTGCTGGTGCATCATCAGCCACTCCAGCATTTGCATACATAATATCTAACTTCCCGTATTGATCCACTGTTTCTTCAATCATTTTTTTAATATCTTCTTCTTGTGTTACATCTGTCTTAACAAATAACGTTTCATATCCATTTGAATTCAACTCTTCCGATATGTTCTTACCTCGTTCAGAAAAGTCGGCAATAACAACTTTTGCCCCTTCCTCAACAAAAAGGCGGACCGTTGCCTCGCCAATTCCACTCGCTCCTCCTGTTACGATTGCTACCTTGTCTTTTAGTTTCATATTAATCTCTCCATCCATATAGTATTCATGCCAAAACGCATTTTTAATTCCATTGGCATATTGTACTTCTTACTAGGATATGTTTTTGCACTAAAAACATACAATTGTATCCCAATTTCATCTTACGCATTTCAGTAAAATACTTTTCTATTCACCTTTTCATGAAAAGAAGGAAGAAAGAAGTTTTAATGATTTTGCACAAGGACACATAATTAGTTCCTTATATCAGGATAGTAAAAACATTTATGATTTCTTTTCTATATATTTTCCCTTTCAACTTTACCACGAAAAAAAGACCTCAGCCTAATTAGCTGGAGGTCTTTCACACTCTTTTACTTATCCATATTGAACACACTTATGTATTGAATCGATTAGAAAGTAAAGTATTCCTTTAATTTAACTTCTCCTCCCGTTAAATCCAATCATAATCCTCCCAATACTTCATCTATTTCATCGATTAAAAACTGATATTCAGGCTGTGCCTTATATTTCTCTTTTACATAAGTTAATGCATCTTTGTAAGCATAGTCGAATGCTTCTTCCTTACTTAATTTTATATCAGGCTCTACCCCTGAACCTTCCCAATTAGTGTTTGTAATCGGATTAATCGCCCTTCCAGTAGGGATAAATACCTCAAAGTGCTTCGTAAGTTGTCTTACTTCTCCAGGGTGTGCGCCACCTTTTGTTACTTCTCCAACAATTGTTGCTCTCTTTAAGTTTTGTAGATTATAAATAAATTCTTCAGCCGCGGAGAATGTATAGTCGCTTGTTAGGACATACACAGGTTTGTCCAAATATTTCTTTCCAGGGACATAAGGCTGTGTCCATGATTGTATATACATATCTTCCGAACGATTATAAAAGTTATTTAGATATGTCGCTTCCTCAAAGAGGTAGCTGGAAAGGAGAGCAACCATCGATGGATATCCGCCTCCATTCTCTCTAAGATCAAAAATTAACGCATCCGTATTGGCGATAAAATTCATCGCATGAATGGCAGTCTCCCCTGCTAGCTTCGTATCGATGAATTGCTTAAGATTGATATATCCAATATTTCCGGCTAATCGTTCAACCTTGTGAAAACCATAATTATTAACTACTGTTTTTAAGTCTTCTAAGCTATTAGTCACATCATTCGTTTCTTTATGATCACTAGTAAACATTACTCGTAAATGTTTATCCTGTGTGATATTCTGTAGCTCCTCTGTCAAAGCATTACAAAAACCATCCTCATCATCATATCGATCATATTCCCCATTAGCTAGCTTTACGACTAATGAGTTACTAGCCTCTTCTGCCTTTTCTGGAAAAATGTAATAACGTCTCAAATCCTTTGCGAGATTATGAATTACTTCCTTCCGAGTGTCAGACTGAAGTAATTTAAACGAAGCATCTACCATTGAATAACACCTACTTATCTTCTAAATTCTATATTAAATATAGCTGTTATTTCTGAAAAATGCGAATATTTTTCATGAAGTTGGCAATTGAATCTATTTTTGTCCATGAAAAAGGACGAGGTTCTCCCCTCGTCCTTCTCTATTACTGACAGTATAAACAGCCGTTAACAAGAGGTGCTGTTCCATTAATTAAACTAGCATCATTACTCCTATTTTTGTGGATTGACTCTAAGGATCGTCCCACTGGGATCCGAAATCCAGTAACCCGCTGAGTTCTCGTGCACCTCCACTTCGTCTCTTCTATGAATGTGATTTTCATGTAAATATTCTTCCGCTATCTGCACATTGTCTGTCTGAATTTCTAGCCATACATCTTGTTGGGAATAGTTCTCCATACAATCCAACCACAGTGTCGCATCGCCAAACTGAAAGGCATGGGATTCAGACATGAATCCTAAGTATGGTAACTTTAATACCTCCTTATAAAAATGTACCGTCTCGTCGTATTTGTATTTAGGAATCTTTAGAGCAATGTTATTTCCACCTTTGAATTCTACCTTTGTTGTTTCCAAACATGCTACCTCCTTTACTTTTATCGTTACTATACCATCTGCTGCTTTCTTTCATTTCTTCCAGATTGCTATTTCGTTATTTCTACCAATTTTCCACAATCTGGCCCGATATACAAAGAATTTAGCTCCGATTGATCTCTTTCAAAGCGCCATAGCCAACGAAATTCCCCTTTTTTTCATCCCACAGTCGGAATTTGAGCGCTTTTAGACTGGTGGCAAGTGTAATCAATGGTGCATGCTGCAGTGCTTCCGACTGGCTGTGTGCCTTTTCCAGCTTATAATTCGGTACTCTTGGGCTTAAGTGATGAACATGGTGATACCCAATATTACCAGTTAGCCACTGTAACACCTTTGGTAATCGGTAATACGAGCTTCCCTCCACTGCAGCTCTCACAAATTCCCACTTTTTATCCACTTCAAAATAGGATTGTTCAAACGTATGCTGAATATAGAACAACCAAATGCCTGCAGTCCCAGAAATCATAAAAATCGGAACTTGAACGAGTAAAAACGCCTGCCAGCCAATCAACCAAATGATTAGGCCATATAGTAACACAATCATTCCATTCGTAAAGTAGGTATTTAACCGCTCCTTCCGTTTCGCACCCTTACGATTGAAACGGTTAACGATTAGAAAGCTATAGATCGGTCCAAAGACGAGCATAACGAAAGGATTTCGGTAAAGTCTATACGCAATTTTTGTAAGAATAGATGCATCCCTATACTCGTCAACGGTTAAAAGCCAAATATCCCCTGTTCCCCGTTTATCTAGATTACTACTTGTTGCATGATGAATGGCATGGTCATGCTGCCATTTACTGAAAGGAAATAGCGTAATAATCCCGGTAATTGTCCCTACGATACGATTTGCTTTTTTACTTTTAAAAAAGGAGAAGTGGCAACAATCATGAAAGATTATAAAAATCCTGACAAGAAATCCTGCTCCAATTACCGAAAGTAATAATGTAAGCAAATAGGAAATTTCCATGCTTACATAGGCAAGATACCACAAGCCTAAAAATGGTATTAGCGTATTAATTAACTGCCAGATACTTTTTCTTAACTCTGCTTTTTCATAGGGAGCCATTTCTTTCTTCAAACGGACTAACAGTTGTTTTGACATATATCCAATTCCTTTCCATTGTATTGCCAAGGATATCGGTTCTTAGAAAAACTCATATTCACTCGTCTTTTAGGCGAATGCGTTCGTTTTTCTTATGCAGGCAGGAAAGGTTTTTATACACTTTCCTATCTACTAATGAAGGACATAGCAGCTACCGAAGCCATAGGCATTTGATCATCTACATTCTTATTTATGCCATCGCTAAGATGGGAGTAAATAGAATCTTTTCTTTCCTGTTAATACCTCTTTATTTTTGCCTTGCTGTTCAAGAAAGCTGGTTAGCTTTCCTTCGTATACCATCTGAAATTGATGGGAATCCATAAAATCACTAGGTTTAACAAGGCATTCTGGTTTGTTTTTGATTGTAATTCCCCCATTGCTCAATACAGCAGCTACAAACTGGGAGCAAAAGTACGATTTCTTTAAATCTATTGTCCTATTAAATAAGACACCTAGTAATCCGATAAAATTGTATTTGTACTCACATTGATTACTTTCTATCACTTGGACAAAACGCTGCATCCGTTCATATTGCGACCTTGAAATAGAACATCGATATATAGCACAATCCGCATTTCGGAATAACTGTCCCTTCAGATCTTCTTTTACAAATCCGCCTATAAATGGATTCGTTGGTTTTTTTCTACCAAAGCTAAATGTTTCATCTAGCTCTTTCGTAAACGCTATGGAAGCATGATTTAAAGGTTGCTTTGTAAATAATCGGATAAACCTTGTAAACAATGTTCCTGTATGTGTGAGTACGATATACACTTCCATTTGATCACTACCTCTGTTTTCGCTGAGAACGAATAATATGTTATAAAAGATCCGCTGTGATTGATCACTTTGCTTCTTTTTGTTTCTTATATACAAAATAATACATACTTAAAGGCCACCACAGTATACAAAATATTGGGAAAATTGCCCATATATTAGTTGGAGTAGAAACAATATTCACGATAATAAAGAACACACTTATGACAATGCTTCCATGAATTGATAAAGAAAAATAGGATCTTCTCTTGAAATGATATAGTAATAGCGGCCACCAAATTATTAGGAAAGCAGGGTATATAAACCATGGATAATAAGGTGATAACACCACATTTAAAATTAAATAATAGAGTGTAACCGTGATGCTTCCAAACATCGCAACAGATACTAATTTTACCTTTTCATCCAGCCAGACTAACACTGGCCACATGACGAGTGGTGCAACGGTGTATAGAACCCATGGAATAGCTGGTGTATGCCAGACATTGATGATAATCAAAAATACCATAATCCATGTACTTCCAATGATTGAAAACAATTTATATCGCTGTCTAAGAATACAGGTTAATCCAATTGGAAACAGGATTAATACAAATGCCGGATAAATAAACCAGAGATGATCACTGCTGGAAATAAAGTTGATGACAATTAGAAACAGTAATGTCATGATACTACCGGTCACAATAAAACCAACGTCATTTTTTTTCATTCCTGTCACCTCTGTTTCCTTCTTAACCAAGTATAGTACATCGATAACGGCCACCATAAGACCGCAAACGTTGGATATACAAACCAGATGACGCTTGGTGTGTAATAAAAATTGACAAATGCAACTAAAGAAATAATTAAAATGCTGCCCCAAATAGAATAGGCTAGATTAATTTTAGCCATATCATTTTTCTTTGGATCTGGCACATCTAATTCTTGCTTCAAATCTTCAATATCACCAAAATCAACAATGGCCTTATTAATCGCATCCTCTTCGTTTTTTCCTTGCTCCATTAAATCCATCACTTTTTCCTCAAGATTCTGTAAGACCTCTTGAACGATGATTTCTTTTTTCTCACTCTCTGGAATGTCTTTAAACAATTGATTGACATGCTTTTTTAATTGATTCAATCTAACCCCTCCATTAATAAATCGATAATTTCTTTCGTTTCCTTCCATTCTTCCGCCGCTTCCTTCAAAAAGGCTTTTCCAAGTAATGTAATCCGATAATACTTTCTTTTTCCACCTTGTGAAAAATTTCCAAAGTAAGATTCAATTAAACCATTCTTTTCCAGTCGCTGGAACACAGCATATAAGGTCGCTTCCTTAATCTGAAATCGATTCTCTGTTCGTGAACTGATTTCCTTTGATATTTCATAGCCATACCTGTCTTCTTCATAAATCAAACGCAAAATAATCGCATCTAAATGTCCACGAATAATATCACTTCTAATCAACTTTGTTCTCGGTCTCCTTTCTGTTAACATTATTACTCCACTTCATCGAGTATTAAATCCTCGAATTACTCTATCTGTCAAAGTAACTATGCCAAAAACGATTATTTCATCACATTCTTTTTATTCTATGTCATAGAGTAATAATAATTTATATTACTCCATCTGTCAAAGTAATTTTTATAAAAAGTTAAAATTTTTTTCCAGAACAGTAAGAATAAACGGTTAGAGTATACGTAACACGGTCTCAAAATTTGAATAGAGAGTGTGTTTTATTGATCCTTTCCCCCTAGAGAAAGTGAGTATTCACGTACATTCTGACTTTCTAATATTTTTGAGTAAAATTCCGCCTCCGTTTCAAAAAAACAGCATCCTCTATCCAATGTTAGAGGATGCTGTTTTTTTATTTTAAGAAATTCACTTAATAATGGTACGCTAGACCGTGGTTATCTAAGAGGTTAAAAGAAGCTCAAATAATGCTTCTGTTCGAGCTGCTTCGTTATCGCAATAAGATTCATTAGGATTTCGTTATCGTTTATTAGCAATTAATTGAATTAATAAAAGAGGAGGAGGATAAATAATTCGAGTTACCGGTAGTTGGTAATCTGTAGTCTTATTACTATTGCTTTAAATTAGCATTTCTATTTGTTTCCCTGGATAGTGTAATAAAGTCTCTATAAGTACCTTATTTTGGTCCACCATTTTCTTTCCTTGGTTATAATGAATTCTTATTGCCAATTGATTTTTCCTTAATTAAAATAATCTCCATATAAGCTTTCGTACTCTTGCTTTGTCATTCCAAAATAAATCGCATCATAGTATTGTCCATTCGTATATACCATATTTCTTAATTGTCCCTCACGTACAAAACCCATTCGTTCATGAAGCTTAATCGATGGCTCATTAAATGAATATACATGAGGTGTTACCTTTTGATATCTTAGTTCCATGAAAAAGTATCGCAACACGAGCAAAATCATTTCTTTGCTATACCCTTTACCATGATAGTTTCTAGATAAAGCAATTCCATACTTGAATGTTCCATGTCGTCTCTTACATTGGGATGTACTAATCTCTCCGACCACATTACCATCTTCATCTTCTGCTATCCAAAAAAACTGGTCTTCTGCTTTGGGGTTTTGTTCCTTTTGCATCCATTCTAGTATTTGCTCTCTCGTTTCTGGTAGTTGAATTTCATCAAAACTTCTCATTATTTCATCATCATAGGTTTGAAAGAACGATACGTCCTTTTCCTCAAGTGCTCGTAATCGAATTCTTTTGCCTTGCCAATAGTTATAAGACATCTTAATCACCTTTTTTCTATTAATCTCTATTCTTCAGGGTTAAAGTCAGACTTTAACAAGGAATACATATATAAATCATCAAATTTTCCGCAAAAATATTCGTAACTTCTTAGTAATCCCTCTCTTAGAAAACCGAGTCTTTCAACTAATTTTTGTGACGCTACATTAGCTGGTTCTATTACTGCTTGGATCCTATTTATGTTCAAATACTCCAATCCATAGTTTAATGTTGCTTTTACTGCTTCTTGAGCAATTCCTTGCCCCCAATAATTTTTATTTAATACAAAACCAATATCAGTTCTGTAATGCTCAGCATCCATATCATAAAAAAAACAGCTACCGATAACCTTATTATCTCCCTTTAATGTAATTCCCCATCTGATCCCTCTTTTTTCCGTGAACAATGATTCATACCTTGAAATTGCCCTTATAGCTTCATCAACTGTTTGGAACGGTTCCGTGCCATAATGTTTCATTACTTCTTTATCAGATAGGTATTCAAAAATATCCTGTGCATCGCTCTTCTCAATCCGTCTTAATAGTATCCGATTCGTTTCTAATACTGGAAATCTATCCAATGGTTCGGTCATACAAAATCCTCTCCTTTTCTAGCTTATATGGCTGAAGGATAGTTACTGTCATACCTTATCTATTCAGCACCATTACTAGTAGACACTCCTAATGCCACAAAATCCGGCAGCTAAGCTCCAACACGCCCAATTTTTATATAGTGATCAATCATTATTTGTATTTTTAAGACGATGAAATGATTTTGTTTGAGCATATGGTTCAAACCCCATAGACTCATAAAATTCCTGTGTATTAGGGGAAGTGCAAACAACAATGGCAGTGTCTGCCCCCTTATCACGCAAAGCATTGAGAGCAAGCTTACAAACGGAACTGCCTAACCCCATCCGCCAAAATATCGGATCCGTTCCGACAGGCTCCAGTAAACCTACCTTATTTATTTCATCGAACCAAATTAAACAAAATGCTGCGAATTGACCATTAGGGGATTCGATTACCCAATCCAGAGAAGGATCATAAGGATAGCAATTCATAACATTCCGGTAGCTTTCTTCAGTGACTCTTGATGATGTGAATGCAGCCTTCTGTACGCTCACTCTATTTGTTAAATCTTCTTTCCCCTTGAGATGTCGTGCTTTAAATTCATCTGGCAAATAAGCAGGGAAAGGACCACTTTCTATTGAAATTTTCATGAGAACTTCGGATGTTTCTTTTAATGGTTTGAATAAAGAATCCTCTAAAGCTGAAATAAGATGGGACTCCGTTTCTAGAACGGTTACCCTTTGTTCATTGGCTTCGGTCATTTTATCAAACCATTCAATGACATCCTTGGAAACTTCCGGGAAATTAGGGTCGACTTGGAACATTAAGTTGTCAGGTTGTTTTATCCAACCCCAAGCCACTGGTTTATCACCTATCTCCCAAATTGCAGTCATCCATTCATCCTCACGCCCAGTGTGTCGATAACGTTGCCAAGCTAAATCGCCAATATGGTAATTCGATTCCAGTGACCATATAGCCTGTGTAAGTTTCTGCATTCGTTTTAAATCAATTGAATTTTTATATGTTCGAATTAGAGGTTTACTCATTTATATAATCTCCTCGATTCTTCTCGGTATTTGTAACTATCTTTTTGATATTTTCCCTATGGAATACTAGATTAAAAGATCATCGTTAATTTTCTTTAACTTCCTTATCATTGCTAAAGATTTCTTCCCTTTATTTTAAATCATCATCAGAATATAGATATAGAAACAATGATTAGGAAACAAAATCACCATAAAAAGCACCGATTTCTTTAATAAGAAACCAGTGCTTTGTATCTACTTTTTCGAATAAACGATTTTTTTAATTGTTTCGGTTGAGAGAAAATAATCTTGAGCTAATTGATCAATGGACTTGCCATTATAAAATTCATTTTTTATCGAAGCGTTTCTTTCATCGATTTTCTTTCTTCCACCTGAAAGTGAGCCCCATTTTTGATACGTACACTTTTGTTTTGGTATATAGATTGCTTCACCTTGAACGTATTTTTGAATCTCGACCAAAAGTTCTTCAGGTAAAATAGTAGTTGCTTTTACATATTTCACTTTTGCCAGCCCCTTATTTTTTAGTTCATTAAAATAAGGTGCAAAGCCTAGTATTTTGGTCAAAAGGCGATTATTTTAATACGATAGACTCATGCAAAGAAATCGCCCTTTTATTACTCGGCTTTGCATGAGCTCTTGCATATTTTGTTAACACGAAACTTTTCTGCATTTTTGCCACTCCCTTTTTACTTTATTTCTATTCATTGAAAATGCAACTTAATTTACTGTATTTTAACGAATATTACTATTACTCTATATCAATTCCTAAAAGTTCTCTTCTACAATCTGGCCAGATTACTATAAATCCAAAAATTCAAAAGAACTTCCGTTTATAATTAAACTGTTATAATAAGATACAGTAAATTGGCGATTTTATAATAAAAAACTAACATTTTTTTATTATAAAGGGCATTATATAAAATTATTTGTATTTAACTGAAACAAGAACACACCATTATGATATTACCATCAGGATCTTTAAAGGAGAACTCTGACAAATCGGGATACGTAATAATTTCAGTTATTATCTCAGCACCCATTTTAGTAACATGGTTAAACGCTGCGTTAATGTCGGAAGCACTAAGGTTAAAGAGTGGCTGATTTGATGGAATTATTTTATAACCTTCCTCAAAACAGTGGTTATCAAGGGTTATCCCCGGGCGTCCGTCACCCATATTCAAGGTATATATTGGTCCAGTATGTTCTCCCTCCCTTACTTGCAACCCAAGCAAATCACTGTACCATTTTATTGAACGTTCTAAATCCGACACATGAACAAAAACAGTATCAATCCTATTTTCAATTGGTCTATACAAGTGAGCACCTCCATAGATTTAATACCAAAATTAATACTTTATTTCTTTAGATAATCCTGCTCCTTAGTTTCATAAAAGATATGGTGTGAATAGTTTCGTCCGTGTTCGACATAAAAAGCCGATAGAAGTCTTTTGACTTAAACTCTTTTTATTAAACTAAAGCTACCCGTTAGCCTAAGTACACTTTTTCACAATCCTGTTTTAAAAACTTAAGGTACTCAGAAACATAGGTAACAGAAGCTTATTACCGATTAATTTCTTTGGTCATACCTATTGAAAATTTCCTAAACCCTAAATCTTTATAATAGGGCTCCAAACTGTCTACACACATCAGTTGAGGAATTACTTTATTCTGCTCACAATGTTGTATAATTCGATTTACAATTTCTTTACCAATACCTTTGGACTGATAACTTGGCAGTACACAAACTCCACAGATAATTGCTGTAATAACCCCATCAGAAATAACACGTCCCATTCCTACTAATTGTTGCTCATCATAAGCATATACTGCATACCAACTCTGTTTGCACATTCGTTCTAAATCATTAGCGGTTAAGTTAAGTGAATTCCATCCTAATAGCTCATATAATTTCCATAATTCTTCAAAATTTTCTGGTGGCAGTATACTATAATCTATCTTTCCTTTCACATAATAACCTCCTATTTTTTAAATCACATGCAAATTATTTAATTTTACTTAACTGCTTGGTTAGTTGGAGTACTAAATATTCAGAATCCTATATATTTTAACATAAATATCCGATCCTAGCTCAAATAGCCCCGATAAATTGTAAGATTTCCAATCACTCAAGAGTAACCACAAAAAACCTCTGCCCTTAAATAGGGACAGAGGTTGAAAAAATGTATCTATCTACTTTTTTTGAAGTTTACCAACTTTAATAAAAAATTTACTAACTATACTGCTATTGGACAGTAAACAACACATAACTCAGTGACATATTTAAGTTATAATCGTGACAAATTTTATTATGATTCGTGACAGGGTTAGTTATAACTCATAGATCTTGTTTATACGCCATTCCATTTATTTACCTACTGTAATACGCTTAACAAATCCCCTACTTCTACCTCAGGTTAATTGCTGTTCTGCAAATTCCCTATACAACTCATGTGTATCCACAAGTTCTTGATGGGTACCCATCCCAGTTACTTCCCCATTTTCAATAAAGATAATCTTATCAGCATTTACAATGGTTGATAATCGGTGGGCAATAACAAAAGCAGTTCGCCCTTCCATTAATCTCGTTAACGCATCTTGAACAATTCCCTCTGATTGACTATCTAAGCTTGCTGTTGCTTCGTCCATCATTAAGATTTTTGGATTTCGTAAAAATGCTCTTGCTATATTAATTCGCTGCCTTTGACCACCGGAAAGATTTACCCCTCTTTCCCCAACCTCGGTGTCTAGACCTTTACTAAATTCTTTAATAAATTCGTCCGCATATGCCATTTTTGCAACTTCCCACAATTGATCATCTGGAATATGATCTGCATCAGGCATACCATAGGTTAAATTTTCACGAATCGTCCCAGCCATAATCGCAGTTTCTTGCGATACATAGCCAATTTGACTTCGCCATGACGCTAACGATAATTTGTTAATCGGTGTATCGCCAACGAATATTTCCCCAGAACTCGGCTCATAATATCTTTCGATTAAAGCGAATATAGTCGACTTTCCACCACCACTTGGACCAGCAAAAGCAATCATTTCCCCCGGGTTTGCGTTAAAGGATATCTTTTGCAGGACTGTTTCTCCTTCCTCATATGCAAACGATATATCGGATACAAAAATAGGTTGATTGGCTATATCCATCTCTATCCCAGCCTGCCCGTTCTCATCAGGCAAATGAAGAATATCAATAATTCGTTCTGTCGCTCCTTTAGCCTTCTGCAATTGGGTGAAAAACATCGCAAAAGAGGTAATGGGGAAGATAATTTGAAATAGATATAGTAAAAATGCCACTAGTGAACCTGTAGACATGGTTCCTTCAGCAACACGAATTCCTCCATAACCAATAATCACAACAACAACAATCATCATTACGGTATACATCGATGGACCGATTAAGGCAGTAATTCGTGCTTCCTTTAATCCAAATTGAAATAATCGATTAATTCCTGCTCTTCCCTTATGTTTCTCTACGGATTCAGCAGTAGATGCCTTCATCAAACGAATTTCACTGATTGTCTGTTGAATTGTCCCTGAAAATGCAGCCGTTTCATCCTGTAGTCCTCTAGATACTTTTGACATTTTAGACCCTAATGGAATCATAATGGCCATTGTAAAAGGTACAGCTATTAACATGATCAACGTCATTTTCCAATCCATGATAAGTAAAATAATAACTGCCCCAATAATTGTAATGATCCCACTAATAAATTGAGGGAAATGCTGGGTAATTAAATCCTTCACGATTCCAGTATCATTCACGACTCGACTAACAGATTCTCCGCTTGTCTGCTTATCAAAATAGCGTACCGGGAGGCGGATAAGCTTACTCCACATACTCTCACGTAGTCTTGCTACAACTCTCTGTCCAACAAATGCAAGTAAATAAAAAGATACCCCATCTGTTACTGCCTGTAAAATGAACACGGCAGCAATGGCGATGATCATTCCCGCACTCAACGATTCTAATGAAAATCCATCCACTAATTGACCAGTCAAAAGCGGTATAGCCAATCCAATAAGGGTGGTAATAACACTTCCTATTAATCCGAAAGTTAAAGCGACTTTTGGGATATTTGTTGATTTAATAAGTGATAAAAAAGGCCTTAATCCTTGATTATTATTTTTCATATTTGTATAGCTCCTAATCATTTTCATATTGGAAACTATCTTCTATTGTAAAACCTTTGCTTTAGGATAACCATTTTAAGCCCTCAAAGGGGCAAAAAAAAACAGCAATCCTAACATTTGCATTTTGCGGGATCATTAGCTTAATCATTTTACCTTCCCACGACTTGCAGTAAAAAACACCTCGAAGTAAACAGCTGATACCGTCCTCTCCGGGTGCTTTCAGATGTAATAATATTTTATTGCTGGCTGGCAAGGTAATCAGCGAGTTGATCGAAAGTACCCTCGAAGCCTTGCTCCAAATTAGGTCGCATTCCTTCAAATGCCGCACGCTCATCTTCAGTTGCATTAAACGGACCACCACGCAGGGTAAGCGAAGTTTTTCCATTCTCTTCCGTGAGCGTTAGGATGTTAATAATCTCGAGTGGCCAATTCGGGTTAAAAGGCGCTCGAACAGTATTGCCTTCCTCGTCCGAGAACGATTGAACAAACACGAGTTTTTCCGGTCCGTTCACTTCTTGATACACGAACTTTCCCCACATGACATGTCCCTCTGGAGACGTCTGGCTGCCTAGAAACATACCACCCGGGCGTACATCCATCTTCTCGACGTTTAGTGAAAAGTCTTTCGGTCCCCACCAATTACCGAAGTGCTTCGGATCTGTCCATACCTTGAATACAAGCTCACGTGGAGCGTAAAAGTCTCGGGTCAGTACCAATTCATTGGGTTCAACCGGATTTTTATCCATTCTAATTCCTCCTTGATTTCCTCATCTTTATTATCCTAAAAAAATTATCCATAACTGTTAAGTCAGTTATCCAACGCGCTACGAAATGCCTTTAACCAGCAATCCATCTCTTGACAAGGCTCGAGATAGAGTTTATCGGAACGTTGATTAGACTCTGGATGTACCACGACAATCTGAATGAGGTGGGGATTAGCTAACTCACTCCTAGTTGTTATGTTCATGTCGTACCCCACCGGTTAATCTCGTTAGAGCGAACTGGATGCCTTTTCGAGCAATTGATTTAAAAGGCCGTAGTCTGGTGAATCGCCTTCACGGATTTTCAGCCATTTTCGCTCAGGTGGTCCTTCAAATCCTTTCGGAACTTCCAAACCGGTAGCATTCATGATCATAAACGCTACGGCATCTTTGGATGGGGAAATCACTGCTGCGTAATGTCCGTTCTTCAGAAAATGTGGCTTTTTGTACTGGATTCGCTCCTCGACCTCAGGAATGGTTTGATGTACCAATTCACGAAGTCGATTGGAAACCTCAACTTGCCACGGTTGATTAAGGCTTTCGATAAATGATGTTACTTCTTGATTCATTTTGATCCTACTCCTCCTTTTGGAAAACTTTTATCTAAATTCAATATCCCTCTCTGGAGTGTACCTGTAGGTGTATATAGAAATAATATTACCAAATATTATAATTATTATAAACGTTACAACTATTTATTTTTCAAATGAACTTCCTAGTATTTTGGAAATCTATCGCTCAGAATAGTAGGTTTTGTATACGGATTTATAAATACTGTTTCACGAGCATAGGATTTATTTGCTAACTAAAAACAATCTGATTGAACTAGGCAGTGAGACATCCCCCCTGTAACAACTAAAGATACTAAAGCGCCTATTCAACAGAGATTCTGCTGCTTTTTTTCAAAAAGAGAAACGTGTTTGTCACAAAGGCATCCCCCTATTCGCCTCGTAAACAACCTGTTTTCACTAAAAGGAAAAATTAGTCTGACCAAGCTTATGTTGAAGTTGAATAAGATAGATACGGAAAAGATAGATAATATTAGCTTGAAAGAATGGGCCGAGATGACTACTCATGATCCATTAGTCCACCTTCTGTTATTTGCTATTTCCCGTGCCAACACGTACGTCCCTTACCCCGAACTTTACCTAGCAGGACCTGCCATACGGCAACTACAACGGACTTTCAACGGAAATGCTTTTTATATTTCGGAAGGCTGGGGAACACTCATTGAGGATCTTAAACATCAAGCTGAATTAGTAGGAGTCACGATCATGAACCATCGAAAGGTAATTGAAGTCAAGTATGATAGGCCAGTTCAGCGAGTTCTTTTTACAAATGGGGATATATTGGAAGTATCCTTCGTTATTGTTACCGCAGGACTGAAAGAAACGTGCAATCTTGTCTATCATGCGGAACATACTAGTCTGAAGCGTTGGGAAAATCAAGCACGTTCAATTCATGGCACTATTAAAAAACTAACACATTCTTTTGTTCTTTAGCGAATGTGTTAGTTTTTCTTATGTCGGTGGAGGATGAAGCGTCTGTACGAATCAACCATATAAAATCAGTTGCGGAAAGATCATGTAAAGTTGTTATCACCGAAACATTAAATATCTTTTTAATTGCCACCCTAAATACTAATAACGAAAAGACTTCAAAACCATATTATAATCCCCATGCGTCGTCATATTAGCAGGTCTTTCCGAATAAGAATGCTCTTCCGGAAGTCCAAACGTCTTACCTATTAAATAAAAATCGAGACTTTCCCCGGCTTTTATCGTAAAGGACATCGTAAAGCCTTTACTTAAGCCAAAAAGCTCAATAAAATAGGGATTCTCCTTTGAGTAATGCTTTTCATCTAATTGTAGTTCTCCACCATTAATGGATAATTCGTTTATTGAAATATCACTATTTGTACCAAGTTCGATGGCAATTGCATTTGGTGCTGCAATATCTAATGTAATCGTCCTCCACCCATCTTTCTTCACATCCGAAATTAACTCGGATTGTGGAAGATTGGTATCATAGTATGGTGCATCTGCTGTATACATTTCCTCAAATGTGAAGGATGGAAGCGGGTGCTCATCGAACTGTGATTCATCTGCTACAAACTGTTTCGTAAAGGAATCTGGCTTTGTCTGTATTCCCCAAACGGCCTTCTCCAAGTCCCCATCAGCCAAGTAATAGACTTGATTTCCAATCGGATGTTCACTGGTTGCCTCCACCGCTATTGTTTCATAGGTTACGATACTGACCCCAAGTAAGAGTAGTCCGATCGCATATTTCCAGCTTCCTTTTAACCTTGCAAAAACAGGTACGAATAACATTAGACATAAAGCAGCAACGGTCATAACGATATGGATGACGGTTATTGTTAACGCAATATACATGGCAAAAACTAAAAATGTAAATAGTATGATACCTGGAACAAGAAAAGCACTATACAAGAGAACATTATTTTCAGTCGAAAACTTCCTGTCTTTCCAAAATACTAGATTCGTTCCAATCAAACTAAAAATTAATGGCCAAACAAATAAATAACTTGCTCCAGTTAAGAGAATGCTAGAAACACAAGCTAATAGAAACCATCCAATCAAAGCCCCCATCACAACTTGAAATGCCCCTATTTTCTTCTGAACGACGTAAGTGAAAAGAATTAACACTGCCGCAGTAATAAGTAAAAAACCAATTAAATAGATACTTGCAATATGCTGGTCAAATTCCAATAGCCAGCTCACATCCTCAGCAAAAAATGTGACAAGTTTTAAAGCGAATAAAGAAATACCATAGGCAACAGCAAGCGATACTAAGAATAAAAGAAATCCGATTAGTGTTCCTAATACAGATACAAGCTTTCTTCTGATTCCATGAATGACTGTGGCAATAAGCCCAATTAATGTAACGATTAATAAAGGTATGACGAGGCTATCGGAATAAGAAACGAATGTATGAGCAACCGGATTAAAATAAACAGCATTTTTCTCTGATTGATTATCTATCTTGCTTAAGTCGATATTTCCAAAGTGAGTCGCAAGTTCATATGCGTATGTAGTATGATGCATGAGTGTGTTTTTATCAACAAAATCTAAACTATCAATAGTAGTATGATAAGAGTTAAAACTCTGTGCACTAGCAAAATTCAACCCTTGCATACCAGCACCAACAAATTCTGTTAGATCTGTTCCATTTGGCATCACGTCGTATACTTCCTTTAAAAATGAATTGGAGGCTGGGCTACTCGTTGCTTTTTGGAACTCCTTAATAAGCGCGCCATTTCCACCACTCGTTTCAAACATAACCGTGGCCCCTTTAATTCCTCTTGCCTCGAAATTTAACACGACGTCCACATCTTTTGCCCACGGATGTTCATTGACAAAAGCATTTGCACCAAGAAGCCCCAATTCCTCCCCATCTGTTATTAAGATAATAACATCATTTTTAAGGGATATATCTTGAAGTATTCGAGCTGTTTCCATCAATGCTGCAACACCATAGCCATCATCACTCGCACCAGGACTCACGAAAGTACTATCGTAGTGAGCAGCAAGCATAACGGTACCAGAGGAATCGGAACCTTCCATTTTCGTTACGATATTTTGAACACGGGTTGCCCTTTCTCGTTCCGGTTTATGAACTATCGTGTCTTGTATTTCCACATCCAAACCCATTTCCTCTAATGTTTGGATGAGATAGTTTTTTACCCTCTCATGTTCTTCTGATCCAACCGGATGAGGTTTCTGTGCAATATTTTCAATAAATCCCCAAGTACTTTCAAAAGAAACCTCCGACGGACTTGCCTTATCCCTATCCGGTGCCTGTAAAGGCGTCAATCCAATAACAATCCCAAATAAAAATATTAATATTGCTAGTAACCCATAATAAGGTACTAGCTTGCCTAACTTACTTTTACCCATGCACATCCCCTTGCCCTCTGTTTTGTCTATTTTTTAATTATTCTAGCAGTAATTACCAATAAAAACACGTGAAAGGACCTTTTGCTTCACAATGAAGTAAATGACCACTGGAGCCCTCATTCTACTCTTCCCAATAGTTTCCTTCGCCCCCAACATTAGATATAAGAAAGGATGAAGTAATATATCGCAATAATATTACCTCATCCTTTCTTGTTAAAAAATCTTAGGTAGATACAAAACGTTCTATTATTTCAATCAAACTTTTTTATACTCACATTTATGACGGTGAAACTGATGGTAGTACAGTGTTACTATCCTTCCTAAAGAAAATCCCTCTAGGAGGTGGAAATAATAGACTTATGAGCCATAGCAATCAAAGAACAGCATCTGGATTATTACCGGGCTGACAGCCTTATACCTGATTAAAATACCCTGTTTCCATTACGAAAGATTGGAACAATCACGACATCCACATGTGCAGTTGACACATTCCGTTCGTTTTTCCGCAACTCATCCTCACTCTTTTTGTTTTGCCCTCTTTTCAGATATTCCAATTTCCAAGAAATGGTTTGGCTGAATTAGGCTGAATAACTATCAGAAATGCAAAAAGCATCTCCCTCTCAATTAAGAAAGATGCTGATTTATTTCGGGTTAAACTTCATTTACTTGCCACTTCCAATACTTCACTGGATAGATCCCATTCGCATTTTTCTATGGCAGATTCTTTATAAACACGACCTTAAGATAGTTTCCTTCTGGGAATTCTTTTATTGTTTTAAAGTCTTTTGGAAGGGAAAATTCCTCCACTAGCTGATATTTCCTGTTTGATTCTCTGAATGCCTGATCAATAAAACCTTTAAATTTTTTCATATTAAAAGAACTTGAATTGGTGGACGCAACGATAATCCCCTCATCTTTTGTTATGGAAATAGCTTCCTTCAGAAGATTTTTGTAGTCCTTTTCAGCGCTGAAAACTATCTTCTTTGACCTTGCGAAGCTTGGAGGATCTAGGATAACCAAGTCAAACTCTAGCTGCTTTTTCACCGCATACTTAAAGTAATGAAACACATCTTCCACAATGATATCCTGTGCGTCATCATCTATTCCGTTTAAGCTAAACTGCTCAACTGTCTTGTTTAAGCTTCTTTTTGCTAAATCCACACTCGTTGTTTTAGCTGCGTGTCCTAAGGCAGCAGCAACCGAAAAGGCGCCTGTGTAGGAAAAGGTGTTCAGTACGTTCTTACCTTTCGCATAAGCATCACGGATTTTCTTCCTGACTTCCCTTTGATCTAAAAATATACCAACCATTGCACCTTCATTTAGGTAAACAGCGAAGTTCACGCCATTTTCTTTTACTATAATCGGGAACGTTCCTCTTTCTCCCGCTACGAAATCATCTTCTTCAATATATTTCCCATTGGCATCAAATCTTTTCTTTTGATATATGGCTTTAAATGTAACCAGTTCTTTCAGAGCATTGATAATATACTCCCGAAAATGGTAGATTCCTTTACTATACCAGTTGATTAAATAGTAGCCATCAAAATACTCTATCGTTAAGCCACCTAAACCATCGCCTTCTCCATTCACGACTCGAAAGGCATTCGTATCCGGACTATTAAAAAATGACTCTCGATAGTTAATCGCATCTCGCAATTTATTCACAAAAAAACGTTGGTCGATCTGTTCATTCTCATTTCGACTAAGAACCCAGCCGTAACCCTTGTTTTGTTTGCCAAAATAGCCTTTTGCGATGAACCTGTTCTTTTCATCAATAAGATGAATAATAGTTCCTTCTTTCATACCTTCGTTCATATTAAGGATGGCTTCCTTTGATATGAGCGGATAACCGCTTTTATATTTATTTGCAAACTTACCTTTTACTGTTAACGTAACATTATTTTTCATTTTGTCATCCTACCAGAAATTTTTTTATCGCGTACACAATATTGTATACAATCATTTCGCGCGTCATTCATGCTGAACATAATAGATGATTACATAATCTAATAGTATTGTAAATCATTTACCTTTTGGGTGTATTTATCTTCCATGTCTTTTTAAGGATAGTAACTATTATATTAACCTGCTATTTATGAGATAAAAATTTTAAAAGGGATTTACAACGTACATAATAGAACCTTTTATATGTATGAGAGTAATATTCAAAAACAATCCCTCCTTACAACTAATTTTGTGAGGAGGGATTGTTGAGTGGATCTTACGTATTAGGTAACTACGTTGCTCTAATATAATCCATAAAAACAGTCATCCTAATATTAATCGATTAAATAATCCATAATCCCATCACGAATCGCTTCCGCAACAGATTGTTGAAATTGCTCCGATAACAGCTTTTCCTCTTCCTGAGGGTTTGTTAAATAGCCTACCTCCAATAAAACAGCAGGCATGGTTGTATCTTTTAAAACAAAATAATTTTCTTTTTTCACACCTCTATCCCGAAATCCTGTTACCTCAATTAATTGTTGATGTATTTTATTTGCTAGTAATTTTGAATTCTGATGGTAATAGTATGTTTCTGTACCAGATACCGTTGGGTCATCAAATGTATTCCCATGGATGGAAACGAATATATCGGCTGATAGGCTATTAGCAAAGTTTGGTCTTTCCCGTGTCTCAGAAGAAAGGAAAACATCTTCCTCCCTAGTCATGTATACCTCTACCTGAGGTTCTCGCGCTAATAATTCTTTAACCTTTTTTGACAGACTCAACGTATAGTCCTTTTCATAGGAACCACTAGCACCTATTGCCCCTGGATCTTCGCCACCATGTCCGGCATCAATCACAACTTTATAGTTATCTGTTTTAGGACTGGATCCTTTTGTTTCTTGATTGCTTATGCGTTCCTCATTTTTAGGAACCTGCTCCTGATGATCCTTCCAAGTAAAAAATAACAGCAATACGACTAGTATAACTACGAATAATCCAATCCATTTTTTCATTTATACGCTCTCCCTTTACTATGCACCTTTTTGCTACACTCATTTTTAACTGGAGAACAACAGTTTTCACATTTTTCAAGGACTCTATTCTTTCGAAATCAAAGCACTTGGCGATACCCGCTGTTCTAGTTATCGTTCAAAGGTTAACATGGTGAAGTAAAGCTGAAATGAAGATAGGATAAATATAAAATTAAGATTTCAATAACTACACTAGAAGGATAAAAATATTAATTTGCCTTATAAATAGACGCAATAGAACTAAGGAGACATTATCCTAGTCTAGCAAATGACAATCATCTACCAAAGCTAACAATGCTAGAAAACGACCCAATTATTTACCAATCCGATAACAGCGATTATAGCAATTAAAGTTATACGGTTCTGCACTTTCATCGATTACGCTTGTTTGATAGCCATGCTCCTGTAAGTAGCTTAATAGAATGGACAAATGACTAGCCGTTTCACCGCGATCATGCATGAGAATAATTGGCGTTCCCCCAGCCTGTACTAGCTCTTCTACCTGGGAAATGACATGCTGGACATATTCATCCGCTGATAAATTCCAATCACTGCTGTCTACATTCCAATCCCATAATTTAAATCCATCATTCTCTAGAACCGTTCGAAATGAGTCTGTTAAATAAGGGACACTACCAAAAGGGGAACGTATTAAATGCGTACGAACACCGGAAATTTGTTCTAGTGTTGCTTGCCCTGTCCTCATTTCATTTAATGCAGCCTGCTCGGATTGATAGAATTTATCTCTATCATGGGTAACACCGTGTAATCCGACAGCATGCCCTTCCTTTATCATACGTTTCACCATATCTGGATAGGCTCGCATTGCTGGTTCAAGCATAAAAAATGTTGCTTTTGCATTAAATTGCTGAAGCGTATCCAAAATCTCATGTGACGCCGAGCTAGGTCCATCATCAAAGGTTAAGTAAACTGTAATCTCTGTTTTATTATCTTGTTCTGGTTCTTTCTCGTTCTCATTAGCTGTTTTATTATCTTGTTCTGCTTTTTTCTCATTTTCACTAGCTGTTTTCTTTTCCACTTCCTCTATGACATTTTCTAAATCGACCTCTATTAATTTTTCATTACTAGTTTCATAGTCGCTCGAGCTAACCGTTTTAGGTTTATTACTATCTATTAGTAAAAAAACTAATATAATCAAAAATACACAAATGATTTGTAGACGGTATTCCTTTAGCACTTCGCTTACCTTCCTTTCGTATGCTGCATTAACTCTCCGTTTAGGCATAGCGTAATGGAATGAAATAAAGATAAGAGGAAGATAAGGTGAATATAAGGTAAAGTTTTGAAAACAATTCACCAGAAATTCCAACTCAACAAAAATAAGCCATCCAACGCATGACACTATGTCAATTATTAGACGGCTAACTTCATTAAATAGTTTTATTTAAATAAAAATAAAAGCAAACACCTGTCTCGGTATTATATACGCCATAGTCGACATCATGTAATTTTAAAATGTTCTTCGATATAGCGAGTCCTAATCCTGTCCCTTCCTTCGAGCGCTGCTCCTTGTTACCCTGGTAAAAACGATCCCATATTTTCTCCAATTGATTCGGATCAATTGGCTTACCTTCATTCTCAATCATTACTTTAACGGTTGCGTTCTCCTCGACGGTAGAAATCGTAATCTGTCCCGACTCAGGCGTATGGCGAATGGCATTGACTAAGAAGTTCGTAACCACCTGTTCGATCCAATGTTCATTCGCAACAACTTCTATGGGCTGTAGCTGTACATCAACCGTTAGCTCCTTGTTTTGGGCATTGATTTGCAGGTGTTGATACACATTATTGATTAATTCATCAATGAAGAACACTTCCATTTTCATCTTATAGGTTCCTGATTCAAACTTCGCTAACTCCAACATATCAACGATTAACCGATCCATTCGGTCAACCTCGTGATTCATCGCAGAGAAATAATATTCCTTTTTCTCTTTGGCTACTTCATCTTCAATGATTGCGATACAGCTTTTTATAATACTTAGCGGCGTCTTTAATTCATGTGATACACCGGCAATAAAATTTTTACGAGTCAATTCTAATTGCCTTTCTTTCTCGATGTCCTGCTGTAATGCCTGAATATAGGAATGTAATGTGTCTGATAGAAAATTGATGTTCTTCGATAATTCACCAATCTCATCCTTCGATTTGACGGGAACTCTTTCGGCAAAATCTAAGTTAGCTATCCGTTTTGCTGTACGATTGATTTTTAATAATGGACTTGCTATTTTTTTAGAAAAATAGAATGCTGCTAACAATATCAATAGAATGACACCAATAATAATGTAGATATAATAATCCTCCATCATCTCGATCGCTTCATCGATAGGCTGTAGCGATGCCATCGTAAAGTAATAGATGGTTTCTCCATTGCTGTCCTTTCCCTGATCGATTAACACGCGATAATTGATACCATTTTCCTCATAGGTTAATTCCTGCGGTACAGTGGTATCCACATTTCCAAAAATCAAATCGATTTGAAATCCCTTAATTCTATCGAGGAATTGTCGATTTGATAGTGGTGTGGCATATAAGAGACTGTTATCGTCTGGTATGTGTACCTCATCAATACGTCCATATAATATTTGTTTTACCGTGTCCTTATTCTCCACATTTTTATTTACTGCTGATGCAAGCAGATTGTTCTTCCAATAATCAACATTATCAAGTCCTCCGTCTAGCATGTAAAACGGAGTCTTTGCTTCATAGAGTGATTCTTCCGTACTTGAAATGAGCTCATAAGGATAAATGACGCCATCTTTTTCCAAACCATGAATTTCAATTACCTGTTTTTCCTTTTCTTTAAAGATAGCAATCTGTTCATTGTCATCATACATGTTTTCTAAATAGTAGATGGGTATGGAGATACTTTCTTCGGTAAAGTTTATTTTGCTATTTTCAGAGACAAACCGATTATACAGTTTCACAGAGAAGTCCTTCGTCCCTTTGATATATCCCTGTTCATCTAACACCGCAATCCATGCATTGTTTTCTTGATAAAACTGTTGCTCTAATTCCTGTCGATCCCTATCATCCTCTAGCTTTTGATAATCTAGCTTAAACATATCGACGGCTTCTGATAACTGCTTCATCTTATTATTCGCATAATAATCCTTAAACAGTATCGTTTGACCAACAAAAATGCTCGCCAAAATTAATAAGCATAAGCCAGAAGTCAGTAAAAACAGCTTTACAACAATACGATTTATCATTCTATTTCCTCAAATTTATATCCGGCACGGACAACTGTTTTGATTTGATTGGCCCTTTTGCCAAGCTTATGTCGTAGATTACGGATATGTGTATTGATGGTACGATCATCCCCAGCATAATCGTAGCCCCATATTTTGATAATCAATTGCTCTCTTGATACGACGATGTTCTTATTTCTCATGAGGTAGGTTAATATTTCAAATTCGGTATGGGTTAATGCGATTACCTTGCCTTCCACTTTAACGGTATGGGAACGGAGATCTACTTCTAGGTCATTACTCGTTAGCACTTCATGGTTTTCACTCAATGGATGACTTACCTGTGATGTAAGCAAACGCTTCGCTCTCGCTAGCAGTACCCTTGGACTAAAAGGCTTCGTAACATAATCATCCGCCCCTAATTCAAATCCTAATAATGTGTCCTCTTCATCCGACCTTGCTGTCAGCATAATGATCGGTACTACAGACGTTTCACGTATTTTCTTGCAGACGGTCCAGCCATCTAATTCTGGCATCATAATATCGAGAATGACTAAATCAACATTCAAGCTCCCAAATAACGTTAATGCCTCTGTACCATTTCTTGCCTCTAACACCTTATATCCAGCATCTAAAAAGTAGTCCTTACTTATCTCTCTTAGTATATCTTCATCTTCTACAATCAAAATAGTTTCTCTCATAATAACTACCCCTGTTTTTAATAACATTGAAAAATTCTAAATTCGGATTCATTACTAGAATTATAACAATAACATGTAAAGATTAGATAAAGAAAAATTGGAATCTTCATGGCTTTGGTAGCTTTTTAGGATGGCAGGATGGGATTTTGTTGGATGACGTTAATAAAAAATTACAGAAAAAAAGTTTTAGTACTTTACAATTTTCCGAAAACAATATATAGTTGTATGTACAAACAAAATAAAACTTATTTTAAAGACTGGGATGGTTAATGATGCTCGAAAATTATCTTAAGGAATGTTTATACTTTACTGCCAATCGACTAAGTAGAATTGTTGCAAAAATGGCAGAGGAAGAATTTAGAATTAGTGGCTTATCGCCAACATATGCTTATTTATTAATGGCTGTCTATGACAAAGAGGGAATTTCTCAAAAGGAGTTAGGTGAAATTCTCCATCTCAACCCTTCTACCATTACACGTTTTATTGAAAAGCTTACTGCTAAAAATTTGATCTATAACAAAGTAGAAGGACGATTATCGCTCATTTATACAACTGAAAAGGGTAAAGAGCTAGAAGAAACGATTTACAAATGCTGGATGAATCTTAGACGTCGCTATTCAGACATATTAGGGGAAAAAGAAGGAGATGAATTAACTCTTCTTCTGGATCAAGTTAGTAATCAATTAGAAAATAAGGAATAACCATTCTTTATTTTCTAACCAATTAGTTGTATGTACAAACAACTAATTATAAAGATTGAAAGGTGGTGAAATTCTTCTGCAAGTTACCGAGCTCTGAAAATAAAAATTTTAAAAAATAAGGAGGAATTTTTTATGAATGAAATGAAGAATGAGAATGTAAACAAAAAGAGACTTGAGAAAACAGGGGATGGCAATCAGAAACCAATTTTGATACTAGGTGGAACGGGTAAAACCGGACGACGCGTGGCCAATAGACTTTCTGCGCTAGGGTATCCTGTACGAATTGCTTCCAGATCAGGAACACCATCCTTTGATTGGAACAATCAAGCGAGTTGGGAACCACTTCTTGAAGGGGCAAGTGCTGTTTATATTACCTACTATCCTGATTTGGCAGCTCCAGGAGCTGCAGATGCAGTTGGATCATTCGCAAACCTAGCTGTGGAAAAAGGGGTAAAACGATTGGTATTATTATCTGGACGCGGAGAAGAGGAAGCACAGCGAAGTGAGGAGGCCCTGAAAGCTTCTGGGGCAGACTGGACGATTCTACGATGTAGCTGGTTTGCACAAAATTTTAGTGAACATTTTCTTTTAGACTATGTGCTCAGTGGTATAATCGCTTTGCCAGTTGCAAACGTGAAAGAGCCTTTTATAGATGTTGAAGACATTGCAGATGTTGCCGTTGAAACAATTATTAACCCTAAACATATCGGTCAGCTTTATGAACTATCTGGACCTAGATCACTAACCTTTGCTGAAGCAACGGAAGAAATCTCCAAAGCAAGCGGTCAGGACGTTCGTTATCACTATATTTCTACGGAACAATTTAGTTATGGGTTACAGCAGGCTGAACTTCCAGAGGATATTATCTCTCTCATGATGGAATTATTCACTAAAGTCTTAGATGGTCGTAATTCTCATACTACAGATGGAGTCCAGCGTGTCCTTGGCCGGGAGCCTCGAGATTTTAGTGAATATGCGAAAAGTGCTGCTGCAACTGGGGTGTGGAATACTTGATTGAAAAAATCACATCATTACTAACCTTGTTTGCAGCTCTTGGATCAGGGCTTATTGCTGGAACATTCTTTGCATTTTCAGCCTTTGTCATGAATGCCCTCGCCCGGCTTCCCTCACATCAAGGAATAGCAGCCATGCAATCGATAAACATCGTCGTACTCAATCGATTATTTCTCACCGTATTTACAGGTACGGCAGTGGTAAGTTTTATTCTAATCCTCATCTCATTATTTAATTGGAAAGACACCGATGTTGTGTTTATCCTTTCTGGAAGTTTGCTATATCTTCTTGGCAGCTTTCTGGTCACAGGAGTGTGCAATGTCCCCCTTAACGATTCTTTAGCAAATTTAGACGTAAAGGATGCAGCAAGTGCAACTCAATGGAAGGAATATATTGTAATTTGGAAGGCCTGGAACCATGTTCGAACAATCGCAAGTCTTGCGGCTATGGTATTATTTATTCTCGCACTATGGAGAATCTAGTCGTAACAAATTAAACGAAGCAAAAATTTTGGAATATTCCCAACCGCGAACTGCCAAATGAAAGAATTTACTAGAAATGTTATGGAAGCATATCGTTATAATGAAAGGACTAGGACACTTGACGGAAAGAAAAATTTTTTCCTAACTAAGGTATAATATTCCTAGTCCTTCACTCCATTAAATTAAAGATAAATACTGTTTCGCTCACTAAAAACAACGAATTTATAATCCGTTGTTTTTTTTACAATCATTAATGTGAATTGCTAAATTATATGGAACCAAATTAACCACACTACGTCTAATAAATGAGAGGATGGTGGATGATGTTTGAGGAATTAAATAAGAACGGAGAAGCCAACGAACTAAGTAAGGAACAAAGACTTGAATTACTAATGAACCAATTTGGTAGAGATGTTGTGCGTTTGGCTTTTACATATACAAAGGAGAAACAATTAGCAGAAGATATAGCACAGGAAGTTTTCATTAGATGTTATCAAAATTTAGATGTATTCCGCCATGAGTCCTCCTATAAAACTTGGGTTTTCCGAATAACCATAAACCTATGTAGGGATTACTTTCGAAGTTGGAACTATAAACACATAACTATCTCAGATATTTTCAATAAACTTTCCTTTACTAATAGAACACCTGAAACTGAATATATGAATTTGGAAAAAAATAGAGTAATTGGTGAGAAGGTATTAGCATTACCCCTTAAATATCGTGAAGTAATTATCTTATATTATTATGAAGAAATGTCATATAACCAAATTTCAAAGTTGCTAAATATGAGTCAACAAACGATAAAATCTCGTTTGCATAGGGCCCGTCTTAAATTACAGAAATCATTAGAAAAAGGTGAGTTAGATGAATCATATATTTAATGATTTAAAAGAAATCATGGATAGTACGGTACTAAAGGAAGTAAATTTTAGCGAGAAAAATAAAGAAAATGTTAGAAGGTCTTTATATAAAACTACCAGCAAAAAAACTATTCATGTTAAACCTATATTCATGAATATAATCAGCATTAGCTTAACTTGTCTTTTTCTCATAGGAACGAATTATTTCCTGATAGATAAGCTAGAATTATCCTCTAAAGAAGAAGGACTGGCAACTAATATGACAGTTGATGAAACAGTTTCAAACGGAGCTTCAGATTTTCATATAGACAAAAATAATCCAGATATTCTCCCAAGTAGTGAATATAAAAATGTAGAAGAATTTATTATAAGTGCTAAATATGAATTGAATTCTAACCCACCTAGTTTTGAAAATCCTTCCAAAGAATTATGGCAATTAGATGTCGCAAGATGGATTACAGATTACGCCAAACATTTCGCCACTTTATCAACAGATAAAGAAGAAATAAAATTATTACAAAACATAGAGGAAGCTTCATTACGAGTATTCAAGGCTGGCGATCCAATTGAACCAAAAGAAAATCAAGATAAATTAGTAGCTAATTTAAATTTAGCAATTGATGAATTTATAAAACAAAAAATTAAAGAAGATTAACTATTACCATAAAAGGGGACCTTCCAAGCCAAAAATGGAAGGCATTTTTTTTATCTTTTTCCTATTACAGCTGTGATATATGGTTGATTTCCAACCAATTTCAATATCAGTATCGCACCACATATCAGTCTGGAACAATTGATACGACTATCTTTACTATATCCAACTATGTGTAAACGGTAAGGATATTGTGAACCACTGTTTGAGTATTTAGAGAGGTAATAGAACAATACCTTTTAATTTATAACCATGTAATAAAAAGTTTTTGACAACATTTAAAGGATAATATTTCTTGGATAGGTAATTTTAATAGTAAATTATATCCGTTGAAGGGATGGCCATACGTGGAGAAAAAACTGCTAAGACTACTTACTGCTTTGTGTATAGCTTCATTGCCATTTTTATTTAGAGGCCCAAAAATGAGAGAAAACCTTGTTATTTTTTTCTCTAAAGGAATTCTTTCTACTCTTATTGATGCTTATGTTGTGGCGACCAGAAGAATTGAATATCCTGTACGCCCTTTTGCAAAAATCTTTAGAACCAATATTATGTATGACATGTTGTTCTTCCCGCTTTTAAGTGTGTTATGGGTGAAGCTTTCTTATAGGGATAACCTTCAGAAAATCCTATGGAAAAGTCTGATTTTTAGTGTTCCGATGAGTATTGGTCAATGGTACTTCGAGAGGAATTCCAAGCTATTTAAATGGAAAAAATGGACAGCCCTCCATACCTTTGGAAGTGTCAGTTTTACTTTATTAACGATTAGGGGATTTGTAGGTGCGATAAAGAAAATAGATCACATAAAGAGTAAAAAAGAAATAGCTGAATAAAGATATTACATATCGTGCACTTCTTCTAGACTAGGATGATTCTCTTATTAGAACAGCCTGCGCACAGGGTTTGTTACAATTGTTTCAATAGAATTAATCATCGATACGATTTATTTGTACCAAATTTGAACGGGTAATAATAGAAAAAAGCTTCGCTAAAAGATCTATTCTCACGCAGGCAGAACCCATGATTTTAAAAGCATTAAAAAAAGGCTATCGAATGTTATCCGATAGCCCAAGAAGCTTCATCGTTCTTTTATTCTTACCTAATTTGTCATAGCAATCGCTTGATCCAAGACCTTATCTCCCTGGAGCATACCATATGCCATCTGGTCGATAACATCAACTTTAATTCCCTTTGGTTCCACGAACTCTCTTATTTTCTTTTCAAGGTATCGAACCTGTGGACCTATTAGTACAACATCGAGGTTTTCTAGATTATTAATTAATTGGGACTCTGCAACAGCATTTATTTCCACCTCTATATTTCGTTCATTAGCGGAATCTCGCATCCTTGTAACGAGCATCGATGTGGACATACCTGCTGAACAGACTAAGAGAATTTTCATGATTTTTTCCCCTCCAATTGTTGTATTCTTTCATACATGGTAATCATTTCATTTGCTAGTTCCTTAACAGTTAACGCTGTCATTAAATGATCCTGTGCATGAACTAATATGACCGTAACCTCATTTTTCTTTCCGTTTGCCTCATTTTGTAAAAGGTCTGTTTGTACATGGTGCGCTTGAACAAATTCCTGTTCTGCTTCTTCGATTTTTCCTCTTGCCGCTGAGAAATTATAATCTTTTGCATAGGAAATCGCTTCCATTGCACATGAACGAGCGTTCCCAGCATGAAGAATTATTTGGAAAGATAGTGTTTGAATATCTTCTAATGATTGCATGCTCATCCTCCAATTCTGACCTGCTCACGATATATCTTCTACTATACCACTAAAATAATAGGGTGATAGTCTATTTATCTACCTATAGCATTCGATAATTAATTAGCTCAATCCCTAATTCATTTACATAGTTTTTAATTCGATCTGATGTCAGGATTGTATACTCTTTCAATCGTGTATCAACATAGGAACTTTTGGAAATCAGATCAGGATCAATATATGCTGGATGACAATTAATTTCCACTGTCTCATTTTTATCTAACACAGAAACGTTTCGTAATTGTCCCTCAAGCGTTTCATAGCTCACCTGTTCTCCATAAAACGCCCGCATCATGAATGTCGTTCTCTTTACCGTGTTATATGCTACATCTAAGTTCGGGACATTCATTGCCCTTCTCAGTGGAAGACCGTATTTCTCCGCTAAAGCAATCGCAATAGGTAGCGCTATAGCATGCTCGTGAACATTATGGTGACTATCCAGATGAGTCGGATTTAAACCAGTAGACAAAAATCTTTCAATCTGGGCTGTCCACTCGCGTTCAATATCCTCTGGTTTAGCATGATCGAATACATTATTCTGGCTATAAAAGCTTCCATTAGTATCGGTTAATGAAGAGACGTTTTCGGAAATTGGTGTCCCACTCGTTAGAACTAGATGGACACCGACTCCTAAATCAGGATTCTGTTTCGCTAAATCCACCGCATGAGCAACATGAGGAGAATTACACATCATCGTTGTTGATGTAACAATCCCATTTTTAAAGGCATCTGCTATTCCATAAGTAACCGCACGTGTATAGCCAAAATCATCCGCATTTACTATTAATTTCATCTGATTAACCTCGATTCTGTGTATGATTCACGTATATATGCAAAATACTAATGACGCTATATTTACGTCAACGTTAAACTACTTTTTTACTTGTACTAGCATTCGTAACATTCCTAGCCATTGACCTGTCTAGAACCTTTAAGAATGGTAGATAAAGTAATGCACCTACAGCTAAATTAACAATTTGTAATATAGATCCCGCTATAGACCCACCTGTAGCTAAGTAACCTCCGATTATTGGCGGTGTGGTCCACGGTACCATAACTACCGTTTTTGGTACAAGTCCGATAGATGTCGCAAAGTATGCGATTGTTACATTCACAAGCGGTACCAAAATAAACGGAATGAATAACATTGGGTTCAAAACAATTGGTAATCCAAAAATGATAGGCTCATTAATATTAAATAGTGCAGCTGGTGCACTCATTTTTCCTAAGCTTCTTACTTGTTTAGCCTTAACTGTTATAAATAAAGCGATTAGCAGCGAAATTCCTGTACCTGTACCACCCATTGCAACAAACACATCCAAGAATGGTTTTGTGATAATGTATGGTACATCGTGTGCAGATACGCCTTGTTCAAATAGCTTTGTATTCTCCAATAGTCCAGGCAGGTACGCCGCTTCAATAACAGGCTCTAAAATATTCGACCCATGTAATCCAAAGAACCATAGAAATGATTTGGTAAATTCAATACCCAAAACAGCAGGCAATGTACCAGCGGCATTTTGGAATGGTGCCTGTATTGCCTTATAGATTAAGTCTTGCAGGCTTACACCAATTACATCAATGAACAATACCTGTAATAACCCAAAAATAAAGAGTACAATCATGGCAGGAATAAGGGATGCAAATGATCTAGAAACAGCTTCCGGAACACCATCAGGCATTTTTATGGCGAGATTCAACTGCGATAATCTTCTGAAAATTTCCGTTGCTACAATTGCTACTAAAAGCGAAACAAATAAACCTGCTGCAGACATCCATTGAAGTGAAATTCCACCATCTTCCGTCATTGGAGATATAATAATTAAGGACGCAACAGATACTAACGCAGCCGCTAAAGCATCCACATTATATGACCTTGCTAGGCTATAGCTGACCCCTATAGCCACAACTAATGAGATGATTGCAAATGTTCCATTCCATATATAACCGCCAAGATCCTTCCAGCCTTCTCCAAATATATTCACCATGAAGTTTTGGAAAGGTTCAATTGGTAGATTATTAATAAGTACAGCTAATGACCCAATGATAATCAACGGTAATATAGCAGCAAATCCATCACGTATTGCTACTAAATGTCGTTGTGACCCTATTCTTCCTGCAACAGGAAGAAACTTATTCTCAAAAGCTTTGAATACATTTTGCATTTTAATTCCCCCTTAATTTGAATTGTGGTAAATCATGTTTATGTGCTTCTAATAATTCATCCAGAATTACCTTGCTACGTTTTTCATCCTTCATTAATGGATTCATGACCATTGCCAAGTATGCATCATGATACTCTCCCGTAATTGCTGCGCGAATGACAAGCTCTTCAAAGGCTTTCATTTGCTGAATTACCCCTTTGACACTATGTGGTAGGGCGCCTATCGAAATTGGCTTAGGACCGTCCTTCGTGATAACGCAGTTAATTTCCACAACCGAATCATCCGGCAAATCAGAAATAGCTCCATTATTCGTGGTGTTTACTGTTTGTATATCTTGTTTATTATTATAGATAGAATCCATCAGACTGCATGCGACATCACTATAGAACGCGCCCCCACGTTTTTCTAATTCCACTGGTTTGTCACGCAATTCTGGGTTTTTATATAGCTCAAAAAGTGATTCCTCTAGCTGCTGGACAACCTCTGCTCTTGTGCCATGTTCTTCATAGGCTTTAAGGTCCTTCTCCAGCACATCTTTCGTTTGAAAATAATATTGATGATAAGGATTCGGGAGGAGCCTCGTAGACGCTATAAACGTTTTGGACCAGCCAAGACTAACGATATTCGCTGGTGAATAATCAAGCCCATCACTTTCCATTAACTTTTCCAGAACCTCATCGATTCGGTCGATTCCCTTAACAAATACCTTCTGACCAAATACGAAATGATTCATACCGACGAATTCAATACGAACATCCTCCGGTGATACACGAAGAATTTCCGCAACCGAATGGCGCATATTATAAGGAATATTACAGACACCAATAATTTTTTTATGTGGCGAATGTTTTAACAGCGCTTCTGTTACAATCCCAGCAGGATTGGTAAAGTTAATTATCCATGCATCTGGGCAAATGGTATGCACATCCTGTGCAAGCTCCATAAGCACTGGGATGGTACGGAATGCTTTAAATACGCCACCAGCACCATTTGTTTCCTGACCAATAAAGCCATGACTCAATGGAATTCTCTCATCCTTTGCACGCGCATCCAGTCGACCTACCCGGATTTGTGTGGATACGAAATCAGCATTTTTCAGTGCTACCTTCCGATCCAATGTCCATGATAGATTAATAGGTTTCGCCGATTTCTCAATCATTCTCAATGCTAAATTCCCGATAATTTGTAGCTTTTCCTCCCCCTCCTTAATATCAACAAGTACGATATCTGTTACTGGAAAGCTTTCATGCCGTTTAATAATTCCCTCGATAATTTCTGGTGTATAGCTGGACCCACCACCTATAATAACTAGTTTTAGTGTCACTACAAGTTCACTCCTTAAGCTCTTGTTGAAAGCGCTTAAATTTTAAATTACGTAAATTTAAGCAACTACGTGTGTTTCCTTATCTCAAAATGTATCATACAAATTTATAATTGTCCATACATTTTGTGTTAATATTCATATTGTACGTACAATATGAATGGGCGATGAAATTGTAGTGTCCTTTGTTACCAATTGTTATTATTTATATTATCCTGTACACTAAAAATACACAGAAAGTTTTAAGGAGTTACTATAATGGAAAAAAGCCAATCATTACATGCTTATATAAAAGAGGAATTACTCAATCGAATAAAATCGAATGAATATAAAAAGGGAGAGAAAATCCCTACTGAGCTTGAGCTGTGTAGGGACTTTGATGTAAGTAGAACTACAGTAAGAACCGCCTTAAATCAGCTCACTCTAGAAGGATACCTAACAAGGCAGCAGGGTAAAGGCACCTTTGTAGCCGAACAAAAGCTAAAACAAACACTATCCCATACCGTGAAAAGATACAGTGATCAGGTAGCTGTTCAAGGCAAAAAGGCAGTAATTGAGCTTATCGCTATTAATGTCGTTCCGGCTAATGAGTTTCTAGTGAAAGCATTGGATGTTACTTTACAGGATCCTATCCAGCGAATTGAGAGAGTACGGAAAGCGAATGGCGAACCAACACAATATGAAATAGCGTATATACCATGGGATGTGGCACCTGGTATTACAAAAGAACACGCTGAGACATCATTGTATGGTTCCCTAAAGAATGACTTTAATGTTCACATTGCAAAAACAATTGAACATATAGAAATTGCCTTTGCTGATGAACGCTCTAGTACATATCTACATTGTGAAGAGGGCTTGCCATGCTTCTATATTGAAACCACCGCTGAAAATGAATTAGGCCAAATAATAGAATTCTCACGTTCCTACTTTCGCGGAGATAAGACAAACTTTATGATTGAGCGGAATTATCCGTTGGAGGGGTAGGGGTAGATTGTTTTCTATTTGTGGCGCGGAATACTCAGGGAAATGGAAGATGTTAATAGAATTGAGGCTGTAGATACGAAGGTGCTATCTATACGATCTAGTCCATAATTGTAATAACGTTTAGTGCGATACGATTTAGCTAGAAACCATTCCTCCCACTTTATTCGCTGTTTTAGAAAACTGCCGCTTGGCTGATTTTAATTTGAAGCTACATGCAAATGAGGATGACGATTATTTCGATTTTTTTATTCTGGTTGTGAGGTAATAGTTCTTGGGTGGGAGGGTCTTTTTTATATTACTTCACCTCCCTTACCTTTCATGCATTATCACCAATTACAATTTCATTATAGTATTTTTTACCAAATCTGTTTCTCAAACGAGTTGGATACTATAGAAAGTTTAGATTAATACTTACTTAATGGCTCAATAGGCGCTTACCTATTGAGCCATTTAAATTACTTATGATTATGTTAAATAACATATTCAACTTTTATTCTGATAGTTAGTAAACACTTTGCTAATAAGAAAGAACTCATTTCGACTAATTCATTTTCTTAGTATAAAATATATCCTTTTTATTTAACCAATATAACAGAATGATTGCGGAGCTTTAAAACCATCAATTGAATCATAAGGAGATATAGGTTCATCATACAAGATAGCTTCCTTAATTTTAATTGCATATCCCTTATCCTTATCTTGAAAATAAGACTTAAAATAATCATAACTAATACCTGAGTATTCTTGTGTTTCTGACCATAATAATTCAATATTTCGATCAATTATTTTGTCAATTATTAACTCCCCTACAATTTTACCCTCAGGTTTAGTACTATAAACTATTATACTCTCTACATCTTGGCGTTTAAAAATACTTCTTCTATATTCATACTTTTTTTCACCTGAGAATATTTTATGTACAAATTCAGGCTTGATTGACAATAAAACTTTCATTTATACCACCTAATTTAACTATATTATTAAACTGATAATCTTCAATTGACATTATACCCCAGTACTCATCCCTGTCCAAACCACAATCTTCGATAAGAGTTTTTCTTATGAGTCTTTTTTCCATAGCAAGGTTGTAAGTCATTTTTAAAACTACAAGATTTTCCTTAGCATACATCTTATGAAGTTCTTCATCACTAAATACGCTATGTTTTTTACAATAACTATAGTAACTTTCGAAGTCATTAAAATCACTTTTTAACTTCTTATCTTCAACTACACAAACAGATGTTGCAACTGACCTATATTCAGCCGGCCCCTTTTCATCTTTTGTTCGATAAATTACTATTATATCACCTTTTTTAATTGAAGCGGCACGTTTCATGAAACAAATATATATTTTTTGGATACTATTTGTATGGGACACATCCTTAACTAAATCGTAACTCTCATTATCTAGTATAGAATCTGGGAACATTTTAGTATGATATTGTGGATATATTCCTAATAAATATATTTTATTATTACTAGTTTTTACAACAGGGTAGTCTTTAACTATATCACCAGTCAATTCATCGAACCTTTTAAACATCATATTTTCTATGCCATTTTTTGTTTTCTTTTTCCCCTTTATCGTGAAACCATACTTTTCTAAAAGGGCTATCAGACTTTTGTGTTTTGGGAAAACGGTTACATATAATTCCTTGATATCATTATCAACAGCATGATCTATTGCTTTTTTGATAAACCTCTCCCCTAGTTTAGTTCCGTGTGGGTTTATTTTTAATGTACCAATCTTTATTCTTTTTTCAAAAGGGAATTGTGGGTCTGTATCTTTTAATTCTTCAGCTTCAATTTTCAAATATAAAAAAGCTTGAATTCCTTCATTGTTTTCATAGTAATATGCTTTTTTGTTCCCTTTGCTTCTAAACCAGTCTTCAAATTCCTCATAATCTTGTTTTAAAGAATCGAAAAAAGGATCATTTAAATTAATATTTTTAAAATAATTGTACTTTAGAAAACTATCTTCCATCAGAATGCTCCTTCCATATTTTTTACAATATTCTACAATTGAACTCCGAAATCCTTCTTTTTAGAATTTTATATTTATTTAGTTTACAAAAAAAGGAAACTTATCTAAGTAACCTCATAAATACTCTATTATAAAACTAAAGACAACATATTCTTCTCTTTGCTCATAATCCGTAATCTATGTAATCTTGCCACTAATACTTCTACCTGTAAATTGTAAAATTTTATCGTCCCATTCATTCAGAAAAATAATGTCTCCTATGCAAAAATCACGATCATTCTTTCTTATTTCAAATGGTTTTGTCCTATCAAGTACATAAGGAAAGAACTCCTTATTTATTTTCAAATTATGTTCCATTATAATTACATCCCTGTTTTTTAATAAAATTTATTAAATCATTAAATGGTTCAACTTCATCATAAATAAACATTTTAACATTTTTAATCTTAGAGTAATTATACGCTCTTTCTACTTCCGTCTCTTGCAACTCCCTAATTAATTCTAATGAGTAATCTACTTTATCTCTAGATAAAAGACGCTCTCTTAAAACCTCAGGTTTATGCTTCATAAGAATAATACTTTTCATTTTAGTGTTATTAAAAGTAGAGAAGGGCAATGAAGTAACTTCCCCCTCTTCATTGAGCAAACAAAAATGTCCGTCTAGTAATAATATAGATTCTTCTATACTTAACTTTTTTAATTCTTCTTTCCATAATTCTTGATTATGCGAGATTCCTGCTGTATATTTATCTTCCTGTTTGAGATTATTTCCAGATTTCCTTATTAAATCACTAACCGACATACATTTTACACTCAATTTGTCTTTTATTCTTGCTCCTAAAGTTGATTTGCCAACTCCGTGTACACCAGCTAAAAAAATATACTCCATGCAAAACCACTCCCATTTATATAATATTCTATTAATAGAATATTAACATAGAGATTAATCTTCTAAATACATACAATTAATAATATAACTAAGCGTTATTTGTAGTACTGTTCTAGTGTGACCTATTACCTAAAAGTAATAGCGCCATTACTCTATCCCATGCTTACATCAGTATTAGAAGAATTTGGATTAATATTTACAAAATAACATTGAACAATCTCTAGTTACTATATTCTTATTTCATTCCGGCACATACACCCTCCTCAAAGGCAACATCTCCTTGACATCAAAAGGCATCTTCTCATACCACTCCACAACCATCCTCAACAGTTCATCCATTTCTATTAACCTAACAGAATATTGATTGGCAACATGTAATGCATTAGCCGTATATCCACTAGTCGATATAAAAAGACATCTTGCGTCCATTGGGTGTGCACCTAATAATTGTTGGATTTCTTTAGAAGAAGTTTTCCTTTTTCGATGCTTCACTTGAGTCTTTACAATTGGTTGTTGAAACCCCAGCGCATCCTTATAAGCTAGAATATTCACGCCGCCATCAGGACCCTTGGTACTTTCTCTAGTATAGTAACCCATCGCAATTAGTAATCCTTCAGCAAGCTTTTGCATTTCCCAAGGGTCAAGGCCAGTAATCTTTTCTTTAATCATCTCTATCTCAACATGTTCTTGAATGCAGATTTGCATCAACTCATTATAATCCCCAGCCCTAATCATCCACCATTTCGCCATTAAATCCCCTCCCCCTAATTTTTATATTTCTTTAGTATTTCCTCCATCTGTACAATGTCTTCCTCACTTACATTTTCCTTATGTATCCTTTTCTTACGCTTCCTCTCTAAAAACCAATCTGGTACAACCTCTTGGTTTTGTGCATTGTGATAATGCGAATTACTTCTACGCGCATTATTCATCGCTATTTCCTTAGCCTTCAACGTTTCCACCGATTCAATCCCCTGTTTTACCCAAGATTTCAATATCCCCTTCACATAACCAAATGTAAACTTCCCACGTTCTAGTGCTCGCTTCATCGCCTCCATGACAAAGTCATCACCATATTCATAAATCCATGACAATAGTTCCTCCGCTAGAAATGGACTTACCACTCCAAAGTTCTCTTGATAAAATACAATCGCATCAGATACCTCTACTTTTTCATTTCGTTTTCTTTCATTTTGTTTTATTTCTTTTTGTTTATTTAATAGGTTCGTTTGGCGGTCTATTTGGGGATTCCACTGTTGGTTCGGCTGAACGTTCGTCAACCGGTTAAAGTGATAGCCCGTTTGCTGGTTCTTGGTGTAGTCTGCCTTCTGCTTCCCATCTATTTCTTCAATTGCTGTCTTTTCTCCAAAGACAGCGCAATTCATCTTATACAATCGTTTCATTTTATAAGTTGGTGCCGCATTACGCCCGTTTGAACGACACTTTACTAATCCACGCTCTTCCAATTCCTTTCTCGCTCTTTTAAATGAACTATCAGTTAGCCCACCCTTTAACTTCAATACGGTAGCAGGCACCGTGAATTCCTCTATCCAACCTGCCTTATTGTTAATGTGCATTAGTGTATGCCATAAATTTACCGCTGAAGCAGACAATGGTTCTCTCTCCATCAAGTCATAAAAGGCATTAATCTCTTTAATATAATTCACCTATATATCTCCCTTTCTATTAAAGGGGTGAGGATAGCCCCACCCGAATCTATTTAGTTGAAAAGCCCTCGGAACTAGTAAGCAAATCGGAAGCCAGTAATTTCTTCTTAGCCTCCCGTGACCAGCTCTTTACTGCATCTACACTAACTCCCTCTTTTTCCGCAATCTCCTTTTGCGACAGCCCTTGAATAATAAAATAATTCACCCATTTCCACTGGTTTGTACTTAAAATCTCCTTTATCTCGTCCCATATTTCCGTATCAGCAACCTCAATACCTTCAGATGGTCGTAGTGGTACACTACTAATCGTCAGACGATTTCCATCCAGTTGTTCAATGGTTTCCTTCTGTACATAAGCCTCATTAATTTTCTGTTCTCTCGTCTTACTGCGAATCAAATCAATTAAGCGATTCCGAATTGTAAAATTAAAGTAAGTCGCTAGTGGTCCTTTATCTGGTTGATAGTTTTTATAGGCAAGCCACATCGCATAGAGTCCCTCTACATAGAACTCATTATGCGGATCTCTAATCTGTAGCTTGTGTATATGATAATAAATTCGCTTTTCATTCTGCTTAACTATTTCTTCGAAGGTGAAATCCTTATCCATCCAATACTCTCCTTCATAGTTTTATGTGTGCCGGCACGATAAGGATAGTTTGTCTGTTAGAAGTTGTCACATTGCCTAACTTTTAGATATGTGGCGGGAAAAAATGCGGTTTATGTTAGGGAGTTTAAATTTTGTTATATAAAAATCGTTCATCATTCAATTTTCGGGTAGGAACTTCAAGTTAGGTAGTTTTTTCAATCACTCAAATAAGAAATAATAAATTTACATATTTTGTAAAAATCCATACGTTCGTTTGTGGAGCATTCCCGATACTCCTATGAAAATTAGGTACAAAAAGGGATGTGCCCATGTGGAAAAAGAGCAGCTTAAGCTAATATCCGATCTTTTCGGTAATGAACTAAGAAAACATAGAATGGTTGATAGGGATATCACTCAGGAAAGATTCGCACAAGATACTGGCATTGGCCCTGAACATATTGGTGAAATCGAAAGAGGAGTTAAATTGCCTCGTATTGAAACGCTGTTAAGATTGCGTAATGCAGGAGTAGATATCAATCGTATTTTTGATCATATCATTAAGGAATTGAATTCCAGAGGATTGGATATTAGGAAAGAATAGAAAGAGAATTTTCAACTAATAAAGGAAGATAGGTTTAATGAGCAGGATACTCCCTCATTATGAAATAAACGAACGAACAATGGCCCTGTTGCCTAGTAATAATATTAGTTATGAAACAATTGCAATGGAAACAGATCAAACTTTATATATAGAGAAAACCCCTTTTGAGATTATCAAAAGGGGTTGTTTGGATAACTTTTGCTCTTTTGAAGGTAGACGGGAGTCGATTAAGTATCTTACTGGGTTCAGCCGAAAGGTTCCTATCCCAATAAGTATTTATAGAAATATTTTTGCCTTTCCAACACGTGCCTTGAAGGATTGGAAGTGTGGTTGGATATTTTATAATCATGTAGAGAGTATTGTTGAGGATGTCTCACGGTACCATCAAACTCTAGTAATATTCAAAAATGGAAATCAGATCAAGATGGATGTAACTATATTAGAATTACTTAAGCAATTGGAAAGGACCAGTTTAATCAAATCGTTGTCAAGTGGAGCTCTGAGGAGTTAGGTCACTAAAGAAAGGATTCCGTTCTATAATCTCTTTATAGGTACCTTTATCTTTTACAGTATAAATGGTATTAGGGTTGTAGCACTTTTGATGAATAACAGTATTTAAATTATCTAGGAAAACTTGATCGTTCATTTTGTATAATCTTTTGCAATTTGGACATCGTAATCGGTCGAAGTCGTGGTTCATTTTGTTACCTCTCTTCTATTATTACTATTAATAGTAGTTCAACAAATTCTTGTAATTTCCTTCTAGGAGAATGAGATTTATTTAATGTATTTATAACTTATTATTTTTTAGTAAGAGAGGTATTGATTGATTATTAAATTTTACTTCCTATAATTTGGTTCATCTTAGAAAGTAAATAAAAAACATTTGGATTTTATTCCAAATGCTGTTTTAATTAATCTATTCTCTTAAAAATCTATGCTTCCATCCGAAAGATATTACATGCTTCTAAAATTTTCTATAAAGAAGATGATACTTTGTTTTCTGTTTGTCTTTTCAATAACTATTATTCTTTTTTATATAAGAAGTTATTCTGATTGAACCTTACATCTCAAATTTGATTAAATTTACTTAAAAATGCACGAAATGATTAGCAATAAACCCGGTCAAACCTTTGATATAAAGCAATTTCTTCTAATAGAGTAAAATGGTTTGTAATTTAACTTGGCTTGAACTTAGCACGATAAATCAATGAAATAACCCAAGGATGTCCTAACTTAGCTCGCAGTATTTGCGAGCTTTCTTACTTCTATAATAGGCCACAGGTTTGGCTGGACACCTTTTTAATTTCTTTCATTCATGTATAAATAAGAAAAGACACCTAACGTCGACATTTCTTTTTCTAATTTATTACAAAACCCATCTACCCTTTTCTTTGTCCCATTTAACATAAGGTTCAAAAACATCAATAATACTCTTATATTTTGAACTAAGCTCAGCTAACCAGTTGTTTTGTATTATATATTCCATTAATCCGTCATCCATCAATTGCGTTGTAGTTAATGAACCTTTATTTTTAAGTTCAAATTTAACATGAGCGACAACATTCTCAACTATTTCATCAATTGTTTCTGCTTCAATTACTTCGTAATCTCTTTTTTCATTTATAAAAAATAAAATGGAATCCCCTTGGAGTGATTTTTTAGGACTTAGGATATTTTTAAGTGTCAGTTTTTTATATACATGAACTTGTCCTAAAAAGTGCAGACCATGTTTCTTCGTAATATTTATTAGCCTGTTCCATACATCTAAATTACTGTCATGAAAATATAGGCACATTATTTTTCCCTTTTTAAGCTTTTTGGTTGTTTTTCCAAAGCTCTGGTCAAGTAAATTAAAATATGATTTTTCATCTTTATCCCTACCCTTTGCATTGGATATAACAATTTCATCCTCTAGATTAAAGTTTAGGTCTAAAAATGGATAGTATAACTGCATATACTCAGAATATAACACTTGTCCTAAGTATGGAGGATCGGTTATGACTAAATCTATACTGTTATCAGGAATGTCATCACTATTAAGATGCTGAGTGCCTTTATTTAATATTAGGTAATTTCCATCATCAGACAGTTCTTTAAAATTTGATACTCGCTTTATTGTTTCATTGAAATTTTTATCAACAAAATCATACGAGTCATAAAATAACCGGATTCGTTTTTTAATTACATCAATAGCGTTTTTTTCTAAACAATTTTCCCTAGGCGTCCAGAGTGGCCATTGAGAATTAGATTTCAAATCTGTAATTTTTATCAAATGAAGTGAACTCATTAAGACGTATCTGATTATGTCCTGATAATTTCTGTCGTTTAAGCTAGCCTCATACCCTAAGATTTCATCAATAACACATAATGCTCTTGGTGTAAAAAGTGAAGCTACACTTTGTTCATTTTGAACTGCTAAACGACTATTTGGCACCATCACATAATCACGTATATACTTATAATCTTTATTTAAAGAAAATTGTTCAACATCAAAAATATCTGGCTCTTTTATATAGTTGATTCTGTTTCCTTGATGCTGATAGTGTATTTCCTTAATTATTGGTTCAGCGAATGGTGAATCTCGATCAAATATTACTTTCTTTACAATTCCATGATCATCATTTTCAGCTGACCATGTTTTATAATATTTGTTTAGTCCGTCTACAAACTCTTCAAATTCCTTAAGAAAATTATTTAGGCTCTCCATGTCTTCTACTTTACTTAACAGTGTATCAACAATGAAAATTGGTAGTTCGTTTATTTCCACACCTACTGACTTACGGTTTAGCAAAACCGATTCTATAACAGTTACACCCGAACCCATAAATGGATCGAATACAATATCGCCTTCTTCAGTAAGTTCTTCAATTAGCAAATCACTTATATTAAACGGCTTTTGTGACCAATACAAATGAGATTGATAAAGAGGGTTACGATTTGTTGGTTTTATTCCTGAAATCTTCTGTTTTAGTGAATATAAATCCATTTTTCATCCCCTCTTTTCTATGGTGTATATAGCAATAGATATTCGAGTACCTTCTTCGAATTGCTATTGCGATTATTAGAATGATTATAGTCTTGAGTATAATATTGAAAATCACCTTTAAATACATTTTTGCCATAGTCAATTAAATCGAATATGTTAAGAACATAACGATTAGTCGGTTGACTAACCGGATCAAAAGGATAAGCAAAACTAAATGCAAGTCCAATTTTTTTATCCTTACAAAAATCAAAAAGTTTTTTATGATAAACTATCGCCTTTGATTTCTGACTCAAAGGTGACTGGAATCTATTTTCGGTGTATAGACCCTTGGATAAATTACCCCTATACATTGTCATTTCTGGATACTGATAATTTACTAACGTATTTAGCAAGTGGAAATAGCGGGAATACTGCATATCTGTATATGGTGGATCAGCATAGATGAAGCCTACATCATTAAATAAATCCATTTTATTGAAAAACAGCTCGTCAAAAGTGTAATTAAAAACTTTATTGCCTTTATCCTCCGTTAAAAAGCTAATAGAAAAAAAATCTGTTACCTTTTGAACAAATTTTTCATAAATCGATACATTTCTTCTTTTAAATAATTTTTCCAAGTTATTACTCAATCCAAGTGGCTGCGCCATGTGACCGTCTTTACTAAAAACCGCTTCTTTCATTGCATAAAACAATGCTGAAAGGAGCATATTTTTAGTTTCAATATTTAAGTCAGCTTCCTCTATTGCAAACCTTATGCTGTCTATTTCCACTGATTGATACACGCCAAAATAATTCCCCGAATAGTAACTAGTAAAAAGGCAATAAAAAGGGAGTGTTCTTAACTTCTCAATAGTTACTTCCATATTATTTAAAACCACATTTTCCTTCCATACATTAGGGAAAGACAAATAAAACTGTTCGATCTCATCAAATTTTAATGACACTAACAATTCTTTTTCTTTATTAATCCAATCGTTATATACACTTATTAGTTTCTGCTTATTAAATTCGCTAAAACGATCCATTTCTTTTAATAATTCATCAATCTTATTTTTAGGCTGAAATTTTAATAGCGCATTTAGTATTACTGATGAATACTGTTCCGAATCATTTGCATATACCTTAAATCTATCTTTATAAAAGTATGAAACCGCTCCACTACCAGCGAATATGTCAAAGACTGCCTTATCTTTCGGAATATGGCTAGTTGTATATTCATCAATAAAGCTTAGCAAGTTGCGCTTACTACCTGGATAATTAAGTATTGGGAATTCATTTTTCATTGTTCCACCTCTTGTCTTCAAACTCTCATTATATCTTAAAATTCGACAACAATAAATCATTTTCCTTGTATTGATCATTCTCCTTAAATTTATCATACCATAGAATTCCACCCTCAGTAACAAATAATCGTTGCTAATTGAAATAAACTGATAACAACTTAAAATTTTGGAGTGTTTCAGTTGGATTACCAATTCAAAAAAATAGTTGATATGAAAAAAGATGAAGTTAAAGAACAGGTGTACACCAATATTAACTTTCTTATTAGACATTATAGGTGGTCTAAAAACAAAGATTTCTTTGAAAGTATTAGTGAAAAAACAGGCATTCCTTGTCGTACAATTTCTAGCTGGTACTACAAAGAAAAACTTCCAGAGCTTCATCATGCGGAAATAACTTTGCTAACAAGTAGCTTGAAGGTTCATTTTTCAGATTTTGTGTCCACAAATATTACTGAGGATAATATTTTACCGCAAAGTCCGGATGTTTTCATACCATCGAATGTTGCTAAACAAAACATTCTGAAACTCTTGATTGAGCATGACATTCAAAATCCAGACAAATTTGAGAGCTTCTTTGAAAGTAACTACTCAAGTAACTATTTTTATGTCCTACAAAGAAAGCGGAACCACCAAAGGAACTTGTCATGGACTTTTATTGTTACAGCTGCATACTATTTCAACATTAGTGTTGGTGATTTATTTAAAAATGAGGGGGATTAACATGGAGAATCACATTTCATACCAATCAATGGCTTCGAAAGCCGACCCAGAGGTAATTGAAAAAACCTTGATGTTAAGAAGGAAACTTCGTGATGTAAAAAATAGTGTACCAACCCTTTTAAAGAATCAATTTAATTTTAAGGGGCGGAAATCCCCCGAAATAGGAAAAATCATAATGGATACACTTACTGACTCTGACGGTATTGTTCTTGATCCTTTTATTGGTTCAGGCTCTTATATCATTTCAGCTAGCGAAAGTAATAAAAAATTCTATGGAAGTGAACTAGATAACTATACATTTGACGTAGTAAGTACTTTTTATCAAACAGCAAATTTAGGCCGTTTATTGAAGTTGTTTAATCAAGTTAAAGAACAATGCTTTGAAGAAATACGTTTTCTCTACGAAACCCGTTGCTGTAATAAAAAGAATTATATTAAGAAACTTCATTTTGACCCTGAAACCGACAATTATCTCAATCCTAAAGCACACCGTGATATAAAGGATGGAAAAAATATAATAATGCTCCATAAGTGTCCGGAGTGTGGAAATACCACAAAGCAGTTTGACTCATTTGATGAGCAAAAGATTAAATCCCTAGAAAAAAGTGATGTTTCTCAATTTCCAAGCCATAACCTAATAGAAAATAGTAGGATTAACATTACAAAAGGAACTGGCGCTGACAAATATGATACTAATTTTACAACCCGTAATAAATTAGCATTATTAAAATTACAAGAAGCAATTTCATCCTTACCAGAGTGCCACGAAAAGAATTTGCTCCAACATTTCCTAGTTGCTAGCTTGACCCTTTCTAGGATTGCGCAATATGGTTCTGGCTCTGAGTATATTTATCAGGTTATGCGTGAACAAGCCCAGGAAATGAATGTCTGGTATCTATTTGAAGAAAAGTACAACAAATTCAAGCAGTTTCACAAAAAATATATTGAAGAAAATGGTGAATGGCTAAAAAACAGTTTTACACTTGTGAATTCTGATTACAACGATTTTATGTCATCAACTTTCACAGGGGATAATAAGGTGGATTTGATTCTAACTGATCCCCCCTACCACGACCAAGTTCCTTATTTGGAACGAAACCAGTTATACCGTGATTGGCTATATCACTTCGTTGATAAATCTAAATATGCATTAAAAGGTGAACTCCTAGAAAAAGAAATCGTTGTTTCAAACGCACCAACCAGAAAGAGAGATAAAGATTACGATCATCATGTAAGTGATATTAACAAAATGTTTGGCGCTTTTAGCAGTAGCATAAATACCAACGGCTTTGTAGTATTAGCCGTAAACCTTGGACAGAAAAAGTATTTCGACTTGCTTTCTCAGTATATTTTAAAAGCTAGACAAAATGGGTTTGAATATATAACACGTATTGATAAGACAATATCTGACCCTACATTACGCAAGCAAGCAGCTTTTAAAAGCACACTTTCAAAAGAAATGTACTTGATCTTTACTAAGTTACCTGAAGACCAGAAATATTGGTTTATTGGTGATAAGAATGTAGAGTTTAGAATTAAAAGGTTTGTTTACAAGAAAATCCAAGAAAGCTCTGCACCGTATAGCTTAAGTAAGCTAATAATCGATATCGAAAGTGAAGTTATTAAAAATCGTACTACCGCAAATTCTCCTCAACAGGAAAGAGTTAAGCGGATAATAAAGGATAATTTTAAGATCGATTTTAAACATCACGTTTACCTTGATGAAGATAAACTCTATGTAGACCTTGAAGATTCTGAAACCTTGTTTGTAAAACTTTATGATATTATTCCTGTCATTATTGAAAATCTACTGGTAAAACAAAACAGTTTTTTCACTTTGGAAGATATCTATTTTGAAATAAGTGATAAGCTTTGCAATGGAGACCCTGGATTACTTGAGAAAATAATTGACTCAAAATCAAAAGAAGCAGATATAAACAATCTCCTTTTAAATTTTTGTGAAGAAACAGACCGTGGCTTTATCAGAAAAGAATCCTATAAAAATCAATATGGAGAAAACCTGATTGATCTAAGGACAATTGACCCTTACGGTTTGGAAGAGTTAATAAAACAGTTGCTAATTAAGGAAGGGTATCAAAATGTTGCTCGAATGGGTGGAGCTGGTGACCGAGGAGTAGATCTGGTTGCAACGAAATTGAATATACGTACTAACAAGCAAGAAAGGTTTATTTTCCAAGTGAAAAGATGGATTGGTAATGTTGGAAGTGAACCAATCCAACGTCTAAACAGCGTTAAAATGACCGACGGATTTACTCAGGGTATTTGTATTACTACTTCTGATTATACACAAGCTGGATTACAGGAAGGTAAATTGACAGGTGTAGAATTATTAAAAGGTTCTGAACTTCTTGCAATGCTAAACAAACATTTCCCTAATAAATATTACATTAGTGATATTAATAGGGGCTAACATTTAATATCAATTACCTTAAGCGTTAGGAAAGATCACCTCCTAACGTTTTCTTATTGCTTCTACGATTTCTTTAATTTCTTCGTCTGCCGTGATTCTTACTAACTCTTTATTAACAAATCTATAACCAGATAATTCTTTTTTAAGTACATTATTTATGTAATCCTTTACAGTCTACTTTAACCAACCAATATCTATTAAACTTACATAATAAAATCTGATTCCAACAACACAAGAACGTTAGTTCAAAAAAACTAACATTCTTTGGTTAAATAAAAATATATCACTACATAAAATATGTTAAATTGAACCCCTTTAGCATTCTAACTTTGCCACACTAAGCATTAATCCAATTGAAAAGACACTACCTATAACTTTTTAGATAATCCACTTAGTTCTCATTAAGAAAATTCGAGTTCAGATATGTATAATCCTTTCACTTCATTTGTTACTCCACTGATTCAGTGCAATTACAAACATTTTCAATTTTATAGTCATTACAACTATCACACATTTCCATGGAAATAACTATACCGCCATCTTTATGGTTTGCACATTTATACCAAAGACATATCCCTCCATCAAGTTCTTCAGAATATATAAGTGAGTTACCACCACAATCAGGACATATTCTATAATCTTCCACTTGAATATCTTTCTGCGTAAACTTACATGCTAGACATTCACAAGAAGTAGGATAACCTTCTTCATACGTCATTATTAAGCCATATGAACCACAGGCATAACAACAACCTATAGAATAATCTCTATTCTCTTGGTGATATATCTCTTTATAATATCTCAATACATTTTCCACTGAGAATGCCTCATACAATCTTTCCTCTAATGGGTCGTATTTCATCTCGGTATCTAGGTAAGAAAAAACTGGACATAACAACTGATAGCTTAACTTCAATAAAGTACCTCTTATTTCCGATACTGTTGACTCATAACAAAAGTGTTGAATCTTATTTCTTAATTTAGATGCTTCTTTAGAAAAAACATTTAGATTCGCATTATACTCATTCTTCAATTCAGGTGCATATTTTTCTACAGCATTACATAATGGATGCACCTCCAAAGACTTACAGGAATAAAGTTCTTCAATTGTCGGATGCAATGGATCTAAACATTTCTTAAACAAATCGTTCTTATCGAACGCGTAAATAGGATCTATTCTGAATAATATCTCTTTTAACAACAACTCCGCTGCATGACAAAAGTCTAAAACAGCTCTCCTATAATCGTAAGCATTATCATTATTAATAGCTATTTCTAAATGTTCCAACCCATGCTCTATTGAATCATATGCGTTCTCCCATAAAGTTATCTTGATCATTATTATTTCCCCTTATTTACATTAAATTATTAAAAGTGAACATTATAGTACAAATTTTTAAATAGGTTCATATACTCGATTGTTGAATTTTCATCAAACTTTTAAAGTGTTTTAACATACATTTAATGGAGTATAAAACTTCAACTTTTAGACACAAAAAAACTATTTTGTTATTGTCTTGAAGTTAGTCTATAAATAAACACACAGAAGGTATAAGACTTATAGACAACCAGGAGAATGATACATCATGGCAATATTAGAATATGCAGGAGTTACTACCTGCACAAGATTTAGAACTTCAAGTAGAGCAGCTACAGAAATACGGTTATCATAGATTCTTCCAGTAAAAACAAAGTGGTGCAAAATCCGACCGTCAGGAATTAGCAAAAGCATTGGATTACCTTCGATTAGGTGATAAATTTTTTTAGTATATAAAGTAGGTAGACTAGCTAGAAATATTTTAGATTTACGTAAAGTCACTTATGATTTAAAGAACGCAAAGAGGGTGGGACATAACTACCCAAAAATAATTGAAAATATGGCTCCGAAAATCGTCCCAGCCTCTTATTCAATTGGAATAAAATCTTAAAAGATAAGACTAGGTAATACTTAAATTTTTCACCAAAATTTTTACTATACTACAGAATATGTCTTTAATTATTTTTACTTCTTTTAAATATTTCACCATACTCCATTAATTCTTTTAAGTAAAACTCTCGATTCAACATAGAAGCAAAAGTTTTTACTACGTCTTCCAAGTACTTTTTGTCAGTTTTAAAAAAATTACTAACACTTGTCACTTTTCCAGCTTCATATTGATTTGAGTATGAAGTCGATAGTATTCCGACTAAAAACTTTATCAATGAATCTAATTTATTATTAATATCATCTTTGGTATAATTCGAAATAAAACCATCATAGATAAAATCATCACTATCTATAATACTAGTATCCTCTCTTAATTCTGCTAACTTAATATCATCATTGATTATTCTATAGATGACCCCAAACAAACCAAATAAAATATACTTTCCATTACTAAAGACATTTGCTTCTTCTGAATTGAATACTTCTGTTCCCTTCTTTTTATATTCTTTTGATAATGCTTCAAACCGCTCATTTAAATCAATTAAGTCTATAATAAATTTCCATTTTTCAGTTTGCTCGTAGTTTTTTCTAAATACTTGTTTATATGACTTGTTATTATTAAATAACGATTTCTTATTTGATCTAGCAGTTCCTGGTTTTTGATTTACAAATGAATAAACTAATTGAGCAAAAATATCGTTTTTGATTTTTATATTTAAGTTTTTCGGTAATTGTTCTCCTCTCTTAATCTCCAGACCAATACCATGTCGCTTTAATAACCTTTGTAAATTTATCATCTCTGGTGCATTTGACTTCAAATCCTTTGGTTGAATTGGCTTCTGTGAGTTGGTAGCTTCAGCAATTTTATTGAAAAACATCATGGAATGTTCTGGTCGCATTTTTTCTTTACTCGCAACAATTTTACAAGGGATATAAAACTCTTCTTTATTATTACCCTTATAAGATCCAATTAATGTTGTCGTTTGACCACCATTAACAATTGAGAAATTATATAATCTAATCGTGTCTCCATCTGTTGAAAAGTCATTACAGGCTATCGTAAGCCCATTATTTAAAAACCAAAACTCATCTCTGTTTTTATTTAAAGTATGATTTATACCATCGTCTACACTCTTACTTTTAATATACCTTCTTATATTTAAATTAAATAACCCTTTGTTGTTATATTTATTATATAACCTTGAAATTGACTGTGAGCTAACATTAATAAACATTCCTTTTTGCTTGTCAGTATCGTATTCTAACCAGTTTTTTGCTTTGTCAATTTTAATTGTATCTTCAGGAACTACTTCGAAACTCGATTTAACTTTTTCTATTAGGTCGTTTATATCATTCGGTGCATAAAACGCAATTTGTGATACCTTATTTTCCAAATCCCCTATTCGCTCTTTTGTTCCTTCAAAATCAAACTTGCTTAATGATGAGAAAACAATCTCAATGTTACCTTCTGTTTCATCTGTAAGTCTATCAATTGCATTTTGAAAGGCTTCTTTTACTTTTTTATTATATTTTCCAGTATGGCCTTTATAAAAATCTTCAATGGTATTTACAATTTTATGAATCTCTGATAGACATTCCTGGGCACTTACATTTGGAGAATATTTATTTTGCCCAATTATTACTTTATACTCTTCTTCATCAAAATAAACAAAATCAAGGCCCCCATCATCGCTACCATCAGTAATGCAACTCTTTATATCAAACCAAATATTTTCTAGTTCATTTTCCTTAAAACAATAATATTGTAAAACAAGGATATTGAACGCTTGATCACTCGTTATTGTTTCAGAAAATTTTTTACCAATTTTTTTTATCGTTTCAATTTCAGTTTCGATATCTTTTATTTCATCAGTTAATGTTATCAATATCATATCCCCCTTAAATGAATATTATTTTAGAAATCTATCATTACCTATTGGAATCATATTTATAAATCCAAAGAGAATTAAATTAATTTAATCTTTTTGGACTAAAAGAATTCTTCCGCTGTTTGGATCATCTAAGTATGGTCCTTAGCTTCTTTTACAACCTTAAATAATATTTATAAATAATCTAAATCAATAATATTTTATGTTTAAGAATTTACTTGGTAAAAAACGCTCATCTATTATTGATGCAGCTTGCAATGATATTATTAAATGAGGTTTATATCTACATTTACTAATTTAGTATTCCAAATTCAAGTTGTAAAAAGGAGTTTACAAACCTATTACCCTATCAGCTACATACATTTAAACCCTTTGAAATTCTCTCGGTAAGAGCATCCTAATTATGTGCAATAAAATTTCTCGTCTTTTCAAGCTCATCCATTATTTGTTTAAACCTTATCTCAGTTAGCATTCCAAAATCAACAAATCCTAGTAAGTCCTCTTTCTCTCCCTCCAACCATGAATCCTTTAAGGCTGTTCGTTGGCGCATTTCTGCATAACCTTTTATCTTATTTGGCAATTTAATCCACCAATTGACTTCCTCTTTTTCTTCTAAAGTTTCTCTTTTTTAAGACCTAATCTCATTCTCAAAACAGTGTAACAGTGCATAAAGCCTCGCCATTTCAAGAGAATTATTCTTTCTAATTATGCTAAAAGATGAGAGTGATTCTATTAGAAGTTGTTCTTCTGTAAAATTTGAGTTTGCCCCTATTTGAATACCTGCCGTTTGAAATTTTGATGCCTCCGACTCTAATATTAAACCTCTAAAAAAAAGTCCCTCAAAGCCTTTAGATTATTATCCAATGAGATGCTCCTTTATTGATTTAAATATAGCATTATAAACTTCAATGTCCTTAGGAGCTGGTAAATGAATTTGTATATTATATTGCAAACTTGGAGACACAGCCTTAAAACTTTCTTTCTTTTCTTCTCTATCTTTAGGAGCTATTTCAGTTGTTATTGTCACATTCCGGATTTCTTTCGATCTATCTTGTTCATGGTTAATATCAGCTATATCCAACAAAGCAAAAAATGTTTTACACATAAGTTCTGCACTTCTCTCAAAGATATTTATTTGCGCTTTTAAACTTTCCTTAATTAAAATAGGTAAGATTATGCTTCTTTTATAGTCTCACCCATTTCCCTCCTTGATTGTGGGGCATCCATTCATGGTATCTTGAAGTTGGAGCGCCTTCAGAAGAGAGAAATCCCAATGCCTTAAAGATTGGGATAAATGCCCTATAATTGGTAGAGGCAAACCCAATATCCTTTAGATGCTGCTGAGTAAACTTACTTGGAGCTTGTCCATGAACCTGCGTATACACATTTGCTAAAGCCAATTTATAAACCACCCTTCTCTTTTACAGGCCTCAAAGCCTTTATACATAGAAATTGTAAACCTAACTTTCTCTATTATTATACTGTCATTACTAAAGTATGCAAATATTCATTCACTTCTAAAAACGTTGTTTTAGAGTAACCGCACTCACTTATGATAAGGCTCCCCGTATCAATTTAAAGGTAGCATCTATAAAAGAAGGCGAGAATATTTATCTCGCCTTAATTATTATTTCTAATCACTTATTAATAAGTCTGTAGGTGTAATACCTATTTCTGTGCAAATCTCGATATACTTATCTTTGTATTCCTGATTTTCATTAAAAAAACTATGAAGATTAACTTGTGCTGTATTAGGGAAATACTTGTATTTATCAAAAACACTGTTTAAGGTCGAAACTATTAATTCGTTAAGTCCTTTTACTTTAATATATGTTATTACTAACCTATAGTTAGCGTTTCCCCATCTAAAGTCATCAATTAGACGTTCAGTAAAAACACCGTTTTCAAAGACCTCTGAATATCCAAATTGATCAAAGAATCTAATATCCTCTTCTGTAAGATTATCATACTTGGGATTAATCACTCTTTGGAAAACTTCCCTATGCTCTGATTTTTCAATAAGATTATGTCGAAAAAGTTCTGATAAGACCGAATAACAATTTATATAACTTGGTATTCTCTCATACCATAAATTCCGTTCGTTCCCATGTTTCATTAATATGTATTAGATCATTCCAAAAGTGTAGAAATGTTGATTCATCATCACTGCTAATAAGAATGATAAAGTCATCGCAATAATGCCTATCTTCTTCTAAAAATAACTGGTGTAACCTACTATAAAATGTTTCAATTTCACTTTCTTCAATACTATGCATTATTTCATTTATCAATTGATCAGTAGGTTTACCTATAGAATTATACGCAATATCATAATGCCTTTTGATCTTTAACAAAATCGAATCCATATTCCCATTTACAGCAAATTTCCCCATATTAGAAGAGATAAACAACCATAAAGTTTCAACATGAGCATAGTCTATTTTATTTCTTTTTGAATGAGCAGAATCATTTCTTCTGTCTTTCCAGTAAAAAACTTGTCTTCGCAAATCATCTGATATTGAGAAAATTACTTTTCTTGCATCTGTTCTCTTAATACATTCTAATGTTTCAGTATCCCATCTATCATCATTTCTTAAATTGGAAACTATCCTTTCCCAATCTCCCTCATGAATGTTGTCTGGCTTAGAAGAATTTAATATTTTCCATCTTATTACAGACAAAAAACCCATAAAAGAGGTCAATAATGACGCCCTATAGGCTCCTGCTTTATAGCAAACTATAGATTCCCTAAATAAACTCATTGATTCAGAATCAATATTTTGTTTTTCCAACCAATCTTCGAAATGCAGTTTCATAATAACTTCCCCTTATATCATTTAACCCATCTTTTCTTTTAATCTATAATATGTGGTAATTACACTGGTATAATACTGCATCATCCAGTCATACCATATTTCTCTACTATATTCCGTTCGTTGTTTCTGGTTATTATGACGTATAATAAATTGATTTACTACTTCAAAAATTAATTTATCATGTGAATTTTTATTTACTTCGTATTCATTATTTAATAAATCCTTTAGCTCTTCTCTAAGAGGTTCCAATATATCAGATAAAATGTTTATAGCCTTCTTTTTAGATTCTTCATTCGCGTTAAATCTATAAAACATTTCAAGGCAATGATTTATCCGAAAAGGGACATCCTTATTGATTAACCTGAGTTTGTCCCTTTTTAACTTTATTCAATTCTTTACACTTTGCCAATCCCTCATATCAATGGAAGTATTAATTGTTGTTACAAATAATATTATTTAATTTGTAGGCACTTCTTTATAGGAAAAATAGGTTTCCAAAAGGTAGATGCACATTGTCCCGCTTAAATTGATTGCAAATTTTGCATGCCGTTCACTTGGTTTATAGTATACCTTGCCTTTGCCATGTGAGTCACCGTAAGCATTTCTTAAAGAGCCTAATCCACCAATTACACCATTTATTGAACCTAATATTTGTTTAAATATATCCTCACCATGTTGATCTGGAGACAATTTAAGTTTGTTTGCCACTTTCTTATAAAGCTGATTTAAACTTTCTGTTTCTTCATATTCCAAACCAATATCGTCAAGAATCCACTTTAGAGTACTTTCAAGCATGGATCTTGTTGCTGTAATTGAATCCTCTGGGTCAGTTTTTGCCTGAGTTAATGCTCTTTCCCAGTCCTTTTGAACATGAGGAATTTCATAATTATTCGTATAGACATTAACATCCAATTGAATATTCGTTTCGTTTAATTCATGTATCTTTCCATTTTTAAATATAAAGCCATCTCTTTCTAGTAACATTAGAAATTGCTTCCACGAAGAATCAACTAGAAAATAATTATTGTCAGAGTTTTCTATATAAAACAGTTCAAATATATTTAGTAATTTTCTGATGTCACCCGGATTATTAAGGTCAAGGGTGGATACATATGAGTTTGCTAATGTTCTCCTTTGACCACTTAAATTTGATGTATGTGATTCGGATTCAAATATGTGCTCAGATTCAAAAAGTTGTTGTATCCTATTCAATGTACTAAAAGTAGTTAAAACATCATAAAAGACGAGAATTGTTCTCTTACTTATCATCCAACTTCCCCCCATCTTGTATATAATTTTCCTAAAGTAAAGTATTAAAGGTCACTATTAGACCGCTATTAGATTTCAATTTCCTCAACCTTTTCCATACTATATATCTTTTCTTTCACCGCTAGTTCGATAACATCTATAATTGGAATTACTTCACTAGAAACCACACCATGTTTTGTTATCCCTCTTACAGCTATTGCAATTACTTCATTCATCTCATTTACAACTGGGCCTCCACTATTACCTCCATAAATAGTAGCACTTATTTCAAAGCGTTTTTCTATTGTTCCGATACGAGATTTATCTGTATACCTTTCACCCAGAACAATACCATCTTTAATACTAGAATCCATATTTTCCCGGTAATCTGGATAACCTATTAATTGTATCTTTTGGTCTTTTTCTATTGATTTGTTGAAATCAAAACCATGACCTTTAATATCAATACCATTTACGTCTAATATAGCTATATCTTTAATAGTGTCGTAACTTAATAATTTTGCATAATATGATTTAGTCGAGTACTTAGATCTATTTATTTTTATCCTTGTATCAGGCTTAGCCCCAAAATCTATCATCTCAATATAACTCTTGAAAACGTGTGCATTTGTAACCAATCCAATCCCTTTTAGGAGAAAACCCGTCCCCTGTTCAACAATAATTTCATCTTTAGCGCCATCATCAAACGAAAAACTATAGTATAATGATTCAATTACAAATGTATTATCTTCTTGAAATTTTCTTTTAGAAAATAGGCAATCTTATAAAAGGAAATTGCAAGTTCACATTATTTTTAAGTATCTCGTTGCATCGCTTAGCGAACTTCAAAAATACATCGTCTTCTTTTCCCTTTATTTGTCCAATGTATGAGATCATTCCTCTTAATACATCAAACATATCAGGAACACTATTATTTTTTTGTTAACGAAACTTGTATTTTTCTTTAAATATAGATTTTGCAATTTCAATATCATCTATATTTTTCTCTATGCAATGCAAAATTGATCTGACTCTACGAATGTATCTTCTATTCACGTTTAATTTTTTATTTACTGTAATCCCAGTAACTATTTGTCGTTCATATTTACTACTTAATCTAGTCTTACTATCATTAATTAAAAAGCCATTTTTCTTAATTATGTTATTAATTTCCTTCGATAGGCTAACGGAATTGTCTTTTATAAGTGCTATTCTTTTCTGTAAAAATTCGCTTTTCGTAGAAAGAGTAATATCATCTGCATATCTGGTATATATACAGTTATTCTTTGCTGCCAGTTTGGATAGCTCTCTATCCATTTTATATGAAATGATGTTGGATATTATGGGTGAGGTTGATGCTCCTTGGGGTAAAAATCCTTCATAGTGGCAACATGTATTTGCAAGAGTTGAAGAAACAGTATTATTGAAACCAAAATAATAAGTAAACATTGACCTAACTCGTCCAAAATTTATATTTTCAAAGTAATTTTCTAGGTCGAAATTCAAAATATAGTTTCGCTGAACATGTTTTGATGCGTTTGTTTTTATACTTCGTCCTACAATAAAGCCATGTGAATTCGGGTGGTTAGTGTAATCAAGAGTCAAAATCATTGAAAATTTCTTCTGGATGATAGATAGATTCTCTTTAGGTGAGTAAATTGTTCTATCATTTCCATCTTTTTTAAATTACAAATGTGCTGTAATTTTGTTTATTTGAATCCACCAATATGTTCCATAGTTCTTTGGTGGGCACCTCTAGCATATTCGCTATGTCCTCAAAATCTTTCAAGGACTTAAATTTATCTATAATGGTGTTTTTATCTGTAAGTAGACTAGGATTCATACTTTTTTTATTACTAATAACCACCTTAAGCGGGAAAGCAGTATAATTCTACCTCTCTATTAGCACATATATAAATAGCGAAAAAATTAAGCATAATAAGACTGTGACATACCTTAGTATATTACCGTGGCGATTTCACCACGAAAGTCAATTATTTCCTGTTCCCCTCAAAAGAAACTATACTATACAACCACTTAATTGTCTTACCTTAGTATAAACTTTGAATAAATTGCTTTTTACTACCCTCTTTACTCATATTACCTCCTTCCTCTTTGAACTTCAATCTAGTAATTAATAGCTTCAAGGGCATATCCAAAGCCATTGCTATTCTCCATACTCTCTCAACAGTAGGTGTATTGCGTTTCCATCCATAAAACCTGTGACCCCAGATTTCATTCGCCAACAGCTTCTAGAATTCCTAGACTTAATAGAATACTTAGGGCCTCTGGAATTCAGACACTTACTTGCAGCGTCTATTGATAAGATAGAAGCTAAAAAGAAAAGCACATTCAATTTTCCTTCATTGCACATCTACCTGAAGATGAATCGAGTAATTGGATTCCTTCATTTATTAAAAAATATTGTATACGATTTAGAAAACCTACCCCTTTCATCATAAAGGGTTTATATTTTAAATAAAATCATTACCTACTTATGATAAGGCTCCCCCCTAACAATCCGAAACCCCCGATAAACCTGTTCAAGAAGAATCAACCGCATCAACTGATGAGGAAACGTCAACTTAGAAAACGACAGGGCAAAGTCACTCCGCTTCTGCACTTCTTCACTCATCCCAAGTGATCCACCAATCACAAATGCCAGCTTACTCTTCCCATACGTTGCAAGCTCATCCATCTTATCTGCAAGCTGTTCCGAGCTAAGCATTTTTCCGCCTATCTCTAATGTAATGACATACGTATCCTGCCCAATATGCGATAGAATTCGTTCGCCCTCCTTTCGCTTTATCGCTATCATTTCCGCATCACTCATATTCTCCGGTGCCTTCTCATCCGCTACCTCGACAATCTCTACCTTGGCATAAGCAGATAGCCGCTTCATATACTCATCGATTCCTTGTTTTAAGTATTTCTCTTTTAGCTTTCCCACTGAAACGATTGTAATCTTCATTTCCATTCCGTCCTCTCAAGGATTGTCTACCAATAGTGTACCAAACCTATAGATTTTTACCACTCTACACAAGACTTTATTCCTATGAAAACCCACACTTCTCGTCCTCGCATTCAGGACGAAACGCCTAATAATTTCTATTCTATTAATCTCTCAAGATGAATATATATTATAAAGTTCAGATTTTCCGATTCATTAGTCCTAAAAATCCCTCTACAAAATAACCCAAAACCCTACAAAACTACTATTCTTTGTTGACATTCCTCGACAAGGATTTACAATAAACATAAGAGTATTCTATATTTTGGCACGAATGCCATTGATATACAAAAATATATTGCTAGAACTATGGAGAGGAAGATTACATGTCAAAGGAAACTATTGAAAAGAAAGGGCTTGGCTGGTTCAAGGGAAATCGCACTTCAGATTCCAATGAAACCTGGGAAAATATTATAACAGACAAGGAAACCACTCAAGCACCCGTAGAAGAGGTACCCCTTACCCCAGAGGTTGCCGATCAACTTGAAACTGCAAGTAAATCTATTTTTTCCAAGGAAAATCAGGACAAGGTATCACTGGACGTAATTGTTGCTGTGGAGAACCTATTAAAAGACCGTCAATTAGTGAAGATAAAACACAGCACAGTAGAGAAGCGCCTACAGGAAGCGAATGAGATGATTACCCGCTATAAGCAGGATTTGGAGAAGCGTGACCAGCTCTTAAATGAAAAGAATAAGGAAATTCAAGGTCTAGAAAACAGCTTAACGAACAAGCAGATGTCCTATGACCAATTGTTAGAAGATTATAAAGAATACCAGCAAAATTCCAATACGGAGTATGAACAGATTGTGAATCAGCTAGAAACCTCACAGGACAAATATGAAAAGCTAAAAGAAGAATCTACGAAAAGCCAATATGAAAGCATGCTGAAGATTAATGAACTAGAAGAGAAGATTCGTAGTATCGAAATCGAGAATAAAAAGTATGCTTCCCAGTACCAGCAAATCGTAGATGAAAAGAATGAATTAATGCAAACCATTAATGACTTCACCCAGCGGATGTCTATTAGCTTTGCACCGAAAACAACGACGAGTTCAACAGAGCAAGCGTAAGAGATAAGGAATACCTTCATTATAGAAGGGGGGAAATTAGCGATGTATCAATTAAAGCTACTTCAGTTGCTTGGCATTCATGAATACGAGAATAGCTTTTATTTAGAGATCAACCTACAGTTGGATGAGGAAGCTCACGTTTTCTGGGAGGTCGACTCCGAGACGGCATTAAGTCTGAAGCGTGTGAGTGATTTTTCCAATGAACATTTATATCGACTTTCCTTTCATACAAATAACAATAAAAGTAGTATTACCAAACACTATCTGGACCAGAGTACACGTATCGAGTTCACCTGTTCAGACCAATACATAGAAGCACTGACAGCATTAAAACAATTGGAAGCGATAACAGAATTAGACAAACTTCCTTTTATTTCTCGTAAATTAGCGAAGAATACTAGCCAAGAGGCTAGCCAAATGCTAGAATCAGAGGTAAAAGATGGTAGTGTACCGAAAACGAAGCGAAAGCTTTCTTGGCTAATCACACCTCTCCTTATCACAGTTCTTGCCATTTTCACTGCATATACAGGACATTCTATACTGATAAGTGCTAGCACGCTTCCTAGTGGTGAGGCGTTATGGGTAGATCGTCCTTCTGCGGACAAAGCATTATCGCTGGAAGAGGAGCAAGTGAAAGAAAAGCCGAAAACGATGTTATTAAAAGAAAACATCACGATAGTAGAGAATCATAAGACTCCATACGTTGAACTAATTGAAGACATTTCTAGTAAACTACCAAAAGGGATGGTTGCTTTAACCTTTGATGATGGCCCTTCACAGTTTACGGGTGAAATTGTTGATATTTTAAAGGAGTTTGGAGTAGGCGGAACCTTTTTTACCATTGGCACGAATGTGAAGCAGTACCCTGAACAGGTGAAGTATATCGCTGAAAATGGTTTTTCCATTGGTACCCATTCGATGACACACGCTAATTTAGCAGCAAGCTCCAAGTCTAAGCAAGAAAAGGAATTAGTTCAATCATCGGAGGCTATTGAAGCAATCACTGGTGAACAGGTAACGTTATTTCGACCACCGTTCGGGGCAATGAATGACACGACGACACGTATTGTCACGAGTCACGGTAAGAAAACCGTTTTATGGAACAATGATACGAGAGACTGGGAAACTCGGAATGCCGGGAAAATTATCCAACATATTAAGACTACAGATGTTACTGGTTCCATTATTCTTCTTCATGAAACAAAAGCAACAGTAGATGCACTACCAGCAATTATCACTTATTTACTGGAGCAAGACTTACAGATTGTCACATTGCGTTAATCGGTAAGTGGTTTCAGAAAGGAGTTCCGTTTTGAAAGGAAAAAGTAAGCGAAAACGTATGCTAACCTTCACTATTCTTTCCAATGATGCAAGGGAAGTGGTGACAAGGTTCCGGATTCGCCGCGGCTTAATGTATACGCTATTTGCACTACCAATCGTGCCAGTGATGGCACTAATTTATTTTGTAAGTGTAAATCTTGAGCAAAAGGCAGAAATAGACAAGCTCTCCGATCATTTACGTGTGGAGACGTCTAAGAGCGAGAATCTGGAGAAGACGGTTAGTACTTTAGAGAAAGAAACAGGTCAGACGAAAGAACGACTAGAGGAATTAACAGAGCTTGAAAAACAAATGCGTTCTTATATGGACGAGCTACCAAATATGGTTGATCCAAGTGGTGGATTACTTGTTTTGGCAGATGAGACAAGCCTTGCTGAATCAACGGATGGGCTTACCTTCCTGCCATCGACTGAACTACTGGAGCGTTATAAGGATACAATTGCCACAATGGATGAGGTTAGTGGAGAATTGGCAACAACCCCAACCGCTTGGCCAACCAATCCGAATGTAATCACCTCTGATTTTGGTGGTCGGAATGATCCATTACAGCAATCGGCCTCCTTCCATACTGGTGTCGATATTCGCGGGTATTACGGGACACCAGTATACGCAACCGCAGATGGGGTCGTGACCTTGGCTAAGTATTACGGTAGTTACGGCAATGCTATCCAAATCAAACACTCTGGAACATATCAGACGTTATATGGCCATTTGATGGAAATTGACGTAGAGGTTGGAGACAAGGTGAAGAAGGGCGATATCATTGGTTCTGTTGGCAGCACTGGAAGGAGTACTGGCCCACATCTTCATTATGAAGTGATCATCAATGGTAAACCAGTTGATCCGAAAGACTATTTCAACATATACGGGGAATTCGATATCGAATAGCGGAGTAGAAAGGAAGCGACATATGATTAGCAAGAAAAAGGATGAAAAAGTGATTGAAACCATTATCGGTTCAGATACGGTTATCGAAGGAAAAATCACCTTGGCAACTAGCTTACGAGTAGATGGTAAGGTAATGGGCGAAATTGTTTCTAATGGGGATGTCTACATTGGTAAAGATGCCTATGTCGAGCCAAGCATTAAGGCTAAAAATATCGTCATTGCTGGAGAAGTTCGTGGCGATGTAGAAACAACAGAGAAGGTGCAAATTGAAGCAAAGGGCAAGCTAACTGGAAGTGCAACCTCTCGTGGCATTATCATTGAGGATGGCGGTATTTTTAACGGAAATAGCGTTATTGTTGATGGAGAAGAAAAAGGGAAAAAGCGGAATAAGCATGAGGAGAAGGTTGCGAATTAGCATTTATACTTTTAAATAATGGGATACGTTTATTGTGGGGAGCAGTTTTAGATTTAGAACTGCTCCCTTTATTTTATTTTCATCCCACTCATGCTATTCCTTCCCACATGCATAACAACGTTTATCATCATCATTATCTCCATACATCCGTAGTTCTTTCTCCAATCCACAGACACGGCAGGTGGCAAAGTCAATTTGCGGAAGAACTCCCGCTTCTGCTAACGGTACCCACTCTGTTTCATATAAATGCTTGCTCATACCATAATCAATAAAAACAAGCTGGTTCGCATTATTCAACCCATAATCACTGCTATTCTTTAAGTCAAAGCTATCAAACTCGGTATCTAATAGGCTTAATGTCTCCTCATACATGCTTGGAATAAGGGACACGTTTGCTTTCGGGTCAATTTCAAATGATTGACCATCAAGTAGCTCTAATGGCTGAAAGTATTGTTGAATGGATATATGATTATCAACATAGAACGTCTTTGCAAAAAGAAAGCTTAACCCTTTTTCCTCCATTTGATTATAAATATCCAACTCTGCTTTGGACTGCTTATTGCCAATTGGATGTAAATACACCTTTTACAACATAATCCGCAACCCGGTACGCCTTTCTAGTAGAACCTATTCTAATGAAATTGGCTTCTGTGCAGTAATTTTTCCAGTTATGGATAATTTTCTTTAATCATTTGCTTCACCTAGTAGTCTTTCCAATACCTTATTAGGATTGTCCCATTCATAGATTAGTAGATTTAATTCAGCATCTCCTATCGTTATTTGTTCTGTCCTAACAAGGGCTGCTCCATAATATTCATAGAAGTACCGTGTTTTATTATCTTCTAATACTTCAACAAATACTTTATTATATCCAAGCTCCTTGAACTTTAGGAAAAGTTCTTTCAACAACAGCTTACCAATCCCTTGTCCTTGATACTTCTCCAGTAGGTAGATTGAGGTTAAGTCACCTGCGTTTTCGATATGATTATTTTCTCTTTTACAACAATCAGCAAATCCAACGATTTCGCCACTCTCACTTTCAGCAACAAAAACATAATTTCCTTCTCTGGTAGTATTTCGTTCCCATAATTCGGTTCGCCTTTCATAAGATAAACTATTTAGAAACGAATCCGAAATAATATTTTTATACGTGGATCTCCAGCTATCCACATGAACCTTTGCAATTCCGTTAGCATCCGATATTACTGCTTTTCTAATATTCATAAGTTCCTCCTAGTTCGTAATTTACTATTTTGTTTTTCAGCTTATATATTCTTATTAATCTCTAGCAATGTACTCATCTTTCTTTAATCAAACATAGCAATCTTCCATACCTTCTTGGAAGGTATAGGTTCGGGCTATTTTTAAGAAGTGACTGGCATCCTCCACTCAATAAGGCAACTTATCTAATTCTATTGGTGTCTGAGCCTTGTTTTCCCAGTCATGACGTATCATTCCGTACAGAACAGAGTCTGAAACACTGCCATCGTTATTTTCCCAAGCCTGTCTTAAATAGCCTTCTTTTACAAATCCACAGTTAGATAGGGTTTTTCTCATTGCTAGATTATCACTTCTCGTATATGCCTCAATCCTAATCTTCTTTTCTGGCAAACTTAATAGGTAGTCTACAATCCAGCTGACTGCAATTTTTCCATAACCCTTTCCTCTAGCATTATCTGCTAAACGAATATCAAATAGGGGAATGGTGTCACTTATATCATGAATAATGATTAATCCGATCTTGTCCTTATCGTGCTCAACCCAGAAAGTTTCCCTATCTTCCTGGTACCATCCGTTTCGAAAGGCTTTTTCAATTTGCTCTTTCCTTGGTTTAGGATCGGTATGATAATCCCATGTATTATTGGTCATAAAGGAAATTAGTTCCGCTAATTCATTATCTAGTTTTCGAATATGTAACTTACTCATTTTCTCACTGCTTTCCTGATTTAATGATTAAAAACTGTGGACTTTTCATGAGATTTTCATATACCCTTGGTGCCTGATCCTTCATGTTCATGGTAGGCTGGGGTTCGATAATCTCTTGAAGAGAAAAATATTGTATTGTTTTATTGATGATAGCTTGTAAAGGTCTCCGGTAAAACGGAACAGTATATGTTTTTCCTTCTTTATTCCACTCATCTGTTAGCTGTTCAGTAGAAAAATAATGATAGTCCTGGCGCAGCTTCAAATCGGTGAATATATGATGGACGGAGAAAAGCAGAATTCCATTTGGCTTTAATATCCGTTTGAATTCACGAAATGGATGGTCCCAATTCTCCATGTAATGCAGGGTTAAGGAGGAAATAATATAGTCAAAGGAATTATCTGCGAATGGTAGCTTCGTTTCTAAGTCCTGACAGATTACCTCTGCACTTTCGCCAACTCTTCTTTTTGTTGTCCGTACCATTTCTGGACTAATATCCATGGCGACAACATTTGCTCCTCGTCCAAGCAATTGCTCGGTATACCAACCCGCTGCACATCCCGCATCAAGAACATTTTTATGATGAAGGCTATCCGGTAGCTGACTCATCATTGCCGGTCTTTCATACTCGCTATTGTATAAACTCTTTGTATCAATCGATTTTTCGTAAACTTTTGCTAGTTGGTTAAAGGTTTGTTTGATTTGATCCTTTATTTTGTTCCCTCCTGAAGTCCCTATTGCTACCAAAGTGGCTCCTCCTCATTGGATAATTCAACGATACATGGAGATAAACCAAACCATACGATAGATAATCCGATTAACAGGATAATAGTGACAATCGATGAAAAATTAACTATGAAAGAAAACAGAAGCGTTAAAGGAGCTAAAAAGGCGACAACACTGCTTTTCTTTCTAGACCTAGCTGTTAAATATTGCTTCTCCCCACAATGTGGACACTTCATGTTGGAGAATGTTTTCTTTACTGTTTGTTTCCATGCCCATTCCGTTCCACAGCTTTTACAAGTTGGCATTTTTATCACCCGCTAATAAATGTATTGCTTGCATCGTCTCTGTTAATTGATGCTTTTTCCTCTGTATCTGTTTCTCTTCTTCCTCTATCTTTTCTCTCATATCTTCAAGCTTTGTCATGACACCCTCGATAAGAGTGGGATTTCCACAACCATTTTGTCGTTTTAAATGAAATAAAGCTTGAATGTCGGTTAAGGATAGACCAAATGACTGCATTTCCTTAATAACGAAAAAGTCCTCCACCTCTTTTTGCCCATAAATACGATGTGTATTTTCCCATGCGGGCTGAAGTAGATGTAATGCTTCATAATGACGTACGGTATCCTTTGTTGTTTCAACTTCCTTTATAAATTGTCCAATTTTCATGTCATCACCTAATTTACTTGTTTACATGGGGTTAACCCCACATTGTATAGTGGAAAAAAATAGATAGGGGGTAAATTATATGATTTCTATAATTCTTATCATCTTATACTGTATCATGATGCTACTTGCAGCTTTTATGATGCTTTATAAAAACCATGAATCTCTTTCTTCTAGTCAAATCAAGGTGTTATATTTCTACATTGCAGTACACGCATTGTTTCTTTGCTTTGCATTGCTAGAGATAGTTGGTGTGACAATATCCATGATTTTTTATCTCTTTATTATTGTTTTGATTCTCATTTCGCGATATATCAATGGGAGAATCATCTACAACAAAAATCATTGGCAGCACTATATTGTCTTTGGAGGTTTTTTTCTCCTAATTTTAGTACTAAAAACGCTTCATCTTTAATAATTTATCATAATTATAACAAAATTAAGGAAAGCAAAAAGATTATTTTCTTAAATTTATTCGTACTGTGTTATGATTGATGTTAGAAATCGGGAGGCGATTCTTTGTTTGTTTATGCGGTTGATGAAGAAATCACGTTGAGATTATTGGATGTCAAGGATGCTCATGAACTGTTTCGCCTTACTGATCGCTCTCGAGAGTACTTACGGGAATGGCTCCCATGGGTAGACGAAACAAGAACGGTACTCGATTCTAAGGATTTTATTCGCTATGCTTGGCAATCGTATGAAGAGCGACTTGGATTAATTCTAGGTGTGTACTATCAGGGTAAGCTCTGTGGCATGATGGGATATAACCAGTTTGATTGGGCCAATCGAGCCGGTGTAATTGGCTACTGGCAAGGAAAGGATTTTCAAGGATTAGGAATTATAACAAGAGCTACTAGTGCATTGATTGATTATGGCTTCCAGAATTTAGGATTACATCGTATAGAGATTCGAGCAGCGATGGAAAATATCAAAAGCCGTAAAATTCCAGAACGCCTTGGATTTACAATAGAAGGACAAATTCGGCAGGGCGAATGGTTATATGATCACTTTGTTGATCTTGTGGTTTATGGACTACTAGCCAATGAGTGGGAAATGGTGAGGGGTAATCGATGAATTTTTACATTGCTTCAGGGTTAGATAATAAAGAAATTGTACGGAGAGTACGGGATCGGTTGATAGCTGCTGGTCACGTTCATACGTATGACTGGACGAAAAATAGTCGAGCAATGGCTGTAGCTGATTTACGTGCGATTGGAATAACAGAACGGGATGCGGTTAAGGCTAGCGATGTTATTTTGGTGCTATTGCCAGGTGGAAAGGGTACACATATTGAGCTAGGAATTGGCATTGGCTTAGAAAAGAAGATCCATTTGTATTCTGACAAGGAAATAGCTGTAAACACGGCTACCACTTTTTACTATCTAGACCAAATCGACTATTATTATGGTGAGCTAGAAAGCTTCATTACATATATAATAGATTTATATGCATAGATAAATAGATTAGACAGGAGTGGCACATATGACTACAGTGTATTTAGTGAGACATGGGGAGACAGACTGGAATGCGGAAAAAAGAATGCAGGGACAGACAGATATCCCTTTAAATAGCAAAGGAATTGGACAAGCGGAGGCTTGTGGCGCTTCGCTTTTAGCAAGTGATTATGATGTGGTTATTTCAAGTGGATTACAGCGAGCTAGGAAAACCGCGGAGATCATCAATAGCTATTTACAGCTTCCATTTGAAGTGATGGATGACTTTGCGGAGCGTTTCTTTGGTGATGGTGAAGGATTAACGATGGAGGAACGGTCCAAGCTATACCCTGATTTTAATTACCCTAATCAGGAGGAGCTTGACGTATTTGCTAAGCGGATTATGACTGGACTTGAGAAGGTACAGGAAAAGCATGCTGGAAAAAGGATCTTGATAGTTGCACACGGACAAGTAATCTATCGAATACTAAAGATAGTTTCTCGCGACCAGGTTGATTTAGGTAAACAAAAAATAGAAAATACTAGTATTTCCACAATCGCTTGGGAAAATGGCGATTGGGTGCTGAAGGATTGGAATCGAGTGGAGCATCTGAAGCAGGTTAAAAAGGCGTAGTGAATGTACTTTGTTCTATAGCGTTTAGGGGGTTTTGATTTTGTTGCTATATAATTGATTCTATCAATTTTCCTATCTTGTTTTTCATATTATTTAGGGAGTTGATAGATATGATGTATGTGAATTCAATGAATGGCATTTCGACTGCGATGGTAGATGGCTTTTTTGTGGACTGGCCAAATCCACCTAGCGCAAGGACACATTTAAAATTATTAGCAGGTAGTAGCCATGTGGTATTAGCCATTGATGAGGGTAAGAACAAGGTCGTTGGCTTTATTACTGCCATTAGTGACGGCGTCCTTTCTGCCTATATTCCTTTACTGGAGGTCTTACCTGCTTATCAGAAAAAGGGAATTGGTAATGAATTAGTTTCTAGAATGCTAAAGCAGCTCGAGCATTTGTATATGATTGACCTATGCTGTGATGATGATCTGGTCCCATATTATGAGAAGCTTGGCATGATGAAGGGGACTGGCATGCTAAAGAGAAATTACGATAGACAGTCTGGCGAATAAGCAGAGAGCTGCATCTCAGGTTGAGGTGCAGCTTTGTTATATCGAAGGGGTGATGGTTGTGGCTGAGAAATTTTCCGCCATAAAAATTAGACCCATTAAGCTGGAAGATTATTCTTCTGTCTTGGCTTGGAGTAAGGATGAGGCATTTTGTTTGGCTAACGACTGGGATTTAAATAGAGAGCCCGATGAAGTATATAATTGGTGGCAGCAATGTGTTCATCACAAGAAGGATGACTTCATTCGCATGGGAATTGAACTAGATCAGCGATTAGTTGGGTATGCAGATTTAGCTTGTATTGTAGGAGATACTGCAGAATTAGGAATTGCTATCGGAGAGAGTAGTTTATGGGGGAAGGGTATTGGTTTTATAGCTTCTAAGAAAATGATGGACTATGCTAACAAAAAGCTGGGGATTCATGTATTTCATGCAGAGACCCATGAAACTAATCATCGATCAAGAAGAATGCTTGAAAAGCTTGGCTTTAAAGAGATTAATAGAAATGGTAGTGAATGGTTTAAAGGGATAGAAGCTCGGCTTATTCAATACGAATTGGATTATTAGGTTCACTCATTAGGTTTTTTGCAAACATATGTTCTTGTCATTGGGTAGATAATCAGGTATAGTTACATAATAGGGAGCAAGGGTGGTGATTTTATGGGGAGTCTGCTAACCGATCAGGAAATACAAGAGGATATTTTACATCATTTCCAAAGACTATTCGGACTGAGAATAGAAGCAGTTGATCCGATTCGGAAAGGTTGGCTGAACCTAAAATGGAAGGTTGAGACGAATGATGGTACCTATTTATTGAAGCAATATCATAAGGAACGCTTGAAGAAATATTCCATTGCAGAATTAAAGCATGTTTATCAAATTCAAAATTATTTGCATCGGCATTCGTTTCCAACTCCTAAAATCCATACTAACGGCACTGATTTATTCTTGCAATCTAGTGGCGGGGAGTATTTTATCGTACTGGATTATTGTTCGGGGAATACTGTTAACGCTGGAAAGCTAACAGATAGCCAGATGTTTGACCTAGGGTATTATACTGGTAAGCTACACTACATCTTAAAAAACAATTTTTCCTCTGTACATCACACCACGGCATTTCAACCACCAAAGAAAGAAGTAAGATACTCGTACTGGGCTTCCATGCGTAATAATGTACTCGCACAGAATAAACACCATTTAGAACACATTTTCGAACAACAGCTGAAGCTGCTAGAAATAGTTAATCCAGTAGCATTTATTACCCATCATACTGGGCTGTCTCATCGTGATTTGTGGGTAGATAATATCTTATTCCAGCCTGATGAGTTAGCTGCTATTCTTGATTTCGATAGAATGAAATATGACTTTCTCACCTTAGATATTGGAAGGGCCGTTATTTCTGGTGCACTCGATGGCGAGCAATTCAAGGTTCACCATGCACTGGCATTTTTAGAGGGGTATCGCTATTTTCATCCCCGTGAAACTGGTCTTTTAACAAAATCGTTGAAACTATTATGGTATATGGAAAGTCAATGGTGGCTGGATACAGAGCTAGATACTAGAAAAGGACCACCAAAGCGCTTTGTTCACGAGATGCTATGGCTGTCGGAGCATCTACTGGAACTAGAGGATATGTTAAATAATCAATAGCCGCTACGCTACGGGTTTTAACGGTTTTTTTAAATTGTATATTCAGCATTTCCCGGGAAATATCGACAAATGGTGGAAACGCATGTCGAACTTATTTTGATTAGGAGGGGTGGATATGTTTTATACGTTTTTCCAATATAATTGGCAGGTTCGGGATGAGTGGCTGGAATGGTGTAAGCAGCTCTCAGAGGAAGAACTGATTAAAGAGCGTATCGGTGGCGTAGGTAATATACTAAATACCTTTTTACATATTATCGATGTAGAATATAGCTGGATTCGTGCCATACAGGAGAAAGAAGATATTGCCATCGATTTTAGTAGTTTTTCAACAATAGATGAGGTTCAGTCTCTATCCGAAACATATCGAAATGAAATTGAGGCATTTCTTACGAATGAAAGTATTGGAAATAGGAATGCTATCGTGACTGCTCCATGGATGGAGGGAGAATTTACGAAGGAAGAGATTCTCCACCATATTATCGCTCATGAGATTCATCATATTGGTCAACTATCTGTTTGGGCGAGAGAAATGGGACGGAAGCCAGTCTCAGCCAATGTGATTTTTAGGGGATTGTTTTAGGAGGATACGATGCATATAAAAACTAGTGATGGAGTTACGTTATACATAGAAAAGGAAGGTGCAGGAGTTCCGTGCATTTATTTGCATGGTGGCCCTGGCTATTGGAGTAAATCCTTTCAGCATTTTACTAGTGAGTTCCTTCATGGGCAACTGGAAATAATCTATTTAGACCAAAGGGGATGTGGTCGTTCTGATTTAGCTGAAAACGGTGATTACTCCCTTGAGCGGTTGATTCGGGATATAGAAGAAGTGCGTAGTTATTTTCAGATAGAAGAATGGTATGTTTTGGGGCATTCCTTTGGTGGGTTACTTGCGGTAAATTACACACACCGTTTTCCAGAACATACAAAGGGACTCATCCTAACAAATTCTACATTAAATATGGCAGATTCATTCACACACCAGATCTTGAAGGGTCAAGAATGGTTAGGAATTACAGAAAAGCTTAATCCAATTAATGATACCTCTAATATTGTAAATACATTTTACTCGACTGTAAAACAGCTAATAGAAAAGAATTTATTCTATAAATTACAGTTTAAAACACCTGAGGATGAGCAAAGACTTGGGATAATCGACGAAGCTCTCTCACCACAGCCTGACTTTCAGCAGTACATATTTTCCAATGAAGAATATTTCCAAGACTTCACACATCTAACAGCAAAAGTGAAAGTACCTACTTTCGTGCTGTCGGGGTTATTTGATCATTCTGTTGGGCCTAGACATCAAGAGAGCTTCCATTTTCCTAATGGGATTTATAAGCAATTGGTAAGCGGCCATCATCCTTATGTGGAAAGTCCAGCAGAGTTCTCTCGTGCCATACTAGAATTTGTTCTTGATAATAATTAACCTATAAAAACAAATACCACCCGTTCGCACGGGTGGTATACGCTATGACCAGAAGTCCTTGTTATTGTAATTTACTACCTATCTAAAGTAGTAAATCTTTTAGTGCATTTGAACCTTATGCAGGTTAGCAAATACACCATTTCTTCTAATTAGCTCTTCATGACTACCTTCTTCTTCGATTCCTTTTTTCGTAATAACCATGATTCGGTCTGCATTGCGAATCGTTGCTAGTCGGTGTGCAATGATTAATGTCGTTCTGTTTTGTGCAAGCTCATTTAATGCTTGCTGGATAATCATTTCTGTTTCCGTATCTAGTGCCGAGGTTGCTTCATCTAAAATTAAGATTGGTGGATTTTTCAGGAACATTCTCGCGATTGCAATCCGTTGCTTCTGACCGCCAGAAAGCTTCAGTCCTCGTTCTCCAACCTGTGTCTCATAGCCATCTGGTAATTCATTAATAAATTCCTCCAAATGGGCCCTTCTTGCTGCTTCCTGTATTTCCTCTTCTGTCGCATCTAGCTTTCCATAAGCTATATTTTCACGAAGCGTTCCCGTAAACAAGAATACATCCTGCTGTACGATTCCGATATGCTCTCTTAGTGACCGCTTTGTCATATCGCGAATATCTATTCCATCAATGGTAATTTGACCACTATCGACATCATAGAAGCGCGGTATTAAGGATGAGATGGTCGTTTTTCCAGCACCTGATGGCCCAACGAAGGCTACCGTTTCACCTGCATTAATATTGAAGCTCATTGCCTTAATTACTGGCCCTTGTGTTTTCTCATAACCAAAGGTTACCTTGTGGAAGGAGATAAAGCCTTGCAGGTCCTTCACATCTTTCGCACCTTTGCGATCTTGGACATCTGGTTCTGTATCAAGAATTTCAGTGAATCGTTTAAACCCGGCCATTCCTTTTGGATATAATTCTAGTAATGCACTTATTTTATTGATTGGATTGAATAAAACGTTCGTGAAAAGAATAAAGCTAACAAGTTCCCCGTAAGACATATGCTTATTGAAGGTCAGCCATGCACCAACGACAAGCACTACAAGTACGATCAGGCGCATCATCATGTAAATATTAGAATGAACAAACGCCATGACTTTATAAGCAGCGACCTTTGCCTTTCTAAAGTTATAATTGTCCTTTGTGAAGCGCTTTGTTTCAAAGTCTTCATTCGTAAAGGATTGTACGACACGGACACCTGATACGGCATCCTCAACACGACCATTTACTTCTGCAATCTCTTCATACATCGATTTCCATGCCTGGTTCATTTTAATATTACTGTACGTAATTAACCATATGAGAATTGGTACAATAACTAGAATAATTAGTGACAAGTGGAAGTTTATATTGAACATTAATGCAAACGCACCGATAAATGTCATAATCGCAATAAAAAAGTCTTCTGGTCCGTGATGGGCAAATTCTCCAATATCAAATAGATCATTTGTAATTCGGCTCATAATATGTCCTGTTTTCGTATTATCGAAAAATCGAAAGGACTGTCTTTGTACATGCTGGAACAAATCCTGGCGCATGTCGGTTTCAATATTTACCCCTAGTTTATGTCCCCAGTAGGTGACAATATATTGCATAAATGTACTTAATAAATAAACAGCTAATAGGGAAATACTTACTAGCACAATTATATTCCAATTTTCCGTTGGTAGAAGCCTATCAATGAATTCCTGTACTGCTACAGGAAAAGCAAGCTCCAGTATAGCTACAAATACCGCACAGGTAAAATCAATAATAAAAAGCCGCTTATGTGGCTTGTAATACGAGAAAAAACGTTTTAACATGCAAGCACTTCCTTTATGTATCAAATCGATTCTAGGATTGGTCATTCCTATCTACTATACATCTTTACAAATTATAAAGAAAATTATAAGTTTATTTAACTATTGTCGCAAGCATTTTTCATGAACATTTCTTGTATGTCATGTGATTGGACTATTTCTCTATACAAATCGGTTTCTATCCGAAGCTCGCTTACCTGTGCGAAATCAATTTCCCCAACCATATTTAGTTTTTAGAATGCTAAAGAAAGGGCGAGAGGTTCGTTGCTATGTTGAACGACTCACTTATATTTTTCCTATACAGATTCATAACATATGGATATGTGGACAAGAGACAAGCTCATTTTCGATTCAAATCATTTGGTGATTGCATATTTTTGATAATCAGTAGTTTAGGAGGAAGAAGATTAAATTGGTACAAATTAAAATAGGAAAGTTTGTCCTATCTTTTGCATATATTGAATGGACGACACACTATCGTATAGGGGGAGACGTCTATTAGATGGCAAATGAGAATCGATAATTGGATTTGTTATGTAGTTGGATTTGTTTTTATTACCTCAGGTATGATGAAACTACTTGCACCGGATATGGTTAATTTTTTAAATTTAGAAATCCCATATCCTCGTACAACGGCATTTTTTGTTGCCCTCACAGAAATTGGATGTGGTTCGCTTATCATTGCACGATTATATGTAAAGAAAGCTGCGATTCCATTAATCGTAATTATGGCAGGTGCCATTTATTTAACGAAACTCCCAATCCTATTTGAGCAAGGTCTTCTCGTATTTGCCTTCCAGGCTAGACTGGATGTTGTTGCTATGATTCTTTTACTTATATTATGTTTACAGCCTCGGGAAAAGCATATTTAGGAAAAATTCAGTTATAAACAGATTATCAACTGTATTCTATTGGGTTATGCACAAAGTTATCCACATATGCACAAATGTTCGTAGGTATTTTGTGTTTTCATCCTTTTTCGACCACAAAATATAGATATACGGTTATTTTTATACACATAATGTGAATAACTTTTTAAAAATGGGGATAACTTGTGGGACATTATACTCTCATTCTTTTGTCTCATTGGGGAAAATTTGTGGTTAATGGAGATTCATAAAGCTCTTTATTACAAATAAAAATTGCCAGGTCAGTCGGTATCTGTATGTATATCGCTCCCTTAGCTTTTTTTGCGAATACATACGTATATCTCGACTCCTGGCACAGATTTTCATAAAGAATTTACTCTATCTCTAAACAATGGTTATCATTGTGCACGTAATGTCATGGTAGAATGCAGCTTTTTACCATTTCGATAATAGGTGACTTTAATTTGATCGCCTACTTCTTTTTCCTGATATAAAACCTTTCGCAGCTCAATAACATTACCTATTGGCTTCCCATCTAATGCAGTAATGACATCCAACCGCTCCATACCAGCTTTAGCCGCTGGCGATAGTGGTTCTACACTCCAGACGTAAACCCCACCTTCAATATTATCTGGTAAATTTAATGTTTCTGCCCATTCTGAACGAGGTACCTCGTCCAATGAATAGATCTCGACACCTAAATACGGCCGTTTCACCTGGCCTGTCTTTTCTAACTCATCAATTACCGGTCTCGCTGTATTAATGGGTATAGAAAATCCAATCCCTTCTACCGCTTCCTGATTAATTTTCATCGAATTAATCCCAACAAGCTGCCCATCCATATTGATGAGGGCACCACCACTATTCCCAGGATTTATCGCAGCGTCTGTCTGAATCACCTCTGCCTGCCAGTCTGGACGACCATCCATATTAAAATCCTGTGGTATTGTACGTTGTTTTCCACTTACAATTCCTTGCGTAACGGATCCTGCAAACATTAGTCCTAGTGGATTACCAATGGCAATAACTGGTTCCCCAACCTTAAGTGCATCAGAGCTTCCCATATCAATGGTGCTCTTAATTTTACTTCCATCTACACGTAAAACTGCTAAATCAGAAAATAAATCCGTTCCTAGTAGCCTTGCTTTGAGTACGGAGTCATCACTCAGCTGTACTTCAATTTCATCAGCGCCCTCAATTACATGGTGATTGGTAACGATATAGGCATATTGATTATCCTTTTTGTAAATCACCCCTGAACCAGTACCCGCCTCAGCAGCTTCCTGCTGCGCCCAATAGTTTGTCTGATTCTGGATATTGGAAACCCCTACAACGGTAGGGGAAACATTTCCCACTATCTCGGTAATCCGTGTTGAGACATCTAGTGAAACAACCTGCCTCGTTCCAATATCAGTTGAATTGTCATTATTACGTAATGCCCCATTATCTGCTGTTCTATCTCCCTTATCCACTATTCCTGGAATAATAAAAGAAACAAACAATGCACCCGCAATAATGCCAATGATAAGTGGGAGTACCCAGCGGTTCCCTCTTTTTCTATTCGGGTCTGGGGGATAATGTTGATTATAATAGCCCATACATTTAAACTCCTTTGCAATGCCTTTAGTGGCCAAATCATATTTATATTATGAGCTTTTCTAACAGGAATAAACATCTATCACTTGATTATTTGCATTGTTGTTAGAATTTTATTAATTTTGGTAGCTATTGTGCGGAGCCTTTTATATAATAGCCTTTAAAGAGATAATAGAAAGGTTGTGAACAATGATTCTTAAGGAAAGAATAAAACCCGCCAAACTAGAATTACTAGAGATTTTAAACAGTCGTATGGTTTTAGATGATGAGAACAAGCAAGATCTTTATAATCAGGCGAAAGGCTATGAGGGAGAAGTATTATTCGATACCCTCCTACAAAACCTCGAAATTGACCACATTTTAGTAAATGATTTAATGCTTCAAGTGAATAACACTACATTTCAGATTGATTCCCTATTAATTACGGATGCGATTTATATGTTTGAGGTTAAGAATTACGAGGGGGACTTCTACTATGATTCCAACCGATTTTATACAAAGGATAATTTTGAAATTAATAATCCCCTGATACAGCTTGAACGTACTGAGTCATTATTAAGGCAGCTACTGCAAAACCAAGGAATCAATCTCCCCATTCATGCTTCTGTTATTTTCATCAACCCTGAATTCATGCTTTATCAAGCACCAGCAAACAAACCTTTTATTTTTCCAAGCCAATTAAATCGATTAATAAAACGACTAAATACCAATCCCAGTCGAATCACAAATCGACACAAAGCCCTCGCTAATAAGCTAATCTCACTTCATCAAAAGGAATCGCCCTATACCCGATTACCACAATATAAATATGAACAATTGCAGAAGGGAATATGCTGTCAGCATTGCCATGCCATTAGCCTCGATATCGAGGGAAGAAGGAAAAACTGTATTTGTTCTAATTGCGGTTATACAGAGTTGTTAGAACATGCGGTATTGCGGAATGTACAGGAGTATAAAATATTGTTTCCTGAAGAGAGAATTACAACTAGTGGAATTTATGAGTGGTGTGGCCTTGTTTCAAAAAAGACAATCTCTAGGATTCTGGAGCAAAATTTTAAAGCGACAGGTGTTAAACGATGGACCTACTTTGAATAGAGTAAAAAACTCCCCCTTTATTTTTAAGGAGGAGTTTTTAGCTTTTGAAAGGGCCGTTTTTATGGGAGTACTGATGAAATTAGGCTATTAGGTTTTTTTATAAGACTATAAACCACGATTTTCAACTAACTCAGGCTTTTAGAACGCTCCTATTAGACTGTAAACCACGATTTCCATTAACTCAGTCTATTAGAACACTTCTATTAGACAGTAAACCACGTTTTTCATTAACTCAGTCTTTTAGAACGCTCCTATTAGACTATAAACCGCGTTTTCCACTAACTCAGTCTTTTAGAACGCTCCTATTAGACTTTAAATCCCGATTTTCACTAACTCAGGCTTTTAGAGCACTTCTATTAGACTGTAAACCCCGATTTTCACTAACTCAGGCTTTTAGAGCACTTCTATTAGACTGTAAACCACGATTTTCACTAAATCAGTCTTTTAGAACACTCCTATTAGACTGTAAACCACGATTTCCACCAACTCAGTCTATTAGAACACTTCTATTAGACTATAAACCGCGTTTTCCACCAACTCAGTCTATTAGCGCTCTTCTATTTAGACTCGCCTACACCAATGCTAAATAACCTCATACAATGCTGTTGGTACTGCTGGGTCTGTATCATGTAGTTCTATATTAATACCGCGTTCTGTTAAAATATTTCCGACGGACATGCGTGCAAGGTCTTTCATATTGTTATCTTTACTTAGGTGTGCTAAGTAGATTCGCTTTGTATTATTGTCAACGATATCTGTTAGGGCTAAGCCACAGTCTTCGTTGGATACGTGACCAGAATCACCGAGTATGCGGCGTTTTACACTCCAAGGGTAGCGCCCCATTCGGAGCATGCCGACATCGTGGTTTGCTTCGAATATATAGGCATCTGCGCCTTCGACTGTTTTCTTGATTCGCTCGGATACATAGCCTAAATCTGTAACAAGTGCGACTTTCTTTCCACCGCTTCGGAAGACGTAAAACATTGGCTCAGCTGCATCGTGGGATACACCGAAGGATTCCACATCGATGTCGCCAAACGTTTTTACTTCTTCCATATTAAAGGTGAATTTCTGGTCAATGGATAGCTTGCCAATCATGCCATCCATCGCTTTCCAGGTTTTTTCATTTGCATAGATTGGTAAATCATATTTTCGTGCAAGAATACCGAGACCTTTAATATGATCACTATGCTCGTGTGTAACTAGAATCCCTGATAAGTCTTTCGGAGATAGCTGTACCTCACTGAAAAGCTTGTCCATTTGTTTCCCACTAAGTCCTGCATCGACTAAGAGCTTCTCTTTATCAGATTCGATGTAAAAAGCATTTCCCGTACTCCCCGATGCTAGAACACTAAAACGTAATGTCATTCTGATTCACTCCGATTATCTCCTAGCCTGCTTTGTAATATTTCTAGCATGCTCTCTTTAAATTCATCCTGTCCTTTGATGGCAATAAGATTATCAATACTCATATGCAAAACACTGTTCACAAAGTCATCATTAACCTTGATTACATAGCGCTGTGCAGCATTTACGAAACGTTCCTTCGTATCATTAATCGTAATTTTCCATGTTGGAACTAAAACCTGTGTCCCGCTTTCCAGTGGTAACATCGAATGATAGCCCATTTCAACCTCTGTTGCCTCATCATAGGATAGTAGCAATCTATTTTCATACAGTGTGTAAATTGCTTTTAACGGGGTTATTAATGTTTTTTCATCATTAATAGGTGAAGGCTCTCCTAGTAATGATTGGGTATAGGCAATCATTTCATTTTTATCGTTTAAATATATCATGATCATGCCATTTTGATTGTAATATACCGGCCGATCATCTTTTATCACCTGGAAAAAGACGAGCACGTTACTTTCTTCATCCCAATACTCAAATTTATACTCATTGCCTAAGTATACCGTACTGGATATCAGTCTTTCTATATCTTCGTCTGTAGCATTTTCTGGAATTGCAATTGTCTTTTTAAATTTTCCTAGGATAAAACTGTTGTTTACAATTCGTATTTCCTGGTTTTCTTGGGACTCAATTTGCTTCACTTCAGACTCATCGAACGTTTTTTGTTTAAGCGAGACATATGCTTCGTCTGGAATGGAATCTGGTAGATTATCTGGATATTTAATATTTTCTAATTCCAGTTCTTGTTCCTGTTCCCGCAGCTCTTCTGTCTCCTTTAAAGGAAGATCCTCATTACTCTGCTTCTGAATAACTAGAAATAATAAATAAATATCGAGAAGGAAGAAGCAGAGGATAAATAATGTTTTAATTTGTCCCCACTGCATCCTCAGCTCACTCCCTTTCTATTTACATTCTCACTGTCTATTGTTACCTGAAGCCATTCACCGTCCATCTTAACATACCACGAAGGCATTAAGGTAAGCGTTCTTGAATTTCCTAGACTTTCCATACTATATAAGCGATACCCAATCTGGATATCTTCTATCTTGGTTAAATTATACGTTTGATGACTTTTTAAATATTTTATTAACTCGTTTCCTGATTCTAATTTAAAGCTTTCTGGATATGGATCCGTGATTTGGTATAATGGGCGTCGTTGTTCCGTGACTTCATCATTGATCCAACGCTGTTCGATAATCGTTAAATTATCAGGATTGAAAACTGGATAGCCATCATAATACATTTGAAAACGTATATTGTTTTGTGCTGTATTAACACTTTCTAGACGGAAGTCATCTGTCCAGCCTTTATAGCTATTTATTCTATTAATGCTTTTATCTAATAAATCGGTAACCGACATCGGGTTATACACCGTTTCTTGTGAGTTAATATATTCCATGCTTAGCTTATTTTTAAAAACTCGCATCGATCGTTGTCCATCCTGATACCAGATTTCATTATCATCAGAAACATTCTCTACGACCTCAGCTGGATCTAAGAATAGGATATTTTTCATAACATCTGGAGCAATTATTGCTGAGTCCAAATAATATTTAGTAATATCCACTGGATTTATCGGGATATAAATCGGGTAGCCTGGATCGTCAATCATGGTATATTCTTCTAGCCCCGTTAATTTAACCATATAATCATTTAGTAATTCACGCTTCTGTGTGTTATTAACATCGGCTTTAACCTGTGTTTTTCCATCTGTGGAGAGAAAAATAAAGGTTAATGTATTGTTGTTCGATTTTAACGAGATAAACATTCGTTGAAAGAACATATTCTCAGGCATGTCAATTTCAGCAGTATTGTTTACCGTAAAAATAGACGGAATCATTTCCATTGGTAGCGCATCAGGAAATGTCAACTCCACCTGCGGACCTTCATTGGGTGCACCATTTGCATCTGTCACTCGAAAATTATAAAGGACCCAGGTTTGTATATCATGGTAGAGATCCTCACGTTCACCGGGATCACTGAAGCCAAAATAGTTATCATATTTATTAAAAATAATGGATGTTGGCTGAACAATTGACTTCTTCGTTACCGTGGTACCCCCTAAGTCAATTTCCTCCTCATTTACTAATCCTTCCTCTTCTAAATATGGGCTATTTGATTGATAGCTCCAAAGGCTAAACGTCAATAGAAAACTAATACCGACTAATATTGCTAGCGTATAGGATTTAATTACCTCTAATTTCATTTGCTACCCCTCCGCTTCTTACCCATTAGCGGTAGTGTAAATAGTATCGTTGTTCCTTTTCCTTCTTTACTTTTAGCCCAGATTCTACCATGGTGTGCTTCCACTATTTCCTTAGAAATTGCAAGCCCTAGCCCCGTTCCACCAAGCTTTCTAGTCCGGGCTTTATCAACACGATAGAAACGCTCAAATATCTTTTCTAGCTTGTCATAGGCAATTCCCATACCTTGGTCAGCAATGGAGACGATGATTTGATGTCGCTGCTTCAACAACTTAAAGGTAATCGTTCCACCTTCAGGCGAGTACTTAATCGCGTTTGTGATGATATTATCCATAACTTGGATTAGCTTATCCTTATCCATCCAAACATAAAGCCTTTCATTAGGAAGCTCTCGTACAAATTCGATATGCTCAGGCATATTCATTTCAAATCGATCAATAATATGATGGAACAAGCTAACAAAGTCAGCCTTTTCCATATGCAGTTGATGCTCCTTATTATCAATCTTTGATAATTGAAGAAGGTCATTAACCATACGAATCATACGATCTGTTTCATTTTGGGTAACCTCTAGAAACTTCGGTGCAATTTCTTTGTTTTGCCATTCGCCATCAATTAACGCTTCTAGATAGCTTTTCATCGTCGTTAATGGTGTTCGTAATTCATGGGATACATTCGATACAAATTCTCTACGCTCTCGTTCCAAATTTTCTTGTTCGGTTACATCACTAATGACTGTGATAAAACCAGTTATCTCGTCATTATCATCTGTCACTGTTGAGAAGTTTGCACGAATTAGGAATATTTCTTGATCATCACTAAAATCGATAATCATTGATCCACTATCCGGTAGTTCGCTAAGATCCACATTTTTTTCATCAAGCTTTAGCACATCAATGATAAACTCTCCGTAGCTTTCCTCTGGATTGACACTAAGTAGAAATCCAGCAGCCTCATTCATCAACGTAACGGCACCTGTCTCATCAGTCGCAATAACACCATCAGACATATTTTCTAGAACGGAGTTAAGCTTTCTTGTTTCTTCTTCTGTTTTCGCATAGGAGTGCTTAAGCTGAGCATTTAAATCATTAAAAGCAATTGCTAACTGACCGATTTCATCAGTACCATAGACATTTACTTTCTGGGTAAAGTCACCCTTACCCATGATTTGCGCCTGTCTACGCATCTCCATAATTGGCTTTGTAATAGCCCTTGCTACTAAAACCCCTAAAATAGCTGTAATCAAAATAGCCCAAAAAGAACCATTTAAGAAAATTTGATTGATTTCTTCCAACTGATTATAAATATCTTCAAATGGAGCTTCTACGTAAATAACCCCAGCTACACTACCTTCATCATCAAATAATGGCTTTGCAACTAGATAAACACGATTATTATTATTATCCTTCTTATCCGCAGTCTGCTCATTTCCAAATAACAGTGCCTTTTGTACAATTTCGAAGGTCATCTTTTTTCCGACCTTCGACTGCTCACTATTGTTATTGGTTGCTTGAATGCGACTTTGATTATCGACCACAAATAACTTCCAATTACTATTGGTATCAATATCTCGAATGATTCCTTGTAGGTCTTCCCCTAGTGTGGTTTCATCATCATCCGTTCGTTCCTTCGTAAAAGCGCCCTCCAAATAGTGGCCAAGCACATTAATATTGTCATTAATCGAGCTTTTAAAGCTCGTTGTTAATTCTCTTTCCAAAGAGGATGAAAAATATGAACCAATGACCTGAATAGCGACTAGCAATAATAAAATATAAATAAGAATTAACTTTAATTGTATCGAACGAAAAAAACCAACCTTATGCATATAACCTACTCCTGATCAGGATTACGTAAATAATAACCAACACCACGGCGTGTTACAATCCAGGCTGGGTTACTTGGGTTCTCCTCTATTTTTTCACGTAGTCGTCTTACGGTAACATCTACAGTTCGTACATCACCAAAATAATCATAGCCCCACACCGTCTCTAATAAATGCTCTCTTGTCATTACCTGACCAATGTGGCGAGCTAAATAATGTAATAATTCAAATTCACGATGGGTTAATTCAATTTCCTTCCCATCGCGTGAAACGGTATAGGCATCCGGATGAATAACCAATGATCCAATCGTGATATCCTTGTTTTCCTTAACCGAATCCTCTGGCATCTGTTGCTGTCTTCTTAGATTTGCCTTTACCCGTGCAATTAGCTCACGATTGCTAAATGGCTTTGTCACATAGTCATCTGCCCCAAGCTCAAGTCCTAATACCTTATCAATTTCTGAGTCCTTGGCTGTTAACATTATAATTGGCATGGTTTGTGTTTTGCGAATTTCTCGGCAAACCTCATTTCCATCCTTATTCGGTAGCATAATATCAAGTAAAATTAAATCAGGCTTTTCTGCCTCAGCTAGTTTAATTGCTTCATCTCCGTCATATGCACAAACAACCTCATAGCCTTCTTTTTCTAAGTTGAACTTTAAAATATCTGCAATCGGCTGTTCATCATCAACAACTAAAATTTTCTGTGCCATCCTAACACTTCCTTATTCAAGATTTTATATATATATCATTTCACATTGTTTTCAACTAAGTCGTATATGACCTTTATTTTATCGTACTTTTACCTAAATGTCTTGTCGCTGCGCTATATCCCTCTTTAAATAGTATGAAAAGAGCTAGTCCATCATGTATTCTGTGGACCAGCTCTTTTCCTGCTATACTATTTATTTTAAATAGCTTAGTGGGTTTTGTAATGCACCATTCTTATACACTTCAAAATGTAAGTGAATACCTGTAGAATTACCTGTCGAACCCATAATTCCTATTTGTTGACCCTGCTGAACAGTCTGGCCAACACTTACATTAATGGATGCAAGATGGGCATAGACAGTTTTCATTCCATTATTATGGTTTATTTCAATTTTATTTCCATAGCTTCCTTGATAACCAGCAAAAACAACGGTTCCATTATCAGCTGCGGTTATTGTACGATTGCTTGGGCCAGCGATATCAAGTCCCTTATGATATGCTCCCCAACGATAACCAACATGACTAGAAATATAGCCACCAGAGGTTGGCCACTTGAAGGTCCCAGTTCCTCTAGATGGAATCACCTTTGTACCTTTTACTACAACCTTATTAACTGGTTCCTTGATGGTTTTCTCGTCTAATACTTTGCGGTCACTAACCTTACCATTTCGGATTTCCACCGTATAGTGTACGACCTTTTCACCATCTGAGCCCTCTTGTGTTACCTTTTCGTCACCTTTTAGTAATTCCTTTGATTCTTTAATCTCTGTTTCGAAGGCAATTGTTTCTTCCTTCTTCTCTTCTTTTTTTACAATAACATCAACAAATGGCTTTAACTCGGTTACATTTAGTTCTTGGCCAATTTGAATTAGCGTATCCTCTTTAATAGAAGGATTTAACTTTAATAGGGATGCTAGAGACAGGTTGTACTTGGAAGCAATAGATCCCAGTACTTCTCCTTCTTTAACCGTATGCTTCTCTTCCTTTAATGTCCCCTTCTCTAACAGCTTCAAACCATCCGCAACCGTTAAAATAGTATTTGGGTCTACTTTTTTATCAGAAAATGAAACATCCTTCGATAATGTAACGTCTAATATAGTAGATTCTCCTACTGCAAGGTCTGCGGATTTACTTGGAGCTTCAGCGTTTTGGGGAACGTCTGATTCCTTATTCGTAGACTTTGCAGCTTCTACTTTTGCTAATGTTTCTGCATCAACATATTTAAGCTTGTAGTCTTCGATTACTTTTTCGGCTGCTTCTTTACTATCAAAATATCCTACTACGTCATTACCAATCTTTAATTCTACCGCTTTCGCTTTAACTGTTAGATTACTCTCTAAGTAATTACTTATTGTCGTATTGTTGTATGTAGGATTAAAGACTAGCTCAGGAACTAATTTTACATTTTCTGCAATTGCTAGATCAGCATCTTCGTATGACTTATCAGCTTTAGCTAATTTCGATTGAATAACTTCTTCAACAACACTGGCATCACTTACTAGTCCGATATGCTCACCATTAACATACACATGCTGAACTGTTCTTACATTGCTAGATTCCTCTGCGAATACAATCCCAGTAGCAAGAATGGTTACAAGCCCTGTACTTATTAGCGCTTTCTTCAATAATGGTTTCTTCTTCGGTTCAGGATTGTACAGCTTATTCTTACCAAAAGACACGCATTTCCCCCCTAAAACTTAGAATAATAATTTATGTGAAAGTACATTTTATTTAGTTTAAAAGACCTATTTAAGTCCTCTATTAATCTACCATAATTTTGATAGGGTAGGAACACAATACGTGGTTTTGTAAACAAAATGTATAAAATGTAACATTTTTTCCGCAATAATGACGATTTTCATACTAATTTCTATAAAAATTGTAGTTTGAGCGTGATTTTTACCAAAAATATACATATATTTTACATTTTTGTAACAAAAAAAGAGCAGCAAATGCTGCTCCAATCCTCACAAATTAAACATTCTCGTAAACATCTCGAATAATATTTGTCTGTGCTCGATCCGGTCCAACGGAAAATGTGGTTAATGGGATGTGTGTCAGCTGTGAAACCCTATTGACATAATGCCTGGCATTAGCAGGTAGTTCATCTAGGTTTTTTACATTGGTGATATCTTCTGTCCAACCAGGCATTTCCTCATAGACTGGTTCGCACGCTTCTAGAATTTGAAGACTTGCTGGGTATTCATTTATTATTTCTCCTTTATACTTATAGGCAACACAAATCTTTACTGTTTCGATTCCAGTCAGGACGTCTAAAGAATTCAAGGATAAATCTGTTATTCCGCTAACCCTTCTAGCATGCCGTACAACAACACTATCAAACCAACCAACCCGACGAGGTCTTCCTGTCGTTGTACCGTATTCACGACCGACCTCTCGTATTTGATTGCCAATCTCATTTTCGAGCTCGGTTGGAAACGGCCCATCACCTACCCGGGTTGTATATGCTTTCGATACGCCTACGACATGCTTTATTTTCGTAGGTCCAACTCCACTACCAATCGTTACACCGCCAGCAGTTGGATTTGATGAGGTTACAAATGGGTATGTACCTTGGTCAATATCCAACATCACACCTTGGGCACCCTCAAATAGCACCCGCCTTCCCTCGTCTAGTGCGTCATTTAATACAACGGATGTATCACAGACATATTGCGCCATCGCTTGCCCATATTGGTAATATTCTTCTACAATCTCTTCTACAGATAATGGTTCTACCTCATATAGCTTTTCAAACAAACGATTTTTTTCCTTGAGATTTTGTTCTAATTTAGCACGAAAGACTTCTTTTTCTAGAAGATCTGCCACGCGGATCCCAATTCTGGCTGCCTTGTCCATATATGCGGGGCCAATCCCTTTTTTCGTCGTGCCGATTTTATCGTCACCCTTTTCTTCCTCTTGGAGCATATCTAATTTTAAATGGTAGGGTAATATTACATGTGCCCGGTTACTAATTCGTAAATTATCTGTCGAGATATTGTGCTCATGTAAATAAGCTAGCTCTTCCACAAAGGCTTTTGGATCGATTACCATTCCATTTCCTAACACACAAATCTTCTCCTTATAAAATATCCCCGAAGGAATTAAATGAAGCTTGTACGTAACACCATCGAATTTAATCGTGTGGCCTGCATTATTTCCACCTTGAAAACGAGCAACTACTTCCGCTTTTTGTGAAAGGAAGTCGGTTATCTTTCCCTTTCCTTCATCACCCCATTGGGTTCCAACAACTACTACTGAGGACATTGTGCACCTCCCACGATTCGTTTCCTTTGTATTTTTGTTTCATTTATTTCACGTCATTCGTATATAATTCTTTTGAATCTAAAAACGCCAGCCATTAATGAAAAATTTCTTTATTAATTTTTAGATGTGAATTTCTTATTTAGTTATTTCCTATACTTGTTATTTCATGCGATTATTTACATCCGTGATTCTTCGGAAAATGCACGCTACAGCTTTTATTTCTTTCAACTAAAAACTTTGCCAAAATAAAAGCACCTCCAATTGTTAGCTTGTATCTAACAATTGGAGGTGCAGTTACTCCAAGAACGGCTATTTTATGCGTGAATTGGTTCTGGTGGGATATCGCTTGCTTGATAACGATGGTCCAGATCCACGAATTTATTATATTCTTTAACAAACGCTAGCTCAACGGTTCCAACAGGGCCGTTACGTTGTTTTGAGATGATAATTTCAATTATATTTTGTTTCTCTGATTCTTTATCATAGTAATCATCGCGATACAGGAAGCCAACAATATCCGCATCCTGCTCAATACTTCCTGATTCACGAAGGTCAGACATCATCGGACGTTTATCCTGGCGTTGCTCTACACCACGGGAAAGCTGTGATAATGCAATAAGTGGTACATTTAATTCACGTGCTAGTCCTTTTAACGACCTTGAAATCTCCGAAACCTCTTGCTGACGATTCTCGCCTGGTTTACCGCTACCTTGTATTAATTGTAGATAATCAATAAGAATCATTCCTAAACCATGCTCTTGCTTTAGTCTACGACATTTAGAGCGGATTTCACTAACGCGAATTCCAGGAGTATCGTCGATATATATTCCTGCATTAGACAGGCTTCCCATTGCCATGGTAAGCTTACTCCAATCATCTGGTTCAAGCTTACCACTTCGAAGACGCTGTGCATCGATGTTTCCTTCTGCACAGAGAATACGTTGTACAAGCTGGTCTGCACCCATCTCCAGACTAAATATTGCTACATTCTCACTCGTATTAACGGCAACATTTTGTGCAATATTTAAAGCAAATGCAGTCTTACCAACAGAAGGCCTGGCAGCTATTATAATTAAATCATTCGGCTGAAAACCAGATGTAATCTTATCTAAATCACGGTAGCCAGTCGGAACTCCCGTTACATCCCCACTACTTCGATGAAGCATTTCAATTTTGTCATAGACATCAATCAATACATCTTTAATTGCCTTAAAGCTACCAGTGTTCTTTCGTCCGGAAACATCTAGTATGCTCTTCTCTGCATCATTGAGTACATCTTCCACTTCGTCCTCACGGGCAAATGTGTTCGTGACAATATCCGTTGCTGTCCGAATCAGGCGACGAAGAATTGCCTTTTCTTCAACAATCTTACTATAGTAGTCGATATTTGCTGCGGTCGGAACACTTTCTGCAAGCTGTGTTAAATAGGATACTCCACCAGCTTCCTCTAGATGCTTACTATCGGATAAGGCTGTAGTTACCGTTACTAAATCGATTGGCTCCCCACGATCGGCAAGCCTTAACATCGTTTCAAAAATACGTTGATGGCTAGCACGGTAAAAGTCACCTGGCTCCAGTAGCTCAGAAGCTGTTGAAAATGCTTCTGGCTCTAGAAAAATAGCTCCTATTACAGCCTGCTCAGCTTCTATATTATGTGGCGGAGTTCTGTCATTCCATTCACTCATGATCTGTTTCCTCCTATAACCCGAAGTATCGGATTATTGTTCAACAACATGTACCTTTATTGTCCCTGTAACTTCTAAATGCAATTTAACCGGTACATTGGTATAGCCTAATGAACGTATTGGCTGTGTTAGCTCAATCTTACGCTTATCAATTTTAATACCATGTTCTTTATTTAGGGCATCTGCAATTTGCTTACTAGTAATAGAGCCAAATAGTCTGCCACCATCACCAGATTTTGCTTTTAATGTAACCTCTAGTTTCTCTAATCTATTCTTCAGCTGTACTGCTTCTTCTTTTTCTTGTTCTTCAAGTTGTTTATTTTTACGTTGCTGTGCTTCTAATGCTTTCATATTTCCAGCAGTAGCCTCTTCAGCTAATTTATTCTTCAATAAATAGTTTCTAGCATAGCCATCTGAAACATTTTTTACTTCACCTTTTTTCCCTTTTCCTTTAACATCCTGTAAGAAAATTACTCTCATTCTGCTTCTCTCCCCTCATAATATTCGTCCAGTATTTCTTTTAATAATAATTCTACATCATCAATGGTGGTGTCCTCAATTTGTGTTGCAGCATTGGTTAAATGACCACCGCCATTCATTTTTTCCATAATGATTTGTACATTTATTTCTCCTAGAGATCTAGCACTAATACCGATTTTACCATCACTTCGCTCCGCTATAACAAATGAGGCAGAGATTCCTGTCATTGTTAGTAGGGTATCTGCTGTTTGTGCGATAAGTACTGGACTACAGACATCACCAGGATCTGCCTTGGTAATAGCAATGGAATTTCGGTAAATTTGGCAACGTTCTATCATTTTGCTTCGTTTAATATATAAGTTTAAATCTTCCTTCAAGAATTGCTGTACTAATACGGTATCAGCACCTTTTGCACGTAAGTATGAGGCAGCATCGAAGGTTCTCGAGCCCGTTCTTAATGTGAAGCTTTTCGTATCCACTGTAATTCCCGCTAGTAAGGCAGTTGCTTCTAGCATTTTTAGCTTCTTACCCTTAGGCTGATATTCTAATAGCTCCGTAACTAATTCAGAGGTTGAGGATGCATAAGGCTCCATGTATACAAGGGTTGGGTTTTCAATAAACTCCTCGGCCCTTCTATGATGGTCAATGACAACACGATAATCCGTTTTTCCTAACAATCGCTTACTAACAACCATGGAAGGCTTATGTGTATCAACCACAACAATTAAACTACGGCTAGTTATCAGATCTTCAGCATTGTCAGGATCAATAAAATGCTGCCAAAGATCTGAATCAACCTTAATTGCCTCTACCAATCGTTTAACACCAATACTAATATCATCCGGGTCAAAAACGATGTACCCATCTACGCCATTGGTTTGAGCAATATTTAAAATACCAATAGCAGAACCGATAGAATCCATATCTGGGGCTTGATGTCCCATAATAATTACGCGGTCACTTGCCTTCACTAGATCACGTAACGCATGTGAGATAACCCTAGCTCTTACACGTGTACGTTTTTCCATTGGATTGGTTTTTCCACCATAGAAACGCACTTTCCCTGAATCATCCTTAATTGCTACTTGATCTCCACCCCGGCCTAGGGCAAGATCCAAGCTTGATTGCGCTAGTTCACCTAGCTCCGGAAGACCTGCATTGCCAACGCCTACGCCAATACTTAGTGTTATTGGGATATCAAGCTCCGAATTTAGTTCATGCATTTCATCCAATATATTAAATTTTGTCCGCTCCAATTTATTTAATATCTCTCTTGTACCAACTGCCAAAAAGCGATCCTGAGAGGTTCGCTTCAAGTATAAGCCATTATCATGTGCCCAATGATTCAAAAATGAAGTAACCTCTGAATTCAATTGGCTTTTAATGGTATCATCCATGTTCTGAGTGATTTCATCATAGTTATCCAAGAAAATAATCGATAAAACCGTTTGTTCATTCGTGTAGAGTGTCTCTAATTCTGATTGCTCTGTCTGATCGAAGAGATAAATTAATCGTTCCTCTTTACGAATAATTGTCTGGAATGCATAATCATCAATTTCAATACGAAACTCCTCATTATTTTCCTTAATCATAGGAATTAGCTCTTCGGAAATGACATTTAAGGACTCCCCAACAATCGTTTCCTCTTCGGCAAATTGATTCATGTAATGATTTGACCACTCTACTATAAAATCATCATTATACAAAATAATGCCAATTGGCATTTCCAGAAGCGCTTCTTCTCCTACCTTCTTGACACGATAGGATAAGGTTGAAATGTATCTCTCTGTTTCATCTGTTAATTTCTTTTCAATACGGATGGTATAGTAGAAGGATAAAACTAAGAGAACAGTCATCACTATTCCTAGAATCCATTCAAAATACCAAATAAAGCCAAGCAAAACAATTGATACAGCATACATTAGCCATAAGTGTTTACTTAACCTTGGTCTATTTAAATCCGTCATTAATTTTCAGCTCCTAATGCTCAGGCACTATCATAAAGGCTCTTAATCGTGCATCCTAGCGTAGCCTCACCTTATAATTAGTGGCGCTTTACCATTCTATCTCGTAGTCCAAACCCAATATCAATTATACCTAACAATCGAATGAATGTAATTAGAATTGGTGCAAAAAGAACAGTTACGACGATAGCAATTACTGGTATTGCCTTGGATAGATTTTTTTGATGTGCATAAAAGAAAATAAAGGAAAATCCTTGTATGATCAAAAATAACCCTACAAGCATGATAATATTTTGCGCTGCAATAAACACGGTTCCATTAGGATCCTTTTGAAATACAGATACGACCATTGCTAATAGATATATCCAAATAATCGAAGTCGAAAAGCGCAAATTTCGGAACTTAGGAAAACGTAAATGCTTATTCTCCAGACGGTTTAAAAATTTATAGCTTACCCATTGATTTACTAATGCCAGCAAGATGGAAACTGCAACTACTCCAAAGGGTACCAACTGTTTATATAACGCTAGTTGTTGTTCCAATAAATTAAACTGTTGATCGACTTCTTTCCCCATACCTATTTCCGTTAGTATGTTCTTGGACAATGCCATGATTTCATCCATTTGCTGATTAAATTCTTCTATCACATTTATATGAAGCACCATTAAACTAAATACAAAAGCAAATAAGATTCCCGCAACAAATCCAATTGTTCCTCTTGCCCATGTCTCATATGGTGATGCTTCCTGTTTTATTGCTAAACCTATCATAATACCACCAAGCCCTGCTATAATCGGGAGTGGCAATGCTACAAATGTAGCAAATAGCATCGTTAATAGAGATGCTCCTATAAGCATAATTAGCGATGGCCGTAGACCATATCTTGTACTATAAATAATAAATGGAACTGCTACCAGCAATATCGTTATCATAGAGATAAACGGGACAAACAGCGATATGAAGACCAAGACCATATAAATTGCGATAAATAGTGCTCCATCTATTAGTTGCTTTGAATTATTCATAACCTATGCACCTCATCAAATTATAGCTAGAGGTATCCTTGAATAACAGTAAGATACCAATTTGCTAAAAAACCTTATTTTTATATGATAACATGATTTAATTGTTATTTGATAGTTAGAATGAATATGGTTGGTTGTCAGATTGATATATCGATGAGGAGCATTTTAGTGAAAGAAGTGAAAATGGAAGATAGCTTGTCAGAGACTTCGTTTAAGCTTTATATGGTAATCTACATTATAATATAAAGGAAGAAATAATTAAAGGATTGAAAAAAATGGTTTTTTGGAAAACATTTCTATTTAGTATACAGCTTCCTAAGAAGCAAGCGGTATTTCAATTAAATCGTATTGCGATGGATATTACTGTATTTTATATGTTTATTCTATTGTTTATCGTTTCTATTCCTTCATTAGTTGATCAACTAACAGAAACTACTGGATTAGGCGCGAATATGAACATTGTATTTCAGTTAATCTATTTTTTTATGTTTTATTATTTAATCTTAACCATTATGGTCTTCTTGCTAATTACTGCTATAGCATATATGTTTACATGGGTTGCAAAACTAATGCATCGGAAACTAAAATTACAGCTTATGTGGAAAATGGTTGCGTACACAACAACAATCCCATTTATTCTTTATACAATCATTGACCTTATTTATCCTATATCAGATAAATATCTGTTAATTTCCATCGTCTATACAACACTTTTACAATTTAAAATTATCGCTGTATATCCAAAAAGAAAATAACTTCATTCAAATTACAAAATAGAGGCTATCTTAATTGATAACCTCTTTTTCTATTACTAAGCTACATATAATAAAGATGAGATGAAGTTCTCTATCTCCTTGTGTTACGAAAGCACCCATTTTTCCAAACAATTGCCTCACAATGTTAGTGCTTCACGAATTAGGTTCAGAACTCTATGAAATTATTGGTAACAATGTTAAGAAACATACAAATGGCTGATTGAACATAACGATACTTATCTAAAGGTTATTCGAATTAATTACATAAGGAAGTAGATAGTCCTTGAAATAATTTAAAGGGCTAAGTTCATCCTCTTTCATGCTACTTGTGAAAACCGTTACTAATTGGTAATCGGGTGCGACAATAATATATTGTCCTTCAAGTCCATACGCAAAATAAATCCTACCTATTTGATTATAGGATGTTAAATTCCACCAATGATATGCATATGAAAAAGTATCATTACTTTTGACTTTGGGGGTTGTAGATTCTTCAATCCAATGAAACGGTACAATTTGTTTGGATTTCCATTTTCCTTTATTTGCATATAGCGTACCAATTTTTAACATATCACTTGTTTTCATTGTTAATCCAAATCCACCAATTGCTATACCTTGGGCATCATGGTTCCACTTATAATCTGTTATCCCAAGAGGTGTAAATAAATGTTTCCTAGCGAAGACTTCTGTATTTAACCCAGTAGTCTTTTGGATTATTGCACTTAATAACTGGGAAGAACCACAGCTATAGCTCATATCCGTTCCAGGGGGATTCTCCATGTCCTGATTAAGTACAAAATTAACCCAATTTTTACTAGGTATCATCCCATTATTTCCTGGAAAGTGTAAGCCTGAGGTCATTGTCAGTAGGTGTTTGATTGTGATTTTCTGTTTCTCTGAATCATTATTAATTTCTGGAAAGTACGTACTTATCGGTGTGTTAATATGTTCGATATACCCTTTTTCTATCGCTATCCCGATTAGTATGGATAAAATGCTTTTGGTGACAGAATATATTTTATGTTGCTTTTCCTTCATTTTTTTATTTCGATAATATTCAACTATCACATTGTTATCTAGCTGGACAAGGGCACTATCAACTTTGTCTCTTTTTAGTTTATTTTCAAATTCGGTTAGTAAATTCACTCGCCTAAAAATCCCCCTATACTATCTAATATTACCCTAGCACCCTTCGTTTCAAGTGAGCTTACCAGTGTACTTGAAGTTTATTACCATTTGGGTCATAAAAGTGGAAAAAGGCATGACCATTATCTTCTTGTATATCCTCGACCTTAACTTGATTAGCCATTAAGTGCTGATGAAACTTAGATAATTCTGGACTTGTAAAGCCAATACTAAATTCTTGTTCATTATTAATTGTAAAATGGACAAATGTTTCATCTTCGGTAGGAACTAAGATAAGTAAGAAAGGTCCTTCATTTACTTTTAATATTGCAAGTTCCTCAGTAATGTTTAATAACTGGAGCCCTAATACATCTCTATACCAGTGTGCAGACTGCTCTAAATCCTTAACGGGAATTCTAATATAATGTACTTGTTCAATAAATGATTTACTCATCGCTCCGCTCCTTCTTTTTACCTGGTATATCGAATAGTTCCCTTTCTACATACCTTTCTTCCTTCCGATTATTAAATTGACCTGCTTTTTTAGTTATAGCACGTAATATTCAAAATGTTATACGTATTTTATCATATATGAAAACAAAATTGACAGAACTAGTTCCTAATTAATAGCTGATAGTGGCAAAATGAATGGTAATTTACACCGAATCACAGACCCTTATTACAAGCCATTGTCATACTAAAATAACAAATTGAAGTTGTAATGGTGATTTAAACATAAATTTTCAAACAAAAAAAGGCACTGCAAGGATATATCCATGCAATGCCTTTTTTCTTATTCTTATTCTGCAACGTATGGCAATAATGCCATTTGACGAGCACGTTTAATTGCGATTGTAAGCTTACGTTGATATTTCGCAGAAGTTCCAGTTACACGACGAGGAAGAATTTTTCCACGTTCAGAAATGAAACGCTTTAGAAGCTCAACGTCTTTGTAGTCAATATGTGTAATTCCGTTCGCTGTAAAATAACACACTTTACGGCGTTTTCCACCGCGTCCACGACGAGCTGCTGCCATTGTTATCCCTCCCTGATAGATTATTAATATATTTCAGGTCATTTCATTTAAAATGGTAAATCATCATCAGAAATATCAATTGGTTCCCCATTATCCTTGAATGGATCATCATCAAATTGATTTTGATTATGATTTGGATTTTGGTTCTGATTTTGCTGGAATCCTGGTGAATATGCGTCTTGTCCGGAACGTCCTTGTGATGATCCTTTAGACTCTAAGAATTGTACACTGTCTGCAACAACCTCAGTTATATAAACCATTTTTCCATCCTGGCCTTCATAGGAACGTGTTTGAATGCGTCCATCGACACCGATCAAACCGCCTTTTTTCATGAAATTGGCAAGGTTTTCTGCAGGTCTTCTCCAAATCACACAGTTAATAAAGTCAGCTTCCCGATTTCCTTGTTGGTTCGAAAACGGGCGATTGACTGCAACTGTAAAATTGGCTACTGCAACTCCATTTGGCGTATAACGTAAATCAGGATCCTTCGTTAACCTGCCGACAAGTACGACACGATTTAACATCAGAACCACTCCTTATTATTATTCATCTTCTCGAACTGCAATGTGACGAATAATGTCTTCAGAGAACTTAGCTAAACGATCAAATTCATTAACTGCTTTTTCATCGCCAGAGAAGTTAATCACAACATAGTATCCGTCACGATAGTCATTGATTTCATATGCAAGGCGTTTTTTACCTTTTTCATCAACTTTTTCAATCTCCGCCCCGTTATCAGTTAAGATACCGTTGAAACGCTCAATTACTGCCTTTTGTGCGTCTTCCTCCATGTCTGGGCGGATGATATACATGATTTCATATTTTCTCATCCGTTACACCTCCTTTTGGTCTTAGCGGCCCTTATCTTTAGAAATACATCGCAATAAGAGCAAGGAGTAATTAAATTAAATTATTACTCACAATAGTGTATTATAACAAAGTTTGCTTTAAATAACAAGTCTTCGAGAGATCCTTTTACGTTACCATTACGCTTTATTTAAAAATTGGAGTTGTTGTTAGCGGGTTTTTACACATTAAAACGGAAATGAATAATATCTCCATCCTGAACGATATATTCTTTTCCTTCTAAACGTACCTTCCCTTTTTCACGAGCATGCACCATGGAGCCTGCTTCCATTAAGTCATCATAGGATACTGTTTCTGCACGAATAAAGCCTCGTTCAAAATCACTATGAATAATACCTGCTGCTTGTGGTGCTTTAATTCCTTTACGGAACGTCCACGCACGTACCTCTTGTTCTCCAGCTGTAAAATAAGTTGCAAGTCCTAAAAGGCTATAAGAGGCTTTGATTAACTTATCCAGTCCAGATTCGGCAATTCCCAGTTCCTCTAAAAACATTTCTTTTTCTTCTTGGTCTAACTCAGAAATTTCTTCTTCAATCTTCGCGCAGATTACAATTACCTCTGCACCCTCATTGGCAGCGAATTCCTTTACCTTTTGAACATTTGGATTGTTATCTGGATCACTCACCTCATCCTCACCAACATTCGCTACATATAGCATTGGCTTACTGGTTAATAAATGTAATCCTTTCACAATCTTCTGCTGCTCATCGGTAAATTCAATTGCACGAACCGGTTTTTCTTCCTCTAAGCCTGCTTTTAATTTCGCTAATACCTCAAATTCTACAACAGCATCTTTATCCTTTTGTCTCGCTAATTTTTCAACACGCTGATGGCGTTTGTTTACGGATTCTAAGTCTGCTAGAATTAATTCCAAATTTATTATTTCAATATCATCAATTGGGTCAACACGTCCAGCAACATGTGTAATGTTTTCATCAACAAAACAGCGGACTACCTGACAAATTGCGTCTACTTGACGAATATGGGATAAGAATTGGTTTCCTAATCCTTCCCCCTTACTAGCTCCCTTAACAATACCTGCTATATCCGTAAATTCAAAGGTTGTTGGCACTGTCTTTTTCGGTTTTACTAGCTCTGTTAATTTATTTAAACGTTCATCTGGTACTTCCACCATGCCTACATTGGGATCAATCGTTGCAAAAGGATAGTTTGCAGCCTCAGCCCCAGCTTGTGTTATTGCATTAAATAATGTCGATTTACCTACATTTGGAAGTCCGACGATTCCTGCTGTTAAAGCCATACTTTCCACTCCTTAAGGATTCCATTCATCTTAATACGCTCGATAGTTCAATTATAGATTTTGACCAACGAAAAGACAAGCAAGCAAAACACAAAAACAGGCCCCAGATTTGGAGCCTATTTTTGCGTTCTTACCCTATCATTTTTATATTTCTCTATCTATCTATGACTAATATTACCATTTTTTAGCAATATCGTCCATACTAATGTATTAATTTGAGGCCTTTTCTAGTACTTTTTTTAGCTTTTTACTAAATTCTTTTCGAGGAATCATGACACTATGGTCACAGCCCATACATTTTATCCGTACATCCATACCCATACGGATAATCTTCCACTTATTTTCCCCACAAGGATGGGGTTTTTTCATTTGAACAATATCATTTAATTCAAATTCTTTTTCCACCATTTAGAGTTCTCCTTATTGTTCATTATAATATTAGAAAATTATATTATTTTTCTCTTTTATTCCATAGGGGGAATAACAATAAACGTGTTAAAACATATAAATTAAGTAATCCATATAGCGGATAAAGCACACCGATTAGGGTTGAGAACCCTACTGTTGTTAATGGTATCATTGTAGCTAAAATAATGAGAACAAGCAACCAAAAAGGAATGCTGAAGTAGCTCTCTAACCTCGTTGTTAGCCCCATAATTCCCGATGCAGCAGTCGTGAAAATTGCAAACCATAAGAGAATCGTCATAAACAATACCATGTAAAATGGGTAATTACTTAATATCGCAAATAAAGGAATTTCATATAGGAAAATCTCCTCGGCAATTTGAATTAAGCTATTATTATAAATAAAAGTTAGAACACCTAAAATCAGTCCACTTCCAAGACTAGCTATCCAAATTTCCTTTTTTGACGACATTTTATTTCCCACTGCCCCAAGAACCGCAATCATTGGCAATATATTTAATGCGGTAAACGGAAAAGCTGCAGGCCAATTATGCTGTTCCCGCCAATGTGAAAATAAGTTGAGATGATGATCTACCGTAAACCTCAATAATACATATAGCATTCCTATAATTAAAACAGGTAATATCAACTGATTAATAGACAATAATCCGCCAATATCCCTCAAAAATAGTAAGACTAGCATGATAACAATAAATCCTACTCCCCACCAGTAGGAAATATTAAATGCCTGTCCTGTAGCACCACTACCAGATAGCATGACTACGGTTGTCGTAAATAAGTATAAAAAAATCATAAAGTCATAAATAGGTGATAGCTTTTCCCCGACAATTTCTTTTAGCACAGGTCGGTATTCGGTTGATTTTTTTCGATAGCTAATGGACATGATTACCAAGCAAGAAAACGAAAAAAATACAACGAATAATACTATAGCTAGTCCACTTCCATGACCAAAAAACTCCCACAATTCCCGACCTGATGCATACCCTGCACCTATGGTTGTCCCGATGATGAGAAACATCCATCTGAACCCCGATCTCCACATTTCGTCTCCCCCATTTTATGCATGTATAAAAAGAGCTTTTTCTCCGTATACTTATATCAATATGTTAGTGGAGGAGAACCTATGAATCTAAAGAGTCGGTTGACGATGAAAAATGAAGCAATTCGTATTGCACATACTGACCCAAATCTATGTGATACCATGAGTGACAGTATTGTTTCATGGTTACCAAGAATTCCAAAAGAATATATCATTGTTTGTGTAGGGACAGACCGATCAACCGGAGATGCATTGGGGCCACTTACTGGGACTTATTTAATGGAAAAAAGGCTACGTCATATGACTGTTTATGGCACATTACAAGACCCAGTTCATGCAACCAATCTAAAAGACTATATTCAGCTTATTGAACGTCAGCATAAAAATGCTTTTATAATCGCTATAGACGCTTGTCTAGGGAAAACTAGTTCTGTTGGTCAAATTATCGCTTGCGAGGGATCCTTAAAGCCTGGTGCAGCTTTAAACAAGGCGCTTCCGCCTATTGGTGATATACATATTACTGGGGTCGTTAATATCAGTGGTTTTATGGAATACTCTGTATTACAAAACACCCGACTCTCTATTGTTGTAGAAATGGCAAAAAAAATTGCAGATGTGTTAGATTTAGTAGATCAACAATTAACAGCTAGCTATGTAACACCTGCTGTGATTATGCCTAATACTAGAAAAAAACCGATATAATAAAAGGCGAGTGTTAGCTTTACTCGCCTTTTATTGCTATTATTTGCTTGATGCTACATTATTCGACAAATTTCTACCGTGTTGCATATTTTGATTATGTAATTAGAAGAGCTGATAAATATAATAGACTAATCCTACCGTTAAAATTGACGGTAATAGATTCCCAATTCTAATTTGGACAACCTTTAACATATTTAAACCGATTGCCACAATTAACAGCCCTCCAACAGCAGTCAATTCTACAATAAGCCCATTAAGAAACACATCAGGGATCCAGTTTTCAATTTGTGTTGCAAGTAATGCAATTGTCCCTTGATATAATACTACTGGTACAACCGAAAGTGCTACACCAGCGCCTAAAGTAGTCGTTAGCACCAGCGCAACGAAACCATCTAATATTCCTTTCGTAATTAGTATCTCATGGTCACCTCTCAGTCCACTATCAAGTGCACCGATGATAGCCATTGCACCAACGACAAATATTAAGGAAGCTGTTACAAATCCCTGTGATACAGTACTTTCTTTCGTTGATGTCTTAAATTTACTACCAATCCAGTTACCGAATTGATTTAGCTTGTTTTCTATATTTAGTAATTCGCCTATAATTGCTCCAGTTAACAAGCTAAGCAGTACTACTATGATTGCTTCCGTTGAGAATGCCATTTGTAACCCGATTAACACGATTGCTAGGGCGATGCCATGCATGACGGTTTCTTTAAAACGCTCGGGAATTCTTGTAAATAATAATCCTAATAAACTACCAATAAGTATAAATGCCCCGTTAACTAGTGTGCCGAATAAAACCATGCCCCTACCCTCTCTATCTATTAGCCTCTACGATACTTTTCTCTGGAATGTTTCACGTGAAACATTTTGAATTCTGAATCTCCTGTTTATATAAAAAAAGACTGGAGAGAGTCAACTTCTCCCAGTCCTTCTACCAAATTATTCTCAGCCTTCTAACACTTCGATAATCCGTTCCAGATCATCATCTGTATAAAACTCTATTTCAATTTTTCCTTTTCGTTTTCCACGTTGAATGGTAACAGCAGTTCCTAATTTATCACGTAAAACCGATTCTCTCTCTAGTAAAAAGATATCTTTCTTTGCTTTAACCTTCTTTTTAATCGGTTTTTCATTTAATTGGATAATTAGCTTCTCAACCTGCCTTACATTCAACTTTTCTTGTCTAATCTTTGCAACTAGAGGAGATATTTTTTCCTTGTCCTTTAAGCCTAATAGTGCTCTACCATGCCCCATCGAAAGTTCACCATTATTAATATAAGCAACAATCTGCTCCGGCAAACCTAAAAGTCTAACCAGGTTAGCAATATGGGATCGACTCTTCCCTAACCTTCTAGACAATTCCTCTTGCGTAATATTAAGCTCTTTCATTAAGTTAGCATATGCTTGACCTTCTTCAATAGGTGTTAAATCCTCTCGTTGAAGGTTTTCCAATAATGCTAACTCCATCATTTTTTCGTCTGACAATTCCTTTACAACAGCTGGCACTTCGGTTAATCCAGCTTCCTTTGCTGCTCGGAAACGTCTTTCACCTACAACAATTTCATAGCCTTTAATGCTCTTACGTACAATTAACGGTTGAATAATACCAAATTCTAAAATAGATTCCTTTAGTTCTTCTATTGCATCTATATGGAATGTCTTTCTAGGTTGATATGGATTTGGGCGACAGTCCTTAATTGGTATTTGTTGGACGACATCATCCTCTTTTTCCTTTATTTCCGGAAAAAATGCATCTAAGCCTTTACCCAACCCTCGTGCCATTAGCCATCACTTCCTTCGCTAATTCTAGATAAACTTCTGCACCTTTTGATTTTGGATCATATGTGATGATTGGTTGTCCGTAACTTGGCGCTTCTCCCAATCGAACATTTCTTGGAATGATAGAATTATAGACTTTGTCCTGGAAGTACTTTTTAACCTCTTCTATTACTTGAATACCTAGATTCGTTCTAGCATCAAGCATAGTTAGTAAGACCCCTTCAATCATTAAATCTCTATTCAAATGTTTTTGAACAAGACGGATTGTATTTAATAATTGGCTTAGTCCTTCAAGCGCGTAATATTCACATTGTACTGGAATTAATACCGAATCAGAAGATGTTAAAGCATTTAATGTTAATAACCCTAGAGATGGCGGACAGTCAATAATGATGTAATCATACCGATCACGGACTTCGTCCAATGCCTTTTTTAAACGAATCTCCCTCGAAATTGTTGGGACTAATTCTATTTCTGCCCCAGCAAGCTGTATCGTTGCAGGTATTATATCTAAATTTTCAACACTTGTTGGAACACAAACCTCCGCGGCAGGAAGATCTTCAACTAGTACATTATAAATACATTGATTCATGTCAGCTTTATTTATTCCAACCCCACTAGTAGCATTTCCTTGTGGATCTATATCAACTAATAATACTTTATTTCCTAAGTATGCAAGACATGCACTTAAGTTTACGGATGAAGTTGTTTTTCCCACGCCACCTTTTTGGTTGGCAATGGACATTATCTTCCCCATGATTTCACCTACCTAAAACAATATACTATTTATTCTATCACTTTTTTGCATTTAAACCTATTATATTTGATATTTTTAATAAAAAAATATCCTTAGAAATAGTCTTGTAATCCCAAATTAGGAATTACTTGTCATAAAGCACAAAACATTCCCCCATCAAAAGATGGGGGAATGTTTATTTCTTTTTCGGAATTTTAATAGTAATTTGGTAATAATCCTCTAAATCCTGCTCCTCTGATTGTATGTCTATACCGGTATCAGACACCATAGTTAAAGATTGTCTAATAGTATTCATCGCTATTCGAATATCTTTATTAATTCCTTTTAGCTTCGGTTTTTTACGTTTTGGTTTTTCTTTAGCGGTATTAAGGTTATCTATGCGTTCTTCTGTCTGTTTCACATTTAGTTCATATTCGATGATGTCTTGAAGAAGTTTTAATTGGACAGCTTCATCCTTCACCTTAATCAATGCCCGTGCATGTCTCTCCGTAATTTGTTTACTCAATAATGCTTGCTGGACTTGCTCTGGAAGCTTCAGCAGACGAAGCTTATTCGCTATCGTTGACTGGTTTTTCCCTAAGCGTTGTGCTAGAGCCTCTTGGGTTAAGTTTTGTAGCTCCAATAGCTTCGCATAAGCAACAGCTTCTTCAATCACCGTTAATTCCTCTCGCTGAAGGTTCTCAATTAAGGCTACAGATGCTGTTTGAGTTTCATTCATATCACGAATAATTGCGGATACATTCTCCCATCCGAGAGATTGTACAGCACGCCAACGCCGCTCTCCAGCTATGATTTCATATCTATCCTTGTCAATTTTACGGACAACTATTGGTTGAATAATGCCGTGGGTATTAATTGTCTTTGCAAGCTCAGCAATTTTCTCTTCATTGAAAATAGATCTTGGCTGATACCTATTTGGCTCGATTTGATGAACCGGAAGCTGTATAACTTCATCTGGGTGATAGGATTCTTCCTCAACGATTTCGTTGTTTTCTTTTTCTCCAATTCCGAAAATACGGTTAAATGGACTTACCACCATCAGACACCACCTTTATAAAAATAGATAGATTTCATAATATTTTTCTCTACTAACCTTCGTATCTAGTAAAATGTTTCACGTGAAACATTTCTTAAAAACAAGTACAAATGAGTTCTATTATAGTTTACCACAGAATTATCTCTACGCCTATTCTATCATAATCATCAGGACATAGATAAGCTTTTCAATAGAATTATTGTCAATCTATTCGAGGGGTTTCTGATAAATTGACTAACAATTACTAGTCCTCAATCAGTAAAAAAACAGGAAAAGCATCACTTTTCCTGTATAAGCTTCTTATTGAATCGGCTCTTTATTTGGTGTTCCAGGTTTTCGCGGGTATTTCTTCGGTGTTTGCCTGTTTTTTGCAATCAAAATAATAGAACGCTCACTATTTTCCTCTGGTAAACTAAAGGTATGGAAGGATGATACTTTTCCTCCTAATACCTCAATAGCTGATTTAGCTTCATCTACCTCTTCTTTTGCCTGTGAGCCCTTCATAGCAATGAACGTGCCATTCTTTTTAACTAGTGGGAGGCATAACTCACTAAGTACTGACATTCTAGCAACAGCTCTAGCCATAACAGTGTCAAAGGACTCACGAAACGTAGAATTTTTACCAAAGGTTTCTGCACGGTCATGATAAAAAGCGACATTATTTAATTCGAGTTGTGTTGCTAGATGATTTAAGAAACCAATTCGTTTTTGAAGTGAATCAACAATCGTTACCTTAATATGAGGGAAGCAAATTTTGATTGGCAAACTAGGAAACCCTGCTCCAGCACCCACATCACAAATGCGCTGTTCCTTTGTAAAGTCATGATAAAAGGCTGCCGAAACAGAATCATAAAAATGCTTTAAATAAACATCCTCTTCATCTGTTAATGCAGTTAAATTAATTTTTTCATTCCATTCTACTAATGTTTTGTAGTAGATACGAAATTGTTCTATTTGCCGCTCAGATAACATGATACCTTGTTTCTCAAGTTCATCTGCAAATTGAATGGCATTCATTACAAAACCCCCTTATTCATTTATGTACTAAGAGGGGTTTCCCCCTCTTTAGTTTGCTATCTTAGCAATTTTACCGTGTTCAATATAAACAAGCAATATAGAGATATCTGCAGGATTAACGCCAGATATTCTAGAAGCCTGCCCAACAGATAGCGGTCTTACTGTTTTAAGCTTTTCCTTTGCCTCTGTTGCAATGCCACCGATAGCATCGTAATCAATATCATCTGGGATTTTTTTGTCCTCCATTTTTTTCATACGATCAACCTGTTCATTTGCTTTTTTAATATAGCCCTCATACTTAATTTGAATCTCGACTTGCTCCTTAACGTCTGCTGGTAAAGCTTCAGCTGAGTCAATTACTTCAGAGATTAATTCATACGTTAATTCTGGTCGCTTTAATAGGTCATATGCTTTTATCGCTTCTTTTAATGGTGTAGCATTTGCCTTATTTAGCATTTCTTGAACATCTGGTGTTGGTTTGATTGTAATCGTACGTAAACGATCCTTCTCATCTTGAACCATTTGTTTCTTCGTTTCAAATTGTTGATAACGTTCTTCTGAAATTAACCCTAATTGATAGCCAATTTCGGTTAAACGAAGATCTGCATTATCATGACGTAATAATAAACGATATTCTGCACGTGAAGTTAATAACCGATAAGGTTCTTTTGTTCCCTTCGTAACTAAATCGTCAATTAATACACCAATATAGGCTTGTGAACGATCTAAAATAACCGGGTCTTTCCCTAGTACTTTAGCCGCTGCGTTAATACCTGCCATAATCCCTTGTGCTGCTGCTTCTTCATAGCCTGATGTACCATTAATTTGACCAGCAGTAAATAATCCTGGGATTTGTTTAAGCTCAAGTGTTGGCCAAAGTTGAGTCGGTACAATTGCATCATACTCAATTGCATATCCTGGGCGCATCATTTCAGCATTTTCTAACCCTGGTACAGAATGAATAATTTCATGTTGTACGGACTCTGGTAAAGAAGTGGATAAACCTTGAACATAAACTTCTTCTGTATCTCTACCTTCTGGCTCCAAGAATATTTGATGACGAGGTTTATCATGGAAACGAACAATCTTATCCTCAATAGATGGACAATAACGTGGACCTGTTCCACGCTTTGCACCAGAATACATAGCAGAAAGTCCTAAATTATCGTTAATAATTTGGTGAGTAAATTCATTTGTATACGTTAACCAACAAGGAATTTGGTCCAAAATATATTCCGTTGTTTCATAGGAGAAGCCTTGTGGCTTATCATCACCCGGTTGAATTTCCGTCTTGGAATAATCAATTGTTTTACTATTAACACGTGGTGGTGTCCCAGTTTTAAAACGAACGAGCTCAATTCCTAGCTCTTCTAGGTTTTCAGAAAGCTTAATGGATGGTCGTTGGTTGTTTGGTCCACTTTCATATTCCAAGTCTCCCATAAGCACTTTACCGCGCATAAAGGTCCCTGTTGTAATAATCACTGTTTCTGAGTGGTATGCTGCTCCAGTTTCCGTGATAACACCTTTACATATACCATCTTCAATAATAAGACGATCTACCATTCCTTGACGAAGCGTAAGATTATCTTGACTCTCCAAGATCTGTTTCATTTCCTTTATATAAACCGGTTTGTCAGCTTGGGCCCGGAGTGCTTGAACAGCAGGGCCTTTACCTGTGTTTAGCATACGCATTTGAATATAGGCTTTATCAATTGTTTTTGCCATTTCTCCACCTAAGGCGTCAATTTCTCGGACAACGATCCCTTTTGCAGGACCACCAATAGATGGATTACATGGCATAAATGCGATCATATCTAGGTTTAGGGTCAGCATTAGTGTTTTAGCACCCATTCTTGCAGCAGCAAGACCTGCCTCTACACCTGCATGACCAGCTCCGATGACAATCGTATCGTAATGCCCTGCATCATATACCATAACTTTTCTTCCTTTCCTTATTATTATTTCCCTAAACAAAACTGTGAGAATAACTGGTCAATTAAACTATCACTAGCTGTATCACCAATAATCTCTCCTAGAAATTCCCACGTTCTAGTAACATCAATTTGAACAATATCAAGTGGCATTCCCATCTCCAAGGAATCCATGGCGTCTTCTAAGGCTTTCTTCGCCTGCTTAAGAAGTTGAATATGTCGAACGTTTGAAACATACGTTAGGTCGCCAGAATCTATATCACCAGAGAAGAAGGAGTCGGCAATAGCTGCCTCTAATTCATTAATACCCTCTTCATTTAATAGGGAGGTCGAGACAATTTTCTTATCCCCTACTAATTCCAGTACCTGTTCCATATCTAATTTCTGTTCTAAATCTGTTTTATTAATAATGACAATAAATTCTAGTCCTCTTACTGCTTCAAATAATCGAATATCCTCTTCCGTTAGCTTTTCATTATTATTCAAGACAAACAAAATTAAATCCGCTTCTTTTAAGGCTTGTCTAGATCTTTCAACACCAATACGTTCAACAATATCTTCCGTTTCCCGAATTCCCGCAGTATCCACCAATCGTAAAGGAATACCACGTACATTAACATATTCCTCAATAATATCTCGTGTTGTACCAGGAATGTCCGTAACAATTGCTTTATTCTCTTGGACTAAGGCATTTAAAAGGGAGGACTTTCCAACGTTTGGTCGGCCGATAATTGCCGTTGCAATTCCTTCTCTTAAAATCTTCCCTTGTTTTGCCACACTTAATAACTCTTCGATTTCTGCATGGACCTCTCTTGTCTTTTTCCGCATCATCTCATGTGACATTTCTTCCACATCATCATATTCTGGATAGTCAATATTTACTTCTACATGAGCAACCGTCTCAAGTAATGACTGACGATACTTTTTAATTAGAGAGGACAGGCGTCCATCCATCTGTTTTAACGCGATATTCATTGCCTTATCTGTTTTTGCACGAATCAAATCCATGACGGCCTCTGCCTGTGATAAGTCGATTCTGCCATTTAAGAAAGCACGTTTCGTAAATTCACCTGGCTCTGCCAATCGAGCACCTTCATGTAAAGCTATTTCCAACACACGATTTACGGAAACAAGTCCACCATGACAATTGATTTCCACTACATCTTCTCGAGTAAATGTTTTTGGCGCACGCATGATTGTAACCATCACTTCTTCAGCTACTTCATTTGTTTCCGGATCGATAATCTTCCCATAATGAATCGTATGGGATTCCACTTCTTTTAAATCTTTACCTTGAAAGATGTTGGTTATTATATCTACAGCCTCGGAGCCGCTCAATCGAACAATCGAAATCGCTCCTTCACCTATTGGCGTAGAAATTGCAGCAATTGTATCAGTCTCAAACATTTTCTTCACCTCCACTACTTTTTTATCTATTTAACATACATTTATTACTAATTCTTAGTAGCAACATATTTTTACGTCACTAACTTAATAGAATAACACATTCCTAATCAAAAATAAACTTATCCACAAATAATATTTATATTTTTCATGTGTGCACTTATTAACATGTGGATAAGTTTGCTAAAGGAAAAATAATTAGTTATGCACAAAAAAAGAGTCCTAAATTAGTTAAGACTCTTCTTCCTACGTATTGAGCTATATATTTAACTCACTCCAAATCCTTACCTCTATATTCCTTCAATTCACCTTGTTCATCTAACATATCGATTTTCCCATCAACAGTTCCTTCTGTATATGCATCGGTTGCCTGCTCATGGGTAATGGCTAAGCCTTTTTCCGTTTGATTACTGCTTTGATAGCCAGAAGCATCATAATACTTCTCAGCAACCTCATTTGATTGTTGTATATCCTTTTTATTCTTAGACATTTTATCTTCCTTTCGTAACCATTATGTTAAATCAACTAAGATATTACACTTCTTATTAGTATGGAACCAATGTGTAAAACCATACAAAAAAACCCCTGGATCTCCAGAGGTTTTTTCCATCATTTTATGAAGGCTTAATAACAATATGTCGATGTGGCTCTACTCCATCAGAATAAGTAGATATATCTTCCAATTCTTGAAGCTTACTGTGAATAATTTTACGTTCAAATGCAGGCATTGGTTCTAATGCGACCTTTTTGTTAATGCGCTTCGCTTTATCAGCCATCCGTACTGCGAGTACTTCCAAGGTCTCTTTACGTCGCTCACGATAGCCTTCTGCATCTAAAGTAACTGTATAGTATTGATTTCCTTCTTTATTCACGACCAGATGAACTAAATATTGCAGTGCATTCAAGGTCTGTCCACGTTTGCCAATTAAGAGAGCAATTTTTTCACCACGTAAATCAAATGTTACATGATTCCCATCTATTGAGGTTGATATTTCAGAATCAACACCCATTTTACTTACAACATCAAGGATAAATTTCTCTGCCTCTTGAATTGGATTCTTCGCAAGCACCACTTTTACAATCGCGCGTTTTGCTCCAAACACACCAAGAATTCCTTTTTTACCTTCATCAATAATCGTAATATCAACCTGGTCCCTTGTTGTATTTAACTGCTCTAAAGCTGATTGGACCGCTTCATCAACTGTTTGCCCGGTAGCAGTTATTTCTCTCACTTTTTGTCTCCCCCAGTATTCGTATCCCTCATCATAGGCTTACGAATGAAAATGGTTTGTGCAATCATAAATAGATTACCGATAATCCAATAAAGTGCTAGAGCTGATGGGAACATAAACGCAAATACTGTAATCATGATCGGCATCATATAAAGCATTACCGTCATTTGTGGATTATTAGCCCCAGCGCTTCCTGCCATCATTAACTTTTGCTGTAAAAATGTTGTTATACCAGCTATAAATGGAAGAATTAAATCCTTCTCATCTAATGGGAACCATAAAAATGTATGGTGGCCAATTTCCTCTGTACGCATGATTGCGTGATAAATTGCAAGTAGAATTGGCATTTGCACAAAGATTGGTAAACATCCTGCCAACGGATTTACCCCATGCTTTTGGAATAACGCCATTGTTTCTTGCTGTAATTTCTGCTGTGTATTCGCATCCTTTGAGCTATATTTTTGCTGTAGCTCTTTTAATTCCGGTTGGATATCCTGCATTGCTTTTGTACTCTTTAATTGCTTTATATTTAATGGAAGTAATGCTGTACGGATAATTACCGTTACTAGGATAATCGCTAGTCCATAATTCTCATTAAATAAATTAGCAAAATACTGTATCAACCATGATAATGGATAGACAAAATATGAATTCCAAATTCCTTCACTTTCCGGAGTAATTGGTTCATTAATCTGGCTACACCCAGATAGGAATACTATTAAACCAATTAACATCGCTATCATTAATAACTTCTTACGCAAATTCTGCTCCTCCTAACTAGTCTAAAACAAAAAAATCGCTTTCAATTCGATAAAAATACTATGTATCACATATTTTACAATAAAGCATAAATAGATTCTATTTAAATCTCTAGTTACTTTATTTTTTTAATAGCTTTTCCTTCGACAATAAATGCATTAGGCTCTTTTTCACTTCAAAAAATTGCATGTTTTTTGTTGGCTGTCGGGCAATAATGACAAAATCATAGTTTGCTAAAATATCGGACTCCAGCTCATGAAATGCCTGTCGTAAATATCGTTTAATTCGATTTCTTGTTACTGCATTTCCTATTTTTTTCCCAACGGATAAACCAATTCTAAAATGTTCCTGATCAGGCTTCTTCATATAATAAAGAACTAGTTGACGATTGGCAAAAGACTTACCCTTTTTAAAAATTACTTGAAAATCTCTATTATCCTTCACTCGAAATTCCTTTTTCATGTTCATCACCTAATGCTAAGTTGCAAATGTCATCCTATGTAATAAAAAAGCAGCAGGACCTTTTACCATTCTGTACCACTGCTTTTCGTATTATTCTATTTATAACCTGATTCTTCGATTTTAACTGCGAAAAAAGACCACTGACATTTTCAGTGGCCTATGCAGACAATACTTTTCTTCCTTTACGACGACGACGAGCTAAAACTTTACGACCATTTTTAGTACTCATACGCGCACGAAAGCCATGTACTTTTTTACGTTTACGGTTATTTGGTTGAAACGTTCTTTTCATTTATACTGCACCTCCCCGAGGGATCTAATTTCTCCAAAACAATCTAAACCTTAGACAGTCTTTGTAATTATACAGAAAAAATGGACTATCGTCAACTTCCAATTCGACCCTCGTTTATCCACACGCTATGTTCATACCTTTTTCAAGATTTTTGATTATCCACAGCATTTGTCGACAGGTTAAGCACAAAATATAGTGGTGTGAATAATTTTTGTCTACAATAGGTGGAATATGTGGATAAGTGTCGAAAAGTCATTGCAGAGTCTGCTTTTTTTTGTTATCATTAATGTGTTTTAACATGTCAATAACCAAATTCCCTATTATACTTATTCACAATTTGTGGATATCCTGTGGACATTTATTCACAGTGCTGTCTGTAACCTTATCCACAGTTTTATTTAATCTGCGAATAACTCTATTAAATGTTTTAATTTCATAGCTTTTATTATCCACATTCATTGTTAACTATTTTTGCATAGTTAAATTAAATATAATAGAATCCTTACCTTTCCATCTTTATGCATGCACACGAAAAATATGCAATAAAAAGATAGAGAGAGGTTTTTTATTCTAAAAATGGAAAATCTATTATCGTTCATTGAAAGGGGGGAATGATTTGGAAAATATTCATGACCTATGGAAGGTAGCTTTAGAAAAAATAGAAGAAAAAATTAGTAAACCAAGCTTTGATACATGGTTAAAGGATACAAAAGCAGAATCATTAGAAGGCAGTACATTAACCGTCTCTGCCCCAAATGAATTTGCTAGAGATTGGTTAGAAGAGCAGTATTCCCAATTAATTTCCAACATCTTATTAGAGGTGACTGGTGCAAAATTAGTAATAAAGCTTATTGTTCAAGATACCGCTATAGAGGAAGAAATAAAGCCTCAACCAAAACCAATTCATCAGGACAATGAAGCTCATGATGGAAAAACGATGTTAAACCCTAAATATACATTTGATACATTCGTTATTGGATCAGGCAATCGTTTCGCCCATGCTGCATCACTGGCAGTAGCTGAAGCACCGGCAAAAGCCTATAACCCCCTATTCATCTATGGAGGAGTTGGGTTAGGCAAAACTCACTTAATGCATGCAATTGGCCATTATGTATTAGAGCATAATAAAAATGCAAATGTGGTTTATCTATCTTCTGAAAAATTCACGAATGAATTCATTAATGCCATTATGGATAATAAGGCAATTAATTTCCGAAATAAATATCGAAATGTTGATGTTTTACTAATAGATGATATTCAGTTTATTGCTGGTAAGGAATCTACCCAGGAGGAATTTTTCCATACCTTTAATGCCTTACACGAAGAAAATAAACAAATTATCATTTCTAGTGATCGACCACCTAAAGAAATACCAACATTGGAGGATCGTCTACGTTCCCGCTTCGAGTGGGGATTAATAACAGATATAACCCCTCCCGACTTAGAAACTAGAATTGCGATTCTAACAAAAAAAGCAAAAGCAGAAGGACTAGATATACCAATAGAAGTTATGCATTACATTGCCAATCAAATCGATACCAATATTCGTGAACTAGAGGGCGCTTTAATCCGCGTCGTTGCATATTCTTCACTAGTAAATCAAGATATTGATGCTGGATTAGCAGCTGATGCTTTGAAGGATATTATTCCGAATAGCAGACCTAAAATCATTACTATTCCTGCAATTATTGAAGTTGTTGGTGAGAAATATAATGTGAAGACAGAAGACTTTTTTGCAAAGAAACGCACAAAGTCGATAGCATTTCCACGCCAGATTGCAATGTACTTATCTCGAGAATTAACAGATTTATCGTTACCAAAGATTGGGGAAGAATTTGGTGGAAGAGATCACACAACCGTTATCCATGCGCATGAAAAAATCACCAAGATGGTAGAAAATGATACCATTTTAGCAAAAGAAATAGATGAACTTAAGCAACAATTAAAATCGCTATCCTAATAACTGTATGTTAACAATGTGGATAACGAATACACCTTTATAAACACTTTATTCACATGTGGATAACTAGGTTCCATTTACTCTGAAGGGGGTTATCCACATATTCACAGGCCCTATTACTATTATTACTATATTTTTTATAAAAAATAATAAATAAATAGAACATCCTTTGGGAGGATTTTTTCAATGAAATTTACTATTCAACGTGATTTATTAATCGATAGTGTCCAAGATGTCATGAAAGCAATCTCATCAAGAACAGCTATTCCGATATTAACTGGTATGAAAATAGAAGCAAGACAACACGGTATTACGTTAACAGGTAGTGATTCTGATATTTCCATCGAATCGTATATTCCAGCAGAAGAAGATGGAATCGTAAATGTAGAGGATATTGAGGAAGGTAGTATTGTACTGCAAGCGAAATATTTTCCTGATATTGTACGTAAGCTACCTGAGCAACATGTTGAGATTACTGCAGATGAGAACTTAAAAGTGACCATTCGTTCTGGAAAAGCAGAATTTAGTTTAAATGGACAGGATGCAGAAGAATATCCACAGCTACCGAAATTACAAACCGATGATAGCTTTGAGATCCCTACTGATATTCTGAAAAGCTTAATTAAACAAACTGTATTTGCTGTCTCTTCCATGGAAACTAGACCAATCTTGACTGGGGTTAATCTATCTTTATCTGAAAGTAAATTAACATTCACCGCGACAGATAGTCACCGACTAGCTTCTAGGGAAGTTCCAGTAAGCTCATCTAGTGTTCAATTTTCGAGCATAGTTGTTCCTGGAAAAAGCTTAAATGAATTAAATAAAATTCTTGATGATACGGAAGAAACAGTTGAAATTAGTGTTACCAATAATCAAATTTTATTCCGTACAAAGCACTTAAATTTCTTATCGCGTATTTTGGATGGTAACTATCCTGAAACGTCAAGATTAATACCAGAACAAAGTAAAACAGTACTTCATGTAAAAACAAGAGATTTAATTAGTAGTATTGATCGTGCTTCCCTACTTGCAAGAGAAGAACGTAATAACGTTGTGAAATTAACCACAAAGGATGGAAATATATTAGAAATAACTAGTAATTCTCCTGAAATTGGCCATGTATCGGAGGAATTATCAGTTCAATCTATTGAAGGAGAAGAATTAAAAATATCCTTTAGTTCAAAGTATATGCTAGATGCACTAAAGGTAATGGAAGTGGATGAAGTAAAAATTGACTTTACAGGTGCTATGCGTCCATTCGTTATCCGCCCTGTGGACAATCCAGCGATGCTACAATTAATTCTTCCAGTAAGAACATATTAAAATCTAATTTTAAAAAAGACTTTTATCTGCTGTCTAAGTAATAAAAGTCTTTTTTTATACCTATAAAACGCATTTTTAGACACATAGAAACGTTTTAAGTGTATTTCGAGGGTCATACCTTCCCTTTAAGCAAAAACTTTAGTAAAATGGTTATATGGAATTATTTAAAATAAACGATGGAAAAATGGTGATAACATTGCATACATCAATCGAAATAAGTACGGACTATATTCCATTAGGTCAATTTTTAAAGCTAGCTAATATTTTGGAATCTGGTGGAATGGTAAAGGCATTTTTACAAGAGCAAGGTGCGTTAGTGAACGGTGAATTAGAGCAACGACGCGGAAGAAAGCTGTACCCAGGAGATATTGTTGAAATTGAAGGAGCTGGCTCTTTCTTGGTAACCAAAAAGGATTAATTCCTAAATGAGGAATAAAAAATGCATATTGAAGAATTAAAATTAACGAATTATCGTAACTACCAAAAACTAGATATTCCGTTTGATGATAAAGTAAATGTCATCATTGGAGAGAATGCGCAAGGAAAAACAAACCTCATGGAAGCAATCTATTTACTAGCGTTTACGAAGTCACATCGAACCTCCAAGGAAAAAGAATTAATCCGCTGGGATGAGGATTATGCTAAAATAGAAGGTAGGATTAAAAAGCGTGCAACCTCTATACCGCTTGAAATAGTAATATCTAACAAAGGAAAAAAAGCTAGGTTAAATCATTTAGAACAGCGAAAATTAAGTGATTATATTGGTGTATTAAATGTTGTCATGTTTGCCCCTGAGGATTTGACATTAGTAAAGGGTCCACCGCAGATCCGGAGAAGATTTATCGATATGGAACTTGGTCAAATACAACCACGCTATATTTATCACCTCGGACAGTTCCAAAAAATACTAAAGCAGCGTAATCATTTATTAAAGCAAATGCAACGAGAGCAAAATAAAAACCTTGTTATGCTGCATATTCTAACAGAGCAGTTAGTTGAACATGCAAGCACCATTTTAGAGCGGCGGTTTGTTTTTCTAGAGTTATTACGGAAATGGGCAAAACCAATTCATCATGGTATAAGCCATGAGCTAGAAGACCTTGAAATCGTATACTCACCAACGATAGAAGTATTAGAAGGTGCTAGTAAGGAAAAAATAGAAAGTAGCTTTTTGGAAAAATTTAAGCAAATACAAGATAAAGAAATGGAACGTGGCACTACCTTAATTGGACCACATCGAGATGACATTCTTTTTTATGTTAACGGTAAGGATGTACAAACCTATGGGTCTCAGGGCCAGCAACGAACAACAGCCTTATCTATTAAGCTTGCTGAAATTGACCTTATCTTCAATGAAGTAGGCGAATATCCAATTTTACTTTTGGATGATGTCTTGAGTGAGTTAGATGATTACAGACAGTCTCATTTGTTAAATACAATTCAAGGAAAGGTTCAAACCTTTGTATCAACAACTAGTGTAGATGGTATTCATCATGAAACTTTAAAAAAGGCAGAAATTTTCCGTGTTACTAATGGGACTGTTTTCCTTTAATAGATGAAGCTGACCCGAGTCTTTTGGAATGTGGGGAGATATTTTGTTTATTCATATTGGAAATGGTAACGTCATACGGTCAAAGGATATTGTTTCCATCATTGACTATCATATTGTTTCATCCTCTACCATTATGGAGGAGATGATGAAAAATTCTACAGGAATAATAGGACCTCGGGAGGATGCAAAATCAGTTGTAATAACAGATAACCAATTATATGTGAGCACACTATCAGTTGCTACATTAAAAAAACGCGCAAGCATGATTTCAACAATAAGTAAACTTGAAGATTATTCGAGCGATTTGTTTGAGTAAATACTTTAGGTAGATTGTAGGTGGAATAATGGCAATGGAAGAAAATGTAAAAGTAGAACAAGAATATAATGCCGATCAGATACAAGTTCTTGAGGGCTTAGAAGCAGTTCGCAAAAGACCTGGTATGTATATTGGTTCAACAAGTGAAAAGGGTCTCCATCACTTAGTTTGGGAAATCGTAGACAATAGTATTGATGAAGCATTAGCAGGATATTGTGATCATATTGAAATAATTGTCGAGGAAGATAATAGTATTACCGTTAAGGATAATGGTCGTGGGATACCTGTTGGTATTCAGAAAAAGACCGGTAAACCAGCAGTTGAAGTTATTATGACTGTACTACATGCTGGTGGTAAATTTGGTGGCGGAGGCTATAAGGTTTCTGGTGGATTGCACGGTGTTGGAGCTTCTGTCGTTAACGCACTATCAACGAATCTAGAGGTCTATGTTCACCTTGATGGCAAGGTGCATTTTATAGGGTTTGAACGAGGTGTACCCGTTAAGGAACTAGAGGTAATTGGTGAGACAGATCGTACTGGTACAACCATCCACTTTAAGCCAGACCCAGAGATTTTTACAGAAACCACAACATTTGATTTAGATACGTTAGTACAGCGTGTTCGTGAACTAGCATTTTTAAATAAAGGAATTCGCATTAGTATTGAGGATAAGCGTACGAATGAAGAACCTCAATCGTTCCACTACGAAGGTGGAATAAGTGAGTATGTGGAATATATTAACCGCAATAAAGAAGTCTTACACGAGCCTTTCTATGCTGAAGGACAAGATCAAGGAATCTCTGTGGAGGTTGCCATTCAATATAACGATGGATTTAATTACAATATTTATTCGTTTGCTAATAATATCCATACGTATGAAGGTGGAACACATGAGTCTGGGTTTAAGACAGGATTAACTCGTGTCATCAATGATTATGCACGTAAGAATGGGTTAATGAAAGAAAATGAAGCCAATTTAACTGGTGATGATGTTCGAGAGGGAATTACCGCAATTGTCTCTGTCAAACATCCAAACCCACAATTTGAGGGACAAACGAAAACAAAGCTAGGAAATAGTGAAGTTCGTGCGATAACAGATTCCATTTTTAGTGAATTATTCTTGAAATTTCTACTTGAAAACCCTTCTATCGGTAAAACGATTGTAGAAAAAGGGATGATGGCATCACGTGCACGTGCAGCAGCAAAAAAAGCACGTGACCTAACAAGAAGAAAAAGTGCACTTGAAATTTCTAATCTACCAGGGAAATTAGCTGATTGCTCTTCCAAGGATGCTGAAATTAGTGAACTTTATATCGTAGAGGGTGACTCAGCGGGTGGATCAGCGAAGCAAGGTAGGGATCGTCATTTCCAAGCAATCTTACCATTGCGTGGTAAGATTTTAAACGTGGAAAAAGCCCGACTCGATCGAATTTTATCCAATAATGAAGTGCGTTCTATGATAACTGCACTAGGAGCAGGTATTGGTGATGATTTCGACATTACAAAAGCAAGATACCATAAAATTGTTATTATGACAGATGCTGATGTGGATGGAGCCCATATTCGGACATTACTTTTAACCTTCTTCTATCGATTTATGCGTCCATTAATCGAGCATGGCTATGTTTATATTGCACAACCACCGCTTTATAAGGTGCAGCAGGGGAAAGCAATCTATTATGCGTATGATGATAAAGAGCTTGAAAAAATATTAGCAAGTTTACCACAAGCTCCAAAGCCAGGCCTACAGCGTTACAAAGGTCTTGGAGAAATGAATGCTGAACAGCTTTGGGAAACAACAATGGACCCTAGTAATCGGACATTACTTCAAGTTGAGCTTACTGATGCAATCGATGCAGATCATGTATTCGATATGCTAATGGGTGATAAAGTAGAGCCACGTCGACTATTTATTGAAGAAAATGCCCAATATGTAAAGAATTTAGATATTTAACAAATAAACGAATAGCAGAAATACAAACTTGTTTTTCTTAGATGTCGTTATCTTCGTCTTTGATGGTAACGACATGATCAGGAGGTTTTATATCTATGGCGGATCAGGAACGTCAAAGTGTACAAGAAATAAATATCAGTCAGGAAGTACGTACATCCTTCCTTGACTATGCAATGAGTGTAATTGTCTCTCGTGCGTTACCAGATGTAAGAGATGGGATGAAGCCTGTACATCGAAGAATATTATATGCAATGAATGACCTTGGTATGCATTCGGATAAAGCCTACAAAAAGTCAGCTCGTATCGTTGGAGAAGTAATTGGTAAATATCACCCACACGGTGATTCAGCGGTTTACGAGGCGATGGTACGTATGGCACAGGATTTCAGTTATCGAAATCCTTTAGTTGATGGACATGGTAACTTCGGTTCTGTAGATGGTGATTCAGCAGCAGCGATGCGTTATACAGAGGCGAGAATGTCAAAACTTTCAATGGAGCTTCTACGTGATATTAATAAGGACACGATCGATTACCAGGATAACTATGATGGTTCAGAACGCGAACCAGTTGTATTTCCATCTCGCTTTCCGAATTTACTCGTAAATGGAGCTTCAGGGATTGCTGTTGGGATGGCTACGAATATTCCACCACATAATCTTGGAGAAACAATTGATGCTGTTCTTGCAGTAAGTAAGGATCCAGATATTACAATTGATGAGATTATGGAAGATTATTTACCTGGACCAGATTTTCCTACAGCTGGAATTATTCTAGGTCGAAGCGGTATTCGCAGAGCATATGAAACTGGTAAAGGATCCATTACCATTCGTGCAAAGGTTGAAATTGAAGAGCATGCCAATGGAAAGTCTACCATACTTGTGACAGAGCTTCCTTATCAGGTCAATAAAGCAAAGCTAATAGAAAAAATTGCTGAGCTAGTTCGTGATAAGCGGATTGAGGGTATAACTGATTTACGAGATGAATCAGATCGTAATGGTATGCGAATTGTCATGGAATTACGCCGTGATGTTAATGCGAATGTCCTATTGAATAACCTTTATAAATATACAGCATTACAAACAACATTCGGAGTTAATACCTTAGCACTAGTTGATGGCGTACCAAGGGTATTAAATATAAAAGAATGTCTAATTCATTACTTAGATCACCAAAAGGTGATTATTAAGCGACGCACAGCCTTTGAATTAAGAAAAGCAGAAGCCCGTGCTCATATTTTAGAGGGATTACGAATTGCCCTTGATCATTTGGACGAGGTTATTTCACTAATCCGTAATTCGAAAACGGCAGATATTGCCCGTGACGGTCTAATGACGCGCTTTAATTTATCAGAAAAGCAGGCACAGGCTATTTTGGACATGAGACTACAGCGCTTAACTGGATTAGAACGTGAGAAGATTGAAAATGAATACAATGAGCTTTTACAGCTAATTGAAGAATTAAAAGCTATTCTAGCTGATGAAGAAAAGGTTCTAGAAATCATCCGTGAAGAACTAACAGAGATTAAAGAAAAATACGGAGATGAAAGAAGAACTGAAATAACGATTGGTGGAGCCGATTTATTTGAAGATGAGGATTTAATCCCAGAAGAGAATATTATCATTTCGCTTACACATAAGGGCTATATTAAACGACTACCTTCATCAACATACCGTGTACAAAAGCGTGGTGGACGTGGAATTCAGGGAATGGGTACACATGAGGATGACTTTGTAGAACATCTCGTTTCGACCTCTACTCACGATACGATTTTATTCTTTACGAACAAAGGAAAAGTTTACAAGGTGAAGGGCTATGAAATACCAGAATATAGCCGTACGGCGAAAGGTCTTCCAATCATTAATCTATTACAAATTGAAAAAGAAGAGTGGATTAATGCAGTAATTTCTGTTAACGAGTTTAGAGAGGATTGGAATTTCTTCTTTACAACAAGAAGAGGAATTTCTAAACGTACTTCCCTTTCTCAATTCGCTAACATTCGTAAAGGTGGATTAATCGCACTTGGATTACGTGATGATGATGAACTAATTTCTGTACGATTAACAGACGGTACAAAAGATATTATGATTGCAACAAAGAATGGCTATTTGATTCGTTTCCCTGAAGAGCAGGTTAGATTGATGGGGAGAACTGCTGCGGGTGTTCGTGGTATTTCCTTACGTGGCGATGATGAAGTAGTTTCTATGGAAATTCTCGAGGAAGGCTTACAAATCCTTCATGTAACGAATAAAGGTATTGGAAAACGCTCACCAGAGGATCAATATCGAATTACGAATCGTGGAGGTAAGGGAATATTTACAGCCAAGCTCTCAGAAGAGACAGGTCATATTGTAGCCGTTAAAGCAGTAACTGGAGAAGAAGATATCATGCTAATTACAGCAGCCGGTGTACTAATTCGAATTCCTGTAGAAGGTATTTCGCAAACTGGTAGAAATACTCGTGGTGTTCGCTTAATTCGTCTTCAAGATGATGAAGAAGTGGCGACTGTTGCAAAAATTGAGCGTGAAAAGGATGAAGAAGAATCTGCTGATGTAGAAGAGATTGCTTATGAATCCGTTGAAACGGATACAGAAGAAATCGAATAGAGTATTGAGAAATAATAAAATGGCTGGAACAAACGGGGTAGTACTAATCAATAATCCGAACAATTAACTTGGAGCAAAACCCACTCTGGAAAAATACTATGCTTTTACTTCCAGTATAGGGGCAATATCTGCTCGAGAGGATCATCGTCGTGTCTGCTTTACCGCTGGACGATTGGTGAGCCTCCTCGTGCTGTATGCTTGTCGTGCTGCAAATTACTTCAGGGAAGTTTTACACCTCGCAACTTATTGCTTACTCGGTAGAAGCAAGGCTTCACTTCGCGGTTTTACTGATACCTGTTCTACCGAAAATCAAGGACTACATTGATAGCGATTTCACTTTCGAGAGAAAAAGTTTTTATCAAGGAGTCTACCTATTTTTCATCCGCTAACAGAAGATTATTCGCTTCTTTAGTTAATCGTTTTTATGTCTCAGCTGCTATTTCTTAAACGGAGGGGTAGAAAATGCGTGTATCACCATCACAATTAGTACCAGGCTGTATCCTTTTACGTGATGTTATAGGGAAGACAAATCGACCAATTATCCCACATAAGACAGTGTTAACCGAAGAACATATTTTCATCCTTGATAAATTTCTAGTAGATCAGGTAGAGGTTTCAGAGCGATTGGAAAATGGTAGCATGTATAAGCCAGAAGAAAGAATAGAAAGTGAACCATTAGAAGAAAAAGAAATAGAAGCCAATACGTTAGTTTCGATACTACCGTTCAAGGACCATTATTTATATGTGGTGGAAGAGTATAAAAAACTATTTGATTCTTGGAAGCGTAATTTACCGATAAATAATTTTGCTGTTCGAAATTTAATCCTGCCATTAATTGATCGTATGGAAGACATTGCATCTGCAGTGTATACACTTCATCACTTTGCAAATAAACAGGATTATTTTTACCATCATAGTGTATCCGTCTCTATTTTAAGTGCCTATTTAGGTAAAAAAATGGGCTATTCAAAAGGCGAATGGTACCAAATTGGGTTAGCGGGATTACTAAGTGATGTAGGAATGGCTAAACTGGGGGACTTTGCTTTTTACAAAGAAGGGCAGCTAACAGATGAGGAAAAACTGGAAATTAGAAATCATCCAACCTTTTCGTATCGAATGGTTGAACATATTGCATCGATCCCATATTCCGTTAAACTAGCTGTATTACAGCATCATGAGCGCATGGATGGAAGCGGATACCCACTAGGTCTTTCCAATGAAAAAATTCACCGATATGCTAGAATTATAGCTGTTAGTGATATTTATCATGCGATGACGTGTGAACGTAGCTATCGAAAAAAGCAGTCTCCTTTCAAAGTTATCGAAGAGCTTCAAAAGGAGCAGTTTAGTAAAATTGATCCTAGGGTTGTACAAGTATTCGTTGATGCAATAGCTAACTTTTCCATTGGCACGAAGGTTTTATTATCGAATAACCAGGTGGGGGAAATTGTCTTTATTGAACAAAATAACCCTACAAGGCCAATTGTAAGACTGGAGAATGATGAAATTATTACATTAAGCAATAGTCTTTCATTGTTTATCAGTGAAATTTTGTAATAGGGTTTAATTCCTTGTAAGGATGCTGTATAGCAGCAAGGAATTGGACTCTTTTTCTATATACCTTCTAACCATAACTTTACATATCATCCTTTTAGTAAATGTGTACCAATGATAGAAGGTATTTTTCTTTGGGTAATCGTTAAAAAGCCGGTTATAAAAGGAAAATCAATATCCGGTTTGGTGGTAAGTAGTTCTCCCCACCATTCTGCTTCATAACGGGATAGCATACTGAGATTATATAAAATTAAATAATGAACCATTACTTCGGATATTGGAAAGAAAAGGTTACGGTCTGTTGGTAGGAAGATAGCGTTATCCATACCAATTTGAAATGGTCCTGATCGTCCTGTTAACGGTTCTTTCAGCTCAATAATGATTTGTTCCGGGGTGAATTTTGTATGAATAATGGTAGGCAAGTATTTAGCTAATTTAGTAATCAGTGCATTCTCTGTTAGATGATAGGCATCACATATATTTTTGGGTAACCGTAATATGGCACTCTCTGTTGTACCTATTTTCGTTAGATTAATGATCTTCTCAAAATGAAAATATTGGGTAAGCTCAGGAATTAGGCTAAGAAGTGACTTCATTGATACTTTTTCAAAGGGAATTTTTTTAATCTGAAAAAGGTGCTCAGAAAAATAGGGAAATAAGCCATTATGTTGGATTTTAACTTCATCCTCCAGAAAGCTATAATTCTTTTTCTTTCGCTTTCTTGCTGATACACCATGTGCTAAAACAGTCGTTGACTCTGGGTAATTTGGTCGTTTCGTTAGTAGCAAAGCTTTTAATAAATGTGTCATCCCATAAAAAAACATGACAGGCTGTAGGACCGGATCTAATTTTTCACCAGCCGCATAATATCTTAATCCATGATCGAGGCAATACATAAATACATTACAATTCTCATAGCTTTTTTTTTCTGCATCCATTGGATTGATTTTTTGATAGCATTGATACAAATAATTTTGTGCTGTCTGCTGTGATTGCAAATAAGTATAGATGGAAGCAATATCATCGTTAACGAACATAAAATAACCCTTCTCTTTTACCGAAAAATTAGAAAATAACAACTTCATTTTTTCAATTATCCCTTATTGAAATACTTAATAGGTTGGCGTATTGTAGAAAACAATAGATATGACTTATAGCTTTTCCATCTAGAAAAGAATTATTCTGTAACTGTTACCTACGATCACAATAAAGGAGGATATAAAATGAGAACAGATAAGTTTGCAAAAGAAGGGTTAACCTTTGATGATGTATTACTATTACCAGCGAAGTCAGAAGTTTTACCTCGTGAAGTAAGTGTTAGCACTATTTTAAGTCCGAATTTAAAGCTGAATGCGCCTATAATAAGTGCTGGAATGGATACTGTGACAGAAGCGACAATGGCTATTGCTATGGCAAGACAGGGTGGCCTAGGTATTATTCATAAAAATATGTCCATTGAAGAACAGGCAGAGCAGGTTGATCGGGTAAAACGCTCAGAAAGTGGCGTAATTACCAATCCATTCTTTTTAACACCAGAGCATCAAGTATTTGCTGCAGAGCATTTAATGGGAAAATATCGCATTTCTGGTGTTCCTATTGTGAACAATGAGGATGAGAAAAAGCTAGTAGGAATTATTACGAATCGGGATTTACGCTTTATCCAGGATTATTCGATTGCTATTGCAGATGTGATGACAAGTGAAGATCTTGTAACAGCACCAGTTGGAACGACACTGGAAGAAGCAGAGAAAATCTTACAAAAGTATAAAATTGAAAAGCTACCTTTAGTAAATGAAAAAGGTGTTTTAAAAGGCTTAATTACGATAAAAGATATTGAAAAGGTGATTGAATTTCCAAATGCAGCAAAGGATGCACAAGGACGTCTACTTGTTGGCGCAGCTGTTGGTGTGACAGGAGATTCGATGAAACGAATAGAAGCATTAGTAACTGCTGGTGTAGACGTAATTGTCATTGATACAGCACATGGTCATTCACAGGGTGTAATAGAGCAGGTTAAAAAGGTACGAGCTGCATATCCAGAACTAGATATTATAGCTGGGAATGTAGCTACCGCTGAGGCTACAAAGGCATTAATCGAAGCTGGAGCAACCATTGTTAAGGTCGGAATTGGTCCAGGGTCGATTTGTACAACCCGTGTTGTCGCTGGAGTTGGTGTACCGCAAATAACAGCCATTTATGATTGTGCAATTGCTGCGAAGGAATATGGTGTACCAGTAATCGCTGATGGTGGTATTAAGTATTCTGGAGATATTACGAAGGCAATTGCTGCAGGAGCACATGCTGTTATGCTAGGAAGTCTTTTTGCTGGGGTATCGGAAAGCCCAGGCGAAACAGAGATTTTCCAAGGAAGACGTTACAAGGTATATCGGGGAATGGGATCTGTAGCAGCAATGAAAGCTGGATCAAAGGATCGCTATTTCCAAGATGCTGAGGATACGAAGAAGCTAGTACCTGAAGGAATTGAAGGAAGAGTTGCCTATAAGGGACCATTAGCAGATACGGTTCATCAATTAATTGGAGGCTTACGCTCAGGAATGGGGTATTGCGGAGCACCGACAATTGAGGCACTACGTACAGAAGCACAATTTATCCGTATTACAAATGCTGGATTAAGAGAAAGTCATCCACATGACGTACAAATAACGAAAGAAGCACCGAACTACTCCATAGAAAGCTAAATTTACCAAATAATTCTATAAGGATGGGCAATTTGCCCGTCTATTTTTTTATACTAATCTATGATAAAATACTAAAGGTGTTCTAAAAACAGACATAATGAATGTAAATACAGGGGTGGAGGTTTAAAAAAGGTGAAACAGATCTATTCAAAATTATTTATGGCGTTACTTGTTGTACTAGTCACAACAGCATCGTTAATTAGACAACCAATACTTACACAAGCAGCTGAATTAGAATTAGATGCTGAGTCAGCCATTTTAGTTGATGCAAAAACGGGGAAGGTCTTATATGCGAAAGACCCTGATATCGCCCTTCCACCAGCAAGTATGACAAAGATGATGTCAGAATACCTTGTGTTGGAAGCAATTGAAAATGGGGAAATTACTTGGGAAACCACAACCCAAATTAGTGATTATGCGTATAGCATTTCTGCTAATCCAGAGTTTTCCGGAATCGGATTAACGCAGGACAAAAACTATAGCGTAAAAGAACTATATGAAGCGATGGCTATTTTCTCTGATAATGGGACAACGATCGCACTTGCTGAATTAGTTTCCGGTTCTGAGGGAGAATTTGTTAAGCGCATGAATAAGAAGGCTGAAGAAATGGGCCTTCCAGATTATAAATTTGTAAATTCCACGGGACTAGATAATAGCTCCCTTGGTGAAAACCATCCAGAAGGTACAGATCCGAATGGAACAGATCTTTTATCAGCAAGATCACTTGCGCTTCTAGCCTACAATTTAATTAACGATTTTCCACATGCACTTGATATTTCAAGTAGAATTGAGGATGATTTTGAAGGCTATAAAGTAGAGAATTTAAACTGGATGCTTCCGCATAAGGCAACCTATCTCAAACAATTTTATTATGAAGGCATGGATGGATTGAAGACAGGCTATACAGGTTTAGCTGGCTATACATTTACAGGAACTGCTGAACGCAATGGAACACGTTTAATCTCTGTTGTTATGCGTACAGATAGTAAAGCAGCTCGTTTTGAACAAACTGCAAAGCTAATGGATTATGGCTTTGGTCAATTTACAAATAAGGAGCTTTTCCCTGCTGGTTACCAATTGAAAAAGCAAGAGACACTTCCAGTAGCGAAGGGCAAGGAAAAAACAGTAAATATTTCACTTAAAGAGGGATTCTCCTTACCGATTAATAATGGGGATGAAGAGCTCTATAAAGTTGAATATAAAATAAATAAAGATAAGCTAAATAAAGATGGACAAGTCGTGGCACCAGTTAAAAAAGGTGAGAAAATTGGTACTGCTGAACTCGTGTACACTGGTGATAGTGATTACGGTTATATCTTTAATAGTGATCATTTATCAGTAGATTTAGTTGCAGATGAGTCAGTGGAGAAATCAAACTGGTTTATGCTTACACTGGGTGCAATCGGTGATTTCTTTAGTGGAATCTTCTCAAGCATCGTGGACACAGTAAAAGGTTGGTTCTCCTAATTATTAAAATTTTCGTATGAAAACTTGCATCTTAGCAAAAAATTAGCTATGATATATCTTAATCAAAATGAAATAAAAGTTATGATAGGAAATAGTAATAGTGTTGCTTACCAAAAGAGAGTCGATGGTTGGTGAAAATCGATGTAGGTATACTATGAATCCATCCTTGAACTGGTTTACCGAACCATAGTAAGTAAACCCGGATTCGTACCGTTAACACGAATAGAGCCGGAAGAGATTTCTCTTCAACAAGGGTGGCAACGCGGGAATATAAACTCTCGTCCCTATTTTGGGATGAGGGTTTTTTTGTTATTTTGTAATAATTTAAAGGAGGAAATGATCATGTTAGACATGAAGTATTTACGTAATAATTTTGCAGAGGTTAAAGCGAAATTAACTCATCGTGGTGAAGATTTATCAGAGCTTGATCGATTCGGTGAACTGGATGAAAGACGCAGGGAGTTAATTACGAAGACAGAAGCTTTAAAGGCTCAGCGAAATGAAGTAACCAAACAAATTTCCCAGCTGAAGAAGGAAAAGAAGGATGCTGATGCGGCTATTAAGGAAATGCGTGAGGTTGGTGACAAGATTAAGGAATATGATGATGAGTTACGAGATATTGAAGCTACGTTAGAAACAGTCATGCTATCTATTCCTAACATTCCACACGAAAGCGTTCCAGTTGGTGAGGATGAAGAGGATAATATCGAAGCAAGGAAATGGGGAGAGGTTCCTAGCTTTAGCTTTGATGCTCAGGCACACTGGGATATTGCCACTAATTTAGATATTCTTGATTTTGAAAGAGCTGGAAAGGTAACAGGTAGCAGATTTGTGTTCTATAAAGGCCTTGGAGCAAGACTAGAACGTGCACTATGGAGCTTTATGATGGATCTTCATTCCGAAGAGCATGGTTATGTCGAGATGCTACCACCAACGATAGTTAATCGTACTAGCATGACTGGAACAGGACAGCTACCAAAGTTTGAAGAGGATGCATTCAAATTAGAGGATTGGGACTACTTTATGGTTCCGACAGCAGAAGTACCGGTAACGAACTACCATCGCGATGAGATTCTAAATGCTGAAGATCTCCCAACTAAATATGTAGCATTTAGCGGTAGCTTCCGTTCAGAGGCTGGTTCTGCTGGACGTGACACTCGTGGGTTAATTAGACAGCATCAATTTAATAAAGTAGAGCTTGTACAATTTGTTAAGCCTGAGGACTCTTACCAAGTGTTGGAAGAGCTAACAGGACATGCAGAGAAGGTATTACAGCTATTAAAATTACCATATCGTGTCATGAGCATGTGCACAGGTGATTTAGGCTTCACAGCAGCTAAAAAGTATGATATTGAGGTTTGGATTCCTAGTCAAAACACGTACCGTGAAATTTCCTCTTGCTCTAATTTTGAAGCCTTCCAAGCAAGACGTGCTGGTATTCGCTTTAGAAGAGAAGCAAATGGTAAGCCTGAATTTGTTCATACCCTAAATGGATCAGGATTAGCAATTGGTCGTACAGTGGCAGCAATTCTAGAAAATTACCAACAGGAAGACGGAAGTGTCAAGGTACCAGAAGTATTAATTCCTTATATGGGTGGTAAAGAAGTCATTCAATAATAGAGGGGGGTTTTCCCCTCTCTATTTTAAAAATTATCGAAACAATTTTTTATTTTTATTTGGCGAAAAAAGTGGGCAAATCTCATTGACAATGAAATTTAATTCCTGTATATTATTATTTGTTGTGATGGAGGTATACCCAAGTCTGGCTGAAGGGATCGGTCTTGAAAACCGACAGGCGGGTCAAACCGCGCGGGGGTTCGAATCCCTCTACCTCCTCCATTAAAAGCGCATAAATATTGGAGATATGAAAGACCGTTACTTTAGTAGCGGTTTTTTTATTTGGAATTAGATTTATGGAGATTTTTAGGGCTGTAAATTGAATTATAGTTATAAGCGTCATTTTGGATTGGATTGCAGAATGAAATGAAGCATAGAGGTGCTCTAGGCGTCATTTTGGATTGGATTGCAGAGTGAAATGAAGCATAGAGGTGGTCTAAACGTCATTTTGGATTGGAATGTGGAGTGGAATGAAGCATAGAGGTGCTGTAAACGTCATTTTGAAATGGAATGTGGAAATGAAATGAAGCATAGAGGTGTTCTAGGCGTCATTTTGGATTGGAATGTGGAGTGAAATGAAGCATAGAGGTGGTCTAAACGTCATTTTGAATGGAATTGCAGAATGAAATGAAGCATAGAGGTGTTCTAAACGTCATTTTGGATTGGAATGTAGAATGAAATGAAGCATAGAGGTGCCCTAAACGTCATTTTGAATGGAATTACAGAATGAAATGAAGTGTAGAGGTGTTCTAGGCATCATTTTGGATTGGAATGCGGAATGAAATAAAGTGTAGAGGTGTTCTAGGCGTCATTTTGGATTGGAATACGGAATGAAATGAAACTTAGGCGAGTTCTTAACGTCATTTTGGATTGGAATACGAAGTGAAATGAAACATAGTGGTGTTCTAAGCATCATTTTGGCTAGGATGCTCAGTTTGAAATAAGTCTAGAGCATAATGATATTCAATCATAAATAGTGAACTGTGAATCTTTTTCGTATAAAGCTTTTCATCATGTATCAATTATCAATATTCACCTTTAAATAGAGCTAAAATAAAAAGATGATATACCAAAATGATATATCATCTTTCTCTTATTTTATTAATTCTCTCGTTTCCCAGCGTCTGGACTGCTGAATGAAGTGTCCAATTTTTTGTAAGATCGGTTCGATGGATGTTTCCTCGTCCATAAGATCATAATCGGAGATGTTAATTCTTAGGATAGGGCATGCATTAAAGTTATTAATCCAGTTTTCGTAGCGTTTAAACATTTCTTCCCAATAGGAAATTGGTGTGCTTTTCTCCATTTCACGGCCACGTTCTTGAATCCGTTTGAGTACTTCTTCAAATGAACCCTCTAAGTAAATTAATAAATCAGGATGTGGAAAATAAGGTGTCATGACCATCGATTCGAATAAACTTGTATAGGTTTCATAATCGGTAGGTGACATGGTGCCTTTTTCATAATGCATCTTTGCAAAAATACCGGTATCTTCATAAATAGAGCGGTCTTGAATAAATCCGCCACCATATTCGAAAATTCTCTTCTGTTCTTTGAATCGCTCTGCAAGGAAGTAAATTTGCAAATGAAAGCTCCAGCGCTCAAAATCTGCATAGAATTTTTCAAGATATGGGTTTGTATCCACCTTTTCAAAGGAAGTCTTAAAATTTAAAGCATCTGCTAATGCTTTCGTCATGGTTGATTTACCAACCCCAACAGTACCAGCAATTGTGATAACAGCATCATTAGGAATATTATATTTTTCTCGTAAATTCATCCTTAATCTCCTTTAAGAGTTAGTTACTTATAAGAACAGTACTATTTAGATATGGTAGTAAAATGATTTAGCTGATTTTGAACCTGTGAAATAATAGCATCTAAATCATTTTGATACTTCACAAAATCTATTTCATCCCCATTAATACGAATTACTGGTATTTCCGGGTGCATAATTTCAAATTCATTCATATATGACTCATAATCTTGAGCGAGCTGAGCTAAGTATGATGGTTTTATATTTTGCTCAATTTCCCTACCCCGCATCTTAATCCGTTTTAAAATGGTATCAAGACTGGCATGTAAATATATCATCATATTTGGTACAGGCATATCTTGTGTTAAAATGTGATAAATTTGTTCATATTTATCAAACTTATCTTTTTGAAGTGTACGTCTTGCGAAAATCATATTTTTAGAAATATGATAATCGGATATCACAGCCTTATTTTGTTTTAAATACTTCTTTTCTATATCCTCCAGCTGCTTGAATCGATTACAAAGAAAAAACATTTCTGTTTGAAAGCTCCACTCGTCAATATCATCATAGAACTTCCCAAGAAATGGGTTCTCCTCTACAATTTCTCGTAATAAATGAAAATTAAAATGATCTGATAGCTTATTTGCTAATGATGTTTTACCAATCCCAATTGGTCCTTCAATGGCGATAAATGGCACCTCAGCCATCCTAGTTCCCCCAATCAAAATACTACTTACAGCATATAATATCTTATAATTTTATCATAATCGACAAAAGTCTTCTATATCGTATTGAAAAGGCCAGGCAGTAATATTTGGTATTCATTCTAGAGAATATTTTATTTTTGAATTTATTTTACAGGTTCTGTATAATGATTTATGTCCTTTTATTTTATGCCTTCGTAGCTCAGGGGATAGAGCATCGGTTTCCTAAACCGTGTGTCGCAGGTTCGAATCCTGCCGAGGGCATTATGAAAACCTTGCTGTGGCAAGGTTTTTTGTTTTATTTTGTAAGTAAAATTAGACTTTCTATTAATCGGGACCAATTAATACTTAAAAAGGTTATTGAAACATTTAGAATTCATTTTGTTTATAAGTATAAAAAGACCCTTTTTCCTTTACAAGAAGCTTGTCTTGGGATATGCATCTATAAAAAGAAAAACACGTCCTGTTATACGTGTTAATCTTACTAATATATTATATTTATCTTTCTTTAAGTCTAACAGAAAAAGAGAACAAAACGAAGACGAGCCCAATTATCAAGAAAAACCACACATAAAAGTTATCAAAAATCCCAGGCATAGCAGGTTCTATTGGAAACTCACTTTTCCGCTCATCAAAACTATAAATCGCAAACACCAAAATTGATAAAACCTTTCGAAGGTGAACAAAATCCCACTAATAGCTAGCATACCAATTCCAGAGAAAAAAATAGACTTCTTCATGTCAACTAGCCACTCCCTTTATTTTTCGGAGAAAAATCTTTTATTTTACTTTTAATTCGTTTAACATAATCTAATTCCTCTTGAATTTCGAAAATACGAATAGGACATGTGATATTTCTTGCTTTTCTTAACTTTTCCTAAATGTTTTATATTTAGCCCATTTTCATAAAGGAGATGCCCTAACAGATAATTACTACTTATTTTTATGCAGTGGTTAATCCCTTTTTCGGATAGACCAATAGGTTCTATGGCTTTTCCTTCTAAAGTAGAGCATGAAAAGTGATGATAGTGTTTCCTACGTAGGGAAATCCATGGAAATTATGCTCATCTTCAATCAAATCCTCCGCTTACTGACTCCATGGAAACACCATTGGACGGCAAACAGATGGGACAGTAGAACAAGAAGCAATCCATATGCTGTAGTCACAAGAAGAATTCCTATTGCGTCAGGTTTTTGTAGGGCGACGACGATCATTACGAGTATTATCCCTACAAGCAGTTCCTTGATCACGCGACTCTGTAGGATTCGCATCCACGACTGTCCTGCCAACCGCAATGGGAAGTCACGCTTCGCCTGTAATGTTGCAGTGATCAATGCACGGATTGCAGTAGCAACACTGAAAGCAACCGCCAGTACAAGCAGAGAAAGGAACTGTAACCACACAAGGTATGCGGCAAACTGTGCATGTAGTATTCCCTCTTCAGCAATATAAACAACCTCCAGTTCTCCTTTAATGCCGCGATTGCGTAGCGCCTGTGCATCAAGGCTGTGTCGTTCTAATAAATGTTGCGTAGCTGTTACACCAGTGAACACGATGTTGTTACTTGAGATCATGGATGTTAAGGTAGAATCATTAAAGGTTTCATACAGTGAGGGAACGACAGCGAATAGGACATCATCTCCAAAGTAGAGACTTCCCCCCCCTCCCCCTTGTGCCACTGGAAGTTGGGATTCCTTGACCGGATGGAGGAATATTAATTGTTCCAATAGATTTGTGGGATGATCTTCTCGCGATAAAATATTAATCTGTTCTTGGACTTCATGAACAAGATCTTCTGAAATGTTGTGGTGCGAAATAGGCGCTACAATCGGTTGTTTCTCACCTAAAGTAACTAAGTCAAGCCAACGCTGGTTTACGAAAGAGACGGCGGAGTACTCACCGAAATCAACGGATGGCCACATTTCCTTCGTGAAAGTATAAGAAAGTGCCACTGATTGAATAGATTCGGCATCCTTTACCATGTTGCCAATCATTGCTTCCATGTGATCCATTTCGTCATTGTCTGTTGCGAACACAATCGATACTTGGTCTGCCAGTCTCTTCCACTGTGCCATTTCAGCCGCCTTAGCAGATGAGTGTTGATATGCAGACCAAGCAGGGGTCACCGTAGCTACCACTAAAACGAATGTTAGAGCCTGGATCAGAATCGCCATCGAACGGAGGCTTTTAACAGTTGGTTGTCTAGTAGCGAGCATGACAGCACTTGGCCATGTCGATGCAGACATAATAAATGCAACAAATAGGGAAATGGCAATAACTATGACTTGCAGACTAATCAGTACTTTGAGGAAGACGCTAACGTACATCCAGCCATGAAAAACACCCACATAGCCTGCTGCAACTATAGCTACAGTCCCAGCGGAAATAAATAATGCCCCACCAAACGCTGTAAGGTCCTGCATCAGAATTCGTTTAGTTGGAGACCCACCCAGAACCCGAAGTGCACGTCCTCGCGCCCTCACTGACAGCCAAAACAGTGCTAGTGATGAAATCAGCACAAGCGAGGCAAGAATTACGGTTGTAAATCCCTTTTCCTGCACCACGAATACAAGACTATCCAAGATTGAGGCATCCCTGCGGCTAACATCTACACCCGCATCCCTCAGAGTGTCCTCAAGTTCACCCAAACGATCTGTACTGCCAGTCACGAGATATAACCCATCAGGGTAGGAATTGGCAAGCTGATCTTTGCCAACAATTTGACCTGTATCGTTACCGTTGAACCAAGTAAACGCATCAGGCAAAGTTCCATCGTTAAGCATTGCAAAAATCTTGCCATCTCCCTCCTTGGCCAGATCTGGGGCAACCTTGACTAGTCCAAGCTTTAGCCGTGTATCGAGTTCTTCTAGCTTTAAAAATGCTTCAGAGATAGAGAAACTTGATTCCTTGAAGCTAATAGTTAGCCTACTGTCGCTCCCAATAGCTTGTGGAAATTCTCGATCATATAGGTCGGTAATGATTGCAGCCAGCAGTGCAAGTAAAGTAAACAACGCTGCCGAAACGGCTACTATGATACGTTTGTACATATTCATCTCTCTTTCCCCCTTTTCTTTTTCCATGCGAGAGAAAATGTTTAAGGTTAAGGCTAACTAGTTGAAGCTAGGGTTAGCGTTTCTCCAAAAGAACCGGAGCCCCAAATCCTTCACTGGTGGAGAACAGTTTGTCTATGGCATCACGCTCCGATTTTGAATTGTAGCTAACCAAGACGAGTCCCCGTTCCGGATTATTTGGACAAGGCTTACCCAATTCTACTTTAATCCCATCTCCTAGATTTTCTATTTCTTTGGCGAGCTTTTCGTGATTGTCCAAAGCAGCCATTACCTCTGCAACGGTCGGCAGTTGGTCACATGGCGGATGCGTGTCCTTTGGCGCTACCGGTATCCAACCGTTAAGAAAAGAAAAGGATCCTACTACCAGTACTAAACCAATACCGATAATAATTTTAGAAGTTGTTTTCATAATTATCCTCCTTGTCTTCTTTAATGAAACGAGCTTTGGAACCGACCTGATGCAAAACATTGCACGCATCAATCATCTCGGAATCATGTGTTGACACAATGACTGTCTGACCACGCAGAGCGAAGTCCGTAAGCAGTTTGATGACCATCCGCCGATTACCGGCATCAAGCGAAGCAGTTGGCTCATCAACAAACAGGACATCAGCATCCTTGTAAATAGCACGGGCCAGGGCAAGCCGCTGCTTCTCGCCTCCACTTAGATGTCCGGCCAACTCATTTTCTCTACCTGTAAGACCCGTTTCTTCAAGTGATTGTATCAACTGTTCTTTATTTCCAGAGACACGCCTTCCAATGATGCTCGCCTGCATAGTGACATTGAAGGCAACTGACTCCTCATCCATAATGCCATAATCCTGAAGTACGAAGGCCGCATGATCTCGCCAAAATCGACGTCGTGCGGTGGTGCTATACCTTGTGACATCGTTCCCATTAATTCGTATGCTGCCCTTATTTACTGGGAGCAATAATCCTAGGGAGTGAAGGAGTGTAGTTTTTCCCGACCCACTCGCGCCCACGAGTGCAGTGATGGTACCGGGCTTACAATGAACCGACTCACCATCAAGTACAAGGCGCCCACCAATTGCTACTGTAATATCTTGAGCTTCAATTAACATTTGCACCACCCATCAAATTTGACGTCAATTGCTAGCATAGTAAACATTACTTTGACCGTTTGATTCAAGTCTTTCATTTTTTGACTAAATAAGTCTTTCTTCATTTGGTTCATTCCTTTCAACTCAGTAATGGATGGCTCGTCACGAATAATTCGTTTCTATACGTAATATAGAACAAAAAAATAAACACCATTGAAATGGTGTCTTAACAGAATCTTAATTTTTGAAAGGAAATGATATCTTTATCTTCGTTCCTTTATTGCGCTCACTTTCGACTTTAATATGCCCTCCTTGTTTTTCAATAAACTGTTTAGCAATGGACATTCCCAACCCTGACCCGAGATGGGACTTGTCTGTCCTTGTCCCTCGGTAATATTGATTAAATAATTGTTGGATTGTTTTATCATCCATACCGATGCCATCGTCTTTAATTTCTATTAAAGTTGATCCTTCTAATTTTTCTATAGAGACAGTAATCGTTGTTTCACGGGGATTATGATAAATAGCATTCATAATGAAATTTTCTAATGCTCTTTTTAATAATGTCTGATCAATAGATAATAAAATATCGTCTTCATCCTTAACATTTAAATGAATAGGATAGTCAATAGCCATTGGGTACTGACGAAGATCGTCCAAGACATTTTTTATAAAAGTAGCTAGATTGATAGTACGAAAATCTAATGGGATTTGCATTTTATCAAACTCATACATAACACTTAAATCATCAATTAACTGTTCCATATATAATGATTTTTCTTCAATAATTTTAGCAAAATCCTTCATTTCTTCTTCACTCCATTTATGCTCGGAGCGGAGCATAGCTGCATAACCTTTAATGTAGGATAACGGCGTTTTTAAGTCATGTGTCACTCCAGAGGTCCAGTTCTTCCTTGTTTCCTCAAGTTCTTGTCGTTCTTTCTCTGCTGCATTGAGTTGTTGTGTTAGACCATCGAGCTTTGATGTAAGTTCCAAAAATGGACGAAACCTTATCTTGTTTAAAGAAAAATTCTTAATCGTATCAGGCTTTTTAAAGATCCCAAGGGATAATTGATCAATCCAGCGTATAAAAAAGAAAAGAGGCTTTCTGATTTGACGGTCGATAATCAGACCGATCAGAATAAGTATTCCAATCAATAGTATTGGGAATAAAATATATGTCACCAATCCATTCATTCCTAAAGGGATATTCAATAGTGAAAGGACTGAAAAACCGGTAATAAAAAAAATAACACCAGTGGTTAAAAAAATGATAATTAATATCAATGAAATCTTGGTTTCTAATTTCATTGGAGACTCCTTTGATTTTCATTACTTAGCATGTAGCCCAATCCTCTCACATTTTTTAAATACTCTGGATGTTTAGGATCCTGTTCGATTTTTTGGCGTAGGCGACTAATATGGACCATGACCGTATTTTCTTTCCCCACAATACTATAATCTCCCCAAACTCTTTCATATAAATGGTCTACACTAAAAACTTGATTGGGATGTTGGCACATAAATTTTAGTAATTGGAACTCCTTAGCTGGGCAATTTACCTCTTTTCCTTCCACAATCAACCTTGCTTGGTCATAATGCAACACGAAACGCTCTGTTTCAAATAGCTGAGGGATCTCTTTTATTGCTTTCCTTTGACGATGTAGAATGGCTTTGATTCGGGCAGCTACTTCGAGGGGATTAAAAGGTTTTGTTATATAGTCATCGCCACCCATAGAAAAGCCGGTTAATTTGTCAATATCCGTCGTTCGCGCTGTCAAAAAGATAATGGGTACGTCTGATATTTCTCTAATTTGTTGACACAAATCAAAACCGTTTGTATCTGGCAGCATGACATCGAGCAATATCAGATCAATCTTTTTCTCCTGTACCGTTCTCAATGCTTCAGCACCGGACTCAGCCTGGTATATCTCTTGAAATCCTTCCTTATCTAACAACCGTTTTAGCATTTTAATTAGTCCTACTTCGTCTTCAATAATGAGTATACGTTCGTTCACTTTTTCCCTCCTCGACTGTAGATATCATATACCAAACATATAACAACTAGAAAACACAGTATTAAATATCTCTGACTTATCTGTTTTGAAATCCTTCTTACAAAGAGATACTTTTCACATCTCTCTTTCATCTATTAATTTAGGTTAATCATTTTGTCAATAGATACCTCGTTTATTACTTATTGTATCAGTCCATTTAAGAACTAACAAAAAATGGGTTAGGCTTTTTCTCTACACGATAAGAATACTGTTTAAATCCTGTCCATAAAGAAGAGAATTGTTCATTTTAATCCTTCCGTTTAACCGTGTATCATAGATTTGAATGCAGCCGAGAGTACATTATAATTCAATAAGATTAGTTAACGATTCAAAATCCTTTATACCCTCACGAATAATTGTTGTATACTAAAAGCACCGGAGTGGTTCGAATTCGGTGCTTTTTATTATGGGAAAATTGAGGTGTGTACATGACAATAGCAATCATTTGTTTAATCGTTTTTGCGATTCTTGTATTCCTAGTATCGTTTAGAGTTAAAAAGTTTGATGCGGAAGCAAGCTATGAAGAATTAAGTACGAGTCAAACCGTAGAATTTTATAAAATAAATAAGCGGCTAAAGGCTTTGGAAGAAGAATTATTAGTGGAGTATGAAGAATGAGAGATTTATTACGTGGTATCTCCATAGGCGTTTTATTTGCTACAGGAATACTAGCATATGCCTATTACACAAATTCCCCAAAGACAAATGTAGTAGAAAAGGAATACACAATAGAAGATGCAATCACTTATTTACAAAAGCAAGATTATGAGGTTATTAAAAAAGATAATAAGGTAGAGTCCAATACACCGGATGAATCGGCTAAATCAGGGGAAAGTCAAGAGGACAATAAACAAACTGGAAACAACCAAAAAGAGACCATAAAAGAATATAAACTCGTTATTGAAAAAGGAATGATTTCACAAGAAGTAGCTGACATTCTTTATAAATATGGCATTGTTGATGATGCCGAAGCCTTTAATGATTATTTAGGGGAACATAATTTTCAAACAATCATCCGTCCCGGTACATATCTACTAAATTCACAGATGAGCTATCAGCAAATTGCTATTTTAATCATCAATTAAATGGAAAACGTATTACACCTCTTTAGTATTTTACTAGAGAGGATTTTTTTGTTAAATAAAGCTAATTGATAAAACATTCTATTAAATTAGTAATAAACTCTTTTAAATTGTCATAAAATGTTTTAAAATAATACTTAAATATTTCACAATTAAGAAATGTAATCGGTTTCAAAATCTTGATGTATGAGGTGATACGATGGACATGCAACGAATTCCAGCAAGAAAAGGGAATCACAATTTAAGACAGTATGAGGAAATGCGGGCTAGCTTTAAGTGGGAGGATATTCATCAAAAATTTTCCTGGAATGAAACGGGAAAGGTAAACATTGCCTATGAAGCTATTGATCGTCATGCGGAAAATCCGTTGAAAAAGGATCAAATTGCTCTATTATACTCTGCACCTGGAAGAGAAGAAACACTGACTTTTGAGGAAATTAGTAAACAAAGTAATCAATTTGCTAATGTATTGAAAAAGTATGGAGTGAATAAGGGAGACCGCGTTTTTTTATTTATGCCAAGAAGTCCAGAGTTTTATGTTACCTTCTTCGGTATATTAAAAACTGGTGCCATTGCAGGTCCATTGTTTGAAGCATTTATGGAGCAAGCAGTACGTGATCGCTTGCAGGATAGTGAAGCTAGAATGCTTATCACTACTCCAGAATTATTAGAACGGGTTCCACAAGATGAATTACCTAATTTAGAAAAAATTGTACTTGTTGGTGGGAATCTAGAGGATTCCGGTAAATATATTGATTTTACAAAGGAAATGGCTGATGCAAGTGATGCCTTTGATATCGAATGGGTTGACTTAGAGGATGGTATGCTTCTCCATTACACCTCTGGGTCCACGGGTAAACCTAAGGGTGTGTACCATGTCCATAATGCCATGATCCAACATTATGCAACAGGTGAATGGGTCCTAGATTTAAAAGAGGATGATATCTATTGGTGTACTGCTGACCCAGGCTGGGTGACTGGAACAAGCTATGGAATTTTTGCTCCGTGGCTACATGGTGTAACCAATGTCATTCGTGGTGGACGCTTCACACCAGAAGATTGGTATGAAACCTTAGCCAAAAATAAGGTAACGGTCTGGTATACTGCACCAACCGCATTACGGATGCTAGTGAGTGCAGGAGAGGACCTAGTGAAAACGTTCGACCTATCTTCACTTCGTCATATTATGAGTGTTGGTGAACCCTTAAATCCGGAGGTCATCACATGGGGATTAAAGGCATTTGATCTACGAATTCACGATACATGGTGGATGACTGAAACAGGCGCTCAGTTAATTGTCAACCTACCGTCAGAGGAAATCCGTCCAGGTTCTATGGGCAAACCAATACCAGGTATTGAAGCAACGATAGTTGATAATGAAGGAAATGAAATCCCACCGAACCAAATGGGAAATCTTGCAATTAAAGCAGGCTGGCCATCTATGATGCGTCAGATTTGGAATAACCCAGGTAAATACGAAAGCTATTTTATTAATGGGTGGTATGTCTCAGGTGACAGCGCCTACCGAGATGAAGATGGTTATTTCTGGTTTCAAGGCCGCCTAGATGATGTCATCAATACATCTGGAGAACGCGTGGGTCCATTTGAGGTCGAGAGTAAATTAATCGAACACCCTGCAGTTGCAGAAGCCGGTGTCATTGGTAAACCAGATCCACAGCGCGGAGAAATCATCAAGGCATTTATTACCTTGAATCCTGGCTACGAGGAATCATCAGAGCTACTGGAAGACATACGAAAATTCGTTAAAACAGAGTTAGCCGCACACGCTGCACCACGTGAAATAGAGGTGCGTGACTCAATTCCAAAAACAAGAAGCGGCAAAATCATGCGTCGCCTTTTGAAATCTTGGGAGCTTGGACTACCGACTGGTGACACCTCAACATTAGAAGAATAATAAGAACCCCCCTCCAGTGTTGTGTGAGTGCTGGAGGGGGATTTTTAATAAAGAACTTTACTTGCGTATTCTTTGATGAGTAAAACTGCTTTGATAGACGTGTTCCTCATATAGTTCATGCTTCTGTAGTCAATCGAATATGCTCTATTTGACAAGTAACCTGGAATTGGTCCTTCATCGTGCAATAGAGCCACTCTAATAGACAGCTAACTCGAAATCCAACATTCTCAGTCTAATAGAACTGCTCTAATAGACAGTTAACGTGGGAATCATGCATTTTAGTCCAATAGAATGGTTCTAATAGACAGTTAATGCAGAAATTAGGTACTTTCAGTCTAATAGAACCACTCTAATAGACAGTTCACGCAGAAATCATGCACTGTCAGTCCAATAGAACAGTTCTAATAGACAGTTAATGCAGAAATCATGCATTTTAGTCTAATAGAACTGCTCTAATAGACAGTTCACGCAGAAATTAGGCAGTTTCAGTCCAATAGAACTGCGCTAATAGACAGTGAATGCGGAAATTAGGTACTTTCAGTCTAATAGAACTGCGTTAATAGACAGTTAACACAGAAATCATGCATTTTAGTCTAATAGAACTGCGTTAATAGACAGTTCACGCAGAAATTAGTCACTTTCAGTCCAATAGAACAGTTCTAATAGACAGTTAACACAGAAATCATGCATTTTAGTCTAATAGAACTGCTCTAATAGACAGTTAATGCGGAAATTAGGTACTTTCAGTCCAATAGCACCACCCTAATAGCCAGCTAACCCAAAATCCAAGCCCTTATAGTCCTATAGCTCCCTTCCATAGGCCCCCTTAGCTCAAAAGCGTCAAATATAACATTTTGAATCCAAAGCCAAACCCAACTCATCCAAACTTCACAATATTAAAGTTATCCCTCAGCAACAACCAATTCTGCGGGAAGGATAGTCCTAGCTTCCAATAACTGATTCCTCGAAGACTTTTTTCTTTAATTAAATCAAACTTTGCCTGGATGGAGCGGGCATCTTCAAACCAGACCTCATGGTCCTTACCTTGAGCATCCCTGTAACGGAAAAATGGTGCTTGTGCAGTTATATCATATTGGATTGCTACATTATGCTCTCTAGCAAGTGTTATTGCTTGCTGTGGACTTACTGCCTTTGCTAATGGTCCTCCTTGAACAAATGGTAATGTCCAATCATAACCGTATAAATTTTGACCTAATAAAATTTTATTGGCTGGTATTACTGTCAGAGCATAATCCACTACTCGTCGTACTTGATCAATCGGTGAAACAGCCATAGGAGGTCCACCACTATAGCCCCATTCATATGTCATTAATACAACTAAATCAACTATTTCACCATGTGCACGATAGTCGTGAGCTCCATACAACCCACCTTGCTGTTCTGCACTTACCTTTGGAGCGAGAGCTGTTGACAAAAGTAACCCTTCCTGTGACAGTCGATCTTTTGCCTTTCGTAAAAAGGTGTTATAAGCATCCCGATCTTCTGGTGGTAAATACTCAAAATCAAAGTGAACATCGGTAAAACCAACTTGCTGTGCTGTGTTGATTATATTATCCAGCAATTTATTTTGTACGGCCTGAACGGTTAAGATGATATGTCCAAGCTCCGTACTAAAAGCTCCCTCTTCAAGGGTGGTAACTACTAGCATTAAATTAGCGTTATTGGCATCGGCAATTTCCTTGAAGTTATTAAGTGGTGGGGCTGTTAAACTTCCATCTCGATTCACTTGGTAACTAAATGGAGCAAGATAGGATAAATATGGAGCGGTATCTCTAGTGGCATTTTCTAGGGTTTGGGAAACAGTGCCCCCCGTAGGCTCTACATAAGCATTAACGAGGATATCTCGTTTTGGTTGTTGTGGAATATATAATCGAAATCCAGTTTGAAGCGTTGCATTAACAGAAATATTATTAATCCTAGCTAACTCCTGATAGCTAATACCAAATCGTTGCGCAATCGAAAATAACGTATCACCGGGCCGAACAAAATAAAACTGTCCTACAATTGGTATCACTAATGCTTGCCCTACCACCAATTGACTAGGGGCATCTAGCTCATTTGCATTTGTAAGAGCATCTATGGTTGTGCCATATCTATTGGCAATAGAAAATAAAGAATCACCCTGTACGACAACGTGGATTTGCATAAACTCCCTCCTTAAAGTCCGTCAGATTACCTGAACACTATATGTCTATCTATATAAAACTTTATGAAGAGGGGCATGTACGTTATGTCTAGATTGGGTCAATTGTTACTTTCATCTAGGAATGCAGAAGATAAGAGTATGCCAACCAACATCCTTCTTCTCTTAAGGCTGTACAGTTTTTAGGGTATGCATCGTAATTTCACACATATACATCCTTTGCAGTCAATAAAACACAACTATCCCCTGAAAACCCAGCAGATAATGTGTATTACTTCTAGATTGTGTAAAGGGATTATTAAAGGAATTTGAAAAAGAGCAGAATGCTATGGTTTAATGAGAAAGTAGTCATCTTATATGGTTCTTAGCTTTTCCACCATATGATTATTATCATTAATAATGATTGGGGTCAGATCAAAGTCGGTAATCATCATTCCTATACTTTTTGTGTTTATTAACAATAAGAAACTTGATAATAGTAAATATAATCTCTTCCGTATGTGCCAATAACTATCCCCTTCATAAAAATAGAATCATTAATTAAAACAAAACAACCATGGTATCCTTTATACGATGATCCGCCTAAGATAACCCCAAAGAAGGCTTATAAATCGTGAATCGTATTAAAAAATAGAAAATCCCAAAGTTAAAGTGAGCTGGAAAAAATGAACGATGCGTATTATATGCAATTGGCAATTAATGAAGCTGAAAAGGCATCTCAAAGGAATGAAGTTCCTATCGGTGCGATTATTGTTTTTCAGGATGAAGTAATCGCTACTGGATTCAATATCCGTGAAACCTCGCAGGAAACATTATCCCATGCGGAGTTGATTGCTATTCGTGAAGCAAATAAAAAAGTAGGAAGCTGGAGACTAGAGGATTGTACCTTATATGTGACATTGGAACCTTGTCCGATGTGTGCAGGAGCCATTGTTCAATCTAGAATAAAACGAGTCGTATTTGGTGCCTCTGATCCAAAGGCAGGATGTGCGGGAACCCTTATGAACTTGTTGGATGAAAAACGATTTAATCATCAGGTGGCGGTTACAAGAGGTGTATTAGAGGAGAAGTGTAGTTCATTACTTTCGAATTTTTTTAAGGAGCTACGAACGAGAAAAAAACAGTAGTTCTTCCAAAATATCTCACCGTCATGCTCTTTGATTTTTTTTAGCATCGTGTTATAATGAATATTACCGTGCTAAGCGGGGAGGTAGCGGTGCCCTGTACTCGCAATCCGCTATAGCGAGGCCGAATTCCCATCACGAGGTGGGTGACCGTGTGGTCTGCCTCAAGGAATTGGTGTTGACGTTTAGGTCCTGCGCAATAGAAACCCACGAACCCTGTCAGGTCCGGAAGGAAGCAGCAGTAAGTGGTCATTTCTGTGTGCCGCAGGGTCACCTAAACCGAGCCATGAACTTGAGTAACGCATGGGGTTACTTCATCGACGGTGGGTGCACGGCATACATAATAGCGATAAACCTCTTGTGTCCTACAAGAGGTTTTGTTGTACCTCGTCTTATAACCTCCATACAATTCATCTTCTTTTCATTCGTATGGAACTATTCATCATTCTTTTCATTCTTTTTTTCATTATCATTCACATTAACCTGTAAAATCGGTATAATTAAATAGATATTAAAGAGGGGAATTCCATTATGAGCTATCAAGCATTGTATCGCGTATGGCGTCCGCAAACTTTTCAGGATGTAGTAGGACAAAGTCATATTACTCGAACATTACAAAATGCCATTGTCCAACAAAAATTTTCACATGCTTATTTATTTTCTGGTCCCCGAGGAACAGGGAAAACGAGTGCTGCCAAAATTTTTGCCAAGACAATTAATTGTGAGCATGCTCCTGTAAAAGAACCATGTAATGAATGTGCAGCTTGCCGTGGTATACAGGATGGTACGATATCAGATGTTATTGAAATAGATGCTGCTTCTAATACAAGTGTAGATGACATTCGTGAGATTCGTGATAATGTCAAATATGCATCCAGTGTTGTACCTTATAAGGTGTATATTATTGACGAGGTGCATATGATTTCTGTTAATGCATTTAATGCATTATTAAAGACATTGGAAGAGCCTCCAAAGCATGTTGTTTTTATTTTGGCAACAACAGAACCGCATAAGATTCCACTTACCATTATTTCTCGCTGTCAGCGCTTTGATTTTAAGCCAATTACCAATCAAGCGATTGTAGAGCGTATGCAGACCATTGTCGATGCGGAAAACGTAGAGGTAGCAAAAGAGGCACTTGATGCTGTAGCTCTTGCCGCTGATGGTGGAATGCGGGATGCGCTTAGTATTTTAGATCAAGCAATTTCCTACAGTGAGGACGGAGTGAAATTAGAGGATGTTCTTGCGGTTACTGGTGGAGTATCTCAGAAAATATTAACTAATATTGTTTCTGCTATGTACCAGAAGGACGTACAACTAGCCTTAAAAATGCTCGATGAGCTGATTCAAAATGGAAAAGATCCAGCACGATTTGTTTATGATATCATTTATTTCTTACGTGATCTATTGCTCTATCGAAGTGCACCTCAATTAGAGGGAGTTTTGGAACGAGCAATGATTGATGAGGATTTTCAAAAAGTAGCAGAGCAAGTAACTGACAAATGGATTCAGTCTGCTATTTTAGAATTAAACCAATGTCAGCAAGAAATGAAATGGTCAAATAATCCAAAGGTATTCATTGAAATTGCGATAATAACCATTTCTAATCAATATCAAGCACAAGCTGAAAGCACAAATGCTGTTTCTTCAGAAGCAGTTATGCAGCTCACCCAAAAGCTAGCACAGCTTGAAAAAGAAATTACGAATTTAAAACAAGCTCCAGTACAAACTGGTGCTGTGTCGCAGCCTGAAAGAAGGAAGCAACAACCAAGTAAATCAAAGAATACCTATAAGATACCTTATGAGCGTATTCGAAATGTACTAAAAGAAGCGCAAAAGCCAGCACTTAAAGAGGTGCAAGCACAGTGGGCTGCCTTTTTAGGAAAGTTAAAAACAACTAGTGCACCAGCACATGCTACGATACAGGATTCAAAGCCTGCCGCTGCATCGGATAATGCTTTAGTTGTTGCATTTAAATATGAGATACACTGTTCACTTTTCTTAGAAAATCGTGAGCTTGTCGAGTCTGTATTAACTAGCGTGTTAAATAAACCGTTAACGATTATTCCAATTCCGAACCAGGATTGGCAGGAATTGCGTAATGAATATTTGAAGAATCAAGAGCCATCAAATACTGAAGAGCAAAATACCGGTGACCCAATAGTGGAGGAAGCGAGAAAGCTTTTTGGAGATGACTTGATCGAAATACATGATTAATTAGTTGAACTAAAAGGAGGCGTTTTCCATGAAAGGTATGGGAAATATGGGTAATATGATGAAGCAAATGCAAAAAATGCAGAAGAAAATGATGCAGGCTCAGGATGAACTATTTGAAATGGAATTTGAAGCATCAGCTGGCGGTGGGATGGTAACCGTGAAAGCAAATGGTAAAAAGGAAATTACCGATGTTGTAATTAAAGAAGAAGTTGTTGATCCAGATGATATTGAAATGCTACAGGATTTAATTATAGCTGCAACCAATGATGTACTAAAGCAAATTGATGAGAAGACTAATGAGACAATGGGTCAGTTTACCAAAGGATTGAATGTTCCAGGTCTTTTCTAGGAGCAATGATGTTTAGCTTTAGGTGCAGTCCGGATGTTACAATGCGGTTGGCCCTTTAGCTTTTCTAGGAGGAAACACCATGTATTATCCAGAACCGATTTCGAAGCTCATTGATAGCTTTACAAAATTGCCAGGTATTGGGCCTAAGACGGCTGTTCGTCTGGCTTTTTTTGTGTTAAATATGAAAGATAATGATGTACTTGAGTTTGCTAATTCACTCGTTAATGCAAAACGGGAACTGACACATTGCTCCGTTTGTGGCCATATTACAGATCAGGATCCTTGTGCGATTTGTTCTGATCCATCAAGGGATAACTCAGTAATTTGTGTTGTACAGGATCCTAAGGATGTCATTGCTATGGAGAAAATGAAGGAATACCGTGGAAAATATCATGTGCTCCATGGTGCCATTTCACCGATGGATGGAATTGGTCCTGAAGACATAAATGTTCCAGATTTGTTAAATCGTTTAAAGGACGAACAAGTGAATGAAATAATTTTAGCAACAAACCCTAATATTGAGGGAGAAGCAACTGCAATGTATATTTCGCGATTAGTAAAACCATCTGGTATCAAAACAACGAGAATTGCACATGGGTTACCAGTTGGTGGCGATTTAGAATATGCAGATGAAGTCACATTATCAAAAGCATTAGAGGGTAGGAGAGAACTGTAAGGTAAGGTGACACTTGTGGGAAGAAAAAAAAGAAAACAAAAGCGAGAGGTCGATGAGCTGCTACTTGAAGCTATTTTTTCCATCGAAAGAGAATGGAAACAAATAAAATCCTTAATAAATCAATCGATTGAACCAACGTTTGAGGGAAGAAGTAGTGAAAAGGTTGCTCAATCCAAGTATTTATTTTTACTTCGGGAAGCAAAGCACCGGAAGATTAGTGCGGTACGATATAGTAAATAGCTTTAAAAAACACTTACAAAAATTTTTTGTAGGTGTTTTTATTTTGTAATGAATAGAATTATAATAACTGTTCTTTTTTCTTTCTCAACTTCATATTTACTTATTAGGGACAAGTAAAAGGAGTTGATGAAGATGGAGCCTAAAGTTGTGATATCCATCATGGTTGCTGTTATTGTTCTATTGCTTTTCGTTGGGACATCCTTTAAGCCACTTCGATTTTTAGCAACTGGTACCGTTAAATTAGGGATTGGAATATTGTTTTTATTCTTTTTTAATGTGCTTGGTGGCTCGTTTGGATTACATATTCCAATAAATATTTTTACTGCAGTTGTATCAGGTTTTTTAGGGTTATTTGGAATAGCCTCACTTGCTGCCATTCATATGATCATTCTTCCGTAATATTTTCATGAGATTGCTAGTATAGCTTCTGTTAAACATGGACAAACTAGTATTAGTTTAACGGAGGTGGGGAAAATGGAAGAAAGATTGGTAGAGTTCGTGAATTGCGGGATTTGTGAGGAAAAGAAACATCAAGGAATCCATATATACAATATGTTTATTTGTACAGAGTGCGAGTATAATATCATTCATACCGAGCCTCGTGAGGAAAAATATAATTATTATTTAAAAAAGCTAAAAAATATTAATAGACCCTCAATACTTTCATAGATTTTTTTGGAAATAGCCTTTGTACTAGGATTACAAAGGCTATTTTTGTTGGTATGATAAGAATAATAGTTTTTCAGAGAGGAACATGAGAATGAACCATCAGGAAATGCCACTGTTCTATCAGCTAGTACAGTTCGCGGAAAAAAAACCATTCTCCTTCCATGTACCAGGACATAAGAATGGGACGGTTTTTTTAGAAGAAGCGAGGGAATATTTTAAGTTTATTTTACCGTTAGATGTTACTGAATTAACAGGGTTAGATGATTTACATGCAGCACAGGGTGTGATCTTCGAAGCGGAGAAATTGGCAGCGGAATACTTTAAAGCTGATCACACATTTTTCCTGGTTGGGGGTAGTACGGCTGGTAATTTGGCAATGATTTTATCAACCTGCGCACCAGGAGATAAAATTATTGTGCAGCGGAACTGCCATAAATCCATTATGAATGGTCTGGAGCTGAGTGGTGCAAAGCCAATTTTTATTCGTCCAGAATATGACAAGTCTGTCTGTCGTTATACCGCACCAGATTATTCTACGGTGGAGAATGCACTACATGAAAATCCCGATGCAAAGGGACTAGTATTAACGTATCCTGACTATTTTGGTCATACATATGCATTAAAGCATATGATTGATTTAGCCCACCGATACCAAATTCCTGTCTTAGTAGATGAAGCGCATGGTGTTCATTTTAGCCTTGGTGATCCTTTTCCTATTTCTGCTGTGGAGCTTGGGGCGGATTTAGTGGTTCAATCGGCACATAAGATGGCACCTGCAATGACGATGGCTTCATTTTTACATATGAAATCAGATTTACTATCAAGGGATCGTGTACAGCATTATTTACAAATGCTTCAGTCAAGTAGTCCATCCTATCCATTAATGGCCTCACTTGATATAGCAAGAGCCTATCTAGCTTCACTATCAAAGGAAAAAATAAATACGATATTAACTAGTGCTCATCGGTTAAGGCAACTATTTAGCCAAGGAAAGGATTGGGATGTGTTGCCCAGTCATGATCCATTGAAAATAACACTACAGGTTCAGGAAGGCTTATCTGGCTATGAAATAGCACATGAATTTGAAAAGCATCTACTATACCCAGAGCTAGCAACAGATAAGCAAGTTTTATTTATACACGGACTAGAAGAATTCCGGGATTTTAATCGTGTGGAAAACATCGTGAAAAACATGAACGAACAATATAAATATAAGACAAATCATGCTACAATAGAGATAGGAACATTATTTAAAGAACCAATACAAGAACTAGCTGTTTCCTATCATGAGATGTTTAAGTTAGCTAAGAAGAAAGCTAAACTAGAGGAGACAGTAGGATACATTGCTGCAGAAGCAGTAATTCCATATCCCCCAGGAATACCTGTGATTTTAAAGGGGGAGCGAATTACAGAAGAACAAATTCGCCTAATTCGGCATTTAATACAACAAGGAGCAACATTTCAACACCACGATATCGAACAAGGCATCGAAGTTTTTGAATGAGCTAAAGGAGAAGACAAAAGGTGAGTGGTTATTTTATAACATTTGAAGGTGTGGAGGGTGCTGGAAAAACGTCAATCCTTCATTCTGTGGGAACGAAGCTACAAGAATTAGGATATGATGTGGTCACAACAAGAGAGCCTGGCGGAATTGATATAGCGGAGAAGATTCGCGATATTATTTTAAATCCAACCCACACGGCAATGGATGGGCGAACAGAGGCATTATTATATGCAGCTGCTAGAAGACAGCATCTAGTGGAAAAGGTTTTACCATTGCTTGAAAAAGGGAAAGTAATATTATGTGACAGATTTATTGATAGTAGCCTTGCCTATCAAGGGTATGCAAGAGATCTAGGGATGGATGAAGTGTTTACCATCAATCAATTTGCCATCCAGAATGCGATGCCAGATCTAACCTTACTTTTTGATATTGAACCAAGTAAAGGGCTAGAGCGCATAGCGGCAAACAAGGATCGAGAACGTAATCGATTAGATTTAGAAAAAATTGCTTTCCACGAAAAAGTGTACGAAGCCTATCAGATACTAGTTAAGCAATTTCCAGAACGTATTAAGGTAATTAATGCAGACCAAACTAAGGAAAAGGTAGAAAGTGACAGCTTATCATTAATAACCCATTTTTTAAATACAATCAATTAAAGGAGAGGGTTTTTTATGAAACTAGTAATGGCGGTAATTCAGGATAAGGATTCCAATCGTTTAACAGATGCACTAGGAAAGAGCAATTACCAATCTACAAAGCTTGCAACAACCGGTGGTTTTTTGAAGGAAGGAAATACGACGTTAATTATTGGCTGTGAGGATGAGTATGTAGATGATGTGCTTCAAATCATCAAGGAAAATTGCTCACACCGCGAACAAATGGTAGCACCAATTTCACCAATGGGCGGAAATGCGGATTCTTATATTCCAAGACCAGTTAAGGTTGAAGTTGGCGGTGCAACAGTATTTGTGTTACCAATTGAATCTTTTTTTCAGTTTTAAATTAAGGTAGAGAAGTCTAAGGAGGGCTGAACAGTGAAAATAAGTCAGGAAATGTTAAAGCAGGTGGATACATCACAAAAGAATGTTCGTACAACCAAAAATAACCAGCTATCTTTTGAGTCCATTGTTCAGTCCCAAACCCAAAAGCTACAACAAAATGAATTACAAAGGCTAATGAATGATATAACTGTGCAAGGTGATCGATTGGCTCGGTTTCGAGCGTTTAAGGATTTAGTGAAATTTAAACGATTAATTAAACGATTTTTAGAGGAAGCTGTAACGAATGGACTGGATATCGAAAAGTCTTTGAGCTTTAGTTATACAGGAAGTAGCCGAAATCTAACACTCGTTAAACAAATAGATGAGAAGTTAATGGAATTAACAGAAGAAATTATGAATCAAGAAAAAAAGTCAGTAGACCTACTAGGGTTAATAGGTGAAATTAAGGGTTTACTGATTAATATATATACGTAATAGTTGGACAAGCTGTTTAAGGTGGATTGAAATCTATGAAATCGTGGTCTGACGTGGCTGAGATACAGCCTTTGGCTAGTAAAATAATAACGAATAGTATTCAAAAGGACCGCATATCACATGCTTATTTAATTCAGGGTGCTCGTGGGACAGGAAAAGAAGCAATTGCTACACTAATTGCCAAGGTATTGTTCTGTGAGAGTAAATCTGGTGTTAATCCTTGTTTAATATGCAATGCGTGTAAACGAATAGATTCTAGAAATCATCCTGATGTTCATTGGATTGAGCCAGAAGGACAATCCATTAAGATAGAACAGATTAAAAATCTACAAAAGGAATTCACATATTCAGGTCTTGAATCGGAACAAAAGGCTTATATTATAAAGGGTGCAGATACATTAACAACAAATGCTGCAAACCGTATTTTAAAGTTCTTGGAGGAGCCGAACAAAAAGACGACTGCCATCATGCTAACGGAAAATAGTCAAGCGATTTTGCCGACTATTCGCTCAAGATGTCAGGTTATTGATTTGCAGCCTTTAAATCCGTATCATTTAAAGCAAAGACTACTAGATGCAGGATTAAGTGAGGCAAATGCTAAATTAATGAGTGCACTAACCAATAATTTGGATGAGGCAATCTCGTTAAGTCAAGATGAGTGGTTTGCCGAAGCACGAAAATTAGTGGTACAATTAGTAGAAACATTTACAGATAATTCAAATGATGTATATTTATTTATACATAATCATTGGATGCAGCATTTTAAGGAACGAATTCAACTAGAGCAAGGATTGGATTTATTGCTTTTAGTGTTTAAGGATATTCTTTATTTTCAAATTGGAATCGAAAATGCTTCTGTTTTCTTTCACCAAAATGAACGCCTTGAGCAAATGGGTATGTCCTTTTCACAGGAAAAACTGATTGCTATCCTCCATGATTTGCTAAAGGCAAAACAAAAATTGAAGCAAAATGTTCATCCAACACTTGTGATGGAACAGGTTACACTTCAAATACAGAGGTGATGATATGATAGGAGTAATAGGCGTCCGCTTTAAAAAAGCGGGTAAAATATATTATTTTGACCCTGCCGGCTTTGATATTGAGAATGATAGTTATGTGATTGTCGAGACGGTACGAGGAATCGAATTTGGTAAGGTAGTAATTGCCAAGAAGGAAGTCGATGAGGAGGATGTTGTTCTCCCTCTTAAAAAGGTTCTCCGTGTTGCTAATGACAAGGATAAATTAACGGTTATGGAGAACAAGGAATATGCAGACCAGGCATTCCGAGCTTGCACGGATAAAATTGAAGAGCATGGCCTAGATATGAATTTGGTTGATGTCGAATATACCTTCGACCGAAATAAAATTATCTTTTATTTTACAGCAGATGGTCGTGTAGATTTTCGTGAGCTTGTTAAGGACTTAGCTGCAATGTTTAAAACAAGAATAGAATTAAGGCAAATTGGTGTTCGTGACGAAGCCAAAATGCTAGGTGGAATTGGTCCCTGTGGTAGAATGCTATGCTGTTCTACATTTTTAGGAGATTTCGAGCCAGTTTCTATTAAAATGGCGAAGGATCAAAACCTTTCTCTTAATCCAGCAAAAATATCTGGATTATGTGGCAGGTTAATGTGTTGTCTAAAATACGAGAACGATGAATATGAGGCAGCTAAGAGAGAACTACCTGATTTAGGTGAGCATGTGAAAACACCTCACGGGGAGGGTCATGTTGTCGGTTTAAATATTCTGGATCGTGTCATTCAAATAGAAATCCCGGAAATTGAACGAACTATTGAATATACCTTGGATGAACTCATCGAAGAAGGAATTGTTACAGCTCAGGGCCAAGAATAACGGAGTGAGTCGAATTGCAAAAAAGACAGTTATTTGATCAAGTATCAGATATGGAAAAACAAATTGGCGAACTGTATGAACAGCTAGGAGAGCTAAAAGGAAAGTTAAGTGACCTACTTGAGGAAAACCATCGACTATCCATGGAAAATCATCATCTGCGGAACAGATTAGAGCTGGAAGAAGCAGCTCAGGATAAAGTAGGTGAGGAAATGGAATCGTTGAAGGTGCCGAGTGAAGGTTATGATAACCTAGCTCGATTATATGAAGAAGGATTTCACATTTGTAACTTGGAATTTGGCAGTCCCCGCAGAAACGAGGACTGTATGTTTTGTTTAGATTTTCTTAGCAAAACAAAATAACGTATAATAAAGCTGTTTGGAGAATACCAAGCAGCTTTTTTCTTTTAGAATATTTTACCCATATCTTTTTGTTAAAACAGTCACATAGCCAAAATTAGCGGAGTGTATTCGGACCACGGGTTTGGCCGAAGCAACTATCTATGAGTATTGCTTTAGATAATTAAATAAAATAATGTTGAAAATCAATAAGAAAGGGAATTTCCATGGTTCAACTATATGATGATGAACGACTAGACTATCTAGTCGCAGATGAAAGCTTACAAATTATTCAAAGTCCTACTGCCTTCTCCTTTTCCCTTGATGCCGTATTATTAGCAAATTTTGCGTCTATACCAATAAGTAGAGGGTCTATATTAGACCTATGTAGTGGGAATGGGGCAATTCCACTCTTGCTTTCAAGACATACAAGAGCATCGATTATTGGAGTAGAAATTCAGGACCGTATCATAAGTATGGCAAAGCGCAGTATTGAACTAAATGATTTAACAGAGAAAATAACGATGATACATGGTGATATCCGTAATTTAAAGGATCAGCTTCAGCATAGTAGCTTTGATACAGTAACCTGTAATCCACCTTATTTTAAAACACCTCAGCGTACGGAGTATAATCAAAATGAGTACTTAACCATTGCGAGACATGAGCTATATTGTACCTTAGAGGATGCGGTGAAGGCATGTAAATTATATGTGAAACCAGGTGGTAAGGTCGCTATGGTACATCGCCCAGGTAGACTTGTCGATATCATAATGACATTTAGAGAACATAAAATTGAGCCCAAGCGTTTACGTCTTGTCTATCCAAAAAAAGGACGTGAAGCGAATATGCTATTAATAGAGGGAATTCGTGATGGGAAAGCAGATTTACATATCCTACCACCATTAATTATCTATAAGGACGATGGAACCTATACAGATGAAGCAAAGGAGATTATTTATGACTGAGGAAGAACATACTGTCTATATCTTAAAATGCAATGATAACACGCTATATACAGGTTACACGAATGATCTTGAGCATCGCCTAAAAATGCATGAGTCTGGAAAAGGTGCTAAATATACACGTGGTCGAGGCCCCTTTCAAGTGATGTTTGTAGAAAGATATCCAACAAAGGAAGCTGCAATGAAGCGAGAATATGAAATTAAGCAATTAACAAGAAAAGGTAAGTTTCAATTAATACGTGATAAATTGAAAGAGGTTATGCATTATGCTGATTCAAAAGAGCTTTGAGCCGCGAGAAGAAGGAACGTTATATGTGGTTCCAACACCGATAGGAAATTTAGAGGATATAACCCATCGTGCTCTTTCTACCTTACAAACAGTCTCTGTAATTGCTGCAGAAGATACTAGAAATACGAAAAAGCTACTGAATCATTTTGAAATAGCTACACCACTTCTTAGTTATCATGAGCACAATAAACTGGAAAGGGAAAAGCAACTGTTAGAACGGTTAGCAAATGGAGAATCGATTGCTATTGTTAGTGATGCAGGCATGCCGGCAATCTCAGACCCAGGGTTTGAGATCGTAGAAGCAGCTATCCAGCATCAATATTCTGTTGTTGTTTTACCTGGAGCAAATGCAGCCTTATGTGCGTTAGTTGGTTCAGGGTTATCTAGTAAGGAATTTCTATTCTATGGATTTTTGCCGAGAAAACAAAAAGATAAGGAGGCTGAGCTTGACCGTCTAGGTAGGTTGAAAGCGACTCTATTATTTTACGAATCCCCTTATCGAATAAAGGATACGTTAAGGACAATTTCTAAAACACTGGGAAATAGGAGAATCGCTATTGCTCGTGAATTGACAAAGCGATTTGAGGAATTTGTTCGAGGTACAGTGGAAGAGCTGGTAGGTTGGGCTGAGGACCAAGAGCTAAAAGGTGAATTCTGTATTGTAGTAGAAGGTAGTTCTGAAGAGCCAATAAATATAGAAGATAATTGGTGGGATGGTTTAACTGTAGTGGAGCATGTTGAATATTATATGAACGAAAAAGGTCTATCTAGTAAGGATGCTATTAAACAGGTTGCTAAGGATAGAGGCTTACCAAAGCGTGACGTATATCAAAGCTATCACATAAAAGAGTAAAATTTTCCTGAAAAACGTAAAAAAAGAGCCAAATCTATTCAGTTTGGCCTTTTTTTATGTTTTTCATAACTTTTTTTCATAGCTTATTTAAAACGTGATTGAATTTCTTGTATGAGAAGCTTGGCGCCCTCTGGACTTAAAACAATTTTACCGTCTGCCAATGCGATATTCTCATCAGAGGATTCACCAGTAATTTGACAGGCCATATTTGGTTGATACTTCTTTAATATGACCTTGTCATTGTCAACGTAAATTTCTAATGGATCTTTAATGTTTATGTCCAATGTCCGTCGTAACTCTATTGGAATTACGACTCTTCCCAACTCATCTACTTTTCTAACAATGCCAGTTGATTTCATAATACTTTCCCCTCCTCCTAATAATTCACACATAAATCGTCACTTTTCGACATTTCTTTTGCTTAATATTAGCAAAAATATCCTATTATCGTCAATTATATTCAGAAAAAACAAGAAATAATAGGAAAATTTTATGAATAACATTCTTTTCTTACCCCTTATACGATAGAACTAAACCATTTTCTTATAAATTCAATAATATTTTCCAATCGTTTTTATAAAAAAGGGAGGGATTAACAATAGAGAATTCGGAGAATAATTGCATGAAAGAGCCTTTCTAATAAACAAATATGGAAATCTATTGTTAAAATAGATACAATAGAAGAATCATTGAATCATCAAATATGACGAGGAGGTAATAGAATGGGTGAGAAGAAAACTTTTTATATTACAACACCTATTTATTATCCTAGTGGTAAATTACATATAGGGCATGCGTACTCTACTGTTGCAGGGGATGCTATTTCACGTTATAAGCGTATGCGTGGCTATGATGTCATGTATTTAACAGGTACGGACGAGCATGGTCAAAAAATTCAACGTAAAGCAGAAGAAAAAGGCGTTACGCCACAGGAATATGTGGATGAGATTGTAAGTGGTATTCAAGATTTATGGAAAAAGCTCAAAATAACAAATGACGATTTTATCCGGACAACACAGGAACGTCATACAAAGGTAGTTGCCAAGATTTTTGATCAATTGGTTAAGCAGGGGGATATCTATTTAGACGAATATGAGGGCTGGTACTGTACCTCTGATGAATCCTTCTTTACGGAGCGGCAATTAGTAGATGGACATTGTCCTGACTGTGGCGGTAAGGTAGAAATGGTGAAGGAAGAATCCTACTTCTTTAAAATGAGTAAATATGTAGACCGCCTTGTAAAATATTATGACGAGCATCCAGAATTTATACAGCCTGAAAGCCGTAAAAATGAAATGTTAAATAACTTTATCAAGCCGGGTTTAGAGGACTTGGCCGTTTCTCGTACGACATTTGATTGGGGTATCAAGGTACCTGGTAACCCGAAGCATGTTATTTATGTATGGATTGATGCATTAAGTAATTATATTACTGCACTCGGCTATGGAACAGAGAATGATGAGAAGTTTAGGAAATATTGGCCAGCAGATGTTCATTTAATGAGTAAGGAAATCGTTCGTTTCCATACGATTTATTGGCCAATCATGTTAATGGCTTTAGATTTACCATTACCGAAAAAGGTATTTGCTCATGGATGGATCTTAATGAAAGATGGAAAAATGTCTAAATCAAAGGGGAATGTTGTCGATCCAGTAAGCCTTATTGATCGTTATGGTTTAGATGCCTTACGTTATTATTTGCTTCGTGAGGTACCATTTGGATCTGATGGTGTATTTACTCCAGAAGGTTTTGTAGAGCGGACAAATTTTGACTTAGCGAATGATTTAGGGAACCTGCTTAATCGTACGGTAGCAATGATTGAGAAGTACTTTGATGGAAAGTTACCAGCGTATCAGCTTGGCGAGACCGAGGTAGATCAATCCCTTGAAGCTACTATTAAAGAATCGATTACACAGGTAGAAGAAGCACTTGAAGACATGCAGTTTTCTGTCGCACTCTCTACCATTTGGTCATTAATTAGTAGAACGAATAAATATATTGATGAGACACAGCCATGGGTGCTTGCGAAGGATGAGGCAAATAAAGATAGACTTGGTAATGTAATGGCCCATTTAGCAGATTCCTTACGTATTGTCGCTGTTATGCTACAACCATTTTTAACCGAGTCACCAGCTGAAATATTTAGACAACTAGGTATTCAAGAGGACGCCTTAAAAGAATGGGATAGTGTCTATAAACTAGGGCAAATTAAAGCAGGGACGGCTGTAGTAAAAGGTAGCCCACTGTTCCCACGACTAGATGTCAAAGAAGAAGTAGCAGCAATCAAAGCGATGATGCAAGGACCAAAAGTAGAAGAAAAAACAACCGAAGATAAGAAAGCAGAAATAGTCTATGACGACTTTATGAAGCTAGATATGCGCGTAGCAGAGGTTATTCATGCGGAAAAAATGGAAAAAGCAGATAAACTACTAAAATTACAGCTTGATCTAGGAACAGAAAAACGTCAGGTTATCTCCGGTATCGCGAAATTTTATACACCGGAAGAAATGGTAGGAAAAAAAGTTATCTGTGTGACAAACTTAAAACCTGTAAAATTACGTGGCGAGCTTTCAGAGGGTATGATTTTATCTGGTGAGGATGAGAACGGCAAGCTTTCTCTAGCAACTGTCGAAGAATCACTACCAAATGGATCTATTGTAAAATAAGGATAGAAAAACAAAAGAGGTCAGTATCTACAAATGTAGAATTCTGACCTTTTTTAAAGGTTTTAACATGAACGGATGCTCAAGCTTTGGCATCCCTATGATTTTCTAAGTAGAAAGGATAATTACGATGCTTTTTGACACACATGTTCATATGAATGCAACACAATTTATCGAAGATCGTGACGAAGTAATTCATCGTGCATTTGCCAATGGTGTACAGTATATGGTAGTTGTTGGCTTTGATCGAGAGACCATTCCACTTGCCATCGAAATTGCCGAGCAATACGATACGATTTACGCGGCGGTCGGTTGGCATCCTGTAGATGCGGTTGATATGACCGATGAGGATTTAGCTTGGATAGAGGAATTATCACATCATCCAAAGGTTGTCGCTATTGGTGAAATGGGGCTTGACTATCATTGGGATAAGTCCCCAAAGGATGTCCAAAAGGAAGTATTTCGGAAACAAATTCAGCTAGCAAAAAAAGTTAACATGCCAATTATCATTCATAATCGAGAAGCAACAGAAGATATTCTTCAGATACTTGAGGAAGAAGGGGCATCCGAGGTGGGAGGAATTATGCACTGCTATAATGATTCCGTACAATATGTACAGCAGTGTCTGGATATGAACTTCTATATTTCATTGGGAGGACCAGTAACCTTTAAAAATGCGCCTTTACCGAAGGAGGTAGCTGTAGAAGTCCCGATCGATCGTTTATTAGTGGAAACAGATGCACCATATTTAGCTCCACATCCAAATCGGGGAAAACGAAATGAGCCATCTTATGTTAAACTAGTGGCAGAAAAAATAGCAGAATTAAGGGGTATTTCTTTAGAAGAATTGAGTAAAAAAACAACTGAAAATGCCTTTAAACTATTTCAAATTAATCGCTAAAAAGTAAAAAAGATACTAATTATAGATAAAAAAGACTAGAAAAAAATTCTAGTCTTTTTGCTTTTGTAATAGTTCTACCGTTCTAGTAGTAGCAAGCGTTCTCAGCTTTTAAACGGGTTGGAATATTATGGTTGAATTACCCATTGTAACCAAATTGTAAAGAGACCGTAATCCTATTACCATTTACTTTTACATAATAGTGTCTATATAATCAATTCGAATAAGGAGGCAAGATGCATGCGAATTCTTTCAAAGCTATTGCCGGCCTCGAGACGGAAGCTGGTTATGTCATGTATCGGCATCGCAGCACTAGCTACATTTACTACTATACTAATCTTTCAGGCAACCGAGCGAGAAGTAGTATTTTCAGAAAATGGAGAAGTTAGGACTATTGACACCCATGCCGATACGATTAAGGAATTGCTTGAAGAAGTAGGTATTACAGTAGGAGATCACGATTTCATTTCACATGATATAAATACTAAAATTATAAATGGAATGGAAATAGCATATAAAAAAGCCAACAAAGTAATGCTTTCAATTGATGGAAACAAGAAGATGTATTATACAGTTGCTGATACTGTTGAAGCGTTTCTAAAAGAGAATAATATTTCTATCACTGATCGTGATGACATTTCTCATTCGTTAACAGGAGCTATAAACGATGATATAACATTAACGATTCATCAAGCTTTTGAGGTAACGATTGATGATGGTGGTAAAAAGGTAAAAGCCTGGTCAACTGGCGGCACTGTAGAAGAACTGTTAAAGAAGAATAATATTGTACTAACAGAGCTTGATAAAGTAGAACCAGAAATAGAAAAGACCGTTCAAAAGGACAGTACGATCTCCATCGTTCGAATTGAGAAAAAGACAGAAGAAGTAAAGGACACTATTGCTTTTAAAACAGAAACTCGTAAAGATAGTTCTCTAGAAAAAGGCAGTGAAAAGGTCCTTGCATCAGGTTCAGACGGAGCCGTGCTAAAAACCTATGAAGTGACATATGAAAATGGTAAAGAAGTTAAGCGGGAACTACTAAAAGAAAAAGTTACAAAAGAAAGTGAAAACCGCATTGTTGTCGTAGGCACCAAGGAATCAAAAAACCTAGTAGCGCTTTCTAGTAGTGGTGGGAGAGAGTTTACAATGACAGCAAGTGCATTTACTGCTTATTGTAATGGATGCTCAGGAAATACTGCTACTGGAATAAATTTAAAGGCGAACCCTAACACAAAATTAATTGCCGTAGACCCAAGTGTTATTCCACTTGGAACAAGAGTTTGGGTTGAGGGCTATGGGGAAGCTATTGCTGGAGATACAGGTGGTCATATCAAAGGCAATCGAATCGATATACATGTCCCAACAAAAGCAGATGCTTACAAGTGGGGAGTAAGAAAAGTTAAAGTAATTATTCTAGATTAAATGAAATTCATGCTCTTACCATGTTATAGTGGTAAGAGCATATTTTATTTTTGACAAAGTGAGGAACAATTCTTGAGGATAAAAGAAATAATTGTTGTAGAAGGAAAAGATGATACAGCAAAAATCAAGCAAGCTGTTGATGCTGATACAATTGAAACAAATGGTTCTGCTATTAATCAAAAGACCTTGCAGCAAATTAAACATGCAAAGGAAAAACGTGGTGTAATTATTTTCACGGACCCTGATTATCCTGGCGAACGAATTCGACATATCATTGATCAGGCTGTACCTGGATGTAAGCATGCTTTTTTAACAAAGGATAAAGCAAGAGCAAAGCATCCGAACAATAAAAGCTTAGGAATAGAACATGCGACGGTGGAAGCAATTAGACAGGCGCTAGAAGATGTGCATGAATTAGCAAATCTGGAACAAATCAACATTACAAAAGAGGATTTAATACATCACCAGCTTATCGGTGGACCTGGTGCAAGTCGAAAGCGAGAAAAACTAGGGGAGCTATTACAAATCGGACATACTAATGGAAAACAGCTATTAAAGCGTCTAATGATGTTTCAAATTACGAAAGAGCAATTTGAAGAGGCAATGCTTACAATAGAGCAGGAGGACATTCATGGATAAGAAGTATATTGCAACACCAAATCGTACAAAAGAAATTTTACAAACTTATCAATTTACCTTCAAAAAAAGCCTTGGCCAGAATTTCTTAGTCGATGTGAATGTTTTGCAAAACATCATCAACCATGCGGGAATTGACAAGCAATCAGGAACCATTGAAATTGGTCCAGGGATTGGCGCATTAACAGAGCAATTAGCGATTCATTCGAGCAAGGTAGTTGCTTTTGAAATAGATGGACGCCTATTACCGATTTTAGAGGAAACACTTCATGATTATGAAAATGTTCAAATTATCCATGAAGATATATTAAAGGCTAATGTACATGAGATTATAAGGGAAAATTTCTCCACCGATCAAACCATTCATATCGTAGCAAATTTGCCTTATTATATTACGACCCCAATTTTAATGAAGCTTTTGCGGGAAAGGCTACCAGTCGATAGTATAACAGTAATGATTCAAAAGGAAGTTGCTGACCGTATGGCAGCATCACCTAATACGAAAAGCTATGGGTCTTTATCGATTGCTGTTCAATATTATACAGAAGCTAAAGTGGTCATGAATGTACCTAAAACAGTATTTATGCCACAGCCAAATGTAGACTCGAGTATCTTAAGACTCGTTGCTAGGGAAGAGCCTCCAGTCTTCGTGGAGGATGAAGATTACTTTTTCACACTTGTGCAGGCGTGTTTTGCACAGAGAAGGAAAACGTTAAGAAATAACTTAACAAGCCATTTTAAAGGTATGTTCGAAAAGGAAAAAATAAATGCTATCTTAGATTCAATTGGTATTGATGGAACAAGGCGCGGGGAATCCCTTGATATGAAAGAATTTAGTGTGCTGGCAAATGCCTTCTATAATCAACAAAATGAAGCGTAGCGGATGGATTACGAAACCATTCGCTTTTTATATTGCTTTAAAGCACGTATTAGGCATGGTACTCATACGCTATAGGGTAGAATGCTTTCTAGCCTTTGAAAGCTGTGAGGTGGATATATGGAACGCAGAGTAGCAGGTGAATTAGTAACCAGAAAATCCTATAATCATGATTTATTATTTCGCATATCATCGATTACCCAAGAAAAAGCTATCTTACATGGTGAAGATATTCGTTTGGAAGCAGATGCACCATTAGATGACTTAGTGAAGGTGGAGGAAAGGGAATTACAGAATAGAAGGAAGGAGGGAAAGGAAAAAGAGGAATTTTCCTATCGTCTCTTCCGTCAGGATTATCAGCTAATGAAGGAGAAACGAGATTTCCAATCAACGGATGGCTATCAATATGCCGATTACTTCCAATTGCCTGCAAAGGTATTGCATTTAGATGGTGACCCAATATACTTAAGAAAATGTATCGCATTATACCAACGCTTAGGTTTACAGGTACATGGGGTTCATGTAAATGAAAAAGAAATGCCATTTCAAATCGTTACACTACTAGAAAAAATTCAGCCCGATATTATTGTCATTACTGGCCATGATTCATTTTCTAAAAGTAAAGGATCAAAGGATGACATACGTGCCTACAGGCATTCAAAATATTTTGCTGAAACGGTCCGTGAGGCAAGGAAACGAATACCTCACTTAGACCAGCTTGTTATTTTTGCAGGTGCATGTCAATCTCACTTTGAATCCTTAATTCGAGCTGGGGCAAACTTCGCAAGCTCACCACTTCGAATTAATATCCACGCTTTAGATCCCGTGTATATAGCAGCTAAAGTCGCCTATACACCATTTATGGAGAAGGTAAGTGTATGGGATGCACTCCGTAATACATTAACTGGTGAAAAGGGCATGGGGGGAGTTGAAACCCGAGGACTAATGCGTACTGGACTTCCGTATTTAACAGAGGAAGGTGAACCCGATTCCAGTGAGCCCCCTACCAAAGAATAGACAGTGGAATAGAGCTCGACAGGCCATCGTGGCTAGTCGGGTTCTATTATCATATAACTAACTAATTGCATGCTCCTCTGAATATTTCTACAAGTATACCTTCCTCATTTTGTCCCCGTTCTTGTGGACCGCTAAAAATATACAAAAAGTGAAGTAATCGCTTGCCCCCCTTCTAAGGAGTCTAGAAAAGCCACTTTTTCCTTATACCGCATAAAGGTTATCGGAATTATGATGGCAATTTGGGGTCCAAAGGTATCCAACCTGTAACAATCGCACCGCCCTCAGGGTGATTTTTTAAGACGATGTCCCCGCCGTGATGCCTAATAATCCGTTGTGCGATCGTTAATCCTAACCCACTTCCTCCAGTATGGCGGTTTCTCGATACTTCTCCCCGATATAAGGGTTCAAATGCTCGCTTCAGCTCCTCCGTGGAGAAGCCTTCCCCTGTATCACGTAAAGTAAATATGTGTTTGCCATCAGCTTGATAACTATGAACAAAAATATTACCACCAAAAGGTGTATGCCTTACCGCATTGTCCATTAAATTATTAATTGCTCTACCTAGCAAGTGGGAATCCCCGAAGATATTTCCATCATCCTCCGACTTATTCAAGACAATAGAAATATTCTTCTCTTGAGCATTTGGGGTAAGATTTTCAATGGAAAGTTGTATTAACTGTGTAAGGTAAACAGTCGATTTCTTCAGCTTCATTTCTTGGTAGTCCGTTTTTGTATAGGTGAACAGGTCTTCTACTAGGCAATCGAGCTGCTGCGACTTTTCTTTGCATACAGCGATATACTTTGCTCTCTTTTCCGGTGAATCCGCAATGCCCTGATCAAGTCCAGCTAAATAACCACGTAAAGCGAATAATGGCGTTCGTAAGTCATGGGCAACAGCAGCAATAACGAAACGACGTTCTTCCTCTAACGCTGCTTGTTTCTGAAACGCCTCTTTTAACCCTTTTACCATAACGCTAAATCCCTCATTGACATCAGCGACTTCCTTAATGAATGATTTAGGTAAGTTCACATCCAGATCTCCCTCTGCTATTTGCCTTGCACAATAGCTCAGCCTTTCCAGTGGCTTCAGAATATAGAATCGTACGACACATGCAATGATGATAATGGAGAGAATCAGTCCACCGATAGCGGCAATCATTGGAATTATTCTAGAGTTTGTATACGATATTGTCACCCTACCTAACAGTTCCCCATCCTGTATGACGGAGAAATGTTCTGTTTTCATAAATGGTTTGTTAGGTTTGGATGTGGATTGAAAAATAACCTGATTTGACTGAGATTGAATGGATACATCCATGTTCATTTGTTGTAAATGGTGTTTAAATTGGCGTTGCCAATTAGGGTTCGTCCAGTTATGTGTATTTTCATCTACGAGATGAATCGTGTCTTCCAGCTGCTCCTTCTGTAGATCATCCATATCGATATGGAGCTGCTTTGTTGTAATAAAGTGAGCAGGTAAAAAAAACAACCATGGTACGAGCAACGTAAGAAATATACAATATATCGTAAGTGTTCGGATTCGTATCGTTCTCATCTTACTCTCCTTTAAAGCGATAACCTATACCCCATTCGTTTACGATGAATACTGGATGATTAGGATCTGCTTCTATTTTCTCTCGAAGGCGACTAATATGTACCCGAACAGTATGCTTATCGCCTACTCCCTCCCAAAATTTATCAAGTAGTTGTTCATATGAGAAAACAAATTTCGGATGTTTCGCAAATAATTGTAATAAGTCATATTCTTTCGGTGTCAGGGAGATACTTTTACCTTCGATGAAAACTTCCCTCATGGAGATATCGATGGTAAGACGACCATAATTTAATATCCTTCTATTAAAGTCTTGTGAACTTGATCTGCGTAATACTGCCTTTACTCTTGCTACGATTTCAGCAGGTGAAGCTGTTTTGACGATATAATCATCTCCTCCAAGTGCAAAACCTCGAATTTTATCCACATCGTCACTTCGGGCACTCAAAAAAAGGATAGGGACATCGCTCTCCTCGCGAATTTGTCGGCATAAATCAAACCCATTTTGTTCTGGCATCATAATGTCTAGAACAATACACTGTATCATTTCTCGCTTTAGAACATCCAATGCCTGAGTAGCTCTGTATGCCGTTTTTACATCAAATCCATCATTCTCAAGGAAATCCTGTAATAGCTCGACAATACTCTTGTCATCATCTACAACAAGAACTGTTTGGTTTCCCGTCATTCGTAACCCACCTTTTTTCTACAAGCCTACTAGAATCAACTTTAGTTTATCACTTTTCTAATTAGGAACAAGGTTGGACGTACGTTTTGTGATGGATTGTGATTGTTTTGTGATATTTATGTAACTTCATTTGAGATACTTCATGCTTATTCTTTACCTTGGAACTACGAATTCTCTTTTTAAGAAATCTACTAAAAAATCGATAACAATACGGAGGTCTTGTGCATGCATGTTCAAATTATATTGTTCGATGGGTTTGATTTATTAGATGCAATAGCACCTTATGAAGTTTTTACTGCAGCAGCTATGTACGCAAAGGAAGAAGTTACCGTTAAACTTGTCTCAGCTGAAGGGGAACGAATGGTGACAAGTGGAGTAAATCAGCTGAAGCTAAGAGCAAGTGAAAAATTAGTTACACAATCAGGTGGCATCATTCTTGTCCCAGGTGCATCTGGTTCAGTAGATGCAAATGATCCAGACGCTATACCAGTTAAACTACAACGAGCAACAGAGACGGAATTAAGCGATCTACTAACAGAGGCATTTCACAATCCTGACATCTTGCTTTCCACTGTTTGTGGAGGCTCTCTTATCCTAGCAATGATCGGATTACTAGAGGGACGTTATGCAGTTTCACATCATATGGGAATGGATCTTTTGAGCACAACTGGTGCTAACGCTATTCATGCACGGGTGGTAGATGATGGTGATCTCATTACTGGAGGTGGTGTCACTTCAGGACTAGATCTTGCCCTTTATTTAGTGGAACGAGAGCTGGGTCCTCGTATTGCACATGCTGTGGAGCAATTGTTTGAATACGAGCGAAGAGGAACCATTTGGAGGGCAGAAGGAAATGCACCGAATGAGAGCCAAAAAGAGGATTCCCTCGAAGCACCTATTTTAGAATCATCAAACCAAATAAACGAATTAATCGATTTTCAAGGGGTATGGGATACCACCATTTCTACTCCTATTGGAAAATTATCCGTATTACTCCATTTATCAGCGGAAAATGGGCGGATAGTTGGAACAGCAAGGCAAGGCAAGGAACTAGTAACGTTAGATAACCCCGTATTAGAAGGAAATACCTTAAAGTGGACCATGAAAGTGACAAAGCCCATGCATCTCACGTTAAAGTTTACCGTCACTGTAGATGGAAATGAAATGCATGGGGTTGCAAAAGCTGGAATGCTTCCATCATCCAAATTAAGTGGACATCGTATTTCATAAAGGAGTGTGGGAAGGATGTATTCGATTTTACTATTTGTCCACGTACTAAGTTCTTTAGTTTTAGGAACCTTTCTTGCTTTACCCTTCGTGATGAATACGTTGTTTTCTAGAACAGGGGATGAGTTAAAGGCTATTATAAGAACGGTTTTGAATTTTACTCGAAGTGGGCATTATGCATTGATTTTTTTAACCATTTCAGGAGGGTGGATGATAATGGCTTATCGATCATACCCTTCTAAATTATGGTTAGTAGTAGCAATTTTACTACTTTTGATGATTGGTGGCATGGTGGGAATGATTCAAAAAAACATGAAAAGGATTATTGGATCAGAGAATCCAGAGGAGCTAGTAGCTAATCATAGGTTAACGTTAAAAAGATTTGCATGGTTAATTAGCTTATTCATTATTGCTGCTATTTTTATCATGACAAATCGTAGTTTATTTTATTAATAAGTCAATGGAGGAATAAATGGAATGAAAAAATTTACGCTCATCATGGTCCTCATTATTCCGATTATGTGGGTATTCCATACTTTTTCAAAGAATTTCATGGTTGATCCTACATTTGAAAAATTTATATTGAAGAAGGATGACATTTTATCAAATGAATCCTTATGGGTAATTATGATTCGTATTCATATTTTGCTAGCTATTCTATCCCTTCTTACCGGGCCATTAGGAATATTGAAGAAAATACGAGTTAACGCAATGAACTTTCATCGTTGGAATGGACGATTATACGTCTTGTTTATTATGTTGAATTTTATTCCAGGATTCTATGTCTCCTTCTTTGCAACAGGAGGGTGGCTTAGCACAATAGGGTTTCATATCTTAAATACATTATGGCTTGGAACGACAATGATGGGTTATTGGAATATTAAACGGAAAAGAGTAATTGTACATAGTAAGTGGATGACTCGAAGCTTCTTTCTCTCCTTTGCCAATATGACAATTTATATTATTGTGCTCATTACCCATACAATTATGAATGTACCCTATGGAATTTCCTACACGATTGCGGTGTGGTCATGCTGGTTTCTTAATCTATTCATTGCAGAAATTTTGATTAGAAAAAAGATATTCTTATAAGAATATCCCTCTGAATTGCAAAAGGTAAAAAGACGCTTCCTCTAGCTTTTAGAGAGTGAAGAGTCTTTATTAACCCAACGACTTTAGTTCTTCTTTTAAATAATCGATCACTGTAACACGTTCCTGACTATCTGGATTATCATACAAAAGCTGTTCAGTAAATTCCCATATGTCCTCAAGTCTTCTTCTTTTTTGATAAAACTCCAAGGCATCCTGATCAAGCGAATAATGAGGATGTCTTTTTTGGTATTTACTTAAGAACGCTTCAAAATATGGTTTGTCGACTAGGAACATCATATCAGCTTCAACAGGAGCTAATTTTAATCCTTCCCAATCGATTAACATTAATTGCGCTGATTGCATTAAATTCCAGTAATGCAAATCAGTATGACATAAGGCCAGCCTTCCATTTTTAGTTTTTAATAGCTCTGATAGTATTTCAACCCTGTCAATCGTTTCCTTTAGCACATAGCGATACATGGTGATCAGTTTTCTAACGTCAATGGAAACATTTGCATTTCTATTGTCCACTATGCTTCGTAAAGGCTCTAAAAAAGGAACATGATAGTCTTCTTTTATTGCATTCGTATCAAAGGGTATATCTTCTCCATAAACATGTAGTTCTGATATCAAATATGTCAGCTGCTGAATTTGACTACCCGTTAATTCCTTGTCGCCAATGGTTTCTCCCTCAATATAATCGTATAGTAAATAAATATTATCCTCGTCTTCACATAGATATATCCCTGTATTAGTTAGGTAAGGTGTGGGAATTTTTCCCTGCAAATTACTATTATTATTTAGCCAAATCAATATAGGAACATATTGTTCGATTCGTTTTGTTAATTTTGGAGTAGAGGCTCTACTTTTTTCGTATGCTTTGAGAAAATATTTCTTTGTTTCATCGGACACCTCATAAGCTAAAGCAGCCCATCCACCTTGCTGCTTGCGATAATTAACCATGTCTATATCATAGTGGTTCGTTAGTATCGTTTTAAGGTTATCCATATCGTTCACTTCCTTCGTTAAATACTCAATAGAAAGCCTTTTAATTGAGTCGACCATCCTCCTTTCATTATAGATTTCGTACTATGTAAGATAAAGTGATTTCATAATAAATATCTTTAACCAATCAGCATGACATTTAATTGAATTAGAAAAAAGGGTTAAGAATATAAGTTATGGTAATGAACCTTATTAAGATTGTCGCATTGGCAGAAGACACGAAAAAGAAAAAGTTTAAAAATAAAATACATATTTTGTTAACAATTTGTCATAATAACATCAATAGGGTAATTTTAGTTGTTGACATCGAAAAACAAATATTGATATAATATAAATTTTATTTGACTTTTATACAAGCTTATGATATAGTTAAAATACAGTGAGGTGGAGTGAATTGGCTAAAACTTTAATTGAAATAAAACAAGGTCTTGAAGGTCAGATTGGAAAAAGGCTGACGTTAAAAGCTAACGGAGGCAGAAGGAAGACGATAGAAAGATCGGGAGTATTAGCTGAAACGTATCCTTCTGTATTTATTGTAGAACTCGACCAAGAAGAAAATGCTTTTGAACGTGTGTCATATAGTTACGCAGACGTTCTTACAGAAACAGTAGAACTTAACTTCAATGATGAAAATACAAAATCAGTAGTAATGGACCAGTAGCCTAAAGGTGAACTGGTCCTTATTTTTTGTCTTTTATTTCCTTACCCTCCAAATAGTTACTTGGTTATAGACTGAACAAATAGTAAAAACTAAGCATGTCGTAACAAGTTATAACAGAAAGGGGTTGTTCTTTCATGGGTAGACGTGGAATAATGTCAGACCAATTGAAAGAAGAAATTGCTAAAGAGTTAGGCTTTTACGACACTGTGCAAAAAGAAGGCTGGGGCGGAATAAAGGCAAGGGATGCCGGGAACATGGTTAAGCGTGCAATTGAAATAGCCGAGCAAAATATGCAGAGGAGACCATAATCGGTCTGCTCTGTATTTTTGTGAGGAGGGATGATCTCGAAATATGCGCCCAATGGACAGTGAACTCAAGATTCGGGAGTGTGCTCTCAAAATAAACCTAAATAACCACACCCAAAAAATACAATACTCTCAGTCGCTTCCACCTTTTTTTAATATATGTTACAATTTCCATACATGAAAAAAGTAGGTGACGGAGATGACTCATTTTGAAAAAGCACCTGCTAAAATCAACCTTTCTCTTGATGTGTTAGGAAAGCGGAATGATGGTTATCATGATGTCGAAATGATCATGACGACCGTTGATTTAGCAGACCGAATTGAGTTGAATACCATACAGGAAGATCGTATTGAGGTTTCCTTATGGAGCCGGTATGTACCAAATGATGAGCGGAATTTGGCTTATAAGGCAGCGAAGGCCTTTAAGACAAAATATAATATAACAAAGGGTGTACATATAAAAATTGAAAAGGTCATTCCTGTATCAGCTGGTTTGGGGGGCGGAAGTACGGATGCTGCCGCAGTCTTAAGAGGACTAAATAAATTATGGAAAATGAATATTCCTACAGCAGAGCTGGCGGCGCTTGGGGCAACATTAGGCTCGGACATTCCATTTTGCGTTTACGGGTCAACTGGAATGGCGAAGGGGTATGGTGAAATTATTGAACCATTACCTTCACCACCACCTTTCTGGGTAATTTTGGCTAAACCGGATATTGGGGTATCTACTCGAACCGTTTTTCAACGAGTGAAAATGGACGAGATTATTCACCCGAATACAGAAGGTGTTGTTCAGGCGTTATATAATAAAAATTTTGCAATGCTTTGTGAAATGATTGGTAATGCATTAGAACCCATTACAATTTCTCTTCACCCAGAGGTTCAACGAATCAAAGAAAAAATGATGCTTGCTGGGGCAAGGGGAGTTTTAATGAGTGGAAGTGGTCCGACGGTTTACGGATTGGTTGAACAGGAAACGAAAGCACAGAGAATTTATAATAGCATGAAAGGTTTTTGTGAAGAGGTATATTTGGTTCGTTTGATTGGCTAGCCCTTGCTAAAGTCATATAATGGTGTTAAGTTAAGATAAGAAAATTCGGTTTTCGAGGTGAAGGCATGAAGAGAAGCGGGCGGTTAGTTGCTTTGACCAACTTTTTTCTAGAAAATCCAAGAGTACATAAAAATTTACCTTCGTTTTCGGAAAAATATAATGCGGCTAAAGCATCTATCAGTGAAGACTTGGATATTATTGACCAGCTATTTCAAGATGAGGGTCTAGGTTATTTAAAACGAACGGCTGGATCTGCAGGTGGTGTGATGTATATCCCTGAGTCTTCGCGAAATAATGGTATAGCGTTTGTTAAAAAGCTATGTGAACGATTAATGGACCCCAATCGTATCCTTCCAGGAGGATATTTGTATATGAGTGATATATTAGGAGAGCCCAGTACGGTACGGGAAATAGGGCGTATTTTTGCATCTAAGTTTTCCGACTTGGAAATTGATGTCGTTGTAACAGTTGCTACGAAGGGAATTCCGCTAGCCTATGCGGTTGCTTCCTTTTTAAACGTTCCGGTTGTCATTGTAAGAAGGGACCCTAAGGTTACAGAAGGATCATCGGTCAGCATCAATTATGTTTCGGGATCCTCAAGAAAAATTCAAACCATGGTTTTACCGAAGCGTAGTTTAGCAGAGGGCTCTAACGTTTGTATTATTGACGACTTCATGAAAGCAGGAGGAACAATCAATGGAATGGTAAGCCTGCTAAAGGAATTTGATGCAAATGTAAGAGCTATTGGGGTGCTTGCTGAAGCGGATGATGAAGAAGAGGAACGAATTGTTAATCATTATACATCTTTAGTGAAGATATCTAATGTTGATATTAAGCAAAATTTCATCTCGGTACAATTAGGAAATTTCATTGAATAGATTATGTGCAATAAGATCTTTTTTTACAGAAAGGGTCTTATTTTTTTGTTTTTGTGAAAATAATTAAACTTTTTTCAATTCTAGGCAGGATTTTTACATTTTTTGTAGAATTACTTACATTAACTTATAGACGAAAAGGTGGTGAAACAGCATGGAAGTAACTGACGTAAGATTACGCCGTGTTAATACGGAAGGTAGAATGCGTGCAATCGCATCTATTACGTTAGATCAGGAATTCGTAGTTCATGATATCCGAGTTATCGACGGAAATAATGGATTATTCGTGGCAATGCCTTCTAAACGAACTCCTGATGGTGAATTCAGAGATATCGCACATCCGATAAACTCTAATACACGTTCTAAGATTCAAGATGCAGTATTAGAAGAATATCGCCGTGCGGGTGAAGAAGTGGAATATGAGGAGGCTGGCGCTTCCTAAAAATGAAACCCTTTTCAACACAACTTAGAGGTCTAATCTCCTTAAGATTAGCCTTCTTTTTTTGTTTCCCCGTTTTTTCCACAAATTGACTCATTTACATATATTAAATAAGCATTTCTCCTATTGCTTTCGGTTGAAATCATCAGTTTTTTGAGATATAGTCAAAATGGAAATGGAAAGCATATAATGCAATTACTCACTAATTAAGGTATTGGAGGATTTCCTCGTGACAAAGAGATATGCTATCATCCTTGCCGCTGGACAAGGAACAAGAATGAAATCAAAGCTCTATAAAGTACTGCATCCTGTTTTAGGAAAACCAATGGTGCAGCATGTGTTGGAACATGTTAAAGCTGTAGGACTAGAGGAGATTGTAACTGTAGTAGGCTATGGCTCTGATAAAGTAAAAGAGCAGCTTGGTGAGACGTCCGAGTATGTGCTTCAAGAGGAACAGCTTGGAACTGGACATGCAGTGATGCAGGCTGAGGAATTATTACAAGATAAAAAAGGTACTACCATCGTAGTATGTGGGGATACACCACTCATTTCTGAAGAAACCTTTCATAAGCTTGTAGAATTTCACGAAAAAGAAGGATCCAAGGCTACCATATTAACTGCTAAGGCTGAAAAACCGTATGGTTACGGAAGAGTTATTCGAAATGCTAATCATGAGGTAGAGCGGATTGTCGAACAAAAAGATGCGAGTCCGGAAGAGCTCTTAGTAGATGAGATTAATACAGGCACTTATTGCTTTGATAATGAAGTATTATTTGAGGCATTAAGAAGTGTCACAAATGAAAATGCTCAAGGTGAATATTATTTAACAGATGTTATTGAAATACTGAAAAAGAAATCGGAAAAGGTTATGGCATTTTTATGCCCAGATTTCGATGAGACATTAGGTGTCAATGATCGATTAGCACTAGCGCAAGCAGAAAAGCTTATGAAGCGTCGTATCAATGAAATGCATATGCGTAATGGTGTTACCATTATCGATCCAGATAATACTTATATTGAGACTGATGTTGTAATTGAATCAGATGTTGTCATTTACCCAGGAACGATGATTTCTGGTCCCTCTATTATTCGTGAAAATGCAATAATTGGTCCTAACAGTGAAATCGTAAATTGTGAGGTTGGTAAGGATACCGTTATTAAACAAAGTGTGGCCACAGATAGTAAAATCGGTGAGCGCGTTAAAATAGGACCTTTCGCTCATATTCGCCCAGATGCAGTGATAGCTGATGAGGTGAAGATCGGTAACTTTGTAGAAATTAAAAAATCCGAACTTGGTGTTGGAAGTAAGGTTTCTCATCTAAGCTATATCGGAGATGCGCAAGTTGGGAGCAATGTGAACATCGGATGTGGTACAATAACAGTGAACTATGATGGTAAAAACAAACACTTAACTACCATTGAAGATGATGCATTTATTGGCTGTAATTCAAATTTAATTGCTCCTGTAACAATTGGAAAAGGATCATATGTTGCTGCAGGTTCTACAATTACCAAGGATGTACCAGCAGATGCATTGTCTGTAGCACGTGCAAGACAGGCGAATAAGGAAGGCTATGCTACAAGAATAAAGAACAGACTTAAGGATAAAAATTAACGGAGGGTAAGTTCATGTCTCAATACCAGAATTCAAACATGAAGGTTTTTTCACTAAATTCGAACCTAAAATTAGCCGAGGAAATTGCCGACCATATAGGGATTTCACTAGGGAAGTGTACGGTAACGACATTTAGTGATGGGGAAGTACAGATTAACATTGAAGAAAGTGTACGTGGCTGTGATGTATATGTTGTTCAATCAACAAGTTCACCCGTAAACCAGCATCTTATGGAGTTATTAATTATGCTAGATGCCCTAAAACGTGCATCAGCTAAAACCATTAATGTTGTCATGCCATATTATGGGTATGCGAGACAGGACCGAAAAGCACGTGCTAGGGAACCAATTACAGCGAAATTAGTAGCTGATTTAATTGAAACCGCTGGTGCTGACCGAGTAATAACATTAGATTTACATGCTCCGCAAATTCAAGGATTTTTCGATCGTCCTATTGATCACTTACAGGGAGTTCCTCTATTATCAGATTACTTTGAGGCAAAAAATTTCGATGATATTATCATTGTTTCTCCAGATCACGGTGGTGTAACACGAGCAAGAAAAATGGCTGATCGATTGAAGGCGCCTATTGGTATTATTGATAAGAGAAGACCACGTCCAAATGTGGCAGAGGTTATGAATATTATTGGGAATGTAGAAGGAAAAACAGCCATCCTAATTGATGATATTATTGATACTGCTGGAACGATTACCTTAGCAGCTAATGCGTTAGTTGAAAACGGTGCGAAAGAGGTATACGCTTGTTGTACACACCCTGTTCTATCAGGACCAGCAATTGAACGTATTGAAAACTCCAATATTAAGGAATTGGTCATTACAAATTCTATCCCATTGCCTAAGGATAAGATGATTGATAAAATCACACAGCTATCTGTTGCAGCACTAATTGGTGAAGCAATCATTCGAGTACATGAACAACAATCCGTTAGTATTTTATTTGATTAATGTTTAATGAAGTTCGATTAGGGTAAACATACTATAGATGCAAAGGTTGAATTAGATAAAAATTTCATACGAGAAAGTTTGTGACAGTGGATGACTCTAGTTTTACTAATTTGAAAGGGATGATTATGATGTCAGTAACCTTAAAAGCAATGAAACGAGAAGATCATGCAAAGTCGGCAACTAAAAAGCTCAGAAAAAGTGGACAAGTCCCAAGTGTCGTCTACGGAAAAGAAAAGGAATCTAAATCAATAGCAGTTGATGGTATGGAACTTATGAAAACTGTACGAGATGAAGGTAAAAATGCCATTATCTCATTGAACATTGAGGGAGAAGCTCCTGTCAATGTTATGCTACACGAATATCAGACTGATAAAATTAAGGGTCAGGTAATACATGCGGATTTCTTTGTTTTGAACATGGAACAAGAAATGGATACTGCTGTCCCGGTGCGACTAATTGGGGAGCCTGAGAATGGTGTTGTTCAACAGCCACTATTTGAGGTACAGGTTCGTGCTAAACCAACAGATATTCCAAGCGAAATTACCATTGATATCTCAACACATAGCATTGGAGATATTGTCTCTGTAGCAGAAATTCCAAAGTCAGCAGCATATCAAGTATTAGAGGATAAAGATACGGTTATTGCAAGTATCCTTGCACCTAATACAAATGCTGATATGGAAGGTACAGAGGAAACGAGCGCAGAGCCTGAATTTACTGGTGAAGCACAGACAGATGCAAATGCAGACTAACAGATGACATAATAATGTAAAGCATAAATAAGAGAACCCTCCATATATATCTCTTTATATGGAGGGATTATTGTATTTTCAAAGAATGTGAATGAAATCCAAGGTTGCTAGCCCTATGTTTCACGGATTAGCAAATTATTGGTTATATAATAGGGTGCTTTTGATACACATCATATTTTGAAAAAGGAAGATTTAGGATGAAATGTATTGTTGGATTAGGAAATCCAGGAGTAAAATACGAGTCTACTAGACATAATATAGGCTTTATGGTGATTGATGAACTAGTAACGCGGAATAATTTTCAGCTAAATAAAGATAAATTTAAAGGTAAGTATGCTATCGAAACTATTAACGGTGAGAAGATTTTATTGTTAAAACCACAAACCTATATGAATCTCTCCGGCGAATCACTTCGACCACTTATGGATTACTTTAATATTGATTTAGAAGATGTTCTTATAATCTATGACGATTTAGATTTACCTCCAGGAAAAATACGATTACGTCAAAAGGGTGGTCATGGGGGACATAATGGAATTCGTTCCATTATTGATCACCTTGGCACAAAGGACTTTAAGCGAATTCGTATCGGAATAGGTCGTCCAACTAATTCCCAACCAGTTGTTGATTATGTTCTTGGTACTTTTCCGGATGATCAGCAATCAATGGTACAAGAAAGTGTTGAAAAGGCAGCTGATGCCTGTGTTAGATGGTTAGAGACGCCATTTGAGGAAGTAATGAATGAATTTAACAATAAGGAATAGAATTTCAGTAATCATCGTATAAATTGTTCCTTTTCGGATAAACCTAATAACTAATCGTTCATGTTTATCCGAGGAGGTTTTTGAAATGTCAATTGTCTATACATGTAGACATTGCGGGCATGTAATCGGTGAAATTAATGAGACAATGGTTGATACCAATGCTCTTGGTTGGAATAAGCTAACAAATGAGGAAAAAAAAGAAATGATTCACTATAATTCAAATGGGGATGTTCACATTCAAGCGATTTGCGAAAATTGCGAGGAGTCGTTAGGACATCATCCGGAATATCATGAATTAGATTATTTTATACAGTAATGAGATAGAAGTAAAAAGCTTTGGTTGCTTAAACCAAGGCATTTTTGCGCTTATTATAATAGTTTTAAAGAGCATGCTAATCAGTTTAGTAGACATCTTTAGTTAGAGGAGTAGCAGCATATGAAAAGGTTTGTGTTAGCCTTCGATACATCAAACAATATGTTTTGTTGCTTAGGGAAGGTAACAATGGGGGTATTAGAGTGAAAGATTTGAATGAATATTTACAATCCATGAAAGATATACAATCCATTATTACAGGTGTTGATGGTGGATTAAAGGAGCAAATGGTGGCAGGCCTTTCAGGCTCCGCTAGAAGTATGCTTGTTTCTGCAATAGAGTCAAGCACAAAGCGGCCAATTTTGTTACTCACCTATCAGTTAGTACAGGCACAGCAATTATATGACGATTTAAGCGTTTTTTTAGAGGAAGATCACGTTCATTTATATCCGGTAAATGAGTTAATAGCTTCTGAAATAGCAATATCAAGTCCAGAGCTAAGAAGCCAGCGAATAGAAGCATTAACAAAATGGTCTATGAGCAATTCAGGAATATTAATTGCGCCGGTTGCAGCATTGAAAAGAATCTTACCCCCAAAGCGTTATTGGAGTAAATACCAATTAACCTTCACGGAAGGTGAAGAAATTGACATTAACAGCTATTTAGGCTCTTTAATTGATATGGGTTATGAACATGCTTCTATGGTTACTGCTCCTGGAGAGTTCAGTCGACGAGGTGGTATTATTGATATTTATCCAGTTACAGAGGCATACCCAATCCGAATTGAGTTATTCGATGATGAAGTAGACTCTATTCGTTATTTTGATGCCGATACACAGCGTTCTTTAGAACGGCTACAAGAGGTAAGTGTTGGTCCTGCGACAGAACTATTATTAACCAATGAGGATATTGGTAGAGGAGCAGATCGTTTAGAAGAGGCATTTTCTAAAACATTAAAGAAATTAAAGACAAACGAAGCAAAGGAAACCTTAGTAGAATCCATTGAGGCTGATATAAGTCGATTAAGAAATTTAGAACATTACCCAGAAATGCAAAAATATGTAGGCTTTTTCTATGAAAACCCTGCTAGTTTATTAGATTATTTACCTTCTGGGGGCTTAATCATTTTTGATGAAATGAGTAGGATTCATGAGACTGCTACCAATTTAGACCATGAGGAGGCTGAATGGTACAGTAGTCTATTGGAAGCAAATAAGATGGTTATTGGTAGTGAGTTCTCTTATGACTGGCATTCCGTATGGGGTAAGATTACTACCCCACGAATCTATATGTCGGTATTTTTGCGACATATTCCAAATACGAGCCCACAAAATATCATTAATCTTTCCTCACGAGCGATGCAGGAATTTCATGGTCAAATGCATTTGTTCAAAAATGAACTTAAACGATGGGAAAAGGGCGACTACTCCGTTGTCATTGCTGCTCCAAATGAAAAAAGGGCGGAGAAGATTCACTCGATATTAGCAGACTACGACATTGATGCAGCGGTATCGAATACCTTAAAGCTTCCAGTCGATATTCCTACGATTGTCGTAGCAAACATGAGTAGCGGAATTGAATTACCGATGCATAAGCTTGCGATTATTACCGAAAATGAATTATTTAAGAAGAAATCCAAGCGACCACGAAAAAAACAAAATATCTCCAATGCTGAACGAATACAGAACTACCAGGAATTAAAGGTTGGCGATTATGTCGTTCATGTTAATCATGGTATTGGTAGGTATTTAGGTATTGAAACTTTAGAAGTGAATGATAAGCATAAGGATTATATGCTGATAAAATATTCTGGTGATGATAAGCTTTTCGTTCCGATCGATCAGTTAGACTTAGTTAAAAAATATGTTGGCTCTGAAGGAAAGGAACCAAAGCTATATAAACTAGGTGGCAGTGATTGGAAAAAGGTAAAACGAAAGGTGCAAAGCTCTGTCGAGGATATCGCGGATGATCTAATTAAGCTGTATGCAGAAAGAGAATCGAGGAAGGGCTTTGCTTTTTCTCGGGATGGTGAAATGCAACGGGAGTTTGATGCAGCATTTGCGTATCAAGAAACAGAGGATCAGCTCCGGTGTATTGAGGAAATTAAGCAGGATATGGAAAAGGAAAGGCCAATGGACCGCTTATTATGTGGTGATGTAGGATATGGAAAGACAGAAGTAGCTATTCGTGCGGCATTTAAAGCAGTAGCTGATGGAAAGCAGGTAGCTATATTGGTACCAACCACTATTCTTGCTCAACAGCATTATGAAACAGTACGAGAAAGATTTCAGGATTATCCTGTAAGTATTGGGTTATTAAGTAGATTTAGAACTCCAAAACAGCAGAAGGAAACCATTGATGGCTTAAAGCGTGGTTTAGTGGATATTGTCATTGGAACACACCGAATTTTATCCAAGGATGTAGAATATCATGACCTTGGACTTTTAATCGTCGATGAAGAACAACGATTTGGTGTAAAACATAAAGAAAAAATTAAACAGATGAAAACAAATATCGATGTATTAACATTAACCGCTACTCCTATTCCACGTACGCTTCATATGTCTATGCTAGGTGTTCGTGATCTTTCTGTGATTGAAACACCACCGGAGAATCGTTTCCCAATTCAAACCTATGTTCTGGAATATAATCCAGTATTAGTTCGAGAAGCGATTGAACGAGAAATGGCACGAGGTGGACAGGTGTTTTTCTTATATAATCGTGTGGAAAGTATTGATAAGATGGCAAGGGATATTGGCATGCTTGTGCCAGAGGCTCGTGTAACATTTGCGCATGGGCAAATGAATGAATCAGAGCTCGAGAATGTCATGTTCGGCTTTTTGGAAGGAGAATTTGATGTTCTTGTTAGTACAACTATCATTGAAACGGGTGTAGATATTCCAAATGTAAACACGCTAATTATCTATGATGCAGATCGTATGGGCCTTAGTCAGCTTTATCAGCTTCGTGGTCGTGTTGGTCGTTCTAACCGTGTTGCCTATGCATACTTTACGTATAAAAAAGATAAGGTGCTTTCTGAAGTAGCAGAAAAAAGGCTACAAGCCATTAAGGAATTTACCGAGCTTGGATCAGGGTTCAAAATTGCTATGCGTGATCTCTCTATTCGTGGCGCAGGAAACCTACTTGGTGCACAGCAGCATGGGTTTATCGATTCCGTTGGTTTCGATATGTATAACGAGATGCTTAGGGAAGCGATTGAGGCAAGAAAGCAAGGAAAAGATAGGGAAGAAATTAAGCCATTTGAGCCTGAGCTAACCCTTTCCATGGATGCTTATATTCCAGAAGCATATATTGCCGATGAAAAACAAAAGATTGATATGTATAAGCAATTTCATTCCATTACCTCTAAACAGGATATCCATGATCTGCAGGATGAATTACTGGATCGTTTCGGGGACTTCCCAGTAGAGGTTGAAAATTTGTTTATCGTGTCAGAATTAAGATGGTTATCAAAAAAGGAACGAATCGAATCTATTTTAGAAAAGAATGGGAAAATAGAGTTATTGCTTTCAGAGGATAGAAGCCAGTTAATTGATGGAGCGAAGATTTTTGAATTAGCAAATGAATATGGTAGAGATATCGCTCTTGGAACCGAGCAAAATAAATTAAAGGTAGTTTATCGCTTCTCAAGAGATACAAAGTACAAGCGCTATGATGTGCTGAAGGACTTTATCGGCAAAATGGATAAAATTAACCGGTAAAAACAAGAAATGGTATTTCATGTATAGTTCTTCCAAGATGATTTATACTACTAAAACACAACTCATGTTGGTACAAAAACAGTACATTACGTTGTGTATCGTACTTAGGAATGGATGCATAGTATCCGGGGCTAATCAAAAAATAGAACATAAAGGGCTAAGCTTCTAAATTTGGCACCAACAATCATCATAAGAAAGCGAGGCTTCATACATGAAGGCAACAGGAATTGTACGACGGATCGATGATTTAGGTAGAGTAGTCATCCCGAAAGAGATCAGAAGAACTTTACGAATCCGTGAAGGTGACCCATTGGAGATTTTTATTGATCGAGAAGGGGAGGTTATCTTAAAAAAATACTCACCTATCAATGAATTAGGAAATTTTGCAACAGAATATGCACAGGCGCTATTTGACACCCTGCACCATCCGGTATTTATATGTGATCGTGATGAAATCATCGCAGTAGCAGGTGAATCGAAAAAAGACTATTTAAACAAAAGCATTGGGTCTAACATTGAAAAGGCCATAGAATCTAGACAACAAAAGCTAGAGCCAGGGGCAACAACATTAGAGCTGCTACCAGGTAGAGAGGAAGAAGTAAAATCGTATTGTATTAGTACTATCATTGCAAACGGAGATCCGATTGGTTGTTTAGTGATGCTATCAAAGGATGAGAAGCTCAGTGAAGTAGAGCAAAAGGCATTAGAAACAGCTGCTAGCTTTTTAGCAAAACAAATGGAATAAAAAGTAGTGAGGGCAAAAATTAGTGTTTCTAACTGATTTTTGCCCTTTTTAGTGATAGTAGCTATGCTATAATAAGATGTAATTTTACCGTTATGACTAAAGGGCGTTTTGTATGGAAACGAATAAATTTGTAGCTGGAGCATTGTTGCTTTCTGTTGCGGGGTTAATTAGTAAAATTTTAAGTGCGGGGTATCGGATCCCTTTACAAAATTTAACCGGAGATATTGGCTTTTACATCTATCAACAGGTATATCCTATTATTGGTATTGCGATGGCACTTGCTCTTTATGGGTTTCCGACAGCAATTTCGAAACTTGCTGCTGAAAAAGATCGTATTTCATTTAAATATTTTATGCTACCTATCCTATTCATTCTATTTTTGATTTGTGGAACATTTTCATTTCTTTTATTTGTAAACGCAGATGCAATCGCAACAAAAATCGGTGATAAACAACTTGTATTTGCCTATCAATTAGCTAGCATGGTCTTTTTAATCGTACCGTTTACTGCTTTATTAAGAGGGATTTTTCAAGGGAAGTCATTCATGAAGCCAACTGCTTATTCGCAAATTGGTGAACAGGTTGTTCGGGTATTCGTTATTATTATGGTAGCGGTGATGGTTTCCTATGGTGGATGGGATCTATATCGATTAGGACCTGCAGCAGGAATCGCATCTATTGGAGGTTCCATTTTTGCTTTATGCATTTTGATATACTTCTACATAAAAGATAGACCAAGTTCCTTTGTTACATATACTATCCCATGGAAGGAATATGGGAGAACGATTATTGTATTCGGTTTAATTGCATCGTTAAATCATATGATATTGCTTATTTTACAGTTTGCTGATGCATTTACAATGGTTCCTAGCCTTATCGAGTATGGATTAAGCCCAACTGAAGCTATGGAGGCAAAAGGTGTTTTTGACCGTGGACAGCCACTCATCCAAATTGGGGCAGTTTTAGGCTCCTCCTTTGGTTTAGCATTAGTTCCAGCAATCTCTAGAAAAGGAACTATCGACAGGTATAGGGAAACAAGTGCCCAAATCAGTGGCGCCCTTAAAATTAGCTTTATTTTAGCTGCAGGGGCATCTATTGGACTAATCATGCTATTTCCCAAGGTGAATAGTTTATTGTTTCAGGATAATCAAGGAACCTTAAGTCTATCAATATTAATGGTGGCAGTAGTATTAAGTGCTCTTGTGATTACTGCTAGTTCAGTACTACAAGGACTAGACAACGAGATATGGGTAGCACTCTTTATATTAAGTGCCTTTCTTATCAAGTGGCTATTTAATATTTTTTTGGTACCACATTATGGAATTATCGGGAGTGCAATCGCCACTGTACTAAGCTTATTGTTTTTAATCGTTGCTCTTGTATTCCGATTAAAGCGAATCATGGGTGGGGAAAAATTAATACAAATGAAATGGATTGGTTTTGTCCTTGCTATCTCTGGTATGGTAATCGTTGTATGGTTAGCAGAGTTATTAATAGGTACATATGACTTATCACGTTTCGGTCTGCTTATTTATATTTTGATCGTTTCAACCGTTGGCGCGATAACCTATTTATCGTTGTTGGTTCGTTTTAACGTATTTTTAGATAGTGAATTAAGTTTATTGCCATTTGGTTCAAGGCTGATACGACATCATAGGAGGATGTAATCATGAAGGAGAGAATTGAAGTAGTTGGTTTGGGTGCTGGTGATTTGGAGCAGTTACCCTTAGGCATTTATAAGCGGCTAACAACGAACAACACACCAGTATATGCTCGTACACTAGATCATCCAGTTATTCAATCACTGGAAGCAGAGGGTGTGGTATTTACACCTTTTGATGAAATTTATGAAAGAAATAAATCCTTTGATGCAGTTTACGAAGAAATTGTTCGACAACTATTAGAAAAGGCAAAGGAACAGCCGATTATATATGCAGTACCTGGTCACCCAATGCTTGCTGAGAAAACGGTACAGCTATTATTAGAGCAGGATGACGTAGAGGTACACATCCGTGGTGGACAGAGCTATTTAGATGCGCTGTTTACCGCTTTAAAAATTGATCCAATTGAGGGTCTTCAATTTGTAGATGGAACTGGGTTTAAGCGTAATGATTTAAACTATCATCAGCATATTGTCTTCTGTCAGGTATATGATCGATTTATTGCTTCAGAGGTAAAGCTGCAATTATTAGAAGATTTACCGCCTGATTATCCAGTTACAATCCTTGATGCTGCTGGTAGTCACGAAGAAAAAATGCTAACAATACCATTAGAGGAATTAGATCGTTCACTAGAAGTAAGTAATCTAACAAGTGTCTATGTTCCTCCGGTACCAGATCAGCTACTAAATCATACCTTTAATCGGTTACGGGAAGTAATTGCTACGTTAAGAGGACCAGATGGCTGCCCATGGGACAAGGAACAAACGCATGAATCCTTAAAACAATATGCGATTGAAGAGGTTTATGAATTAATTGATGCAATAAATGCTGAGGACGATGAGGGAATAGTGGAGGAGCTTGGGGATGTACTTCTGCAAGTTATGCTCCATAGTCAAATCGGTGAGGATGAAGGTTACTTTTCTATTGATGATGTGATTAAATCTATTACGGATAAAATGATTTTCCGCCACCCACATGTTTTTTCCAATGTAAAGGTTGACTCATCGCAGGAAGTTACCGTAAATTGGGAGGAACTAAAGCAAAAGGAGAAGGCTGAAAAAAGAAAATCGATATTAGAAGGAATACCGAGGAGTCTACCATCCCTATTAAAGGCTTATAAATTGCAGCATATTGCTGCAAAGGTAGGGTTTGAATGGGAGGATGCTCGTGGTATATGGAAGAAGCTTGAAGAAGAAATCGACGAGGTAAAAAGCGCTATAGCAGCTGACAATGAACAAGAGATAAAGAAGGAACTTGGTGACGTTTTATTTGTATTAGCGAATTTAACACGATATTATCAAGTAAATCCGGAAGAGGCACTTTCTCTTACAAATGAGAAGTTTACCCGCAGGTTCTCCTATATTGAAGAGAAGCTAAAGGAAAAAGGGAAGGATATTATGCATTCCAATCTGGAGGAAATGGATTATTATTGGAATGAAGCAAAGGAAAGAGAGTGAGAAAAATATGCGTTTAGATAAATTTTTAAAGGTTTCCCGTTTAATTAAAAGACGTACCCTGGCAAAAGAAGTTGCTGACCAAGGAAGGATATCCATTAATGGTTCTCAGGCGAAGGCATCCTCAACTGTAGCTGTAGGTGATAAATTGGAAATAAGATTTGGACAAAAGCTAGTGACAGTAGAGGTGACTTCTTTAAAAGAAACGGTTCGAAAAGAAGAGGCAGAGATGCTTTACAAAATCATAAATGAGGAAAAAATCGAGCAGTAACTAGTTCTATACTTGTCCCTCCTTTCATAAATTATTAGTGATAAGGAGGAAGCGGATATGAACTATTATGATAAAGAAAATAGCACGCGAGTGGAGCAAAAGGACCATCATTTAAAACTGAATAATAGAAGACTATTAGAAATTACTGGTGTTAAGGAAGTGGATAGCTTTGATAACGAGGAATTTCTGCTTGAGACCGTTATGGGCTATCTAATTATTCGTGGGCAAAATCTCCAGCTTAAGAACTTAGATGTTGGTGAAGGTGTTGTTTCCATCAAAGGGAAGGTGTATGAGGTATCCTATGTAGATGAACATCATCAGGAGAAAGCTAAAGGATTCTTTAGCAAGCTATTCCGATGACACTCAGTGTCCAATTCATTACGATGATCTCCATGATAACTGGAGGCATTTATTTAGGGATGGCATTAGATACCTTCCGTCGGTTTCAAAGGCATTGGAAACATAATGTTTTTTTTCTTTATTTTATGGAAATCAGCTTTTGGCTCACCCAGACGTTTATACTATATTACACGTTATATAGTGTGAATGCTGGGGAGCTGAGAGTCTATGTTTTTGTTGCTTGTTTATTAGGGTTTGCAACCTACCAAGCACTACTTTCCAATCTGTATAAACGTATATTAGAGCGAATCATATCCATCATTTTACGAATCTATCAATTCTTTACTAAGCTCCTACAATGGACGGTTGTTGCCCCTATTAAGTATATATTCCGGCTTTTATTTGCTAGTGTTATCCTCCTCTTTAACACGATACTTATAGTCATAGGATTCACTTTAAAAGTCCTCTTTTTACCGATAAAATGGATCGCAATGTTGGTATATCGCCTTCTACCAAAAAAAATCAAATTATTTTTGCACCATTTAGCAGGATTTTGTAGTAAAATACAGAATATATGTAAGAGGTGCTTAACGTATATAACATCGAAGTGGAGGTGACGCTATGCAAAAGAAGAAAACAGTTACTAGAATCAATTCAACTTATCATGATCAATATGATGCGTACATATTAAGGCAGAAGCGAAAAAAGCAACGGCTGATTCGTCGCCTCGTCTTATTTACCATCGTTATTGCAATGATCACGTTTGGCATGGCGATTTATCATTTTCAACAACGATCCCTTTACACTGAGAAAAAAGAAGAATATCAGAACCTTCAAGAAGAATTGGCGAGCATGAAAAAGGATGAAGAGAATTATAAAGAAGAAATACAATTGTTAAATGATGATGCATATATTCTGGAAATTGCCCGGACAAAATATTTCTTATCCAGAAAGGGCGAACTTATTTTTAAAACACCGGAGGATGACACGTCTTATTGACACACTTTTAATTGCTTCGCTATAATATATTAGTAAAGAGTTTTTACTTAAAGTATAAAATAGAATAATTCTTTAGGTGAAATTGTATAAAGGCATTCGTGAAAAGCGGATTCCTATTCTTCAAAAAATTTAAGGAGGAGCATTTTTTTTATGTCAATCGAAGTAGGCAGCAAGCTGCAAGGAAAGGTAACCGGTATCACTAATTTTGGCGCTTTTGTTGAGCTTGGTGAAGGTACAACAGGACTTGTTCATATTAGTGAGGTTGCTGACAATTATGTCAAAGACATTAATGAACACCTTTCCGTAGGAGATCAAGTAGAGGTTAAAGTAATTAATGTCGAAAAGGACGGCAAAATTGGTTTATCCATAAAGAAGGCAAAAGAAAAACCAGTACGTCAGAATTCTAGAGAAAGAACAGAGTCTTTCGAATCAAAGATGAATCGTTTCTTAAAGGATTCTGAGGACCGATTAGCCTCTTTGAAAAAGCACACTGAATCTAGACGTGGAGGTCGAGGTGCAAGAAGAGGATAGCAGTAGCTGTTTACCTTATAATGCTCTAAATTATTTATAATAGAAAAGTCTAGTAAAGCAGCTACCCAATATAATGGTAGCTGTTATATTTTAGTCGTAATGTTATAAATCAAAAAACCTGTTATCTAGAATAGATAACAGGTTTTTTTAGATAGCGGCGGAGGGGATCGAACCCACGACCTCACGGGTATGAACCGTACGCTCTCGCCAGCTGAGCTACGCCGCCATATGATAAGTTTGTTAGTGAAGATAGACATGCTATCCGTTCAGCCAACAAGAAACATATTACATTATCAAATCATTTGTGTCAATATTTTTTCATGAAGAGGATATTTTCTGACTATGTCGAATTTATTGGGATAAGGGAGAGTGAAGCTATGAAAAAGCGACATGAGGTATTGTTTACACAACTAGGCACATATCGGGAAGAAACCTTGAGACTTGTTGAAGGTGTGAGCGAGGAGGAAGCGGAAATTATTCCTGAGGGGTTTCATAACAATATACGATGGAACCTAGGGCATATCTACTTGGATCAATATCTTTGGATTGAGTCATTCGTACAAGAGATATCCGATAACACGTTAAAATTAAACGGGTGGTTTGGGTTTGGCACAAGCCCTACTAACTTTACAGAAGAAACGCCAAATTTATCTGAGTTAAAGGAACTATTACAAGGCCAACCAGAGAAGATAAAAGAGAAGTACGGACACCGCTTAGAAGAGGAATTTCCCCCAACGGAAATGGGGATGTCTACCATTGAACAGGTATTGATGAGAACGGTATTCCATGAAGGATTACATATTGGTGCAATCCAATACTTAAAACGCTTTATATAGTTATTTCTTAGGCACCCATCGTCATTTGGGTGCCTTTATATTTAACCTGGAAGACCACCGTGACAAAAGTAAGCAGGTTTATTGAAGAATATGTAGAATTGCCCCCTTCATCCTAGATTTGAGTCGAACGATTTATGAGATTAGCTCTCTTGTTTTGACAAAAAAAAATAACTGTTTGTGTTTTACTGTAATGAAAGAGTATTCCGATACCTTCCAATCGGCTAGCAATTTATAGGAGACGAATATATATAAATAAATTCCTGAGGAGTGGTTTAATGGAATCAGTTTCAAGAGCACAAACAAAAGCAATCGGGGTAGAAGCTACATTTTTTGAAAATCTCCGGGTCAAACTATACCATCTTGGAAAAAAGGTATTACTCGATCATGGTTGGTTATATGTCTTAGTTGGCTTTTTACTCGGACGAGCTATTATATTATCGGTTGTATCTCCATTTGCTGTCGCATTTTTAGCTACGCTGTGGTTTATGCAAAAGGAAAGGGTAGCAAAAACAATGCTTGCAACGATGATTGGTGCTTTTACCATCTCATTATCGCATGGGTTGTTTGTTGGTATTGCAATGTTTCTCTTTCTGATTTTGGCTTCGATATGTAAAGGGATGAAAAATCAACAAGTAAAAATGCCGATTATTGTTTTCCTTTCTACCGCTTGTCCAAGAATATGTCTTTACTCCTTTTATGGAGAGCTTACCTCCTACGAATGGATGCTGCTATTCGTAGAAGGGATACTAGGTACGGTTCTAGTATTAATCTTTATGCAAAGTGCTCCATTATTATCACAAAAACGTTATCGACCTGCATTAAAAAACGAAGAAATTGTTTGCATGATTATCTTAATCGCGTCTATCTTAACGGGAACTGTTGGCTGGGAGGTATATGGTGCACAGATAGAGCAAGTTTTATCCCGTTATTTTGTATTATTGTTTGCCTTTGTCGGTGGTGCTGCAATTGGTTCTACAGTTGGAGTAGTTGCTGGTTTAATCTTATCATTAGCGAATGTTGCTAATCTTTATCAAATGAGTTTACTAGCTTTCTCTGGTCTACTAGGTGGTTTACTAAAGGATGGGAAGAAGGTTGGTGTAGGTGCTGGTTTATTAGTTGGAACATTTTTAGTAGGGATATACGGTGATTCGAATTCCTTATTACCATCATTAATAGAATCGTCATTTTCCATACTACTATTTTTACTTACACCAGCTAGCTGGATTAAGCAATTATCGCGTTACATACCTGGTACAGAAGAGCACACGAATGAGCAAGAACAATATTTACAAAAGGTCCGTAATGTAACAGCCAAACGAGTGGAGCAATTTTCGCAAGTGTTTAAAGCATTATCAAATAGTTTTTCAACTGCAGAGCATTATTCGATAGAGGATGCAGAATCACAGCGCGAGACAGATTACTTTTTAAGCAATGTTACAGAGAAGACCTGTCAAAGCTGCTTTATGAAGGAGCGTTGCTGGCAACAGCAGTTTGATTATACATACAATCTAATGGGAGAGCTTAAGGGAGATATTGAAACAGGTCATGATCCTTCTAGAAAGTTAGTACGAGAGTTTGAAAATCATTGTATTAAATCTCGTAAAGTAATGGATACCATGAAGGAGGAGATTTCTTATTTTGAAGCAAATCGCAAACTTCGACGACAGGTATCCGAAAGTAAGAAGCTTGTGGCTGAACAGCTCCAAGGAGTATCTGATGTAATGGAGGATTTTGCAAAGGAGATATTAAAGGAAAGGGAGCAACATGAAAACCAAGAAATACAAATTATTCATGCCTTAAAGTCTATCGGGATTGAGCTAGAAAAACTAGATATATATAGGTTAGATAAAGGTAATGTTGATATCGAAATGACTGCTTCTTTTTATGACTATCATGGGGAAGGAGGTAAGCTGATAGCCCCCGTGTTATCTGATATCTTAAATGAAACCATTGTCGTGAAGCAGGAGGATATTTCTCCATTTCCGAATGGCTACTCATTTCTAGCATTTGGTTCAGCTAAAGAGTTCACAGTGGAGACTGGGGTTTCTCACGCTGCAAAAGGTGGTGGAGTGATTTCCGGTGATAGCTATACTATGATGGAGCTTGGTGCAGGTAAATATGCGATGGCGATTAGTGACGGAATGGGTAATGGTATTCGAGCCAGTGAAGAAAGTACAGAAACCTTAAGGCTTTTACAACAAATACTTCAGACGGGTATACCAGAGAAGGTGGCAATTAAATCTATTAATTCGATTTTAGCACTACGAACCACGGATGAGATGTTTGCAACGCTAGATTTAGCCGTTATTAATTTGCATAATGCATTTGTTCGATTTTTGAAGATTGGGTCAACACCGAGCTTTGTAAAGCGTGGAGATCAGTTAATTAAGATAGAAGCAAGTAATTTACCAATGGGAATAATTCGCGAATTTGATGTAGATATAGTGAATGAACAATTACAATCAGAGGATATACTGATTATGATGAGTGACGGTATTTTTGATGGCCCTAAGCATGTGGAAAATACAGATATATGGCTGAAACGCAAGATTCGGGAAATGGAGACAGATCATCCGCAAGAAATTGCTGATTTATTACTAGAGGAGGTTATCCGTACCCGCTCTGGTGAGATAGAGGACGATATGACGGTATTAGTTGCAAAGGTTAAGAAGAATATTCCAGAATGGGCAACTTTCCCAATCTATCAAACAAAGGCACTATAACTAATAGATTCCTCATAAACTATGTATACTTCCGTGCGTTTTTGTCGATGATGGTAATGGAATAACATGGAGGTGTTCATATTGAAGAAGGGGACTTTAAAACAAATTCTATTAATCACTGATGGATGTTCCAACAAGGGTGAGGATCCACAAGCAACAGCTGCGTTAGCATATCAGCAAGGTATTACAGTTAATGTCATTGGCATTTTAGAGGATGATCAAACAGAGGAACCAGAAGGACTACAAGAGGTTGAAGAAATCGCCTTAGCTGGTGGCGGTGTAAGTCAATTAGTATATAAACAAGCCCTCTCTCAAACGGTTCAAATGGTTACAAAACAAGGGATGACACAAACACTTCAAGGATTTGTGAATACAGAGCTAAAGCAAATTCTAGGTGAAGAACACACAATGGAAGATTTAGATCCAGAAAAGCGTGGAGAAATTATGGAGGTTGTTGAAGACCTTGGCGAAACCTGTGATTTAGAAGTATTAGTGTTAATTGATACTAGTGCAAGTATGCATGATAAACTACCAACTGTGAAGGAAGCACTATTTGACTTATCGATAAGTTTAAACTCACGTGTCGGTAGAAATCGTTTCTCCATTTATAATTTTCCTGGTAAGCGAAAGGATATTGATAAGGTACTAGACTGGTCACCTAAGCTTGATTCGATTTCATCCGTTTTTCCAAAGCTTACAAGTGGTGGAATAACCCCGACCGGCCCAGCAATTCGAGAAGCAATGTATCAATTCGGAAAAAAGAATTTGCTAAGGAGCTTCCGACATAATGATGAACAAGACATCGAAAACGCATGATTCACTTTTAAGGCCAGGAGTTACGATATTAGGTAAATGGCATCAAAACCGCTATGTTATCATTCGTCAACTAGGAAAAGGTGCAATTGGATCCGTTTATTTATGTGATGCGAATGGAAAGAAGGCAGCATTAAAAATAAGTGATAAAGGTGCATCCATGACCATGGAAGTAAACGTATTAAAATCACTAGCTAAGGTCCAAGGAAAAAGTCTTGGACCTTCTTTATTGGATGTCGATGATTGGGTGACACCTCAAGGTACTACTTTTTCATTTTATGTAATGGAATATATACGTGGGACTTCCCTTCAGGCGTTTATAAAGCAGAATGGGAGGGAATGGATTGGTGTCTTTCTACTTCAGTTGTTGAGTGATTTAGAGGAACTTCATGAAGCTGGCTGGGTATTTGGTGATTTAAAGGAAGAAAACTTATTAGTATCATCTTCCCCTACGAAGGTGAGATGGATTGATGTAGGCGGAACTACACTGATTGGTCGAGCAATTAAGGAATATACGGAGTTTTATGATCGAGGATACTGGGGGCTTGGCACAAGAAAGGCAGAGCCAAGCTATGACCTCTTTGCTTTAACAATGGTATTCCTAAGTATCTTTTATCCAAATAAATTTACAAAAGGAAAAAACCCACAGGTAACCTTATTAAGGAGACTTCAGGATGTTCGTGCACTTGAACCATATCGTGATTGTTTAAAAAAAGCTATTTTGGGAAAGTATTTAACGAGTACAGAGATGAAGCAAGAGATATCAATGGCTATTCACCAGGAGCAACAAAAACATATAAAAGCAAATACCACAAGAACAAACAAGCAACAACATAAACCTTTAGCACTCGAAGTAGTCGGTTTTTTATTAGTTGCTCTAGGCTATTATCTATCCTCCTTGTTAATTCCTTAATAGATAAAACTATCTATGATAAAATGAAGGAATATCAAGGAATGAGAAGGTGTATTAGGTGAAAGAAGAAGTTTTGTCATTTATGGCTAAACATCAATTAATAAAGCCTCATGCTACTATATTAATAGCCGTCTCAGGTGGGCCTGATTCGATGGCGCTTTTACATTTTTTAAAAACAATACAACAAGCATATGATTTACGCTTAGTTGCTCTTTCTGTTGACCATCAATTAAGGGGAGAGGAAAGTAAACAGGACTTGGCGTATGTAGAGGAAAAGTGCCGAGAATGGGAGATAGAATTTGTTGGTACATCGGTAAATGTCAAGGAATATAAGCATAAGGAACATATTGGAACACAACTTGCAGCACGAAAGCTACGGTACCAGTTTTTCGAAGAGCAAATGAGTCGTTTAAAAGCTGATTATCTGGCATTTGGTCACCATGGTGATGATCAGGTAGAAACGATGCTAATGCGGTTAGTGCGTACAGCCGAATCCAGTTCATTTTCTGGTATTCCTGTGAAGCGGAATTTTGCAGGGGGGTATATTATTCGCCCGTTTTTATGTGTAACAAAAATTCAATTAGAGAAATATTGTCAAGAGAACGGCATAATCCCTAGAATCGATCCTTCTAATGAAGGAACTGATTATACACGCAACTTCTTCCGTAAAAATGTAATACCATTATTAAAAAATAAAAATGAAAGTGTTCATCGTACGATCCAGAATTTAAGTGAGACACTACAAGCGGACGAAGATTTTTTGCAGTTTGAAGCTCAAATGCTGGTGGAAGAGGTAGTGCAATTTGAAGAGAATCCTAAAAAGGTTATGCTTTCCATTGAGGACTTTTCAGCACGTGCATCTGCTTTACAAAGACGTGCCTTTCATCTAATATTAAACTATCTATATGATGACTTGCCAAAGGATTTATCCTATGTTCATGAGGATCATTTCTTTTCACTAATAAGAAATGATAAAAGTAACGCTCAGATTGATTTTCCCCGTCATTTAAAGGTAGAAAAAACATATAATAAACTTATCTTTTCCTTCAGGCAAGATGAGATTGCGTCCGAATTTGAGTCGGTTATTACTATCCCTGGGGAAACGCAGTTACCAAACGGAGCAAAAATAATAGCTTCTTTTAAAAGCGAAATCCCTTTTCAGGATGAAAATACATATGTTTGCTTAAAAGACAAGGTGGAGTTACCGCTTCAAGTCCGAACTCGTCGTGACGGAGATAGAATGAGCTGGAAGGGGCTAAATGGTAGTAAGAAGATTAAAGATATTTTTATTGACGAAAAGATACCTTTGTATGAGCGGAATAGGTGGCCCATTATAACGGATAATAAAGGCGAAATAGTTTGGCTTGTCGGATTGAAGAAAAAAGATGCAACGGCCATTCCTAATAAAGACCGTTCCTTATATATACATTTAAAATATGAACAAGGCAAATTCTAGGAGGATTATTGTGCATAACGACATTAAAGAGATTTTAATTACAGAAGAGGAAATAGCTGCAAAATGTAAAGAAATCGGTCAACAATTGACAAAGGAATATGAAGGTCGTTTTCCGCTGGCAATTGGTGTATTAAAAGGTGCACTACCATTTATGTCTGATGTGTTACGTGAGATAGAGACCTATTTGGAAATGGATTTTATGGACGTATCTAGCTATGGTGGTACGAATATGAAGTCTTCTGGTGAAGTGAAGATTTTAAAGGATCTAAACACAAAAGTTGAAGGCCGGGATTTACTAATTATTGAAGACATCATCGACAGTGGCTTAACATTAAGCTATTTAGTGGACTTATTTAAGTATCGTAAAGCAAATTCCGTCAAGATAGTAACACTGCTTGATAAGCCAACTGGCAGAACAGCTAATATAAAGGCAGATATTGTTGGTTTTGAGGTGCCAGATGAGTTTGTAGTCGGATATGGATTAGATTATGATGAGAAGTATCGTAACTTGCCATATATCGGTGTCCTAAAACCGGAAGTTTATGGTGGAGAAGAATAAACGATAGAAGTCGTTTAAATTGCTAAAAATGTAACATAACAGATAGAGCAATTAGTTGTAAAATTTAAATTTTATATGATACTATTGTTAATAGTTTTTCCCGTCTGGGAGGAGGTAGGCAATGAATCGAGTATTTCGAAGTGCTTTTTTCTACTTAATGATATTTCTCGTTATTATATTTGTAATTAGTCTCATAAGTGGTCAGCATGAACAAGCAGAGGAAATTGACGTTAATCAGTTTATGCAATCACTTGAAAAAGGCGAAATTAAAGAAATGACCATGCAGCCGGTAAATGGCATCATGCGTATTACAGGTAAGCTTGAAAAGGATAAACAATTTATCGCACAAGTACCTGATAATGATGACATTATTGCTGATATAACGCTTAAGGCTAGAGAGCAAAAGGTCCTAAATAATACGAAGCAAATGGATCAACCGAGCATTTGGGTAACCTTACTTACGACAATGATTCCATTTTTAATTATTGGGCTATTATTCTTCTTTTTACTTAGTCAAGCACAAGGTGGCGGTGGCGGCCGTGTAATGAACTTCGGTAAAAGTAAGGCTAAAATGTATAGTGAAGAAAAGAAGAAGGTCCGTTTTACGGATGTAGCAGGTGCTGATGAAGAGAAGCAAGAGCTAGTGGAAGTGGTTGAGTTCTTAAAGGACCCAAGAAAATTCTCTGCTATTGGTGCAAGAATACCGAAAGGAGTCTTGCTAGTCGGACCTCCAGGAACCGGTAAAACCTTATTAGCACGAGCAGTTGCTGGAGAGGCAGGAGTTCCATTCTTCTCTATTAGTGGTTCTGACTTTGTGGAAATGTTTGTTGGTGTCGGTGCTTCACGTGTTCGTGACTTATTCGAGAACGCCAAGAAGAATGCGCCATGTATCATCTTTATTGATGAGATTGATGCAGTAGGTCGTCAGCGTGGTGCTGGTTTAGGTGGTGGCCATGATGAGCGTGAGCAAACACTAAACCAATTATTAGTTGAAATGGATGGATTCGGAGCAAATGAAGGGATTATCATTATCGCTGCGACAAACAGACCAGATATTTTAGATCCTGCGTTACTTCGTCCAGGCCGTTTTGATAGACAAATTACGGTTGACCGTCCTGATGTAAAGGGACGTCAGGAAGTATTAAAGGTACACGCAAAAAATAAACCGTTGAATGCTTCTATCGATTTAAAAACGATTGCTATGCGTACACCAGGTTTCTCTGGTGCCGATTTAGAAAACCTTCTAAACGAAGCTGCACTAGTTGCTGCCCGTCAAGATAAGAAGGAAATAGATATGACAGATGTGGATGAAGCAATTGATCGTGTAATTGCTGGTCCAGCTAAGAAGAATCGAGTGATTTCTGAGAAGGAACGTAATATTGTGGCATATCACGAGAGCGGTCATACCATTATTGGAATGGTCCTTGATGATGCTGATATTGTTCATAAGGTTACTATTGTCCCTCGTGGTCAAGCAGGCGGGTATGCGGTTATGCTTCCGAAAGAAGACCGTTACTTTATGACGAAGCCAGAGTTGTTTGATAAAATCACTGGTTTACTAGGTGGTCGTGTTGCAGAGGAAATTACCTTTGGTGAAGTAAGTACTGGAGCATCAAACGACTTCCAACGCGCTACAAACATTGCTCGTAAAATGATTACTGAATATGGTATGAGTGATAAACTAGGTCCATTACAATACAGTAGCGGTGGCGGAGAAGTCTTCTTAGGAAGAGACATTAATAATGAGCAAAACTATAGTGATGCAATCGCTCATGAAATCGATCAAGAAATGAAGAACTTTATTGATTATTGCTACAATCGAGCGAAGACAATTCTAACAGAAAACCGTGACAAGTTAGAGTTAATTGCACAGACCTTACTAAAGGTAGAAACACTAGATGCAAGACAAATTAGATCATTATTTGACCATGGTGTTCTTCCAGATCCAGAGGATGAATTAGACGAGGAAAATGAAGTTAAAGTAAATATTCATTCCAAAAGGGATGAAGATACAGTTGATTCTTACGGGGAAGCGAAGCAAAAGGCAGACGAAAAGCTTCGCATTGAAGTGGAAGAATCAAAGCGAGAAGACGATACAAAAAACGAATAACTTAAAAAGCAGCCGAACTAGGCTGCTTTTCTAATTTAATGAATAAACCAGTTTTGCAATTTCCATTACGGTTTTTATTTTGGTATAGTATTAAAGACTAAAAAAGATTACTATTTCTAATCAAAAGCGGTTGATAAACTGGATATTACGTGACAAAGGAGATATATGACATGTCAGATTATTTAATAAAGGCTACGACGTTTAATGGGATGGTTCGTGCATATGCAATTCGTTCAACAAATACTGTTGAAGAGGCAAGAAGACGCCAGGATACATGGGCAACTGCCTCAGCTGCTATGGGACGCACGATAACGATAGCTGCGATGATGGGTGCGATGTTAAAGGGTGATGATTCAATAACTGTGAAGGTGGAAGGCGGCGGACCCATTGGGGCAATCGTAGCTGATGCCAATGCAAGAAGAGAAGTAAGAGGGTATGTTACAAATCCCCATGTTGATTTTGATCTAAATGCAAAAGGAAAGCTAGATGTAAGTAGAGCCGTGGGAACTACTGGTAGCTTAAGTGTAGTGAAGGATTTAGGCTTAAGGGATTTCTTCACGGGACAGGTTCCTATTGTATCAGGTGAAATAAGTGAAGACTTCACCTACTACTTTGCCACTTCTGAACAGGTTCCTTCAGCGGTAGGTGCTGGGGTTTTGGTAAATCCAGACCAAACAATTCTAGCAAGTGGCGGGTTTATTGTTCAGGTAATGCCTGGAGCGGAGGATGCTGTAATTGATAAACTTGAAAAAAGAATACAATCCTTCCCACCAATCTCATCCCTTGTTCAGGAAGGAAAAACACCAGAAGAGATATTAGAGCAGCTTTTTGCAGGGGAGTCCCTGAAGATTCATGAGAAAATGCCTGTCATGTTTAAATGTAAATGTTCAAAAGAGCGTCTAGAAAACGCCATTCTAGGCTTAGGTAAAGAAGAAATTGAGAAAATGATTGAAGAGGATCATGGTGCTGAAGCATCTTGTCATTTTTGTAATGAAACATATACATTCACGGAAGATGAACTACGTGCTTTATTATAAGCGTAAAAAGGAAAGCGAAGCTGTGGAGGAGTAAACTATGTCAAAAAAACTATTGCTGAGTATAATTGTTGTACTCCTTATAACAAATGTTGCAACAATGATATTTTGGAAAACTGATAACGCAGATGAGTCTATTGATGAAGAGTCAAACATAGATATAAAAAAGCCAGTAGCAACAATTGCTGGAAAGGAAATTTCATTTAAAGAATGGATGAAAGCTGTAAGAAGTAATTATGGAAAGAAACAATTGAAAAATATGATTGATCACGAGGTAGTTGAAAAGCTAGCAAAGGAACAGAAAATAACGGTTGATGAAAAAGTGATTGAAAGGGATATTGCTTTATTAACAAGTATGCATGGTCTTACCACGGAAACGGAGCAGAAGGAGCTAGAAGAAAAGTGGCGAGAGGATATCATATATCGTTATCAGCTTGAAGCACTTTTAGCTGAAGGGGTTTCAGTACCTGAAGCTGATATTAGAAGCTACTATGACAAATATAATGGGCAGTATCAGTTTGAAGAGTCTCTTCAATTATCTCATATCTTAGTTTCTGATATGGATACAGCGAATAAAGTATATAAGGAACTTGAAGGTGGCTCAAGGTTTGATTTGCTTGCTAAGGAATATTCTATTGATGAAGATACGAAAGAGCAAGGTGGTTATTTAGGGTTTAATTCTGTGAATACAGAGTTTCTCCCAGCCAATTATATCGATGTTGCAAAGGATTTAAAAGATTATTCGTATAGTAAGCCATTTCAGGTAGATAATGGGGTAGCAATCCTATACCTTCATACTAGCCTCCCAAAGATAAGTTTTAGTTATGATGAATTAAAACCGTATATTGAGCATGAGCTTGCCTTACAGTCAAAAAATCAAAATTTAATAGCAGACCCTTTATGGGATAAATTAGATATCAAATGGGTATATGAGGAATAAAATAGATATATGTGATTTAATCGTCTAAAAGTGGATAAATTAGTTGACAGTAGCCCCTATTAGAATTACATTATAAATAAATCCTATCAGTTTAGTAGGAATTAAATGAGGAGGTAGTCTAATTGAGAGTTACAGAAAGTATAGTAGGACTAATTGGCCAAACACCGATTGTAAAACTAAACAATATAACAGATGAAAATAGCGCAGATATTTATGTAAAGTTAGAGTTTTTTAACCCAGGAAGTTCCGTAAAGGACCGTATTGCACTTGCTATGATTGAAGCAGCTGAAGAGGAAGGAATACTTAAAGAGGGCGGTACAATTGTAGAACCAACGAGTGGAAATACAGGGATTGGTTTAGCGATGGTTGCTGCTGCAAAAGGTTATAAGACTGTGATTGTCATGCCAGAGACCATGAGTAAAGAACGTCGTAATATTTTACGTGCATATGGTGCTGAATTAATTTTGACACCAGGTCCAGATGGAATGAAAGGTGCAATCAAAAAGGCAGAGGAGTTAGTAAAAGAAAAAGGCTACTTCATGCCACAGCAATTTGAAAATATAGCCAATCCAGAGGTACATGCCCGTACAACTGGTAAAGAAATAGTGGAACAAATGAAGGATGGACTAGATGCTTTTGTTTCTGGTGTTGGAACAGGTGGAACTGTAACGGGGGCAGGAAAAGTACTAAAAGATAGCTTTAAGGATATTAAAATCTATGCGGTTGAACCTACAGATTCCCCAGTATTATCTGGAGGAAATCCAGGACCACATAAAATTCAAGGACTTGGAGCAGGATTTGTTCCAACGGTATTGAATACACAGATTTATGATGACGTTATTCAAATTTCCAATGAGGTAGCATTTGAAACCTCCAGAGAAGTTGCTAAAACAAATGGAATTTTAGGTGGGATTTCTGCTGGTGCTGCAGTTGCTGCGGCGAAAAAGGTTGCCAAGGAATTAGGGAAAGGAAAGAAAGTACTTGCCGTTTTCCCTGATAATGGTGAACGATATCTTTCTACCCCACTTTATCAATTTGATGAGGAATAAACTTTAGGATTAAAGGGTTAGCATCTAAAAATGGATGCTAGCCCTTTTTTCTTATGGTAGGATGGTACTAGATATTTTTATTTAGAAAGGACAAGGCACATAATGACGTTACTTAAAACTGCGACCAAAACCTATGATTTATCAAGTCGAACACATGTTATGGGAATATTAAATGTTACTCCTGATTCTTTTTCTGATGGAGGAAATTATACAACAGTGGAAAAGGCAGTTGAGCAGGCAGTAGAAATGGAACGGTATGGTGCAGATATTATTGATATTGGCGGAGAATCTACACGACCGGATCATGATCCAATATCTGTAGAAGAAGAGCTTCGGCGAGTACTTCCAATGATTAAGGCAGTAAAAGAAGCGGTGAAGATCCCTATCTCTATTGATACGTATAAGGCAGAAACAGCAAGGCAAGCAGTAGAAGCGGGTGCAGATATTATTAATGATGTATGGGGTGCAAAAAGGGAGCCAGAAATAGCAAAAGTTGCTGCAGAATATAATGTTCCAATTATCCTCATGCATAATCGCACGAATGAAGATTACATCTCTATTATGGAAGATATGAAGCGCGACTTAGAAGAGAGTATTCGTATTGCAATAAAAGCAGGAGTTCCAAAAGAAAATATTATTCTTGATCCTGGTATTGGTTTTGCGAAAAATGCTCATCACAATTTAGTAGTTATGAATAATCTGGAAAAGCTAACCAAAATGGGATATCCTCTATTATTGGCGACTTCTAGGAAGCGGTTTATAGGAAGTGTTTTGGATTTGCCACCTGTGGAACGAGATAATGGTACAGGGGCAACCACATGTCTTGGGATTATGAAGGGAGCACAGATGGTCCGTGTTCATAATGTAAAATTACATGTAGAACTGGCTAAAATGATGGATGCCATGTTACGGGTGGAGGAATAATGATGGATAAAATTATATTAAAAAATATGCAGTTTTATGGTTATCATGGACTTTTACCAGAAGAAAATAAATTAGGTCAACGTTTTCATGTCGATGTTGAATTATTTTTATCGACAGAGCAAGCAGGAAAAACAGATGATATGAACAAATCGATTGATTACGGCGAGGTTTTTTTACATGTAAAAAAAATAGTAGAGGGTAAGGCAAAAAATTTGCTTGAAGCGGTTGCGGAAACAATTGCTTCCGATCTATTACATTCCTTTTCTTTGTTAGAGGCGTGTACGGTGAAGCTTATAAAGCCTGACCCTCCCATTCCAGGTCATTACGAATCGGTAGCAGTTGAGATTTATCGGGAGAAAAGCCATGAATAAAGCTTACCTTGCATTAGGAACCAATATTGAACCAAGACTAACCTATTTAGATGACGCTATCCGTTTGCTTGAGGGGCAAGATACGATAGAAATTATCAAAAAATCTTCCATTTATGAAACGGCACCTGTTGGCTATACGGATCAGGATGATTTTTTAAATATGGTTTTGGAAATATATACGGACCTGTCAGCTGATGACTTATTGACAGTGTGCCAACATATTGAACAAGAATTAGGTAGAAAACGAGTGATTCGCTTTGGACCGCGAACAATTGATGTTGATATTTTGCTTTACAATAAAGAGAGCAGGCATTCAGAACGGCTAATTATTCCGCATCCTAGAATGCATGAACGGGGATTTGTCTTAATTCCTCTTCATGAAATAGCTTCAAATTTACAAATTCCATCCTTACATAAAACGGTTGCAGAGCTTTTATCCAATCTCCCAGCTAAAGACAAAAGTGAAATTAGGGTATGGAACGGTAGAATAGGACGGCGTATGAAGGCCTTTCGAAAACTAAAGGGATACACGCAAATTGAATTTGCTGATGCATTAGGGATAAGTGTTAACCGTGTCGGTGCATGGGAACGAGGTACAAGTCAAGTTCCAGAGGAGCTACTAGACGATATTGCGGCAACGTTACATATCGATAAAAACGAGCTCTACGGATAAAGGAAGGATTCATCCTATAGAAGGTTAAAGCAACAATCTGCTGGTTAATGACTGGCAGATTGTTTTGCTATAAACCTTCTATCATAATAAGTTAATGATGGCATTCTCTATATTAAGGTAAAGGGGATGCATGTAATTTTCAAAACGTAAAAAGCGAAACCGTGACGCTTTAACCTGGAAAAATGCAGGGTTTATTTACTTTTTCAATTAGCTGTTGTTTGATTAGTTGAAGAGGAAGCCTTACAAGGTGTAAAATGGGGTTTATATTGACATAATGATGATAATGTTGTTAACTTATCTGAACTTATACTTATATAAAATAATACAATGGAGTGATCGTTCATGTCGGAAGAATTAAATGAACATATGCGGGTTCGGCGAGAAAAATTAGATACATATCGTACAAAGGGGCTTGACCCATTTGGAGGTAAATTTGTAAGAACAAATCTAGCACAAGAGTTACATGATCAATATGGCGAGTTTTCAAAAGAAGAGTTAGAGGAAACAGAGCATCATGTAACGATTGCTGGAAGAATGATGACAAAGCGTGGAAAAGGAAAAGCGGGCTTTGCACATATGCAAGATTTAAGTGGACAAATTCAGTTGTATGTACGTAAGGATGCAATTGGAGAAGATGCATATGAAATTTTTAATTCAACAGATCTTGGTGATATTGTAGGTGTTTCTGGTGTCATGTTTAAAACAAATGTTGGTGAGCTTTCTGTTAAGGTAACAGATTTTCACCTGCTTACTAAATCACTCAGACCATTACCAGAAAAATATCATGGTTTAAAGGATGTTGAGCAGCGCTACCGCCAACGATATTTGGATTTAATCACCAACATGGATAGCAGGGAAACCTTTGTTACCCGCAGTAAAATAATACGTGCAATCCGGAATTATTTAGATTCACAGGGCTATTTAGAAGTAGAAACGCCAATGATGCATAGTATTCCTGGTGGTGCAGCAGCAAGACCATTTATTACACATCATAATGCACTAGATATTCCTTTATATATGCGTATTGCTATCGAGCTTCATTTAAAACGTTTGATTGTTGGTGGACTAGAGAAGGTATATGAGATTGGCAGAGTTTTCCGTAACGAAGGTGTATCTACTAGGCATAATCCGGAGTTTACGATGCTCGAGCTATATGAGGCATATGCAGACTACCATGATATTATGGAGCTTACGGAGAATATGATTGCACATATTGCCGAGGAAGTACTTGGTACAACTACGGTTACTTACGGAGAATATGAAGTAGACTTAAAGCCAAAATGGCAAAGACTTCATATGGTAGATGCTGTAAAGCAATATACTGGGGTGGATTTTTGGAAACATATGAGTGATGAGGAAGCTCGACAACTAGCTAAAGAAAATGGCATTGAAATTAAAGAGACCATGACATTTGGCCATGTTGTAAATGAATTTTTTGAGCAAAGAGTTGAAGAGAAATTGATTCAACCTACCTTTGTTTATGGACATCCAGTTGAAATTTCACCACTGGCAAAGAAAAATAAAGAAGATGAGCGTTTTACAGATCGATTTGAGTTATTTATTGTTGCTAGGGAGCATGCCAATGCCTTTAGTGAATTGAATGACCCAATCGATCAACGAGAAAGATTCGAATCACAGTTGAAGGAAAGAGAAGAAGGTAATGATGAAGCTCATATGATGGATGAGGATTTCGTAGAAGCTCTTGAATACGGAATGGCTCCAACTGGTGGCTTAGGTATTGGAATTGACCGCCTAGTGATGCTTTTAACTAACTCTCCGTCTATACGTGATGTCTTGTTGTTTCCACAAATGAGAAATAAGTAATGTTTAGGGTGTTCCCATAAGGGAGCGCCCTTTTTTAATAGATTGTATGTATGGAAGCTTTATTCGGCGATAACCATACATTTGTGAATGCAATTTGGTATTAAAGCTAGGGGACTAAAGTATTAATATATAGAAGCTATTTGATAACTATTAGTTCTATAAATAATACGCACACTCAATTTCCATAATGTGGTAACATTAAAAGCTTGATTAATGGTTAAAACCATGGTAAATTATATTTCGTTGCTAAAAACGAAAGAAGACAGCAAACGAAAAAAAGACTTGACTCTAATAGCTCAGCATGATATATTAGTAAAGTCGCTGATTTAACAACAGCAAGTTAACTTAAAAACTTTTATAAAAAAGTGTTGACAATGAACTGTTGATACGATATAATATAAGAGTTGACGCTAAATTAAAAGTTAACAAGATTTGCTCCTTGAAAACTGAACAAAACAACCAGTATGTAAGGAAAAACATACCCTGTTTTTTCTATTAATAATCTAAAAGCTAGCGTGCTTTTAGTAGCTAAGAATGTAATTGACTCGATCAATTATGATAAACAAACTTTTTTTGGAGAGTTTGATCTTGGCTCAGGA
>NZ_BORP01000005.1 GCF_018333235.1 Ornithinibacillus bavariensis | reverse complement strand
AGACGCTTTGTCTGGTGGCGATGGCGAGAAGGTCACACCTGTTCCCATACCGAACACAGAAGTTAAGCTTCTCAGCGCCGATGGTAGTTGGGGCATTGCCCCTGCGAGAGTAGGACGCTGCCAGGCATTATTATTATAATCAAATGTTTAATACCTTTTTACTATCGCGGTGTGGAGCAACGAGCGTTACCTCTACCGAATCCGCTACGAGTAACCCCGAAGCATAAGCTCCTTTGAATATGCTAGAAGATGCAGGGGTCACTTCTTAGATAATACTAACATCTAAATTAGCGCTCAAATTTTCACTTCTATATTATCGCGGGGTGGAGCAGTCTGGTAGCTCGTCGGGCTCATAACCCGAAGGTCGTAGGTTCAAATCCTGCCCCCGCAACCAAAATTTTAAACTTACTGTGTATAATTCACTTATTTAAAAGAAAAATGGTCCGGTAGTTCAGTTGGTTAGAATGCCTGCCTGTCACGCAGGAGGTCGCGGGTTCGAGTCCCGTCCGGACCGCCAGTTTAATTCCATAATACATATTTACACATGGTTTCCACTGAGACCATGTGTTTTTTAATATTAGTAACATGGCAAAGTTTTTGCTATCATTAAATTTAGCTGTACGAGAAGGTTTGGTGATTGCAATGGACGAATTTTCATTTATTGATACGATAAAGCAGTCTATTTATAAACAGTCGACTTTATTAAAAGGTATAGGTGATGATGCGGCTGTTTTTGATTCCTATGAACAGGAAATAGTGATTTCCAAGGATATGTTTGTAGAGAATGTTCATTTTGCAAAGCATACCATGAAATCGTATCATATAGGTTATAAGGCTTTGGCGGCTAATTTAAGTGATATGGCAGCCATGGGAGCAAAGCCTGCGTTTTATCTTGTTGCTATTTCTATTCCGAGAGATTGGGAAATGACAGAAGTACATTCTATTTTTCAAGGTATGAGGGATTTAGCCGATTTGTTTAATATGGACTTAATAGGCGGAGATACCGTTTCTGGAAAGGAATTAGTTATTTCTATAACGGTTATTGGTTATGGGGAAAAAGATAGAATTCGGTATCGTTCTTTAGCACAAAAAGGTGACATTGTATTTGTAACGGGATTTCTAGGAGACTCACAAGCGGGATTATATATTTTAAACCATCCAGGTAATTATAAAGAGCGTTCGTATTTCATAAACAAACACCAAATGCCTTTTCCAAGAGTAGATTTCGCACTAGGGCTGGAAAGCTTGTTGAGAGTTAGTTTAAATGATATAAGTGATGGAATAGCTAGTGAAGCAAATGAAATAGCGGAGGCATCTAATGTGACTCTAGTGCTTGAAGAGGCAAATATACCGGTACATCCAGCATTTGATCAGTTTAACCCTAAATTACAATATAACTGGAAAATGTTTGGTGGTGAAGATTTTGAGCTGATGGGTACTGTACCTAAGAAAGATTGGGACAAACTATTATTAATTGCAGAAAGAAATAATGTGCAGGTCACTCCAATTGGTTATGTTACATCAAAGCAAGAATTAGGATACGTGCTAATCGATAATGGAAGCAATAAGATGGAACGTCTAGATAAAACGGGATACAACCATTTAAGTAGGTGAAATAGTGGAGAAGTATGAATTAAAAACAAATAATGCCGAAGAAACGATAAACGTTGCAGAAAGGCTAGCAAATCTTCTTGATGCAGGTAGTGTTATTACCTTGGAGGGAGATTTGGGGGCGGGAAAAACGACTTTTACAAAAGGACTTGCAAGAGGTCTTGGTATAAGTAGAACCTTAAGTAGTCCGACATTTACGATAGTAAAAGAATACGATGGTAGGCTTCCGCTTTATCATATGGATGTTTATCGATTAGAGGGTTCAGATGAAGATATAGGTTTTGAAGAATATTTTAATGGAAATGGAATTAGTGTTGTAGAATGGGCACAATATATTGAAGATTTTCTTCCATCTGAACGATTAACTATCATTATCAACTATTTGGATGAAGATTCACGACTACTTACATTTGAACCGACTGGATCCCGTTATCAGGATATTGTAGAAGCTTTAGTTGGATAGGAAAAGGAGTAGCAATATGTATACACTAACTATAGATACCTCGACACAGTCATTAGGAGTCGCTATCTTAAAAGATAACGAGGTGTTAGGGGAAATCATCACAAATATCGCTAAAAACCATTCAGTTCGCTTAATGCCGGCAATAGATTATTTATTGCGAGAAGTAGGCTTGGAGCCTAAGCAGTTAAGTAAAATTGTTGTGGCAAAAGGTCCAGGCTCTTATACTGGAGTTCGAATTGGACTGACAACTGCTAAAACCCTAGCATGGTCATTAAAAATACCAGTCGTAGGAGTATCTAGTTTGGAAGGACTGGCCTATCGGGGATTACTGACCAATTCTCTAATCTGTCCTTTTTTCGATGCGAGAAGGGGTTTAATTTATACTGGGCTATATGAGGTTAATGGAGATAGCCTGGTGCTGGTAGAGAAAGAGCAAAATATTTTAATTGAGGATTGGCTAAAGCAATTAGAAAAGATGGAACGTAATATCCTATTTATTAGTCCGGATATTCAGAAGCACCGTCAACTGATTAAAGAAAGGCTATCATCATATGCAGAAATACCAGAGATGCCTTACCATATCATGAATCCTTCTGACTTAGCTCTTGCAGCTATAGATAAGGTTGAAGATCAAGTACATACCTTGACACCAAATTATTTAAGGTTAGCTGAGGCAGAAGCAAAATGGTTAAAAGCGCAAGAGGATAAAGCCAATGGCTGATGTATTAATTCGAGAAATGGAATTAGCAGATATTCGTGGGGTAATGACTGTGGAAGCTGCCTCTTTCACTACACCTTGGACGGAAGCAATTTTTAGACAGGAAATAACAGAAAATAAGTATGCTCATTATTATGTTATGGAACTAGCAGATAAAATAGTTGGCTATGTTGGAATGTGGATTGTTCATGATGATGCACAGATTACGAATATTGCTATATTACCTGACTTTCGTGGCAAGAAATTGGGGGAAACATTATTTCGATTTTCCTTACAAAAGGCGGTGAGGTTAGGTGTTACTCGCCTGTCATTAGAAGTTAGAGTAACAAATATTATAGCCCAACGGATGTATCGTAAGTTTGGCCTAGTTCCTGGAGGACTTCGAAAACAATATTATACGGATAATAATGAGGATGCGCTTGTAATGTGGGTGAATTTAACATGAAGGATACATATATACTCGGAATTGAAACTAGCTGTGATGAGACAGCAGTAGCTATTGTAAAAAATGGTAGGGAAATTATTTCAAATGTTGTGGCATCCCAAATCGAAAGTCATAAGCGATTTGGTGGAGTTGTTCCAGAAATAGCCTCTAGACATCATGTGGAGCAGATTACACTTGTTCTAGAAGAGGCTTTTCAAGAATCAGGCTTGAGCTTTAATGATATAGATGCGATTGCAGTTACGGAAGGACCAGGTTTAGTTGGGGCATTGCTTATCGGTGTAAATGCAGCAAAAGCCCTAGCATTTGCAAATAATAAACCGCTTGTTGGGGTCCACCATATTGCAGGACATATTTATGCCAATCAATTGATGGAAGAGTTTCAATTTCCACTTTTAGCTTTAATTGTTTCAGGTGGACATACAGAGTTAGTCCTAATGAAGGAACATGGCAGTTATGAAGTAATTGGTGAAACAAGAGATGATGCAGCTGGTGAAGCATATGATAAAGTGGCAAGGATGCTTAATCTACCGTACCCAGGTGGTCCACATATAGACCGTTTAGCAAGAGAGGGAGAAATCTCTATTGATTTTCCTCGTGCTTGGCTAGAAGAGGATAGCTATGATTTTAGCTTTAGTGGGTTGAAATCCGCGGTTATCAACAAAATCCATAATGCCAATCAGAAGGGGATTACATTAAAGCCAGAGGATATCGCTGCAAGTTTTCAAGCAAGTGTTATTGATGTACTAGTCACAAAAACCGTGAAAGCTGCAAAACAATATCAAGTAAAGCAAGTTATAGTGGCCGGAGGGGTAGCTGCGAATAGGGGATTACGTGCTGAATTAGAGGTGAGGTTCTCTGAAACTGGAATACCTTTATTAATTCCTCCATTAAAGCTATGCACTGATAATGCAGCAATGATTGCTGCGGCAGGTACTATAGATTTTGAAAAGGGAAATCGAGCAGGATTAGATTTAAATGCAAATCCATCGTTACTATTAAAATAAAAAATATCCACAGCTATTGTGGATGTTTTTTTATATACTTTGGTAAAATAGCTTTTTACCTGTTGACAACAGTAGTGGATAACCCCTGTTTGATTTGTGGATAATGTGCATAACTTTGTTGATAATTGATAATAAAAGAGTTTATAAGGAACATGGATTGTGGATAAGGTCATCATTTCATTCGGAGCAGCTTGCATCTACAATCCTCCATACATAATATCTATTCAATCCCTTAACCTATATAAAAAAAGCCATCATTGTGATGGCTTTTTAGTCTGAACATTTATTTGAAAAGCTATTTCGTCTTTATTCTTCCTGTAAAGCTGTCCATTCTTCCATTAGCTTTTCAATTTCTTGTTTTACCTGATTCGTCTTGTTGGTATATTCCAAAGCCTTCTCATGATTTTCGTAGACTTCGGGCTCGGTCATTTTTTCCTCAAGCTGTACTAATTCTTCTTCCAATTTTTCAATTGTTTCTTCTAAATTGGCGATTTGTCTTTCGCGTTTCCGTTGCTCGCTTTGAAGCTTTTTCTCTTCTTTAAAGCTTAATCGTTTTTCATTTGGTTTCTTGTCATGCTTATCTTCAGCTTGTAAACGCTCAAGCTCTGCTTCTTCTTCTTTCTTTTCTAAATAATAATCATAATCACCAAGATAAACCTTAGCACCACCTTGTTTCATTTCAACCACTTTATCAGCTATTTTGTTTATAAAATAACGGTCGTGGGATACAAAAATGATGGTACCTGGAAAATCAATTAATGCTGCCTCTAAGACTTCTTTACTATCTATATCTAAATGGTTTGTTGGCTCGTCCAGAATTAATAAATTTGCTTTTTGCATTCGAAGCTTAGCAAGTGCTAGGCGGGCTTTCTCACCACCACTTAGAGATTGTACTGGCTTTAAGACATCATCACCAGAGAATAAGAAGTTTCCTAGTACGGTTCGAATATCCTTTTCATTCACTGTTGGATACTCATCCCAAAGCTCATTTAGGACTGTTTTATGTGAGCTAAGATTTGCTTGTTCTTGGTCATAATAACCGATTTGAACGTTCGTACCAAGCTGAATTGCTCCACTAGATGGATTTAACTTTCCTAAAATGTTTTTTAGTAACGTTGTTTTACCAACTCCATTTGGACCAACAAGTGCTATACTTTCCCCACGTGTTATGTGAAAGGAGACATGCTCAAATAGTGGCTCTGCCTCATTTTCATAACGAAAAGCAAGATCTTGTATTTTCAGTACATCATTTCCACTCCGTTTCGTAATTTCAAAGGTGATGGAAGCAGATGACTCGTCACCAAGTGGTCTGTCTATTCGATCCATTTTTTCGAGCTGTTTTCGCCTGCTTTGCGCTCGTTTTGTTGTCGAGGCTCTTACAATATTTCGTTGTACAAACTCTTCTAGCTTTTTTATTTCGGTCTGTTGCTTTTCAAATTCTTTCATTTCTTGCTCAAAGTTCAAAGCCTTTTGCCTAAGAAAATCACTATATGACCCATGATACTTTTTCGTGCGATGGCGGGATATTTCATACACAATAGATACCGTCTTGTCTAAAAAGTAGCGGTCATGGGATACGATGACAACTGCACCAGGATAGCCAACTAAGTATTTTTCTAACCATGTCAATGTTTCAATATCTAAATGGTTTGTTGGCTCATCTAGGATTAACAGATTAGGCTTCTTTAATAAAAGCTTCCCTAATGCAAGACGCGTTTTTTGACCACCACTTAATTCATTGATTGGTGTTTGGTCATCATAGTCTAGAAAACTAAGTCCAGCTAAAACGGCTTTTATTTCAGATTGATATGCATAACCACCATTTGATTCGAATTCGTGCTGTAGGCGATCATACTCGGATAATAACTTGGAAGATTCATCCGCATCTAGCTGACCTAGGTTCGCCATTTTACCTTCCATTTCACGAAGTCTATTTTCCTGCTGGATTAATTCTTGAAAGACCTCAAGCATTTCATTCCATATGGTATTACCTGACTCTAAGCCAGTATGCTGGGATAAGTAGCCAATCGTTAAGTCCTTCGGTTTTATAAGTTCACCAGTATCATAAGTCATTTCATTTGCCATAATTTTTAATAGGGTTGACTTACCAGCACCATTACGGCCAACGATTGCAATACGGTCTTTATCTTTTATCTCTAGTTTTATATTAGCTAATATTTCCTCGGCACCGAATGATTTGGAAATATCATTTAATTGCATAATTATCATAATGTCACCTCTAGTACTATCAGTTTATCTTACAAAGTACGATTTCGGCAATATACACATAAGCAAAATTGTGAAAACACTCACACTACCTTATAAAAATTTGTTAAAATAGAAATGGATATAGTAAATAATGTTATTAGAGATTAGATTGGATGACTAGGGATACATTAATTAAGGAGGAATTAGCTTGGATCAAAATAAAATACCACAAGCTACAGCAAAGCGACTTCCACTATATTATCGCTTTTTAAATAATTTACAAATGCAAGGAAAAACACGTGTGTCTTCGAAAGAATTAAGTGATGCTGTGAAAGTAGACTCAGCTACGATTCGTAGGGATTTTTCTTATTTCGGTGCGCTCGGAAAAAAAGGTTATGGATATAATGTGGAGTACTTGCTAGGTTTTTTCCGTAAAACATTGGATCAGGATGAGATTACTGATGTAGCCTTAATTGGTGTAGGGAATTTAGGTACAGCATTTCTTCATTATAACTTTATGAAAAATAATAATACGAAAATAAAAATTGCTTTTGATGCCGATGACAATAAGGTAGGACAAACTATTGGTGGTGTACCTATCTACCATATTAATGAGCTAGAAGAGAGACTAGATGATGTGAAGGTAGCTATCTTGACTATTCCAGCTATGGAAGCGGATCGTGTGACAGAGAGGTTAGTGGCTCAGGGGATAAAGGGGATTCTTAATTTTACTCCTGCAAGGATTACAGTACCAGATGATATTCGGGTTCACCATATTGATTTAGCTGTAGAGCTTCAAGCATTAGTCTATTTTTTAAAGCATTACCCGCTAGAAAAAACAGAACTATATAGTGAGTAAAAAGGAGTAGCATGTTGCTACCCCTTTTTTATTTTCTTTAATTTATAGTGTAATCGTAAATAACGAATGCCTGTCACAATATCTAGTGTAGCAATAACTGCTAAGAAGATGGTAAGAAAGTTCCATACCGTCTCATCCGCATATCGAACGGCAAAGTATATAAACACAATGGCCATAGCAAAATAGATGAGTGCCATTGTCCTGGCAGTAAATCGCATATTTTATATACCTCCAATTAAAATCATCTGAATACTATCTACCTGCTTTTGTAATCTCTCTAAGTCCTCAGGGGAAAAAGTAAATTGTACGATGACGGAAATGGTATTTAGCGTCATATGGACAATTATTGGTACGATGATTGATTTTGTTTTTATATATAAGAATGCAAAGACAAATCCCATGGATGCATAAATCAGAAGATGCTCTGGTTCCCCATGGATAATCCCGAATATAAAGGCTGACAAAAGAGCAGCAATAAAGAAATTGGTCCGTTCATAGAGAGATCCGAAAATAATCTTACGAAAGATAACTTCTTCTAGAATTGGCGCAATTATTGCCGGAATAACCGCAAACAATGGGACAGCTCTTGTTATGTCCATAATGTTTTGGGTATTTTCTGAACCAAGCTCAATACCTAGTATATTGGTTTCTATTACTCCTGCGATTGCTTGTGCAAAGTAAGCCATAAAAACACCCAGGATGGCCCATAAGGCTATATTTTCAGTACTAGGGCGACTACGAGTTTGCTTTAATTCCATATCCGGCTTCATTAAAGTCAATATAACAATTAACCCGATTACAAAACTAGCTATCATCGTGTAATAGACGGATACCATTAATGCATGATTCGAAAAAAATTGTTTTAGGATTGGAATATATATACCACCTGAGAGTTGCACAATGATGTAGGTTAGTATGACCAACCAGTATCTTTTTGGCAATGAAAACAGCTCCTTAAAGTCTACATAGGTTGTTATCAGTATCGTACAGAATGCGAAATGTTCCTGTGTATTGTATCATATTCATCGTCTATATAATAATAGAATAAACCTGTACAAGAAAAATTTAAAAAATTCGTTGCATGGTGCTTGCAAAACCAAACAAAATTATTTATTATATTAATTGGAATTAGCACTCAACAGTTCTGAGTGCTAACAATCATTTTATAAAAACACTTTAAAAGAATTAAGGAGGTTGTCTACATGATTAAACCACTAGGAGATCGTGTTGTAATCGAGCTTGTTGAGCAAGAAGAGAAGACTGCAAGCGGTATTGTGCTTCCAGACTCTGCAAAGGAAAAGCCACAAGAAGGACGCATTGTCGCAGTAGGTTCTGGCCGCGTCACAGAAAGTGGAGAAAGAGTTCAACTTGAGGTTTCAGAGGGAGATCGTATCATCTTCTCTAAATTTGCTGGAACTGAAGTGAAGTACGATGGAAAAGAATACTTAATTCTACGTGAAAGCGATATTTTAGCTGTTGTTCAATAACAATTAGAATGAAAGCATTAATAATAACGATTAAATCTAAGGAGGGCATTATATATGGCTAAAGAAATTAAGTTTAGTGAAGACGCACGCAGCGCTATGCTTCGTGGAGTGGATACATTAGCTAATGCTGTAAAAGTAACTTTAGGACCAAAAGGTCGTAACGTTGTTCTAGATAAGAAATTTGGTTCACCTCTAATTACGAACGATGGTGTAACCATTGCAAAAGAAATTGAACTAGAAGATGCGTTTGAAAACATGGGTGCAAAGCTTGTATCTGAAGTTGCATCAAAAACAAATGATGTTGCTGGAGACGGTACAACAACTGCTACAGTACTTGCACAAGCAATGATTCGTGAAGGACTTAAAAACGTTACTTCAGGTGCAAACCCTGTAGGTATTCGTCGTGGTATTGAAAAAGCTGTTACTACTGCAGTAGAAGAGCTACATGCTATTTCAAAACCAATTGAAGGAAAAGAATCTATTGCACAAGTAGCAGCAATTTCTTCCGCTGATGATGAGGTTGGTAACTTAATTGCAGAAGCAATGGAACGTGTTGGTAACGATGGAGTTATTACAATCGAAGAGTCAAAAGGCTTCTCTACAGAACTAGAAGTTGTAGAAGGTATGCAATTTGACCGTGGATATGCTTCTCCATACATGGTTACTGACCAAGATAAAATGGAAGCAGTTCTAGAAAATCCATATATCCTAATCACTGATAAGAAAATCAGCAATATCCAAGAAATTTTACCAGTGCTTGAGCAAGTAGTTCAACAAGGTAAATCACTATTATTAATTGCTGAGGATGTTGAAGGTGAAGCACTAGCTACACTAGTACTAAACAAGCTTCGCGGTTCATTCAACGCTGTAGCTGTTAAGGCTCCAGGATTCGGTGATCGTCGTAAAGCAATGCTTGAAGACATCGCTATCTTAACTGGTGGTCAAGTAATTACAGAAGATCTTGGCTTAGAGCTTAAGAGTGCAACTATTGAGCAACTTGGTAACGCATCTAAAGTTGTTGTTACAAAAGAACATACAACAATTGTTGAAGGTGCTGGAAACCCAGAAGCTATTTCAGCTCGTGTATCTCAAATCCGTGCTCAAGCAGAAGAAACTACTTCTGAGTTCGATAAGGAAAAATTACAAGAGCGTCTTGCTAAATTAGCAGGTGGTGTAGCAGTAATCAAAGTTGGAGCTGCAACTGAAACTGAACTAAAAGAACGTAAACTACGTATCGAAGACGCATTAAACTCAACTCGTGCAGCTGTTGAAGAAGGTATCGTTGCTGGTGGTGGTACTGCACTAGTTAACGTATACAACAAAGTAGCTGGCCTAAGCCTAGAAGGTGACGAAGCAACAGGAGCTAAAATTGTTCTTCGTGCACTAGAAGAGCCAGTACGCCAAATCGCAATTAACGCAGGTCTAGAAGGATCTGTAATTGTAGAACGTCTAAAAGGCGAAGCGATTGGTGTTGGTTTCAACGCAGCAACTGGAGAATGGGTAAACATGGTCGATTCTGGTATTGTAGACCCAACTAAAGTAACTCGTTCTGCACTACAAAACGCAGCATCTGTAGCGGCTATGTTCCTAACTACTGAAGCAGTAGTAGCTGACATTCCTGAAGAGAATGCTGGCGGTGGAATGCCTGATATGGGTGGAATGGGCGGTATGATGTAATCTACCCTCAACACCATGACATAAGTGGTTTATTAAGTAAGTTGAGAGCAAAATACTATATCGAAGATAATTAATTAAGGCTTCTCAAAAGTTTAAGCAAACTTTTGAGGAGCCTTTTTATATCAATAGTTGGAATTAGAATAAGCAACGAACCATTCTCATCAATATAGTGAAATTAGTAATTAAACACGATTTGGCCGGCACAAACCCAGGTCAAACCTAATTGCCAGCTTACCTTTGCAAATTTAATACTAGTTAACAACACAATCAAAGTCCAGTCATCCCCCCACACCCACACTACTTCAACTTCCTCCACAACGTACTCCTACTAATGCCCAACCGCTCCGCAGCCTTTGACTGGTTAAACCCTTCCTCAGATAAAACAAGGTTAATAATGTCCTTATTAATTTCGTCCAAAGGTTTTTGCAAATCTAAGTAGGTCGTTGTATTTGCAGTAGGGAATCTTTCGTTTGCAAGAACACTCTGAACGGATTCTTCACTGATGAAATACGTATCAGTCAATATAATGCATTCCTCAATAATCCTCTTTAATTGATCGATATGATTTGTCCACTTAAATTCTTGCAGTAGCTGAAGCGCCTTAGGTTCCAGTCCGACTACTTGTTTTCCGTACTTTAATATTAACTCGCTCATAAATAAACTAGTAAGGCTGGAAATATCTTCTTTTCTATCATTTAGCGTAGGCATTACTAAAGGGAAAGCACCTAGCTCATTACGTATGAATTGGAGAAACGGTCCTTTGTCAAATACATCGGAATAGCCATTAACAAAAGAGAAGATAAATCGATTCCGTTTATGAATATACGTATTGATAAAATAGGATTCCAATAACTGCTGACAGGCTTCGTTTAGCATTTGCAAGTTTTTCATATAGATTGTAATGTTACTCTCTGTTAAGAAGGAATTGTCTTTATTTATCAAGTTCAACCATTTCTTCTCATCCATATATTTTGCGTCAATAACGATTAATGGACTTTTTTGATATGGACCATTCTTATAAATGGCATGTGCCAGGAAATCCTTCCCTGTTCCTATTTCACCGATTAGTAATAAAGGGTTGGTTGCGTTGGAATAGCTTTTTACATCCTTTATTACCTTTAACAACTGCTTATTGTTGGTTGGAATCGTTTCTAGATTTGTTTTAGACTCATCAAAAACATTTAGAAATGTAATTGCTGGATCTGCTAATTTAGTTGAAGGTTTTATCGCTCTAAAGTAAAAGCATGCATATACTTCCTCGTTGGATTCAAACAATTTCCCGCGTATTAAAGTTAAACTGTTATCCATTTCTTTTATGATTTCACATTCTTTTTCTTTGAATAGTTGGTCAACTATCTCCTTAGCAAAGTCTGTGAAATATTGACGTTTCGTTTTAATATTTGTTAAGACAACCTTTCTTTCCTTATTAAATGCAATATATTCCATCTCCGAGTAGTCCATAATTTTTTTAATCAATATATTTTTTTGGTCAAAAATTACTAGAAGCTTTAACAAATTCACTACTTCATCGAATGCATTTTTAACACTTTCCTTTCCAGAGGTAACAAGGATAGTGTTTAGACCAAGCTCTCTTGCTTTACTTGAAGTAATCACGTCACCCACAATGAGGCTGACACCTTTCATTTTTAAATCTGTTAAATATCCTTCTATTTCTAATAAGGAGTTAATGGTTTGGATATCAATGGAATAATCGTTCAGCTCTCGGACAATTTCTGCCTTTTCAGTAATACTTCGAAATCCTACGACTGCATAGGAGCCAGAGTAGTTTTCTGCTAGTTTAATTGCACTGATCATATCAATAATAGATATTTTAATATCAATAACAGGAGTATCGGTTACTTCTCTAATTAATTCAGCCGTTCCTGCACGTGAGATGATACAATCGAAATCCTTGTTCTGTAACGTTTTTACTAGCTCAACCCCTTCTAGCATATCTGCAACATGAACCTCAACATCCAAATTATTACGTGCTTTCGCCTCTTCTAATATTAGATCTTTTAATCCATTATAAGGAGCGATTGCGAGTAGTTTTATATTTTTCATTTCATTTACTCCTAATTTTCATTTTCATACATTATTATACAACCATGGCATTCAAATTTGAAACAATTAATGTAAAAGTTACTCTTATTTCGACATAAAACTACAAAATGTCGCAAATTGAAACGTATTTTTATCGAAATTATGTTGAAAGCGTTTTATGTTATACATAAAATATAGAGGAATAAAAAATCAAACGGAGGGTTATACATGAAAGCAGCTTACGTTGTCGATGAATGCAAAGTAGAGATAAAAGACATCGATGTTCCAAGAATAAAAGACAATGAAGTTTTAATAAAGGTTAAAACCGTAGGGGTTTGCGGTTCGGACTTACACTTATATAAAGGCACCCATGCTTTTAGAAAGCCTCCTGTTATTTTAGGGCATGAAGTTGCAGGTGATATAGTCGAAGTAGGAAAAAACGTGACAAAATTTAAAGTAGGGGATCGTGTTACAGTTGAACCACATATTGGATGTGGGGAATGTGAATATTGTGAAAAAGACTTAGTGAATCTATGTTTAAATAAGAAGGCACCTGGAACACCAGGATGGATTGGAACATTTGCTGAATATTTCAATGCACCGGAAGAGGTTGTTTATAAAATTGGTGATAACATTTCTTATGAGCTAGGAACTCTAATTGAGCCATTAGCTGTAGCGGTACATGCTATTGATAGAATTTCAGTTTCTGAGAAAGATACGATTGCTATCTTAGGCTCAGGAACAATTGGTTTATTAACTTTAGTTGCTGCAAGAGAAGCAGGTTATAAAAATATCATTTGTACAGATACCCAACAATTCAATCTAGATATGGCGTTACAGCAAGGTGCAACACTTGCACTGAATCCATTAGAAGTAGATGTTGTTGAAAAAGTAAAAGAACTCACGAATGGTAGAGGTGTTGATGTTGCATTAGTTTGTGCAGGAGCACCTGGAATTGTCGACCAAGCTTCATCAATGACAAGACGTCGCGGGGAAGTTGGTATTGTTGCCATGATTACAGAAAAAATCCCTGTTAATACATACAACTTTGTCTTTAATGAAATTTCGTTGTTTGGTGCAATGACATACGAAACAAAGGACTTCGAGAAAGCGATGGAAATGGTGAATGAAGGTCTTGATTTAAACGCCTTTATTACCCAAAGATTACCGTTTGCGGAAACGGAACATGGCTTAAGTATTTTAGATGAAAAGAAAGAAAATGTAGTAAAAGTAATTATAGAAGTAGAAAAATAATTAGGGGGAAGTTAATATGAAAAAATTACTTTATGGAGCACTACTTTTAATATTAATTAGTGCAGTTCTTGCAGGATGTTCTGGGGGAGATTCAAAAGGATCAAAAGCTAAGGATGGCGAACAGGTTGTTCTTAAATTAGGTCATATTCAATCTGAAAGCGATCTATGGCATGAGGGAGCATTGAAGTTCAAAGAAGAAGTTGAGAAATTATCTGATGGTTCCATGACTGTTGAAATTTATCCAAACTCTACACTTGGTGGAGACAGAGATATGGCAGAAGGTATGCAAATGGGAACAATTGACTTTGCTTTAATTGCAGGTGTATTAAGTAACTTTGAGCCTTCTATCCAATTACTAGAATTACCATATTTACTAGAAAATGAAGAAGAATATAACAAAGTTGTTCACGGTGAAGTTGGTCAAGAAATCGCTGATAGAGTACTAGAGTCTTCTAACATTCGTATCTTAAACTGGTGGGATCGTGGACCAAGACACGTAACAGCAAATAAGCCAATTGAAACACTTGAAGATGTTAAAGGATTAAAGATTAGAATTCCTGAAATTAAAGCAATGGAAGACACATGGAATGCAATGGGAGCAGCTCCAACAACAATGGCATGGAATGAAGTGTACACAGGGCTTGAGCAAGGAACTATCGAAGCGCAAGAAAATCCAATTCCATTCACATATGGTGGGAGAATTCATGAAGTACAAAAATATCTTTCTCTAACCGCTCACAAGTATGAATATGTAACACTAGCTATGAGTGAAAATACATTCTCTAAGTTGACTGCAGAGCAACAAGAAATTATCAAGAAAGCTGGTGATGCTGCAACTGAATTTGAAAACAATTTAGTGAAAGAGGAAACCGGAAAAATTCTTGAAAAAATGAAAGAAGAAGGTTTACAAGTTGTCGAGCCAAATGTAGCTGAATTTGCTGAAGCTGCAAAAGCTGCACATGAGAAATTTGCAAAAACGGTAGACATCGATTTATATAACAAAATCTTAGAGGCTAAAAAATAGTTGATATTCATTGTGGGAGTAAAGGAATCCTTTACTCTCTCTGACTTTATGAAAAGATTTAGGGGGTTCGGAAATGCAGAAAGTCGATCATGTAATCATGAGAGTCCTTTACTACGTGTTAGGGTTATTAATGCTCGCTATGGTTTTAGCTATTACGGCACAAGTTATTTCAAGGTATATATTTGGTAGTCCCTTCACATGGACAGAAGAATTGGGTAGATACACATTTATTTGGATGTCGATACTTGGAATGGCAGTAGGGGTAAAGACATTAGGGCATATCGCACTTGATATATTACTAAAAAGTGTGCCAGCTAATGCGAAAAAGGTTTTACAATTCATTATTAATATTTTAGTTGCTGGCTTTGGGGTTCTATTTACATTCAGTGGATTAAAAATGATGGAAATTGGAAGTGGTCAAAACAGTCCTTCCTTATCATTACCTATGGAATTTGTATATATTATTATTCCAATATCGGGAGTTCTCATCGTTTATTTTGTAATTAGCAATATGATTCAAGATTTAAAAGGAAAGGAGATGCCTAATTCATGACTAGTATATTATTTGGTGTGTTCTTAGGTTTACTCATCTTAGGCGTCCCTATAGCATTTGTTATAGCCATCTCTTCTATCGGTGCAATTTATTACACAGGATTACCGATTGAATTGTTAGCACAAAGATTTTTCACTTCGCTTGATTCTTTCTCCTTAATGGCTATTCCGTTGTTTATGTTGGCTGGTGCAATTATGAGTCACGGTGGTATTACGAGAAGAATTGTTGATTTTGCCTTATCCATCGTTGGCGGGTTTCGAGGAGCATTGTCACAAGTAGTTAGTGTGTCTGGTGTTGTGTTAGGTGGAGTTTCTGGTTCTGGGGTTGCAGATACTGCAGCATTAGGATCGATTATGGTTCCTGAAATGAAGAAAAGAAATTATGACCCGGGATTTTCAGCAGCCCTTGTTGCATCTGCAGGAAGTATTGGACTGATCATTCCGCCGAGTATTGCACTAATTGTATATGGTGCGAGTTCACAGGCTTCCATTGGTGATTTATTTATGGCTGGGATCATACCTGGGCTATTAATCGCAGTCGGTTTCATGATTTACTGCTATATTATTGCTAGAATTAGGAACTATCCGAAAGAAGGTAGTTTCTCTTGGGCAAATGTGTGGAAGAAATTTAAAGCTGCTTTCTGGGCGCTTCTTATGCCTATCATTATTATTGTAGGGATCCGAGGAGGTATATTCACTGCTACGGAAGGTGGAGCTGTTGTATCTGTTTATGCATTAATTATCGGAGTATTTGTTTATAAAGAAATTAAAATCAAAGACTTTGCAAAAATTTTCTATGAAGCTGCTCTTAGTACAGCGGTAATTACTTCAATCATTGCGGCAACATCTTTATTCGGTTGGTTATTAACGAGTGAACAAGTTCCGCAAAAAGTAACGAATGCTTTATTGGGTATTACAGATAATCCTACCATTATTATATTGATTATCATTGGACTTCTTCTAGTGGTTGGAATGTTCTTAGATAGTAGTCCAGCTATTCTACTGCTAACACCTATTCTTGTTCCAGTTGCGACGAGTTTGGGTATGGACCTTGTGCAGTTTGGTATTGTAATGGTTATCACATTAACAATCGGACTATTAACACCACCAGTTGGTACAGCAATGTATGTAGCCAGCAACATTTCCAAAGTTCCAATCTTGGAGTTATCGAGGAAATTGATTCCGTTCTGGATCATTATGATTTTCATTGCTATCTTAGTAGCATTTGTACCAGCAATTACGCATTTACTTTACTAAATATTAATATTGAATATAGAAAGGCATGATAGTGTGGGGAAAATTGTTTTAGGTATAGTCGCAGACGACTTCTCAGGTGCGAGTGATGCTGCGTCCTTTCTTGTTCAGCAAGGAATAAAAACATATTTATTTAATGGTACGCCTGCTGAAGAACATTTCGATACCAAGGAGAATATTGCTATTGTCATCGCATTGAAAACAAGAACAGAAGAAACGACGTTAGCTGTACAACAATCACTAGAGGCTTTCGAATGGTTGAAAAATAACGGTGCATCTCAATTATATGTGAAATATTGTTCTACTTTTGATTCAACAAAAGAAGGGAATATTGGCCCAATAATCGATGCGGTTCTTGAAAAATATGATATTCCATATACAGTGCTCGCTCCTGCTTTACCGGTAAATGGAAGAATTGTAAAGGATGGTCACTTAATCGTAAATGGTGTTCCGTTAAATGAAACGCATATGCGCTTCCACCCACTAACACCAATGTGGGAATCGGATTTAGCAAAATTAATGGAGCCACAAGGGAAGTACCCTTCATTAAAGCTCAATCATGAAATTCTCGAGATGGAAAACGAGAAAATTTTAAAAATAGTAGAAGATTTTGCGCTTGAACATGAACGTTTCTACATTATTCCTGATTATATGGAAGAAACACATGCAGAGAAGATTGTTGAACTGTTCGGAGACCTCCAGTTATTAACAGGCGGGTCTGGACTCATGACAGCACTTGGAAAAAAACATAATAAAGAGAGCAATCATGTATCTGAAAAACTTATTCGTTCAACAAAGGGGAAAGCAATCATTTTAGCTGGTAGCTGTTCCCAAGCAACATTAGATCAAATTGATACATTTAAAGACAATAATGGTAAATATATTAAAATTAATCCGATTGATTTAGGAAATGGCACCCAAACAAAAGAAGAAATCTGGGATCACGTACAAGCTTCTAATGATGATGCTGTACTTGTATATAGCTCAGATAAGCCTGAAAATGTTAAGAAAGCACAGTCAGCTGGTACAGAAAAAGTATCTCATTTATTGGAACAAACCACAGCATACTTAGCGACGAAAGCTGTTGAGAATGGCTACAATCGTATTATTGTTGCTGGTGGGGAAACATCAGGTGCAGTTACGAAGATTCTCGGATATGATTCGTATCAAATCGGCGAGAGCATTGCACCAGGTGTACCAATTATGGTACCACTTAAAAATAAAGATTTAAGGCTAGTTTTAAAGTCAGGAAACTTTGGGCAAAAAGATTTCTTCCTGCGAGCTGCTAAGTTAACAAAGGAGGATTGAAATGTCCAATTTTGAACAAAAACTGAACGATGCGATTTGGGTAGGTAAAGTCCTGTTTGATAGAAATAAAGCAACAGGATCATCTGCAAATTTAAGCTTTATGCACGAGGATAAGATTTATATTACAGCTAGCGGTACTTGTTTCGGGAATTTGACTGAAAGCAGCTTTTCTGTTGTAGATTTAAACGGTAATCATATTAGTGGGATCAAACCTAGTAAAGAACTCCCACTGCATATGGCTCTTTATGAAAAAGATTCTCGAATTAAGTCGGTACTTCATACCCATAGTTTCTATTCAACGCTATGGTCTTGTTTGGAACATGATAATGTTACAGATGTTATTCCAAACTACACACCATATCTACGAATGAAACTCGGAACAGTAGGATTAGTACCTTATGCAAAGCCAGGTTCTGAGGAATTATTTTCATTATTCAAGGAACGTGTGAATGATAGTGATGGCTATCTATTACAAAATCATGGTCCTATTGTAGGCGATCAGGATTTAATTTCTGCTTTCTACGTACTAGAAGAACTAGAGGAAAGTGCTAGAATTGCATGGGAGCTTCGAAATGAAAAAGCTCTCCTAATAAATTCATAAATTTTAAAGGATTCGGTACCATAGGTACTGAATCCTTTTGTGGGTTTTACGATGGGTAAATATATTGTTTACCACTTAGGAACGTAAACATTTGTCGAAAGGCTTTAAGATGATACTGCGAAAGAGCCAAAGAAGGTAGCGCTTCATTGGCTAGGAGTTCATTCCATTCATATTGAAAAGCAGGTTCGATTCTTTTATCAAATAAATAATTTTATTTTATTGAGATATCTCCCAAAAGGGTATATTAATATTCTCATTCACAAGAAAAGGAATAATCAAAAATAAATAATTGTAGATTTGGATAACCACCATCTGAATAGCATCTTTCTGTCAGATAACTAACTTCCTTATTAATAAAAAAATTCCATGTACATAATAAGAAAATGACAGTAACAAAGAACACGGGCAATATAACGGCCATTCTTAGTTGATTAGATAATTTTATTAGTCATATTATCCTCCTCTTCAAAATCCTCATATACTGGTATTTTTAGAAGTAACTTATTCTAAACAACTAAAAAATATATCAAAAGGTCCATAAATATCATTTATTGCTTCTAACTCTTCGACAGCCTCTATTTTCAATTTCTCTTTTTAGCTATGAACTGTTAACCATCAGCTGATTGCCATACCAGAATTAGTTGTTCCATCTAGACCAGTTTTATTATAACTGTCTAACATTGGATACCCTTTAGCATAAAAACATTAAATTTTGGTTCAGGTAAAAGATTGCGAATTTATAGTATATTTTATAGTATAGCAGAAATATTTGTAGAAAGGGTTGGGAAAATTAAAACTGTTAAGGTCGAATAACTTTGAAAAAACTTTCTAAGTCTAACAGACTGGAGTCTGCATCGTCATCGATGCTATTAGGCCACAGTGATAACAATAATCGCAAAGTGATATGAGCAGAAAAATGTAATTATTACTTCTAAACTTAAAGTTTAGTCAAGCGCTTTTAATTTAGCTATACTGTAGTTTGATATCCTAAAATATATAAGATTAAGAATTATTACTAAGTTAGTTATAGGGAACTACTATCCAAACAAATAAAGTTGGTGTATATTATAATAAAATATTTAAGTTGCTAAAGGTGGTGTTAAACATAAATAGAAAAATAATTAACCTACTTTTGACTATTTTATTTTTTGTAATGTATGTTTCTTTAATTAGCTTTATCGTTAATAGAGTACACATACTAAATAGTTCCATCAGTGTGTTGGTCGGTACAGTAATTGTTATTATTATATCGTTTGCTCTTTCTAGAATAACGGTTAACAAACTCACGGTTAGTAAATAAAAAAAGACAGAATGAATAAATATTTAAGTATTTATTCATTCTGTCTTTTTTTATAGATTGGATTAAATTCATAAGTATCTAAATTAACTTGCAATTTCAAAATAGGAGTTTATTATAGAATATATAACAAATTATTACAATTTTGGATAGGGGTGTATTTATTGAAAAGAAATAGGATTAGCATAATTCTAGTAGCACTTATGATTATATTTATATCTGTAGTACCGGTGCAAGTATTAGCAGCACCAAGTCAGCAAGAATTACCACAACAAGAAAAACCAGAAAATAGCGTTCAGACTACTATGGTTAGAAAGGTTGCTGTAAAGGGGGCTTTTTATTTACTTAATAGAGCCACGCAAGCACTCACAAAACGTGAACCGTCGATTACTTTAGGGAATAGTAGGGATACAGCTAGTTCAGGAACAATAAATTACAAAAAGATCGGTTCTGTTAGAAAAGACATAGAAGCAGTTAAAAAGGGTCACGAAATTGAAATGTGGGCTAATTCTCATCAAATTGGTTGGACTGGAAAAATTGTGGTAACTCTTTCACGTCCTGATTCTAGTAAAGACGCGATTAATAGAACAGTTGGACATAACCAGTATAGTTGGTTTACAGTACAAAAAGCTGGAAAACACGTTGCTCGATGGACTACATCAAATAGTCATTCATGGACTCTATGGCATGCATACTATCACTGGGGAGATTTACACAAAAAATGTGATAGTAAAGGAAACTGTATGTTACCAACAGGTAATATTGATATTAATTTAAACGTTAAAGAAGACAATTTAATTGTTGGTGTAGATGAAAGTGGGAATAAAGTAATGTTTGAAACAGTTGGCGAATATAGATATATGTTGCCTACTGAAAAACACAAGAATAATACAAAATTACTACAACAAAGTTCTTTCCCGAACACGCTTACAATGAATGAACTCTATTATGAATATTATGATGAAAACCTCGACCAAAAAGTAGACATATCTAAGAATTACATTGCAGGAGATGAAATCCAAGTGACTGACACTATAATTGGACTCGAATATGATTCAGATATGGATGCTACTTTGTTTGAGTTTAAATCGGATGTTGGAAGTCAATATTTAGCATTTAAAGGAGATTTAACTGAAAAATATAGTATAGGAGATTCTATCAGTTTCAAATTTATGATTGTAAGTCTACACGAAGGACATGAATATACAACTATTAACTATACAAAAGTTACTAACGATGGGATTATACCAGATATTAATGAGTATCTAGTTAAATAGTTATATTTAAGACCAAATAGTGCGTATCCAAAACATTAAGAATAATTTGGATGCGCACAATTATATTAAGTGTCCATCTTTCCACCTTTCACCCCATCTGATTTCTCATTTCTTTGACATTACCACAAAAATTGTGGATAACCTTACATTACGAAGATGCGTAACAAAATAGGTAGATTGTCAAAAAGAATTTAAGAAAAACCATTGACACCCTTTACTACTCAGTGTTACAGTATACTTGTAATAAGTAATACTTAATAGCGGGATTTCCCAAAGGCTATTAAGTAAAATTTTACCTTAGTACTAAGTAACACTGCATACAAGTCATACAGAATAGAGGTGACACCAAACATGGAGAATTTAACTGAAATGCTCAAAGGTTCCCTAGAAGGCTGCGTGCTAGAGATCATCAGCCGCCGTGAGACCTACGGTTACGAGATTACTCGTCGCCTAAACGAGCTTGGATTCACAGAAGTCGTGGAAGGGACAGTATATACTATCCTTGTACGATTAGAAAAGAAGAAGCTGGTAAACATAGAAAAAAAGCCATCAGACATGGGGCCACCGCGAAAGTTTTACACCCTGAATGAGGCTGGTCGCGAGGAACTTGAGGTATTTTGGGAAAAATGGGATTTTGTATCATCAAAAATTAATATTTTAAGGTCAAAGTAGCTTCATAAGATATATCATCTGATATTATCGGAGTATTTTGTTCAGCTAAATAAAAAAGGAGGAAAATTGACATGTTAGAGATGTTCAAAAAATTGATCGGTGATAAAAAAGAATACAAAATGATGATGGCAAGGGTGGACGCTCTGCCAGAGGATTACCAGTTCGTATTTAAGAAAATTCAAAAATACATGTGGAATTTTGCTACAGGTAATGGGATGGATATGCTGCATATGCAATATGAACTAATGGATTTGTTCGAAGAAGGAGCGGCAGAAGGAAGACAGGTGCTAGATATTACTGGAGATGATGTGGCATCCTTTGCCGACGAATTGGTGGCAAACGCTAAAACCTATGTCGCTAAGTATCGTGAAGACTTGAATCAGAGTATCCAGGATCGATTGAGAAAAAAGTAAAAACTCGATAGATAATACTGACTGAATAGCTAGTTGTAAATGTGGAATGTGTCCTCGTTATTCAGTTTTATTTTTACAGTGGTACTAAGTAATACAGGTTACCAGTCAGACTGAATAGCAAGCAAGGAATCTAGCTATACAACGTGTATGTAAAAAAGGAGGAGAATAGTATGAGCAATACAGCGATATCTGTAAAAGGATTAAAGAAGTCCTTTAAAGACAAGGAAGTCTTAAAAGGGGTGGACTTTGAGGTACGGCAGGGTGAAATCTTCGCCCTACTGGGATCGAACGGAGCGGGCAAGACAACAACAGTGAATATCCTCTCTACGCAGATGAAGCCTGATGGTGGGGAAGTAAGTATTTGCAGCTTTGACGTTCAGCGCCAATCCGATCAGGTTCGCCAGAGCATCAGCCTGACAGGGCAATTCGCAGCTCTAGACGGAATGCTTACTGGTCGGGAAAATTTAATGATGATTGCAAAGCTTAGGGGAGTTTCTAAACCCGCTCAAGTTGTAGAAAATTTGCTTACAAAATTTAGCCTGACCGATGCGGCTAATCGACGAGCTGACCAGTATTCTGGGGGGATGAAGCGCCGGCTTGATATCGCTATGAGTCTGATTGGTAAGCCGGAAGTCATTTTCCTCGACGAACCGACAACAGGACTTGATCCAGAAGCTCGAATTGAAGTATGGAATACTGTGAAGGAGCTTGCCGATAGTGGTACGACCATATTGCTTACTACCCAATACCTGGAGGAGGCTGAACAACTAGCAGACCGTATCGCTATCCTGCACGATGGAAAAATCATCACTACTGGGACCCTTACCGAGCTTAAAGCGATGTTCCCACCAGTAAAAGTGGAATATATTGAGAAGCAGCCTACATTGGAGGAAATTTTCCTAGCTATCATTAGTAAAAAGGTGGAGATGTAAATGAAGAGAAAGACAGGGGTATTATTTGGTCGTTTAATGCGGAACATAATGCGTAGCCCGGATACAATTATTACGGTGGCGATTACACCGATTATGATGATGTTACTATTTGTTTACGTATTTGGCGGGGCTATCGAAACAGGCACGGACAATTATGTCAATTATTTATTGCCGGGAATTCTGCTTATGGCTATCGCTACTGGTGTTGGTTACACTTCCCTTCGGCTATTTACAGATGTACAGAGTGGACTGATGGCACGTTTCATTACGATGCCTATCAAGCGCTCATCGGTATTATGGGCTCATGTGTTGACCTCACTTGTATCAAATGCGCTTACGGTCATCGTGGTTTTTCTTGTCGCACTTTTGATCGGCTTCCGTACCAGTGCTAATTTACTGGATTGGTTTTCGGTGGCTGGAATACTTGGATTATTTACTTTAGCGCTAACATGGCTATCGGTCATTCCAGGCTTGACCGCAAAATCTATGGAAGGGGCGACAGCCTACTCGTATCCACTGGTTTTCCTGCCGTTTATCAGTTCAGCCTTTGTACCGACAGAAACCATGCCTAAAGTCGTCCGTGTATTTGCCGAGAACCAGCCTGTCACTTCAATCGTGAATTCAATCCGTGCCCTTCTGTATGAAGGGTCTATTGACAACAATCTCTGGATTGCGTTTGCTTGGTGTGTTGGTATTATGGCCGTATCTTATTTCTTCGCCAGTAAGCTATTTAAACGGCAGTTAGTCTAAGTACACCTAATGCCAAAACCGTACAGGTTGTACCAAACAGAAGTTATATTAAGTCCATAAATCTTAAGAAAGGGATTCTCAATGAGTAAGTAAGTTAATGAGAGAGAATCCCTTTTTAAAATAAGACTTGTTACATGCCACACACAGATTTCTCATATATATTAATAATTACGTTTCGTCCAGCCATCACTGACTACATCTATCGGTAGCTTTTTATTAGCAGAATTAGTAAGCTTCAAATTGTCTACATACCAACCACGTCCATGATAATATGTGTCTGTATTATACCGGAAACGGATATGTGTAGTACCAGCTGGAATCGTCACTTCTTTTGAAAGCCAATCGATGCTTGTACCAGTAAAAGGCTCTATTACCTGTTGCCAATGTTCCCCATCACTTGTTACTTCTACAAATCCAAAGTCAGCGTCTTGTTCTGTTCGATACCATGTGTCAAAAGAAAGCGTAGCTGCTGTATTTAAATTCACTTCTGCGGTTAGAGTCCGATTTAGAAAGTCTCCATAGCCTGCGAACCATGCTTCTGCTTTTTTAGTTGGCATCGCAACAGGAATGGCATCTGCAACAAGTTCTGCAAACATCCGTCTTGCTGGATTGGTTGAAACGGTATTCCTTGTTGGATGAACACGATTTGTCAGCAATATGGCAATCGTGTCATTATTCTGGTTGATAACAATTGATGTTCCTGTATAACCGGTATGACCAAGTGAGGATGCTTCCGATAAACCTTCCATATACCACATTTGTGATAATTCCCACCCAAGTCCATGATCATCACCAGGGAATTCAGGTATTTGATTTTCTACGAGTAGTTTAACCGTTTCAGGTTTCAATAGTTGTTTTCCACCATAGCGACCATCGTTCAGAAACATATGTGCAAGAATTGCTAAGTCCTTAGCGGTGGAGAAGACACCAGCATGTCCTGCAACACCGTCAAGAGCCCACGCCTTTTCATCATGAACTTGTCCCCAAACAATTCCTCTATCTGTCCATGGCATATATTCTGTTGCTGCAATTCTGTATCTTAATGATTTTGGTGGATTATACATTGTATCCTTCATGTTAAGCGGATCTGTGATGTTCTCCTTCACATAATGATCAAGCCTTTGACCAGATAGTCGTTCAATCAAAATTCCTAAGGTAATCATATTTAAATCGCTATACGTATAAACAGTACCAGGTTCATTTGTGAGAGGATACTGGAGAACATATTGGTGGCGCGCCTCTCTGTCGCCTTCAACGTTATAGACAGGTGCGCTTGGTGGAAAACCGGATGTATGAGTCATTAATTGACGAATCGTTACATTCTCTTTGTCATTCATTGCGAATTCAGGAAGATGTTTTGCAACAGGATCATCAAGTTTAAAAGACCCATCTTCATACAGTTTCATTGCTGCGGTCGTAGTAAAAATTTTACTAATCGAGGCAAGGTCGAATATGGTATCCTTTTTCATTTTGATTTTGCTGTCAGCTTCCGTAAACTCGTCATCTTCATAAAGATATGCATGGCCATATGCTTCATGCTGAACAATATGTCCACGGCGAGCAACAAAGGTTACAGCCCCAGGAAATGTTCCACTATCAATCATAGATTCGATCATGGAGTCTATATTTAATAATGGTTCCTCCACCATACCCGCTCCCTTGACTGAACCGGGATGTAGAACAGGCGAGGATCGGCCAGGAGTCCCCCATGAGAATTTCGGATGGGCTTTTAAGGATGACTTCTTTTGATTTTTCTTTTCAATAATCGGTCCATTAAAGTAATTGGATTCGGCGATGGTTGTTTCGGTATGGAATATAATCATCGTGAATAGGACAATAGACAACAAACCGTACATTAGTTTACGAATCATTTTTATCCTCCTTAATCCTTCATAAATTTAATAGACTGTGGAGTATCTTGGTAGCGCTTACATAATTTGATTATAGTAGAAGTATTACTTCGTGTATATGCAACTTACGAATTAAAAAATACTAGAATCACATGAACAATCAATGACTAATGGAGGAGGGGATAGGCTTAGTTCCCGGTTTGGTTTAAGGCACGGATAGTCCGTGCCTTAACGCTTATCTAAGAATTTTAGAAAATCAGGATTCTATCAAGTTCTTGGTTAGTTTCTTATTTCGCTCTTGAAAAATTTCATTGTGTGACGAAACCATCGCCACATCACTAGCCTCTGGTTCAATATACTGCTTTGCTCTGTTAACGGCATTTGCTGCATCGTGAAAGGCTCCAGCAATTAGATGAACCTTTCCTTTATGTTTTAAAATATCTCCGGCAACAAAGAGACCTTTTATTTTCGTTTCACCCATTTCATTTCCTTCAATGAAATAATTATCAACTAAATTAATATTTAGTGGGCTGTTCTGAAAAAGTGTAAGGTCTTGATCGTAACCATGACTAATAATGACATCATCTACTTCTACAAGGGATTTTTCGCCAGTTATACCATTTTCTAATTCGACTCTCTCTATTCTATCTTGTGTACTACTAGCGATTAAATTTGAAATTTTGGTATGGGAAAAATTCTCAACTGAACTGCTAAGTAATTGGGTGATCATTGCTTCGTGTCCATTTAGTTGTTCCTTTCGATAAGTAATATATACCTTTTTAGCAATTGGTTCTAGTTCATTAGCCCAGTCTATAGCTGTATTTCCCCCACCTGATATTAAAACTGTTTTATTTCTAAATCGATTTAATGATTTTACAGTGTAATGAAGGTTCGTTATCTCAAATCTGTCTGCTCCTTGAATGTTTAGCTTTTGTGGTTCTAAAATGCCACTTCCTGTAGCAATAATAATGGCTTTAGAATAGTGCACTGCACCTGATGCTGCATGAATTTCAAAGATAGCATCTTTTTTCTCAATCGACACAACCTTTTCATTTAGAACAACCTTTGGGTTAAATGTTAGTCCCTGTTCTACTAACTGATTAATTAATTTTGCACCAGTAATAGGAGTGATTCCCCCAACATCCCAAATGGTTTTTTCTGGATAGATATGTACTTTACCTCCTAATTGTGTTTGGAAGTCAATAATCTTCGTCTTCATCTCCCTAAGTCCACTATAAAAAGCAGAAAAAAGTCCTGCTGGCCCGCCACCTATGATGGTGATGTCGTAACAATCGTAATTAGACAAACGGCTACGCTCCTCTCCGTACATTTCAAGTATTTTAAAACCTTTCTTACATAAGTTATTGACAATGATAATCATTTTCATTTATATTGACATTATAAGCGACAATGAGAATCATTATCAATAGTTTTTTAGCATTTTTAGAAAGGAGGAAAGAAATGTCCCGTTTACACGTGGAAGACGTTTCTATTGGATATAGAGAAAGGATCATTGTAAAAAATCTATCCATTCAGATACCTGATAAGAAAATAACAACCATCATTGGTTCGAATGGTTGTGGAAAATCAACATTATTAAAAGCGATTACTCGCATCATTCCACATCAATATGGTTCGATACTCCTTGATGGTCAAAGCATTATACAGGAGAATACAAAGGAATTAGCGAAAAAGATGGCTATTCTTCCACAAACCAATGAAGTGACGGCAGGACTAACAGTTGGAGAACTCGTTTCCTATGGACGCTTTCCTTATCAAAAGGGGTTCGGTAGGTTATCTAGAAAGGATTTAGAGGTGATAGATTGGGCACTAGAGAAGACAAGGACAATTGATTATAAATATAAAACAGTTGACTCTTTATCAGGAGGGCAAAGACAGCGTGTTTGGATTGCGATGGCATTAGCACAAGAAACAGATATTATTTTTCTGGATGAACCCACTACATATTTAGATTTGGCTCATCAGCTAGAGGTCCTAGAACTCTTGCAGCAATTAAACCAGGAACAAGGTCGAACAATCATTATGGTTCTTCATGATATTAACCAAGCAGCTCGTTTTGCGGACTATATCATTGCATTAAAGGATGGAAAAGTAGTAAAAACCGGTCCCAGTGATGAAGTAATCAATAAGGAAGTACTTAAAGAAGTCTTTCAAATTGATGCTGTGCTTCGTCAGGATCCAATAACAAAAAAACCAATTTGTATGACGTATAACTTAATTAAGGGAGAGAAAGAGAATGAAGAAAATTTCCATAATGGTTCTCATATTGTTCATAGCAATACTTAGTGGGTGTGGCAATACATCTACTGAGGGAAGTAAAGAAGAAAAAGCGAAAGAAAAAACGATAACCTATCAATCTGAAAATGGACCAGTAAAAGTGCCAGCAGATCCGCAGCGTGTTGTAGTTTTATCTTCTTTTGCAGGGAATGTTATAGCATTAGATGTCAATATTGTAGGGGTAGATTCTTGGTCAAAAATGAATCCACGTTTTCAGGATAAATTACAGGATGTAGAAGAAGTTTCTAGTGATGATTTAGAAAAAATAATCGAATTAGAGCCTGATCTAATTATTGGATTATCCAACATAACGAACATTGATAAATTAAAGGAAATAGCTCCTACCGTAACGTTTACATATGGTAAGGTGGATTACTTACAGCAGCATATTGAGATTGGTAAATTATTAAATAGAGAAAAAGAAGCTACAGCATGGGTTGAGGATTTCAAAAAACGCGCAGCGGATTTAGGAGATAAAGTTCGTCAAACAATTGGAGAAGCTACTACGGTTTCTGTTTTAGAAAGCTTCGATAAGCAAATCTATATTTATGGTGATAACTGGGGTCGGGGAACTGAAATTCTGTATCAAGAGATGGAATTAGAAATGCCTGAAAAAGTAAAAGAAACTGCACTTGAACCAGGCTATTATGCTATCTCACAGGAGGTTATTCCTGAGTATGCTGGCGATTACTTGGTAATTAGTAAATTTTCCGATCAAGATAATAGCTATTTAGAATCTGAATCATTTAAAAATATTCCAGCTGTTAAAACGAATCAAGTTATCGAAGTTGATGCATATGAATTTTACTTTAATGATCCTCTAACACTTGACTATCAATTGGAAACCTTTGAGAAGGCGTTTCTAAAAAACTAGTGTATAGGGGATAACATAAGTTGTCCCTCTCTATTACTACTTAAGAGAGAGTATGAGGATTATGAGAAAAAGACATTTATTTTATAAAACGTTGATAATATTGGTTAGCTTTATAGGTGCATTATGTTTGTCCTTGGCTCTTGGTGCAGCTGACATTAGCTTGAAATCTATTTGGTTATCCCTTACGACAAATGGTTCATCCGAGACCGCTAATATGTTGCATGAGATACGTATTCCACGTGTTATCGGGGCTATGTTTGTTGGTGCAGCTCTATCAGTAGCTGGAGCTATTATGCAAGGATTGACGAGAAATCCACTTGCTGATCCTGGCCTCTTAGGTTTAACTGCAGGGGCAAACCTTGCCTTAGCTATAGGGCTGGCATTTTTTCCTGCATTAAATTACTTTTCTATGATGGTTGCTTGTTTTATTGGTGCAGGTTTAGGTGCTGGGTTAGTATTTGGGATAGGTGCGACGAAGAGAGCTGGATTTTCTCCATTCCGAATTGTGCTTGCAGGTGCTGCCATAACAGCATTTCTGACCGCTATAGCAGATGCGATTGGCATTTATTTTAAACTTTCTAAAGATATTTCAATGTGGACTGCTGGTGGACTGATTGGAACAACATGGAGCCAACTACAAATTATTGTCCCTATTATTCTAGTAGGGGTTATTGTAGCTACACTTTTTTCACGCCAGCTTACGATACTAAGCTTACACGAGGAAGTAGCAATTGGATTAGGGCAAAATATCATGAAAGTAAAGGTGATTCTTTTCATCTTAATTATTGTATTAACTGGATCAGCGGTCGCCTTAGCGGGAAATATGGTTTTTCTTGGACTAATGATTCCCCATATTGTTCGAGCAATAGTGGGAACAGACTATCGAGTTATTCTACCTATTTCTGCAATAACTGGAGCGGGATTTATGATGCTTGCAGACCTGATGGGTCGTACTATCCATGCACCTTATGAGACCCCAGTCGCAGCTATTGTAGCATTTTTAGGTCTTCCTTTCTTCTTAATCGTCGTACATAAAGGGGGCAAAGCATTCTCATGATTCATCCAACTATCATTAGAAAACAACGGATTATGATTGCGCTGCTTCTGCTTTCCATGATAGTCCTTGCTATCATTACAATGGGGGTAGGTTATTCCTCTGTGTCCTTTGATAGAATTCTTCCAACTTTTTTTGGTCAAGGGACCTTTAAGGAGCATTTTGTACTGTTTGAGGTTCGATTACCTAGAATTTTAATTACGATTCTAGCAGGGATGGGTCTAGCTATTTCAGGTGCAATTTTGCAAGGGATCACAAGGAATGATTTAGCCGACCCAGGGATTATCGGAATTAATGCTGGGGCAGGACTAGCTGTTGCTGTTTGCTTTCTATTTTTACCGTTAGAACCAGGTAATTTCGTTTTTCTTATCCCTATTTTCGGTTTTCTTGGCGCATTTATAACTTCGATTCTGATTTATGTTCTTTCATATAAAAAGGGTAGAGGATTTCAACCAATTCGATTAGTGCTAATTGGGATAGCCTTTTCCATGGCACTATCAGGTGCAATGATTATCATTATTTCTGGTGCCGAACATGCTAAGGTAGATTTTATTGCTCAATGGCTTGCAGGTAATATTTGGGGCACAGATTGGCCATTTATCGTAGCTTTACTGCCATGGATTATTATCTTGATTCCATGGACTTTTTTTAAAGCGAATCAGTTGAACCTGCTTTCCCTAAATGAGCCGGTTGCTATTGGAGTTGGAATCTCCATTGAAAAACAACGATTCATATTACTAATCATAGCCATAGCTTTAGCAGCGACAACGGTATCGGTAACAGGTGGAATTGCTTTTATTGGGCTACTGGCTCCTCATATTGCTAAAGCATTAGTTGGCCCACGTGCTCAACTTTATCTTCCTATTACTGCTCTTCTAGGTGGGGTATTACTCCTACTAGCTGACACCATTGGTAGAAATATAATGGATACAATGATTCCAGCAGGCATTATGACTGCGATAATTGGTGCTCCTTATTTTATCTATTTATTGATTAAGAGAGCATAGCATAGATGGACATTGCTTGAAAATGCTATACGTTCATCTATTGTTAGGAAATGGTTCACATGATGTTGAAGCTTGGTGACTTGAAATTCAGGTACATACATGGTGAGATCCATCAAAAAAAGTAATTGTTATAAGTTTGGAATTCTAGCTCAAACTTTATAACAAAAAATAGCAGATTGAGAAACTACTCCAATCTGCTATTTTACATATACATTACGCTATATTATGAATTTAAATTGCTTCAGTTTGATGTGAATTTAACTCTTCTTTTCGTTTTTTAGCATACTCAGCAGTCGCTGTAAATAAGACATCTGTAGAGGAGTTAAGTGCAGTCTCACAGGAGTCCTGTAATACGCCAATAATAAAACCTACTGAAACCACTTGCATCGCTACATCATTAGATATACCAAATAAACTACAAGCTAGCGGTATAAGTAATAGCGAGCCGCCAGCAACCCCAGATGCACCTGCAGCGGATATGGCAGAAAGGACGATAAGGATAACTGCTGTAAATAAATCTACTTCAATATTCAGTGTGTGAGCAGCGGCTAGGGTAAGAACAGAAATCGTAATCGCTGCACCAGCCATATTGATGGTGCCTCCTAAAGGAATAGAGATAGAGTAAGTATTTCTATCTAAATTTAATTTTTCACATAACCTCATATTTACGGGAATATTTGCAGCAGAACTACGAGTGAAGAATGCAGTTATACCACTTTCTCTTAGGCAAGTAAATACTAATGGATATGGATTTCTACGAATATTTACATAAACAATTAATGGATTTACAACTAAGGCTACAAAAAGCATACATCCAAGGAGAACTAAAAGTAGCCTTCCATAGTATACTAGAGTTGAAAGTCCACTCGTTACAATAGCATCAAAGACAAGACCCATAATTCCGATTGGTGCTAAATTGATGACCCACTTTACTAATAACGATATCGCATTAGAGAAATTTTCCAACACATTTTTTGTCGTTTCCTTTGCACTCCTTAATGCAATTCCAAGTAAAATTGCCCATGTTAAGATACCGATATAATTTGCGTTCATTAGGGCATTTACTGGATTGTCGACAATATTATAAAGTAGTTTTTCTAAAACCTCTACAATACCACTTGGTGGAGTTAGATCTTCTGCTCCTGTGGTAAGAGATAATGAAACTGGGAAAACAAAGCTTGCAACAACTCCTACAAGTCCCGCTAGAATAGTCCCAATTGCATATAAGAAAATAATGGACTTCATATTTGTTTTATTTCCCTTTTTATGATTAGAGATGGCATGGATGACTAGGAAAAATACTAAAATTGGTGCAATTGCCTTTAATGCACCTACGAATAAATCACCAAAAATAGAAATCCATTTTGCACCATTAGGTAGTGTTAGAGCTAAAATAATTCCAATTGCTAAACCTAAAAGAATTCGCTTTACAATGCTTATTTGATTCCATTTTCGTAATCCATTTTTCATGTTAATCCCCTCCGTCGATCATATTATTTAAAAACCAAACTACTTAGAAATTATAGTGTGTTAGTTAATCACATCCCTCACTTTCTAATACTATATTTATATAAATAAAAAAACATACTAATCCCTATAAAAGGGACGAGTATGTTTAACCCGTGGTTCCACCCAACTTCCCATACGTAACGACATATGGCTTCAATGCATTAACGTAGCATAACGGTATTAGATACTATATTCCCTAATACAGCTCCAAGGTGGTAAATTATTTTCCTTTGTTTAGGAAGTTCTCAGCTAATCTTCCCTCTCTGTGAAATAAGAAAAATAATTCATGTCCTTTTCATCGCTTTTAACATATAAAAAAACACACTAATCCCTATAAAAGGGACGAGTGTGTTAACCCGTGGTTCCACCCAACTTCCCATAAGTAATAACTTATGGCTCCAATGCATTAACGCAGCATAACGGTATTAGATACTATATTCCCTAATACAGCTCCAAGGTGGTAAGCTACTTCTTATGTTTAGGAAGATTCCAGCAAATTCTTCCCTCTCTGTAAACTGAAAAAGTAACCCATGTCCTCTTCATTGCCTTTTAAAAAGTTAAATGATTAAGTAAATTATTATTTATGATATATCATCTGGTTCGATATTTCAATAGTATTTCTTGTTATTTTAAAAGATAAAGAGAATGGGGCTACCAACAATGTTATAAACTATTGTTGGTAGCCCCATTATTAGTTATGAAGTAAGAAGCTTATGCCTGGATATTATTCCCTTGCTAGACTTCCTTCATTTCCACCGTCCAACTTTTCAGCAGCTTCACCGCTAACATCAACACGCTTAATGAAGAATACTAAAATCAAAGCAACAATATTCACGATAACCGCAATAAAGAAGGAATACTGGATTCCTGCTAATAATGCTTTATGACCCATTACAGCAACGGATTCTTCAGTTAGAGTAGTAGGATCTACGTTAGCCATTAAACTTTCACCTTTTGAGGTAGCAACATTACTCATGATCGTTACAAATATCGCTGTACCAATCGAACCAGAAACCTGTTGGGCAGTGTTGTTAACTGCAGTTCCATGTGGGTTTAATCGTGTTGGTAACTGATTTAATCCATTTGTCATAATAGGCATCATTACCATGGACATACCAAACATCCGAAGCGTATATACCGAAATGATATAGGTATAGCTAGAATCAATTTGTAGTTCGGATAGCATATATGTCGAAATAGCTGTAATGGTAAGTCCAATGATACCTAACATCTTTGGTCCAAATTTATCAAATAATTTACCAGTAATCGGTGACATGATACCCATCACAACTGCACCTGGTAACATCATTAATCCAGAATCAAGTGGTGAAATTCCACGTACATCCTGTACATATGCAGGTGTTAAAATCATTCCAGAAAACATTGCCATTGCATTAACAACGGAAATGATAGAAGCTAATGCAAACATAGGATATTTATAAACACGTAAATCTAATAGTGGCTTTTCAATTACTAATTGACGAACAATGAATAAAGCTAGTGCAATTGCACCAACAATTAATGTTGTTAAAACGATAGGATCAGTCCAGCCATCTGAGCTTACAGAACTTACACCGTATAATAAGCCACCGAATCCGATGGTAGATAGAATTACAGATAAATAATCAATGGTTGCATTTTTGAATCTATCCATGACATTTTCAGCTTTCCAAATAGCCAAAATAAGCGAAATAACCGCAAGCGGTAAGATCATTTCGAAAAGAAAACGCCAATCATAATATTGTACAATATAACCAGATAAGGTTGGTCCAATGGCAGGTGCTGTAATCATAACTAATCCAAACACACCCATTGCAGCACCACGTTTTTCACGTGGGAAGCTAACCAGCATAATGTTCATTAATAATGGTCCCATGACAGAAGAACCTGCTGCCTGGATCATACGTCCAATTAATAAGATGGCAAAGTTTGGCGCGATTGCAGACATGGCTGTCCCAATTGTAAAAATCGCCATTGACGTAATAAACAATTGCCTGTTTGTAAAGCGTACAATTAAAAATGCGGATGCCGGAACTAGCACTCCGCTTACCAACATATAACCAGTCGCAAGCCACTGAACGGTTGTATATTCTACCTTTAAGTCAGTCATGATTGTCGGTAGCGCGACGTTTAGTAATGAGTTATTTAAAAAAGATACAAATGCTCCTACAAATAAAACAACTAACATAATATATGGAGGTTTTTTTTGTTCATTTAAAGTTGCATTCATTCCATATCCCCCTCTATAATTTAATATCACCTAAAAGATTTTAAACTATGTGTATAATAAAATCAATGATTTTATACTTGAAGTATAAACGATTGATATTTTAGAGGAACAATTTTATACTTTTCCAAAAGGGGTAGTGTATTAGGAGGACTTATGAATAAGCGGAAAAGACATGTAGCTGATGTTGCATTTAAATTATTTGTCGATAAGGGTATTCAACAAACTTCTATTCAGGATATCATTGATCATGCGAAAATATCAAAGGGAACTTTTTATAATTATTTTGCAACGAAGAACGATTGTATTGTAGAAATCCTAGAAGATGTACGTTACGATATGAGCCAATTACGAAAAGAATTAGAGCTCGGGAAAGACAAAGAAGATCGTAAAGTTTTAATTGAACAAATTTCCATTGTTAATCGTTTGAATGAAGAGAGAAATATTAATGAGCTATTTGAGAAAATTTTAAGTTCAAACGATCCTGAATTGAAAAAGTACGTCTTTCAGCATCGAATATATGAAGCAGAATGGATTTCGGAACGAATTGTTGAAGTATACGGTGAACAGATTAGGCCTTTTGCCTTTGAAGCCGCTATTCTGTTCCTTGGAATGCTTTATACCATTCTTCTAGTTATGAGAATTTCTAATTCTACTCGTTCATTGGATGAGGTTGTTAGTGTATTATTTTCCTATATTGAAAAAATTATTCCGCAAATGATGGAAAAGAAATCGCAGCTATTAAATTATTCTGCGCTTGATTTTCTACGCTCCAAGATTGAGGATAAAGTAGTTACATTAGAAGAAATCTTGGCGTTGGCAGATGATATTGGAAAACAGGAAGAGTTTACAATAGAGCAAAAGGATTTTTTTGATACAATATTAACAGAGCTACAAAGAGATAGAATTCGTAAAAGTGTTGTTCAAGCACTATTGAATCCGTTAAAGGAATCCTTCGAGCAGTCACCCATGAAAACACAAATAGACGCTTTAACCTATATGGTTTGGTATTATATAAAGTTGAGATAAAAGAAGCTTCCCAGTCTGATAATAGTAGTGATTGGGAAGCTTTTTCTAATAGTTTGGAATACTTTTGCTTTAACACTAAAACAGATGAATGCCGTGTAACCTATTTGTTCTGCTAATTACCTTTTTAATATATAAATAAACAAAACACTAGTATATTAATAGCAATCACCCTTTGAAACCTTTTACCAAAGCATTGCGTATATATAGTATGATTTAATTTCGTTAGGTGGTGTAGAAATGGGAATTTTGAAGCGGGTACGGACCATTTTGGCTAGTAATATTCATGCAAGAATAAGTGATGCAGAGGATCCGGAACATATTGTTAATCAATCATTAAGGGAAATAGAGCGAGATTTAAGAGAAGCGAAGGCGGAATATGATGCCATTGAAGCAAATTGCAAACGGGTTAAAAGAGAATTAGATCAATGTATTTCTGAGATGGAAAAGATGGAACGCTATGCGGTTAAAGCATTAGAATCCGGTGACGAGGGAAAAGCAAGGAATTTTTTAGAAGAGAAATTAAATTTTAAGTCGCGGTCACAGGAACTAAAAGCACAATATGAGGTAGCGGCAGTTCATGTAGAACAAATGAAGTTGGTACAAGAAAAGCTCCGACAGGATTTTACTGAGCTTTCTGAACGTCGGGACATTCTAGTTGGTCGTCTGACAGAAGCTAAGAGCAAGCAGCGGATGAATGAGCTCGGCCCATCTCAATCAAACGTTCGTTTAACAGCCTTTGATCAATTAGAGGAAAAGGCAGAACGGGCGCTAGCAGAGGCGGAAGCAATTGAACAACTAAAAAGAGGATTAGATGATGATATAGAAAGAATTTCATCAAAATAAGATAACAGTGTTCATATAAATAAGGAAATAGATGATATGAAAAGGATAAAAAAATAAAATATTGTAAGCAGAAGGAGTGAAATTATGCTCATTCATTATAAATGCCCAAACTGTGGCGATGACATGGCATTTGATAGTGCTTCAGGTAAATTAACGTGTCAGAGCTGTGGAAGAAATGATTCCGTAGAGGACTTTTCTGAAGAATTTATTTCAACCAGATTTTCAGATGATGAAGCAAAAGAATATGTATGTAATAATTGTGGGGCTGCTGTTATAACGGATGCAGATACTTCTGCTACTTCCTGCAGCTTTTGTGGAGCTGCAGTAGTCCTGGCTGACCGCGTATCTGGTAATCTTGCGCCTGATAAAGTGATTCCATTTAAAATTAGCAAGGAGGAAGCCATTCAAGCATTTAAGAAATGGTGTAAAAATGGTAGGCTAACACCAAAAGGCTTTATGTCAGCAGATCGAATAAAAGGGATCACGGGAATATATGTCCCATTCTGGCTTTATGATTTGCATAGTGTCGCTGATGTCACAGCGAAGGCAACGAAGGTAAGCTCCTATACACGAGGAGATTATATCTATACGGAAACAAAATATTATGATGTACGTCGAAAAATAGACTTGACCTTTAATAAAGTTCCAGTTGATGCTTCTGAGAAAATGAATGATGAATTAATGGATAAATTAGAGCCATATGATTATAGTAGTTTAAAAGACTTTAAAACACCCTATTTAGCGGGATATTTAGCAGAAAAGTATAATTACAATAATAAGGACTTATTCCCACGAGTTAAATCAAAGGTTAGTAGCTATATTGATAAGTATATTCAATCTACCATTGGTGGTTATTCGTCCGTACAATACATAGAAAAAAACGTAGACACGAATGAGACGAAAGCCCATTATGTCCTTCTGCCTGTATGGATGGTTTATTATGATTATGACAAGCAGGAACACACCTTTGCTATGAATGGGGTTAATGGCAAAGTAGTTGGAAGGCCTCCTTTAAGCTTTGCGAAAGTATCAGCTTGGTTTGGCGGTATTGCAGCTGCTACCTTTGTTGCAGCAAAATTAATTACCGTTATGGTTGGGGGGGATATCTGGTGAAAAAACGGGTATTATTTTTAACTAGTATTCTTTCTCTTGTATTTATATTTGGATTCCTTACCTCAGCCTTTGCAGAAGAAAATAAACAACGAGTATATGATTATGCTAATCTATTATCAGAGGATGAAATAGCAGAATTAGAGGACCTAGCGCTCAAGCATGGGAAAGAGCATGAAATGGATTTTATCATTGTGACTACACCAGATGCCGATGGGCGAGATATTCAACCATATATAGAGGACTTTTATGATGACATGGCATTCGGCTTTGATAAGCCTCATGGAAATACTGCCATCGTAGCTTTAAATATGGCAAAAAGAGATGTTATGATATTCGGTTTTTATAAAGGTGAAAAATATATCAATGATAAGCGTGCAGATTTAATTAGACAAAAGATTACCCCCTACTTATCAGGTGGAAATTACTATGAGGCGTTTTCCTTGTTCATTGAAACAGGATCTGAATATATGGGTTACATGCCTTTTGTTAATCCAGATAGCTTTCTATTAAAAACGTGGTTTCATATTTTACTAGCGATAGGGGTAGCTGGACTAGTAGTTGGATCCATGGCATATAACTCTGGTGGGAAAGTAACAGTTAATGAAAGAACCTATACAGGTGATTTTAAAGTATTAGAGCGTAAGGATGTTTATTTAACGAAAAGTGTTACAAAACGTAGAAAGCCTCAAAATAATAATAGAAGCGGTGGAGGAGGAGGAATTACCAGTGGGGGACACTCCTACAGCGGGAGTCGAGGAAAATTTTAATAGGTTACACCGAAATGATAGAATGAAAGGAAGTTGCACATGGCTTTTTTCAAAAATCAATTTGCAGATGTTATCGAATGGGATGAGTTTCGTGATGATATGATTTTCTGGAAATGGAGAAATAGCGAAATAAAAAAGGGAAGTCGTTTAATCATTCGCCCTGGTCAGGATGCTATTTTTCTATACAATGGAAAAATTGAAGGAATCTTCAAAGATGAAGGTGATTATAATATTGAATCCGAAATTATTCCATTTCTATCCACTTTAAAAGGATTTAAGTTTGGATTTAATAGTGGTCTTCGTGTTGAGGTTCTATTCGTTAATACGAAAATCTTTAACGTGAAGTGGGGGACAAAAAATGCGATTAATATCCCTGCTCCACAGTTAAATCTACCTGGAGGGCTACCAATTCGAGCAAATGGAACCTTCGAATTTAAGGTTAATGATTATATTGGGCTAATCGATAATATTGCAGGGATTAAGGATCGCTATTTAGTTGATGATGTGAAGATTCGGATTACCTCTATCCTGGATCAATTACTAATGAAGTGGATAACGAAAGAGGGTAAGGATCTTTTTAATCTACAGGTAAATGCTTTAGAAATATCTAATGGAATTCGTGAAGATTTAGATATGCAAATTCTTGAGATGGGAATGACCATGACGGGATTCAATGTATCAAGCTTTAACTATCCTCAGGAAATCCAGGATATGGTTAAAAAGGCAGCTTCACAAGGAATGATTGGTGATCTATCACGCTACCAGCAGGTTTCCATTACAGATGCGATGGCTTCAGGAAAATTACAGGGTTCTGGTACAGCAACAGATATGGCTGGAATGATGATGGGGATGACGATGGCCGGTGAAGTGATGAAGAATATGAATCAGAGCCTAAATCAAAATAATTCACAAAATCAAAGTGAGCCGATACCATCACAAGGAAATTCAACAAATAACATCCCAAATTTCTGTCCAAATTGTGGTCAGAAGACGCAAGGAGCTAACTTTTGCTCTAATTGTGGTCAGAAGTTGATTTAACATAGTCTTAATCTAATTAAGATATTAAAGGAAAAGTAAATATTAAATTTGACTGGAGTGATTTTATTTGCTCCAGTCTTTTTAATTTTATGTCCATTCTTCAAGAATACCCATGGAACAATAGGAACTGTTTACCGTACTTAGGCATATTATTTATTAATTCTAAAATGTCCTAACTGAAGCTTGCTTTTTCAGAAGGAAGTATGAAGAGTAATAGCTCAAATTCTCTTTGGTAATACCTTAATTTTTAAAAATATGGTAAAAATAGGCCTCTGGCTAATACAACAACCTGCTATGACACATATAGATATATGGAAAATATAATAGGAGGTTAGAAAATGAATAAGGACTTGTTACTCTCTTTTATGGATAAGGTTGTTAAAATTGATAGAGGTGGACCTGAATCACGTGTCGGTAAAGTGTTAGCAGTAGAAGACGATTATTTAGCGGTGTTAACCGAAAATGATGGTGTCATTTACTATAATACACAGCATATAAAAAGCTTAACAAGCAATGCTAAGCAGGGATTTGGCTTTGAACTAGAAGTTCCAGAGGATTTTGAATACCTTTGTGCTAATAAGTTCCAAGAAATTTTGAACAACTTAAAACACCGTTGGATACAGGTAAACCGTGGAGGTCCTGAAATGCTAGAAGGTGTACTAGAAGAAGTTTCCGATCACTATATTGTTGTAGTTTCCGGAGAAGAAGTTGTACGTGTATCAACTTTCCATCTTCGCAATATAAGCTATGGCGCAAAAGTTGAAAAGCCAAATGCAAATGAAGAACAAAACCAAAATCAAAACCAAAACCAAAACCAAAATCAAAATGCTCAGAAAAACAATAAGAGTAAACGAAGCAATAATTCACAAAAGACGCAAGAAAAACAAGCAGATAGGAAAGAAGAAAAACAGCCAGAAAAGGCAGAAGAAAAAACCGAGTAGTATTTATTGTATTGTTATTGTTGTTTGCTTTAGGGGAAAAGGGGGATTCTATATGACTTACTCTACTCTAGGTAAAGTCCTTCATAGTTTAAAAGGAACCAATATTGGATTGTTTCTTAAGAATGATAATTATATAGAAGGTGTTTTATTAGATGTTAATGAGGATTATCTAATTATAGCTATTTTAGATAAAATCCATTATTTAACCATCAATCATATAATAGCACTTTCTAAAAACTCCAGGGACTATGATTTAAAAGGTGATCGGTCAACATATTTGCATGCATGGTCCTTAGATAGCGTTTTGGAGGCACTAAAATATAGCTGGGTAACCATCAATATTTTATCTGGAAAGGGTACCTCAGGAGTACTAACAGATATCCTCAGTAATTATATTGTTTTGGTAAATAATAGTAAACAGTTATATTTTCAAAAATCCTGTATTTCCGACATTTATGAAGGTGAACATCCTGAAATGAAGCAGGATGTTCAAGCAGATAAAGCCGAAGAGGATCCCCCTTCAGATTCCCCAAAAGAAGTATTAGATAAAGCTCCCACAAGGGAACAAGCTGATAATCTTAGGTCTATTTCCCATACTTCTATCATAGAGGAAGAAACAGAGAAAGAAGAAATTGAGCAAACGTCTACCATGGAGGAAGAAACAGAACAAGCAGAAATGAATGATCGAACTTCTGTCATAAAAGAAGAAGCGGAAGAAGCAGAAATGAATGATCGAATTTCTGTCATAGAAGAAGAAACGGAAGAAGTCGAAATGGATGACCGATCCTCTGTCATAGAAGAAGAAACGGAAGAAGTCGAAGTGGATGACCGATCTTCTATCATAGAGGAAGAAACAGAGAAAGCAGAAATAAATGATCAAGCTTCTGTCATAGAAAAAATGGAAGAAGTAGAAGTGAATAACCAAGCCTCTGTCGTAGAGGAAGAAACGGAAGAAGTCGAAGTGAATGACCAAGCCTCTATCATAGAGAAAGGTACAGAAGAAGCAGAAGTAAATGAGCATGCACCTGAGAAAGAAACGGAAGAAGCAGAAATAAATGAACAATCACCTGTCAAAGAGGAAAAAATAGAAGGAGAAGGGCATCAATCTGTTATAGAAGATATAGTAGATATTGACGTAGAAGTCCAAGCCCCCGTTAAAAAGAAAGCACGGAAAAGAACTAAAGCGAAGAATCAAGTGTCAATTACAGAGGAGGACTCTGAAGTAATAGATCAAGTACTATATAATGAAGGAGCTAACGAGGAGACCCGTTTTACGGAAGCTGCAATGGGAACAGATTTGCAAATGCCAGAAATAAAAATGCAAAAACAGAATAAAAAAGAATGGAAAAAAAACAGCTTCCAATCTTATAGAGTGGTTCACATAAATAAGAGAAATAAAGTAAAAATGGAGAAACCAAGATTCAAGCTACAAAAGAACAATAATCCTAAAGAGTTAAGGGCGAGTATGAATAATACTGAGGTAAAATCACTTCTTAATATGCAAAAAAATATCTATTCTTCATCTGAAGAACCTGAGCAGCTCGATGAGGAAACTCAACGTCCTTTATCATCTGAAATGAAAGAAGTATTAAAAGCACAGTATCATGCATTAATTAGACATGCTGAAAAAATGCTTCAAAAATTAAATAAAGAAGATATATAAAAGTGGTGAACAGTTTTACTTCTATCAAAATCCTTTACCCTTTATTTTTTATTGCTTTTTACTAGAAATCCACATAAAACATCTCCAGAATTATTACATTTATACGATAAACCCATGGACACTTCAATTTTGGTGCAAATAGAGTACTTATTACATTTTACTGTAAGGAGCTTCACCTAATTATAAGTATGTAGAAATAATAATCAGGATTAGTATTTTAAGACATAAATTTCCTTGTAATTGCAATAATGATCTAGAAGTTCTATGAAATTAAATTTTTTATGAAAATGAAAATATGGTAGGTAAGAGACTTGTGGAGTGAGTACATTCTACTAGGATTAACTCGTTTCAATAAACCTTTACAGTAGACGTAGGTGATAGAGCTTTTTTTGATTGGGGGTGAAAGTATGAAAACAATATTGCAAGGACTGTTGAACGAACCATGTGTAGTAGAGATTTCTGGTAAAAAGCTAGTTAATGGAAAAATTATTGATATTGGGACAGATACATTGGTTTTGTTCAACGGAAATGACTATGTATACATTCCGATTGTGCATATCCAAAATATTAGAGCAGTAGAAGATAGTTCGAATGAAATCTCCTATCCTTTAAATTCAACAGATTTAACTAGTATTCTATCTTTAGAAGAAACAGACTGGTCTTTACGTAAGGTTCTTACAGAAGCAAAAGGTATATTTGTAGAAATCTATGTGACCGCAAATCAACCATTACATGGATATATAACAAGTATAATGAATAATTACTTTGTTTTCCATTCACCGATATATAAAACGATGTATATAACATTAAATCATCTTAAATGGTTGATTCCATATTCTCAAGATCAACGACCATATGGATTAGATATGCATAATTTCCCCGTTCAGCCAACAAACCCTAAGCTTGCAAGAACCTTTGAGGTTCAAATTGAAAAGTTTTTAGATGATGTTGTCGTTTTAAATATTGGAGAAAAGAATTATCATATTGGAAGAATAATTGAAATTTCAGGACCGATAGTAAAAATTCAAAGTGCACGATCAAAACCATTGTTTATCAATATGCATCATATAAAAACATTGCATCAAGTTTAAGTAGATTTGTGACTATCTAATTGTAGAGAAAGAAGCTTACTTCTGTCTCTACATATTTTTTGTTAGTATTATTTTGCTAGGAAGAATCTCTTTATTAGATTAATGTCGACCAAATACTTCCTTAATTGGCCCTGAAACAAATACTGTTAAGACAGTTTTTATTTAGATATAGACGTTGTATCGAAAATAAATGAATGTGTTTTAGTGGTTTTCTGCCTTAAAATGCTTAAAGCCAGCTTCTGTTAAAAAACATAAATGAAGCCTTTCGTAATGGATGAAAGGCTTTTTGAATTGCTCTTTTCAGCACACACTACATAATTCAATCCTAGTAAATCTTGAAACTGTAGTATATCAAAAGAAATGGATTCATCAGGAAAAAGGAGCACGATATATAGAGGACGTCCTGTTGTACATCCCTTCTTAAAAAGCATGAAGCGTTAAATTAATAAATGTGCTAGTCGATCACTTCAAACCACACATTTGTTTTATCAGTTGGATCACCATTATAGTTAACGGTGATTTCTTCTCCTTTTCTTATTTTCCTCAATGAATAAAAGTCAATGGCATTTTCACTTAGATTAACAATAAATTTTGCGTTAGGTGTATAAGAATGATTATACAAAGACCCGTACCCTAATGCGATAGCGGGGTTTTTCCTCTTTTTCCCCCAATTAAAGAAGTAGTCACTTAGCATTGTCTTCTTAATGTATTTCCGTTCAGACTTTGGTAAAGCAATGACAGGTGCAGATTCTATCAGATCTCCTTCTTCAAAATCGCACAATGCAAAAACACCTCTTCCATATTTTCCTGTATCTTGGACGGAAATCTTTTGCAATAATATTCCTCCTCTCGCGTGTCCATACCAAGTCGTATAGTTAATCAAGTTCGCTAAAATGTTGCTTTAAATAATTACTTCTATCTAGAATAAATTGACATATGATTTCTGGTTCATTTTTGAATTTATCTATTTTTCTTTTTTTATAGGGATCATTCATTACATGGGGGAGAAGTTGTTGATGTAGGGCGGTGATTTTGTTCTCCATATAGTCCACAGTAAATTTTGTTTCAAGCACTTCTTCCAATCTCTCTTTATATTGCTTTCTAAATTCTTGAACTTGCAAGATACGATAGCAGAGGTAGTTACCTTTTTTTCCTTGAATTGGTACGTAGTCACAATTCATTATTCCCCCATCTACTTTTCTTCCCCATGTAGCATCATAATCCCAAGGAATTACCTCATAGAGTCCAGTATGTGTGTTTTGATAAAGTGCGTAGTTATGTGTAAACCCATCATTATTCATAGTACATACCGCACCAATCATCCAATGAATGTATTTATTGATGTTCACAAAACCCGGAATAGTCTTAGAAAACTCCATGTCAGAAGTAGTATTGATAATATCAATTAGCTTCCTAAGTGCTTCATCATCTTCTTTGTTTCCGATTTTTTGTCTATAACCGGAAATCCTGGATCTCTTTTTACGACCATCTCTGGTATAAGAGAAGTTGGCATTATTATTAACTGCATAATAAATGGGACCTATTGGGAGATCCCGATTTGTTAGAAATAAGTCATCCACAGATTCTAATACTAAATAAACACCTTTAGGAACATCATTTCTAATTAAGTTGACGTGGTAGCTTTTAGGTGATAAGACGCCAAGGTCATAAAAAAAATCTAGAGAAAGCTTATTTCGAAAAAGAGAGGGGTCTCTATATTCAGCATTTAAATGGATTTCCCTTCCTCCATTAAACATATCAGGCTCAATAAATTCTATGAAATAAGATCTCTTACGAAAAGGTCTTGTATAAGATCCTCTATACGAAATATCAATATCGTAGATGGATTTATCGATAATCAAGTTTGCCGGTAAAGGTAAGTCGTTCCAAATATCACTCCTTAACTCTTCCAAATCCTCTTCCTTCATATTAATATAAAAATTTGGTATTTGGATCTCCACAATAACATCACCTCTTCATTAAAAAATTATAGGAAAGAGGAGTTATAGTACCCCTCCAATCCTAATTAATGTTTAGAATTAACTAGTGCTGTTTCTTCGACGTTTCCTTCTACTGCTATAGCTTGATGTACTAGATGTTGATGTTTTTGTGGTGGTAGAACCTGTGGATGAGGTACCAGTACTACTACTACCAGATCCACCTTTGCCTTTTCCTTTTCCGCCAGAAGAACTCGTGCTAGTCGTACCAGTAGTGGAGGTAGAAGACTTGGACTTACTCGTGCTTGAAGAAGAGGAATGGGTGCTGCTACTACCGGATCCACCTTTGCCTTTTCCTTTTCCGCCGGAAGAACTTGTGCTAGTCGTACCAGTAGTGGAGGTAGAAGAATTGGACTTACTCGTGCTTGAAGAAGAGGAATGGGTGCTGCTACTACCAGATCCACCTTTGCCTTTTCCTTTTCCGCCGGAAGAACTTGTGCTAGTCGTACCAGTAGTGGAGGTAGAAGACTTGGACTTACTCGTGCTTGAAGAAGAGGAATGGGTGCTGCTATTACTAGATCCACCTTTTCCTTTTCCGCCAGAAGAACTTGTGCTAGTCGTACCAGTAGTGGAGGTAGAAGACTTAGACTTACTAGTGCTTGAAGAAGAATGGGTACTACTACCAGATTCACCTTTTCCTTTTCCGCCAGAAGAACTCGTGCTTGTCGTATCAGTAGTGGAACATGAAGAATGTGAGCTGGTGTCGCTCGAATTTTTAGTTTCTTCGCCTACTTTATTTGCATCAAAATGATTATCAGACATGAAATCGCCTCTTTTCATACAATTTGTTATATCATATGTGATGTTAGTTTAACTGGTACGGCTATTTCATTAAATATTAGAGCCAAAAAGCCCTGAATTTTACGAAATCATCCTAAAAAGTGATTTAATGAATTGGCTATTAATTAATTACGATTATTTTGAAGGATGGATAGAAGATTTAATTATTTATTCATAAAGCTTGATACGATGTTTAGTGATTGGAGAAACGCAGGGACAGTTCGCTGGGAACTCTTTTTTGAACCCAGAAATGAATGTCGAGATTAATGAATATGAAAGGTTAACCTTTTAATAGATTTATTTTAAGGATTTCTAGAACGAAGGTGGGACATACTTCTTAGTAATGATGTGATTCTACATATTTAACTAAGTGGGTATGCCCAGTCCAAGTTCGAATTTAATCATATTCATATTACGAAGATATTTCTTTCTGTCTATTTTAGACTAGTGAAGGATATGTTATGGGGCAAAGGCATTTGCCTCTTTTTTTTATTTTTTTTCATTTAAAATTCTCCTTTGAAAAAGCTTCAGTTTATTCTACCCTTCTAAACATTTATTTTTTACTGTTGTCTTCATGTGAAAAGCATTTGTACCCAGTAATATAAAAGGAATAACGTTACGAAAGTAGTTAAAGGGATTACAATCATTGATAGACTCAAATAGTCCTTCCATTTAATTCTGATTTTGTGTTGTTTAAGAATGGACATCCAGATTAGGGATGCTAATGTTCCTATTGGTAATAGTAGTGAACCAATGTCGCTTCCGATAATATTCGCTAGGTATATCGTCTTTAACGTGATAGAATTCAGTCCCATTTCTGTTAAAGTGATTGTTCCAATCATTAGTGCAGGGTGGTTATTAAAGAGGTTGGAAAGGATGGAAACCAAACCTCCCATGATAAAACTCGCATTAAATAATCCTTGATTTACGATAGGTTCACATAGATTTACTAGCATATTGGTCAAACCTACATTATGGAGTCCATAGATTATAACGTACATTGAAAAGGCAAAAATGAAAATGTGGTAGGGGATTTTTTTTACAATATCGATAGGCGTTATTCTTAGATAATACCATCTCCATATTAGTAATATTACTGACCCTAGAACTGCTATCAAACTAATTGGAATGGATAAAAAGGAGGCTACAAACAATAGACATCGGATAAGAAAGACGAATAGTAGTATCTTTAGCATAAATCTCGTCCGTTTACGTTTTGTTTCAAGCGAGATGGTTACTCCTTTAAGGGGATGAAATTGTTTGTCGAAGAAACTTTCTTCTATTCCATTTGCAGTGACCTTTATTTTTCTTGGTAACTTTTTTCTTAAAAGAATAAACATAAGCAGGGACATAAACAGTAGACCTAATGTTGCCGGTATAAACATCATAGCAGTATGCATGTAAAGGGTCATATCGACTATTTTTAGTGCAATTAGATTAACGATATTACTTACTCCTATCGGGGCACTAGACGCTGTTGCAATAAGGCATCCACTTAACAAATATGGGATATACTCATGATGTTTTAGACGTAGGTTTCTAAGAAGCAAGATTAATATTGGTGTTGTAATCAGTATACTCCCGTCATTATTAAATAATAGAGTCATGGAGAAACAGAGTAGTTGGATGTACCAATAGAGTCGATACCCTGATCCCCTTGCCATATTAACAAGCCGCGCTGCTGCCCAATGGAAAAAACCGAAGCTTTCCAGTATAACTGCCATAACCACTGTTGCAATAATTGTTACGGAGGCGCCACCAATTTTATCGATAATATCTAGAAGATCTCTTTGAGATACAATCCCTATTAGTAAGATAATGACTGCCCCAGCTGAAGCCGGAATTGCTTCATTCATTCCCCCTGGCCTCCAGAAAATCATAGTCATGGTTAGAAGGAATACGAACGAGGTAAAGACTATTTCGAACATATATATATCACTCCTTTCATAGAACACACTAGAGCGTGAGGATCTATTGTCCCTACGTGTTCGTTTGCTTATATATATATTCGTCACGAAGTAGATGGTAATAGATAAGTATCTAGTTTCAGATAAATGTATGTTCGTCTCATAGAGAGAAATGTACTGGAAAGATAAGAAACTAGAGCGGTTACTATCTGAATTTGACTTATAGAGAGAAAAGTACTGGAAAGATAATAGACCAAAAATGATTGCAATAATAGATTTGACTTATAAAGAGAGAAGTCCTGGAAAGATAGTAAACTAGAATAATTACGATATAAATGTGACTTATAGAGAGAGTAGTACTGTTAAGATAGTAAACCAGATAAGTTATCAGCTGAGATTGGCATTTAGGGTAAATTGTGTAGAGGAGTTATCGAGGGTTGAGGTATTCTTATATCCATTCTGTTCGTTCCTTCAAAGCCTTTATCATCCCCAAATAATAAGGAGGACTAATTTATTTTTCCCGCTATCAATATTTTTGAAAAATGACAAAGGGAATTACGTTTTTAATTAAAAATGGAGAGGTTCCAACAAAAAGTGGTTCCAATCATCCTAAAATGAATGGAACCACTTTTCATTATTTTTGATTAGTTATGTTAAAGCCTCTTTCCTTCCTTTTCGTTCCACAACCGCATCCGCCTGCAACTCTTTTTGCGACAAGTTTCCTTGGCTGTGAACTTAATTTAACTAAAGGTTTAGCATTCAAGAATAATCACCCCTTTATAAAACGGTTAGCACTCTATAGACTAATGACTTTAATAAACGGTGGAAAATGATGTTGCCAAAATAATCCTTTTATATCAATGATTAATCCTTTATCTATGAAAAGTTTTTGAAAATCAATTTCCTTCCTATTTCGGTATTCTTGATGAGGAACCGCAAGGATAACGATAGATAAATCTTTGAGCTCTTCCCATTCGACAACTTTTAATTGATGGGGAAAATCCGTTGGCATTACATAAGGATCGTGAACATAAACATTTAGACCATAATCTGCAAGTGTTAAAGCAATTTCAACTGATTTAGAATTACGTATATCCGGAATATTTTCTTTAAATGTAAGACCGAGGATGCCAATATTAATCTGATTATCCCCATCTAGGTGTTCATCAATATAGCTTAAGACCGTATCAACAATGATAGTTGGAATGTGTTCATTTACCTTACGAGCTGTTTCAAGGAATTCCGGATGATATCCCTTTATCTTTGATTTATAAATGAAATAATATGGATCTACTCCTATACAATGTCCCCCTACTAGCCCTGGATAAAAAGGAGTAAAGTTCCACTTCGTCTTAGCAGCATCTAAAACGTCATACGTACTTATCCCCATTTGCTTGAATATTAGCGATAATTCGTTCATGAAAGCGATATTAATATCCCTTTGGGTATTTTCTACGAGTTTGGCGGCTTCTGCTACTTTAATAGAATTAACCTTATGCACTTCCGCATCGATTACTTTTTGATAAAGATGATATATTTTATCAAGGGTTTCCTTATTTTGTGCAGCTACTATCTTTTCCGTATTGAAGAAGGTATGGGTTTTGTCGCCGGGGTTAATCCTCTCCGGGGAATATCCAACAAAGAAATCCTCTCCACATGTAAGCCTTGAACTCTTCTCGAGTGTTGGAATACAGGTTTCTTCTGTAGCTCCGGGATAAACAGTAGATTCATAGACGATAATAGTTCCCCTTTTCATATTTTTTCCAATTGTTGTAGATGCAGCAATAAGATAAGACAAGTCAGGCTCCTTATTAGCATTCAACGGTGTCGGAACTGTTACGATAATGACATGACAAGAATTTAACTGTTTTTCATCCAGTGTAAAAGTTATGGAGGATTCCTTTAATAGCTTGCTAGAAACTTCTCTTGTGTTGTCAATATGATGTTGAAGAGAGTGTATTCTCTCTTTATTAACATCATATCCAATAACCTTAAACTTTCGCGAAAATCCCAGGGCAACAGGTAATCCTACGTAACCTAAACCCACAACCCCAATAATAAGATCATCTAGGAATCCGTTTATTTTTTCATTCATTATTCCTGTATTTGTTTTCATATTAAATAATCCTCTCTAATATTTAAGAGCTAATATTTTATATGAAATCGATTTATTGACTGTTCCAAGCAGTTGTTAAAAAAGGCATTGAAACTAGGGTGGAAGTTGATTTCTCCTGTTATTATCCAATATGCCGTTCCCTAGTTTTTTAGTTGCAATACTTATATAAGGACACATTCTAGTAAGAAGGAGAGTAAATATGATTCCATTAGTTGATTTAAAGAAGCAATATGCGACTATTCAGGACGATATAGTGGAAGCGATGCTAGAAGTATTAGATAGTGGACAATATATTTTAGGATCAAAGGTTACAGAATTGGAAAGTGCAATCGCAAAAAGACTCGGTGTGAAACATGCAATAGCAGTTGGAAACGGAACGGATGCACTTGTCCTGACGTTGGATGCTTATGGAATAGGAAGCGGAGATGAGGTTATTACAACTACTTTTTCTTTCTTCGCAACAGCTGAAGCTATCTCAAGGGTGGGCGCAACGCCAGTTTTTGTTGATATTGATCCGGTTTCGTTTAATATTGATCCGAATAAGATAATCGACAAAATTACCCCCCGAACAAAAGCAATTTTACCTGTACATCTTTTTGGACAGCCTGCAGATATGGATAAAATCCTAGAAATTGCAATGAATTATAATCTATTAGTGATCGAGGATGCATGCCAAGCATTTGGTGCAACTTTTATGCAACAAGAGGTTGGAAGTATTGGTGATGCGGCATGTTTTTCCTTTTTCCCAACGAAAAATCTAGGAACGATTGGTGATGGTGGCTTAATTACAACATATGACGACCGATTGGCAGAGTCAATTCGGAAATTACGTGCACATGGTAGTAGTAAAAAATACTATCATCAACAAATAGGCTACAATAGTAGACTAGATGAAATACATGCAGCATTCTTACTAATATGTTTAAAGGAAATTGATCAATGGAATGAACAAAGAGTTTCCATTGCCGATTATTATTTTTCTCATTTAAAAGATAGTAAAACTGTAGAACTACCAGTTGTATTGCCTAATCGTTCCCATGTGTTTCACTTATTTTGTTTAAAATCAGAAAAGAGACAACAAATAATGTCTGCTTTAAATCGGGCGGATATTCAAACAGGCATTTATTATCCACTATGTCTACATGCTCAGGAAGCATATAAAGGCTTAGGCTATTCAATGGGGGACTTTCCTGTAGCGGAAATGGCATCTAGCCAGCTGTTTGCAATCCCAATGCATCCTTATCTATCAAGGAAAGAACAGGACATGATTATTGAACATATAAGCAAAGCGAGTGAGCAGCTATGACGTTATCAATTGGGCTTATCGGATGTGGATATATCGCCAAAAAACATCTGGAAACTATAAGTCAATTTGATGAGGTCGAATTAATCGCTGTAAGTGATATTGATGGAAATAAAATGGATGAAGCAATTTTGCTATACAACCAATTAACAGGAATAAACCGGATAATAAAAAAGTTCAATAATTTTTATGATCTATTAGAAGATAAAAATATAGATATTGTAGTTATTGCAACAGTCTCTGGTCTGCATGCCAAAATAGCAAGTGAATCGTTAGTACACCATAAACATGTTATTTTAGAAAAGCCGTTTGCCCTTTCCGTAGCTGATGGTGAACGGCTTATCGAATTGGCCAAAGCAGAAAATAGGCGTATCCTCGTTTGCCATCAACTACGCTACCGTCCTATATTCAGAAAGCTTAAAGCGTTGTTAGAAAAAGATGCATTAGGGAGGATTCATCTTGGTGTTGCATCAATGCGTATTCACCGCTCCGAAAGCTATTTTAACAACTCCAATTGGAAGGGGACATGGAAGCACGATGGTGGAATGTTATTAAATCAAGGCATTCATTTAATAGACTTATTGATTTGGTTTATGGGGGATGTAAATACTGTATATGGTGATATTTCCAACAATATGGATATAAAGGATACGGAGGATATTGCCGCTGGAATCTTAACATTTCATAACCGAGCAAAAGGAATAATTGATGCGAATACAATTACAAAGCCGAACAATCTAGGCTATTATATATCACTCTTTGGAGAAAATGGAACATTTTCTATAGGGGGACCATCCTTTAATAAATTGGAGCGATGCTATTTTCCAAACTCATCTCATACCAATGAAATCTTATCATTAATGGAGGATCATAATGAGCATAAATATATGTATCAAAACTTTATTAACGTTTTAAACCAAAAGGAAACAATATTGTTAATGGACGAGAAGGACGCTTTTCGTTCTATAATGACGGTATTTGCAATTTATGAAGCTTCTAAGTGTAATAAAGTGGTTCATCTTCCATTAGAGTCTTTTTCTACAGAAGAGATGAACATGGAAAGGGTGAAGAAATGGGAGAAGAAATGATTCATGATACAGCATCATTTGGCAGTGATGTAAAGATGGGTAAATATGTAAAAATTGAAGAGAATGTAAGGATAGGAAATAATGTAACAATAGGTGATTTTGTTATTATTAAACAAGGTACTGAAATAGGAAATAATGTAATTATTGGTGATTTGACTATACTTGGTAAAGCCCCTGCTGCTAACAGCAACATGGCTAGACCGGTGGAAAAGTCTCTATCACCCCTTTCTATAGGGGAGCATGTAGTGATTGGATGCAATACGGTGCTTTATACAGGAACAATTATTCATAAAGGTGTTTTCATTGGTGACTTAGCTAGTATTAGAGAGAAAGTAATTATTGGAGAAGAAAGTATTATCGGAAGAAATGCTATTGTGGAGATGAATACAACGATTGGAAAACAAGTCACTATTCAAACTGGGTCATATATTACTGCTGATATGCTGATTGAAGATCACGTATTTATCGGCCCGTGCTGCTCCACATCGAATGATAAATATATGGGAGAAGGTAATTACCGGCATCAAGGTCCTATTATTAAGCAAGGTGCAAAGGTAGGAAATAACGCAACACTTCTTCCGGGAATCATAATTGGTAAACACGCAGTAGTTGGTGCAGGAGCCGTAGTTACGAAGAATGTACCTGATAATCAGGTAGTTGTTGGCAATCCGGCAAAACTATTAACTATAATCTGAATAAATAATGAAACCGCTCTAGGATAATCCTTGAGCGGTATTTTGGTAGATAAGAGAGTAAGGACTTCTTATCCTTTATACTATTGCGCTATAAAGTAAAACCTTCTAACTTCAAAGCAAAATTAATTATTCAAAACTAACAATAGAGAAAAGATGAGGTTTCAGTTCTATTTTATTCAAACTTTAGTTCAGAATGGACTGATACTATCTATAAATTCGCACATTTAGAGATGAGAGGGGGTAACTGCCTGAACAAGCAGTCAAAACTGGCATACTATAATTTTGAGTTTCAATACTAGAAGATTCTAGTGGAAACAATAAATTGTAAAGGAGGAAATAGGCTTGTCTATCAACAATTTAATTGTAAATGATAGCTTCGAAACTGGTGATTTTTCTGGTTGGCAGGTAGTAAATGCAGACATTACTAACTTATATGCCCATTCTGGTAATTATTCTGCAAGACTTGCCAATAGTTCGGTATCTGCCCAGTTATCACAAATTGTTCCAGCTGAAGCTGGTGAAGGTTATCAACTACTAGTTTCATTAGCCAAAAGTAATCTCCAGCCTAGCCCGATAATAAATCTTCAAGTACTTTTTTTAAATGCTACAAATAGTGTGATAGGTATTGGATTAGATGTAGATATTGAATTCGGTAGTATTCCTGTAGTAACTGACGATACATGGTTAGAAGTATATCAGACAACTAATATTGCTCCCGCTGGCACAACACAAGCGCAAGTAGTTATTACTAAACCTATCAGTGCCTTAACTGCACCATTTGTATATGTTGATGATGTAGCATTACTTGAAGCTGGTGATTCAGGTGCAACCGGAGCACCAGGCCCAACTGGAGCACCAGGACCGACTGGAGCACCCGGCCCAACCGGAGCACCAGGTCCAACCGGAGCAGCAGGTCCAACTGGAGCAGCTGGAGCAACCGGAGCACCAGGACCGACTGGAGCACCCGGCCCAACCGGAGCACCAGGTCCAACCGGAGCAGCAGGTCCAACTGGAGCAGCTGGAGCAACCGGAGCAGCAGGACCGACTGGAGCACCCGGCCCAACCGGAGCAGCAGGTCCAACCGGAGCAGCAGGTCCAACTGGAGCAGCTGGAGCAACCGGAGCACCCGGCCCAACTGGAGCAGAAGGACCGACTGGGGCACCCGGCCCAACCGGAGCAGCAGGTCCGACTGGAGCAACTGGTCCAACTGGAGCAGCAGGACCGACTGGAGCAACTGGTCCAACTGGAGCGCCAGGCCCAACTGGAGCAGCGGGTCCAACCGGAGCGCCAGGCCCAACTGGAGCAGCGGGTCCAACCGGAGCGCCAGGCCCAACTGGAGCAGCAGGTCCAACCGGAGCAGCAGGAGCAACCGGAGCGCCAGGCCCAACTGGAGCAGCAGGAGCAACCGGAGCGCCAGGCCCAACCGGAGCAACGGGAGCAACGGGAGCAACCGGAGCAGCAGGTCCAACTGGAGCAGCAGGAGCAACCGGAGCGCCAGGCCCAACTGGAGCAGCGGGTCCAACCGGAGCAGCAGGTCCAACCGGAGCAACGGGAGCAACCGGAGCAACGGGAGCACCAGGCCCAACTGGAGCAGCAGGAGCAACCGGAGCGCCAGGTCCAACTGGAGCAGCGGGTCCAACCGGAGCACCAGGTCCAACCGGAGCCTCAGTAACGGAAACATCAGCATTTGCTGCGAACACTTCTGGTGCTACAATTACAGTTGCTTTAGGCGGAACAGCAGTACCTCTACCAGATGCACAGAATTTGGATGGATTTACTGTAAACGGAGCTAGTACTGTATTTACAGTTCCTGAAGACGGTAGATATTATATTACCTATAATGTTAATTTAGCTGTTGGATTAATAATAGGTTCTCGACTAGTTATCAATGGAACTCCAAATTTAGCCTCTACAGTAAACCCAGTCCTATCCCTAACCCAGCTTAGCGGTGAAGTAATTGTTCCACTAACTGCCGGTAGTACCGTATCATTAGAACTTTTCGGATTTTTAGGTGGAGCTGTACTTCAAACTGGAGCAGGTGCTACTTTATCAATTGTAAGGTTAGATAATAACCTATAATAAAAATAGACCTGAGCGCTCTATGCGTTTAGGTCTATTTTTCTATATCATGAGGATCAAGATTATAGAATCTCCTATTAAACTTCATCTCATTTTGTGTAATGTAGGTTTTGATACAAGCAAGATTCATCTTTTTAAATACATTAGTATTAGGAAAGGCTACCCCCTTATAGAGCTATATGAAAGGAGTACAAATGATGATATCAATAAGTCTTTGTATGATTGTAAAGAATGAGGAAGAAGTGCTTGCAAGATGCCTTGATTCCGTAAAGGATATAGTTGACGAGATTAATATAGTGGATACTGGTTCAACTGACAATACAGTTGAAATTGCTAATAGGTATACAGATCGAGTTTTTTATTTTGAATGGATAGGTGACTTTGCTGCAGCAAGAAACGAATCATTTAAGTATGCAACAAAGGACTATATCTTATATTTAGATGCTGATGATGTTTTATTAGAAGAAGACCGGAAAAAGTTAAAAGAGCTTAAAGAAACGTTGGATATATCGGTGGATTCCGTTTCCATGTACTACAATGCCGGAATGGATGAGTATGGAAATATTACGTTACAATATCGAAGGAATCGATTAGTAAAACGAAGCAGAAACTTCAAGTGGAAGGGGGATTGCCACCAGTACCTTGAAGTATATGGGAATATTATCAACTCGGATATAGCTGTTACACATAAAAAAATCCGTCATTCTGTGGGGCGAAATTTGTCCATTTATCAAAAAAAACTAGAAAGAGGAGATGTATTTTCCGCTAGAGATTATTTTTATTATGGTAATGAATTGCGAGAAAATGGTTTCTATCGTGAGGCTATAGAGAACTATGAGAAGAATATACAATTAAAAGAGGGATGGGTAGAGGATAAGGTATATGCATGTATTAATAAGGCTGATTGTTATCGGATGATTGGGGAGAAGGAGAAAGAGTTATTTTCCTTATTAGAGTCTATAAAGTTTGCGAAAACTCCTCGCCCAGAGATATGTAGCCGAATGGGATATTATTTTCAGCGAGAGCAAGACTATCAATCTGCGATCTTTTGGTATAAATTAGCTACAGAAATAGAAATTGATTTTAACAAATGGAGTTTTTCTTATCCTGCCTATGCTACTTGGTATCCTCATTTACAATTATGTGTTTGCTATTATAATCTTCAGGATTTCGAAAATGCCTATTACCATAATGAAAAGGCAAGGGAGTTCCGTCCAAATGATGAAAGAATCCTATTTAATAAGAGTATTATTGAACCTAAGGTAAATTTAGATGTAGCCCATGGGATAAAACAATAAAATATAAAATAAAATCCTTAAAAGGCTATTAAACCAATCCTCTGGTTTAGTAGCTTTTTAATAAAAAAAGCGTTATAGCTTCAATAAGAGAAACTATAACGCAATGGTTAGTTCTAATTATTCATGATCATTGTGTTTATGTGCGCCTATAACTCCTGGAAATACAACTGGGCATTGAGGAGGTATTGATGGTGTAGGACATTGTTCGACTAAAACATCACGTGGCTGGCAGAAATCTGCATTTAGTTCAATTGTCACATCTGCAACGGATTGGACGCTTTGGCAAACATTTAAGAATAGATCAACACTTTCTAGAACTCCTGCGACACAGTTTACAGTAACACTACAATCTACATCAGTCAGTCGAACTACAAGTCGTGTTCCTTCAGGTGCACATAGATATACAGATTCTGGAATATCTACAACAATTTCGTCAGAAGTAATAACAAATGGAGTTGTACCATTAAGCCCACTAAATTCGATTACTACGTTTAATGTTTTTACAAATGATACTCGCTGTAGAGTTACTAGTGCCCCATTAACAACATATTGTCTATTTTCTCTTTCTCCTACTTCAACAACTGGAATTTCTGCATTTGGAGGAAGTGGATTACCAGTTGCTGGATCTACTAGATAGCAAGTGGCAGTTAAATTACTTACTGCCGGACCACATGGATCTAAAGGCAGTGCGCCTATTGCAGCAGCTAGTACTGTTTGATTTAAGTCCTCTTGTAGGATAACCCAGTCATATACTTTTTCTGCATTTATGCATAGAAGCTCTTGAGCTCCCTGTAATGGTTGTTCCTGCATTATCTCTCTCCCTTTCAATAAATTATTTATCAGTAACAAGTTATGTGTTACATCAGTGTTTTGCACTGTACAAAAGACTATTTTCTAGTGTTTTTAACCAAAATGTACCTTTACCTATTTAAGATTCATAGGCTAAGTAGATTAGAAATATGTCACATCTTTCAGTCATGTTCATAAAATATATTAAACTAGTGTGCTTTGAGGTGGGGATGATGTCGAACCTGTTCCCGGGAGAGGATGTTGAAAAATTACTGGATCAACTTCAGAAATATAGAAGAATAATACGAAACTATCAAGAAAATGATTTAAGCCTAGATTATTCACGTTTGAAATTAGAAGTGAAGGAACTACGGGCAAAATTAGCGGACAGTAAACAAAAAATAGTACAAATGGAAAAAAAACAGAAAGATAACCTATTTGATTACTATAAAGTATTGGAAGAACGTAGGAGATTACAACAGGAAGTTGAGAAGCTTCGGAACGAAATTCATTTTAACCATTCAAGGAGCAGTCAAAATGAGAAGAATTATTTTTCCTTAACGGAGAAGGACTTAGAAAAAGTAGCCGTAATATTACAGGAATCATTATTAAATCTGATTGATGCTAAAGTATACAAACTTGAAGAAGGGAATCTAACTATAGAAAAGAAACAAGGGGTTAAGAGTGAAATTGTTTTTCCTAATAGAAAGGAGTCTCATGAAAAAATGGAGAGAGAAGAGAACAACCTTGAGGTAAACACATCGAGCATTATAAAAAGTGATAAAGATACCAATAGTAATGTGCAAATTGGAAATGAAAGTGGTAGACGAGCGGAAACTAATAATGAAAAGAATAATCTATCAAGTACCAGTATAGGGAAATCTAGTGAAAAAACAGGTCATCGTACATTTTCAATACATCAACCGGAATCCCAACATGTTCCCCCAACTTTAATAACGATACAAAACCAAATAACTGAAATAAAGAAGCTACTAGAAGAAAGAAAGCCAAAAGAAACACCATTTCCAAGACAACAGCGTCCGCATAATCCTTTATTGCGAGGAAACTCGCATAAAACAAGCAATCCTACACGCTCCAAAGAGTTTACATTTAGGGATTTACAGGGAGCTACGAATGTATCACAAATTATTGAAGTTGGTGCAAAGAAAGATATAAATCTCTTTAAAAATCAGCAGATACCACAGGCTAAAGAAGGGAGGAAGCCTGTTTATATTAGAAATACTAGAAATAAAAATGCCACCTATCAAGGCTCCTTAGAACATAAGGATATGGATATCAATGGGAAAATGATTCAAGATTCTAAAATGGATACTATTATTGGTAATAAAAAATTTGAATTAAAGGGAAATAGCAATGCTGAAGCTAGTCAGGATAAAATATCTAATGTTGAAAAAAATTATGAAACTAACCAGGTTGAAACATCTAATGTTGTAAACAATCAAGAAACTATTAATTCTGTGCTTGCTACAGAAGATACAACTAAAAAGAGTGAGGAAAGAACCATACACAAGGAGCAAAAGTTTATTGAACTAAAAGGTGAAAATAAGGATAAAAGAGATGGCGAAACTATTTCGGTACATTCTATGACAGAGGAAGAAAACCACGAAAACCAAAAGACATCACAGAAGCGATCACTATGGCAGAAAATCACTCGGTTATTTCGAAAAAATTAAGGGAGCTATTCAAGGATGAGTAGCCCCTTTGTAACAGATTTTGTTTATAATAATTGCATAATCCCTTCGAACTTTTCACGATGATAGGCAATTGCCTTGTCAAGCTCCCTATTGATAATTTCAAAGCTTTGATTTGGGCTTCTATCATTATCAGAGCTTTTATTTGATATAGCATTTACTTTATAGTCGACAAGCATAGTAAGGATGAGGAATTCCAATTCACTATAGTCTTGATTATTTTCCTTCGCATGAACCAATTCCTTATAGAGTACTTTTTGTAATAGTTGCCATAGGTATTCGTGATTTACCATTGCCTTCACGTCCTTTTTAACTTTTTGTACTTACATTAATCATATTTAATGCACTTATCCCTTCATTTTCCATGTTCGTAAATATGAACCCTTGAACGGTGCATGAATAAAAGCCATCATTTCGCCACTTAATTTGAAGATTAGAAAAAGAGATCGTTTCCATGGGGAGAAGTTGCTTTTCTTCTATTAGCTGAAACCAATGTTCATTGTCACTCACTTCCTCATTTGTCTGGAACTGACGCCAATAACTAGCCGGTGAATTATTATTATTAAAATTACTAACATAAAACTTACCAGAAAATTTATAAGCATCCGTCGCATCAACTTTTATACATAAATATAATTCTTCCACTGTACGATTGGAAAGGTTTTTAATTTGAAAGTCACCGATTATTATATTTTCACCTAAGTCATCATTTGATGTATTAACTGTATATGTAAAGTATCCAAGTAATGAGCTATCTTGTGGTATTTTGTTTTGCCCCATAAAAAATTGATTAATCGCTGTGATATATGTTTCTGTTTGCTTATTTAGTAATGATATTTTTTCTTGAATTTCCTTAAGACTCAATGGTTCTTCAACTCCTTTCCTTCATTTCGCTTCTTTATACTTATGCAAATAATTATGGATTTATTAATGAATAGCAAGCTAGGTAAATGATTAATCAAATGGGATAGCTGCATAAATCAGTAATTATTCATAAAAGGAGTAATTAAAATGAAAGGTGAAAGAGTGGTTCGAATACCAAAGGAGCTATTGCAAATGGTAATAACCAGATGTCATCAAGTATTGCCTTATGAATGTTGTGGACTATTAAGTGGAAAGTCGATGAAAGAAGTACTCACTAATTGGGAACTAAAAAACGAGTCAACAACAAGGAGCCAATTTTTAGTTAGCCAGTCGAATGTACGAGAAACACTTCGAAAAATAGAGGAAAAAGAAGAAAAAGTATTAATGATTTATCATTCTCACCCCACGGCACCACCATTTCCCTCAAGACAGGATATACTACATCATCCAGACGTAAATGTGCTAATGTTCATCATCTCATTTTTAAATGGAAGAATAGATTATAAGTGCTTTGAGGTATCGGGAAATGGCTTTTCGGAGGTAATATTAGAGGTTTTTTAATCCATAATAGATGTTGACGGTTATACTCATAAAAATAAAAGCCCTTCTAGTAGAAAGGCTTTTATTAGTAAGACTAATCATCTCCAATGTTATGACTATCTAATGAGGCAATTGCTCCATTTTTATCATTTTTTTTAAATCCCTTGTCAGGTTTGCCTGCATTTTCAATATCTCCAGATGTCTTGTATCCAGCAAATTCTGTGTTACCAGTTGTACCGTAAATTTCCATACCGCCTAATTGAACATTTAGCTTTTCAGGTGTCTTATCCTGTTTTTTACTCATTTCATGCACCTCCTGATAGTATTCTGACCGTTAGCAGGTGAAATATTCTCGTCGTTTTATATTATTAACGAATACTCATCGATCTTAATGCATCACGAAGTCCATCATCTAAAAAACAATTACTAGGGGCCAAACATTGAATCTGAAATATACTTAAAATAGTCAAATGGGATGGATGAAATGATTTTCACTTTCCGACTGTAACCCACCAAAGATGTGGATTATTGTACATGGTGAGTGGTAGCGGCTCGACCCCTTGTAGTCGATTATTATATGCCCATACGCTATTTTGTGCATAAAGCAATAATACCGGTAGGTCCTCGGAGAAGAGTTCTTGCCAATCTTTATAAACTTTTTTTCGATAATCTTGTTCGTATGCCTCTGGTGCTTTCACTGCCTTTTTTAATAATTCATCTGACTTTGGATTGTTCCAACGAGAGAAGTTGTAGGTAGCTGTAGCACCCCACATTTCCGTAGGATCAGGGTCCACACTTCCTAGATTCCAGCCAAGCAGATATAAATCCAATTCATTTTTGTCATTGGATAGGTCTTCCATGAATGCTGCCATTTTTTGGGGCCGCAGATGTACATTAATCCCAATATCTCCAAGCATTTTCTTAATTAGGGATGCGGATTTTTCATGTAATTCGTTTCCGATAGGATAATTAAAGTTCAATACCCACTCATTGTCATCTGGGTCTTCACGGAATCCATCATCATTGTTGTCCAAATAGCCCAATTCATCTAGAATTGTCGAGGCTTTTTTGGGGTTAAATGCATAATTTTTGGTCGCATTTTCGTCATAAGCCCAGAATGGTTTAGCAATAGGGGCGTTTATTATCGCACCATGATTATAAAGTACCTCTTCAAGGATAGCTTCACGATTAATAGCGAAGGCTATCGCTTGTCGCACTTTAGTGCTCGATAGTTTTTTATTTGATTTCCAATTATCTGGATCAAATATTCCTAATTCAATATCTTCTTTTGTACGGTAATTGTGCTTAAAACCAAGTAGCTGATAACTGAAGCTTGGCTGTTCAATGATAGTAATATTTTCTAATTCATGGACATTATTAATAGATTCTAATGGAATACCATCTGGATTAGCGATAAAATCAATTTCGCCATTTTCTAATTGGTCAACTATCACGGAAGGAGGAACAACTCGCCAAATTATTTTGTTTAGATAAGGTGTACCTTGCCAATAATCTTTATGCCCTTCAAGTACATATTGCTCGTTCTCAACCATTTCTGTAAGTCTAAATGGTCCAGTCCCAATTACTTTACCAGCTTCAAGGGATTCTGGTGCTTTAGGCATTTCCGCCACTGGAATGTCCTCAAATATATGTTTTGGTATGATAGGTGCACTCGCAAAATGAATTGGATTAATCGTTGGCTTGCTAAATTTAAATATTACGGTATAGTCATCCTTTGCTACTACACCTTCAAATTTTTGAGTTTCCCCATTACTAAAGGGTATATAGTCTAAGAGAGGTTCGGCATACGAGGTGAGTATTCCACCCGCCTGAATATAATCAGGATGTGAAATCGATTCATAAGTAAAAACGACATCGTTTGCTGTAAATTTCTCGCCATCATGCCACTTTACACCTTTCTTTAAGAACAGCGTTAATTCGGTATGCGCTTCATTAATCTCCCATTTTTCTGCTAATTTAGGAACAAACTCAAGATGTTCATTCCGACTTACTAGACTTTCATGTGTAAATGCTAAGATATTTTCTTCATTTGCTTCCTCGTAAAATAATGGATTAAACATTCCTGTTGGAGAAGTATACATTCCTCCTACTAATGTACCGCCTGCTTTAGGTTTTTTTTGCGTTCTCTCACTTTTTTCTTTCGTATCTTGTTTCAATTGTTTTTGTACATTCATATCCATTTCTGCTTCCCTTATATTACTCGTACAGGCAACTAAAGCAGCTAGAATAAAAATAAGAAGGGTTATAAAAGTTAAACGAAAAATCGTTTTTTTATTCATTTAGATTCCCCTTTTAAAAAAAGTATTATTGTTCAATAGGAACATTAAATAGCTTCAAAATGTTTCCGATGGTCGTAATATTCTATGACAGGCAGTTTAGGATTATTAGTAATTGGTAGTATTTAATAGTTAAGTTGTATACTAGTGGCATATTGTTGGTAAGTGGAAAGTGCGAATATAACAAAATTCCTATTGTGCTCTTCGCTAACTCTTTTGATTTAGTTTAAAAAACAATCCATACAATACAAAAGGAATTAAAGTTACAAAGAGTGCTTTAGCATGATATCATATGACTATAATAGTCCGTTTAATAGTTAAAATAAGGTATTTCAGAAGTATAAGGCAAGTAAAGGGAAATATCATGGCTGTTTCTCTTTGATAGGTTTTGTATGGGAACTATAGAAAAGAGTACCATTCTATCTAAGAGCTTTGGTGGATTAAGACCAGTTAGACATATGTGTGCATTTAGACATGATAAATAGATTGTTAAGTTATCGTGAAAGAAATTGGAAAATAATTATGGGATACTATAGGAAAATGGGGTGTTAGCATGGATCTTTCTACTTATATAAAATTAGATGCAGTAGAAATGGCAGCATTACTGAAGAAAAAAGAGGTAACACCAAAGGAGCTTGTATCATTAAGCTTTGAACAATTAGAAAAGGTTAATCCAACTTTAAATGCTGTAATTCATGATAGGAAAGATAAGACTTTACAAGAAGTAGAGAATATTAAAGTGGAGGATGGCCCTTTTTCAGGGGTCCCCTTTTTACTGAAAAATATCTCACAATCATTGAATGGCGAGCCACTAACTTCTGGTTCGAGATTACTCCGTTCTAATTTTGCCAAACGAAATTCTAATTATGTTAATAAGCTTAAGCAATCTGGATTCCTTTTTCTAGGACATACGAATACTCCAGAATTCGGGCTAAAGAATATATCAGAGCCTGTATTATACGGACCATCTAGGAATCCATGGAATACAGCATATTCACCTGGTGGCTCAAGTGGTGGTAGTGCTGCAGCTATTGCAGCAGGTGTTGTACCAATGGCAGGAGCTAGTGATGGTGGTGGCTCCATTCGAATTCCTGCTTCATTTTCAGGACTATTTGGCTTAAAGCCTACACGTGGACGTACACCTGTTGGACCAGGAGCTGGCAGGCAGTGGCAAGGTGCATCGATTGATTTTGCTTTATCTAGGACGGTTCGTGATAGTGCTGCCCTTCTTGACTTGGTACAGGTTGTACAGCCAGAGGCAGCCTTCCAAACGCCACTTTTCCCTGGAAGTTTTCAAGAAGAAATGAAAAAGCCTTTTGGAAAATCATTACGCATCGCTTATACGACGAAATCACCTGTTGGAACACCTGTCTCTGAGGATGCAAAGCGAGCTGTAATGCAAGTAGTATCTTGGCTAGAACAAGAGGGACATCATGTAGAGGAAAAAGAGAACGATGTGGATGGTATTGAGCTAATGCGTCAGTACTACATGATGAATAGTGGTGAGATTGCTGCGATGGTAACGGAGTTAGAAGCAGCATTTGGTCGAACGTTAACTGCGGATGATATGGAAATAGAGTCATGGTTATTGAACGTAGCTGGAAAATCAGTAACGGCAGCGGAGTTTTCGGCTAGTTTGGCTGCTTGGGATACAGCGGCAGCACAAATGGCAGAATTACATCGTACGTATGATTTTTACATTACTCCAGCAACTGCATATACAGCACCAAAGGTTGGAGAGCTTACGCATTCCGAAGCAAAGCAAGCAGAACTGCGTGAACAAGTGGAGCGCCTAGATAAATATGGTCAACAAGAGCTAATTTATGAAATGTTCCTACCGAGTTTAACCTATACACCATATACCCAGCTTGCAAACCTTACTGGGCAACCAGCGGTTTCTCTCCCTGTTTATCTATCAGAAGAAGGCCTTCCACTAGGTGTGCAAGTGATGGCATCAAAGGGTGAAGAACATCGCTTACTCCAATTAGCCTATCAGCTTGAACAAACAGAGCTTTGGATAGGAATGAAAGGTAATCCCTATTTTAAAGAAGTTGAACATATACTTTAATGCGGCGAAAAAGGGCAACCCCTCAGGTTGTCCTTTTTTGGTAATTCACGTCATTTTGGAATGAGATGGAGGATGAAATGATGTATAGAGAGGTTGAAAACATCATTTTGGAATGAGATGGAGGATGAAATGATGTATAGAGGGGTTGTAAGCGTCATTTTGGACCTGGAGAGGGTGCTGAAATGAAGCGTAGAGCAGTAGTAAGCGTCATTTTGGAATGAGTTAGAGGATGAAATGATGTACAGGGAGGTTGTAAACGTCATTTCAGAATGAGAAGAAGGATGAAATGAATCATAGAGCCGTGATATGCATCATTTCGAACATGAAAAAGACACCAAATGAAGCATGGATCAATAATAAGCATCACTTTGCAATATGAATGAGTCTGAAATGAATGGTAGAAAGAAATTAAAGGAGTAAATAGTGAATTATTAACTAATCAGGTAAAAATAGTAATTATAGCTAGTCTCCATTACATCCTTATATCATTCTCTTTACGTTCTCTTATTCCTGTTTAAAACTGTGAAGAACTGTGAATATAAATAGCATGAGTTAAGCAAAAATCAATAGCTTATTAGGTATACAAACACATTTTTCTGAAAATAATATATTTTAAGTAACCTTTTACTAACTAGCAGATTTTTAGTATAGTTAAGGGGTACGGGAATATAAGCAGAGGGGCGTTAGTAGATGCAGGAAACAATGGTATACAATGCGAAAATCGAGAAAGTCATCGAGAATATAAATAAAGTAATGATTGGTAAAGAAGATGTAGCTGTATTAAGCTTAGTAGCATTACTTGCGGAAGGGCATGTTTTACTTGAAGATGTGCCTGGTGTAGGGAAAACGATGCTTGTTCGAACTTTAGCAAAATCACTGGATTGTGATTTTAAACGTATTCAATTTACTCCAGATTTATTACCGTCAGATGTAACGGGTATTTCTATATATAACCCTAAGGAGATGGAATTTGAGTTTCGTGGGGGTCCAATCCTAGGGAACATTGTTTTAGCGGATGAAATAAATAGAACCTCGCCGAAGACACAATCTGCATTATTAGAGGGCATGGAGGAAAAGAGTGTTACAGTTGATGGGAAAACAATTCCACTTCAAAGACCATTTTTCGTCATGGCCACTCAAAACCCTATTGAATATGAAGGTACTTATCCGTTACCGGAGGCTCAGCTAGACCGTTTCTTATTAAAGCTAACAATGGGCTACCCTTCATTACGGGAAGAGCTAGAGATGTTAGAAAGAACCTCAAAACAGCACCCAATTGAAACGATTTCTCCTGTTATGACTAAAGAAGAATTGGTATCCATACAGGAGGAAGTTCGAAATGTATATATAGAGTCAAATGTTCAGCAATATATTATTAATCTTGTTAGAGAAACACGTAACTATAACGCTATTTTTCTAGGAGTTAGTCCACGTGGTTCGATTGCGCTAATGAAAGCTGCAAAAGCATATGCCTTCATCAAGGGGAGGGATTTTGTACTACCTGACGATGTGAAATACTTGGCACCGTATGTGTTAACACACCGCATCATCTTAACCTCGGAAGCAAAGTATGATGGAAATACTGCAAAGCAAATCGTGGAGACAATTGTAAAGCAGACATTTGTACCAATTCGAAAGGAATTTTAGAGGATGCGAAGAACGTTTCGTTTTGTACGTAATGTGATTTTCGTCCTACTATTATTTGCTTTACTTTTTGCCTATGCAATGTTTCAAGGAGGATTCACGAGCTGGTTTTTATTTTATGGCTTTCTCCCGATTTTTCTATATTTAATTGGATTTGCCTTTTATCCCATATCTAAGTGGAAGGTTGAGCGCAAAAGTTCGAAGCATGTGGTCGCAACCGGGGATCAAATAACCTTAACTATTCAAATAAGACGGAGATTTCCTTTTCCAATCTACTATTGTGTTGTGGAAGAGGTATTCCCGGACACTTTAAATCGAGTAGATACAAGACATACGAAATATCAATATTTGGAGCATCCCAATAAATTATATAAAGGTAGACAGATTAAAAAGCTTATTTTTCCGTGGTTTAAGAGAAAAATAGACATTACTTATAATTTAAGCCAGCTCCCACGTGGTAATCATGTATTACCAGCTGTAAGGGTTCGAACTGGAGATATATTTGGACTAATTAAAAAAGAGCATGTCTATCCGGCTACAACAGAGTTGATGGTTTATCCGATAGAGCGTCCAGTTCATCTTGTCGAGAAAATGAACAGCTATGAGCAGGGCTCTATCTCTTCCTTTGCGATGCATTTAAAAAATACGAATGTAGCCTCAGGGGTAAGAGAATATAAACCTGGAGATAAATTCTCTTGGATAGATTGGAAACAAACAGCTAAGAAAAGTAATGTGATGACCAAGGAATTTGAACAAGAAAAAAGTACAGACACGCTTATTATTTTAGATAGCTGTTATTATGATGGAATGAATCTATTAGCCTATGAAGCTACTGTCGAAATGAGTATTTCCTTAATGGATACCATTCGGAAGCAGGCATCACAGGTAGGGTTCCTTTCTATTGGTACGGACACGGTTCTTTTTCCAGTAAAACATGACCCAATGAAAATGGAATGGATTCGTAAGCACTTAACACAAATTCAACCAGGTACTACAAAGCCCTTCGCCTCTAAGCTGAAGGAGGAAATGACAAAAATAACGAGTAGCATTTATGTCGTGATTGTTACTACTCATTTAGATGAACAATTAATCGAAACATTACAGCATGTGCGATTACGAGATAAAAAGGCTATGATCATATTTATTCAAGCGGAAAAAAGGATTACAACATTGGAGCATCAGCTGATTCAAAGGCTTCGTAATGATGGTGTTGGTGTTTGTGTGCTAACAGAGAAGGAATTAGTGATGGATCCGGTTGAGGTGATTACATGGTGAATCGATTAAGACAATCTAATATTCCTTTCGTGTATTCCTTCATTTTATATATTGCTGGACTCTTGTTATTCCTAGAGTGGCTTTATCCTGTTGAACAAGTTACAGACACCAAGTTTATTGGTATTTTTATCATGTATACATTTTTCTGCTTTTTTATTTCATTACTTCAGGTCAAGTGGTGGCTGTCGTTTATTTTAAAGGGGTTTGGAATTCTATTTGTTTTGAATGGGATTTTTTCAGATTATCCTATCTGGAATATGCGCTGGTTACATGAGTTATTCACTGACCTTACTTACAATATACAGACACTAATAGCTAGAGAATGGTTTGATTTATCCAATATGTTTCGAACCTTATTGTTCTTAATCATTATTTGGTTAATGAGTTATTTAATTCATTATTGGTTTATTCAAGTTAAACGCGTGATGATATTTAGTGTGCTAACTTTTATTTATATTGCGTTACTAGATACCTTTACTGTGTATCATGCTAATTGGGCAATTGCACGTACCTTTGTCATTGCCTTCCTTGCTTTAGGTATTGCCAATATAGTCAGAGAGATACAACGAGAAAATATGACTACTAGTAGTTTTCGATTTCGTTCACTCTGGATACTTCCACTAGTCATGATTGTTTTATTTTCAACCGTGGTTGGGTATGCAGCGCCGAAGCTTGAACCGCAATGGAATGATCCTGTTGAATTCATAAAAAGCGCGAAGGAAAGCTTTGGTAACGCTGGAGGTTATACGGTTCAAAAGGTTGGCTATGGCGAGGATGATTCCAGATTAGGTGGTTCTTTTGTTCAAGACTACACGCAAGTTTTTCAAGCATATGTGAAAAAAGAAAGCTATTTTCGAATTGAATCAAAGGATGTATATACAGGTAAGGGCTGGGTTAATTCCAGCTCTGATAAATATATAGAACAGCCAGAGTGGAATATTACCTTTGAGACTTTTGCTTCCACTGTAGAGACCGAGCCATATGAAATGTCTTTAAAGTTCGATGAAGGAGGAAAAATTCCAAAGCTCATATATCCGTATGGAGCTACCCATGTGAATCTTAAAAACCAAGAAGTAGGTCTTTGGTTAAACGAAGAATCTGGTGAAATGAAAACAGAAATAGATGGGAAGGATGTAGTAGTAAGAGATTATTCTATCCGATATAATTATCCATCCTATCCAATTGACCGCATGCGAAAGAGCCAAGCACCGACAGACACTACGTTATTAGAGAGATACACGAATTTACCTAACACCGTACCGGAGCGTGTCTATGATTTAGCAGAGGAAATTACTGCAAGATATGATAATCAATACGACAAGGTACGTGCAGTGGAACGTTATTTTAGTGCGAATGGATTTGTCTATCAGACTAGTGATGTTGCCGTTCCATCAGATGAACAAGATTATGTTGATCAATTTCTTTTTGAAACAAAGGTAGGATATTGTGATAACTTTTCTTCTTCTATGGTGGTATTACTGCGTTCATTAGATATTCCTGCTAGATGGGTAAAGGGTTTTACTAGTGGTGAAAAGCTTGAAGATAATATTGATGGTGAGGGTACCGATCTGTATGAAATTACGAATGCTAATGCACACTCATGGGTAGAGGTTTACTTTGAAGGTGTTGGTTGGGTGCCATTTGAACCAACACAAGGCTTCCGTGTTCCAAATGATTATGATGTAAGCTTGAATAATCAGCATGATGATGCATTAGAAGCACCAGAAATAAATCAACCAGAAAGGCCAGAGCCTCCTAAGGAAACTCAGGACGCATTCAGCCCTAGTAAGAGTGAAGATGGTTTTAACTTTGATTTTACATGGATACATGGTGTAATCATTGTAGTATTGTTGCTATTACTTGCTGGATTCCTTTTTTGGAAAAGATTTGAATTAGAAACCATTTACCTTCACAGAAAAATAATCAAGAAACAGGATGCAGCCTCTTATCAGGATGCGTATCTCTTTACTCTAAAGCTATTAAAAAACAAAGGATTTAACAAAGGTCCAGATCAGACGTTACGGGAGTTCGCTACTAAAATTGACAACTGGTATGGGTCAGATGAAATGGGACAATTAACGACAACCTATGAAAAGCTAATCTACCAAAATAGTAATGGCAAGGTCGGAACAGAAGAACTGTCAAACTTATGGAAAAATTTAATAAAACGGATACTGGGTTGACCATATTTCTTAGTACTAGTAAAATAAGTTTATCTTAATATTGTTTTACGCCATTCGTATATCCTCGATAATATGGTTCGAAAGTTTCTACCGGGGCACCGTAAATGCCCTGACTATGAAGGCGGAATGTCTAGGTGAAATCTAGATTTCTGCCTTTTTTGTATAATGCTGGATTGCATTGTATAGATTAAGGAGAAATCTAGGTTTTTTTTATTCGCACTTATATAAAAGTAAGGAGAATGGAAATGAATAATGAAATGATTCTAGTTCTAGATTTTGGAAGTCAATATAATCAATTGATTACAAGAAGGATACGTGAGTTCGGTGTTTATAGTGAGCTTCATTCTCATAAGATTACGATAGAAAGAATTAAGGAATTAAATCCAAAAGGGATTATTTTATCTGGTGGTCCTCATAGTGTATATGATGAGAATAGCTTTCGTCCGGATGAGCGGATATTTGAATTAGGAATTCCTGTGTTAGGAATATGCTATGGAATGCAGGTAATGGCACAGCATTTTGGTGGTAAAGTAGAAAGATCTAAAAACCGTGAATATGGAAAAGCCACTATCAGCCTACAAAATAATCGAATTCTTTTCCATGAAACTCCAGAACAACAAACCGTTTGGATGAGTCATGGTGATAAGGTTGTAGAGACTCCACCGTCATTTTCAGTTGATGCAACTAGTCCTTCCACACCTATTGCTGCAATGAGCAATAAGGAGAACAATATGTACGGGGTTCAATTCCACCCTGAGGTTCGCCACTCTGAGTTCGGTAATCAACTACTTCGTAACTTTGTGTTTGATGTTTGCGAAGCTTCTGGTGATTGGACAATTGAAAACTTTATCGAGATGGAAATTGCTGCAATAAAAGAAAGAGTCGGTGATCGTAACGTACTGTGTGCACTAAGTGGCGGTGTGGACTCTTCCGTTGTAGCAGCACTAATTCATAGAGCAATTGGGGATCAGTTAACTTGTATATTTGTTGATCATGGATTATTGCGTAAGAACGAAGCGGACGATGTTATGAAGATATTTGCGGATGATTTTCACATGAAGGTGATTAAAGTCGATGCAAAAGATCGATTCCTATCAAAATTACAAGGTGTCGATGACCCAGAGAAAAAGCGCAAAATTATTGGAAATGAATTTATTTATGTATTTGACGATGAAGCGGCAAAGCTTACGGATATAGATTTCCTTGCACAGGGAACACTGTACACGGATATTATTGAAAGTGGAACAGAGACTGCACAAACGATTAAATCACACCACAATGTAGGTGGTCTTCCTGAGGATATGCAGTTTGAGTTAATTGAGCCATTAAAAACCTTATTCAAGGACGAGGTTCGAGAGCTTGGAACACAGCTAGGATTACCAGACCGTATTGTTTGGCGCCAACCATTCCCAGGACCTGGTTTAGCAATTCGTGTCTTAGGAGAGGTAACAGAAGAGAAGCTTGAAATTGTTCGAGAATCGGATGCGATTTTACGAGAAGAAATAGCTAATGCAGGGCTTGATCGTGATATTTGGCAGTACTTTACCGTGCTACCGAATATTCGTAGTGTTGGTGTAATGGGAGATACTCGGACATATGATTATACTATAGGTATTCGTGCTGTTACATCTATTGATGGCATGACATCAGATTGGGCACGTATTCCGTTTGATGTTTTAGAGAAGGTCTCCACACGTATTGTGAATGAGGTTGAGCATATTAACAGAGTCGTGTATGACATTACAAGTAAGCCACCTGCAACGATTGAGTGGGAATAAGGAACTAACCTAATTTAGATTGTAATAGCCTATTTTACAGGGTTTATAAATATATTATCTATGTGAAATAGGCTTTTACTAAAATGGTTCCCCACCAATAACACCACCAAAAATGGATGTTTTTTTATAAAATATGCTTTAAATATAGAATTCCCTAAAACTTTGTAAATAAATAACCAGCTTTTCGGAAGATAAAAGTTGGTTGTTTTTTGGTTTATATTTCAGTCGGTCTATTGACTGATAAGGGATTTGTTAGATAAAATAAGTTGAGGTGAATATAGGTGAGAATAAAAATAAAACTAAGCCGTTCAACAGTGTTAGCTTTTCAAGAGTATAAAAGACTTACTTATGGCGACCCTAATATTACTGTAACAAATGGTTATGTATTGGGTTCAGCGTTTAAATCTATACAACCTGATTTGCCATCTATTAAATGGGAAAAGGTTAACGCAAGTCCTATTCCTAATGTTACTGATAATAATGATAAGTCTATTGTTGGAGTCGATACTACATTAAATATTGATAAGAGCGTTTTAGATGGGATTGACGAGTTACAAAGAAAGTTTCTTGCAGTTTTCGGTACTAAGAGGGTTTACAGAGCGTTTGTAGTTAAATTAGTAATATACGCAGCAATATTAAAACAGAATAATATGCTTGATTAAAATTAATATAAAAAGACTTAATTCATTTAGAAATTTTGTCTTTTTTTTTAAAATGTAAGGGCGGTCACTTGACCGTTGCGATTATGTACTGTAGAATGGGAATATAAATAGGGCGCTCACTAGAGAGCCTTTAAATAGGAGGTGAAAATGATGGACAAAAGAGAAAAGTCTTTACGATTGAAAAAGAAAAGGTTAGAAAAAGCTGATTCTGTATTAAATCAAGTTTCTAATTTATCAACAGCTCGCTATTTATATACAAATGAAGAATTAGATTCTATGATTTCAGCTATTGAATCAAAAAGTTCCTATGTTGTTGAATGTCTCAAACGTCGTAAAGAATTAAATAATCAATCAATAGTTCATTGATTGTTGACGAAATCGGTAGAACAAATAGAGAGTAGCTTAAAATAGTTACTCTCTGGTACAAAATTTGGAGGGAAAATGAAAAACAAAATCAAAGTTGTAAACAAATTTATTTTTGAAACTGTTATAACCTTTTTGCCTTTTACCATTTCTTATTTGTTACTAGGAAATTATTTATCGAGGGTTTCTAACTATCCTAAAGGCTATGAGAACGATCCAAATTTTCTTTACGAAGTTATTATATATTTCCGAAACTTAAATGATGAGGGCGCATTTACTGGTTTACAAATGCTAGCTTCTGAGACTCCTTGGTATTGGTATGAAGACCTTTATATATTACCAAATGACTTAGGATTACATCAGATTGATATATTAGAAGTATTTTGGATAGGATTAATATTGTCTTTCTTGCTAATTATAATTGGTAGAATGTTGGCTTTGGCAGTAATGAGGGTGATAGCAAAACGAGTAAAAATAAAAAGTGTAATTGAGTAGAATTGATAAGGCGAATAATAGATGAATGGAAAGATGTATTATGAGAAACAGAATCAAAGTGGTAAAGCTCTTATTTGAGATAGTTATCACTCTTATACCATTTACCATTACTTATTTATTACTAGGTAATTGGTTATCGGGGGTTAACGATTTCGGAAGAGCTTATGAAGAACCTTGGAACCCCAACATTCATTATGGTTGGATAGAGTTTGACACTTTTGGAGAAGGATTTGCTAATTATAGTTTTGACGTTGTGCAAGTTTTTTGGATAGTGCTTGTATTAGCGATTTTTTTAATATTACTTGGCAAGTTAATTCATGTAGGACTTGTAAAGTTAATAGAGAATCGAGTAAAGCTAAAAAAATAGGATTTGAAGGGGGGAGCAATCCATGATGTTGAGTATATTAAATAAGTTTTTAAGAGTAACACGGAAAAAAGGTGATGAATGGAAAGATGTAGTTTTTCCTCAAAAAAAGAATACCTTTTTAATCAAATGCCTTGGGTTGCTAGTTATCTTTATTTCTTTGTCAATTTTCTGGGATAAGGTGGGAAATGCCATTCCTCGAATAAATTTTTTGGGAGGTTTAATCAACTTACTCCTAATAGGTCTTTTAATCGTATTTTGGTTAGGTACAACTTATTTAAGTATCAAGGGATATTTAGCCTTGTTTAAAAGAAATAAGTCATGGATTGCTAATAATCTAGCTTACATGATAGGTTCTCTAAAACTATATGATGAAGAATACTTTGAAACTACTAATAAAGACAAAGTGGTAAGAGAAAAGCGAATTACAAGAGTTATACGGATTAAATACAAAGAGACAGATAAGCATGTATTTGTAAGAATAATGCGTGATGGTGACCGTTTTACAAGTGAAGCAACTAAATTAGGGGAAAATTTGGAATCCAGTTTAGGGTTAGAGCTAGACTCTACCAATCAGACTGTACATTATGCTGAATATGTATTTTTAAAGCATAAAGATGAACGTATAGCTTTAGATTCTACAGTAACTAGCGTAAATGATTCAGATGAAATCAAAATCACTGGGAATATATCTTATGAGCTTCATAAGGTTCCGCATTCATTAATAGTCGGTGGAACTGGTTCAGGTAAATCCTTCTTTATTTTAGGAAAGATAGTTTCATATCTGAAATTATCTCCACAGGCTGATTTACGAATCATTGACCCTAAAAAAGCAGATTTGAGCTTACTTCGATTTGTTACAGGGTTTGAAAATAAGGTTGCAACTGAAGCTAATCAAATATGCCGAATACTACGAGAAACTGTCGAATTGATGGAGCAAAGATATACAGACTATTTTAATGACGTATCCGCCTTTGGAAAAACATATAGAGATTTTGGATTACCTCCAGTAATCATAATCTTTGACGAGTTCTCTGCCTTTATGCATTCGGTAGATAAGAAAGTAGCTAAGGAAGCTCTAGATTATGTATTTACGCTTGTAATGAAAGGAAGACAGGCGGGGGTAATGATTGAAATACTTATGCAACGACCATCAGCAGATGACCTACCAACAAATATTAGGGCACAAATGGGATTCAAAGCTGGCTTAGGCGCTATGGACTCGATTGGATATAATATGATTTTTGATACGAATAATGTTGAATATAAGACGGTTATAGAAAAAGGTGGCGGTTATATTCAAATCGATGGCAAACACACAGCCCCTGTCTATTTTGAAACTCCTTATATAGACAAGGAGTTTGATTTCATAGCGGAAATAGAAAACTTAATGCAAGGAAGGTAAACATGAAAGTAATTGTGAACAAGGTAAGGTGTAAAAAATGTAACAGTATTATCGAATCAAAATATACCCATGATTTTCAACGGTGCGAATGTGGTGCTATTGCTATTGATGGAGGTAGAGAATATCAAAGGTTACTTTGGCCCTCTGGGAAGGAAATGGAGGATTATATTGACTTTAGTTACTCTATTTACGGAGAAAGTGGCAAATAGAACGTTCTGAGAATGTAGCAGTATTAAAATGTTTCAGCCACAACTCACAACTAACCGTCATTTTTTGCGAAGGTTTGAGGCGGTGGCGGAGCCATCCGAATGGAATGTCCGAAAACGTTTGTGAAAAATGATGGCTTCATGTTGAGCGTTCTTTGCTCAACATGAGGAACTATAAAAAAGCGTAGCACCCGTTGAGTAACACGGGTGAATCTCCCTCAACGAAAATCGTGGAAAACGTTGGGGCTCTAAGCGTGAAGGACTGACGAAAATCCCGAGACTGGGGATTAGTATAATACAAAATTTCTGTTGAAAAAGGAGCTAATAAACATGGCAAAATTAATTATGAAATCTTCAAAACTAATCTCTTTAAATGATTCAGAGAATATCGATTTAGGTGAGTTACATTTTGATATTTCACAATTCAAAGTTCCGTCAGCTATGGTGGTTCAGAAAGATGATTTTACATCTAGAGTGGCAAGAGAGAGAAATGCAAATGGTGAGCTTGTAGAAACTGGTAAGTATAGTATTGCTTTCAAAGTCTATGATAGACATTTTATTGAATTGGTTTTGGGAAATGGTAGTACAGAAATTGGTTCTCCTATCACTGTGGTAGTTGAAAATCAAGATAGTTTACCTATCTTTGATAGTTTTGAAGATGGAGAATTCATTCCTATTACCTTTAAAGGGCTTCATGTGAAACCGAGAAAGGTTCAAAAGAAATCCTTTGTAGGACAAGGAAAGCCTATGGTAGATACATGGCAGTATTCTGAAATAAAAATCGAGGCTGAAAGTTATAATATTGGGGAAGTAAATGAGCCGAAAGCTAAGTAATCAGTGTTTAATTGATTACTTGCGATTTTCAATTCCAAATAGCGATTTTACGATAGTTGCTAATGAAATATTAGGAATCCCTATCTCCGAATTTTCTTCGGAGGTTAAGGGGTCACCTTACCCCACTTATGATGATTCTATAAGTTTTGCAAATATTAAACTTCATTCATCTAAAAATCATAGCAGTATTCTCGTAGATTTGTCTGGGCAAGCATGTCGACAATATGAAGAATATATGTCTAGGGTAGATGGGTGGCACTGGCATGGATTCATTTCATTTATTTTAGATATGCAAGGTAAAATAACAAGAATTGACCTAGCTTTAGATATTTTTGATGATTCAACCCCAAGTGTTAAGGTGTTACAAGACTATATAAAACGAGGGCAGTTGAGTACAAAAAGCCATAAATTCATTGAAATTAATAGTGGTAGAATTCTTGATGGAAAATTGACAGGATTTTCTTTGTATATTGGCTCATCTCCTCAAATATTGAGAATTTATGATAAGAAACAGGAAAGAAAAGATAATACTGATGAGGTTGTAAATATTGAAAAATGGGTAAGGTGGGAACTTGAGTTGACTGACGGGAAGGCTATGCAAGTAGGCTTTCATATAAAAGGTGGAAAGCCTCTAAGTGTTATAGTAAAAGGAATTTTGTCAGCTCACTATTGTTTCAAAACTCAGCCTAAAAAAGCTAGTGATTTTCATAATAAAAATAGATTGCCAACTATGAAATGGTGGCAAAAATTTATAGATGGTATTGAAACGATACCTTTAAAAGTAACTCGTGACAAGATTACTTTAAAGAAAAAGAAAGGGTGGATTGAAAAATCTACCGTAAAATCAATCAGTATGGTTTATGAGTCATTTGCTAGAGTATATGGAGAAGAATATGCCGAGCTTTACTTGAAAGAGTTAATACTTATGGGAAAGGAAAAAATAACAGATTCCGATCGGACATTAATTGAACAACGCATATTTGAACTTATCAGCGAAGATGAATATTAAAGAAAAACAGTCACTACTTATAGGAGTTGATATATTTGAATTTGTATGAAAAAGCGTTAATTATTGCAAAAGAAGCTCATAAAGGGCAGAAGCAAAAAGATAAGGTTACTGATTATATTGAACATCCTATTTATGTTGCAAGCCTTGTAAAATCAGAGGAAGAAAAAGCTGTAGCATTACTTCATGATGTGTTAGAAGATACTAAAATAACTATTCAAAGTTTAAGAGAATCAGGGATTCCAGAAAAAGTTATTGCAGCAGTTGAGGTTTTAACGAAACGTCCTCAGTCACGGTACTTCGATTATATTGAATTAGTTAAAACTAATCACCTTGCAAGAGTGGTAAAGATAGCTGATTTAAAACACAATTCTGATTTAAGTCGAATAACGAACCCTACTGAGAAAGATTATGAGCGTACGGAGAAATATAGAAGAGCAATGAGTTTTTTAAAGGATACAGAACATGTGTCTTTTCATGCATACGAGGGTAGTTTGAAGAAAGGTCGATAATGGAAAGGAGATTATAATGGGTACGACAATATGTAAAGATGATTTAATCGAGATAGGATATAAGAAATATCAAGCTATTTCACTAATAAGGCAAGCAAAAGCAATTATGGTGCAAGAAGGTTGTCCTTATTATAACAATAAGAGATTGGGAAGAGTTCCAAGGCATGTTGTTGAAAATATTCTAGGAGTGTCGTTAGTATCGGAAGAGAGACAAGATAATGAAGCCTAAAACGCAACAAAAAACAAAATATCCTGGAGTTTATGTTGATACCAATGGTAATTATTTTTATCAAACAGAATTTGGTATTGATAGAATTACAGGGAAACGAATAAGAAAAAAGGGAAGAAAAGACATTAATGGCAAGCCTTTTTCTTCCGCATCTGAAGCTAACAAAGAATTAACACGTTTAAAAAGAGAATATCATAAAGTCAATAGCTACGCTAATTATAAAATGACCTACGAACAATTTATGAATAAAGTGTATATACCTTACTATCAAACAGACGTTGAAGAAAGTACCTTCTCTGTTAGGAAAAGGATTTTAGAAAGAATTAGGGATAGGTTTGGGTCTATCCCCCTTCGCTCTCTTTCCGTTGAAGATGTACAAAATTTTCGTACGTGGTTATTATCTAGTAAAGAAAATGGTGGGGCTGGATATTCTCAATCATATGCTAGTCTAGTTTTTGGAACGTTCCGCAAAAGTTTGGATAAAGCTGTAGAAATGCAATATTTAGAATACAATATTTCGAAAAAAGTTAAGGCAATTCCTAAAGGAAAGGCAATTGTACCATATTGGACGAAACAAGAATTTGAAAAAGTGATAAATCAAATATATATCGGTGATTTTTATGAACATTTGAACTTTGTAATGCTATGGACCTACTACAATACAGGCATTAGAGTGAATGAAGGTACTGCATTATGGTGGAGTGATGTTGATTTAGAAAAAAAGCGTTTAAGAGTTCATCATATGATTGTTTTAAAAAATAAAAGCGACTGGAAACGAAATTATTATACTAAGACGGAAGATGGAAAAAGAACAATTGCCCTTGATAATGATACCGTGAAAATTCTTATAGAGTGGAAAAAAAGGCAATCTGAAATAGGTATGGGAAACGAAAATGATTTTATTTTTAGTTATGATGGACTACCTATGTTGAAATCAACTATCTCAAGGATTATTAAAAGATACGCAAAGTTAGCAAGTGTAAAAGAAATTCAAGCTAAAGGATTGAGACACTCACATGCTTCTTACTTAATTAACGAATTTAATGTATCTGTACTTGTACTATCGCAACGTATGGGACATTCTAGTCCTGAAATCACATTAAAACATTATTCACATATGTGGCAAGGTGCTGATACAGTAATTGCTGATGAAATGGGAGGAAATATAAAAATAGAAACAGCAACAAAAACAAAAATAGCTTTTAATGGAAATCAATCACTAAAGAAGTAGCTATGTGGGGAAAGGAAGGATATATATGTCGTTGATTCATCGAATAGATTCCTTTTCTAAGGCAGAAGGTCTATATAGCTTTATAACAGAATCGAATAGCATATATCAAGTAAGGATTAGCAAGGATAAGAGAACGTTGATTAGATTCCCACAAGCAGACAGTGGAGAGAAGAAATTTCGTAAAGATAACGAGGAACTAATGATTATTGGGGAATTTTCTATAGTAGTCGGAAAACCTGCCATTTTTACGTTAGAGCCATTAGGGGAATTTGGAAATTGTACTATCAGAATAACAAATATAGTGAAAAGTATATCTTATATTCATTAGTTTTCGAGTGATAGATAATAAATGAATGCCCACCATTTTCCCCACCAACATAATGATTGTATTAATAAAAACCACTCATAACAGGCTTTGTAAGAGTATAAGTTATTATAGAGTGGGAGTAAGACAATTAAATTCGAATGATTAAAAGTGCTGAAAAAGCAGTTATATCAATGGTTTAAATGTTTTGTGTGTGGGTAGAATAGTTATTCACCTGCAACAATTGTATTTCAAAATGAGACTCTCTTTTATTCACATTATTTGTGGTAAAAGGAGGGTCTTTTTTTATGATTAAAATTACCGATTTAGTAGATGATTTTAAACTAAATCAACAAATTAAAGAAAGGAAGCCGAAGTATATTTTAATTTGTTCCTGGTGACTTAAACGATGGAATGAATTTATGCAAACAGAATTTTCTATTGAGGAAGTAGAAGATATAAAAGCAATCCATATCAAAAGGTATATCCAACATCTGCAACAATTAGCGGAAGAAAAGCGGGTCATTGTAAACTGTATGGTAGGAATATTGAAGAAGGCTAAATGTATTTATGATAAAATATAGAATAGAAGTTATTGTTGATTTTGATCAACAAACTAGCATTTACTTGAATAAGTGGATATCTGCATCTGTTATAAAGATGCAGATTTTTTAATTCAAAATTTTTACATGAAGAAAATTTAAAAATGTTGTAACAAAATCAATAATTTTGTGATACATAGGTGAATAGTCAAACGGAAAAGGGAGGGAGACAGTGGATAAGGACAATATATATCAAGAATATGGCGAATTTATTTTTAAATACTTGTTAACTTTAACAAACAATCTTGATTTAGCAGAGGAATTGACCCAAGAGACATTTTATCAAGCTATTAAATCCATTAATAACTTTCATAATAATGGTAAAGCCAAGTTTTCTACGTGGCTTTGTTCAATCGCTAAAAACGTTTGGCTACAAGAATTGAATCAAAAAAGTAAGAAACAGCAATTGAAAGATTCATTAAAAAATGAATATCCAACATCTTATGACTTAGAGGATGATTATATAAAAAATGAAGATAAAGTTATGTTTTTTAAAAAGGCTCATCAACTCAGTGGAAATAAACGGGAAATACTTTATTTAAGATTGTTGGGTGACTTATCGTTCAAGGAAATTGGTTCAATTTTTGGGAGGTCAGAAAACTGGGCAAGGGTAACTTTTTATAGAGCAAAACTAGAACTAGGAAAGGGTGAGTAAGGTTATGGAACATAGCGTATTTAAGGATTTAGCTCCCGCTTATATTGATAAATTAACAAGTGAAGAAACAAACAAACAAATAGAAAAACACATAAATCAATGTGAAGAATGTCGAAGTTATTTAAACAAAATGAAAGAGGATTTACTTTTGGACGATGAAGATGAAAGAAAGAAAGAGAAAAGGAACATTGATTACTTCAAAAAAGTACGCTCCAAAAATAGAAAAAGGACTTTAATTATTGTAGCATCACTACTATCAATTTTTCTTATTCTGGTAACTGCTTATTACTTCGTGTTTGTAAATATGTGGCTTGCAAGTTCCAGTAATGTTGAAACAAGCATTCAGAACTACGACACGATGGTTACACTCTCATTCAAAGCAAAAAAAGACAATCATTATATAATATTAACAGATGCGAAAACAGATGACGGATATACAGATACTATATTTGTATATGAAAAAAGGGGTGATTTTTCTACTCCAGCAAAACTCTTAAAAGATGGGAGTGGCACTACCTTCACATTTGCAGATGAAAACACATTATTACTATACAATGGTAAGAAAAAGAAACTAACGGATGAAGATAAGCTAACTATACAATATAAAGATAAAACCGATGTAATATCCCTAAAAGATTTATACGATAAAAGTAACGATGCTGAATGATTTGAAAATGAGATAGAAGTAATACCGCAATCGGTGCGTTTCTGTAATAAGCAGGAACGCTTTTTTGTTTTGGAGCGGTTTACGGAAATTGGATTACGAAAAATGAATACATCTGTCCACAGACTCTCAAATAGCTCGTTATGGCTTGTTATGAAGTATCTTTTCTCTTATTCCATTTTTGCTTAGGAATAAATTTAAGGATATTGTTTGCCTATAGTGTAGGTGGATTCAGAAACCACACACATTTTCAAGCAGGCATTCGGTAAATGTTCGACACAACTTGTGAATGAGGTTGAGCAGAGTCGTGTATGACATTACAAGTAAGCCACTTGCAACGATTGAGTGGAAGTAATTCACTAAGAGCATTAGAAATTGGATAGAGGGCCTTTTGGGTTAAAAAAGTGGTGTGCTAAATAGTAGGGAAGAACGAATGATGAATGGTTAACTACCAAAGATATATATGTACAAAAAGACTGCTCCTATATATGAGCAGCCTTTTTCTATGTCTCTTCTGCAATATGACGGTTGCTGGAGATATCACAACTGGAATGGCATATTTATGAACCCAAAAGGAGAAGCTACTGGATTAATGGCTAAGCCAGCTCCGAACAATAGGGTTTCCCTGCTGAAAAGTAGTTTCCATCATCTATTAAACCTTTTGCATTTACATCATTGCCGTTTGAAATAGATTACTATAGTTCTTAAACGGTTCTATCACTATCGTCAATGACAACATACCTTTTTTTCTCGTAACACATCATTTTCATAATGTTTATCTATTTCATTCATGAAAGATATTGCTTTTTGTTCGTTATCAAAATAATTTTTTCGGCGATATATTCTGCTTGTCTTTGTGCCATTTTTCGATTTATAGTTCATTATTCAACTCACTTGCCTTGCATTGAAACGGAACTACGAATAGAATTGATTAATGGTTTTCGAAATTTACTAAAGGGTATAGTAAGAAAATAAACATTAGGGTAATATGTATATTACTGATTATCTTTCTACTATCGAGGTGCAAAATGTCTGTATATCTTTTACCAATAAATATTGCAGTTATTATTTTTTGTCTATTGAGCTTTTTTCTTTTTATCCCTTGGCTGATTTATAGCTATAGAAAATATGGTTATTTGAGTCTTTGGGCTTCAATAGTTGCTTATTCTTTTATTTTTTATATGTTATCGGCTTTATTTTTAGTTCTTCTGCCTCTTCCTGAAACTCGAAATACTTGTGCGATGCAACCACCTGATACGGTGCATTATACGCTTGTCCCGTTTAGTTTTGTCCGGGATATTATTACTAGCAGTTCCGTTGTTTGGTCACAGCCATCCACCTATGTTAGATTACTAACGCAAAGTGCATTTTTACAAGCGGCATTCAATTTTATATTATTGCTGCCTCTTGGCGTTTATTTAAGGTATTTTTTCCAACAAAGACGATATTGGAAGAGAGCACTTGGTTTGGGGTTTGCATTATCTCTATTTTTCGAAACAACACAAATAACAGGTATTTACGGAATTTATAATTGCCCATATCGTATTTTTGATGTGGATGATCTTATACTAAATAGTACTGGTGCCTTATTTGGATTCATCATTGCTCCCGTTATCCTTGCTTTGTTTCCCTCTCGAGACAAACTCATTGCTAAGGCAAATAAATTAAAGGAAAGTTCATTAGTTCCTCCGTTGTCGCAATTATTGGCTGTGATTATTGATTATTTTTTAATTAAGATTAGTTGGAGCCTTACATTTGGACTTTTTACAAGTAGTGAATTCGCGGAAATTGTTTATAAGACGATTTGCTTCTTCATTCTTTTCCTTGTAGTTCCACTTATTTGGGATGGAAAAACAATTGGAACAAATATACTACGTTTTAAACTGATACATGTTGATGGAGGAGCACCTCCATGGCAGTCCTTGCTGAAAAGGTCTATTGCGCTCTATTTACCTTTGGCAACATCATGGATCCTAAATATATTTGATAGTATTGAGTTAGATATGAATTCAATTCTTTATCCTTATCATGTATGGACGACTATGGCTATATTTGGATTTCTCGTCATCATGTGGGCTGTACTATTTATCCATACTGCGGTCATCCTAATTAAAAGAGGAAAACGGAACTTTTACTTTGACTATGTAGCGGATTTAGTACCAAGGAAAAAATAAAAAAATAAAAAACAGCAAATCCTATATCAGGGTTTGCTGTTTTGTTTGGGTAAAGCATCTGCGATATCTTTATTTCAAAAGGCACGAATACCCTTCCAAAATACAGACCAGATCATATTTAATCTACGTTCGTATTCTTCATAAGGGGAACTCATCATATGGAAAAGCATTCCGTCTAATATAGTAGTAAAAGAAGTAACGATTGTCTCTTCGTCGATAAACTCATTCTCTTTATTGCTCCTTAAGATAGAAAATACAAGATCTCGAATTCCTTCTTCTACTTTGTTATTTTTGGCTGTTATAAGTTCTTTAAAATTTTCTGGAGGGTAAATCCCATACCTTTTGAGAAAAGAACCTTTATCATTCATATAATAGTATTTATTCAGTTCAACTAAAACATGATATAATTTTTTTTCTATTGGAAAATTTTCTACAACATAGGATTGTTGTTCGATAAACTCTAAATAATCTTCAATAACAAAACTTACTATTTGTTCAAAAAGATCTTGCTTACTTTCAAAATAAGCATAAATCGAAGGGGTTTTAATGTTTACATTTTCTGCTATATCTTTCAGTGCTGTTTCCTCGTAACCATACGAGGAAAACAGCTTTAAACCTTGTTCTAGTATTTTTCTTTTCGTTATTTCACCCTTTTTCAACTCCGCTTTTCACCTCGTTTTGTTCACGTTCATTAGGATATCAATTTTAAGCTTACTATACTAAAAATGATCCCTGCAACTAAAATAAGCTTCTTCGCATTCTTTGGTTCTTTAAACAAAAACATCCCAAGTAAAACACTTCCTGACGCACCTACTCCAGTCCATATACCATAACCGATACTAATAGGTATTTCGATTAATGAGACGGAAAGAAAGAAAAAACTTAAACACAAAGATAATATAAAAAAGATGGTAGGCTTTAATTTTGTAAATCCTTCCGTTAACTTCAGATTAATAATACCTCCAACTTCAAATAATCCAGCTAATATTAAACATAACCAATACATATTATACATTACCCCCTGCATTTTTCTCTTCTTTAGGTTCATCTGAGACTAATTTTAGTCCGATAATACAGCTAATTAATAGAACAACTAATAAAATCTTAGCTAGACTCACAGGATCTCCCAAAAGTGTCATGCCAACTATAGCAGTACCAAAAGCACCCAAACCAGTAAATACTGCATAAGCCGTAGAAACGGGAAGTACTTTTAACGTTTTTGCGAAAAACCACCAACTAAGGACTAATAATATAACTGTCGGAATAACGACTTCTATTCTTGTAAACCCTTCTGAAAAGCCTAGACCAAGCGCCCAACCTACTTCAAGAATTCCACCAATAATTAAATACACCCATGCCATGATAATCTCTCCTTTTAATTATAACTAATGGTCGTTAGATTTTGTAAAAATTTTAAAGCTTCGTTTTTATAATAAGTGTGACGATCTTTAAGAAACAACTATCATAAAATCTAACTAACGTACATTAGATTTTATGATAGTTAAGCTGATTTTGCAAGTGAAAAGTTAAATTTTCAACCGGTTTGCTGTTATTTTTTAAGGTTTATTTAAGGTTTAAATTAATATGGTGTAAGGTTTAGGTCCTATAATCATCTTTGTAGTTACAAGGAGGATTAATCAATGAAAACAATTTTACAAGCAAAAAATGTGCAAAAGGTATTTGGTGCAAAAGGAAATGTTTATAAGGCATTAGAAGATATAGATTTGGAGATTAAAGAAGGAGAATTTATCGGAATTATGGGACCTTCGGGTGCTGGGAAATCAACATTGTTAAATGTTTTATCTACCATAGACACCCCATCAGCGGGGGATATTATTATCAATGGTCAACAAATTATCGGCATGAAAGAAAAACAACTAGCCGACTTCCGACGTAATCAATTAGGCTTTATTTTTCAAGATTATAATCTTCTCGATACGTTAACAGTTAAAGAAAATATATTACTTCCACTTGCATTATCAAAAGTACCAACTAGTGAGATTAAAAAACGTGTTGAAAAAATCGCGAGGACATTTGGAATTAATGAAATACTTGATAAATACCCATATCACATATCAGGTGGTCAAAAACAGCGAACAGCAGCTTCTAGAGCGATTATTACTAACCCAAGCTTAATATTGGCGGACGAACCAACAGGTGCATTAGATTCCAAATCCGCAACAAGCTTACTTGAAAGCTTATCGATGTTGAACGAACAGAATCACTCCACCATCATGATGGTTACTCATGATGCTTATGCTGCAAGCTTTTGTAAACGAATATTATTTATTAAAGACGGTATGATTGATGTGGAAATTCATAAATTGCAACAAACACGTCAAGAATTTTATCAAAAAATATTAGATGTTCTCGCTTCACTTGGAGGTGGGAATATATGACGCTATTCCGAATTGCTAGGAAAAATATTAGGAAAAACTTTACCAATTATTTTTTATACGTTGCTTCAATGATATTTAGTATTGTGATTTATTTTACATTCGTTTCTTTAAAATATGATGAAGCAATCACTGCTGCAACGGAGTCGTCACAAAAAATTAGCTCCGTATTTAATGCTGCATCGGTTGTCCTTATTATCTTTGTAGCAATTTTTATCTGGTATTCAAACTCCTTCTTTACAAGGAAACGAAAAAAAGAAATCGGACTTTATTCATTACTAGGTGTACGAAAAAAGCAAATAGGCAGATTGCTATTTTATGAAAACTTTTTGATGGGAATTATCGCCCTTTTTATAGGTGTTTTACTTGGATCTGTTTTATCAAAATTCTTCGTAACCATTTTAATGAAGGTGATGGGCTATGATGTCATTGCAACCTTTGCCATTTCAACGAATGCAATTATAAATACCATTATTATATTCATTCTCATTATCGCCATTACCTCGATTTACGGATATCGATTAATTTTTAGGTTTAAGCTGATTGATTTATTTCAAGCAGATAAAGAAGGAGAAAAAGAGCCAAAAGCTTCTTTTTTCATTGCGGTTTTAGCTCTTATCTTTATTGGAATTGGTTATTGGCTTGCTCTGCAAAATATATTAGAGTCAGAAGCTTGGAGAAAAATCGGTATCATGGTGACACCACTCGTTATCATCTTATCTGTTATTCTAGGTACCTATTTGTTATTTAATACGTTAATTGTCTATCTATTGAAGCTTACAAAAAAGAACAAAAGAAGATTTTGGAAAGGAATTAATATAATAAGTACTTCCCAACTTCTATATCGTATAAAAGGAAATGCACGAACATTAACCATCATTTCCATTCTTAGTGCTACAACATTAACGGCCGTCGGGGCATCTTATAGTTTGTATTATAACAATAAGGGCAATGCCGAATTGGCAAATCCAAATAGTATCATGTTTATTCAGCAGGATGAACATTTAGCGAATAAGGTAAATGATAAGATTTTACAAGAAGAAAAGCATCAGATCATCTACCATAAAACGATTCCGACAATGCAAATAAGGGTGGATACATCTAGTTTAAATAACCTGATGGGGGAAAGCATACAGGAATATACATTCATCTCTACGAAAACCTTCAATGAAATGGCAGGATTGCAAGGAAGAAAGGATCGTCTCTCACTGGAAGGTAATCATGCAGCTATACTAGATGCAGGCTATTATGAAGGTTTATCACCGGAATATGTCGGTTCTAGCCTTTCCTTGCATGTAGATAGCATAGCGGAAGACATTACATTTAAAAAATTGCTGAAATATAACGTTCTTAATACCAAGACAGCAAATATTACTGTGGTAATCGGTGATGATTTATTTTCCAAGCTGGAGAAAGAAACAGCCCTTGTAAACATGGAAGCATACAAAATTACAAATGAAAATAATGCTAAAGAAATAAATGAGGTAATCGAATCTATTTTACCGGATGATGCAAGTTTTTCTAGCTTTTATAATGATTACTCTCTTGGAATGGAGACATCAGGGCTAATCATCTTTATCGGTGCCTTCTTAGGACTAGTATTCCTTGCTGCAACAGGGAGCATTATTTACTTTAAACAGTTGACAGAAGCAAATTCCGATAAGGGTCGATATAACATTTTACACAAAATCGGTGTGAATAAAAGGGAAGTAAGAAAATCAATTGCGAAACAAGTATTCTTTATCTTTGCCTTACCGCTATTCGTAGGTATAGCACATTCAGCAGTAGCTTTAACTGCCTTATCAAGGCTAATGCAAACAAATCTGTTGATCCCTGTATTCATATGTATAGGCATATATATGCTAATTTATGTGATCTATTACTTTTTAACAGTACGTACCTACTACAAAATTGTAACAAAATAAAATAGAGTGAGGAGTATTTAAATGAAAAAATCAATGATCGTAATAGGAATAATCGTAGTGATTATAGTTGCTGGTGCATTTTTTATGCAAAATGTAAATCTTAATCGGTTTGGTGCGGATGAATATTACACACAAATAAATGGGAAAGGAAATAAAATGGAGGAAAAAATGAGTGATGGAACGATTTATATAAATTATGAATATGAATTACCAGCTTATAATAAAGACGGCGAGCAAAAAACATTAACATTTACTGCTAACAAACAGCTTCGTGAAAATGCGTTTTTACTTCTTTTTGTAAAAGATGGAAAAGGTGTTACATCTTATCAGGAAGTGACTGCTAAGGAATTACCTGAAAAAGTGGCTGAAAAGTTGAAATAGCAATAATGAGAGGAGAATCCTTGTTTAAAAGGATTCTCTTTTGGCAGATAGGGAAGTATTAAACGCTTTTCCGTCTGCCTTTTTGATAAGATACTTTAATTTCCTTTATAATAAAGAAAAGGCTATGACGGTATGGAGGTATTTATGAATGTCACTAAGTAACAAAACCGTTTTAATTATCGATGATGAGGAAGATATTTTAAGACTTATTAAAACGGTTCTAATAAAAGAAGGAATAGATCATGTAGTGACGTCTACCACTGCGAAAGAAGGTTTTTCTGAATTCCAACGAACACGGCCAGATCTTGTTTTGTTAGACATTATGTTGCCAGATGGTGAAGGGTACGATGTATGTAAAAAAATAAGAAATATCTCGAATGTGCCGATCTTATTTTTATCAGCGAAAACAGACGAAATTGATAAAATTTTGGGCTTTGCCATTGGAGGAGATGATTATATCACAAAGCCATTTAGTCCTAAGGAGGTTGCTTATCGTGTAAAAGCACAGTTGCGAAGGGCAGATTATATGCAGGCGGATGTAATAACGGATTCGATTATAAAAGCTGGTCCCTTTAAATTAAATGAGCAAAAAGCAGAATTAATAAAAAATGGGGAAACCATTGAATTAAAGCCAAAGGAACTTGGACTAATGAAGTACTTCCTCCAAAATAAGAATAAGGTGATTAGTAAAGAACGGCTTTATGATACCGTCTGGGGTGAGGATTATTTTGGCTCTGATAATACGGTAATGGTTCATATACGACGGCTAAGAGAAAAAATCGAAGTAGATCCCTCTCACCCTAAATTTTTAATTACTGTAAAAGGCTTGGGCTATAAATTCACAGTAGAGGATGAGTAGGTCGTGAAGTGGAAGCTTACCGGAAGATATATACTTTCCATCGTCTTAGTTGTAACACTCGTTGTTTTCATAAATATTTTTACTATGCTTGCTTTAATATCTGCCCAGGCAATTTTTAACATACCAATATTTCAAGGAAACGAAACATCTCCCGAACTTTTTACAAGACAATTCCAAGATAAGATTAATATAGTAAATGATCATGTGACTATTACAGAAGCGGGAAAAAAAGCATTGGATGAAGAAAATGCATGGATCCAGGTTTTAGATGAAAATGGTAAGGTAATTTATAGCTATAGAACGCCTATGGGAGTTAAGGAAAAATACACGCCATCCGATATCGTTCAAACATATAAATACAAGGAAGTTAATGCAGAAACAACGGTTTTTGTTGGTGGAAAAGAAGATTACAGTTATTTTATTGGGATAGAGAACCCCGCTTTAAATCGCTATGTCATTTCAATTGATAATCGAACCATAAATCATGTGGTTAAGATTAGCGGCATTGTTTTTATTATAGATATTTTCATCGCCTTGCTTATTGGCTACTTTTTTAGTAAACGGCTAACACAGCCTTTACAAGCACTTATTAATGGGATTAAACGATTGGCAAATAAGGACTACGCTGTCAATTATGTGCCAAAAGGGGTTTATAAAGATGTCTTTCAAAATGTCAACTTTCTATCTAATCAGCTAACAGCCAATGAAAAGGAAAGAAAGAAATTAGAGATCATGAGAGAGGATTGGATTGGAAATATCTCTCATGATATAAAAACACCACTAGCATCTATTCAAGGATATGCTGAATTAATTAAAGATCAAGACTATGACTTTTCTATAGGAGAAATAAGGGAGTATGCCGGAATAATTGAACAAAAGTCATTATATATAAAAGAGGTTATCGAAGATTTGAATTTAACCACAAGGTTGAAAAATAAAGCACTATTTTTAAACAAAAAAACGGTTAATATTGTTGATTTATTAAGAAATATTGTGATTGATATATTAAATGATCCTAAATATTCTAATCGTCATATCGTATTTCAAGTAACGCAAGAGAAGATTCTTGTAGAAATTGATGAAATTCTATTTCGAAGGGCCATCAATAATTTAATTTATAATGCAATTGTTCATAATGATGAAAATGTACGAATAGATGTGATAATAGAGAAAGAAGAACGTACACATCTCAGAATAAAGGATAACGGAAAAGGGATAGAGAAAAAAGAACTCGACAAAATTTTTGACCGTTATTACCGAGGAACAAATACTGGAGATGCACATAGAGGTTCTGGACTAGGAATGGCCATCGCCAAAGATATCATTCAGGAACATAAGGGAGAGCTTACGGTTAGCAGTGAGATTGGTCACGGGACGACGATTGATATTAAACTTTGAAGCCCCCTTGTAAAACGAAACATTGTTGAGTTTTAAAAATTACTTTCGTATTTTAAACCCAACTATTAATCCTTCCTCATGCATTTCAAGTGAGGAAGGATTTTTTGAATTGAAATAGCTTACTACAAGGAATTGGGTAAATAAATTGTAAATGTAGCGCCTTTACCTAATTGACTCTTGGCTTCAATTTTTCCTTTATGTAACTCTATATAAGCCTTAACTATTGATAGACCGATTCCCGTCCCGCCTGTTTTGCGGCTGCGCGATTCATCTCCTCTGTAAAAACGCTCAAATATGAACTGAATATCTTCAGAAGCTAGTCCAACTCCATTATCTGTAACAGAAATAATGGTTTCGTTTTGATTAATAGTTGTTTCGATAATTACTTTTGATGTCGTTTGCCCGTGCGTTAGTGCGTTTGTGACGAGGTTGATCAGTACTTGTATGATCTTATCCTGATCAGCCCAAATTGATTTTACATCGTTCCTGTTAAAAATGAGTTCAGCATTATGTTTTTTAAATAAGAATTGTGTCTTTTGCATAAGTTGTTCAAAAACATCATCCACATCTACCTTTTCTTTGGTTATTGCAACTTGATTGGCATCAAATTTTGATAAGTATAATATATCATTGATAACGGCTGTTAACCTTTGTACCTCATTAAATATGGATTGATACTTTTCGTCTGATATTGTTTTTTGTTGGATATGCAATAACTCTATTTCCCCTTGAATAATCATTAAGGGAGTTTTTAATTCATGCGCAACATCTGAAACGAGTGATTTACGGGCTATCTCTGCATTTTGGATATTTTGTTTCATGCTTTCCAATGCATCGCCTATTTTTTGGAACTCATCTTGTCGTTTCATTTGAAAATTAATAGTGGAATCCCCTTTTTCGTATTTCCTTATTTTTTCTGTAATGATATTAATAGGTTTGGTAAGTGTTCTGGAGAGCAACAGAATTAAGATGATAGCGAAAAACAAACCTATCAAAGCAGCCATAGCGATGATTCCATACATATATTGGCCCCAAGTATTTTTTACTACGTATATTTGTTGTTGGGTTGGAGTCATCACGTATAGCATTCCAATTTGTTGAGAGCCATTTTTAAGTGCAGATGGAAATGCTGTTTTTATAACAGTTTGTTCGATTATATCCCCTGATTTCCATAAAACATTATGTTCATGATCTATAAGGACAAACGGCATATCTGTCGGAAGCTTCTCATTCTGAATGCCTTCCCAAGAATGGTTTTGCTTAAAGAAATCTTCCATGAAGGCTTCCACTTTACCAATTTCTTCTTTGTTAGCAAAATAAGAGATGTCCCTACTTATAAAAAACAAAATTTGTATTAAGAAAATGAACAGAATTACCATTAATAGGACCACACTAGTCATTGAAAGAATGAGCTTCGTTCTAATGTTCATCGTTCACACCAAATCGATAACCGAACCCGTAAACGGTTTGGATATAACCATTAACTTTTTTTCTTAATTTACTAATATGGGCATCAACGGTCCTAACATCCATAATTTCTTCGTCATTAAAGACATGCTGCAATATTTGTTCACGGCTAAATACTTGGCTTGGGGAAGCTGATAAAAATTCCAGAATTTTATATTCGGTAGGAGTAAGCATAATTTCTTTTCCGTCCAGCCGCACCTGATGAGAAACAGGCGATATAACTAGTGAGCCAAATGAGCGTATCGTATCTGACGTCGTGTCCAGAGGGGACATTCGTCGTAATAGGGATTGTATTCTTGCAGACATTTCCCTTAAGCTAAAGGGCTTGACCATATAGTCATCGGCACCTACTCCCAAACCAATAATCTTATCTGTTTCTTCAGCTTTTGCGGTAATCATGATAATCCCATACTGTCCCATTTCCCGTAATTTCCGACAAACTTCAATTCCACTCAACTCTGGAAGCATCCAATCCAGAAGGACAATATCGGGATTTATCTTGGCTGCCAGTTGAAGGGCTCTCAGACCATCCGCAGCAACTTCTACTTCATAACCTTCATCCTTTAAAAATTCATGAATAATCATTGCAAGTTTTGTTTCGTCCTCTACCACTAATACTTTTTTCAAGACGGCCTCACCTTTCCTTTTATCCAATTATAACGATTAAAACAGAATTTTAACAACCATCAAAAAACCTTTAATATTTCATCACAAGTTCGCAACATTTGCTCGCTAAAATGAAGGTACAAAATCTTGAAAGGGGTAGAGTTATGTTTGGATTTGTTTTCGGTGGAAGCTATATACTTCCAGTAATTATGTTCGTTTTTTGGTGTATTGCAAGTGTAATTGTAACGAATCTCTCTTATGCAGAAAGCAATAATCAACTACTAAGGAGAAAGAACTATCTATTCGTAGCGTGCCTCCTTGCGCTTATCGCAGGAGTTCTCTGGTATGCATGCATATTGATCATGTTTCTAGAGAATGGTTGGTTATTTGTTGAAGGAGTAATTAAAGCAATTCTTCCAACCTCTTTAATTGGATACGTGGCTGTGATTATGTACACATTACCTCGATTAAAGTCGATACAGGAATTAAAGGATGATATTACAGATAATAAAACCCTAGTAAAAGTGACGAATCCTTTTATGGTCGTACCTATTTATGCCGCGATGGTATCAACTGGGATCATCGTTTATCGTAATATATTTTCTCAGCCAATAAGGCCTAATCTTTATGAAATTGCTCAAGCACCTGTGTGTCTACTTTTGATCCTTATTATCCCAACCTATATTTCGATTCGTAAAAATAAATTAGCTATGGAAGGTCAAATGATGTTGCTACCGTTAGGGAAAAGGTTCATTAAGTTTTTAAAAACCGCAATGGTTCTTGGATTCATCGGTATTCTTTTTGTAGTACTCAATGTTTTAATCGGTGTAAATACATCGAAACTTCCGGAATCCTCTGATATGATGAATCATCATCTGATTGATGAAGGTGGCGGTACACCTACCATGCATTCAAATCAGGGAGCTCATTCCGGCCACCACGATCAATCAGAAATGGTAGAAGTAAAAGATTTAACAGGTGATATATCCGAACCGGCAGATAGAAAGTTTGTTTTAGTAGCAGAACAAAAGGAATTCACACTCCAGTCAGGAAAAAAAGTAAAAGCTTGGGTCTATAACGGAACAATCGCTCCACAGCTTCGTGTAAAAGAAGGAGAAATGATAGAAATTAAATTGGAAAACAAAGACATTGAAAGTGGAGTTACGATTCATTGGCATGGTTATAATGTGCCAAATGCGATGGATGGTGTACCAGGAATGACTCAAGATATTGTTAAACCAGGAGAGTCTTTCACCTATAAGTTTCGAGCAAACCAAGTCGGCACATATTGGTTTCATTCTCATCAGCAATCCTCCGAACAAGTACAAAAAGGCCTATTTGGATACCTAATTGTTGACCCGAAAAATGAAACCGAACCTGTAGATGAGGATATAACTGTGATCAATCATGTATGGCAAACAGATCAGGATAAGACAATGTCCTTTAGTTTATTTGATGAAAGTCAATTAAAGCAAATAGAACCGGGGAAGAGAGTAAGATTACGAATTATTAATTCGGATAATCTATCGAGAAAATTCTTACTACAAGGAGTTGATTATAAACTATTCAGCATTGACGGTGTTCCAATTAAGAATCCTGGCCAAATATCGGATAAAACCGCACTCCGGGTTGCTGCAGGCGGAAGATATGATGTCATTTTTACAATGCCAAGCGATCCCGTTTTATTTAAAATAGGAGATTACAATGACGACCAGTCACCTAGTATAATTTTTAATAAAAATTCCGATACAGGAAAAGTAGTATTCAAAGAGGAGCAAGAAGAGTTTAGTCCTGAACAATATGGGGAAGAATTGAAAAATGATTTAACAAAAACAAAACAATTTGATCGGGAATTTCTCATGATATTTTCAAATGAAATGGGTTTTTATAACGGGTTACCAAATTTCTTATGGACCATTAACGGTGAGGTATTCCCAAAAACGCCTACCTTCATTGTAAGAGAAGGAGAAAAAATTAAAACAACGTTTGTAAATAGAAGTTTTGCCGAACATCCCATGCATCTTCATGGACATCACATGACTGTTTTAAAGAAAAATGGAAAAAAGGTAGAAACCCCTTGGGTAACAGATACGCTTAATGTACGAGAAGGTGAATCCTATGAGGTGGCTTTTGTTGCAGATAATCCTGGCATCTGGATGGATCATTGTCACAATCTGCCTCATGCAGCTGCGGGGATGATGCTACATCTAATGTATGATAATGTTATGTCTTCCTATGAAATGGGAACAAAATCAGGAAATACACCGGAGTAAAAGATGAAATCGAAAGACTTTGAATAAAGAATGATTAAATAGTTGAGGACAATTTTATATCATATGCCTTATTGTTGGTATCTTTATAGAGATAATATTAATTCAGATAAAGGCCCTTGAAAATCCTGTGTTTATATGCAGGATTTTCTTATTAAAACCACAGAATATGCCTGTGTGAGTACAAACTTCAGAATCACAAAGAAACGGTTGGTTCAATTACGGTCAATGTATTTTCTGTTGAATTTAGATTTACAGTAGCACCTATTGGAATAGCAGCTTTATAATAGCCATGACCAGTAGCAAGGTTGATTGCCAGTGGTTTTCCTAAGGGAACTAATAAAGCATTAATTAAATCTTCATAAGTTGTACGATAAGATACAAAGCAATTCGTACATTCACCCATGATAATACCAAGACAGTCTTGAAATTTACCTGACATTAATAATTGCGTTAAATACCTGAAAACCATTGTAGTTGGAGAGTGGGTTTCCTCTAAAAAAAGTATTTTTCCGTTTGTATTAATCTCATATGGTGTACCGAGTGCATTTACTAACGATGTCATATTTCCACCTACTATTGGGCCTGTTACATTTCCTGGTACTAAACCCCTCAGGTCTAGATTTGGTGGATTTTGAATTATCCTAGGGGAATTCAACGTCGATGTTGCTTCAAAAAATTGATTGAAGTTATAAGGAGGTGTTTCAGTTCTAAAGTCAATAAGCATTAAACTATGGAAAGTAATTAAATTACTAAATTGATATAAACTATTTAGTAAAACTGTAATGTCACTAAAACCAGAAATAATTTTAGGATTCTGTCTTATGACATCGAAATTCAGATAGGGTAGAATAGTCTGAACCCCAGTCCCTCCACGTGTAGCAAGTATCATTTTAACACTCGGATCTCTGAACATATTCATTAAATCCTCTGCTCTTTGTTGAGGTGATGCCGATACAATGCCATCATAGGAATAAACTTGTCTGCCAAAAACGATATTAAAGCCTATATTTCTCAAGAATTGTACGCCTGTATTAATAGTATTCGCATCAAGAGGGCTGCCAAGTGTAACTAATCCAATTGTATCTCCTCTTTGTAACAATGGGGGTCTTATTGCCATATTTTCCACTCCCTCTCCACAATTAAAACTTATTGATAATAAAGGGTATTATAAAGTGAATTGAAATATGTCATATTCAAGATAACTACGAATTAAATGCATAAACAATTAATGTATAGTGCGAAAAAAGGTATGTAATAAAAGTGTAGTTACTTGTTCAACTATATGGCGAGGAAAACAAAACACATAATTTTAAAGGAAAAAGCTTGGGATAAGCAATGAACGAGGCTACTTCTGTAACCAAGAAGTAATAAAAAGAAGGAAATGTATCCTGACTGTTGGTAGCCAATTATCATAGATGCCAAGATCTATATTCTTCCAATTTTCCTCATCATAGTGCACTTTTTTTCACTAAAACTAAAAAAATAAGCCACAATGTCCACCGTGTTAATGCTAGAATATGATTTAAATATAAACAGTAATGGAGGATTTACAGATGCAAGACAAAATATTGTTAATAGAAGATGATCCAGCAATTTCTGAGATGGTTACAAGCTTGTTATCTAAAGAGGGATTCTGTGTTGTCCATGCATCAGATGGAAAAGAGGCGATGGATTTATTTGAACAACAATCATTTGATTTGGTCTTACTAGACTTAATGTTACCGAAACAGAGCGGTATGGACTGTTTGAAGCAGATGAGAGACCAAAGTCTTGTTCCAGTGCTTATTATATCTGCAAAAGACAGTGATGTAGATAAAGCGTTAGGTCTGGGTTTTGGCGCAGATGATTATCTTGCAAAGCCATTTTCTGTGATTGAATTACTTGCAAGGGTGAAGGCTTCCATTAGAAGAGCAACTGAGTATTCCCATCAGAAAGAAAAAAGAGAGCAACAGATTATTCAAATCCATGAGCTTAGGATAGATATAGATAATTTTCAGATTTACAAAAATGAAAAGTCTATCAAACTAACAAATAAAGAATGGGAAATATTAAAGTTGTTTGTTCAGTATCCTACAAAAGTATTTACGAAAGAACAAATTTACCGTTTGGTTTGGAAAGAAGAATATTATGGAGATGAAAATGTGATTAACGTCCATATGAGTAGATTAAGAGAAAAAATAGAAGATGACCCAGGGAAACCAAAATATATAGAAACATTATGGGGTATTGGTTATAGGTTAGGTGAATTCTAAATGATAGTTATTTTACTGTGCTTTATCTTTAGTTTAATTGCTTTAAATTTAATCCAGTATATTCAAAGGAAAAATAGAGATACCCATCTTGATTATTTAGCTGAGAAGCTTGAACAAATTTTAGAACGAGAGACGATGGAACGATTGCTGTTAATGACCGATGATAAAAAATTACAAGCATTGCTCATAAACATAAATAAATTGCTTGATAAACATCAACAGGAAATCGCAAAGTACAATCAATCAAGACATTCCATGAAAAGAATGCTAACCAATATCTCGCACGATTTAAAAACACCGTTAACAGTCGTATTGGGTTATATTGAAATGGTTCAGAAGGACGAAACAATTAAACAAAACGAACAAGAAAGGCTGTTATTACAAGTTCATCGTAAAACCGTAGAGATTATTGATTTTATGAATGCCTTTTTCGATTTAGCGAGACTTGAATCAGGTGATAAAGAAATTCCGCTTACAAAAATAAATGTCAATGAGATTTGTAAGGATAATTTACTTTCATTCTATGACATTGTCCAATTAAACGGATTAACGATAGATTTCCAATTACCAGATGACCCCATTCATGTATTAGGAAATAAAGAAGCATTGGACAGAGTCTTACAAAATCTATTGTCAAATGCCATCCAATATGGCAGTGACGGAAATATACTTGGTTTAACCCTATCTGTTAACGAAAAACATGTCTATATTGAGGTATGGGACAAAGGAAAAGGAATTGAGGAGCAGAAGCAAGATCTTGTTTTTGAAAGAATGTTCACGTTAGAAGAATCAAGAAACAAAGCCTTTTACGGAAGCGGGTTAGGATTAACAATTACGAAAAGACTACTAGAACAAATGAATGGGACGATCCATGTACAGAGTATTCCATATGAGAAAACGGTATTTACGGTTGCGTTACCACGGATTACCTACTAACTTAAGAAATAAGTAAGAATTAAGAAAGAGAAAAACAACATCCGCTTAGTACAATACATATATAGCCAAACTTGAGGAAAGGAAGGAAATCCGGTGCATATCATAAGGACACATAACGTTACAAAATGTTTTCAAGGGAAAGAAGTCGTATCAAACGTAAATATAAATGTTAAAAAAGGCGAAATTTATGGGTTACTCGGTCCGAATGGATCAGGAAAAACAACACTAATGAAAATGCTGACAAATTTAATAAAACCTACAGCTGGAGAAATTGAGATTTTTGGTCAGCGATTAACGCCTTCTTCGTCGTTCGCTGTGTTAGGAAGAATAGGAAGTATGATTGAGTTTCCGATTTTTTATGAGAAATTTACAGCAAAGGAAAACCTAGAGCTTCACTGTGAATATATGGGCTATCATAATAAAAAAGCGATTAATGAAGTATTAGAAATGGTTCATTTAATAAATATTGTCAATAAACCAGTAGAAAACTTTTCACTAGGGATGAAGCAACGCTTAGGTATTGCAAGAGCCATTATTACAAGACCTGAACTATTAATTCTCGACGAACCAATAAATGGACTAGATCCGGTGGGGATTCGTGAAATAAGAAATTTGTTCAAATTACTCGCTAAGGAATATAACATCACAATGATAATCTCTAGTCACATCCTAGCTGAAATGGAACAAATGGCAGATACGGTCGGAGTAATTAATAAAGGAAAGTTAATTGAAGAGGTATCTATGGAAGCAATGAGAGAAAGAAATGCAGAATATATCGAATTAATAACGCCAGACATTACAAGTGCTTGCTTTGTCCTCGAACATAGACTGTATTTGCAAAATTTTAAAGTGGTCGATCAGAAAATTATCCGTATTTTCGATCAAAATGTGTCACAAAAGGAAATTTCAAAAACATTGATACTAAACGACATCGAAATGGAGTCAATGAGTAAAAAAGTCACGTCCTTAGAAGAATATTTTATGGGATTAGTGGAAAAAGAAAATCAGAATCAGGTAGTTAAACATGAATAAAGGTGGTGTAGATATGTTTACGCTAATGAAATTGGAATTGAAAAAATTAAAAATAGGTTGGTATGTAAACGGAACAATTATTGCAAATATCCTTATCCTTTCGGTCCTTTTTGTCATTAGTTTCATTGAAAAGTTGGAAGGCAATGTTGTTTTTCGCGACTACGACGAAGTTTTTATTATTATCGGCGCATTTGTAAGAGCAACGTTTATAATTTTTGCGGCAGTCTTAATTGCCAAGTTAGTTATCGAGGAGTTTAAAAATAAAACAATTACGGTATTGTTTACGTATCCAATCAATCGAAAGAAGTTACTTGGTATAAAATTACTTATTATCGGCACCTTAACCTTTATTACGATTATTATTTCTAACCTTTTCGTACTTGGTTCATTTATCGCATTGAATCCATATTTTCAAATCATCTCAGATCCTCTTTCATTGAAAATGGTAGTCCAACAAATTATTTCAATCATTACATTTGCTTTTGCAGCAGCAGGAACTAGTTTAATTAGTTTATATTTTGGAATGCGGAACTATTCTGTACCGGCTACAATTATTTCGTCGATTGTCATCGTTGCATTAATTAGTTCTCATAATCCGGTCTTTTCTATAGCTTCAATCGTTTATATCCCGTTAACATTAGCTATCATTGGTATTTTAATTGCTTTTCTATCTATTAGAAGAATAGAAAAAATAGATATTATTTGAGGAAACAGTGTTCATTTGAAACTTATTCTTGTAAAATAACAGGCTTTGCCTGTGTGAAAACAAGTCTATAATCGATGTAACAAAAGGATCTCCAATCGTAGAATAGAGATGGCCGTCAAACCGACTCTAAAAAACGAGAGGAGATCTATTTTTATGTCGTGTGACAATAGTTTAACACACACAGATTTATATGTTAGCAGAGTATCCTCTATACCTTTTGTATCATTTCTATAAAATTCTCGGCAGCCTTGGACAAGCTATGATCTTTAAGCCATATTAATCCAACTGATCCGCTCAGTTCGGTTGTGTTTGATATTCGATAAGCATTTATGGGGTATCCAGTATATCGTTTAAGTAGCGTTTCAGGAACTATAGATGTAGCGAAGTCAGATGTAACTAGATCCATCAAAAGACTGATATCAGAACACTCCCCAACAATATTAGGTTGTAGTTTAAATCGGGAAAATGCTTCTAAAATTAAGTAATGCACACCTAATCCCTCCGTACTTGGGAACAGGAGTGGATAATGTTCAATTTCAGCAAGCGATACATCTCGATCAAAAGAGGTATGCTCCTTCGATGTGATGAAATAAAAAGGCTCGTTACAGAGGTGGAGTACAGAAAAATCGTCCAAATCTAATGGTAAGCGAATAATTGCAAGCTCCACAATTCGTTCCCTGACTAATTGACAAAGATAGGAGGATTCATTTTGTTGAATTTTATACGTTACCTTTGGAAATTTTTTTTTAAATTGTTTAAGTGCACGAGGCAACCCGCTTACCGAAAATGTGTTTACTCCAATCGTAAGTCTTCCATTTACACCTTTCCCGACTTCCTTTACCTCTGTTTTCGTTTCTTCCATCAATTGAGTTATTTGTAGCGCATTTTTATATAGAGCCTTTCCCGCCTCCGTCACCTCTAGAAGTTTACCACTTCTCTCGACTAACTTAGAACCAAGTTCTTCTTCCATGGCTTTTAATTGCTGGCTTAATGGTGGTTGGGACATATGCAACCTTTTAGCAGCAGCAGAAATTTTCCGTTCTTCTACAATAGCAATAAAATAGCGTAGTTGTCTTATATCCATCATTAGTTTCCTCTCTATTTCATATATGGAAAAAGTAAGTAAAGATAACTTTATTAATATTTTTCATATAATTATCCTCATGATACCATATTTATAGACAAGATGCGGGCTATTAAAGGGATAGAAGGAATTTTTAGATTTTTCTAGTAGTTATGCTTACCGCATGTAGCAGGACTCCAGACTTTAAGGAAAATAGACAGTTTAAATTTGTCTATTAAAGTTTAGAAGAAAATTATAAAAGGAGAGTATTTTTTTGACATTATTATTAAAGAATGTGCGTTTGGAAACAGGATATTTGTATGATAAAACGTTTGTAATAGCTACAAAAACAAAAATATTTGATGTATTGATTGAGAATGGAAAATTTATTGAAATAGCCCCAACGATTGAAGCAAGCAATGTAGAAGTAGTAGATGCCAAAAAGCAGCTCCTTGTTCCATCGTTCAAGGAAATGCATACACATATTGATAAAACATACTTCAGTGGTGAGTGGAAAGCGCCAACGCCAACTACTGAAGGGATATTTTCTCGTTTAAAAGAAGAAGCGATATTACTACCAAAGCAATTGGAGGTAGCCGAAGAAAGGGCACATGCCATGGTCCAGCATTATATAAAAAAGGGCCATACGCATATTCGTACACATGTGAATGTTGATCCACAAATTGAGACTAAACATATGGAAATTGCCAAGCGTGTTTTGGAAAGCTATCGCAATCAAATCACGTATGAGATCGTTGCATTCCCACAACATGGTTTATTACGCAATGGCCAGGTATTCTTAACAATCCTTGAAAAAGCATTACAAATGGGTGCTACACATATCGGAGGGGTAGATCCTGCTTTAGTTGATCGAAATAGCGGAGAAGTTTTAAAAACAACGTTTCAATTAGCTGAAAAATATGATGTCGGAATTGATATTCATTTACATGAACAAAACACATTAGGGGAATTTGAAATTCAACAAATTAGTCATGAAATTGAACAACGTTCTTTTAAAAAGGAAGTTACCCTAAGTCACGCATTTGCACTGGCAGACTTACCTCAAAAATCATTAGACAGGCTAGTAAAACAAATGGCTACGAATAACATTAGCGTGACGACAACAGTTCCTATTGGCCCAGGCCCAATTACAATTCCTGTGAAGTATTTGTATGATAACGGTGTGAAGGTTTCTATTGGACATGATAGCCTTGTTGATCACTGGTCTCCATTTGGAAGTGGTGACACGGTTCAAAAATTAAATCAGTTTATCCAACGTTTTGGCTACATTGATGAATGGCATATTGGACAGTCCTTGAAATATGCTACTGGTGGTTTAACACCATTAAATGACGCTGGTGAAAGACAGTGGCCAAAAATAGGAGATACGGCTAACGGGCTACTTGTGGATGCAGTGAGCTCTGCACATCTAGTTGCCAGACAATGCCCTATTTCGACAGTGATTTCAAAGGGAAGAATTATTCATGAAGAAGAGATAGAGCTAAAGGGGGAATATCGATGAGCATATGGCTTTCTAATGTTCGACTGGAGACGGGTGAAACAATGCACGAAGATGGTAGCATCCAGACAAGATCCGATTTGTTCCATATTCATGTTGCAAAAGAAGGAATAATTCAAACAATTATACCTGCAACTGAGAATGTACCGGATATAGATATAATTGATATGGAAGGAAAACTAGCACTTCCTGCATTCAAGGATATGCATAATCACTTGGATAAAACGTATCTTTCATTAGGGTGGAAGGCTTGTCGTCCTGTAAATAGTTTGTCTGAGAGATTGGCTATTGAAGCAGCTGAATTAGAAGAGCTTTCAGAAACAGTAACACAAAGAGCAGCTGCCATGATTGAATTACACTTGAATAACGGTGTGAATCATATTCGAACACATGTTAATATCGATCCCTTTATCAAATTGAAAAATTTAGAAGGTGTGAAAAAAGCACTGGAAGCCTATGAGCAATATTTAACCTATGAAATTGTTGCGTTTCCTCAGCATGGTTTATTGGCCCATGGAGAAATGCCTGATTTGTTAAGACAAGCATTGGAATCTGGTGCGACAATTTTGGGAGCACTTGATCCAGCAGGTATTGATAAGGATGTCGAAAAATCATTACAAATCACCATGGATATAGCCAAGGAGTATGCTGTAGATGTTGATATGCATTTACATGATAAAGGGCAAGTAGGTTTCTATACGATGGATAAATGGCTAGATATGGTGAAGGAACAAAAATATATGGGGAAGACTACATTTAGTCATGCATTTGGTTTAAGTAAGTTGTCACCTCATTTTCAAAAGCAATTTGCGAAAAAGCTAAGCGATTCTAATGTGGAAATTATGTCTACCATCCCAATTTCTATCAACCATCAGCTAATCCCTATTGATCTATTGAAAACAGCAGGTGTAAAAGTTGGCTTGGGTTGTGATGGCTTTTATGATTCTTGGAGTCCTTATTTTTCTGGCGATATTTTGGAAAAGGTACATAACTTTTGCGACTATACAGGAAAATCAGATGAACGTTCATTACGTCAGAGTCTCAGTTTAATCACGCAAGAGTTGACCCCACTAAATAGAGAAGGAGAACAAGTTTGGCCAAAGATTGGGGCGGAAGCAAGTTTTGTGTTTGTTGATGCTAGTTGTAGTGCAGAAGCAGTGGCTAGACTACCAAAAAACAGACTATTGATGCATAAAGGGAAAATATACAAATCCACACATTAGGAGGGTGTAGATGAAAAAAATCTATTTTTTAATAATAATTACTTCACTTTTTTTGGTGGGTTGTACAGAAACTGAAGAGAAGAAAACTGATTCGGCAAACGTTGAATCTGAAGTATCTGAAAATGTTTCAACTGTAGAAACAGCAGAAACAAAGGGGGATGAAGTTGTGAAATATGATGCTGGAAGCTTAATTCAAGCAGTGGAAAACAACGATATAGAAAAAGTAAAAAACATACTTTTAGATACAGAGTATAAAATTGATGAAACAAACGAGAAAGAGGAAACACCATTATTGATAGCCACTCATAATAACCAAGTAGAAATTGCCCAGTTATTAATTGATCATGGAGCAAACATTAACCAACAGGATGCCATTAGTGACAGCCCATATTTGTATGCGGCAGCACAAGGGAAAACAGAGATTCTTAGCTATATGATTGAGCATAGTAATCCAGATCAAAGTAAAGTTAATCGATTTGGCGGCAATGCCTTAATCCCTGCTGCTGAAAAAGGGCATCTTGAGAATGTACGATTATTATTAAAAGACGGCAAAGTAAATATTAATCATCAAAATAATTTCGGCTATACTGCACTTATCGAGGCAGTTGCTTTACGTGATGGCTCAAAGGTGTATCAAGACATTGTAGCGGAATTATTAAAATACTCTGCTGATAGAACGTTAAGAGACAATGATGGAAAGACAGCTGAAGATTACGCAAGAGAGTTAGGCTATACACAGATACTTGAGCAATTACAATATAGATAGAGATGAATATTTTTAGAAAGTCGAGATGAATAGATTCTTCATTCATAGTTTTTAAAAGGAAGAAGTCATATTCAACTATTCAAAGTAGTATTAAATTAAACCACAGCTCCATACAGCTTTTGCTACAGAACAAACCGTCTATGCCAATGATCATAATTATTTTATGAAAGTACCGAGATGGAGCTAGGGATTGAATGAATACATTGATATAAAGGGTTCAAAGTCACTTGTAATTCATGAATGGTAATAACGAACGATATATTAAAAACAACATAAAATGTTCGGAAATGGTTGACAGTATCCTAGTAAAATAGTATTATAGCTTCAGAAACACTTGAAAATATGAATGTCTACCTGCGTATAATTTAGGGAATATGGCCCAAAGTCTCTACCAGACCGCCGTAAATGGTCTGACTACGCGGATTAGTATAATATGGATGATAGCTTACTCTATGGTTAGTTTTCTATTGTCTATCTTTACTTTTCTTGCATAGTCATGAGCATGTATTTCCCCTAAAACTCGGGGGGAATACATGTTTTTTTTCGCACTCATTCTATTTTAGGAGGAAAAGTAATGAGAAAGTATTTTCATTTTGAGGAGTTAGGAACGAGTTATCGTACCGAATTCACAGCTGGATTAACAACATTTTTAGCTATGGCATATATCCTATTTGTCAACCCTGCTACACTTGCTGAGGCTGGTATGGATAAGGACGCAGTATTTGTAGCAACAGCGGTTGCTGCTGCAGTGGGTACATTATTTATGGGGATTATTGCTAAATATCCGGTTGCATTAGCGCCGGGAATGGGGCTTAATGCTTTCTTTGCTTATACGGTTGTTCTAGGCTATGGAATTCCATGGCAAACGGCTTTATCAGGTGTACTAGTTTCTGGACTTATTTTTATGGTATTAACATTAACTGGTCTTCGTGAGCGAATTATTAATGCAATCCCTGCAAACCTTAAATACGCCGTTGGGGCTGGGATAGGGCTATTTATTGCATTTATTGGTTTAATAAATTCTGGAATTGTCGTTGATAATTCTGCAACACTAGTAGGGATAGGGGATGTTACTTCCCCGGATGTACTATTAGCTATTTTCGGTTTAGTTATTTCTGTTGTTTTACTTACTAAGGGAGTAAAAGCAGGGATATTCTATGGCATGATCATTACTGCAATCGTAGGAATGATATTTGGATTGGTTCCAGTTCCAACATCACTTAATCATATTATTGGCGGAATTCCAAGTATCTCACCTACCTTTGGGCAGGCATTATTCCATTTTGATGAAATATTTACACTTCAAATGCTAGTGGTTATCTTAACATTCTTGTTTGTTGACTTCTTTGATACGGCTGGTACATTAGTAGCTGTTGCTACTCAAGCTGGTTTAGTGAAGGAAAATAAACTACCACGTGCAGGTAGAGCATTATTTGCAGACTCTGCAGCGACTGTTTCAGGTGCAGTATTCGGTACATCCACAACAACTTCTTACGTGGAATCAACTGCAGGTGTAGGTGTAGGTGGTAGAACAGGTTTTACAGCAGTCGTAACAGCTGGGTTTTTCTTACTTGCATTATTCTTCTCGCCATTACTAGCGATTGTAACATCAGCAGTAACTGCTCCGGCACTAATTATTGTTGGAGTATTAATGGCAGGGCAGCTAAAAAATATTGAATGGGATCGATTTGAAATAGCTGTACCAGCATTCTTTGTATTACTCATGATGCCATTAACCTATAGCATCGCAACTGGTATTGCAATCGGATTTATTTTCTATCCAATTACGATGATTGTTAAAGGTAAGGCTAAAGAAATTCACCCAGTCATGTATGGATTATTCATTGTATTTATTCTATATTTTGTCTTCCTATAAGCAGTGTCCAAGCGAAATCTCGAGGTATAGAGATTTCGCTTTTTTTATTTGTTGAAGCATTGTTTCGGTAGGTGTCTAGTATGATTTTTATGTAGTCAGATGAGAGAGGTAGATAAGGTAGATTTCTCGATTGAACGCTTAATTAGCAACTTAGAAGTTTGCAATACTATCAGAACGAATGAAAAAAAGCCATCCCCTAACAGGGAAATGGCCCTCTATCCTTCATTATTATTGACTAACTGTTCGTTCGCGCGAAAATAGGACATGATAAACGAATATTGCAGCAGTTCCTAGTAGAGATACAACACTTAATGTATAATACAATGTACTTCCATTGAAATGATCGATAATTGTCCCACCGGTTAGGGAACCAATTATACCACTGATTCCAAAGAATACGGCATAATAAACGAGATGTCCAGTTGACTGTAATAGCTTCGGAATTAAACGAGTTACATAGTCAAGGGCAGCTAAATAGAATATCCCAAACGTAATCCCGTGAAGGAACTGTAAGGAAATGACAAACATTGGATTATCCGCAAACCCATAGATAAACCAGCGCAAACTATACAATACACCAGCAATCATGATAAACACTAATGGGTGTAGTTTTCGGAACCAAAAGCCTGCTAATGCAAATACTAATGCTTCACTAGCGACACCAACAAACCAACCTAAACCAACTAATGCTTCACTTCCGCCAAGCTCTGTAATATATAATCCTATATAACTATCATTCGTTCGATGGGCTAATGATAGAAAGACAATGGCAATCAAGAAAAATAAAAACGGTTTATTCTTGATTAATACTCCTACGTCTTTTAAACGAACAGGGTCTGATTCAACTTTAACATCCTGTAAACGGAAAACAACAAGCATCGCGATAAATCCAAATAGTAAGTATGGCCATATCATATATTGAACACCGTACTTGGAAAGAATTTCACCGATTATTAGGGACGATGTAGCAAATCCGATAGATCCCCACATCCGAATGGTTCCAAAGGAAACACCAATTTCATTCGCTCTCCGCTGTGAAAGACTATCCCCTAGACCACCAATAGGCGAAGTGAAGAAATAAAACATCGCTCCAACTATCATAATAGAAATCAAACTATTCATTTGAAAGAAAATAGTACTGAAAATAAGTAGACCCATTACACAAATCAGTAGAATCTTTTTCACGGATTTAAATTTATCACTTAAATAACCAAAAAATGGTTGAGCGAATATAGATGCTAGTGGTCCAATTGCCAATACCCAGCCAATCTCTGTTCCATTTAAACCTTTGTATGCTAGGTATAATGGCAAAAAGCTAAGTATAATCGTATTTGTAGCATGAAAGCTAAATAATAACATTTTTAATGGAATTAAGGATTCTTTACCTGCCAAGTTGTCAGCCCCTTTAATTAATGCTGTTCAAGAGGTAATTATACTATGTAGAGATTGATAGGGAAACAAGTAATTTCAAGTTAATTCAAAAAAAAGGAGCATCCTCCTAAGTGGGTGCCCCTATATCTATTACCAGTTCTCTGAAATAAACGCATCACGGCCAGACTTGGCTCGGTCTTCTTTATATTCCTTTTCACTTTTTTTATAAAAGTCTTGATGATACTCCTCAGCAGGATAGAAGGTAACAGCTGGAAGAATTTCCGTTACAATCGGTTTTGAGAATCTACCACTTTCCTCTAAAGCATGTTTCGATGCTTCGGCGAGTGCTTTTTGTTCATCATCATGATAGAAGATTGCGGTACGATATTGATCTCCACGGTCGTGGAATTGTCCTCCTGCATCGGTTGGATCAATTTGTCGCCAATATACTTCTAATATTTCATTATATGAAATAATGCTAGGATCAAACGTAATTTCAACTGCCTCATAATGACCTGTCGTCCCGGTTTTTACTTCCTGATAGGTAGGATTTTCTACATGACCGCCAGTATATCCAGAAATCACAGAGTGTACCCCATCCCACTGGTCAAAAGGCTTAACCATACACCAAAAACAGCCACCTGCAAATGTTGCTTTACGTAATGTTGCCAAATTTGTTTCCTCCATATTCTACTGCTAGTTTCGTAGCACTTTATTTCTAGAAAAAATATAATAGTTATTTTATAAAATATACCATATTTGCTTAAATAGAACATGATAATACTCCAGAATTTCATTTGTGAATTAATATAAGTGAACAATGTAAAAAACAGAGTCGTAAAGATCCGAATCAAGGACTCATTGACTCTGCTTTTAATAATAAAAGGCTTGGGCCAAGCTTTCAAAGAATGCTCTTATTCATCCTCTAATAGCTCAACCGTCACACGGTTTTTTCTACTAGAATCCGAAATGAAGCGATGCAATTGAATAAATACTAACCCGCTATTATAGGTGGCTCTGATCTTATCGGAGCGAACGGGAAAGGGTAATGGGACCTTACGTTCAAAGACTCCTTGTAATATTTCCTCTTTCACAACTGTTCCGCCAGAATGACCAATATCAATTGTTCCACGGAGTTCTAAGGTTGCGTAATCTACATAAATATCTATCTTATCTAAATTTCTTAATCCGGGAATACTAGCAATACATAGTAATTCATTATCCGTTTGGTAAAGATTAATCTGGGGAATAGTTGGTTTAAGGACACCTTCAAATTGATCCCAGAACTGTTCACCGAAGAATTGATCCATATTTCGTTTCCAATCTGTCATTTGTTGAAATGGATCCACACAATCACCTCATTTATCGTAAATAGGATAGTCATACTATATGCAGATTGTAAATTATGGGTGAATAACCTTTTTTTATTGGGAGGTATTAAAGTTGCTTGATAATGCACTGATCATGGTTGCCATTATTTTGATTGTTAATGTCGCATATGTATCGATGTTTACCATTCGCATGATTCTAACCCTAAAGGGTCGGCGCTATATCGCTGGCTTTGTCAGCATGTTTGAAATAATTGTTTATATTTTTGGATTAGGACTTGTTCTTGATAATTTGAATGAAATTCAAAATGTGATTGCATATGCCTTAGGATATGGAATTGGGGTTGTAATAGGCTCTATCATAGAAGAAAAACTAGCGCTCGGCTACATCACTGTCAATGTTATCTCAACAAATCCCGATTTAAATTTCACTCGTAGATTACGTGAAAAAGGGTATGGTGTTACTAGTTGGTCTGCTTATGGAATGGATGGGGACCGATTAGCGATGCAAATTTTAACCCCTAGAAGATACGAATTAACGCTATACGAGGAAATAAAGAACATTGATCCAAAGGCCTTTATTATTTCCTACGAGCCAAAGCAAATCTATGGTGGATTCTGGGTCAAGCAAGTACGAAAGGGACGATTACTTAGTCCTAGGAGGAAAATGGATAGAACAAAGAATGACCACGGTAATACAAAGGAAGAAAAGCAGGAATAAGCTGTATTTGGTGAAAAACCCCTTAAAATCCGAACATTAATTAATTTAATTTAAAAATTGTTCGATTTTTATTGACCTTAAAAATGTTCTTTGTTATGCTAAAATCAACAAAAAAATAACGGACCCTCATATATTTCTTGGGATATGGCCTTGAAGTCTCTACCCGGCACCGTAAATGCCGGACTATGAGGGAAGATGAATCTTTGCAGAATGCAATTGATGCTTTTTGTAGTCTTTTCTTCTACAAAAGCATAGCTTGCTATTACCATTTTTGGGATTAGCGAGTATTTGCTTGCTGTTGGATTAATGAGGTCTATTCATCTTCTCTCAGAATTGGGAGAGGGTGAATAGACCTTTTTGTTAGTTGGTAGAAAAACAGATTTCCATGGAGAAGGAGAGATGAATATGTCTTTAGTCGGTGTCATCATGGGAAGTATCTCTGATTGGGAAACAATGCAGCATGCATGTGCTATTTTAGATGAATTACAGATAAATTACGAAAAGGAAATTATTTCAGCACATCGGACTCCGGAGGATATGGCTAAGTATGCTAGAACAGCGTATGAACGTGGATTAAAGGTGATTATCGCAGGAGCAGGGGGAGCAGCTCATTTACCGGGAATGGTAGCGGCTCAAACGATACTTCCGGTCATTGGCGTACCCGTTCAAAGTAATGCATTAAATGGTCTTGATTCACTGCTTTCTATCGTTCAAATGCCTGCTGGGGTACCAACAGCAACAGTTGCTATCGGGAAAGCAGGTGCCATTAACGCTGGGATTCTTGCAACACAAATCATTGGCACCTTTGATGAGGTAACTGCACAAAGACTTGTTAGCCATCGAAAAGAAATGCTAGAAAAAGTATCTGAAATGAGGGAAGAGCTTGCAAAACAATAAGATTATTCTTCCAGGAGAAACGATTGGAATAATTGGTGGTGGACAGCTTGGTCGTATGATGGCTATAGCAGCAAAATATATGGGCTACAACGTGGTCGTCTTAGACCCGACCCCAAATTGTCCTACTGCACAGGTAGCTGATCAGCAAATTATTGCAGAATATAATGACATAGCTGCTATAAACGAGTTAACATCTATTTCCAGTGTTGTAACGTATGAGTTTGAAAATGTAGATTTACGAGCAGCAGCTATGATTGAACAAGAAGGCAAGCTGCCACAAGGAGCATATCCATTAGCGATTACACAAAACCGTGAAAAAGAAAAGCATTTAATGGAAGAAGTAAATTTACCCGTTCCAAACTTTGCAATTGTACATCATAGGGATGAGGTTGTGCAAGCATTGGAGCATTTGCCGTTCCCGCTTGTCATCAAGACGTGTCAAGGTGGTTACGATGGAAAAGGACAGCTTAAGCTGGAATCTAGTCTAGACTTATCAGAAGCTATTCAGTTTGTCGAACAGCATCAGCATTGCATAGTGGAAGCTTGGATTTCCTTTGATAAGGAAATATCAGTGATATTTACACGCAGCAAGACAGGAGAAATAGTGTTCTTTCCGATAGCAGAGAATATTCATAAAGACCAAATCCTGTATCAAACAATAGTCCCTGCGAATATTTCAGTGTCTGTAAAAGAAAAAGCATTAGCCGCTGCAAGAGCGCTAGCCGAAAAAATGGATATTGTCGGAACGTTTACAATTGAAATGTTTGTTGCTGGAGAAAAAGTATATCTTAACGAAATGGCACCTAGGCCACATAATTCCGGGCACTATACCATTGAGGCGTGCAACGTTTCGCAATTCGCTCAACATATTCGCGCTATTTGTGGCTTACCATTAGTTCCGGTAGAGCTTATAAAGCCAGCAACGATGCTCAATATTTTAGGTGAGAACTTCAATCAAATAATAAAAGCTATTCCTAAGATAAATCAGGGCTTTGTCCATTTTTATGGAAAGGAAGCTGTGAAAGCAAAACGGAAAATGGGGCATATTACCTTTATTGGAGATAATTTAGCAGAAAAAGTTGAAAGCTTGAGGAGGCAACTAAATGATTGAGCGCTATACAAGAGAAGAAATGGGTACCATTTGGACAGAAGAAAATAAATTTAATGCCTGGCTAGAAGTTGAAATTCTTGTGTGTGAAGCGTGGAGTGAGCTAGGGATTATCCCACAGGAGGATTTAAAACGAATTCGTGAAAAAGCATCTTTTGATATTCAACGCATTTATGAGCTTGAAAAGGAAACTCGACATGATGTTGTGGCATTTACTCGTGCAGTTTCCGAAACACTTGGTGAGGAACGGAAATGGGTTCACTATGGTTTAACCTCAACAGATGTGGTGGATACCGCATTATCATTAAATTTGAAGCAAGCAAATGAAATTCTCCGTAAGGATATACATAATTTCATTGAAATACTAAGAAGTAAGGCTATTGAACATAAGCATACCGTGATGATGGGAAGAACACACGGTGTACACGCAGAACCCACTACTTTTGGTCTAAAGATGGCTTTATGGTATGAAGAAATGAAACGTAACCTCGAACGCTTTGAATTAGCTGCGAAAAATGTAGCGTTTGGAAAATTATCTGGTGCAGTTGGAACATATGCAAATATTGATCCTTTCGTGGAGCAATATGTTTGTGAAAAGCTGGGGCTAACACCAGCACCAGTTTCTACTCAAACACTACAACGTGACCGCCATGCAGCATATATCGCCACCTTAGCGTTAATTGCTACTTCAATAGAAAAGTTTGCTACAGAAATACGTGGACTACAAAAAACAGAGACTCGTGAAGTGGAAGAGTTTTTCGCAAAAGGACAAAAGGGTTCATCTGCCATGCCACATAAACGAAACCCAATTGGATCAGAGAATATGACCGGAATGGCAAGAGTTGTTCGTGGTTATATGGTAACCGCCTATGAAAATGTTTCCCTATGGCACGAGAGAGACATCTCACATTCCTCAGCAGAACGAATTATCTTACCAGATGCAACGATTGCGTTGAATTATATGCTAAATCGCTTCGGAACGATTGTAAAGAATTTAACGGTTTTTCCAGAGAATATGAAACGAAATATGGATAAGACACATGGGGTAATCTTTTCCCAGCGTGTACTCCTTGCTCTTATTGATAAAGGAATGAGTCGTGAGGAGGCATACGACATTGTACAACCAAAGGCAATGGAAGCATGGGAAACAGAAATATATTTTAAGAAGCTTGTAAAAGCCGAGGACCGAATAACAGCACTATTAACGGATAAGGAAATTGAAGCATGCTTTGATTATACGTATCATTTGAAAAATGTCGATGTGATTTTTGAACGCATTGGCTTAAGTTGAGGTGACAACTGTGAAGGCAGAGCTACTATATGAAGGAAAAGCTAAGAAAGTATACCGTTCAACGATAGATCCCAATAAACTTGTTTTAGCTTATAAAAACGATGCAACAGCTTTTAATGGGAAGAAGAAGGACACATATGTTGGAAAAGGAAGATTGAACAATGAAATATCTTCCTTGATTTTCCCTTATTTACATGAATGCGGAATTGAAAGCCATTTTATTCAAAAACTGAGTGATACAGAGCAATTAGTTCATGAAACAAAGATTGTTCCACTAGAGGTAGTCGTTCGTAATGTGGCAACGGGAAGTATTACCAAGCGTTTAGGGTTTAAGGAGAAGACGCTATTTAGCCCACCATTAGTAGAGTTGTTCTATAAAAATGATAGGTTAGAGGACCCACTAATAAATGACGATCATGCTTTACTTTTAACAGATATTAGAACACAGGAATTACGTGAAATAAAGGTTAAGGCACTTGAAATAAATACCGCATTACGCGAATTCTTTCAGTCTATACAATTACTTTTAGTAGATTTTAAGCTTGAGTTCGGACGTCTTCCAGATGGGAGAATCGTACTCTCAGATGAAATATCACCAGATACATGTCGATTATGGGATATTGAGACGAATCAAAAAATGGATAAGGATGTTTTTAGGCTTGGGACAGGAAATCTAATTCTCGTTTATGAGCAAATCCTACAACGACTGGAGGCAAGGGTATGAGAAAGGTAACGGTTTTTATTACGCTGAAGCAAGGTGTACTTGATCCACAGGGTAATCAGGTCCAAGAATCACTTCAATCACTTGGTTATAACGTGGTTCAGGATGTTCGAATTGGAAAATATATCGAACTACTGGTAGAGGATGGACCCGATTTAGAGGTACGAATTCAAGAAATGTGTGATAAGCTACTTGTCAATCCAGTCATGGAAGATTACTACTATGAGGTGAAGGAGGATGTCCACTCGTGAAATTTGCTGTAATTGTCTTCCCCGGTTCTAACTGTGATCAGGATATGTATCATGCGGTAAAGGAAGTTATTGGCGAAGAAGGGGATTTGGTCTGGTACCAGGATAGTAATCTAGAAAACTATGACGCTATTCTCCTACCCGGTGGTTTTTCATATGGGGATTATCTTCGTTCTGGAGCGATTGCAGCAAACTCTAAAATTATGGAACAAATTAAGCTGCATGCTGCAAAAGGAAAACCAGTGCTTGGGGTTTGTAATGGATTTCAAATCTTGACAGAGGCAGGGCTTCTACCAGGAGCATTATTACGAAATAAAGGCTTATCCTTTATGTGTCACCAAGAGGAAATAATAGTAGAGAACAATGAGACCCTTTTTACGAGTGGCTATCAAGTAGGAGAAGTTCTTCGATTGCCAATCGCGCACGGAGAAGGTAATTATTTCTGTGATCAAGAAACATTAAGGGAGCTTGAGAAGCATAATCAAATTGTGTTTACCTACCGAACAAATCCTAATGGCTCCACTGCAAATATAGCTGGAATCATAAATAGAGCAGGAAATGTTTTAGGAATGATGCCACATCCTGAGCGAGCAGTAGAGACTTTACTGGGAAGTAATGACGGGTTATTGCTGTTCCAATCAATCATCAGAAATTGGAGGGAGTCCTATGATGCTACAAACGCGAGAATTTAACCCAGAAAAAATTGAACAGGAGAAGCTGTATCAAACGATGGGGCTAAGTGAATCAGAATTTGAAATGATCCAACAGATTTTAGGCCGACTTCCGAATATAACCGAAACAGGTATTTTCTCTGTGATGTGGTCAGAGCATTGTAGCTATAAAACCTCTAAGCCTTTATTGAGAAAATTTCCTACTAAAGCTCCTCATGTACTCCAAGGTCCTGGTGAGGGAGCAGGAATTATTGATATTGGCGATAATCAGGCAGTTGTGTTTAAGATTGAGAGTCATAATCACCCATCTGCAGTGGAACCGTATCAGGGAGCAGCAACTGGGGTAGGTGGGATTATTCGTGATGTGTTCTCTATGGGTGCTCGTCCCATTGCATTGATGAACTCATTGCGATTCGGAAATCTAACATCTAATCGGGTGAAATATTTATTCTCCGAGGTTGTTAGTGGCATCGCTGGATATGGTAATTGTGTAGGTGTTCCTACTGTTGGGGGAGAAGTACAATTTGATGAATCCTACGAGGATAATCCTCTCGTAAATGCTATGTGTATTGGCCTAATCAATCATAACGATATTCAAAAGGGAGTAGCAGCGGGAATAGGTAATACAGTCATTTACGTTGGTGCACCTACAGGAAGAGATGGAATTCATGGTGCCACTTTTGCTTCTGATGATTTGGCAGAGAATGTGGCTAAGGACCGTCCTGCAGTCCAGGTTGGGGATCCATTCATGGAGAAGCTTTTAATAGAGGCTTGTCTTGAGGTTATTAAATCAGATGCACTTGTTGGCATGCAAGATATGGGAGCAGCAGGACTCACATCTTCAGCTAGTGAAATGGCAAGTAAAGCCGGAACCGGTATGGAGATGAATTTAGATCTTGTTCCACAGCGTGAACCTAATATGACAGCCTATGAATTGATGCTTTCTGAATCCCAAGAACGTATGCTATTAGTAGTACAAAAGGGAAGAGAGCAAGAAATAATCGATATATTTAATCGTTATGGACTCCACGCTGTGGTGGTTGGTCGAGTAATAGAGGATAAGGTTTTCCGTATCATCCAACATGGAGAGATTCAAGCTGAAATTCCTGTAGATGCGTTAGCGGAAAATGCTCCAGTCTATCATTTACCAGCAATAGAGGCGAAGTATTTTCAAGAGTTTCAGAAGATTGGAAATAAAGTTCCTTCAGTCGGTAATTTTGGTGATATGCTAAAACGCTTATTGCAACAACCAACAATAGCGAGTAAGGAATGGATTTTTGATCAATATGATTCGATGGTGCAAACGAATACCATTCTAGGGCCAGGATCTGATGCAGCAGTTATTCGTATTAAAGGAACAGATAAAGCACTAGCAATTACAACCGATTGTAATTCCCGTTATATTTATTTGGATCCTGAAACAGGTGGAAAGATTGCAGGAGCAGAAGCAGCTAGAAATATCGTCTGCTCAGGGGCGCGTCCACTAGCACTAACAGATGGGTTAAACTTTGGTAATCCAACAAATCCAGAGGTGTTTTGGCAAATGGAAAAAAGTGTTGAAGGAATGAGTAAAGCCTGTGAGACACTTGGAACTCCTGTTATTAGTGGGAATGTGTCGTTATATAACCAATCTAAAGGAAGAGCGATTTTTCCAACACCAATTGTTGGCATGGTAGGGCTGTTCGAGTCACTTGAACATATTACGCCGAGCTTTTTCCAAGAGGCAGGGGATGTCATTTATTTGATCGGTGAGACTAAGCCTGAATTTGGTGGCAGTGAACTACAAAATATTTTAGAAGGAACGTATCAAGGTAAAGCACCAGTGATTGACCTGGAGGTTGAAGCAAAGCGTCAGACACAACTATTAGATGCCATTCATAAAGGGCTCATTGTTTCTGCTCATGATCTTTCTGAGGGTGGATTAGGGGTTGCCTTGGCGGAAAGTCTATTTGCGGATGACGCCTTAGGAGCAATTATCCAAATAAGGGGAGATGAGACTGTTGCTCTATTTAGTGAAACACAATCTCGCTTCCTTATTAGTGTTAAAAAGGAAAATAAGGATGCCGTTGAAAAAGTCTTAACGGATGCCATACCAATAGGTGTGATTACGGCGGACGGAATGCTAACCATTTATAATGAGTCGAGCATAGTTTTATCTGAGAAAGTTGCGGAATTGCGTAGTCTTTGGAAAGGGGCAATCCCATGCTTGCTGAAGTAAGAGGGTTACAGGAAGAGTGTGGTGTATTTGGAATATGGGGCCATGAAAAAGCAGCTGAGTTAACCTACTACGGACTTCATGCCCTTCAACATCGCGGACAGGAAGGTGCGGGGATAGTAACTTCTAATGGTCAGGAGTTAAAGCTCCACAAAGGACAGGGCTTAGTAAATGATGTATTCAAACGATTTGACTTTTCCAAGCTGGGAGGCTGTGCAGCAATTGGTCATGTTCGCTATGCTACTCAGGGAGAAAGTACGATTGATAATGTTCAGCCACTTCTTTTTCGTTCACAAACTGGAAGCATGGCACTTGCCCATAATGGCAATATCATGAATGCTTATGAGCTTCGCGGTGAGCTTGAGGAAGCAGGGAGTATATTACAAACATCCTCTGATACGGAAGTGCTGGCTCATTTAATAAAGCGTAATGGGAGAATGGATTCTATCTCTGGTTTAAAGGATGCACTAAGACAGCTAATAGGAGCATATGCCTTTCTTATTCTACAGGAAGATCGAATGCATATTGCACTAGATCCTAAAGGACTAAGACCGCTCTCTATTGGTAAATTAGGAGATGCTTATGTGGTTGCCTCTGAAACGTCTGCTTTTGATATCATTGGTGCTCACTATGAGCGTGAAGTGTTACCAGGAGAATTGATTACCATTTTTAATGATGGCATGGAAACTACTCGCTTCGCTAGTGAGGAAAAACGTGCCCTATGTGCAATGGAGTATGTATATTTCTCCCGTCCTGACAGTGACTTAAATAAGGTAAATGTTCATGCCTCAAGAAAGCGGATGGGAATGGAGCTCTTTAAGGAAGCATCTGTAGATGCGGATGTGGTTACGGGAGTACCTGATTCTAGTATATCTGCTGCTATTGGCTATGCGGAAGCAAGTGGAATTCCTTATGAAATCGGATTAATAAAGAACCGCTATATTGGAAGAACATTTATACAGCCATCCCAAGAGTTAAGAGAACAAGGGGTAAAGATGAAGCTGTCCCCTGTAAGAAGGATAGTGGAGGGAAAACGTGTCGTTATGGTTGATGATTCTATCGTACGGGGAACAACATGTAAGCGGATTGTTCATATGCTAAAAAGCGCTGGAGCAAAAGAGGTACATGTTCGAATTGCATCACCAGCTATTATGAACCCATGCTATTACGGGATTGATATGTCTACTAAAAAAGAATTGATTGCAGCAAATTACTCACTTGAAGAAATAACGGAAATGATTGGTGCCGATAGCTTAGCATATCTTTCAAGCACAGGATTAGAACGAGCTATTGTATCAGATGATTCGCTTGAACAAGGAATATGCATGGCCTGTATGACCGGAAAATATCCTGTTTTAAAAAATGGGCAATTAGAAATAGCCTATACAAAATGTTAGGGGGAGTGTGTACATGTCACAGCTTTATAAAGCTGCAGGGGTCGATGTGGAGGCGGGCTATGAAGCAGTAGAAAGAATCAAAAAGCATATTTTGAGAACTTCACGACCAGAAGTGCTTGGTGAGGTTGGTGCATTTGCTGGATTATTTGAGCTAACTTCATTTCGCTATAAAGAGCCTATCTTAGTTTCCGGTACAGACGGTGTAGGAACTAAGCTGAAGCTTGCAATTGCGTTAGATAAACATGACACCGTAGGTATTGATTTGGTAGCTATGTGTGTTAATGACATTGTTGCACAAGGCGCACAGGCATTGTTTTTTTTAGATTATATAGCCTGTGGAAAGAACGAACCAACAAGAATTGAACAGATTGTGTCCGGTATTGCTGATGGCTGTGCTCTTGCAGGTGCAGCTCTTATAGGCGGAGAAACGGCGGAAATGCCAGGGATGTACCAAGACGATGAATACGATTTAGCTGGTTTTGTTGTTGGTATTGCAGAGAAATCGAAGATAGTCACTGGTAAATCAATTCAGCCAGGGGATGTGGTCATCGGGCTAGCATCAAGTGGAATTCATTCCAATGGCTACTCATTAGTACGAAAGCTTGTACATGGGATGGATTATCATCAGGTTCCTGATGGATTATCGAAGCCATTAGGAGAGTGGCTAATGGAACCGACAAGGATTTATGCGCAATCTGTTAAACGACTACAGGATGAGATTTTGGTGAAAGGGATCTCACATATAACTGGTGGAGGATTTTATGAAAATATACCAAGGATGTTGCCGGATGAGCTTGGAGTAGAAGTTTTTTTCGATAGCTGGGAAACTCCTGAAATTTTTCTATTCTTACAAGAAATAGGTCAACTCTCGCTGGATGAGATGTTCGGTATTTTTAATATGGGTATTGGTATGGCAATTGTAGTTTCCTCAGAGGAAGCACAGACGGCAATCGACTTGTTAGTTGAGAATGGAGAAAAAGCAACTGTCATTGGTCGTGTTGGTACTGAAAAAGGAGTTCATATTCGTTATGAATAAAGTTAAGGCAGCAGTTTTTGCCTCGGGAACAGGAAGCAACTTTGATGCCATCATCGGACGTAGTAATCTAGCCTGTGAAATTGTAGTTTTAATCTGTGATAAGCCTGGTGCACCTGTGATAGAAAAGGCAATCAGCAGTGGGATTCAAACATTAGTTTTAAACCCAAAAGCGTTCGTGTCAAAGCAAGAATACGAGACGAAGATTCTTCATTTTTTGCGAAAAATGGATGTCGAGTGGATCTTCCTAGCTGGCTATATGAGATTAATTGGCCCAACTTTACTTGCTGCATATGAAGATAGAATTATTAACACTCATCCCTCCCTTCTTCCAGCATTTCCAGGGAAAGACGCAATTAGTCAAGCGATCCAAGCTGGTGTAAAGGTAACAGGAGTGACCATTCATTTTGTTGATGAAGGAATGGACACCGGACCAATTATTGCACAGAGGGCATTAGAGGTTTTAGAAGATGATACAGAGGCCACATTGAAAGTACGTATTCAGGATGTAGAACATGAGCTGTATCCAGAGGTAATTAATAGATTAGTGCGAGGATAAATGCTCTTTCTAATGTGTTTCAATAATAACCCTAGACGATAAACTACATAAAACCAAGGAGTGTAATCATGAAAAAGCGTGCGTTAATTAGTGTTTCTAATAAGCAGAATATCGTAGCTTTTGCCAAAGGATTAGTAGAACTAGATTATGAGATTATTTCAACTGGTGGAACGTTAAAAACCCTCATGGATGCTAATGTACCTGCCGTAGCGGTTGAACAAGTGACAGGGTTTCCAGAGATTTTGAATGGTAGGGTGAAGACACTTCATCCAAATGTACATGGTGGATTACTTGCAAAGCGAGTGGATCAAGATCATATGAAACAGTTGAGAGAAAATCATATCGAACCATTTGATTTGGTAGTTGTTAATCTTTACCCATTTAAGCAAACACTTGAAAAAGAAGGGGTATCCGCAGAAGAAATCATTGAGAATATAGATATTGGTGGGCCAACAATGCTTCGATCAGCAGCAAAGAATTTTAATGATGTAATGGTTGTGGTAGATCCAGCGGATTATGATTTAGCTCTAAAGAGCTTAAGAAACGAGTCAATTACATTTAAATTTCGCCAACGTCTAGCTGCTAAGGTATTTCGTCATACAGCTAATTACGATGCCATGATTGCGAATTATTTTTTAACAGAAACAGGGGAAAAGTTCCCGGAGAGCTACACAGTTACATATGAAAAAGCACAAACACTACGCTATGGTGAGAACCCTCATCAGGAAGCTGCTTTTTACAAAAATCCTCTACAAAATGGGATGAGTCTTGCTACAGCAAAGCAATTACATGGCAAGGAGCTTTCCTATAATAATATACAAGATGCAAATGCAGCACTGGAAATATTAGCAGAGTACAATGAACCAACTGCTGTTGCGGTTAAGCATATGAATCCGTGTGGAATTGGTATGGGAGAAACAATTGCTGAAGCATTTCAACTCGCTTATGATGCAGATCCAATCTCCATTTTTGGTGGAATTGTTGCTCTAAATCGTGAAGTAGATTCTCAGACTGCTGCAATGCTTAAAGATATATTTCTAGAAATTGTTCTAGCACCGAGTTTTACGGAAGAGGCACTTGCTGTTCTAACACAGAAAAAAAATATCCGATTATTAGCGTTAGAGATGTCTTCAACGGATGTCACTAGCTACAAGCTTACAACTGTACATGGTGGAGCACTAATTCAAAGCAAGGATAATGGGTTTATTAAAGAAGGAGAGCTTGAGGCTGTCACAACAAGGCTACCCTCTGAAAAAGAACTGCAGGATCTATTATTTGCTTGGAAGGCAGTGAAGCATGTGAAATCGAATGCCATTGTTTTAGCAAAGGGTAAACAGACCATTGGTATCGGTGCTGGCCAGATGAATCGTGTAGGTGCAGCTAAAATTGCTATAGAACAAGCTGCTGAGAAAGCCAGTGGTTCTGTTATGGCATCGGATGCATTCTTTCCAATGCCAGATACGGTAGAAGAGGCAACTAGAGCAGGGGTTACTGCTATTATTCAGCCAGGTGGTTCAAAGCGTGACCAGGATTCGATAGATGTATGTAATCAGCATGGCATTGCGATGGTATTTACTGGTATGCGTCATTTTAAACATTAGGAGGGTGTCGGATGAACGTTCTAGTGATTGGTCGTGGAGGACGTGAACATAGTATTATTATGAAGCTTGCACAAAGTGAAGAGATTTCTAGTCTTTATGTAGCACCTGGAAACCCCGGAATGGGAGATTTCGTCACATATATCCCAATAGAAGAAATGGAGATAGCAAAACTAGTAGATTTTGCCAAACAGCAGCAAATCGACCTGACAATTGTTGGACCAGAAGCCCCCTTAATGACTGGGATTGTTAATGAATTTCAAGCTGCAGGCCTGCGTATTTTTGCTCCTCGAAAAGAAGCGGCATTAATAGAGGGGAGTAAAAGCTTTGCTAAAGAAGTAATGAAAAAGTATCAGATTCCTACCGCAGAATACGAGACCTTTACCGATCCAAGCACTGCAAAAAAATATGTAGAAGCAAAAGGAGTCCCTATCGTAATAAAAGCAGATGGATTAGCTGCAGGAAAAGGGGTAGTAATAGCAGAAACAATAGACGTGGCTTTCCAAGTAATTGATGATATGCTAGTTTCCAATTCATTTAGAGAGGCAGGGGCGCAAATTGTAATTGAGGAATTCCTTGAAGGGAGTGAATTCTCATTAATGGCATTTGTGAATGGTGAGAATGTTTTTCCGCTCATTCCTGCCAAAGACCATAAACGAGTATATGACGATGATCTGGGACCAAATACAGGTGGAATGGGAGCCTATGCACCAGTATTTGAAATTCCCAAGGAAATAATTACCATTTCAACTCGAGAAATCCTAGAAAAGACAGCAACTGCCCTTGTAAAGGAAGGACGCTCTTTTACTGGAATTCTTTATGCAGGGCTAATGTTGACTGATCAGGGACCGAAAGTGATTGAGTTTAATGCTAGATTTGGTGATCCGGAAACACAAGTTGTACTACCACTGCTGAAGAATGATTTGTTACAAGTCGTGCTAGATGTATTAGATGGAAAAAATCCTAATTTGGTATGGGAAAAGAAGACCTGTTTGGGTGTGGTGCTTGCTTCAGAAGGGTATCCTTCAAATTATATTAAAGGCACTAAAATACCAAGCTTTAAAAAAAGCAGTGAGACTTTTATTGCTTATGCTGGTATTGAAAAAACGGATGCCGGGTTTGTTTCCAATGGAGGGAGAGTTTTATTAGTCGGAGCGAAAGGGACTTCTCTTGCTGAAGCAGGGCGATATGTATATAGCATTTTACCTCATAACCATAGGCTGGAAGGATTATTCTACAGGACTGATATAGGTAAGATAGGAAGTGTAAGATAAACTGTATAAAAGAGCTATAGTCCCGAATCCACAAAAAATATAAAACCATTATCAGATTCTTTGTGATATCATTTTAACATTTTAATGTTTAAGGAGCACAGTTTCTTTATTACAAGCATTATACATAACACATAAAGCTCACGTTCTCTCTGATGTATTTGATTTAATTTTCTGTAGGTTGAACACGGACATATTTCCAACCTCCTTTAGGATTATTAATTACTATGCAATGATGCATTATCACGAAAATGATTTCAATAACGCTGGAAATTATGGCGATAAAATCAATAAGTATTTTTGAAGTAGTTGACAATCTAAATCTATTTATAAGCAGAGAAAGCACTGTGAAAACGCAGTGCTTTTTGATTCCGATAAAAAGTATTCGATTAGAAAAGAATTTCAGCGTAAATCTTAATAATGGCTAATTTATTTCTGTTCTATTATAAGGTCTTACCTTTTTTCTTAGCATCTGCATCTAAAGCTACACCAATTGCTACGCCAATTCCAGCACCAAGTGGTATCCCTAGAGCGATATTATCAACTATAAGCAGTCCGTATACCACACCTAAACTGGTTCCTATGGACATAAATATACTCAGATAAAATCCGCTTGATACTAATTTGTGTTGTTTTAATAAATGTGTACTAATGTGATTCAATTTTTGCTTGTGATGTCTAAAGTCATATTCTTCTATGTGATCTAAGCTATCTATTAGTTGTTGTATATAGTTTTCCAAATCAATAAAGTATTGATAGCATCTTTCGCATTTAGATGCAAAGGAGCCTAACTTTTGAATTACTTTCTGGTACTTATCCAGTTGAAGTCTAATTGCAACCTCATTATCAATTTTATTTCTTAATTCTTTTAGCTTTTCTACCAATATATCAACGCGTTGACTTTCCATCGTTTAACCCCCATTTTACTTAAGCAAATATAAACTTTTTCAACGTATAAATAATAATTCCCTCGCGATCTACGTCATAATCTTAACACAAATATTCTGAATACCACATGCTTAATTCCTGATATGGTAGAGAAACCCTAATTACAAGCTTCTCTACAAATCATCCATTCAAATCCAATCCTGTCACAAAAAGTTCACTCCACTTCACAAAAACTTTACAGTAATAAAGCATGAATTATGGTACAATTAAAAAAATGAAAATTTTGGAGAGTTGAAGATGCTTGAGAACGGCTTTTGGAGAAATTTTGAGCTACGTAAACATGTAAAGGTAATAGAGGGGGAAATTGCCCCTACACTTGTGCTGAAAAATGCAACCTATTTAAATATGTATTTAAAAAAATGGTTAACTGCTAATATTTGGATCTATAAGGATAGAATTGTATATGTTGGAGAAAAGCTACCTAATTTAATGAATGGAACAGAAGTGGTAGATTTTAAGGGGTTCTTTGTTGTTCCTGGTTATATGGAGCCTCATGCCCACCCATTTCAACTGTACAATCCGGAGACTTTAGCAAACCATGCGGCAAAGTTTGGTACAACTACATTAATCAATGATAATTTGTCATGGCTTTTTTTATCTGACAAAAAGAAAGCGTTTTCTATATTGGCGGAGTTTAATAAATTACCAGTTTCTATGTACTGGTGGTGCCGATATGATCCGCAGACTGCGCTATTGAATGAAGAGGAGTTATTTAACACGGAAGACCTCATGGATTGGTTATCCCACCCATCTGTTATTCAAGGAGGGGAGTTAACGGGATGGCCGAGCTTACTATTAGGTGATGATCGTTTATTATATTGGATTCAAGAGACTAGACGGAAGGGAAAGCCTGTCGAGGGACATCTTCCTGGTGCATCGGAGAACACACTTACAAAGCTAAAGCTTCTTGGTGTTACATCAGACCATGAATCAATCAGTGGTGAAGATGTTATTAATCGATTAAAGCTAGGCTACCAAGTAGGGCTACGATACTCTTCCATCCGTCCAGATTTACCACAACTTTTAGAAGAGATTTTAGCAGCGGGAATAACTAATTTTGATCAAATAACAATGACAACGGATGGAGCAACACCTGGTTTTTATGAAAATGGAGTAATGAATGTCTGTATTGATATTGCGATACAAAAAGGTGTCCCTATTGAAGAAGCTTATCGAATGGCAACTTTTAACGTAGCAAAGCACTTCCATTTAGAGGAACAACTAGGATGTATTGCCCCTGGTCGGATAGCTAATATTAATATCTTGCAAGCAAAAGATAATCCGCATCCACTTAGTGTCATAGCCAAAGGAAAGTGGCTGGTAAAGGATGGTGAAGTGCTAGAACAACCATCTTTAATAAATTGGGAAAAGTACCATATTAAACCGATTGCGTTTGAATGGGATATGAGTATAAAGGATTTACAGTTCTCCATTCCTATTGGCCTAGACATGGTAAACGATGTCATTATAAAGCCTTACCCAATACAAACGGATATCACAGTCGAGAAGCTTCCAGAAAAACGCGATGATGCCTTTCTTTTATTAATTGATAAAAATGGGAAATGGCGTGTTAATACGACTATCCGTGGCTTTACCACAAGCCTAGGAGGACTTGTTAGTTCATTTTCTCAAACTGGAGATTTAATTTTTATTGGTAAAAATAAACAAGATATGCTGCTTGCGTGGAAACGACTGAAAGAATTAGGTGGAGGAATTGTTGTTGTACAAAATGGTGAGATTGTCGTAGAGCTCCCTTTAGTATTAGGAGGAAAGCTATTTGCTGGTCACATGGAGGAACTGATAGCGAAGGAGAAGCTACTCAAGGAAAAGCTGTTGGAATATGGCTATAAATTTAATGATCCAATTTACAGCATCCTTTTCTTATCATCTACACATTTACCTTATATACGCATAACGCAAGAAGGGGTTATTGATATTAAAAAACGAGAAGTAATCTTCCCAGCAACGATGCGTTAGTATAAAATAATAGAGAAATAAAAATAAAGGTGTTGGGAACATGAGAAGAATTATGGTATTTCTACTATTACCCATTCTATTAGTTGCATGCTCAAAGGATTCTGACCTTACCAATAGTGAAAAAGGGTCAGAAACTGAAAAAAATCAAGCAGAACAGCCAGAAGCTGTTTTTGAAAAATTCTATCCACTAACTGGCTTAGGAACAAATGAATCCGTTGATCAGCGTATTATTGGCGTCATGATAAACAATCATAGTAACGCAAGACCACAAACAGGACTTTCTAAAGCAGATGTTGTATTTGAAATCTTAGCAGAGGGTATGATTACTCGTTTTCTTGCGTTATACCAGAGTGAACTACCGGAAGTAGTTGGTCCAGTTCGTAGTGCACGTGAGTACTATTATGATCTGGCAAATCGGTATGGAGCAATGTTTGTCTTCCACGGTGGATCACCGAAAGTCTATGAAATGTTGTCAAGTGGAGGGATAGACCATATTGATGGAATGGATTATGATAATGACGGAATAATATTCAAACGAGATTCCAGTCGAAAAGCACCACATAATTCCTATTTCTTACTCAATCATGTAAATGATTTCGCAGAGAGTCTTGGATATGAAGTTACAGCAAGTATAGAATCATTGCCCTTCTTAAACGAAGATGAGGTAAAGACGTTAACTGGAGATGTTGCCAAACACGTTGAGATTGTTTATTCGGAAAACCCTATGGAAATTGTTGAATTTGCTTATGATGAGACCACTGGAAAATATACGAGATACAATGATAGAGAAATGACTGTAGATTCAGGTGAACCACTACAGGTTGATAATATTTTTATCGTTGAGACACATCATGAGGTAGTCGATAATGCAGGACGTCGTGAGATTGATTTCTATGCTGGCGGAAATGCTTACTTGATTCAAAACGGAAAAGTTAATAAAGTACAGTGGGAGAATCAGGGAGGAAGAATTATTCCTGTTAAAGACGGGAAGGTCATTGGCTTTGTTCCAGGTAAGACTTGGATTAATGTTGTTCCGACGACACCGGGAATAGAAAAGTCTGTTACAATTACTGGTGAATAGGGAGTAGGGGGAATCGACATGCAAATTGATAAATTACGTGGGGAAGAACTTGATCGACTATTTGACGCTATTTTATCATTAAAAGATCGCGAAGAGTGCTATCGATTTTTCGATGATATAGCAACTATGGGAGAAATCCAGTCCCTTGCCCAACGTCTTCAAGTAGCTAAAATGCTTACAGAAGGTTTTACCTACAAAGTAATTGAGCAGGAAACAAAAGCATCCACTGCAACCATCTCCAGGGTGAGACGTTGTATCGATTACGGAAGTGATGGCTATAAAATAGTTTTAGGGCGGATCTTGGAACAGGATGCCGATTAGATGGTAACTGTGTATTAAATAAGGAGAGACCGAAACAGGTCTTCTCCTTTTTATGTTGTCATCTATGTTAAAACTATTCTTGTAATAACTCCTAAGGAAATTCCTATCAACATGGATAATAAGGTGCCTAATAAGAAATATTCTGCCCAAGCTCTTTCCTCCATTAACTTAAATCTTGCTATCGACTTTGCTGCTATAATAAAACCAATAGCTGGATAAGCAGAATAATAGGTTAATATGATAACGATAATCCTTTCAATATATCCAATTATCTCCCCGCGATTATAACTATTAATATTATATAGAGTATAATGATACTCCTCTGTCATTTTTGGTTTTCTTGATGTCTCCTTATTGTTTTCAGCCATTTTAAAGGAAAGCTTTCCTTCAAAGGTTGAAATATGGTTTGGGAGATTACCGACTACCTTTTTAATGACAAGTCCACTAAAGGTTGTTGCTAGGATTAAAATGATCATTAAGAATAATAGAATATTGAGGGTACCTAAAGTGGTGTCCGTTCGAATCAACATGTTTAATTTCTTTAAAAGAACATCGATTGGAATGTTATAAAAAAAGGAACAGGCAATAATGATTACTACCACATGCAATGCTTGGTCTAGTAGTAACAATTTTGCTTCAACATACTCCCCTATCATTTTTCTGATGTTATTCGCTTTAGAAGAGATAATCTTTAAGCAGTCTATGAGGTAATGAAAAAATAAAATAAATAAAAGTGGAAAACAGACGTGATGAAAGAAGTCCTTCGTTTCGGATTGTGAAAACCAGTACGCCATGGTGACGAAGAGGAGACAAATAAAATGATGAAAGATATGTTTCCTTAAAGATTTTTCCTTGGTCTTTGCCATTTCATCTGTCTGTAAATAGAAGTCACCCACTAAGTGTGCCAATATAAGGCTAAGGAGTATCATAGAATTTCCCCATTTCTTTTCCCATTCAACTAATTGTCAGGTCAAAGAAGTTATGGATATTTTTTTTAATATGCGCTTTTATTTGTTTATCTAGCTGCTCTATAGTCTTGTAAGGATTGTGTTGCTTTAATACGTATTCAATCTCTGAATCCGCCTGACTAGAAGTAATACTCTCTAATCGTAATGTAGTTACTTGAAAAGATGTAAGTGCTTCAATTGTTCTTTGGAATGACTTGATTACTTCAAATCCATCCGCTTTGTTTAAATGGCTTGAAATGGTTGAAGGGGACTTTTTCAATAGTCTGGCAATATCTCTCTGCTTCTCTAAAATTAATTGGAGGGTCGTAATCAATTCCTGTAATTTTGTTTGCCTAATAAAGTACAGGTTTTGTGTTTCAATTAGGGTATTAATTAATGTTTCGAACACAGAAAATAAATTACCGCTAGGCTCTGTTTTCAGTAAGTTCATTAACGTAGTATTACTAACGTTATTGTCTAATTTAAATCGGAATAAAGGTCGATTATCCTTTATTTTTTTTATTTCATTATTAGCAATTCTAGCTTGTTTCACGAGAGGGTGAATCCAAGTATCTAAATTGATATCCTCTATGTCTTTGTTAATATTTCCGAAGCTTAAACCGAAGTATGGTTTGTGATTCTTGAACTTCCATATACGACTGATGTAGGAGGCAATCATATAAGCAGCAGCATAGTTTTCGCTCATAAGCATGACTTCATCCCCCATGCGTGTTGTAATCTTCAGGTTCAAAATATTCTTTGACCAACTTTGGACCCAACTAGTAAGATCTTGTAAATATGTTTCTAGTTCTTCTCCAAATTTGGGATCATTTGAGCTACCACTTACATCCATTATAAAAATAGAAATTTGTTTATTCACTATGCTTCTCCTCCTTTTCTCGCCGACAGGAGAATATAAACATTCTATCGGTTAAAGTAACTAATTACTAAGTGAAATCTTAAAAGTCGAATATATAATGAGTCTATACGTAATATAATCGGTAAATGATACAAGTAAGGTGTGTCATTTATCATAAATTTTACTTTTATTATATCACAAGTATATTTGATGAAAGTATAGTAATTACTAAAGGTTCAACTATACTGTAATACTATAGATAAATTTGATTATATAATAGAATGTGTAATAAATTCGATTATTTTATCGAATTTATACGGTATACTACTTTTTCATTACTCCAGTTCATGAAATTTACCTCCAAATTACTAAATCGTTCCCGTTATTTTTGCTATAATGAATTAATGGAATATGAATGATGGGGGATTAAATCTTTGTATACGAATATGAAAGAATGGAAGCATGTTTTTAAGCTAGATCCGGCTAAGGAAATTTCGGATGAAGATTTAGAATTAGTATGTGAATCTGGAACGGATGCCATTATTGTTGGTGGTACAGATAATGTAACACTTGATGGTGTCTTGGATTTACTTTCCAGTATTCGTCGTTATACAGTGCCTGTAGTATTAGAAATATCATCTATGGAGGCCATCACTCCAGGATTTGACTATTACTATATTCCGATGGTGCTAAATAGTCATGAAAAAAAATGGATGATGGACATACAGCATGAAGCAATAAAGGAATATAAGGATATTATGAACTGGGATGAAATATATGTAGAGGGTTACTGTATCTTGAATGAAGAAGCAAAGGCATTCCAACAGACTAATTGCAAGCTTCCTAGTGAAGAAGATATTGTAGCGTATGCTTACATGGTGGAGAATATTTTTCATCTACCAATTTTTTATATGGAGTATAGCGGGAAATATGGTAATCCTGAGTTAGTAAGGAAGGTTAAGTCTGAACTTAAGAACACACAGCTGTTTTATGGTGGTGGTATTGAGACTGCTATACAGGCAAAAGAAATGAAAGAATATGCAGATGTCATTGTTGTTGGCAATTGTATTTACACAAATATAAAAGAAGCATTGAAGACCGTACAAGCAGTAAAAGATAATTGATGTTTAGGAAGGTGTTTTGACATGAGTCGAACAATCGATGACTTAATTCAAGGATTGAATAAGCAGCAACAGGAAGCTGTTAAACATACAGAAGGACCATTATTAATTATGGCCGGCGCTGGTAGTGGTAAGACTCGTGTGCTAACACACAGAATCGCGTACTTAATGGAGGAAAAAGGGGTTTCGCCACGAAATATCCTGGCAATAACGTTTACGAATAAAGCCGCACGTGAAATGAAGGAGCGTGTCAGTAAACTTGTTGGACCAGAGGGTGTGGATATGTGGGTTTCAACCTTCCACTCTATGTGTGTCCGTATATTAAGGAGAGACATTGATCGTATTGGTTATAGCCGGAGCTTTACTATTTTAGACAGTGGTGACCAACTATCTGTGGTAAAACAGGTGTTGAAGGAATTAAATATTGATACAAAACAATTCGACCCTCGTGCGATGCAAGGTCAAATTAGTAGTGCAAAGAATGAACTTGTCACTGCAGAGGAATACGCTAATAATGCCGCTAACTTTTATGATCGCCAGGTTGCTAGGGTATATGAAGGGTATGAGAAAATTCTTCGAAAAAACCAATCACTAGATTTTGATGATTTAATTATGCAAACAATCCATTTGTTCAAGCGTGTTCCAGAAGTGCTAGAGTATTATCAACGCAGATTTCAATATATCCATGTCGATGAGTATCAGGATACCAACCATGCACAATATATTTTAGTAAAGCAATTAGCCAATCGTTTTCAAAATTTATGTGTAGTTGGAGATTCGGATCAGTCCATTTATCGTTGGCGAGGAGCAGATATTTCGAATATCCTCTCATTTGAAAAGGATTATCCAACAGCAAAGACAGTGTTTCTAGAACAAAATTATCGATCCACCAAATCAATCTTGGAAGCAGCTAATACGGTTATTGCTAATAATCCTGGACGCAAGCCTAAAAACCTATGGACTGAGAATCCTGATGGCAAAAAGCTAATGTACTATCAAGGTGTGACTGAGCAGGATGAAGCCTTATACATTACAGATAAAATACAAGAGTTAGTTCGTAAAGAAGGCGTTTCTCCTAGTGATATTGCCATTCTTTATCGCACCAATGCACAGTCACGAGCGGTCGAGGATATTTTTATGAAATCAGGACTTTCCTACCAAATGGTTGGGGGAATGCGATTCTACGATCGAAAAGAAATTAAAGATATGGTAGCATATTTACGATTAATCACGAATCCGGACGATGATTTAAGCTTTGAACGTGTCGTAAATGAGCCAAAGCGTGGGATAGGAAAAACATCTATTGAAAAATTGAGAAATTATGCCACTGAAAACGGATTGTCATTTTATCAAGCGGTTGAAGAAGTCGATTTTACAGGGGTATCTAAAAAGGCAGCAATTGCTCTAGCTGAATTTGGTAACCTCATTAAAACATTGAATCAGCAGCAGGAATTCCTAACTGCAACAGATATGGTTGAACAAGTTCTAGAACGATCTGGCTATGAAGAAATGTTGAAAAATGAACGCTCCATTGAAGCACAAAGTCGCTTGGAAAACCTAGAGGAATTTATGACCGTTACAAAGAACTTTGAAGAAACAAGTGAAGATAAATCATTGATAACCTTTTTAACAGAACTAGCATTAATTGCTGATATTGATCGGGTAGATGAGGAAGATCCAGATTCACAGGATAAAGTAACGTTAATGACACTGCATTCAGCAAAAGGTCTTGAATTTCCGATTGTTTTTCTAATCGGAATGGAAGAGAACGTATTCCCACATAGTCGTGCAATGTTTGATGATGAGGAAATGGAAGAAGAGAGACGTTTAGCATATGTAGGGATTACTAGAGCTGAGAAGCAGCTTTACCTAACAAATGCGAAGATGCGAACACTATATGGCCGCACAAATATGAATCCAATCAGTCGATTTATTAATGAGATACCAGAAGAATTAATTGAAGGAATAGAGCAGGCTCGCGAATCGATGTTTGGTACATCACCATCTTTTGAAAATCGCTTTGGTAGCCATTCTAGAAGTCCATTTGGTGGCGATTCTAAAATTAACAAACCTTCGGAACAACCACAACTAAGACGCCGAGCAGAACGACTTCAAACGACAACTGGTGCTGAAAATGAGACCTGGAAGCCTGGAGATAAAGCCGAGCATAAAAAATGGGGCATCGGTACAGTGGTTAAGGTTCAGGGTGAAGGAGATAAGATGGAGCTAGATGTAGCCTTTCCAGCACCAACTGGAATTAAGCGTCTCCTAGCTAAATTTGCCCCAATTACGAAACAGTAGGAGGTCTTGTCGCATGGATAAAGCCCAAGCACAAGAAAAAATTGATTCCTTAAAGGAAATGTTAAATCAATATGCATATGAGTACTACGTTTTGGATAATCCGACAGTTCCAGATTCGGAATATGACCAGAAGCTACATGAACTTCTTAAGCTGGAAGAGGAATTTCCTGAGCTTATCACGGCAGATTCTCCTACACAACGAGTAGGAGGAGCTCCTCTTGAGGGATTTACAAAGGTACAGCATACAATACCTATGCTGAGCTTAGGTAATGCATTCGATGAGCAGGATCTTCGTGATTTTGCACGTCGAGCAAGCCAAGGAACCAATAAAGATTTATCCTATGTATGTGAATTAAAGATTGATGGGCTAGCTATTTCGCTTATTTATGAGGATGGGAAATTTGTCCGTGGTGCGACACGTGGAGACGGAACGACTGGGGAAGATATCACTAGCAATTTACGTACTATTAAAAGTATCCCACTTTCTATCAAAGAGAAGCGAAGGATTGAGGTTCGTGGGGAATGCTATATGCCACATCAATCGTTTATTGCGTTAAATAAGCAGCGTGAGGAAAATGGGGAAGAGCTTTTTGCTAACCCAAGAAATGCAGCGGCGGGTTCCTTAAGACAACTGGATCCGAAAATCGCCGCATCTCGTAATCTAGATGTATTCTTGTATGCAATAGGTGAATGGGAAGCAGACCCAGTATCCTCCCATAGTGAACGACTAAAGCAATTAAAGGAACTTGGGTTCAAAATAAATCCTGAATGGAAAAAGTGTCATTCGATAGAAGAAATACTTGAATATGTGGAATTTTGGACAAAAGAGCGGCCAAATCTTTCCTATGAAATTGATGGTATTGTGATCAAGGTTGATGATTTAGCCGTTCAGGAAGAATTAGGTTTTACTGTTAAAAGTCCACGCTGGGCTATTGCCTATAAGTTTCCTGCTGAAGAGGTTGTTACCAAATTAAGAGATATTGAGTTAAGTGTAGGACGTACTGGAGTCATTACGCCAACTGCAATATTAGATCCAGTTCGAGTAGCAGGTACTACAGTGCAACGTGCTTCCTTACACAATGAGGATCTCATTCGTGCAAAAGATATTCGAATCGGTGATACTGTCGTTATAAAGAAAGCAGGAGATATCATTCCAGAGGTCGTTCGGGCTATTCCAGAAAATAGAAACGGTGAAGAACAGCCGTTCTCTATGCCAAAAGAATGTCCTGCATGTGGAAGTGAATTAGTGCGTTTGGGGGAAGAAGTAGCACTACGCTGTATTAATCCAAGCTGTCCAGCACAGCTAAAGGAAGGATTAATCCACTTTGTTTCTAGAAATGCCATGAACATAGATGGACTCGGTGAAAAGGTTATTCATCAGCTTTTTCAGGAAGGCTTGATTCATACGATAGCAGATATTTATCGTCTAGAACGGGATGAATTACTAAAGCTAGAGCGTATGGGAGAAAAATCAGTTGATAATTTACTCCAAGCAATTGAAGCTTCAAAAGAAAATTCGTTGGAGCGATTACTGTTTGGTTTAGGAATTCGATTTATTGGAGCAAAGGCTGCTAAAACAATTGCCGCAGAATTTGAAACAATGGACCGATTACAACAGGCAACCTTTGATGAGTTGATTGCTGTAGATGAGATTGGCGACAAGATGGCAGATTCAGTAGTGCAATATTTTTCTGAAGAGGAAGTCGCTGATTTAATTGCTGAATTAAAGGAACTCCAATTAAATATGGCGTATAAAGGACCAAAACGTGTCGAAGTTGAAGGTGGCTCTAGTCCATTTGCTGGAAAGACTGTCGTATTAACGGGTAAAATGGAGAAAATGCCTCGCCCAGAAGCAAAGGAACGAATTGAGGCGTTAGGTGGAAAGGTTACTGGAAGTGTAAGTAAGAAAACAGATATCGTTATAGCTGGAGAAGATGCTGGTTCTAAATATGATAAAGCAGTTGAGCTTGGAATTACAATCTGGGATGAAGAACAATTTTTACAAATGCTGGAAGGCTAAGGAGGGGTAGCGTGAAAAAACTAACTATTATACTTCTAAGTTTGCTTCTCTTTTTAGCGAGCTGTGGACCTAAGATAAATGATAAAAAGGACGATGTCGTTCAAAAGGAAGAAGAAAAGACTGGTCAGACATCGATTGTTCCAACCTATAAATTGTCTGATGAGGATTATCGTGTTATCTTGCCATATCGTACAAGTGGAGCAAGAGGGGTTATTACAAATCAAATGGCGGGTAACCGATTAGATATTGATGAGCTAGAAGAGGGCTTGATGAGACATTCAAAGGAATATTTTGATCCTAACAAATATTACTTTGAAGAGGGCCAATATTTGGATTCAGATACAGTATTTAGCTGGATTGATGACCTCAATCCCATTGTTGAAAAAGGTTCGAGTGAGGAGACCTATCGAAAAAACCCTCGTTATTTATCCCATATTTTGGAGCAGAATTATCTAAGAAGAACGGAAAATAATACGGTAGAGCTTGTTGGTGCTTCCATAGGAATTGCTCTAAAATCACAATATCGTTTTCAAACAGAGGTTGGTGGCCCATATTATTATGAGGATATCTCAGAAAAAAAGATGCTTGCGAAGGGTGAAGAAATAGCACAGGCTGTATTGGAGCGTTTGCGAAAGGTTGAAGGTTTAGAAAAGGTTCCTATCATGATTGCTCTATACAGAGAAGAAAAAAGTGGATCTGCTGTTCCTGGTAACTTTGTGGCAAAAACTTATGTGGAAGAAAATGATATGAGTATAGACGGATGGGATGCAATAAAGGAAGATTATATTCTATTTCCATCAAATGAAGCAGAAGATAAACACTTTGATGATGCACAAATCGTAAATACATTTGGTGTTGAAATCTCAGATTTTTTCCCTAATTATGTGGGATACATTGGAAAGGGCTTTTATGTCAATGATGAGCTGCAAAAGCTAGAAATAGAGGTTCCTATTGAGTTTAATGGAAAGGCAGAGATAATTGGCTTTGCACAGTACACGTATGGATTAGTAAAGGATAAATTTCCTAATAAATATGATATAGAAATTAAAATTAGCTCTAGTCAAAGGCTGGAAGGATATATTTATCGGGAGGCTGGAAAGGAAGATCCTACTGTCCATATATTCCATTAGATGTATAGATTGTTTGAAGAGTAGTAGAGTTTGCGTTAGAATAGGAGTGGATATTTTTCCACTCCGTTTTTTTGACATTCACAATACATGTATGGACATAAGCACAATGAAGGCTTTTGATTCAAGTGTAAGCAGACATGTAGATTCATAACATGAATCAATGAATGGTAGTTTTATTTTATATTCGAGAACGGAGCGAGCATTGGAAAAATCGGATTCTATTATTGGGAGGTTTTAAACATGGTAATACCTTACAAGCATGAACCTTTTACTGATTATACAGTGGAAGAAAATAAACTATTAATGCTAGATGCTATCAAAAAGGTTGAAGCAGACCTTGGTAAAGAATACCCACTTATTATAGGTGGTGAAAGAATTACCACTGAGGATAAAATTACTTCCGTTAATCCTAGTAACAAAGAGGAAGTTATCGGTTATGTATCAAAATCTAATAAAGAACTTGCTGAAAAAGCAATGAAAGTAGCAGATGAAACATTTAAGTCTTACTGGAGAACGTCTGATCCAAAGTTTCGCGCAGATATTTTGTTCCGTGCCGCTGCTATTGTTCGCCGTCGTAAGCATGAATTCTCTGCACTGCTTGTAAAAGAAGCAGGTAAGCCTTGGAAGGAAGCAGACGGAGAAACTGCAGAAGCAATTGACTTCATGGAATTTTATGGACGACAAATGCTTCAACTTAAAGATGGTATACCAGTAAATAGTCGTCCGATTGAAATTAACCGCTTTGATTATATTCCATTAGGAGTAGGACTAGTTATTTCCCCTTGGAATTTTTCATTTGCAATTATGGCAGGAACAGCAGTTGCAGCTATGGTGACTGGTAATACCGTATTATTGAAGCCTGCAAGTGTAACACCTGTTATCGCTTATAAGTTCATGGAGGTTCTAGAGGAAGCTGGTCTACCTGCTGGAGTGATTAACTATATTCCTGGTCCTGGTGGTGAAGTTGGTGACTTCTTAGTTGATCATCCACGCACTCGTTTCATAAGCTTCACTGGATCTCGTGAGGTAGGATTACGAATTTTTGAACGTGCAGCTAAAGTTCATCCAGGTCAAAAGTGGTTAAAACGTACTATCCTTGAAATGGGCGGAAAAGATACTATTGTGGTAGATAATCAAGCAGATTTAGAATTGGCAGCTCAATCTATTGTACAATCTGCATTTGGTTTTTCTGGACAAAAATGTTCTGCTTGTTCACGTGCCGTTATTCATGAAGAGGTTTATGATCAGGTAAAGGAACGTATTGTTGAGTTAACAAAAGAGCTAATGGTTGGAAACCCTACAGAAAATTATTATATGGGTCCAGTTATTGACCAAGCATCGTATGATAAAATTATGGAATATATCGAGATCGGAAAAGAAGAAGGTCAGTTACTAGTTGGTGGCACAGGTGATGACTCAAAAGGATGGTTTGTAAATCCAACTGTATTTGCTGACCTAGATCCGAATGCACGTATAATGCAAGAAGAAATCTTCGGTCCTGTTGTTGCATTAGCAAAGGCAAAAGATTTTGATGAAGCAATTGAAATTGCTAATAATACAGAATATGGATTAACTGGTGCCGTTATTACGAATAATCGTGAGCACTTAGAACAAGCACGTAGAGACTTCCATGTTGGTAATCTGTACTTCAACCGTGGATGTACCGCTGCTATTGTTGGTTACCAACCATTTGGTGGCTTCAATATGTCAGGAACAGATTCAAAAGCTGGAGGACCTGACTATTTGATTCAGCATATGCAAGGTAAAACAACTTCCGAAATGCTATAATCAAAAAGACCTCTTTCAATTTTAATCGAAAGAGGTCTTTTTACGCCTTCAAGAAAGTTAGGAAATAAAAAGTAAAATGATTTAGATTTTCGACTATTTTTTACACTTTTCGACATGAATTTTTATCTTTTTGTCTAAAAACTTTCCTACTTTCCTCATTTTAGGAAAGTAGGAAAGTTTTTTGGGCTTTATTAGTACTTTTTACCCCCAACTTTCCCAATATCAATTAGTTTGAATTATGTTATTATATAGATAACAAATAGAAATAGAGACAAAAATTAGGAGGAAAGTAACATGGAAATAGGCTCCTTTATCAAATTGCAACGTGTCAAAAAAGGTATGACACAGGAAGAACTAGCAGAAGGAATTGTTTCTATGTCCTATTTGTCAAAGATAGAAAACCTCCGAGCAGAGGCAAGCCCAGAAGTCGTTAGTATGCTTTGTACACGCCTTGGCATTGATCTTGATGGAGATCAAACGATAACCATTAAAGAGAAATGTGAAGAGTGGTTTAATATGCTTTTCGATGCTAGTGATAAAAATGAAATGATTGATAAGTATAATGAATTAAATGAGTTACTTGCTGTTGTTCGATCTGATAGTCTTATGTTATTTGAAATTCATAAGATTCGGTATTTTTTAATCTTAGGAGAATTTGATAATGCATTAGAACAGATTAACAGCCTAAATGAACTTTCTGGTAACTTTGATAACTTACAAATGTACTACTGGTACAAATTTAAAGGGAATTATGCTACCACTAGCAATGAGTACAATCAATCATTGAGAATGTATAATTTAGCAGAGGGAAAGATAAGCTATTTAAATTTACCAGACAGTGAAATTGCTGATTTATATTATGTAATCTCTGTCACACACAGTACGTTATTACATACATTAGAAGCCATCGAATATGCGGATAAAGCGATTGAGATATTTCAAAAAGAATATAATTTTCTCCGCTGTGCACAATGCCATATTATTTTAGGTATTTCTTATCGGAGAATTAAAATGTATCAAAAAGCAATTAAACATTATAATCTTGCAAGACATTTAGGTGAATTGAACAAGAATAATAATGTAATTCAGCTAACAAATCAAAACTTAGGTTATTTATATGCTGTTATGGGTGAATCAAAGCAAGCAATTAAATACTATCTTCAAGCAATAGACGATGATTCAGTCGGCATAAATGAAAGATTAATAGCAATTACAAACCTTATTAAGGAATATTATAAGCTACAAAACTTTGATAAAGCATTAGAGATAATTGAACAAGCAAAAGTCATCCTAAGTCAGGCTAGAAATAGTGTGTTCTACGATTTATATTACTATATTATTCACTCTTATATTCATGCAATAAATGGTGACTATGAGAAATTTACAACGTTAGTAACAGAGGATCTTATCCCTTATCTCAAAAAACATAAGGACCATGCTAATTTAATTCTATTTTCAAAAATGTTAGCAAAGCATTTTGAAGATGTTGGAAGGTATAAGGACTCTGTAAAATACTATAAACTAGCTAACCTCACATTTGAGGAAGTAGTTAATTTGTAAAGGAGGATAGTTCATGAAAAAAATGATTGCATCAGTAGCATTAGGAGTGATTTTAATGGGAGGATTCTTGTTCTTACAAGAGAATCAGCAAAGCGATTTAGTTCATGGTGGCGAAGCACATCCACCTATTTTCCAAAAGGCAACATCTTTTAGCGTTAACCTTTAATTTCTAAGCAATCAATTTTTTAAGCTTGTCAGTAATCTTTGTTTTTACCCTATTACTATATGATAGATTTTTACCTGAAGTAGTCTAGAAGCTATTTCAGGTCTTTTTTTATTTAAAAGAGGTTTTGCACTAAAAATAGTAGTAAAGCAAAAGACCACTCGCATACACTTTTCATAAGGAAGGAAAAAACAAAATGAGGAGGGTATTGCATTGGAGGAGTATGCATTAACAGGTGCAACATGGTTTTGGATGTTTGTCCCTATGCCACTGTTGATTATTTTATCTATCTATTCGTTAATAACAGCTAATAGGGGGAGGAAATAAGTGGATATCACGATTTTAATAACCTTTATTGTATATTTAATTGGAATGCTGATTATTGGTATTATCATGTATTATCGAACCAATAATCTATCAGACTATGTATTAGGTGGGCGCTCCTTAAGTCCAAGCCTAGCGGCGCTTAGTGCAGGGGCCTCAGATATGAGTGGCTGGCTGCTTTTAGGTCTGCCGGGAGCTATTTATGTTTCTGGCTTTGGTGGTGCCTATGGTGGGTGGATGGCCATTGGTCTTGCTGTTGGTGCTTATTTAAACTGGCAATTTGTCGCGAAAAGACTTCGAGTATATACAGAGGTTTCCAATAATTCGATTACAATTCCGGACTTTTTGGAAAATCGTTTTAAAGATAATACACATATTCTTCGTGTTAGCTCTGCACTAGTCATCCTTTTGTTTTTTACCTTTTACACATCCTCTGGCATGGTTGCTGGAGCAACATTGTTCGAGGCATCTTTTGGATTACCCTATCATTTGGCACTATGGATTGGTGCACTTGTTGTGGTCTCATATACTTTCTTAGGGGGCTTTTTGGCTGTTGTTTGGACGGACTTCTTCCAGGGGCTGTTAATGCTGTTTGCATTAATTGTTGTCCCAATTGTGGCAATTAACCATGTCGGTAGCTGGGATGCGACTATTCAAGCGGTAGGAAAGTTAAATCCGTCAGCTTTAGATATTATGGCAGGATTTGGCACATTTGCTGGTGGGATAGCTATCATTTCTGGTGCAGCTTGGGGGCTTGGGTATTTCGGCCAGCCACATATTTTAGTGCGTTTTATGGCATTACGGTCCCATAAAGATGTACCAAAAGCAAAAGTTATTGGTACAACGTGGATGATTCTAGGACTATATGGTGCAATTTTTACTGGGTTTGCAGGGATTGCATTTATCAGTACACAGGATGTAGGTGTATTAAGTGATATCGGTATTAAGGTTATCGAACAAGGTGGTATTCAAGTATTGGATAATGAAGAAACAATCTTTATCGCCTTCTCGCAAATTTTATTCCACCCAGTTATAGCAGGAATCCTACTTGCAGCTATTTTGTCTGCTATTATGAGCACCATTGATTCTCAATTACTAGTATCTTCATCAGCTGTTGCAGAGGATTTTTATAAAGCTATCTTTAGAAGAAAGGCATCTGATAAAGAACTAGTTTGGGTAGGTAGAATAGCAACCGTAGTTATCGCACTAATAGCGACTATCATAGCATTGAATCCAGAAAGCTCTGTTCTCGAACTTGTTGGCTATGCGTGGGCTGGCTTTGGTGCAGCATTTGGGCCGACTATTTTGTTGTCATTGTTTTGGAAAGGCATCACAAGAAATGGTGCATTAGCAGGTATCATTGCAGGTGCGTTAACCGTAGTAATATGGGGAGGTTTCTTAAAGGGTGGAATATTTGATTTATATGAAATTGTCCCAGGCTTTATCCTAAACCTATTATTTACGGTATTCGTCAGTTTACTAGGTAGACCAACAATTGAAATGAAGACAGAATTTGATCAGGCAAGAGCACAATCAAAATGAAATGAGTTACAAACAGGCTGGACACTTCGGTACTAGAAGTGTCCTCTTTTCGTATGTACGTATTCCCCTAAAATTTGCCTAAGCCTAGGGAATTCTGCTATTATCAATAGTATTGTAGATGATTTTTTATATCAATTGGATAGTATACAATATATTGGTGGAGGTGCAAAAAAATGGCTAGTATTACAAAGGAACAAGTGAAGCATGTTGCGAATCTTGCTCGCCTTGAAATAACAGAAGAAGAAGCTGAAATGTTTACAGACCATCTAAGTGCGATTATTTCGTTTGCAGAGCAATTAAACGAAATCGATACAGATGGGATTGAGCCTACAACTCACGTATTAGACCTTAAAAATGTGATGCGTAAGGACGAGCCTAGACATTGGATTACACGAGAAGAGGCATTAAAAAATGCTCCTGATCACAAGGATGGACAATTCCGAGTACCATCAATTCTGGAATAAGGAGGGAACACAATGTCATTGTTTGATCATAGTATAAAAGAATTAGAAGCGAAATTACATAATAAAGAGATTACCGTTAGTGATCTTGTGGACACTTCTTATAAACGAATCAAAGAAGTAGACGATAAGGTGCATGCATTCTTAACATTAGATGAAGAAAATGCTCGTTCGAAAGCGAAGGAATTGGATTCACTTGAGGATACTATAGCAAAATTATTCGGTATCCCTGCTGGAATTAAAGATAATATCGTAACGAAGGGATTACGTACAACATGTGCCAGTCAGTTCTTACGAAACTTTAATGATCCCCTTTATGATGCAACTGTTGTTGAAAAATTGAATGCTGAGAAATCGATAACCATTGGAAAATTAAATATGGATGAGTTTGCGATGGGTTCTTCTAATGAAAACTCAAGCTTCACACCAACACGTAACCCTTGGAATACGGATTATGTTCCAGGAGGATCTAGTGGTGGCTCAGCAGCAGCAGTAGCTGCAGGGGAAGTGTTATTTTCTCTTGGCTCTGATACAGGTGGTTCTATTCGTCAACCAGCTGCATTTTGTGGAGTGGTTGGATTAAAGCCTACATATGGTCTTGTATCTCGTTTTGGATTAGTTGCATTTGCATCATCACTTGATCAAATTGGTCCGTTAACCCGTACAGTAGAAGATAATGCAAGAGTATTAGAAGTTATTGCTGGTCATGACAAGATGGATGCCACAAGTGCTAATATTGATATTCCTACGTATACTGAGTCTTTAACTGGTGATGTAAAAGGATTGAAGATTGCTGTACCGAAAGAATATTTGGCAGAGGGTGTAAATCCTGAGGTGAAAGAGGCAGTATTAGAGGCGCTAAGGGTTTATGAATCACTTGGTGCAACATGGGAAGAGGTCTCTCTACCTCATTCTAAATATGCTGTGGCAGCATATTATTTAATTTCTTCATCTGAGGCTTCTGCAAATCTTGCACGATTTGATGGTGTTCGGTATGGAGTTCGCTCAGAAAAAGCAGAGAATATGATTGATATGTTTAAAAAGTCTCGTAGTGAAGGCTTTGGTGAAGAGGTTAAGCGTCGTATTATGCTAGGTACCTTTGCATTAAGCTCAGGTTATTATGATGCTTACTATAAGAAAGCGCAGAAGGTTCGTACCTTAATCAAAAATGATTTCGATAAAATTTTTGAAACATATGATGTGGTAATTGGGCCAACTACACCAACTCCTGCTTTTAAGGTAGGAGAAAAAATCGATGATCCATTAACCATGTATGCAAATGATATTTTAACGATTCCAGTTAACCTTGCTGGAGTTCCAGGTATTTCCATTCCATGTGGCTTCTCACCAGATGGCCTACCAATTGGATTACAGATTATTGGAAAGCATTTTGATGAAGCTACGGTATACCGTGCAGCACATGCATTTGAGCAGGCAACTGATCATCATACAAAACGACCTCAAATCGGAGGTGCAAACTAATGAATTTTGAAACGATTATTGGTCTTGAAGTGCACGTGGAATTAAAAACGAAGTCAAAAATATTCAGTCCAAGCCCAAATGCCTTTGGTGCTGAACCAAATACAAACGTGAACCCAATTGACTTAGGATATCCAGGTGTACTACCAGTTCTAAACGAAGAAGCTGTAAACTTTGCAATGAAGGCGGCTATGGCATTAAATTGCGAAATCGCAACAGATACGAAATTTGACCGAAAAAACTACTTCTACCCAGACAATCCAAAGGCATATCAAATCTCACAATTTGATCAACCAATTGGCGAACATGGCTGGATTGAAATTGAAGTAGGCGGTAAAAAGAAAAAAATCGGTATTACTAGAGTTCACCTAGAAGAGGATGCAGGTAAATTAACACATGGTGAAGATGGATATTCTTATGTTGATTTTAACCGTCAAGGAACACCGTTAATTGAAATCGTATCTGAACCAGATATGCGTACACCTGAAGAGGCATATGCTTATTTAGAGAAGTTAAAAACAATTATTCAATACACTGGTGTTTCCGATGTGAAAATGCAGGAAGGGTCACTTCGCTGTGATGCGAACATTTCTCTTCGTCCATATGGACAAAAGGAATTTGGAACGAAAACAGAATTAAAGAACTTAAACTCCTTTGCTTTTGTTCAAAAGGGTCTTGAGTTTGAAGAAAAACGTCAAGAGAAAGTTTTATTATCTGGTGGTGAAATCCTACAGGAAACACGTCGTTTTGATGAGAAAACAAAAGAAACAATTCTGATGCGTGTTAAAGAAGGATCAGATGATTACCGTTACTTCCCAGAACCAGACTTAGTTCCGCTTTATATCGATGATGCCTGGAAGGAAAGAATTCGTAAGGAAATTCCAGAACTACCGGATGCCCGTAAACAGCGCTATATCGAGGAATTGGGATTATCGGAGTATGATGCAACAAACCTAACAAGCTCAAAGGAAATGGCTGATTTCTTTGAAGAAACCGTCAAAAATGGTGCTGACATTAAGCTTGCATCTAACTGGTTAATGGGTGAAGTATCTGGATACATGAACAAGCATTTAAAAGAACTTCATGACCTTGCATTAACTCCAGAAGGTTTAGGAAAAATGATTAAACTTATTGAGGAAGGTACTATTTCATCTAAGATAGCGAAGAAAGTCTTTGCTGAATTAGTTGAAAAGGGTGGCGATCCAGAAGAAATCGTTAAAGCAAAAGGTCTAGTTCAGATTTCAGATGAAGGTCAATTACGTGAAGTGATTACAGGAATTTTAAATGAAAATGAACAATCTATTATTGATTATAAAAATGGTAAAGACCGTGCACTTGGTTTCCTTGTAGGACAAGTAATGAAAGCAACCAAAGGACAAGCTAACCCACCAATGGTTAACAAGATTTTGATAGAGGAAATGGATAAACGATAGCCATTAAAAATCAAAGCCTGCAGAATACACATTCTGCAGGCTTTTTTATTATACAACTTCTCTTTTATAAAAAGTTGATGTAATTATCGAATTTTTCATAGTAGTTTTATTATCTTAAAAAAGATAAACAAATTAGGAGTTTAGTCCGATATAGACTTTGTGAAAATATTTACATAATGTTAGGAGGAAATGTTGTGTTGAAGGGTAAAACAAACAAAGAGAAAAAAAGGACTAAATCAATAAGTTTAAGAAATAGGCTTGTCGTTTCTTTCTTGATCGTCTTATTAATTCCAACTATCGCAATTGGAGCGATTTCTTATCAGAGCTCCAGTTCAAATATGGAAAAAAGTATGATAGATTCTGCACAAAAGAATGTCAGTATCATGAGACAAACGGTAGATCAATTTGTTCTAAATCAGATGGATATTGTTAATTATTTAGCTAACACAATTAATACTACCGATATAAAAGATGATCATGATGATAGAACAAGGGACATATTAGACGAAATACAGAAGTCCAAAGATGCTGTATACGAACAAATTTATGTTGGTACAGAAACAGGGGAATTTATGAATGCTCCTTCATCTTTTGTGAATCCACCAGATTATGATCCAAGAAAACGCCCGTGGTACGAGCAGGCAATTGCCGATAGAGGAAATGTGGTAGTAACGGATCCATATGTTTCGTCATCCTCTGGTGAGATTGTTGTTACAATTGCTAAGGTGACTGCAGATAATAAGGGTGTAGTTGGGGTGAATTTAGAATTAGGAAACCTAACTGAAATTATTAACTCTGTAACTATTGGTGAGGGGGGATATATGTTCTTATTAGACGGAACAAAGAAATATATTAGCCATCCTACTAATGAAGCAGGAACAGAAGCAACAGAATCATTTTTAGAAGAACTATATAAGACAACCGAAGGGGAACTCAGCTATCAAATAGAAGGCGAACAAATGCAATCAGCATTTGATACAAGTGAATTAACTGGTTGGAAAATTGTTGGTACGATGTATGATGATGAAATCAAACAAGGAGTAAGACCGATACTGAATACTACTTTAATTGTCATTGTGGCATCTTTATTACTTGGTGGGATATTAATCGTGTTCATTACTCGTTCTATTTCAAAGCCAATCAAGGAATTGATGGATGCAAGTAATACGATGAGTCAAGGTGATCTAAGTGTTGCTATCGACTTAAAACGAAATGATGAATTAGGAACATTGGCTCAGGCATTTAATACGATGCGTGAAAACCTAAATCAAGTTATTCTTCAGGTTCGAGATAAATCGATAAGCCTAGCGGGAGCTGCGGAAGAATTAAATGCAAGTACAGATCAAAATACTTCAGCAACCGAACAAATCTCTACATCGGTTCAAGAAGTTGCAATGAGCATGGATAATCAAAATAGTAGTATTTCACAAAGCTCTAAATTAGCACAAGAAATGGCAGAGTCGATAAATCAAATTGCATTAAGCTCTGATGAAGTTTCTAGTACAGCTACGAATGCAAAGTCAGCAGTAACTGAAGGAAACAACGCTCTGGGTACAACAATTACGCAGATGGAATATATTAAGCAAAATACTCATGAGCTTTCTAGTAATATTGAAGGGCTCGGTAAGCTATCTGAACAAATTAGTAATATTGTTGATGTTATTACCGATATCTCTGAACAAACGAATTTACTAGCATTAAATGCAGCGATAGAAGCAGCAAGAGCTGGAGAACACGGCAAAGGCTTTGCTGTCGTAGCAGATGAGGTTCGTAAGCTCGCTGAACAATCTTCACACTCGGCTGAACAAATAAAAGATGTAATAGGAACAATCCAAACAGAAACAATCAATACAGTTAAATCAATGGAAACAGCAACTGCAGAAGTAGAAAAAGGAATAGATATTGCCAATAATGCCGGTCTGTCGTTTAAAAATATAACTGGTTATGTAGACACTATTAGTAATCAGATTATGCGCATTACTACGGAAATAAAAGAAATTTCCTCGGCTACAGAGCAATTTAACAATACATTCCAAGAGGTAGCGTTAATAGGGAACACAATTTCAGACGAAACACAAAATGTTTCAGCGTCTACACAACAACAGCTTGCATCGATGGAAGAAATTGCAGGTTCTGCTGCTTCATTAACTACGGTTGCAGAAGAACTGCACCAATTAGTTGAGAACTTTAAGCTTACAAACAAATAAAATTAAGCACACTGAAAAGTAGTGTACCGTCACTACAGGCTGTCGATTAATCTCGACAGCCTGTTTTTTTTCTATTTTCATAGTTTTTCAGAAAGCTGGTAAAAGGATACTGGGGATAAATTTACAGACCTTTTCTAAGAAATACTAGAAAAAGTGATAGTAAAAGCAATTAAAGTTAATTTTTTTCGTAATGCTTTTCAAAACCCAAAAATATGGCTATGATAATAATGCATGAAAAATTATCTACTTATTTAAAAGAAAGACTATTATATATGTTTCTAGCATAATGTAGCATTGGAGAGGGGACAAGTAAGATGAAAAGGGCCCGTATAATTTATAATCCTACTTCTGGCCGAGAGGCATTTAAAAAGGAATTACCAGCAGTACTTGAAAAATTGGAAAAAGCTGGATATGAAACATCGGCACATGCTACTACTGGTGAAGGCGATGCAACCGAGGCTGCACGAATAGCAGTAGAGCGGAGATATGATGTTGTTATCGCTGCTGGTGGAGATGGAACAATCAATGAGGTAATAAACGGCATAGCTGAGCAGGATTATCGGCCAAGACTAGGAGTCATTCCAGTAGGAACTACGAATGACTTTGCTAGGGCATTAACGATTCCTCGGGATATTCAGAAGGCAGTAGATGTTATTTTAGAAGATCATTCGATGCTTCTAGATATAGGGAAAGTAAATGAACATTATTTTATTAATATTGCTGGCGGTGGGAAGCTTACGGAACTAACCTATGATGTTCCAAGTAAGCTAAAAACGATGCTTGGTCAGCTTGCCTATTATGTAAAAGGAATTGAAATGCTACCATCATTAAAGCCAGCTCATGTCAAAATAGAGTATGATGGAACCGTTCTAGAAGAAGATATTATGTTATTTTTAATATCCAATACAAATTCTGTTGGTGGATTCGAGAAATTAGCTCCGGATGCTTGTTTGGATGATGGGTATTTTGATTTGTTAATATTACGGAAAACGAATCTAGCAGAGTTTATTCGTATCGTCACCTTAGCCTTAAGAGGAGCTCATTTAGACGATAAGCATGTTATCTATACGAAAGCAAAGCATATTATCGTAACCCCAGAGGACAAGATGCAGCTTAATATAGACGGAGAATATGGTGGACTTTTACCAGGAGAATTTCGCAATTTACAGCAGCATATTGAGTTTTTTGTGCCCGAGTCCTATTTGAATAGGGAGACTACTAATTAATCGGTAGTCTCCTTTCATATCATATAATTTTTTCCAAAAGGTATGATAAGATAAAGAGCAGTAAATAAGATCGTGAAGGAAGATACATAAATGGCAAAACAAGCTATACCAGTGAAAAAGAATGATACCATCACCCTTCGTTTCGAGGATCTAACCCATGAAGGGAACGGCGTTGGAAAAATAGATGGCTATCCATTATTTGTACCGTATGGACTTCCTGGTGAGGAAGCAACCGTTAAGGTAGTAAAAGTAAATAAAAACTTCGGCTTTGGGAAGCTTCTTGAGGTGAAAAATCCGAGTCCAGAGAGGGTCGAGCCTCCTTGTGATGTCTTCTACAAATGTGGAGGCTGCCAAATTCAGCATATGAGCTACAATCTCCAGCTAGCGATGAAACAGCAACAGGTTAAAAATGTGATGCATAAAATTGCACATTTGGACCATGTTCCGGTACACCCAACGATTGGGATGGAGGATCCGTGGCGATACCGAAATAAGGTTTCCATTCCAGTTGGAGAGAAGGATGGAGAGCTGATTACGGGATTCTATCAAATGCGAAGCCATCAAATCATTGATGATATGGACACATGTGTCGTTCAGGAGGACTTGAATGATCGGATGGTAGAAGCTGTAAGACGAATTGCCAATCGGGTAGGGATTGAAGCCTATGACGAGAAAAGTCATACTGGCGTCTTGCGTCATATTATGGTCCGAACTGGTCAAGAAACAAAGGAAACGATGATTGTATTAATTACGCGTACTAAGAACTTACCTCATGTAGATGAGTTTATTCGTGAGTTGACCGAGACATATCCGAACGTAAAGTCCATCATCCATAATATTAATCCTGCACGTACCAACGTGATATTAGGGGATCAGACAAAGGTGCTTTGGGGACAAGAATATATTTATGATTCAATTGGGCAGGTTCGCTTTGCTATCTCGGCTAAATCCTTCTACCAGGTGAATCCGACACAAACGAAACGACTTTATGAGAAAGCATTGGAATATGCTGCAATTAATGAGGAAGATACGGTCATTGATGCATATTGTGGAATTGGAACGATATCTCTTTTCTTAGCACAGAAAGCTAAAAAGGTTTATGGTGTCGAGGTTGTTCCGGAGGCGATTGCGGATGCAAAGGTGAATGCGAAGCTAAATGGAATGACTAATGTCGAATTTGCAGTAGGAACTGCTGAAGAAGTTATGCCAAGATGGAAGGAAGAGGGATTAAGGCCGGACGTCATTGTAGTAGATCCTCCACGCAGGGGCTGTGATGAAGGATTGCTTAATGCCATGATTGAAATGGGTCCGAAGCGGATTGTGTATGTATCTTGTAATCCATCAACATTAGCACGTGACTTACGTATTTTAGAAGACGGTGGATATGAAACAAAAGAAGTCCAGCCAGTAGATATGTTCCCACAGAGCATGCATATTGAGAGTGTGGTTTGGTTGGAGAGAAGGTTGTCTATTTAAAATAAACAATCCCTTATTAAAATAAACATTTTCCGATTCAGATCCGGTTTTCGTGAAAATAAACATTTCCGATTTCCGGGTCTTTTTTATGTTCATCCCTTGTCTTTACTCGGTTTTTTCTTCTTTCCATTACGCAACATAGAAAAAAGGTGAAAAAACAGTTGGAAAAAGAGGGGGGGAAAACGTGCATTTTAGAGCCGGAAAAGTGGGAAAGGAATAAGTAAGTTATTTCAATTAGTTATAGAGTGAACTCTTAGTATATATTTAATATATAAGGAAATTAGGAAGTGGGGATTTTTTTGAATACAGCAGAATCACAGTTTGATAAAGTTGCAGAAGAATACGACTTCGTGAACGCTCTTTTAAATGATTATTCATTCTCTTTGTCTAATATGTTTCCAGAGAAAGGCAGGGCATTAGATATCGGTTGTGGTTCGGGTTTGTTAGTGGAGAAGTTAGCAAGTTATTATGATGAAGTTATAGGGATTGATATTTCTAATGAGATGCTTAATCTTGCCAAATCGAAGCGTCAACTAACAAATACGGTTTATTTAAATATGAATGCAGAACAACTTAATTTTAATGAGAAGTTTGATTTTATTGTAAGTCGAACAACATTTCATCATTTGAATGATATACCCAGCGTGATACAGCAAATGAAGGAACTGTTGAATGAGGAAGGAAGAATAGTTATTCTTGATAATGTATCTGAGGTCGAGACTCCGCCTACCTATGTTTATGTATTAGGAGCAATCCAAGATTTTTTACCCCATTGTTTGAAATTTGGAATGAAAAATGCGATTAGAGTTTTTAAACACAACACTTCTAAATCATGGCTTGAGCATTTAGCCTCAGATAAGTATCTATCTGAACAAGATTATTACGATTTATATGGAAAGTTGTTGCCCGGATGCCAATTCTATAATATGGGTTGGGCAATGGGAGTTGTCTGGATAAAATAAATTAAAGCTGTGGCTTTTAAATAATAAATTTGTGATTACTCTCACTTAAACTATCAGGAGTGTTAATCCAAGAAGGATTAACCGCCTTTTTTGTACAATTTATTCGATTGATAGGCAGAAGCGTTTAAATAATATCAGCTTCATTAGGGATGATGCTTAATTTTGTAGGGGGAGTATTAAAATGGGAAAATACAAAGAAAATACGAAGCAATTAACATTATATGAGTTACAGAGCTACCTAGCTCTAAAATACAAAATGGACGCACTTCGTCTGCTTTGTTTATGAAATTAGTAGAAGAGATTGGTGAGGTAGCAGAGGTACTAAACCAGTTAGAAGGGCGAAAGGAAAATACAGGAAATACTTCTTTAGAAAATGAGCTAGTTGATGTTATCCATTACGCTGTGGCCATTGCAAGCATAAATCATATTGATCTAACAACGTCCATTATTAAAAAAGATAAGCAAGCTGCAATTAAATATAATCAATCTCCAAATTTAGAAGAGTTTTTAGATGAATCTAAAGACCATGAAAATCATATATAAAAAGTGCTAATAAAAATAGAAGATCATTCCTTGTTTTAATATGCATTGTCGCACATTGAAATATAAAAAGTCCTATCATCTTTTGCCTAACTGTAGCATAGAATTGTTGCTACAGTTAGGCAAAAGTAGGGGCTATATTTTTAGTCAAGGATGAAAAGGTATGTAGTGTATGAATTCTTCTCTATAATGAAGGAAGGGGCAGCCCTCATATCTATAGGCCGAATACTGTATGAATTTTATAAAGTTATCTTTCTTTTATATTAAAGATACCCTGCGTCGATTCGCAAGGTATCTTTGCTTTTTAATAATTGTTCAATAAACATTCTAACTCTGAATGTACTTGATTCCAACTCCTGTTAATCCCTATCATTTCACAGGAATTAATAGCATTGGTGAGTTTTATAATCCTCTCTTTCGTTTCATTGTTTATACTATCTTCTGAAGTATCGTTAACGATGATCTGTATTATTTTTTGTAAGTTCCAAAGTTGTGTAAGTGTTTCTTCAGGAATTACTTCTGTTCCAAGATAATCGACATTAAATAACCCTTTATCAAGATTGTTAAAAAGAAAAGTGAGTTCTTCATGTAATCCCTGTTTATCCCAATCAACTAGTTCGATTGGTCCTGTTCCAATGTAATTTAGAATAGCTTCCAAAGGGGTTTCAACTTCTAATTCATATAAATATAAACTTACTTTATCAAATTCTTCTTTTTTATCAGTATACTTCCCATATGCTACAAGACAAAGAATCAAGAGAAATAAAGTGATAGAAGCTAAAATATAAATCAAACTCCTATACTTAAATGATTTTGTTTTCATAAATCACTTCCCTACCTCCTCTTTATTACTAATCATTTTAATATAAACTAGGAATCTAGTATAACATATCTAATCATTTTAAAAGTTGCGCAAATTGACCTAAAGTCGCGTTATTATCTAGTCAAATTGTACCGATTTGTTAAATCTGAACATTGCGAAAAATATGTATAATAAAATTAGGGACAGGAAATTTCAAAACTTCAGGAAAGGGGTGAGTAAAGAATTTCATAACGGAAATTTACTGTTTCTATAATTTAAAAAGGAGTTGCAAAGGATGAAGAAAATACTAAGTAAAACTTTACAGTTAAGTGTCATATTAACGCTATTAGTCACTATGATTGGACCCGCTGTCAGTTTAGCAGATTCCACATCTGTAAAAGACGAATTAAAAGAATATAAAATTACAGAAGCATTCGTAACGGAAACTCTTGAAAAAAATAAAGAAGGCTTATGGGAAAAAGTTGGGTATAATAAAGTAAACTCAACTACCGAAACGATTCGTAATGGTAATCAAGTTCAAACTATACTTTATATGATCGAAGACCACTATGATTTAGATGGGAATTTCTTAAAGAGTACCATCAAGCACGAAGAATTTATTAACGATTTATCGACTGGAAAAGCACTGGAAAAGAAGAATAAAATCGAACTGGATAAACCATCAACACAATTAATAGAGAATTTAAGCATGGACCAACCCATTATTACATTAAGCGCGAATCAGGAAGATTCGTTATCGAAGTACCTGAGCCAACAAGTAAGTCAATTACAAGAAGTAGATTATAAAGAAACTGAAGGTTACACCCAAGAACATCTAGATAATTTAGTTAAGATGGCAAAGGAAGTAATGGCGCAACTTGAAGAAGACAACCATTTGACTGCTGCTAACGGTGCATACGATAATTATTATAATACGAATAATTTTAATGGTAATTTTACCGTTCAGGCTTTAAGTTATGCTCCTCAGAGATACCTACAGGTTACCGGAAATTCTATTGGTAACCGAAAAAACGCAGATGGCCTCACACAATTCCAACGAAATATTGATAACTATAAAGAATATATTATCCGACATATGATGGCGGAAACTTATGCTGAGGTAGGTTCTTGGTGGCAACTATTAACTTTAATGATAACGTTTGCTGCAGGATTTTCTGGACCTCCGGGATGGGTAATGTTTGTATCTCAAAGTGTAGCTGCTTTTGATATATTCCGAAATATGACATCTTTCTCTTATGCAACACAAGCAAGACTAAGTTATAGTAGAACGGCAGCACAGTACCTAGATAATGCTACAGAAATGTTGGTTTGGACTGGTAAACATTTCGATCTGAACAACGTAAAAGTCACCTCTGTTTTAGGTTACTAAACTAATAAAACCCCTGAGGCTATTAAATAATCTAATAGACTTAAGGGTTTTATTAGTTATTCTCCTTTATCATAGTCAATATCCATTGGACCTGGATCTTCTTCAAAGATGGATGCTTCTATATAAGGATTCGGACTCAGAAGAAAGTATATCCCTAACATCAATGCTAACGTTAATAATATTTTTTTCATTAATGTCCCTCCCCTCTATATTATTCAACCATATATTTAGAAATATTTGGTTTTTCTCTGAATACGTGGATTGTTACCAGATAAGTTCCCCTTATTAGTATATAATATGGATTTATAAACCTTAGCAGCTTTTTTATAGTGGTGATATTTTTCAAACAATTTAGCTAACGTCTCACCGTAATGAATAATAGCATCTTGGAAATTTCTTTTAACTAACTCTTCAAATATTTGTTCCAATTCTATTATTTCTTCTAGAGAAAGAATATCTTCTAGTATAATCAAACTCATAAAATCTAATTGTAATGAGAGATTAACAGGTCTACTAGCAGTTCTTAAACCTAATGACTTTATCAATAATTTTTTAGATTTACTAGAATTCCCTAAAAGATGATGACAATGTACTAAATTAATCAATGTAAGTAGTTGTTCATTATCCTTTTTATATATTAAGCTTTTCGAATAATAATTTATTGCCTTTTCGTATTCACCGATTCTTTGATAGCAATAACCAATATTGTTTTCTATCATTCCAAGATAAGTGTCATGATATTTTTCGGGTAAATAGTTTAGTAACCGTTTTGCTTTTAAATAGGAACGCAAGGAATCGCTCCAATTCCCAGTATTATTAAAACTAATTCCCAATAGAATTTGACAATCAATCGCTAATTCTAGATAATAGTTATCAAGGAACAGCCTTAAAGCTTTTTCTGCGTAATATCTACTTTTATCGTATATGTATAGATTTTTATAATTAAGAGCTAAATTATAATAAAAAGCACCTACCTCATAGTCTTTTCCTAAAGATTCAAAACCATCTGTGTTGGAAGCTTTTATTCCAATTCTCAACGCTTCTGAATACTCTTTTACTCTAAAGTGGTATAATAAAAGCACATTAACATATAAGAAGTAATTTCTGTTGTTTTCTGCGGGTATGCTTAACTTTCTAAGACTATTAATCTTATTAAGTGATAATTCAATATCCTGAGTCAATATTAGATATCTACAATAAGTAATTTCGAATTTAATAAGAATATCCGGACTAGAAATCATACATAATCCTTTAAGTTCCTCAATATTTTCCTTGGACTCTTTTTGGAAGAACATGTCTTTATACCATTCTTCTAATCGTTGATCCAAATTACAATTATCCTGTATTATTTTTTCATATGATAAGTCTAGCCTTTCAAACAATAGACTATAAATTTCATCATCAGCTTCAATTAGGTTATTCTCTATCCTGCTTAAATAAGAAGGCGTACATATTCCCATACATAAGTCAGTTTGTGTCTTTTTCTTTTGAGTCCGATAGTATTTTAATAGAACACCTATTCCAGACACACTATCCCTCGCTCTCTAATATTTCCTGACTATTCATATTATAACAAATATATTATTTTTTCTAACAAATTTATTAAATTTTGTAACATTACGCTAGAAAGATTGTTGAAGTTCTTACCGATTCCTAGTTAGATAACGCTTTTTATAATTTTGTACTTTCTCCATACAATATTAAAGTCATTATCGTTATTTCTAAATTCTGTTAATACTACTACATCTGCATTGTGAAAGATAAGTGATTGAATAATTTTGTCTAGTGTATACTTTGTTCCTCCATGTCTAATATTCCATGTCAAAATCTTAAGTTTATTTTTGTCAGTGATTTTATTATCTATAGAGCTTTGAATCATCATTAATCCCTCCTAATTTCAAAACTAACATAACTAAATTATACATGCTATTTTAGGAAGCAACTAAGGAACATCTTGTTAGAGAAATAGAAGTAAAAGCGTTGAACTGGTATAAGAAAAACGGGAAACATTCTATTAATGCTGATTAATTACTGTTACTATTAAGCTATCAGGTGTGATAGTGAAATAAAGGATCATCAAGTGTGATGGTCTTTATTTTTATGTTTGTTTTGAATATTATGTTAATATTTAATTATTAAGATGTTGTGTTAACGGGGGAGTTAGGACAAAGAACAAGAAAATTTCAAAGAAATATTTTTTTATATAGAGTGGGGGATAATAATGTGAAAAAAAACATAATAATTAAGTTGTTAAGTGTGTTAGTGATTGTGTTGGTTTTTACTAGTTCCCATTTTTATAAAGAAGCGAAGAGAATGAAGGTTGAGGTGGGTTATGATTATTTACTGTTAATTCAGGATACACGTTATTCGGTTAGAGATATGCTTTCGATTATGCAGGAGGCGCTTCAAACAGAGCATGGCTTGGATTTAATAGGATCCTTTAGAATTGAAACAATTAATAAGCAAAGTCAATTTGACCATTTTAGGCTTCCTATTTCAGAAGTGGGAGAAATGTATTTCGAGGTCTATTGATAAGGCATTACAAGAGGAGAAAGTTTCCGATGAGGATGTAGAAATCTACAAGAATCGGCTAAACAAAATTAGTTATATTATGAGGATCTTGAGCACTTTAGGGGTTCAATGCGTGACTTATATGATACGTTTCATGGTAAAGATAACCCTGAAATATCGGAAAAGATTAAACAACGATTAGAAGCAGCTAACTATTAATAGAAATAGAATGTGAATTTATACGTAAAGTAACAGTTACTTATGAAGATAAATCGAAATATTCTGTTAGCCAAAAAAGGTAAGAAATTAAAGGTTGTGAAGACGTGGTGGGAAAGGTAATGAGTAAAAGTATTTTTCTCGTTTTGTTGTTAACTATGTTGGCAGGATGCAACAATAACATCGACTTCGATCAACTTTCGTATTCAACAGGTACTTATAAAGAAGGAGATACATCCTATTTCGTGTTAAATATCCATCCAAAAGATTCTATGACACTTGAATTAGTTGAATTGCCAGTCTATCAAGATGTTGAAGTGGAAGTGATGGAATATACTACGATACAAGCCCCAGAAGGTTGGGAGACGAGCAAGAGGTTAAGTTTTCCGGTTGAAATAAATGAAGATAAGTCAGTAACGGTTGTATTTATATCTAAGGATTCTGCAGTGGATTTAACGGAAAATGAAGATGCTTATCTAACAATTAATGGGGAGTTTTTTGAGATAACGAATGAATAGCTTTTTTAAACTATTTAGAACAACTCTAAAACATGATTATTTTACTCCTAATAAGTGTTCTATTTGTCAACCAAACTTTAATTAATTAATCATGATTCAGTGTTACTAAATAAGAAGATATGGAGGAATAGTATGCTTAATAGAATCTCTATGTTTGTTTTAATAATATTACTTATTAGTTTGGGCATGTTTATTTTTGTTTTAACCTCTGGTTATACCTCTGAATATCTATTAGGATATGGAATCCCAACATCGATTTTTAGTGGCTTTGCATTGATAGCTTTTGTCCTATCAACAAAGAACAAGGACAGATAAGCGAAAGAGAATCCTTTGTAAATCTATTGTTAGTTTTAATATGACCTTAATTAATAGTCCGATACAGTGTAACCTTTATCGTTTTTCTTTCAATTATGCTTTAACAATATAAATCAATATCTTTTCAATAGTTGTTTCATTACTGAAATCAATCAAGAACCGTGGACGTATCACAGGTATGCTTCCTCGGTTCTTTTTTCTTATCAATTTTTTTTGAAAGGAACTATAAGTAGTATTATCTGAAAGTAAGTATTTATCTTTGATAGTAAGCTATTCGGGTTGGATTTTATATCAGTATCAGTTTACTTAGACTCTTATGTTAATATAAAAGAGTTGTGAAACCATGTACGTAATCGAACAGGGCAGTTTTTTCAAAGATGGAGATACAAAATTAATATCTAAGCAGGTGAGAAATTTGAGAATCGATAACCTAAATAATCTAAGTGATAATTTAAGAAATTTAGAAAAGGACTTTAAAGAAAAAATTGAACCATATCGGTCAGATTTGTGGAGATATTGTTATAGTTTAACGCGTAATCCTTGGGATGCAGAAGATTTAGTTCAAGATACATTGTTGAAGTCCTTTTCAGTAATAGCAAAATTATATCAGCCAGTAAAAACGAAATCATATTTATTTAAAATTGCAACAAACCTATATATAGATCAAAGAAGAAGAGAAAGAATCATAAGTTTCTCAGGTAATGAAGAATCTTTAAAGAATGTGCCTTATGAAGGTGAGTTCCAACTGTTCGAAAACATTGATTTCTTGGTGTCAAATCTTACTCCTATGCAGTATGTTGTACTGATATTATCAGATGCTTTTAAATATAAAGGAAAAGAAGTTGCAGAGATTATTGGAACGACTGAAGGAGCAATACACACAAATTTAAGTAGAGCAAGAGAAAAACTGCGGAAAGGAGAGAAAAATGAAACACAAAAGGTTAAAACGAACACAAAGGATATTGCGTTTAATAAAGCAATAGAAATTTTACTGGAAGGGTTTAGAAGAAAAGATCCAAAATTAATTTCATCTATATTAGATGAAAATATAGTTACTGACATTACTCACTCTGGCATTGAATTGGGATCTGATGAAACGAAGAAAAACTCTCTAAAGGATTGGCACGAGATTGTAAAAAATCAACATATTATTGTATCTGAATACAAAATGCTATGGGGTCGCCCAGTAGTTATTGAATTAGAAATGAAACACGATAATCAGCTTTACTTGAATAACGTTCATTACATAGAGACAGCAGATGATAAAATAACATATTGGAAATTTTACTGTTTTTCTTGGGATATTATGAGATTGGTTGCTAAAGAGTTAAAGGTAAATTTAAATGCAGAATATTTTTATCATATTTTTTAATAACATATGTAAGGTTTTCATTAATTCATTCGTTGTATAAGTATAGATTCCGTAAAAGGGATTAATAAACTATACAAGGAGAGATAAAAGATGAATAGCCCAATTAGAAATAAGATGAACACAGTTTTTGTCCATGTAAGTGATTTAGAAAGGTCTGTCAAATGGTACAGTCGATTGCTCAATCAAGAGATAGACTTAACAAAAGTTTCAAGACCAGTTCATAATTTACAAATGAATCAATACACTGGACTTACTTTGGATGCAGGTCCTTTAGACGCAACTAAAAAAATAAGTCCGTCACCACATCCACTGTTTAACTTTTATACGGATGACATTCAAAAGTCCTTTGAATATATAATAGGGTTAGGCTATCAAATAGAATCCGATATTATTGAATTTGATGATTTTGCTTTCTTTAATATTAGTGATCCTGATAAAAATGTTGTAATGATTTGTAATGGTTAGTTACTTTATGGAAAAGGTGGATATTTTAAAATAAGGCATTATCTATTATCTCTTTAACTAGAAGGTACTTTTCTTACTAAGGAGAGTACCTTCTTTGTTCGATGATCGGAACAGAGGATATTTTTAAGGTGGTTACTTTACTGTGATTTATTATTTTACAATTCTTCTGAGTTAATCTCTGAGGAAAATAATATTTAGATATCTTTGTTAAAATTCGTGAACGAGTGTACTATAATTTGATAAAAATGGACAAAAGTATAATTTAATTGTTTGTTATAGTAACAGTAAGGAAATAATTCCTTAATCATCTATCCAACGTATGTTTTTTCTAGAAAGGTGGTGAATAATGAATTACATAGAAAGTGTTCAGGCAGCAATTGATTTTATAGAAGAACATATGGAGGACAAAGTGGAATTAGAAGAAGTAGCAAAGGTAGCCTCAATGTCACTTCCACATTTATATCGGATGTTTTATTCTCTTACTGGACATCCAGTCAAAGACTACATGCGTAAAAGAATAATTAGCATTGCTTCAGAACATCTGAAAAACTCAAACAATACAGTCCTAGATATTGCTTTGGCATGTGGTTTTGAATCACAAGCATCTTTTTCGAAGTCATTCAAAAAAATAGTAGGTGTTACGCCAAAGGTATATAAAGAATCGGATATATATTATTGCTTTGAATATATTAATCTATTCGAAAAGGTAAATTACCTCGAGGGGCGCGATTTGTTTGATAGATATCCGGATGTCAAGGTACTCCGTCTAAAGGATATGACTGTATTCAGCTATAAACATAAAGCCAATTGTATCGAAGGAATTGAAAAGGATGCATTTAATATTGTTCAAAGTTTAATACAAAAATCGCATATGAACAATAAGAAAATTAGATATTTTGGACGGAATATAGACTCGGAGTACCATGGGAATTCAGAATATTCCACCGAGGTTTTCGCCTATGAAATGCTGGTTCCTGTGGAAGAATCTATTTATGATTCAATAGAAGGAATGGAAATAAAAAATATTCAAGGTGGGCTGTATGCGGTTGGATCAATATCAGCAGAATGTGAACAAAATATAATTTCATTATGGAATCGACTGTATTCTGAATGGCTACCGAAAAGTCAGTTTACAGAAGGGGCGCACACCTATCTAGAAGAGTACATTACTTTTAACAAAAAGCTTGTACGTATGAAATTATATCTGCCAATAGAACGTCAGCTGAAACCAGAGATGGCTAAAGTAGAAGAGGTAGAGCCATTTTGGGTTGCTTATAGTAAAAGTTATGGGGAAAGTGCCCAAGCGGATGCTGATAATACTCTATCAAAATGGTTAGAAACAGATTTACCAATTGACTTTGCTAATTGTCAGTTATATTTATCCTACAATTATGGAAACGAAAACGATCGTGAAAACTGGTGTGAATATGGTATAACCACCTTGTCAAGGCTTGATAGCATTAGCGATTCTACTATTGATAAAAAGATGTTGGGCGGTGGATTATTCGCTACAATTGAAACGAAGTCCTACGGATCATTAATGGGAGTTTTGGAAATCATCCATCGTTGGATTGTATCAGAAGAAAAATATATCATTGATGATTCAAGACAGTGGTTTGCACTATATCACACTTCCATAAACAAAGAGATTACAGTTCGTTGCTATATACCTATAATAGAAAGGAGCAAATGGTATGAGTGAAGCGATACCTCTTGAAAATCTCTTACCTATTGAAGATTTTAAACCCCAACCAAAACCACGTTCATTAAAGGTTCTATTAGGTAAAAGCGAAAACAGGAAAACCGAACATAACTATTTTATTAAGGATTTAGAAGAAATACGATTAGTAGGTTTTCGTGTTTTATGTGAAGGAGATAAATATCAAGAAGAAATACCGAAAGCAGCCAATTTGCTACATAGAAGAACTGATGAGATTAAGCATGTATTGAATTCTGGAAAGCAAATAGGTGCTTTTATAGTAGAGGAGTTTCCATCGGAAAAAGACGGTTATTGGGTTAGTGTTCAAGTATCTAAATACGAAGATATTCCTAAAGATATGGTCTCATTAACAGTACCTCCACAAAAATACGCAATTACATTACACCAAGGACATAAACACTTAATAAGGAAAAGTCACGAAAGGTTGCAGGAATGGTTGATTCGTAAAAGAATAAAAAGTGCCAATGATTGTTGGAATCTTGAATTCTATCAACAATTCGAAATCAATGAAAACGTCCCTGATGATCTTGAAGTAGTATTGTACAATTCGATTTATTAACTGTTGCACGTATGCTTAATAGTAAAAATAACAGAAATTAAGAAGAAGGGATGTCTATTATATGTCAAAGAATAGTATTGACGAAAAGGCAATTAAGGAATTAGGAGAAATCCGATTAGTAGGATTTCGTGTCGTTTGTGAAGGAAATAAATATCAAGAAGAAATCTCAAAAGCAGCAGCTTTACTTAAGGAAAGAACTACGGAAATTAAAAACGTATTACATTCAGGTAGGCAAGTAGGTGCTTTTGTAGTTGATGCATCAACTGATGATCAAGATGGCTACTGGGTTTGTGTACAAGTATCTGAATATAGCGATATCCCTAATGATATGGTTACCCTTACTGTTCCACCACAAAGATACGCTACTACCATGCACAATGGACCAATTTACTCAATCATGAATAGTTATGAGAAGTTACATCAATGGATAGCTGACAAAGGTTTACAGCGTGCACGTGAAAATTGGAGTTTAGAATTTTATCATCGATTAGAAAATGCACCTGAAGATGTTCAAGTGGAATTATGTGATTCTATTTACTAATCGGTACTGAGTAAAAAAAATGTTAATTATTGATGCCACGAAGCCGCATTCTTCCGTAGAGAAATGCGGCTTATTCAAAAAGTTCTTTGCTTTCAAATCATGAAGGCATAGCGATAGTATTTGTTTAATATAGTTATTTACGTTTACTCCACAATCGCGCCAATAGTTTAACAATGTTCTTCTCCATTTGTAATTAATATCAGTTCTTATATTTGTTTATCCACTATAAATTCTGAATACTCTCCTTAAATATTTCATAAAACAACGTATGGAAAACCAAAGCTATAAGCCATAGCATGAGATGGACTTAATTATCGTAACGAAATAGGCGAGACAAGATTTAAGATAATCACCATTTCCATATAACCTTTCTTTCCAATCTACCTTCATTAACTATCAATTTTCTTTGGAACATTTCATTCTTTCTATTAAAAAGTAAAATGTTCCAAATTTACGATAGTTGATAAAAAGTGCTTAAGCATGGTATAAGTGTAAGAGGCAGAGATATCTTTGCTTTTTTATTTTTGGGAAAAGTAATAATTCCCATAATGAGAGGATTGGAATTTAATTATGACAGATAATTTTTGGCGTGATTTACCACGACCGTTTTTTATACTTGCACCAATGGAAGATGTGACGGATGTTGTTTTTCGTCATGTAATTAGCGAAGCAGCGAGACCAGATGTGTTTTTTACAGAGTTTACAAACACGGAGAGCTATTGTCACCCAGATGGCCAGCAAAGTGTACGTGGGCGCTTAACATTTACAGAGGATGAACAACCGATTGTTGCCCATATTTGGGGAGACAAGCCCGAATATTTTCGCCAAATGAGTATTGGGATGGCAGAATTAGGGTTTAAGGGTTTGGATATCAATATGGGCTGCCCTGCACCAAACGTGGCACCAAAAGGAAAGGGATGTGGTCTTATACGGCGTCCAGAGGTTGCCGCAGAATTAATCCAAGCAGCAAAAGCGGGAGGATTGCCTGTTAGTGTTAAGACAAGACTTGGTTATACGGAAGTAGACGAATGGCGTGACTGGTTAACACATGTATTGAAGCAAGACATCGTAAATCTTTCCATACATTTGCGTACAAAAAAGGAAATGAGTAATGTTGATGCTCATTGGGAGCTCATTCCAGAGATTAAGAAGCTTCGGGATGAGGTGGCACCTGATACACTTTTGACAATCAATGGCGATATTCCTGACCGTCAAACTGGCCTAAAACTTGTTGATCAATATGGTGTAGATGGTGTTATGATTGGGCGTGGTGTATTTAAAAATCCGTTTGCCTTTGAAAAAGAGAAGAAAGAACATAGTAGTGAGGAATTACTAGATCTCTTAAGATTGCAGCTTGATTTACATGATAAATATTCCAAAGAATATGAACCACGTCCATTTAGACCTCTACGTCGCTTCTTTAAGATATATGTCCGGGGATTTAGAGGGGCAAGTGAATTACGAAATGATTTAATGGCGACAGAGTCAACGGATGAAGTTCGTGAGATGCTTACTAATTTTATGATTAAAAATAATCATGAAACAGGGGAAATTTCTTAATTCAATGCTAGTATAAAATTGAAAAAGGTATTAGAAAAAGGGATTCAATTGAATCCCTTTTTCTATTTGTTTTGAAGGGCTGTAGCATTGTGAATTTCTCTTATTAAGTGTGTAAACTTATTTCTGCTTGTGATAACATTAATGTTAATAAAAAGTATCCTATAGTTATCTGACATGGATGGGAGCAAGACACTTAGGATCATCGATAGATAAATCCAGTATGGTTACTTTATAGATTTGTAGAGAGCCAGCAAAATATAGGAAAATAGAAATAAAAAGGAGTTCCATTCATGAGAAATTACCTTTTAATACTATCAGTTCTTATGGTAACTGCAATCATCGTAGGAACATATTATTATCAGAATCTAGAACACAACTACACGCTTCCACAACTAAATCTACGAAATAACCTCCAAGAAGAGACACCTAATGAGATAGAAAATACGCCATTACAACCTGTTAATGATGACCCAATTAGTTATAGTTTACAAAATGATGAACTAACTATTACATACAATAAGGGGAAGGATTGGATAAAAGTCCCAGTGGATAAAAATTTATTGTTCAATGGAGAGTATCAAGGGAACAAACAGGAATTGATTGAAGGTAGCTATGTTTTATCGGAAGAGCGTTTAGCATTTCTATATAAGCAAGTTGGGCTAAACATGAAATATACTACTGATCAGGGGAATACATGGCAAGATAGTGTAATAGCTGAGGAATTTCCAGAGCTTCGTTTTCGAAAGATTGCGTTTCTAAATGATAGCTTTGGATATGTAATCGTATCAGGTGATCGTACAATGTCTCAAGAGTATTCAACAGTATTCCTAACCTTCGATAGTGGTAAAACCTGGACGAAAACTGAAGATCCTCCAACTACTAGGATGATTGCATTCGGTAGCTTTGTGGATGAGAAGACAGGGTTTCTATCCTATGGAACCATTAATCCAGAAGCACCAGATGTCTATGTGACACAGGATGGAGGAAAGGTTTGGAGGCATGCTCGTTTAAGTATTCCCGCTCCGTACGGAAAAGTGTTTGTTCAAGCGGAAGCTCCATTTATTGAGGAAGACCACCTGGCTGTTCTAGTAAATCAAGGGCCAAATGGTGATTATGAAGGTGGATTAGTAAAAGGAAAATTTATTTCAAAGGATAATGGTCTAACATGGGAGTTTTTGCAGGAGGTAGAACCGGATGAAGGATAGGGCAAAATGGAAAAAAATAGTCGGCTGGACGCTTTTTCTAATTGCAATCGGATTTTTTTGCTTACAAATGGGATTCCTCTTTTTACATGTGCGCTATCAAGTGGAGTATATTGATAACCGTATATTTTATATGATTAATCTTTTATTTGTCGTTTTTTTAGCGGTAGCGCTGCTAGTTTTACTTAAACTGAAAAATAGCCATCAAGTTATTATTGCTAGTATTGGAGTTATCTTCTTTCTTACGAATATTGTCCTACTTGAAAATAGCAATCAACAAATTAGAAATATAACAAGCATATCACCAAGCTTGAGTAAAATATTCTCGGTAAAGGAAAATGTCCAAAGTGGGGAAGCAATCTATTATCGCCCGTATTATGGTATTCTCGCTCGTCCTAAAGAAGTCTTGGAAAATAAGATAAATGGAAACAATAAAGTAAAGTGGCTGGCTAAGGATATAGCAGTTCTAACCTATAAGGATAAAAATGGTGACATTCAACAATTTGTAGGGACGTATGGCGATCGTAAGGGCGGATTATCCTATTATTACGTAGGAGCAGAGATACACGGTGTTTGGCAAGGAGATAATGTCACAGTGACAAGTGGTCCAGATGGAATAAATGTTACGGTAGGTAATGAATCTGAATTGTTCTCATGGGAGAATTTGGAGCAATTTGGTACACTAGCAATCGTTCTAAAGAAAGATAATGAAGCAGTATGGACAATCGCATTAAAAGAAAACTTTGAGGTTCACTCTGATGCTTCAAAACCTACTGTTGGAAATATTAGTTTATACAAAGCGACAATGGAGGAGAATCAGCCGATAATTCTTAATTATATTGACTCCAATTAAGTACAAGGGGGATGATTTATTTAGCTATTGCTAAACTTAAATCATCCCCCTTTATACAACTGTGAATTTCATTCTTTCTCTAAAACTTTGATAGCTAAACAATGAAATTAAGCTCACCTGTAGTGTTTCTTCTTTATATGACTATCTATTAAATTATACGGTTAATGAACCACGGAACCCTCTAGCACCATAGTATGAATCCGCACCATTGTGATAGACAAAGACATGTTCATAGCGATAATCACAAAAAAGTGCGCCGCCAAGCTTTCTAATTTCAGCAGGTGTTTTTATCCAGCTAGATGTTTTCATATCGAAGTTTCCAAGTTTCTGTAGCTTTCTATATTGGTCTTCCGTTAAGAGTTCAATTCCCATTTCTGTTGCCATGTCCATAGCGCTGTTTTCCGGTTTATGTTTTTTTCTAGCCTCCAGTGCTTCTCTGTCGTAGCAAATACTTCTGCGACCTTTAGGACTTTCAGCAGAACAATCATAAAAAATGTATTCGTCCTTATCCTGATCATAACCAACAACATCAGGTTCACCGCCAGTTCTTTCCATTTCAAATAGGGACCACATTTTACTAGGATTCGCTTCTAGCTTTGCTTGGACTTTTTCCCACTCTATATCTTCATGGCGATTCCTATGTTTCTCAAAACGAGCATTCAATACTCTAAATAATCCTTCCTGCTGTTCTAGTGACAACATCTTTTTATTACTCATATTCGCTTCCTCCTTATCACCTATTTGATCTATGTATGCTTATATTTGGTTTAATTAATAATTTGCTTTCTTATTAGCTCAACGATGTTATCATCTTCAGCTGGATCAATATAAACAAGCTTTGTATTGTTAATAATATCTGTGTAGAAGTCTTCACCAGCAGGATATTGGCCATCCCAGCGAATTGGTACATTGTAAATATTGATCGTTCCATCGCCATTCCCACTATACGTTACAGAACCATCGACTAATCGAGAACCAGCCAACTGAATAACATCCACAGGATAATTAGCACTAGTCTCATCATCAGGATTGAGAGGTGTTCCAGCTGGTATATGTTGGACATATAAATTGTCTATTTCTTGATTTGGACCAAGCTGTAACCAAACTCTTGCATATTCGATTTGTTCATTAGAGTATTCGGATAGTGGGTTGTTTTCTTCCGTATGACCTCCACTTACGTCCCCATTTTCAGAAGTATTGCTATCTGTACCAATCGACGCTACATTGGAGGTGTCAGAAGAATCATTACCGTATGCTTCCCCTACCGTACTTGATGGAATACTTTCCTCTGTATGAACGGTTTCGTTTTTAGTTGGATTATTTGCACATCCTACTAGAATAATGAAAGTGGCGTTGAATAATAGAATTTTAGTTCGTTTTTTCATTTGTTAAATCATTCCTCCATGATGTTTAAACCTTTTAAGGTCTAGTTGTTTATCTTAAATTTACCTACCAACCTTCTACTATAGTGGAAGGTTGGTAGGGTTTATTTATTAATTTTAACATAAAGCTCGAATAACATTAATTCAATCTGTCATAATCATGAAAATAAAATTAATTGTATAGAAAATAATAAAAGGTATTGACAGTATTTCAAATTGGGAATATAGTGATATATAATTCTTGCAAACAATTAAATAGTAACATCACTTCTTATCAAGAGAGATTGAGGGAATAGGCCCAATGAAGTCTCGGCAACAGATTCATGAAAATGAACACTGTGCCAAATCCTACAAATGCAACCCATATTGCATTTGAAAGATGAGAACGGAGATGGTTTTAATTTATAAAGCCTTCTAATTTCTCTATTTTTGATGAGAAATTAGAAGGCTTTTTTCGTTCGAATACTGGGAAGTTAGATGGTTGCGACTATTGGCTGCAGAGAATTAACTATTTGCGAGGAGGAGCAGACTATGATCGAATTTAAAAACGCTTCTAAGACATTCCGGCTCGGAAAGCGGGAGGTGAATGCGGTAAAAGGAGTGTCGCTTGCAATTGAGCAGGGAGAAATATTTGGCATTATTGGCTTTAGTGGTGCCGGAAAGAGTACATTACTTCGGCTAGTCAATCTGCTTGAGCAACCAACATCTGGGGCTATTCAGATCCAAGGTGTAGATCTTGCTACACTACCTAAGAAAGAACTACGAAAGCTACGGCGAAAAATAGGAATGATCTTTCAGAACTTCAATTTGTTTTCCTCACGTACTGTAGCGGGAAATGTGGCTTATCCGTTGAAGCTAGCCGGAATCCCTAAAAAAGAAATAAATGAGCGAGTTTCGGAGCTACTGAGTTTTGTTGGGCTTACCGATAAAGCAAATGATTATCCAGAGCAGCTCTCTGGTGGTCAAAAGCAACGTGTGGGGATTGCTCGGGCACTTGCTACGTCACCAGATATATTAATATGTGATGAAGCAACATCAGCACTGGATCCGGATACAACAAGTGATATTCTTCGTCTTTTAAAAAAGGTAAATCATGAACTTGGAATAACGGTTTTATTAATTACACATGAAATGCATGTTATTCAATCTATTTGTGACCGGGTCGCCGTCATGGAAGAAGGGGAAGTCATTGAAGTCGGTTCTGTCTTTGATACATTTACAAATCCCAAACACCCAACAACGAAGCGGTTCATCAAATCCGTAGAGAATGATTTACCTTCTGCTAAATTACTAAGGGAATGGAGGGAAAAGGGTGGCAAGAGGCTTTATCGTGTCACTTTCAAGGGAGAGATTACAAATGCCCCCGTCCTTTCACAAATAACGCAAAAATACAGTGTCGACTTCAATATTGTACATGGCTACATACGTGAATTACAGGAAAGGTTATTTGGTAATTTGCTAATTTCTTTTGAAGGCAATGCGGATGCGATTGAATCAGCAATGATAGAACTGCAATCTATCGTAGATGTAGAGGAGGTAGAACTTGATGCGGGTTGATTGGACAACATTTTGGCCAAGGATTTTGGAATCAACAGGTGAAACAATCTTTATGGTTATCTTGACACTAATCTTTGGCTCCATTCTAGGAATAGGTTTTGGATTATTACTATACGTAACACGAAAAGGGAACATTTTAGAAAATCAGCTTGTATTTCAAATCATGAACATTTTCATAAATATCATTCGACCAATTCCATTCATTATATTTTTAGTCGCGATTAGCCCATTAACTAGATTGGTAGTAGGTACAACAATTGGAACCTGGGCTGCGATTTTCCCGATGACAATAGCCGCCTCTTTTGGGATTGCTCGGATTGTAGAGAATAACTTGGTAAGTATTGACCCTGGTGTTGTGGAAGCCGCCAAAGCGATGGGAGCAAGTCCATTCCAAATTATTTATACCGTGTTGATACCAGAGGCACTTGGCCCACTAATTCTAGGTTTAACATTTGTGACAGTTAGTTTAATAGACTTCTCAGCTATGGCGGGAACAGTTGGCGGTGGAGGTCTTGGCCATGTTGCAATGACCTATGGCTATCAGCGCTTTGATGGAAGTGTCATGCTTGTTACGGTTATTATCCTAATCATACTGGTACAGCTGGCACAATGGCTTGGTAACACTATTTCTAGAAAGATTATGAGACGTTAGGGAACAGGTAGAAAGCGAGGAGAACAAAAGATGAAAAAATTAATCATTTTTTTACTAGCGATTATCACAGTAGTATCACTAGCTGCTTGTAGTAGTGATACATCTGGAAAAGGCGAGAAAACAAAAGTTGTTAAGATTGGTGTTACAGGAACAGATGGGGAAGTATGGCCACTGATTCAGAAGAAGGCAAAGGCAGAAGGGATTGAGATTGAGCTTGTGGAGTTCTCAGATTACACACTTCCAAACCAAGCATTGGCGGATGGAGATATTGATATTAATTCCTTCCAGCATATTGCATTCTTAAGTCAATTTAATAAAGAAAACAATGTAGACTTATTACCGATTGGTCCAACTATTATTGCACCAATGGGAATTTATTCAGAGAAAATTAAAGATATTAACGAAATTGAAGAAGGTGCACGCATAGCAATTCCAGATGACCCATCCAACCAAGCACGGGCATTGAAGCTACTTGAATCTGCAGGATTAATTAAATTATCAGCTGACTTTGGACTGTTTGGAGATCCATCAAAAATTGTGGAGAATCCTAAGAACTTAGATATTTTTCCAATCGTAGCCCAACAAACACCAAGGGTTCTTCCTGATGTTACAGCTTCTGTAATTAATAATGGGGTAGCGGGTCAAGCTGGTTTTGATCCGGTAAAAGATCCAATTTTTCTAGAAGATGGTACATCTGAAAATGCAATACCATATGTAAACATTTTTGCTGCTCGAGCTGAGGATAAAGACAATGAGACTTTCCAGCGCATTGTTGAATTATATCATGAGGAAGATGTGGAAAAGGCCGTAGAAATAGACACAAATGGTGGCTCAATTGTTATTGATATTACCAAGGAAGAATTATTAAAAATTTTTGAAGGGTTATAAGGAGGAGTAGTTAAGATGAGCAAACGTGTAAGTAGTGTTAATTTAATCGTTGAATCGATTGATTCGAACAGACAGAAGTATATTGAAACTAGCCAGGCGATACACGCTAGACCTGAAATAGGGAATCAAGAGTTTTTTGCCTGTGAACAGCATGTAGCACTTTTAGAAAGTGAAGGCTTTGTGGTTGAAACGGCAGTTGCAGGGCATGAGACATCCTTTTATGCGGTAAAGGATAGTGGCATCCCTGGTCCATCCGTCGCATACCTCGCTGAGTACGATGCACTCCCAGGTCTAGGTCATGCATGTGGTCATAACATTATTGGAACAACTAGTGTTGCTGCTGGAATTGCACTTTCTAAAGCACTTCCTGAAGTAGGCGGACGTGTCGTTGTCTTAGGAACACCAGCTGAAGAAGGAGGACCGAATGGAAGTGCTAAGGGAAGCTTTGTTAAACATGGCTACTTAAAGGATATCGATGTGGCGCTTATGATACACCCGTCTGGAAAAACAGCCTTAACAACTGAATCACTAGCAGTCGATCCACTAGATTTTCATTTCTTTGGAAGAGCTGCACATGCCTCAGGTTCACCGGAACAAGGAATTAATGCACTAGACGCAGTAATTCTATTGTTTAATGGAATAAATGCACTTCGTCAGCAGCTTCCAACAGATGTACGTATCCATGGAATAATTACCAATGGTGGAGATGCTCCAAACATCATTCCTGACTATGCATCTGCTCGATTTTACATAAGAGCTGAATCTTGGAGTAAAACAGAGGAAGTAGCTGAAAAGGTGCGCTCAATTGCAGAGGGGGCTGCACTTGCAACTGGAGCTAGAGTAGAAATTGAGCGATTCCAAAACGAGGTGAAGGATTTCGTCCTAAATTCCGTATTAGATGCAGTAATAAAAGAAGAATTAGAAGCGGTTGGAGAAATTGTTCATACGGAAAAACGAAGTGGCAAAGGTTCTACCGATGCAGGGAATATAAGCTATGAGGTTCCTACTGCTCACCCACATATTAAAATTGGACCAGATGATCTTATTGCACATACGAACGAATTCAGAGAAGCGGCGAAGTCACCACTTGGAGACGAGGCTTTAATTAAGGGAGCAAAGGCTCTCGCATCAACCGGTTATCGTCTCTTAAAAGACGCCGAACTCTTACACAGAGTGAGAAAGGAATACGAAAAATCCTTGTCTGAGAAAAGCTAAGTAATTATTGGTCAAGAAACGGTTAAGTCTACCGATATGAAGCATATACCTTATATCGGTAGACTTAAAATTAATGATTATTATTTTGTACTGAAGAAATTGTTCCTTAGCACCCACCTTTAATTCTTTTCTATTAGGCTTTCTTCCTCATCGGCTGAAACTTCAAATACGTTCCTGAACGCCATAGCCATTCCATTGGACCAAAACGGAAACGTGAAAGCCACCATCTACTGAAGAACATTTGAATTACAATAAGAGCAATTGCCATTAATGTTCCAACTAAAATGCCAAGCTTCCCAAATAAGCCAAGACCATATCCATAAAAGATCGTTGTCATCACGATTGAATGTGTTAAATAGTTGGTTAATGCCATTCTTCCAATGGAATTGAAGCCTTGAATGAAGGTGCTAGATTTATACTTAGCAAATAGTAACGAGAACCCCGTGATATACCCAATCGCTGCAAGTGGCCCACCAAGGAGATATCCGAAATAATCCAACATTAAGTTATCTGTCACAATCATGCTACCCTTTAACGTTAAACCAACTAATACGAAAATAAGCGTGATACGTTTTAGTAGCTGACGGTTTTCCGTGAGATGGTGCAGCCATTTTTTCTTGGCAATAAAAGCACCTATGAGGAACAACATAAAGGCTTGTGTTGTTACCATGATCGTATCAAGGATGGAAAGAAAGCTAGCAAAAAACTGATGCTCAAGTGATCCCATTTCAAATCCTAGATCAACCTTTTCGTATGGATTAGACGTAAAACGATGTGCTGTGATTTCTGCATAGGATCCGTCGCTTAAGACAGCTTTCTCATACTCACTATATAATGATAGATTAATTTCGTTTCCTTCATCTCCAGCTGGTATTAGCCCAGGTGCATTAATAAGAAATGCTAGGACTAGTGCCCAGATTAAAACAGTTATTGCCTGTCTCTTAATGAAGAATGTGAAAACTAAACCAGCTATCGCATAGGTTAGTAGAATATCTCCATCCCAGATAAAGTGTAAATGTATATATCCAATTGCTAGTAATATTAGGGTTCTCCTGAAAAAGATTCGTTTAAATGGGCGCCCAGTCGCCTCGGCCCTTTCCCACATGATAACTGCACCAAACCCAAATAGAATGGAAAAGACCGGATAAAAACTACCTTGGAATAACCATTCGATAATGTCATAAATCACTCTTTCAAATGACGATAATTCAGTCTTGATTGTTTCTATTCCAGCCACGCCATATTGAAATGCAATCATATTAACTAGCAGGATACCTAGCAGTGCAAAGCCTCTTAAACTATCAATATGGTTGAGTCTGCTTCCTAATCCAATAGGAGATAAATGTTTGTTCTGTAAATCTTGTTGATGCGAAATTTTATTAGCATTATTTACTTGCAATGTACTTACACCTTCTATTCTTTCATGTTTTAGTAGATTGTTATATCGTTCAATTTAGTACTATAAATAGATACGTTTAGGCATTGAAAAGGTTTCAATTAGTGTTATTTAAACGAAAAGAGGACATTCTATTGACTTATAAATACTGTAATTGGGAAAATGCAAGATATAGAGTGTTTTAAAAAAAGTACAGATTGCGTATGATTTTGCCATTATCATTCGTTATATAAGTAGGAGGTGGATGTAATGACGGATTTACAAGTAATTGGGGAAGAGTCACTTGATGTATGGGGAAAGTATTGGAAGTTGGTTCAGCCATATAGAAAACAGTTGTGGAACTATTGTTTACGGCTAACTGGATCACCATGGGATGCAGAGGATTTGCTTCAGGATACGGTATTAAAAGCATTTGCATCCCTATCAGCACTATCTCACCGCCAGCAACAATTAAATACAAAAGCATATCTATTTCGAGTAGCTACTAACCATTGGCTGGATCAATGTAGGAGAACTGGGCGTTTTAAGCACGAGGAATTAAATGATGAAATATGGAGTGAGGAATATGCAGATCCATTGGAAATAAATGAAGCAATTTATTCCTTATTAAATCATCTAACCCCACGACAAGCAGTTGTCTTTATCCTTATGGAATCATTTCGCTTCACAGCCAAAGAGGTTGCAGAATTATTGGCAAGTACGGAAGGAGCTGTAAATGGGTTGCTAAACCGTGCTAGAAAGGGACTTTACGAGGCAAGAGAGAGTGGCACAGAGCTTAAGAAAGAACATGTTATTAATGTTCATGCAGAATCTGTTCAGGCATTTATAGATGCTTATAATCGTAAGGATTATATTGGGCTTGTTAATATGTTACTGGATCAAGCGACATTTAGCTTTGTTGAGATGAACAGTAAAGAGTATGGAAAAGAGACGATTATAAAATACTCACTTAATCCTAACAACGTATCAAAATCACATGATATTTACGCGAAATCTTGTAATCTATTTGGTAAACATGCCATTATTTTTATTAGGCAAACAGAGCAAGGTCCTATACTGTATGATGTTAATACAATGGAATGGGAATTGAACAAAATTGCAAGATGGAATTGCTATTATTTCTGTAGGGAGTTTATGCAATATGTGGCGAAAGAACTAGGGCTGCCTTTAGAACCGGTAGAGGATTTTTAAAGGATTTGGGGTATTTCAATCCCTGAAGCATCTTGCTTATATAAGGCTGTAGTTAATTGTTTCAAATATTGTTAAATTGATATCGTTTTTAATAATCGACAACAAAGTCTTTAACTGCACCAAAATGTTAGTAATAAATTTTTGGTGCAGTTTTTTAGTTTGGTCAATTTACTTAATATGGGTTTATGGATAGATTCAGAAATGTTATAAGAAAAAAGCAGAAAGAGTCTAGATCATGTATCTTATAGAAACCTTCTAAAAAATAAAATATAAAACAAAAGCATCAGGAATGTTAATCCTGAAAAAACTACCCAGACTGTCGTAAAATGTAAGTTGAATACTAGCCATCCTCCTAATAAACTACCAAATGGTCTTCCGATTCCGTCTGATAGATTACTCATACCGAAGTAAAGCCCCATGTTTCTTGACCTATCTGAAAAGTTTGCAATTGACGTTTCGACTATAGGTAATATAAGAATCTCACCAACTGTAAAAAGGAATACAGCAACGAATAACATTAAAAAGTTATTCCAAAGAGCTAAAGTTACGAAGGATAAAAAAATAGATGTTATACCGAAAAACATAAATACCTTTGATTTGTTATATTTACTAATTAAAACGCCTACAGGATATTGTAATAATAGTCCGGTTGTTCCATTGATAAGAAAAAGTGCCTGAATGTGTTCAGTAAACTGTTTGGCATATTCCGGTAGTGTGACAAATAACTGTGCAACTAAAATGTAAAACATAAGCATAAGAATTATTAATTTTATATAGCCTTTATTACGTAATGCTTCTAATATAGATTGAATAGACATTTTTTTCTTTGGAAAATCCCGCTCCGTAGATGTAACAAATACAATTAATAAAAATGCTCCAACTAAATAAAGACTTCCAGCGAAAACAAAAATAAATTGAAAGTTTCCTGTCCAAATAACTATTCCCGCAATAATGGGACCCAATAGTAATCCAGCGCTTGTGGCAGTAGCCCTTAACGAAGATACTTTTGCCCTAGCATTGTATGTTGAACTTTTCATGATTAGAGATTGTAGGGAGGGACTTGCAAACCCACCTCCTAATCCGGCCAATAAAGCGAAAAGCAATAGCAAATAATAGTTGGAAACACAACCTACTCCAATAAAACCAATTCCTCTTATCCATTCTCCTGACACGGACATCCGTTTATAACCAAAATAATCACCAATAGGACCTAAAACTATAGGTGTTACTTTTTGCATCAATATATAGGTAGCTGTTATTCCACTTGCCTGTGTTAGTGAAATATTATGAACATCTGTTAGTAAGGGGAACAAAGGCATTGCAGTGAAACCACCTGTTGATAAAATAAATATTAAGAAAGCGAGAATATAAGTTTGCTTGGTCATCCAATCCCTCCTATAATTCATAGTAATGAAGAGAAACTAATTTTAAAAATGAATTATTTACATTACTTTAATTTATTAATTGAATTAATGAGGTGGTTAAATGGATTTTGAACAGTTGAAGACATTTGTTTCGCTTGCTAATAGTAAAAATTTCACACGGACAGCAGAAGAGATGAATGTTGTTCAATCTACTGTTACGACAAGAATTAAATCGTTGGAGGAGGAAATTGGTGAGACACTTTTTTTACGAAAGACTAGAAATGTTGAAATAACAGACGCAGGGAAAAATTTCTTAACTTATGTAATAAAAACATTAGAAATTATGAATGAGGGTGTTAAGACTACTCGAATTCAATCGAAATTTACGCATAGTTTGGTAATAGGTGGGATGAACTCGCTTTGGGAAACATCAATTTTTGAACAAATAAACCAATATCAAGCTAGTAATCCGCATACTTCATTACGTCTTATTACAGGCCATTCGGAAGATATAATCGAAAAAATTAGATATGGGTTAATTGATGTGGGATTTGTATATAATCCACTTCATCCTCCTATATTTAATGTGGAGATGATAAGAGAGGAATCTATATGTTTAGTTGGGGAAACACATTTTGTAGGAAGTTTAGGGCTACTGGAATCTAAAGATTTAAAGGATATTCCGTTCATCCATTATAACTGGGGTACAGATTTCTCCGAGTGGTTTGAGGAAGAAGTTGGAAAACATGAAACAATGCGTTATAGGGTTGATCATGCTGGTATTGCATTAAGATTAATACTAAATGGAGAAGGAATTGGATTCATGCTAGAGAGTATTATTAGGGACTATGAAAAGGATGGTCTTATATCCCGGGTGAAGTTTAATCCTAAAGAGAATATTCCAAGTAGAAAAGTATATATGGTTAGTTCTAAAAATAAGAAGGAAAGGGTAAATACATTTTTAGAGTACATGGCAGCCAAAAATAAGGAATAGTAATACATTCCTGCAATATGCAATACATTATCACCTTACATATATTAAACCTCTATTATGGAAATAGTAATTACCTATCAGAGAAATAACATATAATTAGTAGATAAAATATTTGGAAGGGGAAATAACATGGAGTTCACCTTACATGGTTCTATTGAAATTTTAGAAAGAACACCACAGACATTGGCAAATTTATTATCTGGTTTGACAGATAGCTGGTTGTTTTGTAATGAAGGAGACGGAACCTGGAATGCTTACGAAGTGGTAGGGCATCTAATTGAAGCTGAAAAGACTAACTGGATTCAGCGATTGGAACATATTCTTCATGAAGGAAAAGAGATTCCTTTTCCCGCTTTTGATCGTTTCTCACATTTAAACGAGACCTCTTCGTCCATTCAAGAAAAGTTATTAGAGTTTCAAGATCTGAGACAACAAAATATCAATAAACTTAGGGAACTATTCACGAAGGAAGAACAATTTGAATTAAGAGGTTTTCATCCTGCATTTGGAGAGGTTAAAGTAAGAGAATTAATTTCTACTTGGGTTGTTCATGATTTAACCCATATTGCACAGATTGTAAGGGTCATGGCAACCCGATATAAAATCGATGTTGGACCATGGAAAGAATATCTCGGTATTTTAAACGCAAGATAGATTAGGAATTCCCGACTTTTCATAGTAAATTAGCCTATTCCTGAAACCTTTTACGAGGGTATTTCGTAAATAAACTAATGAACTATAGAACGAAAATAGTATAGATAATAAAGGGGAACTTGGCAAAGTGACAGATAGACCAAAATTAACAATTACAAAAACAAAATCCGAATGGTTTTGGGATATAGTAGGCTATTCTTGCTATATTGGCTCCATTATCTTATTAATTGTTATTTGGAGCAAGCTTCCTCAAGAAGTACCTGCCCATTATAATGCACTCGGTGAAGTGGATCGTTGGGGTTCTAAATTGGAATTGCTAATACTACCGATAATCGGGGCATTCTTACTAATTATGATGCAGGCCCTTGAAAAATATCCTGAAATTCATAATTATCCGAAGAGATTAACTGAGGAAAATGCGGAACAATTCTACTTAAATAGCCGAAAAATGATGAATCAATTAAAGAATATCTGTTTAATTGTTTTTTCTTTTATTACATTTGAATCTATTTCTATAGCACTTGAGTGGGGCAATGGTTTTGGAGTATGGTCTCTGCCTTTATTAATAATAGGGGCGGGAATTCCGATTGTAATAGGAATAGTGAGGCAAAGCAAAATTAAATAACCGATAACAAAAGCCGATGAATCGTTAATTCGTCGGCTTTTAACATTTATTTATTACTTTTTTTCTGTTCCTTTAATTCATGAATTTCTTTTTCCAATCGCTCTAAACGGTCAATCACGGGTTGTAAGGATTCCTGAAGCATTATACGTAATCTATCTGCTTTTTCGTTTTCCATAAGTAATACCTCCGTTCCTAAAACGATAGTATCCTACAAATATATTATTTCACTTTTGACTCTAGAAATGTAATAATCTTTCCGATTTAATTGTGGCGATGGAGTAGTTGCTTATCAAAAGTAGCCCTGCATATTAACCTAGTCCTTAAAGGGAAGTAACAAAGGTTGTTCCCAATCATCCTATGTTCCGCTATAATAAGGAAGTATGCAAGGAACCAAATATGTTAAGATTGTATGTTATAAGCTTCATATAGAGAGAACCTATGAGAGGAGGAATCAATCTTGACAACAACACAAAGTGAAACATATATCGCAGAAATTCGTGATTTAGATAAAAAAGGATCTGGACGTGCCGTTGTTTGGCGTGATATTGGGGAGGTCAATCCTAGAAAGCTGAAATTAACCATTCCCCAAACGTTACCTGGAGAAAAGGTCCGTGTAACGGTTGGACAACCTGAAAGGAAAAGAACCCGAGTAATGCCAGAAGAAATTGTAGAGGCGCATGTGGAACGAGTAGACCCACCATGCCCACATTTTGACCGTTGTGGTGGTTGTGTATGGCAGCACTGGAAGTATACTGGCCAACTAAACGAAAAGACGGACCATGTAAAGAAGGTATTAGAAGAACAAGGATTTGATCCAAATTTAGTACATGACACAATTGGAATGGACAACCCATGGCATTATCGAAATAAAATGGAGTTTACCTTTGCCAAGGACGGCTCCCTTGGTTTACATGAACTAGGAAACTTCCGGAAAATCATTTCCCTAGAAACTTGTTTAATAGCGGGTGAAGAAATGGTAGAAGGAACGATGGAGGTTGCTGATTGGGCAAAGGCCCATGAGTTATCTGGCTATGATAAGGATAATCATGAAGGCTTACTTCGTCATTTAATGGTTCGCCAATCATTTGCAACAGGAGAGATTATGCTAGGGCTTTTCGCTACGGAAGCACCTAATGGGGAGTTAGAGACTGCGACAAAAGATTTGGTAGCACGGATAACAGAGAAATTCCCTAAGGTGAAAAGCTTACTATGGTTAGAGAACAGAGACTGGGCTGACCGTACACAGGCTGAGGAGACTCATGTACTAGCAGGTCGTGATTTTATTTATGATGAAATGCTCGGATACCGTTATCGTATTTGGTTTGATACATTCTTCCAAACGAATCCTACGCAAGCTCAGAAGCTAGTAGAATTAGCTCTTGAAATGGGCAAGCCAAAGATAAATGAGAAAATGATTGATTTATTCTGTGGTGTAGGTACCTTCTCTCTTCCTTTTGCTAGTCAAGTAGATAAGCTAGCAGGAATTGAAATCGTGGAGACGTCGATTGAATCTGCAAAACGAAATGCCAAGGATAATGGACTTAATAACACGTATTTCCTAGCAAAAGATGCAAGACGAGGAATTGATGAAGTGTTAGAGAGCTTTGGAATACCTGAGCTATTACTTCTTGATCCGCCACGTTCTGGTGCAGGTGGAAAGGTAATGCGAAGAATTGGGCGTGCGAAGCCTGAACGTATTGTTTATGTATCCTGTAATCCAGATACATTTGCAGTGGATATTAAGGAGCTTGAGCCATTTGGTTATGAGCTTGTTGAGGTTCAGCCAGTGGACTTATTTCCGCATACGATGCATGTGGAGTGTGTTGCGTTGCTAGTTAGAAAAAATTAATGAGATGTAAGTGTGAAAAACCTTCCTTAAATGGAAGGTTTTTTTGATTATAAAATTTAAACAGAACCGATTGTCGTTAGTATAAATATTGCCTTCCATAATCGTGAGGTAAGGGAACTACATTATGAAAAAATTAATACACAGCTATAGCGAGGTAATGTATTCAATGTAGTTATATTTTGACGAACTCAGTTTAATAAAAACTAACACTTTCGCAAAGGTATGAGTGAATGTGAGCTTTTCTAATTTTTAATAATATGTCCACTAAGATTGGTAAGAAATTCTGACCATCTTCTTTGAAATTCAGGATCGGATTCATCGCTTCCGGTAAATATCTTAGCAATATCACTGAAGATAATGGGATACGTTGTTAAAGCGGTGATTGCCAGTGCCAAAAGTTCTGGTTCGAGGTCAGGTGGCAAAACTCCTTTATCCTTTTGTTCTTTCCAGTACGCTACATAGGATTGAAGTGCAAGTTCCCCGCTTTTATTCCAAGAAGTTTGATCTGCTTGTGACTCAAGCGCCTGCCAAGCTGTAAACTTAATAAAGTCCGCTCTCTCCTTACTATTTACATTGTATCGATGCTCGGCAATATGTTGCGGATTATCTGGAACTCGGGTTGCCCATTCCGGACCACTTGTTGCCAAATTTGCCAAAACGGCTTCATATAATTCCTTTTTACCCTTGTAGTAATGATAAATTAACTGTTTTTTCACACCCGCATTCTCTGCTATCGATTCGATACGTGCTCCCTTAAATCCCTTATTGAAAAACTCATTTCTCGCAGCTTCTAGAATATTCTTTTGTGTCCGTTCTGCATTACGTATTTTACCCATCAAGATACCCTCCATGCAAAATCTAATAACACCAGCTTATCACTTACTGAAAAAAAGTCAAGTATAATTTAACTTTTGTAAAATTACACTTGACACATGTAAAATTATAACTTACCATTTAGTCAGTAATAAAATATTGATACAAATAAAAGGGAGGAATTGCACATGATCATATTTTCAATTGTTCTTCAAAGTTTGCTGGTGTTATACTATGTTTTTTCAGGCTTTTCAAAAGTAATAGGGGTTAAATACTGGGTTGGCATTTTCAATAATCTAAAGCTACCTGACTGGTTTCGTGTAGTCACAGGAATGGTACAGTTAGTTGGAGCTGCTGTGCTTATTACAGGGTATTGGATTGAAGGAGTGATTGCATGGGGTGGTATTTGGCTCGGAATTACGATGCTGGTGGCAGTCCTTGCGCATATTAGAGTCAAAGATTCAATCGGCAATACGATGACGCCTGTTGTATTTCTTGCGTTAATCACTATTCTAACCATCATCAATGCAGACGATATGATACATCCCTTTTTATAAAGGATGCAACTGTCAGACAAAATATTGAATTAAAAACATAATGATGTTAAGCGAAACAGGTGCTTTTGATGTATAGGTTTCTTGAACAGGTTTGTTATTAAGATATAAAGGTGTATGTCGCATGGTTGTATAAAGTATTTCGGAACAATGATGATGCACATTTTTTATGCACTCATGGTCCGGTATGTAAAATTACTACAAGTCTATGTAAAAAAAATCTTATAAAATAAACTAAGATAAACACTACTGCATTTATCTATATCTGCGTTCACCACTCGAGCCATTTGGAGTGCTATTCGTTGCTACAACGTGTAACGATTTAGAAATCATTAGATAACACTTTCACAAGCATTTTAGAAGATAGGGATAAAAATACATTCAAGAAATCCTGAATGAAAAGACGGGAAAAATAGTTGAGGTCATGGTTTATGGTGAGGGGGCATTGAAAGACGACACAAAATAAGCGTTTCTAGGAAAATCAACAAAAATAATAGGACAGGGAGAGTAACCCCTCTGTCCTATTATTTTTGGCTGTCGGGTGCTCGAAAGAAAACGTGCTTAATAAGTGGTATGCCTCTATTTGACCATTTACTGACAATATGAATTTGATTCGATAGTTTGATATAATGTGAAATAATTCACCTTGTAGATTTTTATCAGGAGGTTAACTCAAATGGAGATGAATATATTTGTCGTTGAAGATGACGACGCTTTGTTTGCCGCTTTGAAGACAGGTTTGGAATCCTGGTCATTTAAGGTTACAAGACCTGATAATTTTGATGAAGTCATGCGCTCGTTTACAGAACAACAGCCCCAGCTTGTAATCATGGATGTGGTTCTTCCTAAGTATGATGGTTTTTATTGGTGCCGGGAGATTCGGGCTGTATCTGAAGTTCCAATTATCTTTTTATCATCGCGAGATCATCCAATGGATATGGTGATGGCGATGAACATGGGAGCAGACGATTATGTTCAAAAGCCGTTTCATACGGAGGTTCTTTATAGTAAAATTCAGGCCATTCTTCGACGGACTTATGCTTATGGAAAAGACAAGCCAAATATTGTTGAATGGAATGGAGCTTTGATTGATATCAAACGAGGAGTAATCCGTAGGGAAGGTAAAGAAGTGGATCTGACAAAGAACGAATTTTTTATGCTGACACTCCTCGTTGAATCTAACAATAAAATTATTTCACGCCATGATTTGATGCGAAAGCTTTGGGAAGATGAACAGTTCGTAAATGACAATACACTTACTGCTAACATTACTCGATTGCGACAAAAGCTGGAGGAAATTGGATTGTCCGAGGCTATTGTTACCAAAAAAGGATTAGGTTATATGGCTATTTCTTTATAGGAGGACTCCCATGTTTATCCGATACATCGTACTAAGAAAGAGTTGGATTTTTCTTTTTGTAGCCTTGCTCGGTGTGACCAATATATTGATTATGCTTGATAAAGGAATCACGGTGGAGGCAAGTTCTATTCTATATTTAAATGCGTTATTTTTAATCACGTTTTGCTTATTTTTTTTATGGCGTTACAAGAAAGAAATGAAATTCACCACATCACTTGATTTATTAAGTAAAGACCTCCCTTTAGATTGGATAGAAAACCTGCCCGAACCTGAGAACAGATTGGATGAAATCACTTACGAATTTTTACGTGCTGTGGATTTACAATACAAACGTCAGGTTTCTAAATTTAATGAGGCAAGACTGATTGAAGATGATTATATGGCTTCGTGGATCCATGAAGTAAAAACCCCGCTCACAGCAATGAAACTAGTCCTGGACGCCCGCCGCAGTGACTCTGCCATTCGTCAAATTGAAGTAGAATGGCTAAAAATTCACTTATTGCTTGACCGGCAATTGTATATGACACGATTGCCTACATTGGAATCAGATTATCGGCTAGAGGAAGCTTCCTTACAACGACTTGCTACAGAAGAAGTGCAAGATTTGGCTTCTTGGTGTTTGGAGAAAAATCTTGCGGTCAACATTGAAGGTACTAATGTGACAGTTGTTACGGATGTGAAATGGTGCCGCTTCATCCTCCGTCAACTGTTGACTAACGCAATTAAGTATAGTCCAGTGGGTGGGACTATTGTGATTAAGACAAATGTGAGTGAAAGAGGCAACGTAACATTGGATCTTCAGGATGAGGGACCTGGCATACAGCCGCATGATCTGCCCCGTATTTTTGACAAGGGCTTTACGGGAGAAAATGGTCGAATACAAAACGCTGCAACTGGTCTTGGCTTATATCTTGCAAAAACGGTTGCCGATAAGCTGGGAATTACATTAAAAGCAAAATCCAGCAAAAGTGGGGGAACGGTAATGCAAATAACCTTTTCTGACCCCAATACATTTGAAACCATCCGAAGAAGCAATAACCTATAGTGTTCCATGAGCATTTGGTGAAATCCAAATAGTGAACAATATACTTTATTAGAACTAAAAGGAGGGCTAGAAATCACTTCGGTTTTTCAATTTTAATGCATGCTAATCGATTTATGCCCTGGATTCCTCTACTTTTTTGACCGTAATTAAATGAAATTAAGCTCTAAGGTAAGCAGTAATTTCCAAAAACTCTGTGAGAAACGATACAGTTCCTCACAACATTTATAATGAAACGAACATATGCAACAGTCAGGACTTTCTCCTGTCTGTTTTTTGTTGCCTATTGATTACGACTAACATGACAAAATTGTCATTTAAAGTGGCAATTTTATCATATGAAACTTACGACAAGAGGTATGAACTAGCGTAAAATGGGGTTATTGATGAACAAGGAGGTTTAATGATGAACGATTTAAATGTCAATGAAACAGTGTTGCTTGCACGGAATGTTCACAAAACATATGGCTCCAGAAGCAGTTCGCAACATGTGCTAAAGGGAATAGATTTGCATGTAACTCGTAAAGAATTCGTTGGGATTATGGGACCTTCTGGTTCGGGAAAGACGACTTTGCTTAATGTATTGGCTACTATCGACCGATGTACGGACGGTGCCATTTTAGTTGAAAATGTGGACATCTCTTCTTTGAAAGATTCCGCACTTTCTGCATTTCGTAGAAAGAATTTGGGCTTTATCTTTCAGGATTACAATCTTCTAGATACATTGACAATCAAGGAGAACATTCTTTTACCGATATCCCTTCATAAAATGAGCAAGCATCAAGCAGAAAAAGAGTTTACTGAGATTGCGGAAGTATTGGGTATTAAAGAATTAGCAGATAAATATCCACATGAAGTCTCTGGGGGACAAAAACAGCGGACTGCGGCAGGAAGGGCATTGATCCATTTACCTTCCATTGTATTTGCTGATGAGCCTACTGGAGCACTAGATTCTAAATCGGCTTCATCGTTGTTGGATACGATGGAGAAAATTAATCAACAGCGAAATGTCACAATTATCATGGTGACACATGACCCGGTCGCATCCAGCTACTGTAACCGTGTCGTGTTTTTGAAAGATGGAAGGCTTTATTCCGAACTCTACCGCGGTGATAAGTCAAGACATGCCTTTTTTAAGGAAATCTTAGATGTGCAGGCGGTATTGGGAGGGGATAATGTTGACAGTCGTTGATTTAGCTTTTCGTAGCATGCGTAAAAATATAAAACATTATTACTTATATTTTTTTGCTCTCATTTTTAGTACAAGCTTGTATTATATATTTTCATCACTTCAGCACGATCATGCAGTTCAGGAAATGGCAAGTGAGAGCGTGGATTTCTTCACCGCTTTTCAAGTGGCAGGTATTTTGCTTATTGTCATTGTCAGTATTTTTACGGTTTATGCTAATCGTATTTTTCTGAAGCGAAGAAGCCGTGAAATTGGGCTGTATCAGCTTATTGGTCTTTCTAAAGGTTGGGTTGCTCGATATCTGATTATCGAGAATACATTGCTAGGCTTGGGTGCCCTATTGATTGGAATTGTTTGTGGGGCTTTATTATCTAGACTGTTTCTTCTAATTTTAATGAAATTGCTTGGATTGGAGGGTGTCTTGGGAATAAGTATCAATGCGAAGGCCATTTTCATGACGGTGCTAGTATTTCTAATTATTATTGTTTTTACTTCTATACAAGTACTGTTGTCCATTTATCGAACAACGCTACTTGACTTGTTTCAAGCAGACAAGCAACAGGAGCATCCCAATAAACCTCGGCCTTTTTTAGCTACTGTCATGGCATTGCTTGGTATAAGCCTTATTGGATTCGGCTATCAATTATCAGGGCACATGTTGAATGACCAGTTATTCTTAAATATGCTGTTGGTTCTTTCAACGACAATAGCAGGTACTTACTTGGTCTTTCGAGTTACAATTAGCTGGGGCATTTATTGGTTCCGTAAACGAAAAAATGGTCTGCTTGGTCTGTACAACAGTCTGTCGCTTGCACCGCTAATGCACCGTATGCGGTCAAACGCCAGCTCACTTACCTTAATTACGGTGCTATCAGCAATGGCAATAACGCTAGTTTCCATTGCTTATTCACTGTACTATACAGTGGAACAAGACACACGTCTCCAAATGCCATATGATTTTTTAATTGAGAATAGGGAGCAGGAAGCGGAGGCTTTCCGATTGGAACTCGAACAGGAAGGAATTGATTTCCAACATGGACAGGTGGAAGCTTTACGAATAAAAGGCAGTATACATGGCTCTCAGACTGAAAATGATGGGGTAACCCGTGATTTGTTATGGCTTCCAGCGGAGCAGCTTATTCAAACAGGCAAAGTTTTAAAAGTGCCGTCTAACGGAGAAGTTATCTTTTACAATGCAAGAGCGAATATTGAAGCCTTTATGGATGTGAACACGGAAAGTTCTAATCAAGATATGTGGTTGGAGCTTCAGGGAAAACCGGATATTTACCCGATAAGTAGCATGATTTTGGAAAATATTATTAATTACAATGTTTATGGATTACAGCTCTTGGCTTCGGAAACTACGATAGATGAGATTAGAGAGCAAACAGAGTACTTTGAAGAAATCCGTTTTGACACCTTTTTGATTCCTAATAAACAGGAACGTGAGCAGGCTTCGTCTATTTACGAAAAGTATGTACCAAAAGACAGCTTCATGCCTGATTTTTATTCGGAATATCAAAACTCGCTTCAAAAGTTCGGTCTACTTATTTTTATATCAGCTTTTCTCGGTCTTGCCTTTCTCATTGCAACTGGCAGCATCTTATACTTCAAGCAAATGACAGAAGCGGAGCAAGAGAAACAAAGCTTCAAGACTCTTCGACAGCTCGGATTTGATGTAAACATGATTATGAAAGGTATTGCTCGTAAGCAAGCATTTGTTTTCTTTATCCCGCTGTTGATTGGATTACTGCATTCGTGGTTTGCTGTTAAGGCCGCTTCTATCCTAGTAATTTCTAGTATCACCGTACCGACAATAACCGCAATGGGAATGTACGCCTTGATTTATTTTATATTTGCTGTATTAACACTTCGTTACTACCGGAAGATAGTTAAAAGCCAGATGCTATAGTCAAAAAGGAGAGGATGCTTTATGAAAAAGGTACTATTAAGGGCTATTGTAGTCATCATTATTTTAACAGGAGTGTATTTCGTGTTTAAAGAGGATCTTGATCGCTTTAACCCTCTTTATGAGAAAGAATATGTTTACGTCGAAGTAAATGAACCTTCTAAACCGGATAACGGTCGGTTTAAATACAATTTGACAGGGTATACCGAGGATGGTCAAAAGAGAAAGGTAATGTTTACTTCCAGTACAGATTTGGAACAAGGTATTTATTTGAAGGTGCTGGCCAAAGGAAAGTATACGGAGAGCTGGGAATTTATAAATGAGGAAGATCTTCCGGTTGATGCAAAATGGTAAGTAAATACAGTCACAAAGGCTTACTTCGTCCTTAGTAATCGAAGTAGTGAGCCTTTCTGTATAAAGAAACCCTTATTTTTAGGGTTTCTTCGATTCTATGAAGTTTATAATAGGTTTCATAAAGGATGGAGTGTTTCGTTTTATAAGAAAATATAATATTTTAGTTTTATATAACTTTTATTGTATGATTGTCTCATGCCCAAATAGGCTTGAGATTTTTTAATGTTTTAACCTCTGGAAAAATAGGGGGATTATTCAAAGGGGTTATAGACAAATCTCCTATTCTGAACGCTTTTAACCCTTCATTATGATAAATCTACAAAAAAATAAATATCTAAAACTTTTCTTAACACCCCGTACGTCTATACTATGAAACTCCGTTAGCTAACGAGAAAAACAAGGAGATGTGTCATGTGTTTAATAGGCAGCCTAAACAAGAAAAAATCATTGCTGAGTATGTAATGCAAAACAAAGAAAGCTTTTATCGGCTTGCATACAGCTATGTTCAGAACCGTGATGATGCACTTGATATTGTACAAGATTCAATTCAGAAAGCAATTACAGCTGGTACTTTAAAGGATATTCAGGCTGTTAAAAGTTGGTTCTATCGAATTGTTGTCAATACTTCATTAGATTTTCTTCGTCGCAGAAAGAAAGTCACGGTTCTTGATGATACTACGATTCAATTACATTCCCCTAGTCATGAAGATCATTATCATGATATGGATTTAGAACAGGCGCTAAATAGCTTGCCGATTCAATATCGAAGTGTTGTTGTCCTTCGATACTTTGAAGATTTAAAGATTGAAGATGTAGCGGAAATATTAGAATTAAATATTAATACCGCTAAAACTCGATTATATAAAGCCTTAAAAATTCTAAGGGATCAGATGAATGACCTACACTTAGAGGAGGTAAGACATAATGGATAATAATAAAATGAAACAATTAAAAGAGAAATATGAAGATATTCCAATTCCTACAGAACTTGATGAAGTTGTTAAAAAAGCATTACAGAAAAGGAAATCTAAGAACTCTGGATTTAAATGGGTTGCTGGAGTTGCCGCTGCAGCGGTCATTTTTACATCAAGTATCAATATAAGTCCTGCATTTGCTAAATCGTTGGAGAGTATACCGGTAGTAGGTAGTATTGTTGATGTCCTTACATTTACAGAATTTACTGTTGACGAAGGAAATTATCAGGCTGATATAAAGGTTCCTGCAATTGATAAGCTGGAAAATAAGGAATTAGAGCAAACATTGAATGAAAAGTATTTGATGGAAAGTCAGGAACTATACACAAAATTCATGGATGAAATGAAAGGACAAAAAGCGTTTGGAGTGGATGGACATTTACGTGTTGATAGTGGATTCGTGGTTAAGACTGATACGGACCAACTACTCACTGTAGGTCGCTATGTTCAAGAAACAGCAGCATCATCCAAAACAACTATCAAGTACGATACAATTGATAAAGAAAATCAATTGTTAGTAACACTTCCAAGCCTCTTCAAGGATGATTCTTATATTGCTGTCATTAGTGAAAATATCATAAAACAGATGAAGCAACAAATGAAGGAAGATGAGGCTAAGTCTTATTTCATTGCATCAGAGGAAGAACTTGGAGAAGGATTTACTGAAATTAACAAAGAGCAAAACTTCTATATTAATGCAGAACATAAATTGGTTGTTTCCTTTAATGATTATGAAGTAGCACCAGGTTATATGGGAACTGTGGAATTTGTTATTCCAACAGATGAAATAAAAGATATCCTAGTTAGTAATGCTTATATAAAGTAAATGGTAACTGGGGACAGGTTCCTTGTTCTAGTTCCTATCTTACACATTATAACAAACCAAAGAAAAATGCCCGAATAAATTACGAATCGGGCATTTTCTTATATGGTTCATAAAGTTTCATTACCTCTTAAAGACTCTACTAATTTCAGCACCTAGTCCATCAAATATAAAAGATTTCGCAGTCTCACCGTTCTTATAGGTAGAACTACTACTAATATTATTTTCTTCAAAATGATAGATTGTTACCTCCATATTATCTGGATTAACAATCCAGTATTCTTCCACCCAACAGGACATATACAAATCAAGCTTCTTAATAAGATCCTTACGTTGTGTGCTTTTCGAAAGCACCTCTACGACGAGTGATGGAACTCCTTTATAGTAATAGTTCTTATGTGCTTATAAAAAACTATTTACATAGTTCTAAACAAATGAGATAATAAAGAAAATTTTGAGGAGGGAAAGTAAGTACCATGGAACCGACTAATTGCTAAGTTAATTTATGTAAATAAATTAATACGATTTTGTAATGAGATTCAATAACCTTAATATTAGGTTTATTTGACATGCTCTTTATGGAATGTTGGCAATTAGAAGGCTTACTTACTTTACCTATATGAAAATAATGATGAATTGGGTTTTCTGACTTTTCGAAATACCCAGTTGTAGAAGATTTTAGCAAAATTTACTTTTATATTTGTTAGGATCATCTCTATTCAAATTATATTCAACGTTTATAGGAGACTGTAAGAAGCAACTAACTTCTTACAGTCTTTTTTAATGGAATAATTGTATAAATCTTCTTTTTCCCAGTCCGTAAATAGCGTCATGAGAAAATGGATGAAGGAAGGAATTATGATGTTAGAACTTAAGGTACATGGAATAAAAAAATATATGGATGCAACACTTGTGGTGAAAAATATTACCTTTGAAGCCTTTGAAGGGGAGAAGATTGGTATTGTTGGAGCCAATGGGAGTGGTAAGAGTACGATTTTGAAGGTTATTGCTGGTATCCTCCCAATGGACTATTATCCCGGTTACCCGCAAACCTCAAGCTTCGGCTATGATGAGGGATTAATTCATATTCCAGGGGGAGCGACTAAGGCATATTTGGAACAATCACCACAGTACCCAAAAGGCTTGAAGGTAATTGATATTTTAAATATGGCATTTGAGGAAGTTGATACAATCGAAGGACAAATGCGTGAGTTAGAGGAAAAAATGAAAACCCTAGAAGGTTCGGAGTTAGAAAAGGCCCTGAAAAAATATAGTGATTTCGTTCATTCATTCGAAGTTAAGGGTGGCTATGAACGAGAGGAAAAAATGAGCAAGGTTTGCACAGGGCTTAATTTTTCTGAAGCGTTCTTAGAAAAGGACTTCGATTTGTTAAGTGGTGGTGAAAAAACTACGGTGATTCTTGGAAAATTATTAATTCATCACCCAGATATTCTACTGCTAGATGAGCCGACTAACCATTTGGATATGGATTCTGTTGAATGGCTGGAGGGCTTCCTGAAGAGCTATAAAGGGATAGTCATTATTGTTTCACATGATAGGTATTTCCTCGATAATGTCGTAACCAAAATTGTTGAATTTGAGAATATGGAATCAACTTCTTATCATGGTAACTACTCTGCTTTTGTTAGTCAAAAAGAAGAAAATATGCGTATTCTGTATGAGCAATATAGGGAGCAACAGAAAAAGATAAACAATATGGAAAAGGCAATTCTTAGTTTAAGAGATTGGGCAATGAGAGCGGATAATAATAAGTTCTTTAGAAGAGCAGCGAGTATGCAAAAAAGGCTCGATAAAATGGAACGAATCAATAACCCAGTATCGGAAAAAAGAACGATGAAATTGCATTTTAAAGACACGGAGAGGTCTGGAAATGAAACAATAAAGGCTTTTAATCTATCTAAAAGCTTTGGCGATAGGCCGATTTTGAAAGATGCTAATTTAATGGTCTATTACGGTGAAAGGGTAGGGTTGATTGGTCCTAACGGCAGTGGAAAGACAACTTTTCTAAAAATGCTACTCGGGGAAGAACAGCCAGATAGTGGGCAGCTGGAATTAGGTGCAAGTGTAAAGGCAGCATACCTACCTCAGAATATCACGTTTAATAATGAAGAACATACGGTACTTGAGTGCTTTAGAGAAAATATCTCTATACTCGAGGGAAAGGCGAGGGAATACCTTGCAAAATTTATGTTCTATAAAGCAAGTGTCTTTAAAAAGGTAAAACAGTTATCTGGTGGGGAACGAATTAGGTTGAGGCTTGCTATACTGTTATATCAGGATATTAACCTATTAATATTGGATGAGCCGACTAACCATCTGGATATTGATTCCATCGAAACGCTTGAAGCGGCATTAGAGGATTTTAAAGGTACCATTTTCTTTATCTCCCATGATAGATACTTCATCAACAGAATGGGAGAAAGAATAATAGTCATAGAGAATTATTCACTAAAAAGTTATCTAGGGAATTATGATGATTATCGGAGAGAGAAACAGAAATCAAGCATTGAGGAGGAAGAAGTCACAAAAAGGGAAAAGGTAAAGCAACAAAAAGTTACTCCTAAATACTCAAAAAAAGAAGATAATGAACCGGAGCTTTTAGCAAAGATTCATAGTCTAGAGGGTGAAATAAAAGAGGTAGACGAAGTGATGGCAGATGAACATATAGAATACGAGGAGCTTCATAGACTATATAATCGAAAGCAAGACTTAACGAATGAACTAGAATCACTTATGGAATTGTGGATGGGATTAGGGAATTAGATTTCCCTAATCCCTAACGTATCTCGATCAACTCCGTATGGTATGATTGTATAAAATTATCAATAAATTAAAATTATGAAAGAGGTGTTACGGTGCAATTAACCATTCAAGCTACAGGTGAAAATGTTGAAGTGATTTCCTATCTACTTGCTAAAAATCCCAATAATATATATGAAAGAAGTCAAAACGGTCACTTCATTCGGATGTTCTATAATAAATTTTCAGATGAAATAATGGAAGTAACCTTTTTTGTAACACCTGATCCAATTGAACTCTCTCGGAACAGGGCTAAAAACTACGATATCACTTCTTATATTAATGATAGAGAGTTTGTAGTTAGTAGTATTTTTTGTTCTTTACTACGGTCTGCATTAGGTACAGCACTTAATGGAAAACCAAAGGAATCGTACGCGTCCTGGGTTGAACACCCCTTTTTATTTGAGTTTAGTTTTGGTCCTCTTGCTACGGATTTACTAGATCATGAAATCATAGACATTTTTCAACCGCTAGGCTACGAAGTGAAAATAAGCTATGGAGAGACTGATTATCAGGTTAAATTAAAAGAAAGAAGCTCTGCTCGCTATATTTCATTAAAGGGATCAACAACATTACAAAATGGTTTAAGGCAGCTTTTTGTATTAATTCCGGTCCTGGATAATTATAAGCATTATTACATCGACGAAAAAGAAACCGAAAAAGTTGAACGATATGGGGAAGGGTGGTTACATACACATCCTTTAAGAGATTTCATTTTGCGTAGGGCACTTCGTTTTAAGGAACTGTATAGCGAGTTGGAAGAGAATAACAATAATCTGTTCAAAGAACAGCAAAAAGAATTACGCTTAAATGAGCTTCGATATAAAAAAATCATCGATTACATTAGTAGATCAAGAATGAAAGAAACAATTGTTGATTTTGGCTCAGGTGAAGGTAATCTAGCTTTACAGCTGGGGCTTATAAATGGTGTGCGGGAGATATTAGCTGTAGAACCATCCGAATCAGCCATGCTTAAAGCATTGAAGCGGTTCGATGCAATAAAGCAAAGCGATAATTTTATAGTGCCAACCCCAATTATAGGTTCTTTATTTTACTATGATGAAAGACTGAAATCCAAGGATATCATGATTTTATGCGAAGTTATTGAACATATTGATGAATTTCGTTTACCGAAAGTAATGCAAACAATTCTAAGTGAATATCAGCCAAAATTGCTCATCATCACAACGCCAAACAAGGAATATAACCAGGTGTATGAAATGGATGAAGCATATCGACATCCGGACCATCGATTTGAATGGACAAGACAGGAATTTTTCGAATGGTGTTATAGTCAAAAAACTAGTAATTATGAGGTAGCATTTGATGGTATAGGGGATGAACATGTTAAATATGGATTCCCAACTCAAATGTGCTTATTTATAAGAAAGGAGGGACAATAGTGAATGTTTTCTTGCCTTTTTCTGGAATTGTATTATTGATTGGTCCTTCTAATAGTGGAAAAACAACATTCCTGAAAAAAATGATAGATAGTGGGCAAATTCAACCTTCTGAGGTAGTAAGCTCGGATTACTTTCGAATATTAGTAAGTGACGTTGAATTTCTAGACTGGAACCATCGACCAAAGGATGAGGCAGATCGAATCTTTGAGGAGTACCAACAAATCTCTGCTGAAGCCTTTTCCCTTATGGATACACTCATTGAAAAAAGATGTAAGTTAAATAAATTAACATTTATCGATGCCACCCATTTATATACAGATGATAGAAAACGATATATTGCATTAGCTAGAAATCACCATGTACCAATCGTTTCCATTGTATTTGATTTGGACCTAAGCGTTTTATTAGAACGGGATGAGATGCGGGAAAAACCAAGAGGAAAACGCAGGGTGAAACAACAATATCAAGTGTTTAAGAGAGAAAGAAGCTTGATTAAAAAGGAAGGCTACTTAGCGACTTATTTTATCCAAAATTTGCAGGACATTAGATTAATTAGAAGGAACAAAAACCCTCTTGAACTGGATGCTAGTAATGGCATTGATGTTATTGGTGATATTCATGGTTGCTATAATGAATTGATTCAACTATTAAATAAGCTAGGCTATGAAAGAAATGCGGAGGACTTATACATTCATCCAGAAGGAAGAAAGTTTCTATCCCTTGGGGATATTATGAGTCGAGGACCAGAGTCACTAAAAACGATGCAATTTTTCTTACGTCATGTAAACGAAGGTCATGCTTATATGATTGATAGTAATCATGGATGGAAAATAGCGAGATGGTTAGATGGACGGAATGTCACCCTTAACCATGGTGATGAACTAGTTCAAGAAGAATTTGTGCAATATGAAAGGCACTATGGTGAGGAGCAAACGATAAAATTAAAGCATGCAATAAAACAATTATTATTTGAAGCGCCTTCCCATTATATCTTAGCAAAAAATTCCGTGCCAACTGTTGTATGTACACATGCAGGTATAAAAGACGAATTTGTTGGTAAACAATCCTATGAGGTTAGTGATTATTGCCGTTTTGGGGATTCGGAAGGATTAGATAACAATGGAAAGCCAGTGAGGAAGGACTGGACAGTTCATCATCATACAAGTGCATTAATCTTATGGGGGCATGATCCTAGACCAAAACCTATAATAAATAATAATACAATCAATATTGATCAAGGGGTTGTTTTCGGTGGAGAGCTGACCGCTTATAGGTACCCAGAAAAGGAATTTGTATCCGTAAAAGCAGTAATGGACTATTCTAAGGGGGATAATAATCCATTAAAAGAATGGGAGCAAAAAAGACTAGATCCTCCGAACATTGCAAAATTCTTAAATGGCTACACCGTATCAACTGAGCACCTAGGTGAGGTTCATATACCAAAAGAACATGTTATCCCTTCAATTGACACGGTTTCTCATTTTACTGTTCCAATAGAAGAGCTTATCTATATTCCGCCTACTATGAGTCCAACACCTAAGCCTTCTATCTTAGATAATTACTTGGAACACCCAAAGGAGGCAATAGCCTATTATCGGGATAAGGGAATACAGCGTATGGTAGCAGAGAAGAAGCATATGGGTAGTAGGGGAATTCTCCTGTTATTTAAGGATAAAAGTGCTGGTCAAAAGTATATCGGACATGAAACTTTAGGGGTTATCTATACAAGAACTGGTAGAAGATTCTTTGATATCGGGCTAGAAAAGGAAATATTACTTCGAATCAATGAAGGACTTCTATCTTATAATTATTTTACTAAATTTGATACAGATTATGTGCTGTTGGATGCAGAAATAATGCCGTGGAACTTAAAGGCAAAAGAACTTATTCGTAATCAATATGTACATGTCTCTGAAAATGCCATTTTGGACAGATCCATTATTACTAATAAACTTCAAGAAGCTGTAAAGATAAACGTAGAATTAAAGCAATGGCTTTCAGAGTATGATGCTAAACTTGAAAATGCACTAGAATTTAAAGAGATATTTCAAAAGTATTGCTGGAATATAGAAGGAATTAATCAGATTCAAATTGCTCCATTTCATGTGTTAGCTCATAGAGACAAGACATTTTTCGATAAGCCCCATACCTGGCATATGGAGATGAACCGGGAATTCGCAAAGATGGTGGATGTTTTTGTTGAAACCGAGTATATGGTAATTGATGATTTGGAGAGTGAGGAAGAAGTCATAAAATGGTGGGAGTCCATGACAGCTGATGGTCATGAAGGAATAGTTATTAAGCCAGAATTTTTCATTGCAAAATCGAACGGGAAGCTAATTCAGCCGGCAATAAAGGTTCGGGGACGGAGATATCTACATATCATTTATGGTATGGATTATTTATTGCCCAAAAACCTTGAAAGATTAAAGAAAAGAAACGTTGATAAGAAACAAAAGCTGGCATTAAAAGAATTTTCATTGGGCATTGAGGGGATAAAGCGTTTTGTTCATGGGGAATCGATTGAGAGAATCCATGAATGTGTGCTTGGGACGTTAGCGTTGGAATCGGACCCTGTTGATCCTAGATTATAAAAAAGATAAAACTGAACTTAAAAAACAGGGGGGAAGAATTCAATTGAAGACAAGCACAGAGAGCAAACAAACTATCATTGCTGCATTAGGTAATATAGTAGAAAATTTAGTATCAAAAAATAGATTTTCAGGTGCAGTATTATTCGGAGATCGGGAGAAAATTTTATATAAACAGGCATGCGGATTTGCAAATAAAGAAAAGGGAAATTTAAATTCAATTGATACAAGATTTAACTTAGCTTCGATGAATAAAATGTTTACAAGCATGGCAATAGCAATCTTGGTTGAACAAGGAAAGATTTCATTCGATGATTTAGTGACGCGATATATTCCCGAATTTCCTCATCAGAATATAACCATACATCAATTGTTATCTCATTCTTCTGGACTAGGAGATTTCTTTAATGAGAAATATTTAAAAAAGAGAGAGTACTTGAAAAGTGTAGCGGATTATTTAAACCTATTTATTGAAGATAGACTCTTATTTGAACCTGGTACCCGCTTCCAATATAGCAATGGAGGGTATATCATCCTTGGGATAATTATTGAAAAAGCTTCCAATATAAGCTATTTTGAATTTGTCCAAAGGCACATATTCTCCCCATTGGGGATGAAGAACACGGACAACTATGAGATAGATACAGAAGATAGCAGTTTGGCTATTGGATACACTAATTTTCAGTTTGATGGCTCTTTCCAGGAGAAAAAGACAGATAATTCATCGATGTGTACAAAAGGTTCTCCAGCGGGTGGAGGCTACGCCACGGTAGAAGATTTATGGTGTTTCTCCAAAGCTTTACTTGGTAATGTGTTAGTTAGTAAGGAAATGACAGATAAGCTTTTTACAGAACAAGAAGCGATATATTCGGATGAAAATTCTACATTAGGCTATGGGTATGGTTTCTTTGTTGAAAGTATAAGTGGATGTAAAATTATTGGTCATGATGGGGGATTTCCTGGGGTAAGTAATCGCCTTGATATTTATCCTGATAAAGAATTTATTTTTGTCGCTCTTGCTAATGATGATGGCGGTGGGGCAGCTTTAACTAGGGAAGTACGTAATTTGATTGCGGGAGCTGGATAATAAAAAATGGCCCTCTGTTCGTACAGAGGACCGTTTTTTTCTATTCTTTTTCAATTGGATGAGTAGCATCATGCATTAGCACATCGAGTTCATCGGTATAAGTCTTGGTTTGATCATTTGTCCAATTAAATACTTTTGCCATATATGCAATAACGGAATCCTTATGATTACGTACCCAGTTTATATCAAAAAATAATGCTCCAGTACGACGAATGAAGAAGTCAATTGGTTTGTACGCTAGCTCATAATCAATAGCGTAACGTAGCATAGCGTAGACGATAGGATCAAGATTTTCTGCTTGTGCTTGTTCTTTTTCATCCTTATAAATATGAAATACTGTATCGACGTTAGAGCCATAACGTTTGATTAATAGTCTAGCTTCATCTTCTGTTAATCCTAGCTCGATACCATCTCTAACCTTTTGGTTCATAAATAGTTTGAATCCTTCTGAACCGCCTACATCCCCACCTGAAATTGGTAGATGCATTGTTTGCGTACCTGGGAAGTTTCTTCCTGTTTCTGTATGAAGTTGTTTTGCAACAAGATCGACAATGCTTTCTGCCATTTTTCGATAGCCTGTAAGCTTACCACCTGCAATTGAAATAAATCCAGAGTCAGAAACAAAGATTTCATCCTTACGAGAAATTTCAGAAGGAGATTTTCCTTCTTCTAAAATTAATGGTCTTAACCCAGTCCAGCTTGATTCTACATCTTCTGGTTTAATTTTTACATCTGGGAACATGAAATCAATTGCTTTTAACACGTAATCCCGATCAGCAATCGTCATTTTTGGATGGGCGATGTCGCCTTTATATACGGTGTCTGTTGTACCAACATAAGTTTTTCCATCCCTAGGAATTGCGAATACCATACGGCCATCTGGTGTATCAAAGTAGATTGCTTGTTTTAATGGGAATCGTTTTTCATCGAAAACAAGATGAATACCTTTAGTTAATTGTAAGGTTTTGCCTTTCTTTGAACCGTCCTTTTCACGCAATGTATCCACCCATGGACCAGCAGCATTTACAATTTTTTTAGCATAAAACTCGTTCATTGTGCCATTTGTTAAATCTTCTGCATGGACACCAACAACTTTTCCATTCTTATAAATTAAATCAGTTACTTTCATATAATTTAGGGCTAATGCCCCTTTTTCTACTGCTTTTTTCATGACTTCGAGTGTTAAGCGTGCATCATCTGTCTTATATTCAACATAATAGCCTGCACCTTTCATACCCTGTCTTTTTAAGAGTGGTTCTCTTTTCATTGCTTCTTCTGGCTTAAACATTGTTCTACGCTCTGATTTCTTCACACCAGCAAGAAAATCATAAACCATTAAGCCGATATTTGTTGTAAACGGGCCAAAGGTTCCACCTTTATAGAATGGTAGCATCATCCATTCTGGAGTTGTAACATGGGGACCATTTTCATAAACAATAGCTCTTTCTTTTCCTACTTCAGAAACAACTTTGATTTCAAATTGTTTTAAATATCGAAGCCCCCCGTGAACTAATTTTGTAGAACGGCTAGAGGTACCAGCTGCAAAGTCTTGCATTTCTACAACTGCAACCTTCATCCCTCTTGTGATAGCATCTAAGGCAATACCTGCTCCTGTAATACCGCCACCGATAACAAGAAGATCCAATTCTTCCCCCTTGATATTTTGTTTAATTTCTTCCCTTTGCAAATTTGAAAATTGCATTTTCTTCGTTCCCTTCCTAAAAAATGGTATGAAAAATGTTTGATAATAGATTGTTTTTCTTTATTAATCACATCATCCCCATCAGAAAAACAAAAAGAGACCACAAATTAACCCTATTCCTTCATAGAGTTACAGTAATCTCCAAAATTCTCCATCTACATATTAACTTAAGTTTATTATATCACGTTTTTCTTTATAGATAAATAGATGTAATGATATTATTTTATGAGAGCAAGTTCTTTTGAATAAAATGCCTATTACTTATATACTCTAGTTGCTGCTACAGCTTTTTTCCAACCATCGTATAAATCATTCCGTTTTGCTTCATCTAGCTGGGCAATAAAAGTTCGTTCGTTTTGCCATTGCTTTGCAATTTCTTCTTTATCCTTCCAGTATCCGACAGCTAAACCAGCAAGGTATGCAGCTCCGAGAGCAGTAGTCTCGTTAACCACAGGTCGATCAACCGGAACACCTAACATATCACTTTGGAATTGCATAAGGAAGTTATTTTTAACGGCACCACCATCGACTCGTAAAGATTTTAATTCAATGCCAGAATCAGTAACCATCGCTTCTAGTACATCTTTTGCTTGATAGGCTAATGATTCAAGGGTTGCCCGAATAAAGTGCTCGTTTGTTGTTCCTCGTGTAAGACCAAATACAGCCCCTCGAGCATCACTATCCCAATATGGAGTTCCAAGTCCGACAAAGGCTGGAACAACATAAACTCCCTCGGTGGAATCAATTTTTGATGCAAAGTCTTCGCTTTCTTTGGCATCATTGATGAGACGTAATCCGTCACGCAGCCATTGGATTGCTGATCCAGCTACAAAAATACTACCTTCCAAAGCGTATTCTACTTTTCCATCTACGCCCCATGCTAACGTTGTTAGTAAGCCGTTCTTCGACTTTACACCTTCTAAACCGGTATTCATTAGCATAAAACAACCAGTTCCATAGGTGTTTTTAGCCATTCCTTTTTCAAAGCAAGCTTGACCGAAGAGGGCAGCTTGTTGATCACCAGCAATTCCTGCAATTGGTACCTCAGCTCCAAAAAAGTGGTAATCAACCGTATAGGCATAAATCTCTGAAGAAGGACGCACTTCTGGCAGCATGCTTTTTGGAATAGTTAAGATCTCAAGCAACTCATCATCCCATTTTAAATCATAAATGTTGTACATCAATGTTCTAGAAGCATTTGAATAATCTGTTACGTGCTTCCTTCCACCAGATAACTTATAGACTAACCAGCTATCAATAGTTCCAAATAGTAAATCACCTTTTTCAGCTTTTTCTCTTGCACCATCTACATGATCGAGAATCCATTTCACTTTTGTTCCTGAAAAATAAGGATCGAGCAGTAAACCCGTTTTTTCACGAAAAAGATCATGGTAGCCTTCATCCCGTAAATCCTTACAAATTGTTTCTGTTTGTCGTGATTGCCATACAATTGCTTTGTAAATGGGTTTGCCTGTATGTTTGTCCCAAACAACCGCTGTTTCACGTTGATTTGTTATACCGATACCAGAAATTTGGTTTGGTGTTATACAAGATTTGCTAAGCACCTCAGCAATACAAGACAGAATAGACGTCCAAATCTCATTTGCATCGTGTTCTACCCAGCCAGGCTTTGGGAAAAATTGTTCGAATTCCTTTTGGGCGGTTTCGACGATATCACCTTTATGATTAAATAGTATTGCTCGAGAACTTGTAGTTCCTTGATCTAGAGATAAAATATATTTTTCCATTGTTTCTCCCTTCTAACTGACTAGGTATGGAGCTTTGAATTGAAAAAAGAGCTAAGGATCTGCGTCCCTCGCTCTATTCATTTGTTAATAAATATTTTTCATGCGCTCGATAAGCCAAGGTAATTCATGTTATTAGGAACATTGGTGCTAGTCTAATTACCGGAATTGAAAATTGCTTGTTCTGGATATCCTACTGTTCCAGTAGTAAATAATAATCCATATGGATACACCAAGTAAAGTATTTAACAACCAAAATAATGCAGAATGGAGAAAATCTATTCTTTGAATGCCTCATGTTCTTCAAAGTAGTATTGATATTTACCGAATTGCCACTGTATCATCAACGGTATGCCAATTTCTGCTTTAATTGCCAATAAATAAAGGGATTGATAATTAGGCGTCAAAGCGCTTTGTTGCTGCAATCTGGTTATCCTAGTGGAGGTTCTACTTTTTTCAATTTTGGTATAATTCAACAATGGAAATCCAAAGCAACATAGGTAGATTTTAGCTTACCAAAGTTTTTCATTAGAGGTTGTGACAGCGATTGCTCCACCGTTTAATGCATTTTGTATATCTTCTTCCGTTCGAATGAGCCCACCTGCAATTAGAGGTATGCCAGTTTCGTCATTGATTTCCTTTAGTATTCCAGGTACTACTCCAGGTAATACTTCTATGTAGTCAGGTTGAATATTATTAATTAGCCTTAAGTTATGTTCTAGTGCATGGCTATCCAGTGCAAATAGTCGCTGTATTACCGTTATTTTATATTTTTTTGCAATGGAGATGACATTCGTTCTAGTAGATATAATACCATCTACTTTAACATCGTTAATAATATACTCTAGACCATACTCATCAACCTTTATTCCTTGAATAAGATCAACATGCATAATGATTTTCTTACCCATTTTTCTAGTGTAGTTTGCAATGTTTTTTAATTGGGATAGCCTTGTCTCAAGATATATAATATTTTCATGAGGGCTTTTTAAGACTTTTTCAAACTCCTTCATGCTACGTACAGCGGGTAACACACCTTCTAGTTTAAGCATATAAAATCACCTGTTTCTATTCATTGTTGTCATGGAGTAAAATCCATTATATCGGATTGGTCGTTGTAAAAAAAGAAATAGACTTTACCATAACGGAAGTCTATTTCATGACAATGGAAGGCAAATCAGTTACATTTCTACTTTCATTTTGCCTGATAAAACATCCATAAATTCCTCGCCACTTATCGTTTCTTTTTCTAATAAGTACTTTGTTAGTTCATGTAACTTTTCTTTATTATTCTCCAAAATTTCTATAGCTTTTTGATGACAGGTTTTAATAATTTTCAGTACTTCATTATCAATTCTAGAAGCGGTTTCTGCTGATACACTTAGTGTAGTATCACCACCAAGATAGGCATTATTTACCGTTTCTAATGCCATCATATCAAATTCCTCACTCATTCCATATCTTGTTACCATTGCCCGTGCTAGCTTGGTAGCTTGTTCAATATCATTGGAAGCACCAGATGTGATACGGTTAAAAATAACCTCTTCTGCAGCACGACCACCCATTAATGTTGTGATTTTGTCTAGTGCTTGTTCTTTTGACATTAAAACCATTTCTTGCTCATCAATTTGCATCGTATAGCCAAGTGCTCCTGAAGTTCTCGGGATAATGGTAATTTTATGAACAGGAGCGGAATTGGTTTGTTTTGCAGCGACTAAAGCATGACCAATTTCGTGATACGAGATGGTTAATTTATCATTCATACTTATGACTGCATTTTTACGCTGGTATCCAGCAATAACGACTTCAACAGACTCTTCGAGGTCAACCTGTGCTACTTTACTACGACCAAACTTTACGGCTCTTAATGCCGCCTCGTTCACAATGTTTGCTAAATCTGCACCAGATGCACCTGGTGTTGCTCTAGCAATCACATTAAAGTTAATGTTATCCTCCATTTGAACGTGTTCTGCATGAACCTTTAGGATAGCTTCACGTCCTCGTAGGTCAGGTAATTCTACTGGTACTCTTCGGTCAAAACGTCCAGGTCGTAATAGTGCTTTATCAAGTGATTCCGGTCTATTGCTTGCACCGAGGATGACAACTCCTTTGTCTGCATCAAAACCATCCATTTCGGTTAAAAGCTGGTTTAATGTCTGCTCTCTTTCATCATTCCCGCCAGGCATCCCAGAATTACGACTCTTACCAATAGCATCTATTTCATCGATAAAAACAATACATGGCGCTTTCTCCTGTGCTTGCTTGAATAAATCTCTAACCCTTGCAGCTCCCATACCAACAAACATTTCTACGAATTCAGAGCCAGAAATAGAGAAGAAAGGAACCTTTGACTCACCAGCAACAGCTTTTGCAAGCAGGGTTTTACCTGTACCAGGCGGTCCAACTAAGAGTGCCCCCTTAGGTATATTAGCACCAATTTTTCTGTACTTTTCCGGATTGTGTAAAAAGTCAACGATTTCCTGTAATGCTTCCTTTGCTTCATCCTGGCCAGCTACATCCTTAAAGGTTATACCGGTTTGTGCTTCCACATATACCTTTGCATTACTTTTTCCAAAGGATAAGGCGTTCCCACCCCCCATTTTTGTTTGAAGTCTTTTCATAAACCATTGCCCAATTGCAATAAAGATAATTAGTGGTAGTATCCAGGATAGTAAGAAGGATACGAGCGGTGACATATGTCTTGGAACAATCCTTGTAAATTTTACATTCGCATCATGTAACCGATCCACGAGCTTGGGATCATCCACAAGCCCAGTTTTATATGCGGAGACCTTATTTTCTTTCACAGGCTTAAACATTATATAATTTTCTTGAATTTCTACTTCTGAAACTTTTCCTGCTTCTACCATATCTAGAAATGTGCCATAATCAACCTCCTTCACGGAAAGGTTTAATAGTGACGGGAAGATAAAGGCATTTAACAAAATAATGACTAGTAAGATGATGCCGTAGAAATAAATTAACGGCTTCTTTGGTGGTTTAACTTCTTTCATAAACTATCCTCCATATTGTATGTATACGTATAATAATCTTTAGTTTTCCCTGACGTTAGTCGATTATTCTTTTACGTAAAGTAAAAAGATGCTACCTAATTAAATAGGTAGCACCGATTATTGTTTTTTATTTCGTAATAACAGCTTCTTCCATTTTTTTATTCTTCCAATAGGCAATTGTTAAGAGTAGTACTGTAACAATAATTGCAAAAATATAGTTAATTAGCCCCTCTTTAATATTAAGCCAGTCCATGATTTTTTCATCGCCTATAATCATTTCTCCGGCTGTCCAAGCTAGAATTCCAGATCCAATATAAGCGATCCATGGATAGTTTTCCATTACTTTAACAATTAATTTAGAACCGAAAACCATGATTGGAATACTTATTAACACACCAAGCGCTAGGATGAAAAGATTACCACCTGATGCACCCGCAACAGCAACTACATTGTCTAAGCTCATGACGGCATCTGCGGCAATAATTGTTCCAACAGCTCCTACAATCGAATCCTTGGCTGCGACAGAATTGCCTTCACCATCATGATTAACAAGCACCTTGTAGGCAATAAATAATAGTAGAAGACCTCCAAAGAAATGGACAAGTGGTATTTTTAATAGCATAGCAATGACAACGGCAAATAGAATCCGTAAGACAATAGCAAAGCCTGTCCCTAAATAAATTGCTTTATTTCTATTTTTTTCAGGTAATTTTCTTGTTGCCATCGCAATGACAACAGCATTATCACCGGATAGTATTAGGTCGATTGCAACAACCTTTAGTAACGTAAGAATGGTATCAGCACTAAAAAAATCCAATTTTATTCCTTCTTTTTTGTATGACTTTGTTGAATGACAGTAAATAGTATACCCATTTTAAAAATCACTTGCCAAGTCTTTCATCTGAAAATCATCATTTTATTAGAGGTGCCAGTATCGCTTTTTATGGATTAGAGACTTAGCATTAGGAATAAAATAGAGAAAAGGTGTAAAATGGAAAGTAGATTTAGAAAGATAGTAATAATCAAACGTTTTATAACTTTGTAAGGAGTGACCATACATATGAGTTCTGTTAATTGGATGGATGAAGTGCAGAAGCGGAAGGATGATTTTTTGAAAGATTTACAAGGGCTTCTGCAGATCAAAAGTGTCTTAGATGAAGAAAATGCAACTGAAGATGCTCCTCTAGGACAAGGAATTAAGGATGCATTGCAATTCATGCTTGATTTAGGGGAACAAGATGGCTTCACTACGAAAAATGTTGGAAACTTAGCTGGTCATCTTGAAATAGGGAAGGGTGACGAACTTGTCGGTATTCTAGGACATGTCGATGTTGTGCCTGAAGGTGACGGTTGGAGTGTTGATCCATATAGTGGCGTTGTAAAGGATGGGAAAATATATGCCCGTGGTTCAAGTGATGATAAAGGGCCAACCATTGCAGCCTATTATGGTATGAAGATTGTAAAGGAATTAGGTCTACCACTTTCCAAACGGGTTCGCTTAATTATCGGAACCGATGAGGAAAGCGATTGGCGCTGTGTGGATCATTATTTTGAACATGAGGAAATGCCGACAACGGGATTTGTACCAGATGCTGATTTTCCAATCATATTTGCCGAGAAGGGTATTTCGGATTATGACATTGTTCAAGCATCCCAAACGGAAAATGAGCCTGCTGTTCTTTCGTTAGAATCCTTTCAATCTGGTCGCCGTTATAATATGGTACCAGACTTCGCGGAAGCACATGTGAATGTTCAGAAGGATGCAACAAGCCTAATCCAGGACTATCTAGCTTATCTTACTGAAATGAAAGTAGAAGGCGATGCTAAGACTGTTGAAACGGAAGTAGTGTTCACATTAGTTGGGAAGAGTGCACATGGTGCAGAACCAAGAAGTGGTAAGAACGCTGGGATTCTTTTAGCGAACTTTTTGCAAAAACTGGAATTAGATGAAGCTGGTAAGGAATATGTCCGTACTGTCGCTGAATTTAAGGATAAATCACGTGGTGAGGTATTCGGTATTGAATATGCAGATGAAGAATCTGGTGATTTAACTATCAATGTAGGTGTCATGAGCTATAGGATAGAAAATGGTGGCCGAATTGGTCTAAACATGCGCTATCCAGTGACATTTGATATAGAGGAAGGCAAGAAGCAGATTGAAGCTGTATTAGAAAATAAAGGACTTCAGCTTGCGAACTTTTCTGATTCGAAGCCTGCTTATGTGAAGAAAGACGATCCATTGATTAAAACCTTACAAAAAGTATATGAGGAACATACTGGAGAAAAAGCTGAGCTCCTAGCTATTGGAGGAGGAACCTATGCTCGAGCATTAGATCATGGGGTTGCTTTTGGAGCCTTATTCCCAGGTCGTGAAGATGTCATGCACCAGAAAGACGAATACGCCATAGTAGATGATCTATTAAAAGCTACAGCAATATATGCACAAGCCATCTATGAATTAGCAAAATAAATGGGTGCAATACACCTAATAATTTACACAATTTAAAGGGAAAGAGGAGATTGGATGAACATGAAGTATGTTGATACATGGGATTTAGAAACTATTTTTCCTGGGGGAACGAATTCGAAGGAGCTTCAGGAGAAACTAAATGAGGTAAAAGCTGATATTGAAGAATATGGAGAGCTACTGAATAGCTGGGATTTAAAGTCAGTTAATGCTTTTAAAACGATTTTACAAAAACAAGAGAAAATTAGTAAGGGACTAGGTCAATCTAGAACCTTTGTCCAAATGTGGCATGATGCTTATATGAATGATGAGCATGCGAATGTTGTGATGGGTCAAATTATTAATTTATATAGTGACGTACAAAAGCTATACAACACCTTCACGAAGAAATTGGTCAACATTCCGGACACAGACTGGCAAAGTCTATTAAATGATAAGGATTTACAGGAACTAAATTTTGCATTGAATGAAATTCGGGATGAGGGAAAACGCCTATTATCCGAAGAGGAAGAAAAATTAATTGCTGAATTAAATAAGGATGGCATACAAGCATGGAGTCAGTTGTATGATACGGTTGTTTCTATTATGACAATTCCGTATACAGATAAGGAAGGAAAGACTACCGAATTATCCGTTGGGCAAGCCATGAATAGAATGTATGCTGATCCAGATCCAGAGGTTCGGAAGCAAATTTTCGAAAACTGGGAAGCTGCTTGGACAAAATATGGTCCGATTTTTGCTGATACAATCAACCACCTAGATGGGTACCGTATCACATTACAAAAAAATCATGATTACAAAGACCATCTGGAAGAGCCTTTAGAGTATAATCGGATGTCTAAAGAGACGCTAGATGCAATGTGGACAGCTGTATCCAATAACAAGCAACCATTTGTAGACTTTTTAAATCAAAAGGCTAAGGTGCTTGGCATGGAAAAGCTTGGCTGGCAGGATGTTGATGCACCAGTTGCTGTTGGTGATATCAAGCCAACTCGTTTTACGTATGATGAAGCTTGTGATTTTGTCATTGAAAACTTCGCTTCTTTTGGCGAAAAATTATCTAGCTTTGCGAAGCATGCATTGGAGAACCGTTGGGTTGAGGCAGAAGACAGACCAAATAAGCGTCCAGGCGGATATTGTACCAGCCTTCCAGAGTTTGGTGAATCGCGTATTTTTATGACATTTACAGGTTCTTCCTCTGATACAAGCACGCTCGCTCATGAGCTAGGTCATGCGTTCCATAGTCATGTTATGAAGGATCTACCAACACTAAATCGCAACTATGCTATGAATGTTGCCGAAACTGCTAGTACATTTGCTGAAACTATAATTGGAAATGCAACGGTAGCAAATGCAAAAACAAAAGAAGAAAAAATCTCTTTATTAAATTCCAAGCTGGAGAATGCAACTGCGATGTTCTTTAACATTCATGCACGATTCTTATTTGAGAATGCATTCTACGAAGAGCGTGCAAAAGGAATTGTTTCAGAAAAACGATTAAACGAGTTAATGGAACAAGCACAGAAGGAAGCTTATGTAGATAGCTTATCAAGCTACCACCCGCATTTCTGGTGCAGTAAGCTACACTTCTTCATTGACAGTGTGCCATTCTATAACTTCCCATACACCTTTGGCTTCTTATTCAGCTTAGGGATTTATGCGGAATATCTGAAAAAACCAGAAGGATTTGAAGAAAAATACATTTCATTATTACAAGATACAGGCTCCATGAAAGTAGAAGACCTTGCTCAAAAGCATCTTGGCGTAGATATTACAAAAGAAGATTTCTGGGCTGCTGGTATTCAACTAATGATGAAAGATGTTGAAGAGTTTATTAGTTTAACGAATGAAGTTGTTGGTTAATAAGATATAAAAAGTGCTTGTCCGAAATATCGGGCAAGCACTTTTTTTGCTTTGGAAGAATAGGTGGATTATTCAATGTAGGTGGGAATACGGTAGTACAACTGCTCTTAAACATTATTTGCAAAAGAGAGCTCGGTTGAAATGAAGTATAAATGCTCTATAAGCATCATTTGCAAAAGAGAGCTCGGTTGAAATGAAGTATAAATGCTCTATAAGCATCATTTGCAAAAGAGAGCTCGGTTGAAATGAAGTATAAATGCTCTATAAGCATCATTTGCAAAAGAGAGCTTGGCTGAAATGAAGCATAGATGCTCTATAAGCATCATTTTCAAAAGGGAGCTCGCCTGAAATGAAGCATAGCCACCTTCTAAACATCATTTCCAAAAGAAAACTCGATTGAAATGAAGCATAGATGCTTTATAAGCATCATTTTCAAAAGGGAGCTCGCCTGAAATGAAGCATAGCCACCTTCTAAACATCATTTCCAAAAGAAAACTCGGTTGAAATGAAGCATAGCCAGCTTCTAAACATCATTTGCGAAAGGAAACTCGGTTGAAATGAAGCATAGCCGCTCTCTAAACATCATTTCCAAAAGAGAACTCGATTGAAATGAAGCATAGCCGCTCTCTAAACATCATTTGCAAAAGAGAACTCGATTGAAATGAAGCATAGATGCTCTCTAAGCATCATTATCAAATGGGAGCTCGGCTGAAATGAAGCGTAGCCGCCTTCTAAGCGTCATTTTCAAAAGGGAGCTCGGCTGAAATGAAGCGTAGCCGCCTTCTAAGCGTCATTTTCAAAAGGGAGCTTGGCTGAAATGAAGCATAGCAGCCTATAAAATGGCAACAATGGCGGAATTGATTTATGCACTCTAATAGTCGACGGAACTATAGTTCTTCATGTTTCCCTAAATAGGAGTGCAATTTACGGCTTCAGCACAACCTTAATACAATTATCTTCCTTATCATTAAAAATCTTATATGCATGGGTAGCATCCTCCAATGGGAGACGGTGGGTGATGATTTTTGTTGGATCAATCTCTCCATTGATTATCATGTCGTAAAGATGTGGCATATAATGACGTGCTGGAGCTTGTCCCATTTTTAGTGTAATGTTACGTGAGAAAAATGGGCCTAATGGAAACATGTTGTATAGGCCGCCATAAACACCTGTTAGTTGGACGGTCCCACATTTTTTAACAGCTTTTGTAGCAATTTGAATCGCTCCGAGTGTCCCACCTTGGAGTTTTAATTTCTGCCCTACGAATTCCATTGGTGATTTTTTACCGTCCATTCCGACACAATCAATAACCACATCTGCCCCACCCTTGGTGATTTCCTTCAATGTTTCCCCCATGTCCTTATCCTGAGTAAAATCATATACTTCTGTCTTATTCATTCTTTTTGAATGTGCAAGTCTATATTGAATGAAGTCAACAGCAATTACACGTTCAGCTCCTTTTTTCCATGCGAATTGCTGTGTCATCAGCCCAATTGGCCCACAACCAAGCACGATAACGGTATCTCCTTCCTTAACGCCAGCATGATCAACACTCCAGTAGGAGGTTGGGAGAACATCCGATAGAAAAAGTAAGGACTCGTCCTCTAGCTCGCAATCCTCTGGCACCTTAAAAGGCGTGTAATTACCAAATGGTACCCGTAAGTATTCAGCTTGTCCGCCTGGATAATCACCAAACTTCTCGGAATAACCAAGGTATCCACCAGAGTCATAATGGGGATTGGAATTATCACATTGGCTTTCCAAATCATGTGTACAGTAGTGACATTTACCGCAAGCAACTGTAAAAGGAATGACTACTCGATCCCCTTTTTTAACCTTAGTTACATCGGGACCAACTTCCTCAACGATCCCCATTGGTTCATGTCCTAGGGAATAGCCTATTGGCAGAGGGAGATTTCCCTGATATAAATGAAGATCGGAACCGCAAATGGCAGTGGAGGTAATTTTTACAATAATATCTTCATTGTCTCGAATTTTTGGAGCTTCAACATTTGTTACTTGAACATCATATTTCCCTTGATAAGTAACAGCCTTCATGGAATAGCCTCCCTAATAATGTTATATAAGGCTATTGTTTACGGTATAGTAAAATAGTATGCAGGAGAGGAATCTAGTATCATCTCTACTACTATTTAGGCGACACAACAGACTGTTTGGTTTGAAAAAAACTGTTCAACCCCTACATTTTCATCCGCAGCTGTTATAATATTCTATAAAAGAAAGAATTTACTGTAAAATATTACATAGGGGGATAAATAGAGATGGCTCAAAGACATTACATAATTACAAATGCAACGATTATTGACGTAGAGAACGAGCTCCAATTTAAGGGAGATATTGAAATTAAAGGAGATAAGATTCATTTAATTTATAAGGAACATGAGCGATTACCAAAAGAGGTGGAGAAAGTAGATGCGACAGGGAAATTTATTATTCCTGGATTGATTGATATGCATTGTCATATTAGGGATAGTTTTGCTCCGCATTATGTTGCTTCTGGTGTTACGACGGTAAGAAATACTGCAGGAAATGTTTTACAGTTAGAGAATTATAAAGTAGCCCCAACTGATGCACCAATCCCAAGAGTATATAGTGCTGATCGTATGATTGATGGACCTCCTGGATTATGGGGGCCAAATAGTTCTGGAAACTTTGTTACCGATAACGTAGAGGAAGCAATTCAAGAAGTAAAAAGACAAGTAGAGGTTGGGGCAGATTTTATTAAGGTGTATGGATGGATTTCATCAGATGTTATGAAGGCTGTTGTTCGAGAAGCAAAACGACATGGGCTTGAAGTAAGCTGTGATTTAATCCATTCGAAGGAAGTAAATGCACTAGAAGCGGCAAAATTAGGTGTTACATGGTTTGAACATGCTTCTGGATTTTTACAGGTTCTTTATCCTAATTGGAATACAATGGCAGAACAAGAAGAATGGGACAAGATTGATTGGGATAATCCAGATAAAGAGAGGATTGAGGCATTGTGTAAAGAAATGCTTCAATATGAAGTGAAGCTCTGCCCTACCATCGTGATAACCGAGCAAATAGAAAAATTTCCAAATTACTGGAACCCCAAAAACATCGTTACAGAATCGGCAAATGATAAGGAAATTCTAGGTGGGCTTTGGGAAAACATGATACAGCATATAGATGCTTTAAAGAAGCAATTAGGATCAATCACACCTTTTACAAAAGCTGTAGCAAAAACATATGTTGACCTTGGTGGTACAGTTGTTGCAGGAACAGATACTCCAGGCGGAATATGGTCATTTCCTGGTATGGCCTTACATCGAGAATTGGAAATCTTTGTGGATATTGGATTAACGGAAATGCAGGCACTACAGGCAGCAACTATACGTGCTGCACAATCTATTAGTTTGTATGATATCGGAGTAGTAGGTGAACATAAATTAGCAGATCTTCTCATACTAAATGAAAATCCTTTAGAAGATATACGAAATACACAGAATATCTATCGGATTGTAAAAGGTGGACGAATTTTTACACAAGAGGAAGTATTGGCTACCATTCCTAATCCAGAAGAGATTGAAGCGAAATATCTAAAGTTTGAAAAGGAATTTAGCGAAATGATGGGGAGCTAGTTTTGTACTTAAAAGGATAAATTTTGTACAAAAAATAAAAAAGCTATGGAAGGAATATTTCATCGATTGTTCGTACTCCAAAATCCTGATATCTTCCGTGTATTTGCAATTGCAAATGGTTGCCCATGAAGAATTTCTTGTGAATAAAAGAGTATATGAAAATTATATGAGGCACAAGGCAATAGAATTCTTTCGTGAAGTGCTTCAAGCAGGTTTGGAAAACAAACCTGCATTTTTTTATTTTTATATCGAATTAAGAGATTTGAGGTACTAATCTCTTTTTGAATAGTGAGAGGAAGTGGAGTAAAGATGCCTATAAAATTTATTTTGAGTGCTTTTATATTAGGAATTAAATTCTAAGCATCATTTCGAAAATTCATTAGGATTAAAATGAATCATAGAAGAGCGCTAAACGTCATTTCGAAAGTAAATTAGGATTAAAATGAATCGTAGAAGTGCTCTAAACGTCATTTCAAAAGTAAATTGGGATTAAAATGAATCATAGAAGAGCCCTAAACATCATTTCAAAAGTAAATTGGGATTAATATGAATCATAGAAGAGCCCTAAACATCATTTCAAAAGTAAATTGGGATTAATATGAATCATAGAAGAGCCCTAAACATCATTTCAAAAGTAAATTGGGATTAATATGAATCATAGAAGAGCGCTAAGCATCATTTCAAAAGTAATTGGAATTAAAATGAATCATAGAAGAGCGCTAAACATCATTTCGAAAGTAAATTGGGATTAAAATGAACCATAGAAGAGCTCTAAACATCATTTCCCATTTTGAAAAGGTTTAACTTGATATAAATATAAATACTTCATAAATTCTACTTTTCTAAATGACCATTAATTCTATCGATTCCTATTTCCGCCAACTAAATACATGGTCTATTGCAACATAGACAGGCTTATACTCTTAGTACAGGATTAGTTTATTGGGGGAGATTTGCTAATGGCTACTGTAATTACGATGATTATTACATTTATTGCAACTGGAATGGATGAAATGCTAATTTTAATAGTATTATTTGCACATGCTAGGAACCATAAGCAAATCAGACAAGTCTATATTGGTCAGCAGATAGGGATGACATTTGTCCTTCTAATAGCTGTTGTAGTGGTTTATTGGATATCTTTTATTACGGAAGAATGGACAGGCCTCCTTGGTTTCTTGCCAATAATTATTGGAATCATGGAATTGTTTGAACGGGATGACGAGGATGAGGAATCTTCTACCACTCTCCAAAAAACGGCTATATTCAGTAATTTAACTGTAAGAGTCGCAATTATTGCAATTGCTGGTGGGGCAGAGGAACTAGCGATATTTATTCCATATTTTACTTCCTTGAATGTGAAAGAAGTGCTAATTGCTATCCTTACCTTTATACTTCTGGTGCCAATATGGAGTGCTATTTGTCATATACTAGGTTCTGTGAAACAAATATATACCTTTGTAGGACGATTTCAGCGTTTCATTATACCTATGATTTTTATTGGTATAGGAGTAAAAGTGCTTTTGGAAAGTGATGCTATTGAAACGTTATTAGATTTATTTTTATAAGGTTACTTGGATGCCAATCGGAATTATACATTAGTAGGCAAATTAGTAGTATAATAATCCATTGGAGGTAATAAAAATGACTCAAACATCTCATTCTTTTTCATCAAATGCGGGTCATAAGAAGACTTGGATTTATGCACTTTTATTTATTTTAATCACGGCTATTGGATTAGCATATGTAAAGTGGGTACCTTATTTTCATAAAGCAGATTTAGCAAGGGCAACCCATTCTATTGGTGAGTCAATACTAGGCGATAAACCGGTGCCTGTTTCATGGCAAAGTGCGTGGGAATATGCAGTCATCTATTTTAAATCGGTATGGCAAGCTGCGGTTCTAGGTATACTACTTGGTTCCTTGTTACAGGTCTTACTGCCGGCCAATTGGTTAATAAAAGTTCTTGGTAAGACAAGCTTTGGTAGTACTGCAGTTGGTGGACTAGCTGCTTTGCCAGGAATGATGTGTACCTGCTGTGCGGCACCAGTTGCTGTTGGTTTACGAAAGAAGAGGGTTTCGGTCGGTGCAAGCCTTGCATTTTGGTTGGGTAACCCAACCCTTAATCCTGCTACATTAGTTTTTATGACGTTTGTCCTTTCCTGGAAATTTACTTTACTTCGTATAATTTTCGGCCTATTCATTGTCTTTGGAGTAAGCTATTTAGCCAATCGCTTTGCACCAAAGGTTGATTCAGATGAACTTAATAAAATGATGGAAGATGCAAAGCAAGAGGAGTCTGAACCGTTCCTATTCAGATGGATAAAATCGATGGGGATGATGATAATCTATATCGTTCCAGCATATTTACTATCCGTGTTGGTTTTAGGAGCAGCTCGTGCATGGCTATTTCCTTCCATTGGCATTGAAATGGCAAATGGCGTGATCGCGGTTGTTCTTTTTGCTATTGCAGGTATGCTTTTTGTTATTCCAACTGCTGCTGAAATACCAATTATACAGACATTTATGGCATTTGGATTAGGTGGTGGTCCAGCCGCAGCATTACTAGTAACATTACCAGCTATTAGTTTGCCTTCGATGATCATGGTTGGTAAATCGTTTCCGAAAAAGGTATTATTATTTGTTGCTAGTTCAGTGGTCGTAATCGGATTCTTATGTGGATTAGTGGGGATGTATATCCTTTAATAATGATCTGTAGTTGAATTTGAAAATACTGTATGAGTAATACTATGAGCAAGGATAACAAGTTTTAAAAGGAGTAATCATAATGACAAATTCTACACAAGCAAATGTTGAAGACACAATAGAAATAGTAAATGGAGAACATAAAGGAAAGAAAGGAAAAGTCCTTATTGTTCGAGAAAATTCTGTAATCGTCGAGATAGGCCATAATAAGGTTAGAGACGAGCCAATTAAAACAGTCGTTAATCATAAAAATTATAAAGTAGTTAAGTAAGAAAAAGCCTACCATATGGGTATTGCCCCCTAAAAAGTTAGATTATTAGCCATAACTTTTTAGGTCTACTACCATGAAGGTAGGCTTTCTTTATTTTATAAACCTCTTTCCTGACAATATTCATCCACAAGCTCTTCAATTTTATCGACCAATGGATATTTCCCTGAAAAAGAAAATTTTATCTCTTCTATAAACTCCCCTTGGTGGTATACATGAATGGCACCATTTTGTTCAATCACACTAAATTCTGGCTCAAACCGATAACCGCTACGTTCAATTGCACCCATAAACAAACAACTCCTCATTTATATATACTTTTAGTAATTCTCAATCGCATCCTTTTCAATTCAGAAGGATATTTATGTGGTTACCTACATATCTATGAATGGGGAGGTGTATATAGATGACAGATAAAAGGAACAACGATGAAAAAGACCAGCATCTGGAAATATTTCGGGTGACAGACAAGGGAAAGGATATGACGACGAATCAAGGCGTTAAGATATCGGAGGATGAGCTTTCCTTAACAGCAGGTGTTCGAGGTCCAACGCTGATGGAAGACTTTCATTTTCGGGAAAAAATGACTCACTTTGATCATGAAAGAATTCCAGAAAGAGTGGTACATGCCCGTGGTTTTGCTGCACATGGTGAGTTTCAATTATATGAGAACATGGAGAGATACACAAAAGCGAAGATATTTACGGATACCTCTAGAAAAGTACCTGTTTTTGTACGATTTTCTACAGTTAATGGTTCGAGAGGATCTGCAGACACCGCAAGAGATGCCAGGGGTTTCGCTACAAAATTTTATACAGAAGAGGGGAACTATGACCTTGTAGCAAATAATATACCAGTCTTCTTTATCCAAGATGGAATTAAATTTCCAGATGTCGTCCATTCCTTCAAACCAGAACCCCATATTGATACCCCTCAAGCATCTACTGCACATGATAACTTTTGGGACTTTGTTGCCAATAATCCAGAAAATGCTCATATGGTTATGTGGATTATGTCAGACCGAGCTATACCAAGAAGCTTCCGTATGATGGAGGGCTTTGGCGTCAATACATTCCGATTGGTTAATCAACAAGGGGAGGCGTTTTTTGCTAAGTTCCATTGGAAGCCAAAGCTCGGTACACATTCACTTATTTGGGAGGAGTCGCAAAAGCTAATGGGAGTTGACCCAGATTTTCATCGGCATGATTTATGGGAAGCAATAGAACGGGGGGATTATCCCGAATATGAGCTAGGGATTCAAATTTTAAATGAGGAAGATGAGTTTAAATTTGATTTTGACATATTAGATGCAACCAAGCTATGGCCAGAAGAAGAGGTTCCAGTTAAGATAATAGGAAAAATGACCTTAACAAGAAATGTTGATAATTTCTTTGCAGAAACAGAACAAGTTGCCTTTCATCCAGGCAATGTTGTCCCGGGTATTGATTTTACGAATGATCCGCTGTTACAAGCTAGACTTTTTTCGTATATAGATACACAGTTAATCCGACTTGGCGGTCCAAACTTTCATGAGCTTCCAATCAACAGACCAATCCGCCAGTTCTATAATAATCAACGAGATGGATATGGCAGACAGACGATTAATGTCGGTCGGGTAAATTTTCATCGTAATTCATTAGCTGGCAATACGCCATCACCGGTTCCTCCTGAGGAAGGGGGATATGCGCATTATGAGGAGAAGGTCGAAGGAAGAAAAATTCGTGCAAGAAGTACTAGCTTTACGGACCACTTCTCTCAGGCTACTATGTTTTGGAATAGTATGAGTGACCCTGAGAAAAAGCATATTATTGATGCATTTAGCTTTGAGCTTGGGAAGGTGAAAAGTATATCTGTAAGGCAACAGAATGTGGATCTATTTGCAAATGTGAATCTGGAAATGGCGCGAATTATTGCTAAAAATATTGGTGTAAAAGAGCCTGTTAGCGGTGGGTCAACAGTTACTAAGTCGTCTCCTGCATTAAGTCAATTAAATACGGTAAAGAGTGCGAGAACACGAAAGGTAGCAGTTATTATAACGAACGGGTTTAATGGGCCTTTCGTGAAAGCAGTTCTTGATAGTTGGAGAACAGAAGGATTAGTTCCTGAAATCATTAGTGAAGATCTTGGACCAGTTCATGGAACAAATGGAGTTATTCTTAATGCTACACAAAATGTATATACTGCTGATTCGGTGCTGTATGATGCTGTGTACATGGTAAGAGGTAGTAGCAAGGATATGGAATTCAATCGTAAAGTGGCACATTTTCTTGATGAAGCATTTCGACATAAGAAGACACTTGGAGCAACTGGAGAAGGAAGACAGTGGTTGGAACTGAATCAATATACGAATAAATCTGGAGTGATTTCTAGTGACAATGCTTCAGAATTTGCCAAACAATTTGTAGAAGCTGTTCGTCAGCATCGTCACTGGTATCGGTAAGTGAAAAGGGGGAAATACGTGCGAATAATACGATAGGCAATTAGAAGGGGATTAAAATATAAATTAATTTAGTGTCTGCATCTAAGCGCCTGGAAATATCCAGGCGCTTTTTAAATTTGAAGATAGTAGTGTTTAGGTATAATTTTTAGTTATCATTTTATATATAAATATAGTATTATTTCTTATCGAAAAATACAGCTATACTGAATACAGGGGGTGTTCAGTATGGAGTATATTATCATCTTTTTTACAGGTATTATTTCCACTACATTAGGTACTATAGCGGGTGGTGGTGGATTAATTAGTCTACCAACAATGTTAGTCTTAGGTATTCCAGTTCATTCTGCAATAGGAGCAAATAAGGTTTCAAATACGGTTAGTTCTTTTTCTAGTTTTATTCACTTGTTAAGACAAAAGAAAATAAATATGAAAGAATGCTATTGGATGATTCCGATTAGTCTACTAGGAGGATGGAGTGGAGGCTTTATAGCGTCATTGATCTCTGCTGATTATCTATACATCATCGCAGTAATATTACTCTTGTTTGCTTTTGTTACATCACTGATTGGAAAACGGGATTTTACTGGTGAGAATGGACTAAGACCATCCAAAATAAGCATTCCTGGTCTATATAGTATTGGGATATATGATGGGTTATTCGGTCCTGGTCAAGGGACGCTGATGTTTTATCTGTTTGGATATTTGAAGGTGGATTATATCCGGGCAGTAGCCTATGTGAGGCTTGCTACGTTTTCGAGCTGTATAGGTGCAGCTATCATGTATATCTCTGCGGGGAAAATTATCTGGGGGTTAACGATTACTTTACTTTGTGGATCCGTTATAGGGGCACAGATTGGTGTACGGCTTGCTGAAAAGTTAAATCCTGTCTATATCAAACCAATATTAAGAGCTGTGACTTTAGCAATTATTATTCAAGTAGTTGTGGAGAACATGTGGTAAAGTAAAAGATTAGTTCATGATATCTTAGTACAGATTTAATCAACCTCAAGACGGATTTAAAAGGAGTAAATAGCATTATAATTAACACTAAGCGGTAGCAGTAAATAAAATTGTTTTATTTAAACCATTGATGGAGGGATAATCATGCATAAAGGTGGAAAACCAATTGGTTATTGGTTAAGAGAAGCAGATAAATCGATTTCAGCTATGGTTAACCAAAAATTAGAAAAATATAACTTAACAAGATCTCACTGGCAGGTGTTAAATACAGTATATGAAAGGGACAGAATCTCAAAAGAGGATTTACTAAATTCATTAAGTCATTTTATTGATGATTCTATGCTTAACGAAATTATTACCCATTTTATTCGGCAAAATTGGGTTATCGAATTGAATGCTCCAGAGACTTTAATTTCAATGACGGAAGAAGGAAAGGAAGTTTTTCATGATATTTTTTCCACACAACAAAAAACTAGAATGCAATTATTTGAGGGGGTTTCAGAAGAGGAATATGAAATAACTATCAACGTACTCAAAAGGTTAATTGAGAATGCTAAACGTTAATAAAAGCATTATCCCCTATTACCATTATGCACCTTGATTTAAATAAGAATGGACAAAAAAGGGGGACAGACAAGCAATTAATTGTTCGTCTTTAAATAACATTGTTTAGTTATGTCCCTTCCACTTTGTGAGTTGTTTTTCTAGCAAGAAATGTATTATGAATCTATAATCCTATTTCTACATTTTCAACTGGTATATGAATCGTTAATCTAAGTAGGGCCTGAATTGGATTATAGCGTATAGAGTCCACACTTTTTGGTGCACACCTCAACAGTGAAAGTGAAATTTTATCCTTTGGTACGCACAATCCTTTAGTGTGGACTTTTTTTCGCTTATGTTAATGTTAAACCTTTATTTTTCAAATACTACACGACCATCAACCATTGTAAAAATAACAGAGGCATCTTTTATCTCCTCTGCAGGTATGGAAAATAAATCTCGATCTAACACAATGATGTCCGCCAATTTACCAGCTTCAATTGTACCTAGCTCCTGTTCGCGAAACGATCCGTATGCAGGGGCATAAGTGTATGCCTTTAATGCTTCATCCAATGTAATTGTCTCATCTGGATGCCATATCACTTGTTCATCATCCAAGCGGGTGACAGCACGATATATAGCAGAGAGTGGATTTAAACCAACTACCGGGTAGTCACTTCCGAATACCAAAGTGGCACCATTGTCCTGAAGCGTTTTCTGAAGCATATATCGCTGCATCCGTTCTTCTCCAATTAGATCCTGGAAGACTTCGTAGGATGAACCATTAATATGCTCTGGTTGAATAGAAGCTAATACTCCTAATTCTTTAAATCGGGGTATATCTTCCTCTAGAATCATTTCGATATGCTCAATGGAGTGTCTGGAATCTCTCTTCCCATTTTGTTTCTCTGCCTCTTCAAATGTATCTAAAGCAAGTCTTACCGCCTTATCACCTATACAATGGAAGCGAACTCTGAATTTTTCCTTATCGGCTTCTAGCGTCCAATTTTTTATTAGTTCCTCGGGATAAACTGTTCCACCAATGGTTTCTGTTTTATTTGTGTAAGGCTTTTCTAAATAAGCTGTGTAGCTAGTTATCACGCCATCGATAAATTGTTTAAAACCAGTAAACTGCACCATGTTGGAGTGATATGCTGCTCGTAGGCGTTTTGCTTCTTCGATGTTGCCATTTAACGGTGCAACGAAGTGAATCCTGGCAGTCAGTTTATTCCTTTGTTCAAAATCTGCATATATCTCAGCTTCTTCCGTGCTCATTTCAGGGAGCCTGAGAAGGTCATGGGCCGATGTAATCCCATATTGATTGGCTTCCTTTAAAAATTGTTCAAGTAATTGCTCTTTATAAGCCAAATCCATTGGCATAGCTTTAGTTGCTAGACCAACAGCGTGCTCTAATAATAACCCTGTTGGCTCACCACTTTTGTCTTTTATGACCTCGCCAAAATCAGGATTGACAGTATCACGAGTAATATTTGCCAATTGAAGCATTGCACTGTTTACCCAAGCACTATGAAATTCGGCTTGATATAGCAGTACAGGTCTATCAGAAACTACCTCATCAAGATAACTTCTATGTACTTCCTCTTTTTCTATCCAAGTATTATCATCCCAGCCACTACCAAGAATAAAAGGGACTTCAGGATGCTCATCAGCATATTTTTGAACTAAATGGGCTACCTCAATAGCAGACTTTGCATTCGTTAGATTAACACTATTGGACAACATACTTCCTAATAATAAATGAATATGAAAGTCATGGAAGCCAGGCATGATGAGTTTATCGCCAAAGTCATAGACGGTACAATTTGTATTTTTATATTGGTCAATTGCATCCTTATTTACTACATCAATAATCTTATTTCGTGCGATTAGAATAGCTGCTGGTACAGGCTCTGTTGAGGTGCCTGTAAAAATTCTGTTACCCGTGATAATGATTTCAGGTGAATGTGCCATATTTTTCTATTCTCCTTTAAATGGATTCCTTCCACGTATCATTTTAACATTTTATTTGAACTTGTAAATCTGCTCATTTAAGCAATGGGAACAGGTATTAACCTAAGTTCTGTCTCTCTCAAAACCCAAAAATCGAGTGCCTCGGAAGGTGAGTTTTCCCTGATCATGATTAGCAATTTGAGAATAATCCCTAGCTGTGATTTGAAACTCTTGGCGATCTCCACTCTCAAATTCAAATGTTGCATAATAAGAGGTACTAGAGTGATGATGGTGGTCGTTTGAATGATGTATGTGCGTGACATCGGTTCGTTTGCTTGTTACATTAGCAAATACAGTTAATGTATGAGAATTCTCATTTTTTCTCCACTGGGATATTCCTTTAACAGCAGTCATCAAGAATGCTCCGATAACAATAATGAAAATAATAGTAAAAAATATCGGAAAGAAATCAAACGTATTCAAATCTGAATCGAATGAATAATTCATTTCAATACCCCGATTAAAAGAAGTTATAAATAAAATACGTTTCTATAAAGGAAAAGTTTCAGTTTACTTGAAGGGGAAAGATGCTATGGAATCTTGGGTGAATTATACCAATGAATATGTAGCTTTCTAAATTCATGATTATGTTTCAAAGGGCAAGAATAAAGCTTGATAGGATTTGGGGAGGTATTGCATACCAGCCAGCTAGAGAATTCAACAAATTCATCTGTCTGGTATGCTATTTTTTTTATGGTCGATTACCAACCACGATTTTGCATTCTATCCTCTTGGCTAAGCTTGGAAATTTCTATCCCTTTCATTGGACTTCCTAGCTCTTTAGATAGTTTACCAATTAGATCATAGTCCTTGTAGTTAGCCGTCGCCTGAACAATAGACCTTGCGAATTTTTCAGGGTTTTCCGATTTGAAGATACCTGAACCAACAAAAACACCGTCAGCACCTAGCTCCATCATTAAGGCAGCATCGGCTGGGGTTGCTACCCCTCCTGCAGCATAGTTCATGACTGGTAAGCTTCCATGTTCTTTAATTTGTTTTAAGATTTCAAATGGTGCACCTAATATTTTTGCTTCTGTCATTAACTCATCCTCATTCATATGGATAAGCTTGCGAACCTGTGCCTGCACCTTTCGCATATGTCTCACAGCTTCAACTATGTTACCTGTACCAGGTTCCCCTTTGGTTCGAAGCATAGTCGCTCCCTCACCAATTCTTCTTGCTGCTTCACCAAGGTCACGACATCCGCAAACAAATGGTACCGTAAAATCGCTTTTTAAAATGTGGAATTCCTCGTCAGCTGGTGTTAGTACTTCACTTTCGTCAATATAGTCAATTCCGATTGCTTCTAGTACTTTTGCTTCTACGATATGACCTATTCGGGCTTTTGCCATAACAGGGATTTTAACTGCATCGATAACCTCTTCAATGATACGTGGATCTGCCATTCTAGCAACACCACCCGCTGCACGGATGTCAGAAGGAACACGTTCAAGAGCCATAACAGCTACCGCACCAGATGCTTCAGCTATTTTGGCTTGTTCTGCGTTAACAACGTCCATAATAACGCCACCTAATGGCATTTGTAGTTTTTCTTGTTTATTACTTAATAGCTTTCCCATATGAAACACTCCAATCATATTGATTTTGCAATATGGAATTTTATTTTATTATAGATAGTAATTGGCATGGCTAAAAGTATCAGATTTGTAAATCTTAATGGTGCCAGATAGGGGGAGTAGCGATGGATATGTTGTCTTGTCATTTAAATCGAGAAGAGAAAATACCTTTATATGAGCAGTTGTACACCTATATAAAGCGGGAGATTATGGAGGGGCGTATTCCATTTCAAACAAAGCTCCCATCAAAGCGGAGACTTGCTGAGTTTCTAAAGATCAGCCAAAACACCGTTGAGCAAGCATATGATCAGTTAGTTGCAGAAGGGTATGTACAGGGAATAGCAAGAAAGGGATATTTTGTACTAGCATATGAGGATTTGGAATATATTCAACCGGCTAAGCCAATACAAACAGAAAATAAAGAAATAAAGCATTCCTTCCGATACGATTTTCACCCAAGTCGCATCGACACAGAGAATTTTCCATTTTCTAGATGGAGGAGGCATGCTAAAAATGTTATGGATAAAGCAAACCAATCTTTACTTCTATTGGGGGAACGACAAGGAGAGTATGAACTTAGAAAAGAGATTGCTAATTATATTTATCAGGCAAGGGGAGTACAATGCTCTCCAGATGACATCCTTCTCGGTGCAGGAATCGAAACATTACTACAGCAGCTTATATTAATGCTTGGGCATAAAATGGTATATGGTGTGGAGGATCCAGGCTATCATGTTATCTCGCATATTCTAAAAAAGTTTTCCAATCCAGTCTTACCCTTAAAGGTAGACAATAGAGGTGTCCTATTGGATTCTCTTGATAAAACAGGAATTAATGTTGTTTATGTGACACCATCCCACCACTTTCCATATGGTTCGGTGCTCTCGGCAAATAGAAGAATTAAACTATTAAACTGGGCTAGTGGTAAAGAGGAACGCTATATTATAGAGGACGACTATGATAGTGAATTTCGGTATAGCGGAAAGTCAATCCCCTCTCTACAGGGTATGGATCAAGGTGGAAAGGTTATTTATCTTGGTACATTTTCGAAATCTTTAATCCCTTCCATTCGAATAAGCTATATGGTCCTTCCGAAACAACTACTAGAGCGTTATCAGGAAGAATTCTCCTTCTTCCAATGCACTGTATCGCGAATTGACCAGCATATTTTAGCTCGATTTATGCAAGAGGGAGACTTTGAAAAACATTTGAATCGGATGCGAAAGGTTTATCGAAGGAAAATGGAAAAAACGCTAGAAATATTACGTGCGTTTCAGAGTAAAATTAAAATCGTTAGCGATATATCGGGATTTCATGTGATTATGGAAGTGAGAAATGGGATGAATGAGGAAGAGCTAGTTCAGAGAGCGGAGCATGCTAATATTTTGATTTATCCACTCTCTACCTATTCCATTGAAAAGCATGATGAACAACAACCGCGGATAATATTAGGGTTTGCTGGGATACCAGAAGCAGAATTAGAAGAGGCAATAGGAAGCTTATTGTCATGCTGGGAGATATATTAAGCAATGTGTGCCAGGCATTTTGAAAAGCATAAAAGAATGTCTGGCATTTCTAAAACATAGCTGGATAGTGAAGAATCATGGCATCCGATATAGCATCTGCCATTTGTCGTGCTTCTTTTTCAATCGCATCATATACTTGTATGTCCTTTTGATAGTCTTTATTAATCATATAGATTGCTTCCTGTTTTGTTAAGTCTAGATGCGTGTAAAACATATCCTTAACCGCTTTTTCTGTTAAAAAAGGATTGACAGTACTTAAGAATTTTGCGATTTCATCTGCATTTCTATACCATTTTTTCTCTGCTTCTTGAGCGGCAGTAGTATTTCCGGCTTTTGCTGCTTTAACAAGATCTGCTGCGATTAATAAATGTTCCTTTATCAAATTTCCATAGGTAGCTGCAACTGTGTCACCATATAATCGACGAATCATATTCCCCATATCTGTTGCATTTTTTAAAAGTCGGGTAAGAACTTCATTCAGGTCGGGAAGGTCAAATGTGATGCTAATGATTGCCATTCTCGTCCAAGCAACATGCTCCTCCCATAGGCTTCTCATATCATTTCGATAATCAACCTCTCTTTGGGAAATATAATGAGCCGCTTGCTTCATCTGTTGCATTGGAGATACAGTGGGAGCCATGTAAGACTGTGCAATAGGCCAATAATTAGGAATAATCGGTGGAGGTGCCGAAGAGACTCTTTCAGCTATTGATGGGAAATTTTGTGCAAATATCCAATAATCATTTTCCGGCTGAACCATATAGCGAAGATAGTAAACCATATTCTTTTACACTCCTAATGAATACAAATTTGCTACATACTATTCATAGAAGCTTCTATAGGTGTTTGTGCACAATAAAAAGAAAAATCACAAGACATTATTTATATGCCCTGTGATTTTCACATTTTAGATAGTCTTCAATAATAACTTTTTTAACAAGGGGGCAAAATGTGCAGGAAGCTCAGCTACACTAGGGATCATGAGACGTTCTCTACCGTAAATGTTTTGCATGGTTTGGTCTTCCCTCTCTTCGATTTCCCCATTTGCTAGAAACATACCAATTACTTCTATACCTTTTTTTCGTACCTCAGAAACGGCAAGGGTAGTATCAACAATGCCGTTTTGATCATAATTAGCAGCAGCCGGCTCTCCATCGGAAAAGACTAACAAGAATTTATTTTTTTCTCTCCGTTCTAATAGCTCTTTCGCCATTTCGCGAATACTAAACCCATCGCGATTATCCTCTTCAGGTTCTAGTTGCATTATTTTGGGGCCATTCTGATGGTAAAACGAGTCAGAAAAGGAATGAATCCGGTGAAAATAATTTGGTTGATAGTCTTCTTTAACCTCGTTTGCATCCTCCCAAAAGCCTACAATAGAGTGGGGAATTTTCAAGTGTTTTAGAACCTCATGAAAAAGAACGATACCTCTTTTAGTTTCCTTCATTTTATTATGCATGGAAGCAGAACAATCTACTAGTAAGCTAAATACTGCATCTAACTCGTTGGAATCAGTATTCTTTTTATAAAAAATTCTAGGATTCTCATCTACTACAATTGGTAAAAGCTTCTTGGATAATCTACCAAAAACAAGATCCTTTCTTGGCTGATTTTTCTTATGTTCAATCGTCTTCTCTATTGTTTTTGCAAGCTTACGCTTATAGGGAGCAATATCCTTTACAAATGCTTGATATGCTTCAATATCTTCACGAGAAGGTGGCATTGCCATTTTATCTAGCTTGACTGCAGCTTTATTTTCTTCGCCATACTCATCAGTGCCATTTCCACCACGCGAGGAGGGTTCTTTTTCTAATGCCTCCATTTGAGAGTAATCGTTCTTTTTGCTCTGCCCTGAGGCACCTTGAATCGCAGCAACAGCTTGATCACCATCCTCTGTTTCACGAGCGCCTCCCCCTAATATACTTGTTTTGGTACCTTGCTCTAATTCGAATTGTAAGAAGTTTTGCTTGCGATTTTCATTTTTATTTTCCCGATGCCAAGTGGAAAATTCCTGGTCAAAATACTCACTATTTTCCTGATCCACTTCCTCAAAATCACAATTAGCTAATGGGTCTGTACGGGTTAGCTCGTCAAATAGGGTGTTTTTCTCATAACGGTCTATATGACTAATTGGAAAGATAAAGTATTCATTCAAGGTGTCTTCGTAATCAGTTGCTTTGAAAACGATATGCTCCGTAATCTTAGTAATATCCGCAGTATTTCGTGCTTCAAAGACATTATATAAATATGGTTTTATTTCCTCTAATTTTTGCAGTTGTTCTACCCTTGCCTTTGGAAAAGAAGGGTCAGGAGTTTCTGAAACCAATTGCAGATAAATTAAACAGAACAGTTCGTCCAACGGAAAGCTTCTGGTAGCATTCACATTTAACTGTGTTTCAAAAAAATGTTGATACGTGCTTCTACGAACAGCAAATGCCTTCCTTGTTCCAGGTCGTTCATGTTTAATCAGTTCTTCTAAACGGAGATCCTCTAATAAGGCGAATAGTTGATAAGCAAATTTTGGAATTCTTTTTTCCTGTATTTCATTTACATAGGACTTCATTTCAGGGATAGTAGAGTACTTTAATGTCCCAATAGCCCGTAGAAAAACATCTGTTTTTAATCCAGATGTTTTAACGGTCTCAGGCGTATTATCCCAAAATCTGCTAGCAGTAAGCTTCATATCAATTAAATCGATAAAGGAGCCATAATTATATTCAAATTTAAGATTGGTATCACCGGATAAAACGGAAGCAAGATCCTGTAATTGTAGAAAAACATCTGTGTCTATCCTTGCATCATTAAAACGGTGCATGTAACATTCTCCTATCTTGATCGAGAGGAAGTTTTAACCTCCTATTGTCTTACTAATCCATTACTGATTTTCGAATAGCAATTTTTAAAATAGTGTATCTACTAAATTTTTGACAAATTCTTTTTCTCTGTCCTCATCTAGCTTATCTACAATCGCCCGTGTGATTGCTCGTTTAGGTGGAATGACCATACTTAGGTCACAGGCATCTAGTAAAGCCCGTATAGAGGCAGCATCCTCAGACAGCTTCCCCTGTGAGACAGCTTGTATTAAATCAGATGATAGTCTAACGAATAAATCAATCGTTGCATCATTAGTAAGCTTCGTACTGGAATGTATTAATTTCTTTAGCTGCTCTCCTTCTATATACGGTATCTCTAATACTATAAAACGATTTTTTAATGCCTCATTTAGTGGAACAGTACCTATATAACCCTCATTTATAGCCGCGATGACACCAAATCCTTCCTTTGCAGTAACCACTTCATTTGTAAAAGGATTTGTGATTGTTCTTCGATAATCAAGAACACCATTAATTAGTGGTAATGTCTCTGGTTTTGCCATATTGACCTCGTCAATATAAAGAAAGGTTCCAGTTGTCATAGCGTTAATCACTGGTCCTGGAATAAACTCGATGATTTGCTTTTCCTGCTGATAGGTTAACGTTTTAAAACCTAAGAGACTTTCTGCATCTAAATCTACAGAACAGTTCACACTAAACATAGGCTGTTTAAATAGATTGGATAAGGTTTCTGCAAACTTTGTTTTGCCTGCTCCGGTAGGACCCTTGAGCAGAATATTTTTACCCATGCTTAAAGCAGTAATTGCATCTATTAATAAATCGATATTGGGTGGCATATACCCACCTTGACGAATAAGTTCTTTAAATGTATTGGTTTGGTTTTTATTTTCCGTTAATAAGTGCTGTATATTTTCCGGTAGTTCATAGTTTATATTCATGTTGTCGATAACTCCTTTCCATGACATTGTAAGCTTTTTTCTCAGGAATCACAAAGGGTAAGCTATTAGTGTGGTCAGGCTAATCGTATGGAATGAATATATTTTGGATAATTAAAGGGGATTATGATTATGAGATGCTTCTCATTTTTACTTGTAATAGTCTTATTATTTCTCTTGGAACTAGAAATTGTAGCTGATGAGATGATAGCTAAGCATGATTTTAACGTTCATCATGTTTTATTACCGAGTAAATACTCTACGCCAAGAACGACGCCGATTACCCATATAATGATCCACTCTATTAGTAATCTTGTGTCAAAACCAGAATCTCCTTATGAAATAAATGATATTCGTCTCTTATTAATGGAACATGGTGTCTCCGCACACTATGTTATAGATCGTAAAGGTAGGGTATTTCAACTGGTTCAAGAAAATCGTGTTGCTTTTCATGCTGGAAGAAACGATCTTCCAAATGCACCTTTCTTTGACCATCGTATGAATGATTATTCCATAGGAATTGAGCTCATGGGAATTGGAACAAAGGAGGAAATGGTACCTATAGTTTCTGAGAAATTATATAATCAATTAGATATCTCGCTGATTGGATTTACAAAAGAACAATATTTGTCCCTTTCCAATTTGTTGGCGTATTTATATAAACGCTATCCGACTATCAAAAAAAGTAGGTACCATGTTATTGGACATGAGGATTACGCTCCAAATAGAAAAAGCGATCCGGGCAGGCTTTTTAATTGGTCTGATGTTGGCTTATAGGTTTTTGTAGAGATTGTATTTAAGCGGAATATAAACTTTGTTCCATACAATTGGATTAGTGTATAATTCACCTATATATGAAAGTAAATAAAGAAAGTAAACGTATGAGAGAAGTTCGTTGCTAACTTGTATTAAATCTCATATAAGGATGGTGTTCCTGATGTATATTACAATCCCAGAACTAGCTGAATATTTATCTATGAATGAGGCGAAGGTTAGAGCTTTCGTATTACAAGGTAGAATTCGAGCTATCCATGATGGGGAGCAGTATTTAATAAATAAGAATCAATTTACAACGCATTTTGAGCAGGTTGAAAAATATAGATTAATGATTCAGGAATATTTGAATGAGCCTATTCCTGAAGATATCGATGTAAAAGACGAAGATTAGGAGATATTAAATGTCACATTTTGGAAAAAATGGTAATGTTGAACGTAACCATGCAGTCAAATTTGAAGTGAAGGAACACGGAGAGCTTTTACCGTTTTTATTACAACAAATGAATAACCGTAGTCGAAATTCGATTAAATCAATGCTAACTAGAGGACAGGTGAAGGTGGATGATCATATCGAAACAAAGCATAATTATCCTCTTCTTCCTGGTCAAATAGTAAGTGTGTTAAAAAATAAGGCAGCTATTCAAGAAAACACATTTATTGGGTTGAACATACTTTATGAGGATGAAGCAATTATCATTATTAATAAAGATGCGGGACTACTCTCTATGGCAACAGAAAAAGAAAAAAGAAGAACAGCATATCATCAATTAATGGATCATGTGAAAAGAGAAAATCCCAGGAACCGAGTCTTTATTGTCCATCGGCTAGATAAAGAAACTTCTGGAGTTATGATGTTTGCTAAAAGTGAGAAAGTGAAACGAAAGCTTCAAGAGAGCTGGAAGATACTTGTGAAGGAAAGGACATATGTCGCCTTAGTAGAAGGAAAAGTGAATCAAACTGAAGGTACAATTAAATCAAGATTAAAAGAAAGTAAGACACATAAAATGTATTCCATTCAAGACGGCGAGGGACAGCTTGCTATTACGCATTATCGCAGGATTCAGGCTAATTCATTATTCTCTCTTTTAGAAGTGAAGCTAGATACTGGAAGGAAAAATCAAATTCGTGTACATATGAGTGATCTTGGGCATCCTATAGTTGGTGACAAGAAATATGGAGCGAAGTCGAATGATATCGGAAGACTTGGTCTGCATGCAAAAGTATTATCCTTCTTACATCCTGTAACTGGCCAGTTAATGTTATTCCGTGCGGATGTACCGAAATCCTTTTTGATAAAGAGTAAGTAAATGGTTTCGTAGAGTAATGAATGAATTTGTGAATGATTCGGTGGCAGTTTTACTACTTACAGGGCACCGCTAATTAAAGCGGTGCCTTTTCAATTACTCTTCCAAATTGACCGACAGTCGTTTCAGCGTATTTTAATGAATTAATAATAGCTTCTTCGGTCGCCTCTACTACTGCTTGAAACAGCTGACTCATGGCTTTATGGTCGTCACGTAAATAAGCGATTGTCTCTAGATGAGAGTTCGCATTGTGCGAATATTGATTGGCCGTGGAAAATGCAATAGCAATATCGCCACTTCCATTATCCATATGACTGCCGACACGACCAAGTCCAGCTGCGGTTCGTTTTGCAAGGCGCTTTAACTGCCTATCGTAAACAGGAGCATCAGTCGCAATAATCATCATGATAGAACCATCGGTACTGTTAGGGTTTTTTTTCTTTGGAAAGTTAGCGAATAGAGCATCCTCACCTTTACCAAAATTGCTAAGGACAAGGCAGCCAACCGTATATTTCTCATTTGCAGAAGTTACAATTCTAGAGGCGGTTCCTATTCCACCTTTATACCCAAAGCAAATCATTCCCTTACCTGCACCTATAGCACCTTGCTCTACTTGGCGATTACTGGCATTTTTAATAGCTTCGATAGCATGTTCCGGTCTCACTGCTTGTAAGCGCATTGAATTTAAGTAGCCGTCATTACACTCGCCCACTACTACATTTAATGTTCCAGCTGCATCACCAATTTCTTTATTTTGCTCCATCATGTAGGTAACCGTACCTTCAACAACAGGTCCTATACTTAATGTGTTAGACAGCATAATAGGTGACTCCAAAAGCCCAAGTTCTTCAATCTGAATAAGTCCAGTAGTTTTTCCAAATCCATTAATTACATGGCAGGCAGCATGAACCTTTTCATAGAATAGATTACCAGGGTGAGGGAGGATTGCAGTAACACCTGTGCAGATAGTTTCTTCATCATTTATTTTCTCATATAATGTTTTATGACCAACTAACACACCTTCGACATCGGTAATACAATTCTTTCTTCCCTTTTGCAAGGCCATCCTCGATTTCTCCTTTATCTCAAATTTATTAACTATAGTATGTACAAAAATTTACTCATAATCTACTGTATGATAAAAAATGTAATCCTTCATTTAAATTGATTCGTTTCTTCTGTTTCATACAAATGGTAAAATAGTTCTCAGACATGTAAACTTAAGATAAGGATAAATATAGGAGAGACGAGAATGAAACCACTTTTATATCAATTTTTGGCTATGGCAGTACTATGGATAGGCTTAATATTTTTCTATGATGAAATGAATAATTTAAGTAGATTCATTTTTTATTTAGTGACTTCTTGGGTATTATTATTGCTTGTTTTACTTGTTAAACAAGTAATTCGTAATCGGAAAGCGTCTAAGTAAATCCGTTTGTATTAGATTTTTTTAAGTTAAGGAAGGGCAAACATATGCTAACAATCGAAAATTTATCCAAATCTTATGGGGATAAAATTTTATTTCAAGATATAACTAGTACGATTACCGATAATGAACGAATCGGATTGATCGGAGTTAATGGCACAGGAAAATCGAGCTTTCTGAAGGTAATTGCTGGAATAGATTCGCCTGATACGGGAGTAATCCAAGCTCCAAAGGATTATCAAATTGAATATTTAGCACAGGATCCAGATTTAGATCCAACTTTGTCAGTAATCGATCAAATTTATTATGGTGATGCAACGATCATGAAGCTCATGCGCGAATATGAAGGAGCTTTACAAAGGCTACAGCAGGAACCTGACAATGCACAGCTACAGCAAATATTATTGAATCTACAACAAAAAATGGATGAAGAAGAGGCCTGGGAGGCTAATACACAGGCCAAGACAATTTTAACAAAGCTGGGAATTACGGAATTTAATAAACGAATTACAGAGCTATCTGGTGGGCAGAGAAAACGTGTCGCAATAGCAAAGGCCTTAATCCAGCCAGCAGACTTATTAATTCTTGATGAGCCTACAAACCATCTAGATAATGAAACAGTAGAATGGTTGGAAAAGTACTTACAAACCTTTAAAGGGTCAATATTACTAGTTACACATGATCGCTATTTTTTAAATCGAGTGACAAACAAAATATATGAGTTAGATAAGGGAAGCCTTTATGTCTATGAAGGTAATTATGAGGTTTTTCTTGAGAAAAAAGCAGAGCGTGAAGAATTAGAGAGAAGTAATCAGCAAAAGCATGCGAACTTATTGAAAAAGGAATTAGCTTGGTTAAGGGCTGGTGTAAAAGCAAGGACAACAAAACAAAAAGCAAGAATTGACCGTGTGCATGAATTGAAGGAGAAAAACTTTCATACAGAAAATAAAAATATTGAACTTCAGGTAGGCTCGCAGCGATTAGGGAAAAATGTCTTGGAGTTAGTTGAAGTGCATAAGTCGATGGAAGGGCGAAAGTTAATTCATAATTTTAGCCATCTAATCCTTCCAGGAGATCGAATTGGAATCATTGGACCTAATGGTACAGGGAAGACGACATTATTAAATTTGATGGCTAAGCGTATTACCCCAGATCGTGGTGAAGTCATTACTGGTGAAACTGTTAAAATTGGTTATTATACACAGGGTGATGAAGAATTAGATGGTAGTATGCGTGTTGTTGACTTTATTAAAGAGGTTGCTGAGGTAATTCACACAAAGGATGGCGATGTGATTACTGCAGAGCAAATGCTAGAGCGTTTCCTATTTACCCGCCCTGAACAATATAATTATATACGGAAGCTTTCGGGTGGAGAGCGTAGACGCTTATATTTGCTAAAGATACTGATGACAGAACCAAATGTTCTATTTCTTGATGAACCGACGAATGATTTGGATATTCAGACATTAACAATATTAGAAGCGTATTTAGATAATTTTCCAGGTGTTGTCATTACAGTTTCCCATGACCGCTATTTTTTAGATCGTGTAGCTGAGAAGCTTTTTGTTTTTACAGGAGAAGGAAATATACAATTATTTTTTGGAAATTATAGTGAATACTATGAGAAATATCAGCTAACCCAAAAGCAGGAGCTAAGCAAGAAGAAAGCAGTACCTATCACAAAGCAGTCTCAACAGAAAAAGAAGCTCTCGTACATGGAACAGAAAGAATGGAATGAAATTGAGGATCAGATTACAGCATTAGAGGAAAAAATGAATGCGATAGAAGCGGGGATTGTAGAGGCTGGAAGTGATGCGGAAAAGGTTCAATCCTTATTTGCTGACCAACAAAGGGTTCAGGCTGAGCTAGATGCTAAGATGGAACGTTGGGAGGAGCTTTCTCTATTAATTGAGGAATTAGAAAATAAAGGATAAAGCAAGGATAGGTATTTCAACTATCCTTCTTTTTGTTAAAGGGATGAGTACTATGATGAAGAAAATATATAGTGATGTTATACAATTCCGTGGCTCACATTATGATTTTGGTTATATGCAAGGAAAATTGTTAAAAGGCTCCTTAACACTTGAAAATAGGGCAAGAATTTGGAAAATTAGGAGACCACATTTTGTTATTGAGGAGCAAGAGGTGAAGAATGCTATCCTCCCTTTTGCTTCAGGAATTTGGGAAGAGCTGTTAGGTCTAGCAGATGCACTCGAGTGGAATATGCAAGATGTACTAAGGGAATTTGGTGGTTATCGGTTACATTATATGCGAAGCGGTTGTTCTATTTTTACGGATACGGATTATATGGTTCGGAACTATGATTACCATCCCAAAACATATGAAGGGAGATATATGGTCTATCAGCCAAGCGACCAAGGTTATGCTACTATTGGGCCTTCTCAACGAATAACTGGAAGAATGGATGGTATGAATGAAAAGGGCTTAGCAATGGGGTACAACTTTATGCACCGGAAAAAGCCTGGTGATGGATTTATATGCAATATGATTGGAAGAATGGTTTTGGAAAACTGTGCTACTGTACAAGATGCTGTAGAAATGTTAAAGGAAATTCCCCATCGCCATTCCTTTAGCTATATTATAGTAGATCAGTCCGGCGAGACATTTATTGTCGAAGCAACACCTCGAAGTGTTGAGGTTAGGAAAGATAATATGTGTACGAATCATTTTGAAATATTAACCCATGAGAATCGTCATCATCTAGCAGATTCATTTAAACGAATGGAGGCTATGGAAGGGCATAAGCGAAATGTAACAGATGCTTATCAAGCTTTTCGTATGATGAATGATTCTGATAAAGGTGTATTCTCCGAGCAATATAAGAACTGGTCAGGAACCATTCATACATCCGTTTATTTCCCGAAGGAATTAAAGGCATGGTTTGCATTAGGTGGGGATCGTGAGCCAATCGTATTTGATTTTAACAAGTGGCTGGAAGGAAAAACGTTTATGGAAAAGAAAGTTTTAGGGGAAGTGAATACCGATTTACCTTTTGTGCATATGGATAAGAATGTTCGGTAATGTATAAATCCATGTTTAATTCGTGGTTTGTATACATAAGATAAAGATGGTGATTTTATTTTCTTAGGAGGCATTTCTGTGAAGCTATTTCAGGTAAGAAAGGGATACTTTGTTTTTTATCAAAATGAACTTCATAAGGTTTATGGGGTAAAACCAATGTTTAAGAAGTCTATTCATTTATACCGCTTAAAAGATATGAAACAAGTATTAACGAGCGCAAATGAAATAACCTACTATAAACCAAAGCATAATGATACCTTTATCTTTAGTGGTAAACGCTATACAATAGACGAGTCTAGGAGACCCAATCCTGGTGACTACATCCTGATAACAAAGCCAGCACCAGACTTTCTTGATCGATATTCACTAAACTCGATTGAAAAAGTAGCTAGTATAGAGAATGAAAATGTTATTACTACTAGGGATAATGGTGTAAAGCATGATGAATATGTGGTGATGGTTCCAGGCAGAGCAGAAGCTAGCCAAGAAATCGCATATTATGATAAAAGCTTAGTACCAGAGGATCAGCAGATTGAGGATGAATCGATTACCTATCTTTCTGACAGTGATGATGATAATGTAAAGCCTGTAGTTGGAGATGTGTTCCTTGATATCGAGAGCAATACGAAGGCAATGATTGTTGCCATGACAGGTTCGGAAGTTATATTTGGTCATGGAAAACGTGTTTCAATTCCTGATTTATTCGAAGAAGAAAAATATAAAGTGATATTTAGAATAGAAGAAGACAGCTAGAATAAAGTCCCTTTTGGGGCTTTTTCTTTTTGTAGTAATAAAGTTGGATATTTATTTTTTTTACAAAAACAGACATATTATGATGTGGACTAGCGAAATTTTTAGAGAAATAAAAAATTAAGTATTGCGGAGGGTAACGAAATGAAGAATTCTACAAAGCTTACAAGTCTATTAGCGAGCACTGTACTAGTTACTACAATCATCACACCAGGGATTTCTGTATTTGCAGAGGAAAGTAATGATAATGGCCTAATAATTACAGAAACCCTCGGTAATGGGAATGCTGCAGAAGGAAAAATAGAAGATGTAACTGGGAATGAAATTGTTAAAGAGGATGCAGGGTTAATACCTGGAGATTTCTTTTATTTTGTAGAAGTTATGCAAGAGAAAATTCAACTTGCCTTAACGATGGATGAGTATAAAAAGAGTGAGCTATTAGCAAAATATGCTTCTGAACGTATTGCAGAAGCTAATGAATTAATTAAGGAAGAGAAATATGACGAGGCTGGGGAACTATTGAAGCTAGCTCTAGATAGTCAAGGAAAAGCAGAAGAAGAGATAAGTGGAAATAAAGAAGAAACAAGTACAGAAGATACTGAATCTGCCGTAGAGGAAAGCAATATAGAGAAGGAAGAAGAGCATTCTACTGAGGACAAGGTTGGCGAGGAAACATCAGACCAAGATACCAGCATTGATTCTGAAAAGATTAAGGTGAAATTAGCTAATAATATTGATGCTTTGTCTATCGTGCTAGCAAAAATTGAGAATCCAAAAGCGCAAGCAGCTATTATGAAAAATATCGAAAAGTCTTTTGCGAAATTAGCTAAAAAAATTGAGAAGCGTGCTAATAAACTAGCAGCTAAAGAAAATAATAAAGAATTAGATGAGAATGGAACTATCAACGAAGAACAACCCACAGTTGACGAAAATGGTGAAGCACTAGAAACTACTACTACGGTTGAAGCTCCGGTTACAGATAAAGCGTTAGATTTTACAAAAGATAGCAAAAAGCCAGCAGTTGAAAATACTGAAAAACCAGTTAAGGATTCTGCAGTAACTAATGTAGCGAAGGAACAAAATAAAACAGCGCAATCTGTAAAAGCAAATCAGAAAGTAGAGAAAGCCAAAGAAAAGGCAGAAAAGCATGCTAATAAGGGTAAAAACGTTAACGGAAACAATGGAAACCATATAAATAATGGTAACCATGGGAACGGAAAAAATAAATAGTTAATTATAGAACGCTAAGCCCCCCTCTTAGCGTTCTATAATTTTGTTCGAATTTCCCATAGCTCAGGGAAGAAGTAATGATCTAATACTTTTTTAAGATATCCAACACCTGATGTTCCGCCAGTTCCCGTCTTATGCCCGATTATTCGTTCTACAGTTTTCATATGGCGAAATCGCCATTGCTGGAACCAATCTTCAATATCGACTAATTTTTCCGCTAATTGATAGAGGTCCCAATAGGATTCTGTATCTCGATAGACTGCTAACCATGCATCAGCAACGGTTGAATCCTGTATATATTCTTTTGAAAAGTCTCGACTTAAAACGAGCTGATTAATAGGAAATCCCTGTTTTGCAAGTGCCTGTATGGAAACATCATAAAGCCCTGGTGCTTCAAATGCTGCTTTTAGTCGTTGGTGTAATACAGGGTTTTTTTCATATATTTTTAAAATGTGTGGGGTCTTATATCCTAAGACAAATTCAACTAAACGGTATTGGTAAGACTGAAACCCTGATGCATTACCCAAATATCCTCGAAATTCCATGTATTCAGAGGGGGTTAGGGTAGATAATACATCCCATGCCTGAATGATTTGTGATTGAATTTTGGAAACCCGGGCAAGCATTTTAAAGGCGGTTTGGAATTCATCTTGTTTGATAGCTGTTGTTGCTGATTCAATTTCATGTATCATCAGCTTTAGCCAAAGCTCACTAACTTGATGAATGACGATAAATAACATTTCATCATGATGGTCAGAGAGCCTTTTTTGGCTATTTAGTAAGCTTTCTAGCTGTAAATAATCCCCGTAGGTCATTTTTTCTTTAAAGTCCGTATATGCTCCATTGTCATCTGATAAAAATTCCCAATTAAAACTACTTTGCATTTAACTATTCTCCTCCATGGAACGTAATATCGCTCTAACTGGGCTACCATCTGCCCCAATAATCCTTAATGGAAGGGCTATTAATTCATAATTTCCCGGCTCAACCTCATCCAGCATGATGTTTTCTAAAATATGAATACCATGGTGATGTAAGGCATGGTGCGTATCCAACGATTTACTAGTAATTGGATCGACAGAGGGCATATCAACGCCAAGTAAGATTACGCCCTTTGCAGCCAAATAAGGAGCAATTTCTGGGTCTAGGTAAGGTAGCTCCTTGGGAAAGTATGAAGGATTATTTGGCAAAGAGGTACGAAGCAACACTCTTTTTATTCCTCCAAGATTAAATTCCTCTAATACGGTTGAATTAATTGAACTAAATCTACTAACATCTATTACTAGTGCCGGTCCAACATATGTACTAATCGGAATCTGTTCAATGGTCTTGCCATTATTGTCAAAGTGAAAAGGTGCATCGACATGTGTTCCCATATGCACACTGGTTACAATTTTACCAACGTTTGCAGAGCCAGTCTGTTCCTTCGTTGCTGAAATAGAAAATGAAAAAGGTGTATCTCCTGGCCAATGTGCCATGTTATTTGTTAATGGTTGGGTAATATCATGCCATTTTTTCATTAAGCAATAACTCCTCTTTTGTTTTGAAATTTTTTGTAATGTTCTTCTATCATGATTCGCTTAATAATGTGTACAGCCCTATAAATCTCCTCATACGTGTTGTATAACGCTACTGGTGCAAGGCGAATCCCATTTGGGCTTCGGAAGTCTGGGATGACCCCTTCTGTCTTCAATGCCTTACAAATACTAGCTGCATATTCGTGTGTTAAATAAAGATGTCCCCCACGGGCATGATGAGCTATTGGTGAGGCTATTTGAAATTGGAAGTCTTCTAATTCCACTTCAATAAGATCTATAAGAAAGTCGGTCATGCGTAATGACTTTTCCCGAATAGCATGTATCCCTGCTTCTGAAAAAATTTCTAAAGATCCGATAAGTGGAGCAAGGCTTAGAACGTGAGGGGTGCCAATTTGATAAGCACCAGCTGTCAGAGCTGGCGGTAGAATATTTTCTAAATCAAACTGTTTTGCTTTATGAGAACTAAACCACCCAGCTAGACCAGGCTCCCTACCTAAGTGTTTCTCGTTCACATAGAGTCCTGCAACACTTCCGGGTCCACCATTTAGATGTTTATACGTACACCAAAAAGCAAAATCAACACCCCAATGTGACAGTTCATGCGGAATGGAACCAATAGAGTGACATAAATCAAAACCGATTACAATTCCTCGTTCATTTGCTGCCTTCGTTATTGTATCCAGTTCTAATAGTTGCCCGCTTCGATACAATACACTTGGTAAGACGATAAGTGCTATTTCATCTGTCATTGCATTAATAATATCTTCCGTTTTCAATGTATGACCATCACTACTTTTGACCTGAATGAGATGTTCATCGGGAGAGAGGCCTTTTAATTGAAGCTGACTTCTTAATGCGTAAATATCAGATGGAAAATTCAATTCGTCAGCAAGTATTTTGGTTCTCTTCCCTTGTGGTTTGTAGAAGCTTGCCACTAATTGATGAAGGTTCGTGGTAGTCGATCCCGTATTAATTAATTCATTTGGCTTTGCACCTACGAGTGGTGCAAATTGCCTTCCTATTTCCTCTGAAAGATAAAACCATGGATACTCAGCTGATGTCCACCCATCAATTGCATATTTTTTCCAAGACTCTAATAGCGTATGTACGGCCTTTTCCGATCGCTTGGATAGAAGACCAAGTGAGTTTCCGTCAAAATATATTTGGTTATCTGGTACATAAAATTCCTCGCGAAAATGCTTGAGAGGATCCTGATTATCTAAGGATATAGCGAATTCCCTACTTACATTCATTAAGTTTCACCTCGAATAGTTATATAGAAAACGTTTTCAATTATTATTTTAACAGAAAAATTTAATTTCTTAATAATAATTGAAAATTTGGATTAATATTATTATACTAATATCAGATATGTGAAATGGCATTTCATATATTGAAACGGAGGATGAGCCATGTATGTGTCAAATAAGGTAAGAGATTTACCGCCATACTTATTTTCACGTTTTCAAAAGAAGAAAGAAGAACTAATAGCTAAGGGTGTTGATGTAATTGATCTAGGGATTGGAGCTCCCGACTTACCAACCCCAAAATTTATTATCGAGAAGCTCTATGAAGAAGCACAGCAACCAGCAAATCATCGATATTCTCCCTATGATGGAACGAAGGAATTTCGTGAGGCAGTGGCGTATTTTTATTTCAATCATTATGGCGTGAAGTTAGATCCAGACACAGAAATATTAGCCTTAATCGGTTCAAAAGAGGGGATAGCGAATTTCATTCAAGCAGCCATTAATCCAGGCGATTCAGTTATTATTCCAGACCCAGGCTATCCAGTTTATCAAACAGCGGTACATTTAGCAGGTGGTAAGTGCACGTATCTTCCGTTGGACTCACAAAATGGTTATTTACCTATGTTTGAGAAATTGTCGCGACAGGAAAAAGAGGATGCCAAGCTGTTATTTTTGAATTACCCTAGTAATCCAACTGCAGCAACAGTTGAATTAAAGACCTTTATGGAAGCGATTACATTTGGAGACAAAAACAAAATTGCAATTGCTCACGATGCAGCATATGACTTAATTACATTTGATGAGTATAAAGCCCCTAGTATTTTACAGGTGCCAAATGCTAAAGAGGTCGCAGTTGAATTTGGCTCATTATCAAAAAGCTTTAATATGACAGGCTGGAGAATTGGATACGTAGTTGGAAATAGGGATTTAATTAAGGCTCTGCATACCTACAAAAGCAATATAGATACGAGTCAATTTCTCCCCATACAAAAGGCTGCTGCACATGCTTTAAGAAGTGATTTAACTGAAGTAAAACAGCATAGTCTAGTCTTTAAGGAAAGAATGGAAAGAATGTATCAAGGACTTATTGAAGCAGGATTTATCGTTGAACAACCAAAGGGTTCTATTTTTATTTGGCCAAAGATACCAGTAGGCTACACATCAGCAGAATTTGCTGAGAAGCTACTTGAAGAGGCGGGAATAATCGTGACACCTGGTTCTGCATTTGGGCCATCTGGTGAAGGTTATATTCGAATTTCATTATCTGTTGAGTTAGTGCGTATAGATGAAGTGATAATAAGATTAAAGGAATTTATGAATAAGGGCGTGAAACGATCGTGAAAATAGAAGCCAAAGCTATCATGACAGCAGCACAAGCAATTGTTGAATGCATAAAGCGAGAAATGATAGACAACGTTTTTTGTGTTCCTGGAGAAAGCTATCTGCCGTTACTCGATGCATTATATGATGAACCTTCTATTCGTGTAGTATCTGCTAGACACGAAGGTGGAGCAGCCTTTATGGCGGAGGGATATGCAAAGGCATCTTTTAAACCCGGGGTAGTACTTGCTACTCGTGGGGTAGGGGCAGCTAATCTATCAATTGGTGTTCATACTGCCTATCAAGATTCCACGCCTATGGTTGTATTTTTGGGCCAGGTACATAGTAAATTTCGTGGTCGCGAAGGGTTTCAAGAGGTAGATTTGGATCAGTTTTTTAAACCAATAACAAAATGGACAGTAGAGGTCAAAGATCCCGAACGAATGCCTGAACTAGTTAGTAGAGCATTTCGAATTGCAAAATCTGGTCGACCAGGTCCAGTAGTAGTCTCTTTACCAGAAGATGTATTGCCTGCAGAAGCAGATATGCATTTTGGACCAAGAATAGAAGTTCCAAGACCAGCACCAGCTAAAAGTGAAATAACTGCTTTTCAGGAGCTGTTAAATAATGCGAGAAAACCACTTATTATAGCGGGTGGTGGGGTGAAGTTGTCACAAGCGGAGGAAGGGCTTCTGGCATTCGCTGAAAAATATCAGCTACCTGTAATGGCAGCATTCAGGCGCCATGATGTCTTTCCTAATCATCATCCTCTATATGCAGGGCATTTAGGGCTTGGAACACCGAAACAAATTCTTGACACGGTGAGAGAATCGGATCTTATTCTCGCCTTTGGAACTAGGCTTTCTGAGGTTACAACACAAGATTATTCCTTATTAACAAGCGAGCAAAAGCTAATTCACATTGATATTGAACAGGAGGTAATTGGAAAGGTATATTCTCCTAACCTAGCTATTATTGCTGACATGAAGGAAGCTTTAGAAGCTATAAATTCGATAAAGGTTCTTTCTTCGTGGGAGGAATGGGCTGAGGCGAGCAATAGACGATTTCTTACGGTTAGTAGTATTGCTGCTACAGAGAAGGATGTTATTAATAAGCATATTATAAGCATGATGGCGGAAATGCTTCCTATCAACTCAATAATTACTAATGATGCTGGTAATTTTGCTGGCTGGCTTCATGCTTTTTATCCGTTCAAGCAAAAACAAACCTATATTGGACCTACATCAGGTGCTATGGGGTATGGAATGCCTGCAGCAATCGGAGCAAAGCTTGGTGCACCCGATAGAACTGTAGTTTCTCTTTCTGGTGATGGAGGATTTATGATGACCTTCCAGGAGCTAGAAACCGCTGTTCGTGAAAAAATCCCAATCATTGCCCTGGTCTTTAATAACAATAGCTATGGCACCATACGAATGCATCAAGAAATTCATTATCCTCGTAGAGTAATTGGAACTAATTTAGGAGAGGTTTCGTTTTCACATTTAGCAAATGGAATCGGAGCAAGCGGATATACTGTGCAAACTGTAGGAGAGTTTAAAAATGCAATGAATCAGGCATTAAAGCTTGGTTTACCAACGGTCATTGAAATTTTGACTGATATTGAACAAATTTCCGTTTCTTCCACAATCACATCAATCCGGGGAACTTCCCCTAGGAAATAAAAGGAGGCACTACAATGGTAGAAGTTAAAACTAAGAAACTAGCAAATTATATCAACGGTGAGTGGGTTGAGGTAGAGAGAATGACTCCAGTAATTAACCCAGCTACAGGTGAAGCGATTTTAGATGTTCCTTTATCAGATGCATCAAGTGTAGATGCTGCAGTTGAAGCGGCGAAGAAAGCACAAAAAGAATGGGCACTTATTCCAGCACCACAGCGTGCGGAAGTATTATATCGAGTTGGATATCTTTTAAAAGAAAGAAAAGAGGAACTCGCACAGCTCCTGACGATGGAAAATGGTAAGGTTTTGGAGGAGGCTCGTGGGGAGGTTCAAGAAGGTATTGACATGGCATTTTATATGGCAGCAGAGGGTAGACGCCTCTTTGGACAAACAACTCCTTCCGAGCTAAAGGATAAGTTTGCGATGAGTGTACGTGCACCAATAGGTGTGGTGGGAATAATTACCCCTTGGAACTTCCCTATAGCTATTGCAACCTGGAAGTCCTTTCCAGCTATTGTCGCTGGAAATGCAGTTGTATGGAAGCCAGCAACAGAAACCCCAATTATGGCCTATGAGCTTGCGAAGGTATTCGAGGATGCGGGTCTGCCAAAGGGAGTTATTAACGTCGTATTCGGTAGTGGCTCAGAGGTTGGAGATGCGATGGTGCATCATGATGATATACGGGTAATATCCTTCACCGGATCTAATGAGACTGGGCGTAATATAGCTTCCGAATGTGGTCGTCAATTAAAAAAAGTCTCCCTAGAAATGGGAGGCAAGAATGCCGTAATCGTAATGGATGATGCAGATCTCGACTTAGCTGTAGAAGGGATCTTATGGAGTGCTTTTGGAACAAGTGGCCAACGTTGTACAGCTTGTAGTCGCGTTATTGTTCATGAGGAAGTTAAGGAAGCACTTGAAGAACGTTTACTAGTAGCAATGGAAAAGTTGACGATTGGAAATGGCTTAGATTCTACCATTAAGGTTGGCCCAATTATCAACAAGGCTGGAATTGAAAAGATTAAGAAATATATCGAAATCGGAAAAGATGAAGGAGCTAAGCTTTTAGCTGGCGGATATGAATTGACTGATGAGGAATATGCAAATGGTAACTTCTTTGCACCTACATTATTTACAGATGCAAAGGATTCCATGCGTATTGCTCAGGAAGAGATTTTCGGTCCAGTAGTTTCTTTAATTCCGGTAAAAAGCTTTGAAGAAGCTATTGAGGTAAATAATAGTGTCACCTTTGGATTATCTAGCTCCATCTTTACAAGAGATGTTAATCGAGTGTTCCAAGCACAACGTGATTTAGATACTGGAATAGTTTATGTTAATGCAGGAACAACTGGTGCAGAGATTCATTTACCATTTGGTGGAACAAAGGGAACTGGAAACGGACATCGTGATTCTGGAGTCCAAGCATTAGACGTATTCACAGAATGGAAATCCGTTTATGTAGATTATAGTGGGAAATTACAGCGTGCTCAGATAGATGTAGAGTAAAACAGGATTTATGTATAGGGTACAGCACGACATGGAGCTAAAAAAGGTATAGCCTGCAAAACGGAGAATTATACGAAATATATATAAGGAGTGATTAGATGAAAGTAGGAGTACTAGGATCAGGATTAATGGGGAAAGAAGCTGCTAGGGACCTCGCAGCAAGTGAAGGGGTAACCTCTATTGGATTAGCTGATATTGATTTGGAGCGTGCACAGAGGGTAGTTGATCAATTAGATTCCTCAAAACTAACTGCTTTTCAAGTAGATGCATCTAACGAAAAGGAGTTAGCTGAATTTATGCGCCAATATGATGTCATTATAAATGCGTTATTTTACTCCTTTAATGAGATTGTAGCGAAAACAGCAATTCAAGTCGGAGTAAACTCAGTTGATCTTGGTGGCCATATCGGTCATATAACAGACAAAGTTATTGAAATGCATGAGGATGCAGAAGTTGCAAAGGTAACTCTAATTCCTGATCTGGGTGTAGCACCTGGTATGATAAACATTCTTTCAGGCTATGGAGCTAGTAAACTAGATGAAGTAAAATCTATCAAGCTATATGTAGGAGGAATTCCTGTTAAGCCTGAGCCACCACTAGAATATTATCATGTATTTTCAATGGAAGGATTATTTGACCATTATACAGATCCATCATTAATCATTCGAAATGGTATTAAGCAGGAAATTCCATCATTATCTGAAGTGGAACGACTACATTTTGAAAAATTTGGTCCATTAGAAGCTTTCCATACTTCAGGTGGTACATCAACACTATCGCATTCTTATCCGCATCTAGAAACACTGGAGTATAAAACAATCCGTTACCCAGGTCATGCGGAGAAATTTAAATTATTAGTGGATTTAAATTTAACCCGAAATGATTATGAAATAGAACTAAATGGACAAAAGATTAAACCGCGAGAGGTATTCTTAAAGGTTTTAGACCCGATTGTCGAGTTAGGGGAAAAAGATGATGCGGTTCTATTAAGAGTTGTCGTTTCCGGTATAAAAGATGGAAGTGAAGCATCTTACCAATATGAAATGGCTACTTTTAAAGACAGAAAACATCAGGTAACCGCTATGGCTAGAGCCACAGCAAATACCATATCTGTTGTCGCTCAAATGATTGGTAATGGAACAATCGATAAAAAAGGTGTATATCCTCCTGAACAAATCGTACCTGGAGATGTTTATATCCAGGAAATGGCGAAGCGTGGAGTCGTAATCAAGGAAATGGAAATGAAGGAAGAAGCAAAGGTAAGAAGTTAACAAGGTGTAACCCTCTGTCTAGGCAGAGGGCCCTTTTTCTAGTTGCACAGCAAGGAGAATCAAAATGAATCAGAGTGTAAAAAAGGCACTTCATTTATTAAATCTATTTGATGAAAATAATTATGAATTATCCTTAAAGGAAATTTCTGAAAGGGCTAATCTACCAAAACCAACAGCTTATCGATTACTAACCACATTAGAATCGATGAACTATGTTTACAAAGAAAAAGAAAGTGAGCATGATACTCGCTATCGGTTAGGATTAAAGCTATTGGAATTAGGCCAACTAGTTTCTGATCGGCTAGAGGTTAGAAGGATTGCCTATTCCTATATGGAAGAATTAGCAAGTTCCATACAGGAAGCTGTTCATCTTGTTGTAGTAAATCACGATGAAGCAACATATGTTGAGAAGGTTGAAAGTAATAAAGCAATCCGTCTATATACAAGAATAGGTAAGAATGCACCATTATATATGGGTTCCGGTCCGAAATTACTGTTGGCTTATTTACCTAAGGATAAGCAAGAAGAGATATTACGTGATGCAGAATTAGAAGGGAAAATTAACAGTGAAAGATTTAAAAAAGAATTAGTAGAGATTCAAAAAAAGGGTTATTCCTACAGTGTTGGAGAACAGGATGAGAATACTACAGGTATTTCTTATCCGATATTTGACTACCGTAATCATGTAATTGCTGCTTTAACAGTTAGTGGGTTGTCGACATATTTTGAAGGAGAAAATTTAACCAACATAAAAATGAAAACAAAAGAAACTGCCGAAAATATCTCTAGAAAGCTTGGATTTCGAGGATTCGTGCAAGGGGTGGTGGAATAATTTGAATACCGTTTTCATTGCAGGCCATGCGAGATTGCCATCTGGTATGGCAGCACAAAATATGTATGAAACCCTCACTATTACAGCAGAAATTGATCGAAAGTACGGTGTCATTGTAGCAGCAAGCTGTACATTGGCAACTGAACATGGACGTGATTTTGTTCAGCAATTATTAAGGGGCTATAGTTTGCAGGATGGAATTGATTCCCCTGTAGATGCAGTCAAGTTACATTATATGGGAAAAGCTGGGAACGCGATTGTGTCTGCTTTAAAGGATTTACATAAGCAGTATATAATCAATTTAGAAAAAATGAATAAGATTTAATTAGATTTTGTACGAAATCCTAACCAAAACGCATCGTATTTTACGATGCGTTTTGGTTAGGATAGATAGTGTCAATTTCTAGAATTAATTAAATCGATGCACTAAAATAGAGATAAGCGGTAGGGTTATTTTTCAATTGAATGTTGGTGTGAACATTCAATAATCCTGAGGAGGAATAATAATGAAAAAGATTATTAATGACCCTAATTTTGTAGTAAAGGATATGTTGGAAGGATTTGTAGCTGCATATCCTAATGATGTGAAATTATTGCCTAATACCACGGTAGTTGTTCGTGAAGATGCACCAGTTTCCAATAAGGTTGGTTTAGTTAGTGGCGGTGGCAGTGGTCATGAGCCTGCACATGCTGGTTATGTCGGCAAAGGTATGCTAGATGCAGCTGTCGCTGGAGAGGTATTTACTTCGCCTACCCCTGATCAAGTTTTAGAGGCTATTAAAGCAGTTGATAGTGGAGAAGGTGTGTTACTCATCATTAAAAACTATACTGGTGACGTGATGAACTTCGAGATGGCTGCTGAATTGGCTGAAGCGGAAGGAATTAATGTACAGCAGGTTGTTGTTAATGATGATGTCGCTGTTGAGGATAGCTCCTTTACAACAGGACGCCGAGGAATTGCCGGTACAGTATTCGTTCATAAAATTGTTGGAGCAAAAGCTACGCAAGGTGCCTCAATGGAGGAAGTAAAAGCGGTAGCTGAAAAAGTGGTCGCCAATGTTCGTTCCATTGGTATGGCACTAACTCCATGTATAGTACCCGCAGCAGGGAAGCCTAGCTTTGAACTAAAAGATAATGAAATGGAAGTTGGAATCGGAATTCATGGAGAACCAGGAATAAAGCGAACAGAAGTTACAACAGCACATGACATTGCTACAGAACTAATGGAGAAAGTTCTTGATGATATGAATTTAAAAAGTGGTGACGAGGTTGCTGTTATGATCAATGGATTAGGTGCTACTCCCGAAATGGAACTCTATATTGTAAATAAGGAAGTAAATAATATTCTTACTGAAAAAGGAATTAAGATATATGATACATTTGTCGGAGAGTATATGACATCTCTGGAAATGGCAGGTTGTTCCGTAACGTTATTAAAAGTAGACGAAGAGTTAAAATCCCTTTTAGATGCTGAATCAAAAGCTCCAGCATTTCGCCGATAGAGAGGAGTAGTTTGAATGGAACTGCAAGTCAATCATGTTATCACCTGGATGGAAAAATCCAACGAAAAAATACAGACAAATAAAGATTTTTTATCCGCGTTGGACAGAGCGATTGGGGATGGGGATCATGGCATCAATATGGCACGTGGGTTTAATGAAGTAGTGACAAAAATTAAGGAAACTGATTATTCTACAGTGTCTGACGTTTTAAAGGATGTGTCTATGACCCTATTATCAAAAGTTGGTGGTGCATCTGGACCATTATATGGTACAGCATTCTTAAAGATGTCTACATCGCTTAAAGGTAGAGAGAAGATAGATTATTCTCTATTTGTTAATGCGGTATCCGAAGCGCTAAATGGAATTAAGATGCGTGGAAAAGCTAGCACAGGGGAAAAAACACTTGTAGATGTTTGGGAGCCTATTGTTGAGCAATTACAAAAGGATAGTGATTTTGAAGCGGTCACTATCGAAACAACTGCAAAAAATTCTATGGAAGCCACGAAAGCAATAGAAGCTAAAAAAGGACGTGCTGCATATTTAGGTGAGCGCTCGGTAGGCCATCTAGATCCAGGATCAGTTTCTTCCTATTACATTTTTTCTGCACTTTCAGAAGTAATAAAGGAAGGTGTATAACTATGTCACATGTAGGAATTGTATTAATTTCACATAGTTCTAAAGTGGTTGAGGGAATTAAAGATATTATTAATCAAATGGTTCCAAATGTAGTAGTAGAGCCAGCTGGTGGCACTGAAGATCATGGAATAGGTACCAGTGTAGAGAAGATCTTGCAAGCAATTGAAAATGCTTATAGTGAAAAAGGTGTCCTTTTATTTTACGATATTGGAAGTGCAATGATGAATGCAGAATTAGCTATTGAATTGTCAGAGCACGAAAACATTGAAATTGCAAATGCTCCTATCCTAGAGGGTGCGTTTGTTGCATCAGTTGAATCAGGGATGGGAAAAACGCTTGAGGAAGTAAAACAAGCAGCTGAAAAAGCTGTTAAATAAGACTTAGATTTAGCATATTTATTTGAATCCCTTCAAAGAGAAAGATTACTTTGAAGGGATTCTTTTATCATTTGATGGAAAATTATCCATAAGTTGGGAATAAACGGGGGTATCTGGCTTTAATAGGTCCGAGCAAAATGTTCTATATGTCTTAGGAAGCGGAGCTAAAGCAGTAAGCACCTCCAATTTAAAACGTTGGAAACTAAAATTATTAAAAAATAATTCGTTGACAACGGTTTCATGGAGGAGTAGAATAACAGTACAAGTTAATTCATGTGACGGAGACATCGAGCCCACACTTATTCGTATATTCTGTTATGGAGTATACAAACTAAGTGTGGGCTTTTTGTATTGTCAATATGTATACAACTTGTTGAATACGTTTCCAATTATAGAATGGGGGATTTTACATGTCAGAATTTGTAGCAGAACTTATTGGTACCATGATCCTTATCATTTTCGGTGGTGGAGTGGTTGCTACTAATATTTTAAATAAGTCAAAAGGCGAAGGTGGCGGTTGGGTACTAGTCACATTAGGCTGGGGTCTAGCTGTAACAATGGGGGTATATGCCGCTGGTAGTATTTCTGGTGCTCATCTAAACCCTGCTGTAACATTAGCTTTTGCATCGATTGGAGATTTTCCATGGTCTAAAGTACCAATGTTTATTTCTGGTCAAATGATAGGAGCATTCATTGGAGCCGCAGTAGTCTATTTTGCATTTTTACCACATTGGAAAGAAACGAAAGATCCAGGGCTTAAACTAGCTGTGTTCTCTACAGATCCAGCAGTAAGTAGTCCACTATCAAATCTTGTAACTGAAATGATTGGTACGTTTGTCCTAGTCTTTGGATTGTTATTTATCGGAATCAATGAGTTTACTGAAGGGTTAAACCCTGTTATTGTAGGTCTATTAATTGTAGCAATTGGTATGTCCTTAGGTGGTCCTACTGGATATGCGATTAATCCAGCTCGTGATTTAGGGCCAAGAATTGCACACGCTTTACTTCCTATCCCTGGAAAGGGAAGCTCGAATTGGGGATATGCTTGGATTCCAGTAATTGGCCCAATATTGGGTGGTATTTATGGAGGGTTCTTCTATAAAGCAATATTTGACGGCGTATATTCTGCAGGATTTTGGATGTTTAGTGCTGTTGTTGCTATTATTTTAGTAGCAGCTGCATCAATAGAAATTAAAAAAGCACATAATCAATGAAAGAGTTTTTAGAAATGGTGAAATAATAAGGAGGAGACTGTTTTGAGTAATTATATTTTATCCTTAGACCAAGGAACAACTAGTTCACGTGCAATATTATTTAATCGTGAAGGAGAGATTATTGAAACCGCACAAAAGGAATTTGAACAATTCTTTCCAAAGCCAGGCTGGGTAGAACATGACGCAAATGAAATTTGGACTTCTGTCCTATCTTGTATTGCTGATGTTTTTAGAAAGGCAGATATAACACCTGACCAAGTTGCTGGTATCGGAATAACGAACCAAAGGGAAACAACCGTTGTTTGGGATAGAAATACTGGAAAACCCATTTATAGAGCAATAGTATGGCAATCTCGTCAAACAGAAGGAATCGTTCAAGAGCTAAGAGAAAAAGGATATAATGATTTATTCAAAGAAAAAACAGGATTGCTTCTAGATCCTTATTTCTCTGGTACAAAGGTGAAATGGATATTAGATAATGTCGAAGGTGCTAGAGAAAAAGCGGATAATGGAGAGCTTCAGTTTGGTACTATTGATAGCTGGTTAGTTTACAAATTATCTGGAGGAAAAGTCCATGTAACGGATTATTCGAATGCATCTCGTACCCTAATGTTTAATATTTATGATTTAAAATGGGATGATGAGCTGCTCGATATATTAACCGTACCAAAGAGCATGTTACCAGAGGTTAGACAGTCATCAGAAGTATATGGAAACACAGTTGATTATCATTTCTTCGGTGAAGAAGTACCTATTGCAGGTATAGCCGGTGATCAACAAGCAGCATTATTTGGGCAAGCTTGCTTTGATAAAGGAATGGTAAAGAACACCTATGGAACTGGTGGATTTCTGTTAATGAACACTGGAGAAGAAGGTGTGAAATCCCAGAATGGTCTCTTAACAACAATTGCTTGGGGTGTTGATGGAAAGGTAGAATACGCCTTAGAAGGAAGCATCTTCGTTTCTGGATCCGCAATTCAATGGCTACGTGATGGCTTGAAATTAATTGATAATGCACCAGAAAGTGAAGACTATGCTACTAGAGTAGACTCAACCGATGGAGTGTATGTTGTTCCAGCCTTTGTTGGTTTAGGTACTCCATACTGGGATAGTGAAGCACGTGGGGCTGTATTCGGACTAACTCGTGGAACAACAAAAGAGCATTTTATTCGGGCTACTCTTGAGTCACTAGCTTATCAGTCCAAAGACCTTGTAGATGTAATGGTTGCAGATTCAGGTATCGATGTTAAGTCACTTCGAGTAGATGGTGGTGCTGTTAAAAATAACTTCTTAATGCAATTCCAAAGCGATATATTAGGTGTTCCGGTTGACCGTCCTGTAATCAATGAGACAACTGCTCTAGGTGCAGCATATTTAGCTGGTCTAGCTGTTGGTTATTGGAAGGACAAAAATGAAATTGCAAAACAATGGAATATTGATCGTACTTTCACACCTAATCTAACCGAAGAAAAACGAGACAATCTATATAATGGATGGAAAAAAGCTGTCGCAGCAACCAGAGCATTTAAATAACGGATGTCATTACGATTAATGCTTAGATGTTGAGATGATATCAAATTCTCCCACCACACCATAGGGAGTATCCTACCGCATAAGATATCACAAAAATGTCAATCATAAAGTAGTGGTTAAACGTTTCATTAAAGGCATGTTAAGCTTGGACGGATTTCCTTGAGAGACCACAGAGCTCTATAGTATAGGGTAATTTGTGGTCTCTCTATTTATTTTCGACGAATTATTTACCTATCCAATAGTGAACCAATTGGTTATTAAAAAGGAGTGAATAATATGTTTTCAAGCTTAGAACGAGATGATTTAAAGACTAAAATTAGTAATGAATCCCTTGATTTACTTATCATTGGTGGAGGAATTACTGGTGCTGGTATTGCACTGGATGCTGTAACAAGAGGTATGAAGGTAGCGTTAGTAGAGATGCAAGATTTTGCTGCAGGTACTTCTAGTAGGTCGACTAAGCTTGTTCATGGAGGTCTTCGGTATTTAAAACAATTTGAAATTGGTGTCGTTTCAGAGACTGGTAAGGAACGAGCAATTGTTTATGAAAACGGCCCACATGTGACTACTCCAGAATGGATGATGCTTCCATTCTATAAAGGAGGTACATTTGGTCCGTTTACCACAAATATAGGTTTACGAGTGTACGATTTTCTTGCAGGTGTTAAGAAGAGCGAAAGAAGAAAGATGCTTACACCAGACGAAGCGATGAGACGAGAACCGCTGTTGAATTTTAAAAATCTTAAAGGTGCAGGATATTATGTCGAGTATAAAACAGATGATGCACGTTTAACTATCGAGGTCATGAAAAAGGCAGTTGAAAAAGGTGCACATGCAATAAACTATATGAAAGTTACTAATTTAATTTATGAGAATAAAAAGGTAACAGGTGTGGAAGTAGAAGATCAAATAGATGGTTCCACTCAAAAGATTTACGCGAAGAAGATTGTTAATGCTGCTGGACCGTGGGTGGATACGTTACGGGAAATCGATCATTCAAAAAAAGGTAAGACACTACAGCTTACAAAAGGGATTCATCTTGTATTTGATGGGAAAAGGTTCCCATTAAGACAAGCGATATATTTTGATACTCCTGATGGACGAATGGTATTTGCTATTCCACGAGAGGGAAAAACCTATGTAGGTACTACCGATACTGTCTATAAAGGAGAGATTGCACACCCAACAATGACTGTAGAGGATAGAGATTACGTCTTAAAGGCAATTGACTATATGTTTCCTAACGTTAAAATTAAGTCAGAAGATGTAGAATCAAGTTGGGCTGGTTTACGACCATTAATTCACGAAGAAGGGAAGAACCCTTCAGAAATATCTAGAAGAGATGAGATTTTTATATCTGATTCAGGTTTTATTTCTATTGCTGGTGGAAAGTTAACGGGATATCGAAAAATGGCCGAGAGTATTGTTGATTTAGTTGGAAAACAACTTCAGCAAGAAGAAGGAAGAGCATTTCCAGGAACACAAACGAAGGAATTACGTATTTCTGGAGGTGATGTAGGCGGTTCTACAGGTTTTGAAAGGTTCGTAAATCAAAAGGTATCTAAAGGTATACAGCTTGGAATCGATGAAAACCTTGCTAAAGGTCTAGTTAAAAGATATGGTTCAAACGTTGATATCATTTTTGACATATACCAGCGTGAAAAAGAAAATGTCCAATCTGAAAATATGAGCCCAGTAGTAGTTGCTATGCTTCGTTACGGAATTGAGTATGAATTAGTATATAAACCAGTCGACTTCTTCATCAGACGTACTGGAGCATTGTTTTTTAATATAAATTGGGTAAAAGAACATAAGGATCAAGTAATTTCTTATTTGGCAAAAGTATTCAACTGGTCGAATGAACAAGTTTCAGAATACACCAAGGAACTAGACCAGCTATTGTTTGAGGCAATACATCCAGTTGATTCGAAATAGTCAAAGCAAAATATTGAGATACACGACGCATAGTAATTGCTACTATGCGTTTTTATTTTATAGAGATTTTGGAATTTTTGTTATAATAATTGATAGATAATCTAAAAGGTGGTAACAGTCATGAAAATAAATGATTCCATTAATTCATTTCCAATGATGCCTTCTTTACATCGACGAAAGGAATATTACTCAAAATATAAAGATGTAATATCATTGTAAAAATCAGGTGAAAGACTAAACAAAATAAGAGATAAATTGGAGTAAGATAGAAAAGTTACGAAAAAATAATCATTCAAATTGAAGAAGTTGTTAACCATATTACAATCTATCAATTGCAACTTCCAATTACTGTGAACTTAAAAGGGGAATCTAAATGGGATACATAAAGGATTTAAGAAAGATCGTAGGTTCACGCCCATTTATCATGGTAGGTGCTTGTGTGTTGCTAATTGACAATCGAAATAGAATATTACTTCAACTGCGAAAGGACAATCATTGCTGGGGATTAGCTGGAGGTTCCATGGAGCTGGGTGAATCACTGGAAGAAGTGGCAAGAAGAGAGTTAAGAGAAGAAACGGGATTAACAGCAAAGGACCTAGAACTCATTAACATATACTCAGGGGAAGCGTTCTACTATAAATACCCCCATGGTGATGAGGTATACAATGTTGTACCTGCATATTTGTGTATTGATTATAAAGGCGAGCTTGTTAAGGATGAAAATGAAGTGGACAATTTACGGTTTTTTCGTTTTGACGACCTTCCTAAAAACATAAGTCCACCAGATATACCAATTATTAATGATTACATACAAGAACTATTAAAGGGGGAGTAACAAATGTGGGAGAAAAGATTAATAGAGACAGATAGAGGGACTTTTGAGTTATTTGAAAAAGGGGAAGGAGAGCCACTTGCTGTTACACATCATTATAGTGCCTTCAATGAGCGTGGGAATACCTTTGCCAATCCCTTCACCAAGTATTATAAAGTGTATTTAATTAACCTGAAGGGTGCTGGTAACTCTTCAGAAGCAAGTGATGAAAGTGAATACAGTATGGATGCTGCTGTGCTAGACCTAGAAGCGATTAGAGAAGCCCTTAGTATTTCTAAATGGGGCTTCGCGGGACATTCTGCAGGTGGTATGCTCGCTTTAAAGTATGCGATTAATCGTCCTTCCAGATTGACGAAAATAGTTGCTGGAGGGGCGGCTGCAAGCTATAAATACGGACAAGATCCAGACTCGATTTATTGTAGTAAAAATCCTAATTTTAAGCGTATCGTAGAAATAATGGATAAACTTAATAACCCCAATACTCCTCTTGAGGTTCGTAGAAAATTAGGCTATGAATGGGATTTGATGTCCTTTTATTCTGAGGAGAAAATGTTAGCGGCATACAAGAAACCAAATAGTGGCAGGACTGTTGGCCCGAGGCTAGACTACTTCAGAAAAGTAGAATACCCTACTTTTGATATTCGTGAAGAAATTAAACAGATCCAAATTCCAAGCTTTATTTATACGGGTAAATATGACGCACAATGCCCAATGAAATTCGGAATTGAAATTGCCGAATCAATCCCAAATTCCTCACTAACTATATTTGAAGAAAGTAATCACAATCCTTTTTCAGAAGAAGAAGAAAAATTTGCTGAATTTGTAAGGGGAACACTTTCAATATGAAATAAAATCTAAGGAACTTTTAGGTAACTTGTGGGCATGAAATTGTATTTTTGCATGAAACTAGTAATGATATTCTAATTTATTATAATTGACTAGTTTATGGTCTGGGATTAAAATGTTTACTGAAGGAAACATTTTAATCATAATACAGGTTACTTACTAAGGAGTTCTTTTCATATGGTAGAGTTTTTTGAACAGTTTAGCCCAATTACGCAAGCATTATTTGCAACACTTTTTACTTGGGGGATGACAGCACTTGGAGCTGCAGTAGTATTTGCCACAAAGAATTTAAATCAACGTCTCCTAGACAGTATGCTTGGCTTTGCTGGTGGGGTTATGATAGCAGCAAGCTACTGGTCATTGCTTGCTCCTTCCATCGAAATGTCAAAGGATAATGCAATTGCGGCATGGTTTCCAGCTGCTTTTGGATTTTTATTAGGTGGTGTATTTTTATGGGGAATCGATAAAATTCTTCCTCATCTTCATCCAAATACACCAATTGGAAAGGCAGAAGGACGTCGTCATTTCGAAAGAAAAAGGAGTACGCTTTTGGTATTGGCTATCACATTGCATAATATTCCAGAGGGTCTAGCGGTAGGTATAGCATTTGGGGCTTTAGCAAATGGTGGAACCGAGGCATCATTGGCAGGCGCAATAACATTGGCCATTGGAATTGGTATACAGAACTTCCCAGAGGGTGTCGCTGTATCTATGCCATTACGCGGTGAGGGAATGTCCCGAGGAAAGAGCTTCCTTTATGGACAATTTTCGGGAATGGTAGAACCAATAGCCGCAGTAATCGGTGCATTTGCAGTAGCCTTCATTGAGCCGTTATTACCTTATGCTTTAAGCTTTGCTGCTGGCGCGATGATATTTGTTGTCGCTGAAGAAGTTATTCCGAGCTCTCAGGAAAAAGGAAATAAGGACCTGGCTTCGATGAGTTTAATGATTGGCTTTGTTTTAATGATGATTTTGGATGTGGCATTTGGTTAGTCAGGATATAAAAATAGAAGAAATAAACGCTATAATCGGCGTTTATTTTTTTATATGTAACTTTTTAAACATAGATTCGTTGATTAAGTAAAGGCACTAAATTAATGGAGAGGAAATGAGGTTATGGACCAACATGTCGGGAAACAGCGTATAAGCGATTGGTACCTAGCTTATAGTAATGATATTTATAATTATATATATTTTTTAGTCAGTGACCATGAGCTAGCAAAGGATATCTTACAGGATACCTTTCTTCGTGCATACAGTAATATTAATTCGTTCAAGGGCGACAATGTCAGAGGCTGGCTTTTTCGAATTGCTAGAAATGTGACTATTGATGATATGAGGAAGAAGAAGCCAATTGCATCTTTATTGGATTCATTTTCCTTATTGAATGCAAATGAACCAAGTCCAGAGGAAATGGCCATTTTAAATGAGACGGAAAAAGAACTATACTTATCACTTAGTAAACTGAAATTATCCTATCGGGATGTTATCGTACTTAGAAAGATTAAGGAATTTTCGATAAGTGAAACAGCGGAAATTCTAGGCTGGACGGAAAATAAGGTAAAGGTTACTTTATTTCGAGCGATTAAAGCACTGCGAAAAGAACTGGGAAAGGAGAATTTTAGTCATGAGACCATATGATGAAATGAATCAAGGGTTAAAAGGATTGAACAATAGAATAAAGCTCTCTAACCATGAGCAACAGGAAATTCTCACTAAAATCAATCGAAAAATGGAAGAATCATTCCCCAAAAAAACAGCCTTTCAATGGAAGCATTATGTCGCAACTGCTGTTGTTTTAGGATTAATCATTATCATCGCTTTACCACTATTGAATTATAGCAACCTCAACCTGGCAGGAAACAATCAAACAGAACCGGCACCTGAAGTATCTGGTGATGCTCCCATTGCAAATGAAGAAGAGGATGAAATTACGATTCGTATCGAGAATCAAACTAATTTTAATATAAGTCACATATATTTAAAAATCTATCAGGACGGGAGAATGGTGCGGTTACAAGGTGCGGCAAATGCTGATAGTTCTGAAATAAAACGAGGTGATACATTCAATTTTAATTTTTATGATTCTGAACTTGGAGAAGGGCTATATGAAGTTGAATTAGAATTGTCCAACGGAGGTACAACAACATATTCTACTTCAAGGGTATTATTAAACGTTACAGAACAAAGGGGCTATAGCCTACAAATAAGGGGTGATTCTATCATGAACTCTTATTTAGTAAACCCAACGTTTAAGGAAGGTAATGATCAAATAAAGCATATGGAAGAATTTAAGAAAAAACTAAATATTTTACTATCAGAAAATGAAGTGAAAACCTTGTTCGGTAGCGAATTTATTACTGGGAAATCCACTAATGATGGAACGAAGTTTTGGCGATATGATTTTGGAACAATTGGAGGGTATGCCTATGATGACCAAGGATTCCAGAATGGTGCAGATATTCATGGCATGGAAAATGGCATCATTCAAGCCCAATTATTCGTAGAATGGAATGAAAATAAAAAAGTAGAAAGCTACACCTTGTTATATCTTGATAAGAAAGGAGAAGAAATTCATTACTACCATGTAAAACCAGATGGAAGCACTAATGGAGGGCTTGTCTGTAGCTTTGAAGAAGAGTATGGATGGAATTGCCCTAATTAAGAGAAAAAATCGGTACTAGCAAAAAGCTAATACCGATTTTTTCTATGCTTAGTCAATTGCAATCGATACCAATTTTCTCTCCAAAAATTCATCCATTCCGTGATGACCACCTTCTTTACCACCACTACCAGACTGTTTAATTCCACCAAATGGTGCCTCTGGAACGGAAGGGAAGACATCATTTACACCAACCATACCATAGTCTAGTTTTTCCGCAACTCGTAATGTGCGGGCAGTGTTCTCCGTAAAAATATAAGCAGCTAAACCATAATCTGTATTGTTTGCTTTTTGAATTACTTCGTCTTCATCGGTAAATGTTTGGATTGGGAATAACGGTCCGAATGTTTCTTGATTCATTACAATCATATCATCTGTTGCGTTTTTAACAATGGTAGGAGGGCAGAAGTAACCTTTTAATTCACCTTCCCATTTGTTTCCACCAGACACAATTTCGGCCCCTTTTTCAAGTGCATCGAGAAGATGGGCCTCAACCTTTTCACGTGCCTGTTCACTAATTAGCGGGCCTAGTTCAACCCCTTCATCCATACCATTACCAACCTTCATTTTTTCCAGCTTTTCTTTTAATAGAGCCGTAAATTTATCAGCAATGGATTCATGTACATAAAGGCGGTTAGCACAAATACAGGTTTGCCCATTGTTACGAAATTTACTTGCTAAAGATAGGGAAGTTGCTTTTTCCAGATCGGCATCTTCAAAGGCAATGATTGGTGCGTGACCACCAAGCTCCAGCGATACTTTTTTTACCTGGTCAGCGGCTTCACGCATTAAGTATTTTCCGACAGCAGTCGAACCAGTAAATGTAATAAGTTTCACTTCTTTATTCGTTAGCATTTCTTTTCCAATTTCCTGTGCATCCCCTGTTACAAGATTCACGACTCCAGGAGGCATGCCGGCTTCTTCAAATATTTTAACAATTTCAATTGCGGATAACGGTGTTTCAGGTGAAGGCTTTAATACAGCCGTACACCCTGCTGCTAGAGCGGGACCTAATTTACGAGTAATCATCGATGAGGGAAAGTTCCATGGTGTAATGGCGCCTACAACACCAATGGGTTTTGGTATAACTAACATGCGTTTTGATTTAACGGAAGAAGGGATCCATTCACCATATCCACGAGAAGCCTCCTCTGCATACCAAAGTAAAAAGCCAGCCGCACCTTTTACCTCACCAATAGCTTCATTAAGAGGTTTACCCTGCTCAGAAGTAAGGATTTCTCCTAGTCGTTTTGCATCTTTACGCATCAGCTCAGCAGCTTTATATAGAATGCGAGAACGCTGTCTTCCGGTCATTTCGCTCCATTGTGGAAAGGCATTAGCAGCAGCTTCAATTGCTTCTCTTGTTTCCTCCTGCCCTCCATAAGCAACCGCTGATATTGGTTCTAATGTAGCAGGATTATACACAGTTTGTGTTTTTTCCTCATCTACCTCACGCCAAACCCCATTAATATAAATACTTTTTGTTAATGTGGAAATCATATTTTCATCCTCCCTAAAGAGTATTTTATTTCTATAAATAAGCATATCGCACCCGTATCGTTCTATCAATTTACAGGTGCGATAATTACATGTAACTTTACACTAATTCTTTATCTGGGTTCCAGGCTGGTAATGTTTTATTTAATGGTTTATCTTTACGGTAACCAAGGACATACTCTGCCTGCATAATGGTATGAATTTCTCTAGTTCCTTCATAAATAACCGGTGCTTTAGAATTACGAAGATAGCGCTCAACCGGATATTCGTCGGAATAACCGTATGCACCATGAATTTGCATTGCATCATCTGCTGCTTGATTAGCAAAATCACATGCTTGCCACTTTGCTAGAGAGGTTTCTCTTGTATTCCGTTTTCCTTCGTTTTTCAGTTCGCCAGCACGATAGACAAGGAGTCGACTCATCTGTAGACCTGCTTCCATCTTTGCAATCATTTGCTGTACTAACTGATGCTTACCGATTGGTTTTCCAAATGTTTCACGTTCATGGCAGTATTTCACACTCGATTCAAGGCAAGCCATTATTTGCCCAACTGCACCAGCCGCAACGGTGAATCTACCATTGTCAAGAGCTGACATGGCAATCTTAAAGCCTTCACCTTCTTCCCCTAGTAAGTTTTCAGCAGGTACTTTTACATTATCGAAGAAAAGCTCCCCAGTATTCCCAGAACGAATACCATGCTTCCCCTTAATTGCTTTAGAGGAGAACCCCTCCCAGGTTCTTTCCACAATGAATGCAGAAATACCGTGATGCTTTTTCGATTTATCTGTATAAGCAAAAACTAGGAAGTGATCAGCAACATCACAAAGTGAAATCCATGTTTTTTGCCCATTTAAAATATAATAATCCCCATTTCGCACTGCAGTCGATTGAAGAGAAGCTACATCAGAACCAGCTCCCGGCTCAGTTAAACCGAAGGCGCCAATTTTTTCTCCTTTTGCTTGAGGTGTCAGATACTTTTGTTTTTGTTCTTCTGTTCCCCATTGTAATAGAGTCATAGAATTTAATCCTGTATGAACCGAAACAGCAGTTCGAAATGCTGTATCCCCACGTTCAAGCTCTTCACACACAATCGCTAAAGAGTTATAATCCATTCCACTTCCACCATATTCTTCAGGAATGCAAACTCCCATAAATCCTAAGTCTGCAAGTTTGTTATAAATAGTTGGGTCAAATTGCCCTTGGCGATCCCATTCTGCGATATATGGCATAACCTCTTTATCTACGAAACTTCTTACCGTTTGACGTAACAAGTTTTGTTCTTCTGAAAAATTAAAATTCATTTGTATTCACTCCTATTTAATTTGGATAACTTTCTGTTGCATCAATCCATTTATTAATAATTTCTTTCAAATAATTTTCTTTCGATATCACATCATTCATGTCAGTAAATTTCAATATTGCTCTATCTGAACTGGCCCATTCTAATAAACCGCCTTCATCGTTAATGAGGGGTTGCCTATGTGGGACTTCCTTTACTTTTGCCCCACAATGAAATATTAATCGAAAAAATCCTTTTCCACGAAGATTGAATGTTATCTTATCATCACCATTCACACAGAAACTTGGTGCATTCCATTTTATTTTTTCGGTGATTCTGTTGTTCGTTGCTAAAATTATTTTTCTTACTGCAATAATTTCCTCTTTAAAAGGATGTTCCAGATTGTTCATAAATTCAACCACTTGTTCAGAATCAGTCAATTTATTATTTGGAGCCATTTTACTCACTTCTCCTTGTTCACTTTAAGAGAATCTAAAAGTTCATCATTGTGCTCTCCAGGGTTTGGGGGATGATGCCTTAATGTAACTGGTGTTCGAGATAGTTTTAACGGACTTCCAATCATCTTTATAACGCCAGCAGTTGGGTGTTCCATTTCCCAAAACATTTCCCGTGCGTGTAACTGAGGGTCATCCGTAACTTCTTGTAAATTTTGAATTGGTCCACATGGAATATTGTGTTCATGGCATCTGTCTAGCCAGTAGCTAGTTGGTTTTGTCAGTAAAACTTTTTGGATTAGTGGAACAATCGTATCCCGATTTTCTACACGCTTTGGATTTGTCTTAAAACGCTCATCTTCACTATATTGTTCTTTTCCTAGAATAGTACAAAAAGCTTTGAATTGATTGTCATTTCCAATAGCAATCACCATATGTCCATCCATTGTTTCAAAAGTTTGGTAGGGAACAATATTGGCATGCTGATTACCAAGTCGAGATGGGACTTTTTGAGCCATTAAATAATTACTTCCAATATTGACTAATGCGCTCACAGCAGAGTCATATAGAGAAATATCCAGTTTTTGACCTCGTCCTGACTTTTCTCGTTCAAGCAATGCTGCTTGGATACCGATTGCTGCATACATTCCAGTCAAAATATCTGTAATTGCGACCCCTACCTTTTGGGGACCGGAATGTTCATCACCAGTAATACTCATTAGCCCACTCATGGCTTGAATGATAAAATCATAGCCAGGTAACTCTTTATACGGGCCAGTTTCACCAAAGCCAGTAATGGAGCAGTACACGATACCAGGGTTTAGTTTTTCTAATGATTCGTAATCAATTCCAAAACGCTCCATGGTTCCCGTTTTAAAATTATGAATAATGACGTCAGACTCCTGAATTAAGCTCTTAATTGTATCAATTCCCTCTGTGGACTTTAAGTTAAGTGTGATATTTTTCTTATTACGATTAGCACACAAATAATAGGCACTTATACCATTCTGAAAAGGTGGCCCCCAGAATCGTGTCTCATCACTTCCACCGGGTGCTTCTACTTTTACCACTTCAGCACCTAGATCACCTAGGATCATCGTGCAGTAAGGTCCTGCAAGAACACGGGATAAGTCAAGTACTCTTATTTTACTTAAAGCTCCCGTCACGACTTCACTCCTTTCTAATTTGTCCATGTGATGTTACATTTTAACAAACAAAAAAAGCCAATCTCAAAATGAACACAGCAAGGAAGCTGTATCATGATGAACTGGCTTTAGGCTTGTTGAAACAGGTCAGGAGATGAACTGTGAACAAGCTAGGCAGTTATTTTGATACTAGTAGTAATTGTATAAACAGTCATGTCGCATTGATTTGTAAGCGCTTTACACGACTCATTAGTTTCAGTTTAATGTATTCTGAAAAATTTGTAAATAGTGTTAGAGGAATTTTTTCAATTTAAAGGAAGGCTAGCTTTCGTTTTCGTTGTCATTCAAAATTGTAATCATAAATTAAATGTTGGGGATTACAATACTGATATCAGAAAACAACACCAAGCTACGGAAATATAATAGGAAAATTGTATAAAAATAACAAAAATTTTAGTAATCATAAAAAATAAAACAGGAGAGAACTCCCGTTTTATTTTGCAGCTTTCTCAAGCTTTGCTATCATTTTAATTGCTTTACCTGTACCAATTGCAACTGATTCAAGTGGGTTTGGTGCAATATGAACTGGGACGGATAACTCGGTTGCAAGCCATTCTTGCATACCCTTTAATAAGGAACCTCCACCAGTAATAACAATTCCACGATCAACAATATCACCGCTTAGTTCTGGTGGGCAATTTTCAAGCGTAACATGAATAGCCTGTAGTATTTGCTCTAGGGACTCTTTAATAGCTTGGTATACTTCTTTTGATGAAATCGTTACGGTTTTTGGTAAACCTGTTACCATATCACGACCACGTACATCAACAAACTCTTCTTTATGATTTGGATGTGCATAAGCAATTTCAATTTTTACATTTTCTGCAGTACGTTCACCAATTAAAATATTATATTTTTTACGGATGTATTGAATAATTTCGTCGTCCATCTTGTCTCCACCAACACGAACCGAGCTTGAGGAAACTACTCCACCTAGAGAAATTATCCCAATCTCTGCGGTACCTCCGCCGATATCAACAATAACGTTAGCGATTGGTTCATCCACTGGCAAATCAGCACCAATAGCTGCTGCTACTGGTTCTTCAATCAAATGAACCTGTTTTGCACCATAGCTTGTCACGGCATTATGGATTGCTCTTCGTTCAACAGTTGTGCTTCCAGATGGTGTGCATACAACTACATTTGGTTTACGCATTGACATGCCTAGTGTTTTACTTACTTTTTTAAGAAAAGCCTTTAGCATTTGTGCAGTAATATCATAATCGGCAATAACACCGTCTTTTAATGGTCGGATAGGGACAATGTTTCTTGGGGTCTTACCTATCATCTCTTTTGCATCAGCACCAACAGCAACTACCTGTTTTGTGTTTATGTCTATGGCTACGACAGATGGCTCGTTTAAAATAATTCCTTTGTTTTTGGAATAAATAAGTATATTAGCAGTTCCAAGATCAATTCCAATTTCTGCATTTGAAAACATAATAAAATCCTCCAGTGATGACGAATAATGTTTGTGTATTATAACTTTCTTATTCGACAATAAATTTATGGGTGTTATAAGGTCAGATAAATTTATTATCTGCAATATATTTAACATTATTAGCAATTATTGGCTTTCTAATGTTTTATATAAAAATAGCTACTATACTAAAATAAGATATTCTGGAGACAAACTCAAGTTTCAATTGCTTTACATTTTTTTCCGAATGTAATAGAAGAGGAAAAATATGGTGAAAAATACATGTTAGTTTATGTCTAAGAATAAAAGGGATTGTCTTTCTCAGCTTAATTTGGGGAATTTAATTACAGTCCTCTGGCATAATTTTTAGTTCACTCGAAACTTTTAACATTGCTAGGTTCTTAGTATAATGAACAATGGAGGGGACAGCGATGTTATTTACGTTTTGGATTTATACATATGCGATTCTATTAGTTATTGGAAGTCTATTCAATTTAAAACAAGCGAAGCGATTCATTCAACAACCTAGCACAGATGAAACACGTAGAAAAATTTTTGAGACACCGATGCGTGTTTCGCAAAAGGTAATTCAGAAATCAGGCACAAATGTTCATGTTACAGGAAGAGAAAATATTCCTGATGGGCCAGTTCTATATGTAGCAAACCATCAAGGGTTATTTGATATATTAGCCATTTTAGGACATCTTGGAAGACCGGTTGGATTCATTGCTAAAAAAGAGATAAAAAAACTACCAATTATTAGTACCTGGATGGAGCTGCTTCAGTGTGTTTTTATTGACCGATCTGATCGGCGTCAATCAATGAACGCTATTAATCAAGGGATTGAAAATTTGAAAAATGGTCATTCCATTGTTATTTTTCCTGAAGGTACGCGAAGTAGAGGGACGAAGCTTAATGAATTTAAACCAGGTAGTTTACGTCTAGCAACTAAAGCTAAAGTGCCGATTGTGCCTGTTACAATAAATGGAACTTATAAAATGCTAGAGGAAGAGAATGGACGTGTAAAGGGTACAACCATCTACATGACTATTCATAAACCGATTTTACCAGAACAATTTATATCATTAAAAAGTGCTGAATTAGCTGCAAAGCTTCAAGGAATTGTTCAATCCGCATTACCACTGAACGATGTGCTTAGTAATGAGGATGCCTCTAATGAGGATATTGTAATTCACACACACTAGTTTTATCTATTCTAAGAGCAGTGAGGCTTATAGTTCCAGCCCGCTGTTTTTTTTGTAACGGAAAATGTTAGTTAATTTAGTTGATATATAGAGAATTACGATACATACTACTGTTAGCAGATGATTTTTGTCGAATAGTTTTTTGAGGTGAAATAGATGGTTCAGGGTACTGTGAATTGGAGCACAAAGGCAGACAAAGACTGGTTGCAAGGATATGTAGATGATTGGGTTGATTTTTATCGAAAGCATACAAAAGAGGGACAAGTAGCATCCTATATTCCAATTTTGGCAAAAGCAAATCCAAACCATCTTGGAATTTCTATTCATGGAAAGAATGGCATGATTGTTAAATCAGGTGATACGGATATTCCGTTTACAATCCAAAGCATTTCTAAAGTAATTAGTTTTATGGTGGCCTGTATGGAAAAGGGGATTGGTTATGTTCTTGACCGGGTTGACGTTGAACCGACCGGGGAGGCATTTAATTCTATCATGCACTTGGAAATGAAAAGCATTGATAAACCGTTAAATCCTTTTGTGAATGCAGGTGCATTAACCGTTACATCAATGTTAAATGGTAAGACGGCAATGGAAAAACTAGAACCGATTTTAAAGCTATTGGAAAAAATGATTGGCTATCGCCCTACTATAAATCAGGCTGTATTTGAATCAGAGGAGGAGTCTTCGGCTAGAAATAGGGCAATTGGTTATTATTTAGTGGAGACAGGATTTTTGGAGTCTAATCTTGAATTAACATTAGAGACTTATTTTAAGCAATGCTCCATTGAAATAACGGTTGATGACTTAGCAAGGATTGGTTTAATACTTGCCAATGATGGAAGGGATCCCTTTGGTGAGGGAGAAATCATTCCACGACAAATAGCTCGAATTGTAAAAGCCTTAATGCTAACCTGCGGTATGTATGATGCATCAGGAAAATTTGCTACCTATGTTGGAATCCCTGCAAAAAGTGGGGTCTCTGGTGGAATCATGGCGGTAGCACCACCAAGGGTAAGAGAGAGATACCTTCCTTTTATAGAAGGTTGTGGAATTGGAGTTTATGGACCGGCATTAGAAGATAGAGGGAACAGTATAGCAGGTATAAAGCTACTGAAGCATATTGCCTCTCAGTGGGATTTAAGTGTTTTCTAATAGCTATGTTGAAGGAGGTATTTTCATGTGTGGGAGGTACACGCTTTTAGCAGATGAGCTAGAAATTTTAGAGGAGTATGGAATTCAACAAGAGATTGATGATTATCAGCCTAGCTTTAATATTGCTCCAGGTCAAAAAGTGTTAGCTATTATTAACGATGGAAAAGCGAAGCGAGCAGGATATTTACGCTGGGGGCTTGTTCCTTCATTCGCAACAGATGACAGGATTGGCTATAAAATGATTAATGCCAGAAGTGAATCTGCACATCAAAAGCCTAGCTTTAAAAATCTTATGAAGCGTAAGCGTTGTTTAATAGTAGCTGATAGCTTTTATGAATGGCAACGAATAGGGGATACGAAACAACCTAAGCGCATCCACTTAACGGACCGAAAGCTTTTTACTTTTGCAGGTTTGTGGGATAGGTGGAGCCATGATGGAAAGGACTTGTTTACTTGCACGATATTAACACGTGAAGCAAATCCTTTTATGAAGGAGATACATCATCGAATGCCAATTATCCTTCCGAAGAATAAGGAGGATGAATGGATTGCACCAGAAGTGATGGAACCTAATAAAGCACATGAATTTCTCTTTAACCTAGAACCAGAAAAATTTGCAGCTTATAATGTTTCAAACTATGTTAATACTGCTAAGAATAATGATGAAGCTTGTATTGCGCCTTTAGCGAATTAGTTTTCTAATATATAGCGACAAATTCTGATTCTACTTCGGTATATAATCTAATAAAGAGCCTGTGAGATATACTTACAGGCTCTTTTGGCGTATTTATATTATTAATATTTTTCATCCATTTTTGTTCGTGCTAACTTTTCGATGATAATTTTTCATTATAGAAATAAATTCCTCTGCTTTTTCCTTTGGAGCCTTGGTGAAGAGACTAACCCCTATAAATAAGAGTGTTGATACGAGAAGCCCCCAAATCCCTGATCCAAGTCCGAATGGTTTAGTGCCAGTCGCTTCCAAGAACAATACTAAGAACGCACTGACTAATACACTTGAAAGGACAGCAGGTGCAGTACCTCTTTTCCAGAAAAAAGCTCCTATTGTTGCAGGAACGGCGACAATTAATCCAGAGGAAGCTGCTACGGATAATACAGCTATCAAATTTAATTCTAATTCGGCAAAGGCATATGCCAGGATAGCAATTACTGGAATGACTATCTTTCCTACCTTTAATTGTTTGCTATCATCTGGTCGACTTTTCATATTTCCATATACGTCCCGAGCAAACATGGAAGATAAGGTTAACATAATAGAGTCAATGGTTGATACAGCTGCTGCTAGGATACCTACCATAACGATAACACCTAATAGTGGTGGGACGACACTAGAAGATAATAAGCTAGGCGTTGCTAGGTCTGCATTGTCTAAATCAGGATAAAGCTGTAAAGCTGAGAATCCCCATAAAACGGAAACTAACGTATAAATGAGTCCAAATATTAGAAACCCAATTAGCATCTGACGTAACCCCTTAAAGGAGTTTGGCATAAACATCCGTTGGCTAACCTGTGGATTTGATATGCTAAAGAAGAACCATGGTATGGTTAAGCTAAGAAATGTAATGAAGCTAAAGTAGCCATTTCCTGGAACCGATAGAGACTCAGGCTTTGTAGCTTGAATATTCTCAAAGAATTGAGTAAACCCTCCTAATGAATGAACAATTAGAATGACTACTAGTGTTGAGGTAATAATCATAAATATTGCCTGTAATGAATCAGTCCAAACAACAGAGCGGATACCAGCAGTATAGGAAAAGAACAATGCTAAGATAACAGCAATAATAACTCCAACAGTAAATGGAATAGAATTATTGGTCATTCCTTGGAGTAGGTAGCCGACTCCTGCAAGCTGAACTGCACTATACGGAATTAAAAACAAGCAGCTAACGAGTGCAATTACAGCGGCAACAGCCTTGCTCTTATAACGATCTCCAACCATTTCTGAAGGTGTAACATAGCCATTTTTCTTTCCTATTAACCAAAATCTTGGCCCGAAGATCAAAATGAGTGAAACCCCTGTAAAATAAACAATTTCAAAGCCTAATGCCCCTACACCCCCTTGATAGGTTAGCCCTGCAAGTCCTACCATCATAAATGCACTATAGGTTGTAGCACTATAGCTAAGTGCGGACAGAATTCCGTTCATTTTACGATTTCCTATAAAATAGCCCGACATCCCAGGTAGATTCCCTTTTCTTGATAAAATCGCAATCAGAGAAGCAACAATGGTATAAATAACAATACCCCAAATAACAAGACTAGTATTCAAGCTAATCCCTCCAGCCTCTAGTGATAAATAAATTCGCTATGATGATAATAATGCCTGTTATAGTCCAGTATAGGAAGCTACCATTCCAGGCGTGTACTTTGGAAAGAATAGTGTATGGTACGATATAGGCTAATAGGATGGTGAAACTAATAACTATTCCCCAAAACCAATTTGATTTTCTTTTCTCCATTTCTTATCTCCTCCACAAGTTGTAAACCCCATACTAATACAAAATAATGTTTACATATGTCTTTACACATATATTTACACAAATAGCTCTAATTTGCAATTGATTTTTTTATCTCCTCAAATGCTTTGTCTAAGAAAGTTAGCTATAATAGAAATAACATTTAGCACTATTCCTGATAAAATTTTGATGTGGAGGTTAATAGAGAATGAGTGGGGAAACGAATAAGATTTTAGGGGAAAATAGGCGGAAACTAATACTATCGTGGTTAAAGGAAGAAAGTGAGCCCCTAACTGGAAAGGAGATATCAGAGCGAACCAATGTAAGTCGTCAGGTCATTGTTCAGGATATTTCTCTATTAAAAGCAACAGGTGAGCCAATTATAGCGACTGCCAGAGGATATATTTACTTGCGGGAAAATAATTATGAACAGCATGCTTCTAGAGTAATAGTAGTAAAGCACACAGCCGAACAGACAGCAGAGGAGCTGTATATATTAGTTGATCATGGAGTTGTAATACGAAATGTCATGGTAGAACATCCTATTTATGGCGATATCACAGGATCATTGATGCTGAAAAATAGAAAAGATGTTAATACTTTTCTTGATGAACTGAATAACACAGGTGCATCGCTTCTTTCCCAGCTTACAGAAGGTGTACACTTACATACCATTGAAGCGGAGAATGAATTAATTCTTGATGAGGCATGTGAGGCTTTAAGAATAGCAGGGATATTACTTGAGGATTAGTTAAAGTGAGAATTTATTAGTGTACTTTGAAACTTAAAAGGCATCCGCCAACAAGCAGGTTGACGAATGCTTTTCTAAATTCTTCCTTTATATTTATTACGTATTACTTATTCGTTCTTGCTCTTTTTCCTTTTTGGCAACCTCTAGGAATTTCTTGGTTTCGTATACGACCACACCCGTTAATCCTAGAATTCCGATTAAGTTAGGCACTGCCATTAATGCGTTCATGACATCAGAGATTCCCCAGACTAAGTCAAGTGTTTCGATAGAACCATAGAGAACAGCTAGAACGAAGAGTACACGATAAATTGGAACTACTTTATCGTTATTAAATAGATAAGCAAAGCATTTTTCTCCATAATAAGACCAGCCGACAATCGTTGAGAAAGCGAATAACACGATACCAATTGTAACGATATGTGCTCCAGTTTCTCCTAGGAAAAGTTCAAAGGAAGCCATGGTTAATGGGCCACCCTCAAGGCCGCTATCAGCTAAGCCAGCCATAACAATGGTTATTCCTGTGATAGAACACACAATAATAGTATCGATAAATACTTGTGTCATGGATACTAAGGCCTGTCTGCCAGGGTAGTCCGTTTTTGCAGCTGCTGCCGCTATTGGTGCTGAGCCTAAACCTGCTTCATTTGAGAAAACTCCACGTGCAACTCCATAACGGATAACAGTACCGAGAATTCCACCACCTACAGCACTAGCGGAAAAGGCGTCTGTAAATATAAGAGCAATAGCATCCGGAACAATTGAAAGATTCATGAAGATAATGATAAGACCACCGATGACATAAAATAATGCCATTATTGGTACAAAGAATGCTGTCACCTTTCCGATACTTTTAATTCCACCAATGATAACTAAGCCAGCTAATATAGTGAGAGCAATTCCAGTTGCCCATGTTGGAATATTAAATGAGCTCTCCAAAGCATCGGATACGGAGTTGGATTGGACCATATTTCCAATACCAAATGCTGCGACAGCACCAAATAGAGCAAATAATATTCCTAACCATTTGGCATTTAACCCTCTTTCTAAGTAATACATCGGACCACCAGACATTTCACCCTTACTATTTTCTACTCGGTATTTGACAGCAAGTATAGCCTCAGCATACTTTGTTGCCATACCGAATAATGCAGTAATCCACATCCAAAAAACTGCTCCTGGCCCCCCTAGTACAACAGCCGTTGCAACTCCAACAATATTTCCTGTACCGATTGTTGCCGCCATTGCAGTAGTAAGTGCTTGATAGTGACTAATATCTCCTTTTGACTTTTTATCCTGACGTTTAGGGCTAAAAGCGAGTCGTAGTGCATATGGAAGGGTGCGAATTTGTAGAAATCCTAGACGTAGAGTTAAATAGATACCTGTCCCTACAATCAGAATCAACATTGGTGGTCCCCATACAAAATTACTAATATTATTTATTACAGCCTGCATCATTTATCCCTCCCTTTTTAATAATTCTTTTATCTATATCATATGTATAAAAGATTTCTTAGAAAATGACTTGTTTGACAGATAAAGACAATAGATTCTATTTTTCATACTTTTCATTTAAACAATGGTAATTATAGGATTATAATAGGAGTTGAAAGGTGGAATAATAGATGATTCATGTATTATTTGTTTGCCTAGGAAATATTTGCCGTTCGCCAATGGCAGAGGCGATATTTCGTGACCTTGTAAATAGGAATAATTTATCCAATGCAATTAAAGTAGATTCTGGTGGAATTGGGAACTGGCATGTTGGAGAACCACCTCATGAGGGAACAAGAAAAATTTTAGATAAATATCATATAAACTATGCTGGCTTGAAAGCGAGACAGGTGTCAAAACAGGATTGGGATGATTTTGATTATATTATTGCGATGGATGACCAAAATATAAAAGACCTATATCAAATTAATTCGGACGATGGTCATGTCAGGATAGCAAAATTGATGGAATTCGTACCAGAAGCGAAGGAAGAAAATATTCCAGATCCTTATTATACGGGAGATTTTGACTATACTTATGAGTTAGTTTCAAAAGGATGTGGGCATTTACTTTCGTATATTCGGGACAACCATAACATCTAATAAAAAGGAGCGAACGAACAGATGGGAAAGAGAAGATTAATCACTGGTATGGTTATTGGTGCAGCAGTGGGTGGAGTTGTAGCGCTATGTGACTGGGAGACTAGAAATTATTCAAAGCATAAATTAAGAATAATTAGAGATAAGTCATCTAACTTTATTCATAATCCAACACAAGGGATTCGTAATGCAAGAATTGCGGTAGAAGAATTTAGTGAAAGCTTCAGTTACCAAGCGCAAAATGCTATGAATGCACTTGAACAAGTTGAAAACTCATTAGAAAAATTGTCAAAACCAAAAAGAATAGAGGGATAATGTTAGTTGGGAGGGGATGGCTTGCAAAAGGCAAAAGCTTTCTTAAACAAGCTAATTGGGCGAATATACGAGGAACAAGCATTTGGATTATCTGCACAGTTAGCTTATTTTTTTCTATTATCTCTTTTCCCCTTACTAGTTGTATTGGTGACATTGCTTGGGTATCTTCCTATAAATACTGATATCTTGACCTTAATGCTATCATCAGTGGCTCCACGAGATTCGATGCAATTGATTGAGGAAAACGTCCAGCAATTGGTTGAGCAACAAAATGGTCATCTGTTGTCGATAGGAATAATTGGTACATTATGGGTAGCTTCAAATGGGATTAATGCAATTATGAGGGTATTAAATAGTGCTTACGAGGTTGAAGAGAATCGTTCATTTATTTTTTCTAGGTTTATAGCAGTAGTATTTACGATTGCAATGGTTGGTATATTGTTTCTTGCTATTTTGCTTCCTGTCCTAGGAAAAATGATCGGGATTTATTTATTCTCGTTTTTTGGTTTATCCGACGACTTTGTAACAGTGTGGGAAATGCTCAGATGGGTATTTACATCAATTGTGTTTTTTATCGTATTTCTTTTTCTATATCGCTTTGCCCCAAATGCGAAAGTACGTTTTAAAGATGTATTTTGGGGATCGCTTTTTTCTACCATAGCATGGCAATTAACTTCCTATGTTTTCTCCTATTATGTAGCTAATCTAGCGCATTATTCAACCATGTATGGAAGTTTAGGGGCAGTAATATCGTTGATGATATGGTTTTATATATCAGCATTTATTGTAATTGTTGGTGGAATTATAAATGCAACACTTATCAAAATGTAATAAAGCTCCTAGGGGATAACCCCAAGGAGCTTATTTTAATAGCCGTAACCCATTTAGGATTACAAGGATAGTACTACCTTCGTGACCTATTACTCCAAGTGGTAAATCCAAGGCTTGAAAGTAGTTGGATAGAATCAAGATAGCGATAACACTAATGGAGAAGAATACATTTTGTTTGATGATTTGGTTCATTCTACTAGAAAGCTTTATAGCTTTAGTAATCTTGGCTAGATCACTTTTCATGAGAATAATGTCAGCAGTTTCTAATGCAACATCAGTTCCTTCTCCCATTGCAATACCGAGATTAGCTGTAGCCAATGCTGGAGCATCATTTATTCCATCACCAACCATTGCTACATTCTCATATGTTTCTTTAAGTTTTTTTATATGTGTTACCTTTTCTTCGGGGAGGCAATTAGCAATATAATGTGTAATACCAGATTCCTCAGCGATTTCTTTAGCAGTTAATTCATTATCCCCTGTTAACATAACTGTCTCTACACCAAGCTTATTTAGATTATGAATTAATTCTTTAGCATCTTCTCGTATAGAGTCCTTTAAGGCATATAGTGCTACTATTTTTTCATTTGCTTTTACGAAAACAATGGTTTTTCCTTCACTTTGGTGCTTCCTCATTATTCCGCCATGAAAGGCTTCTGCCAGCTCAATGCCTACATAATTAGCTTTGCCAATCTTCCATAGCTGACCATCTACACATGCTTCTACACCATTACCGCTAACGGTCTTTATATTCGAAATTTCCCAATCTCCTTTCAAACTATTATTTATACTGAAAGAGGAGATAGCATTGGCAACCGGATGTGAAGACCCATTTTCAATTTCACCAGTAATTCCAATGATAGTATTTTGATCCATATCAGGTGTAATGTAATAATCTGTTACGGCTAGTTTTCCAGTTGTTAAGGTACCTGTTTTGTCAAATGCAATAGCCTTGATCTGACTAAGATTTTCTATGTGTATGCCGCCTTTAAATAGTACACCACTCCTAGCACCATTTGAAATAGCAGATAAAGTTGCTGGCATAATCGAAGCAACTAATGCACAGGGTGATGCAACCACTAGAAGAATGATTGCTCGATAAATACTGTCTTCTAAGGACCAATCAAATAAAAGGTAAGGTAAGAATAGCATAATCAAAAACACAACAAGAACAACTTTTACATATGTCCCTTCGAACTTATCTATAAATTGTTGAGAAGGGGATTTTTCTTCTTGTGCGGATTGGACTAGATTAATAATCTTCTGGAACATGGTATCATTGGCTTGTTTTGTAATTTCAATTGTGATGGTCCCATCGATCGAAACTGTTCCAGCTAGGACTTGTTCGTTTCTTTCTTTTAAAACTGGTATGGATTCACCGGTAATCGCACTTTCATCTATTGATGTAGTGCCCTTTATTATCATCCCATCAGCAGGGATTCTCTCCCCGGCACGCACGAGAATTTTATCTCCTATTACTAATTCTTCTACTGGAACTATTTGTTCTGAACCATTTTTAATCACAGAAGCTGTTTCCGGCTGTAATTTTAGAAGTGCAGAAATTTCTTTATTGCTCTTATTTGTAGTATATGTCTCTAGTGCACCAGACAAAGCGAAAATAAATATCAGTATGGCTCCTTCTGTCCAATAACCAATAATAGTTGAACCGATAGCAGCGAAAATCATAAGCAATTCTACATTTACTTCTTTATTTTTTACTGTTTCGGTAATTCCTTCCTTTGCTTTTGCATATCCGCCAATAGCAAATGCAAATAGATGTAATATAACCCACGTGGTATCCGAAAGATGATCTTTTGAAAGCCATGTAATTAGTATGATTGCCCCACTTATGAAAGCAGCAATTAATTCTAGATTAGAAAATACTTTTTCCCAAAATGCTACCTTGGATTTTGTAAATAAACGTTCATCTAACTTATGTCTTGAAAGTAAATGCAATATTTTCCCCTCCTAAGATGATATACACCTACCTAAATTATAATTATTATAATGTAATATTTATTACAGTTTAACATGAATACTAGTAATGTCAATTTTTCAGTCTAACCTTCATATTGTTACATTTCACCTAATAATAATGCGAATACAGCTTTTTCTCTGTGAGTAATTATATTGCTATGAATGATATATACTGTTACAATCAGAATTGTTGAAAATGTGTAACAGGTTAAATAGGGGGAGTTATTGTGAAAAAAATTATTTGGTTAACCATCTTATCTAGTATTTTTCTGCTCTTATCAGCATGTGGGAACGATACGGAAGAAAAAACAGAAGATAAAATTTGGGCATCAATCCAAGAATCTGGCGAGATTGTTGTAGGGACAGCTGGGACATTATTTCCAGCATCTTATTATCCAGAAGGATCAGAGGAGCTGACTGGATATGATGTAGAAGTTGCTCGTGAAATTGGTAAACGTTTAGGGGTTGACGTTAAATTCGAGACGATGGCTTTTGATGCGATGCTTTCTGCATTGCAGAGTGGACGTGTTGATATGATCCAAGCAGGTCCACGTGAGGCAAGTCGAGATAAATTTGGTTTTTCTGAACCGATTAAATATTCATTTGCAACGATGATTGTAAGGGCAGATGATTTATCAGGAATTCATACATTAGAAGATTTAAAAGGGAAAAAAGCTGGAGGTGCGGCAACTACAGTTTATAGTGATATTGCTAGAAAATTTGATGCTGAGGTTGTTACATATGGTAATGTGACGAATGATGCTTATCTTCGTGATGTTCATAATGGGCGAACAGACGTAGTAATAAATGATTACTATTTACAAAAACTTGCGATTACTGCATTTCCTGAGTTCAATATTACGCTACATCCGGACCTGCGCTTTCATCCAACAACAAATAATGTAGTCGTTTCAAAAGAGGCTAAAGTGCTTTTAAAGAAGATAGATGAAGTAATAGCCGATATGAAAGAGGATGGTACCTTAACGAAAATCTCTGGTGAGTTCTTCGGGGGATTAGACGTCTCGAAGGAACCTGAAGAAGAAGTAATTGAAATTGAGGGTATTGACTAAGGTGATCGTATGTTTGAAATAGATCGCGTACAATTAAACAATTTGTTTGATGCAGAATTAGCGTGGGAGAGTTTACCATTCTTATTGCAGGGTGTTCCTGTAACAATTCTATTAGCAGTCATTGGAATGTTAGTTGGTTTGGTATTAGGATTTTTCATAGCTTTGGCAAGAGGATCAGCTAAGCTTGTTCTAAGATGGCCATCACGGCTGTATATTTCATTTATGAGAAGTACACCGATTATTGTGTTTTTGTTTCTTATCTATTATGGCTTACCGATTATTGGAATTAAGCTTACTGCGTTTCTAGCTGCTTCTATTGCTTTTGGTTTAAATAGTGCGGCTTATATTGCTGAGATTTATCGAGCAGCATTAAGTAGTGTGGATAAAGGCCAGTGGGAAGCAGCTAAAGCACTGAACATCGGATACTGGCAGGCACTTAGGATTATTATTCTCCCACAGGCGATTCGAATAGCTATACCACCATTGGCGAATGTTTTCTTGAGTATAATGCTGTCAACATCACTTGCAGCCATTATTACTGTACCAGAACTTTTTCAAAAGGCACAAATCGTAGCTGGACGTACCTTTGATGCGATGACAATGTACATTATGGTGGCACTAATTTATTGGCCGATAGGGATTGGAATTGCATTTTTGCAGGAACGATTGGAAAAAAGGTTTAATAAATATGTAAAACAGGAGATCTGATGAGGTCTCCTGTTTTACATTTCCAAAACCAAGAAGTTAAAGGGGAAGCATCTCTGCATTCTTATCCCCTTTAAATAGCATTAAGGCTACTATTATCGCTAATACAAAAGCTATTACATAAAAGAATGAAACTCCAGGAAAAAGCTCGATAAATAGTCCGCCTAGATAAGGTCCACCTAGACTTCCTACACTAAAGGCAATACTGCATAAAAGATTACCAGCAGGTAGTAATGCTGTTGGTAACAAGTCTGTCATATAGGATATTCCCAATGAATAAAGTGATCCAACGAAAACCCCTGCTAAGGAAAATAAGATAAATAAGGAGACAGAAGATGTCTCAAGCAATGCTGCAGCGAAAAAACAGCATAGACCTAAAGAAATAATAACGAGTAAAATATGTCTTCTGCCATATTTGTCACTAAGAATTCCTAATGGCAGCTGGGAAACTAAACTTCCAGCGGCAAAACATGGAATAATTAGTGAGAGCACGTCAACATTATGACCAATTCGCAGTCCATAAATAGGAAAGGTAGCATGCAATGTTGCTTCTAAAAAGCCATAGGCAAGTGGTGGTAAAAGGGCAATCCACGCTATTTTGGTCGTTTGGATAAATCGTCTCATAGAGCTATCCTTTGTGGTAGAGATTGTATCCACAGTATTTTTTGGCCATTTGTTTCGAACGAATAACATTAGTAACCATACTAATGTACTAAGTGCAGCTGAAACAATAAAGGGTAGGGATTCATGGAATTCTATTAGTCGTGTTAACAATGGACCAATTGCAAATCCGAGTCCAAACGACATGCCGTAAATGGAAATGCTTCTACCACGAGAGTTTTTATCTGCAGTAGTTGTTATCCATGTCTGTGTTCCAAAATGTAACATATTATCGCCTATACCGATTGTAACGCGGAGAATAAACCAAAACCAAAGTGATTCCCATATAGGGAAAATGGCAAGAGAGACGATAACAACTAGTCCACCTATTACGATTATTGGTTTAAAGCCATACTTGTGCATCGGTTTTTCCATAAATGGCGAAGCGAGTAAGACACCGATATAGAGACCTGTGGCATGTAACCCATTTATAGAAGATGAGATACCAGCCTGTTCAAGAATGATGGCTAATAGTGGCATTAGCATACCCTGTGACATTCCTGATATTGTAACAAGTAATGTTAAAATCCAAAAGCGAAAACGATCTAATATCATGCTTGTTCCCCCTGATGATAAAATAAATGAACAGATTAAGTGATGTGTAGTACGCCCATGCCGACTTTTCTATTATTTATGTATAAAAAATTTGTGCTCGAAAAAACTAAGGCAAAAAGAGAGGAATGGGCAGATGAATAATAAATACATCATAGCATTAATTACGATTTTCATTGCATTACAATTTCCTTTACCTGCTGTTGCTAAGGAAAAAGAGGCAAAAACGAATAAATTCGATATTCCTAGCCATGTATTAGATATTGCAAAGGAAAATACCTTCCCTAATTCTACCGAGGATGAAGAGGTTATCGAGCCTAGTGAGCTTTCACAAGAATTAATAGATACCTCAAAAGTAAAGATTTCCAATCCAAATTTAATTAAAATGCTCAATGAAACAACTTTAAATCCATCTCCAATTGCCTTTGGATATCGTGGCATGGTTTTTTTAGGAAGATGGCCACTAAATTATGAATCAGACGATACCAATATTAACTGGGAATATCAAAAAATTAATGTTAATGAGCTAAATAATATTGGTGGTGGAGAAGTACAAAAAATTAACTATATTCAACAAGAACAGAAAAATATAAAAGGTGCCCTAACCAACAAAATAGCGAATCCAGACGATGTAAAGCAAATGATAATTATGGCAGCAAAGCAAAAAACAAAGCTCCCCCTATCCTATAATACAACCATTGGAAATGGAACAAAAAAGGAAAATTCCTATGGGGTTCAACCACAAAAATACGGATTATTACACGCGTTTGCTCCTGCAGTTAACGAAAAAGGAAAAGTAACATTTGGAGAGGTTTACATTCAGTTGAAAGGGACTAAAACTACATTAGTGATAAAAAATGTAACCAAACAAGGTATCGGTGCTTGGATTCCGATTCAAGACCATATTTCTTTTTCTTATGAGGTTAGATAAGTTAGTTGAAGGAAAAGCTCTGCATTCATACGTGCGGAGCCTTTTTGATTACAGTATTCGTTCTATTAGAAATAAGTCTATCCGTTTTTCTACAATAAGAGGTTGATAAAATTGCTTTATTGCTTTATCATATTAAAGTGATAAAGCAAACGGAATGCAGGGGGAAGAAAATATGGAGTGGGTCGTTGTTGTTTCAGTGTTATTAATGGTTATTCTAAGTTTATTACGAGTTAATGTTATTTTATCTATCATTATCGCGGCAATAGTTGCTGGGGTAATGTCAGGGCTAAATATAGTAGAAGCTGTTGAGATGCTAGTTAGTGGCATGGGTGGTCAAGCTAACACAGCGCTAAGCTATGTATTACTTGGTGCTTTTGCTGTTGCGATTAGTTATACAGGCATAACAAACATATTAGTAAAATATTTAATTCGGATTATGAGTGGAAAGAAAACTACGCTCTTATTAGTTATAGCTGGTGTAGCATCCTTGTCACAAAACGTTGTGCCGGTTCATATTGCCTTTATTCCTATATTAATACCGCCTTTATTAACATTATTTGATAGGATGCAGGTAGATAGAAGAGGTGTGGCAGTTGCCTTAACATTTGGATTGCAGGCTCCTTATATTTTGATTCCGGCAGGTTTTGGACTTATATTTCACGGGATCATATACGATGGATTGGTGCAAAATGGTGCCACTATAACAATGGGAGAAGTAGCTAAGTCGATGATAATTCCAGGGCTAGGGATGATTGTTGGTTTACTCATCGCTGTATTTATAACGTATCGTAAGGATAAAGAATATACTTCTAATGGTCAAGATGCAACGTTATATAATGAGAAGCAATCAGCTGATATTTCATTTAATTTGAAGCATTTGCTGACAGTTTTCGCTATTGTAGGGGCACTTATCGCACAGATAATTTCTGGTAGCTTAATAATCGGTGCTCTAATTGGTTTAGGATTGATGTTTCTTTTCTTCGTGGTTCCATTTTCAAAAGGAGATAAAATAATATCTGATGGTGTAGGTATGATGGGTTCTATTGCATTTGTTATGTTGGTTGCATCTGGATATGGGACTATTTTAAAAGATACAGGTGCAGTGGATGCATTAGTAGAAGCATCGTCTGGATATTTAGGGAATAATAAAGCACTAATCGCATTTGTCTTACTGCTAGTTGGTTTACTAATTACGATGGGAATCGGCTCATCGTTTGGAACCATTCCAATTATTGCAGCATTATTCGTTCCTATTTGTTTGTCAGCAGGTTTTAGTCCGATTGCAACAGCTGCATTAATAGGGACAGCGGGAGCGTTAGGTGATGCAGGATCACCTGCATCAGATAGTACCCTTGGGCCAACATCAGGACTAAATGCAGATGGAAAACATAATCATATTTGGGACACCTGTGTACCTACATTTACTCATTTTAATATTCCACTATTCTTATTTGGATGGATGGCTGCATTGTTCCTGTAATAGGCATAGAAGTATTAACCTGTATAAAAATAGTTCATTTAGCAAAAGGTAAGAAAAAAATAGGTGGGGTATTATGTTTAGAATAAATCGTTTACGACCAACTGCCTTTGTGTTTTTTCTTGCCTTTTTTTTCGTTAATATTCATGGGACAGAAGCTGCTGGGTATGGTTGGGGGTATAAAAAAAATAAAGATCATGAGATTCCTGACGTTGGAAGATATGGAGAAATCTTGAAAGAGTATGGCGCATATTATGTTGACGACTCGGGTGAAAAGACACTTTACTTAACCTTTGATAATGGCTATGAACAGGGCTATACGGAAGGGATATTGGATGTTTTAAAAAAAGAAAAAGTCCCTGCAACGTTTTTTGTGACCGGCCATTATGTAAATAGTCAACCAGAGTTAATTAAGCGAATGGTTGATGAAGGACATATAATCGGAAACCACTCGTATCACCATCCCGATTTTACCATTCTTACCAAAGAGGTCATGAAGAGAGAATTAGAAACGCTGGAGGAAGCTGTTCGGAAGGTATCTAGTCAAGATGATATAAAGTATGTTCGACCACCCAAGGGGATGTTCAATCAACAAACATTAGAATGGGCAAATGAACTAGGGTATATTCATGTATTCTGGTCATTAGCTATAATTGATTGGAATACAAATGCACAAAAGGGCTGGCAGTATGCCTATGACCAAGTCATGGAACAGGTGCATCCTGGTGCAATAATTCTACTGCATGCAGTTTCAGAGGATAATGCGATGGCAATGGAAAAAATGCTTCAGGATTTAAAAAAGAATGGCTATACATTTAAGAGTCTGGACGAATTTGTGATAAAAGATAAGGTTCCTAAAGGAATATACGGATTTTAAGGTAGAACTGAGACAGAGACAATCTGTCTCTTTTTTATTTTTCGCTGAATAATATTTAAACATTTCAGAATTATTGATATAATAAACCCTACAATTATAATAGGGGAGTGATTGTATGAATAGAGAGGAATTAATAGCACCAGAGGATTATAACATCGCAATGGAAGTGGAAAAATATGCTAGTCAACCGAACAGAAAAGCATTAATTTGGGAAAATGAACGTGGAGATATACGGGAAATTTCTTATGGTAAACTCATAGAAAATATGAATAAAATAGGGAATGTTTTTAAAAGTAATGGTCTGAAAAAAGGCGATAAACTACTTGTCATGATCCCTAGAATGATTGAAGCATACGAGGTATACTTGGCAGCACTTAAGAATGGAATCATCATTGTGCCAAGTTCTGAAATGCTAAAAACACAGGATCTCCAATACCGTATAAGCCACGGTGAAATAAATGGTGTTGTAAGCTACTATCCCTTTACAGAGCAATACAAGGGGCTTTCTGAATATAATTCATTAGTTAAATTTGTAGTTGGAGAATCTGTAGATGGCTGGAAGTATCTTGATGGACTGATGGAAGACGCTTCTATGGAACTTAATATGGAAGAAACGACTCGGGACGATATTGCTTTTATTTCCTATACCTCAGGTACGACTGGTAATCCGAAGGGGGTTGTACATACACATGGTTGGGGATTCGCACATCTGAAAACAGCACCAGAAAATTGGCTCTGTGTAAAAGAAGGGGATAAGGTCTGGGCTACTGCAGGACCTGGTTGGCAAAAGTGGATTTGGAGTCCTTTCTTGTCTGTCCTTGGTATGGGTGCAACTGGTTTTATATATATCGGAAAGTTTCATGCTGAAAAATATTTGTCTCTGTTAGAAAAACATGAAATAAATGTTCTTTGCTGTACACCAACGGAATATCGTATGATGGCAAAGGTGGATAACCTAGATAAATATCACCTTCCACATTTAAATAGTGCAGTTTCAGCAGGTGAACCATTAAATGTAGAGGTAATTAACACGTTCCAAAAATATTTTCATGTTACCGTTCGTGATGGCTATGGTCAAACTGAAAATACGTTATTGTTGGGTGTTATGAAGGATATGAAGGTGAAGCCAGGTTCGATGGGTAAACCAACCCCTGGTAATGATGTGGAAATTGTTGATGAATTTGGGGAACCGGTGGGAGTAAACGAGGTTGGTGACATTGCTGTTCGATTAAATAGTCCTGCATTATTCCTCGAATATTATAAGGATCCGGACCGTACTAAACGTTCTCGACGTGGTGATTTTTATATTACTGGAGATCGAGCAAGAAAAGATGAAGATGGATATTTTTGGTTTGAGGGACGAAGTGATGATATAATCATTAGCTCAGGATACACTATCGGTCCTTTTGAGGTAGAAGATGCCTTAGTTAAACATCCTTTTGTGGCAGAGTGTGCAGTTATTGCTAGTCCAGACGAAATTAGGGGAAGTATTGTTAAGGCATTTGTTGTGCTAAAGAAAAATATATTAATAGATCCCGACGAACTAGTGAAGGAATTACAGGAGCATGTAAAAAATTTAACTGCCCCTTATAAATATCCTCGTGTGATCGAGTTCATCGAAGAGCTTCCCAAAACAGTATCTGGGAAAATTAGACGAGTGGAATTACGGCAGTTAGAAGCGGATAGGAATGTTAAGTCCAATTAATAGATGTGAAGACAGCGCACTTGCTGTCTTTTTCTTCGTGCTTAGTAGTTAAAGATTATGAGCCTCACGAGATGAGCATGTACCCAATAGTCAAAAGTATGAACCCCAACGAGACGATAATATGCTCAATAAACCAAAATATAAACCTCCAAAATGTTCACGATATATAAAATTCAAACCTGCGCAATAATTGTAGTTCAAGATACCAACCCACTACAAATATACCATCGTAAACAATCTAAGAATAAATTTCTAAAAAAACATAACAAAATACTTGAAAGTCAAAAAAGGTCAGAGTATAATGTAGGCATAAGGTCAAAGATAGTCAAAGTCAAATTGACCTTACTAAAATGGTTAACGATGAAATAGGAGGAATGGAATATGAAATGTCAAAAATGTGGTGTAAATGAAGCGAATATTAACATGGCAATGCAATTTAATGATGAAAAAATGCAGATGCACCTTTGCAATTCATGTTTCCGTGAAATCCAAGAAAATATGATGAATGCAAATGGATTTTTCCAAAATCCGTTCTTTGATGGAGAAAATGATGCATTTGCACCAAATTTTTTCCAGGATAACGGTTTCGCAAATGCAAATTCTAACACTGCTACACAAACCAAACAAAAAGCGAAGAAACGTAATGGATTACTAGATCAGCTCGGTAAAAACTTAACAGACGCAGCTCGTGCTGGCGAAATTGATCCAGTCATTGGTCGTGATCAAGAGGTTAAGCGAGTAATTGAGACCTTAAATAGAAGAACAAAAAATAATCCCGTATTAATTGGTGAGCCTGGAGTTGGTAAAACAGCAATTGCGGAAGGACTAGCATTAAAAATTGCTGAGGGTGCCGTACCAGCAAAATTAATGAATAAAGAAATATATCTTTTAGATGTAGCTTCACTAGTTGCTAATACTGGCATTCGCGGTCAATTTGAACAACGTATGAAACAATTAATAAAAGAATTGCATCAACGAAAGGATACCATTTTATTTGTTGATGAAGTCCATCTTTTAGTAGGTGCAGGAACTGCAGAAGGTTCTCAGATGGATGCAGGTAATATTTTAAAGCCTGCCTTAGCCCGAGGTGAGTTACAAATAATTGGTGCAACAACCCTAAAAGAGTATCGTCAAATAGAAAAAGATGCTGCTCTTGAACGTCGATTCCAACCAATTATGGTAAAGGAACCAACTATTGAAGAAGCAATTCAAATACTAAATGGTTTAAAAGAACGTTTTGAAAAATTCCATGAAGTTCGCTATTCGGATGAAGCAATCCGTGCATTTGTTACACTTTCTGCACGGTATATTCAGGATCGCTTTTTACCAGACAAGGCAATTGATTTAATGGATGAGGTTGGTTCACGATTAAACCTAACAAATTCACAAAACGATTCTGTCTCCATTCAAAAGCGTATTGATGAAATTGTGAAGGAAAAAGAAGCTGCTGCAGAACAAGAGGATTATGAACGTGCAGCAAATCTTCGTTACCAAGAAATACAATTACAAAAGCAGCTAGAAAAGGCAAAAGGTGAAGAACAGGTAATAGATGTCGATGTCTCTGATATACAATTGATTGTTGAAGAGAAAACGGGTATTCCTGTAACGAAGCTACAAGCTGATGAACAAGAGAAAATGAAAAATATTGGTGAAAATCTTCGTAAAAAAGTAATTGGTCAGGATAAAGCAGTAGATAAAGTTGCTAAGGCTATTCGACGCAGTCGAGCAGGCCTAAAATCTAAATATCGTCCAATCGGTTCCTTCTTATTTATTGGCCCTACTGGTGTTGGGAAGACAGAACTAACGAAAGCATTAGCCGAAGAGTTATTCGGTTCGCGTGATGTGTTAATTCGTCTTGATATGAGTGAGTACATGGAGAAACATTCTGTGTCTAAAATCATCGGTGCACCTCCAGGATATATTGGCCATGACGAAGCAGGTCAATTAACAGAACGTGTTCGTCGTAGTCCATACTCTATTATCTTGCTAGATGAAATTGAAAAAGCTCATCCTGATGTGCAAAATATTTTCCTCCAAATCATGGAGGATGGTCATTTAACAGATTCCCAAGGCAGAAAGGTAAGCTTTAAGGATACTGTTATTATCATGACAAGTAATGCTGGAACAGGTTTTAAACCAATCACGGTTGGCTTTAATAAAGACAAACATGAGTCTGTATCAACATTAGAAAATTTAAGTGCTTATTTTAAACCAGAGTTCTTAAACCGTTTCGATTCTATAGTGGAGTTCAATGAATTAAGTGAAGATAATTTAATAGATATTGTTGACTTAATGCTTGGTGAATTGAAGAACACGATTAAAGAAAATAATATGGAAATTACGATAACTAGTGATGCGAAGAAATCACTTGTAAAACTTGGCTATGATCCTAAATTTGGTGCTCGACCATTACGCCGAGTAATCCAAGATAAAATAGAAGATCCGTTAACAGATCTTTTACTTGAAGAAGAGAATGTAGACAAAATTCACGTGTCAGTGAAAGATGGCGAAATAGTAGTAAATATGGCATCTGAATAAGTAAAAATGTTGTGACGCATTGGAATAGTTTCCAATGCGTTTTTTTTCGGATATTTTTCTTTATTTCTCTCCATAGAATAAGCTATGTTAGAATGACCAATTGTTGGTAGTACTAACCTTCTTACATAAAGATGAATAATAATTTGTAAAGAAAAATAATCAAATATTTAAAAGGAGAATAAAATGAGGCTGAAAAAAGTTTTGCTAGTGTTAGCAATCTGTTTTCTTATTATTTTGCTTGGCTGTAAGAGTGAGGAAATCGTAATGACTGGAACACTAGCTTAGAAGAAACACAAAAAATTGAAGTGTTAGGAGAAAATAATTCGGGTGATAGCAACCATTACGGATAACGAGGGCATAGAAGAAATTGTTCAGGCACTTCAGATAAATAAGTGGAAACTAGAAAAAGCACCTTCAAATTCTAGCATTGAAAAGAGATTCATTTTATTTAATAGTGAAATGAAAAAACTTGGCGGGTCCAATGATAAAGAAAAAGAACTAAAGGAAGTCGCTAAGATAATGGTTTTTCAGGATGTTCCGTATATCGACTTCCAAATTAAAAAACAAACGTTTAGCTTTAAGGTGCCTGAAGAAGTATCTGATTATATGTATAATATTCAATAGATATGTTGCTGTGGGAAGGAATAACGTCTCTCTTAATGAGGTGTTATTCCTTTACCTTTAATATTTATTTTAGTTTTCAATCTGTTTTATTATTTTTGCAGGGTTTCCACCAACCACTACATTATCTGGTACATCCTTCGTCACAACAGCTCCAGAACCAATGACAACGTTATTACCTATCGTAACCCCTGGATTAATAATAGAACCCCCACCAATCCAGACGTTGTCACCAATACTAACAGCCTTACCAAATTCTACTCCAGATGTTCTTTCTTTTGCATTAAGTGGATGAGTTGCCGTATAAATGTGAACACCTGGTGCAATAAAACAGTTATCACCTATACTAATTTTACATACATCTAAAAATACACAATTAAAATTAGCATAGAAGTTTTCCCCAACATGAATATTGTAGCCGTAGTCACAACGAAATGATGGCTCTACATATATTTCACTTCCAGTTGATCCAAATAGGTCTTTTAATATTTCTGTTCTTTTCTCGAGTTCTGTTTCAACGGTCTGGTTATATAATCTCGTTAGCCTACGAGCATTAATTCTGTCTGCAACTAATACTGGGTCAGCTGGATTATATAGTTCACCATTCACCATTTTTTCTTTTTCATTTTTCAAAAGTTTCCCCTCCCTAGCTTACTGAATAATCTATCTAGCCTTATTATCTTGTTAAATAGGGGAAAAGTAAAATAAACAATAAATAATTCTTTCGGAAGCGTGAAAGTATAATAAAGAATTAAATAAAAAGGATGTATTCGTCATGCTGCAATACAAAAGATTATTTGCACTCATAATGCTGTTTTTCCTTGTTTTTGCGGCGGTAGACAAGTCACCTACCTATGCTAAACAGCTTGCCAAAAAAATGGATGTCCATTTTATCAATGTAGGACAGGGTGACAGCATATTTATTAAAACTCCGAATGGTAAGAATATCTTAATTGACGCCGGACCACCAAGAGCAGGGAAAATAGTAGTTCAGTATTTGAAAGGACTTGGCGTTGATAAGCTTCATCTTGTTATAGCTACTCACCCAGACCGAGACCATATCGGTGGGCTCCCAGCTGTTTTGAATACATTTGAGGTGGAACATATTTTAGATTCAGGGAAGCTACATGTAACAAGGGCTTATGCTAGCTACATGAATGAGGTTCGAAGGCAGGAAATACCAATGACAATTGCCAAGGTAGGCAAACATATCTCCATTGATCCACTACTAGATTTTCGCATTTTAAATGGATATGGAAAACGAAAGAGTAATAATCAATCCTCGATTGCACTTAAGCTTAGCTATAATGACGTGGATTTTTTGTTTCTAGGAGATATTGAGGATAGACAAGAAAAGAAAATCGCCCAAAAATATGATGTACGAGCAGAAATAATTAAGATTGCTCATCATGGATCTAAAACAAGTAGCTCCAGTAAGTTTCTAGAAGAAGTGGATCCAAGTGTGGCCATTATCTCCTACAGTAAATTTAATCGTTTTGGTCACCCCGTCAATCGCGTTATCGAAAAACTAATCGAATTAAACACACATATATATTCCACTGCAGCATTTGGTGATTTAGTTATATATACAGAAGGAAAAAACTACTTTATTTATCCTCAAAAATCACCACTGCAAGGAATCTTGCAGGATGCCAACTAAACGACAGGTGCCAGGGCCACAGTATTGTGATTCCTGGCACCTGTTGAAATTTGTTAAGAAAATTTGCAAATTATTGTTGACAAAAAGGTTCTATTGTTATATGGTTAGTTACATAAGTAATGAACCATATAACGAGGAGAAGAAAAATGAAAAACCAATTGGATGAAAACAAGCCAATTTACCTCCAAATTAAAGAGCATATCGAAGATTCCATCATCAATGACTCGATAAAAGCCGGGGAACGAGTACCTTCTACAAATGAATTCGCATCCTTTTATAAAATAAATCCGGCTACCGCAGCAAAGGGGATAAATGAGCTAGTGGCTGAGAATATTTTGTTTAAACGAAGGGGTGTTGGAATGTTTGTCACAGAAGATGCAAAAGAAATTATTATAGATAAGCGTAAGCAGACCTTTTATGAAAGCTATATTTTGCCATTAAAGGAAGAAGCTAAAAAGTTACACATTAGCCAAGCAGAGCTAATAAGTATGATGGAGGGAGAACAAGGGGATGAAGATTGAAGTAAAAAATATAACGAAGAAGTATGGGGAAAAATTAGCATTAAATAGCCTAACCTTTCAACTTGATGAGCCGAAGATATATGGGTTGCTAGGGCGGAATGGTGCAGGTAAAACAACCTTTATGGAAATCCTAGCAGGACAGATTTTAGCTAGTGATGGTGAAATTTTAATAGACGGAGAAAATCCTTTTGACAATCAATCATTGACAGAGTCAGTTTGTTTAATCAAAGAGGGGAATAATTTTAAAAAAGATTTAACCATGAAAAACATCTTAAAAATTAATTCTTATTTCTATCCATCCTGGGATCAAAAACTAGCAGATACATTAGTGAAGGAATACAATCTTAATCCAAAGGCAAAGGTGAAAACATTATCCAAAGGGATGGAATCTGCACTTGGAATTATTGTCGGACTCGCTAGTAAGGCGCCAATAACGGTTTTTGACGAGCCATACATTGGTCTGGATGCCGCAGCACGGAAGAAGTTTTATAATATCTTATTAGAAGAGTTTGAAGATGAGCCGCGAACGATTATATTTTCTACACATCTTATTGATGAGGTTAGCTTAATGTTTGAAGAGGTTATCATATTACAAGAAGGAAAATTAGCCCTGCAAGAGGATGCTGATGTATTACGAAAGAGGTCTTATGCAGTATCAGGGTCTCTCGAGCAGGTGAAAGCCTTTATTCAAAATAAAGAGGTAATTACTACGAAGCAACTTGCGGGTATGATGACCGCATATGTTTTTGGAAATATGGAAGAGGCAAAGGTATCGGGTCTTACGGTTGAAGGTGTACCTATTCAAGATCTTATGATTTATTTAACAGAAAGGAAGGGGGCATAATCATGAATAAACAAATAAAGGGTTTACTCTATTTTTACATCACTGATATTCGTCACTCCCTACTCATTTTTTGGTCAATTCTATTACTTGTTTTAATTGTATCATTAGCATTTTCATACTATCTTCTCGGAATTGAAGATGGAGCTTTTACATTTGGATTTCCATTCGCTATTTACATCTACTGCATCATCTTAGGATTTTTGACGGTAAAGGAAACGATTCCATTTGCAATAAAAATAGGAGCAACTCGTAAAAATTTATTTATTAGTTTAGGTATATTTTTTCTTGGTGTAGCTCTTGTAAAAGCGTTAGTGGCTAATACGATTCAGGAGATTGTACTTTTCCTTACGAAAAGTACTGTGCTCGATAACTTTAAATTTCTACACCCAGCAATGTTAGTAGAAGACAACTGGTTAAACCGTGTTCTTATCGATACTAGCTTAATGTTTTTCCTCCTTGCATTTATGTTTATTATGGGCTTATTATTTTATAAATATGGTCTTGCTGGTGGTGGAATTGTAGCTGGAACTCTAGCTATCGTTTTCCTCATTGGGATTGCAAAAGGGTGGATTTTTGAATTTATCATCAGTGTTTCAAAAGAATTAGATATGGTATTCTTTATTGAGCTCCTCGGAGTAGGTGTAGTACTATACTTATTCTCCTTTGTATTTGTTCGAAGAGTTACCATTGAGAAGCGTAATTAAAATAAGCAGACTGGATAGCCTTTCCAGTCTGCTTATTATTAACCTGCCATTTCTTTTCGTTTAAACATTTGTATTGAGACTAGTACCAACAGCACTGAAATAGCCAACGCAACACCTGAAGTCGCCCAAAGATCGCCGTTAATTTTTTCTGCAGTTAGCATTTCCTGGATGTAGATTGATAGATTATTCGGGCTCCAGTCCAGAACATGGTGAAAAATTTTCGTAATAATGCTCATGATCATAATGGTCAATATCGTAAAAAATGCTACTAAACCGGAGGATTTAAAAATTGAATTATAAAAAATACTGAGTGATACAACTAATGTAAGCCATATTCCATAGAAGAAAAACACCTTAGTGAAATCGACGAAGGATAAGGTCCCATATAGAATATTTGTATAGTACCAGCTCATTAATAAGCCTAGGAAAAGAGATAGCCAGACAAGTAAAAGTAGAGACAGCCACTTTGATGTAATATAATTACTATAGGAAACGGGTTTCACTAAAATTAGTTCAGATACACCACTTTTCCGTTCTCCACTAATCGTTCCCATGGAAAGTAAGACAATAACTAATACGCCTAAGCTACTAAGCTGTGATAGACTCATCATAATCACCTCAGAGGGTGAAAAATCAGGTAGTTCAAATACTGTTCCATCAGGCATACCGCCTACTGATTCAATTATTTGCGGCAGGAAATAATTCGTTATTGGGTCCATGATAGATAGTAAAATAATAACAAGCGGAACCCAAATCCATTTTTTGTTTCTCCAATTCTCTAGTAATTCCTTTTGAAATAATGTAGACCATTGCATTAGTTATTCACCACCCTCATAAACATATCTTCTAATGAAGCGCGATTAATTGAAAATGTTGTTATTGGCCAGTGTTCCTTCGCTGCTAGAGTTAAAATTTCTTCGCGTGCTATCTTCAAATCTACAGTAGAAATAAATAGAGCACCCCGCTCAATCTTTGTATTAGCTACGGATTCAAGCGCATTAATTTTTTCCTGATAAATATCTACACTATCGTCTATTTCTAGCTTTATTACAGTTGTTTGATACTTTTTTTGTAAGTCCTGAAGTGAGCCAGACTCAATTATTTTTCCCTTGTTTAATAGTAAAAGTTCATCACTAACTTCTTCCGCATCATTTAAAATATGTGTCGAGAAAAGGATGGTCATTTCTTGTTTTAACTGCTCCATTAGAACAAGCACTTCTCTTCTACCAATTGGATCTAAAGAGGCAACAGGCTCATCAAGTATTAATAATTTTGGTTTATGAATAATTGCTTGAGCTATGCCAAGTCGCTGTTTCATTCCACCGGAATACCTTGAAATACGCTCATTACTGGCCTCTTCAGAAATTCCAACTACCTTTAATAGCTCTATAGCTCTTGTAGCTGCTTCTATTTTTGTAAGTTTTGCTAGTCTTCCACTATAGGTTAAAAACTCTTTTCCAGTCATCCAAGAATGGAAGGATGGATACTGTGGTAAATAACCAATCCACGAACGGATATCCTGATTTTTGGCTTGTGATTCAAATTGAATAGTACCCTCGGTGGGTCGCAGTAGACCAGCCAACGTACGAAGTGTAGTCGTCTTACCAGCCCCGTTTGGTCCGATTAAAGCTACACATTTGTGGTGACCAAATTTAAAGCTTATCTGATCAACGATCGTTTTTGTACCATATTTTTTTGTTAGTTTTTCTACCGTTAGTAAAGCAACCATTAGCGCTGTCTCCTTCCAAAAATAAAGTAAAGGACCGGACCAATAATGCTTATCACTATTATAATTAAAGCCCACATCCATTTAGGTCCATTCGTCTCTTTAACCTTTATCAGGTCAACGATTGCAACAATTAGCAAAAGGAATTCAATAATTAGTAAGGGTGCAAGTAAAGCCCAATTTATAGTCTCCATTTAATGGTATCTCCTTTCATTTTAAACTCCTAATAAATAAGGAATTGCAATTAACGTTCCAATTAGAACGATAAATATAATCCAAGCAAGAGGTCTTGCTAAATTAATTGTCCAGCCGACCCCAAAACGTTTCTCTAAGAATATTGCTGGGTCATTTGGATTAAAATAGATAACCCCTAATTTCCAATGCTTATCGTCATCTCGATTGATGATTTCCCCACTATTGCCTTTTGCGATTTTCACTCGGCTACCACCTTGCCCTGTTGTGATCGACAAAATTATAGCCCAGACAACTAGTATAAAAGTAAAGATTATTGAAATGTACGATATAACCGTTGGGTTTATTGAGAAAACAATAAAAAATTGGGTTAATGTTAGAAGTAAGGAAGTTCCGATTCCAGTCCCTATTAAGAATATGGACCATCTTCTTCTAAAAATTATATTTTGCTGCATAGATTCCACTGGTCTTTCAGCATGGATTTGTTGCTTTGCTTTCGCAATCATTGTATTCAAAAGCATAAATAATAGAATTAAATATAGCTGGATAATTGGTAGAGCCAGTACTGTTCGTGGCGATTTTGTAACCCAATTCGTTACTTCACCAGAAAAATTATATTGCACAGGAAACTGGTTTGGAATATGATCGTAAAACTTGAATGATACGGCAATGGTAGCAAATGAAATAAGAAAAGGGATAACAAACCAAAGATTAGAATGATTAAGTCGTTGTCTTCTAAACTCAGTGTCTATAAATACCTGCTGCGGTTTATCACTTCCCCACTTCTCTTGTTGCTTTAATTTTTTCATCTTGCGGTGAAAATAATAATAAATGGAAAAATGAGCGATTAGATATAGCCCAATAAGAGAGCTGAAATAAATGGCAAATATTTCATCGTTTATATCATTTATGGAAATGACGATAAAAAATAATAAGGTAAGTATTACGCTTGCAACTGCGGAAAAAATCACAAATTGCTTGCGCATTTTTTTTAACCTATCCGTATAATAAATCTCTTCAGGAATAGTGATTCCAAAGCTTTCAGTTCTCCTAGTCCAGTACGGAATAAAGATAGTCGAGATAAATATTGGTAACAATACTGTTAGTAAAATGATATTGTTCATGAGGTAGTCCCTCCCTTGTATGAGTTATAAATCGATTGGCAGAGCTCTAAAAACTCGAGTTCATCTACATCACGACAAATTGACTCAGCAATGATTGGTCGTAATTTTTTTTGTAGTTGTGCACGGTAGGACTCGTCAGCCTTGGGCACTCCATCTGGATTAATAACGACCCCTTTTTGACGGTGAATGAGGATAAAACCTTCTTGTTTTAATTGCTGGTAAGCCTTATTCACTGTATGAAGATTGATACCGATATCAGCTGCAAGGGATCGAACAGACGGTAAGCCTTCACCAGGCTTTAACTCCTTTCGTGCAATTCCATCAATTATTTGGTTAGTTAATTGCTGATAAATAGGCTCATTTGCTTCAAAGTCAAGGTTTATAAGCACATTGCAGCACACTCCTTTTGTTCCATCTGTTATATTTATAGTATAACAGATGGAACAAATCTGTCAATGAAAAGTATTTTGAAGTGAAACGTACTTTATCAACAGCTTTGTCCACAAGTTGTTTACTAAAGGAAAGGAATATATATTGATTATCCACATTATCAACAAGCGTATGTGAATAGATATCAACAATACTATGTGAATAACATGAAGTAGGAGGTGGTAAGTTGCTCAATTAAAATTATCTAGTTTTTTTATAGACAATAAAAAAAGACCGAAGCGGTTAGCCTCGATCTCCTTGATGTCTTGCACGGTCAGCACGTTTAAACTCTTTTTGATATAGTACTTCTTGGGTTTTGTTTAAATATTTATCCCTTATTTCACGCTTTTCCTTAGGCATGGTCATCCCTCGCTTTTTAATGCTTAGGATAACCAACTTAGGAATTTTTATACAAATTTAAACAACCTCACCATCTGCATTTGCGTCGATAATTGCAAATTGTCTATAGGAAAGATAATGCTCTTGTGAAATTGCAAAAATATCATAAATTTCTTCTCTATCATTTACTTTTGTATAAATATCTGGATAAATAGTGTTGGCTAAGGCAACGTAAGGAAGTTTAAGGACGGCTTTAGTGGAGCGGATGTTGGTTTTTCTTACTTTCATGAAGATGGTCTCGATACCATATTCTAAAAATAACTCGTCGAAAAACTGTTCCTTTGCCAGTCGATTATATCCTTTTCCAAAATAAGGCTGGCCAATCCATGTTGCTAAAAAGCCATAATTATTTTCTATATCAAATAAATTAATTGTCCCTATTGGTTGTTGGTATTCGTCAACTATTGTTCTTGATATTAATCTCCCAGATTCTTCTGCTTCTATAGTTTTCTTGGTGATAAAGTAGAATTCATCACTAGTTGCTGCTTTATGTCTAACGAAAGGAAAGACTTCAGGGTGTGACATCAACTCAAATAATACCGGGACCTCACACAACTCACGTCTTTTTAGCATAGAAAAACCCTCCTTATTTAAGCAGGAGGGTGTTCTAAGAAAAGGAATCTAGTTTAGGACCCCACCCGCGAATTTTTATTAAGATCAACAAAAATTCGGGGTGGGAATCGAACCCACTAGAACCAGATTAACTGGTGGCGCACCATTTGCCTTCCCTATTATATTTTGACTTTCATTTATAACAATACATATAATACTATGATTTAATCCAAAAGGGAACAACTTTTTTAACAAAAATCTCGACAAAATTTGTGAATTTTTTTAACAGATATTAACATAGGTCTTTTAATGCCAACTCGAGTGAAGGATAAGCAAAGGAATAGCCATAATCCAATGCTTTTTTTGGTAAGACATACTGCCCATTCAAAACAAGTTGACTCATTTCACCAGTGGCAATTCGTACGAATATATTTGGTGTTGGGAACCAGTATGGACGATGAAGGCTTTTGGCTAGGACCTGATTAAACTCTTTATTACGAACTGGATAAGGTGCAGTTATATTGTAAGCCCCAGATAACTGATCATTATGTAGAGCAAATAACAGCATCTGAACGACATCTTCTATATGAACCCATGACGTCCATTGCTCTCCACTACCAATTCTACCTCCAAAAAATAATTTAGTTGGTAAAGTCATTAATGGAAAGGTACCTCCATCCTTTCCAAGGATTACTCCAAACCTTGCGTAAACAGTTCTGATTCCTAGCTGTTTCGCCTGGAAGGCAGTCTCTTCCCAATTGACAACGACATCTGCTAAAAAATCCTTTCCTGGCTTTTTGGTTGCTTCCGTGAAAATCTTTTCTTCCGATACACCATAAAAGCCTACAGCCGAACCACTAATAAAAACGTTTGGCTTTTCTTTCATATTATTCATTATGTCAATTAGTTTTTGTGTTATTTTGATACGACTCGATTTTATTCTTTGTTTCTTCTCTTTCGTCCAGTATCCATACAGGCTTTCCCCAGCAAGATTAATGATACCGTGAATGGGCGGGAGAAGAAGAGAATTTTCAAAACCGATGTAAGTGATATTTTGCTTATTGGGGAATTTTTCAGGTGTACGGGTTAAGATATATACTTGGTGGCCATTTTGTACTAGTTTTTGTACGAGATGTTTTCCGACAAATCCAGTTCCACCAGTTAATAGATAATTCATAAGGATCCCTCACTTTTTCGAACTTTTTTCTTTTTATCATGTTATGATGAGTAAAAGAGGTGAAGAAGTTGCCAGCGAAAATTAGCCGTATTACAACACAGAAAAAAAGTAAACAGCGATATAATGTTTATCTAGTTGAAGGTGATAGCGATGCCTATGGATTCAGTGTTGATGAAGCTATCCTGGTGGAGTTTGGACTTCGTAAAGGTCTTGAATTAGATGAAGCTACAATAGAACAACTTATTAAGCAGGATACTATTCAGAAATCGTATCTTCTGGCCATAAACTATTTAAGCTACCGGATGCGTTCTCGTAAAGAAATGTACGACTATCTAAAGCAAAAAGAAGTAGAAGAAGAGCATATAGCAGTAATTATGGAACGCTTAACGAAGGAAGGACTTTTGAATGATCAGCAATTTGCTGAGGCTTTTACGCTAACACGGATCAATACTTCATCCAAAGGGCCACTTTTGGTTAAACGAGAACTAATGGATAAAGGCGTTTCTGCTGTTATAGCTGATGAGGCTATAGCTCTTTACACCTATGATACACAATTTGAAAAAGCAATGAAATGGGTAAATAAAAAAATAGGTACAAGTAAAAAGGAATCCTATAAAAAGCAGCTCCAACAGCTGCAAATGACCTTGATCCAAAAGGGCTTTGAACAGCCTGTAATAAGCGATGTCATCATGCAACTAAGAAATCAGGCAAACGATACGGATGAATGGGAAGCATTAGTTTATCAAGGCGATAAGCTTTTACGTAAATATGAAGGTAAGAAATTTGGTTATGAATTAAAGATGAAAGTGAAAGAAGGCTTGTATCGGAAAGGATTTCATATGGAATTAATAAATCAATTTATTGATGAAATAGAAGATAGAGTATAGTAAAGGACTTGTCACTTTAGGCAAGTCCTTGTTTTGAGTATTGATTATTTTTTGATGCTTTTAAAGGACCCGTCTATCGGTCAATAATAATTTCCTTCCGCCCATCATCCTCTGCAAAAATTTGCTCAGCAACTATCTCTGGAGCTTTAAGGTTAGAGGGATCCTTAACATGTTTAGATTTATTCCAAAAAGGAGTATTCATTCCGCCCATATATACCGCAGTTATCGTGAAGTCCTCATCGTTCCATTCTTCTTGAAGAGCTTCTGTAAAGCCACGAACCGCGAACTTACTTGCACAGTATAAGGATTCATCTACCTTCCCACGCAATCCCGCAGTGGAAATAATCGTTAAGATTCTTCCTTTACTTTCTCGTATAAGAGGAAGGGCAGCTTGTACAGTCAGTACGGTTCCTTTTACATTCGTATCTAATATAGCATCTATATCATCAACAGAGTAATCCATTACAGGACCAAAAATACCTATTCCAGCATTATTAATAAAAACATCGAGCTTCTCAATTCGTTGGAATGCAATTTGAACGGAAGCAATTTCTCTTACGTCACAGAGTACAACCTCAGCCTCACCACCATTTTGAAGTATTCCATGTTGGACAATCTGTAATGGAGCATTTCTTCTACCCAATAAATATACCTTATAGCCATTTTTAGCATATTGAAATGCTAAGGCCTTCCCAAGCCCAGTTCCTGCACCAGTTATTGCAACTGAAGGCATGATGAATTACCACCTTTTTAGAAAGTATTTTGAAGTGATTACCATTTCAATTGTCCTAAAGAATTGATAAAATGTAAAGAGAGTTGAAAGGGGAAGAACAATATGAACTATCGTTACAGTGATTTGTCTGTTGAACAGCTATATGCGGAAATCGGGAAGCTTAAGGAGAAAGCACAAAAGGCAGAACAATTAGGAAATATTAGTGAATTAGCTGTGTACGAACGTAAAATGCAAGTAGCATTAGCATATACATTAAACCCAGAAGACTTTTTACCAGGGAGCATATACGAAATGCGTAATGACTTAGGACATAGCTTCAAAATAAATTATATGGAAGGTGTTTTTGCATGGGGGCACCGAGTTAATCTATTGGATGAAGTATATGAAAAAGAAGAAGCAATTCCCATTTCATTATTAGGGAAAAAGCTATTAGGCTAAATAAGATTAGAGGTACTAATCGATAAGATTAGCACCTCTTTTCTAATAAAGCTTAAATAGGACTATCTCCAACATATAGTTTGTTCTGTAGCTTGTGTTCAGAGAAAATCCAGCCAGTATAGGAACTAATTATTTCTAAATCCTGGTTTATTTTTACAACTGCCACAAAAGGATAGTATGACTTGGACCGGTAACGTAAATCAATAAAGCGTACCTCAGTGTAATCATTAAATTCACTTACTTCCCAACGATACACCGGGGAAAAGGATAAAAATGCTGAAATGTTTTTGTCTTGTTTCGCTATATTGATAATCGGCCAATCTGGTAATGGAATCTTTTCGAACTCGTCAATAATTTCAATGTGACCATTCTCCACTGTTCCAACATAAAAATGAGTTGATGTTGTAATGGCTATTCGCCAATAGTTTTGCTTAACCGTCGGCGAAGTTGCAACTTCTATTGTATTTGGAAAATATGTTCGTATCGTTCTTACAATTTCTTTTTTATCCATATACCGTTTGAGGTAATATAATACAATCACTGCATATACGATGAGCCAAGTGTACCCGGGATTTGCACCTATAATCCAAGCAACTATACCTGCTAAATGCAAGGTGAAAATATATGGATCAAAGGTGTTTATAAAGCCATGGGCAATCCATCGATTTGTAAATGGGCGATATGCCTGCGTTCCATACGCATTAAAAATATCAACAAAGACATGGATAACAACTGCTAAAGCAGTCCACAGCCATAAATGAAAGAAATTGATTTGTGGTACAAATAGATGAATTATACTTGCAATAAGAACCCCCCAGAAGATAACAGCAGGAACAGAATGCGTTACACCTCGATGGTGTCTTATATAGGTAGCGTTATTACGTAATTTTAACACCGTATCAAAATCTGGTGCATGTGAACCAAGAATTGTGCCGGCAAATATAGCGTGAAATAGTACAGGATCATTGCTGACGACAGGATCAAGTGTGGATAGGCCTGCCAATGCAACCCCCATAACAATGTGGGTTCCAGTATCCATGAAGCAGATTCCTCCTTGTACAATTAAAATGTGATATAGTCTGTTTTATATGAATCGTTTTTATAGCAATATGAGGTTTTAATTTTCTCTACAATATTAAATCTGAAAAGATTCACTAAAAAAAATGTATGAACAAAGTATTGGTAGTGTTTCTTTAGTGTACCATAAAGGAAGTGTTAATATGACAGTTCAAGATAGAACGTTACATAATTTTAATATTTTGGGCTTTCAACAGGATTTACTGTCCTGGTATGAAGCTAATAAACGAGATTTGCCATGGAGGAAAGACCAGGATCCATACAAAGTCTGGGTTTCTGAGATTATGCTTCAACAAACGAAAGTAGATACAGTTATTCCATATTTCCATAACTTTTTAGAAAAATTTCCGACAGTGTATGACTTAGCTGCTGCTGAGGAACAGGAAGTATTAAAAGCATGGGAAGGACTTGGTTATTATTCTAGAGCTAGAAATTTACAGCATGCTGTACGTGAGGTGGTGGAGCAATATAATGGACAAGTTCCTGATAATTCTAAGGACCTAGAACAATTAAAGGGGATAGGATCTTACACAAAAGGTGCAATTTTATCCATAGCATTTAATAAACCAGTGCCAGCAGTTGATGGGAATGTAATGCGTGTCTTTTCTCGACTTTTAAATATAGATGATGATATCGCTCAGCAGAAGACAAAAAAGCTTTTTGAACAAATCATACATGAAGTTATTTCCCATGAGGATCCATCATCATTTAACCAAGCAATTATGGACTTAGGTGCAACAGTATGCACGCCAAAATCGCCCTCCTGTCTATTTTGTCCTGTTCAAGAACATTGCCAAGCTTTTGCACTTGGAATCGAAGATAAACTACCTGTAAAAGCAAAAGCAAAGAAGAACAAAACAATCTCTTATCATGTTTTGCAAATACGAAATGAAAATGGAGAAGTGGCAATTGAAAAACGTTCAAAGGATGGACTTTTAGCTAATCTTTGGCAATTTCCAATGATTCCTGTAAAAGAATTAAACGGTAGTCCTGTTGAGGAATGGTTTTACAACCAATACGGATTGCGAATTAAAATGGGGAAAAAGCAGGGACAATTAAAACATGTCTTTTCCCATATAACGTGGGAACTTGAGGTTCATCCTGCACAATTAATTGTAGAGGATGGGACTAATCATAGTTTGTGCTTTGTACCAGTAGAAGAGTTAAGTTCTTATCCATTTCCGGTATCACATCAAAAAATGATGCAGTATCTTTAAAATAATCCTCTCCGCAAGTACAGTTTTCATAAAAAGAAAAAATATGGAAGTAAATTATCTTGGATAACAAATAGAGAACTGGAGAAATTAAAACTGCGGAGGTGATATAGATGGCTAAAAATCCTAACCAATCTGCTTCAGGAACTAATGTTCAAAAAGTACAACAGCAGAACGCAGCAGCACAACAAGGAAAATACGGTACAGAGTTTGCTTCTGAAACAGATGTACAAGAAGTTAAAAAGCAAAATCAACAATCTCAAGCTAACAAAAAATAATCTAACTACCCTCGAATCTACAAAAAGAGCTTCCACTCTCCCGGAAGCTCTTTTTGCTTGAAACACGTACTACAGGATATTTTTTGGAAAAGAAAACTACCTTTCCTGTAAAAGCCCTTTGGCTTTATCTTTTATTTCTTTACCTATATAATAGTAACAAAAAAAGGTAAGGACATCCTTGTTTGGCAGTTAGGAAAGTATAGCAACTTTCCGCCGGCATAAGAAAAACTAACCTATTCGTTAAGAGATGAGCGAATGCAAGTTTTTCTAATCAGTAAGATGGGAAGGGATTATCATGACTGCTCCGAGGGCTGGATCAAAAATACAAATACAAAGCTATAAGCATAATGGTCACCTACACCGTGTATGGGAAAGTAGTATTGTGTTAAAGGGGACCGAACAGGTTATTATCGGGGCAAATGATAGGACTTTAGTGCTGGAGAGTGATGGTCGCACATGGGTTACAAGAGAGCCGGCTATTTGTTATTTTCATTCAAAGCATTGGTTTAATATAATTGGAATGCTACGTGACGATGGAATTCATTATTACTGTAATATAAGTTCACCATTTGTCTATGAAGATGATGCTATTAAATATATTGACTATGACCTAGATTTAAAAGTATATCCAGATATGACCTTTGATTTATTAGATGAAGATGAGTATCAAATGCATCGTAATCAAATGAATTATCCTGGAGTGCTAGATCGTATTCTTTATAATAATATTAATGATTTACAACGCTGGGTTCACCAAAGAAAGGGGCCATTCTCACCCGGCTTTATTGATCAATGGTATGAACGATTTTTGACGTATCGTTGGTAAATTGCATCACCAGTAACCTTGTTACACCAAATGTAGCAAGGCTTTTCTACTTTTTTAGCTTGTTTACTAAATATGAAGAGAAAGTTGATGAAAATGAGCAGTATTAAGCAGTATATGGAATTTGTAAAACCATATAAATGGAAAATACTTTGGACGATATTAATCGGAATCCTAAAATTTGGAATACCATTATTGATACCTTTAATTCTAAAATATGTGATTGATGACATAATCGGACATAATGGTTGGAATACAAATGAAAAACTAAGTCACTTATTTTGGATAATGGGTGGTTCCTTCTTTATTTTTCTAGTGTTACGTCCACCGATTGAGTATATTCGGCAATATCTTGCCCAATGGGTAGGGAATAAGATACTTTACGATATACGAGATAAGCTTTTTGGACACTTGCAGAATCTGAGTCTTCGTTATTATGCATCGACAAAAACTGGCGAAATTATTTCCCGGGTAATAAATGATGTCGAACAAACAAAGAATTTTGTGATGACAGGCTTAATGAATGTATGGCTAGATTTAATAACAATATTAATTGCGATTGGCATCATGCTAACTATGGATATCTGGTTAACCATTGTAGCAATCATTTTATTCCCGTTGTTCGGTTTCTCCATAAAGTTTTTCTTTAGTCGCTTAAGAGAGTTAACACGCCAGCGCTCTCAGGCACTGGCTGAAGTACAAGGGCATTTGCATGAGCGAGTTCAAGGCGTACCTGTCACTAGGAGCTTTGCATTAGAGGATTATGAGCAAGAGCAATTTAATGTTCGAAACAAGAGCTTTTTAAACAAGGCACTAGAACATACGACTTGGAATGCAAAAACGTTTGCAGTCACGAATACAATTACCGATTTAGCACCTTTATTAGTTATAACTTTTGCAGGTTACCAGGTTATTACAGATAATTTAACTCTTGGTACCATGGTAGCCTTTGTTGGTTATCTAGAAAGAGTTTATAGTCCTTTGCGAAGATTAATTAACTCTTCAACTATTCTCATACAATCTATTGCTTCAATTGATCGTGTCTTTGAATTAATGAATGAGCCGTATGAAATAGTGGATAAGCCAAATGCTATAAAAGCTGGACGATTAAATGGTGCTATTGATTTTGAAAATGTATCGTTTAAATATGCCGAGGAAGATTCTGAAGTTCTTAAAGGGATTAATCTTCGGGTTAAACAGGGAGAAACAATTGCTTTTGTTGGTATGAGTGGAGGTGGGAAATCAACTTTAATTAGTTTGATCCCACGTCTCTATGATGTGACTGATGGTGCGATTAAAATAGATGGAATCGATCTTCGTGATTTTGTAGCACGTTCACTTCGCGATAACATTGGAATGGTTTTACAGGATAATATATTATTTAGTGATTCAGTAGCAGAGAATATACGGATGGGAAATCCAAATGCAACAGATGAAGAGGTTATTCAAGCAGCTAAGGCTGCAAATGCACATGATTTTATTCAAGAATTGCCCGAGGGCTATGCTACTCTAGTAGGTGAGAGAGGTGTCAAACTTTCTGGTGGTCAAAAACAGCGCATTGCTATTGCCCGTGTATTCTTAAAGAATCCGCCTATATTAATATTTGATGAAGCTACATCTGCTTTAGATTTAGAGAGTGAACATATGATTCAAGAAGCTGTTGAAAAATTAGCATCTGATCGAACAACATTTATAGTTGCACATCGGTTAGCAACTATAACTCATGCCGACAGAATTGTAGTAATTGAAAATGGAAAAATAACTGAAATAGGATCACACTCGGAATTGATGGAGAAAAAGGGAAGTTACTATGATTTATACCAAGTTCAGCATTTAAACGATTGATATAAAGGAAAAAATTTCCTTTTGTAAAGAAGATGAAACAGAATTAAGATTAGTTACGTAGAAAAGGATAGAGATTGGAGGTGAATACAGATGATTTTGGACTTTTTAATAGAGCTTTTTAGTGATTTTTCACCGATGTATTTTTATTTGAGTGTGCTGTTATCTGTTCTATGTGCGTTTCAATTCATTTCTGTCGTTGCAAATCAGTTATATCGTGATACACCTATAGACATACATGGCATAAAACGAAGTAAAGTACAATTAAAGATAAATCAAAATGCTACTAATGAAATTATAACAAGGCGGAACTGGCGTGCTATAGTCACGAAAAGAATTGAACTTCCAGATGAAGAAGAAGATGCAACGAAATCCTCAACAAACCTACTACGACTCACATTACAAGGAGGATTACTATGCAAAAAAAATCTGTATTCACTTTCCTTAAGAAAACAAATATCATCGGAGTATTTATCTTATTAACCGTCTTTTTGGCAGGATGCTCAGGTAGTAATTCAGCTAATTCATCAGGCTGGTTTCATGAAGTATTCGTTGATAATTTCTCCGCACTTATTAAATTTATTGCAGAGTTTTTTAATGATAATTATGGCTTATCCATCATCATAATCACAATTGCTATTCGATTAGTCGTCATGCCATTTATGATTAAACAAACGAAGAATAATCTGATTATGCAAGATAAGATGAAAGAACTTAAGCCAGAAATGGACGAAATCCAGAAGAAATATAAGGATAAAAAAGATCCTGAGTCTCAGCGTAAGATGCAAGCAGAAATGATGCAACTATATCAAAAGCATAATTTTAATCCTTTAGCATCATTTGGTGGTTGTTTACCGGTACTTATACAGTTTCCGTTTCTAATTGGATTTTATTATGCAATCCGGCAAACTCCAGAAATAGCGACACATACCTTTCTTTGGTTCAATCTAGGAGAAAGAGATATGTTGATGATAGCAATAGCGGTGATTGTCTATTTTATTCAATATAAGGTATCACAAATTGGTCTTGATCCAAAAATGAAAAAACAAATGGCTATAATCGGATTAATGTCACCAATTATGATTGGTGTAATATCATTAAACACCTTCTCTGCTTTACCGTTATATTGGACAGTTGGAGGTATTATCGTTATTATTCAAACCTTAATCTCCAAGAGAATTTACTTGGCACACAAACGTGAGATAGAACAATCTGAGAAAAAGTAATATAAAAATCGCCTACAAATAACTAGAATTTGTAGGCGATTTTTAGTTTGCCTTAATGAATATAAAAATTAATTTGTACTCATTTCTTTAAAAGCATTTCCAACAGCATCAATTGTTTCATCTATATCTGCTTCAGTATGTTCAGTAGTCAGGAACCAGGCTTCGTATTTGGATGGCGCTAAATTAATGCCTTGCTTAAGCATTAGCTTAAAGAACTTCGCAAAGGCTTCACTATCGCTTGCCTCAGCTTCGGCATAGTTAGTTACTTCATTCGTGCTACCAAAGTAAACAGTTAAAGCGCCTTTTAATCGGTTAATAGAAATGGCGATATTATACTTGTCTGCTTTTGCACGAATTCCATTTTCAAGTCGTTCTCCAAGTTCATCTAGTCTTTCGTAAACGCCCTCTTGTTGTAAAACCTCTAGACAAGCGATACCTGCTGACATGGATGCAGGATTACCAGCCATTGTTCCTGCTTGATATGCTGGGCCAAGTGGAGCAACCTGTTCCATTATATCCTTACGACTACCATAAGCACCGATTGGTAACCCGCCACCTATGATTTTACCCATAGCGGTCATGTCCGGTTCAACACCATAGATTTGCTGAGAGCTTCCATAAGTAAAGCGGAAAGCAGTAATAACTTCATCATAAATAACTAGTGCTCCAACCTCATGGGTTAAGTCGTTTACTGCTTGAAGGAAGCCTTCCTTAGGCTCAACAATACCGAAGTTACCAACAATCGGCTCTACTAGTACACAAGCAAGATCGTCTCCCCATTTATCTAAAGCTTCTTTATAAGCATCGATGTCATTAAATGGCACAGTAATCATATCTTGTGCTACAGATAATGGAATGCCAGCAGAGTCAGGAGTTCCTAATGTGGACGGTCCTGATCCGGCTTGGACAAGAACAGCATCAAAGTGACCATGATAGCTACCAGCAAATTTGATGACTTTTGTACGGCCAGTGTAGGCTCTTGCTACACGGATAGTTGTCATTACTGCTTCTGTTCCAGAGTTTGTAAAACGTACCTTTTCCAATGAAGGAATCGCTTCTTTTAGCATTTTAGCAAATTTATTTTCCAAAGGTGTTGGTGTTCCATACAGGACACCATTTTCTGCTGCATTCTTAATAGCTTCTGTAATATGCGGGTGAGCATGTCCCGTAATAATTGGACCATATGCTGCAAGGTAATCGATATATTTATTACCGTCCACATCCCAAAAATATGCTCCTTTTGCTCGATCCATATAAACCGGTGCTCCTCCACCAACAGCCTTATACGCACGTGAAGGTGAATTAACACCACCGACTATATGTTTTTGCGCTTCTTCATGTAGAAGCTCTGACTTCGTAAAATCCACTATGTAAACCTCCTATATAAATGGTCAATTGACCATGATTCATACTTACCTATTTTAACGCAAATAAGATGAAAATTAAATGACAAGCCCTTCTAGTTTACGGCATATACATATAATAGCAGATTGTAAAGGGAGATTATATGAATATACTGCCATGGCTCCTCATAGTAGGAGTTTGTTTTGTAATGATAAAAAGTTTGTCTCAGTTCATCTCAGGTGAAAAAAATCTACTTGGAATTAGTATGAGGGATAAGCGATTTTCAGCTGAAATTTTCTATGCATTAATCATTACCTATACTATTGTTATTCTTGGCTTTGGTTTAATCTATTTTATACTTTCATTTGAAGGTGTTTTACTAGTCGAGGGAGGAGAGCTACGACAAGTGAGCCCATTAGGTTCCATGGTCCATTCCTTTTATTTTAGTGGGGTTACTATGTTAACTATCGGGTATGGCGATATTACTCCAATTGGTATTGGTCGCTTATTAGCATTGATTGAAGCGTTAATCGGCTACATTCTTCCGACAGCTTTTGTTTTCCATATCGTACAGCATAAGGGGGAACGGGCAAGAGATTAGCTTTTCCAGCTTTTAAAGTGTTATAGTGAAGATACAATAGATACTGGAGGTAATAAAATGCATCTAGAGATAGGAAAAACTGCACCTACCTTTACTTTACCTAGTTCAGATGGTAAGGAAGTTGGCTTGGCAGACTTCAAAGGAAAACATGTTGTTTTATATTTTTATCCAAAAGATATGACGCCAGGGTGCACAACGGAAGCTTGTGATTTTCGAGATCACCATGAAAGCTTTGGTGAACTTAATGCTGTAATTATCGGTGTTAGTCCTGACCCAATTGATTCCCATCAAAAATTTATGGACAAACATGATTTACCGTTTTTGCTATTAGCAGATGAATCACATGAGGTAGCAGAGGCATACGGTGTTTGGAAGCTAAAACAGAACTTTGGTAAGGAGTACTATGGCATTGAACGCTCTACCTTTATCATCGATAAGAATGGAATTCTTCAAAAAGAATATCGAAAAGTAAAAGTGGAAGGCCATGTACAGGAAGCTCTCGAGTATATTCGTGAAAATTTATCGTGATAGTGAAGAGACCACACTAATTTGTGTGGTCTTATTTTAATTTATTGATATTTTTTATTTTCATCTGAAAGAATAATATACCGTAGCTAATAGAATGTTAATATTACTTTTCCATGACAGAGTTATATACGCACCTCTAGTTGAATAGATATGAATTAGTAAAGTCTGTACAAAAGAGGTGTGTTCATGTGGGAATGCTAGAAACTGCAAAGACAAGATCCAATTATTTTATTCATATTAATTTGTACTACTTTATTAAGAGACTACTAGATGTTGTAATTAGTGTGGTGTTGGTTGTTGTTCTGTCACCGTTATTTTTGTTTGTTTCTTATTACATTGGTAAGAAAGAAGGAAAGCCTATTTTCAATCGTGAGCTTCGAGTAGGTAAAAATAATCGCACCTTTATGATGTTGTCATTTCGTACAATGACAAATGCATCTAGAGTAATTCGCCAGTTTCCCCCTGTTCCATTTCCAAGTTCATGGGAAAGAGGGGTACCAGATTTTTTTAAGATAACTAGAGATGAGCATGTAACATTTACCGAAACGGGATTATGGTTGAAAAAATATCATTTGGATAAACTACCACAATTACTAAATGTGATAAAGGGGGATATGAGCTTAGTAGGGCCAAGCCCAGAGGTGCCTGAAATAGCGGACTACTATAATAAGCGTCAACTTAATAGACTAAAGGTTCGACCTGGTCTAACCGGCTATGCTCAAATTAAAGGTATCGATAATGAACGCCATGGACAAAAGATTATTTATGACCTATATTACACACAGAACTGCTCCTATAAATTAGATCTAAAAATAGTATTTCGCACTTTTCTACAACTTTATCAAAAAAAATAGCTCTGGATTACCCTGGTTTCATTTCTGTGACCAGGTTTTTTACTGTTTCTTTTATTGTTCATTTATATTCATATGTTTTAATATAGAATTAAGTTTTATGAGTGAATGGATTTATAATGAGGGGGATGGGTTATTTGGTTATTCTATTTTCAGCTAAATTATCTGAAAAACATCAGCATACACTTCGGCTGAAATACCCGCAACAAGAATTTGTTTTTTGTGAGGATATAGTGGAGGCGGAGAAATTCTTAGAACAAGCTACTGTTCTTGTCACATATGGTGAGGATATTAACGAAGAGACTATTGAAAAAGCAGCTAGATTAAAGTGGATTATGGTTCTCTCTGCTGGAGTAGAACGATTACCATTCCCAGCTATTGAGGCGAGAGATATCCTTGTAACTAACGCTAAAGGAATTCATAAAATACAAATGGCGGAATATACCATTTCAATGCTGTTACAGGTGTATCGAACTGAAAGAGAATTAATAGAGAACGAAAAACAAGCTAAATGGGCAAAGGTTTCTTTACAAGAAATTACTGGGAAAACGATGTTAGTGCTAGGTACAGGAGCAATTGGTCAGGAAGTTGCGAGACTCGCCAAAGCCTTTCGGATGAAAACGATTGGAATTTCTCGTAGCGGATGCCATGTAGACTTCTTTGATGAGGTCTACCAGCTAAATTCTTTGAACGAGAAGCTACCAGAAGCGGATTTTGTTGTATCGGTTTTACCAAGTACAAAAGAAACAAAGTATCTTTTGAATGAGGGGCACTTTACACGAATGAAAGATAGCGCAGTGTTTGTGAACATTGGTAGAGGAGATATTGTCGCTTCTGATACAATTTTAAACGCTGTTCGAGAAAAAGAAATTGCTCATGCAATACTAGATGTTTTCGAACAAGAGCCACTTCCTGCAGAACATCCTTTATGGAAGGAACCAAATATTACGGTAACACCACATATTTCCGGTAAATCACCTGAATATTTACCGCGGGCATTAGTAATATTTGAAGAAAACCTAGAGAATTTTATAAGCAAAGCGTCAAATTATAGAAATATCATTAATACAACTAGGGGGTATTAGAAATGGCTAGGATATATACACGATCTGGTGATAAAGGAACAACATCACTAGTATATGGAAAGCGCGTCCCCAAAAATCACCTGCGTGTTGAAGCGTATGGGACCTGTGATGAGGCAAATTCTATGATAGGGCTTGCAACAAGCTTAATCGAGCTAGAGGACTGGGAGGGAAAAGCAGCTTTTCTTGATCAAATGCATCGTGTTCAAACAATACTTTTCCATGTTGGTGCAGAGCTTGCTACACCTACTGATAAAGAGGTATATTGGAAACTTACTAAAAAGCACATTGATGAACTAGAAGAACAAATAGATGAATGGGATCAGGAATTAGAGCCCCTGAAGCAGTTTATTCTACCCTCAGGAAACCGACCTTCTAGTGCCCTTCATGTAGCTAGAACCGTAATAAGAAGAGCCGAACGCTTAACAGTTGGTCTTGGGGAGGAAATCCAAAATCCCTTTGTAGTGAGTTATTTAAATAGATTATCGGATTTTCTATTTGTTGCTGCAAGGTATATCAATAAAGTATTAGGAGGTCAAGAATTACCTCTACATACGGATGTATAAACGAATAAAATCACTTTGTAACATATTAATATAAAGAAGATAACCCTCGCTTAGTCGGAGGCGTTATAATATTCGTCCTTTTAAAATATACTAGGATTGACAAAAAACGTTTGGAAAGCGTACACTATTTATAAAGATTATTATTTAATAAAATCGATAGTTAAAGGAATACTACATGAAAGCGAGGTGCATGGCGTGTCTGAAGAAAAGCTTCAACGGGCAATTAATACACTAAAAGAGTCAGGTGTCCGAATTACACCACAACGTCATGCGGTGCTTGATTATCTTCTTAACTCCATGATTCACCCAACAGCAGATGATATCTATAAAGCGCTTGAAGGAAAATTTCCCAACATGAGTGTGGCAACAGTTTATAATAATTTGCGAGTATTACGTGAAAATGGACTAGTTCGTGAATTAACATATGGCGATTCCTCTAGTCGGTTTGAATGTAATTTAAGTGATCACTACCATATAATTTGTGAGTCATGCGGTAAAATTGTTGACTTTCATTATCCGTCCTTAGATGAGGTAGAAGCATTAGCTCAAAGAGTTACTGGTTTTACCGTTAGCCATCACAGGATGGAAGTGTATGGAATTTGTGAAGAATGCCAACAGCAAAAAACGGTGGAACACTAGTTGGAAGCCCTGTTACCAATGTAGCAGGGCTTATTTTAATTGAACAGGAAGCCATTCCTTAACGCTATTTATAAACCAAATCCTCTGACATTGATCAAGCTCTTTTATTGAAATGGTTCTTTCATGAATTTCCTCTTTTTGTAGAAGCATTTTCCTGTACGTTCCCGCTAACAAACCGCATTCTACAGGTGGCGTGTAAAGTGTCCCATTCATTTCAACTACAACATTTCCTTTAGTAAACTCAGTTATTTCCTGATTCTCATTCCATAATAAAACATCAAATAGATCCGGTTCGAACAATTCCTCATAGATGTCTCTTTTCGTTGTTTTATGGTAATGAAAGATATCCAATTTATTTATAGGACGAGATGCCAACGTCACGATTGGTTTGCCTTCTATCATATTTTCTTCTGTTACTTCTAGAGAAGTTAATCCGTCCCTCCCTAGTAGAACTCTTACTTTCCATTTTCCTTTAGAGTAGAGGAGAGCAATCTCATCAAGTTTTTTACGTAATTTGTTTAAATGAAATGAAAAAGAAAAGTAATTTGCTGATTTGCTTAATCTATTTAAGTGATTTTCCAATACGATATATTCCCCAGCTATAAGTCCAATTGTTTCGATAAGTTGAAAAGACTGCTGCCCCTTCGAAAGAACCTTTGTTTTCGTTAAAACCTCTTCATATTCATCTTCTTTATTGGAGTCCCATGTGATACCTCCGCCAACACCGTAGGTTGCCTTTCCATCGGAATCGAGGACGACTGTACGAATAGGCACATTAAAAATGGCTTCATTTTCTGGTGTGATATACCCAATTGCACCACAATAAACCTCTCGAGGAGTATTCTCTAATTCCTTTATAATCTTCATCGTACTAATTTTTGGTGCACCAGTAATTGATCCACATGGAAAAAGTGCCTGAAGAACTTCCAAGATTCCTTTCTTTGAATCTATTTCCGCTTCAACAGTGGAGGTCATTTGATAAACAGTCGGATATGCCTCGATAGAAAAAAGCTTTGGAACCTTTACAGTTCCTGGTTTTGCGATCCTACCTAAATCATTACGAAGCAGATCCACTATCATGACGTTTTCGGCTCGATTTTTCTCCGAATGGAAAAGCCAATCAGCATTAGCTTTATCATCTTTAGGATTATCTCCTCTACTAATTGTCCCTTTCATAGGTCTTGTAATAACCTTTCCTTTTTTTAGGTGAAAGAACAATTCTGGTGAAGCAGATATAATTTTATAGTGACCAATATCTAGATATGCACCATAGTTTGTGGATTGCGAATGGATTAACTGCTGATAATAGGCAATTGGATCACCATGAAATTGAGCATTCATTCTAATTGTGTAATTCACTTGATAGGAATCCCCTACACGTATGTAATCCTTAATGGACTGTATAGATTTCTGATATTGATTAATGTCTGTATCTGATTCCCAATTACTTGTATAAAAAGATCCTTTTGGAGAGAGTTCTTCGTTACTGACATTATTATAAATACCAAACCAAAGAAGTGGCATTTTATGATTATGATGTACGTCCATGTGAGGATTAAAAGCTGGTCCTGCTTCATAAGAAATAAAGCCTGCTGCGTAATAACCATTCATAATAGCCTGCTGTACTTCTAATAGAGATGGAAGAACCTGTTCAATTTTTGTTGCTGCAATTATTTTAATAGGATTTTTAAATGTTATCGGCTTTCTATAAAAGTCAAAGTGTAGAAAAGGATTAGTCATTTGATTGAACTCCTTTTTTGATTAGGAAAAAGTTATGTAAAAGTTGCATGCCGCCCTTGGATAAAATTGATTCTGGATGACCTTGAATACCTTCGATTTGCAGATCTTTGTGTCTTAAAGCAGCAATTTCACCTGTTTCTGTGACAGCACTTATTTCAAGGCATTCGGGTAAGCTGTCACTTTCTACCATTAAAGAATGGTAACGTGTTATCGGTAATGGATTTTCTAAATTCAAGAAAATTCCTCTCCCATCATGATTGATATAGGAAATCTTACCATGTGTGGGTTCCTTTGCGCTGATAATTTTTCCACCAAATGCTTGTGCAATAATTTGATGTCCCAAGCAAACTCCTAAGATAGGGAATTGCTTATGCAGTTTATTAACCACCTCTAAACAAACACCAGCATGATTTGGATTACCTGGTCCTGGTGAAAGAAGAATATGGGATGGATGTAGCTGTAAAATATCTGATACAGAAATTTCATCATTCTTCTTAACTTCTACTTCCAGGCCAAGCTCATAGATATATTGTACTAGATTAAAGGTAAATGAATCATAATTATCAATGACCAAAATCATTATGCTAACCCCATTCTCAGATATGGTCTGTAACAATAACGTTCACAATAGGTCTTGGATTAATAGCTATTTATGTAAGGAAAAATAGCAAAAGAGCATCTACCATAAGGCAGATGCTCTTTACTTGTTGGATTGTTTTTTCTTTAGCTCTCTACGGTATTTTCTTGAATTATATTTCTCATCAAATTCTTTTCCTTCAAGCTCTTTATCAAGAGTTAAGGGTTGTTTACAGTGCATACAGGCATCAACGCGACCTAGCATTTTTGTTGGTTTATTACATGATGGGCAAACAATGGGGATTGCTTTTGTAGAAAGCATCCCAATCCAAAAATAAACAACTGTACTTAGTACAATGGATATAACCCCGAGAATAAAGAATAGAACCATTACCCATTCAACTTTTTTAAGTAGTAAGCCAACATACATTAAAAGAATCCCGGCAAAAACTAAGATTAAGGCAAAAGAACGTATTTTGTTAATTTTACTTGAATAAACGAGTTGAGCCATTCTTATGTATCCTCCTTATACTTTCATGCATAGTATAGCATAATCTAGACAATCGATAGAATTGTTTTCACTAAAATGTACAAAATGACACCAAAGACCGGTCTAATAGAAGAAGTCTAATGGACAGAGAAGCGTGAAAGCCCGGATTACAGTCTAATAGAAGAAGTCTAATGGACAGAGAAGCGTGAACCCTCGGATTACAGTCTAATAGAAGAAGTCTAATGGACAGAGAAGCGTGAACCCTCGGATTACAGTCTAATAGAAGAAGTCTAATGGACAGAGAATCGTGAAAGCTTGGATTACAGTCTAATAGAAGAAGTCTAATGGACAGAGAAGCGCAGAAACCCGGGAGTTCAGTCTAATAGAACAGTCAAATAGATAATGTTGAACATATTAGGCTATTAAATACCGACGTACTATAAAGTAAAATATCCATTGACTAACTGATTTCATCGTGGTAAAGTTGTACTTGCTGTTCTGAGAACGGCAGATTTATTTAACGACATTAAGTAGAATTTTTATTGAAAAATAATGTTGACATTAACGGTATATCCATGATATATTTAGTAGGTCGCTGATTAAGACGCCAAAAACTTTTAAAGAAATAAATTTTAAAAAGTTGTTGACATAATCAGGATGATGTGGTAACATTTTAAGAGTTGTCACTTAAAAAGACAACATCGATTTTGCTCCTTGAAAACTGAACAAAACAACCAGTATGTAAGGAAAAAACATACCCTGTTTTTTCTATTAATAATCTAAAAGCTAGCGTGCTTTTAGTAGCTAAGAATGTAATTGACTCGATCAATTAT
>NZ_BORP01000004.1 GCF_018333235.1 Ornithinibacillus bavariensis | reverse complement strand
TCTATTACTTGCATAAAATTGGAAGGTTGTGGAAAACTATCGTTACTAATTTTTGGGGCTGAAAAAATGTTTTGGATTATATTAGGTATTCTATTACTTTTTATGTTTATGTTGATTTTGCTAATCCATATAAAAATTAAAGTGCATTATTACTTTAATCAGGAAGTACACGAAATGAATGTACAGATGTATATCATTAGAGTTAGAGTGTTTCAGAGAAATATTAATTTAAAGAACCATGTGCAGGATGAGTATTCGGATTTAATGGAAATGCTGCAAGATGAAGGTGATGGTTTTAATCTCAATCGTTTGAAGCAGATGGTAAAAAATTTATTACAAGGATTAAAAATAGCAAAGCAACTATTACTTTTCATTCTACAAAATATTACGTTTCAGCAAATCGAATGGAAAACGCATTTTGGAACAGGTGAGGCAAGCAGTACTGGAATTGTTTCTGGTGGAATTTGGATGGTAAAAGGGACATTGCTAGGAGCGTTGAGTGAGTTTTCTAATCTGAATTGTCAGCCTAATATTATTATCATTCCGTACTTTCAACAACGCGGATTTCAGTCGAAAATTGATTGCATTGTAACCATTCGTTTAGGAAAAGCTATTCACACAGCTATGTATTTGTTGCGAAAAATATTCGGTAACAAAGAAGTATATAATTAATTTTTTAATAGGAGGATTACAATGGAAGAACATCCGATTCAAGGACTTATGACTACTGCAATGGAAAACCTAAAAGATATGATTGAAGTGAATACTATTATTGGAGACCCTATTGAAACTCCAGACGGTAGTGTAATCATTCCTGTTTCTAAGCTTGGTTTTGGGTTTGCTGCTGGTGGAAGTGAATTTAAGCCGAGTGGAGGAAAGAAGAGTAATAGTGATAAAGAAGAAAGTGGAGATAGTGGAGGAAGTGAAGGTAGTGGCGGAAACAGTGAATCTGTCCTACCATTTGGAGGTGGTAGTGGTGGAGGAGTGTCTATTACACCAATCGCATTTCTTATTGTAAGTCCTAAAGGAATTAAGATGGTACATTTAGATGAAAATACACATATTTATGAAAAGTTGATTGATTTTGCTCCAAAAGCTGTGGAAAAGATTCAACAGTTACTTCAGGAAAGTGGGATGGGAAAGCAAAATAAACAAAAGGAAACAACAAAAGGGCAAGGAAATAGTAAAAAAGGAGAAAAGAGCGAAGAGAAAGATAAACAAGAAGAAGACGATAGAGGAAACTTCGAAAATAAAAAAAAGGATGACAAGGAAAGATCAAATTCAGAAGAATCTTCATCTATCTATGATATTTAAGTAACTATACATAGAGGAATGAGGACAATATGTTTAATACGAAGCAACTGTTTATGTTATGATAAAGATAAACTACTGGAATAGGAGGAAGATGATGGTTACATTCGCTGGAAAGCCTGTTAATCTTTTAGGAAATGAATTAAAAGTTGGTGATGAAGCACCAGATTTCAAGGTAATAAATAATGACCTAGAAGAGAAAACACTTGCTGATTACCATGGTAAAATTAGATTAATTAGTGTAGTTCCTTCCATTGATACAGGAGTATGTTCTATTCAGACGAATCGTTTTAATGAGGAAGCAAAAAAGCTTGAAAATGTTCAAGTATTGACGATTAGTATGGATTTACCATTTGCACAAAAAAGATGGAAAGAAGTTAATCATGTTGAAAGCCTTGAGCTGCTATCCGATCATAGAAACGCAGATTTTGGAGAAAAGTATGGCGTGTTGATCAAAGAACTTCGTCTCCTAGCTCGTTCCATATTCATAGTTGATACAAATAATAAAATTACATATGTTGAATATGTAAATGAAGTAACAGAACACCCAGACTATGATAAAGCTTTAGAAGCTGCAAAACAAGCACAGTAATGCTAGTCTCCCCTCTAGTGGGAGACTTTTTATGTTCACATAAATGTCATAAGCTATTACTTTGTACAGAGTACAATAGTTTTGATAAAATATAACGGGTTGGTAGAACGGAGGGTGTCAATGGAAAAAACAAATGTAGAAGTACTTTTCGATTGGATGGATCACACTACGCAAATAATCGAACAACATCTAAATGAACCTTATTTGGACAGCTTAATAATAGCACTAGAGACCATGTTTTATCAGGGTGCTGAAGAGTCTATGGATGATATTCTTACACATAAGCTACATACAGCCTTAGAACAATTAAGGTTAGAGAATTATGATGCAGACGATATTCGCAAAGCCATTCAATTTGCTGTATTAAAAGGAATGAAGGAAGTAACACAACAACAACATATGATGACCCCAGAAGCAGTTGCTTTACTTATTGGCTATCTTGCACAGAAGTTAACAGAGAAACAAGAGAGCATACGAATTTTTGATCCAGCCTGTGGAACAGGGAATATGCTTACAACGGTTTGTTCCCAACTTGATAAATCTATAGAAGCATATGCTAGTGAAGTTGATTCCACATTGGTACAGCTTGCTCTTGTCAGTGCAAATTTACAAAAGATAACAATAGAATTTTTTCATCAAGATAGTTTACGCCCATTCTTATTGGATCCAGTAGACTTAATTGTTTCCGATTTACCAGTAGGATACTATCCGGATGATATCCGTGCCGCAAACTATGAATTAAAGGCTGAGGATGGCCATTCTTATGCTCACCATCTGTTCATTGAACAGAGTATGAATTATACGAAGGAAGGCGGCTATTTAGTTTTATTACTACCTACATTTATTTTTGACGGTGAAGGGTCAGACAAGCTCCATAGGTATCTTCAGAAGTATACCCATATTGTTGGAGTTCTTCAACTACCGGAAAGTGCCTTTCAATCTGAGAAAAACGCCAAATGCATAGTAATTCTACAAAAGAAAGGGAAAAATACAGAAGGACCAAAACAGCCATTATTAGTTCAGCTCCCTTCTTTAAAAAACACCCGTGCAATGGAAGATATCTTAAATAAAATGAATAATTGGTTTAGCAATTATCGTAAATAACAACTAGGAGTGGACAACAATGAGTAATGTATTAGCAGTTAACGCTGGAAGTTCTTCATTAAAATTTCAGCTAATTACAATGCCTGAAGAAAAGGTAAGAGCAAAGGGGCTTGTAGAAAGAATAGGCTTACCCGAGTCCGTTTTTACATTTGAATCTAATGGTGAAAAGGATAAAACCGTTTCCGATATTCCTAACCATGAAGTCGCAGTAAAGATGCTGCTTGATAAATTAACGAATTCAGGTGTTATTCAATCATTAACGGAGATTAGTGCAGTCGGACACCGTGTTGTGCATGGAGGAGAAAAATTCAACGATTCAGTCTTAATAACAGATGATGTGATTAAAGAAATAGATGAATTATCGGAATTAGCTCCATTGCATAACCCTGCAAACTTAACAGGGATTAAAGCCTTTCAAGAGGTAATGCCAGATGTTCCGATGGTTGCCGTATTTGATACTGCTTTTCATCAAACTATGGCACCACAGTCCTATTTATATAGTCTACCTTATGAATATTATAAGAAGTATGGGATTCGTAAATATGGCTTCCACGGTACATCCCATAAGTACGTATCGCATCGAGCAGCTGAATTAATGGGGAAACCTATTGAGGAATTACGCTTAATCTCTTGTCACCTAGGGAATGGTGCAAGTATCTCTGCAATAAAAGAAGGAAAATCAATTGATACCTCTATGGGATTTACTCCATTGGCAGGGGTAACAATGGGTACACGCTCAGGTAATATTGATCCAGCACTTATTCCATATATTATGGAGAAGACGGGAAAGACAGCTGAAGAGGTAATTGATGTGTTAAATAAGCAAAGTGGAATGCTTGCTTTATCTGGCTTCTCCAGTGATTTAAGAGATATTCAACAACAGGCTGAGACAAATCCGCGTGCCGAACTAGCACTAAATGTGTTTGCTGGTCGAATTCATAAATATATTGGCTCCTATGCAGCAAGAATGTCAGGTGTCGATGCAATCATTTTCACTGCTGGTGTTGGTGAAAATAGTGATGTAATTCGTTCTAGAGTCTTAAACGGGTTAGAATTTATGGGAATCTATTGGGATCCGATGTTAAACCGCTCTGCTAGAGGAAAAGAAATGTTTATAAACTATCCACATTCCCCAGTAAAGGTAATTGTTATACCGACGAATGAAGAAATTATGATAGCAAAAGATACGGTTCGACTAACCAATATCTAAAATGAAAAGGATTTGATAAAGAGTTATCAAATCCTTTTTGGATTAAGGAAATACACGAGGTAAATATACACGTTATCGAACAACAAGTACATCACATATTGCATATCGAGTAATACTTTCAGATACACTACCAATAAGAAATCGTTCCACAGCATTCTTGCTTGTTGCACCGCATATAATTATATCGGCATTAAATCTGCTTGCAATTTCTTTTGCTAATTTTATTTTTGGTGAGCCATATTCTATACATTGGGAGATGTTTTCTAATCCATATTCCATTGCTTTTTTTACGTAGCTTTCCACTAAATCTCTTGCAAAGTCTTCAGCTCGTTCCGCTAATGAACGATCATATGCTTCAGCAGTTGCAAAGGTTCGAGAATCAATTACATGGGCAAGGATGAGGTGAGCGTTATTTCGTTTAACGAGATGAATTGCTTTTTCAAAAGCCTTATCTGAAGCATCCGATCCATCAATTGCCAATACAATATTCTTGTATTCGTAATTCATGGTATTCTCCCCTTTCTTTATCTACCTCCATTATATGATTTGGACTTACTGTATTGGTAAAAGAATACATGCTTTTTATGAGGATTTAATGTGCAAACTAAGTATGGAGGTGAAACTTATGGGTAGAAAGGAAAACAAGCATAAGTTATTTGAAGATCCGAAGGGAATTGCTGCTGTTCAAAATCAATTATTCGAGAGCTACCAAAGTGGTGTTGTGGAGGATCAACTTCATAATAATCGTGGGATATGGACATTTAATAATAGAAAGAATTAAAATAAGGAGAGGCTTTTCTCTCCTTATCATTAAATGGTATGTATTTTTTGGTTTTTTTGGTACAATGTAAGTGCTTACAAAACATAGGGGAAGGTGTTCCAAATGAGAATAGGTATTCCAAAGGAAATAAAAAATAATGAAAATAGGGTAGCAATAACACCAGCCGGGGTACTTACCTTGAAAAATGCTGGGCATGAGGTTTTTGTTGAAACAAATGCAGGACTTGGTTCTGGTTTTACTGATAATCAATACATACAAGCTGGGGCAAAAATAGTTAATACAGCAAAAGATGCTTGGGCACAGGATATGGTAATGAAGGTAAAAGAGCCTCTGCCACAAGAGTATGATTACTTTTATGAAGGATTAATATTATTTACGTATCTTCATTTAGCGAATGAACCAGAGTTAACTCGTGTATTACTGGAGAAAAAGGTAGTTGGAATTGCATATGAAACAGTACAATTGGCCAATGGAACACTTCCATTATTAACACCTATGAGTGAGGTTGCTGGACGTATGGCCGCACAGATTGGTGCACAATTCCTAGAAAAGCCTAAAGGTGGAAAGGGAATCCTTCTAGCAGGAATTCCAGGCGTTAAACGTGCCAATGTAACGATAATTGGTGGGGGAGTAGTTGGGACAAACGCTGCTAAAATTGCAGTAGGACTCGGTGCCAATGTAACGATTCTTGATTTAAGCCCTGAAAGACTTAGATATTTAGATGACACATTCGGAACTTCTATTAATACAATGATGTCAAATCCTATGAACATTGCAGATTGTGTTGCAGAATCTGACTTAGTAATAGGTGCTGTTCTAATTCCAGGAGCTAAAGCACCGAAACTAGTAACGGAGGACATGGTTAAGCAGATGACAGAGGGCTCTGTTATAGTAGATGTAGCGATAGATCAGGGTGGAATATTTGAAACAAGTGACCATGTTTCAACACATGATAACCCTACCTATGTAAAACATGGTGTACTACATTATGCGGTTGCAAATATGCCTGGTGGTGTACCACGTACAGCTACTATTGGATTAACCAATGTAACGGTTCCATATGCATTACAAATTGCCAATAAAGGCTTTAAAGAAGCATGCATAGGTAATCCTGCATTATTAAAAGGATTAAATACGGTCGATGGATTTGTAACCTATAAGGCAGTTGCAGATGGTCTTGGATTAGAGTATAGAAATGCAAATGAACTATTCGTATAGAATAGAAGAAGTGCCTGGTTTTCTAAATCAGGCACTTCTTTCATTAATTAATAATTTGTAATTTTTTCGGGAATTTCGTTAATATTTCAGCACCAGTATCGGTCATGAATACCATATCTTCAATCCGAACCCCACCAATTTGTGGAACGTAAATACCTGGTTCAATGGTATAGCACATACCTTTTTGTAAAGGTAAGGTATTTTTGCCATGAAGTGAAGGATATTCATGGGTTTCAATTCCTAAACCATGACCAATTCTGTGATTAAAGTATTCTCCATAACCTTTTTCTGCAATATGATCTCTTGCTGCTTTATCGATATTACCGACAGGAGTTCCAAGCTGTGAAGCTTCAATAGCCTTTAATTGTCCATCCAGAACGGTATTGTATATTTTCTCCTGTTCTGCTGTAATCGATTTGAACGCCACCGTTCTTGTAATATCAGAACAATAGCCATTATAAATAACACCTAAGTCGAATAGAACTAAATCTCCGCTTTCCAATTTAGCTGAGCCAGGAGTTCCGTGTGGGGAAGCAGTCTTTTTACCAAATAAAGCCATGGTGGAAAATGACATTCCCTGTACGCCATGTTTTTTTAATTCATATTCAATAGCTGCAATTACTTCAAGCTCAGAAATGCCCTCCTTTAGGGCGTTTATCCCAGTTTGAACACCAAGGTCAGCAAGCTCTGCTGCTCTTTTCAAGTATTCGTATTCAGTATCATTTTTGATGACACGAAGGGTGGCAACTACTTCCTGTTTATTGATGACCTTTGTCTCAGGAAGAATGGCTTGTAAACTTTGAAAACGACTCAATGTTAGGTAATCTTCCTCGACCCCTAACGAGTTAGGTATTTTTCCTTGTTTATTTAGAAAAGCTAGAAATAATTCCCAAGGATCCTCGTGGTCGTGGTAATCTATCATAGGATAATTCCAGCCTGCAGCCTTAGCATCTTCTTTTTCCATGGCAGGCAGGATAAGGACAGGATCGTGAGCTTCCGTAACATATACAGCTACGACACGCTCATGTGGATCAGTATAATAATTACTCATATAGTATACATTTGCAGGAGATGTGATAAGAATGCTTTCCAATTTATTATTTTGGAGTTCGTTTATTAGTGCTACTATTCTGTTAGACATTTAATCACCTCATTTAATATCATTTATTATAAACTTATATAGATTCTATGTACAACATTATAATTTTATTGTATTTTTTGAAACCATTTGTTGAATCATCCGTACTATAGGTAGATATTTTTTTAAATTACTAAAATGGAGGTTGTCTATATGTTTAAATTTTTTAAGCGAATGAAAACTATCGTCAGCTCAGAATTAAATTCTATGTTGGATAAGGCCGAAGACCCAGTGAAAATGCTCGATCAATTTCTTCGTGAGATGGGTGAAGAGATCCAAGAAGTTGAAGCAGCTGTTGCGAAGCAAATAGCAAATGAAAAGATACTTAAAAGAAAATTTGAAGATGCAGAAGCTATGGTGGTTAAAAGACAGGAACAGGCAGAAAAGGCTGTTAATGCTGGAGAAGATGAGCTTGCGAGAAGAGCATTAGCCGAGAAGAAGGAATATGAAAATCAGGTAACCTTACTACAAAGCTCCTATGAGCAAGCCAAGACGGATTCGCAAGTGCTTAAGAGTAAGCTAGATGAAATGAAAAAAGAATACCAAGAGATGAATTTGAAAAAGGATTCATTAAAAGCACGTGCTGAAGCAGCGAAGACTCGTACGAAAATAAATCGCAGTATGTCCTCAATTGGTGGAGACGAATCTAGACGTGGCTTTGAACGAATGGAAGAGAAAGTTCTACGCTTCGAAGCAGAAGCTGAAACTAGTGAGGATTTAGCAGTACAAAGTCGTACCTTAGATGATGAATTTAGAAAACTAGATTCTGATGTAGAAGATGAATTAGCCGAATTAAAAAAAGCAATGGGTAAAGAATAGCGGACTAAAATAGCGGGCTTAAACCTGCTATTTTTTTATGCAATTTATCCAGTAAGCTGTATATATGAACTTGATCAAATAGTGCGAAGTATGAAATTTGATTAAGAGAGGTTAATCTAAAGCAGCTATTGCTAACCGAAAAACAGAAAATGACGAGAGAACGGTAACAAAATAAGCTATTGCTACCCGAAAAATAGAAAATGATGAGATAACGGTACCCAAAGCAGCTATTGTTAACCGAAAAACAGAAAATGGTGAAAGAACGGTAACCAAAGCAGCTATTGCTACCCGAAAAATAGAAAATGATGAAAGAACGGTAATCAAAGCCGCTATTGTTACCCGAAAAACAGAAATAGGTGAAAGAACGGTAACCAAAGCAGCTATTGCTACCCGAAAAACAGAAAATGACAAGAAGACGGTAACCAAAACCGCTATTGCTACCCGAAAAATAGAAAGTGACGAAAAAACGGTAACCAAAGAGGCTATTGCTACCCGAAAAACAGAAAATGATAAGAAAACGGTAACCAAAGCAGCTATTGCTACCCGAAAAACAGAAAATGGTGAGATAACGGTAATCAAAGCCGCTATTGCTACCCGAAAAATAGAAAGTGACGAAAAAACGGTAACCAAAGAGGCTATCGCTACCCGAAAAACAGAAAATGACGAGATAACGGTAACCAAAACAATTATTACTACCCAAGAAACTGAGTTTATCTCTACAATGGTAGTCAATTTAATTAGTTCATCATTATAAAATTCCTCTCAGACTAGCTCTTAGAGGATATTTGGTCACGAAATTAATTTTTGATAAAGGAGTTTTGCTAATCTATATAGAATGTATTAACTAGATAATTTTGAAAGGATGATTGGATGAAAGTTTCTTATCATGGACATGCCGTAATAAAGGTACAAACAGAAAAGCATACTATTTTGATTGACCCATTTATTACTGGTAATCGATTATGCGATTTGGATGCAGATACTATTCAAGTGGATTACATTCTACTTACACATGGTCATAATGATCATGTAGGGGACACTGTAGCGTTAGCAAAAAGAAATGATGCTCTAGTAATTGCACCAAATGAACTTGCAGATTACTTAAGTTACCAAGGTGTTAGGGTACATAATATGCATATCGGTGGCTCCTATAAGTTCGATTTTGGCAAAGTAAAATTTACCCAAGCATTTCACGGTTCCTCATTTCAAGAGGAGGATGGTACCATTGTCTACACAGGTATGCCAGCTGGAATTTTATTAACGATTGAAGATAAGACAATTTATCATTTGGGGGATACAGCATTATTTACGGATTTAAAAATGTACGGAGAAATGAATAATATTGATGTAGCATTTATTCCGATTGGAGATAATTTCACTATGGGACCTGAGGATGCGTTAATTGCTGCTGATTGGGTCAAGGCAAAAATTGTAGTTCCGATACATTATAATACATTTCCAGTTATTGAACAGGACCCAGAAGATTTCGCTAAAAAAGTCAAGACTGGGGAAGGAAGGGTTATGAAAACTGGAGATGTAATTGAATTATAAATCGAATTAGAGGATTTAATAACGTTTCTAGGTTTAAGAAACAGATGTAATAAAATAGGTTGGGGATATTTAATTAACCCAACCTTTATTGTTCCTCTGTGCGCAACTAGCTGCCCAGTAATTAATAAGACTTATCAGTTTCCATATAATCAACATGAGTGTGATCAATTGGTATCAAAGTCTGATACCAATCAGGCTATTGGTAAATAATTATTTTAGTTAGCTATGTTTCAGGCATTTTCCAGCTATCAATAGGTTTATTAATTACTTTAGCATTTTAAAGAAAGAACAGGTAGGGTAATGAGTACAAATTATTCTGTGGTTGCTATTTATTAAATAAAACCATGTGAAATAGGTAAATGATTTTAACTCGAATAGTTCTAAACACTTTAAACGCGAGTAATTCTAGTACTCACGTCTTACAAGTTATTGTAAGGCATTTTCAATAATAGACATAATGGAAGAAAATTGTTAGAGGGGAACTCAGGATTTGGAATATTTAGGTTATCTTTATTTCTTTATATTGGGGATCATTTTCGGTTCGTTTTTCAACGTCGTTGGGTTACGTCTACCAATTAATCAAAACTTTACATACGGGCGTTCATACTGTCCATCCTGTAATCATGCATTAGCTTGGTATGAACTAATCCCAGTTCTATCATACGTATTTCAACTTGGGAAATGTCGATATTGTGAAAATAAAATTTCTACGGTTTATCCAATGATAGAGCTATTTACAGGGTTATTGTTTTTGTTATGCTTTATAAAATATGGTTTAAGTATAGAACTGATCATTGGATTACTTCTCATGTCGTTACTTGTCATTATTTTTGTTACCGATATCAATTACATGCTAATCCCGAATAAGGTCTTGCTATTTTTCCTTCCAATCTTTTCTGTTTTGAGGATTATTGTCCCATTAGACCCTTGGTGGTCACCAATTGCTGGGGCCATTATAGGATTCGGTATTGTAGCGGTCATTATATTAGTGAGTCGCGGAGGAATGGGGGCCGGCGATATGAAGTTATTTGCTGTATTAGGCATCGTGTTAGGATTGAAAATGGTATTGTTAGCTTTCTTCTTATCTTGCGTGATTGGGGCAATAGTTGGCATTTGCTTATTAATAATAAAACGTATCAATCGAAAACAAGCAGTACCATTTGGACCTTATATCGTGATTGGAACCGTTTTAGCTTATTTATATGGTGACTCCATTTTAGAGTGGTATTTTTCAACAATACTATAAGAGGATGATAGCATGGTATACCAGAATAAGGCAGCCGAATGGCTGTCTTTTCTTATATGATGAGTCGGGTTCTGTTTTCTAGCAAAACTTCATACACTAACTAAGAAAAGGAGGGATTGTTCTTGAGGCATTATGCAATATTGCGCATATTATTAGCGGCATTCTTTTTATACTTTGCTTGGCCACTTATTCCAAAAGCCGAGACGCAAATAGAGATGTTGTTTTGGGGATCATGGATGGTTTTCTTGCTTTTAGTGATTGGAGCTAATTTTGCTACACTGCTTAAGTTAGCGGATCCTCCTGTTATGGAACAGGAATATGATAAACAAAGGCAAACAGATTCTTAAACATTGAGCCACAAGCGATTCATCTGTATAATAGATATACAAGAAAAGATTAGTACAGATGAAGAGCGGTGAACGAAATGGCTACAAAGCACGAACAAATTATTCAGCATATTATGTCGCTAGATGTTGGCAGTAAAATTTCTGTACGACAAGTAGCAAAGGACTTAAATGTAAGTGAAGGAACTGCATATCGTGCGATTAAAGAGGCTGAAAATATAGGCATAGTTAGTACAATAGAACGAGTTGGTACTATACGAATTGAACGAAAGAAGAAAGAAAACTTTGAAAGACTGACATTTGCTGAAGTAATTAATATTGTAGATGGACAGGTTCTAGGTGGTCGGGAGGGTCTTCATAAAACATTAAACAAGTTCGTAATTGGTGCTATGCAACTTGATGCGATGATGCGTTATACAGAAGCAGGCTCATTATTAATTGTTGGGAATCGTGTGAAGGCGCATGAATTGGCTCTGAAAGAAGGAGCTGCAGTCCTTATAACAGGTGGGTTTGATACGGAGGAATATATTAAACATCTAGCTGATGAAAAGCAGCTTCCAATAATATCGACCAGCTATGATAGCTTTACCGTTGCGACGATGATTAATCGCGCGATTTATGACCAGCTGATTAAGAAAGAAATTGTCTTAGTAGGGGATATTTGTACACCTTTTGAACACGTGGAATTTCTAACTGTCGGAGAAAAGGTAGAAAATTGGTATGAGGTCAATGAGAGATCTACACATTCTCGATTTCCTGTCTTGGATAAGAAGAATCAAGTTGTAGGTATGGTAACCTCCAAAGACATTATTGGAAAGGATAAAAATCTACCGATAGAAAAGGCAATGACTAAAAATCCAATCGTAGTCCAATCGAAGACTTCTTTGGCGTATGTAGCTCATATGATGGTTTGGGAAGGTATCGAGGTCGCACCAGTTGTAGATGAGTCCTCCATCTTAAAGGGGATTATATCGCGTCAAGATGTACTGAAAGCATTACAACTAATTCAACGACAACCACAGATAGGGGAAACTATTGATGATATCGTGAAAAACACGGTAGAATCCGATGAATATGAAAAGGATAAATTTGAAGCTAAAGTAATACCGCAAATGACGAACCAACTTGGCACTCTTTCGCCTGGGGTTTTTACATCAATCGTTACGGAAGCTAGTAGTAGGTTATTAAGACAATTAAAAAAAGGAGAATTAGTTGTCGAGAATATTACTGTATATTTTATCAAACCTGTAAATATTGACTCTCTATTGACCATTAAGCCGAAAGTCATTGAAGCAGGAAGGATTTATGCAAAAATTGATGTAGAAGTATTTAATATGAAGAAATTAGTTGGAAAGGCACTGCTAATGGCTCAAATTATTGACAGATAGTTTATATGCATAGCTGTTCGAAATGAAAAATGCTGACTAGCTTACTATCTAGTCAGCAGGGTTCAATCGTTTCCATTCATTACGATAATGCTTTGTTTCTCGGAATCCGCGCACTAGCTGTAGGATACCAAGGAAAATGAAAATGATACCAACGAATAATGAGATTTTAGTTTGGTAGAAGACGTATTGATTTATGCCAAAAAAAGAAATAAATAGTCCAAGGCATATTCTAGATTTTGCATTAAAGTATGCTTGTGTCAACCTATCCTTTGTTTTTAATATAGCAACTTTATAGTATATGTACATAACTACGGATAGGACAATCACAATTGGAAATATTATCATTTATATCTACTCCTAGTCCAATTCTTTAAATCGTATATTTCCCAACACATATTGTAGCATCTTTTCATAAAAATAAGCTAGCTATAATATGTTAATATCGTGAACAAGTAAAGGAGAACAAAAATGTCTATTGATGCTATTCACTCTACCATACAAGATTACAATACTATTATTATCCATCGACATGTTCGACCGGACCCTGATGCTTTAGGGGCGCAAGCTGGACTAGCGGAACTAATTAAGGCAACCTATCCACAAAAAAAGGTGTATCTTGCTGGGGAGGATGATCCAGCCCTAACCTTTTTGGTAGAAATGGATTCTATTGATGACTCTTTATTTGAAAATGCGCTTGTTATCATCTGTGATACAGCGAACACTGGTCGAATTGATGATGAGCGCTATATAAAGGGAGACAAAATAATTAAAATAGATCACCATCCAAATGTCGATCCTTATGGGGATATAAGTTGGGTTGATACTACTGCAAGCTCTACTAGTGAGATGATTTATGAGTTTTATGTAAAAGCAAGTGGGATGAAAATGACAACTGAAGCTGCGAGACTTCTATTCGGAGGAATAGTAGGGGACACTGGGAGATTTTTATTTCCTAGTACAACGAAGAGAACATTACAAATTGCAGCGGAATTAGTTACTTATGATTTTGATCGTACTGCCTTATATGACGGAATTTATAATATCAAGGATAATATCGCAAGACTTCGTGGCTATATTTTGCAAAACTTTACCTTAGATGAGAATGGTCTTAGTGTTATAAAGTTAACGTCAGACATTTTAGCCCAATTTCAGGTCAGTGTGATGGAGACGGGGCAATTAGTTGGAACTTTAGGCGATATTGAAGGAATTGTAGCTTGGGTATTCTTTATTGAAGAAGCTGACCAAATTAGGGTTCGATTACGATCGAAGGGACCAGTTATTAATGAAGTTGCGGCTAAATATAATGGAGGTGGACATCCATTAGCATCAGGTGCTTCGGTTTATTCCTGGGAGGAAGCGGAAAGTGTTGTAAACGATTTAGAGCAAGTTGTACGAGACTTTCATAAATAGCGGTTTTATTATTTTTACGAAGAAAAAAAGGTGCTGATTTCAAGTTAGAAATCAGCAGCCTTTAACTACTTTTACTTTTCGTTACTGGAATAAACCAGCACCCTGAAGGTGTTTCATCATAATACACATTCAGCCCGAATTTTTCTATATCTCTTTTAATTAAACGAATTACCTCTTTGGATTCAGCATATGCAGTGCGGCCCTTTTTTAATTGCTCTATCTTACGGTCACGGATACGTCTTTCATTCATAATTAACATGCGTACATTCCCCCTCTCGACAGGATATGAATGACTGTTCAACTTTATTCCTAGTTTACTAAAAAAACAGCCTGATTCCAATAATATTAATGGAATTTTCAAGAAATATTCACAACTTGGCTAATCATTGTAAATGTCAGTTCTGCTATACTATTGGAATTGCGGCAATTTCTGATGGAAATTAAAAATCCTCTCCATAAAGATATGTAATAAGGAGAGGTATGGTGTCTGTATTATCCATTAGTCTGCAATATCTGCTTTAGCAACTATTCGAATCGTAGAAGATATAATTAAACGCTTTATTTCAAAGCTGTAGGTAAAATCATCGACCTTGAAGGACTTATTTTCAATTGCTGAAATTAAAAGAATATCACTGTCAGAAATTGCTTGGATATCTTTTCCGAAGACATCTTTAATTTCTTCTTTCACTAAGCTCTCCAACTGAAGAAGAAGTAGCCTATCAATCTTCAAATCCTCTGCATTGATAATTTCGAGAACGATCTCATTTATTGTGACAGGTTTCTTGGACTTCTCGTTTAAATCTTGGTTGTCTTTCATAAGAGCATTAATTTTATCTTGTGCATCATCTAACTCGGCTTGGATACTACTATTCTCTTTTATTTGCCTTTCATACATCGTTCCATACATGAACAATACAACCCAATAGGAAAGTAATGCACCAAAAAACATTCCAACGAAAAACCGCTGCCATCCAGGTCTTTTATAATAGGGTGGTACGTGCATTACGAAACCTCCTCCTGAATGAGCCAGCTAATAATTATTATAGCTGCTTTAGCCCCTCCCATTGCAGATAATATAATCAAGCCCTGTTTTATTAAATCAATAGAGGATCCGTCAAGTGCCCTCTTAAAGTTGTCAATTGCATCAAACGTTCCACCAATAGCTGCGACAATACCCCATATCCACAGTTTTCTAGCGATTCGCCCCATTTCAGTAAAAGGAGCATCTCCTGTTGCAAATGCTCCAATACCACCAATGAGTGTACCACCAAGAATGACACCAAAGGCGATGAAAAAGCAATGAATAAATTGTGCAAAAAAACGTTCTTCCATAATTGCTGCTCCTTAACGATAAGTTGATTTCTCTTCATTGTATGATAGATTTGGACAAGATATGTTTGTTGATATACAGATAGATATGTAATTGGCTATAATAGGATTAGAGAAAGTAGAGGCGGGATAGTATGTCGTTTACACATTTACAAGTTCGGACAGGCTATAGTTTTTTTAATAGTACCATCACGATTGAAAAGTTAATTAAAAGAGCAGCTCAACTAAAAATGACTGCCTTAAGTATAACCGATGAAAATGCATTATTTGGAGCAATCCCATTTTATAAGGCATGTCTTTCTCATGGAATAAAACCAATCATTGGAATGACTGTTAATGTGTTGAATGAAGAGGGAATACAAGAGGAAATAGTCGTACTTGCCAAAAATAATAATGGGTATAAAAACCTGGTGAAGTTAACAACGACAATTCAGCGAAATGGTAAAAATGAAATAGAAAAGGAATTACTAGGGAAATTTACCGAGCATTTAGTTGGGATATTACCGGTTAAAAAAGGTCAGGTAGAACGGCTTATAATGAGTACGACATATGATCATGTAGAGGAGTTCCTGACATCTTGGAAATCTATCTTTACAGTGGATGATTTTTATCTTGGAATAAGCCATTATGGTCAGGAGCAGGATCAACTACTAGTAAATGGGATGCGTGCATATCACAATGCGTATCATACGAAGGTAGTGGCTATCCATGATGTGCGCTATTTAATGGAGAAGGATGTAAAGGCATATGAGTGCCTTCAAGCTATGAAATATGGGAAAAGTTGGAATGGAACAACTGCGAATTACACTTCACAATTCCATCAGCTACTTTCCCAGCAAGAGATGGAACAGTTATTTAGTGCTTGGCCAGAGGCTCTTTATAGGACAGAGGAAATTGTAAGTAAGTGTAACGTCTCTTTTGATTTTGATTCCAGAATGATACCGGCATACCCAGTACCAAATGGTCTTGATGCACATGACTATTTATCAAAATTATGTTGGGAAAATCTTGATAGCCGTTATAACACGATCACTAAGGAGCTAAGGAATCGGTTAACACATGAATTATCCATTATTCAGAGGATGGGATATAGTGATTACTTCTTAATCGTTTGGGATTTTATTAAATATGCTAAGGAGAATCACATAATGGTCGGACCTGGGAGGGGTTCCTCTGCTGGTTCACTAGTTGCATATTCTTTAGGTATTACAGATGTTGACCCAATGAAATATCAGTTAGTCTTTGAACGATTCTTAAATCCTGAGCGAGTAACGATGCCAGATATTGATGTGGATTTCTCGGACCAACGACGCGATGAGGTCATTACATATGTACGGGATAAATATGGGGAAGAACATGTCGCACAAATTATTACATTCGGAACATTTGCGGCTCGCTCTTTAATTCGAGAGCTAGGAAAGACGATGTCCATTGATAGCCAAGATATATACTTTATTCTAAAGCATATTCCTAATCAAACCTCAAATTCGATAGCAAGCTTATTGAAGTCGTCGAAAGAATTACTCGATTATGTCAGTCAAAATCAGAATTTAAAGATGTTATTTCAAATCGCTGCTGTACTTGAAGGGATACCAAGACATACTTCTACTCATGCTGCCGGTGTCGTTATAAGTGAGACACCTTTAGTAGATCATGTACCATTAACAGTCGGGGCAACGAATACAGCATTAACTCAATTTCCAATGACCGATTTGGAATCATTAGGCTTATTAAAAATGGATTTTTTAGGGTTAAGAAATTTAACTATATTAGAACGAATTGTTGAATCCATTCACTATAAAGAGAAAAAGGATTTTCAATTGGATCAAATCCCAGAGGGAGATTCCCTCACCTTCGATCTATTAAAGAAGGGGAAAACAAATGGTGTATTCCAGTTAGAATCGGATGGCATGAAACAGGTACTTAAACGCTTGGTACCTAACACCTTTGATGATATAGTAGCGGTTAATGCACTTTACCGACCAGGTCCAATGGATTTCATCCCAACCTACATTGACAGAAAACATGGTAGAAAGCCAACTACTTACCCACACCCAGATTTGGAGCCGATCTTGGAAAGTACGTATGGTGTATTAATTTATCAGGAGCAAATCATGCAAATTGCGCATCGAATTGCTGGATACACGTTAGGTCAAGCAGATGTATTAAGAAGAGCAGTTAGTAAAAAGAAACAGGACATCATGGATGCACAAAAAGAAGCATTTATTGCTGGGTGCATGAAGAACGGGTATGAAAAAAAGGTTGGCGAAGAGATTTTTGCTTGGATTGTCAAATTCTCAAACTATGGATTTCCAAAAAGTCATGCTGTAGCCTATAGTAAAATTTCCTATCAGCTAGCTTATTTAAAGGCACACTATCCAAGACACTTTTATGCAGAGCTGTTAACATCGATAGGAAATCAACAAGATAAAATACAAGCCTATATGAATGAAATGAAGGAGCTACATATTAAGGTTGGTTCACCATCTATTAATAAGAGCTTTGGACGTTTTTCTGTTGAAGATCATTGTATCAGGATGGGACTCTTATCTATAAAGGGGATTGGGAATCAAACTGTACAAGAAATACTTCGAGCAAGAAAGGAGGGGCCATTCAAAAATTTGTTTGATTTTTGTCTTCGTGTTACTCCTAAACTAGTCAATAGGCAGTCGTTAGAGGCACTCATAATGGCTGGTGCATTTGATGAAACGTATCCGAATCGTGCAAGCCTATTAGCATCGATTGACCAGGCCATGGAACAGGGAGAGCTATTCCGTGAATTTACGGATCAGCCTACGCTATTTCAAGATCAACTCGATCTCGTTCCTTCCTATGTTAATATTGAAGACTTTAGTTTGATTAGAAAGCTTGCTGACGAAAAAGAGTTACTCGGTATATATGTATCTAGTCATCCGCTTAAAGAATATCGAGAAAAATTGCGAGAAAATGGTTTTATTACGCTTGATCATGCTCAGGACATACATGGAAAGAGAGTAGTTAAAAGTGCTGTCATTATCCAAGAGATTAAAACAATTCGTACTAAGCGAGGCGAGCCTATGGCATTTCTAACGCTGAGCGACGAGACCAGGGATATGGATGCAGTTGTTTTTCCAGAACAATACCGCTTAAACAGTCCGCTCATAAAGGAAGAGGCGCTTGTTTTTATTGAAGGAAAAATAGAATTTCGTAATGGAAAAACACAGTGGCTACTTTCAGCTATTGTTCCATTTGATGATAATATATTAAAAAATGATTCAACTGCTCGGCTGTTTATTAAAATTACGGAGAAAACCAGCAAGGAAGGGTTAAACATTGTTCGTGACATCGCTACCAATCACCCTGGTGCGACCCCTATAATTGTTCATTACGAGGAACAAAAACGAACCTATCAGCTTTCGAAGGACTATTTTATCCATATTAGTAATGAAAGCCTAGAAGCATTAGCAAAATACTTTGGTAAGGAAAATGTAGTCTACGAAGCAAAATAGACCATTCTTTACAGACTAATTCATTTTGTTATAATGGAGTAGTTAAGTGGTCTGACCACTAACGCTTAGGCTACAAAAAGGAGCGTAAAAAAGTGAACTTGAGAGATGAAGCATTGCATATGCACAAGATGAATAAAGGAAAATTGGAAACCACCGCTAAGGTTCCAGTCCGTAATGCAAGCGATTTAAGCTTAGCATACTCCCCAGGTGTTGCCGAGCCATGTAAAGAAATTCATGACCGGAAAGAACTAGTATACGAATATACCATGAAAGGAAATATGGTTGCCGTTGTTAGTGATGGTTCGGCTGTACTAGGTCTAGGGAATATTGGTCCAGAGGCTGCACTACCTGTTATGGAAGGGAAGGCCGTTTTGTTCAAAAGCTTTGCTGGTGTGGATTCCTTTCCTATTTGCTTGGACACACAAAATGTAGATGAGATAGTTAGAACAGTTAAGTTAATGGAACCTACCTTTGGCGGTGTAAATCTTGAGGATATTGCTGCACCAAACTGCTTTATCATCGAAGAAAGATTAAAAAAAGAAATGAATATCCCCATCTTCCACGATGACCAGCATGGTACCGCAATTGTTACCGTAGCAGGACTTATTAATGCATTGAAATTAGTTGGCAAGTCATTTTCCGAAATCAAAGTAGTAGCGAATGGCGCTGGAGCAGCGGGGATTGCTATTATTAAATTACTATACAACTTTGGTGTTCGGGATATGATCATGTGTGATTCTCGTGGCGCAATTTTTGAAGGCCGTTCTTATGGAATGAATGAAGTAAAGGAAGCGGTTGCAAAAATTACGAACCTCGATAAAAGAGAAGGAACATTGGAAGAAGTGATTGAAGGGGCAGATGTATTTATTGGTGTATCCGTCGGAGGCGCTTTAACCAAAGAAATGGTTAACAAAATGAATACCGATTCCATCATATTTGCTATGGCAAATCCTGATCCAGAAATAATGCCAGAGACTGCGAAAGATGCTGGTGCTAAAGTAATTGGGACAGGACGTTCTGATTTTCCAAATCAAGTAAATAATGTCCTTGCTTTTCCAGGAATCTTCCGCGGAGCTTTAGATGTTCGTGCAACACGTATCAATGAAAAAATGAAGGTAGCCGCAGCTAAGGCTATTGCCTCTTTGATAACAGATGAAGAACTAAATGAGGATTATGTGATACCAGCACCGTTTGATCCAAGAGTAGCACCTTTAGTTGCTTCTGAGGTAGCAAAAGCAGCAATGGAATCAGGCGTTGCTCGTACGCAAGTAAACCCTGAGGATGTAGCTGAAAAAACAAGAAAACTAGCAAAAATATAAAATGATAACAAAACCCCTTTCCAAGTAACCAATCGGTTTGGCTCAGGAAGGAGTGAAGCATGGTATGTCCATGTCACCAAAGCAAAAGGTATATCAGGAAGTTCTTCATGAAGTTCGGAATTTTATAGAATTCCATAATTTAAGCCCTGGGGATAAGCTCCCATCTGAAAGAGAGCTAGCAGAAAAACTTGGTGCAGGAAGGTCTTCTGTTCGAGAAGCATTAAGGGCAATGGAATTATTAGGTATTATCGAAACAAGACATGGAGAAGGTACTTTCTTAAGTGAATATCGGCCATATCAGACCGTTGAACTATTATCTTCCTTTGTCTTAAAGGAAAATACACCGAAAAAAGAACTAATAGCAGTAAAAATGCTATTAGAAAAAGAAGCAGCAAAGCTAGTTTTTACCAAAATGGATGAATCAGTTGTAGGGCAGTTACAAAATCTTATTAATAATCCCGATTTAAGTACTAGAGAGCAGCATTTTACTTTTTTTAGTTTATTATTTGCATTAACTGAAAATCACTTTTTAGCTCGCATATGGGGATTAATAGATGAATATACACATAATCTAAATGTCCATTATTCAAATGATTTTTATCATAGACTATTAAATATTTATAAATCAAACCGAATAGCTGCGATTGAAGGTCTATTTTTAGAAGAAAAAATGCCTAATATAATGTAATTATTAATCTTATCTATTATCTTTGAGAAAAGTTTTTTCTTCGACTATTAACGACAGCATTTTTGGTTAGACTTGCTGTATAGTAGAATAATCGGGTTTGAAAATAATCTATGATGCAATCATAAATCCATTAAAAGTAGCATTTGGTGTAATGATAAGGGGGACTTATATTGCTTAAAGATCTTTTTAACAAGAAAAGGAAATACGCAACGATTCCTAGTGGAGAGTCAAAAGTCGATATTCCTGAAGGACTTATGAAAAAATGTGATAAATGTTATAAAATTTTCTATAGAAAAGAAATGATTAACAATCTCAATGTTTGTCCCAATTGTGGACACCATCATCAATTAGATGCTTGGGAACGTATTAATAGTTTGTTTGATGAGGGTTCATTTACAGAATGGGATCAGGGTATGATTGCTACAAATCCACTTCATTTTCCTGGATATGAGGCTAAATTGGAAAAAGACCGAGAAAAAACGGGCTTAAATGAGGCAGTTGTGACAGGTAAAGGGGACATTGATGGACAGGCTACTGCATTTGCTGTAATGGATGCTAGATTTAGAATGGGAAGTATGGGTTCTGTAGTTGGTGAAAAGATTGCTAGGGCAATTGAAAATGCTCGAAAGGAATCATTGCCATTCATTATTTTTACAGCTTCTGGGGGTGCCAGAATGCAGGAAGGTGTTCTCAGCCTCATGCAAATGTCTAAGACTTCTGTTGCAATTAGCCGCTTCTCAGAATCTGGTGGTCTCATGATTTCCGTAATGACTCACCCGACAACAGGAGGGGTTTCTGCTAGTTTTGCTTCATTAGGGGATTATAATTTTGCTGAACCAGGGGCATTAATTGGATTTGCTGGTAGACGTATAATTGAACAGACAACAAGAGAAAAGCTACCAGACGATTTTCAGACAGCAGAATTTTTATTAAAGCATGGTCAATTGGATCAAGTAATTCACCGTCATGATATGAAACAAGTATTAGGAACACTTCTCAAGATGCATCAGAAGGGTGGTAGTCCTGAATGAAGCAAATACTAGAATTTGAAAAGCCGATAATGAATTTAAAAGAAAAGATTGCCGAGCTAAAGAAATTCACCGGTGAAAGTGAAATTGATTTAACAGATGAAATTGCTACATTGGAAAAACGATTAGCAGAGCTGGAAGATAATATATATGGCAATTTAAAGCCATGGCAACGTGTTCAAATGGCAAGACACCAGGATAGACCAACAACGCTAGACTATATTTCTGAATTATTCACAGACTTTTTGGAGTTTCATGGTGATCGTACCTTTGGCGATGATGAAGCTATCGTTACTGGTATTGCTTACTATAAGGAAGTACCTATAACCGTAATTGGGCATCAACGTGGGAAAAACACGAAAGAAAATATTCGTAGAAACTTTGGAATGCCACACCCAGAAGGATATAGAAAAGCGTTAAGACATATGAAACAAGCAGAAAAATTTAATCGTCCTATTATTTGTTTTATTGATACGAAAGGTGCAGATCCTGGTAAAGAATCCGAAGAGCGAGGTCAAAGTGAAGCTATTGCCAGAAACTTAATGGAAATGGCTGGACTAAAAGTTCCTATCATCTGCATCGTTATTGGGGAAGGTGGAAGTGGTGGAGCGCTTGCCTTAGGTGTTGGTGATCGCATATTTATGTTGGAGAATTCCACCTATTCTGTCATCTCACCAGAAGGTGCTGCTGCATTGTTATGGAAGGATGCAGGCCTAGCACAGAAGGCAGCTGAATCGATGAAAATAACTGCCCCAGACCTATTTGAGCTAGGTATTATTGATGAGATAGTTCCAGAGCCAAAGGGTGGTGCTCACCGAGATATCGAACAACAAGCAAAGAATATGGATGCTGTTATCGAGAAGGCATTAAAAGAGCTAGCTGATTTAACAACAGAAGAACTATTAGAGAATCGCTGGGAAAAATATAAACAAATTGGAGATTTTAAGGAATGATAAAAGACATAAGGCTGACAATTGTCAGTCCTTATGTCTTTTATTGGCTGTTTGCTAATAGAGTATGTCCTATTGTTAATGTGTTTTACTAATTCGCCGTAGAACTTTTAAACAGTAAAACATATATAAATTTATTTTGAAATTAGAAGGTTTTTGATTGATATTTTAAGATACAAGTCTTATCTTGTATTAAGAAGGGAACCCTATGGACAACTGTTAAATACATAAGTAAATAAGATAGAAGAAGTATATACTACTTTAGAAAACGTCTAATCGAGGTGGAGTTATTATGAAAAGGCTGGGAGTTTTAACTAGTGGTGGTGACGCACCTGGAATGAATGCTGCAATTCGTGCAGTCGTTCGTAAATGTATTTATCATAATGTTGAAATATATGGCATCAAATACGGGTATCAAGGGCTAATTGAAGGTAACATTGAAAAACTGCATGTTGGCTCTGTTGGGGATATTATCCAACGTGGTGGGACGAAGCTGTATTCTGCACGTTGTCCGGAATTTAAAACAGAGGAAGGTCAGCGTAAAGGTATAGAGCAGCTGAATAAATTCGGTATTGAAGGTTTAATCGTAATTGGTGGCGATGGTAGTTTTCGTGGTGCACAAAAACTAACAGAAAAAGGGTTTCCTTGTATAGGAGTTCCTGGGACGATTGATAATGATATTGCGGGAACCGATTTTACCATTGGTTTTGATACGGCACTTAATACCATTATTGAGGCAATTGATAAGATTAGAGATACTGCTACCTCTCACGAACGTACGTATGTCATCGAGGTTATGGGAAGAGATGCGGGTGACCTTGCATTATGGGCTGGTCTTGCTGATGGAGCAGAAACAATTTTAATTCCAGAAAGACAAGATGATTTTGAAGAAGTCATCAGTCGTTTGAAGCGTGGAGTTGAACGTGGCAAGAAACATAGTATCATTATTTTGGCTGAAGGCGTTGGAAGCGGAATCGAATTTGGAGAGAAAATTAAACAAGCAACGAATATAGAAACTCGTGTTACAGTTCTTGGCCATATTCAACGTGGTGGTTCACCAACTGCAGCTGATCGCGTTTTAGCGAGTCGATTAGGTGCAAAAGCAGTAGACCTTCTGTTAGAAGGGAAAGCTGGAAGAATGGTTGGTATTCAAAATAATAAACTTGTTGATTATGATATCGCTGAAATTTTAACCCAAAAACATGGTATAGACGAGGGTATGTATCAATTATCTAAGGAATTATCGATTTAATAAACGAATTTAAGTATGTTTAAAAGAGAATGTAACGTTTTAAGGAGGATTTTTTTATGAGAAGGACAAAAATTGTATGTACGATTGGACCAGCTTCAGAATCAGTTGAAACATTAGAAAATCTAATTAATGCGGGAATGAATGTAGCCCGACTTAATTTTTCGCATGGTGATTTTGAGGAGCATGGTGCACGTATCAGAAATATCCGTGAAGCAGCTAAAAATACAGGGAAGACTGTTGCGATTTTACTGGATACGAAGGGACCAGAAATAAGAACTGGGAACTTTAAGGATGGACAAGCTGAATTGATTCAAGGAAACACCGTTTATATTTCAATGAAGGAAGTGGAAGGAACAAAAGAGCGCTTCTCCATTACATATCCAGGATTAATTGACGATGTTCATGTTGGATCAAGAATACTACTTGACGATGGCTTAATAGAGCTTGAAGTGGTTGATATTGATAAAGGAAATGATGAACTAAAAACGGTAGCACTTAACTCGGGGTTAATTAAGAATAAAAAAGGAGTAAACGTTCCTAATGTTTCCGTTCAGTTACCAGGGATTACGGATAAGGACGCGAAGGATATCGAGTTCGGTATTGAGCAGGACATTGACTTTATTGCTGCTTCCTTTGTTCGCAGACCATCAGATATTTTGGAGATTAGAGAGTTATTGGAAAAACATAATGCAAACCATATCCAAATAATCCCTAAGATTGAAAACCAAGAGGGTGTAGATAATATCGATAGTATTTTAGAGGTTAGTGATGGTTTAATGGTTGCTCGTGGTGACCTAGGTGTAGAAATCCCTGCTGAGGATGTTCCACTTGTCCAAAAACAACTAATCCGAAAATGCAATACAGTAGGTAAGCCAGTAATTACTGCAACACAAATGCTTGATTCGATGCAACGGAATCCTCGTCCTACAAGGGCAGAGGCTTCAGATGTTGCAAATGCGATATTTGACGGAACAGATGCGATTATGCTATCTGGTGAAACTGCAGCTGGTAATTATCCTGTTGAATCGGTAAAAACAATGCATAATATTGCAGTTAAGGCAGAAACAGCACTGAACCATGAAGCAATTCTTAAAAACCGTAGTCAATCAGTTGATATGACAATTACTGATGCAATTAGTCAATCCGTTACTCATACAGCAATGAATTTATCTGCTAGTGCAATAGTGACTCCAACGGAAAGTGGACATACTGCTCGTATGATAGCAAAATATCGCCCTAAGGCACCTATTGTTGCAGTTACTTATAGTGAACAAGTGAATCGTCATCTCTCCCTAGTATGGGGTGTTCATGCCGTGTCTGGTGGAAGAGCTGCTTCAACAGACGAGATGCTTGATGTCGCGATTGAAAAAGGACTTGAAACAAATCTTTTAAAACGTGGGGACAGAGTGGTCATTACAGCTGGTGTTCCAGTAGGAGAAGCAGGTACAACGAATTTAATGAAGGTGCATATCATTGGAGATGTGATTGCCAAGGGACAAGGTATCGGTAAGAAAAGTACCTATGGCCGTGCTGTAATTGTTAAAAATGCAAACGAAGCACTTGAAAAAGTAAAGCAAGGCGATATCATTGTTACTTATGGTACCGACCGTGATATGATGCCTGCCATTGAATTGGCTAGCGGACTTATTACAACAGAAGGTGGACTAACTTCACATGCTGCAGTGGTTGGATTAAGCTTAGGTATTCCAGTCATTGTAGGTGTGAGTAATGCATTCGAACAAATAAATGATGGTGAAGATATCACGATTGATGGAACAAAAGGCGACATCTATAAAGGACATGCAGGAGTTCTATAGAGAATGGAAGAAGGGATGATTCCCTTCTTTTTCCTATATCAAAGGGGAGGGGATATTGGTGAGAGGATTCTTATTAGTATTTCTACTTTTAGGTGCAGCTGAAATTGGGGTTTTTGTATGGGCAGGCGGATTAATAGGACCATGGTGGGTTGTAGGATTAATCTTGCTTACTGGATTAGCAGGTATTACCTTGGCAAAAAAAGAAGGAGTCGAAACCTGGTATCGGGCACAACGAGCTATTAATAACGGCCAAGTCCCAACTCGTGAAATTATAGATGGGATTTGTATCTTTGTTGGTGGAGTATTCCTTTTATCTCCAGGGTTTATAACGGATATAATGGGCTTTATATTAGTTTTACCTTGGACAAGAAGAGTAGTGAAGCCATTCTTACTAATTCTCTTTAAAAAGCTATTAGATAAGAAGACAATAACATTCCGTCGCTTCTAATGGTTAGCCTTTAATGAAATGGAAGAGCTTGAGAAATATTCCTGATTGAAATAAGACATAAGCGATAATAAGGATGAATGGGGCAGCAATGACCCCAATGATTCCCCAGACTTGGATGGTTATAAATAGGATTATGAGACTTAGGAGTGGGTTAATACCTATGCTTGTCGCTAATATTTTAGGTTCGATTACTTGCCTCGTAATAATCACAATCATATATAGAACACTAATCGCAATTGAAAACGAATAATTACCGGTAATAAAAGTAAATAGTATCCATGGAATGAAAATTATTCCCGTTCCAACTAGTGGTAGCAGGTCCACTAATGCAGCAAAAAGAGCAATTGTTAAAGCATGTTGAACTTTTAAAAGCATCAACCCTAGTAGAATTAGAATAGCTGTTATTAGTATTAGGATGAGCTGTGCCTTTAAATATCCAGAGAAAGCCTTTTTTACCCCTTGCTGAAAATCTATAAAAAAGTAATGAATTTTTTTAGGTAAAAGGTTTATTAATTTTTTTGTTAGATTGTTCCAGTCATTTATGATCATAAATGTTGCTAACCATACTACAATAAATATGGTTAGTAATCCTGGTATAAAACCTACAATTTCAGGAATCTGCAATAGAGATGACTGAAGGAAGTTTGTTCCATTGTCAGCTAAGTTTGTTACAAACTTTTCGATGTTTTCTTGTATGGTAGCCTGATGAGATGGATCTAATGATTGAAAGTAGGATGTAATAGACTGATAAAAAGGAAAAATATGATCTTCTAATATGCTCTCTACAAATTCTAGTAGAGAAGTAAAATAGATTGGCATTCTTTCTAATAAATAAGTAGTTCCTTGGATAACTTCTGTAATAATTAGGATTAGAAGTCCAGTACATATAAGGAATATAGTAGAAATAACAATTAAAGTAGCTAGAGATCTAGGAATCCTCCATTTTGCTTCTATCGATGTAACAAACGGGTTTAATATTGCCGCAAGAAAAAAAGCTACAATAAAGGGAAAGATATAGTTGATTGACAGCTTTAAGGTGAAATAAGAAAGAACTAAAATAATCACGACTAATATTCCTCTAAGTAACCGTTCCAATATTTGCTTGTACAATTTTTTCAGACCCCATTTGAATTAAATTACTAATAACTAATAAACTATATGAAAGAAAATAGGAGATTATTATTGAAGTCCTTCATAAGAAATCAAAGTCTTTTTCATTTCTAAAGAAAACTAACATGTTGACTTCGTAAGAATATAAATATGAGCTCCTCGTAAAGGCTACACGAATTAACCTTTGAAAGGATTTCACGTCGAAAATATAATTTGGCTATGTCAATAAATAAGTAAATGCAAGGATAGAAATATTTATTTACTATAAAGATTCCGATAATAAAAATTATGGGAATTCAAACGGTTTCATTTCACTTTAATAGGAGAATCCTTTATAATTAGGTTGGGGATGACAATATCCGATGAATATAATAGGAAATTGTCGTAATAATATAACATTATTTTCAACTTTATTGTTAGAACATTATAGAAAAAGGAGAGGGTTTTAACATGACAGCAACGAAAGGTCTTGAAGGGGTTGTTGCAACTCAATCATCCATTAGTTCTATTATTGATGACCAGCTTACCTATGTTGGATATAGAATTGATGATTTAGCTGAGAAATCAAGCTTTGAGGAAGTAGTATATTTACTATGGAATTTAAAATTACCGACTCAAGCTGAGCTACAAGCATTTAAACAAGAGCTAGCAAATAACATGGAAGTTCCTGAGCAGGTTATCGAACAATTACGTTCATATGATTTGTCTAAGGTTCATCCTATGGCTGCCTTAAGAACATCTATTTCTTTACTTGGTCTTTATGATGATGAGGCTGATGTAATGACGGAGGAAGCTAACCATCGTAAAGCGATTCGCATTCAAGCTAAAATCTCTACTATTATTGCTGCGTTTTCCCGTATTAGACAAGGAAAAGAACCAATTAAACCTTTAAAAGACCTTAGCTATGCGGAAAACTTCCTTTATATGCTAAATGGAGAAAAGCCTAATGCGATTGAAGTAGAAGCCATCGATAAAGCATTAGTACTACATGCCGATCATGAGCTAAATGCCTCTACTTTTACTGCTAGAGTATGTGTAGCAACACTTTCCGACATGTATTCAGGAATAGTTGCTGCTCTCGGTGCATTAAAAGGACCACTTCATGGTGGAGCGAATGAGCAGGTTATGAAGATGCTTACAGAAATAGGTACTGAAGAAAATGCACTGCCTTACATTAAAGAAAAACTAGCGAACAAAGAAAAAATTATGGGTATGGGACACCGTGTGTATCGTAATGGTGATCCTAGAGCAAAGCATCTTCAGAAGATGTCGAAAGAATTAACTACTTTAACTGGACAAGAGAAATGGTATAATATGTCTGTAAAAATTGAGGATTACATTAAGAAAGAGAAAGGCCTACCAGCAAATGTAGACTTTTATTCAGCTTCGGTATATCATAGCCTAGGAATTGATCATGACTTATTTACACCAATTTTTGCTATGAGCCGAGTTTCAGGTTGGATTGCTCATATCCTAGAGCAATATTCGAATAACCGCCTAATTCGTCCTCGTGCAGAATACGTTGGACCAACAACGCAACAATACATTCCAATTGAAAATCGTTAATATTAAGAGAAGTTCGTTCTAATAGCCGGTTCTTCCGGCTATTATTATGATAAGCTATAAGTATTTAGGAGGAGAAAATTATGGCACAAGGTGAAAAAATCGTTGTTGAAAATGGTAAACTAAATGTACCAAATAACCCAATTATTCCTTTCATTGAGGGGGATGGAACTGGTCCAGATATTTGGGCAGCAGCAAGCCGTGTATTAGAAGCAGCTGTTGAGAAGGCATATAACGGAACGAAAAAAATTGAATGGTTAGAGGTATATGCTGGTCAAAAGGCGTTTGATAAAACTGGTGAATGGTTACCACAAGATACATTAGATAAAATTGATGAATATAAAATTGCAATCAAAGGTCCTCTTACAACACCAATTGGTGGGGGAATTCGTTCTCTTAACGTAGCACTACGTCAAGAACTAGATCTATTTACTTGCCTACGTCCAGTTCGTTATTTTGAAGGAGTTCCATCGCCAGTAAAACGTCCAGAGGATGTTGATATGGTTATCTTCCGTGAAAACACAGAGGATATCTATGCTGGTATTGAATGGCAAAAAGGCTCTGATGAAGTGAAAAAGGTAATTAACTTCCTTCAAAATGAGATGGGAGTACATAAAATTCGTTTCCCAGAAACTTCTGGTATTGGTATTAAACCAGTTTCAGAAGAAGGAACTAAGCGTCTTGTTCGTTCTGCTATTCAGTATGCAATTAACGAAGGCCGTAAGAGTGTTACTTTAGTTCATAAAGGTAACATTATGAAATTTACAGAAGGTGCATTTAAAGGCTGGGGCTATGAAGTTGCAGAAGCAGAGTTTGGTGATAAAGTATTCACATGGGCAGAATATGACCGTATCGCTGAAAAAGATGGTAAGGATGCTGCTAACAAAGCTCAGGATGAAGCTGTAAAAGCAGGGAAAATTATTGTTAAAGATTCTATTGCAGATATTTTCCTACAACAAATCCTTACTCGTCCAACAGAATTTGACGTTGTAGCTACTATGAACTTAAACGGAGATTATATCTCTGATGCCTTAGCTGCGCAGGTTGGTGGAATTGGTATTGCTCCAGGAGCAAATATTAATTACAATACTGGTCATGCTATTTTTGAAGCTACCCATGGAACAGCTCCAAAATACGCTGGCTTAGATAAAGTAAACCCTTCTTCCGTAATTCTATCAGGGGTATTAATGCTTGAGCATCTTGGATGGAGAGAAGCAGCTGATTTAATTACGAAAGCAATGGATAAGACAATCGCTTCTAAAGTCGTAACTTATGACTTTGCTCGTTTAATGGATGGTGCAACTGAAGTGAAATGTTCTGAGTTTGGTACTGAATTAATTAAGAACATGGACTAATCCAAAAGGAGGAAACCAATGGGAAACAAGCGCAACAAGATTTCAGTCATTGGATCTGGTTTTACGGGGGCAACGACAGCTTTAATGCTTGCTCAAAAGGAGCTAGGAGATATTATATTAGTGGATATTCCAAGTATGGAAGATCCAACTAAAGGAAAAGCGTTAGATATGCTAGAAGCAAGTCCAGTACAAGGCTTCGATGCTAACATTATTGGAACTTCAAATTATGAAGAAACAAAGGATTCAGATTTGGTTATCATTACAGCAGGCATCGCTAGAAAACCTGGCATGAGTCGAGATGATTTAGTCAATACAAATGCCAAAATCATGAAGTCCGTAACGAAAGAAATTGTAACGTATTCTCCAAATACTATTATTGTCGTTTTAACAAATCCTGTTGATGCTATGACATATACAGTCTATAAAGAATCTGGATTCCCGAAAGAACGTGTTATTGGTCAATCAGGAGTTTTAGATACGGCTCGTTTCCGAACTTTTATTGCACAAGAGTTAAATATATCTGTTAAGGATATAACCGGGTTTGTATTAGGTGGCCATGGTGATGATATGGTGCCACTCATTCGGTACTCTTATGCTGGTGGTATTCCTTTAGAAAAAATAATAGCAAAAGAACGCTTAGATGAGATTGTTGCTCGAACTAGAACCGGTGGGGGAGAAATTGTTAGCCTACTAGGAAACGGTAGCGCGTATTACGCTCCTGCCGCTTCACTGACGGTAATGGCAGAGGCAATATTAAAAGATCAGCGCCGTATCCTACCTGCTATAGCTTATCTTGAAGGTGAGTATGGTTACCAGAATATCTACCTTGGAGTACCAACAATTCTTGGCGCAAATGGTATTGAAAAAATTATCGAGTTAGAATTAACAGATGACGAAAAAACAGCTCTTGATAAATCAGCTGATTCTGTTAAGAATGTTTTAAAGGTCCTAGAATAAATAATGATGCTTCATCCTTTCAATTATGAGGATGAAGCTTTTTTGTAGGCTGTATTATAGAGTTTTTTTGAGATAAGACCTTGTGCCGTCAGAGAATCTGACATATATTGAGTATTTTTAACAGAAAAAACCAAGAAAAGTGAAATATCCCTTTCTAACTATGTACAAGCCTTAAGTATAATACTAATCTAATATTTGCAGACAGTGCTACTACCTATTGACAATCGAGCTTACATTATATACTATACCTTTAATAATAATGTTAGGAGGGTTGTTAATCGTGAGACTACGTTTTCCTACTTTGAACTCGTAATTTTATACGTTCAAAGACCTGTCTGTGAGACAAGGTAACGGGAATAGTCTGTTCACTTTTAACAAACTCTAAAATAGTTCTTGAAAAAAGGTTAAAGGAAGGCGTCATTCTTAGCGCTTTCTTTTTTTCTTATAGCTATAAAGCTAATATCTTATTGATACTATATCCTCAGCCTTCTCACAGATTCAATAAACTGTAGGAGGTTTTTTTATGGATAATATTGTATTCCTAATGGAGGATGTCAGCTTATCATTTCGTGATAAGGAGATACTAAACATTGATCACTTAGCTGTCCATCAGTTTAACCGAATTGGAATTGTTGGAAGGAACGGAGTGGGGAAAAGTACTTTACTAAAATTATTGGCAGGCACCATTCAACCTAATAAAGGATGTGTAAAGCGGTTTGTTAAACATGCATATTTCTCTCAGTTAGAAATACCGAATAAGTTGGTAGAATCAGTGGATGCTACTTTACTTTCAAAGCTTCACATTAGTAATCTAAATAAAAATTATAGTGGGGGAGAGCAGACAAAATTAAAACTTTCCCACTTATTTACTGGTTACCATGAAGCACTATTAATCGATGAACCTACTACACATTTAGACCAAGAAGGAATTACCTTCCTTACGGAACAGCTTAGAAATTATTATGGTGCAATGGTAATTGTCAGCCACGACAGAAGTCTTCTAGATAACTTGGTTACGACAATTTGGGAGATTGCTGATGGTACAGTCAAGGTCTATTCCGGAAATTATTCATCATATGCATCACAAAAAGTAAAGGAGAAGGAACAAAAAATTCATGAACAAAAAATTTATGAAAAAGAACGAAGTAGGTTAGAAACAGCAGTCCAAGATAAAATGGTAAGGGCTCAAAAAATGATGAGAACAGATAAAAAAACACAGAAAAAGGAAAAGCCAAGTCGACTAGGTAAAACTAAATCGAAAGGTACTAGTCAAAAGAATATGTATCGTGCAGCAAAATCTATTGCAAATAGAATAGAAAAGCTTCATCCAGTTGAACCGTTGAGAGGAGAAAAAAGGATTTCTTTTCCATTATCCAAAGCATTGGAACTGAACAATAAATACCCTATTATTGCAGAGAAACTTAGTCTAAGTAGAGGAAAGAAACACCTACTAAATAATGTCAGTTTCCAATTTCCATTAGGAAAGAGAATTGCAATTACTGGCCCAAATGGTGCTGGTAAAAGTTCCTTGCTACAACATATAGCAAAAAAAAGGGGATGGACTTATTCTATCTCCGAAAGCTAGGATTGGCTTTTTTCAGCAAATGAGTTATCGTGAGAAAAGTGATGAAACGGTACTATCATTTATAAAACAACATACTAATCATAAAGAGGGCTTTGTAAGAAGTGTTCTCCATAACATGCTGTTTTCAGAAATGGATATAACAAAGAAAATTAGCTCACTAAGTGGTGGGGAAATAATCCGATTACAGCTTTGTCAATTGTTTCTTGGTGATTACAATATTTTGTTATTAGATGAACCAACTAATTTTTTGGATATTCCTACCATGACTGCACTAGAGATGTATTGTCAAGGATATGAAGGAATGATTATTTTTACGTCGCATGACAAATCATTCGTTCAAGGGATTGCTGATATACAATATGAAATTAACCCAATCGCACATACGATACGAAAAATTAATTAAAAGCAAACAATTTCAAACAATTATAAAGTTTTCTTTACAAATAGGCTCTTTGATTTTCTTTCCCAAGCATTCATTGTAAGATAAATATATATATATAAAGCTTTTCCTATTAAAAATAGAAATGGGGAATGGATTGCATGAATGAAAAGGTTTTGATTGTTGATGACGAGGCATCAATTGTAACGTTATTAAAATTCAATTTAGAGAAGGCTGGTTTTGTTACGGATGTTGCCTATGATGGTTTAGAGGCAATTCGAAAAACCGATAAAAACAATTATGATTTTATCATTCTGGATTTAATGCTCCCTGAAATGGATGGAATTGAAGTATGTAAGCAATTAAGAAGAAATAAAATAGATACACCAGTTTTAATGCTAACAGCTCGGGATGAAGAGTTTGATAAAATACTTGGTTTAGAAATTGGGGCGGATGATTATTTAACAAAACCATTTAGTCCAAAGGAAGTAATTGCACGTATCAAAGCAATTTTAAGAAGGACCACTACTTCTAGTATTAATCCAACCACTCGTATAAAAATTGGCGACTTAATTATCTATCCGGAACGTTATGAAGCGGAGAAGGATGAAGAAGTCCTTGCTTTTACTCGTAAAGAGTTTGAATTACTGTATTATCTTGCTAAGAATAAGGATCGAGTTTTATCACGGGACCAGTTATTAAGTGCAGTTTGGGATTATGACTTTGTTGGGGATACTCGAATTGTTGATGTTCATGTTAGTCATTTACGTGAGAAAATTGAACCCAATACGAAAAAGCCGATTTATATTAAGACGATTCGTGGACTTGGTTATAAAATGGAGGATCCGACGTGAAGTTCACTACGATAAAACCATTTCTAAACTTAGTAATCATTGTAATGATTACCTTAATTGTAACTGGAATCGTTTTAAGCCAATTTACGAATAATCTGTTTGTCCTGTTGCTTGTTTTGCTGACCGAATTTGTAGTTTTTATGTCCTTGCTTCATTACATTTATGATAAATACATTAAACCAATTGAGAAAGCAACAGTAACTTTAGATGAACTAGTAAAAGGGAACTTTCGAGCCAGAATGCATCATCCAGTGAGTGGAAGTATGGCATCTTTGCTGATGAAAATTAATTCACTTGCAAGAAGTCTTAGTGAAATCTCCATTCATGAAAAGATAGTTGCAGAACAATTAACTACAGTAATTGAAAATATTCAGAGTGGGCTAGTGTTGATCGATGAAAAAGGATATATACACCTAGTCAACAAGAAGTTTTTATCCATTTTTGGGAAGCTGGAGAAGGATTATATTGGATATTTATATTATGATGTAATGGAGCAGGAGAAACTTCACAAAACAATCCAGCAAACCTTTTTATATGAAGAGAATGTAAAGGATTTTGTTACGCTTGATGCTGAGGTAAAACAGTATTTTGAAATAGTTTCAGCACCTATATTTGATGAGCGTAATATTATAAAAGGTGTTGTACTAGTCTTGTATGATATTTCTGATTTGAAGCAACTTGAAGTAATGCGTAAGGATTTTGTAGCAAATGTTTCTCATGAGCTGAAAACCCCAATAACTTCTATTCGAGGATTTTCCGAAACGCTATTAGATGATGATTTAAAAGATAAGGAAATAGCGAGACAATTTCTAGGTATTATTAATGAAGAGAGTAGACGGCTACAATCATTAATACAGGATTTATTAACGTTGTCAAAGTTGGAAAATGAAGATTCCAAACTGGAGCTTACTTTGGTAAATACCCGAAAGCTGATAGATGATGTTATCCCAGTTTTAAAACAGCAGGCTGATCAAAAAGGTATTCAACTAATCATTGACAATGACTCTGAAATAGATTTTCTTGCAGATTTAAATGGAATTAAGCAGGTTATGATTAATCTAGTCGCAAATGCGATAAACTATACACCCAAGGATGGAAGAGTCACGTTAAACGTTAAGGAAGAACAGGATTTTATCCATCTATGCGTGAAGGATACAGGAATCGGCATTCCAAAGGAAGAGCTACCTAGAATTTTTGAACGCTTTTATCGGGTAGATAAAGCTCGAAGCCGTAATACAGGTGGTACTGGCCTTGGGCTTGCAATTGTGAAGCATATTGTCGAGCTGCATAAGGGAATGATTGAAGTAGAGAGTGAATTAAATACTGGAACTACTTTTCATCTATATTTTCCAAAATGAGAAGCATTCCGCTTTAGGGATGCTTCTAAATTTTTTTACCTATCGAAATAGTAATGGTAGAATAGATGCAAGTAGACTTGTCGTGTAAGGAGGAATAACAATTGGCGGAAAAATTAGTACTAATTGATGGTAACAGTATTACATACCGTGCGTTTTTTGCTCTTCCACTATTAAACAATGATAGGGGAGTATATACAAATGCAGTGTATGGATTTACAACAATGCTCTTACGTATTTTAGAGGAGCAAAAGCCGACACATATTTTAGTAGCATTTGATGCTGGGAAGACAACATTTAGACATAGCACGTTTAAGGAGTATAAAGGTGGACGCCAAAAGACACCACCAGAGTTGTCTGAACAGTTTCCACTAGTAAGAGAATTACTTAACGCATTTCAAATTCGTCATTATGAGCTAGACCAATATGAGGCTGATGATATTATTGGTACATTAGCTATACAAGCGAAAGAAAAGAAGTGGGATGTTCAGGTTATTTCCGGTGATAAGGATATGTTACAACTTGTATCCGAGCATGTAACCGTTAATGTTACGAAAAAGGGTATAAGTGAAGTTGAAGCATATACTCCAGAATATATGGTTGAAAAGATGGAGTTAACACCAGATCAAATTATCGATTTAAAGGCGCTAATGGGTGATAGCTCAGACAATATTCCTGGAGTACCTGGAGTTGGAGAAAAGACTGCCACAAAGCTACTAAAAGAGTATAAAACATTAGAAAATGTTTATGATCATTTAGATGAAATAAGTGGCAAGAAATTAAAAGAAAACTTAACCAATCATAAAGAAGATGCATTTATGAGTAAAGAACTTGCAACGATTAATTGTGTGTCTCCAGTTGAGATACAATTAGAAGATCTCCAATATGATGGTTTTGCTCCTCAGGATTTGACTAGCATCTTTAAGGATTTAGGCTTCCAATCCCTACTTGATAGAGTTGGCTCAGATGTAGCCATAGAGGAATCAACGAATGAGTTTGAAGCAATAGATTTCCAAATAGTAGACAAGGTTCAAGAAGATATGTTTACTGGTGAAGAAGCATTAATTGTTGAAATATTAACGGATAGTTATCATACTGCACCTATTGAGGGAATAGGAGTAGTGAATAGCAAACATGCATATTTTATTCCTACAGATATTGCACTTCAATCAGAAGCTTTTAAAACTTGGGCAGAAGACGAAAAGCAAAGAAAAATTGTCTTTGATGCAAAACAGTCGTTAGTTTCTCTTTGGAAAAAGGGAATTCATTTGAAAGGCATGACCTTTGATGTATTGCTCGCGTCTTATTTACTAGATCCTTCTGAGAATAATCATGATATTCCAGCAATTGGACATCGTATAGGATTAAAGACGGTTCTATATGATGAAGAAGTATATGGTAAGGGAGCAAAAATGAAAGTACCAGACCAAGAGGTGCTAGCTGACCATATCGTACGGAAAACCATGCTTTTGTTCACACTAAAAGAGAAAATGGAAGAAGAGCTACGAGCAAATGAACAGTTTGAATTATTAAAAGAACTAGAAATGCCATTAGCACTTATTTTAGGAGAGATGGAGCATACAGGTGTTATACTCGATGTGGAACGTATCGAGCAAATGAGTACGGAACTAAAAGAGCGGTTAGGCGAAATTGAAAAAGAGATATATGAACTTGCTGGAGAAACCTTTAATTTAAATTCTCCTAAGCAGTTAGGTCCAATCTTATTTGAAAAATTGGGCTTGCCGGTAGTTAAGAAAACAAAAACAGGCTATTCGACTGCTGCAGATGTTTTAGAGCAACTGCAACATGAGCATGAGATTATCCCCAAAATTCTATTGTATCGTCAATTAGGAAAACTTCAGTCAACCTATATTGAAGGTTTATTAAAGGTTGTAGACAAAAAGACAAGCAAAATTCATACTCGCTATAATCAAGCATTAACACAAACAGGTAGATTGAGCTCAATCGATCCAAATTTACAAAACATTCCAATCCGAATAGAAGAGGGAAGAAAGATTAGACAAGCTTTTGTTCCTTCTCAGGAAGGCTGGATTATGTTTGCTGCAGATTACTCGCAAATTGAATTACGAGTGTTAGCCCATATAGCAAATGATGAAAAATTAATTGCTGCGTTTAAAAAGGGACAAGATATTCATACGCAAACAGCTATGGACGTTTTCCATGTATCTGAAGACGAAGTCACCTCGAATATGAGAAGACAGGCGAAAGCAGTTAATTTTGGAATTGTTTATGGTATTAGTGATTTCGGTCTTTCGCAAAATCTAGGCATTACCCGTAAGGAAGCTAAGCAATTTATCGAGCGCTATTTTGCTAGTTATCCTGGTGTTAAGGCCTATATGGATGATATCGTTCAGGAAGCCAAGCATAAAGGTTATGTCACGACATTAATGAATAGAAGAAGATATTTACCTGATATCACGAGCAGAAACTTTAATCTTCGTAGTTTTGCAGAAAGAACAGCGATGAACACGCCAATTCAAGGAACAGCTGCTGATATCATTAAGAAGGCTATGATTGACTTACATGAAAAACTCATCGATGAAAAGATGCAAGCTAGAATGCTGCTTCAGGTTCATGACGAATTAATCTTAGAGGCTCCAAAGGAAGAACTAGAGAAACTGAAAGAAATTGTTCCGGCCATGATGGAGCAAACCGTTGAGCTACTTGTACCATTAAAGGCAGAATATGCTTATGGCGATAGTTGGTATGATGCAAAGTAAGGAGAATTAACATGCCAGAATTACCAGAAGTAGAAACAATACGTAGAACATTAAAGCGATTTGTATTAAATCGAACCATTGACCAGGTATCCGTTTATTGGGGGAAAATTGTTAAAAAACCAGAGGATACAGAACAATTTAAGCATCTTTTAATCGGACAGACGATTCATGATATTAAACGAAAAGGAAAATATCTCTTATTTGAATTGGATGATTATACGTTAATTTCACATCTGCGAATGGAAGGAAAATATAGTGTTCATTACAAGGATGAACCGATAAAAAAACATACCCATGTCATTTTTTCTTTTACGACTGAAGAGGAATTACGCTATAACGATGTCCGGAAATTCGGTACGATGCATCTAGTAAATAAGGGAGAAGAACTTATTCAAGAGCCCTTAAAGAAGCTAGGACCTGACCCATTTGATAAGGATTTCACACTGGATTACTTTTACAAAAAGCTTAAAAATACAAACCGTTCCATTAAAGCAGTGTTATTAGATCAGACTGTGGTTGCAGGTCTTGGAAATATATATGTAGATGAAACCTTGTTTAAAGCCGGGGTACATCCTCTTAAACAAGCAAATAAGCTTAAGAAAAAAGAGGTCCAAGAAATACAAAAACAAGCGATCGCAACGCTTGAAGAAGCAGTAAGGCAGGGAGGAACTACCATTCGATCCTATGTTAATGGCCAGGGTGAGATGGGGATGTTTCAGCAGGAGCTATATGTATATGGTCAAGAAAATAAAGCATGTAAAAATTGCGGAGCTCCTATTACAAAAATGAAAGTGGGTGGACGTGGTACCCATGTCTGCCTTCAGTGTCAGAAGTTGTAAAGGAGAGACTAGCATGACCTTAGTAATTGGATTAACAGGAAGTATTGCAAGTGGAAAAAGTACGGTTTCCACTATGTTTAAAGAGCTTCATATTCCAGTAATTGATGCGGACAAGATATCACGTGAAGTCGTTGAACCTGGTGAATTTGCCTATCAAGAGATTGTAAAGGAATTTGGTGAAACAATTCTATTGGAGGATCAGTCGATTGATCGTAAGAAACTTGGTTCCATTATTTTTACAGATGAGGGGAAGCGTAAGAAATTAAATGGGATCGTTCACCCTGCTATACGGAAGCGGATGCTTGAAGAGAAGGAAGCTTATACTAAGGAATTGGAGAAATGTGTAGTGATGGATATTCCATTGTTGTTTGAAAGCAAGCTAACCCATTTTGTAGAGAAAATTGTGGTCGTCTATGTCGATGAAAACACGCAGCTTGAACGATTAATGAGTAGAGATGGCTCTAGTGAGAAAGAGGCATTGCAACGAATTCGTTCACAAATCCCTGTTCGTGAAAAAATAGAACTTGCTGATGCAGTAATTAATAATAATGGTACGAAGGAAGATAGTTTTGGGCAGCTAAAGGACATCTTAAGGAAGTGGAATGTTCTATGATCAAGTAGTGTTTATTGATTTTTAGAAGATCGAGAAAACTGCCAGAATAGTTCACTACTACATTAATTAATAAAAGAGGGAGTGTAAACGAAAACTGTGATATGCACAGATTATCTTACACTCCCTTTTAGTATGGTTGAACTATAATTGCTAATGTCGATTTTCTATTTTGTTGAAGTTTTTTCTATTGAACTCTTTTATTGACTATAGCACGAATTTAGTTGGTAGATAAGAAAGTTGCTAGATCCTTTACTAGAGTGACAATGGCTTTCTTTGATAATCTTAAACAGTATATTTAAAGATGAGTTCTCCATTCGGGTCTTTTTCATTAATATATTCAAATCCTAAGCTTTCGTATAAATGTTGAGCTGCTCTATTTTCCTCGATGATACTCAAATAGATAACGTTTACCCCATACTCCATTGACACAATATCAATGAGCTTGATCATTGCAATTCTACCTAAGCCTTTACCCTGGTATTTTTCATCGATCATTATTCGATCAATCCAAGTATCTTTATTAGGACCAAAGGAACCGTACATCGCAAAGCCAACAATTTCCTTATCGTAATATATTGCGACTGGATGCCATTCTTGGTATGTTTGAGCTTCTTTCAAACATTCATCGACAGTTTCAATAAATTTTTCTTGTCCGGGTTTTAATTTTATACTTCTAACAATCCGTTCATTAGAGCTATCAATATCTCTAAAGGAAATTCTATCCATATATTGAACGATGCCTCCTAAACATTATCTCTACAAACTTTTTCCATTACTTCATTGCTTGACAATAACTATCTTATCATTATCTTTCATGTAGGTGTATAGAATCAGAATTGAAAATTATAATCAAGGAATTTGATATCAGTTATATGCCACCTTAATAGCAACACGAATTTCAAAAGTAAGATTAATAAGAAAGAGATTATTTAATTACATATACCGTCCCCCAAAAAAGTAACGATATATTTTGGGGGACACTACCTTTGTAGTTCTTTCTAATTTTTATATTGTTGCTTTTAGCTTTACTTGCTTTAAACCAACCAAACCGTAGTTATTTTTGATATAAAAAGTTACGCATAATCTCATTTAACCGATTGGCTACCCATTCAATATCGTAGCCCACAAATTCGCGAATTACTGTGTTATATAACTCTTCTAATCCTATCCGAAGCATATAGCAATATACAATTTCTCTTGTTTCGAACGTTGTAATATATTTATTTGTTATTTCTTTGATAAGTGGTTGAAGCTTCTTCTCATTCCAAAATAGAATATTTGCTTTATCGTATAAATGGTCCCCATATAAGGATAAACTCCAATCAATAATACCTGTGACCTTATTATTCTTAGCCAATAAGTTAAATGAGCCTAAATCACCGTGAACAATATTTCTTGAGCTGATAGGAATGTTTTTTATATGAGATTTTAACTCTTTCATTGCCTGATGAACTACTTCAGAATCCAATCCTTTTTGTTCTAAGGATGACCAGTTATAAATGTCGTTGTTGTATACAGCACCAATAAAATTTAACCAGGTCGGGTAAGAAGCGTTGCCATTACTATCAAAATAGCCATATCCCTGTTTATCCACAGGCACCTCAATGGATTCCAAAGTTTCTAATGTTTCTAAAACAGCAGGAACGATGTCGAGAAGCTCTTGGCTATTGAGGTCATATAATTTTTCGCCTTCTATAAATGTTGAGATAGAATAAGCAATTCCATTATCGTCCTGATTAATTTCTAATACATTCCGAACAGGTAACCACTTCATAAGTTCCTTCCCAATAAATTGTTCTTTCTTATAACTTTCATGTTGATTTCCTACTTGAAAAATAAAGTGTTGTTTTCCGTCTTCAAACAAATAAGTTTGCGAAACTAGGCCACCATTTAGTTCTTTCATATTTATAGCGGTCGGGTAATGCTTTTTTAATAAAGCAGTAATTTCATCTAATGTTAATCTCTTATTCATGACAAACTCTCCTTTAAAATGGATTTTTCCTAACAACAATTCGTCTAAGGAGAGATTATAGATTTGGCTAAGTGAAATGATGGAGTCAATATCAGGATAATTTTTTCCGACCTCCCAATTGGATAATGTTTGCCGGGTAATATTCATTTTCTCGGCAACTTGTTCCTGTGTAAATCCAGCTTTTTTTCTTCTTAGTTTTAACTTTTCGCCAATATACATGATCATCCACTCCTTAAATAAATTTTCTCAAGATATACAGGAAAAATCTAGCAAGGATTTCTTGCTTTCATTCGAAATATTTCATCTGATTTTAACTATTTAATGATTACTTTTAAAGTTAATTATGTTATACTTTATCTAAAATATTGATAATTAGTATAACATATTGGGAGGAGTATCGATGAATAAAACACGTATTGCCATCAGTGGCTTTGGGAGAATAGGAAGAATGGTTTTTAGGCAAGCGGTGACAGATCCAACGTTAGACGTTGTAGCTGTTAATGCGAGCTATCCTCCAGAAACTTTAGCACATCTTATTAAGTATGATAGTGTACACGGCATTTTTAATGGAAAAGTGAAAGCGCTTAAAAATGGACTTGAAATTAATGGTAAACAAATTGAACTTGTTAATTCTAGAGAGCCGGATAAACTACCCTGGAGTAACTTAGATATTGATGTGGTGATTGATGCTACAGGTAAATTTAAATCAAAAACTGATGCAGGATTACATCTAGTTGCAGGAGCTAAAAAAGTTGTCATTACAGCACCTGGTAAACAAGTAGATAAAACTATTGTAATGGGAGTAAATCATCATTCGTATGATGAGGATCAAGACGATGTCATATCGAATGCATCATGTACTACAAATTGTTTAGCACCAGTTGTAAAAGTTTTAGATGACAATTTTAACATTGTGAATGGTTTAATGACTACAGTTCACGCTTTTACGAATGACCAAAAGAATCTAGATAATCCACATAAAGATTTACGAAGGGCAAGGGGATGTACGCAATCCATTATTCCAACCTCTACAGGTGCAGCCAAAGCATTAGGGGAAGTGCTCCCACATTTAAATGGTAAAATGCATGGTATGGCTTTACGTGTACCAACTCCAAACGTCTCTTTGGTCGATCTGGTAGTTGATGTAGAAGAACCAGTTACAGCTGAAATAGTCAATCAAGTGTTCCGGACAGCTGCTAAAAGTGAATTAAAGGGGATCATGGAGTTTAGTGATGAACCTTTGGTTTCGATAGATTTTACAACCTCACCATATTCAGCTATTATTGACGGATTGTCCACAATGGTAATGGGGGATAATAAAATTAAAGTGCTAGCATGGTATGATAATGAGTGGGGTTATTCTGCTAGAGTTGTAGACCTTGTGAAATATGTTGGTAGTTTTTTAGTGAATAAGAAAGTTTCTGTTTCATGATTATAGATTACTGCTGGAAAAAAGAGTTAGGTGGCTACTTTGTGCCTAACTCTTTTTTTATTGTACTTTGTTAAGGGAAGAAATGGTAAATAATTTTTAAAATCGGACATATACGCTTGACCTAAGGTACGAAGGTCTCACAAATTAGTACATGCTAACAGTCCCTGAGTACTTGTTTATCATTATTGAGAGCATGCTCTTAGCCTATAACCATATTTTCATTAATCAACCCTATGCTTTCACTAGACATATCCATCCAGTAAGCTTCGATTGAAGCTTCCGTGTTCCCCTCTAGCAAAAATTATACTAGGGTAATCCTTAAAAACATGTTAAAATAAAAAGAGTAACTGTAAAGCGGACGTAAAGATATGGGAGTTGAATTGAATGTCTTTAGGAAATACATTATCGAAGTATTTTAATAATCGTGCGGAGACGTCTGAAAAACATTGGGATAAGGATCTCCAAACACATTATTATAAAACTACTAAAGATAAGGGCCTAGCAAAATTAGAAGAAATAATAAGTGGCTCTAGTGAATACAAAATCAACTCTGTTTCTACTGATCACGGAGAAATTAGCTTCCATGTTGTAAAAGGAAAAAAGGCGTTTGTTATCGGAACGGTTATTATGGTTCGCCCATACCAAACCGCAATTGATTTCACTGTTACAACGGAGTCAGCATTACCTTTTGATTTTGGTTATAGTTCGAAGCTAATAAAAAAGTTATACGAGAGAATAAATAAAGACCTTCCTTTATTGGATAAACAAAACTAAGCATGAAAAAATGAGGTTTATGTGATGAGATGCTCTAATTGTCATTATAAAAATACGAAAGTGTTAGATTCTAGACCAATTGAAGATGGCCGTTCCATTCGTAGAAGAAGAGAATGTGAGAAATGTGGCTACCGATTTACTACGTTTGAACGGATTGAGGAAGTTCCATTAATCGTTGTAAAAAAAGATGGGACAAGACAAGAGTTTAGCAGGGAAAAGCTTGTCCGCGGTTTAATAAAAGCCTGTGAGAAAAGACCTGTTTCTATTGACCAAATGGAAGAAATTGCATTTGATGTCGAGAAAGAGCTACGGAATATTGGTGCTTCTGAAATTGATAGTAAAGATGTAGGAGAAATGGTAATGGAACGACTTTCCAAGGTCGATGATGTGGCTTATGTTCGTTTTGCTTCCGTATATCGCCAATTCAAGGACATCAATGTGTTCTTAGATGAACTAAAAGATTTAATCACAGATAAGAAGAATTAAGCAGATACTTTAAAAAGGAAGGGTTAAGATGAACTATATTGGAAAAATCTTGCCAGTAGATGGCTATATGGTCGACTTACATGGTAATCTACCAGTAGATTATTCAAAATCGTTAACCCATCTATATTTACCTTTAATTGGTATAAAAGCAGTGATGCTTTATCAAACCTTACTTCATGAAATGGAGTTTAAAGAAATAGCACCTATTCAGACACACCATACAATCATGAATTACTTAAACATATCATTAGTTGATATATATGAGGCAAGACTAAGGTTGGAAGGAATAGGACTACTAAAGACCTTTGAAAATAAAACACCAGAGCAAACAGTCTATTATTATGTTTTACAAAGTCCTTTTTCTCCAAATGACTTCTTTAAAGATGCTATGCTATCACAATTATTATTCCATCATGTGGGACAAGATAAATATTCAATGCTTAAGTCGCATTATGTTGGTCATTTCGAACAGCCAAGTGGTCAAAATGTAACAGCATCATTCCATGAAGTTTTTGATACGATAATTCCAGATGCAAATGCCTACCATAAAGTTGAGAGAATTCCCGAGAATCAAGGTCCACATATAGATTCCATTGATTTTTCCTGGATGGAGCATATGCTGAAGTCTCGAATGATACCTTATAGACGGGTGTTAACTACTGAAAACAAGCGAATTATTACTCAAATGATGCACTTATATGGATTAGCTGAATATGAAGTCGAAAAATGTGTTCTTTGGGCATTAACAGATGAAAATTATCTTGATATTGATGAATTTAAAGAAGCCTGTCATGACACCTTTAAGAATGCACGTAAAGAGGCGAGTGTACAATTGGTTACACGAGAGGCAGAACCAGCTCCAACGAATAGGCAGCAGCCAATCACTAAAGAAGAGCAGTTCATTCTTGAATTAGAGAGGATTTCTCCGAAGCAATTGCTAGAGGATCTATCTAGTGGTAACCATGCTTCTGAACAAGATTTAAAGGTAATTCGAGAAATTATGACAACCCAAGGTCTACCTTCTCCAGTAATGAATGTATTAATACATTACGTATTATTACAAACTAATATGAAGCTTTCGAAGGCATATCTAGAGACGATTGCAAGTCACTGGTCACGAGCAAATTTAAAAACAGCTAAAGAAGCGATGGAATTTGCCAAAAGAGAAAAAGAGCGATACCGCCAATCAATAGAGAAAAAACAAAATCAACGAACATACCGAAAACAGTCTTCTAAAGAAGTTGTTCCAGATTGGTTTAAGGAAAGAAAACAAAAGACTACCACTATACAAACCGATACGATCAGTGAAGTAGAACTACAAGAAATGGAAAGTATCTTGAACAAATATTCTAGTGGCGGAAAAAATAGTCATTTGCAAGGATGATTGAAATGAAACCAGTACAATCTACATTAAAAAAATGGATGGAAAAAAATGAGAATTTCCAGGAAAATTATGTAAAAATACGAAATGAGGTCTTACAAGACCCGGAAATTAAGGAATTTTTGTCTCTGCATCCTGACCTACCAAAGCAAGAAATAGAAAAAAGCTTGATTAAATTCTATGAATACAAAACACAATCCAAACAATGTAATCATTGTGCGTCTTTTGGTGCTTGTAAGAATATGTTGCAAGGATATTCTCCAATACTTCGTGTGGAGAATAATGAAATTCATCTTTCTTATGAAAAGTGTCATAGTCGAATTATGTTTGAGAAAGAGCAGCAGCAACATAAGCTTATAGAAAGTTTGTATATGCCTAGGGAGATATTAGAGGCTACGATGGATGGTATTGATCGTGATCCAAATAGAGGCAAGGCTATTATAGAAATGGGACATTTCTTAAGCGAATTAAAAAATGGTATACCATCAAAAGGAATTTATTTTTACGGTCCCTTCGGAGTAGGAAAAACATATTTTCTAGGGGCAATCGCAAACGAATTAAAAAAATATAATATTTCTTCTATGCTAATTTATATGCCGGAATTTGTCCGTGAAATTAAGTCATCCATCAAAGATGATTCTATTAATGAAAAAATCGATTATTTTAAAAAGGCTGATGTTTTAATGCTTGATGACATTGGTGCAGAAACACAATCAGCATGGTTCCGGGATGAGGTTCTTGGTACAATTTTACAGTATCGGATGATGGAAAGATTACCAGTGTTTTTTACATCCAATTACAGTATGGAACAATTAGAGGAACAATTAGCCAAGTCTACTCGTGGTGATATAGAAACCGTCAAAGCGGGCAGAATTATGGAAAGAATTAAACAAGTAAGCCAAGAAGTACCAATTTTTGCAGACAATCGTAGGAATTAAATTGAAGTCAATAAAAGTCTATCTTTTATTGACTTTTTTTATTGTAAATTAAGGTATATCACTCTTTTTCAATTACTAAAGTTACTAGTTTTACTGGATTATTCATTTTTTAAAAGCTATGTCCATATAATGTAACAGTTTGGTTTTGGATGAGGGTGAGAGGATTTGCTGGATATTTATTTTACGTCTAACAAAGAAGTAATCAGTTTTTGTGAGCAATTATTCCATTATAACAAGAAAATTGAATTGCATTGGAAAACAAGTGAAGAATGGGGGAATCATTTACAAATAGAGTATAATCCAACTGATTCAGTGTTAATAGATGCTATTGTTAAAGCAATGGTCGATGTCTTTGTTACCCATCGATTAACTACAATGATAAAGGGAATAGTAGAGGAATATTATTATTACTCTAATCAGGATGAGATTGAAAAGATAGTTGATCTAACACATTGGTTGTTTGCCGGTGAAGATGATGAAAGTGTCAAGGTAAGAAACCAAAAGGACGACCCTATACAATTATTGTATTCCTTGATGGTGGCAGATGTAAAAAATACGACAACGATACATTTTGATTCCATTGTTAATTTTAGGTTAAAACTTTTCAAGGATAATTTAGCAAATTTGGTTGGTTTGGCAATAGAGGAATATAAACGAGAAGAGGACCACCAAGAATTTGTAAATATGTTAAGAGAATATATTGCGAAGAAAGAACCATCTTACAATGTAGTACATATTCTACAAGGAAACGATTTTTCATTTTTTAAATCGAGTGGTAAACCGTTTACTAGAATGGAGCTACGTGTGCTAATGCAAAAGGAACCGCTTTATATCGTTGGTTTAGATGAGGATGAGTTAAATTTGGCACCATTAGTTGCAATGGCACCTCGTAAAATCAAAATTTATGGTGATCATCCATCAGAGCCAAAAACATTAACGGTCATCAATGTTTTTCAGGAAAGAGTTGATTTTGAGCCGTTTAATAAGTTTCCTTTTCCCTATTATTTTAAAAATCAATAACAGGACTTGATTATTGTTAAAAGTAGCGCTATAATGTGGATTATATTTAATAGGTTTATCAGTAACGACAAGGACATGATCATTTGTTACCTGTTATGCCCAGAGAGGGAAGTAGCTTGCTGAAAGCTTCCTCATACAGCCGAATGATTACCACCTTCGAGCTCTACTTTTGAAGGATTAGTAAAAAGTAGCGTAAATCTGCGTTAAAGATTAAAGCCGTATTTATATACGGGAAATAGGGTGGAACCACGTGACCAACGCTCGTCCCTTTGCAATAATGCAGAGGGATGGGCGTTTTTTAATTTCAGGAGTAATAGTAACTTCTCCAACGAAAGAGAAAGAATATTTTATAAGGAGTGTAAAAAATGGCAGAAATCAAAATCATTTTTCCTGATGGAGCTAGTAAGGATTTCCCACAAGGTACAACTGGTGAAGAAATTGCCGCTTCCATTTCACCTGGCTTAAAAAAACAAGCCTTAGCTATTAAACTAGATGGTAAGCTATACGACCTAAAGCGTGAGCTAAACCAAGGTGGAGCTATTGAAATTATCACATATAAAAATAAAGAGGGTGTTGAAATTGCACGCCACTCAACTGCCCATTTAATGGCACAAGCGATTAAACGTTTATATAAAAACGTAAAATTTGGTGTTGGGCCAGTTATTGAAGAGGGATTCTATTATGATTTCGATATGGAGGAGAAGGTAACTCCTGATGATTTATCCAAAATCGAAAAAGAAATGCAGCGAATTGTCGATGAAAATTTACCAATTGAACGTATTGAGGTTACTCGAGACGAAGCAAAGAGAATGTTTACTGAAATTGGTGATAACCTAAAATTAGAATTAATCGACGCTATTCCAGATGATGAACAAGTTACAATCTATAAACAAGGCGAATTTTTTGACCTATGTCGTGGTGTGCATGTACCTTCAACTAGTAAATTAAAGGCGTTTAAGCTTTTAAGTATCTCTGGAGCATACTGGCGTGGGGATAGTAACAACAAACAGCTACAACGTATTTACGGTACGGCATTTGAAAAACAATCTCAGGTAGAAGAATACCTTCATATCTTAGAAGAGCGGAAAGAGCGTGACCACCGTAAGCTTGGAAAAGATCTTGAAATATTTACAATCAATCAAAAGGTTGGTCAGGGATTACCACTTTGGTTACCTAAGGGAGCAACAATTCGTCGTCAGATTGAGCGCTATATTGTTGATTTAGAAGAAAGACTAGGCTATAACCATGTATATACTCCAGTTCTTGCAAATGTAGACCTATATAAAACTAGTGGACACTGGGATCACTACCAAGAGGATATGTTCCCTACTATGCAAATGGATAATGAAGAATTGGTTCTACGTCCGATGAACTGCCCACATCATATGATGGTATTTAAAAACCAATTGTGGAGCTATCGTAACCTACCAGTCCGTATTGCGGAGCTTGGAACTATGCATCGCTATGAGATGTCTGGGGCACTTGCTGGATTACAGCGTGTACGTGCAATGACACTCAATGATGCCCATATTTTTGCTCGACCAGATCAATTAAAGGAAGAATTCATTCGCGTTGTTGAATTAATTCAGCATGTGTACAAAGATTTCGGTATAGACGATTACTACTTCCGTCTTTCTTATCGTGATCCTGAAGATAAGGAAAAATATATTGATGATGATGAAATGTGGGAAAAAACACAAAGTATCCTAAAGGAAACAATGGAAGATATGAACCTAGACTATGTGGAAGCAGAAGGGGAAGCAGCATTCTATGGTCCTAAGCTAGATGTCCAAGTAAAAACCGCTTTAGGTAAAGATGAGACATTGTCCACTGTTCAAATTGATGTGTTATTACCAGAGCGATTTGAGCTTTCTTATATCGGAGAAGATGGTAAAGAACATCGCCCAGTTGTCATTCACCGTGGAGTAGTTTCAACGATGGAGCGATTTGTTGCATTCCTTCTTGAGGAATATAAAGGGGCATTCCCTACATGGTTAGCACCAGTTCAAGTGAAAGTAATTCCAGTTTCTCCTCAAGCGCATTTAGATTACGCGAAGAAGGTAGCTGAGAAATTACAATACCAAGGAATTCGTGTTGAAGTAGATGAGCGTGACGAGAAGATTGGATATAAGATACGTGAAGCTCAAACTGAAAAAATTCCATTTGCCCTTGTAGTTGGGGATAAAGAAATGGAAGATGATGCTGTAAATGTAAGAAGATACGGAGAGCAAAAATCAGAAACACTTTCCTATGCTGATTTTGAAAAGTTAATCAAAGATGAGATTGACAAGAAAGTATTACGTGTAAAGAAATAGATTCTATTTAAGCATAGATGATCCTATAAAAGAAAGAATAAAGCCTATGATAAAATGGTGCTTAACCACATGAAATCGTCACGATACGGATTTCATGTGGTTTTATTTTTATCTAATTATTTTGTTTTACCTTCTTTCAATGATAATTTTGAAGTCGATGTTACCTATTCAAACCAAATGAATGGATGGTGTATTGTTCATCTAGGATAGGTAAGTTCATGGGTTTTATTGGTTATTGATAGTTTTCTTTTTGCCGCAATGTTTAAACAAATTAAAGAGAAATACCAGTAGAATTACACTAAACTTCCAAAAAACGAATAAGTAGTGTATACTAAATAGAGTATGAAGGGTTGACACTTTATTCAAGCATATGTTAATCTATAACAGTTGAATAAAATTGAATGATCAAAAGACAAGTAGAGGCACCCGCTTCTCACCTGTTCAACGCCTACAAGCAGTTGACTGGTTCACAGCTTTATGAATGACTAAAAGACGTGTGGGTGCATTTGTGTGCCCACATTTTTTTATTGAAGAACTTGTCCGTAATGATCAGAAACCCAAAAATCACTTGGAGGTGGCTGGCTATTAACAAAGATATGAACGTTAATGAAAAGATTCGTGCGAAAGAAGTACGATTAATTGATTCTAACGGTGATCAACTAGGTGTTAAAACACGTCAAGAGGCTCTAGAACTTGCTCAAAAAGCAAATCTTGACCTTGTCATGGTAGCACCTAATGCAAAACCACCAGTTTGTAGAATCATGAACTACGGTAAATTCCGTTACGAGCAACAAAAGAAGGATAAAGAAGCTCGCAAAAATCAAAAAGTTATTAACGTTAAAGAAGTGCGCTTTACACCTGGAATTGGCGATCATGACTTTAATACAAAATTAAAGAATGCACGTAAGTTCCTTGAAAAAGGTGATAAAGTAAAAGCTGCAGTTCGTTTCCGCGGACGTGCAATTACGCATAAGGAGCTTGGTCAAGAAGTATTAGACCGCTTTGCAGAAGAGGTTAAGGATATCGCAACAGTGGAATCTAAGCCTAAGATGGAAGGTCGTAATATGTTTATGATGCTTGCTCCAAATAATGAAAATAAATGATAAGCATTTAAGCATTCGAGGAGGAAATCTACATGCCAAAAATGAAAACCCATAAGGGTTCTGCAAAACGTTTCAAAAAAACCGGATCTGGAAAAGTAAAAAGATCACATGCTTATACAAGCCATATGTTTGCTCATAAGTCTCAAAAGCAAAAACGTAAATTACGTAAAGGTACTTTAGTATCTTCTGGTGACTACAAGCGTATCAAAGCAATGCTTCCTAAATAAGAAGTATTGTATTTGTGAAATAACAACTACTAAATAAACTAAATGGACATACAACGTAACGTATTGTATTAGGAGGGAATTACTATGCCACGTGTTAAAGGTGGAACAGTTACGCGTGCTCGTCGTAAACGCGTACTTAAATTAGCTAAAGGTTATTACGGTTCAAAGAGAACTTTATTTAAAACTGCAAAACAACAAGTTATGAAATCAGGTCAATATGCATATCGTGACCGTAAAGCGAAAAAACGTGAATTCCGTAAGCTTTGGATTGCTCGTATTAACGCTGCAGCACGTATGAATGACCTTTCTTATAACAAACTAATGCACGGATTAAAATTAGCAGGTATTGAAATCAACCGTAAAATGTTGTCAGATCTTGCTATCCATGATGAGCAAGCATTTGCTCAACTAGCTGAAAAGGCTAAAGCTGCATTAAATAACTAAGACGATGAGGCAATGGGGCTATGCCCCTGCCTCATTTTTTTTTATAAATTGGCTCAGGTTATGATTAATAAAAAAAGTTGAGAGATTCTTTACCGGTAAAGAGTGAAGTGAAAATGAAGGAATATCAGTAAGAAAAAACATGTTACAGTAGAAAGCCCAGTTAAAATAATTTGCAATATTGCCTGAGAGAACAGCTGCTGTTCTTGTTATAAAGAATTGGAATTAACTGTGATTATTTATTACGATTTAATGAGGGGGCTGCATTCATGGGAATACAAGAACTAGTATATTATTTAGGATTTGCAAATATCATCGGTTTTATTTTTATGGGAGTAGATAAGAAAAAGGCAAGAAATGATGAATGGAGGATACCAGAACGGACTCTTTGGGGAATTGCGGTCCTAGGTGGTGCACTTGGATCCTATATAGGAATGAAAGTTTTTCATCATAAAACGAAACATAACTCATTTCGGATTGGAATGCCTTTACTAGTAGTAATAGATGTTGCATTATTTGGTTATTTTTTCATGTCATAATAGCTCGTCTTATGTCATATACATGTACCGTTAGGCTAGGTTATATATGTATTCTTTCTTACTCGATCAAGAAGGAGGAAGGTTATGGAGCTATTTGGTAACTATATAATGGCCATCGTACAAACAGGTGGACTATTTGCCCCACTTATATTCATTGCTGTTCATTTGCTTCGTCCGATGTTTTTTTTACCTGTCGTGTTTATTTGTGTATCCGGGGGAATCCTATTTGGTGTACTGGCAGGAACTGTATATTCCATTATAGGAATTACCTTATCTAGTATTATCTTTTATTTTCTTATTCGCTTCATGCCTAAAATGTCTGAACGATTATTACGAATGAAGAAGAAGTTATTAGGAAAGCATGTGGAATTGACGACAACTCAAATCTCTTTATTGAGACTTATACCATTTATCCATTTTCACTTGTTATCACTATGTTTAATTGAAATCACAACTAGCTTTAAGGATTATACTAAATCATCCATTTTGACGAATATACCACTTGCGGTTATATATACATCAATAGGACAGTGGCTATCCAGTTTATCGCCAATGCATATTCTCTTATCTTTAACTGCTTTATTACTACTAATCTATGCATTGCGCAGAAAAGAGATCGTGATTAAATGGGAAGAATTCTTTCAAACCACTACATAAAGGCGCATCTAGTTTTATAGCTGCGCCCTTTATTTTGTCACGATTAGTTTATCAATAGGATGCTTCCAGGTTACTTTAGCGTACGGGTAACGGATAAGAAGTTCTTTTTCTAAAAAATAAATATCATCCCTTGTTAATCCCTGCAGCTCAATGGGGTCTGTCACAGTAACATGAATATCGACTATCTCAAATGAATTCTCTGTTGTTCCCACATATTTTTCTCCTTCGAACTGACATCCCTTATATACAAGACGAATATTTTTCTTACTATTCCATTGTTCATCAATAAAATAAAATCCATTTGAGATTTTTGCATGCTGCAAGAGTCTTTCTGGATTACGAAAGTATTGTATAATAGAATACAAAAGTAAAATAATGGCCGCTATTATTAAGATGCGAAACAAAATGACTATCATGTACCATCGTCTCCCTGGTAATCGTTATTATTCTGCAATACGAAATAGTAGCATAGAAGGTTTCATTATTTTTATTAAATATTTGTTACATAGTAAATATCAGGGAAAATAGCTTAAAAAGGAGTTTTACAATGGACTGGCAATCATTATTTTCCATGCAGAGGCAACTAGATTCATACATCGAATCTAATCACAATTTGTCCGATAAGGATTTATTTCAAGAAAAGTATTTAGCTTTATTGGTTGAGCTTGGTGAATTAGCAAATGAAACGAGATGTTTTAAGTTTTGGAGTAATAAAGCGAGAAGTAGTAAGGAAGTTATTTTAGAAGAATATGTAGACGGAATTCATTTTATGTTATCATTAGGACTTGAAAAGGGACTAGTCTATACATCTACAACCCCACTGGTGTTAGTAGATCTCACGGAAACGGAATTATTTAACAATGTCTTTGAAGATTGTGTATCGTTTAAAAATAATCCATCTCAGACAAACTATGAACGTTTATTCCAAGGATATTTACTATTAGGTTTGAAGCTTGGTTTTGAAGAAGAAGACATCTATAAGGCATATATGAAAAAAAATGAAGTAAATTATAAACGCCAAAACAATGGCTATTAATACCCTAATTATTAAAAAAACTGTATACTAAAGGGGAAATAATCAAAGGAGGTATCACTATGGCTCAATTAGATGAAACATTGTCGATGTTAAAGGAATTAACAGAAGCTAAAGGAATCTCAGGTCATGAAAAGGAATCTCGAGATGTTATGGAAAAATACATACAACCTTATGCGGATGAAGTATTTACAGATAATATCGGTAGCTTAATCGCCAAAAAAGTAGGCGACGAAAATGGTCCTAAAATTATGGTTGCAGGGCATCTTGATGAAATTGGTTTTATGGTAACAAGAATCGATGATAAAGGATTTGTCTATTTTCAGACGATTGGTGGTTGGTGGAGCCAGGTCATGCTTTCCCAACGTGTAACAATTATGACGTCAAAAGGAGATGTCACCGGGGTTATTGGTTCAAAACCACCACATATTCTTTCTGCTGCAGATCGGAAAAAGCCTGTTGACATAAAAGATATGTTTATTGATATTGGAGCATCAAGTAAGGAAGAGGCAGGAGAATTTGGGGTAAGACCAGGAGATTCCATTGTTCCTTACTTTGAGTTTACGCCACTTAAAAATGAAAAATTACTACTTGCAAAGGCATGGGATAACCGTATCGGCTGTGCCATTGCTATTGAAGTATTGAAAAAATTGAAGGATGAAAAACATCCTAATATTGTTTATGGTGTTGGAACTGTACAGGAGGAAGTAGGACTACGGGGAGCTAAAACAAGTGCTTATGCGATAAAGCCCGATATAGGCTTTGGAGTGGATGTTGGTATTGCAGGGGACACGCCAGGAATTAAAGAACAGGATGCAGATAATAAAATTGGTAAAGGACCACAGATAGTCCTTTATGATGCTTCGATGATTTCTCACAAAGGAGTTCGTGACCTAGTCATTCAAACTGCAGAGGAGCATCATATTCCATTCCAGTACACTTCTATTGCTGCTGGTGGTACAGATTCGGGTTCTATTCACTTAACAGCGAATGGTGTGCCTTCATTATCCATTACTATAGCAACTCGTTATATCCATTCACATGCCGGAATACTCCATCGTGATGATTTTGAAAATGCAGTAAAGCTTATTGTAGAAGTGATTAAAAAGCTTGACCGTAAAACGGTAGATGAAATTTTTTTAGCATAACAAATGAAAAAGCCTGAACTGATAAAAAAGTTCAGGCTTTTTCATTGTTAGGCGAGATATCGTTGCATTACTTTTTGAACATAGTTCTGCGTTTCTTTAAATGGTGGTATACCTTGATATTTATCTACATTACCTGGGCCCGCATTATATGCGGCTAACGCTAGTTCAATATTCCCATTATACCGATTAAGCATGTCACGTAAGTATTTCGTACCACCATTTATATTCTGTTGCGGATCATATGGATTTAATACTCCAAGGCCTCTGGCAGTACCGGGCATTAGCTGCATCAAACCTTGAGCTCCTGCACTACTCTTTGCAAAGGGATTATAATTAGATTCAGTTTCAATAACCGAATGGATTAATTTCTCATTAATACCATATTTCTGTGAGGCATTTTTAATATATGCATCAAAATCCTTTGTAGATGTGTTGGGAATAGCAGTATTATATGTATCTAACGAACCCATCATGTTGATATATGGATAATTAATCGTGTTTGTTGGTGTATAAGTCTGTGTATTCTGTTGGCCATTCTCAAGCAATTCATTCTCCAATATTTGCTTAAATGCCATATCTACAATAGGAGAAAAGCTAGATAAAGAACTATTTCCAGAGTTCAGAATTGACATAGCTTGTAATTGCATTAGTGATTGTATTTGTCTAATATCCATCGTGAAAAGTCGCCCCTTAATTTCTCTACTACTATTCTACTATATATCATTGATAAAATGCTAGACCGAAATTATTTCTTTTCCAGATTTGCGTAAGAGTTCTTCGTAGAATCGATCATTTCCAATACAAAGGATTCGATCACATAGCTCACGTATTTCGTCCATATCATGAGAGGTATAAACAATGATTCGGTTAAATTCTTTTGCTTGTTTCCATAGATAAGTCCCAATTTCTTTTTTCGATTTTAAATCAATTCCTACAGTAGGCTCGTCTAATAATAATACTTTGGGATCATGAATTAACGTAATCGCTAGGTTTAACTTACGTTTCATTCCGCCCGATAATGTTTTTACTGGCTCATCCCATTTGTTGAGATTCATGTCAAGACATAATTGCTTCAATTGTACTTCCGACTTCGATTGATAGGATAGCTTTTCAAAGAAATGCATGTTTTCCCTTACACTTAGCTCATCCCAAATAGCGATATCCTGAGGAACGAATCCAATATGTTTTCGAATTTCTTTTTTGTCTTTTCCGTATGTTAATGAATCTAATGAAATAGTGCCCTTATCTGGACTATCAATAGTAGCTAGCAGTCTTAATAGAGTTGATTTGCCAGCGCCATTTTCACCGACCAATCCAATAATCTCTCCAGGATGAATCTGAAAAGAGAGTTGATGGAGAACCTGATTTTTTGCATAGCGCTTTGACAAAGAATCTACCTTAAGCATTGAATCTCTCCTTTCTGAACAGGGTAATCAGTACTAAAAAGATACTAATAACTCCCCAAATTATAGTGATTTTACCGGCAAGAAATTCGTGTAATGGATTAATTTGTGTTAATAATCGTGTTTTTGGTATAAATCCTTCAATAGGGAGGATAGTGCCACTTATAATTGCAATGATTAATGCTAGTAATATAGTAACAGTATAGAATGTGCCTTTGGAGCGAAAACAATTGGCAATGCTGAAGGCAAGTCCTGTCATCATAATTCGAAAACTCAATATATGTATTACTAACGGAACGGACACAAATTCATGTAAAAGTACCGTGAATAAGGTTATAGCAAGTAAATCAAACAGCAAAAACAGTAGGAGATATAGGCATATATTTTGAAAATAGTAGGAAGCTCTCGATATTCTCAAAAATGAAAATCGTGTCGTAACAGTCATCGATTTTTCTTGTATCACCCAATCCGATAAAAATAATGTAGTGATAAAACTTATAATTGCCCATAGACCCCAAGTATTCCATGCTATTAATGGCGTATTTTCCACTTGTTGTTCTGAATGATAATAACGAAAAGCTGTATTTAATAAATTTTCATCTTGTTGAATCTCCTTGCTTTTTTCGGAAATTTCATCCCATGTCCAGGACGCTTGTCCATTATATTGTTCATTCATGTCCAAGATAAAATGTGCTGCTTTAGCACGACCTGTTTCTTCTTGAACAAGGGATACAATCATTTCCTTTACTGGTGCATAAGCAAGGGACAAGTCTGTTTGATAGCTGGATATAATATTATTTCGTTTTCCTTTCAAAATAGAGCTTTCATACCCATCATGGATGACAAAAACACTGTCTAAATCATGTTTCTCTAATTGATAGATTGCTTCTTCTTCCGTAAGAGTATATACCTGTACAAGATTAGAAGCTTTAACTTTTTCCATAAGCGCATGAGCTAAGGCAGAATCATCCTCTACTACTAATCCAATCGGTATACGGGAATCTTCTTGAATCGAATTAGTCATCGTTATGATAAGAATCGTTCCTATGATAGGCAGTATTAACCAAAGTAGCATGGAAAAGGGTCTTTTTTTCCACAATAGAAAACGTGCATATAACATATCATTCATTTCTCACACGCTCCTTTACAAACGATGCCCCTATTAGTAGTAAAAAGCCGACTACCAACGTTAAAATTATGGGAATGAATTCTACATAATTCCGTCCATTAAGCATGATTTCTTCTAACCAGTAAAAAACTTGATTGGAAAAAATAAACGGAAGGATGTCTTGAATATACAATGGTAAATATATAGCTGGTATTAATGATCCGCTGGCAAGAAGTAGGAGGCTGGTCACAAGAATTTGTACGGTTAGCCGTAGCATCTGTGAGGGCACGATAGCTTCTATTAACGCCAAGAAGGATAATAAAGTAAGATTATATAACACGATGAACAGAATTAGTTTTCCATAACTAGCTGTGTTCATGGAAATAGATAGTGAATAATTTAATCCGATAAATAACAGTACACCTAGTAAACTAGTTATTAAGACAGTAACTATAATTCTTGCGACTATTTGCTGAAAATCTGTAACACCATAAAGTGACATTCGTGTTTGTAGTTCATTTGATGCCTCTTTATAAAGGAATAGATAGACCATTACTGTCCACATCGTGATAACAAAGAACGCTCCTGCAATGCCAAAATATTTTATTGGTGAAGTGGTGGAATTATTGGTTAATTTGTTTTGATCCAGTAATTGGTCCTTCCCGATTGCATAAAGCAAAAATTCATTAAACTGTGCTAACACAATTTCATTTCTAGTTTTCGTATCAAGATCTAATTGTTTAGCAAAATGGTTAATCGTTAAAATATTCGCCTGTGACGCACTAATATGTCGAGCAGCACTATCAACTAAACCTTTAATAAGAAAACTTTCAAGCTGACGATTCGGATTCCCTACAACTGTAACAACTACCGATTCTCCGTAATAGAGTTTTTTTGTAAATGACTCTGGAAAAAGTATGTAAGACACGAATTCATCCTTCTCTATAGCTGTTTGTGCTTTCTGTTCAGAAGTTTGCTTCATATGTATGAAATCACCGAGCTGTGATGATTGTTCAAGTAGGCTGACCACCATCTCAGTTTCTGCTGTTTGATCTAGGTCTACCAATCCAATTTGCAATGGATTTTCTTCTAAATTGGAAAAATAGGAGACGATAATAACAGTAACCAGTCCGATTAAAAGGAATGGAAAAAGTAAAAGAAGAGGAAGTGAAAGCCACTTCCTCCTGAGTTGCAAGAAATTATATTTGGTGAATAATGGGACAAACTTCAGGAATTGCATTAAGTTCACCTGCTTTATAAAAACATTTGATTAAAATCCAAAACCGAAAACACTCATTAGCCACTCCTCAAATTGAGGGTAAACTTCATTTTCAAAGTATGTCATCATTTCTTCATAGCTCATACTACCGACATCTTTTACATCTTCTTCTTTTGGTAGTTTGATAGAATCTTTAACGGTTGATTCATTATCAATAAATAGGGTAACTAAATCCTTTTCAAAGTCATCACCTGCAACAGTAATTTCATGCTTAGAGTTCATCTTGTCACCATCGTATTCTGAGTTCCCAGTCCAGAATAGTTCAAGTGTATACCCAGTAGGTTCAACAAAGGAGAATGTTCGATCAAAGTCTCGTTTGTTTTTCTTCAGGCTTTCATCCGTTTTATAGCTAAGTTCCATATCTGCAACAGATACTTTGATAGAATCCTTAATCTTTCCATCATTATTTGCAAGTGTTCCTTCAAGTGTTAATGCTTGATCAACGTCATCATAAACAAAACCAAAGTCATATTCAAATGCTAATTCTTTGCTATCTTGGTTTAAATGACCCTTAATATATAATGTGAGAAGATCATCCTCAGATGGTCCAAATTCTATAGAGAGATCGCGTTTCACAATAATATCCTTTTTCACCCAAATAGTGGAAGTGAATCCGTCTGGTATTACAAAATCATCTAAGCCATTTATTGCTTCTTCTATAGCCGTATTGTAAGCCTCCTCAAAGTCTTCTTTCGAGATGGTTAGATCAGAATTTTCTGCAAAAACAAATGGACCAGAACCTTGTTGTACAGCATATTCATGGATAATTTCTTTTAAACGCTTATCCTTAGCCATTTTTTCTAATGTATCGGATAATAATGATTTTACTTCTTTTTCAGTTAAATGAAATGTAATCTTCTCTGTATCTACATTATCACTACCAATTTTTACAGTTTCTTTAGTAGATTTAAACGCTTCTTCTGGAATTGCATTATAAATAAATTTTCCGTACTCTTCCTCTATATATTTTAAATCCTTTTCAGGAAGAACGTTTCCTTCAAATAGCATGCTAAAGTCGATTTTTTCTTCACCTGTAAAGGTAGTAGGATCAACCTGCTGCATCACTTTACCAAAATCTTCACCTTTAAGCTGAAGTACCTCTTTTAAAAACGGTAGACCTAACATCATGCTGTCAGAAGTAAGAAAGAAATTCACACCATCAATTTCAAAATTACCGAAGCTTCCAGCAATTTCTGCTGTAGCAATCTTTTCTTTACGATCTACACCACTTTTAATGGATAACGTAGAATTATTAAGTATTTGGTCTGGGGTAATCGGGCCAGAGCTAGGTAGTTGCATATTCATCTCTGCGGACACTTTATAAGTGTTTTCTACTGGCTTTTCAAGTGATTTTTCTGCCCATTCTAGCTCAGGTGCATAGCGTTCTTTCATTTGTTCTGCATACATATTCATGGTTTCTTTTTCTGAAAGAAAGTACTTTGTTTTTAACGAATTATCTAACAGTACAAATGCAGCAACACTTCCACCAACTAGTAAAATTGCAGCTGCAATAATTATCGCTAGTAATTTGTTGAACCCCTTCTTTTTGACTTGAACATCTTGATTGTTTACTTCCATCGTAATCCCCTTTCGATAATAACCTTTGTACTAGTTTATTAATTCAGTAAGGTTATATCACATAAAAATAAATATAATACAACAATTGTATATCATCAAGATGTGAAACAGTCAACGAATTTTTAAAAGGAAGAAAATTATAAAATGATGTAAAATACCTATCTATCTTTTTATTGAATAGGTATTTAGTCTTGATGTTTTAAACTTAATCGACATAATTTAACTAAAAAATAGGAAATGTGGCTTCCAAAAAGTTTGCTGAGTCTTTAGACTCATTTTTTAAAAAAGATGAGGTACCTATTAGGTACCTCCAAATTCTAATTATTCAGATACTGCATTCTTGACACCTTGCTCAAGAGCTTCGATCATTTCTTGTTTTTCAGCGGTATCGGATTGGTTCCAAATTAATTCAAAAAGTACTCCAAGACCTGGTAGCATTTTTTCTTCACCTGACTGAATAGCATCGACTATCGTTGCTTCTAATTGGCTTTGGTCATTGGTGGCAATATTTGATAAGATGGCCTTTCGTAAATTTAAATCCAAAAAAAATCACCCCTTATTAAGATTAAACTATGGATAGTTTGACCAGATTAGGTGTAAATATGTATGATGATGGAAGATAATAGGATAGGAATGAAGAAATTGATAACATCAGTGAAAAATGAAAAAGTAAAAAATTGGCGAAAGCTACATAATAGAAAAGAGCGAACAAAAGCGGGAACATTTTTGATTGAGGGATTTCATTTAATAGAGGAAGCTATTAAAAGTAATTGGGATGTATTGGAGATAATCCTTCAAGAAGATGTTTCATTACCAGCGTGGAAGTGTGATGCACCTACTGTAGAGGTTGCGGAAAATGTTTTCCAGCACATTTCACAAACGAAGACACCACAAGGAATTGCGGCTGTCGTAAGAATGAAAAATAGTCATGAAATAAATGGAAATCTTTATCTTTTACTAGATCGTATTCAAGATCCTGGTAATCTTGGTACGATAATTCGTACTGCAGATGCAGCTGGATTTGATGCAGTAATGCTAGGGGAAGGAACTGTCGATTTATATAATGATAAAGTGATAAGAGCCACACAAGGGTCCTTATTTCATATTCCTATCATTCAAGAAAGCCTACCTACTGAAATTAATAAGCTTAAACAAGAAGGCTTTCGTATATGGGCAAGTGCATTGACCAATTCAAAGGATTTTCATACACTAAAGCCAACTTCGAAGGTAGCACTTATATTAGGAAATGAAGGTGCAGGAATAGAGGGAACAATTTTAGAGCTTGCAGATGAAATTGTGAAGATTCCAATATACGGAAAAGCTGAATCTCTAAATGTAAGCATTGCTGCTGGGATATTAATGTATCATCTAAAAGGATAGGTATTGAAATTATGCAGTATTATCGCTATAATCTATGTTATATGTAAATAGTAAAAAGCAATGAAAGAGCGATTACCAGTTATAAACATGGTTTGACAGGGAGGAATTGCCACAGACTGGAAGCAATTCTACCATGAACTGATTAATCATTCACTCTGGAGCTGACACTTGGACCTGATTAACAGTAAAGGTGTTCCGGATAAAAATCCGTTATCGAAACGTAAGTTGGACACAATCTGTGTCAACAAGGGTGGTACCGCGACCAAAGCCTCGTCCCTTATTTTGGGATAGGGGCTTTTTTGTTTGTTTAAGACGCGAGTCATTTTAATTATTATTTTTTATATGGGAGGTAAAACCATGCAAGAAGAATTAAAAGCCATTCAGGAAGAGGCACTTGCTACATTAGAACAAATTAATGATATGAAAGAATTGCAAGCACTTAAAGTAGCGTATTTAGGTAAAAAAGGTTCCTTAACACAAGTATTACGTGGTATGGGGAAACTTTCACCTGAGGAAAGACCAGTAGTTGGGGAAATTGTTAATCAAGTACGTGAAGCAATTACAAAGGCTATCGATGAAAAAAGTGACCTACTTGAAAAAGCTGCCCTGGAAGAAAAATTAAAGGAAGAATCGATTGATGTGACCTTACCAGGTCGTCCGGTAAAGGTAGGCGGTCCTCATTTATTAACAAAGGTAATTGAAGAGATTGAGGATTTATTTATCGGAATGGGCTATGAAGTACGAGAAGGTCCGGAGGTAGAAACGGATTATTTCAACTTTGAAGCACTAAATTTACCTAAAAACCACCCAGCAAGGGATATGCAGGATTCATTTTATATCACGAATGAACTTTTACTGAGAACACATACTTCTCCAGTACAAGCTCGTACAATGCGTGAATATAAAGGTGAAAAAGGATTTAAAATGATTTGTCCAGGGAAAGTATATCGCCGAGATACCGATGATGCCACACACTCGCACCAATTTACACAAATCGAAGGCTTATATGTCGATAAAGACGTGAAGATGAGTGATTTAAAAGGAGTACTTAATATTTTTGCTAAGAAAATGTTTGGAGAAGACCGTAATATTCGCCTTCGCCCAAGCTTCTTCCCATTTACAGAGCCTTCTGTTGAAATGGATATCTCATGTAAGGTATGTCATGGTGAAGGGTGTTCTGTTTGTAAGGGAACAGGTTGGATTGAAATTTTAGGTGCTGGAATGGTACATCCAAATGTACTAGAAATGGGTGGCTATGATCCTAAAGTTTATTCTGGGTTTGCTTTTGGAATGGGACCTGAGCGTATTGCAATGCTGAAATATGGTGTAAGTGATATTCGTCAGTTCTATTTGAATGATAATCGTTTCTTAAAGCAATTCCATCAAGCGTAAAAGGAGGGTAATTAAATGTTAGTTTCATTAAATTGGTTGAAGGATTATGTAGATATAGATGGTATTACCCCAGAGGAATTAGCGGAAAAGGTTACGAAATCTGGGATTGAAGTAGATAGTGTTGAGTATGTAGCCGAGAAGAGTACAAATGTGGTTATCGGTTATGTGGAATCATGTGAAAAGCATCCGAATGCAGATAAGTTAAACCTTTGTCAGGTTGATGTTGGAGAAGAGAAGCTGCAAATTATTTGCGGAGCACCGAATGTTCGCCAAGGTCAGAAAGTTGCTGTTGCCAAACCAGGAGCTGTATTACCAGGAAACTTCAAAATCAAAAAGGCAAAGCTTCGCGGTGTAGAGTCTAACGGTATGATTTGTTCGTTACAGGAACTTGGCTTTGATGAGAAGCACATCCCTAAAGAGTATGCAGAGGGAATTTATGTTTTTCCAGAAGACACTCCAGTTGGAGAAAGTGTAGCTTCTTATTTAAATTCCAATGATGCTATTTTAGAATTTGACCTTACACCTAACCGTGCAGATTGTTTAAATATGCTTGGTGTTGCTTATGAGGTTGGTGCACTTTTAGATAAACCTGTTAGTCTTCCAAGTGAGAAGGTAAAAACGATCTCAGAAAAGGCATCCGATTATATCTCCATTAAGGTGGAGGATGAGAAGCTAAATCCTTACTATGGAGCTTTTATCATTAAGGATGTAGAAATTAAGCCTTCTCCATTGTGGATGCAAAATTATCTTCTAGCTGCAGGAGTACGTCCAATCAATAATGTTGTGGACATTACAAACTATGTATTAATGGAATATGGACAGCCACTACATGCCTTTGATTATGATAAATTGAACTCCAAGGAAATTGTAGTCCGCCCTGCAAAACAGGCTGAAAAAATTGTTACCTTAGATGATGTAGAGCGAACATTAACTTCGGAAAATCTTGTAATAACAAATGGTAAAGAGCCAATTGCCTTAGCAGGAGTAATGGGTGGAGCAAATACAGAAGTTTCTAGTGAGACGAAAACTATTTTATTAGAAGCTGCCTATTTTGATTCCATCTCCATCCGTAAAACCGTTAAAGCAACAGGTTTACGTAGTGAAGCGAGCACTCGTTATGAAAAAGGGATTGACCCAAATCGCGTGAAACATGCTGGCCTACGAGCATGTCATCTTCTGGAAGCATATGCCGGAGGAAAAGTACTAGAAGGTGTCGTAGAGGCTGATGTGTTGGATCGTTCTGAAAAGGTTGTTGAAATGGATACAGCTACCATTAATAACCGACTTGGAACCGATATTGCATCTGATGAGATAGCTAAAATCCTTGAAAGACTTCAATTTAACTTTGAGCAACAAGGAGAGCATTTTAAAGTGTTTGCACCAACACGTCGTGGTGATATAACAATCTTTGAAGATATGCTAGAAGAAGTAGCTCGAATCTTTGGCTATGATAATCTCCCATATACATTACCAACCGGAACTGCACAAGCTGGTGGCTTAACAAAAAGACAGCACTTACGAAGAGCAGTGAAAAACTATCTAGAGGGTGTAGGTTTATCTGAGACAAGAACCTACTCGCTGACTAGTGAATCATTAATTAACAAGTTAATTAGTCCTGAGATTGAATCATTAAATCCAGAGCCTATAAGCCTTGCTATGCCAATGAGTGAAGATCATAAATTCTTGCGCTTAAGTATCTTGCCAGAGCTATTAAAAACCGTTAGCTATAACCTAGCGAGAAACCAATCCAATATAGCATACTACGAATTAGGTTCAATCTTTATTACAGAGGAAAAAGAACTTACAAAACAACCAAATGAACAATTACGTCTATCGGGTGTTCTTTCTGGTAAATGGTTAGAGCATCTTTGGCAACAAGAAAATAAAAAAGTGGATTTTTATGTTGTAAAAGGTATAGTAGAAGGTTTATTTGACCATTTGGAGCTTGAATTATCCATCCAACAAGCTCAATTACCAGATATGCATCCAGGCCGTACCGCAGGCTTATTAGTAGATGGTGAAAGTATTGGATTTATAGGTCAATTACATCCAGCTTTAGAAAAAGAATTGGATTTAAAAGAAACCTATGTGTTTGATATTAATCTAGAAAAAGTCTTGGAAGTTCATCGTTATGAACCAACATATACAGCAATTCCAAGATACCCTTCGATTACAAGGGATATTGCTTTTATATTGGATGACCAAATAAATGCAGGCGATGTTCAGGCAACTATTGAAGAAGTAGGAGCGCCACTTGTTAAGCAAGTCCATATCTTTGACCTGTATAAAGGAGAGAACCTTCCAAAAGGTAAGAAGTCAGTAGCGTACAGTCTACTATACCAAGATCCAGAACGGACACTTGTTGATGAAGAAGTAGAAGAGTCTTATCAAAAAGTAATTGCAGCAGTTAATGAGAAGTTTAAATCATATCTAAGATCGTAAGTTGATGATAATTTAATATTCAACGTATATGCTCCCCTTTTAGAGAGGCAGATTAAAGGTATAAATCTGGTTGCTAGGAGGGGAGTATTTTTTTGTGACCATTTTATATTTATTGACTAGTATCATATGTTTGAAAATATTAGTAAATATTCTAAGACAATATGATAGAATAGTATAAATTAGAAGCTAAGTAATTATTTACAACAAGAAACTAGATAAAAGGTGGCAGGAGAATGAACGTTGAATTAACTCGGTTTAAAGTGAAAGAAGGTAAAACTGAAAAAGTCGATGAGTGGTTGAAGTTTCTAAATGATAATATGAAGGATGTACTACTCACACTAGAAGATGAAAAAATGTATGTAGAAACGATATTCCGAGAAACCCTGAATGGAGAAGTGTATTTGTACTGGTATTCTGTTCAAGGAGAAGGTGGACAAGCTGTAGAAGAGTCGGAAAGCTGGATTGATAAAAAACATTTACAGTTCTGGGATGAATGCATTGATCCTACCTTTAGACCGGTGGATTTAAATACAGAGGTTGTTATGATACCTGAGAAGGTTAGAAAAGCTATGGATTAAATAATAAACAGAGGAGAAATAATATGGCCACAATATCATTCATGCAAGAAAATAAACTGGAAGCTGTAGCGAATTTTATAGCGGAAATGAACAATAAGGAATCATTTCATATCGGTTATTGTGGAAGGGATAGTACTGAGATAAAGCAATACATAAAGGAAGAAATTCCTTATAATACGAGCTTTATTACTGCTTATGATGGAGGAAAGCTAGTAGGAGTACTAGGATTTGATCCAGATATTGATAGTGGGAATGCAGAAATTTGGGGACCTTTTGCTTTGGCGAATCATTGGAATACAGTAGATGAAATGTGGGAGAAAATGATTGAAATACTACCTAAAAATATAAGCTCAGTTTCTTTATTCCCTAATAAAATGAATAAGCATGTACTAGAATTTGCACAGAAATATCAATTTAACAAAGAAAGTGAAGAGGCAATTTTAGTTTTTGATCGTTCAAATAGTCATCTGCTTCAGGAGGCGTCATTAGAAGAATTAACACCTAAATTTTATGATGCTATGGAACAATTACATGATAAGACATTTCCAGGAACGTATTACTCAGGAAGACAAATTATTGAACGATTAGATGAGTATAAAAAGGTGTTCATACGAAAAGAAAATGAAGAACTAATAGGTTATATTTATGTCGAAGCGGAGCCAGAATTCGGTGATGCAAGTATTGAATTTTTTGGTGTGCTTGAGGATAAGAGAGGCCTGGGAATTGGAGGACAGTTATTAAAAGGTGCCATAAGATGGCTGTTTACCTTTGAAGCAATTGACTCTATAACCCTTTGCGTGAATGTGAATAATGATAATGCTATTCGATTGTATCAAAAGGTAGGATTTAATCTTCAGGATGAGTTGTGTTTTTTTAAAAAGAGGATTCTATAGAATGATAGAATGGGAAAAATAGGTACTTTAAGTAGAATAAAATTATTGATTTTAATGTCATAAAGAATTGTCAATTAGCCAGAATCCAATTGACAATTCTTTAATAGATTAAGTCATATGCTTTTATGAATTACAAATATTGTCTTGCCTTAGCTGTGTTAGCAAAATGTACCTTAGCACAGCTGTCTAATACAGCTTCACCTTTTTCGCGGATAATTCGTGCAATTGTTTGATCAACCTTTTTCGATGCCCCTTTATTCAGTTCAAAACCAATTTGCTCTGATAATTTATCCATTTCCTTCACAAAGCTTGCTCGTGCAATAATAGATCCTGCTGCAACGGCTATGGAATAACTCTCTGCTTTAGTCATGAAATAGGTACTCTCTGGGAGTCTTTCATTTTCTGAAGCAATATGTTTCCGATAAATTCCCGGTTCACAAAATTGATCAATCAAAATTCCTTCATACTCACTAGTTCCTAACTTTTTTAATAATTTTTGAATGGCATGATGATGGAGCATTGCCTTCATCTTTCCTTGTGACCAGCCCTTTCGCTGTAGTGCATTGTATTTCGGATTATGTAAAATTAATAAGGAGTAAGGTAAACGCATTTGTGCCAACTCAGAGGCGATTTTTACTATCGTACTATCTGTTAAATTTTTAGAATCTCTAACTCCTAATTCTTTTAAAAATGGGATTTGTTCCTTCTTTACATAGGTGCATGCCACCGTAATAGGACCAAAATAGTCTCCGGTACCAGCTTCATCGGAACCAATATGGGAAGCTGAAAATAAGGAATTGGGTGGTGAGAAGCTAGATAACACGGGTTCCTTTTTTTTCACAGGCTCCGCTTCATTTAATCCCCCTACCCATTTCGTAATCTCTACCTCAGGGTTACTTCCTTGAAATAATACCTTGCCAGAGCGATATGCAGTAATAACTGCATTCTCAGTCTTTGCACGGAAAATGGACCCTTGAGGAGCTTCTTGTAAATATTTATGATAATAATGTTGCATCGTTTCGATTTTATCTATTGTAAATGTATAGACGTTTTGCGACATCAAAACCGACATCCTTTCTTGTTATATAGACTATAACAAAGTATTTGTAAGAAAGAAAAGTAAAAAAATGTGAAGGAACAGTTTCCTAATTGTTAGGCTTCATGTTAAGATAAAATATAGAAAAAATATGACAGGTCAATAGAAAAGTAGTTATGCTAGTATTAATGGGAGGGACACATAGTGACCCAAAATCACGATAAAACACGGGTAACCGTTGAAATCCGTAATAGATCCTATAAAATTGTTGGAGAAGAAGATGCAAGCCATGTTCGTTTAGTAGCTAGTCTTGTTGATCAAAAAATGCGTGAGATTCAAGAGATGAATCCGCAGCTGGATACTACTAGTCTCGCTGTATTAACCGCTATAAACGCGATGAATGATTATTTAAAACTGAAGGAAGATTATGCAACGATGCTAGGTTCAATAAAGAGAGAAAGAGGATAAAAGACATATGGTTGATTTTATACTTATACTTTTACTACTATTTGGGACCTTAATGGGACTAAAAAGGGGGCTAATTTTACAAGCGGTTCATCTTGTTGGCTTTATTGTTGCGTTTATAGTAGCAGCAATTAATTATGATAAGCTTGCTACGAAATTAGCAATTTGGATACCGTATCCAGATTTAGGGGATGAAAGCCTCTGGGCTAATTTCCTCCAAGCACTTCCAATTAAAGATGCCTTCTATAATGCAATAGCTTTTGCTATAATTTTCTTTGCTGTAAAAATAGTCTTACAGATTATTGCATCAATGATTGATGTAATTGCGTCTTTACCTATCTTGCATTCTATAAATAAGATTGCGGGAGCTATTCTAGGATTTATAGAGATTTATCTTATTCTTTTTGTCTTGCTCTATATTGTCGTATTGACACCTATTGAAATTATACAAGAATGGATTAATAAATCGAATGTAGCATTATTTATTGTCGAGAACACCCCTTATTTCTCGGAAAAAATAAAGGATTTATGGTTTACGCATATTGTGACAATGTTAAAATTATAATTAGATGGCTAATTCATAATACTAGGATTAATATTGTATGCTCTGTACAATTAGACTATATCCTATATGAATTAGCCATTATTTTTAAGTAGGTGATGAAGTTATGTCTGTTAATAAAAAAGATGTTATCAAATTATTAGAGAAAATAGCAATATATTTAGAACTAAAAGGCGAGAATCCATTTAAAATTTCTGCGTTCAGAAGAGCCGCTCAAGCACTAGAAAGAGATGAACGGTCTTTAACCGATATAGCGGATTTTACAACGATAAAAGGCATTGGGAAAGGAACAAGTACGGTAATACTAGAGTATGTACAGAACGGAGAATCTGCAACGTTAAAAGACCTTCAAAAAGAAGTACCACAGGGACTAGTGCCATTACTCAATGTACCTGGACTAGGTGGTAAAAAGCTCGCGAAGCTATATCAAGAACTGAACGTAGTTGATGCAGATAGCTTAAGGAGGGCAATTGAATCAGGGCAAGTGGAGAGCTTAGCAGGGTTTGGAAAAAAATCTGCTGAAAAGATATTAGTAGCTTTGCAAGAAGTTGGTAAGCGACCAGAACGTATTCCTATTGCGGATATGTTACCGCTTGCTGAGCGCATAGAAGAATACCTGCATACAATACCTGAAATCATTCGCTTTTCAAGAGCCGGTTCTCTCAGAAGAATGAGGGAGACTATTAAGGATTTGGATTTTATTATTTCCACTGATCATGTTGAAAAAGTTAAAGCAGCCATCGTCCAAATTCCTGGACTTAAGGATATTATTGCTCATGGTGATACAAAGGTATCTATTACAATTGATGATGTCTATGATATTAATGTTGATTTTAGACTTGTCTCTGACAATGAATTTGTAACAACTCTACATCATTTTACTGGTTCTAAAGACCATAATGTTGCAATGAGACAATTGGCTAAATCTCTCGGTGAAAAAATTAATGAATACGGAATTGAAGTGGAAGAAACAAATGAGATCTTAACTTTCCAATCGGAGAAGGACTTTTTTCAGCACTTTGGACTAAACTATATTCCGCCTGAAATTAGAGAAGATAATGGTGAAATAAGTGCTTTTAGGGAACAGATTAAACTTGTTGAATTAGATGATATCCGTGGGGATTTGCATATGCATACGACCTGGAGTGACGGTGCTCAGACACTGGAGGAAATGGTTAATCAAGCAAGAAGTATTGGTTATGACTATATCGCAATCACTGATCACTCTAAACATTTACGAGTAGCCAATGGATTAGATGAGGATCGCCTTCGTAGCCAGCGAGAAGAAATTATGAAATTAAATGAAAAATATTCGGATATCCATATTTTTGCTGGTGTAGAAATGGATATTCTTCCAGATGGTACACTTGATTTTTCAAATGATTTTCTTAAGGAAATGGACTATGTCATTGGGGCGATTCATTCTAGCTTTAGTCAGACAGAAGAGCAGATAATGAAACGATTGTATACAGCATTAGAAAATCCATATGTTTCATTAATTGCCCATCCAATCGGGCGATTAATCGGCAGAAGACCTGGTTACAAGGTAAATATGGAAAAACTACTTGAACGAGCAAAAGAGACTAATACCGCATTAGAAATTAATGCCAATCCGAACCGATTTGATATTTCCGCTGAATGGGCTAAGCTAGCTCAAGAAGCAGGGGTGAATATAGCGATTAATACAGATGCACATAGCTATCAAATGCTCGAGCATATGAAATATGGCATTGGAGTAGCTAGAAAAGGATGGCTCCGAAAAGAAACGATTCTAAATACATGGACAAAGGAGAAACTTATAGCGTATTTTAATCGTAGTAAGTAATTTAGAAGAAATAAACAACATGGTTAAAGGAGCAAGTACATGAACGAGCGAATATTACGAGTGTTAGAATTTAAAAAAATAATCGAGCGATTAAGTAATCATGCAGCAACTAGCTTGGGAAAAGACCTTGCTGCCCGATTGAAGCCATCCACAAATATAGAAGAGGTAAATCAGCTCCAAGCTGAAACCGATGAAGCGGCAAATGTATTGCGATTAAATGCACAAGTTCCATTAGGGGGAATTTCTGATATCCGTGCAAGTATTAAACGGAGTGTTATCGGTGGGGTATTAAGTACTTCAGAATGCCTCGATATAGCGAACACAATATACGGCGGACGTCAGGCAAAAGAGTTTATCGAGGGACTTGAAGAGGAAGTCCCTATTCTAAAAGAGACGGTTGAAGGAATTACAGCCCTACGCAATTTAGAAATGAAAATCAAAAGCTGTATAGATGATCACGGAAATGTAATGGATAGTGCTTCTGAAAAACTAAGAGGTATTCGTTCGTCGATTCGAACAAATGAAAGCAGAGTCCGAGAAAAGCTAGAAAGCTATACAAGAATGAAAAGTAATATGCTGTCTGATGCGATTATAACGATTCGAAATGATCGTTATGTATTACCAGTTAAACATGAGTATCGCGGAGCAGTAGGTGGAATTGTACATGATCAATCTGCCTCCGGTCAAACCTTGTTTATGGAACCAAAAGTAGTAGTCGATTTAAATAACCAATTACAAGAATTGCATGCAAAGGAGAAACAAGAAATTGATCGGATATTAAAGGAACTTAGCCAAAGTATTGCGGCTGAAGAGGTTTTTTTAATGGAGAATGTTATTCGATTAGCCAAAATTGATTATATGTTTGCCAGAGCAAATCTAGGTCGCGAGATGAAGGCATCAAGACCAAAAATGAATGATCAAGGATATATTAAGATGCAGCAAGCTCGTCATCCATTAATTGCAATAGATGAAGTAGTAGCAAATGATATTGAAATTGGTAAAGATTTCACCTCTATTGTGATAACGGGACCTAATACTGGTGGAAAGACAGTAACCTTAAAAATGGTTGGTCTGTGTATACTTATGGCACAATCTGGTCTACAAGTGCCTGCACTAGATGGTTGTGAGTTAGCAGTATTTACGCATGTCTTTGCTGATATTGGTGATGAGCAGTCCATTGAACAAAACTTGAGTACATTTTCCTCTCATATGACGAATATTGTTGATATTTTAAAGCAGGTGGATGATCATACGCTTGTGTTGTTTGATGAATTAGGTGCTGGAACGGATCCACAGGAGGGTGCAGCGCTTGCAATGTCAATATTAGATGAAGTAATTTCTAGAAATGCTCGTGTCATCGCTACAACTCACTATCCTGAATTAAAGGCATATGGCTATAACCGGGAAAACGTGATCAATGCATCGATGGAATTCGATGTTGAAACACTTCAACCAACCTACAGATTATTAATTGGTGTACCTGGAAGAAGTAATGCATTTGAAATTTCCAAACGGCTTGGACTAGAAGATACAATTATTGAAAGAGCAAAAAGCCTTATTGGAGTTGATTCTAAGAGTGTAGAAAACATGATTGCTTCCCTTGAAACGTCAAAGCTTCAGGCTGAAAGAGAATATGAAGAGGCGCATAGGGTCTTATTAGAAAGTGAAAAACTCCGAAATCAAATTCAAGAGGAATGGCAGGAGTTCGAGCGTAAGCGTGAATTATTATATAAGAAGGCAGAGGAAAAAGCAGAAAAAGCTTTAAATAAGGCACGTGAGGAAGCTGAAATTATTGTCGGAGAAATTCGTAAGATGAAGACTGATGCCCAGCTGAAGGAGCATGAATGGATAGAAGCGAGAAAAATGTTAGAAGAGGCACAACCTAAGCTTTCTACTAAGCAAGTAAAAGAAGTTAAACAGGATGTAACAAAAGCAGAATTACAACCTGGTGATGAAATTAAACTATTAACAGTAAATCAAAATGGTACAGTTCTAGAAAAGGTTAATGACAATGAATATTTAGTTCAAGTAGGTATTATGAAGGTAAAGGTAAAACGAAATGACATACATTTGGTCGGCAAGCCTAAAAAGACCTATGAAAAACCTTTAACAACTGTAAAAGGATCTAACTATCATGTACCATTAGAGTTGGATCTGCGTGGCGAACGTTTTGAAGATGCTTTACTCAAATTGGAGAAATATATTGATGATGCTGTATTGGCAGGATATCCGAAAGCTTTTATCATACATGGTAAAGGTACTGGTGCACTTCGGAAGGGTGTACAGGAGTATGTGAAAAAGCACCCAAGTATTTCCTCTTCTCGTCCTGGTGATGCAGGAGAAGGTGGTAGTGGTGTGACTGTTATTGAATTTCGATAAGTTGGAATTAGAGGGGGAGGGTACGTAGATGAACGGATTTTGGGAGAATGTACTAGTAGATACTGCGGCACGATACAGTGTTGTTATTCTATGCACAATAGTTTTTTTAGCTATTTTTGAATTAGTTACTTCGTATAAAAACTGGGAAGAGATTAGAAAAGGAAATCTTGCGGTAGCAATGGCCACTGGTGGGAAAATATTCGGGATTGCTACCATATTCCGTTACTCTATTGAACATAATGATACGTTATTAATTAGTATTGCATGGGGAACGGTAGGGTTTGTACTACTTTTATTAGGGTATTTTATCTTTGAGTTTTTGACACCAACAATGAAAATTGATGAAGAGATTGGCAAAGGAAATAAAGCTGTTGGACTAATTTCTATGATAATTTCAATTGGTTTATCGTTTATAATTGGGGCAAGTATCATCTAATTTATGTGAGGGAGAGTCAGATGGAAACTTTAGCAAAGATATGTATTGGTGTAGCAGTAGTTTTCGTAATAGTAGGTGTTATCTACCTTACATTTGATATTGATTTCAGTATATTTTAATGCGAGAAATCAAATAATTTTAACAATAAAGGAAAATAAGAATTCAAAAAATATTAATAAGTCGGTATAATAGGATATAAGTATACTAAAAAGGAGGTATTCTAATGGTTGAAGAAAGAAGATGGCATCAGCATTATCCTAAGGAAATACCGACTTCTCTACATTATGATGAGAAGCCATTACATCATTTTTTAGAAGATACTGCATTAAGGTACAAAGAAAAGAAAGCGCTTTATTTTATGGGAAAAGAATTAACTTATGAGGAGCTGTGTCAGTCTGCGAAGAAGTTTGCAAATTATTTACAAGGCTTGGGTGTAGTAAAGGGAGACCGAGTTGCTATCATGTTACCAAATAGTCCACAGGCTGTCATAGGCTATTATGGTGCATTGATGGCTGGAGCGGTTGTTGTGCAAACTAATCCACTTTACACCGAAAGAGAACTAGAATATCAAATGAAGGATTCTGGTTCGAGGGTAATTGTTTGCCTGGACATTCTTGTTCCAAGGGTAACTAGTGTGAAAGGTAACACGTCTCTAGAACACATGATTGTTACAGGGATAAAGGATTATTTACCGTTTCCGAAAAACCTTATTTACCCATTTATTCAAAAAAAGCAATACAATATGGTTGTGAAAGTAGAAGAGTCTAGCAATACACATTTATGGACATCCATTATGGCGAAAGCGGAAGCAGCTTATCAAAAGGTAGCGGTTGATCCAGTAGAGGATATTGCCTTATTACAATACACAGGTGGAACGACAGGCTTTCCTAAAGGCGTTATTCTAACTCACCGTAATTTAGTAGCCAATGCAAAGATGTGTGAAGCATGGATTTACAAAATGAAAAAGGGTGAAGAAGTAGTACTCGGTGTATTACCTTTCTTCCATGTCTATGGTATGACCGCAGTCATGAACATTTCTATCTTTAACGGGGCAAAAATGATCCTCCTACCAAAGTTTAATGCGGGAGAAGTCCTAAAAACCATTCATAAGTTGAAGCCAACCTTGTTTCCTGGAGCGCCGACAATATACATCGGATTGTTAAACCATCCAGATTTACAAAAATATGATCTCTCCTCTGTTCAAGCTTGTATTAGTGGATCGGCTCCACTCCCAGTAGAGGTTCAAGAGAAATTTGAAAAAGTGACAAGTGGTCGACTCGTTGAAGGATATGGGTTAACCGAATCATCTCCAGTAACACATGCTAATCTAGTCTACGGAAATCGAATAAGTGGTAGTATTGGAATACCATGGCCAGATACAGATGCTAAAATCTTAAACATGGAGACCTATGAAGATGAGGTCAAAGCTGGTGAAGTTGGAGAATTAGCAGTAAAAGGTCCACAGGTGATGAAGGGTTATTGGAACAAGCCAGAGGATACAGAAAATACGTTGAAGGACGGTTGGTTATTAACAGGTGATTTAGGATACATGGATGAGAATGGTTATTTCTATATTGTAGACCGTAAAAAGGATATGATTATTGCGGGTGGTTACAATATTTATCCGCGTGAGGTAGAAGAGGTTTTATATGAACATGAAGCCGTTTTAGAAGCAGTAGTGGCCGGTGTTCCCGATCCATACAGAGGTGAAACGGTGAAGGCGTATGTCGTGATAAAAGAAGGGTATGCCGTAACGGAAGAGGAATTAAATGCATATTGTCGTGAAAACCTTGCTGCATATAAGGTACCAAGAATTTATGATTTTCGTGATGAGTTACCAAAAACAGCCGTAGGAAAAATCCTGAGAAGGCAATTAATTGATGAAGAGAAAAGTAAATATAAGACAGAGTCACCTACTTCTTAAACAAAAATCTCTTTTCCTTCCCAAAAGTACATGCCTAGTTATTGACAGATTAGGTATATCATTTTACAATATAAAATGAATGATGATTCATTCATTTGTCAGCATGGTTAAGTGTGAAGGAGAAAGAAAATGAAGAAAAATAAACCTAAATATAATTTAATTATAGATGCAGCAGTAGATGTTATAGCAGAAAATGGCTACCATGGATCACAGGTGTCAAAGATAGCTAAGAAAGCTGGTGTAGCAGATGGGACCATCTATTTGTACTTTAAAAATAAAGAAGACATTCTTGTTTCCGTATTTGAAGAAAAGATGGGCCAATTTATTGAACAAATTGCTTCTGCAACAAGTCAAAGAGAAACTGCAAGTGATAAGCTGTTAACGCTTATCCAAATGCATTTTAGACAGCTTGCAGCTAATCATCACTTAGCAATCGTGACACAGTTGGAGCTTAGACAATCGAATCTAACATTAAGACATCAAATCAATAGTATTTTAAAGCCGTACCTAGATGTTATTGATGGCATTATCAAAGAAGGAATTGAGCAAAAAATTTTCCGGAATGATATGAATAAACAATTAATGAGACAAATGATATTCGGTACGCTTGATGAGACTGTGACAAACTGGGTAATGAATGAGGAAAAATATGATCTAGTTGGTCTTGCTCCTGCTGTTCATGATTTACTTACAAAAGGTATTATGGTTAGATAGAATTACATAGTTTTATAAAAAGAATTGATTTTCGAGAAGAGGTGTAAACTTGGGAACAATTTTGTATGAATTGCATCAGCATGTGGCGACTCTAACTATCCAGAGCCCACCTGCTAATGCATTATCTAGCAATCTATTAAAAGCGCTTTCAGAAAGGCTGGATGAGATTCAACGCGAGGAAAAAGTAAAAGCAATTGTCTTAAAGGGAGAGGGAAGATTTTTTTCTGCAGGAGCAGATATAAAAGAATTTACATCCCTTCAGGAAGCTTCTGATTACCAATCCCTTTCAGAATTTGGTCAGCAAATATTTGATCGAATAGAGAATCTCTCCATTCCTGTTATTGCGGCCATTCATGGTGCTGCACTTGGTGGTGGATTGGAACTTGCAATGGCTTGTCATATTCGTATAGCTACCGAAAACGCAAAATTAGGGCTACCAGAGCTTACTCTTGGTATAATCCCAGGTTTTGCTGGAACACAAAGATTGCCACAACTAGTTGGAACACCGAAAGCTTATGAGATGATATTAACTGGTGAGCCGATTTCTGCGAAAGAAGCATATCAATTAGGACTGGTTAATCAAATTACGAGTGAGGAAGAGGTTTTTGATGTTGCTTTTTCAGTCGCAAGTAAAATTGCAGCTAAAAGCAAGCCAACCATTAATCGTATTATGCAATTAGTTTCGTATGCGAAAAATGATAATTTTGCAATTGGGGTAAAAGCAGAAGCCAAGGCATTTGGTGAAATCTTTGGTTCTGAGGATGCTAAAGAAGGGGTCCAAGCTTTCATTGAAAAGAGAAAGCCTAATTTTATCGATAGATAATCAGCTTAATAGTTTACTAGAGGAGGAAGTCAAATGAACATTTACGTATTATTAAAGAAAACATTTGATACAGAAGAAAAAATTTCTGTTTCAAACGGTCGTATAGAGGATGATGGTGCTGAGTTTATCATCAATCCTTATGACGAATATGCGGTAGAGGAAGCGATTAAACAGCGTGATGAGCACGGTGGAGAAGTAACTGTCGTAACAGTAGGGGATGAAGATTCAGAAAAGCAATTACGCACAGCTTTAGCAATGGGTGCTGATAAGGCTGTATTAATAAATACAGAAGATGATCTTGAAGACGGAGATCAATATACAACAGTTAAAATATTGGAAGCGTTTTTTGAAGATAAAGATGTAGATTTAATTCTTGCTGGAAATGTTGCCATTGACGAAGCAAGTGGGCAAGTAGGTCCACGTTTAGCAGAACGCTTAGGTTTTTCTTATGTAACAACGATTACAAGCCTAGCAATTGATGGTAATACAGCAAAAATTGATAAAGACGTAGAAGGTGATGTCGAGAAAGTAGAAACAACATTACCATTACTTGTCACTTGTCAGCAAGGACTAAATGAGCCAAGATATCCATCTTTACCTGGAATTATGAAGGCGAAGAAAAAGCCATTGGATGAATTAGAAATCGATGATCTTGATTTAGATGAAGACGAGTTAGAGCCAAAAACAAAAACAATTGATATTTTCTTACCTCCACAAAAAGAGGCTGGAAGAGTGCTTAATGGAGAGTTAGAGGATCAAGTGAAGGAACTTGTTTCGCTGCTTAGAAATGAAGCGAAAGTACTTTAATTTGGATGACAGAAGGGAGAAATACTCATGAGCGAAAAAATACTAGTTATTGGTGAATCTAGAGATGGCGTCCTTCGTAATGTTACTTTTGAAGCGATTGCTGCAGCGAAAAAAATTAATGCTGATGCAGAAGTTGTCGGCGTAATTTGTGGAAGTGAAAACTTAAACGACCTAGCCCAAGAAATGATTTACTATGGAGCGGATCGCATCGTTACTGTAAAAAACGAAAAATTAACTTCTTATACTTCGGAAGGTTATGGTCAAGCTGTACTTGCTGTGATCGAAGATGAAAACCCTTACGGTATTATAATGGGGCATACTGCAGTAGGAAAAGATTTAACTCCAAAAATTGCAAGTAAATTAGAGGTTGGTTTGATTTCAGATGCTGTTGATATTCATGTTGATGGTGGTCAAACTGTATTTACAAGACCTATCTATTCTGGAAAAGCCTTTGAAAAGAAGGTAATTACAGATGGGTTATTGTTTGCAACAATTCGCCCAAACAACATACCGGCATTGGATCGTGATGAATCCCGTTCGGGAAATGTGGAAGAGAAGTCTGTTGAAATCTCTGATTTGCGTACAGTTATTAAAGCGGTATTACGAAAAGCATCTGAGGGTGTAGATTTATCAGAAGCAAAAGTAGTAGTAGCTGGGGGACGAGGAGTTAAAAGTGCAGATGGGTTCAAGCCATTATATGAATTAGCAGAAGTATTAGGAGGAGCAGTGGGGGCATCTCGTGGAGCATGTGATGCAGATTACTGTGATTACTCGCTACAAATAGGTCAGACTGGTAAAGTTGTAACGCCAGATCTTTATATAGCTGTTGGAATCTCTGGTGCTATTCAACATTTAGCCGGGATGTCTAATTCAAAGGTAATTGTAGCAATTAATAAAGACCCAGAAGCAAATATTTTTAATGTTGCTGATTACGGAATCGTTGGTGACTTATTTGAAGTAGTTCCAATGCTAACAGAAGAAATTAAGAAGTTAAAGGGCAATTAATAGTAAGAAATGGTTATCAAGAGGGTTATCACTCTCCTGATAACCTTTTTTTACCTATAGAAGTGCCATAGCTTCTTACGGATAATTATGCTTAAGATAAGCAAACTGTTAGTAAGGTTTTTCTAATAATGGTATACTCATGTTGAAATGAAGTAAGTAGAGGAGGAAAATCGATGGCAATTAAAAACGTTACTGATCAAAACTTTGCAAGTGAAACTGCTGAAGGTTTGGTCCTAGTAGATTTTTGGGCACCTTGGTGTGGTCCTTGTAAAATGATTGCTCCAGTTCTTGAAGAAATTGATGGCGAAATGTCTGATAAAGTTCAAATCGTTAAGCTTGATGTTGACGATAATCAAGAAACAGCAAGCAAATTTGGCGTAATGAGTATTCCAACATTATTATTATTTAAAGATGGTAATGTTGTTGATCAAGTAATTGGTTTCCAACCAAAAGAAGCTCTTGTTGAACTAATCAATAAGCACGCTTAATGATAAATGGAAAAGATAAAATCCCTTGTTACACAGTGACAGGGGATTATTTCTAATTGCACGCTTTTAGTGAGGAATGAAATTCTATGAACCAGAATATTCAAGAGAAATTAGCCGTCTTGCCTGCCAAGCCAGGGTGCTACTTAATGAAAGATCGACATGGCACTATAATTTATGTTGGTAAATCAAAGCTTTTAAAAAATAGAGTCCGCTCTTACTTCACTGGTGCTCATGATCAAAAAACACAACGACTTGTTCAAGAAATAGAAGATTTTGAGTATATTATTACCTCTTCAGAAATTGAAGCACTCATTTTAGAAATGAATCTTATAAAGAAGTATGACCCAAAATATAATGTCATGTTGAAGGATGATAAATCCTACCCATATTTGAAGATTACTTCAGAAAGACATCCCCGGTTATTAATTACGAGAAAGATAAAGAAAGACAAGGGAAAATATTTTGGACCCTATCCCAATGTAATAGCAGCACGTGAAACAAAAAAACTGCTAGATCGACTATATCCACTTCGAAAATGCAATAATCCGCCGGGTAGGCCATGTTTATACTACCATATGAATCAATGCTTAGCTTGTGGTGACAAACCTCCTTCAGAGGCGGAATATAAAGAAATTGTTCAAAATGTAACCTCGTTCTTACAAGGTGGGTATAAAGAAATTAAAAAGCAACTCACCGAAAAAATGCTTGAAGCAAGTGAACAATTGAATTTTGAACGAGCGAAAGAGCTTAGAGACCAGATTCAGCATATTGAAGTAGTTATGGAACAACAAAAGATGACCTTAAATGATACGATGGACCGGGATGTCTTTGGTTTTAGTTATGACAAAGGCTGGATGTGTATCCAAGTATTCTTTATTCGTCAAGGCAAATTAATTGAGCGCGATGTTTCTGTATTTCCTTTTTTTGATGAAGCAGAAGATACCTTTTTGAGTTATATAGGTCGATTTTATCTTCATCAGGCTCATCCAAAGCCTAAACAAATATTAGTCCCAATAGGTACTGAAACGACTCTTCTAGAAAAACTATTGGAAATTGAAGTCCATACGCCTTATCGCGGTAAGAAAAAGGAATTAGTAGAATTAGCGATGGAAAATGCTAAAGCCTCGTTAACGGAAAAGTTTTCAATTATCGAACGGGATGAGGAACGAACCGTCCTTGCGGTGGAGAAATTAGGAGAAATTTTGAATATAGAAATTCCACATCGCATCGAAGCGTTTGATAACTCTAATATTCAAGGAACTGATCCAGTCTCAGCTATGGTAGTATTCGTTGATGGGAAGCCTAGTAAAAAGGACTATCGTAAATATAAAATTAAAGATGTTAAAGGCCCAGATGATTATGAAACAATGCGTGAGGTAATCAGAAGAAGGTATACACGGGTCTTGAAGGAAGCTCTACCCTTACCAGATTTAATTATTGTAGATGGTGGGAAGGGACAAATGAATGCTGCACTTGATGTGTTGGAAAATGAACTTGGTTTAGATATCCCACTCTGTGGATTAGCTAAAGATGACAAGCATCGAACGAGCGAATTACTATATGGAACACCACCAAGTGTTGTCGAGCTATCAAGGCAGTCACAGGAGTTTTATTTGATTCAGCGTATTCAAGATGAAGTTCATCGCTTTGCTATTACTTTTCATAGGCAGCTTCGAGGGAAAAATTTAATTCAATCGGCATTAGACACTATTCCTGGTGTTGGGGAAAAGCGAAAAAAGCTATTATTGAAGCATTTTAAATCGGTTAATGAAATACGTCAGGCCCCAATTGAAGAGATAACGAGATTAGGAATACCCCATAATATTGCCGAACAAATTTTAACTGAATTAAATAAGGAAAATGAAAAATAAGGAGCTGGATAGGTACTGCACCCCAAAAGTAAGAGTAAAAAACCTAACTTTTGGGGGTCACTACCATAACAGGCCCTTATTCTGTAAATACAACCCTGAATTCTATTTGATGAATCTTAGTTCGAACATCTTCAACACATTCACATTCGATTCCTTTAATAGTGGAAATAGCTTCTGCTAAAAAACCAGCCTCTAAACGAAATTCTGTTGAAACTGGCATAGAAAGCCGTTGTACGACCGCATCTGCCATTAAATGAAATTCAAGTTCTTTTCGCTTCTCTTTAAATAATTCTAGTCGTCCCCATCCTACCTTTTCAAAAAAGTAATATATGTCACTTAAGGATTGTATATCAAATTTTCTCGCTAAATTCCTACCCATAAAATATAGTAGTGCCTCAGCTTCTGAACCGAATACATCTGGAAGACATACATAACGCAATAAATCATATCCAGCCCCTGTTGATTGGATCTCATCCACTAATGAGATAGGAATTTTTTCTTGTTTTTTCTGCATAGCCCGTTCCCTTCCTGTATGAAAAGTCACCTAGTAACATGATAAGTATATTGCTATTATCCATGCAATTTACTATAAACGCAAGGAACATTTACAGAATGAAAGCGATTTAAATTATACGGGTTTATTAAATACCTTTCCTTGACGCTTAGAGAAGATAGAAGTACAATAAACATGTTATAATTCCATGTTTCTTCCAAAAAACATGTCTTTTTTTGTGAGGAACGAAGGACTAATCATCAGAAGAATTAAGGGGGGTATCACATGGCGGAACATAGGGAGTATTTTTACAGAAGGCTGCACTCATTACTAGGGGTAGTACCTATTGGACTTTTCTTAATTTTGCACTTGGTAGTTAACCATTTTGCGGTATATGGTGAAGAAAGCTTTAATCAGGCGATCGATTTTATGGAAAGCCTTCCATTTTTACTGCTACTTGAAATTTTTGTAATTTATTTACCAATCCTTTTCCATGCAATATTAGGGGTTTACATTGTGTTTATCGCAAAAAACAATGTAAGAAGATTCGGATTTTTCCGTAACTGGATGTTTTATTTACAGCGTATTACTGGAATAATTACCTTAGTATTTCTTGCATGGCATGTATTTGAAACCCGTGTGCAAATTGCTCTTGGTAATGTAGATTTAAACTACAGTTTAATGCAAGGAATTCTTGATAATCCAGCAATGTTTTGGTTCTATGTAATCGGTGTAGTGTCTGCCGTATTCCATTTTTCAAATGGTTTATGGGGCTTCTTGGTTTCTTGGGGCATTGCACAATCTCCAAGATCACAAAAAATTGTTACATATTTTACATTAATTGTCTTTTTACTAGTTAGCTATATTGGTATTAGATCGTTAATTGCATTCGCATATGGAGTGTAAGTTTTAAGAGAGGGAGTGAGTTTTCATTATGAATAATCGTAAAATCGCTGTAGTAGGCGGAGGCTTAGCTGGTTTGATGGCAACCATTAAAGCTGCTGAAGCTGGGGTAAGTGTAGACTTATTTTCAGTTGTACCAGTAAAACGTTCTCACTCTGTTTGTGCCCAAGGTGGTATTAATGGTGCTGTAAATACAAAAGGAGAAGGGGATTCTCCTTGGATTCACTTTGATGATACAGTGTACGGTGGAGACTTTTTAGCAAATCAACCACCAGTAAAAGCAATGTGTGAAGCTGCACCAGGAATTATCAATATGCTAGATCGTATGGGAGTAATGTTTAACCGTACTCCAGAAGGCTTACTTGATTTCCGTCGTTTTGGTGGTACACAACATCACCGCACAGCATTTGCTGGGGCTACAACAGGTCAACAATTACTCTATGCTTTAGATGAACAGGTTCGTCGGTATGAGGTAGAGGGATTGGTTACAAAATATGAAGGCTGGGAATTCTTAGGAGCCGTAATCGATGATGAAGGTGTTGGTCGTGGGATTATAGCTCAAAACATGAAATCTCATGAAATCAAATCATTCCCTTCAGATGCTACGATAATGGCAACAGGTGGCCCTGGTATTATCTTTGGTAAATCAACGAACTCCATGATTAATACGGGTTCTGCTGCAAGTATTTTATACCAACAGGGTGCTAAATATGCAAATGGAGAATTTATTCAGATCCATCCTACAGCAATTCCAGGTGATGATAAGCTTCGTTTAATGAGTGAATCAGCTCGTGGTGAAGGTGGTCGTATTTGGACATATAAAGATGGAGAACCATGGTATTTCTTAGAGGAAAAATATCCTGCATATGGAAACCTTGTTCCTAGGGACATTGCAACACGTGAAATTTTTGATGTCTGTGTAAATCAAAAGCTCGGAATCAATGGCGAGAACATGGTTTACCTAGACTTATCACATAAGGATCCACATGAGCTTGATGTTAAGCTTGGTGGTATTATTGAAATCTATGAAAAATTCGTCGGAGAAGATCCACGTAAGGTTCCAATGAAAATTTTCCCAGCAGTTCACTATTCAATGGGTGGATTATGGGTTGATTATAATCAAATGACTAGTATTCCGGGTATTTTTGCCGCTGGAGAATGTGATTATTCACAGCATGGTGCTAACCGTTTAGGAGCAAACTCTTTACTTTCTGCTATTTATGGTGGAATGGTTGCTGGTCCTAAGGCGATTGAATATGTGGAGGGCTTATCCAAGCATGTTCAAGATTTGGATTCTAGTTTATTTGAAAATCGTGTAAAAGAAGAAGAAGAGAAATTCGAAGCTCTATTAAAGATGGAAGGAAGCGAAAATGCTTATCAAATTCATCATGAGCTTGGCGAATGGATGACCGCTAATGTTACAGTAGTTCGTGAAAATGCTAAACTACTAAAAACCGACGAGAAAATTCAAGAGTTACTGCAACGTTGGGACAATATTAATATTAACGACACCTCTCGCTGGAATAACCAAGGTGTAATGTTCACTCGTCAGCTGAAAAATATGCTTCAACTAGCACGTGTTATTACTATTGGTGCTTATAATCGTAACGAGAGTCGTGGAGCACATTATAAACCAGAATTCCCTAAACGGAATGATGCAGAGTGGTTAAAAACTACGATTGCACAATATGATGCTGAACAAAACGCTCCAGTATTCTCCTATGAAGAAATTGATGTATCGTTAATTCCGCCACGTGAACGTGACTACACGAAAAAACACTAAGACGGGAAAACAAAAAGCGAAGGGGGTAATCAGAAATGGCTGAACAAAATACGGTTACATTTATTATTACGCGTCAAGATAGTCCAGATTCTGCTCCATATCAAGAAACATTTAATGTTCCATATCGTAAAAATATGAATGTTATTTCTGGCTTAATGGAAATTCGTAAAAATCCCGTTAATGCAAAAGGGGAAAAGACTACACCAGTTGTATGGGACATGAACTGCTTAGAAGAGGTATGTGGTGCTTGTTCTATGGTAATCAATGGTGTGCCAAGACAATCTTGTGCGGCACTAGTAGATGAATTAGAACAACCAATTCGTCTTGAACCAATGTCTACATTCCCGGTAGTTCGTGATTTACTAATTGACCGTGAGCGTATGTTTGATGCACTTAAACAGGTAAAAGCATGGATTCCAATTGATGGTACTTATGATCTTGGACCTGGACCACGTATGCCTGAGAAAAAACGTCAATGGGCATATGAATTATCAAAATGTATGACCTGTGGAGTTTGTTTAGAAGCTTGTCCGAATGTGAATGATAAATCAAACTTTATTGGACCTGCTGCAATTTCACAAGCTCGTTTATTCAATGCGCATCCAACAGGTGAAATGAATGCAAGTGAAAGATTAGAAGGATTAATGGAGGAAGGCGGACTTGTAGGTTGTGGTAACGCACAAAACTGTGTTCAAGTTTGTCCAAAAGGTATTCCATTAACAACCTCACTTGCAGCTATGAACCGTGCAGCTGCTATTCAATCATTTAAAAACTTCTTTGGTAGCGATAACGCACACTAAGTAGAATATAAACAACCAGACCCTTACCTCATACCAAGGTAAGGGTCTTTTTTCATCATAGAACAAAGGGAGAGATCTTATGCGGAAAATAAATTATATAGAAGACTTTGTAAAGTGGAAGGATGAATTTACATTTTCTATTCCTATCCGCATTCGTTTTTCTGAAACCGATATGTTTGGGCATGTCAATAATGTAAGCCCATTTATCTATTTTGAAGAGGCACGTATCGAATACTTAAAATCAGTCGGTTTATTTGAAAATGAATCTGATATGGAAGGTATACCTATCGTAGCAGATCTACAATGCGATTATTTAAAGCAATTATTTTTCCAGGATAGTTTAAAAATATATGTTAAGGCAGCTGAGGTTGGAAAAACATCATTTGACATCCATTACATGGGTGTTAATCAAAATGATGAAGTGTGCTTAACTGGAAGAGGACGGATTGTTTATATTAATGCGTCAACAGGTAAACCACTCGCTTTAGGAGAACAGGTAAAAGAGCGTTTATCGTCAGCGTTTCGAAGTAACTAAAAAGGATAATTAGCTAAGTATCATAATTCATTGGTTATTTACTTATACTGTGTCTAATTTAAACTACATCTTTATTCTGTGAAGACTGAGTTATTAAATTATTACTTGTTTGATAATTGTATGCAAATTCAAGAAGAATAAGTTATAGAAGTATTGGTCGATATTATCTATTCAATAAAAACCGACTTCCTTTAAGGAAAGTCGGTTTTTTCTAGAGCTTTAATTCACCCATACGGATAAGCTCTACAACTGCCTGAGAACGCCCCTTGACTCCTAATTTTTGCATAGCATTTGAAATGTGGTTACGGACAGTTTTTTCGGATATAAACAATTCCTGGGCAATTTCTTTTGTTGTTTTATCTTGAACTAAGAGCTCGAATACCTCTTTTTCCCGTTTAGTCAGTAGTTGCTTCGGTTTGTACTCGTTGTCCTTCAAATGTTAACCCCTCCTTGCTGTCATAGAGCTGCAGTACGAAGGGAAATTATTTAGTCACTAATAGCTTATGTGAGTAACACTAAACGGTGCGCACATTTCAAATAAGTATAAAATATATTAATATACCTCAATTTTTTAATTGAATTTCATGATTTTATAAATATAATATAGGTTATTCGAGCTTTTATGATAAAATATGACTATATCGATAGAAGTTCGGGAGGTAAAGACTTGGAAAATCAAATCTCAGAAGAAGCCTTAGCAAAATTAGAAAAAAAACTTCGACACATTGCTGGTGCAATCAAGCAAAATGGTCGAAAGATACTAAATAATTATCCGATAACCAATCCTCAATTTATTGCGCTTCAATGGTTACATGAGGAAGGGGATTTGACAATAGGTGAACTCTCCGCTAAAAATGGCTTAGCATTTAGTACAACAACTGATCTCGTAGACCGTATGGAAAAAAACGAACTAGTGGAAAGAGTACGGGATACGAATGATCGACGTGTTGTACGAATTCATGTACTTGAAAAAGGAAAAAGAATTATTAAAGAAGTTATAATCAAACGTCAACAATACTTAGGTGAAGTATTAGAGAATTTTACAGAAGAACAAACCAATTCATTAATTGAATTACTTGACTTACTTCATGATCAAATGAAAACTATAAATGAAAATTCGTAAATAAAAAATAACATCTTAGAAGAGGCGGTCTTTTTGAATAAACCTATTGGAGTAATCGATTCTGGTGTCGGAGGGTTAACAGTTGTTCATGAACTTATGAGACAATTACCTAAAGAACAGCTTATCTATTTGGGAGATACACTGCGTTGTCCTTATGGACCAAGATCAGCAGACGAAATAAGAACTTTCACATGGGAAATGGTAGATTTTCTATTAACGAAAAATATTAAAATGCTAGTAATAGCTTGTAATACAGCTACTGCATATACCTTAGGAGAATTACAGGAGAAATTATCAATCCCAGTAGTAGGTGTTATACTACCAGGTGCACGTGCTGCAATAAAATCAACTAAAAATAACCATGTTGGAATAATTGGGACTGAAGGTACTATCCGAAGTAATGCCTATACTCAGGCACTTCAAACAATAAAATCGGATATCGTTACCTATCCCTTAGCGTGCCCAACATTTGTTCCGATGGTGGAAAAGGGAATCCTTTCTGGTCAATTAGCAGAGAGAACCGTTGAAGAAGCATTATTGCCTTTAAAAATAAACAATGAGATGGATACATTGATTCTCGGATGTACCCACTATCCGTTACTTAAGGATGTGATCCAAGAGTCTATTGGATCACATGTTACACTAATTTCTTCTAGTGAAGAAACGGCTAGAGAAACAAGTGCCATCTTAGAGATGAACCAGTTGTTAAATGATGTTGAGGAACAATTTTCACATCAATTCTATACAACTGGTGATGTAGAGGCGTTTACATCGTTAACTAAACGGATTTTCGATAGTTCAGTAGATAACTTAAAAACGGTATCAATTGAAAAAGCTATTATATAAGCTACCAGCAAAAGCCAAATCATTGGATGTAACCTAGTTAGGTTTACACCGGATGATTTGGCTTTTGTTATGTAGTTTTTAGGAAATCATTTTGTAATTCTGAGACTGTATAGATAAACAGAACAATGGAATACATCGTAAATAATATTACCATCTTATAACATAGTTTCATTTCTCCTTTAAATATCCCAAAGGAGGGTTACAGACAACCGCAAATTTGTCTCTAAAAATCTATAGTCAATTAAGCTATTACACTAATTTTATAAACAAATTATTTTTTTATTATTTTTATTCATCAGGTCTAAATTTAAAATAGGCTCGTATATATAGTAGTACAAACCATCGTAGGAGGGAATGACATGAGAAAACGATTTATTCTGATGCTGCTTGCGCTCTTTTGTACGCTATTACTTCTAAGTGGATGTTTCCAAGGAGAACAATCCTTGCCTGATATGGACCCGCCTCCAAATGCTGAAGAAGTTGATGGTCAGAAGGATACCAAGACCAAGACAGAGTCGGACGGAAGTGAAACAAATAAAGAAACCGAGGAAGCGGAAGAAACGGTTGAACGTCAATTATTTTTACTAGATTCAAACGGATTAGTAGCACCACAGAATTTTGAATTACCAGTTCCTGAGTCAAATGAGGTTGCTCAACAAATTTTGGAGTATCTTGTGAAAGATGGTCCAGTCACTTCACTACTACCTAATGGATTCCAAGCAGTACTGCCAGCAGGAACTGAAGTGCTAGGCTTAAGTATTGAGGATGGTACAATTACAGTTGATTTATCTGAGGAATTTAAGGAATATGCTGCTGAGGATGAAGTGAAAATACTAGAAGCAATGACATTTACACTAACACAGTTTGATAGTGTGGAGCGGGTAAAGCTTCGTATTAATGGCGAAGAGCTTAAGGAAATGCCTGTTAGTGGTACATCTATTGCAAATGGCTATACAAGAGCAAATGGTATTAATATCGTTCCATCAGATACAGTGGATTTAATAAATGGAAAAGCGGTTACGATGTACTTTCCAACAGAACATGATGATAAACAATATTTTGTTCCTGTAACACAGTATATAGAGGCAAAGGATGGAAATATTCATCAAGCAATTGTAGAGGCACTGATTGATGGACCTGCCTACGATACGAATCTTATGCATGTCTTTAATAATACAACAATGCTAGTGGATAACCCGAAATTGGATAGCGGTGTACTAGAAATTGTATTTAACCAAAATGTCTTAAAAGACATGGAGAGCGGTGTAATTGCGGATGAAGTAATGGAGACCCTAGTGCGTACATTAACAGAGCAAGAGTCTGTTGAAGCAGTTAATGTGAGAGTAGAAAATGTCGAGCAAATTGCAAATGAAAGTGGAGAAGTTTATACAAAGCCTGTAACAAGAGACGTTTTCACACCATCACAAAAGTTTTAATCGAAGAGGAGCGGGAATGCTCCTCTTGTTTTTTTACATTTCAATGGAAAAAGGATGAATCAAGAACAGAAAATATGATAAGCTAATTTGAGATAAGGAGGATTTTACATGAGAAACGATCAACGAAGTGAAAATAGTTTAAGACCTATTACAATTACAACAAATTTTATCAAACATCCCGAAGGCTCTGTATTAATTCAAGTAGGCGAAACAAAAGTGATTTGCAATGCAACCATTGAAGACAGAGTCCCTCCTTTTATGCGCGGACAAGGAAAAGGGTGGGTAACAGCTGAATATGCCATGCTACCTCGCGCAACTCAGGATCGAAATATTAGGGAATCTTCTAAGGGCAAAGTATCAGGTAGAACAATGGAAATACAACGACTGATTGGTAGAGCACTACGCTCAGTTGTTGATTTAGAGCAAATTGGAGAAAGAACTGTTTGGATTGACTGTGATGTAATTCAGGCTGATGGGGGAACGAGAACAGCTTCTATTACGGGTGCATTTGTAGCAATGGTTCTTGCATTTGGCAAGTTACTAGACAATAACACATTGAAAAAAATGCCCGTTACTGATTTTCTTGCTGCTACCTCTGTAGGAATATTACCAGATGGAACGGAGATCTTGGATTTAAATTATGAGGAAGATTCTCATGCCAATGTCGATATGAATGTGGTGATGACAGGGGCAGGAGAATTTGTAGAGATTCAAGGAACTGGCGAGGAAGCTACATTTTCCATGAATCAATTACATACCCTATTGGGACTTGCAAATGACGGATTAGCAACTATTTTTAGCATACAAGAAGAAGTGTTAGGAGATTTAGCTGGTCGTATCGGTGAAACCTTAAAGGGACAGGATGGAAAATAAATGAAGCAATTAATTATCGCCACTAAAAATAAAGGGAAAGCTGAAGAATTCAAGATAATGTTCGCCAAGTATGGGATTAATGCTATTTCTTTGCTAGAGCTAGAGGAAGATATACCTGATATCGAGGAGACCGGTTCAACCTTTGAAGAAAATGCTGCATTAAAGTCAGAGGGGATTATGAAGCTATTAAATATACCGGTAATGGCTGATGATTCTGGCCTAATGATTGATGCACTAGATGGTAGGCCAGGAATATTTTCTGCACGGTATGCCGGGGAGCCAAAGGATGACCAGGCGAATATAGTAAAAGTATTAAAGGAATTGGAAAATGTACAGGACCCTAATCGCACTGCACGATTTGTTTGTGTCCTATCAGTTTCTATACCTGGGCAACCAACACTGTTTAAAAAAGGAAGCTGTGAAGGGAAAATAGCGCTTGCCGAGAGCGGTAGTCATGGCTTTGGTTATGATCCGATTTTTATCCCTGAAGGCTATGAGCAAACAATGGCTGAGCTAGAGCCTAATATAAAGAATAAAATTAGTCATCGATATCACGCCATGGTTCAATTAGAAGAATGGATTCAAAATTTAAGCTAGTGGAGTGAAGAGCATGACAAAGGTTGTAATCATGAGTGATAGTCATGGGTTAACAAATGAAATAGTGACAATTAAAGAACGAGAAAAAGCAGATTATATGATTCATTGTGGTGACTCCGAACTTAGTGAGGAAGCATTGGAGCTAGAAAATGTCATCACGGTAGCCGGAAATTGTGATTTTTATGGAAGATTTCCTAATGAACAAAAGATAGAAATTGGTGGACTATTATTTTTTGTAGTTCACGGTCACTTACATCAAGTAAAAAGTAGCCTTATGAGTCTTTCTTACCGTGCTGAAGAGGAAAGTGCTGATGTTGTATGTTTCGGTCATTCTCATATAGCTGGGGCAGAAAAGGTTGGAGACAAGCTTTTTCTTAATCCAGGTAGTATTAGACAACCACGCATAAGACCTGAAAAAACTTATGCAGTTTTACAATGGGAAACAAAAGATTCAATCAAGGTTAACTTTTTAACGATAGATGGTACACAACTTGAGGATTTATCATTTACAACTTCTATTTAGTGAGTGAAGGATGTTTCTAATATATAGAATCATCCTTTCACTAAGTTTTCCGTAAATTGTAACTTTAAATTTTACTGTTGACAATAATATATAAAGTACATATAATAAGTCTTGTGACTAAAAACAAGTTAGTTAATTTAAATTAACAAAATAGCTTTTCATTTTTTATATGCGGGTGTAGTTTAATGGTAAAACTCCAGCCACGAGCTTTGCTTCTACCGAATATGCTACGAGTTGCCCCGAAGAATAAACATCTTTGAATATGCTTGTAGATGCAGGGGCATGTTTTTCGTAAATCCAATTTTAATATTTTTCACTTACTCATATGCGGGTGTAGTTTAATGGTAAAACTCCAGCCTTCCAAGCTGATGTCGAGGGTTCGATTCCCTTCACCCGCTCTTCTACATATGTCCCAGTAGCTCAGCAGGATAGAGCAACAGCCTTCTAAGCTGTGGGTCGGGAGTTCGAATCTCTCCTGGGACGTTAACAAAACCCTTGTAAACTATGAGTTTACAAGGGTTTTTATTTTTAGGTATTCTTATTCTATTTGGATACTATTTTCTATGTTTCATTTCTACGAATTCCTTTTCATATCTTGATGTGTTAGTCAGAACTAGCATTATTATCACTAAAAACAAAACGTATGTTCTGTTTTTGTGTAAAAAATTATATGTCTTCAAACCATTCGATTACTCCTAATGGATTGAAGCATATGGTATAGCCCTCGTAATTAATTGCATCGCCATATTTCTCTTGATATCTTTCAAGAGCTCTTTCTAAAAATGATTCTGTAACTCCTAAAAATTCCGCAAACTCATATTTATTTATAATTCGTTCTTTATGTGCTTGTATAATCTTGGATAAAGGAACTATTTTTTCATAAGCCCAGGATCGAGCCCGTTGTTCTTGTTTGCGATTGTTAATCTTTGATTGATCGAGTATATTACCTACTGAGGTTTTATAATGGCCCATCTCCTCCGCAAGAATGCAATATTTCTCAGCGTAAGTTGGAAGGGACTTGTTCATCCATATAACATTATCACTATATAGACCTTTAATTTGTCCTTTCAGATATCTTTCGTAAACAGACAACCCTAAAGATGAAGCTTCATCTAAAAGCTTTTCATACTGCATCATTAAGCACCCCCTATTGTTGTCTTTTTGTTTTAATGAATTCCTTAAATCGTTCTATCTCTTCTAATTCTTCTTCTGTCCAATCTTCTCCATCGTGATGGGCAGCAATGGTAGATGGTTCATTTTCTACATTAATAACTTGTTTATCAGTACGGCCAAGGAGATAGTCGACAGAAACATTAAAGAAGTCTGCAACCTTTTTAACATTTTCAATCTTTGGTGATGAAGTATCCCAACGACGAATTTGTCCGTTAGAGATACCTACTTTTCTCTCTACTTCTGCAAAAGTTACTTTTTTTTCGTCACATAGAGTTTTAATTCGTTGTACTAAACTCATATATATCAACCTTTCTATAACTTAAAACGAAATATATTGGCTTTCACGCTATCTATTGTTGACAAATAGCGCAAAAGCTAATATAGTATGTTTATAAGCTAATTTATTAGCCAAAGAGAGTAAAGAAATTCCCGACCATTTTGTATACTATTCTTTCCTAGAAGAATGGGATAAATGTATTATTTCAAGGCTTTTTCAAGTCTTATTTATCTATGCCTATATAATAGCATATAAGCTAATGTAGGTCAATTATTTTTAGCAAGTTAGCTAATAAATTAGCTATTCTCTATAAAGAAGGAGGTAGAGTCATGTCAGAAGATTCGGGAGTAATGGTCAGATCGATATTATTTAAACGGAGGATGAGTCAGAAGGAGTTAGCTTATATAGTTGGTATTTCAAATGCCTATTTATCTGACATTATCAATGGTAGAAAAAATGGACCAAAGGTGCAAGAACATATTAAACACATTAAAAAAATTTTAGGTGTTTAGAAGTTGAGGTTAAAAGGTTTAGCTATTTCAGGTGTAGCTAGTTCAATTGAAGAAGTGAAATGATAGAAGAGAGTGAGCAAAGAGAGTTAGTAGAAGTGTAGCTAACAAATACATTTGATTATTCGCTGAAATTTAAAAGAGTGGACGAGCAGTACTAGTTATCAAAGATATTCAAATTAGGCGAAAGAAAAACCCACTGACGGGAATCAGTGAGCCTAAATAAAACATTATCAAACATATTGTAGCATATAGGTTGGTGATAATCATTAATTTATTTCCAAACCTAATAGAACATATCTTCTTGACTGGATGCAACAAGTGTATCAGATTTAGTTATAAATACAGGGCATTAAAACTTTCTATATTAAATTTACGAACAATAGGTGGAGAATATTAACCAAGTAATCTAGAAATAGGTATAGCTTGAATTACAAGGATTAAAAACGATTTCTTATGGAAGGAAAAGGTGGTAGAGAATGATGTATCAATGGATAAAGGACTATCAACAATTACAACAGGATATGGATTATCTTGAATATCAAATAGCAAGAAACAAGAAGGAATTAAAAAGGTGGACTTCCGGAGATCTGCAAAATGTAAAGTTAAATGATAAGTCAGTAGCTGCTAATCTTGAAAATACTATATTTGAACTAGAATATGAATTAGCTCATAAAATGAATGATTTATATGATGCTAAGAAATTAATTAGTTCTTTTAAAGGAATAGATCATCAGATCCTTTATCAAAAATACGTAGAAGATAGGACCTTAGAAAGCATTGCCGAACAATTAAACTATAGTGCTGGGTACATTTATAAAAAACATGCTGAAATAATGAGAGTGTTGAAGTTTGCTCATGACCTAAACTTGACCTTTTCTAGCAGTAAATAGTAGGAATGTTTTCTATTGATAAAACGTTTTATAGTAATAGCATACCAGTTTGTCAAAGGACATCTCTTTGTGAGATGTCTTTTATTCTTTGTAAAGTAGGTGAGGCTGTAAACTTGATCATCAAAATAACTAAGTTATTAATTCTACTGTTAATGGGTAACACAGTTTGTCGAGAAAGCGTTTTTTAGCAATACATCTAAACGCAGTATCTACGTGTTCAAGAAGGAGGATGAATAAATGAACGTGTTTATTGACGCACTAAAGCTGACCGGCTACGCAATGTTGGTTGTATTCCTAGTTCCAGTAATCATTACGATCGCAGCTTACGTCGGATATTTCTTCGGACTAATCGTATCAGTCTTTGCTGGCGGAATCCTTACCGGTGTTTTGCCGATAACTACTGAAGCAATTCCTCATATTACTGCATGGTTATTTGTTTTTGGTTTAATTGTAACCTACCGTTGGGGAAGTGAAAAAATGAATAGTTCCATTGAACAACCAAATAAAGAAGTGAAGCTAGAATAAGGGGAACTTGAAGAAATGGTTTTGCGACTAATAATCAAAACAAAGAAATCTCTTGAAGAGTATGAGTTAGATAGCGAAGAAAAAAGTTAATAAGCAAACTTTACTAACAGATTGATTTTAGAAAATAAAACTTTGTCCCAATCTTATGAACAAGGTTGATGGTACATTTCCAACAAATAAAAAAACATCGAATTCAACCTTATAAACAATATAAAAGGAATGAAGAAAGGGGAGTTGATTATTATAGTTTCAACTACGATCGATTTAACTGAAAAGGAACGAAGGATAGACGAAGCCTATGCACTTGATAATCCGGAAGGTGTTCGTTTACTATTATCCGACTATCACGCGCTAGTTAAAAGGCAATATGATGGAGATACAGATGCGATTGTGATATTAGCGGACCTTAGTACTGCGATTGAGTTAGCACACTTAACGTATCGCCAAAAAAGTGCCATAAACTGTGTATTTATCAAAGATTGGACACAGGGACAGACAGGTAGGGAGTTAGGGATTTCGCAGCAAGCTGTAGGAAATTATATCGCAACAACCCTTTCTAAAATTGCAGCTGTGTTCGAATATTGGGCGAAGCATGACGAGGGATATCGATTAAGTTATGGAAAGGGGAATCTGGGAAATGATTGACTTCACAAGTGATTATAAATCGAAACTTAATGAGGTTATCGACAACCTTTATGAAAACAAATCGAAAATGGATCGTAATCAGCGAATGTGGCTGGTTCAGTATTATACGGATGAGTACTTTAGACAAGTAGGAGAACGTCCAGATGTAAGTGCATTAAACCGATTGGCGACGTTAATATTAGACGATGAGATAACGAATCCTGATGTATATAAGATGACACATATCGAATATCCGATTATGAGCCAGAGACAAGAGGCTAGGCGAAATAAAACGCAAGTATCGATAAAATGGGCGGATGAGGTTGGTACAGATGGAAAGGACTACCGCCAAAAGTCTCGGGAAATGAATCGGAGAAAAATAAACATAATAAATGAACATTTACGTGATACTGACATACATGCACAAAATATGGAAAAATTGAGGAGATATATGGAATTTACGAAGGTTCAACCGGTAATTACTTATAATTCACGAGTAATTTAGCGAAAAAGTATTGTATTTTATGACTTCTCACGGCTATACATTATAGAGGCAGTTTTTACCACCGCTTGCTAAACAAAAAGTGGTACTTTGTTCTGTCCAAAAATATAACCTAAAAGGGGAGATGATGTATCATGGCGTACAAAAATTTGTAAGAAATATACGGGGTTTGATTTTCTGTGGAAGAAATCGGACCGGAATACGGACAAACAAGGAGTTGAAAAACCAGTGAAGATAGGCGGTGAATATTAAGATCAGCACTTATATTATGTAAGACGAAATAATATTAGACGGTATCACCGTTGAAGAAATTAAGAATAACCTTGAATACAAATCAAGACAATATAAGCTTGCAGAGACAAAATTCCTTTCGGCTTTGGTTTTGCTTATAGCTTTCAAAAAAACTAGAAACAAGGTGAAATACACGAAATGCTTTTATCCGTGGACTCACTATATATAACCTCGGGCGAATCAACGTCCGGGCTTTTTCATGTGGAAGTAACGAAAGAAGTACCGCTAAGTGCGGCTGAACTTCGAATAAAATGAAAATGCACTGACTTTATTTCGATATGAGGTCAATCATTTCACATAAAAATAAGGAGGAAAATTAATTATGGCAGTTGAATTTAGAGGAGAAGAATTTCTTTATTTAGTTGAGGTTCCAAGCGACACAGAAGGAGAAACAACTAGAACTTATCGCCTATTTAACCAAACAAGTGGATCTACAACTTCTGAAGCGGACGCTATTGATTTAAGTACAAAGGATAAGAGTGGGTCTGATTATGGTAATGTAACGCAATCCATCTCGGTAGAAGGCGTATTAACTGAGGGAGACACCGCTATCGCCTATGTTAAAACAGCACAACGACAAAGGAAATTCGTAAAGATTATTGAAGTTAATACGAGAACTATGACTACGGAAGCTGGAAACTATATGATATCATCTTTCGAAAGATCCTTCTCAAACGGTGAACATGCAACTTATACGTTAGAGGGTTCACTAAACGGTTCAATTCAAGAGGGTACACTAGCAGAACTTCCGGAAGGCGCATCTGATAATAACTAGTAACCCTAGTGTACTTGGGGAGGTTACAGAATCGTCTAGAGTGACCCTCTATACCGTAGTGAAAGAATCTATGGACGAGATGTAGACAAGGAAAAAAAGTAATTAATGGCGGGATTATCCCGCCTTTTATATAAAAATCGAAAAATAATCGGAGGCTTATCAATATGAAACTTTTTGAAATAAATGGCGAAGAGCATGAATTAAAGATAACACTAGAAAGCGTAAAATACTTAAATGGTCTATACGAAGGTGGTGCCTTTATGCTCATTCAAAAAGCACTGTCTGGGGACATAGATACGTTTGTATCAATTGTACATGCGGGATTATTCCACACGAAAAAAGGGTTTAAAAAATCGGACGTTGAAAAGGCGATTGAGCAAGGAATTAGTCAAGAAAAAATCGATTTAGACTTCATTAATCAAGTGTCCTATGGAGTTGTGGCTGAGAGTTTTTTCTACAAGAAGACGGTAGACAAGATGTTCCAAAAAGATCCGAAGGCGAAGAAACAAATCGAAGCACTAATGAAGTAACCGTCGATCAAGATGCTGGATATATCGAGGTTGAAGAGTGTATCCGTCACGGTTGGCGGTATCTAGGATTAGAGCCCTACAAAATACTCCGCATGACACACCGAGAATTTGCGATGATATGCGAAGAAAACGTCGAGCGTACACACGATGAAAATGAACGCCAAGCTATGTACGCAATTATGTATGCAGCGGCATCTCGAGGAAAAGGAAAGCACGGTAAATTGCCGAAGCCGGATGAGTTATACAGACGCCCTACAGAAGAAGATATGACAAAAACAAAGGTCAAGAGTGTCCTTGAAAAACAAGTACGTGCACAAGAATGGCTAGGGCAATTTGATTTAACGAAATTAACTGGAAAGGAGGTTGATGCTAAATGATAGGAAACGTGTTAGTTCGGGTAGGTGCAGATGTATCCAACTTCCAGCGTAATCTTAAGATCGTAGGTAAGGATTTACAAGATTTAGGTGGTAAGTTTGAGTCGACAGGAGCCTCAATTACCAAAATATTTGGCGACATAAAGGTTGCTTCCTTAGCTGGAATCGGCATAGCAGTTAAGGCTGCGAGTGATTATGAATTAGCTTTCGCTGGTGTTCGTAAGACTACAAAAGCAACTGAAGCAGAATATGCCAAGCTATCAAAAGGTATCCGCGATATGGCGAATGAAATTCCGGCAAGTTCAGAAGAAATCGCTTCTGTAGCAGAAATAGCTGGGCAGTTAGGGATTAGTAAGGACCACCTGTTAGACTTTACGCGAGTTATGATTGATATGGGAGTAGCTACAAATATAAGTGCGGATGATGCAGCTACTGCACTTACGAGATTTGCGAATATTACGGGGATGTCAATGGAAGATATTGACAGGCTCGGGAGTACGGTTGTCCATCTAGGTAACAATTTGGCGACCACTGAGGCGGAAATTGTGGAAATGGGACTTAGACTTGCTGATACCGGTAATCAAATCGGACTATCCGAAGCACAGATTCTATCGTTCGCAGGTGCGTTATCATCAGTTGGTATAAATGCCGAGACTGGAGGTACAGCGTTCTCGCGCGTATTTCTAAATATGAACAATGCAGTATTGGACGGAGGAAAAGAACTCGAAAAATTTGCGAAAGTAGCCGGAATGTCGTCTAGCGACTTTAAGAAAGCTTTTGAACAAGATGCGGCAAACGCTCTTATCGCATTCATTGGTGGACTTGATAAATTATCAAAAGGTGGCGCCAATACAGCCGAAGTCTTATCGGATTTAGGACTTGGAGAAACTCATGTTAAAGACACTTTGTTACGCGCTGCTGGAGCTTCTAACGTATTTACTGATGCACTTCAACTAGGTAATGTAGCTTGGGACGAAAATAGTGCACTAACGAGGGAGGCTGGGGAACAATACGGAACCTTCGCGTCCAAGGTGAAAGTCTTACGAAACCGTTTTAAAGATATAGTTACTGCCATCGGAGGTCCATTTATGGAAACTTTAAGCGGAATGATTGACGTATTTGACCCAGTCATTTCCGCCTTCGCTAGATTCGCAGAATGGTTCGCAAACTCTAGCGATAACACAAAGACGTTTATAACGACAATGGTGATAGTTGGAGCGGCATTAGCAGCACTTGCAACAGGATTTGGAACATTACTGATGTTCGTAGGTTCGGTAATAACTTCAATTGGAGCCATAGTAGCTCCTATGGGACTGGCTGGATCAATGGTATTAAAATTTATAGCAATATTTTTGGGTATTGGAATTTTAATACCGATCATAGCAGGGCTTGCAGTAGTTATCGTAAAAAACTGGGACAGTATTCGTGAAAAAACTTTCGAAATGGTAGGAGCTGTCTCTAAATCATTATCCGGATTTACTAGTGCAGTAAGTGAAACATTTAAAAAGTTCGGGTCTGGTGCATTAAATGGGGTAATGGAAGGATTTGGATTTGTTGCGGATTTGGTTGGGGCAGGATTCGAGAAGATGCAGGACGCAGGATTGTCCTTTTTTGACATAGTGAAGAAGGTAGCTAGTTTTCTTCCATCATTATTAACCACCTTTTTAGGTCTAACTGGTCCTATTGGATGGTTAATTGGGGGACTAATGTTCTTAGCGACTAAAACGAACATTGTAAGCGACATGTTTAAGGTGTTTAAAGGTGAAATGGAATTTTCGGAAGCCATCAATAACATGGCTACAATGGCGTCGGAGTTTATTATAAATTTAGCGGAGATGGCAACCGGAGCTATTGTGAAGGGTAGTGAAATCATGGTTAACCTAATAAAGGGGTTAACGGATTCCCTTCCACAAATAATTGAGACTGCTACAGAAATTATTTCTACATTACTCGATGCGTGGGTCGAGGCAATTCCGATGTTATCAGAAACGGCAATAACATTGATAAACGCACTAGTAGAAGGTATTACCTTAGCTTTACCTGGTTTACTAGAAAGTGCAATTTTGATTATCACTACGTTAGTTTCGGGGATTGTCGAAGTACTACCAACCTTGATTGAAGTAGGTATTGAGGTTTTAACCACCATAATTGAAGCGATTGTAGGCGCACTGCCTATGTTAATTGAAGCTGCAATATTGCTGATAACATCGTTACTAGACACCTTGATTGAAAATTTACCGATGATTATAGACGCCGGTATATTATTATTAACTAGCCTAATTGACGGTATCATCGAAACATTACCTGCTTTAATTGACGCGACACTTCTCTTAATTACCTCGTTATTGGACGCGTTAATTACAAATCTACCTGTGATAATCGAGGCTGGGATCAAGATTTTAGTTGCGTTAGTTGAGGGGTTAATTACTTCGCTACCACAACTACTCGCAGCCGCAATTATACTCGTATGGGAGCTCCTAAAAGGAATCGGTAAAATGATTCCACAAATAATCATTATGGGCGGAAAATTAGTCGTAGAATTAGTAACTGGATTACTTGGATCAATCGAAAAGTTAGGGGAGGCTGCATTAGAACTTGGAAAAGAATTTTTAAGTAGAATTGGTGGATTTGTCGGAGATATGCTCAAAGCCGGAAAAGACTTAATTAGTGGTCTTATCACAGGCCTTTTAGAAAAGAAGGAAGAGGCGATCGCTAAAGTAAAGGAAATCGGAAGTAATATCAAAAATGCGATTACCAACTTCTTCGGAATCAAATCTCCGTCGCGTGTGTTCCGTTATCAAATAGGACAGATGCTCGGTGAGGGATTAATCCTTGGTATGCAAGACGAATTATCTGCTATTGCAAAAATGGCGCAAAAAATTTCCGAAGCTGCAACACCGGAGCAACCAAAACTAGCAGGAATTGATGTAGGTGATTTTCTCGGTCACGCCAATCAAATAACGGCCCAAATGCAGGCGAATTTAGTAGGGGAAGATCAAGGAGTCAATAGAGGAGACACGTATAATTATAGAGGTATGCTTGAAGGTGCCACATTTATTGTTCGTGAGGAAGCGGACATCAATCGGATAGCTGAGAAATTGGCGCAAAAAACAAAAGAAGCTAAAGTTAGGAAAGGGCGGAGGTGATTCGCATGTCCAATTATACGTTTATAGGAGATCCACTGTCGGAATCTAGCGTAAGTATTAACGGTATAAGGTTAGCGGACTTCGGCGTTCACTTACTCGCCGATTCCGAAGAACCTGCGCTACCACAAACACGGGATAAGACGCTTGTTATTCCGGGTAGGCATGGCGAATATAATTTTGGAAGTTATTTCGATGCGCGTCAGTTAAATTTATCATGTGGTTTTAACAACCAAGCGACATTAGCAGACGCGCAACAATTAATACGCGAATTGAATACGATGTTGCTCGACGAGTATGGGCGACCGAAAGAAGTCGAATTAGTTTACGATTATGAACCAGATAAATTGTATAAGGCGACTCTTAGCGGTGTGGTACCGGTTAACCGAATATCGCGTGCTGGTACGTTTGTATTGCCGCTGAAAGCAAGTGACCCGTTCGCTTACTCACGAATATATGCGGATGAAATCGTATGGGGTAGCGATGTGGTGACGTTTGAATATAATTACCTTCTTGGACACCATGGACTTGGTGGAGCGATTGATATTACTTCGCCTAAGGCATTTATTATTACCGTGGATGGTTATAACGTTAAACCGAAATTCGAAATCGAAGGGTCAGCGACTAGTCTTAATATAAGTGCAAATGGAAATACAATCGCTTTACCGCCATTTAATAACGAAACTTGGAAGATAGATTGCGAGAATTACACGGCGGTAAGAAACGGAGTTAATGTATTTGGTGACCTAAGTTTTGGCGAATTTGTTCTTTATTCAGGAGAGAATCAAGTAAGTATTGGTGGTAACGGTATAAACATTAAAATGCGAGTTAAATTCCGAGACAAATATATGTAAGCCTTATTGGGCGTAGGAGGGAAGGTTAAATATGGCGGAATTAATTAACAAACAAGACTCGCTCAACAAAGGGCGGGTGAAAATAAACGAGAGCATCTTGGCGAGTGAGCGTGCGGAGCAAAATTCGACCGAGGCGCTGAATACTGCAAATGAGGCAAAGGAACTTTCGGAAGATACTCAGACACAACTTGATACTATTGTTATTAATGGTGACTCTAGCGTTGAGGCAGCACAGGCTAGGGTAGATGAAAATGGATACGCATATCTTAAATTGAAAGCAAGGTTAGATACAGAACACAGTCAAGTTACATCATCTATAGAAAACACAAATATAGATTTGAAAGAACGAGGGATTAATATAAAAACACTTGGTGCTATTGGGGATGGTGTGGCAGATGATACGCAAATTATTCAGTATGCATTAAACTTAGCTAAAAGTAGTAATGTTCATATTTTCATCCCAAGTGGTACTTACAAAATAACATCAGTATTGAATGTTTATAGTAATACGCATATCACATTGGATAGTGATGCAACAATACTCCGAGCGCATGATGGCTCTTTTTTTCTAAATGGTGAATATGGTGGCAACTATACCGGCTATGAGGGAAATGGGAATATTACCTTTGAAGGCGGAACTTTGGATGGAAACATTATAAATTTCCCTTCAAATTTTAGTGGAATCAGTTTAGGACATGGGAAGAATATTACAGCTAGAAATATGGTATTCAAAGATATGATATTCGGACATTGGTTTGATGTTTCCGGTTGTTCTGATGTACTGATTGAAAATTGTCAATTTCTGGGATACAAAGATTCTGGTGGGAGGGAATATTCGGAAGCTATTCAAATTTCTTCACATTCAGAAGGGGGATTTCCCGCTTTTGGGAGTTATGATAGTACTCCAAGTAGAAACGTAACTATAAAAGACTGTTATTTTGGCTCTAGCGGTACAGAAGGAACAACTGCTTGGGCGGTTGGTGTAGGGGATCACGGGCAAGTGGACGGAGTTTATAATTCAAATATAAAAATTATTGGGAATACGTTTGAAAACTTGACTTATGCAGGTGTTCGTATTTTTAAATACAGAGACACAATAATACAAAATAACTCTTTCTTAAATTGCCAAAGAGGTGTAATAATTTCTAATCCATCTACTATTGTCGAAACTAGTAAAAATATCATTATTGACAATAACATTTTCAGAAATACTATTGGGAGAGATATTGAAGCGGGAGCCTGGTTTGTTGGTGGGGTAGTCTCAAAAATGGAATCCATTGTAATTAGAGGAAATATCTTTGATAATGACATACCTTCTTTAACGGATTCCATTTTTATCCGGTTAGCAGATAATGTTTCAATTGAATCCAATATTTTTAAAAATGTTTATCGTGCTGCTTACCTTCTCTATGTCTCAAATATGAATTTTGTTAAAAATAAAATTACAGATGTTGTTAGGGAAACAGTGTTTACAGATGAACCTGACGTTGGCTTTCGTAATATGGGGTTAACATCAAATTTTATTATTGAAGGTAATATTATTAATGGCACAGGACGGCACGGTTTATATGTAGCTTATGTTAAAGGATTTTCTATAAATAATAATGTAATAAATTCTCCAGCTATAGAAACTGATAATACTAGAAGTGGTGTTTTATTAACATCATCCTCTTCTGATGGTTTTATTGCGCATAATAAAGTCAGAATGAACGTGAGTGGTAATCAAAACCAGTATGGCGTACAATCTACTGCTACTACATCAAATATTCAGTTGTTTAATAATGATTTAGAAGGAAAAACAGGAAAGCAAAACTTACGGGGGGCGAATGTATTCGATGGATTTTATATTACTGATAGTGTAGGTGTTAGACGAATCGTAACCGTAAATACTAGCGGCACTTTAGTGGTTAATTAACCGAATTAAATAGCGAAATTTTCATAGATACCATTTCCGAGGTGTCTATTATTAGGAGGTATGTCCTATATTAATTATAAAAGACAAAAACATGACCAAGATAGGCGTACTCGAAAACGCCTTCGATATATCCGTTACTAGACGCGTCAATGAATTGTGGACCGCGTCTTTTTCTTTGCCTAAAAACGACAAAAAGAATGATTTATGTTCGCACCTATATTACGTAGACATCACGTCACCTACCGGACGATACTATGGACTTTACCGCATAATGCCGACGATGACATCGAAGTCGGAATCGGACGATAAAATAACGTACACCTGTCATCACGTATTGTCAACGCTTATGGACGATGTACTAGACGGTTATCATCAATTTACGAATCAGACTACGCGGTATGTATTGCAGGCGCTACTTGACCGCCAAGAAACGAAACATTGGCGATTAGGTGACGTTGATTTTACAAGATACTTCCACTACGCCTTCGAGAATGAGAACGGATTACTAGCGCCAATACTATCGATACCAGAACCGTTTAACGAACCTTTTGAGTTTACCTTTGATACTACCTCGTATCCGTGGACGCTTAACTTAAAGCGCGCACCTGATGATGTAAAGGCGGAAATCCGTTGGGGAAAGGATATGATTTCGTTCGAGGAAGTATCCGACCCATCGTCGATTGTTAACTATATTATTCCGAAAGGTAGTGGAGAAGGCGTTAATCGACTTACTATCGCGGACGTTAACGGAGGTATGCGTTATTTAAAAGATGACGAATCAATCGCGAAATGGGGAAAGATTTCGTATATTTGGATTGACCGGCGGTTTGAGGACGCAGAGTCCTTAAAAGCGTCAGCGCAAGCTCTCCTCGACAAATGGAAAGAGCCGACGATTTCTTTTACGGCTAATGCAGCGGACTTATCCGTCCTACCGGAATATGCGCATGAACGGCGAGTATTAAACGGAGTTACGCGGATAATAGTCGAAAATAAAACGTATTATGGACGTATTATTGAAGAGAACATTCCGGACTTATCCGAGGAATATAACGTCGATTATAAAATCGCAAATAGACTTGATGATATTACGACTATACAGGCGGATATCGAACGTAAACAGCAGATTAACGATGCGTATTCGCAAGGTGCTACGAATATTAACGTTATCCCATATAACGAGAACTGCGATCCAAATTTTCCTGCGATTATTGAATTTCCGTTTCCAGCTGATATGGTATATGTTAATGAATCAAAATTACGTATAAGAACTAGTCCGTTTCGTACCCACGTAAGGGCTACTAGAGCAGGTGGTCAGTATTTGCGTGAAAGTATAGTTGAGGCGAAAACTACGGCAGCGGGAGGAGGAGTTACCACAAGTGCTGGAGGAGGTCAAACTACTTCTGCTGGCGGTGGAGTTAATACATCAAGTGGCGTAGGTGACTTTCAACCTGGCGCATTTGTATTAACTGAGGATCCGGAAGGTCCGAATTACGATTATCATTTCCATAGACTAAACACAATTCACTTACAACATAGGCATACTTTAACATTGCAACCACATACACACACAGTATCTAATCACACACATCAAGTGCCTAATCATACACATGACTTTAGTGTCACCATTCCAGCCCTTAACATCCCGGCTCATACACACCCTATGGAATATGGTATTTATGAATATGATAAACTTCCAACTAAGCTAGTAGTTAAAATTGACGGGGTTGAGGTTCCATTTAATATGTTAGACGGAGAAATAGACCTTACAAAATACCTTCGTAAAGAGGGTGGAAAGGTCACAAGGGATTGGCATACTGTAGAAGTTATACCAAATGATTTAGCACGAATTGATTTAGTGTTAATTAATCGCTTCTTCTGTCAGTCGCATGTAGGACAACAACTTTAAAACATTAAAATAATGATACCTTTTCCTATATTCACGTAGGTAAGGATATAAAGAATCTATCCCGAAACAAACAAACTTTAACTATTAAAGGAGGGCTGTAATTGGAATTTTTCACAATGGACCCTGAAGAGTACTTAACAAGTAAGAAATTGAAAGGTTATCTTGATAACCATGCAGCAAGAATCCCAAGATATAATAGGCTGATGAATATGTATAAAAGAAAACACGACATTTCATATGAAGATGAAATAAATGTGGGTAAATCGGATAACCGTTTAGTGGTCAACTATGCGAAGTATATTGTTGATACATTGAACGGTTATTTTCTTGGAAATTCTATAAAAACAATTCATGAAGATAAGAAAGTGGACGAAAAGTTGAAAGTGATTGCCAAGAGAAATAGACTGAATGATAAAAATGCCGAGCTTTCAAAGATGTGTTCGATTTATGGACATGCTTATGAGTTTCTTTACCAGGATGTTGATGCAACTACAAGGGTTACCTACTTACAGCCTCAGAGTGCTTTTGTTATCTACGAGAATACCATTTCCCAGGAACCATTATATGGGGTACGGGTATTATACGACTCAGATGGCAATACCTTTGGAACTATTTATTCAAAAGAAGAGCAGCGGAAATTCTATACAACGGATTCTGGAGGAATAATTATTGAGGATGATGCAGAGCAGCATTTCTTTGGTGATGTCCCGATTATTGAATATGTGGAGAATGAGGAAAGGAAATCAGCGTTCGAAGATGTGGAAACATTAATTAATACCTATGAGAAGGCGCTATCCAACGAAGTACTTGAAATTGAGTATTTTGCAGATGCTAACCTTTCAGTTTTCGGTCTAGATTTAGATGAGGTTTCGATCAAAAATAAACGGATGATAAGTTTAGCTAATAAAGATAGTGAGAGTAAAGTAGTCCATTTTTTTGATAAACCGTATGAAGTCGAGGCAAGAGAATACTTATTGGATAGATTGGAAAAACTAATTTTCCAAATTTCGATGGTACCGAGTACTTCAGATCAGAACTTTGGAAACTCTTCAGTCCCAAAGTCTACACTGCAAACTTTGGAAAATGTAGCACGGTTGAAAGAGCGTAAATTCCATAACGGTATGGTCAAACGATTTAAAATGATGTTTGCCATTCCTACTAATTTTGGCGTGGATCGAGAAGAATATTTGAATATTGATTATGTGTTCACCCGAAACAAAATTTTGTAGGAGAAGCCTATAAGGGATAAAAACTAGTTGGAAGTGCTTCGAAACATTATCAAATATCAATTAAGTAGATTGTTGAAATTATTAGATGAGCTAAAGAAAGAAAAGAGAATGCCTCCCAAGGGGTAAGGAAATCTAGAATTCTTGTCTAGCACTAACACTATAGTGCTTTTATTATGCCCAAAACATGCTTATGGCAATAAAAGATGCAAGGAATCAAAAGTCGAACAAGACTATAAAAAGGAGAATATCTATGTCATTTTTATTACATTTAACTTTACCGTTTTTTAAACGAAATGATATCGGCGGATCAAGTAGTCAGCTCTTAAAACTTGATTTGCAATTCTTTGCTGATGATAAGGACAAATCCGAAGATAATGGTGAAGACAAAGATCCGTATAGAGGGGATAGTAAAAACCCTGAAAACGATAAAAACGAAGAAAATACTTTCACCCAAGAACAAGTTAATAGGATAATCCAAGCTCGTGTAGCACGGGCAATCATCGACAAGGAAGAGGCAGTTAAAGAAGCAAAAAGGCTTTCCAAGATAAATGCAGAGAACAAATGGGAAAACGAATTGAAGAGGCTAAAGCGTGAAAACGAAGAGCTGAAGGCAGCCCAAAATAAATATGAACTTGGAAGGCAAGCTTCAACGGCCTTATCTGCATCCGGTATTACGGCAACAGAAGAAATTCTTGAATTTGTCGTACGTGAAGATGTTGAAAAAACAGGCGAAGCTGTAAAAGTATTTAGTGAATTAGTAGAAAAGATTTCTAATGAAAAAATGAAAGAAAAGCTGAAAGGAAAACCGCCTAAGGCTTGATTGTTGAAATGGCGAAATGAGGAAATGTAATGCTAAAAAAATTATCTCTATTAGACTTACACAAGTCCATTCAAGAGCGTATTCATGAAGGAACTGGATTGAAATGCCTGGATGGTAACCCGATAAATGAGCCTTTACCTTATGCGTTTCTTGAGTTTGTTAATTCTAAACCAAGGAATACAAAAACCATGTTTATCCATGAATATGTTATCCATGTTCATGTTTTATCAGAGGCGGCTAATAACAATGTAGAGCATTATAAAAATATCCAGGCAGTTGATGAAGCATTAACGGAATATATCAATCTACCAGAAGGATATGAAGTATGGGATCAGGTAGAGAGTGGATTGGTTTCTAACTATAAGGAACCTGAAACGGAAGAAAAACATGCCGTATTATCATTTGTATTTAAGGTATCATACGGATTTAAATTAAAAATTGAGGAGTGATTCTTAGTGAGTACAGAACTATATTCAGAGTTAACAGGTAAATTACAGAAAGCAATTGCAGGTAAAGATATTTTATTATCGTTATGGGATCATACGGGAACAAAGTTGCTAGCTATTGCAGGGCAGCAAGGCTTAACCATCAATCGTGACAAGGATACAATTGAGGTTACCTCAAAAGACACAGAAGGTGGATGGAAGGAATTTCTAGGCGGAACAAAAGAATGGTCGATTGATAATGACGGTGTTTATGTGCGCAATCATGATTCACATAAACAATTACTCGCTTTATATGAAGGTGATGATGCTGTTCTTATTAAAGTTACTAACCAAAAAGCGAAAACAGACATGTTTGGTGGACTGGCTATTCTTACTAGTTACCCGATTGAAGCACCATATGATGATGCAGTAACTTATAGCATAACATTACAAGGCACAGGTGCTTTAGTTGATTTAGAAGATGCACCACAAGCTCCAGCTGGAGAATAAGAAAGGGGAATGTTGAATGTTTGTAGTAGATGGAGATAATCTTGAATTAAGATTTAACATGAATAAAATTAAAACGGTTGAAACAATGCATAAGGTCTCAATGATGTCAGAATTAAGTCAGTCCCAGGGAATCTTATCCTTTAGCTTACTCGAAGCCTTATTCACAGTTGGTCTGTATAACACGACAAAAGAAACAACTATAGCTGGGAAAAAAGCACAAGATATTTTTGAAAGTTTATTAAAAGAGGAAGGTTACGGAAACATTAATGCTGCCGTAGTTGGTAAACTTCAAGAAGATTTGGGTTTTTTGTTCCGCTAGAGCTAATTGATTATGAATATTTCGATACTAGTCAGGCAAACGAACCGATAACTAATAAGCAAAAAAAACTAGAAGCAATTGCAAAGTCCTATGAGAAAGAACGGGACTTTGCTTTTTTTGCAGTTAATTTCGGTTATTCCAAACGGGATTATAACGAGCTTACCGAATTAGAAAAACGCTTTATTTACAAGGCATATGAAACAAGGTTAATAAGTGAGATGACTCATTTGAGGAATGCTGTCCTAAACGCAGTTAATAATGCCCTTCGGAAAAAGAATAAAAGGTTCATAGAGCTATATAAGAAGAAACAGGAAAAAGCAGACAAGGAATATAACGAAAATGCAATTAAAGTAATTTTAGAAATTGAGGAACGTAAAGGTAAGTCTTGGGTGGATCGTGTTTATCAAGCTACAGGTGTTAAAAAGCCACAAGAGAAAGTGGGTGAGTAGATGGCAGATAATACACTTACGGCAAAATTAACCGTAGATTCTAAAGGATTGATGAAAGGTTTCAAACAAGCACAGGAAGTCTTGGCTAATATGCAAGAAAAAACCGCATCTTTTGGAAAAGGATTAAAAGATATTGGAAAGTCCATAAGCGGTGTAGGAGATACACTGTCAAGACAAATAACTACTCCAGCACTTGCCGCAACAAAGGCATTGACTGGAATGACTCTTGTTAAAGGATTTAACCAATTAACAGGGATTGATACAGCACAAGCGAAGCTTAAAGCTCTTGGACTTGATGCAAAGAGTGTAGAAGGGATAATGAACTCGGCTCTTGATTCAGTAAGAGGTACTTCTTTTGGAATGGATGAAGCAGCTACTGCCGCATCTAGTGCAGTTGCTGCTGGAATAAAGCCGGGAAAAGAGTTATCAAGATATTTATCCCTAACAGGAGATGCGGCAGCGATCGCCGGAACTTCAATGTCTGAAATGGGATCCATTTTAAATAAAGTTCAGACTTCCCAGAAAGCCTATACTGGTGAACTGAATATGCTTGCTAGTACGGGCATACCTATATTCCAATGGTTAGCGGATGAAGCAGGAGTATCAACAGATAAGATTATGGAAATGGCATCATCTGGTGGGATCTCTTCGGAAATGTTTCTGAATGCGATTGAAACCAATATTGGTGGTGCAGCAAAGATTATGGGGGACTCCTCTTTCAGCGGATCAGTTGCTAATATAGGAAATTCTATTTCAAGAATAGGAGCCAACTTCTTAGATGCTGGAGGCAAGGGTGGTGGATTTTTCTCCATTATTAAACCAATGCTAGCCGATTTTAATAACTATTTAGGAGTAATAGAGGAAAAGGCAGCTGAACTAGGGGTGAAGTTTGGTGAAGCTTTTAGTAGTTTTATAACAAAAATGTTAGAGCTAAAGGCTAAATTTGATGGACTATCCCCGTCTATGCAAGGCGTCATTTTGAATTCCGTGGGAATTGGTGCATCTATTTTAGTAGGGATTGGTCCTGCGTTGAAAATAATAGGAACTTTAGCTACAGGAGTGGGAACTCTTTCTACGCTCTTCTCATTTCTATTTAGTCCTATTGGATTAATTGCTGGAGCGATAATTGGGTTGGGTATCGCATTCGGTATTGCAATGGCGAACAATGAGGAATTCAGAAATAAGGTCTTTGATGCCTTTGGGCAATTTGCGACGGCAATTATCCCAGTGGTAATCAGTGCTGTTAGTATGCTTATTCCTTTTATAGTACAGCTAGGAACAACAATCATGAGTATTGTTATGGCTGTACTGCCTATTCTATTAGATTTATTTATTCAATTAGTTCCTGTGGTAATGTCTTTAGTTCTTACAGTAATAGGGTTGGTATCACAACTACTTCCATTAGTTTCTGTAGTGCTTGATGCACTATTACCTGTTATCCTACTTCTAATCGATACAATTTCGAACATCGTTACTGCTGTAGCTCCAGCCTTAATTGCCATTATCGGGGCTGTGATAGCCATATTCGAGGCAATAATTCCAGTCGTCATCTCTATACTAACTGTGGTTATACAAGTAATAGCTAATATAATAGCAGCTATTATGCCAATTATTGCCTTTATTGCAGCAATAATTACAACCATTATCAGTATTATCGCTCCAATTGTCACATATATAGCGAGTATAATTTCAATAATTTTTAGTGTGATAACTCCAATCATATATTTTGTGACCGGCGTATTTACTACTGTTTTCTCGATCATTTCAGAAATTTGGCAAGGGATTATGCTATATATAAGCAATGCAATAGCAAAAATATCTGAAATCATAGCCAAATTAAGTAGTATCGTTTCCGGAGTATTTAATACCATTTCTGGAATTGTCTCAAGAGTTATGGGCACGGTAAGTTCAATAATTTCTGGTGTATTTTCAGCTATCCAAGGTGCTTGGAAAGGATTAACAGGGATAGTATCAAATATATTCAGTGGGATTTCCAGTAGTGTTGAAAAACTAGTTGGTCATGTAAAGGGCTTCATCAATGGGGTAATCGGTGGAATCAATTTAGCTATTGGATTAATCAATAAAATACCTGGTGTGAACATATCCAATATCCCACAATTGTATCACGGTACAAATGACTGGATTGGTGGATTTGCCTATATGAATGAAGGTGGTCGTGGAGAACTTGCTTTGCTTCCAACTGGTTCACAAGTTATCCCGCATGACGTTTCCATGCGCTATGCAAGGGAAGCTGGTCGCATGAGTGGTAGGCAGACACTTGAATATTCAGGTGGAAATACAGGAATTGAGGGAATAACACAGCATATTACAATTAATAGCCCACATCCTACAAGTCCATCTGAAAACGCACGTAGGATGAAACAAGCAAGTCGCCAATTGGCTATGGAGTGGAGTGGTTAAGGAATGATACGATTCTCGAATAGTAGAGGTCAATCAATTGAATTTAAGGAAGGCTGCCAATTTCGAATCTTTAATATTGATGGGGTTGGTGGATCTGATGTTGATGTCCAGCTTCAATCAGCTCCATATCAAGATGGGGCAACTCATATAGATAGCATTCTAGAACCCCGTTCAATTTCAATAGAATTTGGCATATTCGCGAATAACAAAAAAGAGATATACGAATTAAGGCGATATATTAGTGAAGTATTTAATCCGAAATTTGGGATCGGAACACTTTTTTTAAATTATGGAGGTGTTAGTTTTGAAATAGAAGCTACAGCTGAATCAGGGCCCAATTTTCCAGGGGGATCTACTAATGAAACATCTCGTTTCCAAAGGGGTATGTTGAGTCTAATATGCCCCAACCCTTACTGGAAATCCGAACAAATTACAGAAGCCCCAACCTTTGAAGCTTTATTTGAATTTCCGTTCGAAGGGGCGTTTGAAATGGGAATTCAACGCGATTTAAGAACAATCATTAATGATGGTGATGCCCCAACTCCGATTCAGATTGAGTTCTACGGTCCTGCAACTAATCCTATCGTGATAAACAACACGACTGGAGAGTTTATTAAAGTGAACCAGAGATTACAAGAGGGCGAATATATGAGAATTGATACAACACCGGGTGATAAATCGGTGTTTTTTGTTTCTCCAGATGGAACAGAGAGAAATGTATTTAATTGGATTGATTTAGAAAGTACATTTTTCCTCTTGCAGATTGGAGAAAACGAAATAGAGTATAGTGCTGATAGTGATATACAAGGCGCTATTTTTAACATTTATTATAGTAAACAATATGTAGGAGTGTGATGAAATGGCTGAAATAAGTAAATTTTTTAATAGCGCTCCAGGAGACCCAAGAAAATATCAATCTGCTGATTTTGCGGATTATTTTGGTAATGTATTAAGCACAGGTTTACTCCATACCAATGAGCTACCTGGAATGCAAGTATCTGTTGGAACTGGTTTAAATACAGTAGTAAGCCCAGGTAAAGCAATCATGCAAGGATATGCTTATGAAAATACAACTATGTTAACGTTGGAGCATAGTTTGCCAGAAATTATGCTGGACCGAATTGATCGTATTGTCCTACGCTTAGATAAGCGGAATCAATCGAGATATATTAAACTTTTTGTTTTGCAAGGTGAAGCATCCGAAAACCCATTACCGCCAGAATTGACACGAGATGAATTTATATATGAATTGTCATTAGCTCAAATCAGAGTAAGGGCAAATACAAGTTCATTACAGGCTCAAGATTTAGTAGATGAACGTTTAAATGAGAATCTATGTGGATTAGTACAATCATTAATTACATTACCTACTAATCAATTCCAAGAGGAATGGGATAATTTTTTTGCAACTATTTCATTAGAAACTGACAATACAAAGTCACAATATGAGCAAGAGTGGAAAGAATGGTTTGAGAATCAGCAAACAGAAGGATTCGTGATGCAAGATGAATTAAAAGGTGGAAATATTGAGACAGTTACATTACAGTATAGAGAAAATGTTGTAAAAGCCAATAGGGATACACCTGCGAGGTTAGTATTACTAGAGGGTAGAACAGAAATCCAGCTAGTGCCACCGTTTGATTCTAGTGCATGGTTTGCCCATAATGCAAGAATATCAGTTAACGAGAACGACAACAGAAAAGCAGAGGTGACTTTTCAGGCTGCGTATGGACAAACTGGTTTTGGATTAATTCCTGTGGAAACTGGTAAGACATATGATGTTCATTATGATTTTACCCTACCGTCCTCTGCAACACTACGATTTCGTGTGTCAGAGTATAGCGAAGGCGATTCTATACCACATACACAGCATGATGTAACAGAATCATCGGGTGTATTTTCATTTACAACTAGCTCTAATACAACAAGGGTTTCTTTTAATTTGTCTGATGACCAAGCTTATAGTTTTTCGATTAATAGGCTCCTTTTGGCAAAAAGTGGGCAAGAGCCATCACTAGTTGAGAGCATACAACCAATTCGTTTTCCAGCTATTCAAGTAAAAGATGAAGAAGATAATCTTATTTCACAACAGTCTATTCAAAGCTATTTCTACGAGGGGGATAGATTGGAGTGGCGAAATGGGAAGCCTTTTAAGATTACTAACCAAACAGAAATAATACTAAATGGAGAGCTAGATTGGTACCACAGTGTAGGGAGTGGAGACCAAAATGGATATAAAGTTTTAGCAGTTACTAATATGATTGATACAACTGCCTATGATAATGCAAATATTGGTTGTGTTGTAAAATACAATGGTGAAATCTTAAACCCAAGAGGCGAATCTTGGACTGCTGACGCTATTCAAATAGGCTCAAACAATAGAAATCTTTATGTGTCTGTATTAAATCAAGACTCTGGCTGGGGTCAAGGTTATAAACCAACTATAGACGAGGTTAAAGCATTCTTTAACGGTTGGAGAATGTATGATGGTTCGAGCGGGCAATCGATAAATGGGGTATACAATCGTACAGACGGGTTAAATAAACGGTGGGCATATCGAGATTCTACCGGAAAACTTATTAATTCAGGAACTGGTGCAATTCTTCCGTCTCTTCCAGCTCCAAATAACTCTAAGTGGCAACCCTATCGTTTCATTTACCAACTTGGAGAACAATCAGTAATACCAGTTCAATTTTTTAGTGAACTTAAATTGAACAAGGGTGTGAATCATATTAGACTATCGGAGGGCATGGTTACTAGGGAGATTACTACACCACACGTCATGAGTGAGTTTGTTTATCTGAATCGGTTGACTTATCCTAACTCACTTTTAAAGAACAAGGTATTCAGAATTATCGCAATCTATAAAGATGGCATATCGGAGACAATTGGTGAAGATGCATCACATAATGGTTGGTACCGAGTATTTGATGATGATGCTTTGGGAAATGAAAGACTAACGATTGCACGGAAGAATTATGATCCAAAAGCACAATATACTGTAGACTATCTAATTATGCCGAATAACTCTGCTTTAACAGAGTCTGTTAAGATAAAATACCCGAATAATATTGGTAGTATTGTAGATGAGTTAATAGAAATGAACACAGAAAATAAAGAGGCAATGCAGCTAACGAACATGTCGCTAATTGAAGATAGTGTAATTGTTGAAGAAGGTAAAAATGCAAATGGATCGTATATTCGTTGGGCAAATGGTTTGCAAATGGTATTTAGAAATATTCCTTTTAATGTAAAAACTACTAGTCCACAACAATTTGATTATCCTGCAAGATTTACCGAAGTATATGGTGGTAGTTGGGCAAGTAATTCTATGAGTACTATTGTAATGGATGCACTTAAGGATACCGTATCAGGTGCACAAAGCTCCTCATGGATTATACGAACACACAGTGTTTCAGCAAATTCTGATCCAAACTACCAATCGATAAGTGTTAATCTATTTGCTATAGGAAGGTGGAAATAATGAAGGTACTCTTCAGTCCATATAGGTCTAGCGATGTGATACTATATCAATTCGATAATGACAAAATTATAGTACATTATAATGGAGAGGAAGACTTGTTCGACTTTACGGAATATGCCGATGGTGAACTGGACAGCATTGAAACGATTCTACCTGACTCTCCTATTCGATCAGCTAAGCGTGTTAACGGGGAACTTTACGTACAATTATTGTATTTTTATGGAAGTAATGCAACACACGCAGAAAAATTCCCTGAATGGAAAGAACATTCTGAGTTAAAGGTTGGTGTATATCATGGCTAAAATTAAATGGAAAACTCAAAAGGAAATCGAAGCCGAAAAAAACGCCCCAAGACCATTAACTGATATTGAAATATTAGGAATCAACCAATCAGAAAGAGAAATTCAAGAGATTATTCTTGGAAGACAATTGTCTGATATGGAAATTCGTTTACTGATGGGAGGGTTATAGAATGACCGAGTTTGAAAAATGGAGAGATCGATACATTAAGCACTGGACTACTAAGATTCAGTTGAGAACTTTGGTAGGTCTAGAAGTCCTAACAGCGGATGAATACAAGGATATGACAGGCGAGGAATATTCTGATGAAACCAATTAGAGTTATGACACCAGATTTCGAGCTGCTAACCGAAATAGATAGCTATGAATCTGCTGTAGTAACTAGAAGCTGGAGTGAAGTAGGAAGTCTTGACTTGAGAATAAATCGATATATGAAGGACGCCCATTTGTTACAAAAGGGTGTCCTTTTAATATTGGGGGGGCAATTGCATAAAATCTTCATCATCAAACACCGTGAAATTGAACTTGATGAGAATGGAAAGATTACTGAAAACTGGATTATTAAAGCTCCATCCTTTAAGTCTATATTAGCATCCCGGATAACTATACCTCCTAGTCATTCTGCGTACGATAATAAGCAGGGTTCAGCAGAGGAAGTCATGAAGCATTATGTGAATGTAAACGCAGTAAATCCAGTTAATCCAAAACGAATTATTCCTAATTTAGTGATTGCTAACAACCTAAACCGAGGTGGGGTTTTAACTTGGCAATCACGGTATAAAAACTTAGCTGAAGAAGTAACAGAACAGTCTTTAGCAAGCGGTTTAGGGTGGGATATTACAATAGATTTAACTAATAAGAAGTATGTTTTTGATGTGAAGGAAGGTCGTAATCTGATTGCAACACAGAACAGCTTACCTCCAGTTATATTCAGTCCTAATTTCGATTCTTTAAAGAATCTTAAGTACTCTGAAAGCGAATTAAACTATCGAAATGTAGCGTATATAGCAGGGCAAGGCGAGGGAATGGATCGCAGGATAGTGGAATTAGGTGATGCAACAGGAATCAATCGTCATGAAATCTTTGTAGATGCTCGTGACATCGAGGAGGAAGTTGATGGTGTAGCAAGACCGAGTCAGGATATTATAAACGATCTAACAGCACAAGGACAATTAGAACTGGAAAAGCTGCTGCAAGAAAACTATCTGGAGGGACAAGTACTTACAAAGTCACCTTTAAAGTATGAAATCGACTATGATTTAGGAGATTCCGTAACCATTCAAAATATGGACTGGGGTGTTACAATGGATGCTCCTATTACGGAAATAAAAGAGGTATATGAAGCTAGTGGTTTTCAAATTGAAGCAGTCTTTGGGAATGACAGACCAACGCTTATTGATAAGATTAAAAAAGGCTTTAAAAAGATGGATAATGAATTGTTGAAGTAAATTACCAATTTAAGGCATATTCTTATTATAAGAGTTGTTATCTCTTAATTTTTATTATGCATAGTTGACATGTTAATGAGTATCTGTCAAAAAGAAGGTAAACACCTTGTCAATCGATGATATGAGGCTTACTTTATAAAGAGATATAGAGGAAAGTGAATTAAACAATCACCTGGAAGATAATTATGGCATCAGATTTACAATGATTTATTGGTAAAAAATAACTATTTTAGATGATTCTCATTTAGAAATCATATTTAGGGATGTATTTGGGAACACATTTAAAAAAGATCATTAACTTATGAAAGCACCCTTAGTGGTGCTTTTTATTTTTAAGTAATGAATATGGGGGTTCGCTATGGACGAAACATTAATTCAATATTTCCTCACACAAGGGCCATTCGCGGTCCTTTTTGTATGGCTTTTTTATTCTAGTAGAAAAGAATCTCAGGAGAGAGAAAAAAAACTCTATCAAACTATAGATGATCAGAACGAAATTCTTAAAGGATTTAGTACAAAATACGATATTGTCATTACAAAACTAGACGATATTGAAGAGCGCTTACCGCCGAGGTAATTTACTATCAGGGTCGAAATAAAGTAAAAAAGATTAAACCAATATGCCATTTTTATATGAAAAGAGGTGTAAATCATGTTTGAAATAGCATTAATTATCACAGTTGTCTTAGCTTTTACTGAATTAATTAAACACCTAGGATTATCTAATAGGTACTTACCTGTGGCATCTCTGGTTTTAGGGCTACTAGCAGGTATTTTTTATGTTGGTGGTACTTTGAAAGAGCAAATTATGTATGGATTAATGATTGGATTGTCTGCAGCTGGTTTGTTTGATCAATCAAAAATTGTTACTAAAAAATAGTATGAAGTAAGGAGGTGTGTTAGTAATGCCATTCGAAGGTTATAGAGTTACAAGTCCGTATGGGTACCGTACAGATCCGATTACTGGTCAAAGGAATACGTTTCATGATGGGATTGATCTAGTTAAGGGTCATCAAGCACCGGTTGGTGCATTCATACCGGGTAAAGTATTGTACGCTGGAAATGGAGTAAGTGGTACCGGTGTCGGAGGCTACGGTAATGTAGTCGTTATTCAAGATAAATACAATCGGGCTCATGTCTATGCTCATCTTTCTAGTGTGACAGTAAAAAAAGGACAAACAGTTAAACAGGGTGACATTATCGGTAAACAGGGTGCTACGGGTGCAAGAGTAACTGGTTCGCATTTGCATTACGAGGTGCGAAAAAAGTCTAGTCCATCTCTTGGTTGGATTGATGATCCAAAAGCCAAAACACTGGATCCCACTCAGTATGTTAAGGATTACTTTGCGGCAGAAAATGGAACTGGGAATAATATTTATGTAGTAAAGGCTGGAGATAATCTTACAAAGATTGCTAATGCCTACAATACAACAGTGGATGCACTTGTTAAACTTAATGGTATCGATAATAAACATCTCATATTAATCGGGCAAAAGATTAAGTTACCTGGTAAGACAAATAAAAAAGAAATTCTTTACCTACCAAAAACAGCTTTTAGTTGGCGAGTTTATTCAACCACGGTTGCGCCGGTTAAAGGTAACGAAAAAGGCTTCTTAAATCCAAGGAAATTTGGTGGATTACAATATGAGGTGCTTGGTAGGCCTCAGGCTAACGTTGTCACTATCCAGACAAGGGATTTTGGTAAAGTAAATATTTACGTAGGGCCAGAATCAGGTGCAATATTAAAGAAAATTTAAGAAACTAACTATTTTCTTATTCTATTGGACTACCTGAGGAAATTGTTTTTGTTACTTAAAAAGCTGTATTAATTTCTATTTTCTCATTATTTTAGATACAAGGGTACACTTTTTTATCACTATTTCTTTGAAGGTCACTACGTTTCCTAAACTAGTAAGTATTTTTAACCTCATGAGTCGAATTCCTTAGGATTCGACTTTTTGAGATTAGTTTATTTAAATGAATCTTCTTTAGCGGATTAGAGAATATACTCTCACAACTAATAATTATTTAATACGGGCTTCTTTTTTACGCTTAATAATTTCCGATAGCGTTTCCTCAGGAGTCATATAGGAAGAATCAATCCAAAGTCCTATTTTAGGGTTTTCATGTAATAGTACGTTATTAAGCGTTTCTACTTGCCATGCCGTATACCCAGACTTATTTCGTTTTTGCTCTCTATTAATTATTGAATTAACATTTGGATGAAGTGTAATGAAGTAAATTGGCTTGGATTTGAATTCATCTAGAAAGCCCATGACCTCTTTTCCTAAATAATTATCTTGAACCACGACAGAAAATCCTGCATTGTAATACATCTCTACTACTTTTGCTGCAATCTTAAAACGTAGTCTTAATTGCTCTAACGCACTTTGGGAATAATTTGGAGTCATATCAATGTTTCCTTTTACAATCATTTTTCGAAAAACATCTCCACGCACATGAACTCCTTTCTCAAATTTCTCTGCTAACATTTGGGAAATTGTGGATTTTCCAGATGCCATTACTCCAGTTATAATATAAATTCCTCTTTCAAGCGTCACAGTTCTACCCTCCAATCGCCTACTCAAGCTTTTACAATTTAAAAACAGATATCTTAAAAGCTAACTGCATGTATTTTGTAAAGTACTTTTATTGAAAGAATAGAGTTGGATAATACTTATGACAAACTATTCTCTCAACCCGTGCTTGATTCACATCTTTATCCTTCATAAATAGTACGGTTTTCTTTCAGTCACGAATATGGATAAAGCAAGTGTCCATTCGATTTTACCACGTTCATATTAATTTCCACCATTTACATTTTGTTTTTCGATTCAAATCTAGCTTTAAATATTATTGAAATTATAAAACGTAAACTTTCGAGGAGCAAATAAAAAACTTAAACATAAGAATAATCAGTTCAGCCTATAAGTTTATGGCATATTAAACCGAAAATAGCACTTCACTATACAGAAGAAAAGTCCTAGAAAGAAAATGGGCATCCTCTTCTATACAAATGTCTATATTATTGATTGAAAGATACATATTTGTCATCTGGTAGGAAAGAATATGTCTAGAATTATTAATTGGAGGTTTATATATGTCTAATAAATATAAAATGAGCTCCACAGAACTAGGTGCATTATGGATGACATATCATAAAAAGACAATGATTTTGAGAATATTAGAGTACTTTATTGAAAAAGCTGATGATGAAGAAGCTAAAAATCTAATGTCAGGCTTGTGGGAGCAGCTTCATCCAAAGATTATTGAAATGGAGTCTATGTTTATAAATGAAGGTGCAGTACCTCCAAAAGGCTTTACAAAAGTGGATGTCAATTTAGAAGCACCAAAGCTATGGGAAAATGGTTTTGATATTATGTTTAGCAGGATTTTAAAGGAAATAAGTACAGGAATGTATGCATTGCATTTAACCATTTCATATAGAGAAGACATCATAAAACTTTATAAGCAACTTACTGAAATAACAGAGAATTATTATGATAAATTTCACAATATCTTCTTGGAAAGTCTATTCTTTCACGTCCAAACTATGTCAATATGCCAAGTTCAATTGATTTTATACATGATAAACAGTACATGAAGGGCAGTACTATTTTAGGGCAAAAAAGATTATTAAATACCATCGAATTCGGTGTATTATATCGTGCGTTCGAAAGCAACATTACAGGGATGCAATTAATGAAGGGTTTTGCACAATGTGCAAAGGATAAGGATGTGCAAAAGTACTTTTCAAAAGGTTTGGAGCTTTCAAAAGAAATTATACTTGAAAATGAAGGTATACTAATAGAAAGTAATATTCAACCTCCTTCAACACCTGGTGGAACAGTTACGTCTTCAACCATTGCTCCATTTTCTGATAGGCTTATGCTGTTTTGCAATTATCTGTTAGGTAGTTTTAGTCTGGGAGGTCAAGGATTTAGTGCAACTTTCTTGTGGAGAAATGACTTAATCACAAAAATAGGTGTACAAGCCAAAGATATATTTGAATACACACGAGAAGGAGCTGCCCTCTTGATGTCTAAAGGATGGATTGAGGAACCACCTAAAATGGATCTTTGAGCGATATACCCTCCCAGTTGGAATTCGGAGTTAGAATTTTATATAAGCTTTAACGATGTCATCCTAATAGATTTCGCGACTAGGAAAGGAACATCTTGGTTATCATCGAGATCCGGAAATGTAGTCCTATATAATTGCACAGAATTAATGATTACCATTATAGGTGGGCGGCAATATTATTCTATATTCAAATCTGAGAGCGAATCTGAATGGATTCGCTTTTTTCGATCAGTAGGAGAGAAAAAATAGTTTGGATGTTTCCAAGAACGTTCTTTTTTCCACTCCTTGGTATTGGTTGCTAACGAATAAACATCTCAAATTATTTATCTGATGTAAACCCTACAAAGAGTGTAGAAGCTTGAATAGAATTACTTTAATAATATGTTAACTTTTGAAAAACAAAAAAATCAAAAATTTTCATCATCGTTTAAATGAGGAGTATTAACTCCTAATGCTTTATGTTCTTTTAAAATAAACTCGACGCTTTTAACATTTTCTTTCTCGCACTCAACTACTAAAATTACTAAAGGGAGTATTTTCCTTTCTGTTCGTCGACTATTTTTAGTAAGCTTGATAACACATATATTCCATAAGAAGCCAATAGAGAATCCGATAAATGCTGCTATTAACCCCCATATAATTGGCCCCCATGTAAGATTAAACCCTAAACTAGTTCCCACAACTCCAGTAGCAACTGCCAATGCTAGTGATTTATCTAAAAATGAAAAACCATCTGCATCATGAATCGAATCGAAAATTTTTAATGTCTCATCTGATTCATTGATAGGGATAGCAAATATGTTCTTCTTTGTCACTCCTTCTTGTTCTAATTTTGTGATTGCTAACTCAAGTGATGGAGAATGTTCAAAAATAGAAAATACCTGCATTGTTTATTACCACCTTATTCTTTCCGTACCCTAAAACTAGGGTGTTGATAAGTTTCTTGAAGATAGTATCGCTGTTCTCTGATATAAAGTTTATTATTTTCAACTGTATTCACATAAGCATCATACATAGAAAATCCATAAATCGAAGGTAAGAATAAAAGCCATTCTTTATTGAATACCTCGGTTGCTTTTTGAATCTCCCCCATGAATATGTAATTTAACCCTTCTACAAAATGGGAATAATAAGTAATCACTACCATCCATATTAAAATAAAGCCTGCTAAAACTATACGATGAATATACAGTTGCCCCAAGCCCGGCATGATAAAAGACCATAATAATGCAGTTATGGGATTCCTCTTATCTAAATAGTTAATTTCAAACGCACCAAGAACAAAGGAGTTGAAACGATGTTTTTCTCGTTGTGCTAAAAGTGTTATCTTATTCATATCAACAGCTGTTCGATAACTATCCCAAGTAGCAAAAAAGTAGGTAGGAAGATATAACATGAGCCATCTAGTATCCAAGACGGCTTTCGCTTGTTCAAAATCTCCTATGAATGTATAAATTATCGCTTCATTTAAATGCGCATTTAAATTAATGACCATTTCCCATATAAATAACGCCATTCCTCTTAAATATTTCGAAAGCAAAAGATGACCAAATCCTGGATAAGCAATAGACCACCATGCAATTATAATTGGGTTACGTAAGTGCAGTTGTGTCGTCCCCAGCTGACTAACGTATCCAACATATCTTCTTGCTGTATTGTTATTATCATAATTATTCATACGGATATCCCACATAAATGAACTCCATTAAAATTTCATTTGATAATTGGCTCTTTCTTTAGGTTTTACATTTATCATATGGAATATCCAAATAACAAAAATGGTAGTTTGAATTGTGTTTATTAATGATGTTTTTGCATTTAAACAGCTATTTTAGCTTAGAGTGGGGAGCACGGATTTTCCAGGAAGTAAACGAAAAAGTGCTAAATCTTGTTAAAAAAGTAATTTAGCACTTTTTCTTTTTAACTATTTATATTATATTGGTTCTACTTCTATAGATTTTTCCCGCTAATAGTATAACTTCGATGTAATTTCCAAAATTGATCAATTGTTATGAGAAAACGTATGTTAAAAAATTGGTTAAGAGGGAGAGGTTTTTTATGATTCGCTATCCTTATCTATCGGAAGGTGGCATTATTGGTATTACGGCACCGTCTTCAGGTGTTGAACCTGAATTACATGATCTAGTAAAACAATCTATTCACCGAATGGAGTCCATGGGGTTTCAAACTATTGTAGGAGATACGGTTTGGACGCAAAAAAAGGCAAAATCTGCACCTGCACAAGTAAGAGCAAACGAACTAAATGCGTTGCTTCAAAACGATAAGGTTGATTTAATCTTCCCTCCTTGGGGTGGAGAACTCCTAATCGAAATGATAGAGTATATCGATTACAGTGAGGTTAAACCAAAATGGATTATGGGCTATTCAGACACAAGTGTGTTGCTGCTTGCACTTACATTAAAAACAGGAATAGCTACAGCACATGGCGTTAATCTAATGGATTTACGAGGGGAGAAAAGTGACGAGACAACAGCCATGTGGCGAAATGTACTAGCAACTAAATCAGATGAATCTATACTACAACAATCCTCTATTTTATACCAAAAAGCATGGCAGCATGACAATCCGTCCCCATGGGTATTCCATTTAACAGAACCAACAGAATGGAAATCAGTACCAAAAGGTATTTCACCTATAAAAGGGAGATTATTGGGTGGATGTGTAGATGTCATCCGTCATTTAATTGGAACACCTTATGGTGACGTAGCGACATTTCAACAACATTATATAGCAAACGAACCGATTCTTTGGTATTTCGAAAACTGTGAACTATCTACAACAGATTTACGTCGGTCTCTTGTTCAGATGAAGCTTGCTGGCTGGTTTGACAACTGTTCTGGTATTTTATTTGGTAGAAGTGCTGCAAATCACACAATTGAAGGATATGAAATAGTGGATGTATATAAAGACCTTTCAAATGAACTAGGTATTCCTGTTGTGTATGATATTGATTGTGGACACGTACCTCCGCAAATAACTTTCATTAATGGAGCATATGCAGAAGTGGAGAAAAGAGATGGAAGCTGGAATTTCCTTCAGACATTTAGATAAACTGATAAATGAATAAAGTCTGTTAAATCGTATAGAGGATAGTAGTAAATACAGATTGATAAACCAAATGCCTGGTTTTAAGGTGTTTGGTTTTATTTCTTTCATTAAAATAATCTATACAACTCTCACAATAAGCTCTTTTTCATATGCTATTAGTTAGGAAGGGGTGTGATGGGATTTATGCGAGAACGGCACGATATGAATGAATTCGACTTGAAAGATTATATGATCACTATTCGAGATAGCATCCAGAAAAGGATATTACAGCAAATTAATGGGGCTAATCCCAGCATAAAAAATCTCTGTTCCTATCTAGCCTTGAATTCAATAGTTAAACCAGAAATTAATTCGATCTTAGTCGAGGAAGGATTTTTACCGTTAAATAAGAGCAGCTCACATATCATGTATACCATAAATAAAATTATTGAACATCTTGAAGGAAGCGGCAATAGTCATAAAAATGATTATCTCACTGTCAAGGATTCAATAGTTCGCAGAGAAATGCGTTCCATCGAATTATTTGGTCGTGGAAATGATAACATCCCAAATATCATGGTAACATTGGATGCTTCAATGCTTGAGAATCCAAAGGTCTTCGAAGAATTAATTCTTGGAGGCATGACTATTGCAAGAATAAATTGTGCACATGATAATTTAGACATATGGAAATCCTTAATTCACACGTTAAGAGCCACGGAAGAGAGAATGAATAACACAGCTGATGCTACGATTTCATCTTGCAAAATTTATATTGATTTACCAGGTCCAAAAATACGGATAGGGAAATTAAAAGTGAGTAAACAAAAGGGAGAGTATATAAAGGTTAAAAAAGGAGATACACTTCGAATTTATCGAGACTGTCATTATTTAGGCAGCCCGAGTTCTAATGAAACACCTGCTTCTATTGGGATAACAATTCCAAAAGCTCTACGAAATGTACGTGTCGGGGATCGAGTATCTATTGATGACGGTAAGATTTTCGCAAAGGTTACGTCGGTACAGAAGGAATACATTGATTCTGAAATTGTTTTAGCGAGAAACAAAGTAGAAAAGCTAAAACCGAATAAAGGCATTAACTTTCCGGACTCTTTAGTTCATTTAAGTGTACCTACTGTAACAGAAAAAGATTTAACTATTCTGGAAAACATGCATCAAGAAATTGATATGGTTGGTATTTCTTTCATTAATCAGCCAAAAGATATTCAGATCGTTAAGGAAAAAATAGAACAACTAACATCAGGAAAAATAGGGATAATTGCTAAAATCGAGACAAAGCAAGCACTATTTTCATTGTCACAAATTATTCTTGAGGGGCTAAACCATCAGCCTTTTGGAGTTATGATTGCTAGGGGAGACTTAGCTGTTGAAATTGGAAAGGAGCAGTTAGCAAGTGCTCAGGAGGGAATAATGGAAATATGTGATGCAGGCCATGTTCCGATTATATGGGCAACTGGGGTATTAGACAGAATGAATAAAAAGAATATCCCATCTATTTCTGAAATTACCGATGCCTACTGGGGATTAAGAGCTGACTGTATAATGCTGAATAAAGGTCCCTATGTGCCGTATTCTATCGAATTTATCCACCAACTTGATCAAATAAATAAGGACAATATGTTCCAATCCAGAGATTCCTTACTTCCTTTTGTTCAATATGGCTTTAAATTCGATTAATACTCTACTAAAAGATTGAGCTAAGTTATTTAGCAAGGTCTTTTAGTATTACATAGATTACGAGACAAATAACATATTTTTTCGGAACACAGCTTATCGGTTTCTAATTTCGTTCAACCACTCTGTTGATAAATTTGGAAAAAAAATAAAATGCCCCTATAATGAAAAATATTACTCTTTTAAAAGGAGGGAAGATATGCAACAAAATGATGAAAATATAATTCTCTTCCCCAGATGGCAAAACACGTTAAAAAATGAAAGCCTTCAAGCAATTCAAGAAAGGCGTTATGAGGTTGCGTTAGATAAAATAAATAGATTACTTCATTATCATGTGAAGGATCATGAAATTATCGTAGGTAAAATAATGTGTTTAATGGAGTTAGGGCGATTTGAAGAAGCTGAAGAGGTTTGTGAGGAAGTACTTATAAATAGACAGGATGAGAACTACTATCAATACCTTCATATCTATTTAACCATCCTCTTCCAAACGAATAAATACAGCTTACTAATGGAAAGAATTGAAGAAGAAATGATATCTCCTGAATTACCATTAGTGATGAGGGAACAGTTCGAACAATTATACGAATTAAGCATTAAATTAGAGTCGGATATCGTTGGAAAGAACTCCGATATTTATTGTAAAGAATTAAAGCAATCGGTCATAGATCGAGATAACTTTAAACAATGGAGAACGATTTCTAAGCTTCGTTCTATGAATATTGCGATTGATAACACTATTATTGAATTGCTTTCCAACCAAGATGTTCATCCGGTTGTCAAAACAAATATTTTTCATTGGCTCCAGGATCAAAAATATTCTGGTAGCGTTCATATAGTCAAGCTTGGGATAGACATGCAAGTAATTCCAATAGATGTTTCCGAAATTACTGTTCACCCTGTGTATGTAAAAACAATACAGAATCTTAGCGATTTAGAACAAGAAAACCCAACATTGTTTCTTTTTCTAGAAAAAACGCTGTATCGCTATTTTTATGTGAAATACCCAATACTTCCTCCTATGGAGGACAGTATTTTTCTTGCTAAAAGTCTTCAAAAAATTAGTAATCAGATAACACATAGGCTTGAAGTAGAAGAAGATACCAATATAGAGAAGGTATTACACTTCATGGAAGACATCGTACAATGTGAGCAGCTATACTTATCTATCATTGAAGATTAGCTAGTAACATTTATGCTTTACCCTTGAAAGGGCTAGTAATTATGGTATAATAAGATGGTTGCAATTTTGAATTGGCATTAAACAAATACGTAAAAAATGAATCTTATTAATGAAATTAAGTAGTTAATGGAAATAATAGATTTTGGAGGGAACAATTATGTCAGCAAAATGGGAAAAAAAAGAAGGTAATGAAGGTGTATTAACATTTGAAGTTTCTGCAGAGGATTTTGAAACTGCATTAGATAAAGCCTTCAAAAAAGTTGTAAAAACAGTTCAAGTTCCAGGCTTCCGTAAAGGTAAAATGCCACGTGCTCTTTTTGAAAAACGTTTCGGTGTTGAAGCATTATATCAAGATGCAGTGGACATTGTTTTACCAGATGCTTACGTAAAAGCTGTAGAAGATACTGGTATTGAGCCAATTGATCAACCAAGTATTGATATTGAGCAAATTGAAAGAGGAAATACTTTAATTTTCACTGCAGAGGTTACTGTTAAACCAGAAGTAAAACTTGGAGACTATAAAGGTTTAGAAGTGGAAGAACAAGACAGTACAGTTTCAGACGAAGATGTTGAAAAAGAACTTGAACAATTAAGAGAGCGTCATGCTGAATTAGTTGTGAAAGAAGAAGGTACAGTCCAAGAAGGTGACACTGTTGTAATGGATTTCGAAGGTTTTCTTGACGGTGAAGCATTTGATGGTGGTAAAGGAGAGAACCATTCATTAGAAATTGGTTCTGGCCAGTTCATTCCAGGATTTGAAGAACAACTTGTAGGAAAAGAAGCTGGAGTAGAAACTGAAATTAATGTTACGTTCCCTGAAGATTACCATGCTGAAGAATTAGCTGGTAAAGAGGCAACATTTAAAGTAACAATTCATGAAATAAAATCAAAAGAACTTCCTGAGCTAGATGACGAATTTGCTAAAGATGTTGATGATGAAGTGGAAACATTAGACGCATTGAAAGCTAAATTAAGAGAAGAACTTGAGACTGAGAAAAAACAAAATGCAGAAAATGCCAAACGTGAGGAATTAATTAACAAAGTAACTGAAAATGCTGAAGTTGAAATTCCTGATGTAATGGTAAAAACTGAATTAGATCGTATGATGCGTGAATTTGAACAGCGTCTACAAATGCAAGGTATGACATTAGACCTTTACTATCAATTCTCTGGTCAGGATGAAGATGCATTAAAAGAGCAAATGCGTGAAGATGCTGGTAAACGAGTTAAAACTAACCTTACACTAGAAGCAATTATTAAAGCTGAGAGTTTAGAAGTATCTGAAGAAGATATAACTGCTGAGCTTGAAAATATGGCAACAATGTATGGAACTGATGTTGAGCAGTTAACACAAATGCTTGGTGGAAATACTGATGCAATCAAGGAAGATTTATTGTTCAGAAAAGCAATTGATTATTTAGTGGATAACAGTAAAGTAGTTGCATAAGATAAGGTAAATGAAAACTAGGATACAAGGTGCGATATTCGTACCTTGTATTTTTATATCTTCTTTCAGGGAAAGGGTTTTTTTTAGTAATTTATATGATTTTCTAGTATGATTAAATAACCTACCCTTGTCATCGATTTTTAGTCAATTATATATAGGGTTGTAACATATACTAAAATGGATGATGTTCAAATTAGGAAAAGGGAAGAACTGTAAATATGAAATTGTTATAGTGATTTTGAGAATGGAAAAGGTATATCATTTTGTTTTCAAAACGGGTTCTGATATGATAACTACTATAACTAAATGTTTTGCGTTGTGATTTGAAACTTTAGGGGTGAAAATTTTAATGTTTAAATTTAATGATGAAAAAGGGCAACTAAAATGCTCATTTTGTGGAAAAAGCCAAGAGCAAGTTCGCAAGTTAGTTGCAGGTCCTGGCGTTTATATATGTGACGAGTGTATCGAATTATGTACGGAAATAGTGGAAGAAGAGCTAGGAACAGAAGAGGAGTTGGAATTTAAGGAAATTCCAAAACCAAAAGAAATTTGTGCTATTTTAGACGACTATGTTATTGGTCAAGAGAAGGCTAAAAAGAATTTATCAGTAGCTGTTTATAATCATTACAAACGTATTAATACTCCAAAATCAAATGATGATGTGGAATTATCAAAGAGTAATATTGCGATGATTGGACCAACTGGTAGCGGTAAAACTTTACTAGCTCAAACATTGGCGCGAATCTTGAATGTTCCATTTGCAATGGCAGATGCAACTTCCTTAACAGAAGCTGGATATGTCGGGGAGGATGTAGAAAATATTCTACTGAAGCTTATTCAAGCAGCCGATTATGATATCGAAAAAGCCGAAAAAGGAATTATCTATATTGACGAAATAGACAAGGTTGCTCGTAAATCTGAGAATCCATCCATTACACGAGATGTTTCTGGTGAAGGTGTACAACAAGCACTTCTAAAAATATTAGAAGGTACAGTTGCAAGTGTTCCTCCACAGGGCGGAAGAAAACATCCTCATCAAGAGTTTATTCAAATTGATACAACGAATATCTTATTTATCTGTGGTGGTGCTTTCGATGGAATTGAACAAGTTATTAAAAGAAGACTTGGTAAGAAAGTAATTGGCTTTGGAATTAATGATAAACATGACGATCTTGATAAAGGTAAACTACTTGCTAGGGTATTACCGGAGGATTTACATCGTTATGGCTTAATTCCAGAATTTATTGGAAGATTACCTGTAATTGGTAGTCTTGAACCACTAGATGAGGATGCACTTGTAGATATTCTTACAAAGCCTAAGAATGCTCTTGTGAAGCAATATGAGAAGCTATTCCAGATGGATAATGTGGAACTAGAATTCGAAGATAATGCCTTAATTGAAATTGCCAAAAAAGCGATTGAAAGAAAAACTGGTGCCCGTGGATTACGTTCTATTCTAGAAACGATCATGCTAGAAGTTATGTTTGAACTGCCTTCTCGAGATGATATTCAAAAATGTATCATTACGAAAGATACCATCATAAATGAAAATGGCAGTCCTAAGCTCGTTTACAAGGATGGGACGGTAACAGAAGGTATTAAAAAACTTCCAAAAGAAAGTGCGTAAGTGAAAAAACAATTTGTTATAAACAGCTGACTGGGATGCGTAGCACTAAATGAGTTTGATTAATCTGTGCCAGCATTCTCAGTCAGCTTTTTATTTATTCTATTATCTAAAAGAATTAGTTATTATCTAGCGGGTAAACTAAGAAAAGCCATGCTCAATCATTTTACAAAATGACCTTATATTATATAAACTTTAAGAGAACTAAATACATAGGATAATTTATTACTGAAATAATGGAGGTTTTTACATAATGACCCATGATACAAAACAAGTTCCCCTCCTTCCGCTACGTGGTTTATTAGTGTTTCCTACTATGGTTCTTCACTTGGATGTAGGACGTGATAAATCTGTCGCAGCATTAGAAAAAGCGATGGTTGATGATCAGCTGATATTCCTAGCTGCACAGAAAATGGTAAGTATTGACGAACCAAAGCCAGAGGAAATTTATCGAATCGGTACATTAGCAAAAATTAATCAAATGCTAAAACTTCCTAATGGTACATTTCGAGTACTGGTAGAGGGTCTCTATCGTTGTGAAATCATTCGTTTTGTTGAAGAAGAAGAAGAATTTGTTGTAGAAATACAGGAGCTAGAAGAGGTTCCTGGTGATTCTGTTGAGGAAGAAGCATTAAAGCGAAATTTGCTGACACAATTTGAACAATATGTTAAAGTTTCACGCAAAATATCCAAGGAAACCCTAAATACGGTTTTGGATATAGAAGAGTCAGGAAGACTTGCCGACATCATTACTTCGCATTTAGCATTAAAAATAAAGGACAAACAAGAACTGCTAGAAATAGTAAATACTCAAGAGAGATTAGAACATTTAATGGAGTTAATCTCTAATGAGAAGAAAGTCTTAGACTTAGAAAAGAAAATTGGGGAACGAGTTAAGTCCTCCATGGAAAAAACACAAAAGGAATACTATCTCCGGGAGCAGTTAAAAGCCATTCAGAAAGAGCTAGGTGAGAAAGAAGGGAAATCCGGAGAAGTCCTCGATTTAAGAACAAAAATTGAGAAGTCCGGTATGCCAGAGAGAGTGATGGAAGTTGCTCTTAAAGAATTAGACCGATACGAAAAGATTCCACAGTCCTCTGCGGAAAGCTCTGTTATACGGAATTATATCGAATGGCTACTTGCCTTACCTTGGACCGAGAAGTCTCAGGATGCCATTCAGATTGAACGTGCAAAAGAAATTTTAGATAAGGAACATTATGGTCTTGACAAGGTAAAAGAACGAATTTTAGAGTACCTAGCTGTACAAAAATTGACAAAGTCACTAAGAGGTCCAATCTTATGTTTAGTAGGTCCTCCAGGTGTTGGTAAAACATCCCTTGCAAAATCAATAGCTAAATCAGTAAATCGAAATTTTGTTCGAATCTCGCTTGGTGGAGTTAGAGACGAAGCGGAAATCCGTGGACACCGTCGTACCTATATTGGTGCAATGCCAGGCAGAATTATTCAAGGAATGAAAAAGGCGAAGACGATTAACCCAGTCTTCTTATTAGATGAAATCGATAAAATGTCTAATGATTTTCGTGGAGATCCGTCTTCCGCCATGTTAGAGGTGCTCGACCCTGAGCAGAATAGCAATTTTAGTGACCACTTTATTGAAGAAGCATATGACCTTTCCAATGTCCTATTTATTGCAACTGCAAACTATGTGAACAACATTCCTGGACCACTATTGGACAGAATGGAATTGATATCACTCTCAGGATATACAGAGCTAGAAAAGTTGCATATTGCAAAAGAACATTTAGTACCAAAACAAATGAAAGAAAATGGCTTGAAGAAAAGTAATCTACAAATTCGTGATGATGCATTACTTCGTTTAATAAGAGTTTATACAAGGGAAGCTGGCGTTCGTACACTTGAAAGACAAATTGCCAAGCTCTGCAGAAAAGCAGCGAAAATGATTGTAGCAAATGAGAAGAAACGAGTAATTGTAACTGAAAAGAGTTTGGAAGAATTACTAGGAAAACCTATATTCCGATATGGACAAATGGAAATAGAAGATCAAATCGGTGCAGCGACTGGTTTAGCATACACGACTGCTGGTGGTGATACCTTATCGATTGAGGTAACGCATTTTCCAGGTAAAGGTAAATTAACGTTAACTGGAAAACTAGGAGAGGTTATGCGTGAATCAGCTCAGGCAGCTTTTAGCTATATTCGTTCTAGAGCTGAAGAGCTCGGCATTGAATCGGATTTTCATGAGAAATATGATATCCATATTCACGTTCCAGAAGGTGCAACTCCTAAGGATGGCCCTTCTGCAGGAATAACGATGGCTACAGCTTTAGTTTCAGCATTATCAAATCGTGCAGTAAAAAAAGAAGTAGCCATGACAGGTGAAATAACGTTAAGAGGGCGTGTTCTCCCTATTGGAGGACTAAAGGAAAAAACATTAAGTGCACATCGTGCAGGAATTACAACTATTATTTTTCCAGAGGATAATAAAAAAGATTTAGATGATATTCCGGAAAGTGTACGAGAGCAACTAACATTCATTCCAGTAAACCATCTTGATCAAGTATTAAAGCATGCCCTAGTGGAGGAGAAACATGAAAGTAACAAACGCGGAGATCGTAATTAGTGCTGTAAGTAAAAAACAATATCCCAATGATCAATTACCAGAGATTGCTTTAGCGGGCAGGTCCAATGTGGGAAAATCATCATTTATCAATAAGTTAATTGCCCGTAAAAGCCTTGCAAGGACATCATCAAAACCTGGTAAAACACAAACACTCAATTTCTATCGTATTAATGATGCATTTTATTTCGTGGATGTTCCGGGCTACGGCTACGCGAAAGTGTCTAAGACAGAGCGTGAAAAATGGGGCAAGATGATGGAAGAATATTTCCAAACTCGTGAAACATTAAAGGCTGTCTTACTCATAACGGACATCAGGCATGAGCCAACGAAAGATGATATTCAGATGTATGAGTTCCTAAAATACTACGAATTACCAGTCATTGTCGTGGCAACAAAGTTAGATAAAATTCCAAAAGGAAAACGTGCCCAGCATCTAAAAAGAACCATTAATACATTACAACTAGAAAAAGGTGACATCATTTTACCATTCTCATCAGAAACTGGTGAAGGTAAAGATGAAGCTTGGGGAATATTAAACAATTTTTTATAAGTCACACGGAGACCAGATCAAATAATGATTTGGTCTTTTTTTTGTCTGCTTTGGTTAACAATACACTGACTTGAGGATGTCCCCAAATACTAGTCTATTATGAAAAACACCAAGGAGCAGCAGTCAGAGTCATATTAGAACTACTACTTTGAGCAATATTTAATAGTTGCTCAAAACCAATATTGCTTTATATTTCGGAAATAAATAAAGACCAGTAACCAAGGCATATATAGCTTCCCGAAATTCCGAGGTAGAGCAAAAAACGGTCATCAAAGCCAGTATTGCTTACCAAATCTCCGAGGAGAATCAAAAAACAGTCACCAAAGCCAGTATTGCTTACCAAATCTCCGAGGAGAATTAAAAAACGGTCATCAAACCTCGTTTTGGCTCCCAGATCTCCGATGAACAGTAAAAAACGGTAACCAAAGCCAGTATTGCTTACCAAATCTCCGATGAAAAGCAAAAAACGGTAACCAAAGCCAGTATTGCTTACCAAATCTCCGATGAAAAGCAAAAAACGGTAACCAAAGTCTGTATTGCTTACCAAATCTCCGGTGAAAAGTAAAAAACGGTAACTAAAACCAGTATTGCTTACCAAATCTCCGATGAAAAGCAAAAAACGGTCATCAAAGTCTGTATTGCTTACCAAATCTTTGATGGACACTAAAAAACGGTAACTAAAACCAGTATTGCTTACCAAATCTCCGATGAAAAGCAAAAAACGGTCACCAAACCCTGTATTGGCTCCCAAATCTCCGATGAAAAGTAACAAACGGTAACCAAAACCAGTATTGCTTACCAAATCTTTGATGAAAAGTAAAAAACGGTAACTAAAACCAGTATTGCTTACCAAATCTTCGAGGAAAAGCAAAAGACGGTAACCAAACTTATATTGCCCCTCATTATTTAGAAATTAACCTAATCTTGAAGTCAAAATCCTATCATATATCGAGTAATTTCCAAAACAGTACTATGAGTAGCGCAAATGGAGTGGTGCTGTAAAAGGATTACAGACCAAAAACCTCGACACGATGCTATTTACCCTAGAAACCCTCAGTAAATTACCCAAATAGAGTGGAGAAGTATGAATTAACAATAAAATAGTCGTTGGAGGAAATAATAAAAATGATTGTTACATCTAAGGAAGCGCATTAGCCTGTGAAATTCTTTATCGTTACTATTTACGATGCATCATCCCTAAATAACTGAATACTAGGTGTAAATTAATTCCACGTACACAAAAACAAGGGAGATTTTTAGAAAATGAAAATAGAGACTCTCTTCTATATTTAGGATAAGGAGTCTCTATCTTCTCATTTCTTTTTTAACAAATAAACCCCAATTACGATTAAGACAAGTGGCCAATACATATTAATAAAATTAAATACATCATTTATCCAGTTAAGCTCATGCGGGATTTGAATGGAAAAGATGAATACGCAAGAAAGTATGATAAGTACTAGTCCTGGTATTAATCCTTCCTTTGTTTTCAAGTAACGTACTAGAAAAGCTATTCCTACAATTAGTGGGTACATTGCCCAGTGATCAATCCAGAAGGTATAGTGCTCCATTCCGTGAAAATGGATGCCAAGACCTAGGATCAATGTACCTGGAAATAGCTGATTAAAGTCCTTAACCTGGAAGCTATAGATTAAGAATGCAATGCCAATAATAATTAATAAAGTAGGCCACGAGTAAAAGTCTGTGAAGATTGGTAGCTTTAATTGCTTAAATAAGAAAAATAGTCCTATTCCAATAACCACATAAGCTGTGAATGTATTTTTCTTTTTCATGGAATTACCTCGCTTTCTCATACTAGGTGAATATAATGTTGATTCCTTGCTTATGAACTTTTGATGTGTTAGAGTACATCTGAGTTTAATATTATCGTGTTTTTATCATAGCACATATAGTTTCAAAAACTGTTCACAAAGCAAGAATTTATGACTTAATTCCTATGATATAATAAAAAATGTATGAAAAAATAAGTTCAATGCGACAATTTGAACCTCTTATTATGGAGGAGAGAAAAAAGTGCACATTTTAAAAGTAGGTTTAAATTATAAGACAGCTCCTGTAGAAATCAGAGAAAAGCTTACATTTGCTGAAAGCTCTCTTCAGGATGCCATGTTAGCTCTAAAAAAACAAAAAAGCATATTAGAAAATGTTATCGTTTCTACCTGTAACCGTACTGAAATTTATGCAGTAGTTGATCAGGCACATACAGGGCGTTACTATATAAAACAATTCCTGGCTGATTGGTTTCAAATCGATAAGGACGAATTTACTTCGTTTTTACGAATTAGTGAGGATGATGGGGCTTTAGAGCATTTATTTAAGGTCTCTTCTGGAATTGACTCTATGGTTCTTGGGGAAACACAAATATTAGGTCAAGTAAAACAAGCATTCCTAACATCACAAGAAGTCCAAGCAACAGGAACTATTTTTAATGAACTATTTAAGCAAGCCATTACGTTTGCAAAAAGAGCACAACATGAGACAAGTATTGGAGAAAATGCTGTATCTGTAAGTTATGCAGCTGTAGAACTCTCTAAGAAAATTTTTGGCTCTTTATCCAATAAGCATGTTGTCATATTAGGTGCTGGTAAGATGGGTGAACTTGCAGTTAAAAACTTACAGGGATCTGGTGCTACGAAAATTACCGTGGTTAACCGAACACTGGAGAAAGCAAAGGCATTAGCAGCACAGTTTCAAGCAACTGCAGAACAAATGGAAAATTTAGCGAATTGTTTAAAGGATGCAGATATACTCATAAGCTCAACCGGTTCAAATAGCTTTGTATTAACAAAGGAAATGGTTGAAAAAGTCCAAAAGTCACGAAAAGGCAAACCACTATTCTTAGTGGATATTGCAGTACCTAGGGATCTGGATCCAGAAATAGCTAAATTAGAAAATGTCTTTTTATATGATATCGATGATTTACAACATATTGTAGATGAAAATTTAGAAGCACGTAAAAAGGCAGCTGAACAAATCGAAATCGAAATAGAGAAGGAAATAATGCTATTCAAAGAGTGGCTACGCACATTAGGTGTTGTACCAGTAATTTCTGCTTTAAGACAAAAAGCTTTAGCAATTCAAGCTGAAACCATGAAGAGTATAGAGAGAAAAATGCCTGATTTAACAGAACGGGAGAAAAAGGTTCTAAGTAAGCATACGAAAAGTATTATTAATCAAATGTTAAAAGAGCCTATTACCCAGGCGAAAGAATTAGCCGGTACAGACAAAGCCACTGAAGCATTACAACTTTTTGTGGATATTTTCGGTATTGAAAATGAAGTAAAGAAAGAATTTGAAAAACAAGCAGAAAAAAGTGAAGGATTCATACGAATACTGCAAAAGGAATTCCCAAGAGCAGATAAGCTTAAAGGTGAATTCATTTAGTAAAGGTAAAGGAAACTATCCATATGGTCGATTTACGATGGCTTTATGAAGGAATAGTATCTCTATATGTATTGAGTTTGATAGGTTATTTCATTGATTTTGTACAGCAAAACCGGAGGGCTAATACATTAGCCTTCTGGTTACTTTGTATGGTTTGGCTCTTGCAAACCTTTTTTTTGTTTCATCGGGTTCTAACAGAAGGGCGTTTTCCTATTGCCACTTTGACAGATAGTTTCTTTTTCTATGCATGGATATTAGTGACATTTTCTATACTAATGAACTGGCTGTTTAAAATATCGTTTATCGTATTTTTTATTAATCTATTTAGTTTTTTAATCTTTCTTATGCATATTTCACATATAGCGCAAACCAATATGGTAACAAGTGGAATCCAATTGGTGAACGAAATATTAATTGCGCATATTTCCTTAGCAATTATTTCATATGGGTTTTTTACTATTGCTTTTCTCTTATCTATTATGTACATGGTCCAATATTATTTCTTAAAAGAGAAAAAAGCTATAAAATGGATATGGAGACTTGGTGATTTGGAACGATTGGAGCTAATGACCTTCCGTACGATAACGATAGGTGTTCCAACTTTACTTATTGGCATTATTTTAGGTTTTGTATGGGCATATACGGAAAATGCTACATTCTATTGGTATGATTTAAAGACAATAGGATCTTTAGTGGTACTATCTGTTTATATTAGTTATTTATGCTTACGAACTGTGAAGCGTTATTCGGGAAAAGCTTTGGCTACCTATAACACATGGGCCTTTTTATTTCTGCTTTTGAATTTCTTTATCTTTAGTCATTATTCAAGCTTTCATCTATTATGAACCAGTGGGAGGAATACGACATGCGAAAAATCATAGTTGGATCGAGACAGAGTAACCTAGCTCTTACACAAACAAATTGGGTAATCAATGAACTAAAAAAAGCTGGAGTTGAAAATGATTTTGAAGTAAAAAAAATTGTTACCAAAGGTGACCGCATACTGGATGTGACTCTATCAAAAGTCGGAGGAAAGGGTTTGTTTGTAAAAGAAATTGAACAAGCTCTATATGATAAGGAAATCGACTTTGCTGTCCATAGTATGAAGGATATGCCAGCAGTTCTACCGGATGGTTTAGCTATCTCTGCTATTCCTATCAGAGAGGATCACCGTGATGCTCTAATTTCCAAAAACAATATTAATTTTAAGGATTTACCACATGGAGCTATCGTTGGAACAAGTAGTCTTCGCCGTGCTGCACAGCTCTTAGCAGAAAGGCCTGATATCCAAATTAAGTGGATTAGGGGAAATATTGAGACAAGAATACGAAAATTGCAGGAAGAGGATTATGATGCAATCATATTAGCTGTTTCTGGGCTTAAACGTGTAGGACTTAGTGAGGACTTGATTACTGAATATCTTGATATCGATGTCTGTGTCCCTGCTGTAGGGCAGGGTGCTTTGGCAATTGAATGCCGCGAAGATGATCAAGAGCTTCACAACATTTTAGCTAAGATTAATGATGCTTATACAACGAAAACTGTTACTGCTGAGAGAACGTATTTGAACTTGCTTGAAGGTGGCTGTCAGATTCCTATAGGTGGATTTGCACAATTAGAAGACGATGAAGTTATTTTAACTGCATTAGTTGGTACACCTGATGGGAAAACGATATTAAAAGAGATTGTTCGAGGTATAGATCCTGTACAAGTAGGAAAAGATGCCGCTGAAAAACTTCTCGGTCAAGGTGCAAAAGAAATTATTGAGCAAGTAAAAGAGGAGCTAGATAAGTAATGCAACTCCCACTTTCCGGTAAAAAAATATTAAATACAAGAGAAGCGTTACAGGCCGGAAAACTTACTAAAATGCTAGAGGAGTCCGGTGGGGCAGTTTTTGAAGTACCATTACTTAAAATCTCTTGTAAAATTACCAATGAAAACAAAAGCTTTATTCAGAATTTAAGCAGGTTTGAATGGATATTATTCACGAGCTCTAATGGTGTTCATTGTTTTTTTAAACTTCTTTCACAATGTAACTTGGAACTACCGAATCTTCATATTGCAGTTGTAGGTCATAAGACAGAGGAAGCCTTAAAACAATATGGTTACCATGCTGAACTTGTACCAGAAATTTACGATGGAGAAAATTTAGTTCAAGAATTTCTAGCAAAATATAAGGTAAATGGTAAGGTTTTATTAGTCCAAGGAAGCCGTGCGAGAGATATTATTGCACTTGGTCTTAAGGAAGCAGGAATACCATATGAAGTAATTATTGTTTATGAAAATACCTTTAATGATGATGCAAAAGTGACGCTGAAAAGGCTATTACGTACAAAGCATTTTGACTATATTACTTTTACGAGCCCTTCCTCTGTGGAGGCTTTCATGATGTATCAAGATGGAGTCTTGCGGTTACAAACTAACCCTGTTTTCGTTTGTATCGGTAAGACAACAGAAGATAAAGCAAAGGAACTGGGACTAACAAATACTATTTCACCAAGCATGTACACGATTGAAGGAATGGTACAGGCTATGTGTGAGACAACGAAATGAGAGGACTGAAGTTTTATGGAATATGTTACTGATTTTAAACGTCATCGCCGTTTACGTTCATCAAAGGCTATGCGAGATATGGTAAGAGAAAATCATTTACGAGTAGATGATTTTATTTATCCTATGTTTGTAGTAGAAGGAAGTAATATGAAGAAGGAAGTACCTTCTATGCCAGGAGTATTTCAAGTTTCTCTTGATTTACTTTCTAATGAAGTTAAAGAAGTCTATGAACTTGGGATTAAATCTGTCATTCTCTTTGGTGTTCCAAATGAAAAGGATGAGGTTGGAACAGGCGCTTATATCGAAACAGGAATTGTACAAGAGGCAACGAGACTTATTAAACGCGAATATCCTGAGCTACTTATAGTTGCAGATACTTGTCTATGTGAGTACACCTCACATGGTCACTGTGGTGTCATTCATAATCATGATGTTGATAATGATGAATCACTTGAATTATTAGCAAAAACCGCTGTTTCCCAGGCAAAAGCAGGTGCAGATATTATTGCTCCTTCAAACATGATGGATGGTTTTGTAAAGGTAATCAGACAGGCGTTGGATGAAGCTGGTTTTACGAATATTCCAATTATGTCATATGCAGTAAAATACGCATCAGCATTCTATGGTCCATTCCGTGATGCAGCCGATAGTACTCCACAATTTGGGGATCGTAGGTCATATCAAATGGATCCGGCAAATCGTCTTGAGGCACTAAGAGAGGCTGAATCAGATGTCGAAGAGGGCGCAGATTTTCTTATAGTCAAGCCTACACTTTCATACCTTGACATTGTACGTGACGTTCGTAATAACTTCAATCTTCCAGTGGTTGGATACAATGTAAGTGGAGAGTATTCGATGGTAAAAGCAGCAGCACAAAATGGATGGATTAATGAGAAAGAATTAGTGTTAGAAATGCTAACCTCAATGAAACGTGCTGGAGCAGATTTAATCATCACATATTTTGCAAAGGATGCAGCAGCTTGGCTTAAAGAAACTAATTAATGGTGAGGTGACTGGTGTGAATCGTTATGATCGATCAATTGATGCTTACAAAGAAGCAGTAGATTTAATGCCTGGAGGGGTGAATTCACCTGTACGTGCATTTAAGTCAGTCGGAATGGATCCGATTTTTATGGAAAGTGGAAAAGGTTCTAAAATAAAGGATATCGATGGTAATGAGTACATTGATTATGTGTTAAGCTGGGGACCATTAATTTTGGGTCATGCGGATGAAAGAGTTGTTCAAGGGCTTCATGAAGTGATAGCGAATGGGACTAGCTTCGGAGCACCTACGCTTTTGGAAAATAAACTTGCTAAACTAGTAATTGAGCGTGTACCATCTATAGAGGTTGTGAGGATGGTTAACTCTGGTACAGAGGCAACGATGAGTGCACTAAGACTTGCACGAGGATATACTGGTAGAGATATTATCTTGAAATTTGAAGGAAGCTACCATGGTCATGGTGATTCATTATTAATTAAAGCGGGATCGGGAGTCGCGACATTAGGCTTACCAGATAGTCCTGGTGTACCAAAATCAATTGCTCAAAATACTATTACTGTAGCATATAACGACCAGGATGGTGTCCGTGCAGCATTTGAACGATATGGTGAAAACATTGCTGCTGTTATAGCCGAACCTGTATGTGGAAATATGGGTGTTGTTCCACCAACAAATGACTTCTTAAGCTTTTTAAGAAAGATTACGGAAGAATATGGGTCATTACTTATTTTTGACGAGGTGATGACTGGTTTCCGTGTTGACTATAATTGTGCACAGGGTTATTTTGGCATAACACCAGACTTGACCTGTTTAGGAAAAGTTATTGGAGGGGGATTACCAGTTGGAGCTTATGGTGGCAAACGGGAAATTATGCAACAAGTTGCACCATCAGGCCCAATCTATCAGGCAGGTACATTATCTGGTAATCCATTAGCGATGACAGCAGGCTATGAAACACTACATGCTTTAACGAAAGAGTCCTACTCAAATATTAATAAACGAGTAGATCAACTTGTTGAAGGCTATAAACAAGCAGCAGAAGATTATGAAATACCACTTCAAATTAATCGTGCAGGATCAATGGTTGGCATATTCTTTGCTGAGGACCCAGTAGTCAACTTTGAAACAGCATCAAAATCGAATTTGGAGTACTTCAAGAAATACTACCGAACAATGGCTGAAGAGGGCGTATTCTTACCACCGTCACAATTCGAGGGATTATTCTTATCAACTGCACATACAGAAGAAGATATTGATAAAACAATAAAAGCAGCGAGAAAAGCTTTTTCTACCTTAAAATAATAGGAGGGCTGTTCCAATAAAATTGGAATAGCCTTTTTCTTTTCTTAGCATTTTTACACATCATTTCACATCCGAATACATATAAAAATGATGTCTATAACGTTTCTATGCATCAATGTTTTAGCATTTATGCGTTAAAATGACGTTTAGAGCAACGCTAAACATCATTTCATTACCACATAGATAATCAAAATGAAGCTTATCGTGTACTTCATTTTATCTATTATCACAAGTCTATATGATGTTTATCTATACCACTATCATGTACGTTATCTCAAAACACTTTTTACCTAGTTAGCATATCCTTATACCTTGACTCATATAGATAATTAAAGATAGAGCATATGGTATGTATGTGTTGAAGGGAGGAAACAACTTGGCAAATGAACAATCAGTATTCCGCTTTGATTTAAATGAATCACTGTATTTTGAGAAGGGCCAAGAAGTCGAAGAGATTATGGGGATATCCTTGGACCCAGAGATTTCAATTCAAGAGTTTACGGATTATATCTCCATTAGGGGAGTAGTAGAATTACAAGGTTCCTATCAAAAGCTTGAACTATTCGATGAGGAGGATGAAGCCGATTCCTATTTTGAATCCTATGATTCGAGGCGTTATATGGAACGTGTAACTGATACATCCTATGGGAGTGCCGAATTTATGCATCGTTTTCCAGTTGAGATAACGGTTCCATCCTACCGTGTTGAAAATTTGAATGATGTGTTAGTTACGATTTCAGAGTTTGATTATGAATTACCAGAACCAAACCATCTCAACTTACGATCCACGATTGAAATTCATGGTATAAATAATCGAGTTGAAGAAGTAGAGGACGAGGATCCAGAATCCGTAGTTGAGGAATCAGAAGAGGAACTAATCGAATCAAGAGACTCTGGTAATACCTTTGAATTTGATGTAAAGCCAGAGCTAGAGTCTTCCAGTTTTGAGGAGCCTGTCGGATTAGAAGAAGATGTAAAAAATGAGCTCGATGATGAAATGGAAAGTGATCGCTGGAAGTTTAAGAAGGAATCTCAGACCTTCGAACAATTTTTCAACAAAAATAAAGTGCCAGAAGTAGAGGTTTTGGAGGAATCTTCATCCATAAAGGAATCTAGTTCTAGCTCTAGCTCCAAAATGGAAAGTCATGAAAGTAGGGAGGAAAAGACTGATTTAACTTATCTATCTGATATATTCCGAAGTTCTGAAGAGGAATATTTTAAACTGAAGCTCTGCATTGTACAGGATAGAGATACATTAGAGTCTATTGCTGAAAAATATGAAACATCAACCCTCCAAATTCGAAATTATAATCAATTAGAGGAAGATGATGTAACAGAAGGTCAACTACTTTATATTCCCATAAAAAAGTAAATGGAACGAATTAGAAACCCCTTGTCTTTTTTGCCAAGGGGTATATTAATGGAGCTTATTTTAGGTGGTGAGTAGCTTGGAAAATGTACGAGGTATTTTAGAAGCCTTTCGTGTCTATCCTGTTGAAATTGAAAAGTACACAGATAGAGTTTATTACGTTAAAAGTAATAATCAGACCTATGCGTTAAAGAAAAGTATCCTTAATAACGATACACTTCCATTCTGGCATGATGTATATCGTGTTGCTCAAGCTGAGAATCTACAGCACATAATACCTGTGTATATAAACCATAGAGGAGATTTATATGCAGGGAATGAGAATGAGGTATATTACTTAACACCATGGATTGAATCTCACCATAGGTCATTATTTATTGATAAAGTCTATCAAACCTTAGGCTATATTCATGCTAAAACAAGGAAAATCCATACATTGACAGAGTCGTCACGAGAACAATCAAGAGAAAGCTTTTTAATCTACCAAAAACAAATATATGATTTACGAAAAGCACTATTGGGTCATGTAGAATTATTCGAGTCTAGACATTTTATGTCACCGGTAGAACTACTAGTCTGCACGCAATACCGTGATATACTGAAGGCTTTCTTTTTAATGGATAGAAGGCTAGAGCAGTATCTAGAGAATCAATCTACTATTTCAGAGTGGCAAGTTTGTCTCTGCCATGGTAACTTATCGGGTAGCCATATCCTTCATGGGGAACGAACATTTTTCATCAATTGGGAGCGTTCCAAGTATGATAATCCTATTATAGATTTGTCCCATTTTCTAAAGGATAGGACGCTTCATTATGACAATGAAGGTGAAGCATTACTGAGTAAATTTCACAACTACATGGACGAGAACAAGCTTTTAATTCATGAGTTGATTCTACTTTGTATTTATTTAATGGATCCATCGCAATATCTCCAAGCAATTGAACGATATGTCAATGATAGTTCCGAGGACAGTACGATAAATCAGGTAATCCAGCTTCAGAGGCTTCATCGACAACTATTATTTGGTATCCGTTTTTCTGAATTTATTGAGGCAGAGTATGAAATGGTTTCACTTGATGAGAGTAGTGAAATTTAAATCCATTTAAGATAAAATGAAATAAATATAAACGCTAAAAACAGAGTAAGCAATACGTCAAATGAAGTTGGGAAAATAATAGTCCGAATAAGCTGGAAGATTAGTATTGGTAAGGTCACGCTTTCAACAACAATTAAACATTTTAATGCCCAAGGTGGTAATCGATATCGATAATATCTACTCATGCAAATTCACCTCCGTAAGGTAACACGTTATATGATTTGGTATTCACTTAGCATCGCTTTTCTTAATACTATATGTATAAACAAAGGTGATTTGTGCAATGATTCATTTAATAGTTGATTTATGAACAGAAATTGACTAAAATAAGAAAATAAAACTATAAATGAAGCAAATGATTGGGAAGAGTACAGAAGCGTAACCGTTTAGAGAGGAAAACATTTGGTGAAAGTTTTCTCGGAATTACCTTTTGGAAGGTCGCCCTTGATGCAGCTACTCCGAATTTAAGAGTAAGAGTATGCCGGTTAATGACCGTTATCAAGTAATGAGTGTATAGGTTTTTTAAGACCTGTAAACAAAGGTGGTACCACGGAATAATGCCCTTTTCGTCCTTTAATTAAGGATGAGAAGGGCTTTTTGTATTTAATAAGGAGGCTGATAAAAATGCAGGAAAATAACAATTCACTTCCACCGAAGTATAATCATCATGCAGTTGAACAAAATCGCTACAAATTCTGGCTAGAAGGTAAGTACTTTGAAGCAACAGGTGACCCAGATAAGGAGCCGTTCTCTATCGTTATTCCACCACCAAATGTAACTGGACGTCTTCACCTCGGCCACGCTTGGGACACTACAATGCAGGATACTGTATCTCGAATGAAGCGGATGCAGGGCTATGATGTATTGTGGCTTCCAGGAATGGACCATGCTGGTATTGCAACACAGGCTAAAGTTGAAGCAAGATTAAGAGAAGAAGGTACTAACCGCTACGAGTTGGGTAGAGATAAGTTTCTTGAAAAAGCTTGGGAATGGAAGGAAGAGTATGCAGATTTTATCCGTTCACAATGGGAAAAGCTTGGTTTGGGGTTAGATTACTCCAGAGAGCGGTTTACGCTTGATGAAGGTTTATCAGAAGCCGTAAAAGAGGTCTTTGTAACGCTATATGAAAAAGGGTTAATTTACCGTGGTGAATACATCATCAACTGGGATCCTGAAACAAAAACAGCATTATCGGATATTGAGGTAATTTACAAAGAAATTAAAGGCAATTTCTATCATATGAAATATCCAATTAAAGATAGTGATGAAACAATTGAGATTGCTACGACAAGACCAGAAACTATGCTAGGGGATACTGCTGTTGCAGTACACCCAAAAGACGAGCGCTATCAGCATTTGATAGGTAAAACGGTTGTTCTTCCAATAACTGGACGTGAAATTCCGATTGTTGCTGATGACTATGTTGATATGGAATTTGGATCTGGAGCAGTGAAAATTACCCCAGCACATGATCCAAATGACTTTGAGATTGGCAATCGTCATGATTTAGAACGTGTTTTAGTTATGAATGAAGACGGCACAATGAATCATAACGCAGGTAAGTACAAGGATATGGACAGATTTGAGTGCCGAAAGCAAATCGTTAAAGATCTTCAGGAGCTTGGTGTTTTATTTAAGATTGAAGAGCATATTCACCAAGTAGGACATTCTGAGCGAAGTGGGGCAGTTGTTGAACCGTATTTATCAACACAATGGTTTGTGAAAATGCAGCCACTTGCTGATGCAGCTTTAGCATTGCAGGATACAGATGATAAAATCAATTTTGTTCCAAAACGATTCGAGAATACGTATTTTAACTGGATGGAGAACATCCGAGATTGGTGCATCAGTCGTCAACTATGGTGGGGTCACCGTATTCCAGCTTGGTATCATAAAGAGACTGGGGAAATATATGTAGGAAAAGAAGCACCTGCAGATATTGAAAATTGGAATCAGGATGAGGATGTATTAGACACATGGTTCTCAAGTGCACTGTGGCCATTTTCCACGATGGGCTGGCCAAATGAAGACTCAAAGGACTTAAAACGCTACTTCCCTACAGATGTATTAATTACTGGATATGACATTATCTTCTTCTGGGTAGCTCGAATGATCTTCCAATCAAAGGAATTTACAGGAAAACGACCTTTTAAAGACGTATTACTTCATGGATTAATTCGAGATGAGCAAGGAAGAAAATTTAGTAAATCCCTAGGTAATGGTGTTGACCCTATGGACGTGATTGAAAAATATGGTGCTGATTCTTTACGATATTTCTTATTAACCGGCACTTCTCCAGGTCAGGATATGCGTTTCCATTGGGAAAAGGTAGAATCCACCTGGAACTTTGTTAATAAAATTTGGAATGCTTCACGATTCTCTTTAATGAATATGGAAGGCTTTACGTATGAGGACATTGATTTAACAGGTGAACTCTCGCTCGCAGATAAATGGATATTAACGCAATTAAATGAAACGATTGAACAAGTAACAAGAAATACGAATAAATATGAATTTGGTGAAGCAGGTCGTCATTTGCATAATTTCATTTGGGATGAATTATGTGATTGGTATATTGAGATGGCGAAGATTCCGCTATATGGTGAAGACGAACATGCGAAAAAGACTACACGCTCTGTACTTGCTCATGTACTAGATCAAACCATGAGGCTCTTACATCCATTTATGCCATTTGTTACAGAGGAAATCTGGCAAAAGCTTCCTCATGAAGGTGAATCAATCACTATTGCCAAATGGCCGGAAGTTAATATTAATTTCCATGATGAAAAAGCTTCAGAAGAAATGAAACGGTTAGTTGCTATTATCAAGTCAGTAAGAAATATTCGCGCTGAAGTGGATACACCAATGTCGAAGCAAATTAACTTATTGATTCAAGCAAAGGATGAGTCTATCGTTGCTGAGCTTGAAAACAATCGTCATTATGTGGAACGCTTCTGTAATCCAAGCGAATTAACGATATCTACTGCAATTGATGCTCCTGATAAGGCGATGTCAGCTGTCGTAACGGGTGCTGAAATTTTCTTACCGCTAGAGGGATTAATTGATTTTGATAAGGAGATTGCTCGTTTAGAGAAAGAGCTTGATAAGTGGAATAAAGAAGTTGAACGAGTTCAGAAGAAGCTTCAAAATCAAGGCTTTATATCAAAAGCTCCACAAGCCGTAATTGATGAAGAAAAGAAAAAAGAACAAGACTATTTAGAAAAACAAGCTGCTGTAAAGGCACGACTTGAAGAGTTAAAAGGATAGGTTAAGATAGAATCAAGAGTAGCAGGGGATATATACCACTATATATCCTTTGCTACTCTTTCTTTTATGAATGTGACATATTTTTCTAAAATATTCACATCACTTACAGCACTAAGTGTTCTAGATCCAACAACATCTTCAATTTCATTAAATAATAATTCACCTTGATGTCCAATTAAAAAATCGATGCCAACCATCCCAAAATCAAATTGTGAAATTATTTTTAATATTAATTTCTTCTCATCGCTATTTAATGGATACCAAGTTGCCGTACCACCAAGCTTATAATTAGCACGAAAGTCGGATTGACTCATACGCATAACTGCTCCAACAATCTCACTACCGACAACAAAAACCCGTAGATCTTTACCTAGCTGTACTTCTGTTGATTGTATAACATAATCTGAAGCGGTTAGCTGTTGGGTATATGCAACCCATTCCTCAAAATTCTTGATTAAAAAGACGTTTTTCCCACCTCTACCAGTGACTTCTTTTATAACAAATGGATAAGACATAGGAGGTGTCTCCAGTATATTCTCTCTGTTTATAAAGACAGTATCGACCATTGGAATTCCAAGCTTTGCCACTTCGAAATAGGTTCTTGCTTTATCATTACATATCTCTGATAAAGTAGAGGAATTAAAGACAGGTACACCTAATTCCTCTAGTATTCGATTCATCATAGGCTCTACTGTCCGAACAATAGCAAATCTGGGTAAATCAACTTGAACTCCATGATAAAAAACAGAATGCATATTTTGGTATATTCCTATGGATAGATGTTCCCGAAGAATTAACGCTATGTGTAAGGATTGTTTTTTACCTTCCTCGATAAACCATTCGATATAAGCTTTATTTTCTAGTGCATCTCGACCATTATAAATAAGCCAACCATTAATCATTTTTATCCCTCACTGCTTTTAATATATGCTCCATTATTGCATCTGCTGCATTAATTCCTGAACAGTTATATAGATTACGAATATGTGCATTAGAATTAATTTCACAAATGATAAAATCACCGTCAGAACCATAAAGTAAATCTACTCCGCAAAAATCAGCCCCGATCGCTTTTGCTGCTGAAATGGCAACCTTTTTTGCTTGTTCAGAGGGTTCGAATGCCTCTATATTTCCCCCAGCTGTTACATTAGCTCGAAAATCATGATTTGCAGTACGTTTCATCGCAGCAACTACTCGATTACCAACCACTTGTATTCGAAGATCCTTTCCAAAGCTTGAATGGACAAATTCTTGAAACATAAACGGTTTTCCGTAAAGCTCGATTACTTTTTCTTTAAGCTCCTCCTTGGAATGGACGAGGTATACCTGTTCTCCAAATGATCCAAATGCTTCTTTCACAATCATAGGTAGACCAAGCTGCTCAATAATTGTGTCAAGATCTGGTAAATACTTTTCTTTACGACTATAAAAAACCTTAGGAGCTACTATTGTTTTTGGAATTGGTAGCTGATGCTTTGCCAAAATCTGATAGGTAGCAATTTTATCATCACTAGTCTCAATCACATGTGAAGAATTAAAAACTGGAACGCCTAATAATTCTAGTTGTCTAGCTAAATAGATATCTTTATCTGTAAATACAATATAATCCGGTAATTCACTTTCGGATAATAGGCCGATTTGTTTGTCTCCGAATAATGTGAGGAGATCATTGTTTTTAATAATTTGAGCATTTGAACCAAGTCTATTTGCAGCATCTCGAATCATTTCAGCAAAATCCAAAAACTTATTACCAGGCAAATTTCCATTGTATATAATCCAACCTGTTTTACTCAATTGACCTTTTCCTTTCTTATTTGTGCTATAATTTTTTCGATTAATAGAAAGATGGTGAAGCAATGTTTACTAGTATAGAGCAGGTTAATCAGTTCTTTCGGGATAGAAAAAACTATGGGATTAAACCTGGACTTGACCGCATGTATCAGTTACTAGAATCACAGAACAATCCTCAAGATAAAATAAAAGCAATTCATATTGCAGGAACAAACGGAAAAGGTTCAACACTAACATATATAAAAGAAGCATTCATTCAGAATAACTATACAGTCGGTGTTTTTACCTCACCTAGTTTAACAGGCATAACTGGCCATATGTACATTAACGAAATGCCTATTGGTGCCGAGTCCTTCTTAACCTACCTAAATAGGCTATTACCTACCATAGAACGATTAGATACAAAAGAAATGTATCCAACAGAGTTTGAAATTATTACGGTAATCGCCTTTATGTATTTTGCAGAATCTGTTGATATTGCCCTTATTGAATGTGGTATGGGAGGTAGAGAGGATGCTACAAACTGTATCTCTCCTATTTTGTCCATTATAACAAATATTGCTATGGACCATGCTTATTTTTTGGGTGATACCATAGAAAAAATTGCTTATCATAAAGCGGGAATTATCAAGGATCAAATACCTACTGTTGTAGGAAAAGTAGATAATGCCTCTCTAGAAATTATTGTAAAGGAGGCAACCTCCAAAAATTCGACAATATATCAGTATAGTCAGGAATATAAGGCTAGTGAAATCATGATTCAACAAAATTCGCAGAGCTTCCAATGGGAGTATAACGATTTCTCTCTTCCTATCACAATAAACATGAAGGGACGCCATCAAATCGAAAATGCCTCAACAGCCTTAATGGCTATTCACCAATTAATAGATGCCGGATTTTCTTTAGATTGGGTAAAGGTACAAAAGGCATTTCAACTTGCTAAGCTTGAGGGTAGGTTTGAAAGGCTAATGGAACAGCCTTCTATTATCGTAGATGGTGCTCACAATCCAGCTGGAATGGATGCATTTTTACAAACCGTTCAATCTGAATATGGAGATAGAGAGAAAATATTAATATTCGCAGGCTTCCGGGATAAAGAGTTAAAGCAAATGATACTGGAAGCAATTCCTTATTTTCAGACTGTATTTCTTACAACTTTTGATAGTCCGAGAGCGGAAGAAGCAGATGAGTTAGGAAGACAGATTCAAGCTAATAATGTAAAAATCAATTCAAATTGGAAAGAGCTTGTCGAGAAGGTGGTTCTTTCGGATAAAGAGAGCAATAGTGCATACTTTTTCGCTGGATCATTACACTTTATAGGATTAATTAGATCATTTATTAATAGTGCAAAAGGAGATAAACTATCGCGGTATATGTAGAAAAAAACATTTTAGGACTGACAATATTCCTCTTACTTTTTAATAGAATTATGCTAGAGTAAAACAAACTAATCTAGCAAAGTGAGGGGAACAGCAAATGTCTGCTAAAGGACCAATAGTTGTAAGGATTGATGGACACAAAAAGAAAATAAATTCTGCTAAGGGTGATGACGGTCGTAAAAAAATGGAAACATTGGCTCACACAGAAGCAGCAGCTGCTGAAGAATCAAGTGATCGCATTCATACTTTTGCTAGAGAGTATGACAAGTCACTGATGATATCTAAATCTAAGACGAAAAAACAAAGTACCTTTTCCATGTTTAAGCCAATACTTATTGCAATCATTTCTGCTTTGGCAATAGGCTCTATCATGGGTTTTGTCATGCTCAAAATAATTGTAAACTTTGATAATGAGCTGAACCCAACACCAGGAAACGTTTTACCAGCAGAGGATGATGACAGTAAAGAAAATAAGAAGGCTGATTCTGTTGAATTATCCTCTTTTACACTTGATGCATTATCTGCATATGTCTTGCAGGGCGGGGTATATTCTGAATCTGCAAATGCTGAAACAGAATTAGGTAAATATACAGATTTAGGATATGCGCCAATTATATGGCAACGTGATAATCAATTTTATTTACTAGTTAATATCGCGGATTCCAAAGTTTCCCTACAAGAGGATGCATTATCACTAGCAAACAACAATATTGAAGTATATGTGAAAGAATGGCAAATTAGTGAGTCAAAGCTTGAGCTTACGGAAGAGGAGTATAACTGGATTACTATTTTCCAAAAGGATTGGAATAATGCATTGAAACACGGCGGTATCAATAAGGAAACCTGGAAAAAACTTATTGATGATGCACCAAACAAAACAGAGCATTTAACTAGTTTTACAGCAAGTTTACGTGAGGTATTAAAGCAAGAGGGGAAAGGAACAGGTACATTATTAATGGAAATGGCGAGTGCATATGAGGATTGGTTACAATCTGGAAAAATAAAATTAGAAGAGTAGTAATTTTTTTATTTTTATTGTAGAGACAGTATGAAAAATATTATTTTTCATACTGTCTCTTGAATTTTATGGTTCGTTTAAGAAAAGAAAATAATTTTATTTCAATTTGTCACGCCCTTGAGTCTAAGCTATTCTATTTAGAAAATGAAGGGAGGAAAACCAATTGAAATCTTCAACAATCATGATAAAGGATGTTCCAAAGGAAGATCGTCCGAGAGAAAGACTGTTAAGCTTAGGAGCAAGTCATTTATCAAATCAAGAATTATTAGCCATTTTGTTAGGCAGTGGAACAAAAGATGAATCCGTTATGGCACTTGCTAATCGCTTATTAATGCATTTTGAAGGTCTCAAGCTATTGAAGGATGCTACCATTGAGGAGCTTACAGCAATTAAAGGAATAGGAAGTGCGAAGGGAGTATTAATTTTATCCGCCTTAGAACTGGGTAAACGATTAAGTCAATACAAGGCAAGTGAAAAATACGTCATACGTTCACCAGAGGATGGTGCTGATTATATTATGGAAGAACTTCGTAATTTGAATCAGGAGCATTTTGTCGTTCTTTTTTTAAATACAAAAAATCAAATTATCCACAGGCAAACTATTTTCATTGGTAGCCTAAATGCTTCGATTGTTCATCCAAGAGAAGTGTTCCGTGAAGCGGTCAAGCGCTCCGCGGCATCAATCATTGTTGCACATAATCACCCCTCAGGAGACCCCACACCATCACAAGAAGATATCCACGTTACAAGGCGCTTAGCGGAATCAGGTAAAATGATTGGAATAGAATTATTAGATCATTTAGTTATTGGTGATCGTAAATTTGTATCATTAAAGGAAAAAGGATACCTATAGTACTATCAATTTTTTTGGTTTTCTCGTATAATTATGTATAGATGAAAAGCTAGCGCCATTTTCATATCATCTTGAAGGTGGCGCTCTTAGAATTGGAAAGGTTCTTTCCATACATATCGTTTTTTAATCAATTACTATTCGAATTATATTATGAAGGGCTTCACATAAAATATATAGAAGTTAGTTATGCTACTGTTAATGAATACCGAATTGGTGTTGGAGAGGGAGATTTTATTGGGGATTATTGGACTATCTCAGGATTTGGGAATTGATTTAGGAACTGCAAATACATTGGTTTTTATTAAAGGCAAGGGTGTGGTATTAAGAGAACCCTCTGTTGTTGCAAAGAATATGGAGACTGGAGAAATTGAAGCGGTCGGAAGCGCAGCTAAGAATATGATTGGCAGAAGCCCTGGGAATATTTCTGTTATTCGCCCAATGAGAGATGGGGTAATTGCAGATTATGATACAACAGCATCAATGATGCAATATTATATTAAACGGGCGATGCGTAATCGGTCTTATTTTGCAAAAAAACCAAATGTTATGATCTGTGTACCATCTGGAATTACAATGGTTGAAGAACGAGCAGTTATTGACGCCACGAAACAAGCGGGAGCAAAGGATGCATTTCCTATAGCAGAGCCTTTTGCTGCAGCAATTGGTGCTGGTCTACCGGTTTGGGAGCCAACTGGAAGCATGATTGTTGATATTGGCGGTGGCACTACAGAGGTCGCAGTCATTTCACTAGGTGGTATTGTAACGAGTGAGTCAATTCGTGTTGCTGGTGATGATATGGACGAGGCCATTATTCAACATATTCGCAAAAACTATAACTTATTAATTGGCGAAAGAACTGCAGAACAGATTAAAATGGAAATAGGAACAGCCAGTGATACCAATATTGAAAATTTATCAATGGAGATTCGTGGGCGGGACTTACTAACTGGACTACCAAAAACAATAGCAATAGATGAAAATGAAATAGCTACGGCACTAAAGGATACAGTAGATGCAATTGTGTATGCGGTTAAGATAACTTTAGAAAAAACACCACCAGAGTTAGCTGCTGATATAATGGATCGTGGAATCGTCTTATCTGGTGGTGGTTCATTATTACGTAATCTTGATCGAGTATTAAGTGATGAGACGAAAATGCCAGTTTTTATAACTGAAAGTCCGCTGGACAGTGTTGTTATTGGAACAGGCAAGTCTTTGGAATATATTCAGCATTTCAAAGCGCAGCCGAATGTATCTACTCGTCCAACCGTAGAATAAGTGGGTGTTTTGATGTCTTTATTTCGTAAAAAGAGGTTATTTATTATATTAATTGGGATTATTGTACTTGTTGTTCTGATAGGATATTCCCTAGGAAATCGTTCTAAATTGTCGATAGGTGAACAATTTGTCAGCGACGTTATTGGAACTGTTCAAAATGTCATTTCAGCTCCTGTTAAATTTGTTACCAATATCGTGGGGAATATAGGCGATGTTCGTGATACATACGAAGAAAATGAAGTATTACGAGAAAAGCTTGCACAATACAAAGGTTTAATCTATGAAGTACAGGAAATTAAAGAAGAAAATGAAGAGTTAAGAAAGCTTTTAGATAAAGCAGATTCTATACGCTCCTATAATCCAATTCATGCGACTGTTACAGCAAGGTCACCAGAGCGTTGGATTGAACAGGTAACCATTAATAAGGGTAAGCTTGATGGGGTAAAAGAGAATATGGCAGTTATCACCGCAGATGGAATGATTGGAAAAATCCAACGTGCTTCACAACAAACCTCAACTGTTCAACTATTAACAGGTTTTGATGAATTTAACCGAATATCAGCAACAATTTCTCGAGAAAAAGGAAATGATATTTTTGGTTTGATCGAGGCATATGACAGGGAATCTAATTCTCTTATTCTTCGAATAATAGAAGACTCTGATCAAGATCTGAAGAAAGGTGAGCTAGTTGTCTCCTCTGGAATGGGTGGGGTATTCCCAGCAGGATTACCAATTGGAAAGGTGAAAGAGGTTATTCCAGACCAATACGGACTAACAAGAACTGCACTGGTCGAGCCAGCAGCTAATCTGTATGATATAAATAACGTTGTTGTAGTTGATAGAGTTTTAAGCGGTGAAGAGGGGGATGAGGAATGAGGCATGTATTCCTCCCCCTTATTCTGCTAATTCTTGTTGCTCTAGAAGGGGTAGCTTTAGATATTCTTCCGAGCAGTCTGCTGGACAGTAATCTAATGATAACTCCACATTGGGTCCTTATGTTTCTGGTATTAATTGCGATTTTCTATGATCGACAAAATTCCTACTATGCCATCATGTATGCCTTTATTTTTGGATTATTGATTGATATCGCCTACACGGGGATTCTAGGTGTATATATGTTTACATACGCTGTAGTTATTTACGTGATTCTTGAATTGAGGAAGATGTTACATAGTAATATTTATTCCGCGTTATTGTTTGGTATAATAAGTATAACGATTGCTGAGTTAATCATAAATGTTATTTACTATGTGGTAGGAATTATGAATACTACCTGGACAGATTATTTTATATATCGTTTAATCCCGTCGGTTCTAGCTAATGCGATATTCATACTTATTTTATATCCAATATTTGCAAAACGATTAGAAAAGTGGAAAAATACGCAGATAAAGTAAAAGTAATAGCAACCCTGCACGCTGAAATTAGCACTAATGAGGTGAACATATTGCAAGAAACAAAACAAAAAAACTATGTGACGATTAAAGGAACTAGAGATGGACTTACACTTTTTATCGATGATCGCTGTTCATTTACAGATGCGTGTAGGGAATTAGTTGATAAACTTTCCGTCAATATTGTACAAAAGGACGAGCCCGTTGTGCCAGTTACCGTGAAGCTTGGTAATCGCTTTATATATGAAGATCAAAAGAAACAATTAGAGGAAATTATCACCAAAGATAATCATTTTACCGTCCAATCATTAGATTCAAATGTTATATTACGTGACGAGGCACTAGCCTTTTTAGATGACACAGAAGTTAAAGTAATAACCCGTATAGTTCGCTCTGGCCAAGTATTAGAAATCAAGGGAGATTTGCTATTAATAGGTGATGTGAATCCTGGTGGAAACGTAGTTTCTACAGGAAACATTTATATTATGGGGAGTTTACATGGCGTTGCTCATGCCGGTGTAAATGGTGACCGAAACGCGATTATAGCTGCTTCCTATATGAATCCTAGTCAGCTTCGAATTGCAGATCATATTAGTCGTGCACCAGATTATGAGTCTGATGGAGTATATATGGAATGCGGTCTCATTGATGATGAAAAAGATAAAATAGTGATTGATAGAATACAAGTTTTGGCACATAAGCGTAAGAGCTTAAATCGGTTTGAAAGGAGACTAATCAATGGGTGAGGCAATTGTTATAACATCAGGTAAAGGCGGGGTTGGTAAAACAACTACCACTGCTAATATTGGAACTTCATTAGCTTTAATGGATAAAAAGGTTTGTTTGATTGATACAGATATCGGTCTTCGAAATCTTGATGTTGTAATGGGTCTAGAAAACCGTATTGTATACGACATTGTCGACGTAGTACAAGGTCGTTGCAAATTAAAGCAAGCCTTAATTAAGGACAAGCGCTTTGAATATTTATCCCTGCTTCCTGCTGCGCAAACAAGTGATAAATCAGCTGTTACACCAGAAGGAATGCGCGAAATCATAAAAGAGTTGAAAACAGAGTATGATTATATTATTATCGATTGTCCTGCTGGTATTGAACAGGGATTTCAAAATGCAGTCGCAGGGGCAGATAAAGCAATCGTAGTTACCACCCCAGAGAAATCTAGTGTTCGTGATGCCGATCGAATTATCGGTTTATTAGAAAAGGAAGATATGGATGCACCTACTTTAATAATTAACCGAATTCGTAAGCATATGATGAAAAATGGGGATATGTTAGAGATTGATGAAATCGTTCAAATCCTTTCGATTGACCTAATTGGTATTGTATTAGACGATGATGAAGTTATTAAAGCATCTAATCATGGTGAGCCTGTTGCCTTTCAACCAAATACGAAAGCATCCATTGCTTACCGAAATATCGCTAGAAGAATCCTCGGTGAATCCGTGCCATTACAGTCTCTAGATGACGAAACTGGTATGTTCCAAAAGGTTAAGAGATTTTTTGGGATTAGGAGTTAGTTGGATTATAGCGTATTTCTTAACAGTTTCGTTTTATTGGATATAATTAGAAATTACTATATGAACAGAGTTCTAAACGATATTGATTTAGAACTCTGTTTTTTGTTTGTTAACAAGAGGATATTTCGGTTTTCTGCTTTTTTGTATATGTATTACGAGATATGTATTAGTCTTACAAAATACGATAGTGCTTACACCAGCACTATCGTCCAGACTGCAGAGAACAAGCTAGGGGCAAAAATGAAGAAATCAGATGGATTTAGAATTGGCCTTATCGCTGTCTATGTACATTGCTTTAGCTGCTTCTAAGACTACTTGCAACACTACAATTATTAGGGTTAACTATACTGACTTTATGGGTAAAATATAAATAGGTCAATGACCAAACTAGGAAAAGTCAATAGACATTTTTTTATGGAATAGGTATAATAAAAGTAGACAAGCCATACTAATTAAATAACCGAGAATGCAGCAACATTCTCGGTTAGCATGATAGTAGATGTTCAGGTGGATTTCCCTCTGGACGAAGCAGAAAGAACCCCACCCTTATTTTGATTTAGCGGTCAAAAGGGTGGGGTTCATCGTTTATCAGTAAAGTCTTTTACTAATTGTCTAATGAAGTCTAACAGCTTTAACAAAAATCCTCCAGCTGCGAAAAGTACTGTTAATAGTAACAATACTAATTCTATCTCCATTGGCATCCCTCCTTTCACCATAATCGGTTTCCAGAGGGAAGCGATATACCCCACCCGTACAACTCTACCATGCTTGTCTTTATTTTATCTTATAGATATTTAATGGCAAGTTATTTCATTTAATTATTTAACATATCATTATCTGTAAAGTCGAACATGCTCTTCTTCGATATCGCTATCACCTAAAAGTAAACTTCTGAACCATTTTTTACATTTACTCCAAAAATTGTAACATAATGCCTAGATTGTTAAATAACTAGGCGTTATGTAATATAATGGAACTAATGATTATTCCACAAAAGAAGGTGAATAAACGAGTAAAGACAGAAAAGAATTGCTGTTGTTTTTAGTAGTTTTGCTGTTTATTAGTCTTATCTTTAATTATAAGTTTTATAAAACCAGTCATGAATGAAGCAATCCTTATACCATTTATATAAATGAGTTCATAAGTATAATGCTTTACTTGGCTTGTCTCTGATTGGTTTCTTATTTGGGATACATAAAATTATTATTAGGAGGTATGTAATGGAACCGCGAATCTCAGTTTTAACTTTAGGTGTAGATGATTTAGAAAGGTCATTGAAATTCTACAAGGATGGACTTGGATTACCTACAGAGGGGATAGTAGGTCAAGAGTTTGAACACGGTGCAGTAGCTTTTTTTGAATTACAATCAGGGCTAAAACTAGCTATATGGAAGCGTAAGGACATAGCCCATGATACAAGTATAAATCAGTCACTGAAAAGTCCAACTGAATTTACGATTGGTCATAATGTGGGTAGTAAAGAAGAGGTTGATCTAGTAATGGAACAGGCTAGAAAGGCTGGTGCAGATATTACAGTTCCAGCACATGATACCTTTTGGGGAGGATATTCTGGATATTTCCAAGACCCTGACGGACATTTATGGGAAGTAGTTTGGAATCCAGCTTGGGAAATTACTGAGTGAGAAAAGTATTAAGGGGGATTCCATTTGAGCGTGGAAATTAAGACTTCTACAGATAGACCAATAAAAGCAATAGAGTTAATGAGACTTTATCGAGATGTTGGTTGGTGGGAAAATAGAAATGAACACGATATTGAACAAATGTTAAAACGAGAAATAACTGTTGGTGCATGGGAAGATGATGTTCTAGTGGGTTTTGCCAGGTCTATTTCGGACGGTAAATTTAGGGCTTATGTTGAAGATGTTGTTATACAAACAGAATATCAAAAGCTTGGTATTGGTAAGAAGTTAATATTGCAATTGTTAAAGGAACTTTCTCATATTGATGTAATTAGTTTGTTTTGTGAAGCGGATTTAATCCCGTTTTACGAGAAAAATCAGTTTAAATTTAGCAATTCTCAAGTTGTCATGCATAGAAATGCCTCATTAACCGTCATGGGGAATAACGAGTAGACTCTGAAAAGGTGGAGCTTTTAAAAAACAAAAGTAAATCGTTAAATGAAAATATTTTTTTAATGAATTCTAAATCTAAATTCTGATTGGAGTAACTATTATGGAATATAATACAGAGCATCAAATAATAAGTGAGCTAAAGAATATAAATAAATCATTACATACGATGAATGAGAAAATCGATGCTATTGATAAGGGCGGTAAACCAGCCTTTAATTTATGGGAAATTATAAGGTCTTTGTTAATAGGAGTATGTATTGTAGGTCCTGGATTAGCAGTTACAATTGTTGTTTTTCAAGTTATTTACAGTTGGTTATTTAACTGAATAATGATAGAAGTTAGTAAGGGCCCTCTTATTAAATGAAGTTTAATTGTTTATTAACTATTCTCATACTACTAAATACATATCTTGTCCGCTTTCTTCATACAATTGTATAAACGTTTAATGAAGGAATGTGAGGGCGTATGAAGAAAGATATTAAGGATGTTCGCCGTGCCATAAGTGAACGGAAGAAGTCACGCGGGCTACCAAATAAAACAAGACATAAAAATTTTAGTACCATCATGCCAGTTTTACCGCAGGATGAAGAAAAACATGGGTATTATCCTGACTTTCTTGATCCATCCGCATCTAATCAAAGAAATAGTAAAGTAGTAACTGGTATTATTTTTAAAGGGATATTATCGGTTATGTTATTCTTTTCCGTTGCAATTGTTCTCCAAAACGATGCGGATTTTCTTTCAAAGCCAAAGAAGTGGGCATATCACGCACTAACTGAAGAATTCCCATTTGCATCCACTTATGAATGGTACAAGGATGCATTTGGAACACCGCTGGCATTTTCACCAAATAATGAAAAGCAAGAAGCAGAGAAAGTAGCTTTAGTATTACCAGTATCAGGTAATGTTACAGAGACATTCCAAACAAATGGGAGAGGGATTAAGATTGCTCCTGCTGATACTGCTCCAGTTTCTGCATTAAGGGATGGTGTTGTTATTTTTGCAGGAAAGGATCGCAATACCAAGAAAACAGTTGTAGTTCAACATGCGGATGGAACCACTTCAACCTATGGGTACTTAAGCTCCATTGATGTTCATTTATATCAAATAATTGATGCGCAACAGCGAATCGGTGAATTTGCACCATCTGAGGATAATGAAACCCTTTATTTTGCAATTGAGAAAGACAATGAATATATCGATCCAGTTCAGGTGGTTGAAGTCGATGACAATCCGTAAACTGCTACCACCGATACATATCCATCCAATCCTGCTTATTTTTATGGTTATCTCGTTTTTTACGGGTACCTTTGTAGAATTATTCATCATTCTAGCCATAGTTCTAATCCATGAGCTTGGGCATTATATAGCAGCAGCTCTATTCAAATGGCGAATTAGAAAGGTAATGCTTTGGATCTTTGGTGGAGTCATGGACACGGATGAACACGGAACAAGGCCACTAAAGGAAGAGTTTTTCGTAACTATTGCAGGACCTCTTCAGCATTTCGTTATATATGGAATGGTATTAATTGGTTCAGCTCTAGCGTTTGTTCCAGCCACAATGGTGGAGAAGATATTATTTTATAATACAATCATTTTGGTATTTAATTTGCTGCCAATATGGCCATTAGACGGTGGAAAACTGTTATTTTTTTTGCTTTCAATTAAATTACCATTTCGAAAGGCATATCACATTATGATTATGCTTTCTATCGTATTAACATTAGTTGTTATTTTGTTGCAGTTCGTTTTCTATTCATTCACATTGAGTGCTTTCTTGTTGATGATCTTTTTGTTATTGGAAAATCGTTCAGAATGGAAAAAAAAGCACTATGTTTTTATTCGATTTCTGCTTAATAGATATAAGGGGGAACAGTGGATAAAAGACGTAAGACCGATAACGGTACCTGCACAATATTCTCTCATGGATGTTTTCATCCAATTTAAACGGGATTATAAACACCCAATTTATGTTCAAATGCCTAATAATACACGTCTTTACATTGATGAAGCGGATTGCTTGCAAAGCTATTTTTATGATAAAAATTATGATTTGACAATCGGCGAGATTGCTATGTTTCATGCTAGCTAGAAAAATAGCAAGGAAGCTTGACAAATAGTAATCGAACATGATAACATTTGTATGTTATTCATCGTAGCACCCGTGCTACAACCGCACAGAACAGGTTTTTAAAACTCTAAGTTAGTTACCTGTATGGCGAGTCTGAGTTAATTAAGGAGGTGCAGTTATGTACGCTATTATCGAAACAGGTGGTAAGCAAGTTAAAGTTGAAGAAGGCCAAGTAGTTTACGTGGAAAAAGTTACAGCTGACGTGAATGAAACTGTTACTTTTGACAAAGTTCTTTTCGTAGGTGGAGCAGACGTTAAAGTTGGTTCTCCTTATGTGGAAGGTGCTACTGTTACGGCTAAAGTTGAAAAACACGGCCGTCAAAAGAAAGTTACTGTATTCAAGTTTAAAGCTAAGAAAAACTACCACAAGAAACAAGGTCATCGTCAACCATACACAAAACTAGTGATTGAAAAAATCAACCAATAAGGGTTTAAACCATGATTAAGGTTACTGTATACCGAGATAATAATCAAATAAAGTCCTTTGAGTTATCTGGACATGCAGAAAGTGGTCCCTATGGATATGACTTAGTTTGTGCTGGAGTATCCGCAGTTTCCTTTGGCGCAGTAAATGCTGTACTTAAGATGACGGATATTGAATTAGAAATCGAACAAGGTCATGAGGGTGGTTATCTTCGTGTGTCTATTCCAGATTCTGTAGATGAAGGATTAATGGAAAAAGCACAGCTCTTGTTCGAGGGTATGATTGTTTCACTGGAAACTATTGAACGTGACTATAATCAATTTATTACAATTCAAAGTAAATAGGAGGTGCTCTTATGCTACGTCTAGATTTACAGTTCTTCGCATCTAAAAAAGGTGTTGGTAGTACAAAGAACGGTCGTGACTCAGAGTCCAAACGTCTTGGTGCTAAACGTGCTGATGGACAATTTGTAACTGGTGGATCTATTTTATATCGTCAACGCGGTACTAAAATCTATCCAGGTGAAAACGTTGGCCGTGGTGGAGATGACACGCTTTATGCAAAAATCGACGGTGTTGTAAAATTTGAACGCTATGGTCGTGACCGCAAAAAAGTTAGTGTTTACCCAGTTGCTCAAGAAGCATAATATTACCGAACAAAAACTCCAATCAATTTAGTGGTTGGAGTTTTTTTGATATAATTCATGGTAATGGGGGGATATTGTGGAGAGTAAAGATATCATTCAACTATTACGTTTACAACGACATGATTTAATGAATGATTTGCAAATAGTTCATGGCTATTTAAGTATGGGTAAAATTGATAAAGTTAAGATGAAGGTAAATGATATTTTGGAAGCTTTTCATCAAGAAAGATTACTTATGAATATGAACTGTCCCAATTTTGCATTATGGCTTTTGCAATTAAACTGGAAACAACCCAACATACGTTTTAATTATCTTTTACATAGTATAAATCTAGATTTATCTCATATTGACAATACATTGACTTCAGTTGGTATGACATTTATTGATATACTAACAATGGCAGTCAGTAATCATGAGGAACTTGTAGAAGGGACTATTGAGATAAATGAGATTAGTTCATCCATCGAACTGGTGATAACCGTTAAAGAGGGTGTAATAAATAAGAATGCATTTAAAGTAGGAATTAATAACAAAATAGATAATGTTTCTATCTATGAGGATAACACGAATGAAACGATTATCTGTACATTTACATTTCCTGCATAATGATATGAGGTGAAAAATATGTTTGTCGATCAAGTCAGTGTGTATGTGAAGGCTGGTGACGGAGGGAATGGGCTTGTTGCTTACCGTCGTGAAAAATATGTCCCTTTAGGTGGTCCTGCCGGAGGAGATGGTGGAGACGGCGGAGATGTTGTTTTTAAAGTGGATGAGGGTCTTAATACGTTAATGGACTTCCGCTATAACCGACACTTTAAAGCAAAACGTGGGGAAAACGGGATGAGTAAAAATCAGCATGGTAGAAATGCTTCCCCGCTAACCGTTTCAGTACCACCTGGAACTACTGTTATCGATGAGGATACCAATCAAGTAATTGCAGATTTAACTGTCCATGGTCAAGAGGCTGTAATTGCAAGAGGTGGTCGAGGGGGTAGAGGTAATTCACGCTTTGCGACCCCGAGAAATCCAGCACCTGATTTTGCTGAAAATGGAGAACCAGGTGAAGAACGCAATATAAAGGTAGAATTAAAATTAATCGCTGATGTAGGATTAGTCGGCTTTCCTAGTGTTGGGAAATCAACGTTTTTATCCGTAGTTAGTGCAGCAAAGCCAAAGATTGCTGACTACCATTTCACTACTTTAGCTCCAAACTTAGGCGTGGTTGATACTGGAGATGGTCGAAGCTTTGTTTTAGCTGATTTACCAGGTCTAATAGAGGGCGCTCACGAGGGAGTCGGACTGGGACATCAATTTTTAAGGCATGTTGAACGAACAAGGGTAATTATCCATGTAATTGATATGGCAGGAACAGAAGGTCGTGCCCCTTTTGAGGATTATCAAAAGATTAATAATGAATTAAGAGAATATGATGAGAAGCTTATGAATAGACCACAGGTGATTGCAGCAAATAAAATGGATATGCCTGATGCAGAAGAGAATCTAAAAAAGTTTAAGGAACAAATAGAAGATGATATACCAGTATTTCCGATTTCAACATTAACCAAATCTGGACTTCGAGATTTACTTTATACAGTGGCAGACCTATTGGAAAAAATTCCAAAGAACACAGATGAGATAGAGGATACAGATGAAACCGTAGTTTATCGATATCAAAAAGAAGACAAAGGCTTTGAAATTAGTCGAGATGATGACGGTGCATTTGTACTAACAGGTCCACGTATCGAGAAATTGTTCAAAATGACCGACTTTAATCGTGATGAAGCCGTTCGACGTTTTGCTAGACAGATGCGTACGATGGGTGTAGATGATGAACTCCGTAAACGAGGAGCAGAAGACGGGGATACAATCCGTATTTTACAATTTGAATTTGAGTTTGTTGAATAGTTATATATAAAAGAGCCGTTTCCTATTGGAAAACGGTCTTTTTTGTGTTTAGGGCAATTTATTCTTCTAGTCTAAACTGCCTCAAACTACAGTAGGTAATAACAGATAGCTCTTATCAATACCTAGTAATTTTAAAAAGGTCGTAAACTGACAAACATCACTCCCCATTGTTTTATCTCCATACAAGTTTTCTAATATTATGGTTCAACATTTAGAACAGTTTTGCATATCTTGGTAAAGAGTGATTCTAGCCTAGAATTTTGAAGTGAAAGGAGTTCGAATAAACGTTGAAGATTCATGTAGTACAAAAAGGAGATACATTGTGGGAACTGTCTAAGAAGTATGGGGTAGATTTTGGGGAATTAAAACAGGTTAACTCGCACCTATCTGCTCCGGATATGTTAATGCCAGGTATGAAAATTCGTATTCCAACTACAGCTAAAGCCGTAAAAAAGGAAGGCATGGTTAAAGAAGTAAAAAAAGAACATGTGGAACACCCGTATATGAATATTTCACCAAAGCCTCTACCAGTAATAAAAGAGGATCATGTAAAGAAAGAAGTACAAGTACAGCCTGTAATGCCACTACCACAAATGCCACAAGTACCGCAAATGACCTTGCCTCCAATTATCCAACAACCTACCTTGGAAACAACTGAATTAAACACGTATATGACTTTTAATTTTGAAGAATCATCATCTGAAGAAAGTCATTCTCCAAAGCATGTAAAACATAAAGAAAAACCGAAGAAGCATAAACCTAAACATCAACCAATGCAGCAACCTGTATTTCATCATATGGCATATCCAATGCATATGATACCATGTTTCCCGGTAAATCCTTGCTGTGGAGGAATGCACTTTTCACATCATCTCTTCCCGATGTATCATCCACATCTTGCTCATCTAGGTATGGGCTATCCAGCACCTATGATGTATGGGGCTGAAGCAGATTGTGGATGTGGAGGAGGAGCAGCTGATTATCCACCAATGTTAACAACTATGCCCCCTATGGGTACCGGTACAGAGATGAACTTTCCGACACAAGTAGAGGGTATGCAAAATATTCCTACACAAGCCAATACGATGTTCCCATACATGCCTGATTGGCAGATGGGTGGCTATCCTACCCCTCCTGGATTTGGTGGATTTAGGGATGAAGAGAAGGAAGAATCATCCGATTGAGGAAACAGTTAAGCAGAGACGATAATCACTACGATCGTCTCTCTTCTTTTTTACTTTGGGAGGGAAACTTAGAAATAAAGAAGCTTCACCAAATTAAGCGAAACATATATTATTTGGAAGCTAATACAGGAAAACAATATATTCTAAAAGGGCATTCAAATTTATTGAATATGAGGCAACAATGGGATTTTTTTAACAAGGTTAAATCAAAATCAATCGTGCCTTTTGTTCGCTTTCCAAATGGAAAAAAAGAAATTTTAACAGGTACGAATTATAGTTGGACAATATCTCCGTATATCAATGGAAGAAAATTAAACTATCAGCATCCTGGAGACCGACTGTTAGCTGTTTCTACTATAAAAAAATTTCATCATGATGCAAAAAATATAACCGTTAAGAATCCGATTAAAAAGCAACTATTTTATAGAAGATGGCATCTAAGGTTAAATAAATTTTTGGAAACAGAGTATATTTTTCAAAAGTATGGCTATGAGAATTTATTTCGAGATATTGTATGGATGATGAACCGTTATTTAGATATTTTATCAACCTATTCTTGGAATCACGATCAAATGGAAGCTGAAATAGAGGGAAGATGGGTTCATGGGGATGTTGCATCCCATAATTTTATTCATAATGAGCGGACAGTTCTAATTGATTTTGATTTACTGCATTGTACGACACAGCTTTATGATTTTATTCAATTGGGACAACGATTTCTGCCGAATATAAATTGGAAGCTTGACCGTTTATTACAGTACAATATGGCGTCAGAAAGGGAATTAGCGAAATTTTTATATTCAGTATTTATCCCAAGTGATGTGTTAAGGGAATGGATGCATTATTTGAAAAGCAAACGAAGACTTAGTGTCAGCTCCTATTTACAAACAATGGAAGAGGAATGGATAAAGCGTAAAGAATTTTTAAATACCTCCAAGGTCATGCTAAAATAAAGTGTAGATTTGATAAAGGAGCGATTATTGTGGAACAGACGGTATCAGAGATAGTGGAATGGTTACAGCAACAAGTTAAAGCAGCTGGTGCAAAAGGATTATTAGTAGGTGTTAGTGGTGGTATTGATTCTGCGGTTGTGGCAAACTTAATAAAAAGAGCTTTTCCAGAAAATTCATTAGGTGTTATTATGCCACTGAATAGTGATCCAGAAGGAATGAAGCATGCGGAGAAGGTTATTGATACATGTGGAATGAATGGTCTTACTGTTGACTTGACGAATACACATACCATATTATTCTCTTCAATTAAAGAACAATTAGGCGATAATTTTCATGAGGAGAATGGTCGTTTAGCAGATGCTAATCTAAGAGCAAGACTTAGAATGAGTACACTTTATACGATAGCTACCAATTATAATTATTTAGTAGTTGGTACAGATAATGCTGCAGAATGGTATACAGGTTATTTTACAAAATACGGTGATGGAGGAGTTGACATCTTACCGTTAGTTGAGTTTACCAAGACCGAGGTTCGCGAAATGGCGGCATATCTTGAAGTACCTAAAGAAGTAATTCAGAAGAAACCTAGTGCTGACTTATGGGCAGGGCAAACGGATGAGGCGGAAATGGGCACTTCCTATAATACAATTGATGCTTACTTGAAGGGTGAAACAATCCCTGAACAAGATAAAGCAATTATTGAGAAATTGCATCGAAGGTCAGAGCATAAACGAAACCCTCTTCCACATTTTAAACGGAAAGGTTAATATATCCTGTTTAAATAACCTCTCTTTAAGCAAACTAGCTTTAAGGGAGGTTTAATATATGCGAGGAAAATTAATGGTTATCTTACTATGTACTGGATTAACTTCAGCTTGCGGAAATAACAATACAGAACAAGGAACAAGCGATCCGAAAGAAATAAAACAGTTTCAGTCTGTGAATTATGAAACACCAAGAGAACAAAAGAATCGTTCGGATAATGATAAAACGATAGGTGAACGTGGTGGTTACCCACAGAGCGAGCAGCCTGGAATTAATGTTGGTGATGAGAACACATCCCATACAAATGAAGACCGCTATTCCAATGAAAAGACCCGTTTAATATCGAAATATTTGAAAGAAAGAAAAGACATTGTGCAGGCACAGGTAAGTGAGACTGATGATCGGATTATCGTTGGAGTTATTACTCCCAATCCGAATCAAAATGAAAATCCTAATCTGCACAAAGAAATCGAAAAAGATGTACGACGGGTAGAACCAAACAAGGATATCGTTGTCTATGTAGATAAAATATATTGGAATCAAATGAGGAATATGAATAGCCGTCCTAGTAACATGAATCGCGATATCCAGGAAAAATTGAATGATTTTTTTGGTAATGATTAAGCCTTTGTATCTTTGCAAAGGCTTTTTATGATGTGATTACTTATAATAAAGATGGGTAAGCAAAGGAAATAACGTACCCTCTCCTTACAAAGGCTTAACTAGTACCTACCGGGCTTTTCTTATGGTATTATGTTACAATAGTAAAAGGATTAAATGGGAGAGAAGAAGATGTTTGCATATATCAGGGGACAGTTGGTCTCCATTCAAGATGAATCGATTGTGATGGATGTAAATGGATTAGGGTATGAAGTAATTTGTCCAAATCCTTTTATATATCAGGATTCCTTAAACAAGGAATTGCTTATACATACATATTTTCATGTTCGTGAGGATGCTCAACTACTGTATGGTTTTAAAAATGAAGACCAAAAATATTTATTTACAAGGTTATTATCTGTTTCAGGAATAGGGCCAAAGGGAGCACTAGCCATTTTGGCAGGGGTAAATATCCCGGAATTTGTTGCAGCAGTAGAAAGAGAAGACGATAAATTCCTCACAAGCTTTCCAGGTGTTGGAAAGAAGACCGCAAGACAGATTATTTTAGATTTAAAAGGTAAATTAACTAATACATTTACTGTTTCTGTAGATGCAGAAGAAAACTATGCTTCACCGACTACAGAGCGAGTGGAATTAAAAGAAGCGTTGGAAGCCTTAAAAGCATTGGGGTATATGGATAGAGAGATTAAGTCCATTCTCCCTCAATTAAAGAAGGGAATCGAACAATCAGCTAATACAGATGAGATTATTCGTAAAGCATTAAGCTTATTAATGAAAAAGTAACAAGGGGGCAAAATGATGGATGAACGAATGGTTACTAGTGAATTACATAGTGAAGAGTCCGTAGTCGAACTTAGTTTGCGCCCCTCAACATTACGTCAATATATCGGACAAGACAAGGTAAAGGAAAACCTAAAGATATTTATTCAAGCAGCTAAAATGCGAAATGAACCGCTTGATCATGTATTATTGTATGGACCACCAGGGCTTGGTAAAACAACCTTAGCAGCTATTATTGCAAATGAAATGGAAGTACAGTTTCGATCTACATCTGGACCTGCAATAGATAGAGCTGGGGATCTAGCTGCCATTCTTACTTCCTTAGAGGCAGGGGATGTATTATTTATTGATGAAATTCATCGATTACCCCGTTCTGTCGAAGAAGTGTTATACTCAGCTATGGAAGATTTTTTTATCGATATTGTCATTGGAACCGGTCCAAGTGCAAGATCTGTTCGAATTGATTTACCTCCGTTTACACTGGTAGGGGCGACAACTAGGGCAGGCCTGCTTTCCGCACCTTTACGTGATCGTTTCGGTGTATTGAGTCGACTAGAATATTATGAGACAAAGGACTTGTGTGCAATTGTTGAGCGGACTGCAGAGATATTTGAAACAAAAATATCTCTAGAAGCTGCAGTAGAAATAGCACGCCGCTCGAGAGGAACTCCGAGAATTGCCAATCGATTGCTTCGCCGTATTCGTGATATTTCGCAAGTGAAGGGTGAAAATGAAATTAGTATAGAAACAACGAAGACAGCGTTAAACATGCTGCAAGTAGATGAAGCTGGACTTGACCATATTGATCATAAGCTCTTAAAGGGAATTATTGATGGGTTTAAAGGTGGTCCTGTGGGCTTAGATACGATTGCAGCAACAATTGGGGAAGAGTCGCAAACGATTGAGGATGTATACGAACCATATTTGCTACAGATAGGATTTATCCAACGAACACCTCGGGGAAGAGTAGTTACGCATAAAGCATACAACCATTTTGGGGTGAAAGTGAATGAAGTGGAATGAATATAGGTAAGCTGTTAATTATAATCGGAATAATTTTTCTTATCATTGGTATTATATGGACATTCATTGGGAGATTACCTGGTGATATTACATTTAAGAAGGGTAATGTCACTTTTTATTTTCCAATCATGACTTCTATTGTCGTTAGCATCATATTATCTCTTATATTCTATATACTAGGAAGATTTCGTTAAACTGATTTAAAGGAGTATTACAGCATGAATATCGAGGATTTTGATTTTGATTTACCAGAAGTATTAATTGCCCAGACCCCGTTAAAAGACCGAAGTGCTTCCAAATTGATGGTGTTACATCGTGATGTTGAGGAAATTGAACATAAGCATTTTACCGATATTAAGAGCTTTTTGAAAAGAGGAGACTGTTTAGTATTAAATAATACAAAGGTGTTACCTGCAAGATTATACGGTATTAAAGAAGATACTGGTGCTAAGGTCGAGGTCCTATTACTGAAGCAGGTAGAAGGCGATACATGGGAGGTCTTGGCAAAACCAGCCAAAAGGTTGAAAGAAGGGACCAAGTTAATTTTTGGTGAAGGAAAATTAACGGCTACTTGTACAGAGACCTTGGAGCATGGTGGACGTCTTTTAGATTTTGCCTATGATGGCATATTTTATGAAGTGCTGGATGAACTAGGAGAGATGCCACTACCTCCGTATATTAAGGAGCAGCTTCCTGAAAAGGATCGATATCAGACAGTTTATGCAAAGGAAGAAGGATCAGCTGCAGCACCTACTGCCGGACTTCATTTTACAGAGCAATTACTAGCGGAAATAGAAGAAATGGGTGTGACAGTTGCTTTTATAACGCTACATGTTGGACTCGGTACATTTCGTCCAGTAAGTGTAGAGAATATTGATGAGCATAAAATGCACTCAGAATTTTACGTGATGACAAAAGAAACAGCAAAAACGCTAAAGAAAACTAAAGAAAATGGCGGTAGAATTATTTCTGTTGGAACAACTTCCACACGAACCCTTGAAACGATTGCACGTGATAACAACGGGAAATTAGTAGAATCAAGTGGTTGGACCGATATCTTTATTTATCCAGGATTTGAGTTTAAAGCAATTGATGGGTTAATAACTAACTTCCATCTACCTAAATCAACATTAATTATGCTAGTTAGTGCTTTCTCTAATCGCGAGTTTATATTGAAGGCTTACAACGAAGCAGTAAAGGAAAAATATCGCTTCTTTAGTTTTGGAGATGCGATGTTCATTATATAGAAGAGGAAAGATAGCATGACATCACCAATAACATATGAATTAATTAAAACAGATAAACAAACAGGGGCAAGGCTCGGACGAGTTCATACACCACATGGCACCTTTGAAACGCCAATGTTCATGCCTGTTGGTACACTTGCAACTGTAAAAACCATGAGCCCAGAAGACTTACACTCCATGGATGCTAAAATAATTCTTTCTAACACATACCATTTATGGCTTCGGCCTGGAGAGGATATTATTCGTGAAGCAGGAGGGCTTCATAAGTTTATGAACTGGGATGGGGCAATATTAACCGATTCCGGCGGGTTCCAAGTTTTTAGTTTGAGTGATATGCGAGAAATTACCGAGGAAGGTGTACATTTTCGTAATCATTTAAATGGAGACAAACTATTCCTATCACCAGAGAAGGCGATACAAATTCAGAATGCACTTGGTTCAGATATTATGATGGCCTTTGACGAGTGTCCACCATATCCTGCTACACATGAATATATGAAGGCTTCTGTAGAAAGAACTTCTCGATGGGCAGAAAGATGCTTAAATGCACATGAAAGACCTGATGTTCAAGGCTTATTTGGTATTATTCAGGGAGGAGAGTTTGAAGATTTACGTAGACTTAGTGCGAGTGATTTAGTGTCACTTGATTTACCTGGATATGCAGTTGGAGGATTATCAGTAGGTGAGCCCAAAGATGTAATGAATCGAGTGTTAGAGTTTACAACTCCTTTAATGCCTAGCAATAAGCCTCGTTATTTAATGGGAGTTGGCTCTCCAGACTCATTGATTGATGGAGCTATTCGTGGAATTGATATGTTTGATTGTGTTTTACCAACGAGAATTGCCAGAAACGGAACCTGTATGACGTCAACAGGGCGATTAGTAGTTCGTAATGCTAAATATGCCCGTGACTTTGGACCAATTGATGAAAATTGTGATTGCCATGTATGTAAAAATTATACAAGAGCATATATAAGACATTTGATTCGATGCAATGAAACGTTTGGTTTTAGACTTACTACTTATCATAATCTGCATTTTCTGTTAAAATTAATGGAGCAAGTACGACAAGCTATTCGCGAAGATCGACTTGGTGACTTTAAAGAAGAGTTCTTTGAGCAGTACGGATTGAATAAACCGGATGCAAAGAATTTTTAACATGTTTAAAAAGCGATATGCGTTTTTAAGCAATTTGTCTAGAAGGGAGGGACAAGTACTATGGAACAATTAGCAACATTTATACCTTTGATTGCAATGTTTGTGATTTTTTACTTTTTACTAATCCGTCCACAACAGAAACGTCAAAAGCAGGTACGACTAATGCAGTCTGAACTGAAAAAAGGCGATGCTGTTGTAACGATTGGTGGATTTCATGGTGTTATCCATGCACTGGATGAGAGCACAGTTGTCCTACAAGCTGGTGACGGTTCAAAACTTACATACGATCGTTCTGCGATTCGCGATGTGAAATCTGTATAAATCACATTAGAGGCTAACCATTATGGTAGCCTCTTTTAAATTTCAAAAAATAGATAGAGATTTCTTATGCTCTTCTCTTTTTAGTTATTCATGATTAGAAGCAATATTGACTCCTATAACACCACCAAATAAAGCGGCTAATATGTAGAATAAATGATAAACAGTTTGCTGCAATGAGAATCCCACGTGATATCCAAGGTATTGCACGAGAAATGTAAAAACGGTAAATCCTAGGCCAGTAAAAGCACCAATGATCCATCCTTTTTTTCTTCCCTTTGCCCCGGCTACCGCTCCGCCGATGAATAAAGAAATTAATCCTATAACCAATGTTACCCAATCTACTGCAGGTTCGCTAAAACTAGAAAACCGTAATAATAATGCTATCGCCATACCTGAAACAAGAATTAATCCTAATACAACTATCCAACCATAAAGTAAAGCAACAAATTGTTGATTGCGCATTTTTTTCCCCCTAACCAGTAAGTACTTTTATAGTAATCATATTCTCGTCCATCCAAAAGTAGACGAGTTTTTTGATTTATTTTAGCGGAACCATTTTTGAAGGAATGGAAGTTGTTCTAATTCATCCTTTGTAATGAATTTGAGAATGAAAAGAAAGACAATGTAAATTATCGCTAATACGATTAATGCAAGCAGAAAGAGAATTAAATTTGGATCATGGATAATGTAGAAATTATAAATATACTTACCAATAATCCATGTTATAAGAATAAGAGCTATCATCTTACTAACATCTTTAATAGGAATATAGAAATGAATTTCTTTTCGTAATGCTGCTAAATGTAGTAATGTAATTAAGATGACAGATACTGACATGGCAATGGCTACGCCCATTATGCCAAAGCTTTCGTTGGAGGCGAGTATAAACAGGACAATGAATTTTACTACAGCACCAATTAGACTATTCCACATCGCTGGCTTAGCTAAATCTAGTGCTTGAAGTGTCGCTTGTAAAGGGGATTGAATATAGAGTAAAATGTAAAAAGGTGCCATAAATACAAGAATTGTACTTGCATTGGCTGTGCCGTACATAAATGTAAGAATCGGTACCGCAAAAATGGTCAAGACGACTGTAGAAATTGCACCAGATGCAAATGATATCCGTATCGCTTGATGAATTCGATAATGGATAAGTTTTTTATTCGATACTGCTTCTGCTTCGGAAATATTTGGTACAAGTGCAATCGAAAGTGATTGTGTTATAAAAGTAGGTAACATTAACAGTGGCAAGACAAAACCCGATAATTCTCCGTATTGCTTCGTTGCTACTACACTGGTAAGTCCAGCTAAAGCTAAGCTATGAGCAACTATAATCGGTTCTAAGAAGTAGGAGAACGAACTAATCATCTTACTTCCTGTACTAGGAAGTGCGATGGAGAATAGTTCCTTTACGGTTTGTTTACTCGATTTTAAGTAAGAGAAAAAACGGTGTCTTAATCGTATGGTTTTCTTTTGTTTAAATTGGTAAATCATATACAAAAGGGAAATAAACTCCCCTAAGATGACACTGAACATTGCTCCTGCGGCAGCGAATTCGATTCCATAAGGGAGAAGTAGGTGAACGAAGAATGCGACACAGCTTATTCGGACTACCTGTTCAATGACCTGTGAAATACTCTGTGGGGTCATGTTTTGCTTACCCTGAAAATATCCACGTAATACGGATGATACGGCAACAATTGGAATAATCGGACTAACAGCAATCAATGGATAAAGTGTTCGGTCATCAGTTAATAGTGTTTTTGCGATAAATGGTGCTGTGAATATCATAATGAATGTAAAAATGACACTTGTAACGGTTGTAATAATAATGGAAACTACTAGAATTCGTTTAATTTTTGCTCGATCATTTTGTGCGTCTGCTTCTGCTACACGCTTTGAGATAGCAACAGGTAAACCAAGCTGAGTAATCGTCATGACTAAGAAAAGTGTTGGGAGCGCCATCATATATAATCCAACACCTTCTTCACCCATTAACCTAGCAACAACTAAACGGTTAATGAAACCTAAGAAGCGAGTGATTAATCCAGCTAATATTAAGATAAGGGTGCCCTGTAAAAATGTTTGTTTCGACAACATTGACGACCTGCCTTCTCAAAAAATAAATTTTCATATACAATGATATATATGCAATTGATGTGGCCAAGCATGACAACTTGTACAAGAACTTTAGATTCTTTCCTGAAGAGGTGATAACTTGGAAGTAATAAAAACAGTAAATGATTGGAAGAAAGAACTAGGATCTGCCTTAAGGAGTAAAGCAGATGAATTCCATATGATGGGATATAAAGAGGCAACAGAAGAAAATATATGGGACTGCCTTGTAAAAAAAGTATGGAAGGGTAATCCAGAAAAGCGTCTCTACGAGGTAATTCAGGATATATTTCACCTACGTTCTAGTATTTATATGAGTTATATTACCGTTGATGCCTATCAGTCCTTCCAAGATGAGGATTTAATGGCGTCCATTCAAGCATTGATGGGGAATAAAACGTAAACTCCGAAATGAATATACATATTGCCTTGGAAACAGAGTAGGGAGGAAATTTTAATATGAAAAATAAAGGACGTATTACATCCTTTTTCTTAATTGTTATCATAATGGGACTCATTATTGGTCTTTTTACCCCGAATATTGCAAAAGGGATTAATTTAGGATTAGATCTTCAGGGTGGATTTGAAGTATTGTATAAGGTCGAACCTATTGATAAAAAACAAGAGGTTACAAGGGATTTAATGGAATCCACTGTTCAATTATTAAATGACCGCGTAAACAAATTAGGTATTAGTGAGTCTGTAATTGACATTGAAGGAAATGATCGGATTCGTGTTCAATTGGCAGGCGTTAAAAATCAAGAGCAAGCACGCGAAATGCTAGCAACTTCTGCAAGGCTTACATTCCGTGACGTGAATGACACTGTTCTATTGGATGGTTCTGATGTTAAAGCGGGAAGTGCCAAACAGGACTTCCATCCAACAACAAATGCACCAATTGTTACGTTATCATTAAAAGATCCAGATAAATTTGCACAAGTTACAGCTGATCTTGCCCAAAAAAGCGTTGGTGAAAATTTACTTGTTATCTGGATGGATTATGAGGAAGGAGATTCTTATAAGGCAGAGGCTTTAAAAGAAGACCCTAAATATGTTTCAGCTCCTGGTGTTTCTGATCCAATTCCAGGCGGAAATGTTATGATTACAGGTAATTTTACGGTAGAATCAGCAAAATATCTTGCAGATATTATCAATTCTGGTTCATTACCTGTTAATATGGACGAAATGTTTTCAACATCTGTCGGAGCACAGTTTGGTGAACAAGCGTTAAATCAAACCATCTTTGCTGGAGTAATCGGTATTGCGATTATCTATTTATTCATGCTAGTGGTTTACCGTTTTCCAGGTTTTATATCTATCATTAACTTAAGTGTATACATTTTCTTAGTTTTACTTGTGTTTGATTTACTAAATGGAGTTTTAACCTTACCGGGTATTGCTGCCTTAATTTTAGGGGTAGGTATGGCGGTTGATGCAAATGTTATTACATTTGAACGAATCAAAGAGGAGTTACGAGAAGGAAAATCCTTACAATCTGCCTTTAAAGCGGGAACAGCAAACTCTTTCCGTGCTATTCTAGACTCCAATATCACAACCATTTTGGCTGCTGCTGTCTTATTCATTTTTGGTACAAGCTCAGTAAAAGGGTTTGCAACGATGTTAATCATTAGTATTTTAGTCAGTTTCTTAACAGCGGTATTTGGTACAAGATTATTACTACAATTTTGGATTAAAGTGAAATTTTTCAAGAAGCATCCAGGTTGGTTTGCTGTCAAAAAATCTGAAATTCGCGATCTTCGAGATAAATCAGAAGCACCAGCTAAATTTTTAAATCGTGAGTGGAATGTTGTAAGTCATCGTAAGCTATTCTTTATGCTCACTTCTATACTACTTATAATTGGTGCAATTGCACTTATCTTCTTCCGTCTAAATCCTGGGGTTGACTTTACAGCAGGAACTAGGGTACAGATATTGGCAGAGGAAAGTTTAAACCAAGAACACATCGAGTCAGACTTGGATGAACTTGGTTTACAGGCTAAATCTGTAGTAGTTTCAGGAGATGATAATGAAATTGCTGCAATTCGTTTTCAAGAGGTTTTAACTGATAAAGAAGTCTCCGATATAAAAGCATTCGTCCATGATAAATATGGTGTAGATCCAAGTATTAGTGTTGTTTCACCAATTGTAGGACAAGAGCTTGTGAAAAATGCGATTTATGCACTTGCAATCGCTTCGATTGGTATGATTATATATGTAGCATTCCGATTTGAGTTTTATTTTGCAGTCATCGCTATTCTAACTTTATTACACGACGTCTTTATCATGCTCACGGTGTTTAGCATATTTAGAATCGAATTTGATGTTACGATTGTTGCAGCAATTCTGACAATAATTGGATACTCGATAAACGCTGTTATTGTAACATTTGACCGAATTCGGGAAAACATCCAGCGAAGGAAAAAACCAATACGGGCGTTTGATGAGTTAGCAAGTATCATCAACACAAGTATTGTTCAAACCATGACCAGAACATTGAATACAACTATCACTACACTAGTTGCAGTTCTTGCATTCCTATTCCTAGGTGCGGAATCTATTCGTGGATTTGGTATTGCCTTAACAGTAGGGCTATTAGCCGGATTGTATTCTTCCTTATTCCTAGCTACACAATTATGGTTAGTATGGCGTGGCAAATCATTAAAAGAAAAACCACTTGATTTTAGAAAGAAAAAGCGTGTTGAAGGTCCACAAGTTTAAGGATTAATATGAAAATAGAAATACCCCTTGGCTAAACGTCAAGGGGTATTTCTATTTGTCATTACCAAAAATATGTGATCCTTTTAAAAGAGTAATTCATTCAAGAAAATCAAACATAATAATTCTAATTGCCCCACTTAGCAGATTTTGTGTATAATAGATTAGTCAGGGGTGAAATTATGTTACGAAGTAAAGCAAATTGGAAATTTGCCAAACAAAATGGTACTACGCAACAGTGGTTGGATGATGGAACAGAATTATCCCCCGTGATACAAGAGCTGTTATTACAACGAGGAATACAGACTATGGAAGAGGCACATTCATTTCTTAACCCTTCCATCGAAAACTTGATTGATCCACTCCAATTGTCAGCAATAGACATAGCTACAGAACGTGTACATCAAGCAATTAAAGCGAATGAAAAAATACTAGTATTTGGTGATTACGATGCTGATGGTGTCAGCTCTACAACGGTTTTAATACAAGCATTACAAGAGCTTGGAGCAGATTGTGATTTCTATATTCCTAACCGTTTTACAGAAGGTTATGGTCCTAATGAATTAGCATTTAGAGCTGCTTATGAAAATGGATACACTCTAATTATTACAGTTGATACTGGGATTGCTTCTGTTCATGAAGCCGCAGTAGCAAAAGAGCTTGGGATTGACTTAATTATTACTGATCACCATGAGCCACAGGAAGAATTACCAGATGCAGTTGCTATAATTCATCCAAAATGCTCACCAAATTATCCATTTAAGGAGCTTGCTGGTGTGGGAGTTGCTTTTAAGTTCGCCCAAAGCCTACTCGGATATTTTCCAGAGCAATTTTTAGATTTAGTTGCAATAGGGACGATTGCAGATTTAGTTCCCTTGGAAAGCGAAAATAGAATATTAGCCTATTATGGCCTGCGACAAATAAGTGTTACAAAAAGAGCTGGCTTAGTCGCATTAAAAAAGCTATGTAATATGGAAGGAAATACTACAGAAGAAGATGTTGGATTTTTAATAGGCCCAAGATTGAATGCTGTTGGAAGGCTTCAAGATGCTGATTTAGCTGTTCAACTGCTCATGACTGCTGATAAGGATGAAGCTGAAGAGCTTGCCAAAATAGTAGAGTCACTAAATCAGGAGCGGCAAAAGATTGTTGCTACAATTGTAAAAGAAGTAGAAGAAACGGTGCAAATCGATACAAATAAAGGTGTAATTGTTGTAGCAAAAGAAGGTTGGAATGAAGGTGTGCTTGGAATTGTAGCATCTAGCCTTGTTCGCAAGTATGATCGTCCAGCTATCGTCCTTCGTATTAATGAAGAAAATGGTACTGCCAAAGGATCTGCTCGAAGTATACCCGCATTCGATTTATTTCAAAACTGTATGAATGTGAAGGAGTTGTTCACCCATTTTGGTGGCCACTCACAAGCAGCAGGTATGACATTACAAGTTGAAAATGTCAGTAAATTGGAGCAAGCATTGGACGCTATCATTCAAGAGCAATTGACACCAGATGAATTTAAACAGGAAATATATATTAGTAAATCACTTGAAATTGAAGATATTAATGAAGCATTAATTGAGGAAATGAAGCACTTAGCCCCATTTGGTATGGCAAATCCAAAGCCGAAGTTTCATATTAAACATCAACCAACAGAAATTCGTCAGCTAGGAAATATGAAGAAGCACTTAAAGTTGATGTTCAAAAATCAAGCTAGCTCAGTAGAGGGTATTGCTTTTGGCATGGGTGATTTAGCTGCCCATATTTCACCTAGCGCTAAATTATCAGTAGTAGGTGAGCTGGGAATCAATGAGTGGAACGGGATTCGAAAACCACAGATAATAATTGAAGATATGCGAATTGATGACTGGCAGCTGTTCGATCATCGTGGAAAAAAACAAATTGATTTCTCTATCTATATGAATCAATTTGAAAAGCATTTGTTATTGTATACGCATCAGGAACACGATAAAGCTCCTACTGGAATTACTCAATTGTCCTATGAGCAAGCAATAAAAGTAAGTGAACAAGTTGAGGTTCTCTATCTAACTGATTTACCAAGTGACCTCGATGACTTAAAAACTATCATACATAAGGTAAAGCCTTTATGTATACATGTATGCTTTTATGTGGAACATAGTGTTTACCTATCTCATTTTCCTTCCCGTGAAGACTTCAAATGGTTATATTCATTGATTTGGAAGAGAGAAAAGCTCGATTTAGGGCAAGAACAACAGAAAATTTTACAAGCAAAAGGCTGGTCAAGGGATTCTTTACTCTTTATGTTAAACGTGTTTTCAGAGCTTGAATTTGTTAAGATTAAAGATGGAATTATTCACCTTAATAAATCACCTCAAAAAAAGGATCTTCAAGAAGCAATAGTTTATCAAAATCGTGTCAAGCAAGGAAAGGTTGAAAAGGCACTGTATTATGCAACCTATGACGAATTAGTAAACTGGTTTAATGAATGTATGGGACAAACGGATTATCTCAAGGAGGAAGTAACCCATGGATTATAAGAAATATATTAAAATTGTAAATGATTGGCCAAAGAAAGGCATTGAATTTAAGGATATAACTCCTTTAATGGACAATGGCATGGCATTTAAATCAGCTGTAGATGAAATTGTAGAATTTGCCAAAGAAAAGGATATTGATCTTGTTGTAGGGCCAGAGGCACGAGGATTTATTGTTGGGTGTCCAGTATCCTATGCACTTGGGGTAGGTTTTGCACCAGTACGAAAGGAAGGCAAGCTACCACGAGAGGTTATTAAAGTGGATTATGGTTTAGAATATGGGAAGAATGTATTAACCATTCATAAGGATGCCATTAAACCAGGACAGCGTGTGTTAATAACGGATGACTTACTTGCAACAGGTGGTACGATTGAAGCCACCATTCAGCTTGTTGAGGAATTAGGCGGTATCGTTGTTGGATGTGCATTCTTAATAGAGCTATCATATTTAGACGGTCTAGCAAAACTAAAAGACTATGATGTTTTAACCTTAATGAAATATTAATGCGACATAGGGTCTGGTGAAATAGTGCTTTCATCAGACCTATTGTAATAAGTTTTACTTTACTTTTTGTAATATTTTTTCGATACTAGAAAGAAAGTATCCTCTTCAGGTCAAAGGTGATAATATGGGAAAAAGTGACAATATAACAATCGATTCAATTATAGAGAAAGCTCGGCAGTATCTTTCAGAGGAAGATATCAGTTTTATCATGCGAGCATACGAATATGCAAAAGTAGCCCACAAAGATCAATATCGTAAATCAGGTGAAGAATATATTATTCACCCTATTCAGGTAGCGGGAATATTGGTTGACTTAAAAATGGACCCTGAAACCATAGCAGGTGGCTTTTTGCATGACGTAGTTGAGGATACTGATGTAACTACCGAAATGATTGAAGAAGAATTTAATCAAGAAGTAGCCATGCTAGTAGATGGAGTAACAAAATTAGGAAAAATTAAATATAAATCAAGAGAAGCCCAGCAAGCTGAAAATCATCGAAAAATGTTCGTTGCAATGGCAAGAGATATACGAGTTATCCTAATTAAATTAGCAGACCGATTGCATAATATGCGAACATTAAAGCATTTACCGCCTGAAAAACAACGCGAAAAAGCAAATGAAACATTAGAAATTTTTGCCCCATTAGCACATCGTCTTGGAATATCAACTATAAAATGGGAACTGGAGGATACGGCTTTACGCTATTTAAATCCTCAACAATATTATCGTATTGTTCAGCTCATGAAGCAGAAGCGCAATGAGAGGGAATCCTATATAGAAGAAGTAATTGGTGAGGTTACTAAGCAAGTAAAAGAAGTCCATATAGATGCTGAAATTTCTGGCCGTCCAAAGCATCTATACAGTATTTACCAAAAAATGGTGAAACAAAACAAGCAGTTTAATGAGATTTATGATTTGCTCGCGGTCCGGATTATTGTTAATAGTATTAAGGATTGTTATGCGGTTCTTGGAATTATTCATACGTGTTGGAAGCCGATGCCCGGCAGATTTAAAGATTATATCGCTATGCCAAAGCAAAATCTATATCAGTCCTTGCATACAACGGTAATTGGTCCAAAGGGTGATCCATTAGAGGTACAAATTCGTACAAAGGAAATGCATGAAATTGCAGAATATGGGATTGCCGCACACTGGGCTTATAAAGAAGGAAAACCTGTTAATAAAGATAAAAAATCCTTTGAAGAAAAGTTAACCTGGTTTCGTGAAATCCTAGAATGGCAAAATGAGACACATGATGCTGAAGAATTTGTAGAATCATTAAAAATTGATTTATTCTCTGATATGGTTTATGTATTTACACCAAAAGGGGATGTGATTGAGCTTCCTTCTGGGTCGGTTCCTCTAGACTTTGCCTACCGAATTCATACAGAGATAGGTAACCAAACGATTGGTGCAAAGATAAATGGTAAGATGGAGCCATTAGATTATGAGTTGAAAAATGGCGATATCGTGGATGTATTAACTTCTAAACATTCCTATGGGCCATCCCAGGATTGGTTGAAAATTACACAAACATCACAGGCAAAAAATAAAATAAAAGCATTCTTCAAGAAACAACGTCGTGATGAAAATATTGTTAAAGGTAAGGATTTAGTTGAAAAAGAAATACGAGGACTAAATATTGAACCAAAGGAAGCCCTAACAGAAGAAAATCTTAAGCGAGTCTATGAGCGGTTTAATTTTACATCAGAAGATGATTTATATGCTGCGGTAGGTTATCAAGGGATCACAGCCGCCCTTGTTGCAACAAGGTTGACAGATAAAATTCGACAAAAACGGCAAATGGAACAAGATCTTGCCCAGACATTAGAAGGAACTAAAACGGAATATAAAGAAACGAAGAGACATAAGAAGGATTCAGGAGTTATCGTAGAAGGCGTAGACAACCTTCTCGTAAGATTATCCAAATGCTGTAGTCCGGTTCCTGGTGACGATATTGTCGGTTATATTACGAAGGGTCGTGGTGTCTCTGTTCATCGTACCGATTGCCCTAATGTTCAAAGTGAAGAAGCGAAAGATCGACTTCTACATGTGGAATGGGAAAGTGATCAATCTCAAAAACAATATCATGTTGATTTGGAAATTTCCGGATATGACCGAAGAGGTTTACTTAACGAAGTATTACAGGCAGTAAATGAAACAAAAACAAATATCACTCACGTAACAGGACGTTCTGATCGTAACAAGATGGCAATTATTCAAATTACCATCCTGATTAACAATACGAACCATTTACGGAAAATTGTTGAAAGAATTAAACAAATAAAAGATGTCTATGCTGTAACACGTACGATAAATTAAGAGGCTGCCACAATATGAAGATGTTTACAATAAAGTAAACTCTCAAATAGGGGACAACCTCTTTTTTCTTATAAAAAAACCGAAAAAGGAGTCGGAATAGGTGAAAGCAGTAATTCAACGAGCACGTGATGCGAAGGTAACCGTGAATCAGGAAATAGTTGGTCAAATCGAAAATGGTTTTGTCGTATTACTTGGAGTAACACACGAAGATACAATCGAGGATGCAAAATATTTAGTAAATAAAATTGTGAATTTAAGAGTGTTCGAGGATGAAAATGAAAAAATGAACTTATCCTTAAAGGATGTTGATGGCGAAATCTTGTCAATTTCCCAGTTCACCCTATATGGAGATACACGTAAAGGCAGAAGACCGAACTTTATGCAGGCCGCCAAACCAGATCAGGCAAATACCCTATATGAGCAGTTTAATCAATTAATAGCCGATGAAGGAATAACCATAGAAACTGGTTCATTTGGAGCAATGATGGATGTACAGTTGACAAATGTAGGCCCAGTTACATTGATTATAGACAGTAAAGAAAAATAAAAATAAAGTGATATTCTCTTTGTTCATTAGATTGCCGGTCTAATGGACAATTTTTTATGAAAATCATTATATTTGTCTAATAGCCGGTGTCTAATGGACTTAAATTCATGAAAATCTCGATTAGAGTCTAATAGACTTAAATTCATGAAAATCTCGATTAGAGTCTAATAGCTGATGTCTAATGGACTGAAATTCAAAAAAACCTCGATTAGAGTCTAATAGCCAGGGTCTAATGGACATAAAATCAAAAGAACGCCGATTAGAGTCTAATAGCCAGGGTCTAATGGACATAAAATCAAAAGAACGCCGATTAGAGTCTAATAGCCAAGGTCTAATGGACATAAAATCAAAAAAACCTCGATTTGAGTCTAATAGCCAGGGTCTAATGGACATAAAATCAAAAAAACCTCGATTTGAGTCTAATAGCGTGGGTCTAATGGACAATAACTCAAAAAAATCTCGATTTGAGTCAAATAGCTGGGGTCTAATGGACATAATTTCAAAAAACCTCGATTAAAGTCTATTAGCTCTGAGATAAAATATATATGACACTAGGAAAAACAGCTTATGGAAATGACGCTGAAAGAGCTGAGAGACATGGGGACAAAAGTAAAAGAAGAGTTTAATCCTTATCCATCTTTTGAAGTCAATTTCATAAGCGTATATAAAGAATTTGAATCAGAAAAATATATAAAGTTTCTGGATATTCCTTTAGAAGGAAAAAGAAAAACGGGACATGCTACTGCCCCGCAAAATACCGCTGTAAACCATTTACAATACCACTAACCAACTTTTTTTGATAGGCATTTGTTAGTAATAGTTGTTCGATTTCAGGGTTGGAAATAAATCCAAGTTCGATAAGTACACCTGGTTTTAAATTTTGTCTAATTACTTGAAAGTCACCGTATTCTGCTAAACGATCCCGATCTCCAGTCTCTTTAATCAGCTCTTGTTGAATGTAATTGGCAAGCGGTTTGAATTGTTCATGAAAATAATAGGTACTGATTCCAGTTGCATCTGGAATATCTGGGACACTGTTATAATGCAGACTAATAAATGCATCTGTATCAAAAACGTTGGCCATATTAGCACGACTGGATAAGGATACGAATGTTTCTTGGTCACGTGTCAGAATAACCTCTGCACCAAGCATTGTTAACTCTTCTGCTAAGCCCTCGGCTGTTTTATATGTGATGTTCTTTTCTAAGGTGTCATTGGCACCAATAGCACCCGAGTCATCACCACCATGACCAGGATCCAGTACGATTGTTTTTCCTTTTAGACCTGCAAAAGTTCTGCCTTTTGTTTCATCAATTAACTTTTTATATACATAGCCTTCTACTTCTTCTGATTTTACCTTTAACCATTCATCTGTCTCTCCGATCACATCGAAGGCTTGTCCTTTGTTTGCTAGGGAAACAATGTCATTTTCGGTAGAAGGTCCATTTCTAATTTGAGTCTTATCCTGACTAATGACTATGGTACGGTTGTCTGATTCCGCCATCGCTTCTTCCGATTGATTTGCATTATGACCTTGTATGCTTATATAGTCTGTACTTACCCAACCTGAAAAACCGTCTAATTGCAGCTCTACCCAGCCATCTTGCTGTGTAAGAATGGGATAGGTTTCATTCGTATTTAGCTGTCCAATTTTATCATAGTTTGTCCCTGGTCCACTTCGAACATTTAAATTATCCTGTGTAACGATAGCGGTAGTGCCTTGTGCAATTACTGATGAGTGTATTGTTAGTAATATTAAACAAAGTGTAAGTGCGATAAATTTATGTATGCGCAAAAATTTTCCTCCTAGCCGTTCAATGTTTCGTTTTCTATTTTAATAAATAAAGTCGAAATAGGCAAAGCTAGTGATAGTAAAAAGGAGGAAAAGAGTCAATGCGATTTCATGAAAAACATTGGAATGCAACTAATAGCCGGGATATATTAGGCGTTAATCTACATCGTTTTTTGGAATTAGAGGGTTCTGCAGGACATATGGAGATTGCCCAAGAGTTAGGAATCTCATTAGGAGAAGTGAAAGCTTTAAAGAAAAAGATTAATCGCACTTGACAAGTGCCTCTTGAAACATTATGATAATATTCATTCAAACATTAATAAATTTCCAATGAAGGAAAGAGTAGCTAGTTATTTGCATGATAAGAGACAAAATGCCTTAGGCTGAAAGCATTTTGCATGACAACCTAGTGAAAGACATTCCAGAGGATCTGTATCGAACGTAAAATTGCAAGTAGGTATAGACGTTTTGCAGGCGTTAACTGTGAAAAGAGAATGCACATTTATTGCATTAACTAGGGTGGCAACGCGGGTAAACTCTCGTCCCTTTTTTAGGGGATGGGAGTTTTTTTATACCATTTTTTAAATGAATACATAGATTGAGGAGGCATGAATAATGAATATTAATGCGCCAAGAGGTACGGCCGATATCCTACCAAAGGAATCCCAAAAGTGGCAGTACGTTGAAAATAAAATAAAGGGAATTTGCGAAACGTATCATTTTGACGAAATACGTACTCCTTTGTTTGAACATACAGAAGTATTTGCACGTGGAGTTGGAGAATCAACGGACATTGTCCAAAAGGAAATGTATACTTTTCTTGATCGAGGTGGCAGAAGTCTAACACTTCGTCCAGAAGGAACAGCAGCTGTAACAAGAGCATTTGTCCAAAATAAATTATTTGGTGATCCCAACCAACCAGTAAAATTATATTATTTTATGCAAATGTTTCGCTATGAACGTCCACAGCATGGAAGAATGCGTCAGTTAAATCAATTTGGTGTGGAGGTTATGGGTAGCGAAGATCCTGCTGTAGACGCAGAGGTTATTGATTTAGCAATGACTGTTTATCGGGAGCTTGGACTTTCTTCTTTAAAGCTAGTTATTAATTCTCTTGGAGACAAAGAGAGTAGAAAAAACTATCGAGACGCATTAATTAAGCACTTTACACCACATAAAGAAGAACTATGTAAGGACTGTCAATCCCGACTAGAACAAAACCCATTACGCATCTTAGATTGTAAGGTCGATAGAGAACATCCTGCAATGAAGACAGCTCCATCTATTCTTGAGTATTTGAATGATGAATCCAAGGAATATTTTGAACAAGTAAAGGCCTATTTAGATGTTATGGGAATTGAATATGTCGTTGATCCTAATTTAGTACGTGGTTTAGACTATTATAATCATACGGCATTTGAGATCATGAGTGAGGCAGAGGGCTTTGGAGCTATTACAACACTTGCTGGTGGAGGACGCTATAATGGGCTTGTTGAACAGCTAGGTGGACCAAACACACCAGGAATGGGCTTTGGAATGGGAATGGAGCGTTTATTATTAGCGCTTGAAGCGGAAAATGTTGAGATACCTCTTGATGATCAACTGGATTGTTACCTTGTAGCCATGGGTGAAAATGTCAAAAAAGAGGCAGTTCGCATTGTTCATGAATTACGTAAGAATGGTATTCAAGTCGATCAAGATTATCAAGGACGAAAATTCAAGGCACAATTTAAAGCGGCTGACAGATATAAAGCTAAATTTGTATTGGTATTAGGTGAAGATGAATTAAAGAATAGAGTGGTTAACGTTAAGAATATGGCAACTGGTGAACAGACAGAAGTGCCTCTGGATCAGTTAGTAACCACCATGAAAGAAAATCTTCTAGGAGGAGTAGGACATGAGTGAAAGAGTGCTCGCGGGAACAATAAGAGAAACTGATGTTGAAAAAAGTATACTGCTAAAAGGCTGGGTACAAAAACGACGCGATTTAGGCGGTTTAATCTTTATAGATTTACGTGATAGATCAGGGGTAGTACAAGTGGTATTTAATCCGAATCATGAAGAGGCATTAGCTGTAGCAGAAACAGTACGTAGTGAATATGTCATTGAAGTAAAGGGTCAAGTAATTTTACGCGATGAAAATACAATCAATCCGTTAATGGAAACAGGAAAAGTAGAAGTTATTGCTACAGAAGTAAGTGTTCTTAATAAATCGAATAACCCACCGTTTCTCATACAGGATGAGACAGATGTCGCAGAGGACCTACGCTTAAAATATCGTTATCTCGATTTACGACGAAGTCCATTACAAGAAACTTTTAAAAAACGTCATCAAATTACACAGGTTGTACGTAACTTTTTAAATGATGAAGGCTTCCTAGAAATGGAAACTCCTATTTTAACAAAGAGTACGCCAGAGGGAGCACGTGATTATTTAGTACCTAGTCGTGTTCATCCGGGTGAGTTTTATGCATTGCCTCAATCACCGCAATTATTTAAGCAGTTAATTATGATGAGTGGTTTCGAAAAATATTATCAAATTGCTCGCTGCTTCCGTGATGAGGACCTTCGTGCAGATCGACAGCCTGAATTTACACAAATTGATATTGAGACATCATTCTTAACTAGTGATGAAATTATGACAATGACTGAACGAATGATGCAAAAAGTCTTGAAAGAGGTTAACAATGTCGATATTGAGTTACCACTACCTCGAATGAAATATCAAGAAGCAATGGAACGTTTCGGTTCAGATAAGCCGGATACTCGCTTTGGCCTTGAACTAATCGAAGTCTCTACAGTTCTAGCAAATTCTGATTTCAAGGTATTTCAAGGTGCAATTGCTAGCGGTGGGAAGGTATGCTTATTAAATGTAAAAGGGGAAGCGGCAAACTTCTCTCGTAAAGACATTGATAAACTAACAGAATTTGTGAATGTGTATGGTGCAAAAGGCTTAGCATGGTTAAAAGTTGAAGCTAACGAATTAAAAGGTCCTATAGCTAAATTTATTACCGAAGAGGAAAAGAAAGGCATTTTAGAAAGTGCTGCAGCAGAAGAGGGAGATTTATTACTTTTCGTAGCAGATAAAACATCTGTCGTATATGATAGTCTCGGTGCTTTACGCCTAAAGCTTGGAAAAGAGCTAGGTCTGATTGATGAAAGTAAATATAATTTCCTATGGATTACAGATTGGCCATTACTGGAATACGATGAAGAGCTTGGCCGATATTTTGCAGCACATCACCCATTTACCATGCCATTTGAAGAAGATATCGAAAAGCTAGAAACGGATCCTGCTAGTGTACGTGCAAACGCATATGACTTAGTCTTAAATGGCTATGAACTTGGCGGGGGATCATTACGAATCTATAAACGTGAACAACAGGATGAGATGTTTAAGGTACTCGGATTTACCCGAGAAGAGGCAGAAGAACAATTCGGATTCCTCCTCGATGCATTAGAGTATGGAGCACCTCCTCATGGTGGTATTGCCTTAGGACTTGACCGAATCGTTATGTTACTAACAGGTCGCAGTAACTTACGGGATACAATCCTTTTCCCGAAAACAGCCTCTGCTTCAGATCCACTAACAGATGCACCGAGTGAAGTGAGTGAAGCACAGCTAACAGAATTATCTATTCACCTGAATAGCTAATTATGACTAAACTAATTAGATGTTGAAAAAATGTAACAGTTGTAACGAACACTTCATAAAACGGTTGTTGAATACAGATTGTATGCTGTGGTAAGATTATTCTACAAACGTAATGCATTACGACATAATCAATCCTAAGATGTTAGTCTATCAAATACGTTTTGACCGAACAGTTTTAGATATAGGAGCCTGATTGTTTTCATATGGCATACATGCCTCGTACTTATTGGGAAATGGGGACGTATAAAATATGAAGCAAGGCACCCACCTGCGAAGAAGCGGGATCAAAACTTAGGCATAGACGGCATCATTGGGATTGATACCATACATAAGAAAAAACAAGTTTTCGTCTGTAAAGATGAAAACTTGTTTTTTCTAGGGGTAGTAAATCATTTTTTAGTTGTTCGGCAATTGAATTTTGAAGTGGCACTATAAATCATTCGAACCATATTTCCTGGGAAAAGTGAATTCTATAGAAGCACTAAAATAATTTCTGAGCAAAATGAATTTTACAAAGGCTCTAAACATCATTTCAAGCGTAATACCGGAGCAAAATGAATTTCACAAAGACTCTAAACGTCATTTCAACTGTAATTTCTGAGCAAAATGAATTTTACAAGGGCTCTAAACATCATTTCAACCGTAATTCTAGAGCAAAATGAACTTTACAGAGGCTCTAAACATCATTTTAACCATAATTCCAGAGCAAAATGAACTTTACAAGGGCACTAAACATCATTTCACCCATATTTTCGGAACAAAATGAACTTTACAAGTGCTCTAAACATCATTCCAACCATAATTCCAGAACTAAATGAAATTTACAGAAGAACTATACCACCATAGGAAAATGAATAATACAATGGGACTAGCTCTATATCCATAAAAGCAGAAAAAGGATGCGTTGGCATCCTTTTTCTAAATGTTAATTCGATCCTTGTGCAATTTGTTCTAGATTTCCATTCTTGTCCATACGAAATGCTGGAGCTTTAAACGTTCCTTGGTCTTCTAGTACCGTCATTTTTCTTGCGCGATCCATGATTTGAACGAATACTTTATAATCTTCTTGAATCGTCTCTAGCTCTCTTTCTGTGTCAGAAAGCTGTTTCTCAAGCTTCGCAATTTTTTCTTTCAACATGACATTCTCACGCTGTGCTTGTTCATAGGATACTTTTGATTGATTGGAAGCATAATAGTCTTTCTTTAATTGATTTAGGAACTGTATAACAGTTTCTAATGTGATTGTAGATTCAGCCGCAACTGGAACTATGCCTTCCTCTTGGTCTGATCTTGATTCATAGTTTGGCTGAAAACTCACGATAGTTGATCTGCTTGCTTTTCTTGCCTTTTCCAATGCTCGCTTCTTTTCTTTTCGTTGTCTCTTCGCTAAATCAATGGCATTGATATATTTTTTCCTTATTTCTGCATTCCATCTAAATCCGCATGCTGCAGAGGTTCGATTTAGTTTGTCTCCAACTTCCTCAAAAGCGTTTAATTGTGTACTACCTTCACGAATATGACGTAAAACAGTTTCTGCAAGTAATAGGTCATCTTCATGTGACCATGCATCTTGTCTTACCTTTGTCATAATTGTTTCATCTCCTTTTCCAATAGCTACCAGAATTAAAACAATAGATTTTAACTAGTAAAATGTGTACCAAAAAAGTCAGTTCGTTAGATAGAAAGTTTCATGAACCCGACTTTTTAACCATTGTTTCCTTTTCCTATAGTTTGGACTGGAGAAGATTTTTTTATACCTCTTTAGTTATGATTCTTTTTCTCTTTCACTATTTTTTCGTACACTTGTTTCATAGCCTTTTCGAATTTTCCTGTTTCTTTTGGATGATAATATTGCTTGCTCTTGATGGCGTCAGGTAAATATTGCTGGTAAACCCATCCGTTAGGGTAGTCATGAGGATATTTATAATCAATTCCTCTTCCTAGGCTCTTTGCCCCCACATAATGGGAATCCTTTAAATGGTTTGGAATCTCTCCAGATCTACCTGTTCGAATATCAGCTAGAGCAGCATCAAGCGCTTGATATGCAGAATTGGATTTAGGTGATAAGCATAGTTCGACAATGGCGACTGCTAATGGTATACGTGCTTCCGGAAATCCCAATCGCTCCGCAGCTTCAACAGCAGCAACGGCTCGTGGACCAGCTTGTGGATTAGCTAAACCTATGTCCTCATATGCGATGACAATCATCCTTCTAGCGATAGAATCTAAATCTCCAGCTTCAATTAATCTACCTAAATAGTGAAGAGCGGCATCAACATCGCTACCACGTATGGACTTTTGAAAGGCTGATAATACGTCGTAATGTGCATCACCATCCCTGTCATGGGAGAAGCTCTTCCGCTGCATACATTCTTCTGCTATTGCTAAATCAATGATAATTTCTCCATCTTCTTTTTTAGGGGTTGATGCTACTGCTAACTCTAATCCATTCAAGGCAGCACGCATATCTCCTCCAGAACTTCTTGAAAAATGTTCGAGTGCATCGTCCGTAATATGAATTGAAAAAGCCCCATAACCTTTATCTTTATCGGAAAGTGCTCTCATAATCGCTTTTTTTACATCATCCGGAGTTAATGCATGCAATTCAAAGATATGACACCGACTTCGAATGGCAGGATTGATTGCATGATATGGGTTACTTGTCGTACAACCAATTAACGTAATTAGGTCACTTTCTAAATGTGGAAGTAAAAAGTCTTGTTTTGCTTTGTCCAGTCGATGTACCTCATCTAATATTAAGACCATATTTCCAGACATCTTTGCTTCTTCTACCACAATCTCCATATCTTTTTTCTTATCAACGACAGCATTCAGCATTCGAACTTGTAATTGTAAGCTCTTTGCTAAAGCGGTAGCCAGAGAAGTTTTTCCTGTGCCAGGAGGTCCATAGAGGATCATTGATGCAAGCTTCTCCGCTTGAACCATTCGATTTAAAATTTTTCCTTCACCTACTAGGTGCTCTTGTCCAATTATTTCCGATATATTTGTTGGTCGCATTCGAAAGGCAAGTGGTTTTTGTTTCATTTTTCTCGTCCTTTGTTTAAAATAGTAGCTTAGTATTCATATCGTAATTGCGAAATTTGTAATTTGCAATCTATATGATATCATATCATCTGTTTTCATGTTTTTGGTGATAATGGTATAGTAATAATAGATAAAATATACGTAGTTACGTAAGGATAGAGGAGTTACCGATATGAAAATATCAACGAAAGGCCGTTATGGCTTGACAATAATGATTGAATTAGCTCGATCTTATGGCGAAGGTCCAATTCCCCTAAAGACGATTGCTCGGGAAAATGATTTATCAGAGCATTATTTAGAGCAATTGGCTGCACCACTTCGCAATGCAGGGCTAATTAAGAGTATCCGTGGTGCTTATGGAGGTTATGTTCTACCAAAGGAGCCTAAGGAAATAAGTGCAGGAGATATCATCCGGGTTTTAGAAGGACCTATCGTATTAGTGGAGGGAATCGAGGATGAGGAGCCAGCAAAACAAGCATTATGGAGACGAGTAACAGAAGCGGTTAAGGAAGTGTTAGATACAACAACACTTGAAGACCTAATCAACCATGATTCTGATGATTCATTAAAAGGATATATGTTTTATATTTAGGCCGTGGGATAAGCTATAGCCTAGATGAGTTAGAAAGGACGAAAAAAATTGGAACATATTTATTTAGACCATGCTGCAACTACTCCAATGCATGAAAAAGTTATTCATGCGATGATGCCAATATATCAAGAGGTATTCGGAAACCCCTCCAGTATACATGCTTTTGGACGAAAAGCGCGTCAATTACTTGATAGTGCAAGACGTGTTATTGCAAGTAGTATTCATGCTGGAGAAAAAGAAATCATCTTTACTAGTGGTGGAACAGAAGCAGATAATCTAGCGTTAATCGGTACAGCAATGGCTAATCGAGAAAAAGGAAATCATATTATAACAACCGTTCAGGAGCACCACGCTACACTTCATACTGCTGAGTATTTAGAAAAAGAAGGCTTTAAGGTTACGTATCTACCTGTATATAAGGATGGTAAAATATCAGTCGAGGATCTGAAAAATGCACTAACAGATGAAACAATACTTGTTTCCATCATGTACGTTAATAATGAAACGGGAATTGTTCAACCAATCAAAGATATTGGTGAGATTCTCAAAGACCATCAAGCATATCTTCATACGGATGCAGTACAGGCTTATGGCCTTCTCGATATTGACGTAAATAATTTAGGTGTAGATTTATTGTCAACCTCTGCCCATAAAATAAATGGACCAAAAGGAATTGGCTTTCTATATGCAAGAGAAGGTATCAAACTAAACGCCCTACAATTTGGAGGAGAACAAGAGCGTAAACGTCGCCCTGGAACTGAAAATGTAGTAGGTGTAGTAGGATTTATGACCGCTGTTGAAATTATGCTTGAAGAGAGAGAATATCGTAATAAGGCATACGAAGGATTTAAACAGCAATTTTTAAATATTTTAAAAGAGGAAGAAATAGAGTTTCAGGTTAATGGGGATATTGAGAGCACGATAGCCTCTATTGTTAATATTAGTTTTCCAGGTACAAATGTTGAAAAATTACTAACAAACTTTGACTTATCGGGAGTGGCAGCTTCAAGTGGTAGTGCTTGTACTGCTGGTTCTGTTGAACCGTCTCATGTATTGTCAGCTATTTATGGTGAAAATAATGCCTGTACAACGAATTCGATTCGTTTTAGTTTTGGTGCTGCCAATACGACGGAGAATGTAGAAGAAGCTGCTCATCGCGTTGCAAAAATTGTTAGACGTCTATTAAAGTAAGGTGGTTACCATGAAAAATAATAAGGATATACGTGTTGTTGTCGGAATGAGTGGAGGTGTCGACTCATCTGTAGCAGCACTTCTTTTAAAGGAACAAGGATATGATGTTGTAGGTATTTTTATGAAAAACTGGGATGATACGGATGAATTTGGAGTTTGTACGGCAACAGAGGATTTTGAAGATGTCGTTCGGGTTTGTAATCAATTGGATATTCCGTATTACTCGGTTAATTTTGAAAAACAATACTGGGACAAAGTGTTTACGTATTTCTTGGACGAATATAAAGCGGGAAGAACTCCAAATCCAGATGTCATGTGTAATAAAGAAATTAAATTTAAAGCATTTCTTGATTACGCACTCGATTTAGGTGCTGACTACCTAGCAACAGGACATTATGCACAAGTTAGAGAGCATAACGGAAAATATGAAATGCTTCGCGGAGTGGATTCTAATAAGGATCAAACCTATTTTTTAAATCAATTGTCTAGTGACATTTTAGAAAAAGTAATGTTCCCATTAGGGCATTTACCAAAATCAAAGGTACGTGAGATTGCTAGTGAACATGGCCTTGCAACCGCAACTAAAAAGGATAGTACAGGCATATGCTTTATTGGCGAACGAAACTTTAAGGAATTTTTGAGTGAATATTTACCAGCTCAGCCAGGTGAAATGATGACACTGGATGGGGTTATAAAAGGGAAGCATGATGGACTAATGTATTATACAATTGGTCAAAGGCAAGGTCTAGGAATTGGTGGTTCAGGAGATCCTTGGTTTGTAGTAGGAAAAAACTTAACAGAAAATGTGTTATATGTTGAGCAAGGCTATCATAATGAAAACCTATATTCTGATGAACTTATCGCAACAGATTTAAATTGGATTAATCCGAATGATGTGAAAGAAACATTTTCATGTACAGCGAAGTTCCGTTATCGTCAAGAAGACAGTGGTGTATCCGTGCATGTATTAGAAGATGGCAATGTACGTGTAGTCTTCGATGAAAGTCAACGTGCCATAACCCCTGGTCAAGCAGTAGTCTTTTATGATGGAGAAGTTTGCCTCGGTGGAGGAACAATAGATAAAGTGTTGAAACAAGGTAAAGAATTGGATTATGTCGGTTAAATGAATTCTTAAATTGCGATTAGACTACCCTGAGTTATTGCTAAACAGTATAAACCCATAGTCTATCGCAATTTTTTATTAATCGTGTTAATAAAGGAGTAAAAAAATGAGCAAGATTGCAAGTGCAGTAGCTTTAATGAAGGAACACAAATACGAGGAAGCTGCAAGATTATTTAATGATTACATTGAAGAAAATCCAGCTGATCCTTTAGGATTTATCAATTTCGGGAATTTACTTTTACATCTAGGTGATATGGATCATGCGAAGAGCTTTTTCGAAAAGGCTCTTTCGCTAGATGAAAAGTCTGCAACAGCTTACTATGGACTGGGTAACCTTTACTATGAGCTAGAAGATTATCCAAAGTCACAGCAGAACTTTTTACATGCAATTAAAAATGGTCTTGAGGAAGCGGATGTATTTTTTATGCTTGGTATGTCTCATCAAAATCAGCAACAATTCAAACTTGCACTCCCATATTTACTTAGAGCAAAAGAGTTATCCCCTGAGGATGAAGAAGTCTTATTCCAATACGGACTTGCATTAGCTCAGAGTGAGTTATTAGGGGATGCAAAAGAAGTGTTTCACACTGTGCTAAATATCAATAGTGAACATTGTGATGCTTTATATAATTTAGGAGTAATTTCTCTATTTGAAGAAGATGTGATAAAAGCATTAGAATATTTTAACCAGGCATTAGAAAATGAACCTACGCATGTGCTTGCTGCGAATGGGAAACGAATAGCCGAAGAAGCATTAAATTCCAAGGAGACTGGAATGTGAGGGATAGAAAATGGAGGATAATCAAAATATAGATTCGGAGTTCATAAAAGGAGAGCTCCTTTATACTATTTTCCAAAATGATATCGAGCATTTCTCCATTGCGAAGGTTAAAGTACATGGGACCAATTTAGAATACAACGAGAAGGAAGTTGTGGTGAAGGGTTATTTTTCAAGTTTGCAGGAAGGAACAGTTTATCAATTTTTTGGAAAACTGGAACGACATGCTAAATTTGGGATACAGTTTAGTGTAGCATCCTATCATACGGTTATTCCTGATACAAAAGAAGGACTTATTTCCTATTTATCTAGTGATATGTTCTATGGAATCGGAAAAAAAACAGCAAAAAAAATAGTCGAGCATTTGGGGGAAACAGCAGTTTCCAAAATCTTAAATAACCCTAACATTCTATCGGAAGTACCGGGATTAAAAAAAGAGGCACGAGAGACCATCGTAAAAACTTTACAGGAAAATCAAGGCTTTGAACATGTAGTGGTTTATCTAGCTAAGTATAATATCGGATTAAGAATGGCTCAAAAGATTTATGATAAATATAAAGACGAAACAATAGACTTGTTACAAAAAGATCCTTATTGTTTTGTGTTCGATATCGAGGGTTTCGGGTTCCAAACAGCAGATATGATTGCGAAGAAGAATGGACAATCGTTATCTAACCCAAACCGGATTGGAGCAGGATGTATCTATATCCTGCAACGTAGTGTACAAGATGGACATGTCTATTTGCCTTTAGCACAGTGCCTCCAAGAGGTTGGAGTAATACTAAGGAACCCAGAACAAGCAATATCTGAAGAGCAAATAACGGATGTGCTTTCCGAATTAAATAAAGAAAAGAAGGTTATCCTTCAACATGGAAACGTCTATTTACCTTCCTTATATTATGCTGAGGACGGGTTTGCATCTAGTGTTCAGCGTCTAGTCTCTAATCAAATCGAAGAGGAGACAACACTAGCCGACCTTATGAAAATCATCGGTGATATTGAAGAAGAAGAGGTTTTAAGCTATGGAAAAGAGCAGTTTCATGCCATTGAACAAGCATTAAAATCGAAGCTGATGATTCTAACTGGTGGACCTGGGACGGGAAAGACCACTGTTATAAAAGGTATTATTCAGGCATATGCTAAAATTCACCGTGTATCTATTGATCCAACTTCCTATGAACATCGGGCAGATTTTCCATTTGTGTTAGCTGCACCAACTGGAAGAGCAGCAAAACGACTCCACGAATCTACAGGCCTTCCTGCACTGACAATTCATCGACTTTTAGGATGGAATGGTAGTGAGAGTTTTGAGAAGGATGAGCATGATCAACTCGATGGGAAGTTCTTAATAATTGATGAGTTTTCAATGGTGGATATATGGCTGGCCAACCAATTATTTAAAGCTATCCCAAACGATATGCAGGTTCTAATTGTTGGTGATGAAGATCAGCTTCCATCAGTTGGCCCTGGGCAGGTCCTAAGTGATTTGCTTGAAAATAATCGAATACCTAAGGTTAGTCTACACGAAGTATATCGGCAAAAGGAAGGCTCTAAAATTATTCAACTAGCACATGCAATAAAAAATGATAGTTGTAATATTGACCTATTGCAAAATGACAAGGATTTTAGCTTTATTGCCTGTCGTGAGAACCATGTTGTCAAGGTAATCACCCAAGTTTTTGAAAAAGCGATACAAAAAGGTCTAGATGTACGAGATATTCAGGTGCTTGCTCCAATGTATAAAACAGAGGCAGGTATTACATTAATTAATAAAGCTCTACAGGATCTAATTAATCCAAAAAGTAAAGGAAAAAGAGAAGTAAAAGTAAATGATATTGTTTTAAGAGTTGGTGATAAAGTTATCCAGCTTGTTAATCAACCAGAGGATCAAGTATTCAATGGTGATATCGGCGAGGTTGTAGCGATTTTTGAAGAAGATGAGAACACAGACCATGTCGAACAGCTTGTCGTATCGTTTGATGATCGAGAGGTAGTGTACGAACGTAAAGATTATATTAATTTAATGCATGCCTACTGTATCTCTATTCATAAATCACAAGGCAGTGAATTTCCTATTGTCATTCTGCCAGTCGTATCGACTTATCACCGAATGCTTCGGAAAAACCTTCTGTATACAGCAATTACTAGGGGAAAGCAATCCTTAATAATTTGTGGTGAAAAACAAGCATTTCTACACGGTATTAAAAAATTAGATACAAATAAACGCTTTACATCGCTTAAAGAACAACTTTCTGAAAGATTACTAGAGATGCCAATCTCCCAAAATAATAATAAGATTGAAGAAGAAGATATTTCTCCATATGATTTCATGTGATTAGGTATATTTTGGGAAAAACGGGAAAGCATAACATAATACCTATCATATTTACTAGGAGAGATATTATGTTAATGCAATGCCCAAATTGTAGTAGTAAAGATATCGGAAAAATTGGTACCCAGCAATTCTATTGTTGGAATTGTTTTGTAGAAATGTCTGTTACAGGTAATGAATTAACGGTTCATCAAGTAGAAGCAGATGGAAGCCTAAGCTCCTTGAATGATTTATTTACGGAGGAAGAGAGAAAGGTAGAATGGTAATCCTTTAGTTCGAACTAGAAACTCATGCTAAGGGGTGTACCATATGTTTTTACAAAAAAAACCAACTAATTTTCTCTACTGGATTATTACGGGAATCTTTGTATTTCTCTTTATTTTTCTTTTAGTAAAGCTTTTTCCTTATTATAAAGCTTTTTTTTCTTTTATCTGGCATTTACTGGCACCGTTTCTCATCGCATGCCTAATCGCCTACTTGTTATATCCAATTGTTCAAAAAATTAACGCTTACAATATTCCGAGAAGTATTGCTATATTATTTATTTATCTATTGTTTTTTGGAGGGTTCGGTTATCTCATTTATCGTGTATACCCTACATTTGTCTTACAATTAAGGGACTTAAATGAATACTTGCCACAATTAGTTGCAATGTACCAAGATGCAATTTATCAAGTATATGAATCAACCTCTTTTTTACCTGAGACCGTACACGACAAAATGGATGAAACGATTCAAGCTGTTGAGCAGTCGATCGATTCAACGATTGGAAAGTTAATTGGTGGTATTACAAAAATATTTGATTTTATCATTATATTGACTGTAATACCAGTTTTGGTTTTTTATTTTTTAAAGGACTATGAGAAAATAAAAGAATATACAAAGCGATTCATTCCGAGAAAATACCAAGAAGCCTCAAGTAATCTAGTGCATGCTGTCGATGAAGGATTAGGTAACTATATTCGTGGTCAGCTGTTAATTTGTCTTTTTGTCGCAATAACCACTTATATTATTTTCCAATTACTTGGGTTAAACTATGCACTTTTACTGGCTATCTTTATGGGGCTAATGAATATGGTTCCTTACTTTGGCCCAATTATTGGTGCAGTTCCCGCTGTCTTACTTGCCATAACCGTATCCGGGAAAATGGTTGTCTTTGTTCTAATAAGTGTTTTTGCTATTCAATTAATTGAAAGCAACTTCCTATCACCATATATTATGGGGAAGAGCACGCGTATCCATCCTGTTGTGATTATATTTGTTTTATTGCTAGGCGGAAAAATTGGTGGCGTATTAGGTATGATACTTGCTGTTCCTGCTTTAACTGTTTTAAAGGTAGTAATAAAGCATAGTTATATCATGATTCGTGAACATTGACTTTTGATTAAAAGTTAACTATAATATCGCTATCTATATGAATTATCACGTTGAAGGTTATGAGTACATGGCACTCGATTTAAAGAGAGGAATTTCCTTAGGCTGAAAGAAATTCTAAATAAGAACCATGGAAAGCTAAACCAGAGTACGGGCTAATCCCCGTCGGTCTCATACCGTTATCATGCTGGAGTGATGAACATTTTAATGGTTCATAATTAGGGTGGTACCGCGAATAATCTCGTCCCTGCATTAGAGCAGAGAGGGGATTTTTTATTTTTCCTGAGGATTATGGATACTCAGGTAGCGACTAATAGCCATACTACGGTTTACATAAAAAGGAGGAAAATGTAATGAAACAATTAACATCTGCTCAGATCAGACAAATGTATCTTGATTTTTTTCAGGAAAAAGGACATAAGGTTGAGCCTAGTGCGTCATTAGTTCCACAGGATGATCCAACATTACTATGGATTAATAGTGGTGTGGCAACATTAAAGAAATATTTTGATGGACGAGTGATTCCAGAAAATCCCCGCATTGTGAATGCACAAAAGTCAATCCGCACCAATGATATTGAGAATGTTGGGTATACCGCAAGACACCATACTTTCTTTGAAATGTTAGGTAACTTTTCTATTGGTGATTACTTTAAAAAAGAAGCGATTGAATGGGCTTGGGAATTTTTAACAAGTGACAAATGGTTGGGACTGGATCCTGAACGACTATCTGTAACGGTCCATCCAGAGGATGATGAAGCATATGATATGTGGTTAAATGATATAAACATTCCAAAGGATAGGATTATTCGTCTAGAGGAGAACTTTTGGGATATTGGTGAAGGCCCTAGTGGTCCGAATACTGAAATCTTCTATGATCGTGGTGTAGAATACGGAAATAATCCTGACGATCCAGAGCTTTATCCGGGTGGAGAAAATGACCGTTATTTGGAGGTTTGGAATCTAGTATTTTCTCAATTCAACCATAACCCAGATGACACTTATACCCCTCTACCAAAGAAAAATATTGATACAGGTATGGGGCTAGAACGTATTGTATCGGTTATTCAAGATGTCCCAACTAATTTTGAGACAGATTTATTTATGCCTATTATTCAGAAGACAGAAGAATTAGCAAATGTTAAGTATGGTGTTGATAAAGCAAGTGACACAGCATATAAAGTTATTGCTGACCATATCCGAACAGTTAGCTTTGCAATTAGTGATGGTGCACTTCCTTCTAATGATGGAAGAGGTTATGTCCTACGAAGATTAATTCGTCGTGCTGTTCGTTTTGCGAAAGAAATTGGTATTGAAAAGCCATTTATGTATGAGTTGGTTGAAACGGTTGGAACAATCATGAAGGATTTTTACCCAACCGTATTAAATCAAGCTGATTTTATATCTAGCATTATAAAAGTAGAGGAAGAACGTTTCCATGAGACATTACATGAGGGACTGGATATTTTAACGGCTATTATCGAGAAGGAAAAGGAAAAAGGTTCCACCATTTTTCCTGGAAAAGAAGTGTTTCGCCTTTACGATACGTATGGATTCCCAAAAGAATTGACTACAGAATATGTAGAACAGCTCGGGTTTACTGTAGATGAAGCTGGCTATGAAGCTGAAATGGAAAAACAACGGGAACGTGCAAGAAACGCAAGACAAAAAGTAGATTCCATGCATGTACAAGATGAAGTTTTAGGAAAGTTGGACATGAAGAGCGAATTTGTTGGGTATGATACATTACGTATAGAAACAAAGATTGCTGCAATGATAAAAGATGGTGAGTTCGTAGACGTTGCAGGTGCTGGGGATGAGGTGCTAATCTTTTTAGAAGAAACTCCTTTCTATGCGGAAAGCGGTGGACAAATTGCAGATCACGGCATAATTTCCTCCCACACAGGAAAGGCATTGGTGAACAATGTTCAAAAGTCACCGAAGCAACAAAATATCCATTTTGCAATTATTGACAATGGTGAATTACATGTTGGGGACACTGTACAGGCTGAAGTAGAGGAAGAACTACGCAACTTAACGATAAAAAATCATACAGCAACACATTTACTACATCAAGCATTAAAGGATGTATTAGGTAAACATGTCAATCAGGCAGGATCACTAGTTACACCCGAACGATTACGCTTTGACTTCTCTCATTTTAATGCTGTAACAAAAGAAGAACTAGAACAAATTGAGCATATTGTTAATGAAAAAATATGGAACTCAATATCACTGGATATTTCCTATAAAAATCTGCAGGAAGCAAAAGAAATGGGTGCGATGGCTCTATTTGGTGAAAAGTATGGAGAAATCGTTCGTGTTGTTCGCATTGGTGAGTACAGCTTAGAGCTTTGCGGTGGTTGTCATGTTCGTAATACGTCTGAAATTGGTTTGTTTAAGATCGTTTCAGAAGGGGGTATCGGGGCAGGCACTCGTCGCATTGAAGCAGTAACTAGCAAATATGCTTTTGAATTCCTTTCTGGAAAACTAGCAGTATTACATTCAACCGCCCAGTTATTAAAAACCAATGAAGAAAGGGTAGTCGACCGTGTGGAATCACTTTTCCATGAAATGAAAGCATTGCAAAAGGAAAATGACTCTTTAAGTGCAAAGCTATCTAATCTAGAAGCTTCTTCAATTCTTGACCAAGTAGAAGAAGTAAATGGAATTCAGGTCTTAGCACAAAAGGTCAATGTGAAAGATATGAATCAATTGCGCGCTATGGTTGATGATCTGAAGCAAAAGCTAGGTTCTGCTATCATTTTATTAGCAACCGATAATGATCAAAAAGTGCAGCTAGCAGCAGGGGTTTCCAAAGATTTAATGGCCAAAGGCTTACATGCAGGAAACTTAATTAAACAAGCAGCCCAGCTTTGTGGTGGTGGCGGTGGTGGACGTCCTGATATGGCTCAAGCTGGTGGAAAAGATGCAACTAAAATTCCAGCTGCACTAGCATATGTAAAAGACTATGTGAATGAATCTGTTAAATAGAGTGTTTTTGAAAAAAATATGTACTGTCTAAGTAGACGTTTTTCGGTAGGGGTTCACATCGCATCGCATTGACAAATATTTTTAGACAAAGTTGTATGAAATTAATTAACTAAGACATATTTTTCCCAATAGCACACGTAGCAACAATAAATAAATCACCGCACTTAATGATTTTATAGAGAATAGTCTTCATTCTATCAAATAAAATATTATAATATATCTTCCAAACATGTTAGAATAGAACTAGAGGTAAAATGTGGAATGGGGTGTCGTGATGAGTTCAATCGATAAAACAATGAAATTCAACTTTTCGGAAGAGCCATTTAATCGAGATATAAAAGAAGTACTACTTACTGTCCATGAGGCACTTCAAGAGAAAGGTTATAATCCGATCAACCAGATTGTTGGATATTTACTATCGGGCGATCCGGCTTATATTCCAAGATATAACGATGCACGTAATTTAATCCGAAAAATTGAACGTGATGAGGTAATCGAAGAGCTTGTTAAATACTATCTAGAAAAGCAATCCATGGATCGATAGATGAAGATATTAGGGTTGGATGTTGGCTCCAAAACAATCGGAGTCGCCGTAAGTGACGAACTGGGATGGACAGCCCAGGGATTAACTACGATTAAATGGGATGAAAATAGTATAGAGTCTGCAGATATACCATTGAAAGAAATCATCGAAGAACATAAAATAGAGAAGGTTATTGTAGGGCTACCTAAAAATATGAATGGTACCATAGGGGAACGTGGAGAAGCTTCCATGCGATATGCAGATCATATTGAAAAGGTACATCAACTACCTACTGTATTATGGGATGAGCGGCTGACAACCATGGCAGCAGAACGAGTATTACTTGAAGCGGATGTAAGTCGAAAAAAACGAAAAAAGGTAATTGACAAAATGGCCGCTATGATGATTTTACAGGGATATCTAGACCAAAAATGAAAAGGAGAATGATTTTAATGGCTATTGAAGAAAAAGAGCGCATCATCATTCCAGACGAAAATGGTGTTGAAAATTTATTTGAAGTATTGTTTACCTTTGACGTCGAAGATACCGGGAGCTCCTATATTGCAGTAGTACCGGCAGAACAAGTCAATGATGAAGAAGTAGAAGTGTATGCCTTCCGTTATGAGGAAAAAGATGACGATGATTTGTCCCTATTTGCTATAGAGTCAGATGAAGAATGGGAAATCGTTGAAGAAATGCTTAATACGCTAGCTGAAGAGGAAGAGCTAAGCGAATAATAAAAATTATAGAAATGGGAATAGTAGGTGCAGTAAGCTTGCACTTACTATTTTTTTGAGAACTATTGAGAAATACTCAGAAGAGCACTGCTATTTATTTTCTACCTTCCTTATCACTAGCTACTATAAACTCCTAGCACATCATGTCTTTTTTTAGTATAATATAGCGGATGAGAGGGGTATGACTATGTCTAATAGAAAAGATAAGGGTAGTTTTAAAGATAATTTAATTGCTAGGGGAGAAGAAGCTCGTACCGTACGAAAGGTAGTAGCAATTGTGATTTCATGTCTTTTAATTATCCTAATAATTGGTGGAATTTCTGGCTTTTTATACGTTAAATCTGCTCTCAAGCCAGTAGACCCAGGAAATGAAAAAGGGGTTCAGATTGAAATTCCTATGGGATCCTCGACTTCTAATATTGCGGATATATTAGAGAAGAATGATATCATTAAAAATGGACTTATATTTCGCTTTTATATAAAGTTTAAAAATGAATCGGGGTTTCAGGCAGGAAAGTATACGTTTACGAAATCCATGACCTATGACCAAATTATTGAATCATTAAAAAATGGACGTATTATTAAGGAACCTGTTTACCGGGTGACCATTCCTGAAGGTTTAACGATTGAAGAGATTGCAGCTATATATGCTAAGAAATTACCAATGAAGGAAAAGGACTTTATTGATAAAGCAAGTGATCCAGAGTACATTAAGCAATTAATGCAGAAATACCCAATATTAACGGAGGATATTTTAAACCCAGAATTAAGGTATTCCTTAGAAGGTTATTTATTCGCAGCAACATATGATTTCTACGAAGAAAATCCTCCAATAGAATTAATTATAGAAAATATGCTGGATAAATCTCAAGAAGTGGTTGGCAAGTACTTAAATGCTATTGATGAAAAAGACTTATCTATTCATGAAGCAGTTACGATGGCATCTGTAGTAGAGAAAGAAGCAGTTACGGAGGATCAACGTAAGAAAATTTCAGGTATCTTCTATAATCGCTTAAAGGTTGGAATGCGACTACAAACGGATCCGACTGTTTTATATGCAATTGGTGGACATAAGGCCAAGGTATTAATTTCTGATACAAAAGTAGAGTCGCCATTTAACACGTATCGAATTAATGGATTACCAATTGGACCAATTTCTAATTTCTCTGAGAATGCATTAGAAGCGGCAATCAACCCAGAAGAAACCGATTACTATTATTTCTTGCATGATGGACAAGGCAATATTTACTATTCAAAGACACTAGAGGAGCATAATGCTTATAAAGCTGAATACATTAAATAAACTTGGAGGAAGTGTGAAGTAATATTCACATTTCCCGTTTTTTTGGTAAAAGCACAGTGGCTTATAATTAGATAGTGTAATTTTTGCATAAACTATACATCCTATAAGGATAAGTACGAATGAGGGTTATAATATGGAAGAACATTCAAAGGAATATTTACTAAGACATCTACCAGAGTCTGATAAATGGGTGAAAGAACTTGAAGAGAAGGCTAAATTAGACCGTATTCCGATTATGGATCCAATCGGAATTAACTTTCTTATGCAATTAATTCGATTAAATAAACCACAACGGATATTGGAAATCGGTACAGCAATCGGTTATTCCGCCTTACGAATGAATGAGGCTTGCCCTGAAGCAACCATTACCACAATAGAACGAGATGATGTACGTTACCAGGAAGCAATTGAAAATATAACGAAATTAGGTAAACAAGATAGTATTCATGTGCTTTACGGGGATGCACTTGATAAGTTAGTCGAATTGGCAGATGCTGAGCAAACTTTTGAATGTATTTTTATTGATGCAGCAAAAGGACAATACAAAAATTTTTTTGAATTAGCAGCACCACTACTCGCAAAAAATGGATTTATTATTACTGATAATGTACTATTTAGAGGGTATGTAATGGATCCAGCATTTGAGCATCCTCGCTATACCAAAATGGTTGAAAAAATAAGAGTGTATAATGAATGGCTGGCAAATCATCCAATGTTTATAACAACAATACTACCTATTGGTGATGGAGTAGCAATTAGTTATAGAAAATAATCAGGAAGGGGAATAGGAATGCAAAATAAACCAGTAGTAATAGGTGTTGCAGGTGGAAGTGGAAGTGGTAAAACATCTGTAACAAGATCCATCTGCCAGCAATTTAGTGACAAAACAATTCTTGTAATTGAACAAGATTATTATTATAAAGATCAGAGTCATTTACCCTTTGAAGAAAGATTAAAGACAAATTATGATCATCCATTGGCATTTGATAATGATTTATTAATTAAACATGTACATAAATTATTAAATCGTCAGCAAATCGAAAAGCCGGTATATGATTACAAAGTCCATAATCGATCAAAAGAGACTATATTAGTAGAACCAAAGGACGTTATTATACTAGAAGGAATCCTTATCTTAGAGGATCCGCGATTAGTCGATTTAATGGATATAAAGGTATTTGTGGATACGGACGCTGATCTGCGCATTATCCGGCGATTACTGAGAGACATTAAAGAGAGAGGAAGAACCTTAGATTCTGTAATCGATCAATATTTAAATGCGGTACGTCCAATGCATCTCCAATTTGTTGAACCGACAAAGCGCTATGCGGATATCATTATTCCTGAAGGCGGAGAAAATCATGTAGCAATTGATATCATGGCGACAAAAATCGAAAAGATATTGTCAAAAAATAATGAAAATAGTTTGAAGAAAAGTATTGAAAATTAAGGTGATTTCTGCCATAGTTATGGATAGTATACTTTTAAAATGGCTATATTTTTTAGTACTTATATTGCCAAGCTAATAAATAGCTTGATCTAGCAGTAGATAGAAAAAGGAGTTGTTTTTAATGGCTGTAGAAAAAAGTTATTATATGACACAAGAGGGGAAAGAGAAATTAGAACAAGAGCTTCTCTATTTAAAAACAGAACGCAGACAAGAGGTAGTAGAAAGAATTAAAGTCGCGCGTGGTTTTGGTGACCTCTCTGAGAACTCTGAATATGATGCAGCAAAGGATGAACAAGCATTTGTTGAGTCTCGTATTGCTCAGGTAGAAAAAATGATCCGCAATGCCGTTATTATTGAAAATGATAATTTAAATCCTAATATGGTGTCACTAGGTAAAGCTGTTACCTTTAAGGAATTACCAGACGGTGAAGAAGAAACATATACAATCGTAGGTAGTGCAGAAGCAGATCCATTTGAAGGGAAAATTTCCAATGACTCTCCAATGGCTAAAAGCTTATTAGGCCATGAGGTTGGTGAAGAAGTATCGGTTGCAACTCCTGGTGGAGAGATTCAGGTAAAAATAGTAAATGTTGAATAACACACTAGAAGCGGGGGAATACCCCGCTTTTCAATTTTCTCTACCACGTCTTGCAAGAATATCTTCTTAAGCATAGATGGTAACGTATTTGATATAATTAGTAGCATATAATTTATGGTACTATAATAAGGTATACATAGGGAGGGAAGAGGAAATGAGTAGTTTTGATAGAAATAGTCGAGTTAATAAATTTGAAAAAAGACGAAAAAATACAAAGCTAATCTCTACATTAATCATTGTTGCTAGTTTTCTTGTTGTATTTCTCATTGGTTTATGGATTTTTGGACCTGACAAAGAACCAAAAGATGATATTGCAGCACCTAAAACAACTGTAGACGATAAGACAGCAGATAACGACGCAGGTACTACGGATGATGAAACTGAGGATACAGAACAAAACTCCTCTCAAAACCAAGAAGAATCATCGCAATCCAATGAAAATGATACAGATAAAACTGATGAAAGTTTTGCAAATGAAAATGTAGAAACAGAACCAGCAAATCCAATAGATAGTAGTGATAATGTCATAGAGGCATATACAGCAAACTGGTCCCCAATCGGTACCAATCAAACAGGACCACATACCACCCAATTTGATGATGACTCTCAAGATTGGAAGGAAATGGAGCAGGCTATTCGATTAGCTACAGGACTTGCAGAAGGGGATATGATTACCTGGTTCATAGGAAATGGCGGAGACCAAAAGGCAATAGGAACCGTAACTAATAAAGCCGAATCAGAGATATATCGTGTATATATAAGCTGGATTGATAATCAAGGATGGCAGCCTACATTAGTTGAACGACTAAAGAATAACGATAAAAAATAAGACGTATAGTACTATTTCGGGAGGAAATCATCATGACAATTGGACTCATCGGAGCAATGGATGAAGAAATTGAGCTATTAAAAAATGAAATGACAGATAAAGAGGAAACAACGATAGCAAATAGTCTATTTATTAAAGGCAAATTAAACAACAAGGATGTTGTATTACTTAAATCAGGTATTGGAAAAGTAAATGCAGCGATGAGCACTACCATTTTATTAGAACGATTTTCACCAGTCTGTATTATTAATACAGGCTCCGCAGGTGGTTTTTCCTCAAACTTAGAGGTCGGAGATGTTGTAGTATCCTCTGAGGTTGTTCACCATGATGTTGATGTGACTGCCTTTGACTATGCATATGGACAAGTACCAGGAATGCCTCCAACATTTAAGTCAGATCCAGATTTAGTAAAAAGTGCCATTCATTCAATTGAAACGATAGACATAAACGGTGAAATTGGCTTAATCGCAACAGGTGATTCCTTTATGGAGGATCCAGAACGCGTCAAGGATGTTCGTAGCAAATTTCCGAACATGATAGCATCAGAAATGGAAGCAGCTGCGATTGCACAAGTATGTCACCAATATGGTTGCCCATTTGTAGTTATTCGTGCACTTTCGGATATAGCAGGAAAGGAATCGTCAATATCCTTTGATGCCTTTTTAGAAAAAGCTGCTAAAAATGCCTCAGAAATGATTATGCATATGTTAAAAGAGATGTAAGGGTTGCCCTTATATCTCTTTTTTATAATTTTTATAATTATGGCACTCGCTCAATCTATGCGAATGCCATGTGCTAACTATTGGCTAATTTTGATATCCTTTACGTTCCTTACGGTAATACTCATGAAAGACTTTCATTAAAGCCCGCTTTTCTATTCTGGAAACATAGCTTCTGGAAATATTTAGTTTTTTAGCGATTTCTCGCTGGGTTAATTCTTTCTTATTATTCAATCCATAACGATAAATAATTACTTCCTTTTCGCGTTTATCTAGAATGGAAAAATAATCCTGCATTTTTTCGATTTCCATATTTAATTGGATGTACTCAATAACATTTTCATTCTCAGCTTCTAAAATATCGATTAAACTTATCTCATTTCCCTCTTTGTCTTGCCCTATAGGGTCATGTAAAGAAACATCCTTTTTAACTTTTTTTAGAGCCCGTAAATGCATCAATATTTCATTTTCGATACAGCGTGCTGCATAAGTAGCAAGTTTCGTTCCTTTTCCAACAGAGAAGCTCTCGATTCCTTTTATCAATCCTATGGTACCAATAGAGATTAAGTCTTCCATATCTTCCCCTGTATTTTCAAATTTCTTAACTATGTGTGCGACAAGTCTTAAGTTATGCTCAATTAGCTTATTTCTTGCTTCTTCACTCCCGTTTTGCATTTCCTCAATATATTTTGCTTCCTCCTGTGATGAGAGGGGCTGTGGGAATGCGTGATTTTTTACGTAAGAGACAAAGAATAGCGCTTCCTTGATTAGCAATGCAAGGACACTCATGATTCCGGACAAACACATACACCTCCTGCCTAGGCTGGGCTTTAGCCTATATAAACACACTATGTCGTCGAAGCGTGTCTTGTGTCTGTCCATGAAAAACAAATACGAGCATCAAAATAAAGAAATACTCGCCACCTCTTGAAAGTTAGATGACGAGTATATTATCCTAAATTTTATGATCTAATTACGTTCTTGTATTGCTTCCTCATAAGCATCTGTGCGATTTTTCGTAATCGGCTTTATACCACTGTGATGTGCCGCTCTTCCAATCATATGGGCGGATACTGGAGCTGTTATCATTATGAAAATAATTCCAATTAGTAGTTTTCCACTTATGATACCTTCTTTTGCGTATAGATAGATAAATGCACCTATTAATATAAAGGCAACACCTAATGTAGAAGCCTTGGTTGCTGCATGTAATCTTGTATAAATATCGGGAAAGCGAATAATACCAATGGAAGCTGACAGTGTAATGAAAGCGCCAATAACCAAAAATAATATAATAATTATATTTATTACTAGATCAATCCATGTCCCGGTCAATGATAACACCCTTTTCCACATATTTTGCTGTTGCTAGTGTCCCTAAAAACCCTATTATACCTACTAATAAGACGATATCATTTAAATACGGTGTTGAGAGGTAAATAGCTATTAATCCGGTCAAGGCCATTAAATTAATACCAATTGTGTCAAGGCCTACGGCACGATCTGGATTTGTCGGTCCTTTTAAAATTCGATATAAAAGTAGTACAAGGGATATTGCTATAATTATCGAACAGCCGATAACGGTAATTTCAATTATATTTTCAGTTAACTGAATTGCAGCCTTCATCTATCTAGTCACCTCCAGGATTGCTTTTTCAAAGCTATCCTTTATGTCTTTAACAGATTTATTTACTTCGTCAATATCCATTGCATGAATATATAAAGTCTTACTATCATCGGATATAGCAACAGAAAGCGTCCCAGGTGTAAGCGTAATAAGATGTGCCAATAAGGTTATTTCCCAATTGCTCTTCACTTCAAGCGGTAAAGCGAATATTCCTGGTTCAATTTCTGGCTTTGGCGTATAAACAAGCTTTAAAATACTTAAATTGGATAGGAGTAATTCTCTTATGAAAATCAGCATTAGTTTAATAATTTTCATAACACGTCTTCCGTAAAAATTAGCTGAAAAAAATCGGTTTAATAAGAGTACTAACAAAAATCCCCAAATAAACCCGGCAATGAAGCTTGGAAAGGTATAGGATTCACTTAAAAACATCCACATTATTGCAATAATAATATTAATTACGATTTGAAACGCCATAGTCGATTACTCCTTTAACACAGAATCTATATAGATTTCGGGATCAAGTAAATATTCTGCGATACCATCAATGGCAGGATACACATATTCAGCACCTATACCGAGAAACACAGATACTGCTAATAAACAAACGATAGGGATGATTTGCCCTTGTGCCGGTTTCTTTGTCAAACTAAAGGTTGCATCCTTTTCACCCCAAAAGCCACGAATAAATATTTTCATTACAGAGTAGAGGATTAAAAGGCTTGAAAGTAATGCAATAATGGTAATCGCAACCTCATCATTGGATAGAGCACCTTTTAGTAGAAGTAATTTCCCAATAAACCCACTGAATGGTGGAATTCCTGCTAAGACAAAGGCACTGATAAAGAGTAACCAACCTAAAACAGGATAATAATGGATTAGCCCTTTCATTTTCCGTAAATCGGAAGTACCTGCTACATAAGAAATAACGCCAACCAATAAGAATAAGGCAGACTTTATAATCATGTCGTGTACGAAATAATAGATAGAACCACTAAGAGCATCTTTATTAAAAATTCCAATACCCATAATGATGAATCCAATGGCAGGAATAATATTATAAGCAATGATTAGTTTGATATTATTCGTAGACAGAGCACCGATTACACCAAATAACATTGATAAACCTGCAATCCATATAAAGGCTTCATGAGTAATATCTGGACGATGTGTAAAAATTAGTGTAAACACCCGAAGGATCGAGTATATACCGACCTTTGTTAAAAGAGCCCCAAATAAAGCAGAAACAACTGGATTTGGTACAATATATGGCCTTGGTAGCCAGTAATATAATGGAAATAGAGCAGCTTTTGTCCCAAAAACAAAGAATAATAACACACCAATTGTTGTTAGTATACCTTTTTGATCAACTTCTGCAACCCGTTCTGCTATTTGTGCCATATTAACAGTTCCAACTACCCCATATAGAAGTGCAACTGCTGTGACAAATAGCATCGAGGAAAATAGATTAATTAATACATATTTTATCGACTCTCGAAGCTGTACCCGTTCTCCACCTAGTACGATTAGTGCATATGAAGCCATTAACAATACTTCAAAGAATACGAATAAGTTAAATAAATCCCCAGTTAAAAATGCACCAGATACGCCGGTAATTAACAGGAAAAAGAAAGTGTAAAAATAATGGTTTTCTTGTTTTAAAGATAAGGAATGTGGTGCATAAAACGCTGCAGTTGCTGCAATGATATTTGTCGTTAGAATCAGGATAATGGATAGTTCATCGGCTACCATAATAATTCCATATGGTGCAACCCAGTCCCCAGTTTCTAATATAATTGATCCCTCAGTGAAAACAACATAGGTAACATAGCTTGTTACTATTAAACTAATGATCACAAAGAGCTTTGTTAGTATACGTGTTCGTTTCACATTTTTATTCGTAAAAGCAACGATGATACCGGATAACATAGGGATGATAATCGGCAAAATTGCTAAATTACTCATTCGATTCACCCCTCATTTCTTCCATATTATCAGTATTATTCTCTTTTGCAGTGCGATAGCTTAGAACAAGTAATAAGCTCGTAATTCCAAAACTAATAACAATTGATGTTAAGATTAACGCTTGTGGAAGCGGATCTGTATAACTCGTCACAGATTCATCTAATATTGGTGGTTGTCCCCTCTTTAACTTACCCATTGTCAAAATAACTAGATGGGCACCATGTGAGATTAGAACCGTTCCAATAATGATTCGCAGTAATTGTTTTTGTAAAATATTATAAATGGCAGTCGCAAATAGAATTCCAGAAAGTATTAATACAATATACTCCACTATTCTGCCTCCTTATTCTTTCTCACCTTTATAAGGGCATAAATGGCTAGAGCTGCTATTCCCAACACAGTAATCTCAAATAAAGTATCAAGTCCCCGCATATCTACAAGAATTACGTTAACGATATTATGTCCACCACCTAATGAATAGGCAGTTTCAACAAAATAATCTGAAATGGTTTCAAACCAATCCGAGCTATGTGCCGCAATACCAACCATCGTAATAATTGTACCAATTCCAAGCGAGAGTATAGCATTGGAAGCTGACGTGGTAATTGTTTCGTTTCTTTTTCGTAGCTCTGGTAAATGATAGTATGCAAGCAGGAATAGAGCCATAGAGACAGTTTCTACTACTAGCTGTGTTAAGGCTAAGTCAGGAGCACGGAAAATTACAAACAATATGGATATACCGAACCCGACAATTCCTGTAATAATAATTAGGCTTAGCTTGTTATTTACAAAAATTGTACAAATAGCTGCCAATGCCATTACGATTATAACAGTGATATCAATCCATTCTACATCTGCCAGGTCATTAAATGTAATATGACTAAATCCATCAGTAGTTACCATGATGAGAAATGAAAAAGCGATAATTGCACCTAGGATAATTGACATATACAACTTAAGGGAGCCTGTCATATAGAAATTAGTAATCCTTTTAGCATATCGATCTGTGATATCAATTGTTTTATCATATAACTCATTAAAACTTAATTTACCTGGTATTACCGAATAAATCTTGCGCCATTTTTTAATGGTAAGAAACAAGATAGTTCCAATCCCAACAACTGCTAACGACATCAAGAATGCAGGCTTTAATCCATGCCAGAATTGAATAGCATGATAGTCTACATTACCATTGATAGATTTTGCTGCGTGTGTTAATAATGTTCCATTTACTATATTAGGGAATAATCCAATAATGATGACTCCAAGAACTAGTACGATTGGTGATAGTAACATCCCAAGAGGTGCCTCATGTGGCTTCTTCGGTAATAGGTCGAGTTTTTTCTGTCCCATAAATACTCCAAAGAAAAAGTACATAGAATACACAAAGGTAAAGATACTACCGAAAACAGCTAGATATGGGATGATGTCTGCAAAAGTTGCCGCAAAAGTATTACTAGTTATGTTTAAATGAGTTGTTGATTCAAAAAATAGTTCTTTACTATAGAATCCGTTTAAGAATGGAAGTGGAACCCCTGCCATAGAAAATGTTCCAAAGAGTGCCAGTGTTGCGGACATCGGCATAAAGGTTAATAAACCACCTAGTTTACGAATATCTCTTGTTCCTGTTTCATGATCAATAATACCAGCAATCATAAATAGACTACCCTTAAATGTTGCATGGTTCAGGATGTGGAATACTGCTGCAAATACCGCTGCTTCTGTACCGAAGCCCAACATGGCCATTATCATACCTAATTGGCTAACTGTTGAAAATGCAAGGATTGCCTTTAAGTCAGTTTGTCTTACCGCCATGTAAGAAGCCCAGACAAGTGTTACAATTCCAATTAAGCTAACGGTAATAAAGAACCATTCATACGCATGAAAAATAGGTGAGAACCGGGCTACTAGGTAAATGCCAGCCTTAACCATCGTTGCAGAGTGCAAATAGGCACTAACAGGTGTAGGAGCCTCCATTGCATCTGGTAACCAAATATGAAATGGAAACTGTGCTGACTTTGTGAATGCGCCTAATAAAATTAACACCATGATAAGCGGTAAATAATTACTATTTAAAATCTCATCCATACTATTTATCATTGCACGAATACTAGTCGTATTCGTAATAACGGATAAGAAAATAAGCCCACCCAACATACTTAATCCACCAAAAATGGTGATAAGCATGGATTTTTGTGCACCATAACGGGAGCGCTCCCGGTGATGCCAATATCCTATCAATAGGAAGGACGATATGGAAGTTAACTCCCAGAATGTATAAAGAACAAACACATTATCGGACAATATTACCCCAAGCATCGCAGACATGAACATAAGTAGATATACATAAAAGTGGCTTAATTTTTCAGATGTATCTAAATAAAAGATGGAATATAGGACCACTAACGTACCGATTCCGCTAATCAAGAGGACAAAAAGTAAGCTAAGTCCGTCTAAATAGAAATCAAAATTAATACCTAATGAGGGTATCCAACTATATTCATGAATAAAAGGAGCAAAATCTTTTCCTATAAATTGAATAAAATACAGGAAAATCCCTAACGGTATTATCAAAACAAATACACCAGTATGTACTTTTTGCTTATATTTGCTTATAAATGGAACAAAAAATGCAAATATAAGCGGAATTAAAACAGCAGTTAACATCTATTTAAAAACCTCCTAAATAATATAGCGCCTAAATGATATATGTATAAAAGACGAATCTAGTAACATTTTTTCCATTAACTGATAGAATACTTCATAATACAAGACCTTTCAATTAAAAAGAGAAAAAATAATAGAATAGGTAGACTTGCACGGTGACAATTAAGGTGGTTCAGATTGTTTAATTTAGCATGTATTACAGGTAAAAAGATTGAGGGAAATTATTTGTAATAATTTATTTCTTTTTAATAATTTCATATAATCATTTTAATATAAATGAGGGGAAGTTATAAAGTAATATACTAATATTTATCTAGTAGGCATTTTATTTTTTCTATATCGGGCTATTAAAAAGAAAAACTCTTACTATCCTATAAGATAGTAAGAGTTAAAATAGTATCGTGCAATTTTTGATGTATGTCGAATGCTGTTAGCTTGTATACTTTATCTTGTGACTCAAACCTCGGCGATATATTTCAGCTTTTATAAGTGAAACAAAATCAGGGCTTAGTTTTAGTTCATTTGCTTTATAGTACGATTCAATCAATAATTCATCTGACAAATGTTTCATAAATTTTAGCCCTCCTATAATGAACTGTTTTTTTCACTGAACTAGATTAAAGATATTTATAACGTAACACGAAATAGTTGCTAGGACAAGGTGTCAGTTATCTACAGGTGATTGTAGATAACTTGTGAATAACTTGCAATTAATGGTAAAAAACCTTGGAATAATGCTGTTGATAATGTGAATATACTTATCCACAAGACGAGTTATGAAGGAATTTGTCGAACGATTTTTGCAATATAAATGTTGAATCTACATATTTCTATCTAATCCAGCATAAATATGCTATTTTGTATAATAGTCGCTTATGAAATCTTATTAAACATATTAACCGAAAATACTATTTCTTAAACATAAGATAGGTTAATATAATAGAGATGCTGTTCGGTTATAAAAAATACCAATGAAAGAAAATAGGCAGATAAACCAAATGAAAAGGATTTTTCATACAACGAGGTTGTAATTTGATACATTGGAGAGGTGTCGTTAATTGTTAAAACGTTTTTTACCGAATGAACATGTTAAAAGTATTTACGAGATTGATCCTTTAACCCTAAAAGAGAAAGGGATAAAAGGTATCATTACGGATCTAGATAATACACTAGTTCCTTGGGATGTGAAGGAGGCAACTCCAGAAGTTATAAATTGGTTTAAACAAATGAAGGATAATGGCATTAAAGTAACTATCATTTCCAATAATAAGGAAGAAAGAGTTAAAATGTTTTCAGAACCTCTTGGAACACCGTTTGTATTTAGTGCCAGAAAACCATTATCAAGGGCATTTAAAACAGCTTCAAGACAAATGGAACTGAAAAAAGAGGAAATTGTTGTAGTTGGGGACCAGTTACTAACAGATGTGCTAGGTGGTAATTCAGCAGGCCTTTACACCATTCTAGTAGTTCCGATTGTACAAACAGATGAAAAGATCACGCAATTTAACCGAAAAATAGAACGTAAAATCATGAATTATTTTCGTAAAAAAGGCATGATACGTTGGGAGGAATAGTGCTTGGAAGTTATTCATTGCATGGGTTGTGGCGTGGAAATTCAAACAGAAGATCCAAACGGCCTAGGATATATACCAAAATCATCATTGGAAAAAGAAAATATACTTTGTAAGCGGTGCTTCAGGTTAAAGCATTATAATGAAATACAAGACATATCCATTGAAGACGACGATTTTCTTAAAATGGTTAGTTCCATTCGCGAAAAGAAAGGTCTTGTTGTTCATATTATTGATATTTTTGATGTGAACGGGACGATGATAAAAAGCTTACCAAGAATTGTTGGAAACAATCCAATCATTTTAGTTGGTAATAAAATGGATTTATTGCCAAAGTCTACTAACCAGCGTAAACTTATACAATGGTTGCGCACATCTGCAAAAGATATTGGACTTAAAGTTGAAGATGTATTTCTCATTTCGTCAGTCAAAGGCTATGGGATTGATGAGTTAACAGAGCAAATAGACGCCTACCGTAAAAAACAGGATGTGTACATCGTAGGAACAACAAATGTTGGTAAATCAACGTTCATAAATCGATTGATTAAGCAGACTGTTGGAGAAAGTGATGTAATAACTACATCCTATTTTCCAGGAACAACACTAGGATTTATCGAGATTCCCTTAGATGATCAGACATCGTTAATTGATACACCAGGAATTGTGAATTCAGAACAAATGGCGCATTATATTTCTGACCATGATTTAAAAATAATAACACCAACGAAAGAAATAAAGCCTAGAGTATATCAATTAAATGCCAAACAGACATTATTTTTTGGTGGATTAGCTCGACTTGATTTTATTAAAGGGGAGAGACAATCCTTTGTTTGTTACTTTGCAAATCAGCTGCCGATTCATCGTACGAAATTAGAAAAGGCAGATGAATTATATCATAATCATCTTGGCGAGTTATTATCACCTCCAGATGAAGAGTCGTTACAAACGTTACCGCCATTTACTCAACAGTCATTTAAACTAGAAAATGAGAAAACCGATATTGTCTTTCCGGGCTTAGGCTGGGTAACCGTTAATGGTAGCAATACAACAATAGTGGTTCATAGTCCAAAGGAAGTAGCAGTTTCTGTACGAAAATCGTTAATCTAAGGAGGGGTATAATGGAACTTCGGCTTGGATTAATTGGTTATCCGATTAAGCACTCCCTTTCTCCTTGGATACACAAAAGGTTTATGCAGCAAACAAATATCGAAGGAACCTATAGAATAGTAGAGGTTCTTCCTGATGAATTTGAACAGCTCATCACAAGAATCATCGACAGCTATGATGGGTTTAATGTAACAGTACCATATAAGCAAAAAATAATTTCTTACCTGGACGAGTTAGATGAAAATGCTGCTAAAATAGGTTCAGTAAATACTGTAATAAATGTAGAAGGGCGTTTAATTGGGTATAATACAGATGGTATTGGGTATGTACGCTCATTAGAGTCGTCCTTTCCAGAGATTATGGAGAAAAAGAAGTCTAAAATTCTTATCCTTGGAGCTGGTGGTGCAGCAAGGGGTATATATGTAGCTTTAAATCAATGCGGTTTTCAGTTCATTGATATCGCTAATCGTACGAAGGAAAAGGCAGAAGCTATAGCGAAACTTCGTAAAAAATCGACAACGACTGAAGTTATTGGTTTAAAACAAGCAGAAGAACACATCGGAAACTATTCGCTGATTGTGCAGACTACCAGTGTTGGAATGCTGCCGAATCAGGATATGGTACCAATACAGCTTCACCATTTACCTAAAAAGGTAAATGTTAGTGATATCATATATCAACCATTTTGGACCAAGTTTTTAAAAGAAGCTAATGATAAAGGTGCCAATATTCATCATGGACATACGATGTTGCTATATCAAGCACAATATGCTTTTGAAATATGGACAGGTATAAGGCCAAGTCTAGAAAATATGAATCGTGATTTAAAACTTTTACTCGAAGGGTGATCAGATGCTAACAGGAAAACAAAAAAGATTTCTACGTTCCAAAGCTCACCATTTAAAACCTATCTTTCAGGTAGGGAAAATTGGTGTCAATGACAACATGATTGTTCAAATTAATGAGGCATTGGAGAAAAGAGAGCTAATTAAAGTAAGTATCTTACAGAATTGCATGGAAGATAAGGATACGATCGCAGAGCAATTACAAGAAGGAACTCATGCTGAAATTGTTCAAATTATCGGAAATAATATCGTATTATATAAAGAATCAGAAGAAAATAAACAAATACAGCTGCCGTAAATGAGTAAAGGAGTTCATGATGAAACGGATCGGAATTTTAGGTGGAACATTTGACCCGCCACATATGGGACATTTAATTATAGCTCAAGAAGTACTTTGTGCCTTAAAACTGGACCAAGTCTGGTTTATTCCGACGTACGAGCCACCGCACAAACATGATGCATTTGTACAAGCAGATCACCGAATTGACATGCTGAAACTAGCGATTGCTGATAATGAAAAATTTTCTTTGGATACGATAGAAATTGACAGAACAGGAAAATCCTATACCATTAACACCATTATCGATTTAAAAAAAGCTTACCCAGAGGTAGATTTTTATTTTATCATTGGAGCGGACATGGTCGAGTACCTACCAAATTGGTATAGGATTGACGAGTTAATCAAACAAGTGAACTTTGTAGGAGTAAAACGCTCTGGCTACTCAATGGATACGGATTATCCGGTTAAAAAGGTAGATATTCCAATGGTCGATATTTCCTCTAGTTTAATTCGAGGGCGTCTACAGGAAATGAAGTCTATTAAGTACCTAGTTCCGGACTCTGTACATCATTATATTAAGGAGCATGGTCTCTATGAAAAAAGATGAAGCAATTGCAATCATTGAACCTTATTTAACAAAGCCTAGATTCGAACATACTTTACGAGTTGCCGAAACCGCTGTTAAGCTCGCTAGTAAATATGATGTTTCCGTTGAAAAAGCGGAGCTTGCTGCAATTTTTCATGATTATTGTAAGTACCGTTCCCTAGAAGTGATGGCAAGAATAATTGAAGCTAGCTCTCTCCCAAAGGATCTACTTGAATATCATCATGAGTTATGGCATGGACCAGTAGCTTCACTTTTGATTGAACAGGAATATGGTATTGAGGATCAAGATATTAAAAACGCCATTTACTATCATACGACCGGAAGAGCAAATATGTCTAAAATGGAAATGGTTGTTTTTGTAGCGGATTATATTGAACCTGGTAGAAGCTTTGAAGGGCTTGATGAGGTTCGGGAGATGGCAGAAAAAGAATTAATTCGAACGACTTGGATGGTATCTCGGAATACTATACAATTTTTAATGAGGAAAAAAAGTCGTATTTATCCTGATACATTTCATGCATATAATGATTTAACGAAACGTTTAGATGGAGGGAAAAAATTTGAGTTATAATTCGTTGGATATTTTAAATCTAGCAGCAGAAGCGTGCGATGATAAGAGAGCAGAGGATATTATTGCTCTTGATCTGGCACAGGTTTCATTAGTAGCCGATTACTTTCTTATTTGTCATGGTACAAATGAGCGTCAGGTACAGTCTATTGCTAGAGAAGTAAAAGAAAAGATGGAAGAAAATAATATTCCAGTGAAACGTCTAGAAGGTTTCGAGCAAGCTAGATGGGTACTTGTTGATTTAGGTGATGTGGTTTGTCACATTTTTCATAAGGAAGAAAGAGCGTATTATAATCTTGAGCGCTTATGGGGAGACGCCCAGACTGTTTCCCTTGAGGTCGGGCAGGAATGACGTATCAACTTATGGCAAGGCTATATGATCAATTTATGACAGCTGCCCCTTATGATAAATGGGTAGAACTGACCGAAAAAATCATTAGCCGTTATCAATTGCAAAATCCAAGAATAGTGGATCTTGGCTGTGGTACAGGTGAAATTACCGTAAAGCTAAAAAGTAAAGGCTTCGAAATTACTGGAGTGGATGCTTCAACGGATATGTTAACCATAGCCGAACAAAAGGCAAGTGATAATCATCAAAGGGTACAATGGATACATCAAGATTTAAGGGAACTACAAGGCTTGTCAAACTTTGATCTTGCAATTAGCTACTGTGATGTTATCAACTATATAACCTCCAAGTCAGATATTCAAATCGTTTTTAATAATATTGCTGAATTGCTAGGAGATAACGGGTTGTTCGTCTTTGATGTTCATTCCCTAGTACATGTAGAAGAGAACCTAGTAGGGAAAACTTTTGCAGATGTGACAGATGAAGGTGCTTATATATGGTTCTGTTATGAAGGAGAAGAGGAAGGTGAGATGTATCATGATCTCACATTCTTTAGTTCGAATGGGGGTAGTTATCAACGTTTTGATGAAACACACCACGAACAAACTTTTCCTATATCTGTGTATGAGGAATTATTAAAAAAATGCGGATTTGAAATTTTAGATATTTGCGGAGACTTTATATTAGAAAATGATTTTTCTGAAGAAGAAGCAGAGAGAATTTTTATAGTAGCTCAAAAAAGGATGAGATAGTGCCATTTCTCGTCCTTTTGTATTTTTGCCAGGATCTATTCCATTCGGTATGATGATAGGACTAGATAACTGGGATGTGATAGAAATGATACATTTGCTTCGTAAAAATCTGTTTGCAATCGGTATTGGTATTACTGCTTTAATTGTCTTATTTTTTATGATTAATCGAGAAAAGCCATCCACAACAATTATCCCATTAGAACAGGAAACTTCTTTGCCAAATGAAACGAATTTGGAATCTAACGAAAGCCAATTAATGGTAGACATTAAAGGTGAGGTTATGTCACCTGGTGTATACGATATGCCTTCCGATGCCAGAGTAAAAGATGTTGTTGACGCTGCAGGTGGATTTACAAAAGATGCCGATCAGCAGATGATTAATTTGGCACAAAAGGTGTTAGATGAAATGATTATCATTATTCCAAAGCATGGGGAAATGGAATCGGATGGTACTTCTGAACAGTCAAAACAAGGAAAAGTAAGAATAAATTATGCTTCAGAAGAAGAAATACAACAATTACCTGGAATAGGTCCATCAAAAGCAAGGGCAATTATTCAATATCGAGAAGAATTTGGGTATTTTAAGCAAGTAGAAGACTTATTAGAGGTTTCTGGTATTGGTGAGAAAACATTAGATGCTTTAAAGGAGGAAATTCAAATTCCTTAGTAGATTGACGATTTAAATCCAAGCAAGGTAAACTAGATTTAATAGAGAGGGGATAATTTATGATGGAAAGAATCTCATGGAATCAATATTTTATGGCACAAAGTCATTTACTTTCGTTACGTAGTACCTGTACAAGATTAATGGTAGGAGCAACCATCGTTCGTGACAAAAGGATTATTGCTGGGGGTTACAATGGAAGTGTATCTGGTGATGTACATTGCGTGGATGAAGGCTGCTATGTGATTGATGGTCATTGTGTCAGGACGGTACATGCCGAGGCTAATGCTCTCCTTCAATGTGCTAAGTTCGGTGTTCCTACCGAAAATGCAGATATATATGTAACACATTTTCCTTGCTTGCAATGTTGTAAGCAACTTATTCAAAGTGGCATTAAAAAGGTTTATTATGCTGAGGACTATAAAAACCATCCTTATGCTGTACAGCTATTTAAGGAAGCAGGAGTAGAAACGGAAAAGGTTGAGTTAGACTATCTTGCCTTAGATATGCTTTATAAAGAGAAATCATCGGTTGTAAAAGAACTGCTAGAACTAGTGGAATCAGATACTTCAAAAGCTACTGCCCTCAAGGAAAAAGCCCAAGAATTATTTCATCTATCATAAAAAGGTATCGTTAAGTATGAAAGGTTATTGGCATATACCTGCAATTTCTGTACTATTTAGTGCATTTACTGTGATTTTTGACTCCATTGTTTTTAGTATAGTTCTTTTGCTATGGCTATTGTATTTGAATGTTACGAGGCGGTTAGGGAAGATTCCTTTAACCCTATCCCTAACCGCCTTTCTATTTTTTACCGTTTATTTTCCTCCGATTGAAATCGTTTCATCTCCTTTTGAACCCTTAGAAATGAGTATTACAGGTCAAATAATTACCCCAATATCAAATTCAGAAAAAGTGATTCAATTTAATGTTCGTGAAGATAAAACAAATCAACTAATTAAAATTATTTATTTTAAGCAAAATGAAAATGAATCAGACTTTTTCGATGTACAACTGGGTGCTTCATGCCATCTGTCAGGGGAAGTAAGTCTTCCTGTGGGGAACACTAATCCAGGTCAATTTAATTATCAAAAATATCTCGCTGCAAATGGAATCCAGTATGAAATGAAAATTAATTCTAGTCAAGATATGATTTGCCAAGGAAAAGCTAGTAAAACTTTTCTTTATTCCTTACGGGAAAATTTGAAGAATTATATAACTGAAGCATATTCGGATAAGACGAGTGCTTGGATTAATGCATTGGTTTTAGGTGATGATAGTCAAATTCCTGAGGAGACTACGGAACATTTTCAAAGCTGGGGTTTATCCCATATATTAGCAATATCAGGATTACACATCGGTTTAGTAGTTGGTTTTTATTACTTTTTGACGTTCAGGCTGAGTGTTCTGACGAAGGAGAAAGCACAGCTCTTGATATTCATTTTTTTGCCCATCTATGCTGTACTAGCAGGAGGGGAACCTTCTGTATGGAGAGCAACGTTAATGGTTTTATTTGTTGTTATTATACAAAAGATTAAGATTCGTTTTTCAGTAACTGATATTATAAGTATTACATTTTTAATATTATTACTGTTGGATAAATATTTGATTTATCATGTTGGTTTTCAATTTTCTTTTCTAGTCTCTTTCGGTATTATCCTCTCAAGAAAATGGATTGGGAAGGATCAGTCTCTTTTTATGCAGTTGGTAAGGCTTAGTTTTGTTTCACAAATGATTATTGTTCCACTACAGCTGATGTATTTTTATGCGTTTAATCCTCTTTCTATACTACTTAATGTTTTTGTCGTACCTTATTTCTCCTTCTTTGTCATACCATTCATGTTTATTTTATTTATAATTTCCCCTATACCCTTCGTAGCAACTTCACTAGATTGGTTATTTACGATGATCCACCAATATCTATTTTTGTTACCACTTGAAGTCGTCAATCAGTTAGCTTATTTTCCTTGGTGGACAGGTTCTCTTCCTGCTATTCTTGTTGTTTTATATTATGGATTATACTTAATGATGATGTATTTTGTTCAAAAAGGGGTCCATCGACTTGCATTTTTTTATGGAATACTGGTTACACTTGTTTTATTTTTCGTTGCATTCCGTCCATATATATCCCCTTATGGAACGGTGACCATGCTAGATATTGGGCAAGGTGATGCATTTGTTATTGAGCTACCTTATCGAAAAGGGGTTTTAATAGTTGATGCTGGATCAGGTTTTACTTTTGAAACAATGGAGCCCTCTAAAACCAATTATACGAGAATAATCAAACCATTTTTGCAATATAAGGGAATACGAGAAATTGATGGTATCGTTATTAGCCACGAGGATATCGATCACGCAGGTAGTGTGAACTATCTTTTAGAGGATTTTGATGTAAACACGATTATAATCAGTGAATATTATCAAATTGAAGAAGGCACTGAAAAAAAATGGCAACGGAATGGAACAGATATTTTGCGATTAAAAGCAGGAAACTCCTTTGAATTAAGTGGAAGTACGTTTACAATTCTCTCGCCATGGGTAGATAAAAAGGGCACCAATGAAAACTCGCTTGTTATATTTACGGAGCTTGGGAATAAAAGCTGGCTGTTCACTGGTGATATTGATAAAGATGTAGAAAGAGAAATAATCAGAAACTACCCCAATTTAAAGGTAGAGGTTTTAAAAATTGCTCACCATGGCAGTAACACCTCATCTGACCCGTTTTATATCAGCGCAATAAACCCAACATATGCCCTGATTTCAGTAGGTGAAAATAATCGCTATGGTCACCCTTCAAATGAAATTATATCACTATTGGAAAAAGAAAATATTCATGTTTTCCGTACAGACTTAGAAGGTGCGATTATTTACCAATTTACTGAAGACACAGGAACCTTTTATCGGTTCAAGCCATAGAATAAAAAGGATTCAATAAAAGACAAAAGAGACCGGTAACAAACCAAGTCTCTTTTGTTTCGTAAAACTATGTATTAGGAACCAATTACACTTATGGTTACACCAATAAAAAATATGATTAGAAAGAATATTAAAGAAAACCCGAACCCTTTGATGGAATCGACAACATCGTTGTTTTTAGATTGTGGATCCTTTTCAAATTCATTCATAGCTAACCCTCCCATTTCACCCTTTAGTATAAATTAATTACATAAAAAAATCCACAAATGATACAAAAAAGTCATTTTTCAGTATGCATACCCAAAATTAGAAAGAGTTAACAACTATACTTCTTGGGTAGAAGGCCATGCTATAAATGAAAGAAAAACATCGTTTAACATCATGTTCCTAGGGCATTATGTTAAACGTTTATATAGATAGGGAGGGAAATTTATATCCCAAATTTCCCTCTCAGGTTTTTCTTGCTATTCGAAACCATAGCCATTACCATAAAGTATATAATCTTATGGAGTGAATAGCAATGGCTAATACATATGGAGAAGCAATTAAACAAATAAAGCAGAAAAATATTCCAGAAGTCATTTTATTATATGGCACTGAAAATTATTTTATCCAAAAAATTAAGGATTTATTGGAAAAAGATATACATGAAGAGAACATAGCGATTTATGATTTATTGGAAACATCCATTCAAGAGGTTGTAGCGGATGCAGAGACATATCCTTTTTTTGGAGAGCATAAATTAGTTATCGCAACGAACGCAAATTTCTTAACTGCGAAATCAGACAAGCTTCCTTTTGAGCATCAAGTAGAATATCTGGAGAAGTATTTGGAAATGCCAGTTGATTATTCTACATTAGTTCTTATTGTACCATACGAAAAACTCGACGAACGGAAAAAGGTCACAAAAGCTTTAAAAAAGAAAGCATTAGTAGCAGAATGTAATCCTGTAAAGGAATATGAATTAGCAGAATGGATAATGAATTTGGCAAGGCAACTAGTTATCCAAGTTGAAAAAGATGCGATTGAAGTTATTGAACGAGAGCTTTCGACCGATTTGAATATTATTGAAAATGAATTGGAAAAGCTTGCCCTATATGTTGGAGAACGAGGAACGGTAACAAAAGAAATTGCAGAAGAACTAATATCCCATACAGTAAACAGTTCGGGTCTTCGTTTAGTTGACGCAGTAATAGATGGTGATTTAGCTAAGGCAATACGAATATACAAGGATTTAGAGAAAATGAAGGAAGAGCCAATAGCATTAATTGCCCTATTAGCATTTCAATTCCGAACGATTTTTCGTGTTAAGCTATTAAAGCAAAAAGGATATAGCCAAGCACAAATGCAAAAACAATTAGGCGTACATCCTTATGTAATAAAGGTTGCACAGAGTAGAGAAGGGAAATTCACGGTTAATAGACTACAATTTATTATGGACCAGCTAGCAGAAACGGACGCTATGATGAAACAAGGAAGGATGGAAAAGGATATAGCATTTGAATTATTATTGTATCACCTCGTTCAAAAAAAAGAGGATGTTCGGTTGGGTTAATCCCTCCAAGCATCCTCTTTTTTACGTCCAGATTACGTTACGCACCAAGACCGTTAACTTTTTTAGTTAAACGAGCCTTTTGACGATTTCCAGCGTTTTTATGGATAAGTCCTTTTGATACTGCTTTATCAATTTTTTTGATTGTAGCAGTTAATGCAGTTTTTGCATTTTCAACATCGTTTGCTTCAATAAATTTTTCAACAAGTTTTATTTGTGAACGCATTTCTGATTTATCAGATTGGTTCTGCGCACGTTTTTTATTGTTTACATCAACACGTTTAATTGAAGATTTAATATTAGCCATTGTTTCACCTCCTAAAAACACATCGGCGTTCATAAATATTGAACAAGAGTCATTTTACCAAAGTTAGAGCCTGTTTTCAATAAATATCTTTATGTCTCTGTCCTACCTGTATGTTTTAAAGCGAAATTGTGAACGATAATGCTATAGCTAGTATGAGCAATAATGGTTATATGTTGAAAGGATGAAATTTTGATGGAGAAAAATGATTATACACTTCAGGTTCGTACAGATTTAGCAGTGGAAGCGAAAGATATGTATGTTGAAAAAGAAAAGGCAAAATCAGACCAGATAAACGGTGTTCACCATAAAAATCGTGAGGAAAACGGTATAAGAATAACATATGTGGATATTGATCCAAGTGGTGCAGAATTATTAGGGAAGAAACCTGGTTCCTACATTACTATTTATGCTGATGGAGTTAAAAAGCAAGACACGAAGAGCCAAGAAAATGCGGCAAAAATATTGGCTCGCGAACTAGAGAATCTACTAGAAAAAAACAATATTCCTAAAGATGGCACAGGGCTTGTAGTAGGACTTGGTAACTGGAATGTTACCCCTGATGCTCTAGGGCCTATGACCATTGAAAAGGTTCTTGTAACAAGTCATTTATTCAGGCTGGAGCATGAATCCGTCTCGGAAGGATATCGTCCAGTCGGTGCAGTAACACCTGGTGTAATGGGGGTAACAGGGATTGAGACAAGTAATATTATATATGGAATAGTAGAGAAGTTTCAGCCGGATTTTGTTATTGCCATTGATGCGCTTGCTTCAAGATCGATTGAACGTGTTAATGAAACCATTCAGCTATCCGATTCAGGAATCCATCCTGGTTCAGGAGTTGGAAATAAACGAAAGGAATTAAGTAAAGAAACATTAGGGGTTCCAGTTATTGCTATAGGAGTACCCACAGTAGTTGATGCTGTCACAATAACAAGCGACACGATTGATTATATTTTAAAGCATTTCGGTAGAGAGTGGCGTGAGAAGGATCGTCCATCGAAAGCACTGGCACCAACTAATATGAGTTTTGGTAGGAAGAAATATACAGATGAGGATCTGCCAGAACAAGATAAACGACAGACGTTTTTGGGAATTGTTGGGACCCTTTCAGAAGAAGAAAAGCGTCGTCTTATTTCTGAGGTTCTTACCCCATCCGGCTATAATATGATGGTTACTCCTAAGGAAGTGGATGGTTTTATGATTGATATGTCTCATTTAATTGCAAATGGTATAAATGCAGCATTACATGAAGCTGTTGATGTAACAAACTTTGCTTCCTACTCGCGATAAATTATATTCTAGTATTTCCTATAAATTTAAGAGAGTTTTTGGTTCTACCTTCCATTGTTTCGTCATAGATTTTAACTATAGACCAACAAGGAAGGTGGAACATGATGCTTGGTCCAAATGCTACAAATCGATTTCAAGTTGTTAAAAAGAGTATTTTATATTTAATTAGTGTACTATGCTTATTTGCATTAATCGGATTATTTACAACCATTTCTCCCGCACTAAAAATACCTACTAATACATTGACAAACTGGACAAGCGAAATTGAGGGAACTACCTTCTTATATTTATTTGGAATGGAGAATCGCTTGTTTGAAGAAGCGGTACCACCTGAAGCAGAGATACCAAATCTATCATCGACAATTTTCCAAATTGCAACAAGTATAAAACCGGATGATCCAAGAAGTCTTCTTGGTAATGAGCTTCCAGGATTCTCTATATATGATAGTGAGATTTTTATAGCGGGGGAAGGAACAAATTATACGAATCTCTCAGTGGAGTCATCGCCACCGCTTGAAGAGGTTTTGCGAGATCGAGATGCAGTTGTCGATGAGGACATCGATGATGAAAAGCCAGAAAAAGCTCCAGATGGGCATCCAACGACTGGAGATAAGAAAGTAGTTTACATTTATAACACACATAATTATGAATCGTTTTTACCACATTTACCTGGTGTGACAAACCCTAATTATGCACAGCATAGGGAAGTAAATGTTACGAAGGTAAGTGATCGATTTGCTAGTGCGCTGTCTAACCTTGGTATAGGTAATACGGTAGAGAAAACCGATACAATGAAATTATTAGATGAGAAAAAAATGGAATATTGGCAATCCTATGATGCGATTCGCAGTAATGTTCAAGAGGCATTCGCCAGCAATAAAGATATTCAGTATATCTTTGACATTCATAGAGACTCTCAGCGAAAAAAGGAAACTACGAAAGTTATTAATGGTGAGTCTTATGCAAAGATAGCATTTGTTATCGGTGGGGAAAATAAGGATTATGAAAAGAATTTAGAAATAGCGAGTAAACTTTATAAAATTATGGAGAAAAAGTATCCAGGATTAAGTCGAGGTGTGTTACCGCCTAAAAAAGGTGCAGGAACAGATGGGGTCTTCAATCAAGATCTTCATGAAAATGCATTAACAGTAGAAATCGGTGGAGTCGATAATAGCCTAGAAGAATTATATCGTTCAGCGGATGCGCTAGCAGATGTGTTTAGTGAATACTACTGGGATGCGGAGAAAGTGAATTCGGAATAAGGGAGGTTCGTATTTATGTTTAGATTTATATCTGTCTCATTATTACTGGTAGTGTGTTTTCTAATCGGAGCAATTGTGGGCATTGATTATACCGGAGCAGGTGACTCTGTTCAGCCTGTCAAAACAGGAGTTCAAGAAGCTGCTAAAGAAGTGGGACATACATCAACGAAACAACCAAGTGAGACAGAAAATGTAAATCAACAAACCATTGCTCAAGAACTTTCCGAGTCCAATGATAATCATCTCAGTCAGAAAACTGCATCTTTTCTAGAGACCATTGTAAAAGGCTTCTATGATACAATTGTTGAAATTTTGTATTCGATTTCACAGCTGTTCTTTTAGGGTTAACGAAGATGTGTATTATATTGAATTAAGGGCTATTATCTTACTGGATAGTAGCTCTTTCTATTAATTAAATAACTCTTTCTTGAAAGTAAAGATAGCAATTGCTATAATCATCCTAGCAATTATCGTATTATTCTCCAATTTTTATGGATTAAAGTACGGCGAATTTTTGTTTTTTACATTAGGTAAAAGGCAATAGGAGTGAACATCAAGTATGGCGAGAAAACAAGCAAATGTGCGAAACTTTTCTATTATTGCTCATATTGATCACGGCAAATCAACGCTAGCGGATCGAATTTTGGAAAATACCCAGACGGTTACCAAGCGGGAAATGAAGGACCAAATTCTTGATGCGATGGATTTGGAAAGAGAACGTGGTATTACCATTAAATTAAATGCCGTTCAATTACATTATACAAGTAAGAGCGGAGAAGATTTTACGTTTCATTTAATAGATACCCCAGGACATGTCGATTTTACATATGAAGTATCTAGAAGCTTAGCAGCCTGTGAAGGGGCAATTCTAGTAGTAGATGCCGCACAGGGAATCGAAGCACAAACATTAGCAAATGTTTACTTGGCATTAGATAATGACCTAGAAATAATTCCGGTTATTAATAAAATTGATTTGCCAAGTGCTGATCCTGAGCGTGTAAAAAAAGAATTAGAAGAAGTTATCGGAATAAATCCTGATGATTGTATTTTAGCTTCTGCTAAAGCAAATATTGGTATAGAGGAAATATTAGAGCGTATTACTGAAGCGGTTCCGCCGCCAGAAGGGGACCCGGAGGCACCTTTAAAAGCGCTTATCTTTGATTCCTTATATGATTCTTATCGCGGCGTAGTAGCGTATGTTTGTGTTAAAGAGGGTTCTGTTAAGGTTGGCGACCGGATTAAGATGATGGCAACTGGTAAGGAATTTGAAGTGAACGAGGTGGGAGTATTTACACCTAAGGCTTTACCACTTAAAGAGCTATCTGTGGGGGATGTTGGTTATTTAACAGCATCGATTAAGAACGTTAGTGATACCCATGTTGGTGATACCATTACATTATCAACTAACCCAGCTGATGAACCACTTCCAGGGTACAGACGATTAAATCCGATGGTATATTGCGGATTATATCCCGTAGACTCTAATAAATATAATGACCTTCGTGAAGCGTTGGAGCGCTTAGAGCTTAATGATTCTGCACTTCAATACGAAGCTGAAACCTCTCAGGCGTTAGGTTTTGGGTTCCGTTGTGGATTTTTAGGCTTATTACATATGGAAATTATTCAGGAGCGTATTGAACGGGAATTTAAGATTGATTTAATCACTACTGCACCGAGTGTAATTTATGAGGTAGAGCAAACAGATGGTGAAATGTTAAAAATTGATAACCCGTCAATGATGCCTGATCCGCAAAAGATTCAGGAAATCCTTGAGCCATATGTGAAAGCTTCCATTATGGTGCCAAATGAGTATGTTGGAGCAGTGATGGAAATTTCACAACGTAAACGTGGTCAGTTTATTGACATGGAGTATTTAGATGATGTTCGCGTTAATGTCATTTATCATATTCCACTGTCAGAAATTGTTTATGACTTTTTTGACCAATTGAAATCAAATACGAAGGGCTATGCTTCATTTGACTATGAATTGATTGGTTATCAACCATCAAAATTGGTAAAAATGGATATTCTTCTTAATGGAGAGACTATTGATGCACTATCCTTTATCGTACATAAAGATTTTGCTTATGATAGAGGAAAGATGATCGTAGAAAAGCTGAAAGAACTCATTCCAAGACAGCAATTCGAGGTGCCAGTCCAAGCGGCAATAGGAAATAAAATTGTTGCCAGGTCTACAATCAAGGCAATGCGAAAAAACGTTTTAGCGAAGTGCTACGGTGGTGACATATCGCGTAAGCGTAAATTACTAGAGAAACAAAAAGAAGGTAAAAAGCGCATGAAAATGGTTGGATCTGTCGAAGTACCACAGGAAGCATTTATGGCTGTTCTAAAAATGAATGAAGAATAGAAAGGAAATGGGAGAACTTTTATAAGTTTTTCCTTTTCTTTTTTCTAAACCTACTGTTAGGAGAATTTAAAATGATTAATTCTGTATATATCCATATTCCGTTTTGCCAGCATATTTGTCATTATTGTGATTTTACGAAGTTCTTTTATAATGAGAAATCCGCTGATGATTATCTAACTGCCTTAGCAAAGGAAATAAATACGCAATTGCCTGGGAAAAATAATCCTGTTAAAACTATTTTTATCGGTGGGGGTACGCCAACGGCATTAAGTCATCAACAATTAAAGCGTCTTTTGGAGCTTGTTCAGGAAAAATTTAATATTTCGGCATGTGAAGAGTATACTATTGAAGCAAATCCAGGAGACTTTGATAAAGAAAAAGCAAAGCTATTAATGGACTATGGGGTAAACCGAGTATCTTTAGGTGTCCAGGTTTTTGATGATGCGATGCTTGCTGAATTAGGCAGGGTACACCGTATTAAAGATGTTTATAAAACCATAGATATTTTAAAGCAACATGATTTAACTAATATAAGCTTAGATTTAATATACGCCTTACCAAAACAAACTGCCCGGCATTTTGAAAATACAGTGACGGAAGCAATCTCATTTGATTTACCACATTATTCAGCTTACTCCCTGCAGATTGAACCGAAAACAATTTTCTATAATCGGTATAAGAAGGGACAACTCCATCGTCCTACACAGGAAGAAGAAGTTCTAATGTATGAAGTTTTAAAGACAAAAATGCATGAAAACGGAAAAGCACAATATGAAATTAGTAACTTTGCCGAGCCAGGGTTTGAAAGTAAGCATAATTTAACGTATTGGAACAATGATTATTATTATGGATTTGGTGCTGGTGCGAGTGGTTATCTCCCCGGTAAGCGTACATTGAATATTCGGCCATTACCGGCATATATAAAGCAAGCTATGGAGGATGGGAATCCGATCCTAAAAATAGATCATATCTCGTTAAAGGAACAAATTGAGGAGGAATTGTTCCTTGGGCTACGGAAGCTTGAAGGTGTAAATAAGAATGACTTCCATCAAAAGTATGGTTTTTCATATGAAAGATTATACAAACAGCAAATCCTAGAGCTTGAACAGAAAGGCTGGTTAGTAAAAGAGGGGGATAACATCCATTTGACAGACCAGGGACTATTATTTGGAAATGAGGTATTTTCCTATTTTCTTTTAGACAAGCTAGACCTCGAGCATGTGCATTGACAAAAAAATAAGGATTTGGTAATTTATTATTATAATTAGCACTCGGAGGAAGAGAGTGCTAACAGGGGTGATCATTTATGTTAACAGATAGGCAATTACTAATTTTGCAAGTTATTATAGATGATTTTATTGAATCAGCTCACCCAGTTGGCTCACGTGCTATCTCGAAAAAAGATGAGATTTCCTACAGTGCTGCAACCATTCGGAATGTGATGGCTGATTTGGAAGAAATGGGATATATTGAAAAAACCCATTCCTCCTCAGGACGTATTCCTTCTGAAAAAGGTTATCGTTATTATGTGGACCATGTAATTGCACCATCAGTTGATAAAACTAATTTAAACATCATAAAGGGTATGCTACAAGGAGAGTTTATTGACTTTGAGAAGCTTGTACAAAAATCAGCAGAGGTGCTATCCGACTTAACGAACTATACTTCGATAATACTTGGCCCTGAGATTTTTGAAACGAGAGTTAAGCAGATGCAAATCATACCATTGTCTGAAAATACTGCGGTTGCTATTCTAATTACTGATTCAGGTCATGTGGAGCATCATTCCTTCAGTATTCCGAATGAGATAAGTGCATCAGATTTAGAAAAAATGGTAAACATTTTGAATGAACGATTGAAAGGGGTATCCCTTGCGAAATTACCAGAGCTATTAAATACAGAAGTGGTTTCTCTGATGAAAAAGTACGTACAGGATTTTGAAAAATCATATCACTATTTAAAATCGGCTTTTAGCGAACAACCTGTTAAGCTTTATATTGGTGGGAGAACCAATCTATTAACACAGCCAGAATTTAATGATATTAACAAAATCCGTTCTTTTTATCGTATGATGGAAAATGAGGATGAAGTGGTCAACTTATTAAAGGTACCACAACAGGGAATAAGGGTTACTATTGGTAGGGAAAATGAATTAGAGGCTATTCAAGACTTTAGTTTAATAACAGCTTCTTATCAATTACGTGATGAACAAATGGGGACCATTGCATTAATTGGACCAACGAGGATGGAATATCGTAAGGTTATAACATTGTTAAATGCATTATCAAATGAAATGACAGATGTATTGTACTTATGGTATAAAAACAACGGTAAGTAAATAATTGATAAGATCATACAGCAACTGTATGATTATGATGGATGTTGGAGGTGCTAAAGCGTGGCGGAAAAAGATATCACTCAAATGGAAGAAGAAAATCTGACAGAAGAGAAGCAAATAGATGAAGAGGAAGCAACAGATACATCCGATGCTCCTATAGAAGAATCTTCAGAGGAAGAGATGAATGATCTCGTTCAAGAGATAGAAAATTTGAAGCAGGAAAAGGAAGAATTGTATCAACGATTTCTAAGAACACAAGCAGAATTTGATAATTTTAAGAAACGCTCACAAAAAGAAAAGGAAGCAGATCGGAAATACAAGGCACAGGATCTTGTGACTGAATTATTACCTGCTATTGATAACTTTGAGCGAGCGTTACAGGTTGAAGTAACTGACGAAAATAAAAATCTACTAGATGGGATTTCGATGGTATACAGACAATTGGTAGAGGCTCTAAAATCACAGGGCGTAGAAATCATTGAAGCGGTTGGAAAGGAATTTGATCCAAATCTTCATCAAGCAGTCATGCAGGTGGAGGATGATAATTTTGAATCCAATATCGTAGTAGAGGATTTACAAAAAGGCTATCTCATAAAAGATCGCGTAATCCGACCAGCAATGGTCAAGGTTAATAAATAAACGTTTTTTGTATGTATCAAGGAGGAAATAGACTATGGGTAAAATTATCGGAATTGACTTAGGAACTACAAACTCATGTGTTGCAGTGATGGAAGGTGGGGAAGCAGTAGTCATCCCTAACCCGGAAGGAAACCGAACTACTCCATCAGCTGTAGCATTTAAAAATGGTGAACGTCAAGTAGGGGAAGTTGCAAAGCGTCAAGCAATAACAAACCCTAATACGATACTTTCCATTAAACGTCATATGGGAACTGATTACAAAGAAAGAGTGGAAGATAAAGACTATACACCACAAGAACTCTCAGCTATTATTCTTCAATACTTAAAATCATATGCAGAAGATTATATTGGAGAAAAAGTAGATAAAGCTGTTATTACTGTTCCAGCATATTTCAATGATGCTCAGCGTCAAGCAACTAAAGATGCAGGTAGAATTGCTGGCCTTGAGGTAGAACGTATAATCAATGAACCAACAGCTGCAGCACTAGCATATGGTATTGAAAAAGCAGATCAAGACCAAACAATTTTAGTATATGACCTCGGTGGCGGTACGTTTGACGTATCAATCCTTGATATTGGTGATGGTACATTTGAAGTTATTGCTACTGCTGGTGACAATAAGCTTGGTGGCGATGATTTTGATGATGTAATCATGAATTACTTAGTACAAGAGTTCAAAAAAGAAAATGGTATTGATCTTTCTAAGGATAAAATGGCAATGCAACGTCTAAAAGATGCTGCTGAGAAAGCAAAGAAAGACTTATCAGGGGTATCTCAAACACAAATTTCTCTTCCATTTATTACTGCTGGAGAAGCAGGACCTTTACATTTGGAAATGAGTTTATCTCGTGCGAAATTTGAAGAGCTATCAGCAGAATTAGTAGAACGTACAATGATTCCTACTCGTAAAGCATTACGTGATGCTGATTTAACTGCTAACGATATCGACAAAGTATTACTTGTTGGTGGTTCAACTCGAATTCCAGCAGTTCAAGAAGCAATTAAACGTGAGATTGGAAAAGAACCATCAAAAGGAGTTAACCCTGATGAAGTTGTAGCATTAGGTGCTGCCATACAAGGTGGAGTTCTCCAAGGGGACGTTAAGGATGTTGTATTACTAGACGTTACACCACTTTCATTAGGTATCGAAACAATGGGCGGTGTATTTACAAAACTAATTGAACGTAATACAACTATACCAACAAGTCATTCACAAATCTTCTCAACGGCAGCTGATAACCAAACAGCTGTAGACATTCATGTGCTTCAAGGGGAACGCGAAATGGCTGCGGATAATAAAACGCTTGGTCGTTTCCAATTAACAGATATCCCGCCAGCACCAAGGGGAATTCCGCAAATCGAAGTTAGCTTTGATATTGATGCGAATGGTATTGTAAATGTTCGTGCAAAAGATATGGGAACAAATAAAGAACAATCTATTACTATTAAGTCATCCTCAGGTTTATCTGATGAAGAAGTAGACCGCATGGTTCGAGAAGCAGAGGAAAATGCTGAAGCAGATAAGAAGCGTCGAGAAGAAGTTGATTTACGTAATGAATCTGATCAATTGATTTTCACGACCGAAAAAACATTGAAAGACCTTGCTGATAAAGTTTCTGAAGATGAAAAGAAGAAGGCTGAAGCTGCAAAAGACGAATTGAAGAAAGCACTAGAATCCAATGATATTGAGCAGATTAGAGCGAAAAAAGAAGCATTATCTGAGCAAGTTCAACAATTGTCTGTGAAGCTTTATGAGCAAATGGCACAACAAAATCAAGCAGCAGAAGATCAACCAAATCAAAAGGCTTCTGATGACGTAGTAGATGCGGACTATCAAGAAGTAGACGATGATAATAAATAAATTTATATGAAAAGTGAAAAAGTCAAAGTCAGGACCTTCTTGGCTTTGGCTTTTTTTCTCGAGAATATTTTATAGTTTGTTAAATAGTTGATGAGTGGTTTCTAGCGATTTGAATGTATGTGAACTCGCGGGAATATTGATAGATAATTTTTGGCGATATTTGTAGTCTCAAACGCGGAAACCCCGTTGAGTGTAATCCAACGTTGCTAAGTGCCACTCGAAAAAAGAATTATAATGAGACTATCCTGCTTGTGACTAAGTGTTTAGAGGACAGGAGAACAAATAGTTAACGGGAAGCGAGATAGAGCCTCAAGGCATAACCTATAGCAACAAAAGCTTGACCATTTGCCATCATAATATTATTAATGTTATGATTACCTTTATGTGAAAGTGATTCGGGAGAGTGATTTATAGTGGCAAAACGTGACTATTATGAAGTTTTAGGCTTGGAAAAGAGTGCCTCAAAAGAAGAAATTAAAAAAGCTTACCGTAAGCTTGCAAGACAATATCACCCAGATGTAAATAAAGAGGCGGATGCTGCAGATAAATTTAAAGAAGTAAAAGAAGCATACGAAACCCTGTCAAATGATCAAAAACGTGCTCAATATGATCAATTCGGTCATGCGGGCATGAATGGTGGCCAAGGTTTTGGTGGATTTGGTGGTTCTGCAGATTTTGGAGGATTCGGTGATATATTTGACATGTTCTTTGGTGGTGGCGGACGTAGAAGAGACCCGAATGCACCACAGCAAGGAGCAGACTTACAATATACAATGATTTTAGATTTTGAAGAAGCAATTTTTGGAAAGGAAACCGATATTTCCGTACCAAAAGAAGAGAAATGTGATACTTGTCATGGCTCAGGTGCTAAACCGGGAACCAAAGCGGAAACCTGTTCCCATTGTCATGGTTCTGGTCAACTAAACACCGAGCAGAATACGCCTTTTGGGCGAGTAGTCAATCGTCGAGTATGTCATTATTGCAATGGAACTGGTAAGATTATTCCTGAAAAATGTGCAACATGTGGCGGGAATGGAACTGTCAAAAAGAATAAAAAAATCCATATTAAAATTCCTGCTGGTATTGATGATGGTCAACAAATCCGCATAGCAGGCAAGGGTGAGCCAGGTAAAAACGGTGGACCTGCCGGTGACTTGTACGTGGTTATCCAAGTTAGAAACCATGATTTCTTTACTCGCGAAGGTGACAACATTTTCTGTGAGCTTCCATTAACCTTTGCTCAAGCTGCACTAGGAGATGAAGTAGAAGTTCCGACAGTACATGGTAAAGTAAAACTTAAGATTCCTGCTGGTACACAAACAGGAAAGACTTTTCGTTTAAAAGGAAAAGGTGCTCCTAATGTAAGAGGCTATGGCCAAGGTGATCAACATATTAAAGTTAGAATTGTTACGCCAACAAACCTAACTGAACGACAAAAGGATATTTTAAGAGAATTTAATGAAATTGCCGGAAATGAAGCAACAGAAGAACAAGAGGATTCACTATTTAAACGTTTCAAAAAGGCTTTTAAAGGGGAATAAGGGTGTTAATTATAACACCCCCCATACATAAAAAATATGAAAATTATAAGAAATGAGCGTGATTCATTTGAAGTGGTCAGAAATCTGTATACACACAACGAATGAAGCAATAGAACCTATTTCTAATATTCTGCATGAATCGGGTGCAAATGGTGTTGTAATCGAAAACCCATTAGATTTAAGTACGGAAAGAGAATCGGTATTTGGAGAAATTTTTGAACTAAGTATTGAAGATTATCCGCCAGAAGGGGTTTATGTGAAAGCATATTTGCCATCTAATAGTTTTTTACATGAAACTGTTGAGGAAATTAAGCAAGAAATAACTAATTTAAGCAGTTATGGTATTGACCTTGGTTCCAATTCCGTTACTATTAATGAGGTAGATGAAGAAAACTGGGCAACGGCTTGGAAAAAATACTATAAGCCTGCAAAAATAACAGATAAGATTACTATTACACCAAGCTGGGAAGAATATACACCGAAATCTAGTGAGGAAGTTATTATTGAATTAGATCCTGGAATGGCATTTGGAACAGGAACTCATCCTACTACGATTCTAAGCATACAAGCATTAGAAAAATACATTCGAAAAAATGATCTAGTGATTGATGTTGGGTGTGGTTCTGGGGTTCTAAGTATAGCTGCAGCACTTCTAGGAGCGAATGAAGTATATGCCTATGATTTAGACGAGGTAGCCGTAAATAGTACTGAATTAAATACTAAGCTTAATAAGGTTGATCAAGTTGTTCATACAAAGCAAAACAACTTATTAAATGGTGTAAATAGAAAAGCGAATGTAATTGTTTCCAATATATTAGCTGAAATAATCGTTAAATTTACAAAAGATGCCAAAGAAAATTTAGTACCTGGTGGTTATTTTATTACCTCTGGAATCATTCAAGCAAAAAAGCAAATGGTTATCGATGATTTAGAAAACCAAGGATTTACCATAGTGGAAATAAATGAGCTGGAAGACTGGGTGTCAATTATTGCACAAAAGAAGTAGGTGCTACATATGCAAAGGTATTTTATTCCGAAAGCAAACTGGCAAAATAATACAATTAGCATAGAGGGCGATGATGCCCATCATATTATCCGAGTTATGCGGATGCAAGCTGGGGATAAGATAATTTGTAATAAGCTTGATGCAAGTGCTGCAATTTGCGAAATAACAGAGTTAAATACGGACAGTGTGACTGCAGAGGTTTTAGAATGGCTAGAGTCTAATACGGAATTGCCAGTTAATGTGACAATTGCTCAAGGATTGCCAAAGGGTGATAAGATAGAGCTAGTCCTGCAGAAGGGAACAGAACTAGGAGCCTATGCATTTATTCCTTTTCAGGCTGAGCGATCTGTAGTAAAATGGGATGCTAGAAAAACCGATAAGAAATTAATTCGCTTTTCAAAAATTGTAAAAGAAGCTAGTGAACAAAGCCATCGCAATCGAATTCCAGAAATAAGACAAGCCATGAATTTATCACAGCTAATCCAAGAGGGTCAACGATACGATATAAAATTGTTTGCATATGAAGAAGAGGCAAAAACGAATGAATTTCATTCATTTAGCTCGGTTATCAATCAGGTGAAAAATGATGATCATATTCTGATTTGTATCGGTCCTGAGGGTGGGTTTTCACAGGAGGAAGTTACATCACTCAAGCAACATGACTTTATCCCTGTTCGGTTAGGACCAAGAATCCTACGAACGGAAACAGCAGCATTATATGCACTATCAAGTATATCCTATCATTTAGAAGAATTGGGGGGCACATCATGCCAACAGTAGCTTTTCATACATTAGGTTGTAAAGTAAATCATTATGAGACAGAAGGAATCTGGCGGATGTTTATGGAACAAGGCTATGAACGCGTAGACTTTGATCATGATTCTGATGTCTATGTTATAAATACATGTACCGTTACAAACTCTGGTGATAAAAAAAGCAGACAGGTTATCCGTCGAGCTATACGTAATAACCCAGAGGCTATTGTCTGTGTAACAGGATGTTATGCACAGACCTCACCAGGTGAAATTCTAGAAATCCCAGGTGTTGATGTTGTGGTTGGAACACAAGACCGTAAGAATATGATTCAGTACATTGAAGAGCACAAGAAAACAAGAGAACCAATTAATGGTGTGTCCAACATCATGAAAAACCGCGTATTTGAAGAAATGGATGTTCCGGAATTTTCCGATAGAACCCGTGCTTCCTTAAAGATACAAGAAGGCTGCAATAACTTCTGTACTTTCTGTATTATTCCTTGGTCTAGAGGCCTTCTTCGTTCTAGGGATCCAGAGAGTGTATTAACACAAGCACAGAAATTAGTTGATGCTGGATACAAAGAAATTGTTCTTACTGGAATTCATACTGCTGGATATGGTGAGGACTTAAATGATTATAATTTTGCTATGCTTCTACGAGACTTAGAATCAAAGGTAGATGGACTTGAGCGTATTCGAATTTCTTCGATTGAGGCAAGTCAAATTACAGATGAAGTAATTGAGGTATTGGATCAATCTGAAAAAATCGTCCGTCATCTGCATATTCCATTACAATCTGGTTCTGATTCTGTTCTAGCTCGTATGAGAAGAAAGTACTCTACAAGCTTCTACTATCAAAAGGTTGAAAAAATCCGTAAAGCACTACCAGATTTAGCAATTACATCTGATGTAATTGTTGGCTTCCCAGGTGAAACAGAGGAAGAGTTTATGGAAACATACAACTTTATTAAAAAAGTTGGCTATTCAGAGCTTCACGTTTTCCCATTCTCTAGAAGAACTGGAACTCCAGCAGCAAGGATGGAAGATCAAGTAGATGAAGACGTTAAGAATGAACGTGTGCAACGACTAATCGATTTAAACGATGAGTTAGCAAGACAGTATGCAGCACGATATGAAAATGAAGTACTTGAAGTGATTCCAGAAGAACGTGTACTAGATAAAGATAATCCAAATATGTTAGTTGGTTATACAGACAACTACTTGAAGGTTCAGTTTGAAGGTACACATGATATGATCGGTAAAATCGTACGTGTTAAGCTAACAAAGACTGGTTATCCATATAATGAAGGAACATTTGTTAGAATTATGGATTATGCAACTCATGGAAGAATGAAGGCAAATGCATAACTAGATAACTAGCTATGGCAAAGGGATGAGATATGTCCCTTTGCTTTTTTGTTTTAAGAAAACGAAGATCTGTTAATTTATATTAAAGCACTGTTTCCTAATTGAAGCTTGTGTATGCGGAAAATAAGCCCGATAGGCAAAACCATACTAGCTTTCTCGGAATATGCCCGAAGAAAAACTATGCACTTTACATCAAACATCATTATCCTACTGCTCCTAATTTCTGTGCTGCTATGAGTAATTAGACAAAAATTTCATAGTCCTAAATTAGCATTTTCTACTTGAAAATGCTATGATACGAAAAGAGGTACGTACATCTTACGAAAGGAAGTAAAAAATGATTAAAGACATAGCGAAATATATTGATCACACTTTATTAAAACCTGACGCTACTAAGGAAAGCATTTTGGAGATTGTTAATGAGGCAAAGCAATATGAATTTGCTTCTGTTTGTGTCAATCCCCATTGGGTTTCATTATGTTACAGTGAATTAAAGGATACTCCTGTTAAGGTGTGTACGGTGATTGGTTTTCCATTAGGAGCAACATCAACAGCGACCAAAGTTTTTGAAACAAAACAGGCAATTGTTGACGGGGCCACAGAGGTAGATATGGTTATTAACATTGGCGAATTAAAGTCCAATAATGATGAGTTTGTTAAGCAGGACATACAGGCAGTGGTTGATGCAGCAAAAGGACAAGCATTAACAAAGGTGATTATAGAAACCTCACTTTTAACAGAGGATGAAAAAGTAAGGGCATGTAAATTAGCGAAAGAAGCAGGTGCTGATTTTGTAAAGACTTCCACTGGATTTTCGGGTGGTGGAGCAACAGTGGAGGATATTGCTTTAATGCGCAAAACCGTTGGACCTGAAATGGGAGTTAAAGCTTCGGGAGGCGTAAGAGGAGTTGAGTCAGCTGAGGCAATGATAAACGCTGGTGCAACACGTATTGGTGCTAGCTCTGGTATTGCAATTGTAAACGGCAGTCAAGGTTCATCGGACTATTGAATTAAAAAAGAAAAAAATAATCAGTTGACCGATGATAGATGAATATATTATAATTACAAAAGGCATATGGCACTCATATGCCTTTATAATCTGTTTTTTGCTTCGGAGGGAGGGAAATTAGCATGTCAAATACAACTCGCGTTCGTAAAAACGAGTCTCTTGAAGATGCTCTTCGTCGCTTTAAACGTAGTGTAGCTAAAAGTGGAACACTACAAGAATATCGTAAGCGTGAACACTATGAAAAACCTAGCGTTCGTCGTAAAAAGAAATCTGAAGCTGCTAGAAAGCGTAAATTCTAAAGTAGGTGCTAGAAGATGTCATTATTATCACGGTTAAACAACGATATGAAGCAAGCAATGAAGAATAAAGACAAAGAAAGACTTAGTGTTATTCGCATGGTAAAAGCTTCAATACAGAACGAATCGATAAAACTTGGTAAAAGTGAATTATCCGAAGACGAAGATTTGACAATTTTATCAAGAGAGTTAAAACAAAGAAAAGATTCCCTCCAAGAATTTAAATCAGCTGGACGCGATGATCTTGTTGAAAAACTTGAAATGGAAATCAAAATTATTCAAGAATATATGCCAGAACAGCTTTCTGATGAGGAGCTTAAGGCAATTGTTTTAGAGACGATTCAAGAAACTGGTGCATCTTCAAAAAAAGAAATGGGTAAAGTAATGAGTCAAGTTATGCCAAAGGTAAAAGGTAAGGCAGACGGCTCAAAAATTAATAAATTAGTTCAAGAGCTATTGAATTAAATTATTCCCGACCAACCCTTGCGATTTCGCAAGGGTTTTTTAGTTTATCCGTGCAAAAAAAATATTCTTCTCTTTGGACTTGTCGCTTAATTCCCTATCTTGCTAGCGTATTCTATGATACTATTTATTTATAGAGTTTATTAATGAAAATTTATGAAACCTAAAACCAATATTAATCGTATAAATAACAGAATAAAGGGGGTGTATATATTGCCAAGGAAACGTTTGACAATTTATCTTCTGTTCATCATGGTAGTTCTGTCTTTATTACTGAATCAAGGAAATATTTTCGTCCATGCAGATACGGAAGGTGGAGGGAAATTAGTTTATGTTATACCAATTGAACATAATGTCGAACGTGGTTTAGAGGCCTTCTTAGCTCGTACAACGAAAGAAGCAATAGAAGACGGAGCAGACCATATTATTTTTGAAATTAATACACCGGGTGGTAGTGTAGAAGCTGCTGATAATATTGGAACCCTAATCGCTGATTTAGAAGTACCAACTACTTCCTTTATTATTAGTCAGGCATTATCTGCCGGTTCGTATATTGCTTTACATACGGATACTATTTATATGACGCCAAGGGCAACCATGGGTGCTAGCGGGATTATTAATAGTGATGGCACAGCAGCTGATAAGAAGGCTCAATCAGCATGGCTAAAAGCGATGACGAGTGCTGCAGAAGCTGGCGGCAGGGACCCACTTTATGCCCGAGCGATGGCTGATTCCAGTATTGATTTACCAGAACTAAATGCACCCAAGGGTGAATTTCTAACCTTAACTCCAAAAGAGGCGGTTCAGGTTGGCTATGCAGAGGGAATCGTTGATGATCGAACCGAACTACTTTATGAACTTGGACTTTCTAATGCAAGGGTTGTAGAGAATAAAGTTTCGTTTGCAGAAGGACTTGCTAGATTTATCACGAATCCAATTGTTGTTCCTATTCTTTTATCCTTAGCTAGCTTAGGTTTAATAGTGGAAATTTACTCACCAGGATTCGGTGTCCCGGGAACGATTGGCCTTATTTCATTAGTATTATTTTTCTACGGGCATGTTGTAGCCGGCTTAGCTGGTATGGAAGCTATCATTTTACTACTAATAGGTGTTGCAATGATTATTGCAGAGTTCTTTGTTCCAGGTGGTATATTGGGCATTCTCGGTGTAGGTGCGATCATCGGATCGTTATTTATGTCAGGGGCCAATATATCAGAAATGGTAATGAGTGTTGCTATCGCCTTTTTAGTAGCAATTATTGCTACTGTTATATTATTTAGAAGAATTGGCCTTGATAAAGGTATTTTCCGTCACGTCATTTTACGCGAACGGACGACTACCGAATTAGGCTATGTTTCGAACCAAAATCGTTTAGACCTTATCGGAATGGAAGGAATTAGTGCTACAGCATTAAGACCTTCGGGAGTAGCCCTTATTCGTGAAGAAAGAGTCGATGTTGTCTCTGATGGGAGTTTCATTCCAATTAATCGACCAATTAAGGTTGTTAAGGTTGAAGGGGTTCGAGTAGTTGTAAGAGAATTATAAGGTTATTTACTAACCTATAAGAATAAATACATTATTAGGAGGACAAATATTATGGATCAAGCAACAGCATCATTGATTATGCCGGTAATTCTAATAGCAGTTATTTTAATTGCCGTTGCAATCTTATTTACTTTTATTCCAGTAACTTTGTGGATTAGTGCATTAGCTGCAGGCGTACGCGTTGGCATCTTACAATTAGTAGGTATGCGTTTACGTCGTGTTGTACCAAGCAGAGTTATTAATCCATTAATCAAAGCACATAAAGCAGGTCTAGATGTGAAAACAAATCAATTAGAAAGCCACTACTTGGCTGGAGGTAATGTGGACAGGGTAGTAAATGCCTTAATCGCTGCCCACCGTGCTAATATTGAACTATCCTTTGAACGTGCTGCAGCAATTGACCTTGCTGGTCGTGATGTACTAGAAGCAGTGCAAATGAGTGTAAACCCAGAAGTGATTGAAACACCATTTATTGCTGGTATTGCGATGGATGGTATTGAAGTTAAAGCAAAAGCTAGAATTACCGTAAGAGCTAATATTGACCGACTTGTTGGGGGTGCTGGTGAAGAAACCATCATCGCTCGTGTTGGGGAAGGTGTTGTAAGTACAATTGGTAGTTCTGAAACACATGCAAAAGTATTAGAAAATCCAGATATGATTTCACACACTGTACTAGCTAAAGGATTAGATGCAGGTACTGCTTTCGAAATTCTGTCGATTGATATTGCAGACGTAGATATCGGTAAAAACATTGGTGCTATTTTACAAACAGACCAAGCGGAGGCAGATAAAAAGATTGCCCAAGCTAAAGCCGAAGAGCGTCGTGCTATGGCAGTAGCTCAAGAACAAGAAATGGTTGCGCGTGTACAAGAAATGCGTGCTAAGGTTGTTGAGGCAGAAGCAGATGTACCACTTGCACTTGCTGAAGCTTTACGTTCCGGTAAGTTAGGTGTCATGGACTACTTAAATTATGAAAATATAAATGCAGATACAGACATGCGTGATTCTATCGGAAGACTTTCAAAAGAAAACAATGAAGATAATAAGTAAAAATAATCTGGCCTACCATACCTTGAAGGGGGGAAACACATGGAAGATTTAATTGAATTTTTAATGGGTAATATTGTTGTTGTTGCTATTATTGTGATGGGAATTATCAGAGTATTAACAGGTGCAAATAAAAGCCAACAAAACAAACAGCAACCAACAAGACAACAGAATCCAACACAACCAGCAAGACAAGCACCAGTGCCTTCCCCTTCAGAAGGTCAACATAAGCCAAAACAAACGGTTTATCAATCCTCTGGTGAGAAAGTTTATGTTGAAAAAGAACAGATAGAAGAGGAACCGAGATCCACCGTATATACGACTTCTACAACTAATATTTACATGGAAGAGCAAAACCAAATGGAACAATTAAAAAATCGCATGAATATTAGTGAAGATGTCTCACTTGCTGAAATTAATCAAATGGATATTTCATTAGGAACTGAAATACAGGATGAGATTAAGCATAGTGCATCTTCATCAGGTAATAAAAATAAAATGCAATTTAAAAGAGATGTAAAATCAGGGCTTAATCGAGAAGGCTTAATTAATGGAATCATTATGTCAGAGGTTCTAGGATCACCACGTGCTAGAAAACCTTATCGCAGTGTGGTTTCAGAAAGAAAAAAGCAGTCATCCTAAACTAAAAAACCCAAAAGCATATCATAATGCTTTTGGGTTTTTTGGTTCTTATCTTATGTTATTTTTCATAAATATGTATGTGAGGGGGGGCTCTTTTTGTGAGTAAACTACAACAACGATTACGACCCTGGCTAGTTAAGTATCTTTCCTTGCCTTCCGATGTTGTCATGGAATTACCTAGAATGACGATAATTGGCCAGTTACATGTATATATTGAAAACCATAAAGGCCTTTCTGTCTTTACAGATAATGAATTACGATTAAAGACTACAAAGGGATATATTCAAATAAAAGGCTCATCATTTGTGCTAAAAATGATGCTCCCTGAAGAAATTTTATTAGAGGGTAAAATTACGGAGGTTAAATTCATTCCCGCGTAGAATGAAATGACCTCCTACAAGTCATCATGATGAATCATAAATCCTGATCATATTACTAACCAGGAGGATGAGATGAAGCAAATACAAGGGTCATTTATTAGGGGATTTGTAACAATTGTTGTATCAGGACACATGCCAGAAATGTTCTTTCAGGAATGTGTTCGTAGGGGCATAACTGTTTGGAATATTAAGAGAGAAAACAAAAAAACCTGTAGTGGAAACGTAAAATTATCCGATTTACGCGAGGTCAAACGAATTAGACGTGAATTTCAGTATAAAATTTCGTTTCGTGAACGAAAAGGTTTTCCGTTTTTATTTTCTCGTTTTTTTAGAAGAAAAGAATTTGTACTCTCGTTTATTGCTAGTATATTTTTCATTTTATTCATGTCGAATATTATTTGGAAGGTTGAAATTACTGGCGAGCTTCCAAAGGAAATTGAAGAAAAGATATCCAAACAACTAAATGAATATGGTGTTCACCCTGGAGCATGGATTTTTACATTAGATCCTCCTGGAAAGATTCAGCAAAAGTTGACCGAGGATATACCAGAGTTATTATGGGTGGGTGTTCATCAGAAAGGGACAACATATCATTTAGAGGGCGTAGAAAAGATTGTCGTAAAAGAGGACAAGGTAGAGGGTCCGAGGAATATTGTGGCAGCTAAGAAAGGTGTTATTAAACGAATGTACGTCTCTAAAGGTCTCCCAATAGTTTCTATTAATGATTATGTGGAGCCTGGTAAGGTATTAGTTTCAGGAATATTAAATGAAGTAGATAATAATGCAGGAAACGAAGATGGGAAGGATAAAAAGAAGCCTGTTAAGGTTGCAGCCGAGGGTGAAATTATTGCTAGTACGTGGTATGAGGTCGATGTTACCATTCCTCTGAAGAAAAATTATGAACTTCTTACAGGTAAAAAAGAAAAGAAGTATTTTTTGGGATTCAATAATTTTACTTTTCCAGTTTGGGGCTTTGGTAAACCTGAATTTGAAGCAATACATTATGATTCTAATCAAACACCGATTAAGTTCTTAAGATGGGAACTACCTATATTCATTAAAGAGACAACCTTAAGCGAAAAACAATACCACGAAATTGTACGGACACATGAGGAAGCAGTGGAAGCAGGTATCAAACAAGCCAAGGAGGAGCTACAGCTTCAATTGGGACCAGAGGCGAAGATAGTATCGGAAAAAATTTTGCATGAATCGGTTGAGAATGGTAAAGTAAAACTATACTTATATATGACAGTTGAAGAAAATATTGCTAAAGCACAACCCATCACTCAAGGAGATTGATTATGCCAGAAAATTTAAACGCTATTGATATTGAACTAACTAATCCAGAAGAAGCGCTTGAGCTTTTTGGAAACAATGACAGATACTTAAAACATATGGAGGATAAACTAAATGTCTCAATCGTGACACGTGGAGAGAAAGTTAGTGTCTCTGGAACGGATGTTGATATAGCGGTCGTACAGGATGTACTGTTAACACTTCTCCAGGTTGTCAGAAAAGGAATTACCATTTCAGAACGAGATATTGTCTATGCAATTGAGCTAGCTAAGGATGGTAAAATAAATCAATTTGAAACCTTATTCGAAGATGTAATCACGAAGAATGTTAAAGGAAAATCCATTCGAGTAAAAACGCTTGGTCAAAAAAGCTATGTTGCAGCTATTAAAGCAAATGATTTAGTCTTCGGTATAGGGCCAGCAGGTACTGGTAAGACTTATTTAGCTGTTGTCATGGCAGTTCAAGCACTAAAGAATGGTTATGTAAAGCGAATTATATTAACAAGACCAGCTGTAGAAGCTGGTGAAAGTTTAGGTTTTTTACCAGGGGATTTAAAGGAAAAGGTTGATCCATATTTAAGACCGTTATACGATGCGTTAAATGATATTTTGGGTGCTGAGCATACTCTACGGTTAATGGAAAGAGAGACAATTGAAATCGCACCACTTGCCTATATGCGTGGTAGAACATTAGATGACGCGTTTGTTATATTAGATGAAGCACAAAATACGACACCTGAACAAATGAAGATGTTCTTAACGCGTTTAGGATTTGGATCTAAAATGGTTATCACAGGGGATCTTACACAAATCGATTTACCTAAAGGAATTAAGTCGGGTTTACAAGTAGTGGATAAATTACTTGCAAATATTAAAGGTATTTCCTTTATACATCTTACCCAAACAGATGTTGTGAGACACCCATTAGTTCAAAAAATAATTGATGCATATGAAAAGCAGCAATCATGAGATAACATAAGACCCAAGGGGAGGGTCTTATTTCTTTATTTTTACAATCAGAACAACATGGTAGAGGGGTGAAAAATGAAAATGTTTAAAAACTTATTTGATTCTTTACTTAATGTTCGAACAAAGTGGATACGAATATTCATACCTGTGCTAGGTTTAGCTGTATATTTCTTTTTTCTAACCTTTAATAATGTCCATACTGAAACATATGATATTGAGCCACTAACAAATGCACGAGAGACAATACGGTCTCCAATTACGATAGAGAATAAACAAGAAACTTTAAGAAAGACAAGAGAAGCATCTGAATCCGTAGAAGATCGATTTGATATTTCAGAGGATGTTGCGAAAGAACAAATTGGATATGTAGAAGAGATTTTTACCGCAATTAACAAACTGGAAACTGAGACGAAAGAGCTAGCGAAGTCTTCTGATGGACCAGTAAAATTATCTAACCAGGAAAAGGTTTTACGACTAAAGGAACTATTATCTAATTCTATCACTGAAAAGGTTGATGACAGTGTATTCTTGCGTTTAATCGATGTTCCTGCAGTCGAACGTAAACGAGGAATGGATATTTTTATCTCGTACTTACAGGATGAATACCATATTGGCGTTCGCACAAAAAATAAAACTAGTGCCATTGAAAATGTAAAAGAAAATATCAAGTATTCACCACTAGATAATAATATGATTGATGCACTGACAGAATTAAGCGAATTTGCTATTGTTGAAAACTCGTTTTATGATCAAGAGAAAACTGCAGAGGCGCGCAATCAAGCGGTCAGTAATGTTGAACCAGTCATGATTAATGCTGGAGAAGTAATCGTTAGAGAAGGAGAAGCGATTACAAATGAAGTGTATGAGAAACTTCAGCTTGTCGGCTTATTAAATGAGGACCGAAATGTATTTCCGGTAATAGGACTAGGATTATTTATACTACTAATTTGCTCGATTATTGGTTTTGAAATGAATCGGATCGATAATCAAAAAAGACTGGATAAAGGCAAGATTGCTTCCATTATTTTAATAAGTTTTTTTGTTGTTTCTATCATGAAGGTTATCAGTATTTTTACGACGCAGGCTAACCAGCTTTTCTTTATTGTTCCAATAGCGACTGGTGTCCTATTAGTAAAACAATTAATTACGGATCGTTTGGCGATTGTCTTGTCCATATTATATGCATTATTAGGTGGAATTATCTTTAATGGTCAAATACCAGGTTCTTTAAATATCGAAGCAGTCATTTATTTCTTATTCTCTCAATTTGGTGCGAACATCTTCTTAATGAATGTAAAGGATCGTCTCGCTATAGTTCGTTCTGGAATAGGCATGACTATTGTTAATATTATTGCTATATTACTATTTGTATTCTTGTCCTTTGAAAAATATTCATTGGGTGATGTAATTATCTTGGGTGGCTTTGGTATTGCTTCTGCATTTTTATCAGCAGTTTTAACGATCGGCCTACTACCATTCTTTGAGACTGGGCTTGGTATATTATCCGATATAAAATTACTGCAGCTCTCGAGTCCGAATCAACCATTACTAAAGAAAATTCTTACGGAAGCACCAGGAACGTATCATCATTCCATCATGGTCGCCAATCTGAGTGAAACAGCCTGCGATGCAATTGGTGCAAATGGGTTGTTAGCGCGTGTGGCAGCGTATTATCACGACATTGGAAAGACAGTAAGACCCCATTATTTTATTGAAAACCAATTGTCTATTAAAAACCCACACGATGTCATCTCACCGATACAAAGTGCAGAAATCATTATTAGGCATCCCTATGATGGTGCTGAACTATTAAAGAAAAATCGCATGCCAAAGGAAATCATTGATGTTGCCATGCAGCATCATGGTACGACATTACTCAAGTATTTTTATTTTAAAGAGAAAGAAAATAATAAGGATGCCCGTGAGGAAAATTTTCGTTATCCAGGTCCAAAACCACAAACGAAGGAAACTGCGATAATTTCAATTTGTGACTCGGTCGAAGCGGCTGTCCGTTCGTTGAAGGAACCAACGGAAGAGAAAATAGAAGAAATAGTTTCTAGTATAGTTAATGATCGATTAATGGATGGTCAGCTGGATGATTGTCCACTTACATTTAAAGAAATTAAAATTATCCATCAAACGATTTGTGAAACATTAAAAGGAATCTTTCACTCAAGAATTCAGTATCCAACAAAGGAGGCAAATTAAGTGCAAATAGATTTTCAAGATAATACGAGTACTGTTACAGAAAATCATCTTGAACTAGTTCAAGGCATATTAAAGCTAGCAGCAAAGAAAGAAAATATATCAGATGATGCTGAGGTCTCTGTTACTTTTGTTACGAATGAAGAAATTCAGGAAATTAATCGAGACTATCGAAATTTAGATAAACCAACAGATGTTATCTCATTTGCCCTTGAAGAATCCGTGGAAGGGGAAATGGCGATTATCGGTGAAGATCTTCCAGTAGTCTTAGGAGATATTATCATATCTGTAGAACGAGCAGAGGAACAAGCAAAGGATTATAATCATTCATTTGAAAGAGAACTAGGCTTTTTAGCAGTTCATGGATTTTTACATTTGCTAGGGTATGACCACATGACAAAAGAGGATGAGAAAATCATGTTTGGTAAGCAAGAAGAGATTTTAGGGGAGTACAATCTTGGCAGATAAAAAGAAATCCATTGGATTTACTTATGCATTTAGCGGTTTAAAGGAAGTTTTTAAATCAGAACGTAATTTTCGATTCCATATTATTTCAGCCATTCTAGTTATTATTGCTGGATTCTTATTAGGATTTGGTCTCATAGAATGGATGATAGCGATAACTGTCATTGGATTAGTAATGACCGCAGAAATTTTGAACACAGCAATAGAGGAAATTATTAACTATCTCAGGCCAGAGATACATCCAGCAGCAAAAAAAATTAAAGATTTGGCAGCTGCTGGAGTATTTATCGCGGCTGTAACTGCATTTGTTGTAGGTTTATTATTATTTTTGCCGAAATTATTTTAATCACCGCAAAAGCGGTGTTTTTTTATGTTTTTTTGCATATAATAGAGTGCTTTATAATTGTCGAATAAAAATTTTAAGCATACTCATTTTTTATCGAAGCATTAAATCTTTTCAAAGGTTTTGTCGATAGCATGAAACCTGAAAGATTTTATAGTATAATAGACCAAACAAAGAACGATTCTATATTAAAAAAGCTATACTTCTTGGAGGAACTACATGGAAACAAATTACAAATCAGGTTTCATCGCTATAATTGGAAGACCAAATGTTGGTAAATCAACCTTTATGAACAAAGTCATTGGACAAAAAATTGCTATAATGAGTGACAAGCCACAAACAACAAGAAACAAAATACAAGGTGTCTTAACTCAATCTGATGCACAATTCGTATTTATTGATACGCCGGGAATACATAAGCCTAAACACCGTCTTGGTGATTTTATGGTAAAAATAGCTGAGAATACTTTAAATGAAGTTGACGCAGTGCTCTTCATGATCAATGCAGAAGAAGGTTATGGTAGAGGTGATCAATTTATTATTGACCGACTTCAACGTGTTAACAGTCCAGTCTTCTTAGTAGTCAATAAGATAGACCTTGTACATCCAGATAAACTACTACCGTTAATAGAGCTATATCGTGAAAAGTATGATTTTGAAGAAATTATTCCAATATCTGCCCTTGAGGGGAATAATATAAATCGACTTTTGGACGTTTTAAAAGGGTATCTGCCAGAAGGACCACAATTCTATCCGGCTGACCAAGTAACTGACCATCCGGAAAGATTTATTATTAGTGAACTAATTCGGGAAAAAGTATTGCATCTTACAAGAGAAGAGATTCCGCATTCCATAGCGGTAGTTATTGAAAATATTGAAAAAAGAGAATCCAACGCTATTTTCATTCAGGCTGTCATTGTGACGGAACGAAAATCGCAAAAAGGAATATTGATAGGTAAACAAGGTAGTATGCTAAAAAATGTTGGTAAAAACGCCCGAAAGGATATTGAAGCACTACTGGGATCAAAGGTTTATTTAGAGCTTTGGGTTAAGGTTCAGAAGGACTGGCGAAATAAACAAAGCCAGCTATATGAATATGGGTTCCGTGATGACGAATATTAAAGTTGGAAAAAATTATAACTAATGATTCATGACTGTATGGAAAGGCTAAACATACTGGATCATTGAAAGATGTCCAGAAATACATGCAAGTAAACTTTGTTCTAACTTCAAAAAGATACTTCAAAAGAGAAGTACAAAGAAAGGTGTGTTTTCTTGTGATCGACTTTGTATGGAAATTATTTAGTCAAACAGGAAATATTGAGACCTATTTACTTATGAAAGAGTTAGAAAATGATTATAATGAGCTACCAGACGAGGGAAGCTCTGCTGCAAATCTGGATAATTTACCGGTGGACACTAACTTATAGCATGCAATAAAGAAGGGGAATCTGTATGCTAGAAAAAATTGATGGATTAATTATAAAAACGAGAGAATATGGTGAAACACATAAAATAGTTACGATATTTAGTAAAAGACTTGGTAAATTCTCGGCAATTGCTAAGGGAGCAAAAAAACCAAAGAGTAGAATGGCTGCTGTTACGCAGCCGTTCATTTATGGTCAATTTTTTGTCTATGTCAGTAAAGATTTAAGCAATATCCAACAAGGAGAGATTATAAACTCTTTTCGTGCAATAAGGGAAGATATTGTGAAGACTGCCTATGCGGCTTATTTGATGGAAATGACTGACAAGCTTCTAGATGACAAGACACCAAACGGGGAGATTTTTGACCAATTAATGCAAACCTTTGAGTGGATTAGTGAAGAAGCTGATGTTGAGATTCCCATAATGATGTATGAAATAAAGCTATATCGTGCAGGTGGATTTGCTCCTATAGTTGATCGATGTACGAATTGTGGTAGTAAGAATGGTCCATTCTCTTTTTCGTTTGTGGAAGGTGGGATTTTATGCCCGAACTGCACAGCTGTAGATTCAGATGCTGTTCCATTGCCACAACCTGTTGTAAAGCTTCTCTATATTTTTTCTACATATGGACTCGAGCGTGTTGGAACAATTTCAGTTAAAAAAGAAAATCGTGACTTAATCCGAAAAATATTGGACACGTATTATGACCGTTACGGCGGATATTTTTTGAAATCTAGAAAATTCCTGAATCAGTTGGATAAGCTACAATAGCTTAGCATAAATATTGACAATATAGGCCTTATTAAAGTAATATGATATATATTTCATATGCGATGTGACGAAAGAGAAGAGTACGTACTGATTATCTATTTAGAGCGAGTCCAGGGGGGTGAAAGCTGGATAATAGAGCAGTAGGGAAGGCACTCTGGAGCATCACCAACATACAAGTGGCTTTATTTTTGTAATAGAGCAAATAGGGTGGAACCGCGGAAATGTAACCCGTCCCTATGTCTATGAATTGATTTGTAGACATAGGGACGGGTTTTTAAACTTTCTGAAAAATTTCCACCAATAAAAAGGTCTTATGATTATTTAGTTATTTGGATAAGTGGACACTTACTTATCGAGTTAGAGATCATGTTCTCAAGGTAACATCTTTCCAAATATCGTCTTATTCATGGATAAAAGAGTGCATAGTTCTCAATTAAAGTAAAAATAAAATGGAGGGAAATAAAGTATGAATATACAAAACATGATTTTAACCTTACAAAAGTATTGGTCTGAACAAAACTGTATTTTAATGCAAGCTTACGATGTCGAAAAGGGTGCAGGAACAATGTCCCCTATGACATTACTAAGAAGTCTTGGTCCAGAACCGTGGCGAGTCGCTTATGTAGAGCCATCTAGAAGACCTGCAGATGGTAGATACGGAGAGAATCCAAACAGGCTATATCAACATCATCAGTTCCAGGTTGTCATTAAGCCCTCTCCTGATAATATTCAAGAGCTTTACTTAGAGTCTCTTAAGGCCTTGGGAATTAATCCTTTAGAGCATGATATCCGTTTTGTTGAGGATAACTGGGAAAACCCTACATTAGGAGCTGCAGGACTAGGCTGGGAAGTATGGTTAGATGGTATGGAGATAACGCAATTCACCTACTTCCAACAAATCGGAGGACTTGAAGCAAATCCAGTAGCTGTCGAATTAACATATGGGATTGAACGACTAGCCTCTTATATTCAAGACAAAGAAAATGTTTTTGAATTAGAGTGGACAGATGGATTTACGGTGCATGATATTTTTAAACAACCAGAATATGAGCATTCCAAGTATACATTTGAAGAATCTAATGTGGAAATGTTATTTGAATTATTTGCCAAGTATGAAACCGAGGCTAAAAAAACGATGGATAAAGGATTAATTTTCCCGGCATATGATTATGTCTTGAAATGTTCACACACCTTTAATCTTTTAGATGCAAGGGGAGTAATTTCTGTAACAGAAAGAACAGGCTATATTGCAAGAATCCGTAATTTAGCAAGAAGTATTGCTAAATCCTATGTGGCTGAAAGAGAAAAACTAGGCTTTCCAATGCTAAAAAAGGAGGCTAAATAATGGCTAAGAATGTACTTTTTGAAATAGGATTAGAAGAGTTACCGGCACGATTTATTGATGGTGCAGAACTTCAATTGGCAGAGAAAACAAAAAATTGGTTAGAAGAACTCCGTATTAATTATGCTTCGATTGAAACATTCTCTTCACCGAGAAGACTAACCGTTTTAATCCACGATATTGCTGAAAATCAAGCAACGATTGAAGAGGAAGCAAAAGGTCCGGCGATTAAAATTGCTCAAGACGAGAATGGCAATTGGACAAAGGCTGCTATTGGTTTTACAAAAGGTCAAGGAAAAACAGTTGATGACATATATACAAAGGAAATCAAAGGAGTTACGTATATCTTTGTCAATAAAGTAATCGAGGGTAAGCCTACAGAATCACTTCTACCTGGATTTGACGAAATTATTACATCGATTCAATTTGCAAAAAATATGCGTTGGGGAGAGCAGACATTACGCTATGCAAGACCTATTCGCTGGATCGTAGCACTTTATGGTAATCAAGTTATTCCTTTTGAGATTGCAGGAGTAACAACTGGAAATATTTCTTATGGACATCGTTTTTTGGGAAGCGAACTGACAATTGAAAATCCGTTAGATTATAAAGTACAATTACGGAAAAGTTACGTGATTGTCGACCATCAGGAACGCGAAAAGATGATTATTGATGGTATTAAATTAATTGAGGAAAAGAATGGCTATCAAGTTCCAATCGATCCAGAATTATTGGATGAGGTCCGTAATTTAGTGGAATATCCAACCGCTTTCTTAGGGGCATACGAAGAGGAGTTCTTAACCCTTCCTGAAGAAGTGCTGATTACATCGATGAAGGAGCATCAACGATATTTTCCAGTAAAATCAGGAGATGGGAAGCTACTTCCTTACTTTGTAGCAGTTAGAAATGGTGATGCCCATGCGATTGAAACCGTAAGAAAAGGAAATGAGAAAGTATTACGGGCAAGGCTATCAGATGCGCAATTCTTCTTTGAAGAGGATCAAAAGAATTCAATTGAATTTTATATTAATAAATTATCGAATGTGGTTTTCCAAGAAAAACTAGGTACGATACGTGATAAAGTAAACCGAGTGGTTCGTTTATCGAAAGAAATTGCGGAAAAATTAGCAACTGATTCCAATACTACGGTATTGGTGGCTCGAGCTGCTGAATTGAGCAAATTCGATTTAATGACGAATATGGTTAATGAATTTACTGAATTACAGGGTGTTATGGGCGAAAAATATGCAAGAATTTTTGGCGAGGATGAAGCAGTTGCTGTTGCGATTAGAGAACATTATATGCCAACTAGTGCTAATGGAGAGATTCCTGGAACGTTGGTAGGTTCCATCGTAAGTGTAGCTGATAAGCTAGATACGATTGTAGGCTGTATTGGAGTTGGTTTACGACCTACTGGTTCTCAAGATCCATATGGACTACGGAGACAAGCAATAGGTGTTCTACGAATATTAACGGAAAGAAAATGGGATATTTCCGTTGCTGATTTATTTGGAATTGCGATTGAACTATATAGAAATTTAAATCTTGAACACTTTAACAAAGAGACTGTAGTTGATGATTTACGTGGCTTTATCCAGCAGCGAGTTGCTTTTGTTCTTAAGGAAAGCGGTATAGAGCAAGATATCATACAGGCTGTAACTAGCGGTGAAATAGGTGTTATTGCAACTATTTTGAAAAAGGCAAGTATTTTATCTGCAAAACGTAATGAGGAATCCTTCAAACCTGTTCAAGAAGCACTAGGAAGAGTTCTAAACTTAGCTGAAAAAACGGAGGAGGTAGAGGTTCAGCCTCAGTATTTTGAAACGGATTCTGAAAAGGAATTATTTGCTGTTTATGAAAAAGTTGCATCTAATTATAGGATGCTTATTGAAAAAGGGGATCTTGAAGGTGCATTTCATGAATTAGAAACATTAACAGATCCTATTCATGAATTCTTTGATCATAATATGGTCATGGCAGATGATGAAAAATTAAAGAATAATCGCTTAGCATTACTAAACCGAATAGCTCTGGTACTAAACAGCTTTGCAGATTTGAATGCTATTGAGTGGAAGCAGCATTTTTAATTCAATTGAAAGAATTGATGGGTCATTAATGGCTATAAGGTTATCAGTTATTTTCAACAATCTTTTGAAATGTTGCTATACTAATTTCCATTTCCTGTGTAAATAGGCTATAATTTTGGTTAATAGTATGTCTATTTTTAATAGATGTCTAGTTTTGGGCGGTAGTGAATAATGATAGAGTCTCGAATAGGGTAAATCCTACTCAAGAATTACTCATCTTTCTATTCGACTAGTAGGTGCCCGATGCTTTTCTAAATTGTTGGGTGGTGAAATCGTGGAGTTATCCAATCGACAAGAAAAAATAATAGAAATTGTAAAAAATAATGGACCTATTACAGGTGAGCATATTGCAGATAAATTAAACCTGACAAGGGCAACATTAAGACCAGATCTTGCTATCCTTACAATGGCGGGTTTTTTGGATGCTAGACCACGTGTAGGCTATTTTTACACCGGAAAAACAGGCTCTGAATTGTTAACAGAGAAGATTAAAAAGTTCAAAGTATACGAATATCAATCCGTGCCAATTGTAGTAAATGAAAGTGCATCCGTGTATGATGCTATTTCTACGATGTTCTTAGAGGATGTTGGCACACTCTTTATTGTAGATAAAAACTCATGCTTAACAGGAGTAGTGTCACGTAAGGATTTGCTACGGGCAGCAATTGGAAAACAGGATTTAAACACTGTTCCCGTTCATATTATTATGACAAGAATGCCGAATATTACAGTATGCAGAAAGGAAGACCTTCTTATTGATGTTGCCAACAAGTTAATTTCGAAACAAATAGATGGTCTTCCAGTTGTTAAAGATACTGCACAAGGCTTAGAAGTAGTTGGTAGGGTTACAAAAACCACCATTACCAAAGTTTTTGTAGAACTAATTTCAGATAATCATATCTAACCTTAGGGGGATGGATGCCTGTGAATCGTAAAAAATCAGTTTTTATTTTATCGGATTCAGTTGGCGAAACAGCCGAATTGGTCATTAAAGCGGGATTAAGTCAATTCAGTAATGATTATGAAATTCTACGTATACCATACGTGGAAGACATCAAGACAATTGATGAAACCTTAAATCTAGCAAAAGAAGAAAATGGTATTATTGGCTTTACACTAGTTGATCCAAGTTTTCGAGATTATTTACAAAAAAAAGCAACTAGTTTACATATCGAAGCAATCGATATTATGGGGCCGATGTTACAAGCGATGGAAAGGGCTTTTGGAAAGAAGCCAAGAATGGAGCCGGGCTTGGTCCATAAATTAGATGAGGATTATTTTAAGAAAGTAGAAGCAATTGAGTTTGCTGTTAAGTATGATGATGGTCGTGATCCAAGAGGGATTGGTAGAGCAGATATTATACTTATTGGCGTATCAAGAACGTCAAAAACGCCACTATCACAGTTTTTGGCACATAAACGCTATAAGGTTGCGAACATTCCGATTGTCCCTGAAGTAGAGCCACCTGAAGAATTATTTTTAGTAGACCCGAAGAAATGTATCGGTCTAAAAATCGAGCCTGAAAAGTTAAACGATATTCGGAAAGAGCGACTAAAAGCATTAGGTCTTGGGGATCAAGCTTCCTATGCTAATATAGAAAGAATTCAAGAAGAGTTGGATTACTTTCATAAAGTAATGGAAAGAATCGGCTGCAGAGTAATTGATGTTTCTAATAAGGCAGTAGAGGAAACAGCGAACCAAATATTACGATTAATAAATGAATAAAAATACGTTAGGAGCATGACTCGTTGAACGCGCCACTATCTACTTAACAGGTTGCAGAAGTTCAGAGGAGAATGCTCCTATCTTTGTGGGTTTCTTCGTTAGAATAAGCTTTTGGCTACACCAAAGAAAGAAATCGCAAAAAAAAATCATAAAGGTATAGTATTTTTTTATAAAATGTATTATAATAATTTTTTGTGTAAAAATAGATGATATTGTATAGAATAGTACAGTATGTGTGAAGTATAGATATTCAGAAAAATAAAACATTCATTTTTAAGAAGGAATCTGAAATTTTTTGTAGAATAGTATTAATAGACTAATTTTATATGTTTAATTTATACATAAATAGTCTAGTTATAAGGTATAAGGATTTTTGATTATACAAGACTTAATTTATGATTACTTCTTATCCTTCTAATAATGTTTTACATGCATAGAAGGAATTTTTTTCGACCAATATAAAAAACTTGTCGAAATTTGAAGGATTTTATGCATAGCTTATCGAAATTATAGTAATACAGTAATCTTTATTACTTTATAAGCATGGTGGTAAATATGGCAAATCAAATACCGGAGGAATTAATTGAACAGGTTCGCACATCAAATGATATCGTTGATGTTATTGGCGAATACGTACAGTTAAAGAAACAAGGTAGAAATTATTTTGGACTATGCCCGTTCCACGGGGAAAAGACGGCCTCTTTTTCCGTAACACAGGAAAAACAGATTTTTCATTGCTTTGGATGTGGAAAAGGTGGAAATGTAGTAACATTTCTGATGGAGATGGAGAACTTCTCCTTTTTTGAAGCTATTAAGTATTTAGCAGAAAGAGCTAATATCGATTTGCCAGTTGATGCGACGAGTAGAGAATCTCCGATTTCAAGTGAAAACCAACAAATACTTTCTGCACATGAGTGGTTAACAAAACTATTTCATCATTTGATCCGATTTACAAAGGATGGTAAAGCTGGCTATCAATATCTCCAAGAGAGGGGTATTACTGATGAAACGATTGATACGTTTCAGCTTGGCTTTGCTCCGAATACAAAGAATTTTACTGCAACCTTTTTAGAGAAAAAAGGCTTTCATCAGCAGATGCTTGTAAAATTTGGCCTTTTAAGTAGAAGTAGTGAAGATGGATCAATATCTGACCGATTTAGGGGAAGGGTTATCTTCCCAATTCGCAACCACTTAGGAAAAACAATCGCATTTGGGGCTAGGGCACTTCAAGGCGGTGAACCAAAATACTTAAATAGCCCAGAAACAGAGCTATTCCAAAAGGGGAAAATCCTTTACAACTTTGACCTAGCGAAGAAACATATTCGAAAATCGAATGAAGTTGTATTATTTGAAGGATATTTTGATGTCATCTCTGCCTATCAATCAGGAGTTCAAAATGCTGTAGCAACAATGGGAACAGCATTAACAGAAATACAGGCAAAATTGCTTAAGCGCTATGTAGATACTGTCATCATTTGTTATGACGGTGATAAAGCTGGAATCGAAGCAACTTATCGAGCGGCACAGCTACTGGAACAAGTCGGTTGCCTAGTGAAAATTGCTAGTATCAAGGATGGACTAGATCCAGATAGCTTTATTAAGGAATATGGTGGGGATGCATTTAAACGAGAAGTTCTTGAGGCTAGTCAAACCTTTATGAGCTTCTATATGCAATATAAGAAGAAGGACTTTAATTTAAGTCTTGAAGGCGACCGAATTCAATATGTAACTGAAATCTTACAGGAATTAGCCAAAATTGAAAGCCCGGTTGAGCGAGAATTTTATATTAAGGAACTAAGTAATGAATATAATATTACAGTTGAATCATTACAGCATGAAATAAACCAGTATCGGCAAAAAACGGGTATCCAAAAGGATAAGCGGGAAAAAGACAGATATACTAATAATGTACAAAAGTCAAGTAAATTACTTCCAGCATTCCATAATGCGGAGAGAAAGCTATTATCCTATATGCTTCAAAACCAGTCTATTGCAGAAAGGGTACAAGAAGAAATAGGTGCCTCCTTTAATATTGACGAGCATAAGATTATCGCAACCTATTTATATGCTTTTTATGAAGAAGGTAACAACGAGGATGTTAGCATATTTATTGAGCGTTTAGTTGACGAGAAAATTAGAAAATTAGTTATTGAATTGGCGCTAGATGATGCCCAATCAGATATCAGTGATAAAGCAGTCAGTGACTACATCCGAATTATTCAAAATGAAAGTAGTACTGGGGTAAATTTAAAACAGCTTAAAGCCGAGCAGAGATTAGCCGAACAACAGAAAGACCCAATAAAGGCAGCTCAAATTGCTCTAAAAATTATAGAGTTACAAAGACAAGTTAAACACTTAAATTGATTGAAGTAGTTAGGAAGGAGGGGGACTCATGGCTGACAACAAACCTTCACAAACAAAAGAAAATGAGCCAGAGTTAACATTAGAAAAAGCTAAAGAACAGCTGATTGAAATTGGAAAAAAACGAGGTGTTCTTGCTTACGAAGAGATTGCAGATCGCTTATCTAATTTTGAAATTGAACCGGATCAAATGGATGAATTTTATGAACATTTAGGTGATCAAGGTATAGATGTGATAGGTGAATCAGATGATGACCCTAAAATGAAGGAAATTGAAAGTGAAGAGGAATTTGATGTTAATGACTTAAGTGTACCTTTAGGCATTAAGATTAATGACCCTGTAAGGATGTACTTAAAGGAAATTGGTCGGGTAGATTTGTTATCTGCTTCTGAAGAGATTGAACTAGCTACGCGCATTGAGCAAGGTGACGAAGAGGCTAAAAAGAGACTTGCAGAAGCAAACCTTCGCTTAGTAGTTAGTATTGCCAAGCGCTATGTTGGTAGGGGAATGCTATTCCTTGATCTTATCCAAGAAGGAAACATGGGACTAATTAAAGCGGTTGAAAAGTTTGACTATCGTAAAGGTTTTAAATTTAGTACGTATGCAACCTGGTGGATTCGTCAAGCGATTACAAGAGCGATTGCAGATCAGGCAAGAACAATCCGTATTCCTGTTCATATGGTTGAAACCATTAATAAACTTATTCGCGTGCAAAGACAATTGCTTCAGGATTTAGGTCGGGAACCAACACCAGAAGAAATTGGTGAAGAAATGGATTTAACACCAGATAAGGTTCGCGAAATATTAAAGATTGCACAGGAGCCAGTCTCGTTGGAAACTCCTATTGGTGAAGAAGATGATTCCCATTTAGGTGACTTCATTGAAGACCAGGAAGCTATTTCTCCCTCCGATCATGCAGCATATGAGTTATTAAAAGAACAGCTAGAAGACGTTCTAGATACCTTAACCGATCGAGAAGAAAATGTGCTTCGACTACGCTTCGGTCTAGATGACGGGCGTACAAGAACATTGGAAGAAGTAGGTAAAGTATTTGGCGTTACTCGTGAGAGAATCCGTCAAATTGAGGCGAAAGCACTTCGAAAGCTAAGACACCCTAGTCGTAGTAAACGGTTAAAAGACTTTTTAGATTAATAATTGGTTGGTCATTGGCCGAGAGAGGAGGGCAATGACTTTCCTTCTTTTATCTTTTTATCTGCAGTGGGGTGATAATAATGGCAGATGAACGGATAGCTACCATCGTGAAAGAAATTAAATACTGGAAGGAACATAAATTACTTCCGGAAGTACAATGTGATTTTTTACTTGCCCTATATACACAAGGGGAGGAAGAATCTACACTGCTTGAAAAGAAATCAAAAGGAATGCTTTTACTGTATCTCCAGATAATTTTACTTGTTATGATGGTACCGTTTTCATTTCTTGTAGTTTATTTTACTCAATATAATTTTATTTTGCAACTGAGTATTTTACTTCTTTCTATTGGGTATGCAATTTGGGTATATAGCCATAATTATAAGAAGAAAAGTCAATTAATTCATATCGCACTAATTTTACTCTTAGTTCAACTATTTATTGCGACTGTCTTAATTGCTAACTTATTAAAGTTTAATCAATATATGATTATTGCAATTACGATACTTAATTTTGTTGGGTGGTTTTTCTTAGGTCAAAAATTGCGTAACAAATATTTGATATATACTGGCATTTTGGCTATGGTTATCACTTTGTTCGTAAACTTTTCACATCTTTTTTCTTTTAACTATTAAGATTTTAATATAGAATAGATATAGCTATGAGGAATACTAAGTATTCCGGGGATACATAAGGAGGAAATACTGATGAAACGAAACCCAGTAATCCCATACGCAATAATTGCTATTATTGGGATACTAGCTGTAATTATTATCTCAGCAGTAGGTATTGGCCAAAGGGATCAGATTGCGTCAGGTGGTGAAGAACAAGAACAAACCGATGGAGCACCTATGGAAGATCCAGAAGAAATCCTTAATGCTGCAAGCTGCTTGGCTTGTCATGGACAGGATCTCTCTGGTGCGGCAGGTCCAGCACTTAATAAAATTGGGGCAGAGTTATCCTTAGATGAAATTCAAGATATAATCACCAATGGAACTGATGGTGGTATGCCTGCACAAAAGGGAAAACTATCTGATGATGAGATTTCCATTATTGCGAAGTATTTAAGTGAGAAAAAATAAATAGCTAAAAAGTAAGCTTTCTGTCCACAATCAGAAAGCTTTTCTTTTATTGAATCGCATTGTTTAACGGGGATTTTATCCTTGCTATTAAATAGTCGATACGTAAAGTAATGGTAAGCTGTCTGTAATCGTCCGATTTTTTCTGGCCTATAGGCTGTAGGTCAAAAAGGCATGTATCAGGACGTCACGAATTTAGCCATTGTTCTTTCTTCAGTGGGGAAACCATAACCCTATTGATTGAAGTTTTACTTAATTGCGGAGGTTAGTTATGACGGAAGATGTTAAACTGTCAGAGCGTTTAATAACGGTAGCTTCTTTCTTGCCAATAGGAGCTAATTTTGCTGATATAGGCTCAGATCATGCATATTTACCGTGCTATGTATGTATGAATGATGAAACAGCACGGGCAATAGCAGGAGATGTAAGGGTAGGTCCATTATCTAGTGCCAGGGAAACGGTTTCTAAGTACAATTTGACTCATGTCGTTGATGTACGTCTTGGAGATGGTCTTCAAGTATTAAAGGAAAATGAAGTCGAGCAAGTTGTCATTGCTGGTATGGGTGGTTCCCTTATTCGAACAATTTTAGAACAAGGTCAGGATAAACTGGGTAGGGTTGAACTTATAATCGCTCAACCTAATGTGGATGAAAAAAATGTACGTAAATGGTATATGGAAAACGATTATCAGATACAAGATGAAGTCATACTAGAAGAGAATGGACATATTTACGAAATCATAGTTGGTAAGAAATCAACTAATTTAAAACCGTTAACAGATAGAGAAATCTTTTTTGGACCTATATTATTAAAGGAAAGATTACCTCTATTTTATAAAAAGTGGCAGATTGAGAAGGACAAATTATCTCGAGTGCTTAAACAAATGGGCCAAGCAAAAACAAAGGATCATACTAAAATGGCCAAATTTAAGATACAATTGGAATGGATAGAGGAGGTGCTAGAGGATGCAAAAAACAATCACCAATAAGGATATTTTTAAGCTTATTGAGAGCTGGGCACCTAAAAACTATGCCTATGACTGGGACAACATTGGATTACAGGTCGGTTCTTATAACAAGCCAGTGAAGAAAATAATGATTACATTGGATGTGTTAGAGCCAGTTGTGGACGAAGCTATTGCCAACGGGGTTGATTTAATCATTGCCCACCACCCTCTATTATTTAAACCATTAAAGCTATTAAATATTGATCACTGGCGTGGAAGAATTATTAAAAAGCTCATTCAACATGATATTAGTGTTTATGCAGCACACACCAATTTGGATGTTGCAGAGGGTGGTGTTAATGATATGTTGTCTGATTTATTGGGGTTAGTGGATAAAGAGATCCTAACCGATGTAAATCAAGAATCACTATTTAAAATTGCTGTTTTTACACCCGAAACCCATGTAGAGAATGTAGTAGATGCAATTAGTAAAGAAGGAGCAGGGCATATTGGGAAATATAGTCATTGTACCTTTCAATCAATTGGCACCGGAACCTTCATGCCTCTTGAAGGGACAACCCCATTCATTGGTCAGCAAAATCAACTAGAGAGAGTCAATGAAACGAAGATTGAAACCATTGTTTCAGAATCAATCCTTCAAAAAGTCATCAATTCTATGATTACTGCTCATCCATATGAAGAAGTAGCATATGATGTTTATCCGTTACAAAATCCTGGTAAAAAATACGGAATAGGAAGAGTTGGATCTTTACCGGAAGCATTAACTTTACGAGATTTTGCTAAAAAGGTGAAAGGTGCCTATAACATGAGTCATGTACGAGTTATAGGTGAATTAACCAAGAAGGTTAAAAGAGTTGCAGTTCTCGGTGGAAGTGGGGAAAAATATCTCTATCCAGCTGTGCAAAAGAAAGCCGATGTATATATAACAGGTGATATGACCTTTCACCAGGCACAAGAAGCTCTGGAAATGGGGCTAGCGGTAATTGATGCAGGACATTACATCGAGCATGTCATGAAGGCTGGTACCAAAACCTATTTAGATAGAAAGCTTAGGGAAATGGGTTCGATATCCCAAGAAATAGAGATTAGACTTTCCGAAGTTAATACGGATCCATTTCAGTATCAATAAGACTACAAAGGTTCTTACGGCAAGTATTAAAGGAGAAATTTCATGAATAATTCATTTGGAAATATGATGTTACATCCGCTTATGTTAGATGTGATTAAGAAATTAGAATTTCAAAAACCAACGGAAATACAACAAAAAGTTATCCCTTCTGTTTTGAAGGGGAAAAGTGTAATTGGACAATCACAAACAGGCTCAGGGAAGACTCATGCATTCTTGCTCCCGTTGTTTAACCAATTAGATGAAAATTTACATGAGGTTCAATATGTTATTACCGCACCAACTCGTGAGTTAGCTACCCAGCTATACAATGAAGTAAAGAAAATCATAAAGCTTGCAAATAAAGAACAGGTATGGAAGGCAAAGCTATTAGTTGGTGGAACAGACAAACAAAAAATGATGGAAAAATTAAAGGAACCGCCACATTTCATTGTTGGTACACCTGGACGGATACTAGATTTAGTGAAAAATGAAGCATTGTCCATTTTTTCATCAAAAGCCTTTGTTATTGATGAGGCTGATTTAATGTTAGACCTCGGCTTTATTGATGATGTAGATCAATTACTTGTTCGATGTAAGCCAGAAATTCAGTTAATGGTATTTTCTGCAACTATTCCCCAGCGTTTAGAGCATTTCTTTAAGAAGTATCTTGAAAATCCATTACATGTGAAGATTGCTAATGAGCTTTCTCCTGAATCGATGGAGCATCGGCTTATTGCAGTTAAACATAGAGATGAGGCATCGATTATCTACGAGATATCACAAACCATTAATCCATATTTAGCTATTATCTTTACCAATGGAAAAGAAAATGCAAATTCATTACATGCTGATTTATTAGAGAAAGGATTAAATGTTGGGCTGATTCATGGTGGTCTTACCCCAAGAGAAAGAAAGCGGGCATTAAAGGAAATTCAGGACTTACGTTATCAATATATTGTTGCAACTGATTTGGCATCGAGGGGAATTGATATCAAAGGTGTTAGTCATGTGATAAATGCACAGCTTCCTAAGGAAGAAGAGTTTTATATCCACCGAGTTGGTAGAACGGCAAGAGCTGGTATGGAAGGTACTGCAGTAAGCTTATATCGCGAAGAGGACATTAAACTCATAGAAAAATTGGAGCAAAAAGGCTTACAATTTGTTTTTTATGATGTAGGTAATGGTGAATGGAAGGATGCAAAAGCATGGAACGAACGGAACCTTCGTCCAAAGACAACAACAACCATTGAAAAAGAAGCATGGAAACAGGTTAAAAAGCCAAAGCAAGTCAAACCAGGATATAAGAAAAAAATGAAAAAGCAGCAGGAAGCAATTAAGAGAAAGTTAACCAAACAGAGTAGACAGAAAAAAAAGTAATAGGAGAGGTGTAAGGAATGCTTAAAATAGGATCACATGTATCGATGAGTGGGAAGGAAATGCTATTAGCGGCAAGTAAAGAGGCAGTTTCGTATGGTGCCAATACATTTATGATTTATACTGGTGCGCCACAAAATACGAGAAGAAAACCAATCGAAGAACTGAATATTGATGCAGGACTAAAACATATGGCGGATAATGGTATTGTGGATATTGTTGTTCATGCGCCATATATTATCAATATCGGCAACTCTGTAAAATCTGAAACCTTTGAGTTAGGTGTGAATTTCTTAAAGATGGAAATTGAACGAACTGAAGCTATCGGTGCAAAGCAAATTGTACTTCATCCAGGAGCCCATGTTGGTGCTGGTGCAGAAGACGGTATTAAAAAAATTATTCAAGGTCTGAATGAAGTGTTAGAAAAGAATCAACAGGTTCAAATTGCACTGGAAACCATGGCTGGAAAAGGTTCAGAGGTTGGTAGGAAATTTGAAGAAATAGCTCAAATTATCGATGGTGTTACACATAATGATAAGTTATCCGTTTGTTTCGATACATGTCATGTTCATGATGCCGGATATGACATTGTAAATGACTTTGATGGTGTGCTAAATGAATTTGATAAAATCATTGGTGTCGATCGGATTAAGGTTGTTCACGTAAATGATAGTAAGAACATTTGCGGTGCACAGAAGGACAGACATGAAAATATTGGCTTCGGACATATCGGATTTGATGCATTACATTATATCATCAACCATCCGCAATTAGCAGAATTACCAAAGATACTGGAGACTCCTTATGTAGGTGAAGATAAGAAAAATAAAAAGCCTCCATATAAATTTGAAATTGACATGCTTCGAAATGGTAACTTTGATGCAAATTTAAAAGAACTAATTGAAAATCAATGATTTATATAGGCTGAGACATAATGAAAGTAATTAACTCAAAAAATGAATAGATTTGCTGTTCAGCATAGAAATTCATGTGTTACTTCTAGAAAGAGGAAAGACTCTTACTGGGTTCGAGGTAAGGCTTCCGATATTTTTCTCGTCCTTCAGGTGGAAAGGTATCGGTGAGCCTCAAAAGTTCAAAAGGAGGTCGTAATGCTAGGGGCAATACCTCCTATGACCTCCTTGACTTTCCTTCATGACCGACATTCTGTCGGTCTGTGGCCTACCAGCCGCTTGGGGGTCAGGCACGTAATCCTTTTTTGAGTAGTGGTTACGCCTTTACTAGAAGTGAAAGTGACAAATATTTCTTGAAGCTAGTTTATTACCGAAGCAGATTATTCGATTAATTGTGGATAAAATATTTTTGTCTCAGCCTCTTTCATTAAATAGGTCCTCAACGCCATACGATTTAATTAGTTCGTGAAATAGCTGATTAGCCTTTTTAGCTGTTTGTGGATCCGTTATCCGACTTAAATCATTTAGCATTTTATCTCTTTCTTTCTTATCAAAAGGATCAATTCGATTCCCCTGAACATATTTGGAAATTTCCTTCGCTTGTTCAGAGCTTAGGTTAAATCCATATTCCTTTGCATACTTCAAAATATCCTCTGAAGTAATTTGTCTCATTTTTGTTAAAATAATTTGTTTAATAAAAAATGACATGCTAACAACTCCTTCCACTCCACTTTATGCAATTATATAAAAGAACTCAACTTGTTTATAAGAATAACCTGCAAACTACCCTAACTTTTTAGATGGAAAAAAGTAGCATTATATAATCCGTCATTCTCCACAAACTATAGATGCACCTCACCAAAAAGAAGGAGGTCAATCATGGACGATAAAAATCGTACAAAAGATGTAGAGAATGCTCCATTACGAGGGGAAGACAGGTATAGGGATGGATATTATTCCAGAAGAGATGAGGAAACAGCAGCTGAGTTAACTGCTGATGATTATCGCAGAAGTGTAGCAGTCGATGATGACACGGAACAAGCTAGTTCTGCTATGGGATGGATTGCCTTAGCGTTATCTATTGCTTCATTCTTCTGGGCACCAATCCTTTTAGGTGGAGCAGGTATTATTGTTGGGTTTATTGCGAGAAACCGAAATGCCAACACGCTAGGTAACATCGCTATTGCAGCAGGTGCTATATCCATTTTGATAACACTGTTCATATTACCCTTTGTTTAGATAGGGAGACTGGTCTTAATAGCCAGTCTCTTTCTTTTTGGATTCAAGCTAATATTTAGGGAAGAAGTAAAAATGGTTTATTTTTAATCGCTCTGGATCACTATTTGGATTTAGAGAGGAAAAATCATTCAGGACTTTTTCGATATCTAAATCAGAACTTTCCGGATTTAGTCGTTCGACAACAGTAAGTACTGTATCGCCAGGTCCTAATTTCACCTTTACAGCCTCAAATGACACCACATTTAATTTTTCTGTTGGAGCTGGAACAAGCTTATTTTTAGAGGAGAGATCCGTCCCGTAATAAATGTCTTTATATATACTGACCATAAATAGTATAATGAGAATGGTAATAATTAATTTTTTCATGTATTATTCCTCCAATAATGAAACTATTTTGAACGATTAATCGTATAAAGAGACAGAACATGTTGAAAGGGAGAAAGGGAATGGATATATTTTCTCAAGATTGGATTGCTTTAGTCATAACAGGATTAGCTACATTATTTTTAGTTGGGGAAGTATTAGTGAATATGCGGGGTATCTTCGCCATTTTAGGTATTGGTTTTATTACCGTTTATTTTTCAGTATATTTGGAAACGAACTCCCTTATTCTTATGCTTGTCATTTATTTTGTCGGAATCCTTTTAATTATTATTGATGGAAAAGTATTGAATGATGGTACACTAGCAACAATTGGAACAGTAAGTATGCTCGCAGCAGTTGCACTTCCTGCACCAAATTTTGCTGCAGGACTGTATGCAGTATTAGGTGTTTTACTTGGTGCTGGGGGATCGCTACTATTCTTAAAGGTTTTTAAGCGTCGTGAAATGTGGAATAAAATTACACTGAAGGATCAGTTAACGAGTGAAGCAGGATACAACTCAATGAATGAGGAATATAAAAAATTATTAAATCAAACTGCAATTACCTTAAACGATATGCGACCAGTTGGGACAATTCGCGTTGGCATGAAAGATTATAGTGCGGTATCGAATGGCCAATGGATTGAAAAGGGTACTGAAGTAAAAATTACTCAGGTTGATGGTACTAAAATATTGGTGGAGCCAAAAAATAATTCTTAGACAATTTGTCTAAGAATTATTTTTTTGTCTACATTTGTTAAATAAAGTGTAAATTTGCAGAATATTCTTATGTAAATTTTATGTAAAGATTTTTCATAATTACTTTACAATTAACTTTGTATTTACAATAATAATGAGGATGTCCTATTTATTATAACTTGATACTTATTAAAGGAGCGGCTGTCATTGGGGATAGATATTCAAAATTTAATTTTTGAATTTATCGGTGGATTAGGTATTTTCCTCCTCGGAATAAAATTTATGGGGGATGGACTGCAAAAATCTGCGGGAGACCGATTACGGGATATATTAGATAAATTTACCAGTAACCCATTTCTTGGGGTTTTAGCCGGAATGATTGTTACCATGTTAATCCAAAGTAGTTCAGGAACGACTGTTCTAACGGTCGGGCTTGTAAATGCGGGTTTTATGACATTAAGACAAGCAATCGGAGTTATCATGGGTGCAAATATCGGAACAACGATTACTGCATTTATCATTGGTATTGATATTGGAGAGTATGCACTACCAATCATTGCTGTTGGAGCTTTATTAATCTTCTTCTTTAATAATCAGAAGATTACTGCTATTGGTCAAACTGTATTTGGATTCGGAGCGCTATTCTTTGGACTTGAACTAATGAGTAGTGGGATGAAGCCTTTGCGAACATTGGAAGCATTCCAGGATTTAACACTTAGTATGAGTGAGCATTCCCTACTAGGAGTTGTAGTCGGAACACTATTCACACTTATAGTACAGAGCTCTAGTGCAACCATCGGTATTCTTCAAGGGTTATATGCAGAAGGTGCGATGGATTTAGATGCAGCATTACCAGTTCTGTTCGGTGATAATATTGGAACAACGATAACAGCTGTTTTAGCCGCATTAGGAGCATCTGTAGCTGCAAGAAGAGCTGCTGGTGTACACGTCATTTTTAATATCGTAGGGACTGCTATTTTCTTAACCTTACTTGTACCATTTACACACTATATTGAATTTTTACAAGGGGCACTGTCACTCGATGAAAAAATGACAATAGCATTTGCTCATGGAAGCTTTAATGTGTTTAATACAATTATACAGTTTCCGTTCATAGGCGGTTTGGCTTGGATTGTCACGAAGATTATCCCTGGACAAGACACGATGATTGAATATAAGCCACAGCATTTAGATCCAATCTTTATTCAGCAATCATCGGCACTTGCATTGGATCAGGCGAAAGCAGAGATTGTTCGTATGGGGGAATACGCCCATCAAGGACTGGAGGAAACAAATAATTATTTAACAACAAACCAAGCAAAGCACTCAGACATGGCTATGCAAATAGAAGGTGCACTGAATAGCTTGGATCGTAGTATAACCGATTATTTAATTGATATTTCGGGTGGCTCATTATCGGAATTCGAGAGTGAAAAGCACACGATATTAATGGACATGGTACGTGATATTGAAAGAATCGGTGATCATTTTGAAAATATTATTGAACTAATTGATTATAAAATTTCGAATAAGGTAGTTATGACTGATCAGGCACAGGAAGATTTAAATAATATGTTTGACCTGACAATGTCAACTGTAAGACAGGCTATTCGTGCTTTAGATAAAGAGGACAGAGAAGAAGCACTTGCTGTAATGCAGAAGGAAGATAAGATTGACAAAATGGAAAGAACCTATCGAAAAAAACATATTATTCGTATGAATGAAGGAATATGTAGTGTATCTGCAGGAATTGTTTTCGTCGATATTATCTCCAATCTAGAACGCATCGGTGACCATGCGGTAAATATTGCACAGGGTGTTTTAGGGGAACATTAAGATGATCACACAGCGAAATTGCTGTGTGATTTTTTATCGTTTTTCATAAATATTTTCATTTAAGCTATCAGAATCTTATGTTAAGGTGAAATAGTACTAAATAGTTTACAATAAGGAAGGTTTTTATGAGCAGAAGTGAAAAAGTGATCATAACAAATATGTGCATGGTCTACGATGATAAGGGTAATGTACTTGTCCAAAATCGTTTAAACCCAAATTGGCCAGGTATTACATTTCCTGGTGGACATGTAAATGATAAGGAATCTTTCTCCGAATCAGTTATTCGAGAGGTGTATGAAGAAACTGGGCTAACCATCGAATCACCAAAACTCTGTGGCATTAAACAATTTCAAACTGCTGAAAATGAACGATATATTGTTTTACTTTATAAAACAAAACTATTTAAAGGTAATTTAAAATCCTCAAGCGAGGGTGAAGTATTTTGGACAAGCAGGGAAAAACTATTCGATTACAAAGTTGCGAATGATTTTGAAAAAATGCTTCAAGTATTCGAAGATGATGAACTGTGTGAGCTGTATTATTACAATAAGGATGAGACTTTACATTCAAAGCTACTCTAGTTGTTTGTCTCCTCCGTTTATATCAACGGCAAACGTTTAGGGATGAAGGATGAAAGAGGAGAAGAATGATAATGGAAGAACAAATACTCGCTTCACTTAATGAATTATACCCTTTACATTTTATTAAGATTGAACCAGTAACAAATGAGATGTTTCAGTGCATTGCAAAAGATGGATATTACTACTTCAGAATGACGAATTACAAAAGCTATGATGAACAATTAGAAGAAGTTAATTATACAAGCTTTTTATCTAAAGAGGGGTTATGTGTATCACCACCAATAGCATCGATAAATGAAAAGGTTGTTGAAACGATAACAGTGAACAACAAAGAGTTTATGGCCGTTTTATATCAATCAGCTCCAGGAATACATCTGCCAAGAAATAGGTGGAATTCCAGTGTACTGAAAGAATTAGGGAGACAAATAGGTAGGTTGCACAAATTTTCTCAGAAATTTGAAGAATTACATCCACTGAAATACATTAACAATTGGTATGATAATGAAGAATATGCCTTTCTAAAATATATACCGGAAGAGGAAGTTGCTATAAGAGATATAGCAGAGCAAACATTGTCAGCAATCAAAAACTTGCCGAAGAATCATTCGAATTATGGATTACTACACGGTGATTTATGCAGAGAAAATATTTTAGTTGATGAAAATGTAAATTTGACAATGATTGATTTCCAAGATTGTGAAAGGCATTTTTATATCTTTGATTTAGCAGTTCCCATATATAGTGCCATAGAATATTCATTCGTTGGTGGAGGTAACATTGTTGAATATGGGGAAACTATTACAAAAGCAATCCTTGATGGTTATCAAGAAGAAAATTCTCTAACCCCAGAAATGATCGATAAGCTTCCACTTTTTATCCGTTTAAAAGAAGTATTTGAATATAGCTTAATGCATATGTACTGGGATAAAGAGAAGCTATCGGAGAACCAAATAAGAATAATGAATCATTTTAGGATGAGACTTGAACAAAACCATACTCTTCTTACCATTTAACAGTTGATACTAAGAAATTTATCAGGAAACATTAAAGAAATTGGATTCGATAATAAAAATCTATTGCTTAAATGTATTGAGGAATTCCGAACCTTTTCTTTTGAAGGCAATAGGGGACGTTATTGAAATAAGTAATGTTAAATTTCATATTTGTAAAAAAAGCGATAGTCTACTACATTTCGATGAAGTAGACTATCGCTGATTCTTTTTATGTATTTCTTAAGGGATCCCTTCTTAGAAAATTTGGTTTTAGTTCTGCGATTAGAATAGCTGCCATAATTAGTATTGCACCTGTTACCATTCGACCGGTTAAGATTTCATGTAAAAAGATTACCGATAGAATCATACCGAAAAATGATTCCAGTGATAGGATGATAGCGCCCTTTGTGGCGGTAGTATATCGAAAAGCTATATTTTGACAAACATATGCAATGGTCGTGGAAAACACTGCGAGGTATAGAATTGAATATATGGCTTCTTTTTCAAACGTAGTTGGGACATCACCTTGAATAAGGAGGACAACCATGCCAATAATAGAAGCGGTAATGAATTGCATAATCGTTAGCGAAAGTGCATCTTCTTTTTTAACAAAATGATTCGTATAAAAGATATCAAATGCAAAAGCTACCGCACAAGCAAGTGAAAGTGCATCCCCTAAATTAATTGTCATTGATCCTTGAAGGGATAGAAAGCCAATTCCTATAATTGCAATTATCGATCCAAAAATTTCATAGCGATCCACTTTTCGTTTATATATCATATAAGCAATAATTGGAACAATAACTACATTTACTGCAGTTAAAAAGGCATTCTTAGATGGTGTCGTATATTCCAGTCCAACCGTTTGCAAGGCAAAACCGACATATAGGATGGAGCCTAATATTGCTCCTTTCCAAATTACAGACTTTGTAAAAGTTATAATTTTCTTGCCGAATAAAAGTACTAGTATAATGCTCGCTATTACAAAGCGTCCAGCCATGACTTGATAAGCGGTTAAATATTCAAGCGCTATTGCTGTAATAACAAAACCACTTCCCCAAACAATAGCAGTAATAAGGAGCATTCCGTCCCCAATATATTGTTTCATTTCTTCTCTCCTAGAGTTAATGTTAGTTTTTCTCTATTATCATCCGTTTGAAAATATAGATATTCTGATTATAGCGTAAGACGATTAGTTTTGTTTATATTTTTATTTTTTACAATTGAACCTTACTCGTACCTAAATATAGTTGGAAGATACACTTGTAGAGCTGGAATGATTATGTCAGAATATTATGTAGGTAGAATTGGGGGTATTTAAATTGCGTAACGAAAATGAAATACTCAATCTTTTTAATTTAATTGTAGAAGAAGATGATTTAATCAGATTATCTGTATTGGAAGGCTCTAGAACAAATGAAAATATCCTTAAGGATGACTTTCAAGACTATGATATAACCTTTTTTGTAACAGATATGGAATTTTATAAGAGGAATGATGATTGGTTAAATAAATTCGGGGAATTGCTTTTTCTTCAAAAGCCAGAGAACATGGAGTTGTATCCATCCGAATTAGGAAGTTGGTATAGCTACCTCATGTATTTTAAAGATGGCATTAAGATAGATTTAACATTAATCCCCCTTGAGGAAATCGAGCACTATTTTTCGGAATCGGATGGTTTAGTAAAACTCTTAATTGATAAGGATAATCGTATCTCCAATAAGATTGTCACAAGTGATGAGAGATATTGGATTAAAAAACCGTCAGAACGGGAGTTTATTGATTGCTGTAATGAATTTTGGAGCGTATCTACATATGTGGCTAAAGGATTGTATCGTAAAGAAATACTTTATGCTATCGATCATTTTAATCAAATACTTCGCCCAGAGCTTTTACGTATGATGTCATGGAAAATTGGATTAAGGAAGGGATTTAATTTTAGTTTAGGAAAATATTACAAATTTATCGATCAGCATATTTCCAAAGAGGTTTTTGATAGGTTACTAAGTACTTTTTCATTAGTTGGCTATAAAGAGACATGGCAATCATTTCAGATATGCTGTGATATGTTTCGACAATATTCGAAAAAAGTAGCTTTTGAGTTGGAATATCATTATCCAGATTATGATGTGGTCATGACAAACTTTATACGAAATATATATGGGAAAATAGACCAGAGAGAGTAGGAGATATTAAATGACAAACCTTTATTTTAGGAAGTTTCATTCGGATGATTTCGATCATTATTTTAGTCTAGTTTCAAATGAATCGGTAATGGCTATGATAACTGAGCGAGCTATACCATTAGAGGAAGCTCACACAAACTATAAGAAAATATTAGAGCTTAATAAAAAACATGAACTATTTGGTACATATAAAGTGTCAACTACCGATAATGTCTTTCTCGGTCTAGGCCGTTTGATTTTAAATGAAGAGAATACTGTTGAAGCGGAATTAGGTTATATGCTTTTACCTGAGTTTTGGGGAAATAGCTATGGTAGCAAAATAGCCGATTATTTTATAGAACAAGCAAGAAATACAGCCTTAACCCGACTAACCGCCATCATTGATCCCAACAATATTCCTTCCAGGATGATCCTAACGAATAGGGGCTTTATTTCGGAAAAACTATGTGAAATAGACGGTCTACCAGGGGAGATTTTAAGTAAAGCATTAAGTGATTCCATAACAGATAAAGTAAATGGAAACCGTTGAGTAATTATTAATTTGAGGACGGAAAATTATTTTAAGGAAATTTATAGATGGAAATTTGATAAGTGGGTTAAAGATTAGATGCCATAATGGCATCTAAATCGAGAATAAAAGCAACCACTATTTCTATTGTAATTATTTGGAATTTTGTGATAAAGTTTAAGGTAGCACTCATGGGAAATTTGTGTAGGAAATTATTAATGATTAAAGTTCCGTTGTCTTGCTGTTATTTTCCATGATGGTTGAGGGAGGTTCCCCTAGATAACAGAGATTTATATTTTTAGTTCTATTATTCTAGCCTTAGCTTCCGTAGCGATAACACTATAATCAATATAAATGATCATTTTTGTGATTGAATGGAGTTGGAAGTCAATGCGCAATCTTTGTCAGTTATCCTTACTCATTTTGTTTTTTATACTAGTTGGATGCTCCAATTCAACAGGATACAAAAATGAGGATGTAGTAGCAATAGTTAGGGGAGAAGAAATTACAATTGGTGATTTACGCTTTCTATATCCTGATGAAAAAATAATGGATGCGATTGAGGGTACAGTGAAGGCAGTATTGGTTATACAAGAAGCTAAAAAATTGAAAATCGATGTCGCGGAGGAAGTTCAGGAGATAATTGAGGAGCATGCTACCTATCCCGCTGAAGAAGATGCTTCTCCAGTAGCAGAGGTGATTCGTAATTTTGCTGATTCACAAGCTAAAAAGCTTGGAATGGAGCCTGAGGATTATTATAAGAAATATATTGAAGCGACTTCAGAGAGTATGGCCTATATGAATGCATATGTACAAGAAATAATAGGTGAATTTCAAGGTGACATTGATGACATCGATGAATATAACGAACAGGGAAACAAAGTATTAAATGAACTAGTGGCGAAATACAAAGATGAAATTAAAATATTTATCAAATAATATTGCTTATATTTGGAAAGAAAGATCAGTTCAAAGAAAAAATATTTAACATGTGGTTATTTAGAGACCATCTAGGTGAAGCATGGAGAGAAAAGGGGGAGGCTTGATGAGGAAAATTTGGATTATACCTTTAATCATATTAGTGGTCATAGTAGCTACTGTTGTAGTTTTTGATAGAGGAAAAACTATTCATTCAATAGAAAAATGCAAGGAAACTAAATTCCCTTGCATCTATGCTGTCGTTGGAAAAGAAAAGGTAAAGGTTATAAATGGAACAAGCACTTTTGATCAAGAGGATGGTACAACTATAATGATGGGGGATGTTTTTCCGGATGATATAGATAATATGCTTGATACATTAAAGGTCAAAAAGAAAGATCTAGTAACACTTGATTTCCTCAACCAAAAACCTAATCATATAACTGTTTTCCAATTGAAAGATTATGAAAGATTGGATAAAGTTGATATTGATTTGAATACATATACGTTTACTGCGCCAACCACATCTGGGACATTTATGTATGAAATATATGGCGAATATGAAAATGCTGTTGTCCATCATTATTTAAAGATTAAGGTGCGATAAGGATTTCATGGATTAGAAACAAATTTTTGCAAATAATTGTTGAAAAAAAATTAGAAAGATGCTATATTATTTATTGTCGTTTTAATACATATCTTGTAAAAGTTAATTGTTGACATGTACTTCGAATTATGTTAAATTATATTTTGTGCCACTGAAATAGGTGGTCATAAAAGTGGAAATAATCTATCTTAATTCCACAGTAGTTCAGCGGTAAAGTAGTCCTCTAGCATTGTGTAAGAATGTTGACGAGTGAGGGTGCTCATCAATCAGTAGTACGATGAGAAATCACTACTTTCTACTGAATCAAAAACTGTTTAGGTACTGTGATAAATAATATTCCACAGTAGCTCAGTGGTAGAGCAATCGGCTGTTAACCGATCGGTCGTAGGTTCGAATCCTACCTGTGGAGCCAATTACAAAATGGCGGCGTAGCTCAGCTGGCGAGAGCGTACGGTTCATACCCGTGAGGTCGTGGGTTCGATCCCCTCCGCCGCTACCATTTTCTATCATAGTAATAACATCATGGCGGTCGTGGCGAAGTGGTTAACGCACCGGATTGTGGCTCCGGCACTCGTGGGTTCGATTCCCACCGATCGCCCCATATTAAGTAAGGACCCTTAGCTCAGTTGGTTAGAGCTATCGGCTCATAACCGATCGGTCGCAGGTTCGAGTCCTGCAGGGTCCACCATTTATACTCGGAGGTATACCCAAGTCTGGCTGAAGGGATCGGTCTTGAAAACCGACAGGCGGGTCAAACCGCGCGGGGGTTCGAATCCCTCTACCTCCTCCATATATATTTTATTATTTTAAAAATCAATAAGGCTCGGTAGCTCAGTCGGTAGAGCAATGGACTGAAAATCCATGTGTCGGCGGTTCGATTCCGTCCCGAGCCACCATTTTGTACAAGCTAAGGCTTGTTTTTTTGTGTTTTGGTTTAATTTGTTTTTATTCTTGTTTAATCATTCGGTTCTATTATATTGAAGAAGTAAATAAAGTCACTAATATTGTTTAATAGAGGACTTAAGAAGCAGTGAGGTCCCTAAATATGTCTAATAAACTCTTTCTAATAGACTTTAAAAGCCAAAAATCACTAACAGTGTCTATTAGATAGGTTCTAATAGACTGAAAAAGCCAAAAATCACTAATAGTGTCTAATAGACAGGTTCTAATAGACTGAAAAAGCCAAAAATCACTAATAGTGTCTAATAGACAGCTTCTAATAGACACAAAAAGTCAAAAATCACTAATAATGTCTAATAGACAGGTTCTAATAGACTCAAAAAGCCAAAAATCACTAATAATGTCTAATAGGCAGCTTCTAATAGACTCAAAAAGCCAAAAATCACTAATAATGTCTAATAGACAGGTTCTAATAGACTCAAAAAGCCAAAAATCACTAATAGTGTCTAATAGACAGGTTCTAATAGACTCAAAAAGCCAAAAATCACTAATAATGTCTAATAGGCAGGTTCTAATAGACTGAAAAAGCCCAAAATCACTAATAATGTCTAATAGACGGGTTCTAATAGACTGAAAAAGCAGTAAAGCCACTAACAGTGTCTAATTGCTATATGCTAATAAACCAATCAACCAACCAAGCAATAACGCTGCCAACAGCCCCATCCTAACAGACAAACCCCCACTATTTAGCCTCAAATTGTCTTAATAAAATTTTATAAAATAAATCTTTATAGCAATAAAGCCCATGCTTCTATAATCCAATACCATTGCATCATTTCTCCTTCCAAAGTTCACTGTAATCGTTGCCAATGCCTATTGGGCATATAATTTGCAAGAACTGGAAAGCTCTGATAATCTTGCTTGTAGAGGATATTATATCCTTATACTCAAATTATTAATAAGGAGGAACTTGTTATGGCAAAATTTGAATTACCTGAATTACCTTATGCATATGATGCATTAGAGCCAACAATTGATAAAGAAACAATGAATATCCACCATACAAAGCATCATAATACTTATGTAACTAACTTAAATGCTGCTCTTGAAGGACAATCAGATCTACAAGGTAAAACTCTTGAAGACCTAATTAGTAATCTTGATGCAGTACCTGAAAGTATTCGTACAGCAGTACGTAATAATGGTGGTGGCCACGCTAACCATAGCCTATTCTGGAAAGTCTTATCTCCAAATGGTGGGGGAGAACCTACTGGTGAATTAGCTGATAAAATCAATGCTAAATTTGGCAGCTTTGACAAGTTCAAGGAAGAATTTGAAAATGCTGCAAAATCCCGTTTCGGTTCTGGCTGGGCTTGGCTAGTACTAAATAATGGTGAAGTAGAAGTAACTAGCACACCAAACCAAGATTCTCCTTTAATGGAAGGTAAAACTCCTTTATTAGGTCTTGATGTTTGGGAGCATGCTTACTACTTAAATTATCAAAACAAGCGTCCTGATTATGTTTCTGCATTCTGGAATGTAGTTAACTGGGATGAAGTTACAAAGAATTACGAAGCAGCAAAATAATGTCGTTTTGATTCATATAATGCTCTAGGGCTTGGCTATTTATAGTCAGGCCCTTTTTCTCTTTCTTTTTGAATATCTGAAAATGAATTGATTACACTAATGAAAGAGAAAAGGAGCATTACAATATGAATAAAACGTTGCAATATGTTTTGGGAAAGACAGAAATCAATCGAGATTTAGTTCTTTTGTTGATTATAGGTGGGTTGTATTCATTAGGCATATATTTATCTAATACATTTGTAAATATTTATTTATGGAAACAAGCAGCCGGCAACTATTATACGATTGCGGTATATAATTTAGCTACCTCTGTCTTCCAACCAATTACGTTTATCGTTGCGGGAAAAATTGCTAAAAAGGTAGACCGAGTCATCGTATTAAGGTTGGGGGTAATATTTTTATCAATCTTTTTTTTATGTGTTTTAATGATTGGAGAAAAATCTGCCCATTTTAATTTTATGTTAGGTAGCTTACTTGGTATCGGTTATGGCTTTTATTGGCTGGCATTTAATGTGTTAACCTTTGAAATTACAGAGCCGGAAACAAGAGATTTTTTTAATGGGTTTTTAGGGGTATTACAGTCATTTGGAGGGATGATCGGCCCGTTTACAGCTGGCTATATTATTTCAAAAATGGATGCGAATATTGGTTATAGTACAATTTTCACTTCATCTTTTGTCTTATTTATTTGTGCAGTAATATGTAGCTTTTTCTTAAAGAGAAGGCCAGCAGAGGGAGTATACTTATTTAGACGAGTCGTTCAGGAAAGAAAGAACAACCGTAATTGGAATCGAATTTTAAATGCACATTTATTTCAAGGATTGCGTGAAGGTATTTTCATGTTTGTCATAACGATCTGGGTATATATTGTCACCCAAAGTGAGTTATCCCTTGGTACATTTAACTTAGCTTTTTCTGGCTTTTCCTTCATTTTTTATTTTTTGGCCACTAAATTTATTAAACCATCGAAACGTAAGAAAGCAATATTAATTGGAAGTCTTATGCTTTATCTCTCCTTATTTATTATTTTATTTCATGCGAGCTATGCAACTTTAATTGTGTACGGTATCATCATTGGAATTGCATACCCGATTATGAATGTACCATATTTCTCCATGACCTATGATGTTATCGGAAAAGCCTGGAAAGCTGCTGATCTTAGAATAGAATATATTGTTGTTCGGGAATTGTATTCAAACATTGGTAGAGTTGTTTCTATTCTCGCCTTTATTCTTGGAATAACATTGTTTAATGAGGGAAAAATCATCCCACTCCTGCTTGTGTTTTTTGGGGCCATGCATTTAGGTATTTATTTATTCGTACGTAATATATTCCTTACTGGAACGAATAAAAAAGAAATATTGATAAAAGACCGAGTTACCGACGAAAAAAATCGATAATAAGTAAGAAAAGATGCTATAATAAATAAATAGATTACCTAATAACAAGTTATGGGGGAGAGTAATGAAGAAGGTCCAAAATAAGAAGAAAAAAGCACAACTTCCCTTCCGTTTAAATATATTATTTTTTATCGTGTTTTTATTATTTGCTGTACTAATCATACAGCTTGGTATTGTTCAAATATTGAATGGGGAAGCTTTTCAAACAGAAATTGAAAAAACGACAAAGGATATAACAAAAATTCCAGTACCACGTGGAGAAATATATGACCGCAATTACAATGTCATTGCGAAGAATAAACCAATGTATGCTATTACATACACGCCCCCAAAGGGTGTTCAAGCAAAAGACAGGTTAGAAGTGGCTCAAAAACTTGCGGAATATATTGACATGTTTAAAAAAGATCCTGAGGAAAAGAAAAAGCAACTCAAAAAAATTACGGAACGGGATAAAAAAGAATATTGGTATTTGTTGAATGAAAAGGAAGCTCTAAAAAAATTGCCACTTGAAGAGGCAAAAGAGATGGATAACTCAGAGCAATATAATGAGATTCTAGAACGGATTACTAAAGAAGAATATGATCAGATTACTGAGCAAGATAAAGAAATTATCCTCATTAAAAAAGAACTTGATCGAGCATATTCTCTAACACCACAAATCGTAAAAAGTGAAGAGGTAACTCCTGAGGAATATGCTAGAGTCGCAGAGCATCTAGCAGAACTACCTGGAATTAATGCAACGACTGACTGGGTTCGTGAATATCCGTATGATGTCACATTCCGTAATATCATTGGTAAGATTACGACTGAAAAAGCAGGTCTGCCTGCTGAAAATATCGACTACTATCTTGCAAAAGGGTATAGCAGAAATGACCGAGTTGGTGATACGGGATTAGAGAAAGAATATGAAGACTTCCTAAGAGGACGAAAAGAGCAGGTCCAATACACGATGAGTAATAGTGGAGTTATTTTGGATTCTGATGTTGTTGTTCCTGGTGAAAGTGGAAAAGATGTAATCCTAACGGTAGATATGGAATTTCAAGATAAGGTGGATGAAGTTTTACGCCAGGAGCTTAAAAATGCCGTAAAGAATGGCGCTGAAAGACATTTACGTGACGCACTTGCTGTTGTTATGAATCCAAATACGGGAGAAGTACTCGCTGTATCCGGACAGAGCTTTACAGATGCGAAACAGAACGAGATTATGGATACTTCTTATAAGGTGCTACATGAAGCACATCGTCCAGGTTCTGCTGTTAAAGGGGCAACCATCTTATCTGGATATGAGTCTGGTATAATCACTCCTGGACATACAGAATTTGATACCCCAATGAAAATTGCAGGAACACCTACGAAGGGGTCATGGAAGGACTTAGGTTATGTTAATGATTTAGACGCGCTTCGAATGTCATCTAACGTTTACATGTTCTATATTGCATTGAAAATGGGTGGGGAATACAATTATCAATTTGAGAAGAAAGTTCGCTTTAATCCAGCAGCATTTACACAGATGCGAAATTACTTCAAGCAATTTGGTCTTGGCGTAGAAACGGGAATAGATTTTCCATATGAATCAACTGGTTATGTTGGTCCGAAACCAGGTGCTGGTTTATTAATGGACTATGCCATTGGCCAGTATGATACGTTTACTGCGATGCAGCTTGCCCAATATGTTTCCACAATCGCTAATGGTGGATATCGTGTTCAGCCACATTTCTTAAAAGAGGTTCGCAATCCATCCACTGGGCTTGAAGACTTTGGTACTGTCTATAAAACTGCGAATACACAGATTTTAAATAGAATAGTAATGGATGATAAGTATATTAAACGGGTACAGGAAGGCTTCCGCCAAGTATTCCAAGAGCCAGGCGGAACAGCCTATAACTATTTTAGAGGTACCAACTTCAAAGTAGCAGGTAAAACAGGAACAGCGCAGAATGAGGTTTTCAATGATAAAGGAGAGCTTGTAGCGAAAACTGTTAATCTAACAATGGTTGCATATGCACCATATGATAATCCGGAAATCGCAATAGCAGTTATCGTGCCAAATCTAGATGAGAGTTCAAGTTCGCCTATTAACCATAACATCACACGTGGAATCTTAGATGCTTACTTCTCTTTGAAGGAAGATAGAGCAAAGGATGATATGAAGCAAGATGAGGATAAACAAGCGAATCAAGTGGACCAGGAAGAACAAGATTCTCAAAATGACCAAGAAAATGAATAAGAAAAATACCCTAAATTCGAATCATTCGATTTTAGGGTATTTTCATAAAACCTATTGTTCAGTCATCAGTCACTGAATTAAAGCTATAAATGAGGAAGTTCTTCGTAAAAAACGACCTCTTCATATTGAATTTTACTACATTGATATTACATTTTCTGAATACGTATGTTACTCACCATTAAAACAGCTAATATAGATGTAAGAATAACATAAAACATTATAGGTAAATGATTCGAAAAGAGGACTGAAAATGCCATCAAAAAGCCAGCAACAGTAATAGGTATACCGTAAAAGGCACCATCGAATTCTTTTACATTGTACCTGGCTAATCGGATTGCTCCGCATAAAATATAAATCACGATGAGCGATAAGCCTACCCCAGGTAATTTATTCAAAATTGTCATATAGACTAGTAGACCAGGTGCTACTCCAAATGAAACAAGGTCACTTAAGGAATCAAGCTCTTTACCAAAATCAGATTCAATATTTAATTTACGTGCTACCATACCATCAAATCTATCAAAAAAAACTGCTAGAAAAATGAATAATAGACTCAAATGAAATGAGCCCTTTGCCATAAGTATAATAGATATAATTCCGAACTCTAAATTCATTAATGTAATAATATTTGCTAATTGTGACTTTATTTTCGTATAATAAAAATTCTTTACTAGAAACAAAAATGATACACCTCCTCAAAAAATTATACAACTAAACATGATGAAAGCCAACCGTACATTTGAAATTATTGACAAAGGAAATGAGAAGATGAAGAAAATACTTTTAAAATATTTTGTTGAATTGACTGGAAATCCTATTAGTTCCAACCTTTTGAAGACTATAGCAAAATCGAAGCTAAGCAAGCCTCTAGTGAGACCATTTGCACGCATATACGACATCAATCAAGAAGAAATGGAATACCCTCTTTACCATTATCAATCATTAAATGATTTTTTTACACGTCGATTAAAAAACACTTCTCGAATGACAGACACTTCGCCACATACACTTGTTTCCCCAGTCGATGGCATATTAAGTGATGCGGGAAATGTGGCTAAGGATCGAACATTCCAAATTAAAGGTCATACCTATAAGTTGGATGAGATATTTGGAAGTGAAAGTAAAGCAGAAGTGTATAATGGCGGTTTTTTCTACATATTCTACCTGTCTCCAGCTCATTATCACCATTTTCATTATCCAATCGATGGCTCACTACTTTCTCGTTATGCACTTGGTGAAAAATCCTACCCAGTAAATAACCTTGGTTTACGATATGGAGACAGGCCTTTTGCTACGAATTATCGGATTGTATCAGAGCTTTCTACTGACTATGGTAGATTAGCCATGGTTAAGGTGGGAGCATTAAATATAAATAGCATTGTGTTAGCTAATTCCCAGAATCATTTTAAAAAAGGGGAAGAACTAGGTTACTTCACTTTCGGATCAACAGTGATAGTCTTTTTAGAGAGAAATGATGATTTTCAGCCATTATCTAATATAGATAGCCAAGTACTTGTCGGTCAGGCTATTGGTAAATGGATGATTTAATAATCATGTACTGCTCTTCATCCGTTTAAAAAAGAAGTAATACAATATTGCTATGATTGCTCCAATACCTAGAATAATCAGCATTATTTTAGTGTATCTACTAATAAAGGAAAATATGATTTCCCAATGACTCCCTAAGCGGTTTCCTAGAGTTACGAAAACCAGTACCCAAACAACCGCACCACTATAAGCAAATAATGCAAAGGGCCTGTACTTATATCCCGTAATCCCTGCTAAATATGCTGCAACATGCCGGACACCAGGAATAAAGTAACAAGCAAAAAGCATGTACGCCCCATGCTTATGGAAAAGCAGTTTCGTTCGTTTAACTGCTTTTTCTTTTATGAAAAATTTTGGGCCATATTTTCTGATAAAGGGTTCCCCAAGTTTAATTCCTAGTATGTAACTTATTGTAATACCTACAATGGAACCAGCAACTCCAAACAAAACAGTTAATAAGTAACTCATTTTCCCAGTGGATGTTATATAACCGAGATAGGTCATGAGTACTTCGTCTGGAATTGGAAGTCCAATGACTCCTAATGTTAATAAGAAAAAAATAGCTATGTATCCATACTGGCTGATTAAGTCATTCCACATATCCATAGTTGTGTATCTCGCTTTCATTAGAGGTTGAAGAATTAAGAGGGGACTGTGAAAAAGATGTACTTGTATCTACGTCCTAAAAACTAAATAAGCTAAGTCCACATGATTCTTATTATACTACTAGAAAAATTCAGTACAAATTTAAAGGCTAATACCTGTGTATTTACAGTTTATTTACAAGAATTTCATATTCCTTTCACATTAGCCCGATATGATAGGGGTACCGGCATATAGAGGGGAGATGGGATAGTGGTAAGTCGAGAGCAGTTCCATACGGAAATGGAAGCATTAAATACAAGCGTTGTTCGTATGGCAAAACTAACGGAAAGGGCCTTACGTAAATCGATTGATGCATTATTTAACCATGACACAGAATTAGCACGTACGGTTATTCGTGATGATAAGTCGATTGATAAGGAGGAAGGCATGATTAATGATAAAGCGATTCTCCTTATTGCAAAACAGCAGCCAGTAGCGACAGATTTGCGGCGGTTAATCATTGCCTTACGGGTGGTTACAGATATTGAAAGAATGGGTGATAATGCTAAAAATATCGCTAAAGCAACCATTCGTTTGGGTGAAGAATATCAGGCAGAGATTCCGCATGAGTTAAAGTCGATGCGAGATATAACCCTAGTTATGCTAGAAACAGCTATTAGCGCTTTTCAAAATGAGGATATTACGTTTGCGCAAAAGCTTGCAGAGATGGATGATAAGGTAGATTCATTATATAAACAGGTCGTGACAGAGCTATTAGCCGAAACAGCAACATTCCCTGAGCAGGTTCAGTATGTCATGCAAATAGCATATATTGCGAGGTATTTGGAACGATTTGCTGATCATATAACAAATATAGGTGAGAGTATATTGTTTTTGGTGAAAGGCGAAATTGTCGATTTGAATGATTAAAAAAAGAGGTAATCTCAGGTCCAACTCCTTCGGTAAAGGAAGTTGGTACCTCTGAGATAACCTCTTTTTATCTTGTTAGTGCTTTTGCAACTTGCTCATAGCTCATATCACTTGTGAGCTTAAATTCTCCAAGCTGGATACGAACCGCATACCCTTCTTTTTCTAAGAAGTCGATGAACTTATCGGCATTATCAACAATACCATTAGCTGCTAACTCCTTGGCAATTGTAGAAGAAGGCATTCCCGATTCAATTTTTAATGTGAAAGTTTTTGCTTTTTCCTGTTCTTGCTTCTGTTCTTGGTTAGCATCTTTCTTAGTATCTTCTGTTTTTGATGTAGAAGGAGGAGTGGTTTGCTTTTTAGAATCTGCTTTAGTATTTTCATCCTGCTTTTCTTTATTCTCTGCCTTTTCATCCTTAGTAGCTACATTTTGTCCTGCGGTCTCCTTCGAAGCATCCTTATTCATGGAAAGGGAGATATACTCTGATTCTGAGACAATGCGATAGCCTTTATCCTTTAATTGACTGACAACATCATCCATAGGCATTTCGGATATATCTTTAACCTTGTTACTATCGAAATAATTCACGATAAGCATAATGATACCAGCTGTAAATAGGCCAACCGCAAATGCACGAATTGATTGTTTCATAATTTCACCTATCTTTAGTTATTTTAATTCTCTAATGTATCATGGAATGTATCACTGAATTTATAGTCTTCTTGTAGTAATTCTTCCTCTAAAACGTTAACTTTTTTCTTAAGCTGATATGTTTCTTGCATTGTTGAGATAGACAACTGCTCTAAATCACTCTCTATTTTTTCAAAGCGATCATTTACGAAGAATGATAGAATGAATAATGCAATTGCAATCACTACAATCGTTAATCCCGCAACAATCATAATTTAACCTCCATTTCTATGTACAATAATAGTTATATCATACATTTTTTTTGTTGACTATTGGAAAATCAAGGACCCAATGCCCTAGATTCATAAATGGCCCACTTAAAAATAGTAATCTATTCTATTATACATTGCAAATTTTGACAGGCAAGGTTCTTAGTTCCTAGAGGATTATGTTCTATTACAAAATCTACTAGAATAGGTAGGATTTTAATTTTTGGAGTGCATAGGATTATACTATTATAAATTTGATGTAGGTGATTTATCTTTCATCAATAGAAATATAGTGATGGAGGTTTAAAATGAATGTATTTCCTATAATTTTAAAAGACTATGGAGAGTCGTTAAATGAAGGAAGATTCAAAAGGCTTAAAAAGAAGCACAGAATAAATTCTGTGCTTCAAAAGGGAGATTACAATTCTGGTTCCTCATAATAATAATCGACCGGAACTGGTGCTACTCTTGATCTTTCAAGTGCTGGTGTATCTTTTCTAGCGATTTGAAACGTAGCGGCACCAATAATATTTGCAACATCTTTCAATTTTTCCTTACTAATATGGGCCAAAACATCATCTTCCGTATGATACCAAGGCTCAAGTGGTGTATGAATGAATAAGGCTGCAGGGATTCCTAGGTTGTGGAAAGGAACATGGTCACTTCGTCCAAGCTCACTGTAAGGAATGAGTTCACTTACACGTGATCCAGCCGCAGCACCAAGATCTGTTACCGCATTCTTCTTCCCATCAGCAGTGAACATAACTAGATCCCCAGCATCTGCACTTCCAACCATATCTAATTGGAACATGGCAACAGTACGTTCAATTTCATCAGCAGTCATCGCCTCGGCATATTTCCTAGAACCCCAAAGTCCGTATTCCTCCGCACCAAAAGCAACAAATTTAATCGTCGTATCTGTTGGTGTGTTTGCATAAACGCGTGCTAATTCCAGTAATGCTCCAGTACCTGAAGCATCATCATTCGCGCCTGGACCATGAGGAACCGAATCATGATGAGAGCCAATAATAATTTGCTGTCCTGTATTATGGTTTTTCATTGGTTTTTTGACAGCTTCCACATTATAGGCAGTCACATCAGAGCCGCGATAGGTAAATGTAAATTCATACACATTAACATCCTCATATCCGAAGCTTTCGAACTGATCAACGAGATACTCTACAGTTGCCAGTTCACCCTCCGTACCAGCACCACGAGGCCCAATTTCCTCAGATAAATACGCTACATGCTGATAAATATTCTCCGCGCTTATTCGCTTGATAATTTTGTTGTCAAATGCGTGACCCGATCCACCACTTGAAGCAGCTAATATCGGTGATGCGACAATCATGAGAAGAATGAAAAACAAGCTAGTAGACTTTATATTCTTCATACAAACCACATCCTTTCATGTATTTGATTCCATATATTCTCGTTAAAAAGCTAGAATCCTGCTAGATGGGTGCAAAATGAGAGGAAGGTTGTGTGTTGGTTGAAGCGGCTTGGTACTTAAGTATTAAAGGTAGAAAGGAATGATAGGACATCATAGAGAAGCAATAATGATAGAAAAGTCATTGGTCATGTTGTACAAAATGAATGGGATATCTGATGAGTGGGATTATGAAAAGAGGGGAAGTGTTTTCTTTCGGTCTAAACCTGAGGGCCATCAGGAATATAATTGTTTTGAGAAGGGGATATAAGTAACTTAGCAATTATTAAGTTGCAAACTTCAACTACATTTCAGAAAGGAAATTTAGCTTGCAATTACCTGAGGAGAAATCAGATAAAATAAATAGGTGTAGAAAAAAGTTACACAGCGACTATAGATAGAATAATAAATATTCTGATATTTTATAACATTTAATTAATATATTTGCTATAATATTAGATAAATATGTAAGGAGTGATAGATGTGGAGGAATTCAAGCAGCAAATAATAGGACTTGGAAATAGAATAGGAAGAATAAAAGAAAATATACAGACTGAAGAAGCAACTAAAACGGCTTTAATTATGCCACTGATCCAAATACTGGGATATGATGTTTTTAATCCTGAGGAATTAGTTCCAGAGTATGTTGCGGATGTTGGAATTAAAAAAGGCGAAAAAATAGATTACGCAATCTTAAAAGGAAATGAACCTGTAATATTAATTGAAGCTAAAAGTGTTAAGGAAGAGTTATTAAAACATGATTCCCAACTCTTCAGATATTTTGGTACTACTAAAGCCAAATTTGCAATTTTAACGAATGGAATAGAATACAAATTTTTTACTGACCTAGAAGAACAAAATAGGATGGATCAAAAACCCTTCTTTATAATTAATATGGTTGATTTAAAGGATGGTGACATTGTTGAACTTGCAAAATTTAGAAAAAGTGTTTTTGATGTCGACAATGTTTTAAATACTGCTTCAGAGTTGAAATATTCTAGTGAAATTAAAAAATTTTTGTTTTCACAGATGGAGAGTCCCTCAGAAGATTTTATTAGAGTTGTTTTAACTGATATATTTCAGGGAGTTAAAACCAAAAAGGTGATTGATAATTTTAGAGAGCTAATCAAAAACTCATTTAATCAGTTTATAAGTGAGAAAGTTAATGAAAAGTTACAAAAAGCACTTAATTCTTCATCAAGTAATAATGATAATGTATCCATTACAGATTCTGCTGAAAGTAAGATTGAGGAGAGTACAGTAGATTCAAAAGATAGCAAAGTAGAGATTCATACTACAGAAGAAGAATTAGAAGGGTATGTAATTGTTAAGTTAATTCTCAAAGAAGAGTTAGATTCATCTAGAGTGTTTTATAGAGATAATAGAAGTTACTTTAATGTTTTATTAGATGATAATATTCGAAAATGGATTTGTAGATTAGGCTTCAACGGACCAAAGAAGTATATTCAACTAAACGATGAATCAAAAACTACTTATCATATTGAAACAGTAGATGACATAATGAAATATAAAAAGGAATTAATCGAGATTGCTAAACAGTTTGAACCGTTTGTAGTTAAAAAGTAGGGCAAAAAAACGGATATAATACTTCTTTATTGTATACTAAATGCCTTGCCATTAATGCTATAAAAAAACGTAGGCCAAGCCAAAGGTTTCAAAGTTCTTTCCATGTTGAAAACACTAAGAAAGTAAAGAAAAAATTATCGTTTCCAACCAAAATATAGTAAATGGTAGTTAACTTGTCGATGGATAACAAGAGATAGCACACACTAAATGGAATTGTAAGCTTCATTAAATATTAATAACGAAAATTCTAAAACAAGTATTTATGTTAAGTGACTTTAACATAAATATAAAGAAGATTACATGAGAGAAAATGTGTTTGAAATAATACAATTTACTGGCTGTAAGGTAGGAAGTGTACTTGTAAAGAATACGGACCTAAACAAAAGCAATAATTTAGAATAATTAGTAAAATAGTTTCTTCCTAAAGCGCCAACATCCGTATTTAAGGAGAAATAGCTATGATCTTGATTGATAAGGTGAATATTTCGTACAAACCGAATACTGTGATTTTAGAGAATGCTTCTATAAAAATTGAAAAAGGTTCATGGATTTCGATTGTTGGTCCATCCGGTTCTGGAAAAACATCCCTTTTAAAATTGATAGGTGGGTTATTGTTGCCTGAGTCTGGGACTGTACTCATAGACAATTATAATCTCTATCAAATGACCGCTAATGAACGACATACGTTTATACGAGATAAAGTCGGATTTGTTTATCAACAATTCCGTTTACTACCGCAGTTCTCAGTTTTGGAAAACGTCATGTTACCACTGATCCCTTATGAAAAGAAAAAAAAGATTCGCGATAACGCAGAAGCTATCATTGATAAAATAGGTCTATCAAACCGATTAAACCATCTTCCTTCTGAACTATCGGGTGGAGAACAACAACGAGTTGCCTTTGCACGTGCCTTATTAACTAACCCACCTATATTAATATGTGATGAACCTACAGGTAATTTAGACGCTGCAAACCGCGACAATATATTACAATTATTAGAACATATCCATGAAGAGGGGCATACTATCATACTCGCCACACATGATGAGATAGTTGCAAACAGAGGCCAACAAATTTTAGAAATTGAAAAAAAATCTTTCGTAGAAAGAGAGAGAATTCATGGTTAAGTATGCTTTCAATTCTTTAAGAAACAAATGGGTTAGCTCGCTTTTATTTATTGTAGCAGTAGTCTCTATTTTAACCGTGAGCACAATTAGCATCCATTCTCTTCAAGATGTTCAAGCACAGGTAAGTGATGATATTAAAAAACATGCGAGAGGAAGTTACGATATTTTAGTACGTCCCAAAGGGAGTCAGACTAAAGTTGAAAAGAAACTTGGACTCGTGGAAGAAAATTATTTGGGAGTTGGTAGTGGCGGTATTACATTGGATACATGGAAAGAGATTCTTGCTATGGACGATATTGAAATTGCCGCACCTGTTGCATCTTTGGGTTATTTCACTGGATTCTCTTATACGGTAGAATTTCCTTTTCCAGAGTCAAGTAGCTTATTCAGTGCTAGGTTTAGTACATCAGATGGGATTCATGAATACTCATTATCGGATACTATGGAATCATATTTTCTAGAACAAGAAGGATATTACGATGGTTTTGATTCTATTAGAATGTATAAAACTGCGATGGGTGGAGTAAGCGGGGAAACTCCAAAATATCTTATTCCCCAAACCTATCACTTAATGGTTGGGATTGATAGTGAACAGGAAAAAAAGTTGACTGGAATTGATTTTTCCGAAGTTAAACGTGATTTAGAGCTAACTGAAAAATCTGAAATGAGTTTTGCTAGGGATGCACCAATTATAAAGGTCTTGTATCTAAAGGATCCAAACATACCAATAAAACTACACGTAACGAAGACGGAATTACTTTGGGATACTATGGATACTTTGGCAATAAAAAAACGCTTCCATCTAAGTCCCGAGGATATGTTAGACTTTATTATTGACGGAGAAAAAGACAGTCGTGACTTTCTGGAAACTCTAACCGAAACAGAACGTCTATCTCAAACAACCTACGAGTTTGATTTGTCACCTTATTTATCTACATTTGATTCTTAACCTATTGCATTAGATTATACAGGTAAACCAATAGAAGTAACAGGGTACGCAAAGTCTATTGGAGAAACGACTAAATTTTATTTTACAGAGACTATTGATTATGGTATACATGATGGCTATTTGTCTGTAAAACAAGTTGGTACAGAATCGGAAGTACCTATTCATCGTAAATTAATAGAAAAAGGAAAACCAGCATACGAGATGAGAGACTATCCGTTTGTGTTGTTTCCGGTAGGCTCCTACACCGCAAAAGAAAATCAAAAATCCTTATCTGCCAGTCCATTAGGGATATATCATCAAGCACCAACTACAACAGAGAATGGACAAGTGGTACACGAAACAGGTGTTGCTGGGAGTTTTATTGCTTCTCCCGCTCATGGTGTAATCCAAATTGAAGATGCAGAGCTAATTAAAGGTAATGCTCCAATAGACGCTATTAGAATTAAAGTTTCCGGTATTTCATCATATGATGATTCCACAGAGCGAAAGATTTTGGATGTCGTTGAACAGTTGTATCAATTAGGCGATTTTCAAATTGATATTGTTGCCGGGGCATCCCCTGAAACGATGAACATGGATGTAGAATCCATCGGTATGGTAAAACAACAGTGGACAAGTTTAGGTGCAGCAACAACTATCTCTGAAGGATGGACTTTATCCAATTTTATTATTACCGCTTTGTTCATTATCGTAGGAGGACTCTACATGTTAAATCGTATCTTATTCTGGAGAGAAACGAGACAAGAGGAAAGCGAACTTTTATTTGATATCGGTTGGAGTAAAAGACACATCACTCAATTCTATTTAATAGAAATAGGGTTATTAACTTTTGCTGCAGTAACAATTTCCTTATGTATAATAGGGGGATTGATTTCAGCACATTTTTTAGATATCGAATCACTATTTTTTTTCATCAGTAGCACTTTACTGTTTTTAATTATTCTTATAGCAAGGATTACTATACCGATTAAAAACAAATTAAAAATTCAGCAAGGTGCACCAGGAAAAACGATGTTACTTAGAAATATATATTATTATCGTAAGTTTATTGGAATAACCTTCCTACAACTAGCAATGGTTACTTTTTTAGTAATATTTATTATTACATCCATTTTTGCAACGATGGAGTTGACTGGAAAAACAAATTTAGGTGAATTTATTAATAGCTCTATTTATTTTATATTACTCTTAGTTGTACTAGTCTCAATAGGGCTTACTATGATTACGGTGTTTGAAAGCAATTCATCATTTCTGACCTTACGAAATACAGAATTGCGTATATTAAAAGATATAGGCTGGGCACGAAAGGACATTCAATTGTTATGTATGAAGGAATCAGCTATATGGACGTTTTTGGGTATTCTACTAGGAGCTTCCGCGAGTCTAGGTATTCTAGTTATATTGTTTGATATTAAACCAGTTATGTTTATTATATCTATAGTAATTGTTGTAATTATTTATTGTATTGTGTTGTGTTTGACGTATATTGTTACATTTTTCCAAACCAATAAAATCTAATCTTATCTTCACAATCCTGTTTTATAGCTTTAGATGATTAAATTGCATTACAGCTAATTTCATTTATGCTATCCTTTTATTATCCGTATTTGTCGGGAATTTTTATTCTTAATACATAGATAAAAATGTGTCTCAAGAACAAAGGAAATAATGAAGCAAATCAGAATTTATTTGCCTCAGTTATCAAGATTTATAAAATCACAACTGAATGGTAAGGGTGGTTAGTGGTTTAGGTACAACATTGAATGGAAATCTGAACATCCTATTTGAACATTTAGCAAAGCAGTACGTTCAAATATTATAATCAGATATTGTCTTAACAAGTGAAAAAGCATAAATCATTTTTTATATTAGGGGGATTTTTCGAATTTATGAGAGGAATCTTATTAGATACCTTATTAGCAACCCTAGGGTACTAAGCAGGATGAAATTTTATTAGATTCTTACTAAAATACATAAGATAGAAGACATCAATTTCAAAGGGGAAGAATTTATGATAAGAAGGCTTTTTATTAGCTTTTTGATAGTTTTTATTTTGAGCGCATGCTCTCATGAAGAAAATATTCATGATTCAGATGATGCAGAAAATAATAATCTCTCTACGGAGGACGTAAAGGTTCCGAGTGGGATTTTTACCTCCGAAAAACAAAATAGTGTTATTGACGAAGAAGAAATTAGATTAAGCATTAAGACCTACCTTGACAGCCATGAAGAATTAGATCAAGCTAGTATTCCATTTCAAGAGATTATATATGAAGGAAAGGAATTAAATAAAAATGAATTAGAGAAGTTAGCCAAAATTACTAAGCTTACAATAGAAAATGATGAGAACTTTGCTAACTATATTATAAATAATACTTTACCTGATGATTACAAAGAAGAATCTGAAAGAATTAGCAATTATATTACAGCTTACAATGATATTCTTTATGAGCTAGGTGATATCCTCACTGATGTTACAGATAGCGCAACAAAAGGGGAAATTCCAAAAATTAATATAGGATCTATAATGAATAAAATGGAAGTGGTGAATGGGAGAGAACAGAAAAAAATCGAGGAATTTCTTGATAAGAAAAATATTAAGACTAAAGCATTTGGACGGGAAGATTTAGAAAAAGAGTGATTGGGTCGAACTTATTAAGATTGACACGTAAGGGTAACCGAATTTTTAATGATACACCTTTTTTAAGCATTTTTGGCTACTGCTATTTAGTAAATATCATCCTATTTTTCACACAATCATCTTGATTCCAACATTATTTTCTGTTATCATTAACTAGTCTGAAATGAACTAATACATGCAAGTAATGCAAGTTTTGATAGTTTGGAGGGAAAAACATGCGCGTAAACATCACTTTAGCTTGTACTGAAACAGGAGATCGTAACTACATTACGACTAAAAATAAGCGTACAAATCCTGAGCGTATTGAGCTTATGAAATATTGTCCACGTCTTAAAAAACACACTTTACACCGTGAAACAAAATAATTATGGTATTGTACTAAAAAGCTTGCTCTTGAACTTTGTATAGAGCAAGCTTTTTTCTACATTTCCGCGTGTTAGGAGGACAAGCAGTGACCAAACAAGCTATTCGTAAAGGGATTATTGGGACTTTACAAAAGCTTTCTGATACCGAAAAAAAAAGAATAGAACAGAAGCTATATGAACATCTATTTCAATCTGCCATTTGGAAAAATGCAAGCACGATTGGAATCACGATATCACGAGGATTTGAATGGGATACGAGACCGGTTATTGAAGAAGGCTGGAAACAAGGAAAAACGATTGCTGTACCAAAATGTTATCCAGATGAGAAAAAACTTGTTTTTTACCGATTACATAGCTTTAATGAACTGGAGACTGTATACTACAACCTGTTAGAGCCAAAACCAGAAGAACAAAATAGATTAGATGAAAATCAGATTGATCTTATTATTGTCCCTGGAGTTGTTTTTAATCAAAATGGTTATCGAATTGGGTTTGGTGGGGGCTATTATGACCGATTTTTATCAAACTATAAAGGAAATACAGTTTCATTAATCAGTGAGCAGCAACTTGTAGAAGAATTACCCATCGAAAAGCACGATATTCCGGTTCAGCACCTAATAACGGAATCGGGCTTTTTGAAAAAGTGACTTCGCATATTTTCATCTAGAATGAAAAGACTAATAACAGATTACACACAAGGAAGGGATGTTATTAGATGCGAGTGTTTATCGTTTTGACTGCCATTGCAGCTACTATCACGATGATTTATAAATGGCGTTACAAGCTAATGAATGCGATGCTTGCAGTTAGCTTTTTACGAAGAATAGCAGTTAGTCTTACCATGAGAATGCCATCGATTAGAAAAGATATTCTTCCAAGTATGTTTAAGGAAGAGACGACCACACAATCATAAAGAAGTATTATGGCTACCATTTGAAATTTATTGGTAGTCATTTTTGTTTCTATTAAAAATAAATCCTCATTCTGCTTTAACCAGATACTTTAGATAATTTTCTATGTTAAAATTTATTTAACGAAGAATTGACCAACAGGAGGAAGTATAGAAACATGTCTATCCAAACCACAGATTCTGTAACTTTAGATTTTTACTCGGATAAATATAGGTCAAGATTATGCGACTATCATTTAACAAAGGAGCAAAGCCGTTATGCGTCCGTTCCATCAGAAGTATTGGAAACGTGTAAAGAGGATGACTCAAAATACCCCGTTATCATTCTATATAACGGTGAGCCAGCGGGCTTTTTTGTTCTCCATGGATGGGAAGGGGTTCAGACTTATAGTGATAATCGAGATGCTATCTTATTAAGAAGTTATTCTGTTAATTCGAGGTTTCAGGGAAAAGGAATTGCAAAACAGTCTTTACATGCATTGGGTTCGTTCGTGAAACAGCATTTTCCTAAAAAGACGGAGATAATTTTAGCGGTAAATCATCAAAATACGATTGCCCAACATGTTTATAAACGAAGCGGGTTTATAGATAAGGGAGTAAGAAAGATGGGACCAAAGGGTGAGCTGTATATTTTACAAAAGGAGCTATGAGTTATGCAGACTTACTACATAATAAGGTGGTAAATAGTATGAATATTCTATGGGATTTCGATGGAACGTTATTTGATACATATCCAATGTATGCATCGATATTTTCTCAAGTATTAGGTGACAACACAGATGAAATAGAAATAATTAAACATTTAAAAGTATCATTTTCCCATGCGATTAACCATTATAAGCTTTCTAAACAACAAGTTTTGGGCATGCATGACCTTGAAAAGGATTTATCACTTAATGAAATAATTCCTTTTGATGGAATCGAGGAGGTACTTAAGTTTGCAAATAAGAATGTGATTATGTCACATAAGGATAGAGACGGTGTTTTAGCCATTTTGCAGCATCATAATTGGGAGAAATATTTCACCGATTTGGTCACAATTTATGATGGATTCCCACGAAAACCAAATCCGGCAGCATATAACTATTTACATAGAAAACATCGTATTGATCTAGTAATTGGTGATAGGGAAATAGATATATTACCAGCTAAGGAGCTAGAAATTGCCACTTGTTTATTTAGAAATAAATATGATAAAGCAGACTATTATTTAGAAAATTATTCAGACTTTTTCGAAATCATAGCGAGATAAGTCTAATATGATAACAGAAGGGGGAAGCCTGTAGATTAGCATGGAGTATATTTCCAACAAACATTTTACTTTAGAAAAGATCACTCAAAATGTATATGCGGCAATTGCTAAAGAAGGTAGCGGTTCTGTAGCAAATGCGGGTTTTGTAGACTTAGGAGACAAAGTAATTGTATTCGATACGTTTAATACGCAACAGGCATCAGCAGATCTGAAAAATGCCACAGAAAAAGTTACTGGGAAATCAGTAACTTTGGTAGTTAATAGCCATTGGCATGGGGATCATATACGAGGAAACCAGACGTTTAAAGGCAGTAATATCATTTCAAGTGAAACTACTTTTCAGATAATGAAAGAGAATCATCCTTTAAGGATTAAAAAGCAGAAGGAGGATATAGAAGGTTTATCAAACTATATTACATCCTTGGAAAAATCATTAAAAGAGAATCATGATGACAACATACAGAAGCAGATAAGCTTCCTGATCGAGTTAAAACAGTCTTTACCAACACTGGAATTAGTTTTACCAAATCAGACTTTTCAAAGAGAACTACTTTTTTCAGGTTCTACATGTAGTGCGAAACTTTTTACCTTAGGCGGTGGACATTCTATTTGTGATTCTGTTCTTTATATCCCAGAGGATAAGATTATTTTTATGGGGGATTTATTATTTGTCAATTGTCATCCAACTATTTTTGAGGAGTCAAATGTCAATCAATGGATTGGTATTTTGAAAGAGATTGAACAACTGGACTTTGAAGTAGCGATTCCAGGTCATGGTACCGTGGGAAGGAAAAAAGATCTTACTAAACTAATAAACTATTTTAATGAAATGAAAAGTGTAATTAAAGAATATGATAGCATCGAAGAAATTGAGCTTCCTTCTAGATATAGCAATTGGAGTTCACCAGAGGTCTATTTTCAAAACCTAAAAATTCTACATAAAAATAATAAAGAAGGGTGAAATACATAATGGAATCGATTAACTTTGTCGAACTTAAAGAAGAAAATCTAGAAGGTGAAGGATGCTATTGTCTCCGCAGCAAGCCCAATTCACACGGTTATAGGAATAAAAGCAAGTGGCTTAAAAATCAGTTCCAAGAAGGGTTAAAGTATGTAAAAGTCATGGAGAATAATAAGCCTGCTGGGTTCATTGAATATACCCCTATTGAAAATTCTTCGAGGGTTGTTCATGGAGAGAATTATCTAGTCATTCATTGTCTTTGGGTGAATATTACAGGAAAAGGTTATGCCTCTCAATTGATAAAGAAATGCATTCAAGATGCAAAGAAACAAAATAAAGCAGGAGTTATTGTTATTACAAATCCAGATACATCATGGACTCCGAGTAAGGATATTTTTATTAAGAACAAATTTAAGGAAATTGCTCGTGCACCCTATGGTTTTGAATTGCTCGTTTATAAGCTTGGAGAAGCGTCAGATCCGTATTTTCCAAATGATTGGGAGGAACGCCTTCATATTTTTAATGATTTAACCATTCTTCGCACACCACAATGCCCATTTGTCGACGTGGCAACAGATAATGTGATGTCCGCTGCAAATAAGGTAGGGATAAAAGCGACAATCATTGATATACAGGATAGAGAAGAGTTACTTCGGATTTCACCAACTCCATATGGAATTTATGGAGTGGTTTATAAGGAAAAGTTAATTTCATATCATCGATTGACCGTACATTCTGCTTATAAGAAATTAAAGGAGCTTGTTTAAAATAGGTAATTATTTGAAATAGGACATATTGTTTTGGTGGGTGGTTCTTATAATGGATTTAATAATGTGTAAAGGATATTCAAAAGTTCGGGAGTCTATCTATTTCAACTCTAGATAAACTTCACAATGACAGAAATTGAGAAAAGATTAAAAGTAAGTGTCAAGCATATTTCTAAACGGAATATGCTTTTTCTTTTAATTGATGGGAGAGGAGGTATTCGTGCTTCGCTATGATTAGTGGGTAGAATTTTCAAATAAGTGCAACCAATCCCATTTTTAATCGACTGTATATATAGGGGGTGCAGTAATGGATTGGGAGGAATTATATCATCAATACAGTGATCATGTCTTTAAATTTATATACTTCATGGTGGGGAACAAAGGGATTGCAGAAGATTTAACACATGATACCTATGTCCGCGTGGAAAAGGCATTACCGAATTATCGTGGTGAGTCCAGCTACTACACATGGATTATATCCATAGCGAGAAATGTAACCAATGATTTTCTGAGGAGAAGAAAAAAGATCCGTTTTATTCCATTTGAAAATAATCTCCATGATTTAACAAGTGAGAAAGTAGAGGAACGTATCATTCAAGAGGAATCCACCTTAGAAGTGATGAGAGTGATTCATAATCTAAAACTAAATTATCGGAATGTCATCATCTTAAGGAAGATACAAGAGCTTTCCGTTGAGGAAACTGCTGAGGCATTGGGTTGGTCTTCGAGTAAGGTTAAATCAACAACTTATCGAGCAATGGAGAAATTAAGAAAAGAATTACACTATCCTGATAATGGGGAGGAAGCGTGATGAATAAAGAACAATTAGACCAAACTCTTTCTGATTTAAATCGTTCCGTAGCTAGAAACTTAGAAGATAAAGAGAGAACATTAAGTAAGATTCGGTTAACAATTGATAATAAGATCCCTACTAATAAATATTTACTAAAACCTCCTATCGCCTTAATGATCAGTGCCGTTCTTTTCGTGATTATCTCTATATCCATTAATAATGGAGCTATTTTTCGAACAGCCCAAGAAAGCACGATAACAGATCCTTATACGGAAAGAAAGCTAGAAAAAGTGAACATGGAAGATGGTATGCTTGTTATAACCTATGGTAGTGATAATATGGAATGGGGAGATAATCCTTACAATTATTTATCGCGAGATATTGTAGTTGACCCAGGTTATTATGAAGTGGAAAAAATTCAAAGAGGCGATGTTGTATTCTATAACGAGCCTGAAGCCTATTTTAATTATGTGCAGGAAAAAGGTGTATATAGTGAAGATATTAACGATACTAAAATTGCTAGAATCATAGCTCTTCCTGGTGAAGAAATTAAAATAGTCAATGGTCAAATTTACATTAATAATAGGAAGCTAGATACATTTTACGGGAACGGAACGAATAATATTCGAAGCAATGATTACGAAGAAGAATACAATATGGAAACAATTAGAGTTCCAAAAGGACATATTTTTGTCTGTGGTGATCTCTGGTGGAGAGGATTAGACAGTAAGGAGTATGGTCCAATCCCGATGGAAAATATAATCGGAAAAGTAATGGGATATCAATAAACTTTTCTTTGGAGGTATATCATGAGATGTGGTGCTAAATGCTTTCTCATTCAGATGGAAGCGGATGGGAAGAAGCAAGTGAAGTCCGTTATAGCAAGAACTCCAGCTGAAGCTAGGAAGAGTTTTCGTAAAGAATATGGGGTTAAACCACAGATCTTATCTGTAAGAGAAAGTAAAAATGATAGGTTAAATAATACTCAATACAAATAGTTTAAAAATAGGGTACAATATAAGTTTTATAATCAAGTAATATGGGTGATTAAAATCGAGTGGCTGTAACAACAGAATGATCGGAAATTTTAAACCGCATAACGTGTGCTTGCCTTATCTTTTTCATGAAAGTATTCGCCCCACTGCCTGGGGCGAATATTCGATTTATAACAAGGATTAACATTTTTACTCCATATTCTTTCGACATACCTTTTCTTGAAAATCGTATCAATTTTATTATTCAACAAATTTCGCCATAATTTAGGAAATGACAAGCACCACTATACGTATAAGCATCATTTCAGACACTATCTTTATAAAGGCATTTGTTTTTAGATTTTGGTATGATGTTAGGGGGAGGGGAATTGCTTGGAACGTAAAGAGTTGTATGATGCTTATAAGATGGCTTATGAATTATCCACAAATAATGGATTTGAAGTTTTATATTTGAATGATAAAGCGGAAGAAATCTGGTTGGAAAAGCTGGAGAATAAGGTATCCAAGCTTGTTCGGATTTCAACACTTGGCTTTGATTGGAAAAATCACTTGAAACGTGATATTGGAATTGTTTTTCAAAAGACGAAGGCAATGCAGAAGCTACTCCGTAGTAAAAATGTTGAAGTAAATAATATTTATATAACCCCTCATACACCAGTAGACAGCTGGGAAGAATTGAAAAAGCCAATGGTCATTCAGGATAAGCATCTAATTAAAATGAAGACCTTTTATATATCTGGAGAGGACGTTCTTTCTGAGGTTAACCGTTTGGAAGAGACGTTAGCTGTTTCACTACCAAACGAAAATGAAGAACAAACAGGGGAACAGCGAGAAGAAAGCATGCTTCGCTATAAAATGGAACTGCGTCGTACCATTGAGGAAAAAAGAAGAAAAGAACAGCATGTATTTTCCCATGGTAAACCAATCATTACGTATCTGTTGATTGTCATTAATGCAATTATGTTTTTATTATTAGAATTAAACGGCGGCAGTGAAAATACGAAGACACTTTTGGAGTTTGGGGCGAAGTATAACCCTGCTATTTTGGATGGTGAATGGTGGAGAATTTTTTCATCGATGTTCCTTCATATTGGTTTATTGCACTTTGCATCTAACATGTTGTTTTTATATTATTTCGGATCACTTGCAGAGAGAATTTATGGATCGACCCGCTTCTTTATTATTTATATCCTAGCTGGCATTGGTGGGGGAGTCACTAGTTTTGCTTTAATGACAAATCTATCTGCTGGGGCGTCAGGAGCATTATATGGATTGTTTGGAGCTTTCTTGTATTTTGGAATCATTTATAAACGGTTATTTTTCCAAACAATTGGTAAAGACATTCTTGTTCTACTTGCTCTTAATATAGGTCTTGGATTTATCCTACCTCAATTAGATTATACAGCACACTTAGGTGGACTAGTTGCCGGATTTATTGCTGCAGCAATTGTACATCTTCCAAAAAAGAAAAAACCATTGATTCAGGTTATTTCATTCGTTGGCTATGTAGTATTAATTGTAGCCATGTTCCTATTTGGTGCCGATCATAACCAAGGGAATGCCACCTACCATTTAATGGATATTGAAAGACTTTTGGAGCAAGATCGTTATGAGGAAGTTGTTGCTAGTGCAACAAAAGGACTCGAAAAACCAGACGATTTAGAAGCAATCTTATTATTTCAACGTTCATATGCATTAATTAAGCTAGGTGAGGTGGAACAAGCGACAAAGGATTTGGAAAAATGTGTGGAAATCTTGGATAATCCAGAGGATCTTCCAGAGGCTTATTATAACCTAGCTATCCTATATAACAATGCTGGTGATGAACGTGCCAAAGAGCTTATTAGTAAGGCATATGAAGCAAATCCATCGAATGATGATATAGAGGAATTATATAAACTAATTACTGGGGATACGGTCGAATAAGTTTATAACTGAATAAATTTGAAACAAATTAATATAATAGTTTTTATCATAACCTAAGAAGGTAGTTAGAAAAGGTGATCAGATAATTGATCATCTTTTTTTCTTTTAGAATGGTCACTACAATTTACATGCTAATATGGTAATATTGGTTTATAGAAAATGTACAAGATAAAGGTTAAGTTCGTCCATAACATAGTGATAACAAAGGTAAAAAATGTAGTAATCCTCAATATTCTTTTACATGATAACTTGATTGCTAAGAGTAGAGCTTCTAGACTCCCTACGATGTATCCACCATACGATTCCCAAAAAATCTCTATATCCCAGTAAGAACAGGAGGTATTGATCGTTGAAACGTTTTTTGGTTCTTGTTGTACTCTTGGCTTCTATTGTCTTATTGGTACAGGTTATCAACAATCTTTCTGCAGAAGATGATTATACAATTGACGGTTATTTAATTAACAAAGGAAATAGTACTTATTTAATAGCAGATGAAAATTTTGATTTAGAAAAAGCTGAAATGCTGTCAAATAAGCAGCTTATAGTAGCGTATAGTGGCACTTATGTAATCGATAAAAGTGGAAGAACAAAAAATGGCGATAAAGTCCGTATATGGTATAGCCCGAAAGAGATACAAGAAATGCATCCCGCTAGGTTAAAGGTTCTAAAATTGGAAAAAATTAACTAAAGATTAATGGATTACAGCGTTAATTATGGGTTTTTAAGCTGAAACAGTTAACTAATCCAACTGTAATTTTTGAATCAGTTTTTCCTTTCTCCCATTTATCTCATATACAACTAATAAGTGATCGCCTTTTTTATCAAATAGAATTAATGGTACAAAGCTTTTTAATGAATCTTTGGACTCGATATTTGGGATAATATAATTTTTATATAAGCCTTCCCATAGTTGTCCAATTACTCTATCCGAATTTTCTTTATCCATATTAAGAAATGGTTTATCTTGTATGGTATAGAGATCGGTTAAAGGTATGCTTTCATAGTTTTGAATATCAATTTTGAAGTAAGTTAATAGACTTTGCCAATGGGATAAAAGTTTTTTCTTTGTTTCGAGTTCTACTAGCTTTTGCTGCTTGGACTTGATGTCAGAGTCTGTAAGTTTAAATATGGAGTTTTGACGGTATACGAAGAGATGATCTGCTGTAATCTTTTGTACACTATTTATGGTGTTATCTAAATGAATTTCTCCATAGTGAAAGGTAATGGCATCCCATCTGGCATCCTGATTATCTTTTAACCTTTCTGTATATTCGATCGTATCCTTATTCTCTCTCCATTTACTTCTCATACCTTTTAGCTCACCATTTGCATAAAGAAGTGAAACATCCTGTCGTAAATACATCGGTACCTCTGTAGTGGAGGAAACATCCCATTCAAGAATATAATTTTTAGTAGAATCATTTGGATTAACTTGTAAATGTGTAGTCGCATTTGTAAAGCTTGTCCCATAATCAATTGGGAAATAGGTAATCGTTGGTAGGCTATTCAAATCTTTAACAAAATAAATTCCAATTGCCGTTAGTAGTATGAGAAATACCACCACAGTTTTCTTTGGCATAATATTCATCCTTACTGGTTTTATCTAGTAAATTTATATGAAATACACTATAACTTTATGAATCTTTCTAATCCACAATTTACTTAGTGAAAATACTATAGGACTTTTGTATAATTTTGGTATAATACAGATTGGTGATAACATGAAAACATTTTATGATGTTCAACAAATATTAAAACGATTTGGTACTTTCATTTATACAGGAAATCGGCTCGCAGATATTGAATTAATGCGTAGCGAAATAAATGAGTTGTTCAAATCTGGTATGTTGGACCCAGAGGAATATAAATTTTCGATATTAATTTTGAGACAAGAAGAAAACAAGCTAAATTCTGAAAATAGGTGAAAATATCATGAATAAAAATGTGATTGTCGGAGTAGATATTGGAGGAACTACCGTAAAAATTGGTTTTATAAGTCTGAATGGAGACTTTAACCAAAAATGGGAAGTTGACACAGATACGTCAAATGGTGGAGCAAATATTCTAAAGAATATATGGGATTCCATTGTTGAAAAAGCAGCTTCTTTTTCGATTGAAATTAGTGAAATAGCCGGGATTGGCATAGGTGCACCTGGTTTCATTGATGGTGAGAAGGGGTATGTTTTTGATGCAGTAAATATTGGTTGGAAGGAGTATCCACTGGCAGCTGAACTATCCAAACTGTCCGGGCTCCCTGTCTATCTTGAAAATGATGCTAATATCGCTGTTTTAGGTGAAAACTGGCTAGGAGCTGGGGAAAACGCTGATAATGTTATCGCAATCACTCTTGGTACTGGAGTTGGTGGTGGTATCATTACAAATGGAAAGATAGTAAATGGAGTAAATGGAACAGCTGGTGAAATCGGGCATATAACGGTAGAGCCAGATGGATACCAATGTAATTGCGGACGTAAGGGCTGTCTGGAAACGATTGCATCTGCAACTGGAATCGCCCGACAAGCAATGAAAATTATTGAAAAAAAACCAGCCAGTAAATTAGCAGAAATTTATAACGTAACTCAAAAAATTACTTCAAAAGATATATTTGAGCTAGCCAAGTCAGGTGATGCCGATAGTAAGCAAATAATAGAGCATACAGCGGATATTATTGGACTCACCATTGCCAACTTAGCAATGACGTTAAATCCATCGAAGATATTAATTGGTGGAGGTGTTTCTAAAGCGGGTGAACAATTATTACAACCAATTAAAAATGCCTTTACAAAATATGCTTTGCCTCGTGTAAGTGAGGCATGTGAAATAAGGATTGCTGAACTTGGTAATGACGCAGGAATGATTGGTGCTGCTTACTTAGTGAAAAGTCATTTGTAGAAATATTTTCTTTTCTATTAAAAGTTTGTAATATTTTTGAAACCTTTTTGTATATTAAACCGTCTTAATTATTAAGGCGATTTTATGTTTGTACCATTTATGCCGTTACAGGCTTTGTTGTACTGCATATATATAAAAGCAGAAGTTTCTTAGGAGGATTTATTATGTTTGGTAAAGGATTTAGGCTTCCTTTATATGTAATTGCTACGTTATTATTTGGAATAAAAACCTATATTGTTTACCGTTTCTTATTTAGTCTCGAGATAGAGAATTCCATGCAGGAGTTTATCCTTTTCATTAATCCATTTGTATCAGCATTTTTAGTATTTGCTATCAGTGTATGGATTAAAAAGACATCGAGACAAGTGAAGTACTTAAGATATACAGCATTAATAGGAACATTAGTAATTTATGCTAATCTAGTTTTCTATCGATCTTTTTCCGATTTCATAACAATACCTCAATTATCACAAGGTGGAAATGCGGGAGATCTGGGATCTAGTATCTTATCTTTAATTAAAGTGTATGACATATTCCTATTTGCTGATGTAATCTTCATTTGGTATCTAGGCAAGAAACATCAAGATCGAGTGTCAACGAAATATCCAAGAAGTGGAAAAGTATGTGCTTTTGCATTATCGTTAGCACTATTAGTTGGCAACTTTTTCTTGGCAGAAATGGAAAGACCACAATTATTTACACGTGCCTTTGATAGGGAGTATTTAGTTAAATATATTGGGTTATTTAACTATCATATCTACGATGCTTTCCTTCATTCGAAGGTGAAGACACAGCATGTTTTTGCGGATGGTAGTGAACTGCCAGCTATTAAAGAATACGTGAATACTACTATTGACCAAAAAGGTGAATCTGATTTATTTGGTGTTGCCAAAGGAAAAAACGTCATTTTCATTTCTGCAGAGTCGCTACAGACCTTTGTCATTAATAACACCGTAAATGGTCAGGAGATCACACCGTTTTTAAATAGTTTAGTAGCAGATAAAGATACGTATTACTTTGAAAACTTTTACCATCAAACGGAACAAGGTAAAACATCTGACTCTGAGTTTTTAGTGGAAAATTCACTGTATCCTTTACCAAGGGGAGCAGTTTTTTACACACACGGTCAAAATAATTATCATGCATTTCCGGAAATCATAAAGGAAAATGGATATTACTCTGCGGTATTTCATGCGAATAATGATAGTTTTTACAATCGTGATCAGATGTATCCGAGCTTAGGCTTTGATTATTTTTATGACCAAGAAGCATATGAGGTAACAGATGATAATAAGATAGGCTGGGGACTTAAAGATAAGCCATTCTTTGAACAATCTATGAAATATCTACAATCCTTAGATCAGCCATTTTATGCGAAATTCATTACGTTAACAAATCATTTTCCATTTGAATTAGATGATCAAGATAAATCGATTGATCGCTATGATTCGAACTCTAATACACTAAATAACTATTTCCCTACGGTTCGTTACATGGATGAATCAATAGAACAGTTCTTTCAGCAATTAAAAGAAGCAGGCCTTTATGAAAATTCAATTATTGTTATTATGGGTGATCATTATGGAATTAGTTCAAATCATAATAAAGCGATGAGCATGTATCTTGATAAGGAACAAATAACACCTTATGATCATGTTCAACTACAACGTGTTCCACTGTTTATTCATATTCCAGGTCATGGAAAGGGCGAAGTACAATCAACGATTGCTGGTCAGATTGATGTGAAGCCGACACTACTGAGTCTTCTGGGTATAAAAGAAAATGATATATACTTCGGAAATGATTTGTTTAATGAAGACCATAAAGGCTATATTGCTTTAAGAAATGGCGATTTTATTACAAAAGATTATATTTATACAAATGAAACTTGCTACAACTTTGAAACTGGTGAAATAGTAGAAGAAACAGAAGCAAGTGCTTGCACAGACTTAAGTCAGGTAATCGAGAAAGAACTAAGTTACTCCGATGATATTATATATGGTGACTTGTTCAGGTTTGTAGATTTCAAACAAGAGTGATAATATTTAATGCAAAATGACCATCAATATCGGGGGATATTGATGGTCATTTTGTTTTTTGTGATTCCAGTAAAAAAATAGAATCACAGAAGTGGAAAAGTATTATGTGTTTGTTTTTTTCACAGCTTATTAGAGCTTTTACAAATATTAGATAACCAGTTAGATGGGGACGGATTATTTATTAAAGAAAAAAAGAATAAAAAATTGAAAAAAGCACCGTTTTTTGCGGTGCTTGCATTAGTTCAATATCAATATCTTGAACTTATAGAGAATCCTTCAAGACTTTTACAATAGTTGCAATAGAGAAAAATCCAAAAACAAGAACAGTCAATCCGGAAAACCCTAATGCAAAATAGTTTCTATATTTCATTTGACGAACTACGGAAACAAGCGCAACGATTGCGACAACTAGAAAAATAATACCTAAAACAATATGTCTCATACTATTACCTCCTAACATTTCTAGCGATAATTATTGTTTGTTTGTTTTTAAAAAACATTTATATTAATATGTATCTTACTAACACATTTATTCTAGTATAAAAAAATTCATTTGTCGAGGAAATCAAGTGCTTTTTCAAAAAACTGTCTGATTTCTTCACAGAGGGGGGCACAAATGCAAATCAACGGTTTTTCGCTTGGTCCTTTAGGAACAAATTGTTACATAGTATATCACGGTAACCAAGCCATCATCATAGATCCAGGAGAAGAGGCTAATCGGATAATGGAATGGTTAACAGAAAACAAATTGGTTCCCTTAGCAATTCTTCTAACACATGCACATTTTGATCATATAGGTGCAGTAGAAGATTTAAGAAATCACTTCGCTATTCCGGTGTATGTACACCCTAATGAAGCAAGCTGGCTGAGTAAGCCAAGCTTAAATGGTTCAGTATTGTTTCTTCGTAAAGAAGTTAAAACTCGGGAAGCTGAAGTTCTAATCAATCCTGGATTACTGCAAATAGGACCTTTTGAATTTGAAATCCTATATACACCTGGACATTCTCCTGGTAGTGTAAGCTTCTATTGGAAAGAGGAGAAAAAGCTCATAAGTGGTGATGTTCTCTTTAACCAGGGGATTGGAAGAACCGACTTACCAGGTGGTGACTTTGATGTGTTAAAGGAATCGATCCTTTATAAATTATATCAGCTTCCAGATGATATAACAGTTTATCCAGGACATGGACCAAGTACGACCATTGGTGATGAAAAGAGTCTGAATCCTTTTATACGTCCAGTATAAGGCAAACAAAAAAACCCTGCAGGTTAAACCAATATGTATACGCAGGGTTTTTTGTCTTTTAATGCCCAAAGCCAGGCACTAAAATAAATTCTGAATACCATGTAAAACCAATCATGAAAACAGTACAATAAGCTCCGAACAAGTACATATACATACGCTCAGATAACTTCAAGTAACTTACTGTTAGGAAAAATACTGTTTGAACTAGGAAAAGTATTGATACGTTAAGCATTCCACCAACATAGAACATGACAGTGAAAATTCCAGTCCAAAAGCCCAGGACACGAAACATTCGATCCATTATTTCCCCTCCTTTATGATGTCGCTATCATTGTTATTATATACGAGTAATGGAATAAAGTAAACGAATCATGTAATTAGCCTAGGACTATGATGCATAGCCCATCAAAATAGCTTATTCTTTAGTATCATCCAGATCGAATAAATTATGTGATTCAGAATCTAATTTTAACGATTTTGTGACAGAAGTGTGAAAGCCATTATTCGTTTCAATAAGTACATGAATATGTAGCGTAGATTTATCGATAATAATAGGAGTTATTTCAACGGTTCCATTTGGAAAATGGTATATCCGCTTTTCATCATTAGCTAAATGATGTCCTTTGGAAATAAACTCTGTGTATCCCATTTGAAATAGAGTTTCTGCGTGAACCTGCTCAATGATATTCTTCGTCATATGCATATCTTGCCAGTAAGCTACAATCGTGCTTGAAAGATATAACAGGACTAATGCCGAAATAATTAACACAGACGGGAGAATAAAACCATTTTTATGGATAGAAGTTAATTTTCTTTTCATAGATATATCCTTTTTTATCAGTTATCGTAACAATAAATCCACTAGCTTCTTCTGCAAATTGGATTTCTTTAATTTTTCGTAGATAAATTTCGTGTCCTTGTCCGTTAACCTGTCTGCGAATATTATCTCCATAAAGTTCAATGGTAATTAAATCCTCCTTAGCTCTTAACGTTATCCGCCCATCGCTATGTACAAATAATTCAGATGCTTGTATGACCTCTTGTTGAAGGAAAAAGAAAAACTGCTGTATCGAAATTTCTTGGTAGTAAGAATGGTTTTTCATAGTCTTTAAAATAGCTGCTTCAATAGGGATACACATAATAAGTATCGTTAAGATAAACAGTATCGTATAAAAAGTGAATCCTTTCTCCTTATTTTTGTTTTCCATAAATACAAATCTCCTCATGACGATTTCTAATGTTTGTCCAGGTTGCACAACCCTTTATTAACCTAGATTCGGTATTGGTGAATTCAAATGTTGTTACTAATGAATCTAGGAATACTTTACGAGTCGTTGGAAAATCGTTTTTCGTTAGCACAGACTGTAACTCATCATGTAAGAGAAGAACGATTTGTCGTTTGTGGCTAAGTGCTTCTTTCTCATAGGATACAAATGAAGCAAGTGGCAGAAAGGAAGTGGCGACGAGCACTAATATACCCAGAGAAACGAATGCTTCTATTACGGAAAATCCATTACTGTTTTTCAAGATAACCACGTCCTTTCCCAAGTGGAAATACATATCTGTAGGTATTATTAGGAGTTTTCAAAGAAATCGTTCCTGCTTTTCGAATAGTCCCATTTTCATTATAGGAAATGGAATCGAGCTTTCTACGGTCCAATGTCCAATTGCTTGGGAGATCCCTAATGATAGATTGCTGATCTGGTCCAACGATGATGTATTTATTTTCCTGAAGAATGATACGGAAATTCTTAGTAGAACCAATGGCTTGATTTTGAATATAAAGTATATCGTTTTCCATTCTTTCCAAAATCTTCTCCTCGTTCTTTTTAGCAAGTAAGGAGTGCATCGTAGGTACACTTAAGCTTAGTAAAATTGCTAATACAGAAAGTGTGACCAATACCTCTAAAAGGGAGAATCCTACCTCGTTTGCCATCTTCATTAATCGGGTGCCGAAACCTTTCCTGTAGCTGCAGAGTAAATTAGTTTGGATTCGGTGTTAGAGCAGTACGTTTGATTTTTTCGAATATAATTTTCTGTGACTAATTCCTCAAGATTCTTTGGATACGTATATTTTTCTAAATAAAATGCGTCAATCTGCGTTTGGACGACTGATACTAATGCTTCACACCCTTTACTTTGAACATCTTTGCTCTTATTCCCTAAATTAGGAATGATTAATATCATTAGAACAGACACAATCATAAGAACGATTAGCATTTCTATTAATGTAAAACCTTTTTGATTTCTGAACATAAATTTTCTTCTCCTTATATTGTTTCAATTATTTGATACATGGGCCACATTAATGATAAGTAAATGAGAATCACGACTAAGCCCAATAAAATAAAAAAGACAGGCTGTATATAGGTAATGGTTCGCATTATCTTTTGGTGGAGATCATCAGTTAAAAAGGTGGCATAGACAGCTAGATCCTTTTCAAGTGTATCGGCATTACTGTTTTTTTGGAAAATAGAGGCCAGCTCTTGCTTAATGAAGCTAAAATTGTGTAACAACAGGGATAGGTGAATTCCTTGGTTTAATCCATCGATTAATATATGGGCATAATGAGAAACAATATTCTGTTTGGGCTGTTCTTTTAAAATTAATAAGACGTCCTTAATGGAAATACCCGTTTGGAGTAACGAGCTAATATGTGTTGCTAGCAGAAATGATGTATTTAGTGTGATATAGCTGCGGTAAATTGGGATCATTTTGATGACCTTCAGTTGTATTTCTATGGGGATTTTATATTGGAAGTGGTTCCAGCTCAAACGAATAGTAAGGACGAATAGGATAACGAAAAGAAATCCGTAATACAAAAAAGCTGAGATGGTAATCATTGTCGTTATAAGCATCGAATGTTCACTGCCTTGTTCCGTTAAGGTTAATAGATTGGGTAGAACGGAATGTTGGATGAAGAAAAATAGAAAGGAGAAAACAACGATTAATATTAGAGGATAGCGTATTACTTGTGTGAATTTTTTACTGTATTCAATACGCCTTTCAAATATTTCTACCGTCTTTTGAATATTGCTTTCTAAATCTCCATATTCCTTGGATAATGCTAAGAACGAAATGACAATAGGATGAAATTTCATTTTTTCTAAAGCGAGAGGAAAAGAATTGCCATCGCGTAGAAGTACGATTATCTGATTTGCAATAGAGGATATTGTTTTATCCCATTGTAATACCTCAAGTGCTTCATTTAATGAATACCCAATTGATAAAGCTCTAGATAATCGCTTAAGAAATCTTAGCTGCATAATGGGCTTTAATGTGGTATTAGAAGCTCTCATATGTGTCATAGGAAATAAACCCATATATAAATGCCTTCTTTCTCATGTGATGAAAGGATTGCTTATTATTTGTAATACTCGATAGCTCCCCATTTATGGCTTGACCCAACAGATTTCCTTCCAATATCTCAAGTATGGCAGCACGTTTCTTTTCAGTAGACTTCGGTAATATTGGAAGCAGTTGAATGGAGGCGACCCCAATTAATGATTGCTTAAGGTCTGAAGCAGAGAGTCCCATTTCTTGAAGACGTTGTATCGTACCTGGGGTATTTTTTGCATGGATGGTACTAAGAACTAAGTGTCCAGTAAGTGAAGCTTCAAATGCAAATTGGGCTGTTTGTTTATCGCGAATCTCACCAACCATAATGATATCAGGATCATGTCTTAGTGCAGCCTTTAACCCGGATTGATAGGTGATTCCTGCTTTTTCATTAACCTGTACTTGTAAAATGTCGTCAATATTCTTTTCAATCGGATCCTCAAGGGTAATGGTTTGATAGGATTTTTCTTTGATGACAGATTCAAGAAGTGCATATAGGGTAGTTGTTTTGCCACTGCCTGTGGGTCCTGAAAATAGGATTAAGCCAGCTTTATGAAGCATCCAGGACTTCACCTTGTTTAATTGAAATTGAAATAAGAATAATTGATCAAGGGAGAGTTGTTTATCCTGAGGAAGTATGCGTATTGCTAGGCTTTCCTTTTGGTTAACGGGGAGGGTGGAAAGGCGTAAGAAATAGTGTCTACCATGAACTTGATGGGCAATGATTCCATTTTGGGGTTTTCTAATTTCACCAATATCCATTCCTGATGTAAACTTATAATACGTGAGTAAGAAATCGAACTGGGAGGAAGTAATCGTCTGGAGTAGAAGTCTTTCACCTTGTACTCGGATGTAAATAGTTGTTTCAGACTCGAAGGGGTAAAAGTGGATATCGGTGGCATCTCTCGCTATGGCAGTTGAGAGGATTCGCTGCGAAAGTCGTTCAGCAGGATTCAAGTCAAAACACCTCCAATATATTGTACAGCTATCTATTCGACATTCATTTACGAAATCCTTCTTTTTTTATAAAAATAGTTAAAAAGGATGTTGCAAATTGCAAATCATATATTTAATTGGATTTATGGGTAGTGGAAAAACTACAGTAGGACGAGCATTAAGTGAAGCAATGCAGGAACAGGCAGTAGATATTGATGTAGAGATTGAGAGTAGACTCGGAAAAAAAATTGTTGATATCTTTCAAGATGAAGGAGAATGTGGATTTCGCATACATGAGACAGCAACATTACGCTCCTTGCAGCATATACCAATTATTTCAACAGGTGGAGGAATTGTAGAACGCCAAGAGAATATTACATATATGAAAGAAACAGGGGTAATTGTTTATTTAAAAGCTTCTTATGAACTCATAGTAAAAAGACTCTCTGGTGATTCCTCTAGACCGCTTTGGCAGGGAAACCAGGAAAAACGTGCATTGTATCAAAGACGGATTACGATGTATGCAGCATGTGCAGATGTTACAGTTGATTGTAATAAGCTGACATTAGAAGAACAGGTAGATTTTATTCTCTCTCAAGTAAAGGTATAAACAATTTTTACAATGTAAAAAATAAGAATAATCCTACCTAAAAGAGGTGATACCCATAAAAGGAAATGATTATGTGAAATTTATGACAGAACAAGTTGTATCATATATCGATTTGCCAAAGGAAGAAAGAAAGAAGAGAAAAACGGATTTAAAAACTCAAAAAAATCATCCACTGATTGGTAATAGATGGTTTGGCGTATTACCTGTTGCCATTCGCTTCTTCTTTAAAAAAGCAAATTGAAACGATTTTGCTGAAAAAATGGTCTGACTCTTCGAAATAGATGCTTATAGAGTCAGACCATTTATCATGTTAGTCATTCTTAAATGAAAATGTATGTTAATGGTTTACCCAACTACATCTGCTCCATATAAAAAATCCCACCATTTATAACCGAAACCCTAATCTTAGGGTGATATCGTTCCTTTAAATCCGCTAGTTCTTTATCCATTTGTTCGCGTTCTTCCTCTGGACTGTCCTCGTAAAAGTGCTTCAGCAGCTCTATTTCGTTTTGGAGCGCTTCTAAGGAATCCTTTGCCCATTTATGATCTTGGTCGTTAATATACTGGTTGATTACTGTTAGAATTCGTTTATATCCACTAATTGGTTTAATTAGTGGTGTGATGGTATAGCAATAGTCAGAGATCTGCATTTGAAAATCTTGTTGCTGTAAAAATTCCATCATGTCTATTTTCATCATGCCATTAATTAAATTTAGTCCAATAGAAAAAACTTCATCTTTATTATGTTTTCCGATATAGCTTAATTTCATATTAACTACTAACCATGGGTGTAGCGCAGTGTTATTGTTAGTATTTACTACCTGGAATAGTCTTGTAAATCGTTCGTTATCACGGAGATGTCTTAGGATTTGCTGAAGCCTTGGACTACCAAAATGAATCCGTTCTCCTTTTACCTCGGTTTGCTCCTGATTGGTGATTAACGTAAGTTGCATTGGATCACCATCTCTCCCCATTTTTTTAATATAATGCCAATAGAAAGGGCGATTCATTAGGGCGCGGTCCATTTTTTCATTTAATTGAATTTGCAAGATACCATCGTGATTGGATAAGATTTCACAATGGTGAGCTGAAAAATATTCCTGTAAAAAGGTGTTAAGGTTAGATATTGCCATAGTTTCTCTCCTCTTGCATCGATTTCTCTTGTATGCTCTGAATAACCGCAGCTAAATTGTCTAATTTTATTTTGATTTCCCCGGTAGAAGATGATCCATTCATGATGGATTTTACCTCGTTTTCAAAGCTATCAATATTTAATTCAGCAAGAATATCGTCCAAATGCCCAATAACCTTTTCGAAGAGAACTATTTTTTCATATAACAGCTTCATAATATGCTCTTCAAGTGTATTCCGTATGGCAAAATTATAAATATGGACATCTTTTTCTTGACCATAACGATGTATTCTACCAATTCGTTGTTCAAGTCGCATCGGATTCCAGGGTAAATCATAATTTATCATATAATTACAGAACTGAAGATTAATACCTTCACCACCAGCTTCTGTCGCTATCAACACCTGTGCCTTATCCTTAAATAATTGCTTCATCCAATCCTTTTTTCCACGCTTAAATCCCCCACGAAAAGGAACAGAAGTGATTCCATGCTGCTGTAAATACCATTGAAGATAGAGCTGAGAAGCGCGATACTCGGTAAAAATAATGACCTTCTCATCACCAATTTCTTTCATTAATTCTACAACCTTCTGTGCTTTTGCATGATGTGGTAGTTGTCCAATCTTCTCAACGATTGGCTGTAGAATTTCGCGACCTTGATTTTCTTCATCATTGATAAATTTTTGTAGGGAAAGATAACAAGCTTCCCTGGATGAACACAGCTCACGTAGAAAAGTAATTTTCGAGAAGCTAGCAAATGGTTGAAAGCTCCTGTCTAGCTCGTTATAAACCTCGTACTCTTCCGGTGTGAAATCAAGCCAAACGGTTTCAATATGACGTTTCGCCTGATCCAATGAGGTTTCCTTTCTTGTATTTCGAACCATGACCTTTTGAACTAGTTGTTTTAAGTAGACATCCTGGTTGATGCGCTTACGATCACGACCATATTGCTCAAGAAATGATTCGTAATTGCCTAAGTGTCCCGGCTTTAAAATGGATACGAGATTAAAGATTTCTATTAATTGATTTTGAACAGGTGTTGCAGTTAGTAATAAGCAATATTTCTTTTTTAGTGCACGAACAAACGCATAGTTTTTTGTATTGTGATTTTTAATTTTATGTGCTTCATCTATTAAAATAAAATCATAGTGAATATCTAAAATAGCCTCCCGATGTGGGGAGCGTTTTGCCGTATCGATGGAGGTCACGAGAATATCATACTGATCCCAAGAATAATTCTTCCGATAAGCAGCTGCAGGTATATAGAACTTTTCATTTAATTCTTTTACCCATTGATTTACTAAGGATGCAGGAACAATAATTAGTACTTTATTAACAAGGCCACGAATCATATATTCCTTCAATATTAGTCCTGCTTCAATGGTTTTCCCAAGTCCAACCTCATCGGCTAGAATGGCACGGCCATGCATCTCTTCGATCACTTGTTTAGCAGTATCAATTTGATGTGGTAAAAAATCCATATGTGGAAGAAACTCTAATGCTCGTAAGCCATTAAATTCCTTCGTAACTGTCGTTAGTTCCGCATCATAGGCCATCTTAAATAAACTCCAGGGCGAGAATGGACCATCTTGCTCTAGTTTTTCTTCTAATGCTCCAATAAAACTTACATCATGTTCCATATCTATTTGTTGCATCGCAAACTTCCTTTATCAATAGTTTCTAAAATGGTAAATAATAAAGATACATTTTAATAGCTGTGTGGTATAATGAATCTGAAATAGAAGAAATAAAAGAGTTTTGATACATAGTATAACCATATTGATTTAATTTCATAAAAAGCGAATGAATACAGGGGGAGAGATTACTTTTCGTGCATTCGATAAGTAACGCCGAAGGAGCAAGCTTATTAGCGAATCTCTCAGGCAAAAGAACCCTTGTAGGACGCACCTCTGGAGAGTGTTTGTCAATGGATAAACCACCCACGAAGCACGCATTTTTTAAGGAGATGCTAAACTTTCTGGTTACAGGACAGAGGCAGTAATGTAGGGGCAATGCCTTATTTTCAGGCTTACCCCTACATTACTGCCTCTATTTTTATGTGATATTATTAGAAAATTACAAAGGGAGTGGAAATTGTGAGTGAGCTAAAAAGAACCCCAATCTATCCCGAATATGAAAAGCTTGGGGCAAAGACCATTGATTTTGGTGGATGGGATTTACCAGTGCAATTTTCAAGTATTAAGGAAGAACATGAGGCAACAAGAAATCGGGCGGGGTTATTTGATGTTTCCCATATGGGAGAGATAAGGGTAACAGGTCCAAAGAGCCTCGACTTTCTTCAATATGTTTCTACCAATGATGTTTCAACACTTGTTCCGAATAAAGCGCAATATTCATTTATGTGCTATGAAGATGGTGGAACAGTGGATGATTTTCTAATCTATATGATGGCTGAAAATGATTATTTAGTAGTTGTAAATGCTGCCAATACGACAAAAGACTTCGAATGGATGCAAAAAAATAATCATTTTACTGAGGAAGAAGTAATGATTACAAATGTTTCATCCGATTACGCACAATTAGCATTACAAGGGCCAAGATCAGAAGAAATCTTGCAAACGATTACAGATACAAATTTAACAGAGATTAAGTTTTTCCGGTTTGATCAAGAGGTCTATTTCACGGGTATGGATAAACCTGCACTAGTGTCTAGAACTGGTTACACAGGTGAAGATGGCTTTGAAATTTATATCGCAAAAGAAGAGGGTCCTAAGCTATGGAACCTTATTCTAGATGCAGGGAAGGACAAAGGTCTTTTACCAGTCGGCCTTGGAGCACGTGACACACTACGATTTGAGGCTAATTTACCGCTTTATGGTCAAGAGCTATCTGAATCTATCACACCAATTGAGGCAGGTCTGAAATTTGCCGTAAAAGTGAATAAAGAAGCTGATTTTATTGGAAAAGAAGTATTAAAAGCGCAAGTTGAGAATGGAACAAGTCGTAAAATAGTTGGGATTGAAATGATAGATAAGGGAATTCCACGTTACGGTTATGAGGTTTTCCAGGGAGAGGAAGAAATCGGTGTTGTGACAACTGGTACACAATCGCCAACCTTACAAAAAAATATCGGCTTAGCTCTTATTAAGTCGGAATATGCAGTAGAGGGAACAGAGCTTGAAATCCAAGTAAGAAAACGGCGCCTGCGGGCAATGATTATTCCGAGAACATTTTTAAAGCAAAATTAACCAGGGGAGGGAAATAGTATGGATTTTCGTTATTTACCAATGACTGAAACAGATAAAAAAGAAATGCTAGATTCCATTGGAATTCAAGAAACAGACGAGCTTTTCTCAGACATTCCTGAAAAAGTTCGTCTTAAACGATCACTAAATTTGAAAGAACCAAAAAATGAATTTGAATTAAAAAAAGAATTAGCTCAAATGGCGAAGAAAAACTACAATTTGAAAGAATACACGTCGTTCCTAGGAGCAGGGGTTTATGATCACTTTATTCCGTCAGTAGTAGACCATGTTATTTCGAGATCAGAATTCTATACTGCCTACACACCATATCAGCCAGAAATCTCACAAGGTGAATTACAGGCAATTTTTGAATTTCAAACAATGATTTCAGAATTAACTGGAATGCCGGTTGCAAACTCTTCGATGTACGATGGAGGAACGTCTTTAGCTGAGGCGGTAAATCTTAGCGCGGGTCAGACAAGAAGGAAAAAGGTAATTGTTTCAAAGGCAGTACATCCAGAATATCGTGCAGTAATTGAAACATATGGTAAAGGTCCAAATTTGGATATCGTTTATATTGATCATGTCAATGGACTTACAGACTTAGAGCAATTAGCTCATGAATTAGATGATACCACTGCTAGTGTCGTCATCCAATATCCGAACTTCTTTGGTCAACTTGAGCCATTAGCAAAGATTCGTGAGCTATTAGTTAATCAGCCAAAGGCAATGTTTATCGTTTCTAGTAATCCATTGTCATTAGGAGTATTAACACCTCCTGGTGCGTTTGGAGCTGACATAGTTGTCGGAGATACACAAGTATTCGGTATCCCCGCTCAATTTGGTGGTCCACACTGTGGATATTTTGCAACAACGGAAAAATTAATGCGCAAGATACCTGGCCGGTTAGTAGGTCAAACCGTTGATGAAAATGGTGTTCGTGGTTATGTATTAACACTACAGGCTAGAGAACAGCATATTCGTCGCGATAAAGCAACCTCTAATATCTGCTCAAACCAAGCATTAAATGCACTAGCAAGTGCTGTTGCAATGAGTTCTATCGGTAAGCATGGGTTAAAGAAAATGGCAGAGCTAAACATGCATAAAGCACGTTACGCAAAGAAACAGTTAGAAGTTGCTGGATTTGAAGTAGTTCATGATGGTTCGTTTTTTAATGAATTTGTCGTGAAGCTTCCAGTACCTGTGAAAGTGGCGAATGATAAATTATTGGAAAAAGGTATAATTGGTGGCTATGATCTAGCAGCATATTATCCAGAGTTAGAAGGTCATATGCTAGTAGCGGTAACAGAAATTCGTACAAAAGAGGAAATCGATGCTTTTGTAAAAGAATTGGGGGATATCCATGACTAATCAAGATTTTCCATTAATTTTTGAACGTAGTAAAGAGGGTCGTGTAAGCTATAGCTTGCCAGATTTAGATGTTCCTGAAGTGGATTTGGAAGCAGAATTAACAGCTACCTATATGAGACAAGAAGCACCTGAACTTCCAGAGGTTAGTGAATTAGAAATCATGCGTCATTATACAGGGCTTTCGAATAGAAACTATGGTGTAGACTCAGGGTTTTATCCATTAGGATCATGTACGATGAAATACAATCCAAAAATTAATGAAGATGTTGCACGTCTAGAAGGGTTTACACATATCCATCCATATCAAGATCCGAAAACCGTTCAAGGTGCGCTTGAAATGATGTATGATCTCCAGCAAGCATTACAAGAAATCACTGGTATGGCTGGAGTATCGCTTCAATCTGCAGCAGGTGCTCATGGTGAGTGGACTGGATTAATGATGATACGTGCCTTTCATGAGGCAAATGGTGATTTTCATCGTACGAAGGTAATCGTTCCAGACTCTGCGCACGGTACAAACCCAGCCTCCGCATCTGTAGCTGGATTTGAATCGGTAACTGTTAAAACAAATGAAAAAGGCTTAGTAGATTTAGAAGACTTAAAACGTGTAGTTGGTGATGATACTGCAGCACTCATGCTAACCAACCCAAATACGCTTGGACTATTTGAAACAGAAATTCTTGAAATGGCTGAGATTGTTCACGGTGTTGGTGGTAAGTTATATTATGATGGTGCTAATTTGAATGCGATTATGGGCTATGCTCGTCCTGGGGACATGGGATTTGATGTGGTACATCTTAACCTTCATAAGACATTCACTGGTCCACACGGAGGTGGTGGTCCTGGATCTGGTCCTGTTGGAGTTTCTGCAGAGCTAGAGCCATTCCTACCAAAACCATTAGTAGTGAAAAAAGATGACTTCTATACATTAGAATATGATCGCCCACAATCGATTGGTCGTGTAAAACCATTTTACGGGAACTTCGGTATTAACCTTCGTGCCTACACATATATTCGCACAATGGGAGCGGAAGGGCTGAAGAAGGTTAGTGAGTATGCTGTTCTAAATGCAAACTATATGATGCGTAAGCTTGAAAAGGTATATGATCTACCATATAACCAGCATTGTAAGCATGAATTTGTTTTATCTGGTAAGAGACAGAAGAAACTAGGGGTACGTACACTTGACATTGCAAAGCGTCTTCTTGACTTCGGTTATCATCCACCTACTGTTTACTTTCCATTAAATGTGGAAGAGGCGATGATGATAGAGCCGACCGAAACGGAGTCTAAGGAAACCTTGGATGGGTTTATTAACACCTTATTGATTATTGCTGATGAAGCGGAAAATAATCCAGAAATTGTACAAGAAGCTCCACATAATACGATTATGAAACGTATGGATGAGACAACTGCAGCAAGAAAACCGATTTTACGTTATTACAAAGCATAGTATTTCAAAATGTATAGGTAGGAAAGTTTTGGTGGTTTAATTTATAAGGGCTTTGTCACAGAGTGGCAAAGCCTTTTTCATTACGGTAATAGTGATTTTCGTAGTGGTTAGATAGTCTTGTAAATATCATAGCTGTATAAATAATCAAGCATAAGGTTTAATGAGTTGAAGTATAGAGCGAAGTATTGGAAAGTTTGAGAGTTATACGGTATCCAACATTCCAATAAAAAAAGCTGTAACTGGAAATATAAAGTAATAACCTATGTTGGATTAAGAGGAAGAAAAGGACGGATAATCTAATTTAGTATAGTAGAATATTTCATTACATACAAGAGTTGAGCGTTGCGATTATTGGATGGTCGATTATTTTTATATAAATCTATAGTGTATTTGGAATATTATGTTAATATTAAAGTGGAAAGCGATGAAGGTTGTTGGGATTGTGTATGGTATCTTAAGCAGTCTATAGAGAGAAGTATTTGTGGGAGGTACATGACTAGGTTATGAAGACAACAATATTACATATAGAGGACGATCAAGAAATCGGAGCATGGGTGAGTAGTTTTTTAATAGAATCTGGATATGAAGTCATTTGGATTACCTCAGGGGAGAAAGCTATCGAGTATATGGAAAAGGTTGACCTTGTTATTCTAGATATTATGTTACCGGGTTTAGATGGATATACAGTTGGTCAGCGTTTGAAGCAGCGGTACCCGAATATACCGATTATGATGCTGTCAGCTAGAACATCAATGGAAGATAAGTTGCAGGGTCTCTCTTTCGCGGATGATTATATGACGAAACCGTATCATCCAGATGAGTTAATTGCTCGGATTCAAGTTCTAGTAAGACGATTTGGAGTTGTTGAATCGGCTGTCTTGGAGATAAAGCATTTACGAATTGACCAGAAGATAAATCGCATCGTGAATACAATAACCAAAGAAGATATCGTGTTAACAGGTAAACAATTTCATATATTTATGTATTTGTTAGATCATTTGAATCAAATTTTAACGAAAAAACAAATATACGAAGCTGTTTGGAAAGACGCATACATAGATGGAGATAAAACGTTAATGGTTCACATTCGCCACCTACGTGAAAAAATTGAGATTGATACAAGTCGACCGGAAATAATTGAAACAATTCGTGGCATTGGATATAGGATGAAATCATGAAGATTTTACAATCATTAATGTCTCGATATTTGTTACTTATTTTATTCGCTCTAGCACTTTTTCCACTAATTCCTGCGGTTTACTATTCCTACACTATTCTATTTAATCATAAGCTATATGCTACACAGGAATTGGAAACACTTTGGCAAAATACTGCTGTCGAGTTAGATGGTCAAGGTGTAGAAGCTATTGAACACCGACTTCAATCAATAAAAAATAATTACCCTGAAGCGGGAATTTTTTGGATAACTGTTAACGGCGAGACAAGATTTATAGATGATCGACCAGAAAATATTCCAGATAAATGGACATTTGCTGATTCACTTAAATTTATGGAGGAAAGAAAATTTTTTGTGGACACCTATTTAAATAATAGAGAACCTCAAGAGATGTATACGACTACGGCTTTAATTGGAAATGATTCAAACCAGGGAGTAATCGTTTTTCAATTGCCACTTTCGAAAACAGATATTGGCAGTTTGTCTAAAGATTATATATTTATAGCACTTTTCCTATGTGTTATCGGATTTTTTATTGTAATCTCTTGGTTATTTTTCTACAAAATACGAAAGCGACTTGTCCAGCTTCAGATGACAATGTCCGTACCAGGGAATAATGGAGTCCCAGATCAAGTAGATATTAAAAGGATGGATGAGATTGGTAGGTTGGAAAGTGCATTTAACGATATGGTCAACCAGTTAAATAAAAGTAGAGCGAATGAGCAAAAGGAAGAAAATATGCGAAAGCAGCTAATTGCTAATATATCGCATGATTTAAGGACACCTCTGACCGTTATCAGGCAGCATGTATATTCTGTAAAAAATGCTTCTGATACCTCTAAGGAAATAGCTTCACTTCAAATTGTTGAAAATAAATTAGAGGATATGGATAACATGATCAATAATCTACTATCTTACACACTGCTTTCGGCTGGCAAACATCCAATGAATATAATAGAGATAGATATATTAGACGAAATCCGTAAAGTTATTGCTGAATGGTATCCGATATTGGAAAAATATCAGTTTGAAATAGCTATTGATTTACCTGACAAATCGTTACGCTGGAATGTAGATCCTATTTGGTTAAAAAGTATTTTGGATAATTTAATACAAAATATCGTTCGACATGCCAGATTGGGTCGATATATTGGGATTAAAACGGTTGAACGTTATGGATCAACATTCATCGTGATAGAGGATAGGGGAAAAGGGTTTGAACATGAATCAGAAAATAAAGGAGTTGGAATAGGGCTTTCAATTGTTACACTGATGATGAAGGAGATGTGTTTAGAATGGGACATATCGACTTCTTCTACGGGAACTTGCATAAGCTTCGGTAAGAAAATTTAAACAAAACTTTAACTTCAGGTCACCTTAATGAACATCTTACTGATATATCCTTTCTATAAAGAACATATAGAAAGGATTGAGTTAAATGGAGATGGGTGTAAATAAAAAAGAGGTTAATCAGGTAAGGTGGCATTCCTTGCTTGGATATGCAGCATTAATTTGGTCTGTCATCTATGGGATTATGAATTTTTATTGGTTACAAGGAGGGGCGGGCTATCCTTTTATACAGGAAACCGGTACAGGTATCTTTTCGGCATTAATCACATACCTACCTTCTCAAGTAGGATCAAGCGTTATTTGTCTGATTTGTATTCTAGGGGTGTTTTTTAGTTTAGCTATGCATTTTCAGTGGGGGAGAGTCCTACCGTCTTGGCTTATCATTCTGTTTTCATGGAGCCTTGCTATTTTTTTACTTCTTTTTATCCCTGATTTCAGATTAATTGCAGCGATTGCTTACGCCTTTTTGTTTAAGTTTGCATTTACTTGGCAGATGGTGAATCAAGTTATCTGTATTATTGGTGCATTGCTCTGGATATTTACTGTTATTTCGTATCAACGAAAAGTACGTAATGCTTGCCTAGGATGTGGTAGAAAAGAAAATGGTAACGTTTTTGTATTAGTAAGATGGGGAAAATGGATAACAATTACCGCGGTAGTTGCGCCATTGCCATATGCAATTACAAGATTTGCTTGGGCACTTGGTATACCACTTGGTGTGGACGATAAGTTTTTAGAAGAAAGTGTACGGATAAATCCGAGCGCTACTTTAACAGAATGGGTTTTTGGTGGATTATGTATAGTTGGAGGGCTTTTAACACTTGGGTTAATTCAAAAATGGGGAGAATTTATTCCAAAGTGGGTACCTCTCTTAGGGGGAAAAAAAGTGCCAATTCTTTTCGCAGTGATCCCTGCGTCAATAGTAGCAATCGTATTAACTTCTGCAGGCTTTATTTTTACCGTGGGATTTTTAGCGGTATCATTACAGATGGTCCATGCTGAGGGAATTGTCATCAGTGAAATCGGAGGTACGATTGGACCAATGTTGACATGGCTTCCATGGGGGCTAGCTTTAGGGCTAGCGGCAATTTCCTATTATTATCGTAGAAGAGGTAGATGTCGATATTGTAAGCAAGATGAATATATTTGAACAATTATAAGAGTAGTTATCTTGACTTTACAAAATATATGATGCGAATATTAGATTGATCGAGCGATTCAATTAGGTTGAAATATCTCTATGTATAGGAAGAAACCTAATATCCATCTATATCTCGCCATAGATGTGATGTATATCACACCAGCTAAATGTGTTTAAGCATACTTTAATAACATATATAAAAAGATCAACAAAACGATTATCATAACTGAACTTATAAGTAACATTTGGGTCCAGTTTATTTTAATCGTTTTTCTATTGAAATTCTTATGCGTATTTTTTGAATATTATGTTAGTATTGAGGTGACTAGGAGTTTCGATAACAGTATAGGTTCAAAAGTAGAACCATTCATGCTAGAAATTTTTAATCTGGGAGTGAGGGGGGATAAAATTTAGTTCCTTTATCAGTATTTTACTTTTACTTAATCATTCTTTTTGGTTTCTCAACATTGCTTTTTTTTAATTCAATTCTATATGGGAAGACAATAGAACCTATAATTGCTTATCTGTTATCATTAATTTTTGTATATTTGATGTTAAATACTATCGGGGAAATTAGGAAACGTGAAAGGTGATTGAGGTTTATAGGCATAAGGGTGTACCCCTATAGATCGTTTATAACATGGAAGAGATTAGGGAAGGAAGTTCTAAATTGTTGTTAATATTTGACGTAGTAGAAATAGGATTAGTATTTTTAATCTTGTATATCATCATTGATTTCATACGTAATAGAACTAGCAACCTCCTAAAGAGGGTAATTATTTATAGTTTTGTATTTTATATACTTAATGTCATTCAACTGACAACTGGCGGAATTTACATACCTCCTCAGAAAGAATTTATACCGCAATTTCAATTAGTACCTTTTTATTTTATTGGGGATTGGATAAGCATTTACCAAAATAAGGGGTTTGACTGGTTCTTTTGGCATTCTGTAAAGTTATCATTTTATAATTTGATCATGCTGTTTCCTTTAGGGGTATACTTATCCGTATTATTCAGAGTGAAAAGAAGTTCAATCGCTATACTAACAGTATTTCTTTCAAGTCTTATAATAGAAATTTATCAAGTAGTATTGGCATATTTAGGATTGGTTGGAGGAAGAACATTTAATATTGACGATCTTCTTTTAAATACTTTAGGAGGTTCAGCAGGGTTTTTAACTATAATGTTAGTAACGAGACTTTTTGAATCTAATCATTATTGGCAGGGTAAAAGAGAGGCCAGTTAAAGAAGTTAATTGTGTGAAATCAGTTAGTAGAGAAAGCGGGAGAAGAATGGAATTATTATTTTTAGTACTGATTTTCGCTGGTTTATTTGCAACTTACGACGCGATAAGGAGGGTTAATAATAATCTTATTGACCAGACGGAAGAAATTAAGAAAATAAGGGAGGAGCTAATAAAAAATAATAAGAAGTAGACTAATTATAGTTATTCCGTATTAATGAAAATAATTATGGATACAATCCATACCAAAAATGATATGCTTAACTTCCAGATACATATAAAATGTTTCGGAGTAAGAGATTATAAGTTAAACAACAAGAGGAGCTACTCACATGTTGAACTATCGAAAAGCAAACGTAGATGATATTAGTCAATTGATAGAACTAAGAAAGAAACAATTACTAGATGAGGGAATTGATCCTAATATTGACATAGATACAGAACTATATAATTTCTTTGAAGAGAAGCTAAATGAGGATACTTTAATTCAGATTCTGGTTGAGGATGGACGAGAGATTATTGCTTGTGGTGCAATCGTCTTTTATGATTTTCCACCTACATATACAAACAAGACCGGGAAAAAAGGATATATTACCAATATGTTCACAAAAGAGGACTATCGTGGACAGGGGATAGCAACAAGTATACTAAATAAGTTAGTTGACGACGCGAAAGAATTTGGTGTTTCCAAGTTGTGGCTTGGAGCATCGAAATTAGGGAGACCAGTCTATAAAAAGTTTGGTTTTAAGGAATCCGATGAGTGGTTAGAATTAGATGTAGAATAAATAATGAAAACGAATAAAACAGAGAAACACATCCTTTCTGGAGTGTTCCTCTGTTTTTTAATTTAAGAAGTGAAATAGCTAGTTTATTATCCTTGTTTGACCTTACCAGTCCACTTTTTAAATCCACCTTTTAACTGGTTTAAATCCTTGTATCCTTTTTTGTGTAGAATTTGTGCAGCACGTTGGGAACGTGCACCACTAGCACAATATAAATATACTGGCTTATCAGGACGGATTTCTACTAAGCGTTGCTTTAATTGTGTAACAGGAATATTTCTAGCACCAAGAATATGGCCGTTCTTAAATTCTTGCGGTTCTCTTACATCAATTAATTGTGCTTTTCGGTAGCCTTCACGGAATTGGTCTTCTGTTAAGGTTTTAAGATAGTTGCGTTGTCTAAAATAACGAAATACTGAGATGATGATTACAACAATGAGTGCCAATAAAATATATTTCATTAAACTATTCCTCCGACTTTCCATTTATACTATTTCATTATAGGCTGAAACTATCTATTTTTCAAAGTTTTTCTCTGGACAGAAATAGCCAACCAATGTCGAATTTTGAATTATTTCGTTTGCTATCATAATGAATAATCTAGTGCAATAATAAAAAGTATCCGTTTTTGTGGATTTTTATGAGCTTATCACTATAAATCTTTTATTTTCTTTGTTTTTTATTCATTATTGCAAGTTGACAAAAATAATCTAATGTGCATATTTTTCCATATGTTGTGGTTTTTAAAAAACGGGTACACAATATGTTGTAATCCAATCCTTAAATATGGTATGGTATTTTTATTAAAATCTAATTTAATAGATTAAGAAATTTGTAAAAGGGAGCGATAAAATGTCTACGGTTGTCGAATCGAAAACAAACATTAATGTGGATATGCTTAATGAAGACATCAAACTTTTTCCACAAGTACATCCAATTACAGAAGACATGAAACTACTACATAAGGGTGTATCACGCCTAGTTATGTTAGACCGTTATTCATTTAAAGATACGGAGAAAAAGACATTAAAAGAAGGGGATTTTGTTGTTCTAACTGTCAAAGCGGATCCGAAATTCCCAGCAAGAGGTCTTGGCTTTATTAAATCAATTGATCGGGTGAATAACGAGGCCTTTGTACAAGTTGAACCTGACTACGTATCTGTCCTAGAGGGCGAGGAAGCGGAGACTGGCGTTGTAAAACGTGGGTTAGATGTCATTGACAAGCCACTAGAGGTTTTCTACGAGCAAATCGCTAAAAGAAATGCAACTGGCTTAGCGGGTGTAGAACAGACAGAGGATTTACGTAAGGAATGGACTGAAAAGTATTATCAAGAATTATCTAATTTGAATTTTATCCCTGCAGGAAGAGTTTTATATGGAGCAGGATCAGATACAGAAGTAACCTATTTTAATTGCTACGTAATGCCATATGTAAAAGACTCTCGTGAAGGGATTTCTGAACACCGTAAACAGGTTATGGAAATTATGAGTAGAGGTGGAGGAGTTGGAACAAATGGTTCAACACTACGCCCACGAAATGCTTTAGCAAGAGGAGTAAATGGAAAATCATCTGGATCAGTTTCTTGGTTGGATGATATTGCGAAGCTGACACATCTTGTAGAGCAAGGTGGTTCAAGACGTGGAGCTCAAATGATAATGTTAGTGGATTCTCACCCCGATATCATAGAGTTTATTATTTCTAAAATGCAAAATCCGAGAATTCTGCGTTATCTAATTGAAAATACCGAAGATGAACAAATTAAGAAACTAGCGCAAGAAAAACTGAAATTTACTCCATTAACTGAAACAGAATCAGATCTTTATCAAGGAGTGTTGAATTATAAGAGCATTCCTGGACAAGGTGGATTTACTAGCTCTGTAATCCGAGAAGCAGAAGAGAAATTAAGAACCGGCGGAACGTATGCTGTTCATAACCCGGAGTTCTTAACAGGTGCTAATATTTCAGTATGTATCACAAAGGAGTTTATGGAAGCCGTAGAAAATGATACGTGGTATGAGCTTAAATTCCCAGATGTAGAAAATTATACTGAAGAGGAAATGAAAGCTTATAACGAGAACTGGCATCAAGTTGGTGACGTACGTCAGTGGGAAGCGATGGGTTACGGTGTACGTGTATACCGCCGAATAAAAGCAAAAGAGTTATGGAATCTTATAAATATTTGTGCAACATACTCTGCAGAACCAGGAATTTTCTTTATTGACAACGCGAACGACATGACGAACGCAAAGGCCTATGGCCAGCAAGTAGTAGCGACAAATCCTTGTGGTGAGCAGCCACTTGCACCATTTTCTGTCTGTAATTTAGCAGCAGTTAACTTAGGTGCTATGGCAAATAAAGATTCGAAGACAGTAAATTTCGAGAAGCTAAGACAAACAGTAAAAACGGGCGTAAGAATGCAGGATAATGTCATTGATGCGACACCGTATTTCCTAGAAGAGAATAAAAAACAAGCACTTGGCGAACGTCGTGTAGGACTTGGGGTTATGGGATTACATGACTTACTAATATATTGTGAAACAGAGTATGGCTCAAAAGAAGGAAATGAACTAGTAGATAAGATATTCGAAACCATTGCTACGACAGCTTATCGGGAATCAATCGAGCTAGCGAAGGAAAAAGGAAGCTTCCCGTTCTTGGTGGGAGATACTGAGGAAGAAACAATGAAGCTTCGCGAAGCATTTATTAATACTGGATATATGAAAAAAATGCCAGAAGACATTAGAGAAGATATTCTAAAATATGGAATTCGAAATTCCCATCTTCTAACCGTTGCACCAACTGGATCCACTGGTACAATGGTTGGAGTTTCAACTGGACTTGAACCTTACTTCTCCTTCTCTTACTTCAGAAGCGGAAGATTAGGTAAATTTATTGAAGTAAAAGCAGATATTGTACAAGAATATCTGGATCAACATCCAGAAGCAGATTCACAAAACCTACCAAATTGGTTTGTAACTGCAATGGAATTATCACCAGAAGCACATGCAGATACACAATGTGTTATCCAACGCTGGGTAGACAGTTCTATTTCCAAAACTGTAAATGCTCCAAAGGGATACACTGTGGATCAGGTTGAGAGTGTATACAGAAGATTGTATCGCGGCGGTGCTAAAGGTGGTACTGTCTATGTAGACGGTAGCCGTGACACTCAGGTTCTAACTCTAAAGGCAGAAGAAAACAACTTCGAGCAAACAGAGCTATTTGAAGAACCTGATACGCCTAAAAAGGTAGTATTAATGGATACAATCCAAGAACTAAAATCAACAGATGTAACGATTGGCTCTGAAGTAGGTGACACTTGCCCTGTTTGTCGTGAAGGTAAAGTAGAAGACATTGGTGGCTGTAACACTTGCACAAGCTGTGGAGCACAATTGAAATGTGGACTATAAGATATTAACAAGAAGGCTATTGAATTTTAATAAGTTCAATAGCCATTTTTAATGCAACCTTCAAAGTACACGTATTGACGATAAACACGGTCCAGTCTTAAGTTATAAAGGTGTTTAGAATTGCGATAAACCTCATTACGGATTGAATTAAGAGCTGAAGTAAGTGTAGTATTCTATAAATATCATTTTGAATAGAGTATAAAGTGATGTTAAGAGCTACTATTGAATTCATTTTAAAAAGAAATTAGAACAGAAATGAATTAAAGCAAGCCAATAGAAATCAATTCAAATGTAAGTTCGAATTAATATGATCTTTAAAACCGTCATAAACAATTATTTGAATATCCGTATTATGCTAAAGTTAATACTAAATAACGAACAGGTGGTATAAATCATGATCATTCTCATTAATGGTGCTTTTGGAGTTGGAAAAACTAGTGTCGCCAATGAATTACATAAACATATCGAAAACAGCATGATATATGATCCAGAAGTAGTGGGTTATATGCTCCGACATATCATCACAGATGATATAAAGAAGCCGCATGAGAAAACCGATGATTTTCAAGATTTAATCCTTTGGAAGGAACTGGTAGTAGACGTTGCAAAAGCAATCAAAAATGAATATAAAAAGCCATTAATTGTACCAATGACAATTTATAAAAAAGATTATTTACACTATATTTTAACTGGATTTCGCGAAGTAGATATAAATACGATTCATTTTCTGCTTACAGCGAAAAAGGAAACGATTCATCACAGGCTATTAAATCGTGGGGAAGAGGAAGGAAACTGGTGTTTCCAGCAAATTGATAAATGCCTGGAAGGATACCAGGATGAAATCTTTGAAAATAAGATTAAAACCGACAAACTACAAATAACAGAAATCGTCAACAACATAATGGAACAAATTCAATTCCCTGAATGTATATAAACTAAACGAAGGGATGAGGAATGAAAGATTGGTGGAAAAGAAAAAGAGAAAAAGCTAGAGGACGCCGAAAATCCGTGGGGGATCGGTATACCATTGGAGAAATGATAGCAGATATTCTTTTCTGGGCTCCAGAAATTATTCTCCTCCCATTTCGATTATTGTTTTGTGGGATAAGAGGTTTGTGGCGATATATTGATATTAGCTAATAACTTGTTTCCTATAGTTTTTTCCTGTATCCTCGAATTAGAAACAATTTTGCCTATGATAAAAATTATTCTTGAATCGAGGAGATCATAATGCCTACACCTAGTATGGAAGATTATATTGAAATTATCTATAACTTAATTGAAACCAAGGGGTATGCCAGGGTTTCCGATATTGCTGAGACATTAGAGGTCCATCCATCATCGGTAACGAAGATGGTTCAGAAGTTAGATAAAGGTGAGTATCTTTTATATGAAAAATATCGGGGATTTATTCTTACAGAGAAGGGCAAAAAAGTTGGCGAGAAGTTAGTATTCCGTCATGAATTATTAGAAGACTTTCTAGCAATTATAGGTGTGGACAAGGAGAATATCTATAATGATGTAGAAGGGATTGAACACCATTTAAGCTGGAACTCCATCGACCGCTTAGTCGATTTGGTGAAATATTTCAAAGAAGATGAACAGCGAATAGAAGATTTACGTAAAGTGCAAAAGGAAAATGAAAAATAAACCAACCATTGAGCGTTCTAAATTTATCCAAATTCGCTTACACATAATAAAAAACAATTGTAAGGGGATATTGGATGAAAATAGATGGTGTCTTCTCGGGTGGTGGCGTTAAAGCTTTTGCTTTTCTAGGTGCACTAGAGATGATTACAGAGAATAAATTCGAATTCGAACGTGTTGCTGGTACTTCTGCTGGTGCAATTGTTGCAGCATTCATTGCAGCAGGATACAGAATAGATGAACTAGAAAAACTACTAGAAGAACTCGACTTAACAACATTATTAGATTCTCCACGAATTACTCGTATAATACCAGCGAGTAAATGGTTCTTTCTCTATTTTCAGATGGGAATTAATAAAGGGGATAAGTTTGAGCAATGGATTTACTATCAACTAGCTAAGAAGAAAATATATACATTTGGTGATATCAAAAAGGGCTATTTAAAAATTGTTGTAAGTGATTTGACCCTAGGAAAACTAGTCGTTATTCCAGATGATTTAGAACGAGTATACGGAATTAATCCAGATAATTTCCCTGTTTCCAAGGCAGTGAGAATGAGTGCGGGTTTTCCGTATTTCTTTATGCCTAAGAAGCTAAAGGGTATTGGTAAAGAGAAAAGCCTTATGGTCGATGGTGGTCTACTAAGTAATTTTCCAATTTGGGTCTTTGATAGTGAAACGAATAAACGAACTAGACCGATTATTGGTCTAAAGCTAAGTGATAGCCCAGAGCGAAGTACTCCAAAAAGGATTAAAAATGCACTAGACATGCTTCATGCCTTATTTGCAACCATGAAACAAGCCCATGATGCAAGATATGTTGCAAAATCTGAGAAAAATAACATTATTTTCATACCGGTAAAGAACGTCCAGACAACCAACTTTATGATTAATGAAGAAACAAAAATAAAGCTGATAAACAGTGGTCGTTTGGAAGCGGAACGTTTTTTAAAAACCTGGAGCATGTAAAGAAGCGAGCTTCCATTAATTGGAAGCTCGCTTCTTACGTTTTGCCTTATTCCCATCAATTACTCGCAAATGATTCGGGCGTTTTTTGTTTTTCTTCTTTATTGTACTAGGCTGTTGATTTTGATAAGTTTGCACTGTATTTCGATTTTGTGTATATTTCGACTTCGATTGACGAACTGCCTGTTTGTATTTTTTTTCTTCAGAAGAGGATCCTCTTCTACCAAATACAACAAAATATAGAATGCCAAATAGGACTAATCCCATAATTACCATCATTAAAATATTGGTGAGAAAACCAGCTGGATTCGTAACTAGATTCCAAACTATTCCGATTGCTGCTAGTATGATAAGCCCATATATAATAAATGATGCTTTGCCCTTTCTCATTGTAAACTTCCTTTCTTAAGCTATACGTTGTAATTCTATTTTATCTCATTATTTTAAATAGAAAACGAACTTTTTAATCTAGTATAATTCTATCCCTATTCATCCAAAATATTCAACGATAATTCATCAAATTTAGTGCTTTTTTCTATGATAGTATTTTCTTTGGTGGGTGATACTATTCTTGGAGGTGTTTTCAATGGCAGAAAAAAAACACGATACGCAGCAGGAGGATTCATCCACTCTTCTAGGTAGGTCGCTCTTAACCGGCTTTATTGGCGGAATTCTAGCAAGTTTAATCGGAATTTTTATGTACAAATTTAATTTTATTGAAGTCTCCGCTAAGTCCTATGTACTTCGTTCGTGGACTACAGCCAGATGGACCGACACCTGGTTAGGCGAGTTAGTTACTATCCTGATTATTGGAGTACTTTCGATCGGGGTAGCCCTGGTATATTATGGCCTCTTAAAAAAAATAAATTCTATCTGGATGGGGATTGTATATGGTCTTATTCTATGGGGGATTGTGTTTTGTGTTCTTCATCCAATATTTCCTAATGTGCCTTATGTAACAGAATTGGAGTGGAAAACGATTGTATCTAGTGTGTGTCTGTATATCGTGTATGGCACATTTATTGGTTATTCCATTTCATTTGATTATCATGATAGTGTTATAAGCGCCGCAATTAAAAAGGATGAAAAAAAAGCTTCTAATTAAATCGTATTATTCGTCTCTCTAAACAATATTCAATTTTGTCTATTTATGGTAAACTTAAAAAGTCGTTATGTAGTGATTTTATATCCGATTTTTTAATTTATCTTAAAAAGAAAGGGATGAATGGAATGGAAAAACTTGTAAAGATAAGAAAAGCACTTCAAGAATTAAATCTTGATGCTCTCATGATCACCAGTCCAATTAACCGGAGATATGTAAGCGGCTTTACAGGTACTGCAGGGATTGTACTTGTTAGCTTGGAAGAGGCTATCTTCATTACCGATTTTCGTTATACTGAGCAAGCACAGGAACAAGCAAAAGGGTTTACTATCGTTGAACATAAGCAGTTAATTGAAGAAGAAGTGAAGGAACAGTTAACTCGTCTAAAGGTGAAACGCTTGGGTTTCGAAAAAAACCAAGTAACCTATGCTACATATGATCGTTATAATAATTTATTGGATGCAGAATTAGTTCCTACAAGTGAAATAATAGAAAAAATTCGTCTGATTAAAACACCAGATGAGTTAACCATATTAAAGAAAGCCGCTGAGATTGCTGATGCTGCTTTTGAGCATATCCAAGGATTCATTAAACCTGGTGTAAAGGAAATTGAAGTATCCAATGAACTTGAATTTTTCATGCGTAAACAAGGAGCAACATCTTCTAGTTTTGATATAATTGTCGCATCTGGATTCCGTTCTGCGATGCCACATGGGGTTGCATCAACGAAAGAAATCCAAGCAGGAGAATTAGTGACACTAGATTATGGTGCGTTATATAATGGATATGTTTCAGATATTACTCGTACAGTAGCGGTTGGGGAAATTAGTGATGAATTACGTAAAATCTATGATACCGTTTTAGAAGCACAATTACGGGGTGTAAATGGGATCAAACCTGGAATGTCGGGAATAGAAGCGGATGCTTTGACCAGAGATTATATTACGGAACAGGGATATGGTGAATATTTTGGCCATTCGACAGGTCACGGTATTGGTCTTGAAGTTCATGAGGGGCCAGGGCTATCATTCCGTAGTGAATTGAAATTAGAACCGGGCATGGTTGTCACTGTGGAACCTGGTATTTATATCCCAAATGTTGGTGGTTGCCGCATCGAAGACGATATTGTCATTACAGAAACTGGTAATGAACGATTAACCACTAGTAACAAAGAACTTATTCAGCTATAATTGGTTGTTGTAATTAAGGAGGAAAACAATGATTTCAGTAAACGATTTTAAAACAGGTTTAACAATAGAAATAGATAACGATGTATGGCAAGTAGTTGATTTCCAACACGTTAAACCAGGAAAAGGTGCAGCATTCGTTCGATCTAAGCTTCGCAACCTTCGTAACGGAAATATTCAGGAAAAAACCTTCCGTGCAGGTGAAAAAGTAGAAAAAGCACATGTTGAGCACCGTAAAATGCAATATTTATATGCATCTGGTGATTCCCATGCGTTTATGGATACAGATTCTTATGAGCAAATTGAGCTTAGCTCCGCACAAATTGAGCATGAATTGAAATTTATTAAAGAAAATATGGAAGTATCCATCATTCAGTATAATGGTGAAATGATTGGAATTGATTTACCAAATAATGTTGAACTTGAAGTAGTAGATACAGAGCCAGGAATCAAAGGGGACACTGCTAGTGGTGGCTCTAAGCCAGCTACAGTAGAGACAGGTCTTGTTGTTCAAGTTCCTTTCTTCATCAACAAGGGTGATAAACTGATCATTAACACCTCTGATGGAAAATACGTTTCAAGAGCATAAATTAACCTTATATTCATT
>NZ_BORP01000003.1 GCF_018333235.1 Ornithinibacillus bavariensis | reverse complement strand
ATGGACACACCGCTGGTGTACCAGTTGTTCCGCCAGGAGCATAGCTGGGTAGCTACGTGTGGAAAGGATAAGTGCTGAAAGCATCTAAGCATGAAGCCCCCCTCAAGATGAGACTTCCCATCACTTCAAGTGAGTAAGATCCCTCAGAGACGATGAGGTTGATAGGTCCGAGGTGGAAGCGTGGTGACACGTGGAGCTGACGGATACTAATCGATCGAGGACTTAACTAACTGGATGTCGTGCGTTACTCTTATTTAGTTTTTAGGGTATAAAGATTATTTTTTCCGAAACCCTTGCATTTCTCGAAGGAAATGCATATAATATATCTTGTCTTGATTTTTATAAACCTTTCAAGACGCTTTGTCTGGTGGCGATGGCGAGAAGGTCACACCTGTTCCCATACCGAACACAGAAGTTAAGCTTCTCAGCGCCGATGGTAGTTGGGGCATTGCCCCTGCGAGAGTAGGACGCTGCCAGGCAGTTTTTTTGTATATTTTTATGTTTTTGGAAGATACTAATAGTAAACCTTATAGCAATTTAAATTATTCCACAGTAGCTCAGTGGTAGAGCAATCGGCTGTTAACCGATCGGTCGTAGGTTCGAATCCTACCTGTGGAGCCATTTTTGTGTTTATTAATATTATAATGCTTCCATAGCTCAGCAGGTAGAGCACTTCCATGGTAAGGAAGGGGTCGCAGGTTCAAGTCCTGTTGGAAGCTCTTATGTGTAAAGGGGTTAACCGAATCGGCTAACCCCTTTTTTAATTAAATTGAAGGACACTTAACGATAGCGATACAGCTTTTGTTAGTGTCTTTTAATTTTTAGAGATGTCTATAGGGTAAAGGTATAAATACAAGAAGGAGATCTTGTAATATACGTAAGATAGTTTTAAATTCCACAATATAGTATAATAAAATGAAAATATTATATAAGTGGCATAGGAGATAACCAAGTGGAAGAAATACGTTGTTATAGTTTCGAATCTGAACTAGATGCTAATATCGATTTAGTATTTGAATGTTTAAGTAAAGACAAGCATGTGTTGAAATGGAATTCACAAATAATAGAAAACATTTTTGATGGGAATGAAAATGACTTAGGAGAAGGTTCAACTTTTATCACAAGACAAAAGATTGGTAAAAAGGTTTACGAACTTGAGGGTATTTATACGAAATATGAGACTCCTTATTATGTAAATGTTGAAACAAAAACAAAAGAGGGTTTAAGCAAGACAGAATATATATTAAGAGAAACACCTGAAGGAACACATTTTACTGTAAATGTTTATTTAGTACCTTCCAATTGGACATATAAGATAATCACTAAAATGCTTAAATGGTCATTTAAATTCATCTATGATGATCAGTTCAATAGTTTTATAGAGTATGTGTATCAAATGGAATATGAGAGAAACGAGTGAAAAAGAGACGCCACAGTAATAATAATTATAGTTTATCAGCATCTACCAAGGTCTATTTTAATAATGCCAATTGTACGCGTTAAAGATTTTGAAAACCGGGTTTCTTCCTACTTAATACTATCACGCTAAAAATAAACGAATATAACTAAAATGGTACTATCAGTAAGGAATGGGTCGCAGGTTAAATGGTTCAATGTCATTTTAAATCTAACTTCATAGTGGAAAAGAAGAAAAGAGCTGCTATACAGCTCTTTTCTTATGCTTTAAACGGCTTATGACATTATAGAATATGTAAATACATAAGAATACCAATAACCCAACGAGGCAAAGATTAAAATAGTACCAAAATCCATTGCCTAGCAAGTTCAATGGCGTATTCGCGGATGGGGCGCTAGATAAAAATAAGAAATTGGCATCAACTAGTGGGTTTACGATGAATCCGATAAGTCCAGCATAGCACAATAAATAAAAATAGGATTCTAGTGTCTTCCATAAGGAGATATGGACAGGAAAACTTGTCACTAAGAAGATGCTAGCCCAAGCGAGTACGATATGATGAATAAAAAATTGCCAAAAGCGAAAATGCGGGAAGCCATGGAAAAGTTCTGGCGTAATGACAGCTAAGAATGATGGAACAATGCCGATAAATAATACCATTTGTATTAGTTTATTATTCTTAGTCAAAAGCGCAATCATGGTTAGTATACCGGCAATACTACATAACTGAAGGGGGAGGAATTCACTCGGGTTCCAAAATTTGTTGAACAGTCCCCAGCTTTGATAGCTTAGCTCAGATATTACCAAGATACTAAAAAGCCCCCAACGAATTGTTTTTAGTAGCACTGGATTCGCTTTAATCCTACTTGAATAGATGACCAGTAAAAAGATCCCAGTAATAAAAATAATAATCATATATAGGTGATGAATACTAAACAAATCGAAAGGTGAAGTAGATTGTTCCCCAAACCACGCCTTCATAAAACTCCCTCGCTTTACCCTATAGAAAAATAACGCTTACTAGAATTAAAAGTAAGCGTTATTTTTATCCATAAATTCTTAACCACCAATGATATGATAGCCTGAATCTACATGTAGTACTTCTCCAGTAACACCTCTAGAAAGATCACTCAAAAAGAATAGAGTTGCGTCCCCAACTTGATCCTGATCAACATTTCTTCGTAAAGGTGCCTTTTCTTCTACCATTCCTAGTTTCTCATTGAATCCAGATACCCCTTTAGCTGCTAAAGTACGAATAGGACCTGCAGAGATAGCATTTACTCGAATACCATGCTTTCCTACGTCCTCAGCTAAATAACGCACACTCGCTTCTAGGGATGCCTTTGCTACACCCATCACATTATAGTTAGGAATGACCCTTTCTGCTCCTAAATAAGTTTGTGTTACGATACTGCCACCTTCAGTCATTAACTCCTTAGCAGCTTTTGTAACGGCTACTAAAGAAAACGCACTAATGTTTTGGGCAAGTAAAAATCCGTCGCGTGAAGTATCGGAAAATTCTCCTTTTAAATCTTCACGATTTGCAAAGGCAATTGCATGTACAAGCCCGTGAATAACTCCAACTTCTTCTTTAATTTCATTAAAAGCTGTGTTGATACTTGCATCATCTGAAACGTCACAAGAAACAATTTGTCTTGCTTCGATTTGATTATCATCAAGTAGTTTTATTAATTTTTTATGGGATCTTTCTTGTCTATTGGTAAAAATTAAATTAGCACCGGCATTGTGTAGGGATTTTGTAACTCCCCAAGCAATACTGCGCTCATTAGCGACTCCCATTACAACAATATTTTTTCCTTTTAATAGTTCAGTCATTTTGAACCTCCAGATTATGATTAACTATTAGTACCTAATTCTAATTTATCATTTTTTCAGTAGAAAGACCAATCTTTTATTTACGAAGAGCCTTAAATTGTTGAGGAAAAGTCTTGAAAAAACTGCTTACAAAAATTTTTTGTAAAAATTTTTGTTTTACCCCTTTACAAAGATGTTAAATCTGTATATAATAAAATTCGTTGACTGCAAGACAAGCTACTTAATAATAAATTGGCCCGTTGGTCAAGCGGTTAAGACACCGCCCTTTCACGGCGGTAACACGGGTTCGAATCCCGTACGGGTCACCATATGGAGGATTAGCTCAGCTGGGAGAGCACCTGCCTTACAAGCAGGGGGTCACAGGTTCGAGCCCTGTATCCTCCACCATTTGCCGGCCTAGCTCAATTGGTAGAGCAACTGACTTGTAATCAGTAGGTTGGGGGTTCAAGTCCTCTGGCCGGCACCATTTTTATGTATAAAATTAATTAAATATTTCATACTAAATACGGAGGGGTAGCGAAGTGGCTAAACGCGGCGGACTGTAAATCCGCTCCCTCGGGTTCGGCAGTTCGAATCTGCCCCCCTCCACCATTTAGGTTATTGGGCTATAGCCAAGCGGTAAGGCAACGGGTTTTGGTCCCGTCATTCCTAGGTTCGAATCCTAGTAGCCCAGTTTTTTTCTTTTTTTAGGGGATTTTATCTAAAATTAGTATTACTTTGGGCGACGAGCACAATTACTGTTACCTAGATGTACGATCTTTTGAAATTAGAATCACTAATAATTATGAGCCATTAGCTCAGTCGGTAGAGCATCTGACTTTTAATCAGAGGGTCGCAGGTTCGAATCCTGCATGGCTCATCAACATAAAAACAAGGCTGTTATGCGTAGCAGCCTTGTTTTTATTTGCATTTTATATGTTTTTTTAACATAATAGATAGAGTAATTCATAATTTGAAATGATAAAACTAATAACTTTTGAACTTAAATAGACAATATAAAGGATGGTTGGTATGAAATCTTCTAGGATTCCTGGTTTTTATAAAAAAACAGTTGAGGAACGGAAAGAGCTATTACGTGAAGCTCTTGAGCTTTCTGAAGAGGACTTAGGGGTCTTATCATCAAATGAAGCATTACCAATCGAGACTGCAGATAAAATGATTGAAAATGTGGTGGGTACTTTTCCACTTCCATTAGGTTTAGGATTGAACTTCTTAATAAACGGGAAAGATTATGTTATACCGATGGCAATTGAAGAACCTTCAGTTGTAGCCTCTGCCAGCCATATAGCTAAAATTGTACGCGATGCAGGTGGTTTTAAAACGGAAGCCTCAGAAAGAATTATGATTGGCCAAATCCAGGTTGTTGGATGCTCTAATTATGAACAGGCAAAACAAATATTATTGAAACAGAAGGAAGCTTTAATAGATGCTGCTAACGCTGCATATCCGAGTATTGTTGCTAGGGGTGGGGGAGCTAGAGATTTAGATGTTCGAATTCTAAATGATTCTCCTAAATCCAGCTATGGTAAAATGCTTGTTTTACATTTATATATAGACACTTGTGACGCAATGGGAGCTAATATAATAAATACAATGGTCGAGTCATTAGCACCTACAGTGGAAGAACTTACAGATGGTAAGGTTTATTTACGAATCCTGTCTAACTTTGCTGATCGCTGCGTCGCTAAAGCTACCTGTGTTATCCCACCAGAATTACTAGTAACTGGTGATTTCTCTGGTGAAGAGGTTCGTGATGGCGTCGTTTATGCCTTCGAATTTGCGGATTCTGATCCATATCGTGCTGTTACGCATAATAAAGGAATCATGAATGGGATTGATCCTGTGGTAATTGCTACAGGAAATGATTGGCGTGCGGTTGAAGCAGGAGCACATGCTTATGCTTCTCGCTTTGGAAGCTATCGATCGATGACGAAATGGTCTGTTGATAAAGAAGGAAATCTTGTTGGTGAATTAGAATTACCAATGTCAATTGGGACTGTAGGCGGTGCTATTCGCGTACATCCAATTTCTCAGCTTGCGCATAAAATATTACAGGTGGATTCAGCCTCTGAGCTTGCACAGGTGATTGTTGCTGTAGGGTTAGCTCAAAATCTAGGTGCTTTGAAGGCATTAGTTACAGATGGAATACAAAAGGGGCATATGGCGCTTCATTCTCGTTCTGTTGCTATTGCTGCAGGTGCTACCGGGGAGATGATCGATATTATAGCTGAACAATTAGTAAAAGAGAAAGAAATCCGTGTAGGAAAAGCTAAAGAATTGGTGGAACAGTATACAAAATGAGCGCAGAAAAATTAACAATAACAGATAAATTAACTACAACAGAAAAAAGTGGAATAGGTATTGCACACAGTAAATTAATTTTAATTGGTGAACATGCAGTTGTACACGGACAACCTGCAATTGCAATTCCCTTTCCATTAGTTGGGGTTGAATCGGTAATAGAGTATCAGCCAGGAAAGACGAAATTTGATAGTACGTTTTATCGAGGTCCAATGGATGCTGCTCCTGTTACCTTAGAAGGAATCGTTAATAGTATACATGCAACCCTAAAGTATTTAGGACTACCGAATAAAAATATGATAATCCGAGTAAAATCCTCTATCCCACCTGGGAAGGGATTGGGCTCTAGTGCTTCAGTGGCAATCGCTATTATCCGGTCATTGTTTTCTTTTGCTGAGGTACAATATACAGAAAGAGAATTACTGCATTTTGCTAATATAGCAGAGAAATTTGCACATGGTTCACCTAGTGGAATCGACACATTAACGATTACCTCTGAATCACCCGTATGGTTTGAAAAGGAAAATCCTGTCGGTTATATACGACCGGGTGAAGATTTTCATTTTATTGTAGCGGATTCTGGTCGTATTGGTGATACTAGGTCGGCTGTTGAATCGGTTGCCCATATGCTGAAAAAAGCTCCAAAGAGGATCCAGACAAAGATTGAGCGAATCGGACAGCTAACCCATCAAGCAAAACATGCATTAGAAAAAGCAGGAAGAAATATTCTTGGTCAACTATTAAATGAAGCCCAAAAAGAATTAGCTGCTCTTGGAGTAAGTGATGAAGGCTTGGATCGTTTGATAAATTTTGCCCGCAAGGAAGGGGCATTAGGTGCGAAGCTTACAGGTGCTGGGAACGGTGGTTGTATTATTGCACTAGCCAAAAATGAGATACATTCAAGACAGTTAGCCGAAAAGCTAAAGGAATTTGGTGCCTATGCGGTTTGGCCTTTTACGTTAAGAAAACAAGATTGATTACTATATAAGTGGCTTCTGAAAAGGGGAACGTCATGAAAGCAACTGCAAAAGCACATACAAATATAGCGTTAATTAAGTACTGGGGAAAGCGAAATGAAGAGCTTATCTTACCTACCAATAATAGTTTATCCATTACGTTAGATGGGTTTCACACGATAACTAATGTGTCATTCAAGGAAGAATTGACCAATGATGTTTTTTATTTAAATGATTCCTTTGTCCAAGGGGAACAAGCAGACCGTGTAACAAAATTCTTGAATTTAGTTCGTGACCTAGCTGGAAGGTATGTTTTTGCTGAAGTAAAATCCGTGAATGCTGTTCCGACAGCAGCAGGTTTCGCTTCTTCAGCTTCCGGCTTCGCAGCATTGGCTGCTGCTTCCACAAAGGCTGTTGGCCTAAATCTTTCTGATGAACAATTATCTAGATTGACAAGACAAGGCTCAGGCTCTGCTTGTCGCTCCATCTATGGTGGATTTGCAGAATGGCAAAAGGGTGAAAAAGAAGATGGCTCTGACTCCTTTGCGGTTCCAGTAGTAGCAAAGGATCATTGGGATATTCGCGTAGCGGCTGTTGTCTTATCTTCTAAAATGAAAAAAGTATCGAGTAGAGCAGGGATGAAGCGTACAGTAGAAACTTCGCCCTTTTTTAAAGGGTGGGTGGAAAGCATTCCTGCGGATCTCCAGTCTATTAAAGAAGGGATCCTAGAACGTGACTTTACAAAGGTAGGGGAAATTGCTGAAGCCAATTGCTTGAAAATGCATGCGACAACTTTAGGTGCAAGCCCTCCTTTTACATATTGGCTTGATACTACTGTTACTGTTATGCAGACCGTAAAGCAATTACGAGATTCAGGTATTCCCGCTTATTTCACTATTGATGCTGGACCTAATGTGAAGGTGCTATATCTACCGGAGTACGAAGTGCAAATAAAACAGGCTTTACAAAGCATTCAAGGTGTTGCCGATGTAAAATTAAGTCGTGTGGGGCAAGGAATTACCTATTTAGGGGATGAAGATTTTGCCTAATACAGCAATGACGATACAGGTGCCAGGCAAGTTAATGATTGCTGGCGAATTTGCCGTCTTAGAGCCATATCAAAAGTTAGCGGTTATGGCTGTAAATCGGTTCGTCTATGTAACTATAAAACCTGCGGACAAAAAAAGAATAACTCTAGAAAAATTTCATTTGCAAGATATTCAGTGGGACGTTGATAATTATCGTGTTACCATTTATTCAGATGATCCTCGAGTTAATTTTGTCCAAGGCGCATTGGATGTTGCTTGTCTATACTTAATAGAAAAAGGTATCCCTATTCAAAATGTTTCACTGCACATTAAAAGTGAACTAGATGACAAGTCAACAGGAAAAAAATTCGGACTTGGTTCAAGTGCTGCAGTAGTAGTTGGGGTCATCTCAGCTATTCTAGCATTTCATCTTGAAAAGGAACCAAGCCCACTGCTAATTTTTAAGCTCGCTTCGATATCGCATGTGAAGGCACAAGGAAATGGTTCTGGTGCAGATGTTGCTGCATCGTCCTATGGAGGTATATTGCAATATTCCTCCTTTCAGGCAGAATGGTTAAGAGATACGTATCTAAAGGCAAGCTCCATCTCTGAGCTAATTGATATTGATTGGGATTACTGGAGCATTGAATCAATAGATATGCCTAAATCAATTCATCTTTGTATCGGTTGGACAGGCAGTCCGGCATCGACGGGCAATTTAGTTCAGCGAATATTAAATTTAAAGACTACTCAAATAGAAAAATATCAAACGTTTCTCAAGCAAAGTGAAAAAGCTGTCAGTAACTTTTTACAAGGGGCAAAGCAAGAACATATTCCCCTACTATTACAAGGGATAAAGCAGAATAGAGAAGCACTGGTAACGGTTGGGAAAGAGGCGCAAACAGAACTAGAAACTACCATGATTAAAACTTTATGTGATTTAGCGGAAGAATTTGGTGGTGCAGCAAAGCAATCTGGCGCAGGTGGCGGAGATTGTGGGATTGCCTTCATGCCATCAGAAGAAAGCGCAAAACGGTTAGAGGATGCTTGGAAGAAAGCAGGTATCATCCCGTTAGAAATCAAACCGTACCGAAATGGAGCCTTGATCATATAGGAAGGTATCGTTATCGGTAACGATGCCTATTTTTAATGGCCATTTCACTATTTAAAACAAAACGCATAAATATTCAAAAAATTGTCGAGTTGAGTCGTTGAAATGATTTTTAGTACAATAATTGTTGGAGGTGGCAATAAATTATGAAAAATAAAATATCATTAATTGGTGTCCCAATGGATTTAGGACAAAGTCGTCGTGGAGTAGATATGGGACCAAGTGCCATTCGTTATGCAGGAGCGATTGAGAGATTACAAACGTTAGAATATGATATACATGACCTTGGAGATATACCGATTAACCGACCAGGGAAAATAGAAGATGATGGTAAATTAAAAAATCTAGAACAGGTAATAGAAGCTAATGAAACACTTGCAAAAATGGTAGATGAGGAAATACAAAAGGGTGCATTCCCATTAATTCTTGGTGGAGACCACAGTATTGCGATTGGTAGCTTAGCTGGTATTTCAAAACATTATAAAAATCTAGGAGTAATTTGGTATGATGCTCATGGGGATTTAAACACAAGTGAAACATCACCATCTGGTAATATCCATGGTATGCCACTAGCAGTAAGTCTGGGACTAGGCCATGAAAAATTAACAAATTTATATAACTATACACCAAAAGTAAAGCCTGAAAATATTGTCATCATTGGTGCACGCTCTTTAGACCCAGGAGAAAGGGAACTCATTCGGGAAAAGGGTATAAAGGTATATACGATGCATGAAATCGACCGTATGGGAATGTCTGCTGTGATGGAGGAAACAATTTCCTATTTAAGAGAGCGCACAGATGGTGTACATCTCAGCCTTGATTTAGATGGATTAGATCCGACAGAGGCACCTGGTGTTGGTACACCGGTACTTGGTGGAATGACTTACCGAGAAAGCCATTTAGCAATGGAAATGCTATCTGAATCCGATATTATTACATCATTAGAGGTTGTAGAAGTAAACCCAATATTAGATGAAAAAAATAAAACAGCTACATTAGCTGTTGGATTAATGGGTTCTTTATTTGGTGAAAAGCTTAAATAGTTTTCTTTAAAAAGGCGTTGATATTATATTAATGCCTTTTTTATTGGTTATTTTTTAGTTGATATTCGTTTAATAGATGGTCCAATTTTTTACTTGTTTCCACCATTACTTCTGACGTAAGCTTGTAGGAACCACTTAGTGCAATCATCTCTTTACGGCATTGCTCTATCTTTTGTAATAAAAGCTTATCCATCTGTATTCCCCCTATTGCTATACATTAAACTATATTAAGGAATAAAGTATCCTTTTGCAACAGCAAATTTAGAAAAATCGATATTTTTCCCTTGAAATACGTTATAATAGAATGGAAAATGTTTACTATTTAATAAATTATCGGCGGATTAAAAAATTTTTTAAAAAAAGTGAAACCTTTTTATAGATAGAACGTAAGGTTTAATACCGCATCAGCGGAGGTACAGGGAATGGAATTAATAATTAGAGAGAAAATCAAACAGGTAAAAAAAGGGGATCAAACTGCATTTGAAGATGTAGTCATGTTCTATCAAGATAAAATCTATCAGCATTGTCTAAGAATGCTAGGTAATCAGCATGAAGCCGAGGATATTGCACAGGAAGCATTCATTCGTGCTTATGTCAATATCCACTCCTATGATGAGCGTAGAAAGTTTTCAACCTGGTTGTACCGAATCGCGACAAATTTAACAATCGACAGGTTACGAAAACGAAAACCGGATTATTACTTGGATGCTGAAGTAAAAGGAACAGATGGCTTGGATATGTATTCGCAATTAGCTGCAGATGAAAAGCTACCTGAGGATGAGTTGGAAGGTCTTGAGCTTCAGACATATATTCAAAAACAAATAGCAGAGCTTCCGTCTAAATATCGAAGCATTATCATGTTGCGGTATTTAGAGGATTTTTCACTACAAGAAATTAGTGAAATATTAGATATCCCGATTGGGACGGTGAAGACTAGAATTCATCGAGGAAGAGAAGCTTTGCGTAAAAAGCTTCGTCATGTATAAAAGGAGTGAATCCAGTTGGATTGTCATAAAAAGGCATTAGAATTAATGCATAAGCATTTAGATGGGGATATTACGAGGGCAGAAGAACATGAATTGAAAGTCCATCTAGAGGAATGTTTAGCATGTCAAAAGCATCTTCATGAACTAAAGCGCACAGTCACATTAATTCAAAGCACAGAAAGAATCAAAGCACCAGAAGGCTTTGCATCAAAAGTAATGGACCAGCTGCCTATTGAGAAAAAACGAGTACGCTATTTACGGTGGTTTAAAATGCATCCAGTACTAACTGCAGCGGCAATTTTCTTTATCTTTATGCTTACCGGATTATTTTCTGTTTGGGAAAAGGATACACAACTTATGGTTTCTAATCCAGAAAATTTAATTGTAAAAGGCGATTTAGTGATTGTACCTGAAGGTGTTACTGTTGATGGAGATTTGGTTGTGCAGAATGGCAATTTAAGAATAGATGGTACTGTAGATGGTAATGTTACATTAATTAATGGAAAGCTAGTAGATGAAACCGACGTCTTGGACAGTGATGGGTTAATGGCTTCAGTAGGGGCGGTAAATGGAGAATTAAAAGAAGTAGATGCGGTATTTGAATGGGTATGGTATCACATTCAGAATTTGGTTAAAGGAGTTTTTGCATTTGGAGATTAAAACCTGGTGGGAAGCCGGGTTTTTCTTTTTTATCTATCCTACTATTCTTGAAAAAAGGTAGAAGCTATATCACGTATTAATTGGAGATTGTGGTATAATAAAAATGTTATACTGGCAGTAACTCCACTTTTTCGCACGGACATTTTTTTGGTGCCGGTTTAACTTGTAAAGACGGGAAGAGAATTGATGGATAGAAGGATGTGCAAGACATGCCTAATGGGGATTTCGGTATATTAGACTTACTTAGAATGCTCGTCGATATTGGTCTCGTTTGGTATGTTCTATATAAATTAATTATGCTAATACGAGGCACAAAGGCGATTCAACTTTTAAAAGGTATTGTAGTCATTTTTGTTGTACGTGTAATTAGCTTTTTAATGGACTTACCAACACTATATTGGATAACAGAACAAGTAATCAGATGGGGTTTTCTTGTCATTATTATCTTATTCCAGCCGGAGCTGAGAAGAGCTTTAGAGCAAATTGGAAGAGGTAATTTGTTCTCCAGAAGTACGAAGTCAGAACAAGAGAAGTTTGAAAAGCTAGTTACAGACATCGTACATGCTGCAGGATATATGGCTAAACGACGTATTGGTGCATTAATTACAATTGAACGTGAGACGGGAATTGGTGAGTACATTGAAACAGGTATTCCAATCAATGGGAAGTTAACTCACCAACTACTAACCAATATATTCACACCAAACACACCACTACATGATGGTGCAGTTATTATAAAAAATGATGAAGTAGTTGCAGCAGCTTGCTATCTTCCTTTATCAGAGAGTCCTTTTATTTCCAAGGAACTAGGAACAAGGCATAGAGCTGCAATGGGAATTAGTGAAGTAACGGATGCCCTGACCATTGTCGTTTCAGAGGAAACAGGTGGCATCTCTGGAACAAAGAATGGTGAATTAAAGAGAGATATGAGTCAAGAAGACTTAAGAGAGTTTTTACTTGAAAATTTATCTCCAGGACCTCGTTCAGCTGAAAAGAAGCCTTGGATGCTAAGGGGGAGAAAGCATGGATAATTGGTTTAAAAGTAAATGGTTTATCCGCGGGCTTTCCTTAGCCTTTGCTATTATGTTATATATTTTCGTTGCAATCGAAGAAGCCGATACATCAGGTGATAGAGAAAGTACCATACCTACCTTGTTTGGTGGTTCTAAGGAAACAAAGACAATAGAGGATGTTCCATTAGGAATTCAAATAGATAGCGATACCTATGTGGTTAGTGGTGTTCCAGAAACAGTTACGGTTTCTTTAGAAGGTACCGCTAGTGAATTAACCCCAGTGGTAACGCAACGTAACTTTGAGGTATTTGTGGATTTGCGTGATTTGAAAGAAGGTGAACATGAAGTAGAGATTCAATATGATAATATTCCTAAACAGCTCTCTGTTTATATTGAACCAAAAACAATAAATGTCGTGATAGAGAAGCGTGCTACGGCTGAATTTAATGTGAGTGTCGACTTCGTAAATGAGGATAAACTTCCCGAAGGATATCAAGTAGGTGACTTTAAATTAAATACGGATAAAGTAACCATTACGAGCTCGAAGGAAGTTATTGATCGTATTGCAATAGTTAAGGTGTTTGTTGATGTAACGGGACTAACCGATTCTATTAAGAATCGAGAAGTACCTGTTAATGTATATGATAATCAAGGCAATGAGCTTGGAGTAAGGATTGATCCACAGACAGTAATTATTTCGGTGGATATTGAGAATCCAAGTAAGAAGGTTCCTGTAAGTGTTGCAACGACAGGAGAGCTTCCTGAAGGATATCGTGTTGTATCGATGGAGCCGGTTGTAACTGAAGTTGAAGTCTTTGCAACAACGAATGTTTTGGATAAGGTTGACAAAATTACAACCGAGCCAATCAATCTATCCGAACTAACGAAATCTGGTACAATAAAGGTCGGCTTATCGTTACCCGATAAGGTCCAAGCCCCAGGTACGAAGGAAATAGATGTGAAGGTTGTCCTAGAACAGACGAAATCGATCACAAATTTAAAATTAGAAGTAGATAATGCGGCTGATGGAAATGTTGTTAATTTTGTTGAACCTGAAAATCAGCGTACTAGTATAACTGTGACTGGAAATGAACAAGATGTTAGGGAATTAAGCGATAAGGATTTTCGTATATATATAAATGTAAAAGGTCTGGGTCGTGGGAAACATGTAGTCCCGGTAGAAATTAGTGGCCCAGACGGTGTGAAATACGAACTAGAAATAAAAGAGGCTACGATTGAAATTGAGGAAGTTTAATATAGGCTTATGATTATTAATACCGTACTTAAAAAACGTCCAGTCATGGGATGTAAAGGAGAGGTACATAATGGGTAAATATTTTGGAACTGATGGTGTAAGGGGTGTAGCAAATAAGGATTTAACCCCTGAATTAGCATTTAAGTTAGGTAGATTTGGTGGATATGTATTAACAAAAGAAACAGAAAAGCCAAGGGTGTTAATTGGACGTGACACGAGAATTTCAGGAAATATGCTTGAAGGGGCTTTAGTGGCAGGATTATTATCTATTGGCGCAGAAGTCATGCGTTTAGGTGTCATTTCAACACCAGGAGTTGCATACCTAACAAAAGCAACTAGTGCTCAGGCAGGTGTTATGATATCTGCATCCCATAACCCTGTCGAGGATAATGGAATTAAATTCTTCGGACCAGATGGATTTAAGCTTTTAGATGAGCAGGAAGAAGAAATTGAACGACTATTAGATGGTGAGGATAATTTACCTCGACCTATTGGTGGCGATATTGGGGGTGTTTCTGATTACTTTGAAGGAGGTCAGAAATACTTATCTTACCTCAAGGAATCCATCGATAGTGATTTCGAGGGTATTCGTATTGCACTTGATTGTGCCCACGGGGCTACATCTAGCTTGGCAGCTCATTTGTTTGCAGATTTAGAAGCGGATATTTATACCATTGGAGCTTCACCAAATGGTTTGAATATTAATGATGGTGTTGGTTCCACACATCCCGAGAAATTACAAGCCTTTGTAATTGAAAAAGGTGCGGATATCGGTTTAGCATTCGATGGTGATGGGGACCGACTAATTGCAGTCGACGAAAAAGGAAACATTGTAGATGGTGACCAGATTTTGTTTATTTGTGGAAAGTACATGAATGAAAAAGGCTTCTTACGTCACAATACGATCGTTTCAACCGTTATGAGTAATATCGGTTTTTACAAAGCACTAGAGGAAAACGGTATGCGAAGTGAAAAAACTGCTGTAGGTGACCGCTATGTCATGGAGGAAATGCGTAAAGGTGGCTACAATCTAGGTGGAGAACAATCCGGTCATATCATTTTCCTAGATTACAGTACAACTGGTGATGGAATGCTATCCGCACTTCAGCTCGTAAACGTTATGAAAGAAACTGGTAAAACATTATCCGAATTAGCTAGTGAGATGACAATCTATCCACAGGTGCTAAAAAACATAAAAGTTACAGATAAGAAAAAAGTATTAGAAGATGCAACAATTAAAGCGGAAATTGACAAGGTGGAACAAGCTCTTGGAGGAAACGGACGTGTCCTCGTTAGACCATCTGGAACAGAACCACTCGTACGTGTAATGGTTGAAGGGCCAACAGAAGAAGAATGTGAAAAGTATACCGATCAAATTGCGCAGGTTGTTAAGAGCTTGTACGGTATTTCAGAATAAGGAGGCTGCTCTCATATGGAGAGCAGCTCTTTTTAATTGCTGAGGTAACCACCTATTAACAGTATTAAGATTTATCGTTAGATCTCGATGAAGAAAAGCGGATGATTGTGGTGGTGTATTTTGTTTCCAGTTCTTCTATGCCTACTAATAAAAAAGTAAAGGAAATACGGTCTCCTAGATCTCTTTATGCCTCTTACCATGAGACAGACATTTTCTATATTCAGTGTTTAATAAGTAGTTAAAACTGTCAGAAGATAACAAAATAAGGTATACTTGTTATCAAATATGAAAGCTAACTTACAGAGGGGGATATACATGTTAAAGTTTTCAAAACCATCAGTAGAACAATTCTTGCGTACATATGTCATTTCAGACTTTGCAGTAAGTAAGGATGAGAAACGTTTAGTATTCAATACCAATCTAAATGGAAAAATGAACTTATGGGCAATGGATCTACCAGATAATTTTCCATATCTCTTTGCTCAGAGGGATCAATCGACGAATTTTATCAAGTTTGATCCAGAGGGACGTTATGTGTTAGCGGGCTATGACAATGAAGGTGATGAGAATTATCAGATTTATGCTGTGCCGAGTGAAGGTGGCATGCCACAGGAGTTAATTACTGGAGATTCATCGGAGAAGTATTACTTTGCCCATTTAAGTGATGATGGGAAACGAGTTTACTATTTAACCTCTGAAGGTAATCCAAACTTTCTTAATACGCGTGTTCGCCATTTAGAGGATAACTCGGATGTGCTAATTAATGAAGGAGAGGTAGGGCCAACCTATTTAGCTGCTGTTTCTGAAAAGGAAGATGTATTTGTGTATATGCGTCTCTTAGCAAATACATATATCCAACTTTTTGTAAAGGATGGCGATAACTTAGTATGCTTGACTCCGGATGCTGAGAAGGTTCATGTTGCCTCTAGTCCTGTTTTCATTGAAAAGGATATTTATTTCACAACTAATTATGATCAAGAATATAGCTATATCGCGAAATACAATCTTGATTCGAAGCAATTTGAAGCGGTTCTAAGCATTGAGAATGAGAGTATCGAAGGACTTCAGTACGATAAAGAAAATCAACTTCTTTATTTTGCTACAGAAAAAGGTGTAGAGGATATTCTGTATCGCTATGATTTAGCCACTGGAAAGTCTGAAAAGCTAGCAACTCCAGTTGACGTATTAGAAAAGCTAGTAGTAACCAAAGCAGGTAATCTCTATCTCTTAGGTAGAAGTGCAACGGTTCCATTTAATATTTTCAAATCTACCGATGGTACAAAATGGGAAAACTTAACGAACAACCGTGTTCTTGGTGTAAGCAGGGAGCAAATGGTAGAGCCTGAGGTAGTCACATACAGATCATTCGATGGTATGGAAATAGAAGCGCTTCTTTTCAAAGCAAACCCTGAGAATGATAATGGCCACACGATATTTTGGCCACACGGAGGACCACAAGCCTCTGAGAGGAAAATGTTCCGTGCCATGTTCCAAAGTGCACTTAGCCGTGGATACACTATTTTCGCACCGAACTTCCGCGGAAGTACAGGCTATGGTTCCTCATTTGTGAAGCTAGTCGAGCAGGATTGGGGACATGGTCCGCGTCTAGACTGTGTTGCTGGGATTGAATGGCTATTTGAAAATAATATAACAGACCGTGATAAGCTATTCCTTGTTGGAGGAAGCTATGGTGGATATATGGCGTTATTATTACACGGACGTCATCAGGAATATTTTAAAGCTGTCGTAGATATATTCGGCCCGTCTGATTTATTTACCTTTGTTAATTCTGTTCCACCACATTGGAAACCAATGATGGAGCGTTGGGTAGGTGATCCAGAACGAGATAAAGAGCGTTTTATTAAGGATTCGCCAATTACTTATCTCGATACAATGGTGAAGCCAATGCTCGTCATTCAAGGGGCAAAGGATCCTCGCGTTGTAAAAGAAGAGTCCGATCAAATTGTTGCCAAACTAAAGGAAAAAGGACGCGAAGTAGAGTATTTAGTTCTGGAAGATGAGGGACATGGATTCTCCAAAAAAGAAAATGAAATAAAAGTGTACAATACAATGCTTGATTTTCTAGAAAGACATCAAGGGTAATAATATCTAATAGCACATAGGAGGTGTATCCTATGTGCTATTTTAATGCTTTTGGTAAACAACTTCATTTTAGTGAACGATACTTACAATCCATCATATACTAGATATGTCCCATTCAATTGGCAACTTATCGTTGACCAAAATTGGGTTCATCATGTAAAATGAGGTGTGCTCTAATTTTGAATTGTTTTTATTCCATAGAGGGTACAGTAGGAATAGCTTGAAAGGAGGATAGTAGAAAAATTAATTAAAGCGCCTGGACTATTTTCAGAACGGAAATGAAAATAGTTGACGAGGAGAAGGTTATCGAATTTTTCGGCGGGTGCCTTCCGATTGCACACTCCAGTCGTCATGCTTTTTCCGGAAAACAATAGGGTGACCTATTGCACAAAGGGAAAGGGCTGAGTGTAACAGTACGTCAAAAAACACGAGAAAGGGGCAATAAAACGCCCCATCGAAATGTGTTCTTTCATCGGTCGTTTGTTGCCCCTTAGAGGAGGAACACAACGAAATGTGTGGAATTGTAGGTTATATTGGACAACAGGATTCAAAGGAAATTTTATTAAACGGACTAGAAAAATTAGAATATCGTGGTTATGACTCCGCTGGTATTGCATTATTAAATGAAAGTGGACTCAATATTTTTAAGGTTAAGGGACGAATCGCAACCTTAAAAGAATCTGTTGATAATGAAGTTCATGCAACGATGGGTATTGGCCAAACACGCTGGGCAACTCATGGGGAACCAAGTGTAATAAATGCACACCCACATCAAAGTGCGTCAGGCAGATTTACACTTGTACACAATGGGGTCATTGAAAATTACCAAGATTTGAAGCGGGAGTATCTTCAGGATGTTACATTTGTCAGTGAAACCGATACGGAGGTAGTTGTACAATTAATTGATAAACTGTATGAAACATACCAGGATACAACAGAAAGCTTCCGCCATACAATGAGACTTCTAAAGGGATCCTATGCAATTGCGTTAATTGATAAAGAAGATCCGAATACGTTATATGTATCGAAAAACAAAAGTCCATTATTGGCTGGTTTAGGTAATGGTTTTAATGTTGTAGCAAGTGATGCAATGGCTACATTGAAAATTACTAATCAATATCTAGAAATTCATGATCGAGAAATCGTCATTGTAAGCCGTGAGTCGGTTTCGATTCAAAACCTTGATGGGATAGAAGTGTTAAGGGATCCTTTTACTGCACAAATTGATGCAAGTGATATTGAAAAGGGTACCTATTCACACTTTATGCTGAAAGAAATTGACGAACAACCAATCGTCATGCGTAAAATTATTGAAGCATATCAAAATGAAAATCATGAATTAGTAGTAGCTGATGATATTCGAGCTGCAATGAGAAGTTGTGATCGGATTTATATTATTGCAGCAGGAACTAGTTACCATGCAGGATTAGTTGGTAAGAATTTAATAGAAAAATTAGCTGGGATACCAGTAGAGGTTCATGTATCCAGTGAATTCTCGTACAATATGCCTTTACTATCTGAAAAACCACTGTTTATTTTTATTTCACAAAGTGGTGAAACCGCAGATAGTCGTACCGTACTAGTAAAAGTAAAAGAAATGGGATATCCAGCACTAACGGTTACCAATGTGCCAGGATCCACCCTTTCTCGTGAAGCAGATTACACATTACCTCTGCATGCTGGACCAGAAATTGCAGTTGCATCAACAAAAGCATATACGGCTCAGATTGCTGTATTAGCAATTTTGGCTGTCGATACTGCACATGCAAAAGGTCTAGAAGTAAACTTCGATCTAATGCAGGAGCTAGCTATTGTAGCAAATGCAATGGAAGCATTAACTGGTCAAAAGGAAGAGTTAGAGGAACTAACAAGAAACTATTTAGCAACTACTCGAAACGCATTTTTCATTGGACGTAGTCTCGATTATTATGTTTCGATGGAAGGTGCATTAAAGCTTAAAGAAATCTCCTATATTCAAGCAGAAGGCTTTGCTGGTGGAGAATTAAAGCATGGAACAATTGCCTTAATTGAAAAAGACACTCCAGTTATTGCCCTTGCAACACAAGAGAATGTGAACTATTCCATTCGTGGAAATGTGCAAGAGGTTGTAGCTCGTGGTGCTAATGCGATGATCATTAGCATGAGAGGTCTTGAGCAGGACGATGATGCCTTTGTTTTACCAAAGGTGCATGAATTGTTGACACCACTAGTTACAGTAATACCGTTACAGATCATTGCATATTATGCTGCGTTACATCGTGGTTGTGATGTTGATAAGCCAAGGAATTTAGCTAAGAGTGTGACGGTGGAGTAGGTTTTGTGGTATAGAAAAGACTTGTTGTAGTATAGAAATATAGTTCAATACTTGATAAAAAAGTGCTAAACTTCAAAAAAGAACTATAGACAAAGGTAAAAGTGTAAACTTAAAACTTTATATTTTTTCACCCTCTGCCCTTAAATAGGACAGAGGTTTTTTTGTGGTTACTCTAGAGTGACTGAAAATCTTGCAATATATTTGGATTATGTTTTGAGGAACTATCGAAGCTAAGGATGGATATTTATGTTAAAATACATATAATATTTAGAATGTTAAGCACTTCAACTAACGAGGCAGATTTATTGAATACGAAGATATTATTACGACATTAAAAAGTGTTTGGTACTTATATTTAGAATTATTTTGGTAAATCAATTTTTCTAGAGGTGGATACAAAAATGAATAAAATTAAAAATTTAATGGAACAACAAATAGAAAGATTTATAAGGGAATTTAAAAATTCATCAAAGAAACTTTTTTTTAACCCGGAGAACAACAGATTAATTCATCCTGGTGAATATGGAATATATATAGAGTAAATTTACATGAACTTTATAAAAAAGTTTATTCCTAATAATGTTGAGATAGGTAGTTGATTTTTAGTGAATAATGAGGATGCGGTAAGTACTCAATGTGATCTTGTCATTTATGATAGAAATTATACACCGTTGTTTACAGACGATCTATCACAGAGGTTTTTTCCAGTAGAAACCTGTATTGGGATAGGTGAGGTGAAATCCGTATTATCTAAAAAGGACTTGAAAAGAGCTTTAAATAAACTAGCAAAAAATAAAATGTTAAGAGATAAACAAGACGAAAAAGGGGCTAGCATTGTTCAAAAATCTCACGTTAACGAATATGGTTCAGGGCATGGTTATGATCAATTATTTAGTTTTCTAATCTGTGAGAAATTAGACTTTAATACAGATAACATACTTCAAGAATTAGATTCTTTCTATGAAGAAGGGTTACCACCAAAATTTAAACACAATGTGATTCTTAGTTTAGAAGACGGTTTGTTTACTTATTATATGAAGGTTAATGAAAAAAGTATGACAGTTCAATATCCCGTTATGTTTAAAAATCAATATAAGAACATTCATATTCAAGATAAAGATGTATTTGTTCCTTTTAAATCATTTCTAAGCTATCTATATAATTCTGTTCAATCAGCCACTATTCTTGTACCAGACTTGGTCAATTACATGGGTGGATGTGAGAATCAAATTCTTTCTTTTGAATAGGCCATATACGTTTTTATTGAATTTGTGTAATAGTTTAAAAGGGGGGGTGTCACAGTAACCTCTTTTTTATTAAGTTAGCGGGTGCATTACTTTAAAAAGGTGATCTTTGAAGGTCGCCTTTTCATATAGTAAAATTCCAATAATATATTTAGAATATAATGTTAGTATTGAGATAAAAGTTATTATGTTAACGGGGCAGTTTAGTGAAAGATCTTAAATTGTTAAAATTGATTGGAGGTGTAAGTTTGAAAAGAGTATCATCTCTAATTTTACTTGTTGTTATTTTGGGAGCCTGTGGTCAACAAAATAATTGTTCTTCTGAAGAAAGACACGAAAGCGTCATTGTTAATATAGAGAAGGCTACTTTTAATGAAGAATACATCATATTAACTTTGCCAAGTGTCGAAAACCTTAACTTTTTAGATAAAACAAGAGACGAATTAATTAAACTAGCACAAGAAAATGATGGTGCATACTACCATCTCAGCCAAGAAAAGTACGAAGAATTGGGTTTAAAAATAGGTAAGCGAATAGTTGGTTATTATTGTGATGTTGGAGAGTCAAACCCACCTGTACTTTTTACTGATAAGATAGAGGTAATTTCTCAATAGTTACTAGGATTTTGTTCAACTAACGGGTGCAATAGTAAAACAAGGTGAACCGAGTGGTATCGCCTTTTTTTATGGCTAAAATCTCGTTTTTATATTTGGAATATTATGTTAGTGTTAAAGTAACAGTACTAAGCTATCGGGTCAGGTTAGTTGAATAAGTACAAGTTTCAGAGAGAACATGTAAGTAGAAAATACTGTGAAGTGGGGATTATTATTTATTCTCATGTAAAACAGGATATAGTTTTATCAATTAATAAAGAGCTATTAGTACCTATCGCTTCTGCGGCAAAAGTTGCAATAGCCTTTTGTATCGCAAAATTGGTTGAAGAAAGACACTATAAATGGACTGACATTGTTGATGTGATTTTTAATCCTGAAGAGGATAGCAACGAAGTGTATCCTCACTTTCAAAATAGAGAAAGCTTGGCACTCCAAGATGCGGTGGAAGTCATGATAGCCTGTCACGATAGCTTTGTAGCAGAGCGAATTGTTCAATTTTGTGGTGGATGGGATTTGACTAACAATAAAATAAAATCATATTTTAAAACCATAAATATTACTCGAAATCCAAGAGACTTGGATAGCAACGGAGAATTGAGTGAGATGTTAGAGCTTTTACGATTAATACATCAAGGATACATAACTAATCCTGATTTATGGATTCCAGTTATTAATGGTTTAGTAAGGCAACAAGGTGATATAGAAGGTATACCAAGCCATTTCTTAAATCGTATGACTGGTGGACTAGATAATGTAGTAGTTGATATTGGGATAATGGGCGAGTTTTCCAAAAATCCGTTATTATATGTTTTGGGTGCAAAGGAGTTACCAAATCGACATAAAGAGACATTAGCAGATCAAATAATTATTGATGCAATGAAGTTACTTTATGATGAATATTGCAATCAGAAAGTTGAATTGAAAAATGAAATTCTATCTAATTCATAATATGCCGATTCAACTAACGGGTGCAATAGTTAAAAAGGTGATCCTTGTAGTCGCCTTTTTCTTATGGTTAAAATTTTAACTTTATCCTTGGAATATTCCGCTTGAATAGAAGTTATTAAGCTAACAGGCAGTTTAGTTGAAGAAGCATGTCATCATTGCTTAATACATAGTAGACTCATACTGCGGTACATAAATACTTCATCTCGATTTGCTTTCTCAATATTGCACCTGACATAACAATAGTGTATTGTTGTATTCTGCATTACCGTTCATCAACTTAAACCATTAAACTTATTGTTGGAGGTATATTACCAAATGAATAAACAGGACCAACTAAATATGATTAAAGAGGATTTTATTAATTGTCAAAAAGTACTATTAGCAATTGGTGATGAAACACGTCAATCGATCTTGTTAGTTCTAATGGGGACAGATTGTCAATCAGGCTTGTTGGTGAAATCACTGAACAAACACATCTTTCTCGACCTGCCGTGTCTCACCACCTTAAAGTATTACGTGATGCTGGCGTTATTTTAATGCGTAAAGAAGGGACAAAAAACTTTTATTATATTAATGTAAGTTCAGAATTAGGTTTATTAAAAGAGCTTGTGCTGGATATTGATAAGTTCATGCAGAACTTTTATTGAAATAATGGAATATGAAACACACATTAATAGGAGGTATAGACTATGAGAGCAATGATTATTGATAAATATGGGAAAGTGCCAATGCGTTTAGCAGTAATGCCCACACCTGAAATTGGCGAAAATGAGGTGCTTGCAGAAATTCATGCAGCTAGTATTAATCCTATTGATTTTAAGATACGCGATGGGAAAGTAAAATTGTTAGTTAAATATAAAATGCCTCTTATCTTAGGGAATGACTTTTCTGGGGTTGTTGCAAAGGTTGGCTCAAAAGTGACTCGTTTTAAAGTTGGTGACGAAATATATGCACGACCACGTAAGAGTAAAATTGGTACTTTCGCTGAATATATCGCTATTCATGAAGATGACATCGCCTTAAAACCTAAAAATTTGAGCTTTGAAGAAGCAGCCTCGATTCCACTGATTGGGCTAACCACTTATCAAGCCCTGACAGACATTTTGCAATTACAAAAGGGACAAAAGATTTTAATTCAAGCTGGGGCTGGTGGTGTTGGTACATTTGCTATTCAACTGGCAAAGTTAATCGGTGCTACTGTTGCAACAACTGCCAGTGACGCTGGTGCGAATTTAGTAAAATCGCTTGGTGCAGATGAAATAATAAATTACAAAACAGAGAAATTTGAAGATAAACTGAAAAACTATGATGCAGTATTTGATACACTTGGTGGAGAGATCCTCGAAAAATCATTTCAAGTAATAAAAAGCGGAGGAAGAATTGTTTCCGTTTCGGGATTACCAAATGCGCGTTTTGGTAAAGAATATGGTTCTGGATATTTTAAAACGTTATTGTTTTCAGCAGCAAGTCATAAACTTTCTGCACTTGAAAAAAAGCATAATGCACAATATACATTTTTGTTTATGAAGCCGAGTGGAGAGCAATTACGTATAATAGCAAACTATATTGAGACTGGCAAAATCAAACCTATAATTGATAGAGTTTTGCCATTTGAAGATGCTCAAAAGGCGATGGAGTATGCGGAATCTGGAAGGGCGAAAGGGAAAATAATATTAAAAATTAGATAGTTGTTAAACAATGCAAAAATATAACCTAACTTTTATTGTTCCCTTTTAAAGATTCTATAAAAATCCCCCCTTTAATTAATCTTTTTTTATGGATTCTTTTTATTGATGTTAAATTTAGGTTATGGTAACATTTCTATCAATCTTATTCTAAAGTAACAAATGTTCTCTAATGAGAGGGGAATGGTGAAAAAGCATGACGAAAAGCACCAGTTCTATTTGTTGCACACTACATGAATACTGCTCAACAAACTATATCTAACTGCTCTAATTTTGTGAAATAATGTACTTAAAGTAAAGGGTGCTTTAGTTTAACAGGATAATATAAATAATACGATTTTAAATTTCAAGTGCCGTAATTTTTTCTGCCGTTACCAGGGATGGATTTGATAATCTTACATTCTTCTCTTATACCAAAACAGCTATTTGATCCTCAAGTTTGGATAGGTGCTTTTTGTATTCATAAGCATCTTAATATACATTTTAGTGCTCATGATATTACTCTGGTAAAGTGTTTCCTGAAATGGATCACTAAATGCTGCTTCTACTAGTTTATCGGACTTCGAAGTTACCTATTCTATTGAACGTCTTGAACAAAATACATGAAGGAACATAAATGCCCATAGGCAATAACATAATAAAATCCAAAAAAATTTTTTATAAGTATACCTATATTAATATTCCCGTTAAAAATCGCTGTTACATATGGGCTTATTGTTTTAAGCGGAATAAAGTTAGAGGAATTTTTCATATATTCTATCGATGTTAGATTTAACCATATTCCCCTTCCCCTTCAATTTACGAACAGAACAAATATTAATGTAAATAAGTAAATTAAAAAACTTAAACTGAATAAATTTTTTTTATTTTTTCATTTTACCATCTAAACTTTCAGTGTTATATATAGATTAAGGAACTCAATAGTCGAGAGTTTAATTACATTAGTGTTTGGTTTGCTTATTGAAGATAGTTAATATAATAATTATAAAGTTATCATTAACTATATAGTTGTTTCTGAAGGGCCCCGTCAATAAAAAAATTATAGCTTAATAGAAAATTAATCTATTAAGCTATAGTTTTACTATTGATTTATAGTGCCGTTTCCTTTAATATAATCTCCGGCTTTCCCTGCTTTTGTTTTTGTAACATTAATTACATAACCATCTTTTTTAACCGTTCCAAAACTTTTTGTGTAGTTCCAGTTATTGGCAGTAAAACCGGTAACTGTGTACGCTGTAAACCAATTATTATGTAATTGAACACTGAAAGTGGAACTAGTAGTTACTTTTCCATCAATGTCATAAGTTGTACCTTTAGCAGTTGTAGTAGTAGCTTTATTAGCTAAGTTGTGTTTAGTTTTCCCTAAAACTGCAGCTGACATAGTAAAAGTGTAGGAACCGCTATATGCACTTGTTGCGATTGGGAATAGTAGTGCGATGATGAATAATCCTGGAAGTAAAATTTTTAATTTTTTAGATCTTTTCATTTTTTCCTCCTAAAAATAGTATTCTCTATCATTCTAACAAATATTATTCCACTTTTCAATAATATTTGTTTATTTGTTATTTTGTCAGTTTAATAAATAGTTAGAATATTAGTGAGCTGAATTAAATATTGGATGGTAGATAAATGTAATAGCTATTTTTGGGAAAGATGCAATTATTTTGGCGTTTCTGTAAATTGGGTTATTATATTAATGGAAAATCCTATTAATAAATTAACTAGAAAAGAATTTAGGGGGTATTATGTTTGTCAGTTATTTTAAATGCAGAAAAGGTAAGTAAAACCTTCTCAAATCAGCAGTTAGTTTTAAAGCCAACATCGATTAAGATTAATAGAGGGGAAATCTATGTTATTGAGGGAAAAAGTGGTTCTGGAAAATCTACTTTATTAAGTATTCTGGGTGGACTCGAAAAGCCGACGTCAGGACGGGTTTATTACAGGAATAGTTCTTTCTATGAATTAAATGATGAAAAGCAATCCGAAATAAGAGGTAAATCATTTGGCTTTATTTTTCAATCTTTTCATCTTATACCAGAGTTATCTGTTAAACAGAATATTGAGTTGCCCTTAACTTTTAATACTGTTGATAACAGATTGGAGACTAAAGATTTAGCAAAGAGATTAGAAATAGAATATCTTTTAGATAAAGAAACAACTAAATTATCTGGTGGAGAACAACAAAGAGTGGCAATTGCAAGATCCCTAATAACATTGCCAGATATTGTATTTGCAGATGAGCCAACTGGTAATCTTGATCATAAAACAACACGGAAGATTGTTAATTTACTTTCTGAACTTAGTAATATTTACGGTATTTCTCTAGTTATTGTTACACACGAGAAGAAATTAATTAAAGAACCACATCATTTGTTTGAAATTCAAGATGGAGAACTGAGGGTGAAAAATAGAGATGTTTAAATTAAGCTATAAACTTTTGATTTCACGGAAAAAATGGTTTTTTTTAATGCTCACATCTCTAGTAATTATCCTTGCATCGATAACATCTATTTCAACTGCTTCTGAATCTATTAAGATGAGTATTAAGGAACAGGCATATAATGAATATGGACAACATTCGGTTGTTGTATTGAATAGTAACGATACTAAAAATTCTATTGCTAACAACAGTGATGTAAAAAAAATAGGCGAGATTAAATTATTTGGAACTGCTGAATTACCTAACGGTCATATTGGGACAGTCGGAGAGATGGATAACCACGCTATTGATATAGGGAAAATTACATTAATTGAAGGTTCGCTCCCAAAAGAAAAGAACGAAGTAGCAATTGAATCTACTTATTTATCTTTAATTGATAGTACATGGAGAATTAACGAAAAGAGAGCACTGAAGATAAATGGTACAATTACAGAATATGTATTAACAGGTATTGTGGAAAATTACTCTGCTAGGTGGACTGTCCCTTATGATGTTCAAAAGGGAATTAATGATTTCCCTAATATATTTATTCCAATAAAAAATGATAAAGATGTTAAATACCGGAATTATTTAATTCAGCTAAAAGGAAATTACGGAAGCATTGATAAAATGCACAAAAAGTCTTCTGAATTTCTTGAATCATATTCAGGCTACTTCAATCAGAGATTATTTTATAATGGATTAGCAAACTATAAACATATCACGATACTTTCTATTATCTTTCAAGTTGTCATTTTGTTAGCAACTTTTTTATGTATGTATTGTTTATTATATTTTTTTAATACTACTCAGAATAGGAAGTTAGCTATATTAAAGGCAATAGGTTCAACTAATTTGAACTTGTTAAAAATAAACATTTCCCAAATCTTATATTTATTGTTTTGGGGGGTATTAGTCTCTTTACCCTTCCAATATTTCTTACATGTATGGATAATCCAAAATACTTTTAATATAAGTAATTTAAAAGTATCCAATGCACTGTATGTTTTTATAATAGTTATTCTATGGACTAGTGTTATATTTGGTGTTACTTTTATTAGTTCATATCTATCAATTAATCGACTCAAGAAAAATTCTATTAACGAAATGTTGAAAGATCTGCAGTACAAAAAGAAAAAGTCTACGAAATTATCAATAAAATCAAATGAGTTCACTATAAATAAAATTTTGCATCAATTGCAAACGTATCCAAAACACAGTGTATTGTTAGTATCTATTATAACCTTGTCGATATTAACACTTTCTGTCTCTATTTTTGTAGAAAAAGAATCTTCTGGAATTTGGGATACGGAAATAGATTACTATTTAAACTCACAAGAAGTTTATGCATCAAAAGAAATAGATAACTTGACAGTATTATTTCAAGAGGGTTTAACTTTTTCATTAAACGAAGTTAAACAGGTAGAGGACAAAAGCGGTATAAAGTATGTAGAAAAAACCCCTTTTATGATAGATGTACATCCTATGATACAAGAAAATTTAGTAACTCCATCCATTCAAGAATGGATCAACCAAAATGGTATTAATAATCATACTTATGAACATGGATATCTAATACCAAATGTTAGATATGTTTTATTGAATAAAAAGGAATTTATGCAACTTTATCCTAATCTAAATTATGAAGACCTTCTAAACAAAGTTATATTATATAATCCGATTCATAGCGTTTCGAATGAAGGAAAGTTAAATGGGGAAAAAATAACTTTTGTACAGAAAAAAAGGGATATATCTGGATATCTAACAAATCAGTGGGAATTCGAAATATTAGCTATGAATAACACCCCATTTGTATTAAGATATGATTCATTACAAATAGAGTACTCTGAATTTACAGTTGTTATAGCAGAAGAAACGGCTGTTGAGAAAAAAATGTTTCCGGGTTTTAACGAATTATCTATATATCTTAAGGATGAAATAAACAACAAAGAGACAGTAGAAATTCAATCTAAACTAGATAAACTTATCGCTATTAGACCAGGGAGCTTATATCAAAATATTTCAAACGTGATAGAAAAAGATAGAAGAATATCCTATTTTGTCGGACATTTAGGGAAATTAACCTATTCTACATCAGTTTTGCTATCTATATTAAGTATAGTAGTCCTAGTTTTTAGTAAGTATAAAATAATGAGGAAAGAGTGGGGGATTTACCTTTCGTTGGGTATGAAGAAAAAAGAACTTTATCAACTACTATTTTTTGAGATGGTATTATATTTGATTTTGGGAACAATTGCTGCATTAGTCCTATTCTCACTAACTCAATTTTTAGATAACATTTATCCGTACTTTTATTATCTTCAATATTTTATTCTAACTATTTTAATTGTTCTATTGTGGATTACTATTGGATGGTTTATTGTAGTAAGGTTAGTTAAACATCAGTCTATCTATTCTTTAATTCGTGAAGAAGAATAAAAAAGAATTTTAAAATACAAATAAATATCTCAAACAAGAAGAGCCAGCTTTGCCTATGTTTTTTGTTGGGTAATAAATGTGTGTGGTGTGGGGTTCAAACCTTCAGCTAGTTTTCAAGTTTATTTGTCCAAAAGTATAAATTATTATAAACTTAGTTTCCAACTAATTTTGTATTTGGTTTTTAGTTAATTATAAAACGCGGGTTTACAGTTTCCAACTTTATTTTAATCTAACAAACATTGTTGTCCAGTAACATTATAGTTGGTAAATTTACATTATAGTTCGTACATTTACATTATAGTTAGTAAATTTACAATAAAGTTGGTAAATTTCAATAAAGTGGATAGAAACATTTTTTTAACCCTCTGTTCCAAAATAGGAAAAGAGGGTTTTTTATATGGTTACTTTGTTGTGATTTATTGTCTTAACATTTATGGGAGTTAATTGTTGGTGAAACTAAGAATTGGATATTTATGTTAAAATGCATATAGTATTCTGAATATTAAGTACTTCAACTAACGGGGCAGAAGAGTTTAAGAATAGTATTAAGAAAGGAAATAAAAAATGTCTTACCACATAAGGGTTAGAGCAGGAGCGATTATAATTGAGAATGGGAGAATTTTATTAACGGAATATAACGACCCAAACAGAGGTGTGGTTTATGATTTACCAGCTGGAGGGGTTGAACCTAATGAGTCCATTATTGATACCGTTAAAAGGGAAGCTAAGGAAGAAGCGTGTGTTGATATTAAAGTTGGTCCATTAGCTTTTGTTTATGAATATGCACCACACTTGAATTCTGAAAAATTTGGACCACCCATACTTTAGTTATGATGTTTGAAAGTGCATTGCAAAGTGGTTCGATTGCAAGAATCCCAGAAAAACCAGATCCAAATCAAACTGCTGTAATATGGTTACCATTATCACAAATAGAAGATATTCAACTATATGCAAATATTGGAAAGGAAATTCAAGATTATACATTAAAAAAGAGAAGTATTGATTTAATCGAAGAGCATAAACTTTAGAACTTTTAAGTGCAATGGTTCTTGAACTATAGGGTGCTTTACTTCAAGAAGATGAGATGCCCCTGTTATTCATCCTGTCATATGCAAGATTTATGGAAGCTGAATGAAGCCGCATAATACACAATAGTCAGAATGGGGAGGTGTCAAAATGAATATTGCAGAGGAAATAATAATTTCTCCATTAAAGGATGAATTAATTGAGGACATCAATAAAACAAATGATTATTTTAAAGTGTTTGGTAAGGTTGTACCCAGTTTTCAATCAGGAAAATGGTCTTTTGAAGAGAATCTATTTGATGAAACTGAAGAAATTCGTTTCCCAGATGATAAACTTGATTGGAGCCGATATATAAACCGTGAAGATAAAGCTCTATTTTTAGCTAATAAGAATAATAATTGCATTGGGCAAATTAGAATAATTAAGGATTGGAATCGCTTCTGTTATATTGAAAATATCGCTACAAAAAAAGAATTTAGAGGATATGGAATCGGGAAGTTGCTCTTAACTAAAGCGGAAGAGTGGGCAAAACAAAGAAAACTTATCGGAATGTCTCTAGAGGCTCAAGATGATAATCTTGGAGCGTGCAGGTTTTATGTGAAACAAGGATTCATACTAGGTGGAGTTGACACATTGAAACAGTCATATAATCCAAATATAGAAACCACTTTGTATTGGTATAAGTTATTCAAGTAACGGGGGGCTTAGTTCAACAAGAACAAAGGTATACTTCTCTGTGGAGATCCATTACTTTTACTTATAGAACTCTTTAACAGATAGTGGGAGATACTTTCCGGCTTTAATGTAATTGTTATTTTCCCATCCATCCCAATTTACCAACTATAATATAAGTATTTAGTTCACTGAAATACGTAAACCACCTGTTATAGTTGCATTTAAAAATTAGGAACTATAATGTATTTGGACAGTATGTTCAGTAACATAATAGTTGGTAAATCTCAATATAGTGGATCAAAACATTTTTTAACCCTCTGCCCTTAAATAGGGACAGAGGGTTATTTGTATTACTATAGAGTGAATGGAAATCTTACATATAATCGGGGCTAGGGACTGTTTGAGCTAAGAATTGGATATTTATGTTAAAGCACATATAACATTAGAATATTAAGTACCTCAACTAAGTAATAGAAGGATTAGAATTGATACGATACAAAGTTAGAAATGAACCTAATCTTATTAATAATAGGATAGATAAGTTTATTGAAAATACAAGAGAAAATAAACTGTATGGTCAGTGGAATGATAATGGTCGCTTAATCAATTATGAGGAAAGCGAATGAAGATTGAATTCAGGATGTTTGATATCCATCCTACACTAAATCAATGTTTAAACATTGAAAGATTCTATTTGTAGAGCTTCACTGCTTCCTCTAGAAAGTTTAAATATTTAGCGATAAAACTTTTTGGTTTCAAAATTTTAACTTTGTTACCGAAACCAGCTAAAAATTGGTAGGAAAATTGATTCTCTGGTAATTCAATTGTCGCGTGGTAATTTCTTGGAGTCACTTTTGTAACGGAATTTTTTCCGTATCTCTCAATAAATTGATCTCTTACGGCAACATCTATCGATAGCTGTACATTAACTAATTTTTCTTGTTCATTGTATTGTTTTTCATGTTGAAATTCCTGATCAGTCCTTGGAACAAAAAAACCATCTTTTTGGATATTTAATATCCTCGTCAACTTAAATGTTCGGTAGTCTTTCCGTTCTAAACTATAACCAAACAGATACCAATGCATCTCCCTTAAATGTACCTTATAGGGTTCTACGAGTCTGTACGTTTTGTTTCCTATTTGATCCACATATTCAAATTTTAATAACCAATTGTTCTCAATTGCTTGCCTGATAAATAAAACTTCTTCGTTGATTTGGCTTCTTCCCGGCCAATCATAGAAGGTTAAATCAAGTGTTGGAGAAATATCTGAGCTGGTCATTCCTTTGATTTTTTGAATAGTCGTTTGAATCTCTTGATTGGTAATTATCCCCTCAAGGCCACCTAAAGCTATAAGTATATTTTCAATATCCTTGTGAGTTAGTAATCTTTTATCGAATTTATACTCTTCCATTAGCGCATATCCCCCTTCAGCACCATATTCCGCATAAATAGGGATGTTTGCAAAACTTAATGTTTCCATATCACGTTGAATGGTTCGTTTCGTTACATGAAAAAGTCTGCTGAATTCTGATGCTGAAACTAGCTCTTTTTGTAACAAGATCATCACTATCGAGATAAGTCGCTCAATTTTTTTCATATTTCCCTCCCATATACGACATACACTTGTCGCCTATGTCCTATTATACTACAAATATAAAAAGGAGGAATTAAGTGATGAAAGCAATATCTTATCTACAATTTGATGGAAGAGCGGAAGAAGCGTTGGCCTTTTATGAAAATGCATTAGCAGCAACTAGTGTAAAAATGGTGAGATTTGGTGATTTTGGTCAAGATCCAAATGCCCCATTAACAGAAGAAGAACAAAACATGATTATGGAATCTCGAATTGAGTTTTCAGGGAATATTATAATGATTTCTGATGTTCCACTTTTTATGCAAGCTGGGATAGGAGAAATCATAAAAGGGAATACCGTCTTAATTAGTATTATTGATGCTGATCCAGAAATGAATAAACGATATTTTGAAGGGCTTTCTGAAGGAGGTACTGTGGTCATGCCAATATCTTCTACGCCATGGTCAGCAAGTTTTGGAATGCTAATTGATAAGTTTGGGGTAATGTGGAAATTTAATGGTGAAGCGAGTAAATTTCTAGATGGTTTTGTAAGTTAAAAATTTGTATTAAGATGGGTTCTCATCAACATTTAAACGTAGCACCAATACAAAGATAGAATTCCATCACAGACCTTGAAATTCTTACATGATTGGGGAAATTCAGGGTCTGTTTTATTTCTGTTTATCTTTTAAGAATTTCATTTGGAGGCGAGAATTTACCAACTTTACTGTAATTATTATGTTCCCGAAAAAAAGCTAATAACTTGTTATATATGCATTATATATTTACGAACTATACTGTAATTAGACAATTGATGTCCAGTAACATTATGGTCCGTACATTTACAATAAAGTTAGTAAATTACAAAAAAGTTAATAAATATCTTAAGGGATGGAGTAATAGACTCTATCCCTTTTTGGTGGTTTGCAAGAAAGGGTGTTGTCAGTTTTTTTTAGATATTATGTTAAAATAAAAGAGAGTTTGTGAAGAAATCTACTTAAACTAATAGCACATTAAAGGAAAATAAGGTATTTTTTAATGATATTATGAAGAAATGTAATTATGATAACGGGAAATTTAGCTGACGAGCTGTGTTTATTTTTAGTACAACAATAAGACCATATTTTTGAATATAAAAAAAGATAGACCTCTATGTTAACTTGATTTAGGAGTGGAAAGATGAGAGATATTTCGATATTAATTGCTGAAGATGATGAGGAAATTGCTAATTTGATTGTATTCCATTTGGAAAAAGAAGGATACCACGCTGTTAAAGTATCAGATGGACAAGAGGCTGTTCGTGTTGTCGAGAATCAGGCATTTGAGTTGCTGATTTTGGATATTATGATGCCGGAAATGGATGGATATGAGGTAACTCGCCGTGTTCGTGAACAACATAATATGCCTATCATTTTTTTAAGTGCCAAAACTTCTGATTTTGATAAAGTACAAGGGCTTGTAATTGGAGCTGATGATTATATAACGAAACCTTTCACTCCCATTGAATTGGTTGCTCGTGTAAATGCTCAGTTGCGACGCTTTATAAAGCTGAATCATCCCCAAAAGAGTAATAATACGAACTTGGAATTTGGTGGATTAGTGATTTCCCTTGATCAACGCACGGTTACTCTATATGGGGAAAACATTGAGCTAACACCAAAAGAGTTTGATATTTTGTATTTACTGGCTAGTCATCCAAAGAAGGTTTACAGTGTAGAAGATATTTTTCAGCAGGTGTGGGGCGAAGCATACTTTGAGGGCGGTAATACCGTTATGGTCCATGTTCGTACAATAAGGAAAAAGCTTAGAGAAGATAAACGAACAAACAAATGGATTAAAACTGTGTGGGGCGTAGGGTATACATTCAATGGTTAAATTCTCAAGAAGTTTTCGTTCGAAAATGATTATAATATTTGGCTTAAGTATGCTTCTGTCGGGTACGATTACGTTTATCATTTATAAAACTCTTCAATTTTTTTATTACACTATAGTTGATTATGAAAGTCCGTTCGCCCATTTCCGCAAAATCATTAGAGAAATTGGAGACATTAACTTTTTTTTACTAATATTCATCCCACTTTCGATATTGTTTTTCTTTTTACTCACTAAGCGCTATTTGACCTATTTTCATAAGATTTCAAACGGAATTCATAATCTCGCGAGGGGAAATTTTAATCACCGTGTTCAAATCCATTCAAATGACGAATTTAGGGATATTGCCCAAGATATTAATTTGGCAAGTGAAATATTGAAACAGGCCATTGAAAAAGGAGAATTTTCGGAAAGCAGTAAAAATCAGTTAGTTGTAAATTTAGCTCATGATTTGCGTACACCGCTCACCTCCGTATTAGGTTATTTAGATTTAATCCTTAATGATGAAAATTTGACGAAAGAACAAGTCAAACATTTTTTAACGATTGCTTTTACTAAATCTCAACGTTTAGAAAGTCTAATTGATGAATTATTTGAAATAACGAGAATGAACTATGGCATGTTGCCAATTGAACAAAAGTACATTAATTTAAGTGACCTCCTTAATCAATTGAAAGAAGAATTGTATCCTGTCTTCACAAAAAATAATTTGATCGTTCGAATGAAAATGACTACCGACTTACCTATTATCGGTGACGGAGAGCTTTTAGCACGTGTGTTTGAAAATCTGTTGATCAATGCGACTCGGTATGGATACGACGGTCAGTTTGTAGACATTAAGGGCTTTATTGAGTCGGAGGAAGTTGTTGTACAAGTTGTGAATTATGGAGATCGTATTCCTCCGGAGGACCTCCCGCATATCTTTGATATGCTCTATACTGGAGACAAAGCAAGAACTCAAAACAAAAATAGCACTGGTCTTGGATTGTTCATTGCGAAGAATATTGTGGAGCAACACAGCGGATCAATTACTGTTCAAAGTAGTGTAACACAGACAGTTTTTGAAGTCCGATTACCAAAGGAAAGTAAATGATTAAAGAATTAATGAAGATAGAACAACTTAAAATACATGATTTAAGAAAAATTTAAGATTTACCCTACTCTTTTTTTAAAAAGTTTTGGCTATTCTTTTAAGCAAGGAAGAATTAGGAGGAAGCTGAAAAATGAAGAAGTGGGGATTTTTAATTTTATTACTAGTGTGCTTGTGTTTTGTTTTCATAAATAACGGCTCTTTTTTTAAAACAAAAGTAGATATACCAAACGTAGAAGTACGAGGATATGATCAACAGGAAAAAGATAAAGTAGAGGAATTGGATAACATCCAAACAATAACGATTACAGAGGAACAAATCTATCAAGGAAATCTGCTTTTAGTTAATAGTGAATATCCTGTTCGCCAAGAAGGTATTAAATCAGATGTCGTCAATCTTTCTACGCACAATGAATTGGTAAAGGGATACGGAGTGCTATATAACGATACTTATTTGTCTGAGGATATAGCACATGAATTTTCGGAAATGATTGCTGCCGCAGAAAAAGAAGGAGTTCATAATTTCTGGATTACTAGTGGCTACCGGAACTTTGATGAGCAAAGGGAGCTTTATCAACAAATGGGCTCTGATGCTGCTTTGCCTGCTGGATATAGCGAACACAATTTGGGGTTATCGCTTGATGTAGGAACGACTCAAACGACGATGGCTAAAGCACCTGAAGGAGAGTGGATAGAAGAAAATGCTTGGAAATACGGGTTCATTTTACGTTATCCAGAGAATAAATCGGACATAACAGGAATTCAATACGAACCATGGCATATCCGCTATGTTGGGTTGCCGCATAGTGCAATTATGAAGGAAAAGAATTTTGTTTTAGAAGAATATTTGGATTACCTGAAGGAGAAAAAGAAGGTTTCGGCTAAGGTCGAAGGTAAAAAATATACTATTTCTTATTATCCTCTTTCTGAAAACATGACCATTAATATACCAAAACATCAGGAATATGTGATTTCAGGTGACAATATGGGTGGAGTAATTGTGACAGTTACGAATGATAAGTGATAACATGAAATTTAGGGTGCTTTTATTTAGTAGAAGCGTCTATTTTATGCGCTTCTACACAAAAGATTGTGAAGATTCACCAATGAGTTAACCTTATTTGTGAACTATACTGTAAATGGACAGCCGTTTAAAAATAAAGTTATGTACTCAACCAAATCTTATATTCAAGGGTATTTTGATAATTATACGAAGTATGATTATAGAGATGCACTTCTTAAATGAAGTGCATCTTTTGTTGTTATAGTTTTTACAGCCTGTTCCAATAACAGTTCAAAAGTATTTAGACAAGGAAACTAGTTAATTATGTTGTTCTGTCTTCATGTCTATACAGTGCTACAACGGATTCAGCCATTTTCACAATCTTATCTCGCAAATCGATAGGCTTCATTATTTTTATATCGTCTGCAAAACCTAGTATATATCCTTTTGCTTCATCCTCCGTGTCAAAGGAAAGTTCTACAGATACCCAACCATTCTTATTTTGAGATCCTACTTCCTTTATCCGAGCAAAACGTCCCGTGAATTTTAACCTAGGTAATAGAGACGCCTTAACTTCGACCGATACGTCGAAGCTGGGTAAGTTTTCTATAAAGGCCTCTGTTGAAGATTTCCAGTATTGAGCAAGATCAAAGTTTAGCGGTCTTGAAAATGCCTCATTCAGAATGATTGCTTCACGAATACGAGAAATGCGGTAATTTCGAATATCACCATTTTCTTTGGAAGCTATGTAGTACCAATTATTCCCCTTCGAGACTAATCCAAGTGGACAAGTTATTACTTCATTAATCTTTCCATTTAGATGCTGATAAACTATTTTTAATTTATTTTCCTTCCAAATTGCATCCTTAATAACTTCAAAAGAATTCATTTTTTCTTGTTGTGCTCTCCATGAACTTATATCAACATGAATCCGGTTCCATACACGTTTAGCATTTTCCCTAGATATTGAAGGTAAGGATGCGATAAGTTTATTTCTAGCTCTTTCAGAATTTCGATTTAGTCCTAAGTCTTCTAGTATTTGTTCAGCGGGAGAAACAAATAAGGCCCGGATTTCAAATTCGTCGAGTCCAGTTAGCTTGGTTTCATACCCTTCAATTAGTGACAATCCACCATTTCTCCCACGCTCCGCGTAAACCGGAACACCTATGCTACTGAGTGCCTCTATATCACGATATATGGTTCTCTCCGAAACCTCTAATTTGCTTGCTAATTCTTTTGCTGATATTTGTCCATGAGATTGTAAATACAACATAATCGATAATAATCGATCGCCTCTCAACGTTCCCCACCACTCTTTAAAAATAATTAGTTTTATTTAATATAATATGACACAAGATGTCGAGAATTAATCATTATAATAGAAATACCTCTATTTAGAAAGGGCTGATACTTATAGAAAAATACAACGAAAGGATAGCACCGTTTAATTTAATGTAACAGGCTGTGAATCTGTAAATGGGCTGACCATGGATAACTACGAAACATAATAATTGGAGGAATAAAAATGTCAAATATCTTAAATACACGAAAAATAATTTTAGATTTAGCGGTTACCTTAGATGGTTTTATTGAAGGGAAAAATGGTGAAGTTGATTGGTGCATTATGGACCCGGAGATGGGGTTTATCAATTTTTTAAATCAAATTGATACAATTTTATATGGAAGAAAAAGCTATGATTTATGGGGACAATTTACTCCGGAAATTGAACATACGGATTCTGAAAAAGAGCTTTGGGAATTGTATCATAGTAAAGAGAAATATGTGTTTTCCAGGACGCAAAAGGGGACTGATGATAAAGCAATATTCATAAATGATAATATTCTTGAAGAAGTAAATAAATTAAAGAATAAGTCTGGTAAAGACATCTGGCTATATGGTGGAGCTAGTCTTATTACAACTTTTATCAATTTAGGACTTGTTGATGAATTTAGATTATCTGTTCACCCTGTTGTTTTGGGAGAAGGGAAACCGCTGTTTGTGGATATAAAACAGAGATTGAATTTAAAACTGGTTGATACAAGAACGTTCTCTTCAGGTGTTGTACAACTAATTTATCATTTTGATGGGAACTAATGAATATTGCACATTCCAAAGATAAGATCGTTATTTTCATTTTAAAAGCAGCAAGTTTAGGACTTGATTTTCTGGCCTTAGACCGCCGCTTTTTCATATGGGTTCAGTCTAAAACTTTATTTTTGCACCGGTTTCTCTGGTGAGTATAGCTACATCATTAGCCTTCTAGGTGCGAATAGGCTGTATCTGCACCTGAGATCATTCGTCTAATCATGGCACTGTTGTCGTGATTATTCCGTTATACTGTGAAAGCTAAAAAAATGGAAATACGAGGTGGAGTCTATGAACATTGAAGATATCATAATCAGAGGAGCTCGCGAGAATAACCTGAAAAATGTAAATGTCCGTATACCGAAGCGAAAAATCACAATCTTCACCGGCGTCTCGGGCTCGGGAAAATCTTCCTTGGTGTTCGACACTGTAAGTGCAGAAGCGCAGAGGCAGCTTAATGAGACTTTTACCGCATTCATCCGCAATCGGCTGCCCCGGTTTAACCAACCGGATGCCGATTCCATCAGCGACGTACTCGCTATGACGGTACGGGAAGCTTCGACATTCTTCAGTGGGAAGGAATTTGCTCCGTATAATGCAGTCGCTTGAGGATGTGGGACTCGGATACATAACACTGGGCCAGCCTCTGAGCACTTTGTCGGGCGGGGAATGTCAACGTATCAAACTGGCCATGGAGAGCCTTCCTGACGGGAGACTTGCAACGGTCCCTAAAAACATTTTTTTGAAATTGGCCGATCTGAGGTTTAGCGCATATCTACTTTCACTAATCAATATAGGTAGGATATTGATGGAAGAGGAGCTTGGAAAATAAACCAAGCTCCTTTACTGTTTGACTGCTTTTTATCATTATTTATAGCTACATTCAATACGAACTCTTTATGCAACCAAACAGTTGCATAAAGTTGACAAGCAACCTAAGGGTTGCGTATAATCGGTATATGAATTTGGAAAAAGACACTATTTTCAAAGCACTTGCTGATTCAACTCGGCGACTAATATTAGATGAACTATCTGAACGCAATGAATTGACATTGTATGAGCTTACTGTACGTCTCATAATGAAGCATGGCCTTTCCATCTCTCGTCAAGCGATTTCAAAACATCTAACGACATTAGAAGATGCAGGACTCGTAATGTCAAAGCGAAAAGGAAAATATCGAGTACTTATATTTAACAACGAACCACTGAAAAATTTATTGAAGGGATGGGTAGAGTAATAGTAAGCTCCAGGCCGTAACATTTTTTCTTTGTTTTGCTATAAACCGTTAGAATAAGCACCTATAACCAAAAAAAGAAGGAGATTAGTTATAATGAATATCATTGTTACCAGTATTTTCGTTCAAGATCAAGACAAAGCACTAGATTTTTATACCAATACGTTAGGATTTGTTAAAAAACATGACGTTCCCTCAGGCGCATATCGGTGGATAACGGTTGTTTCTCCAGAAGCTCAGGAAGGTACTGAACTTTTACTCGAACCGAATGAACATCCTGCTGCTAAGGAATACCAAAAGAAATTATTTGCCGATGGTATCCCGGTAACTATGTTTGGCGTTCCTGATATTCAAGAAGAATATCAACGATTAATTAACCAAGGCGTAAGGTTTACTATGAAACCGACCAAAACGGGTGATATCACTATAGCTGTATTTGACGATACATGTGGAAACCTTATACAGATAATAGAGCAACAATAATAAACTTCAAGCACTCCCTAATGTTATTTCATGCAGATAAAATAGATATACTTATTAAGTTTAAAATTGAATTAACTATTGAATAGGATAAAAGGACTTCTACCTTGAAGTCCTTTTATCGTTTATGATGCTCTGACGTTTTTGTGTTTGAACCCGTGGAATGGGAAGGTAGATATGTAGAATAAACCATCCATCCCTTAACTCCGCATCCATCTTCTCAACTAATTTCTTAGACAAAACCGCATGAAATATGCAGTCCATTTCATTCTAAAGATTTAGCTAGGGTTTTTTCTATTGTTCTTCTACTTGGATATAAGTTATCCACCCATAATCATTTGTCACGAGCTGTTGGGCCTGTTCAACTGCTGTTCTTGTTTTAAACGTACCAGTCTTCAATCGCAATCCATTCTCGTTTACTTTGTAAACTGTCCAGCCAGTGTCATTTCTAAGTCTTTCATATGCCGCATTTTGTTCTGCTGTTGAATTAAAGGTGCCCGTTAATAAACGGAAGTACTCCTGTTTGATGTAGGAAACCCAACCGAATTGTTGTGTGATTAATCGTTGACCGGCTTCCACTGAAGCTCTAGTTGTAAATGTTCCAGTTTTTAAACGTAATCCGTTCTCATTTACAGTATAAACCGTCCATCCCGTTGCTTGACGCAGACGTTCCGCTGCTTCTTGCTGGGAAGCTACCGTTGAAAACGTTCCTGTTAACAGCCTAAAAGATCCCTCCTCAACTGGTACGATATTCTTGTCAAAGTAATCCATTGGGTCAACAGCATACGCCCTGTTCCATGTTGATGTTCCCTTATGTAATTCAAAATGTACATGCTGTCCTTGAGCATTTCCGGTCTCCCCCATATAGCCTAATCGTTGCCCTTGTGAAACCACATCATTTACACGAACACTAATCGACCTCAAATGTGCATAAACCGTTACATAAGATACACCATTAATCTGGTGACGAACATATACTACATTTCCATACGTCCCTGCTTGACCAGCAAATATAACCGTACCTGGAGCCGATGCTACGACTGGAACTGTCCCACTTTTAGCAATATCTACTCCATAATGCATGGATCCCCAACGCGGACCAAAGCCAGATGTTACAGTCCCTTCTGATGGTCGAATAAATGTAGCTGCTGCGCTTGCTTCCTCAGGCTTTAAACTAAATGTTGGTATAACTAGTAAAATAGTAAGTAACACCATTAATGTCTTCCTAAATCTAATCATTTTCAAATTCCTCCCCATTTGGTTTATAGCCTTGTTCCCTGATAACTTTTGTTAGTAAATAAAATGAAAATTCCTCAAACCACTTTGAAGAGCGATTACTTTTCATAGAAACAAAGCTAATAGAAATGTTCTATCTAAAATCAAAAAAATCCTCCTATTTTCTGAAAAATCAATCATTATTACTACCAAATGGAAACATCTTCAAAAAAATCAGGTAATTAGTTTAAAAGGCTTGAGGCATTAGTAACAATTTTCGGGAGTTAACTTCGCCCCCCAAATACATATAAAAATTAGAATATTAAGTACCTCAACTAAGGGGCAGTTTAGTGGAAGATTCCAGTAGTAATTTGCTTTGGAATCCTTCAAGCGAATAAAAAAACAGACCACCCCTTTTGTTATGAAGTGGTCCGTTTTCTGTTTAGAAAAACTTATACTTTTATTTTAAATTGCTTGGAATACAGATGTGCATATACCCCATCTTGTGCAAGTAAAGCTTCATGGGTACCTTGTTCAACAATACCGTCTTCTGTTAGTACGATGATTTTTCCGGCATTTCGGATTGTTGAAAGACGATGGGCAATCACGATGGTTGTACGTCCTTTTGCTAATGATTCTAGTGATTGTTTGATAAAATTTTCACTCTCGTTATCTAATGCACTCGTCGCCTCATCTAAAATAAGAATTGGTGGATTCTTTAAAAATACACGAGCAATACTGAGTCGTTGCTTCTGTCCTCCAGACAGTCTGACACCTCGTTGCCCGATTTCGGATTGATAGCCGTTGGGCAAGCTCATGATAAATTCATGCGCATTTGCTTTCTTTGCTGCAGTAAAAACTTCTTCATCACTTGCAGTTGGATTCCCGTAGCGGATATTTTCCATTACCGTCCCTGCAAAAATATAAACATCCTGCTGTACAATACCTACTATGCTTCTTAATGATTGAAGATTGATATCACGAACGTTTATCCCATCTAGTAATACTTCCCCATCTGATACATCATAAAAGCGAGGAATAAGCGAACACAAAGTAGTTTTTCCTACACCAGATGGACCAACTAATGCAATGTACTCTCCAGGTTTTACATGAAGAGACAATTTTACCAAGATATCATTCAATTGCTCTTCGTAACGAAAGGAAACTTGCCTGAACTCAATTTCACCGTGTACCTCTGTCAACGTTATGGCATTACGCTTATTCTCAATTGTCGGTTTCTTATTCATGATTTCCATAAAACGCTGGAAGCCTGTAATTCCTTCCTGAAACTGAGTGCTCATATGGATGAGCTTTTGAATAGGTTCAATTAGATAACCGATATACAATAAAAAAGTAATTAAATCCGCCAAATCAAGCTTGTAACTAACGATACTGGCACTCCCAAAGATAATCACGGTAATTGTAATCAATTGGATAATTGTTTCAAAACAATTATAAAAGTATGCTTCAGCCTTATACGTTTTCTTTCTACTATCTAGGAAGCGATTATTTTCTATGTTAAACTTCTTAATCTCTAAATGCTCGTTGGCAAAGGCTTTTACTACTCGTACTCCTGATAGACTATCCTCCACTTGTCCGTTTATGTCTGCAATTCGCTCTTTGTTTCTTGTATAAGCTTTGTTCAATATCTTATTAAAATATAACCCGAAGATAACTAAGAATGGTAAAAAACAGAATACTGCAATCGTTAATGGTGCATTTATAAAAAACAAAATGATAAATGCTCCAATTAACCGAACCGAATATTTAAGGTAGTCTTCTGGACCGTGATGATACAACTCAGAAAGTAGTAAAAGATCATTTGTTAATCTTGACATGAGCTGACCAGTTTTTTCTTTATCATAAAAGCTAAAAGAAAGCTTTTGCATATGAGCAAAAAGCTCCTTGCGCAAATCACTTTCCATACGAGCACCAACTTCATGACCCTTGTAGTCCACAAAGAAGTTCCCAATATTCTTGATCACGACTAATAAGAGCATTAGCCCGCCAATCCAATATACTTTACTTAGAGCAATAGTTAGGTCTTCTTCGAGAACATCTTTCGTAATAAATCTAACGAGTAACGGGAAAACCAAATCAACTATTGATGTAATAAAAGCACATGCCAACACCAAAAGAAATAACCCTAAATATGGTTTATAATATGAGAAAAATTTTTTGATTGGAAAACTCATTATTTACCCCTTTTTTGTGTGTTTTATTTAAACACATATAAGGGGAGTCACCGTTTATATTTTAAGATAATGCTCCACCCTTATATGTTAATACGGCTTTTTTTGTCATGTTTCTCATGTAAATTACCTCCTTGTTTTAGATAATCAAATTGTATATTGTTTTCAGAAGGTTGTAAATAGGTTGTTTACGAAAGGTTGTGCTTAAACGAAAGGGTGCTTTAGTTGAACAAGCAGTTTTTGTTACAAGTTCGGTAAATTAAGGTGACAGAGTATAGAACTATTTTTTGATGAAACATGATGTCCAGTAACATAATAGTTGGTAAATTTCAAAAAAGTGGATAGGAACATTTTTTCACCCTATGCCCTTAAATAGGATCAGAGGGTTTATTGTGGTTACTTTAGGGTGATTGAAAATCTTACAGTTTATCTGGGTTATTTTTTGAGGAACAGCTAAGAATTGGATATTTATGTTAAAATATATATAGGATTCTGAATATTAAGTACTCCAATTAATGGGGCAGAACAGTTGTTGAAAAAATCAACGATATATACACCTGATTAGATCGGAGGGAAAATTGAGTGGAAAAAGTAGTCGAATATAGAAAACTGGCAATCGGTGATGAAAGTAGTTTTTCTAAATTAGTATTATTGTTTAACAAAGAATTTGAGTCACCAGATTTGAACTACGTAAACGATAAGAACATAAGAAGTCTTATAGCTAAACCCGATTTTATTTGTTTTGTTGCTTTTATTGGTGATGAAGTTGTTGGTGGTTTAACTGGTTACGAATTACTGATGTATGACCAGGAGGGTTCTTCAATGTATTTATATGACTTGGCGGTCGATAAGAACTATCAACGTCGGGGAATTGGAAGTAATTTAGTTGGAGAATTAATGGATTATTGCAGATCAAAAGATATAAAGGAATTATTTGTTCAAGCTGATGTGGAAGATCAACATGCTCTTGAATTCTACAATAAAATTGGAGGGGATGAATCAGAGACGGTACAGTTTTCGTTTCATCTTTAACATAGTGGCCTAAATCTGTTGATAGTCTGGAGTAAGAGCGATGTAAGCAATTAAATTAGAACACCATATCGTAAAGGTAGAATAATCCAGATTAGTAACACAGGAAGAAAATGATTAAACTTTTTATAAAATTCGTCCCCGTGAAATATTTAAAGAGCCTGTTTTTATCAATCTTTTTTTAAAAGCAGGCTCTTTTATATTTGGAAAATCAACATAATGAGAGCATCTGTTTTTGTAGTATTATTAATATGATTGATCATTTAATACAAAGTTCGATATCTTTTATGAATATTGTTTAGAATATTATGATAGTATTGAATTGGTACGGGTGACTGCTATGAACTATTTAACCGAAAATGAATGATAGCATATTAGCTTAAATTGTTGTAGTGACAAGAACCCGTTAGGTATAGCTAGATGAGAGTATAAATTGTGGATAACATATTTAAGGCGGAAAATGAATGAAGTATTCAACAGCAAGGTGGTTGGCGATTATATTTTTTGTTATTGGTGCCGTTCCAATTTCAACCTATTTTTATTTAGATGCAAACGGTATAACGATCCCGTTTTTGACTATCATTGTAAGACCTGTTGGTGTAATAGCGTTTTTAATAGCAACCTTTTTATTATTAGCCAGTATAATGGCTTCCAGAACAAGAAGAACGGATAAAAAGACCCCACTTCCAAAATGCACTTATGATACTTATTTGTTTAATCGTATTTAGGGTAATCTTACACTTGGTTTGAAAAGGAATCTAGATTGTGGAATAGTTATAACTTAAAGTAATGGGTGCGTTGGGCCAAGTAGGCATGAAACACTTTTTGTTGAACTTATTGAACTAACGGGGATGATTAGCTTATAGAAATACCAAAGGAGGCCACTATGAATAAAGTAATACTTAGAGATATCAAATCTGGTGATCTACCTGTATTCTTTGAACATCAGAAAGATGACATTGCCAATCAGATGGCAGCTTTCACGTCAAAAGATCCAACAAACTGGGTTCAATTTTGTCAGCATTGGAACCGTATATTAACTGATGACACCATTATCAAGCAGGCTATTATATTAGAAAATAAGGTCGTGGGTCATATCTCCAGCTTTGAAATGTTTGCAGAGCGTGAAGTAACTTACTGGGTAGACCGTGAACATTGGGGAAAAGGTATTGCAACGGATGCACTTAAGCAATTTCTGTCTTTAGAAACAATACGTCCTTTATACGCTCGTGCTGCAAAAGATAATATCGGATCGAGACGGGTTCTTGAAAAATGTGGATTTCAGTTAACCGGAGAAGATAAAGGATTTGCAAATGCACGAAATGAGGAGATTGAAGAATTTATCTTCACTCTTCGATACTGATAAAAAAGACTCATAGTTTTCTTTATACATTTGTGAGAACGTACCTGAAGGAATACGAAAGGAGGAGCACGACATAGGTTTAAGTTCCACCCCTGGAAAATCCCGCTATCTTTACTGAATGACAGACTGTAAAAACCACTTTTGGTATCTTTATAAATAGCGTCATTCTTAGGCAGTTGGGAGCGATTGTTGAACAAAATAGGTAGAAAGTGATTAATCTTTTTTATTAAAAACTAACTTGAATCTGTTGGAAAAATAGGAGGAGAAACGGACATGAGAAAACTCGTATTGTTCATGCATGTGTCGCTGGATGGGTATGCGTCGGATTCGAACGGAGGACTCGATTGGATTCCGTACGACGAGGAATTAGAGAAATACGCGGAGGAGGTCGTAGCCGAAGTCGGATCACCCGTTTACGGACGCGCGACGTATCGCATGATGGAGAGCTACTGGCCCACGGAGCTGGACAATCCAAATGCATCGAGGCACGATAAGGAGCATGCCAAATGGCTGCAGGATGTTAAGAAGATCGTTATTTCCAGCACGATGGACAAGGTGGAATGGAACAATACGATGCTGATTAAGGACAATATCACCGAGGAAATCAAGGCACTCAAAGAGCAGCCTGGCAAAGATCTCGTTATATTCGGTAGCCCGGGAGCTGCGAAGACGCTACTTAAGCTCGGCCTGATTGACGAATTCCTATTTACAATTTGTCCAGTAGTCCTGGGTGGCGGAAAATCCGTATTCGACGGTGGCGGCGAGAAAATTAGACTCAAGCTGCTGTCCAGCCGAACGCTCAATTCGGGAATTATTGCGGCCCGCTATGAGGTGGAGAAATAGGCGCACTAAGTGTTTCGCTAGCAGAGAATGATAGCTTAATAAACCGCCCTTCACGGGGCGGTTATTTGTATTAGGAGGTGGAAGTGATGGGACAAAATTATTTCAAATTACAAGCTAATACTTATAGGGAGTTTCAAATAGAATTCGGCAAAGTACAGTGGATGTACTATCATATGACTACAGATTATAATGGATTCGGTCATGGTATTGATTATGAACATTTTGAATATGAGAGATTTTTCTTTGCTACTACTGACAAAGAGTTAGATGATTTTTATCCGAGACAGATGGAAATCTTAAAACAAGGTGCATTAGTAGCATTAGGATGTGAAGTTGTTGATCTTCTAGATGAAGCGTGTAGAGATAGTAAGGTATATAATTTCATTACAACTGCATTGTCTAATCCAACAATAGAGGAATTACCATTTGAAAAAGAAGCACTGTTATCAATGAAGAATGCACTAGAAGAAGAAATTGATCATGCATGGACAGCACTCCCCAGTGGTTCAATACTTATGGATAAATTGGAGGAAGTTTACAAAAGATATGTATTTCAATACTTCAAGGATATGTACGAAGAAGGTAAAAAAGGGTGGATTCGTTGAACAAGGTGAATCAGTAGAACAGTTGAATACATAGGAATGTAAGGGGGAAAGTTTGCTAATATTACCTCGGTTTAAATTATCTAAATATTATGTTATTATCAAATTAGAATTTCACTTTCTATAAAAATTAACAGGGTTTTAGAGTAAGTTCATTAAACCTAATGCGAGTGTAGCTATTTGAGCTAGTTAGTAGAATTTTCCCCCAATCTGACGTAAAGAGGGTTAATATGAAGAGGAATATATTTATAGTAGGTATATTAATAGTTTTACTGTCAATTATGTTTTACTCCCAAGTCGGAAAGACGAATAATGTTCAGGTTAGTTTGGAACAGTCGACTAAGTTTTCCGAGGAGGAAATAAACGAAGCCATAGTTGCTGTTAAGAAAAAGTTTAAGGAGTTTAGGGGATGTGAGCTTACGGAATTATGGTATTCAGAAAGCTCGAATGGTATGAAAGACGAAAATACTATGATTTTATTATCTAATTTTAAAGTAAATTCTTCGGGTGGCGATGGAAGTTTCGAACCAAACTCAACTCAATCCGATTGGAATTGGATATTGAGGAGGGATAGTAAAAATGATAATTGGCGTGTTGATGCTTGGGGATATTAATCAAAAATATGGAGTTTACTTCAATTTGTTTTAGAGGTTATTGTACTAACGGGGTAGGAGAGTTCGACAAGAAACCATCTAATATACGATGGTTTCTTTCTAAAATGATTAAGTTTGAGTAGCTTTAATATAGGTTTTAACTGAAGGCGGAGAATAGGTTTGAAATTGTTCTATTAAAGATGCAGGCTCAGAATCATTCAATAGCATGGATAGGTATTTCTCTTGAAGAAATTCTTTTCTATTCATATGGCTAAAGAAATTAATCAACAAATCAAAGTAATTATCTATATTTAGTAAGCCACAAGGCTTTTTATGTAAACCTAACTGCCCCCATGTAAAAACTTCAAAAAATTCTTCCATCGTTCCTGGTCCGCCAGGTAATGCTATAAATCCATCAGCAAGATCTGCCATTTTCGCTTTTCTTTCATGCATTGAGTCTACGATGATTAGCTCTGACAAGTTTTTATGAGCTATCTCTCTATTATCTAAAAAGCTTGGCATAACTCCAATTACGTATCCACCTTCATTCAGTACTGAATCAGCAACAGCACCCATAATACCAACACTCGCTCCACCGTAAACAAGTGCAATATTTCGGCTTGCTAGTTCTTTACCAAGTTTTTTTGCACCTTCTACATATATATCAGATGCTCCGCTACTCGAACCACAAAATACTGCTAACCTTTTCAACTTATCACCTCCTAGAAAGTCACACCATTAAAGATTATACAAAACTTTCATTTCTTTGTTAAACTTAAGTATTGAATTGGAGGTCAGATGAGGATGAATGTAACTGAATTTCAGCAATGGGTGAAGGATTATTATGAAAGTAGGGGCTGGTCTGAGCTAGACATATTCATTCGTATTGGCTTTCTTGCTGAAGAAACAGGCGAGGTTGCACGAGCTATAAGAGCTCTTGAGATTGGTAGAGATAGGCCAGATGAAATAAGAGGTTCGTATGAGGAACATCAACAGGATTTAACCGAAGAGTTAGGTGATGTACTAGGTAATTTAATAGTAATTGCCAACAAGTATGATATCCCTTTAGAAGAAGTCTTTCAGTCGCACAAAAAGAAACTATCAGATCGTTATTCTAATGCTTAGCAAAGAAGCATTTTTCAACAATAAGGTGCGTCTGATTGAAGGGAAAGTTGGTAAATTTCAATAAAGTGGATAGAAACATTTTTCACCCTCTGCCCTTAATTAGGAACAGAGGGTTTTTTATTTGGTTACATTAGAGTGATTGGAAAACTTACAATTTATCACGGTTAATTGTGAGGAAAAATTTGAATTAAGAGTTGCGATATTTGTGTTAAAATACATATAACATTCAGAATATTGGGTAGTCCAACTAACGGCAGTTTAGTTGAACAATCGAAATTAGCTTTTTTCAACAATCGGGCCATGTAATGGAAGAAAGGAAGATATTTGAGCAATCGAGAAGAAGTTATACAGAAATTGAAATGCTAGAATAAAAGAGTATAAAGAAGGAGAGATGTTCGATGGTTAAGGTAAACGTGTATTTGAAATTTAATGGTCAAACAGAGGAAGCTATGTTGTTTTATAAAGATGCGTTGAAGGTTGATTTGGCAGGGCCAATTGTACGCTATCAGGATATAAGTGACAAAGAATTACCGGATGAAGAAAAAAATCTTATTTTAAATATGGGGCTTGATTTAGGTGAAAGTATGTTAATGGCAAGTGATACGAAGGAACCAATGCACTGGGATTTGGTCCCAAATGTAACAATAAATCTTAATCCAAAATCACGAGAAGAAGCTGACCGGTTATTTGCGGCATTAAGTGAAGGGGGACATATAATATATCCGCTTGAAGATCAACCATGGGGAGATTATTTCGGTCATTTTAGAGATAAGTTTGGTGTAGCATGGGATATTATGGTTAATGACTGAATTCTTCTCTCATCCAATTTAACTTTCGGTATTCCCCAAACGGGCGCTTTTCTTTAGTAAGAAGGCGTCTTTTTTATATGATTCTAAAAAATGCAAATATTTTCACTTAAACTATAGGGTGCCTGTATCAAAATACTAAGTATTCCAACTAACGAGTAGTTTAAAAAGGAATAATAAAAGAAGTTATCATTTAATTTCAAGGAACCCTTTCTCGTGATAAACGTATATGAAATATACTTGAGGAAAAGTTGAACAGCTATGAGAATCAATTTGAAGATCAAATAGAAGAATACTCTTCTATTTTTCAGGTACTATTCTGTATTTTATGCTTAAGATTTACAACCGAGAAACGGAATTTATTCAAGACACACTACTACATGAATAAAATTAGGAAGTGATTATACTATGAAATGGAAACTTCTTCTACTCGGATGGGTAACTATAACCGGCAGTCTGTTCCTTGGTTCTCTTTCTGGTACTGTTGCTGAACAGTTTGGCTTATCTAGAAATTCTCAATTATTGATTCAGGGTCTAGTGATGAGTGGACTGGTAGTTCCGATTATTTTGTATTTGTATCGGCATGCTTATCGAATAACCGGGGTAAAACCGAAAATACCAGTGTATTCATGGAAAAGGGCATATCACTTTTTTACTGGAATTCTCCTGGCAACTACATTGGCTGTGTTGGGGTTCATTATAGCAACTACTCAAGGTTGGATCGTTATTGAACAATGGCATAATCCCGATTATTGGTTTACTCCGCTACTTTTCAACATTATCATTGCCTTTTTGTATGAGGCTTTGCCCGAAGAATTAGCTTTACGTGGTTTGCTATATGATGTCTTACGTTCTCGTTTTGCCACTTGGTTAGCTGTATTATTTCAAACACTATTATTTTTATCTGTTCCGTTAGTAGTCAATCAGCTTCAAGTTCTCGTTGGACTTAATCCCGGAAACACTATTACCGTTGATTATATTATTTTGATCTTATGTTATGGTATATGCTTGCAGTTAGTTCGTATCTGGACGAGAAGTCTTTGGACGTCTATTGGTTTCCATTTGGCATATTTAGAAATAACCAGGTTTGTAGTCTTGCAGAATGATGGGCCTTCAATTATAACCTATAACGAAACGGTAAATGGACTTGGTGGATTGTATATCTCATTCGGAATGCTTGTGCTTGGTGGCATAATAGTTTCACTCTTTATATTAGGTTCGAAGCGTTTTATACGGAAAAGAGCGTAATTCAAACATTGGCTGGATTAAGTCCAATACAATACCGTACTAGAACCAGCCAATAAGCTGCATAATAAAAACTATAACTTTTTGGAGTCACTACCCTTCAAAAGATAAGGGTAGTGTTTTTTTAGGACCAGATTGTGGAATAAGCTGTTTTGAACAGGGATAATTATATAAAAGATTAAAGGAATTTTAAGGATAGAGGTTGAATATAACGACCTATTAATGTAGTCCTTATTTAAGTAAAGGGTGCATTAGTTAAACAAAGTGATCATAATATGATTGCTTTGTTCTTGTCGCTGCTTTTAATAAAAGAAATACTATATGAAAGCACGTTGGACCAATTTATAGTAATAAAATCTATAAATTGGAAAATAATACTACTAAGAAAATGAGGGATTGCGAATGTCTGTGAAAAGAGCGATTGAGGTCGACTTAAACCATGATTATTTTAATTCAAAAGTCATTACTACAAGGAAAAACGACAATATTGATGGTGAAAAACAAAGGTAGGAAAGAACACAAATGTGGGCGTTTCGATGTTGTCGATCAGGGTGGCGGTTTTAGTCAAACTTCCTTGGCCGGTAGGAGAGTATATGAATAAATTTTGACTTTATTAAGATTTAGTAAATCTTATGCTCGGGAGTGAAAAGGAAACACAGAGAAACTTCGATCCAGTCGAAACCACATAACGTGTCATGAGATTTGGGAAGTCTTGTTTCAGCTTTAGTCCCCGCTCTCCCTGGATATGTAACTACTTAAAACAGTAAACTCTGCCTAAAATAAATATTTTCTTATCTAATAAATACAGGCTGATCAAGATAAGCCTTCTTTTCTAATTCTGTTTAAAGGTGTGTCAGATCATGGAATTTTTCACTTCTCAGGAATCCTTAACCATTGTTCAATGGATGCTTCGGGCAATTGTTGGATTTGTGTTTTTTGTCTTACTTGTCAAATTAATGGGTCAGCGCTCCCTATCCCAAGTAGGACTTCTCGATTTTGTCATTGTGCTGATTATTGGAAATATTATTGCCCATCCGCTGTCCGATGAAGGATTAGGTCTGGAAGGGTCGATGATTACAATGAGTGTGATTTTAATCTTGTATATAATCGGGATTTACTTAAGTTTGTATTCAAAACATTTCAGAAAGTGGTTTATCACCGATCCGATACCATTAATAGAAAATGGAATGATCAATAACCGTAATATGAAGCGGGCCCGGATTTCACTTGATGAACTGCAAACCGAACTGCGAATGAAAAATATTGAAGACATCCAAAAAGTCGCACTTGCCTTATGGGAACACGGCGGAAAGGTTTCCATTTTCCTGAAGACGGAACATTTGCCTTTAACAGCAGCCACATTTAACAAGCCAGTCAAACCTTTTTATTATCCAAATACGGTTATAAAAGAGGGAACAATTAATTATAAGCAGTTACACCAAATAGGAAGGGATGAAGAATGGCTTCTTAAAAAACTTCAAGATACCTATTCAAATATAACCATCAAAGATATTCTGCTTGCTGCCGTAGATGATAAGGAAAATCTAAGCATATTCCTATACAACTCCTGAGCTTCCACATGCTCCTATCTTCATAGGAGCATGTGCTAACAACTGTATGTTTTCCAATTTAAACAGCTGGATTTTCTTGTTTGAATAGCAAAAAGAAAGAATTGAGTCATTGCAAGAATGAAATTAACGCGAACATCAAATGAACTGCATCTCGTAATTATTAGTTGTGTCTAATTACTAAAGCAATAATCTACTTGTTTTAAGGTGACCGATCGAAGGTAACAGAATAACTTAATTAGCATAAAATAAAGCAAAACCTTTGTTCTGGAGCTGATAAAAATGGATCACACTAAAAAAAAGATAACAATAGAAGAGATTTCGATAATAAAAAAATAATAGATCTTGAAAAGGAGGTTGCGTTGGGGCTATGGATTCAAGTGATAGGTCAGATTATTGAAATTAAAGGATTAACGGAACTTTTGAATATTGAGAATGATACAGATTCAATTGGTGAACGACAAATTTTGACCGGTGTTTGGATTAAGACAATTGGACAAATATTAGAGGCTGTATCAGTATCAAGTCAAATAGGCGAAGAAGATATAATAAAGCTTCTCCAAGAACAAAAAATCGCTATTATAGGAGATTTTCTTGTGTCAATTGGTGCAGCTTATGAAGTATCCGGAGGAATTCGTACACTTGAAGATGGGGAAACGCTTCAAACTCCTCACATTATTCCATAAGGTCATTGCAATGTACCATTTTACTCCGTAAAAAGGGTTCTTTTCCATCTAACTTTTGCTTTCGTTAAATTAAGAGTTCCTAGATATAATAAAATTTTTAATAAAAAAATCTTAGTATGCGAAAAGTATCAAATCCCTTTTAATCAACCTTTATTTCAAACCTACAGATGTGTATATGTCCAGTACCATTCTAGTGGTAAATTTCAATTTTGCCTATTTATAACCCCGCTTTCAAAAATGTAACAAGTCTTACAAACCAGTAATAAATTTCAAAGCGAGAGAATTGGAAAACGATAAATCTTTTCAACCTCTGTTCTAAAATAGGAACAGAGGTTCTATTATTTGGTTACTTTATTGTGATTTATTATCTTACAATACTTCAGAGTTATTAGTTGAGGAACAACGAATCATTGGATATTTTATGTTAAAATACATATAGGATTCCGAATATTAAGTACTTCAACTAACGGGGCGGGTTAATGGAATAAAGGATATGTTACAACAGAATGATTAATTACAGTATATTGTTATGGAAGAACGGTGGTATATTGTGGTAGGTATGACGCTATGTATTATTAAGAGGAATAATGAATTACTTTTACTAAATCGCAATTCCAAGCCAGCTAAAGGGCTATGGAATGGAACTGGGGGAAAAATAGAAGGTATTGAAACTCCATTGGAATGTGTAATTCGAGAGGTTAATGAAGAAACTTCAATAGATATAAGGAATTTCCAAATAATATATAAAGGACAGGTCACTTGGACTGTAGATAATAATGATGCTGGAGGTTTTCACCTTTATCTTGTAGAAGTTCCATCTGATTTTAGTTATTCAACCCCGATAAAGACAAAAGAGGGGATATTGGATTGGAAAAGTATAGATTGGGCTTTATCAGAGGAAAACTTAGGATTAGGTGAAGCAATACCAAAATATCTACCTTTTGTCTTATATGAAGATAGTCCATACGATTTCCATTTTACATTGTTAAAAAACAAACTTATTGATTTTACATATTTAAAAAGGGACATTGTTAAGAATTAACAAACATATGACTGAGATTGTGAAGAAATGTACCTAGACTATATGGTGCAATAATTTAAGAGCAACGCAAATTTCTGCGTTGCTCTCTTGCATTTGTTGGAATTACCAGGCACCAATAATCAATAACCAAACATAATCAGGATAACTCTTTGAAACTTAACTCTCTGTTCTATCGTATATAACACAACTGATTTTTATTATATGAAGAGAGAATAAAACAACCAAAAAGTTGATTGTTTATACATATCGTTGCATTGGAGGCATACTCAATGGGAAATCCATTTAAATTAATGATATGGAGTTATTTAATGCTGCTGTTCGCAGCAGTGGTGGCGGTTTTCGCTCCAGCATATGATTCTTCGTTCACCATGTGGACCCTTGCTGTTTTCCTCATAATGCTGCTAATGCCAATTGTATTAGTCTTCAGGTTTTCTGCTAATAAGGTGAAAGCGTATAAGTTGACAATTACTTATCAATGGTACGCCTCTCTCCTCTTAATCACTTTCCCATTGCTTAAAGTGTTGAAGGAAGAGATCTTTTATCAATTGCTGTTAGTCGGTTTATTTATAAGTATGTACTTTTTGGCGAGATTTGATCAGCGAACAGAAGTGCCAATTGTCTTCCCGGATAAAGATAGAGATATTAAAAAAATAAAAACATGGATTGCATATATGTACTATGTAATTCCAGTTTTAATTACATTTCTTGGGGTCGGTGGTGATTATGTAAAAACACGCATACTTTTCGAGACGTTTGGAGATAAAGTCATGATGCCATATTTTTTAACCCTGATATATATACTTTCATGCTGGCTTCTTTTCATGTTTAGTTCCTTGGCTTATAAATCCCATGTCGTAGAGGGGTATTTGGAAAAATAGATACTGGTAGGTACTTAATATTCAGAATGTCTATTAATATAAAAGCTGGAACAAATCACAATAATTGAACAAAAATTAATAGTTATAGCAGGATTTATTTATAAAAATCCTGCTAACGCAAATTCGCTGCGTCCTAAAAATAGTTAAGTTAGGATTGGATATTTATGTTACTATATGTGTAAGATTTTGAATATTAAGTACTCAGATGGACCGGGCAGATTAGGTGAATAAGAAAGACTTTTAAAACTTATGAATTCTTAAGTTTCTAATAGGGTTTCTCTACAGGCTTTGATTTTATATTGGATTATAAATCTACACAGAGGAGTATATAAATGAAAAAAGGCTCATTTATCTATCAATATTTATTTAATCCAAGAACGGTTGGTGCAGTACGTCCTAGCTCTGGATTTCTTAGTAATAAAATGGTGGAGGGAATCAAGTATAAAGATACAAAATACATTGTAGAATATGGTCCAGGTACAGGTGTTTTCACAGAGAAAATCCTAGAAAGAAGAAATAAAGAAACGCTGGTAGTTGTAATTGAAAGTAATCAAGCGTTTTACCAAGTACTTAAGAAGAAATTCAATAATGTTAGAAATTTAATCATTATTTTTGGTTCGGCTGAACATATTGAACAGTATTTAAAAGAATACAATATTCCTTATGTGGATTATATTATTTCTGGTCTGCCGTTTGCGAGTTTACCACAGAATGTTTCAAAAGAAATATTATCCAACACTTTAAAAGTTTTAAAAACAGGTGGCGAGTTTGTGACTTTTCAATATACTAAGGTTAAAATACCTTTTTTGAGAAATTATTTCCCAAATATTACAGTGAACAGAGAATTTAGAAATATACCCCCGGCTTATATTCTTCATTGTAAATTATGAGGAGGTAAGAAGGAATTAATTCATGAAGCCCAAAATACTAATAATTAATGACGATAAAGAAATACGGGAGCTTAATTTACATAGCCAACATTTTGCTTGTATTTAGTAGGTGGCTAATACACGATCAATCAACTTAGGTAATCAGTCGCGATTGATTAAGATCATCGATGAAATGATTAGTATTTTTTATAAAATTGTATAACTTCACATAAAATGAGTTTGGTCAATCTCTTGTCAAACGAGTTAGCTAATCTTATGAAAGAATGTACTTTAACTAATTGATACTTTACTAGAGGAAGATTCAAGATAGTGTTCTAACGGGGCAGGTTTTGGATAATAGGAAAATACAAAGTTTTATCGGACTGTATAACTATGTATGTAAATAAGAAGGATATGGATAAAGAAATTAGTAGGAGGGGTTATTTTGACAGCAGAGAAAAGCTTAAGGGTATGCGAAAAAGGACATATGTATTACAAAAGTAGTGATTGTCCAAGTTGCCCTACTTGTAATAAAGATGATAAACCTGAAAGTGGTTTCCTATCAAAACTAAGTTCACCTGCTAGAAATGCTCTAGTCCATCAAGGGATAGATACGTTACAAAAACTCTCAAAGTACACTGAAAAGGAAATCTTAAAATTGCATGGTATTGGACCAGCCTCCATACCTGTTATGAGAACTTCATTAAAAGAACATGGTTTATCATTTAAAGAATAACATTTTTTTCCTATCAATTGCAGCATTGATTGTGAAGTAGAGTGCTAAAAGCAAATGGTATCCCTTTATTAAACTTTATTTTAAAAGCTACAAGACTGTCCCTGTTCTGTTAGTAAATGTACAATAAAGCTTCAATAAAGAGATGTCTATCTTAACCTTTTACTTTCAAAAATGTGATAGGAAATACAATATTAACTTAGTCTTCAAAGTAAAGAAGTAGAAAACTTAACAATCTTTTCAACCTCTGTTCCAATATAGGAACAGAGGTTTTTATAAGGGTACTATTCTGATTTATTATCTTAGACTTCTTTCGGAGTGAATGGTTTGGGAACACCTAATAATTGGATAATTATGTTAAAATACATATAAGATTTTGAATACGAAGTCCCTGAACTAATTGGCAGATTAGTGAGCTGGGGTATATGATTTTCTCCAACCTTACTCCTCATACGTGGAAAAGGGTTTAAATATTTTTTATGAAAGTAGGCATAGGATATGAGGAATTTATTGAAGAAAGTAAGCATTATTGTAATGGGGATTTCGATATTAAGTTTATTTGGATGCAGCGATTTAAATAAACAAACAGCTAATATCATCGAGGAATATTTATCCGAAAAATACAACGAGTCCTTTGAAGTAAAATATTTAGGAGAGCGATGGGGTACGAAAAGTAATAATACAGTAACGACTTATGTGAAAGCATTAGATTCTAATATAATGTTTACTGCCTTGATGGATAAATCGGAAAACATCGTAGAAAATTATCCAGAAATGCTTTTAATGAATAAATTTGCATCCGTTTTTAATAAAGCGATTATAGCTGAGGGTCTAGATGCATCTTCTTGGATAAGAATCCATTTGGAACAACCTATTGAAATCACGAAAGATATGACAATAGAAGACTATCTACAAAAATCGAATGCAGATTATATACATGTTGAAATTGTCATGAAAAATGATAAAAGTATTACAGCAGAGAAATTAAAAACGATAGTTCAACAATCCTACGATGTGTTTAATGGCCCTTCTATTTCAGCAACGTATTGGATATTTAACGATGATGAATATAAAGAAGTGAATGATAAGTTAAAGAAAGTTGCAAATATAGATCCATCTTCCTTAGAAAGCTATGAATATCATAGTATGGTTTTTGTAGAATTAACAGAAAATGGTTTCGTAGATTCGGATGAAGACATTAATAAAAGACTGGAAGGAGAGATGAATGAATAGCTCTCTTCATAGTATGCAATAATGATGAGCAAGACTGTTGAAATAGGGATTAAGTTAAATTGAGGGTAAATGAAGAAAGTAGGTTTTTAGGTATGGTAAAAGTAGAAGAAAATAACAAGTATGATATAGGGAGTAGGCAAATAAATGATTCCTTTAGTATATGACCAAATTAATCACTGGGGCAAAGACGATGAATTCTTTCTAGCATTATTAAAAAAAAATAAATGTAAAAAAAATAGCTGATTTGGGCTGTGGAACCGGAAGATTAACAACTCATTTTGCGAAAGCGGGCTATCATATTACAGCTGTTGACCCGAATGAAGAAGCAATTGAATATGCGAAGAATAAAAAGTATCCAGGCGAGGTGACTTGGATTGTTGGTGATAGCTCAGATTTACAAACCAATGCGTTTGATACCGTTATAATGACAGCAAATGTTGCACAAGTATTTCTTACAGATAAAAGTTGGCAACAAGTCATATCTGACGCATATCGGGCATTAAAACCGGCAGGGCATTTTATCTTTGATACACGTAACCCATTAGCAAGAGCGTGGGAGCAGTGGGAAAAAGATATGACGCCTGATGTTGCGATAAATCAGGCGACTGGGGAGCCACTTGAAATCTGGACAGAATACGAAGGTTTTGTAGATGATATTTATACGTTTTATGAAACGGTGAAGAATGCACGTACAGATGAAGTGCTAATTCATGAAAAAATGCAATTAAAATTCCGAACACAAGAAGAACTCTATGAATCATTGCAACGAGTAGGTTTTTCACAAATTCAAGTTTATGGTGATTGGGAATTTAAAGATGCAACTGTAGAAACTAAGTCTTATATTTTTCACAGCATAAAGTAAGAGTTTTTGCCGATTATATAAAGTTAAATTGTATAACACAAGAAATATCAAGAAATAGAAACGAATTCCTCATATGATTATTGTAGGAGTGAGGCAAATGAATGAACAAATACAGCTTATGATTGATTGGATTGAAGCAAATTTAAAAAATAAGTTTTCATTAGATGAACTATCGAATTATATGGGATATTCTCCTTATTACTGTTCATTTAAATTTCACCAAGTAACAGGTATAAGTATTAGGCGCTATATTCTTCTTAGAAGATTGTATTTATCTACGGAGGACTTGGCAAACAATAAGAAAATTATCGATATTGCTTTTGATTATGGTTATTCTTCACAGGAAGCCTATAGTCGAGCATTTAAAAATGTGTTTGGCATCAATCCTAAAGAACTTCAAGTTAACAAATTACCTGTTCAGTCAGTTGTTAAACTCACTATTAATAAAAATGGGGAATGGTATAAAATGAATATTTCCAAAAAAATTGAGGTTGAAAAGCTACATCGTGATCGAAGTGAGTTTGATAAAGACGTATTACATATCTTAAATGGCCAAGTTATGTATGAGGAGTTTAAAAATAACAGATTGATGGGTGATTCTGATTATGCGCCATTTAATGAAGCGATGTGCGTCCATGCGACTTCAGAACAAATATTTGCTAAAGAATTTATAACTATTCGAGCGGCAGGTCATCATGAACCCGTAGAGGGATATATTAAAAAGGTTATCGCCCCGTTAGCCAATCTTTTTAATAAAGAGTATGAATGTATCGTCTTATGGTTTGGTGAAGATATGTTTTGTCAAATGAACCTACTTACCATACTTTCCTATCTTGAACAGTCAGGTTATGAGGGGAAGATATTTTTAAATAGTTTTAGAGAAGATGAATTTAAAGTTAATCAAACCGAACTTACTTTAGGTCATTATTACTCCGTATATAAAGAGGTAATGATCAATCACACGAAACCAACTAATGAACTCATTCCAGTTATGTATCAAGCAATAAACATCTATTTAGAAATGCTACACGACGATAACGAAGTGGTAAAATATATTAGTAATAATAATGATTTATCAACAAAAGAATTAATCAAGAGGTTATTTGAACTTTTCCCAACCGTCGGTTATGGAGATTTACAATATATAGAGTTAATTAATAAAGTAAGATGAAAATGAGAAGTCACAAAAGACCAAAATACTGTGAAAAGGTGCTTAAAAAATCAGGGGCTTTCCTTTAGTAAAGGGAAGTCCTTTTTTTATGACAACTATATACGACCGTTTTAAATATTAATCTACCTTTCCCTTCAAATTAGGGAAAAGGTAGTATAGGAACTTTTTCTTGTCTCATTCTACTAAGTCAGCTCAGTTTAAGAATTGCTTCTATATTTTATAAACAGATAAAACAATTATTACGCCAATAAAAGTGGTAAAGGCTGATTTAGGACCTATCCTAAAAATAAGATTTTTAGACAATATTCGGAAAAAGAAAATACTTATAATTACTATGGCACTTTCCGTTGACTGTAGCATGGGAAAGCAATAGTTATGTCCTCACATACATCACCAGAATCCACCATTCTACGATAACGAGCTAGGGTTCACTACAGTTAATATGAGGTGCACAATAGTAATAAGTAAAGAATCTGCTAGGATCTGTACTGATTAGTATCAATATACCCACCTCTCTAGTGGGAATAAAATAACTTAACACCTATAAGACACAAAGGTAATAAAAAGTGCTGTTTTATTTAGTGATTTGGGAAAAAACTTTTATTTTGGAAGTAGTAAAGTGAGTGGGGTAATTATAATAGAAGTGGGAAAAGTCAAGAGAAGATCAAATAAATACGATAGTTTTTAAATGCGAATTATGTTTATTCTTTCTAATTTGTAAGTTTAACTTAGTAAGTTTTAACGACTAACAAATATAGTGAATAGATAGTGCCTTAGAAGAAGTCCCTAAGACACTATCTGACTAAAAGTTAATATTAGCATGGGCATGCTATTGCTACATCATCACATACATCTCCATGATCGGTTCTTCTGCGATAACGTGCATTTGCTCGTTCTGTTCTAAAGCACATCTCATCATACGCGCAATAGTAATATGAAGTCATAAAATTAGGATCTGAACAAATAGGTCTCATTTTTTTCACCTCCCTATTTTTAAATTATATAACTTAGGTTTTATACCTAAAGTTATTAATTCGATTAAGCTGATTGACTACCTAGAAATATAAAAGTAGGTATAGGTGTAATATTTTCTATTACATACTCTTTGTTTAAATGAACAAAAGATGGTAAAAAGGCTATTTTATAATCAATAAATGTCTGTTCACTAACAATAAGTACTTCTACATCCTTTTCATATAAATTAAATAAAATATCAGCTTCCGCCTCTTCACTTTCATCCATTACCACAGCATATTTAAATGATGGATAGTTACGGGCCACATCAAGGAATATTTCCAAATTATTATCACAGTAGATACAGTCAGTATTCAAAAAGACCAGGACAAGATCATCTTGAATAATACCTTCTAGAGTTATTCTCGTATTATATTTTTTTGAAAACGCCTTAAAGTTTGGAGCCAATTTACCAAGTGAAGGATGATTTATATCACTACTTTCTTGGTTGTGGCTTTTTAATCTTTCTAAATAAATCTTGTATTCAAAGTTCCACTTTACTAACCTTTTATAGAGTAGAAATGAAAATAAAAGTGAAAAAATTATCAGTATTCCTATCAAAATATTAATTACAAGCATTTTCAAACCCCTCTTGGTTTAAATATTCTAAATTATTTACATTTTCAATTATATTATATATAGTATAAACTGTAAAGGGTTTCAAAATAATAAAAGTATAAGGAAGAGTATCAATGAGGATGTTGAAAACAATTTTAAAATCATATATTTATGCCAATCAACTAACATGGAAGTTTTGCAAAAAGCAATTAATAATTTTGGTAGTCATTAAGCTATTATTAGCTACATTACCTGTTAGTTTAATATGGTGCACAGAAAGACTAATAAATAATGTTAATAATTTCATTAACGATAGGGGACATATCAGTGGTGTTCTATTTTATTTCGTATTAGAAGTGTTAATAACATTGCTAACATTCTTTTTACAAAAGGTTTCGCTTATAGTAGAACAAAAAATGATAGATATTTTTAAATTAGATTTTAAGAAAATTTTGTTTCGCAAACAACGTGTACTACCCTTTGAAATGTTTGAAGACCATGACTTTCAAAATAACCTGAATAGAATAAACTCAAATGATATAAAAATAATAAAAATGACAACTAGTGGAATCGATTTTTCGTCTAATTTTATCTCCTTAATTGGTATTCTGTTTTACCTTATTACAATCAGCTGGTGGTTTGGACCTTTGCTTTTAGTAGGAATGATCCCCTTAATTATAGTTCAGTTTAAGTTTGGAAGAAAAAAGTATGAGTTGTTTAAATTTCTAACACCATTTGGTAGAAAAGAACATTATATAGAGGAACTTCTTAAGAATCCTAAATCGTTACATGAAGTTAGACTGAATTTAATAGAGGATTATATCATTAAAAAATGGGTAGGCAGTTACCAAACTAGTGCACTAAAGAATCTAAAAATATTAATTAGTCAGAGTAAGTGGCTAATGATAACTCAAATGATTCAAATGATTGTTTATATGGTATCTGGTTTATTCGCAATAATCTTAATCGTAAGAGGGGTAGTTCTGGTAGGAAGCTTTGTTGCAATATTACAATCTATACAAAAAATACAAGGGATACTGAATACCCTTACTAATTCTTTATCGGAAATCTATGAATCAAGCTTTCTAATAAATGATCTTAAAAGTTTTCTAAATTTAAAAGAGATTAATATAAATTCACGGAAAAAGATTGAGAATGTTATTAATTTAGAAGTTTCTGGTTTAACATTTAAATATCCTAATTCCAAACAATATGCACTAAAAGATATTAATATCAATATTCCACAGGGAAAAAAAATAGCGATTGTAGGAGTGAATGGTTCAGGAAAAACTACTTTATTAAAGTGTTTAACAGGTTTATATCTTACGGATAACTTTATAAAGGTGAATGATATTGACATAAAAGAATTGGATTTAGAGTCATATCATAAATGTATTGCGGTTTTAAGTCAGGACTTTAATAAGTACGAGTTTTCAGCTAAAGAAAATATTGGGTTAGGTAGAATTGATAAAATGAATAATTATAACTTAATTAAGGAAGCTGCAATTAGAACTAGTATCCATTCTTACATCATAGGTTTACCTCAGCAATACAAGAGCTCTTTAGGTAGACTGTTTGAAGAAGGGAATGAACTATCAGGTGGTCAGTGGCAGAAGATAGCACTCTCCAGATCTCTTTTTCGGGATGGAGATATTCTATTTTTAGATGAACCAACAGCATCACTTGACCCAAATAGTGAGTTACAATTAATCGAGTCTTTGTTTAATAATTCTAGAGATACCCAATCAATTGTATATATTACGCATAGACTAGCAGCAACAAAGTTTGCTGATGAAATTATAGTTTTAAAGGAGGGGGAAGTTATTGAAAAGGGAAACCATGAGGAGTTAATTCAATTAGAAGGGGAGTACTTTACCCTATATGAACATCAGAAACAGTGGTACTCAGATACTAGTAAAGGGGAGGTCCAATTAACATGATTTATCTTACTAATATTTTATCCATAATAATTGTAATGATATTTTTATTAACAGCAACGGATAAGATTATACACTGGAATACTCATATCGATACAATTAAGAATTATAGAATAGTTAAAGATTCCTTGATAAAACCTCTTACAGTATTAATGATAGTAGCTGAATACTTTATTTGCATTTCTTTACTATTAATGAGAGCAAACTATTATAATTTACTTGTATTTCTGTTGTTAATAATTGTTTATACTGTAGCAATAGTGATTAATCTATTTAGAGGGAATGTAAATATTTCTTGCGGCTGTGGTAGTATTCTTGAAAGTAGCAATTTGAATTTTTGGCTCGTCATAAGAAACGCTTTTTTAATCTTAGTATATTTGTTGGTTTTTATAAATAGTGAATATACAATTACCCAATTAACTTTTTATGAGGCATCATTTACAGTATTTGTTTCAATATGTCTGATCATGATTTGGGCTATTATTAAAGAATTTATTGCTGGCAAGAAAGTATTAGATAAAATATTAAGAGTATTTCATTTGGGGGTTAGTAAATAATGTGGAATGATTTTGTATTAGTCATAGTATTATTATTATTAACTGCAGAATTAGGGATTTTGTATTTTTTTTTAAAGTATAATAGTAACTTTTTGAAGCAAATACAAAGCATAAAAGGGATCCAACTAGACTCGTTAGATATAGGAGAAAAAGCACCTTCATTTAGAACATTTAGTGAGACTGGGGAGAAAGTCATTTCAAAAGAGATGTTTAGTAAGAAGAGAACCCTTATTCTTTTTATAAATACTAATTGTCCAACTTGTAAATCTTTGTTGGCAGATATAAATAGTATTTCTTCAGATTATGATATTAATTTTTTGCTAATTAATAGTGACAATGTATCAAACGATGATCATATTACTAAACAACTCGATGATAGCATTATTTATATAAGGTCTAATCAGATTACTTCTTTATATTTTATAAGAAATGTACCTCACGGTGTACTTATTGATGAAAGTAGTACTATTATATTAAGTAATTATATTAAGAATATTAATGTTCTTAATAATATGCTATTAAACGAGAAAAACGTGAGAAGTTCAATGCCGGTTTAAGGGGGAATATGATAGTGATCAGCCGTATAGAATGTACGAATCTCAAGAGATACTATAAAGGAGATGGAACAAAAACGATAGCGTTAAAAAATGTCAATTTGAGATTTCAAAAAGGAGAATTCACCGCTATTATCGGTCCATCAGGTTCTGGCAAATCTACCTTGTTAAGTCTTATTGGTACTCTAGATAGTCCAAGTGAGGGTGTAATCACTTACGATGCTGAAGAAATCTTAAAGAAAAGTAAAGGTAAATTAGCAGACTTTCGCTTCCAAGAAATAGGATTCATCTTTCAACAATTTCATCTACTGCCTACTTTAACTGCCTTAGAAAATGTCCTTACCCCATTGTTTTCAAGAAAAGTCCCATACAATAAATTAGAACGTGCAAAAGAAGTCCTAAAACAAGTCGGGCTTCAGGATAAAATGAATTCACTTCCATCCCAATTATCAGGAGGACAACAACAACGAGTTGCCATTGCCCGTGCAATCATACATAAACCGAGCTGGTTACTTGCAGATGAGCCTACTGGTAATCTAGATACGGAAACAGGAGAGCGGATTTATGAATTATTAAAAGAATTAAATGAACAAGAAGAGTGTGGTGTTTTATTTGTGACTCATGACCCAGCTTTAGCCGCCAAAGCAAATCGTATCATTACTATGAAGGATGGGGTAGTGCTTTCCGATAAAGTAGGTATCTCTATATGATTCGCTTTATATGGCAGAATTGGTGGAGGCGGAAGGAACGGTTTATTCTCTTAATTATCGGTGCTTTTATTGTTAGCGCGGGTTTGACTTATTTAATTGGGCTGTCCGAAGCAAATAAAGGTACCGTTGTAGACACCTTGCAACAAAGGTGGTCAGCTTCGTATGATATTGTGGTTCGACCAGAAGGTACTAGAAGTGTTACAGAAGAGAAAAGATTATTAGAACCAAACTACTTGAGTGGCTTAAGTGGGGGAATTAGTGTTGAACAATATGAAGCAATAAAGGATATACCTGGTGTAGAAGTCGCTGCACCGATTGCGATGATTGGGTATGCGGATTATCAAGTGAATTTTGGACAGGTTGAATTACCTGAAGAAGGTCTATATAGAAGAAAGACTACGAAAACTATAAATAATGGAATAGGTGAAGAAGTTGCATCTAGCAATTACTACTTCCCTAACCAGGTTTGGGACATTATCAATAAAGGGGGAGAATATGGTGTTGGTGCACCATTTACTGAATATATTGTAGGTGGAGAATCTCTCTTGGCTGGAATAGATCCAGAACAAGAAGCGAAATTAGTTGGGCTGGATGAAGCAATTATGGATTTAGGAACGAGTAGGTATTTTGATGATAGTGATTCCTATTATTTCAATGAGGCTAGTGGTCTCCGCGAATTTCCTATCATTGTTAATCAAAACTCGTTTGTGGAAAAAATAGAAAACATTACATATGAGCGTCTTCATATTTCCATTAACTTAGACAATGCGAATGACATAATGGAAGAGGTAAAAGAAAAAGGGGGAGATAGTTATTTAGATACTGTAGAAGGTGAAGTAATTGATACGTTCTCTGTGACTGGAGAGGAAACCTTCCAAACCTTTGTTAGCCGGATGACAGGGGTGGATTGGAATACAGGTGAGGTAATAGATTTAGAAGAAAAGGAATCTGTAGGAGAAGGTCAATTACGGTCACCAATTGATGAAAATGTGACAGGTATTGTATTTAGACCAAGTCCATTGGAATATCGCGAAATTTCAAGCCCTTACGCGGAAAGATGGCCATATTCCTATCAAGCAGTCCCTGTTCAAAATGGAGAGGATACAATAGGAATATATCGAAATAAGGAATCCTTTCGAGAGCCTGTATTAATGGCGGAGGAGTTTGTGGATCTTCCTCGTATTAAGCCGAATTGGATAGGATTTTATGATCCAAGTAATCTAAAAATCTCAAAAGATCCTACTACTGAATTGCCGATGGAAACGTATCGTCCTGCTTCAGCAGAGTTTGTGATGGATAAAGAGGGTAATCCAATCAATCCACCAAAACAATTAAAGCCTACAGGTGATCCCTATAGCTTCTTAACAGATCCTCCTGGCATGTTAACTACTATTGAAGCAGCAGAGATGTTATTAGGTGATGAACCAATTTCAGCAATTCGGATTAAAGTAGCTGGAGTTACTGATATGAGTGATGAAAGTCAAACATTATTGGAACAAATAGCTGCTGAAATTGAGAATAGAACTGGACTAATTACCGACATTACGCTAGGTTCTTCTCCGCAACTGGCATTAACCTATGTGCCAGGCTTAAATGGTGAAAAAGACCTTGGTTGGATTCAACAACCTTGGGTAAATATTGGGTCTTCTATTTCTATATTTCGAGAGACCAAGGTTAGTTTTTCTGGAGTTGTGGCGAGTGTTATTGCTGTTGCAGTCGTATATGTATGGGCTTCAGGAATAGTGAGCTTATTAGCGAGAAGAAAGGAATTTGCTGTCCTTCTTTCTGTAGGTTGGCGGCCAAGTCAGTTAAGTCGGTTGTTATTCTTGGAATCTAGCATAATTGGGTTATTTGTCGCATTAATTTCTTGGATGATGTTGGCATTTGTTTATGTGTCGAGTGACGGAACTATTTCCTTAACTCGATTTGTATGGACTGGATTATTTGGACTCATCGTATATATGCTTGGATCGATTATTCCAATGCTATTAACACAAAATATTTCTCCTTATGAAGCAATGCGAACAGGGGAAATAACGGGTGGCAGTAAACGGTTGTTTAAGGCTAAAGGGATCAATCGCATGGCCTTTAACCACTTTATTGGGAAATGGAAGAGGAGCATTTTATCAGTAATTTCAATTGCATTGCCAACTGCTCTCCTAGCTATTTTCCTCTATATTACCTTCCGTTTAAGAGGAATTATGTACACGTCGTTGCTAGGAGAGTACGTAGCACTAGAGGTTGGGCCAGCACATTACGTAGCTATTATTGTATCCTTAATTATAGCGATACTAACAACAGCAGAAATTACCTGGCAAAATGTATCAGAGCGAAAAGAAGAAATCTCGTTACTTCAAGCAATCGGCTGGAGAAGGTGGAGTATTCGTAGGCTAATTTTAGCAGAGGGACTCTTCAGTGGCCTGTTTGCAGCGGTGATTGGTCTTACTATCGCATTCCTTATGATATGGGGATTATATGGTTCTTTTCCTGCAGAAGAAATAGGCTTCCTCTTAGCTACGGGATTAATTCCTGTCATTATTGGTTTACTTGGAACCGTATTCCCGGCAGAACGTGCAGTCCAGATTGTACCGAATCAAGGGATGGGTGGAATCTATTCTAATCGAAAGGTAACCGAAAAGCGGATGAAGCTTATCGTTATTTTTACAGCCATCGCATTAGTTGGAACATTTTTATTTACGATGATAAAGGTAGCTCCAAATATCGAATATACCAATCCAGAAGTTGGCAAAGAGCAGGAATTTAGCCCAACTGAGGGGGAGATTGGTGTAGAGACATCTGTAGATCATGAAATTCCAGAGGAATCGGAAGAACTTTTGGGAAATGATTCCAGCTGGGGCAGAGATGATATTGTAGATGAAAAGTACTATAAGGTATTAGATGAAGGTGAAGATATAAAGGATACGGGAAATTCGATACTTTCTTATTACGCAAAAGAAATCAAAAGCGAACAACCACAACCAGAAGAAGGAATGAAGAATATTTCAATAGAATTCTATTTTGAAAACCTAGACGATATGGGATATAGGATGAGACCAGATAAAGAGTTCTTAATTCTAGTTGATGAGGAACGCTATTACCCCATTAATGTAACGATTCTTGAAGTTGAGGACTGGGAGGATGAAAAATTGCTATACGGGAAGATGCGAGCAATATTAGACTTTTCTGTACCTGAAGATGTGGAAGATTATGGGCTCTTATTAAGAAGTACAGGTTTCGGGTTTGGGCTATTAGTATGGTTTGAAGGTGACCGTACTGAGAAAGTGTTGGAAGAATGATCAACGTTAAAAAATAGTAGGCAAGATCAAAAAAAATGGTGCTCTCTATGGTATTGCACCATTTTTATTTTGATGGTAAAGATTACGAGCCCGAAATAATTACCTTATTTAATTGAGAATCGTTATCACTTATTGTATAGTAAATAGTAACGATACATATAATTGAGTAAGGAGAATATATGATGCAAATATACTGGACTAAAATAAATAGGATTATTGAAGAAACGGCTGAAGTTAAAACATACCTGCTCGACTGTCCGGAAGACTTTATATGGGAAGAAGGTTCCCACACCCACTTTGCACTAGAAGGTTTCAATGCGGGAGATAAACCAAACCGCAGTTTGATTCGCCATATGTCGATATCTACTTTGCCGCACGAAAATTTAATCGGTATCACAACACGCATCAGAGAGAACTGCTCTGAATTTAAGGCGATTTTAAGAAATCTTGAGGTCGGCAATGAAGTTGCGATATTTAAAACGCATTCGAATGTCCCGCTTAAAAGAGAAAACAAAAATGTTTACTTGTTATCATCAGGTGTCGGCCTGGCAACTTTCCGTCCACTTGTACTTGATTATTTCGAACGTGCTGACAACGTCAATCAAATTCATTCCTTAAATATCGATTCATCAAAAGACTTCTTATTTACAAATATTTTTAAATCAGCACCTGACAAGAATTTCACATCACAGTTCGTTGATAACCGTAAAGACTACTATGAAGAAGTGAAAAATCTTGCTACAGATAAGGATGGACTCTTCTATATTGTCGGTAGCGACGAGTTCCTAGTTCAGAACATTGAAGTACTGTATGAACAGGGCATTAAGCCAGAACAGATTATGCTTGATAAGCATGAAAAAGCACTGCCTGATTTTTTATCAATTGTTGAAACGTTATAAAATATTTTCTTGGTATCATGATTGGTATGAACTATATCAAGGGGTTAAGTAATGCTCTATCTTAGAGTCCGTTCAGTTAAGAGGCGCTAACCTAAAACAAGGTAATGCGCTCTTTTTATTAGGCTTAGTAAAGCTATATTGCAGTTTCGTTGAGAATAGATACGGCTGTTTCGTTTATAGAAGAATAATGGGGTTGAATAAAGAATCTACATTGTAATTTTACAATTTTAAGAGTTTGACAATAGTTATTATGAGTCATATTATAGACATTAAAGGTCTTTAAAGGAGGCGTAATGAAATGAAATACTCGAAAGCAACGAACTATGCCCTTCACATTCTGCTTCATCTTGCAGTTGCTACTCCGAATCAACGTGTGGGCGTGCAGCAACTGGCAGAGCAGCAAGATATTTCGCCGACGTATTTGTCTAAAATCCTCACTAAGCTGGTCAAAGCAGGAATGATTGAATCCTCCACTGGCGCAAACGGTGGATATAAGTTAAAACCAGATTGGGAGAGCATTTCATTTCTTGATGTCATTCATGCTATTGAAGGATCTGCATCTTTATTCGGCGGTTGTTTGAACGATAATCCCGATTGCCTGATTCAAAAGGTAATGATTTCAGCAGAGGAAAAAATGGAGGAGGAGTTGAGGCAGCATAAAATTTCTGATCTTGCTAAGAAAGCAACTGTCGTTTTTTAAAACACGGTTGTTTTCGACTGTATTATTGTATGAATAATCCCTTTTATCAATCGTTATTTTTTTGTGTAAATAACGGATATTAGAGAGTGTTTATATCTGTAATTAAATATACTAACAAAATATTTGTAACTAAATTTGAATTAGGAGGTTAACAATGGAAAAAGTATTTGATTGTGTAATTTTAGGTGCTGGACCTGCAGGATTAAGTGCAAGTTTAATACTTGGAAGATCACGTAGAAATGTAGCTTTATTTGATAATGGAACAAATAGAAACCAGGTTACTCAAGAATCACATGGATTCCTAACGCGAGATGGAGTAAGCCCAGCAGAGTTTAGGCATTTGGGAATAGCTGAGCTAGGTAAGTATCCATCTGTTCAATTCTTCAAAGAAACGGTAACACAGGTCACAAAACAAACAAGTGATCAAATGTTCAAGACCGTTACCTCTAGGGGACGAGAGTATCTCGCTGAGAGGATAATTCTAGCTACGGGAATACAAGAAAAATATCCTATGGTTCCAGAAATCAGTAAGTATTACGGAAAGAGCTTGTTTAGTTGCCCATATTGTGATGGATGGGAATTAAGAGATCAACCACTAATTGTCATCGCGGAATATGAAGATGCAGCTTATCATATGGGAAAATTAATTAGTAATTGGTCTAATGATTTAGTAATTGCAAGCAATGGTCACAAAATATCTCAGCATATTTGGAATGATTTTGATCGGAAGGGCATCTCAGTTATCACAGAACCAATAAAAAATTTATATGGGGAAAGTGGTTACCTTCAAAAGGTGGTGTTTACCTCAGGATTTGAAATCAATAGAAAGGGTGGATTCATTGCACCATCGTTTTATCGACCAAATCAATTTGCTGAGCACCTTGGTTGCCAACTACAAGAAAATGGACTAGTTGTAACGGATGATTTTAACCGTACCTCACAGAAAAATGTTTATGTTGCTGGGGAGGTTGCACGATCAGCACCATCTTCATTAATGATTGCAGCTGCAGAAGGTAACAAGGCAGCTGTAGCCGTAAATACAGATATTACGAATGAAAGATTTTAATCTGACATATATCAAAGTCTATTTTGGGTATTGATTTGGTAAAAAGAGGGATAGAAAGCGGGAGTGTCGAACTTTGTGCCTCTCAAAACTGCAACTACTACTTCGTTAATGGTTGAGCGAATGCATTTACAGCAATCATGAGTTTTTCAGCGATTTCATAATTTTTGATAGAAAGTGTAATGGTTACATTTTAAATGACTAAAGTGAAGGAGGAATATTAAATGGCTAAGAAGTCTAAGATTATAAAGGAAAAAAAGAGGCAAGAGATAGTGACAAAATATGCGATGCTTCGGAAGGAATTAAAAGAAAAGGGTGATTATGATGCAATAAGGAAACTGCCACGCGACTCATCACCTACACGTTTACATCATCGTTGTGAACTAACTGGAAGATCAAGAGGCTATTTAAGAAAGTTTAAAATGTCTCGTATTGCCTTTCGTGAATACGCCCATAATGGACAAATTCCCGGAGTAAAGAAATCAAGCTGGTAAGCAAATGTACAATTAAGTGGGTATCTTGCTATTTCCCTCCTCCATATCAACAAGTCATACAATGTTGATGACTTTCATAAGTGGCAGATAAAACAGCTATGTACTTAATCTTTTTGTGAAATCTGTCTTTGTAAATAAATAAATGGTATGGTAAATTTGTATAGACAATTCAAAAAAGGGGGAATCCAATTGGGAAAAATGATTAAATTAATGTTATTTTCATTAACGATAGTGATTTTCTTATATGGATGTAATTCGAACAATAAAAACGAAGATATATTTCAATTTAAAGATTCATTTGTAGGGGATAACAGTGCAGTAGGAAACATTGCAAATCAGTTGCGAAGTGGTGAGAATTTAAAAGGTTTTGAACTGAAAACAAAAGAGAAACCGTATGGAATAATCTTAAATTATGATTGGTTAGCATCAGAACAAGATTATAAAGAAACAGCGATATATAATGCTACGTTTTTATTTGCATTAGTTCAAAATGCAGAATGGATAACATTTAATTTTGATAACCAAGAATATCAAATAACAAAAGAAAATCTCCAAGCATGGTACGGAAAAGAATTAAGTAAATTTGATAACGAAGAAAAACTGCGAAAACTTACAGAAGAATATTTAAAAGAAAAAAATAAAGCAGGGGAGCTATTCAAGTAAAGGTTGCTTTTGAACTCCTATAGTACGAAGTGTAGGCTAATTTAACAATGATTAGTAAGGGATATTAGATTAGGGAGAAGTATTTGTCGAACTAATTTATTTTAGACGAAGGTGAAAACAGTGCGCGGATTCAGATGTTGCTAAACCAATGTGCGTAATCATCAAGCTTCCAAACAGGCTGTTCGAAACTATAGAATAAAGAAAACTATTGTTTGACTAGTTAAAAGAAAAAGTAGTATTAAAAGTGAGGACTCATATGAAGCAACTAACATTTCAAGAGCTACAGAGCTACCTAGCACTAAAATATAAAGAAGGACGCACTTCATCTTCTTTGTTTATGAAACTAGTAGAAGAAATTGGTGAGGTAGCAGAGGTACTGAACCAGTTGGAAGGGCGAAAGGAAAATAAAGGGGATACTTCTTTAGAAAAAGAGTTAGTTGATGTTATACATTACGCTGTGGCCATTGCAAGTATAAATCATATTGATTTAACAAAGGCCATTATAAAAAAGGATAAGCAAGCCGCAATGAAATATAATCAATCACCAAACTTAGAAGAATTTTTACTACTACAAAAGAAGGTACATTAGCATTAAACTAAAATGATAGTTGTAACAATTACCTATTGATTACTTTTAATCTTTATAAGGATAAGTTGCTATCTGTTGGAAGCTAGTATTTTTTTACAGAAGTGATTAAAGAAGATTGTCTAAGCGCGTTTCTTTATTCCGTTTCCACTAAAACAATTAGACTATCAGAACTTTCCAAATAAGTAACATCGGGGGTAATGGAGAAAGTGACAGTAAACTATCAAAGATTAATTTCATATGTAGAAGAAATAATGGTACTTAATCATAGCAGTGCTTCTGCATTGGTTGTAATTAAGGACAATGAAATCGTATTAGAACACTACGGCGGCTACCATTCTAATTTAGTTAGTTCAGTACCCATTACGGAAGCCTCTAAATTTAACATAGCATCTGCAAGGAAAAGCTATTTAGGACTAGCGGTAGCTTTTGCTTTGTATGAAAAGAAAATTAAAAGTATAGATGACTATGCAGTAGATTACTTTGATGGATATGATAAAGAATTACTTGCAAACACAACTATAAGGCATTTAGTTACACATTCTCACGGATTACATCTGAAAGATGATGGGACTCTTTTTAGAGAGTTTGACGCAGGTAAAGGGTGGGCTTACAGAGGAATTAATGTATTAATGATGACGGACTTAATAAATAAGCTATATGGAAAGAGTTTTCCCGAATTACTAAGAGTAAGAGTATTCCTGCCGTTAGGTTTATATGAAACTGCCTGGTATACAAACCCTAATGATGAACTAGTAAAAGTGATTGATAATCCAAACGAAGCTGCGAACTTCAAAATAGGAAGTACAAACGATGGAAGCGACTCAAACCTTCATACAACAGCCCGTGAATTTGCATTATGGGGTAATCTTCATTTGAACGAAGGATTTTTGAATGGCAAACAAATAGTGCCAAAAGAAGTAATACAATTAGCTACCAAAGTACAAAGCCCAAATTACAATGACATAGAGATACCACTTAACGGCTTGTTTTGGTATGTTCAAGATACGCCTTCTCTTAAAAGTGAAATTGGGGAAAGAGTACCTAAAGGCTCTTATCAAATATTAGGAATAACTGGTCCAACTTTGTTAGTTATACCTAAACATAATTTAGTCGTAGCAAAAATGTATAATAAGCGATATAACTATGGTGGAGACAATTATCTTCATTATCTAAGGGAATTCAGTAATATAGTGGCAGATACATTTAATTAGATATATTACAATTATAGTCTGGTTAATTACTGCCCTTAACCTAAAAACTGTCTTTAACCTAGAATGGAGCCCCAAACCCTAATGGAGTTCCATCTTTTCATATGAAAAATCAACATTATCCTTTAACATAGCTAAATAAAAAAAGAGCGCTTAATATCATTGTTTAAGGATATTATACGCGCTCTGTAGTTAAAGACTCCTTAGAACTTAAATGTCCAAATCCGAATTATCCAATCTTCACCTTAAAAAGCTTAGTGTAACCTTGGCAGCCTGTGCAATTAGCTTATCGTCATATTCGGCATTCTCTGTGTCATGGTTGGACATAATTACAATGACGATTGGTTCTCTGTTTGGTGGCCAAACAATAGCAATGTCATTTCTCGTTCCGTAGCTTCCAGCACCACTCTTATCACCAACCACCCATTCTTCAGGTGATCCTGCACGAATGAGTGTATCTCCTGTTGCATTGCCTTTTAGCCAATCAATGAACAATTCACGTTTTTCATCGGAAAGTACGTCACCAAGTGCGAAAGCCTGAAGATTGGTGGCAAAAGCTTTCGGTGTGCTGGTGTCTCGATTATCTCCTGGGGTGAATGCATTTAAATCTGGTTCAAAGCGATCTGCATGGGTGATGTTATCACCAATTTGTCTTAAAGCTTGTTCAAATCCTTTTGGGCCCCCTAATCCCTCATATAAGAGGTTTCCTGCCGTGTTGTCACTGGATCGAACCGCTGCCTCACTTAATTCCAAAAGGGTCATCCCGGTATCCACGTGTTTCTCTGTAATTGGAGAATAGGGAACTAAATCATCCTCGGTGAAGGAAATCACTTCCTCAAGCTCTTCCAAAGAATTTTGCTGCAGCAAGATGGCTGCGGCTAAGGCTTTGTAGGTCGATGCAAAAGCGAAGCGCTCCTCTGGGCGATATTCGATGGTCTGATTTGTGCCTGTATCAATCGCATAGACACCAATTCGAGCGTTAAACTCATTCTCAAGCTCGGCAAATTTTTCATCTATACTTTCCCTTTGTTCCACTTCATTTCCTTCACTGGGAGAATCATTATTTGAACCGTCCTTATCCGCGCAAGCAGTGAGTGTTAACACTGCGACTAGTAGCAAAAGTAGTGAAAATGGACGCATGGTGAACTTATTTTTATATTTTTTTATCAACTTGATGACCTCTTTCTAGTTTCTATTATCCAATATAAAACTGACTTCTTTTGCATAGCACTGATGAAGTATGTGTCTTCAATGCTTGCCAAATAGTCATTAATTTGTAGGCTGTCTACTGTCCTTTTACTTTTCGCACATATTCACAATCACAGATGTAGTCATTAATAGCCAAACCTTACCTCCTTCTATCTAAATTTCGACAACAAATGTAGTCGAGTACTACAACTGTAGTCCTATATTACATTTGTAGTCTATGGGATGTCAATCTTTTTAACTATATAATATTTATCGCTCTTCCTTTTAGGAAAGCTGAAGTCTATCATGCTCTAAATCCATTAGATCCCCCGTTTTACTAAAAAATTCTTCACTTCTCCCAATATTTGACGTATATCGCTTTTCTAATAATCGGAAAAGACCTAATCTAGTTTCCTATCACTAGGAAAAATATAAATTTGTAAGCGGTCCCAAACGTAGATAAGATGAAGACAGATAAGAAAAAGGAGGAATTTATATGAAAAATATATTTTTAGTTTGTGGTTCTGGCGCATCAAGTGGATTTATGGCCGCATCTATGCGGAAGGCTGCTAAGAAGAAAGGTGAACAGGTCACTGTTAAAGCTGCAAGTGAATCTCAACTAGATTCAGTAATTGATAATATAGATTATTTATTAATTGGTCCTCATTTGGCTTATAAAGAAGATGAAATTAGAGAAAAAGCGCAAGGGAAGAATGTTAAGGTTGCTATTATTCCGCAACTAATTTATGGATCATTAAACGGAGAAAAAGCTTTGGAGTTAGCTCTAAGCTTGGAAGAGAGTGAATAAAAAATGCTGACTAAATTAATGAACTTTATGAGCACTAAGTTTGCTCCACGAGTGAACAAAATTGTTGCAAACCCATGGGTGTCTGGTATTCAAAGTTCAATGCTTACAGGTTTACCGTTAGTATTTGTTGGTTCTTTAATTACGATGATTTCTATTTTGAATAACTTTTTTGACTGGATGCCTGATCTTTCACTAATGAGTACTTTCTCATTTGGTATGTTTGGTTTAATTATTGCTTTTTTCCTTCCGTATTATGTGATGGAAAACAAGGGGCATTCGGATAACAAACTAATCTCTGGAGCAGCATCATTAGTTTTGTATCTACTGTTATTATTTCCAACCATTGAGGAAGGGCAAATCTCGTTTACCTTATCTCGTTTTGGTATTGAAGGTATGTTAGTAGCTATTATAACTGGTTTATTTGTAGCGGTGATTATGAACTTTATGGCATCAAAATCATTCTTTGATGAAGATTCTTCTATTCCTGATTTTGTCATAAGATGGTTTGATAATCTATTACCAATCACATTCCTTCTTTTTGTTGGTTGGTTGATTACAATTCAATTCCAGGTTGATTTATTCCAAGTAATTCAAAGTATTTTCAAACCTGTTGCTGGTATTGTTTCAACATATCCTGGATTTGTTTTATCCGTATTTATTCCAGTGTTCTTATATTCGTTTGGTATTTCAGGATGGGCTGTATTCCCGGTATTCTATCCTATTTACATGGCTAACTTGGCAGGTAATATTGATGCTGTAGCAAGCGGTGGGGTTGCTGCTAATGTTGCTACCCAGGAAACATTATACGCTTTAATTTATATTGGTGGTACAGGTACAACCTTAGCATTAGCAATCATGATGGCATTTATTAGTCGATCACAGCAATTGAAAGCGGTTGGTAAGGCGGTAGTGGTTCCATCTATTTTCAATATTAACGAGCCATTGGTATTTGGTGCACCTATTGCCTTTAACCCATACTTGATGGTACCTATGTGGATAAACGGTTTACTAGTTCCAACGATTGTATACGGTATTATGTCTTGGGGATGGGTAGATATCCCATCATCAACTTTCTTGTTATGGTATATGCCATACCCACTTGCTTCCTATTTTGCAACGCAAGATTTTATGGCAATAATCTGGTGTATCGTCCTATTTGCCATAACATGGGCAGTATTCTATCCATTCTTTAAAGTATATGATAAATCCTTGTTGAAAAAGGAAGAGGAAGAAAATAGCAATTTGTAAGGAGGAAAAATTAGATCATGTCAGATTTAGATCATAATGAAGAGATTGATGAGTTAACCCAGGTTTCAATGAATGTCTTAATACACGCTGGAAATGCACGTGACTATTTGGTTAAATCACTAAAAAGCATTCATGATGAAAACTTTGAGGAAGCGAATGACTATTTAAAGAAGGCAAGAGAAGAGGTTACCATATCTCACTCATTTCAAACGAGCACTATTCAAAAAGAAGCAATGGGAGAGCAAATTCGATACTCGATTCTATTTGCTCACGCACAAGATACAATGATGACTGCACAAAGTGAGATATTAATAGCTGAAAATTTAATAGCAATTTTTGAGAAGCTAATGAAAAAATAATTGGGGGTATTCGAATGCTTAATAATTATCAAATGCCAAAGGATTTTCTATGGGGTGGAGCAATTGCTGCAAATCAAGCAGAAGGGGCTCATGATGTAGGAGGAAAAGGGAAGAGCCTTGCGGATGTTCATAAATATTATCCTGATAAATCCAATTTCGAAATTCAGGCTGAACAAAAAGCAGGTATGACAATCTCGCAAATTAAAGCTAATTTAGAAGATAAAGAAGGTTATTATCCGAAGAGATATGGTATTGACTTTTATCATACTTACGATAAAGATTTGGAACTACTTGCTGAGATGGGATTTAAAAATTTCAGAACGTCGATTGATTGGACAAGAATTTTCCCGACAGGTGATGAGGAAGAACCAAATGAAGCGGGGCTAAAGTATTATGACAATTTAATAGATAAAATTGTTGAGCTTGGTATGGAGCCTATCATTACAATATTACATTATGAAACACCGGTTAATGTTTCATTAAAATATGGTGGTTGGCATAATCGTAAAGTTATCGATTTATTTTACAAATACGGTAAGGTCGTATTAGATCGTTATAAAGATAAGGTGAGATATTGGATTGTCATCAACCAAATTAATTTAATTGGTTATGAGCCATTTAATTCGACAGCAATTCCTTCTGATGCAGTAGATAATTATGAGGAAGCAGCGTATCAAGCAGTTCATAATCAGTTTGTGGCAAGTGCCATGTTAAAAAAGTATGCTGAATCAGTTAATCCAGAAATGCAGATTGGTACAATGGTTTCCGATGTAACGGTTTATCCAGCAACATCTAAGCCAGATGATATTGTGCTGGCATTAAAGAAAAATCGCATGGAATTTTACTACACCGATGTACAGTTCTTTGGAGAATATCCTCAATATGCGTTAAATTATTTTGCTGAAAATAGTATTCACTTAGACATAACGGAAGAAGATAAGCAATTATTAAAAGAAAACACAATGGATTATTTAGCGATGTCCTATTATTATACAGACACAGCAGATGCTTCTAAAAATACAATAAAACAAGTATCTGTCACACCTAACCCGGCTGTAGAGTCAAGTCCGTGGGGATGGGCAATAGATCCACAGGGATTATATGTTAGTCTCTCAACTTACTGGGACCGTTATAAGAAACCATTAATGATAGCTGAAAATGGTTTAGGGATGTATGATGAACTTAAAGATGGAAAAGTTCATGATGACTATCGCATTGCTTATCTTTCTGCCCATATATCTGCAATGAAACAAGCAATGTATGATGGAGCAAATGTCTTTGCGTATTGTGCATGGGGGCCAATTGATATTATTAGCTGTTCATCTGCTCAAATGAATAAGCGTTATGGCTTTATTTATGTAGACTTAGATAATGAAGGCAAAGGCACAGGTGAAAGAATTAAGAAAGACAGCTTCTACTGGTATAAAAATGTAATTGAAACAAATGGTTCTGAGCTTTAAGATACACGAAAGAAAGTAGGTTATTGTTTTCAATAACCTACTTCTGTTCATATTCAAGGAGTCTGAATGATCATGAATGAGAAGCAAAAAGAATTACTGAACCTATTGAGAAGAAAACATGGTGAGTGGATCAACGCTAATGAATTAGCGGATTTTCTTAATTGTTCAACACGAACAATTAGAAATTATGTTTCAAAGATAAACAATGAATTATCAAATGCGATAGAATCAAGTAATATTGGTTACAGACTTAATAAAGAAGCGTTAAAAAGTAATAGACAAAATAGTGATGATTCGGAGTTTAAACTCAATAACCGTAAATCAAGAATCTTTTTGGAAATGCTTAAATATTCATCAGATGGAATTGATTTATTCGATTTAAGTGAAAAACTATTTATTTCAGAGTCTACGTTAAAAAATGATATTCAAGAATTGAAACAAAGTCTTCCAGCACAAACTCTTGAGATAACGATTAAAAATAATATCGTTAAACTTAAGGGTTCGGAGCGTTCAAGACGAAAATATATGGTGGAATTACTTTATGATGAGGGTAATATATATGACGAATTAAAATCAAGTATTGAGAAAATGATAGAAGAAATTTCTTTAGATGAACTAAGGAATATCATTCGTACTGCCCTATCAGATCATAATATATTTATTAATCAATACTCCCTTAATAGTATTGCTTTTCATTTTGCAGTGAGTATCGAAAGAATTCGACAAGGTTATATTCTGTCAGAGAATGATCAAGATTTATATAAGAACAATTTAAGTCAACAGGAATATATATTAACAAATGAAATAACGGAAGAACTATCAAAAATATATAATATTCATTTTCCGGAATTAGAAATATATCAATTAGCTCTACAATTTGTTGGTTTATACGATAAATCATTAGTTGAGGACAATACTGAAAAAATCGAAACATATGTTGACAGTACGATATTATCTACATTAAAAGATGTTTTGCGTAAAGCAGAAAAGGTATATTTCATTGACTTTGAGGATGCTGATTTTATTAATAAATTGGCAATACATTTACAAGGCTTATTCTACCGGTCTAAGTATCAAAAATTTGTACGGAATAGTAGTTTACTCGATATTAAGATAAGCTATCCAATTATTTATGATGTGTCGGTATATATCTCTTCATTAATCCAAGAAAAAATTGATGTTAGATTTAATGAAGATGAAATATCATTTATAGCGCTGCATATTGGTTCCTTGCTAGAAAAACAACGAGATATTGATAAGCACGAAATTCGGATACTGTTGGTTGCAGACGATTACCATGGTATACGGGAACAATTAACGAATAAGATTATAAAACGGTTAGGGGACGCTGTGGGAATTCAATCAATTCCTAATCATAATGATATTGGATTGTATATGTTTGATTTATTAGTGACAACAGATAGAAAAGTTGCTTCCGCATACGAAGGTTCCGTGTTTATTAAGCCGTTTCTGACAGATAGGGATATTATTAAGATTGAAAGACGTGTGGAAGCAACAAGAAAACTACATCAAAAGATCGCCATTAATAATTTTATCAAAAGATTCTTTAATGAAGCGCTCTATTTGAATCAAATTGATCCTTCTGGATTAGTCGAAGGTGATATTGTCAAACGTATGAATCAAATGATGGTAGAGCAAGGGTATGTTAATGATAGCTTTTATTATAGTATCCAGAAAAGGGAACAAATGTCGCCGACAAGCTTTCCGTCTGGTATTGCGGTACCCCATTCGATTGAGCTGGATGCAATTAAGAGTGGTATCGCAATAGTAACGTTACAAGAACCAATAGTATGGTCTGGTCATGAAGTTAAAATGGTTGCACTTGTAGCGATTAATAATAAAGAATCAAAAACCTTTAATCGATTATTTGAGCTCTTTATTGAAATAGTTTCTGAATCATACAATGTAGAGCAATTAAGAAAATCGGAAAACTTCGATGAGTTTATTAATAAACTTAAAATGATGGTAAATGAATTAATTGACAGTAATGCTTCATGATAATCATTACGATTAGTGGGTTAGTTATCGACGGATAATTTTGCCCGCTTTTTTCTTATTTAGAGTAAATGCACATAAATTCCTTTCTTAAGGATTATGTGCATTGTAAGTTTTTGCTAGTTATGAATTTGTCTTTTCTGCCTCGTAATAGCCTAATTTATGGTAAAGATACAGTTGATTAATTTGCTCCTTAGGATATGCTTCTAATAATTCAAGCATTTCTTTTGCAAATTCTAATGAAGCTGTTCCATTTGCAGTAACAATCTTTCTGTCACGAACTGCTTGTTCGAATACATAATTCCCTTCATTGCTGTAGGTATCTTTTGCATAGGCTTTTAAATCATTAAGATCATTGCTTGTATGCTTTATGTCATTTAACCATCCATTTGCTCCCATAAAAACTGTGGCATCACATATTGCCCCTACTGGAATATCCATGGCAAATGCCTTCTCCATTATTGGGATCACGTTATTGCTTAGTGGTTTACGCCAGGAGTTCCCCCCAATTAGAATTAAACTATGAAAGACTTCAGGTATATTTTCTACGGTGTAATCTGGTAGAACATTTAATCCACCGATAGACTTGATAACTCCCTCACTGATACCAACTATCTTAGTGATGTACTTGTCTGTTTCGTTTAAAAAAGCTGCTACATAAGCGATTTCCCAATCAGCAAATTCCTCCAAAACAACTATTAAAATTTCTTTTTTCTCGATCTGATTCATTCTTATTCCCTCCAAATTAAATTGAAAAATTCTATTATTTTGATACTGTCTTCAGTATATAATGGAATAGTGACAAATGATGACACAATTAGTAAAAAGGGTGAAAGTTTTGAGTAAAGCAATTAGATTAAATGAATTAAGGCTGTATATTAATCGAGTGAAAAAGTTTAAGGTAGATGATTTAGCACAAGAATTTAATGTATCAAGAAGAACGATTCTTAGAGATTTAGAAGAACTAAGTATTTTGGGGGTTCCATTAATTTCAGCGGTAGGAGCTCATGGAGGATATCAAGTATTAGAAGAAAAAAATCTACTGGCTGTCTCTTTTACTAAAGAAGAAACTTTCTCTATCTTTTTTGCTCTTTTGTCTTTAAAACATTTTATAAGCCTTCCTTTTGAATCAGAATATGATTCAATCATAAAAAAGTTCTATCTGAACTTAAACGGAAAGATGAAGGATGAAATTGATTTAATTAAAAATAAGATTGATTTTAAAATAGATAACCAGAGTAAAGAAAGTCCCCTATTGAAAGAGCTATTTATGGCGGCAATAGGAAATGAGTCACTCTGGATTTCTTACTTGGGGGTGAAAAGAGAGATTCAACCGGTTGGATTATTTTCACAGTATGGAAGATGGTATTGTCCTTCGTATTGTTATCTTAGGAAGGATTTTAGACTTTTTCGTTGTGATCGAATATCAGAGGTTGGGATAAGCTCAAGAAGTGACAAGATGAATCTAAAAGATACAAACTTAAATGATATTATTAAGATTTTAACAACAAAAAAAGAGTATGAGCTTAAAGTGGAATTAACACCAGAAGGAGTAGAAAAATATAAATCTAGTGTTTCACTTTATTATCAAATATCCATTGATAGTAGAGGCTATGGAGTCATTAAGGGGTCAATTAGTGAAACGGAAATAGACTTTTTAGCTGATTATTTCATACAAATGGGGAACCACGCAAAAGTAGTTGAACCCATAGAGTTAGTAGCTGAAATAAAAAAGAAGATTTTAGTATTAAATGATTTATACCGTAATTTGGTATAGGAAACTACTTATCAGCACTTATTCAATGGAAAGTAGCTTGAATGAAACAAGAAGCTCTAGTTGTGGCTTCTTTTTTTTGTTCCACAAAGATAAGGGAAATTCTCTTGCTTAGTTATAATTTTGTGTAAATATCATGAAGGAATGCTTCCATGTGAAGTATTAAATGAAACGTAAATGAGTGTGTAAATATATAACAAAATACTAATAATTTCTTCTAATACCCTTACCGTAAACCTTTTGAACACTTTTCACATAAGATGATTTTCATTAGAAAGCCCTCCTTTAATTACTACTAATAGATCAAGCACTTTTATGTTGCATTACGCAAAGGCTAGTGCAGTATACCTTCTATTCGATTTAATTAACGCATTGAATATAGTATTGTTTAGATTTTGTATAGGGGATATTAGTAGAATTACTAAATAGGATTATTTTGAGGAATTTTGTCTAAATAGGACGACAAGTTCAAGGGGTTGATCAAATAATTATAGAATTTTAAAAGAGAATTTTGGTGCAATTAACCGAAGTAATCAGAGTTTCCGTACATATTATCCATATATGTCGAATGATGAATAACTATATTATTATCAGCGTTAGACAAAATAATCACCCTACTTACAATTTGTAAAACTATTTCTATCATCTATCCATATCTTTATCTAACTTAATGAATATGAAAAGGAAGGAGTTAATAAAAGATGAAGTTGTATAAAATGAAAAACACTGGGAATCGTTTGTTAGCTATAATGCTGTCCATAACCCTAATTTTTAGTAGCTTTATGACAACGGGAATATCTATTAAAGCGGAGTCGAATACAAGTTCAACAATGAACTGGTTGACTTATAAGTTTGACATTAATGACTTTTCAGAGCCTTCATTACAGGAGCTATTTCAGTTAAATGGATTAGCGTCATTTGCGGATGGAAGGTTAATCATAAACCCGAGAGCGACTCCACATCAAACTGGAAGCGCCTTTAACAAGCAATCATTTCAACCGCATGAAGAGTTTTCATTTAGCACTGGATTTTCCTTTGAAATGAATGCAAATGTGGCGAACTCTGCTGATGGCATGTCCTTTGCAATTGTGAATGATCTAGAAGGTCTAGGCAGCACTGGCGGAGGTCTGGGGATAGAAGGGATTACACCAAGCTTTGCCTTGAAGTTTGATACTTATTATAATGCGGCCAATGGTGACCCATCGAACAACTATATTGGGATTGCCTTAAATGGAAATTTAATAAATGAAAATGCTTCATGGTACAAAAACCTTAATGATCCTGACTTGAAAGATGATTCCGGCAAAACTAAGTTTGTTCTGAAGGACGGAAAAACTTACTTTACCTGGATTGATTATGACGGTGCCTCTAATAATATGAAGGTATACTTCAATGATTCAGCGAGTAAACCAAGTAATCCTATAATCGATGCAGCTGGAATTGATTTAAAGAATATTTTTGATGGAACAGATGCCATCTATACTGGTTTTACTGGTGTAGGCTGGGATGAATCCCATGAAATTATTAGCTGGTATTTCGTAAACGAATATGCACCGATTGGCGACTTAGATGATACGGCACAATTTAAGCAAGCACCTAGTTCGATAGAGATGGTTGTTGACGAGACATCTGAAAAGGGAAAATTCAAAGTATCCGTTACAGCAAAAAATGCGGACAAATCGATTGCAGCTGGTGTTCCAATTGAGATGACGAGCTCTAAGAATGGAGTATGGAAAGACCTTGACGGTAACGTAATTACTGATTGGTCTACGATGTTGACAGATAGTAACGGACAATTAGAAGTTTACTTTATTCCGAATGATCCTTTTACAAGCACTGACATTAGAGCTGTTGCTGTAGGAGGAGCTATTGCTACTGATGAAGCACCCGCAGTGCCTAGAGGTCCAGGTGGAGTAATTGATGGGTTGTCTTCTTGGGTAGATGTAGGGAAAAGCTCGGTAAGAGATGCTAGTGATCGAGTTATCGAAATGGAAGATTTGGCGTTTGATAGGATTTGGAGTGTTGTTGGAACGAATGCACAGCCGTATAATGCTTCGACCATTAACTTTAACCCAGGGATTACAATTGATAGCTCTGTAGGTTATTATTCAACTACCAATTTTGGTCAAAATGATACTTCAAGGGAAATTTTCTCTGTACAAAGTAGTAGTAATTATACGGGTTTCCCTTGGGAATTTGGTAGTAATAGTCAAGGACCTCGATATGGTCTTAATAATGGATCACAAATTAGTACATCATTTTTCTCAACAAGTAATAGAACAGTTAATATTCCTGAGAAGTATGACTTGCTGAAAAGCCGTGTGTTAAATATTAGAAGCTCAAGTGAAGAATGGTCTCTTTCTCTAGACGGTAATCAACTGGAATCGTTCGACGAAAATGTTGTGAAATGGTCTAACTCTGAACTTGGTACGTATTACATTGGAGCTGGTCACCATAGTCGTTTTAACGGATCGATATCTGAAGTTATTTTATACAATAGGGTGCTAACTTCGATAGAACGACAGCAAGTAAATAGTTATCTTGCGTTAAAGTACGGATTGACTTTGCCGACTGACTATTTGGATAGTAGCGAAGGAATTCTATGGACTGAAGCTGATAACGCAGATTATAGTAATCGTATTACTGGTATCGGACGAGATGATTTCGGTGGATTGTATCAGAAACAATCCGTGTCTCAGGAGAATGGAGCTAATGTAACGATTGCATTGGGGGATGCTGTTGCGAATTCCAATGAGGAAAATGAAAACATGATATGGAACAATAAATCATACTTTGTGTTCGGAGATAACGGAGCAAGTACTGAATTTATTGACCCTGCTGACAAAAATGATGAAAACCTGAAACGGATGGAACGCGTTTATAAAGTTCAAAAAACGAATTGGCAAGATACGAACGCTAACGGTGAAGATTCAAAAATCACGTTACAGATTGAAAAAGTGGAGGGCGCTGAAGAATGGCCGCTTTATGTCATTGTTAGTTCGGATGAGCAATTTGATGGAGAAGATTCGTTCTATCTCATTGAGGATGGTAAGGTCACCATAGATACAAAGGCTTTTGGTCCTGTTTCCTATTTTACAATTGCTGCAACTGTACCACAGTTTGAAGGTGGTGCCCTAGAGGAAACGGAAACAGGCAATGTTCGTATTGCATTGAATTTTGACAATGAAATAGATCTTACAAGCTTAGATGGTTTTACAATCACTATTGATGGCGAAGAAGTAGCAATAAATGAAATCAATTTTGAGGTTGACCCGAATAATAGAAAACAGTTGTATCTTCTGCTACCAGAAGGAACCGCTGTGCATGAAAAAGAAGTTAAAGTAATTTATGACGGAAATGGGAATGTAAAAGGTACAAATGGTGTCCCTGTGGATGGATTTGAACAGGTTGTCATTAATGAATTTGCTTCTGCATTGCAAATTACAGAACCTAGTAATGAGCTTGTTAATACGAGCAAACCTACCATAACTGGAACTGCAATACCTGATGCAACAGTCTCGATTGTTATTAAAGACTCTGAGGGTAATGTTGTAGAAGGTGCTGGAGGGACAACAACGGTGGATGAAGATGGCACGTGGTACTTCACCCCAGCTGTTGAACTGCCAGACGGTCTTTATACAATTGAAGCAACAGCTACGAAAGATGGTAGAACTGCTACAAAAACAAAGGAATTTACGATAGTTGATAAGACTAAATTGGAATCGAAAGTAGAAGAGATTGAAGCTAGTAATCTTCGAGAAGAAGACTACACAGAAGAAAGCTGGCAAGAATTACAGTCTAAATTAAAAGAAGCACAAGGCGTGTTAGAGGATCCAAATGCAACTTCAGAAGACGTCAAAGAAGCGTTAGAAAAGCTAGAACAAGCATATGAAGCACTGACCAGATGGGTGCCAGAGGTAGAGACAGCGGAGGTTAATGAACTAGATAAGATCGAATTAACGTTTGATAAACCGATTGATTTAGATAACTTAAACGGGTTTACTGTAGAAGTGAATGGTCAACTTGTGGTTGTAACTGACTTTGAGGTAGACGGTGAAAAATTAACATTACGACTACCAGAATCAGTAGAAGGAGGCTCCATCGTAAAAGTAACCTATGATGAGGATTCAGGTAACTTAAGAGGTACGAATGGTGAGCCAGTTAAGAGCTTCGATAAAGAATTGACTGTAGTAGATAAGACTGCATTAGAGGCAAAAGTAGGAGAAGTTATTACAGAAAATCTAATAGAAGAAGACTACACGCAGGAAAGCTGGCAAGAATTACAGTCCAAATTACAAGTAGCGAAAGAAGTGCTTGCGGATCCAAATGCATCACAGGAAGAAGTTAATAATGCATTCGAGGAATTACAAGAGGCACTAGACAGCTTAACATTAAGAATTGAACTAACAGAACCTATAGATAAAACGATTCATATCGACAAACCGACGTTTAAAGGAACAGCGACTCCAGGTTCAACTGTTACCATAGAGCTTACCGATAGCGATGGTAATAAAGTGACAAAAACGGTAATAACTGATGTTGACGGAAACTGGGAGTATACGCCAACAGAGTCATTAGAAAATGGTACCTATACGATTGCCGTTAGTGCTGAAAAAGATGGAAAGAAATCAGAAGTGATCACAAAAGAATTTACGATTGAAAAAGTAGATAAATCTGCTTTAGAGGCAGAAATCAATTTGCGAGAAACTCTAAATGAAAAGGATTATTCTACCGACAGCTGGGAAGCTTATGAAACGGCATTAACAAATGCGAAGTTAGTATTTGATAATCCTAAGGCAACTCAATCAGAAGTGGATGCAGCTTTAAAAACGTTGGAAGATGCACGTTTAAAATTAACCGTGGATAAATCTGCGTTGCAAGCCAAAGTAAAAGAAGCTGACAGATTAGTAGAGTCTCATTACAGTAAAGATAGTTGGGCTGCATACCAGAAAGCATTAGAAAGAGCAGCTATAGTATTAGCAGATCCGAATGCGACTCAATCATTGCTGAATTGGCGAAGTTAACGGAGGCTTACAATAATTTATCAGTTAATAAGAAAGCTCTACAAGAAATAGTACAAGAGGCAGCATCGTTAACACCTACCGATTACAGTGAGGAAAGCTGGAAGGTATTTGCAGAAGCTTTAAAAGCAGCTGAAAAAGTGTTAAATAACCCAAATGCAACGCAAGATGAAATTAATGAAGCCTATACTAGATTAGTAGAAGCTTATCAAGGCTTAACTGTTAATAAAGAAGAGCTAAAAGAGCAAGTAGAATTAGGACGTAAATTAGTGCCTTCCGACTATAGTAAAGAGAGTTGGACAGCCTATGAAAAGGCATTGGAACGAGCAGTGGCAGTTCTTGCTGATCCAAATGCGACGCAGTCAGAAGTGAATGATGCATTAAAACAATTATTGAAGGCTAAAGCTGAATTAATAGAAAAAACGGTTGATAATAAATTACCTCAAACCGCAACTAATTTATACCAAATATTGTTATTAGGAACAGCATTACTGCTAGCTGGATTAGTCATTCTTATTGTCCGAAGCAGAAGAAAGGCATAAAAAGTATGACATAAAAGCTGACCCAAGGCCATTACATGTATGGCTTTGGGTTATTTTTTTACTGAAGTCTTTAATAAATATTCATAAGGGAATAGAATTACTAAGACGGATAGGTTCTATGATGATGATAGTATTAGTGAATGTTTTAGGAGTTGACGCAATGCGTATTAATTTTGGAAAATATGAAGTACCACCTACACTTCAAAAAATAATCGATTTACAACATGATTTAGGTGATCCTGAACAATTTTATTTTGGTTTTAATTTTTATCTATCTCTGGAGAAGTTCAGATATTTTAACACACCCAGCGATGTGGTCGTATTTGGGAATATTGGTGTAGATGGTATTCATTATGGATTTCTTACAGATTATGGTTCTGTAAGTGATCTTGAGGTAGCCCCTATCATTTGTGTCAACCCAATCGATTTTGATCGTCCAATTCGTATCGTTGCTAACAACCTAAGGGAGTTTTTAAGGGTAAATATGACAGACAGTGAACTGTTCTATAACCAGTTTGAAAGTGAAGAGAATTATTTACTTGCTAAAGAACAATGGCGTGAAGAGGCTAATAATTCCCCGTATCAACCTACTGAAAAGGAAAATTTCAGTAGGAAGAGGATCTGCAATTATTTAATAGACGATCTCAAAATACCTCGTATTGACAATCCGTATCGATACGTTCAAACTGTTAAAAGGGAGCGGGAGAAAAATATAATCATCCAGACACAGGATGGATTGGGCGTTACAAATCCATTACTTCTAGGTGAAAAACACATACACTTTCCAATCAAGGAAACATATCTTGATTTGGAGTTATTGCAGGAATACCTATCTTCCAAACCAATTGCCTCAAGACTAGCAATATTTAGGGATCTGCAAATAAATTATAGCTGGCAAGACTACCCCGAACTTTTCGATATAGTTATTAAAGCAATGATTGATATTAAATGTATTGATGAGGCTAAACGACTAACCGAAGATATTTAAACGAAAGTAGTTTTTGGATGGACTGTCTTATTTATTTCAAGTTCACATATTCGAAAACCATTTTGTTGAGAAAAGAGCAATTAAAATTTATGTTAGAAAATAAATGAAATGATAATCATAAAATACTAAAAAAGTGAGGACCCACGATGATTGCAAAGACTGAAGCGGATTTTAATGGATTAAAAGAAATCGGTAGAATTTGTGGAGCGATTCGAGATGAATTAGTCCAATGTACGAAACCTGGAATTACTACAAAAGAACTCGATGAAATTGCTAAAGACATGTTTGAAAATGCAGGTGCTCAATCGGCACCAAAAGGGGAATACGATTTTCCTGGATATACGTGCATTAGTGTAAATGAAGAAGTAGCGCATGGAATTCCGGGGAAACGGGTCATTCAAGAAGGGGATATTGTAAATATTGATGTTTCAGGATCGAAAAATGGTTATTTCGCAGATACTGGAGTTTCCTTTGTTGTTGGGAAAGGAGAGATAATGTTACAGAAAATATGTGACGTTGCGAAAGAAGCATTTGACGCTGGACTTGAGAAGGCAAAACCAGGTTCGAAAAAAAGCGCGCTTGGCAAAGCTGCACACAATGTAGCAAAAAAACATGGTTTAACAGTCATAAAAAACCTTACTGGACACGGTGTTGGGCGCTCGATTCATGAAGCCCCCGATCATATATTCAATTATTTCTCCCGCTGGGATGACGAAATTTTAAAAGATGGTATGGTAATTGCCTTTGAACCTTTTATCTCTACTCTTGAAGAGGAAGTTTTCCAATCTGAAGATGGATGGACATATCTAACCGATGAAAGCTTTGTAGCTCAATATGAACATACGATTATTCTTACAAAGGAAGGGCCAATAGTCACTACATTGTAAGAGCCATAATCATACAAAAAACCATCTATATACCTAAAAATATAGATGGTTTTTGTTATGTAAACATATTACTTCTAGGGTTGGCAACATAAATTACCCTCGCCTTTTTCTAAAGCAGATTTTAAACTATCAAGAACACCTGACCACGCCATTTGGTGCCAATTGAATGCTTCAGTCCAGTCCTCACTATCCTTAAATCCCACATGTTCAACAATCACCTTTGTAGAATCTGAATCGATAGTTGCAAAACATACTTTAACAGTTGTTAGCTCATTTTCATCGTTCATTAGTGTCGCGAATTGGTCTGGTCCTTTCCAAGTGAAATGTAGCTCTTTTTCATTAATAAGCTTAGTGATCTTACAGCCATTCGTATTCATACCCTCTCTATTTCCAGGTACAAAATAAAGTTCATATGCGCCACCCATCTTAGCTTCAACTACCGTTTCAGGAGCAAACCATTCAGCAACTCTATCAGATATTGTCCAAGCATACCATACTAATTGTAATGGCACGTTAATTGTTATCTCTTTAATGATAGCTTTATCATTTGTTACAGTTGTCATAGAAATCTCTCCTTTTTGTATAATTATCACTTTTAATAGTATCATTATTAAAAAAATTATGAAATAACCACTATTACATTTGCAAAAATAAATGTAATTTAAAGAAGATGACTCTTTGTGTGACACCCAAAAGTTAACTTTGAATATCGCTCTAACTTTTGGGGTGCAGTACACTTGTTGAATACAGAAGTCATCTTCTTAGAGGGAATAAGCTTTTTAAAAATGTCTTTTACAAGTGACATAGGTTGTCATTCTGTTCATTCTATCAACGAACCGGTAGAGATAGTTAAAGAGAGATTGTTGACCATTTTCTTACACCAACTACCTTTTTATTTGGGGTTGTATTTTATTAAAAAATTTATGGAAGGAATAGTTTAATAATGCATCAGTAAAAATTAACATGAAAAAATAACTGGATTTAACTTTTATTTTAAACACATCAAGCTTTTTTAATAGGGCAATTATCGGAAAGGCGTAGATTAGGTCTGCTACGAGATTGATTATAGAATATGGAAGGAATTTTCCTTTAGATAAATGAAAAAACCATATATTTGATATAAGATAAGGGCCAAAAACAAGTAGCACAGCGGTTTGAAATAGATTTTTTTTAGGACCTTTTACATACCATAATTTATTTACTGTAAAGTAAAATATCTCAAGTATTAGGAGCATGGTTGAAAACAAGGAAACGGGTAAATATTTGACGAATAATTTCTTTTTGTTCGGTAGAAAGAAAACAGATAACCAAGAAGCTAAGAATATAGAGATCTTTATTGTCGCTTGTAACACCTTTATCATTCCCTTCACTTTTTTATTCTGTTAAAGATGGCGTTTTTTATGCAAACGCTGTGTTGCTGACGGTAATAATCGGAGTTTACGTTGAAGCTATTTGGATTAAAGCGAAAGAAATAAAAAAACCATGCTAACTGTTAAAAATCCAGTTTGAGTGGAGTTCAGTTTGCCTTATTTAATGGTGATCATACTTTTTAAGTGAATGCTTACTGGCGGGATTCCGCAATATAGAAAAAGACCTAGCTTTTTGTGCTAGGTCTTTTTCTACATTGTAAATTACCTCGTATCCATGGAACCTAATTTTTTTGCCTCAGCAATAATACTGTTCATTAATAATTGAACGGTTTGATTTTTGGCTAATCTTGGGCTCTGACCAGACCAAAGTGACATAAAATCTTGATTGTTTTGTGCAGCAGAAGCTCTTCTAATAGCTTGTGTTAGTGTATTTTGAATAGGAAAATCCGGTAAAAGTGTTTCATGTTCCTGCATTTCTGTAATAAATTTATTTTTAATTCCTCTTGCCCATTTACCTGAAAATGAACGGGTTAAAACGGTCTGATCTTCTTTAGCATGAAGAATTGCTGTTTTATGAATCTTATTTGCTCCACTTTCCTTACAAGTCAAGAAAGCCGTCCCCATTTGTACGCCTTTAGCACCTAAACAAATCGAAGCCATTAGTCCTCTTCCATCCATAACTCCCCCGGCAGCTACGACAGGAATGCTTACACTATCTACTACCTGTGGAATTAAGGACATTAAACCAACTAAACCTTCTTGAGAATCATTCATAAAGTTTCCCCGATGCCCACCAGCCTCACTGCCTTGTACCACAACAATATCCATTTGTGCTTTTTCAATTTCGACTGCTTCTGTAACTGTTGTTGCTGTTCCCACCAGAATAATGTTAGATTGTTTTAATTCAGTAATCACTTCTTCAGATGGAATGCCAAATGTAAAAGAACATATAGGAACCTTTTCTTGCCTCACAACCTTAATTTGCTCCATAAATGTTGCAAAAGCATGATTAAAATTAGGAATTTCAAAGTTATCTCTTTGGTGTAAATTTAATTGCTGACGAATGGGATTTAAGAACTGATTAGCTGATTTAATATTGTTCTCTATAACCTTAAATTTTTTAGGAACAAATAAATTAATACCAAACGGATTTGAAGTTAACTGTTTTATTTCCCTAATTTGTTCTCGTATTTGCGCAGGCGTCATATACCCTGCTCCTATCATTCCTAGACCTCCGGCATTTGAAGTCTCAGCCACTAATTTAGAAGTGGTTATTCCGCCAGCCATAGGGGCTTGAATAATTGGATACTCGATATTCATTCGTCTTGTCATTTCATTAGTAAACATAATTAACACTCCTCGTAGCTTCATTACTTGATACCGTATAACCAGCAATCGTATTCTTAAAGGAAAAATCTTTTTACATAAGTAGAAGAGCGGGGGAAAGGAAAATCTTTTAAAACATAAATTAAATATAGTTTTTCCCTATTTAATAGAATAGCTTACTTCCTTAAATAGAAACATCCAGTAATAGAGGATTATATGTAAAGGATATCTCTTTTCTGATATATTGAATAATACATAATATTGATATTGGCCATCAGTAATTTAGATGGCAGGAAGAGGTGAGGATTTTTTATGGATTTGTCTACATTAAGAGTTTTCCAGACGGTTGCAAAGCTTGGGAGTATTTCACAAGCAGCAAGAGAACTTCAATATGCACAATCGAATATCACGATGAAAATACAGCAATTGGAAGCAGAACTACAAACGACCTTATTTTATAGACATAATCGAGGGACTGCTTTAACCGCCAAAGGAAGCCTGCTATTAACATACACGGAAAAAATATTAAATCTTATAGAAGAAGCAAAAAACGTAATAAATGATGATCAAACACCAAAAGGTCCTTTAATTATCGGTTCGATGGAAACAACTGCAGCAGTTCGATTACCAGCCATATTCTCAAAGTACCTTATAAACTATCCAGACGTTGATCTCACTCTAAAAACAGGTTCTACGGAAGAAAATATCCTAGGTGTTCTCCAGTATGAGCTTGATGGAGCATTTGTAGCTGAGCCTATTGAACATCCTGATCTCATTCAAAAGGAGGTATTTGAAGAAGAGTTAGTACTTGTAACAGATGCAATTCATCCTCCTATATCCTCAATCAAGGACATTCAAACGAAGACATTACTTGTATTCCGTACAGGGTGCTCTTATCGGGAGAGGCTCGAACAATGGTTTCACCAAGAACGGGTGATTCCTAAAAAAATAATGGAATTTGGAACCCTAGATGCAATCATTGGATGTGTATCTGCTGGTCTAGGAATTAGTATGGTCCCACAAAGCGTTGTAGAAAAACAATTACAAGAAGGAGCGCTTAGAAAGCATTTACTTCCGAAAGAATATAGAAAAGTCAAAACGGTATTCATCTATAGAAAGGATAAGTATGTACCTTCGGCTTTATTAAAGTTTTTAAATGTATTAAGTGAGTAAATGAGAGGTTAGTCTAAAAAAGAGAGTGAACAAAATTTGTTAGTTCTCTTAAAGGGGATAAAATGGTGGATCAACGGAATGCGACGACTGAAGAAGAGAAGAAAAGGTCTTATCTGCTTATCTTAAGCAAGGTATTTATGGTACCTTAGAGACTTTTTCAAGGGAAGAAAAAAGAAAATTGATTGTTTTACAACATATAATAAAACGGTTTGAACAGAATAGGATTTACCCCGAAAAGGAAGTTAACGGAATATTAAAGACAATATACAGTGATTTTGCTACAATCAAAAGATACCTAATTGAATATAACTTTATGGAACGTTCTAAGGATTGTACCGAATACTGGATAAAAGATTAGGGTAGGATTATCGGAATGAACAACAGCGGGGTAAAGAGAGATAGAAAAAGATTTGAATGGAACCATATGGAGGTAAATTAAATGAACATTATAACAGAAAGACTAATTATACGTAATTTTACACAGGACGATTGGCAAAGTGTCTATGAGTATACATCGGATAGCAATGTTATGAAGTATTTACCAGAAGATGTTTTTTCTGTTGAAGATGCAAAAAAATTTGTAATGGACAACAGTGGTGAAAATGCTAAGTATTTCCCTGTGTTGTTAAAGGAAGACCAAAATTTGATTGGTCACATTGTGTTCCATAAGTATTTTGGTGATCATACATATGAGATAGGTTGGGTGTTCAATCCTAAATATTATAATAAAGGGTATGCTTCTGAAGCAGCACACGCTATATTAAAATATGGTTTTGAGACAATGGGATTACATAGAATAATAGCTACCTGTCAGCCTGAAAATACGCCATCCTATCGAGTAATGGAGAAGATTGGCATGAGAAGAGAAGGGTTTTTCAAGAAATGTATACCCCAAGGAAACGAGTGGTGGGATGAGTATTATTACGCAATCTTAGATGAGGAATGGAGTTCTTAGCCTCTTTAACTATTGGTAGGCATGTTGCAAAGATAAAGAACTAGGGAGGATATCATGAGTATATATTTTCAGAACTTTAAAGATGTCCTTAAAAAGGAATTTATGTTAGTCATAATGGTATCTGTATTATTAGTTTTTACTTTCTTTCTATGGGCTGGTATTCCAGTTTTTATAATTGGTAGCTTCGTATCAGAGTTAACTTCTAATATTGCAATCATTCACTTTTGTATTTCCCTATCAGTGGGATTCCTGTTTTCATTATTTTTCGTACCAATTAATCTAGAGGTTGCTAGAAATATCGCTAAAATTAAGAATAGTAGTGTATGGATTTCTTTTGTTCGTATAGAAATAATATGGATAATCGTTTGTTCGGTAATTTTTGCAGTAATTTTTAATATAGTTATTCAACTATAATGCGATGCAATCGTTGTCCAACCGGTTTCGGGCTAATTAAACATCAACACAAATTCAGACTGGATCTAGTAGGGATTCAGTCTTTTTTCGTTGTTCCATATTCTACTAATCCCTTGTCATTACTGTTTTTTGATTGTCTTTTTCGATTTTATGTTTTTCCCTTCTCTTTTAACAAAATTGTTGCAGGAGGTTCTATGTGTGTATATAATGTTTATATAGTATATATACAATATATAGGGAGTAATTTTGTAAATGGGTAATGACAAAAAAATAAACGTATAACAACTACTACTCATATACACTATAAAGGGTTCAAAGATAGTAATTACTCAAAATGTGAAGCATGAAAGGTGGAAGTGTTTAAATGGTAGAAAAAGTAGTAACAAATAATAAAAATCTAACAAAACGCTGGATGAGCATCATTGCTATATTTTTAATTATGCAATTAATCTTTTTCGTGGTTGATGGCACTTCCCTGGAGCCAAACATAAACGATAGTGATAATTTATTTGCCAAAATAGCAAGAGGGATTTTGGATTCGAAGCTATTTACGGAATGGATATCTCCTTATTCCTTTCCTTTTTTTAATATGTTCATGACAATTCATGTGATTGCTATACTGATTCAAGCCGTACACGACATTATTGCAAGTTTGCTTCGAAAAGAATAAGAGAGAGGGATTCACATGCAAATAATTATTTCCAACAGTTCAAAGGAGCCGATTTATGAACAAATTGTAAATCAAATAAGATCGTTAATTTTAGCAGGTGAACTACAAGAAGGAACTGCAATACCTTCTATGCGTAAACTGGCAAAGGATTTACAAATTAGTGTAATCACAACGAAGCGTGCCTATGAGGAATTGGAGAAGGCGGGCTTTATCTATTCCATTGTCGGAAAAGGGTCCTTCGTCGCAGAGCAAAATCTAGAGGTTATTCGAGAGAAGAAGCTAAGGGTTATTGAGGAGCAGTTGAGTGCAGTCATAACGAATAGCCGTGAAATTGGTCTGTCACTTGAGGAGCTACAGCAGTTACTGAAGATTCTATATGAGGAGTGAGATGAATGGAAAATGTGGTTGAATTAAAAAATGTCACGAAGGAATTCAAAGGTTTTTCCGTTAATAATATTGATTTACAAGTAAAGCAAGGCTTTGTAACAGGATTCATTGGGGCAAATGGATCTGGTAAGTCAACAACGATAAAAATGATAATGAATCTATTAAAGCCAGATGCTGGGGAGGTTAAGCTTTTCGGGTTGGATTACAGGGAACATGAAAAGGAGATTAAGGGGCGTATTGGATTTGTATATGATGGCAATGTATTCTTTGAAGGGATGAACTTAAAAGATATAAAGCGCATTGTTGCACCAGCTTACAAGAACTGGGATGATACATTATTTTATCGATATATGGAGCAATTTGAATTACCGCTTAATAAAGCGATGAAGACTTTCTCAAAAGGGATGCAAATGAAGGCATCATTGGCAATAGCCCTTTCACATCATGCAGAGCTCATTATTATGGATGAGCCAACAGCAGGCTTGGACCCTATATTCGAAGAGAGTTGTTGGATCTTTTACAGGAATTAATGGTTGATGATAATCGTACCATTTTCTTCTCTACGCATATTGCAACTGATTTAGATCGCATTGCAGATTATATCGCTTTTATACAGAGAGGGGAATTAGTATTTAATAAGTCCATTCACGATGTAGCTGAAGACTATGCACTTGTTAAAGGAGGAGTGGAGCTTCTGGATAGAGACACGGAAACGGCTTTTGTTCATGTTCATCGTGCACCAACAGGATTTGAAGCATTAACGGATAATATAAAAGAAGTGAAAAATATCTTCGGGGATTCGGTTGTCATTGAACAAGCATCACTGGAAGATATCATGTATCACTTCAAAGGGGGGCTACAGCATGTTTAATTTGATCAGACGTGATGTCATCTTACAGAAAAGGCAACTATTAATCTTTATTCCTTTTATCCTATTCTTTATCATTATGGATGCACATCCAGCCTTGACATTTCTCATTGCTAGCATTTTTATTCCCTTTAACACCTATGCTTACGATGAAAAAGTAGAGACAAACATATTATTAAATTCCTTACCTTATACACGTAAGGAAATTATCGCATCGCGCTATCTTGGTGCTATTATTTATATGGTTTTAGCCATTGGGGTGACAAGTCTAACATTTTTTGTTTTCAATAAACCGTTTACGATGACTGATATTGCGATTGGCGGAGGCTTATTCTTAGTATTTGCTGCATTTACCTTTCCATTGTTTTATATATTTAAACCAGGCTATATTTCAACGGTTGTACTCATTAGCTTTATCCTTTTAGCAGGTATTGGACCACCTATTGTGCTATTTTTAGCGGAACATTTAACTGCAATAACTGATTTTCTTGTTAATTTATCCGTCCCAGCATTATATATAGGAGCGGCAGTTATTATCATAACATTCTATGCTGTTTCATGGGGAGTTACCACTTTCATTTATCAACGGAAAGCGTTCTAAGTGGTTCTTTGTACGAACTGAATCTAAGTCACTTGAAGTATGGTAAAAAGTTCCTATTGAGAGCTATGTATGCTTAGGAAGTTCTGGAGGTTTATTAGTCGACGGTAAGAAATAATACGTTTATAATTCAACTTAGCTTCTTCTCATGATAGTAGTAATAAAATTTTTAAAATGAGAGCAAGCTATTCGAGGAAATAAATTTATAGAAGGGGCTAAGTGCAATGAATTCAAAAGAGTTAAGAGAAAAAATTGCAATGTACTGTCAAGAATATGACAGTTTATATGGAAAGCTAGTAAAACCTATTAACGATATGCTGATGGATATAGATGCAGGGATATCGGAAAATACAGCTAACCAAATATTAGAAAATCTAAAATTATTTCACGAAGGAGAAAAATATATAGCAGATTGCCATCTAGACGAAAGTAATAACTTTATTAAAGATGGTATTGAGGACTTGAAAAAAGGAAACCTGGCTGATGGTGCATTACAAATATTTGGTGCAGGGTTAAATTTTGCTAGTTTTTCAGCTAAGGCTGCTGCATTTAAAAACATTAATCCTCATGAAATGATCAATGAGCGATTTAAATTAATAAAAGACTCCTTAGAATAATAATAAATAAAATATGTAATGAAAGTGATTGACATTCTAACGTACGGTTCCGTTATAAACACTGTTTCTATTGCAGGGATTCACTATAGAATAGGATAGCTACTTACTCTGTAAGTAGGTTTAATTAGGGATGCAGCATTAGTATTAGGGTAATCCATTTATTGCGCGATTGCGGAAATAGATTCTACCTACTACTCTAATTACTTATTATTTGTGGGAAGCGGACAATTTTGTTATACTAATTAATAGATATACTATTCTCATAATTTAAATGTGGTATCTTCTATTGTTAGTAACGAGTCTATATTTCTAAACAGCTAATGTAAGGTCTTTGACCATTTGATGAAAGCTACTTCAAATGTGTCTAAGACCTTTTTGAGTTGCTTTAAGATTATAAAGGAGGGACTAAAAAATAATATCGCTCGTTAAGTTAAGAAGAAATGTCATATAAACTATCGGATGGATTAGGGGATAGGACTGCGTTTTGTTGAGAATAGAAATACCTCGATAAGTGAGCAATGCCGTTCATTATGTATGAAATACTATGTTTATTCATTCAACTAGAAGATTCATATACCAGATTCCGTCTTAAAAATAATTCTAGGAGATGATTCAATGGAAACTTTACCTTGTAAAGGCTGCAAAGGGATGTGTTGTGGGCCAGTTCCTATTACAGAGGCCGAGCTAAAGAGAATAAAAAAGAAGGTAAAGGCGATGCCTCCAAAAAAACGATTAGAATTAGAAAAGCAACAACGTTTTTTTGGTACCTGTATTTTTTATGATGAAGTAAATGATCGATGTGGTATTCATTCCGTACGTCCATCAATTTGCAGGGCATTTGGGTACCATCAAAATCTTGCTTGTTTTCGCGAACCGAAATTAGCTACTAAAGATAACTATATAGCCGATGAAAAGCCAGTAGGGATTCTGAGTGTTGATTTTACTTGGAGAGATTTTAAATAATGGTGCTCAAGGTTGGAGAAATCGTTCAAAGAAATAGAAACATATTCAATTAAGGGAAATCCTTCTATATGGGCTGATGGGTTTTACCTGGCTAGTGTTATAATAAAACCACTTAAAAACTCTTATGATACTTCATTTATGGAATAATCGAGCTTTTAAATTGCACTATTTGAGGAATGAACAAGGTGATCATAGAATGGTCACCTTTTTTAGTCAATATTATTATAGTATTTTTGGGATATTGCGTTAGTATATGTTAGCATGAGTGACAGACGTTCTAATGAACCTGGTTATAGAAGAAGTAACTATCGAGTTTGTAATATAATAATTTGTTCCTTAAAAAAGGATAAGGGAGGACTTGTATGGAGGCGTATTATTGGGATACCCAACTGGAATATCTAAGAAGAACAAGAGATTTATATTATAACGATGACTATTTGGAGTTTCTAGTAACTAGCGTTTGGAAGATTTCTAAACCGATACATATAATAGATTTTGGTTGTGGATATGGGTATTTAGGACTGAAATTATTGCCAATTTTACCAAAGGGCTCTAAATACACAGGAATAGATAAAGGCCAACAGCTTATTAATAAGGCGAAAGAATACTTTCATAACCTTCCGTATGAAACGGAATTCTTTGTAGCGGATACGAATGAGATAGAAATGGAGAGTAAGTACGACATTGCTGTTTGTCATGCTTTTTTGTTACATATGTCCGAACCAAAAAGAATGCTTCAAAGAATGATAGATTCTATTGTTAACGATGGAAAAATAATTTGCTTCGAGCCACATTGGATATCAGGTATGTCATCATACGAACTTGCGGGATATGAACAATCACAAATTGTTCCACTAGGTATTCTTCAGAAACTATTTGAAGGAAGTAAAAACAAAACTGGAAATGATGGGAATATTGGAGCAAAAGTACCCATTTATTTATCTGAATTGGGCGTGAAGAACATTGAGTGTCGAGTCAGTGATAAGGTTAATTTCCTCCATCCTGATAAGAATCAACAAGATAAGCAAAAATTGTTTCATTCACTTAAGGAGGATGGAGTGGGTGGAGCACCTGTAGATAAAGCCCAGTTTATTGAAAACTTGATAAAACGAGGGATATCAGCTAAGGATGCACTAGAGCAATTTGAGGCTGAACTACTGTTTTCACAAGTATTTAACATGGACTCCTCTTTAATTTACGCCCCCAGCATGAAAATTACTTTTGGAGAGATAAAAAAATAGTGATTAATCCTAGCCCTTTAAATTTTTATTCAATAAATGGGTGATTTAATGAAAGAATAGATATTTGTTTTAGTAACTGTGCTATTGAACCTTTTAATTTAAGCAAAACTTTATTTCAATCAAAATTGTAATGTAGAAGCGTGAATATTTCCGTTCGTTTACTAATGTCCAATGAATCTATAGATCCTATAATAATTTTGGTCAAATAGCTTTGAGTGTATTTTGCTTTAGAAAAATCTATTGGAGAGAAACTATATGAGGAAATATGAGGTCAAGCGTATACATAATCTATTGAATTTTGATTTGGATAGTTTAGTAAAACAAAGCAGAGAAGAAGGTTTTTGTTTTGTAGAAAGATTAGTAAATGATTATAAAAATGGCAGCAATACCTTCAACGATTTTGGAGAGGGTTTATTTGGTGTGTTTAATGATGACAATGTACTTGTTGCTATTGGTGGATTAAACAAAGACCCATTTTCATATGGACAAAATATTGGCAGGCTAAGAAGATTTTATGTTAGCAAAGCGTATAGAAGAAACGGCATCGGAAGTCTTTTGGTAAAAGAAATAATTAACGAAGCAAAAAGATATTATAAAATATTGGTACTTTATACAGACACCGAACAGGCTGATAAATTTTATACTTTAATTGGATTTTCAAAGGGAAATATTTATTCGAATTCCAGTCACTTTATCGAGTTTAAACGCTAAGTTGTAGTTATTCAGCTAAACGGTGAGATTGCAGATACAGTAATCAAAAAGATAACGAATATGGCAACTACTGAGTTTGCGGTTGCCATAATAGTTATATTTCTATTCATTAGTAATTTAGCTATTTTGGCTAATCAATAGGTGATCAAGGAGCCTTTGGTAATAGTTATCTTTTTACCATGTTGCTATTGGTTTTATTCTACATGCTTTTATTCATATGGGGCAATCCATCATTCGTTCAATTTACCCTGGTGCATTCACTTCATTGATTACTTTGTCACCGTGTACATGGTATTACTTAGTAAATATGATTTATAACGTTACCTTAACCAAATGACCTATATAGTAATAAGTCTTGAATATGGAGCTAATTTTTTAGTATAAACTTCTACAGTTTTCAGGTAGTTTAAAAGGATTTTCTTTATTAATGTGATCATAAAACATAATTCCATTAAGATGATCGATTTCATGTTGAACAACAATAGAGGCATAGCCTTTAAGCTTCACTACTATTTCTTCCCCCTCTACGTTTAGCCCTCTAACTTTAATCTTCTCATATCTGGGAACAAACCCTTTTATATCACGATCAACGGAGAGGCAACCTTCGCTAGGTGGTAAGTAAATCATGGAAACGGAATGGCTGATTATTTTCGGATTAATTAAAGAATATTCATGCTTATTCCCCTTCTCATCAGTCAAATAAGCTACGAACATTCGCTTATTTAAGCCAATCTGATTTGCGGATAAGCCAACTCCTGCACGCAATTTGTATTTTTTTGATAGATGGCGATCTTGACTATTTTTCAAGAAATTCATCATACAAATTAATGTTTCCTTATCTTCATCAGATGGAGCTCCTATTATTTCTTTTGTTGGTTGACGAAGAATTTCATTTCCTTCCCTTATGATATCTTCCATTGTAATTATGTACGTTGAATGAAATTTACTCATAAATAAATAACTCATCTACCTTTACTTTTAGAGTTTTCGATAATTTGAAAGCTAGCACCAGTGTGGGGTCATATTTATCATTTTCGATACAATTTATCGTTTGTCTAACAACACCACACTCCTTAGCGAGCTGTTCTTGTGTTATCCCCAGTTTCTTTCGTATTGCTTTAATTTTATTTTTCAACAGTATCACCTATGTCAAATGTTTTGGACATAATTATTTTATCAATTTTGATAAAAATGTCAATAACTTTAGACATTTTACCATTTTCTTGAGGGTGTATTAGTAATCGGTGTAATCAAGCATTGACTTAGTTAGTGCATGAACTGGAAGAAGCATTAACGGTTATCCAAATATGTCTCGAGGTAAATTTGGAACGAGTAGTTCGATTTTTATACTTGACAATACCCATCGGGGGTATGGTAAAGTGGGGGTGAAATAAAAACTAGGAGGTATTTAACATGTTAAATAAAACAGTTAACGTACAAGGGATGTCTTGTGGGCATTGCGTGAATTCTATTGAACAAAGTGTTGGATATCTAAATGGTGTTAAAGAAGTAAAAGTTCATTTACAGGATGGAAAGGTGGATGTAGCCTTTGATCCAGAGAAAGTCGAATTGAAGGATATTATAGCAGTTATTGAAGAGCAAGGATATGATGTTGCGTAAGAAACTGAACTTTAAATAATACCAAAAAGCTAATTTTCCTGAGTAATTTAATATAGTGTTGGTTATCGTAAGGTTTAAAGAAGATAATCTATTACAAATTCACAAGTTCAAAAGGAGGAAGGAACAATGGATCATAGTAAACATCATCATCACCATGCACATAATATGGAATTAGAAATTAAAACAACTGTGACCTATAATAATGGAAAAGTTGTTATTAAGTTGGAAGATGATAATGGTAACCCACCCGAGCTTTCGACTCAACATGAAAAAGTGATGCATTTCATTATTGTTTCTAATGATTTGAAGGAGTACTTTCATCTACATCCAACGAAGGAGCAACAAGAAATCTATACAGTAAACCAACTTCTGAAAGATGGTACCTATCAAGCGTTCGTTGATATAACACCGAAAAATAAAGCATACCAGATTAAGCCAAATATTTTACAAGTTGGAACAAAGGATACGAGCAAAGCGAACCTTGACGGAAAGGATAATTGGACGAAAGAGCAAAATGGAAAGACAATAACTTTAGTTGACGTAGATGCAACTGTTGGGGAAGAAGTTCCGTTAGTCTTTCATATGCATGGAGAAAAGCCAGAGCCACATCTTGGTGCTTTAGGCCATGTAGTTATTGTTGATGAGAATGTCGAAACGTATATTCATGTCCATCCAGCTTCAGCAAATACAACTACCTTTAATGCGTATTTTACTAAGCCCGGTATGTACAAGATTTGGGCAGAATTTAAGTTCAGTGATAACAAATATGTCTATCCTTTTGTTATAGAGGTAAAGGAATAAGCAAATTGTTAAAGGAGGTAAGGTAGATGAAGGACTATCGACTTGAAGTGTACACTCGACCTACTTGCTCTGATTGCCAGGACTTAAAAGAATTCTTGAAACGTCACGATATTCCTCATAAGGAATACGATTTAGCAAAAGACCCAGCAAAAGAAAAAGAGCTTATAAAAATAACGGGAAATAGAATCGTACCAGCGCTTGTATTTTCTCAGTCATCTTTATTCGGATTGATGAGAAAGACAAAGAGTATGATAGGGTTTGAAACGAATAAGGATGAAATAAAGAAACTGTTAAAAGTAGGATAGTTGGCATTCCATACTTTGGGGTGAGGGTAAGTAAATATATTTTTTTGAAATATTTATACCCTCCCCCAGTATGGTAACTGCTAATGTGCGAAATAATATGGAGAATTATAAAAGGGGAGAGATTTATGGAAAACGAGTTGAAGAAAGTTAAAATAGCCGTAAACGGGGGAATAGGCTATGGGGCAAAGCTAGATGCTAAACAATTGGTGACCATCTCAACGTATATGAATGCAGATGATGAACTTGAATTAACCACTTTTCAACAGCTGTATATCGAGATTCCAGAGAATAGAAAAGAAGAAATTATAGCAGAGTTTGAACGTGTTGGATTGTCTTATTATCCAGTCGGTAACTTTGTAAAGAGCTTGCGAACCTGCAATTTCTGTAAAGGTGAAGAAAGAGAAGGAATGCCAGTAGCAAAAGAATTAAACAAACGATTTGCGGGTAAACCGGTGCCATTTACACTGAAGATGGCCTATACTGGTTGCCCTATAGGCTGTGGTGAACCGATGGTAAGCGACATTGGTGTTATGAAGTTTAAGGATTATTACAATTTATATGTCGGCGGAAAGGGAAAAGGAATGGATGCGGAGGTCGGATGTTTGCTCAAGGAAAATATAGAGCCAGAGGAATTATACGATACGATAGAAAAGATTATTGATACCTACTCGGAAATGGGGAAAAAGCGGGAGACATTTTTTAAGTTCTGGAAGAGGATAGGGAAAGAACAATTGATTGGATTACTATAAGACTTTTTGAAATGATAAGCGTTACTGCCATAAGGACACGATAAAATCATTTACTTTGTGAGTATAGGTGAACTTGGGTATCTGGTTACACGAATGCATTCTGAAATTACGACATTCCTTTCTTCAGTCCATCATCTGGAGTTTTTCAGTTGACAATAATACCGTATGGGGGTATAGTATAAGTATAAAAAATAAGGAAGTGATTTATTTGGATAAATTCTTACATGATCACCCAAGTAAACCGAGAACACATGATGAAAAGCAAAAAGTTATTAATCGTTTAAAACGAATAGAAGGTCAAGTTCGTGGAATACAGAAGATGGTGGAAGATGATCGTTATTGTGTCGATATTCTAGTACAAATTAGTGCCATTCAGTCCGCTTTAAAAAATGTAGGCTTCGCTGTTACGGAACGACATATTAACCATTGTGTCAGTGATGCAATTAGACAAGGTGAAGGCAAAGAAACGATTGAAGAATTAATGGAGGTTCTAAAACAATTCTCCAAGTAGGAGGGAATCATGATGAGCGAAACAAGTCACGCTTCATTAGGTATAACGGGTATGACCTGTGCGGCATGCTCCAACCGTATTGAAAAGACATTAAATAAAATGGATGGGGTAGAAGCTCAGGTTAATTTAACTACGGAAAAGGCATCTATTGATTACAATCCAGAAAAAACCTCACTAGATGAGATTACAAAGAAAATAGAAAATATCGGTTATGGTGTATTAAAAGAGAAAGTAGATCTCGATGTGTTTGGAATGACCTGTGCAGCATGCTCAACCCGGATTGAAAAGGTACTGAATAAACAAGAGGGCGTTTCGAATGCCACAGTGAACTTAACGACAGAAAGTGCAGCGATTGAATACAATCCAGCATTAGTCGATGTAGAAAGCTTGATTGAAAAGATTAAAAATATTGGCTATGACGCAAAACCAAAGGTAGAAGTAAAGGAAAAGCAAACCTATAAGGAGAAAGAGCTTCAAGGTAAAAAGATCAAGTTGATTGTTTCTGCCATCCTTTCGATACCACTATTGGTTACCATGCTTGTTCATTTATTTAATATGACTATACCGGATATATTCATGAATCCATGGTTCCAATTTGCTTTAGCAACCCCTGTTCAATTTATCATTGGATGGCAATTTTATGTAGGTGCATATAAGAACCTTCGCAATGGTGGAGCAAACATGGATGTGCTAGTGGCACTAGGTACAAGTGCTGCATACTTCTATAGCTTGTACGAAGCAGTGAAGACCATCGGTAATCCTGAATATATGCCACATTTATACTTTGAAACCAGTGCTGTGTTAATAACGTTGATCTTATTTGGTAAATATTTAGAAGCAAGAGCAAAGAGCCAGACAACGAATGCACTATCTGAATTGCTTAACTTACAAGCAAAAGAAGCTCGTGTCATCAGAGATGGGCAAGAAGTGATGATTCCGGTTGAGGAAGTTATTGTCGGTGATAGATTAGTTGTAAAACCAGGGGAAAAAATACCTGTAGATGGTATCGTTGTTAAAGGAAGAACCTCTGTAGATGAATCCATGCTTACAGGAGAATCAATTCCTATCGAAAAGGATCCCGGAACTAAAGTAATTGGGGCTACCATTAATAAAAATGGTTCCATTGAAATGGAAGCGACAAAGGTTGGAAAAGATACTGCCCTTGCATCGATTATCAAAGTGGTCGAAGAAGCGCAAGGATCAAAAGCGCCAATACAACGTTTGGCTGATATTATATCTGGCTATTTTGTACCAATTGTTGTAGGAATTGCTATTCTAACATTTATTGTTTGGATCGTGTTTGTCGATCCAGGTCAATTTGAACCTGCATTAGTGGCGGCAATTGCAGTTCTGGTTATCGCTTGTCCGTGTGCTTTAGGGTTAGCAACTCCAACATCTATTATGGTTGGTACGGGTAAGGCTGCTGAAAATGGCATCTTGTTTAAAGGTGGAGAACATTTAGAAAGAACCCATCAGTTGAATGCTATCGTTCTTGATAAAACAGGAACCATTACAAAAGGAAAGCCGGAAGTAACGGATTTTACTGGCGATAAAGAAGCACTGCAATTATTGGCAAGCGCAGAAAAGGGTTCAGAGCATCCATTAGCAGGCGCTATCGTGGCGTACGCAACAGAAAACGAAATTGATTTTGTGGATGTCGATGAATTTCATGCGATACCTGGTCATGGTATCGAAGCCAAGATTGCTGGAAAACAAGTTCTTGTTGGAAATAGAAAGTTAATGAATGATCACCAAATTGATATTAAAGCGAATGAAGATAAATTAGTTGAATATGAAACCAATGGCAAAACAGCGATGTTGATTGCCATTGAAGGGGAGTTTCGTGGAATAGTGGCTGTTGCAGATACGATTAAAGAAACAGCACCACAAGCAATTAGAGAATTGAAAGAACAAGGGCTAGAAGTAATCATGTTAACAGGTGATAACGAAAGAACAGCTCAAGCAATTGGAAAACAGGTAGGAATTGACAAAGTGATTGCCGGGGTATTGCCTGAAGAGAAAGCCGATAAAGTGAAAGAAATTCAAGCACAGGGTAAAAAAGTGGCAATGGTTGGTGACGGTGTGAACGATGCACCTGCATTAGTTACTGCAGATATTGGAATTGCTATCGGAACTGGTACAGAAGTAGCGATTGAAGCTGCTGACGTAACTATACTGGGTGGTGAACTATTGCTCATACCGAAAGCCATTAGAATTAGTCATGCAACCATTCGAAATATCCGTCAAAACCTCTTCTGGGCATTCGGCTATAATACAGCAGGAATTCCAGTAGCAGCTATTGGGCTACTCGCACCATGGGTTGCTGGTGCAGCAATGGCATTAAGTTCTGTAAGTGTTGTTACCAACTCACTTCGTTTAAAACGAGTAAAACTATAATCAGACCCTTTTAAAGGAGGTGAAAAGAAAATGGAGAAAACGTTAAATGTACGAGGTATGACCTGTGGTCATTGTAAAATGTCAGTCGAAGGTGCATTAAAAAAATTAGATGGCGTATCAAAAGCAGAAGTAAGTTTAGAAGCTGGTAAAGTAGATATTACTTTTGATGAATCAAAGGTAAATGTTGAGACCATGAAAGATGCTATCGAAGAGCAAGGCTATGATGTTGAAAATTAAATATATGAATCAACAGCTGATTTCCTGTTACGGAAATCAGCTTTTTTTGGGTAATCGGAAAATAGTGTTGAAATACCGCTCTAATAGACAAAGATAACGAAAAACGCAGAACACAGTCTAATAGAACCGCTCTAATGGACTAAGATAACGAAAAACGCAGAACACAGTCCAATAGAACCGTTCTAATAGACAAAGATAACGAAAAACGCAGAACACAGTCCAATAGAACCGTTCTAATAGACAAAGATAACGAAAAACGTGGAACTCAGTCTAATAGAGAGGCTCTAATAGACAAAGATAACGAAAAACGCAGAACACAGTCCAATAGAACTGCTCTAATGGACTAAGATAATGAAAAACGCGGAACACAGTCCAATAGAACCGTTCTAATAGACAAAGATAACGAAAAACGCAGAACACAGTCCAATAGAACCGCTCTAATAGACAAAGATAATGAAAAACGCGGAACACAGTCTAATAGAACCGCTCTAATAGACAAAGATAACGAAAAACCCGGAATTCAGTCTAATAGAGAGGCTCTAATAGACAAAGATAACGAAAAACGTGGAACTCAGTCCAATAGAACTGCTCTAATGGACTAAGATAATGAAAAACGCGGAACACAGTCTAATAGCCCCGTTTTAATAGACAAAGTTAAAGAAAAACAAGCCACCAGCGTAATTGGATCACCTTAATGACAAACGTAATGCATATCATAGTAACCTACCTATCACCTTTTGCTAACAAAACAAATATCTACCAAGCTCGTTAATGAAATTGCTACGAAAATAACCGCAATTCCGAGCCAATGAAGCGGGGTTCATGTGTTCGAAAAAGATGCTAGTTTAAAAAGAAGCAATTGGAATTGGTTTCTTCCACTGCCTCCTTAAATAAATTAAGTATGCTTCACAGTAACATACACCTCAATTTCATTTTTTGTATCTTTAGGTTTGTAACGTTCATCCTATAGTTCGATATCGTATCTAAGCGTGTGATAGTTGTTCTCCTTTAGCCATGTACCATATAAGAAATCAAAGGATTTATTTGTTCCACACTATAATCCGAATACCCCTTTTTTAGCTATTTTAGTTTGAGTAACATACTATTGATTACTTCTTCAATTCCTAATCCCATTAATGAGTAGAAAATGGATTAACAACACAATAAAACGATGAATTTTTGGAAAATTTATGATAATATGGTTGGATATTGAACGAAGAAATTTTTGAGAGAGATAACAGGTGCTATATTATGATTGTAGAATTAGATAAAACTGATTTCGGTAAGTGTAGAAAGCTGTTAAATGAACAAGGGCATTTAGAAGCAAAAGCAATTGTTGAAAATATTAATCCGGGCCGTATCTTTGTAAATGATAGTAAGAACCCTACATCCGGGCTTATTTGGTTAGGAAATAATGATGGCTTTATCCTTTTTGGAAGTGAGAAAAACGATGCATTTAATAATGAATTGAACCATTTTATTGACAATGTAATCAAATCGGAAGCAAAAAAGGTCCAACTAAAATGGTTTGAAGTAGTTGGTAATCATGAAAAATGGAATAAGGTTATTGAGAGCGTTTTTGAACATCGCAAAATAGAGAGCTGGATTCAGAGGGTTTATACTATGCGAAAGGGCGATTTTAAAAGTAATTCTGTGCCAGCAATTGAAGAAGGATATAGGGTCATTAGAATCTGCAATACACTCTTTGAAAATAAGAGTAACACGATAAACAACATAGAATTTTTACAATCAAAAGTTTTAGCGTATTGGTCCTCACCAGAGATCTTCCTTAGAAATGGCATTGGTTATTGTATCCTTTATAACAATGAGATTGTTAGTGTTTGTTTTTCAGGCTTTGTCGCAGGAAATGTTCACTGCATCAATATTGAAACATTAGAGGCACATCAGGGGAAAAAATTAGCTCAAAAGGTAGCTCACAGTTTTGTTAAAGATTGTTTCGAGAATCATATGGTTCCGTATTGGGATTGTATGGAAATGAATAAGCCTTCCGTTGCAGTTGCGGAGAATATTGGATTTAAAAATGAATTTAACTATACTGGATATTATTTTTCACTTGAATAGATATTTTATATAGTTTATGTATAGTCTAAAATGATAGAATTATATAACACTATATAGACAATATGTTGCATGAAAGTAGGTTGTGTGACGATGCGATTTAAAAAATTAATTCATTTCTTTTCGATAGCCTTAATAATAGCGGGTGTTTTGTTGTCAGGTTACGCCATCTATCAAATTTGGGAAGCAAAGAAATACACAGATGAAACGTTGGCAGAAGCTGAAGACATATTAGCAGGCACTAATCCGGAAGGAACCGAGATTAGTATTCCAAGCTTTGATAAAGGAGATACCATTGGTGTGTTGGAGGTTCCTAAGATAGATGAGAAGCTACCAATTGTTGAGGGTACGAATGATGAAGAATTAAGAAAAGGGGTCGGACATTATATAGGTACCGCTCTTCCTACTCAAGGTGATCAAATCGTATTGTCTGGTCATCGAGATACTGTATTTAAAAAGTTTGATGAACTCGAAATTGGCGACCATTTTATTGTGAAGGTACAATATGGCGAGTTCACGTATGAGATTGTAGACACTAAAATTGTAGACGCGGATGATCGAACCGTCATCAAATCTACCGCTCCGGAAGAAATTCTAACAGTAACGACATGTTATCCCTTCGGATATTTAGGGGATGCACCAGAACGATTTATTTATACTGCAAAAAGAGTTAATTAAAATATTTTAAATATTTATAATAAAAGACTTAAATAAAAGGTCCATTGTTGCAGTGCAAAAAATAGGACATTTTATAGGAAAATAAAATAAAAACAAACCTAGAGCAATCTTTAATTAAAATGCGCTAGGTTTGTTTTTATTTACTCCATTTCTATTGTGCGTTGTTAATTGGAATTGTAAAGGATACTTTAGTACCTTCATTCGGTCTACTTTCTATTAATAGACCTCGTCCATATAGTTGCTTTAAGCGTTTATTTGTATTATATAGCCCTATTCCGTTTTTTTGATTAGCTTTTCTTTCAACTATTTTCTTTAGCTTTATTTCATCCATTCCGATCCCGTCGTCTTCTACTGTAATAGTTATTGCATCTTGAACCTGGTGAATTCGAATGTGCAATGTTCCTCCTGATGGGCGTTTAAGTATTCCGTGATTAAGTGCATTTTCAACAATTGTCTGTATAGATAGTGGAGGTACATGAGAATCAATGTTATTGTCCACATCCCATATATAACGCAATCTGTCACCAAATCTTACTTTTTCAATAGTTAAGTATGAACGTATAAGGTCAAGCTCATCATTTAACGGTATAACAGCATTGGAGTTGTGCATTTGAAAACTAGTTTGTAAAAAGTTACAAAATGCTTCAAACACCATTTTTGCCTTTTTCGAATCATGGTCCAATAATACTAAGATTGTATTTAAGGTGTTAAACAGAAAATGTGGCTTTATTTGTGCTTGTAGCCATGCAGCCTCCATTTTAAGTAGCTCTGTAATGGATTGTTTTAGATTAGTTAATAGCTCTACTCTTGCCTTTAATTCTAGTGGTTCTACTGGCTTTGTGATGTAATCATTCGCACCAGAGAGAAATCCTCTATAGAGGTCCTCAGGATGACTTCGTGCAGTCAGAAGTAGAATAGGTAATTCTGAAATAGAATACTTTTTGCGAATTTTTTCGGTCAATTCATACCCAGACATGTTAGGCATCATGACATCGCTAATGACCAGATCCCATTGCTCTTTATTTATTTTCTCTAATGCTTCTTTTCCACTAGTTACTGTCGTAATATTGTAATTGTCAGTTGACAATATGCTCTTAAGAACACGTAGATTTACAGAATCATCATCAACGACTAATAACTTTGTTTTTCCTAAAAATAGTGTATTATCCCGATTATAAGATAGAGTCCTAAATGAAGGAGGGTCGATAAAGGCGGTTGCTGCAACCTCACTTTCTGGGTTAACAAAACTTTCTTTAACCTTTTCTTCATTCTGTTCTGAACGAATCGGTAATGTGAAAGTAAAGACAGAACCTTTTTCCATCCTAGACTCGACTGTTAATCTGCCACCATGCAATTCAATCAATTGTTTGCATATCGTTAATCCTAGACCAATACCTCCACGGTTTGCATCCTTATCCATATCAGCTTGTTCATATGGCTGAAAAATTCGATTAAGTATAGCTTCTCCCATTCCGATACCTGTATCAGAGATATGGATAGAAACTTCATTCTCTGCGACAGTTCCTGAAATCGTTATCTTCCCTTGATCTGTAAATTTTATCGCATTATGCATGAGATTGATAAGTATTTGTACAAGTCTGTTTTCATCCGCTACAACGGGTGGAAAGGATGAAGGAATTTTATTGGAAATTTCTATGTCTCGGTCCTCTATCATAAATTGAAGCATGTCTATTACACCAGTAACAACAGATTGAATTTTAATGCTTCGTTTATGTAACTGTACTTTATTCTCTTTCAATCGGGTAACATCAAGAATGTCATTAAGCAATAACGACATTCTTCTTCCAACAGTAATAAGTAGCTTCAAATCCTGGTTGTTTTTTTGCCCCATATTATTCTTTCCATTTTCGAGAAGGGATTGAGCTATATTAATGATAACATGTAGTGGGTTACGCAATTCGTGAGATGTTTTAGCAAGAAATTCGTCCTTTTTATGATCTGCTCTAATTAATTCTTTTGTAAGCTCTTCGGTTCGTTTTACACTTCGAAAATAACGTTTGAACCAAAATGCTGAAAATAAGAAAACAGCTATGAGCAGGTTCCACGGATAAAAGTTTACTTCTAGTGACAATCTATGAGCTATTGCAACCCAGATAATATTATGTAATACAGCTGTTCCACCGAGTAATAAATAAATAATGTCATCTATTTTGTCTAAAATTGCTCTGATAAATATTATGACAATAAGACTAGCAGCTATAATCATAAAAAGGGAAAGAACAAAGCTAAACCGTTCTAAATATTTCAATGGGAATAATAGAACGAACAATATATAAACTATTCCTATCTTAGGAAACCATTTAAAAGCTTTTCCATGAGCATATTGCGGTAATAAGTGTTTGGAAAACAGAAAGAGAGATTGTCCAATACAAGAATAGGTTAAGATTGATAATCTAGTTCTAGCCTCAAAGCCTAAAGAAATGAACTCGAATAGTAATCTATCATCACTTACTAGGACGATTAACATTCCATTTATCATTAGGAGAAAGAAATAAACGAGTACCTTTTGTTTAATGCCAATCATATACAGTAAGATTGCATAAACCGCAAGCGTAAATAAAATGGCAGCTACTGTTATCTGAATCATTATCCAAAATAATGTTTCTTTACTAACTGCGGAGTCAAGCCCGAAGTTAATGGTCTTAAATGGAAGTATAGTTCCAGCGTTTTCGCTATGAGCGACTTGAATGAGTACATCGATATGGTCCTTATCTGTAGTATAAGATAAGGAATAGGGTTGATTCTGAGGTGTGTAATCCTGAAGAACCTCAGAAGGGTTTCCTGACCCACCTAATAGCTGTCCGTCTATAAAGAACATGGATGCAGTTGGAATGCTATTAACACGAAATCCATATGTTTCTAGCAAATCTTTTGGATGAAGCAATATACGAAGGTGATATGTCCCCACCTTATAAGCGGAATTTTTTGCAAGGCTTTTCCAGTTTTCAGTCGTTTCCAATTCTCTTTGTCCTGAAAGTGCTTCAGAATTATTTAAATCGCGGGGTTCTAGCAGAATATCTGGGTAAAAGTCCCATTCTCCGTTTAACCGAATGGTTTGACTTTCCGAGAATTCCCAGTCTCTCAAATCTAACACCCCATTAACTGCTTCAGGGTGATTAGGTACTGCTAGGAAAGACTCCCAAATAAGTCGAATAATAGTTAAAATGGTAACAAATAATCCGATACTTATGACAAAGAATAGTTTGTTCTTTTTCATGTTTTCCTCGCTTCTAAACGCTTTGTATAATATCCTTGATGTAGATATCAGGTTTGTATGATAAATAGTAATTTCACAGATTTTTTTTTACAATAATTATATCGTAATTGATAAGGTCATGTATTAACTTTATTATTTATGTTAAACATCGTGTAGCAACTGTGGTTGTTATATAAGGGGGCAGTCATAAAATGAGAGTCGTTCTAATTGACGATGAATATTTACCATTATTAAGGCTTAAAGATATATTAGAAAATGAGATTGATAATGTAGAGGTCGTAGGAGTTTATCAGGATTCAATGCAAGCTTATAAACAAATCACTTCTAATCCCATAGATGTGTTATTTATGGATATTGAGATGCCCGGAATTAATGGGTTGGAATTAGCAGAAAAAATTCAAGAAGTGGCCGGAGATATAGAAATTGTTTTTGTTACGGGGTATAGTCAGTATGCGATTGAAGCATTTGAACTTTTTGCGTTTGACTACATATTGAAACCGATACGGGTGGAAAGGCTAAAAAAGACAATCGAGCAGTTAAGCCAACGAATTAGTAATAAACCGATAATTAAAGTGAAAAGAGACAGTGAGAATAGTATCATTCAGAGCTTTAATCAATTAAAGGTGCAAAAGGGAGGAACCGAATCAGAGACCTTGAAGTGGCGGACATCTAAGGCACAAGAGCTCTTTGCTTACTTGCTCCATCACAGAGGTAAAACGATTAATAGAGGCATATTAGTAGATTTACTGTGGCCATCAGTGGATTTAGAAAATGGTATGCAGCAGTTGTATACAACTATTTACCATATACGAAGAACTCTCAAGCAAGTTGGACTAGATGCTGTTCGAATTAGTAGTAGAAACGGTGGGTATACGTTAGAAAATTCAACGATACGTATTGAAACCGAGGAGTGGGAAGAACAATTAATTAATCTAGATAAACTGTCTGATCAAAATAGTACAGAGCATGAGAAGGTATTTTATCAATATAAAGGGGATTATTTAGGTGATTATAGTTACCTATGGGCAGAGGGAGAAAAAGAACGACTTAAGCGATTGTGGATAAATCATGGAATAGGATTGATTCAATTTTATCGAAAAAAAGGTGACATGCAAGCCGCAATCAAAATCAGCATGAAAATTCAACAGATGTATCCTGAAGAGGAAGATAGTTATTTTGAATTGATGATGGTTTATGCATCTATGAACAAAGTAAGTGTAGTAGAGGAGCAATTTCAATTATTACAAACTAAATTAAAAGATGAGTTGAACGTGTTGCCTAGCCAGCGAATAATCAAGTGGTATCAGGCTTGGAAGGGTAAATCATGCTAGCTACCTTGGAGAACTAGCTCCATTGCCTAGTGATTTATGTAGCTTTAAGACTAGGTGATTATTTCTATTTAAGCGCTATAAAAGAAGAGACTGAACCCAATACGAATTCAGTGTCTTCTATTCCTAATTTCCATCTTTATTTGCAAACTTTATATAGTATAAAATAAGCATTTCCAATTTTATTTTTTATCTGAACGTAGAATAGATATATGAACACAATCTGGATAGGCTATTAATATTCAACTATCTAGAGGGGGAGTCCAAGCTCTATGAGTCAAAACGATATAATCGAGAATTAAACCAACAGTAGATGAGATTTATTGCTCAGGTAACTAGTTAAAATCTTGAAAGTGGACCAGAAAAGTTTGTAACGACTTAACTAAGGTGTGTATATGAAACTATACTAGAATCAGTTTTTAGTTGAAGAATAAGGACATAGCGTTTTATCATATAAAATCTGGACACCCAAATAGAGTTTCGACCTAGAAATTAAATTCAAGGCTTGGAATACCAAATTTCAATCCACGCACCCATAAAGAGTGCGACGGGCACACACCATCACAGTAAATGGAGTAAGCAAAATTTCAATCCACGCACCCATAAAGAGTGCGACCAATTCATTCAAACCCTCCTCTTGCCTTTAAATCTATTTCAATCCACGCACCCATAAAGAGTGCGACGTCTGTTATGTGGTAGCAATTCCCCTTACTTCCAATTTCAATCCACGCACCCATAAAGAGTGCGACTGGAGGGCGGAACAAACTTAGTAGTAGTAACTCCAGATTTCAATCCACGCACCCATAAAGAGTGCGACGGTGTTGACCCTGAACCTAATCCTGAACCAGAACCTATTTCAATCCACGCACCCATAAAGAGTGCGACTTCACTTGTTGAGGTTGCAACTTCATTAATTCCTATTTCAATCCACGCACCCATAAAGAGTGCGACAACTACGTTTCCATAGCCACCTACACCAGTTCCGATTTCAATCCACGCACCCATAAAGAGTGCGACTGGCATTGGTATCAACAACTCCACCATTTAGCAAAATTTCAATCCACGCACCCATAAAGAGTGCGACCTAATCCACACAGATACAGCTAACGCAATCGAAATTTCAATCCACGCACCCATAAAGAGTGCGACCAAGTAGTCATGTTTCCGTTAATGCTGCGAAGAATTTCAATCCACGCACCCATAAAGAGTGCGACTTTGTCGAATTCAGATAAAATAAAATCTAGTAATATTTCAATCCACGCACCCATAAAGAGTGCGACACTTGTAAGTATAGCAACTTTTTCCAATTTCGTTATTTCAATCCACGCACCCATAAAGAGTGCGACTTCTGATACATTAAATGTAAAGACGGATTCAATTGATTTCAATCCACGCACCCATAAAGAGTGCGACACAATCATAGTGCACCACCCCTAGACGCAATAATCATTTCAATCCACGCACCCATAAAGAGTGCGACTTAGAGTCAGATTTGCCAAGGTATCCTAAGGAGTATTTCAATCCACGCACCCATAAAGAGTGCGACTAAAGATAGTTTCCTCTGGATCAATGCCATCAATATTTCAATCCACGCACCCATAAAGAGTGCGACTTAGCAAACGCTAATTTTTCTTCTTCGAAATTTGTATTTCAATCCACGCACCCATAAAGAGTGCGACGTAAATTTAAAACTGACTCAAAGATTACCTCAAAATTTCAATCCACGCACCCATAAAGAGTGCGACTTATCCAAACCTACTGCAGCAATGAAGAAGGCTATATTTCAATCCACGCACCCATAAAGAGTGCGACATTTTAGTGGTTTAAATGTTCAGCGTTTTAGAGTCATTTCAATCCACGCACCCATAAAGAGTGCGACTTTGTACTTTTAGGTTTAGCATTTGTATTCGTTCCATTTCAATCCACGCACCCATAAAGAGTGCGACGGGGTTCATTCCCCTTCTACCCCAAGATACAGAGATTTCAATCCACGCACCCATAAAGAGTGCGACGTCTGATGACTTTCTAAAGATACTATATCCCAACGATTTCAATCCACGCACCCATAAAGAGTGCGACAATATGGTTGCGACACGCAAACAGACGTAGTGGTATTTCAATCCACGCACCCATAAAGAGTGCGACAATATGGTTGCGACACGCAAACAGACGTAGTGGTATTTCAATCCACGCACCCATAAAGAGTGCGACCGTAGAGGTGTTCAACGGTGATGTTTATAACGGGATTTCAATCCACGCACCCATAAAGAGTGCGACTGAGGTTATGCGAGATAATGCCCAAAGTTTAAGGATTTCAATCCACGCACCCATAAAGAGTGCGACTCTTAATTTGGTTTACAACCGCCATATCGGCAATATTTCAATCCACGCACCCATAAAGAGTGCGACGGGGAACAGCTTCGATAATATACAGATTGTTAGCATTTCAATCCACGCACCCATAAAGAGTGCGACGGTAAAACTTCGATTACTTTTCGCTTCCGTATCAATTTCAATCCACGCACCCATAAAGAGTGCGACTAGTTTGGAAAACTGGATAAATACCAATCTCGAAATTTCAATCCACGCACCCATAAAGAGTGCGACGTATGTAAATTATTCATCAAGTTATTTTCGTTTGATTTCAATCCACGCACCCATAAAGAGTGCGACCGGGCCACAATCTTTAGGGTACGCACTAAATAGATTTCAATCCACGCACCCATAAAGAGTGCGACACCATCACGTAGAATAACTTTATCACCTTCAAAATTTCAATCCACGCACCCATAAAGAGTGCGACTTATCACTTGACGATTACCTCCTTCCCAACATTTATTTCAATCCACGCACCCATAAAGAGTGCGACAGTTTTCCGGATGTTGGACAAAGAACATCAAAGAATTTCAATCCACGCACCCATAAAGAGTGCGACCAAGGAAGCAGGATACAGTAAGCAAGATGCATTAATTTCAATCCACGCACCCATAAAGAGTGCGACACTTCACAGATTAAAGAGCTTACTAGTTTAAACATTTCAATCCACGCACCCATAAAGAGTGCGACATGATGGATTAAAAGCACGTCAAACCATTGACATATTTCAATCCACGCACCCATAAAGAGTGCGACTCGACCAGGACAAGGATGGTACGATACTAAACCCATTTCAATCCACGCACCCATAAAGAGTGCGACTTACATAGGGATAACTACTATTAATATCAATAGAATTTCAATCCACGCACCCATAAAGAGTGCGACTATGGATATACGTCATTTCTTCCTCGGTTAGACTATATTTCAATCCACGCACCCATAAAGAGTGCGACACTGGAAAACCAAATAAATACAAAGATCATAACAATTTCAATCCACGCACCCATAAAGAGTGCGACGGTTCAACTTCATCTGTAGATATTCCTACTTTACAATTTCAATCCACGCACCCATAAAGAGTGCGACTCCATTATTTGAAAACTTAGATACACGTATTAGAGATTTCAATCCACGCACCCATAAAGAGTGCGACATTGATATGGACACCTGGGATCTTGTTCAAGATAATTTCAATCCACGCACCCATAAAGAGTGCGACCACCACCAACCGATTGTTGATGATGCCCCTTTTGATTTCAATCCACGCACCCATAAAGAGTGCGACAGCGAATTCCTTTAAAAAACAAGAACGCATATTCGAAAAAAATATTTTCCCTCTGAAAATATACTAATTCACATAACTTTTCCTTATTATTTCCCATTATTTTCCTAAAAGTATGTGGTTAATTAGTGCTAACCCCCTACAGAATTTATGTGCACTTAGGGTTAGCACTATAACTAAAATAATAATGGTTCTTCTAAATCTATAGATTCTTTTATTCCAATATGCTCTACTTTAGTTTTATGATTGTTCCCTAAATTATAAAATCGAAGGCTATCTGTAGTGGAATCAATAAGTTGCTCCAATTCATGTTTTAATATTGTATATTGTGTAGCATCTAAAATGCATTCAAAGACAGAGTTTTGTACACGTTGTCCATAATTTTGACATGCCTTTGAAACTTTTCTAAGTCTTTTTGTTCCACCTTTACTTGAGGTACTAACATCATACGTAATTAAAACTAGCATCAATTCACCTACTTCCATAAAAATGGTGGATATTCATCTAAATCGCCACGTAAGTGTCGTGCAAGTAATAATGCCTGTACATAAGGTACCAGTCCCCATGTTATTTTTTCAGATAGGAATGGATGTGTTATCTTATCTTGTTTCTTCAACTGCCAGGACTTCAAAAAAATTTTTCTGGCATCATCTGTCATTAATATAGCGCCATTTTCCTTTTTATAAAAATTATCCTTGTTTACCTCTTTGCGATTTATTAAGGATAATACAAATTTATCTGCAAAAACTCCTCTTAATTCTTCCATCAGATCAAGAGCAAGAGATACGCGTCCAGGCCTATCACGGTGCATAAAACCAACATAAGCGTCGAGACCAACAGTTTCCAAAGCAGCCGCAGTATCATTTGCAAGAAGTGTATAGGCAAAAGAAAGCATTGCATTTACATTGTCCTTTGGCGGTCTCCTAGAGCGCTGATGAAAATAAAAATCATCTTTTTGTTGTAGAATCATAGAATTAAAGACCCTATTATAACTAATAGCGGCTTGTCCTTCCCAACCTCTTAGGCTATCTAAATCTTCACATTTTCTTACTTCTTGGAGAATCGAAGTCAGGTGGTTAGATATTTCTTTAAAACGATCAACATCTATACGAAATGGATAATTTCTTGTCATTCGTTCAAGTATCCATTTGTTATTATAGATTTTACCAAAGATAAAATTACGTGCAATTCTTGCTGAGGCTTGCTCGTCATCGGATAAACGATATTGTTTCTTCCTTAACGTGACATTACCTCTACTTTGACCAATTACCCGTGCCAAGAACCTTCCGTTCTTTGTTAGGAAGGCAATTGATATATTACGTTCAGCACAGTATCCCATTAGCGCAGGACTAGCTCCTGTGTATCCAAAACTAACGATACTTTCTAAATTATGTAAAGGAAGCCTCCCGAGTTGTTCCTGATCTTTTAGCAACACAATATTATCCCCATCTAATGACAAATAAACATCCGATTGGGTAACAAACAACGTGTTTAGCAATTTTTTCACTCGTTCAACCTCCCTTCAATAAAACTTTTTACAGAATGCTTCATCATTAGCTTCGGTAAACAAATATGTTGTAATGAACAGCTTTTACAATGTTGACCTGTTTTAACTTTAGGTGTATGCCGATTATCATAATAATGGTGCATTTCCTTTGCCATCTCTGTCACTTTATTTTTAAAAGTTTCATTTATAGGCACTTCCACACGATGCTTTATTTCATGGTAATAGAGAAACCCTTTATCGACTTTACAAAGAAGCATTTCTTCTAAACAAATTGCTTGTGCTACTAGTTGAATAATATCTTCGTCACCTTTTTTTGGTTTACCTCGTTTATATTCAACTGGATATGGTAAGAATAAACCATTCATTCCAGCTAATTCGACACCATCTGGATTTTCAATAAATTCAACAACGTCACAGATACCATTCAATTTTAAATGATGAGATTGTATAGGCATCGCTCGTACGATCAGCTTTTCACCACGTTTTTCACGGACAAATGGTTGATCAGCTTTTTGATGCAAATGCTGTCCTTCAATTGTTTTTACATTCTCTTCCCATTGTTGTTCAATATGGATCAATGCCCATTGTCGGCGACAAAACTCAAAGTGCTGTAGACCTGACAACATTAAGTATTGATCTTCATTATTGCCCATTAAATACTTCCACCGCTAGACCTTGTAAGTCATGTAATGCTATCGTATAATTGTCTTCATCAAAAGACTTCGGAGCATCTGTTTTAGCTTCAATTCTTAAAGAACGATGTACTTTTGCGGAAGAATATTGACCTAGTTTAGAGCTATGCTCCCACCAGTATACTTTATGAACTTCCATACTACCATCAGGTCGTGCAGATGAACTATCATTTTCAAATAGTGTAATTAAAGCTTGTTTAATTTTTTCTGCGTCTTCATTTGTAAATCCCGTTTTTTCAGCAAGTTGTGTATTAATACTTCCATTGAATACATATACTCCAAAGTCTACACGATGCTTCATTCCCATAGTGTCAGAACCCTTAGTGTCACTTGTAACTGAATTCACACTTTTAGTAATCTGTAAACTTGTGATATCGATCGGATCAATACTAGTTGCTGTTTGAACACTCACGGGACCACGAACACCTACGGAAAGATCAGATCCCTTAAAAGCAAACACTTGTCCGAAACTGCGGACGTCTATCCATTTCTCACAAGCAATTGAAGCAAATTTATCACGTGCAGCTTTCTTATCTTTTAACATTTTTGCTAAGGTTTCATCAGATTCTGCTCTTTCCTTTAAACTCTTAAAGCCATCTGTTTTGCGGTCATCAGATTGAACAAAAATGGATTCCCCCATATCTTGCAATCGGTTACGGATTTTTCGTTTGATAGCAACGTCTGAAATCTCTCCATGTCCATCGTAATTTTGACGTGGACGGTTTCCATTTAGCGGATCGCCATTCGGGTTAGCCTTTGAAACAGATAAAACTACAGCAAAATCAACTTTATGGTCGAGTATACTCATTTATTTGTTCCTCACTTTCAATATTTTTTTCTTTTTTCATATATAGTTCTCGACGTTGACTGTAAAAACCCAATAAAAATTTTTCAGATAGTGGCTTATTATTAAAATCATCAATAGAAAATTTATCACTAATCTCATCTATAACTTTTGATAAATAGTTCGCTTTTGCCCCAAGCTTTGATTGATATGGTTGTAAACTCGCCTGCAGAGTCATCCATGTTCGGCTCGGCTTTTGTGAAAAAGAATTCATATAACGTATTGCATTAGTAGCTCTCGTTTCCTCTTTACCAAGTGCACTTCTCTCTAGTACATCAGCAACTGCTAACAATCTACCAAATAGGTAACTACGATCAGTAATATCTTTGTCTAATGTCACATCCATTTCCTCCTTTTCTTCAAGCAATGATCTTCGTATTAATGCACAGGTAACGCTCAGGGTTTTCTCCCATTCCCAATGCTCCATCGTAACAGGATTAGATGCTCGATGAAAAGCACTTTTCATAATATCCTTCGGAACAACACGTCCGTCTATAATACAAGGAAGCAATCTTTCCATTAAGCCCTTTACAACTTTTTCACTCGCCCTAGGACCATATGCTGCAAAAGCAATATCTTTCGTTGCTGGAGCACCGTAAAATTTCACAAATCTCTCCTCACTTCTGCGATATCTATGCTCCCATATACACTTTGAATGCCAATCTTTTAATCGATTAAGGTATATCTCTTTATTCATATTTCGATAATAAAGAACTGCCATTCTTCCCGTAGTCGCAGAGTCAAGAACAATTATGTTAACTTCTGAGTCATAGTCAAGATCATTTCGATATCCATCTATAGCTCTTTTTACTTCTTCTGCAAAAGGTTTATCTGTATCCGGATCTGTTTCTATGTTTTGATTTGTATGTTGCAAAATATCCAAGGCGTCTTCAACTGGGTAAGGGACATTTTTGCCATCATTCCCCCAAACAAGAAATACACGGTTATCAATAGTTTTCCCCTGACGGTGAATTAGCCACTTTAATGCATTATGGGCTTTTTGTGATACCTCATAGCTAATACTAGCAGCGTCCCTACTAGTCGTAAATCTACCGCGGAAAGTAAATCCTGAAGTGTCGTTCGCTGAAATCAATTTTGCCTTGTCGGCTGCATGACGAATTTTATTGGCATGTCGCTCTGTACTTGGAGCTATTTTACCTGTTACAAAGTCAACATCCTCATCACCTAATTTTTCATTATAAAAGTCAATAAAAGACTGGTATACTTCTTTATCCTTCCATACTTCTACTGTGGATGTTCGTTTATAAACATTAAATCGAACAAAAGCACTTACTTGATCTGTAGCACCACTAGAAAAGATTAATGGCTTTTCTCCAAGGGTTTCTTCGAGCTTCTTATTCCACTTCTCAATTAATTGTTGATTCTCATCCAACACTAGAAGACCATCGTTAACCAAATCTTCAATCAACCGTCCTTTGCATACATATTTATAAATACTTATTACTTTTTCTGTGGTATGTGGTGATTCTGCCCATTCCTTTAAATTCTTGATATATGACTCGAAAGGGATATCGTCATGATTTTTAATTTTCCCTCCATATTTTACAAAGTCACCTGCAACATAACTTAATTTATCATGTAATGGGTATGGTGCAACCTTTGAACCTGCACGACTTGCAGACTCCTCAGTGCAAGGAATAATAGTATTCTCTTTTTCTAGTACAATTCCTTTCAAATAATTCCCATATTCATCAACTGTAACTTCAATATGCGCATTTTGTGTTGTATGGGAAATCGGTAATAATGTATACTCCCGATCACTTCGTTTCTTGACTATTTTTCCAACGTATTCTTCATTGTCATTGTAGGTTTTGTACAGATTCTGCAACCAACTCAATCTTATTCCCCCCCTAACGAACGAGACAACGATTCAACAGATTCTATATTTTCTTCATTAAAAAATTTTGCTTCCATTTCTTTAATTGGTCTTATAATCTTGCAATTTTCGGGTCTAGGAAACTGAATATATCCCCTCTTCATTTCTGGTCGCCATAATCTGACTTCTAATTGATTTTTTCCTGTTTCATCTGGATAATTAAAACCATGTACCATTGTTCCGAGTGTATAATCTGCGTGAATTTCATCATAGTAACCTTTTCCACTTCCATATTCGCAAGGTTCCACGTAGCCCTGACATTCTCTTGTGCCAAGGAAAATGTCTCTACGACCACCAGCTTTCAATGCTCGCTGAAGAATGCTAAAGTGCTTCCCTTCATTACGATCAAATGCCATATCAGGGCGGTTCATATTAAATTCAAAATGTGCCTTTACCTGGTAATGCACATCCCTCAAATAGGTATAGTTCGCAAGTGTATTCCCACCGCCATATTCAATTGGCCGAATTCCTTTTGACTCCATCTGAATTGGTTTCATGACACGAAGTTCGTCAATAATAAACATGATTGTTGGCTTCCAATAAACGGATTCTACTATTCCTTTTATAGCTTGGTACGTCGGTACACTATATGAAAGCTTTTCACCACCAATTTTGGTAAGCGGGTCTGTGAAAAGGGCATAATCGCCAAATATCTCAAATTGGATTTCGTTTTTCATGGTTTCACCTCCTTTAAAATAGATAGCTAGTGAATTTTCTATTTAATATTAAAATAGAATAAACCAGTAGGATTTGTATAAACTTTACTGATATATATTTATTTGGCATTTAGATCCAAGTAACATTTTTATTTAATATTTTGTTATATTAAATATATCGTTTATTTAAGTGCAGATTGAAAAATTCATATATAGAATTTTGAAACGGCTATCTGAAATAGATAGATTTTATTTTAAAATGACATAAAGTCCATCTCACCTTCTCCTTTAAAATCAACACCATAATCTTCACTGTACCAATTCTCCCTTAGCTCATAAATCATGCCTTCTAGATGCGGAACAATAGCATTATCCTGGTTCAATTGTCTTAAGGCTTGTGAATATACATTAACCGTATATTGTTGCGCTCGCTTTAATAGTTTTGATAAATCTTCTATTCTCTTAACACTATTTAACTTTGCGATAATTTCTTTTCCATCGCCATAAGGTACAATTACAGAAGTAGTCTGTTGATCAATAACTTGGAAATAGTCTGCTGCTGTTTTATAACTGCCGGTTAAAACTAGTGGAAATCCTGCTTTATATTTTTTCACATATGCTTTGAGATAATCGTTTTCCCTTCGAGTAGCCATCAACAATTTCGTCATGTCTTTTTCTACCTTAGGAATATAATAGTTTAAATCTGTTTCCATTTTTTTATAATAATGCTGGAAGTATTCATTCATCGCTGTATACGATAATAAGCTTTTATCATATTCCTCAGCGACCTTTTTATATCTTGCAAGAATATTCCCTGTTATCTCTTTACCAGTTTTAATTTCCTTCAATCTCGTAAGTTTTTCATCAGCATGATCAATCACGTATACATCTTGGACACCATCTTCACCATGCCTATTACATCTTCCAGCTGCTTGAGCAATGGAATCGAGTCCAGCCAATGATCGAATTACACGCTTAAAGCTTACATCAACACCGGCTTCAATCAATTGAGTTGTCACGCATATAAAAGGGGTTTTATTTTTCAATAATTTCTTTATTTTGTTTAAAATATCTTTCCGATGTACTGCACACATAGTTGTACTCAAATGATAAACTGGTAATGGACCATCCTTTAAAGCTTCGTAAAGTTTTTTAACCACTGACTTTGTATTTAATATTACAAGTGTATTAACCCATGATTCTGCATTAGAATGAATCCAATCAGCTAACTGGTTATTATTTATCTGTGTACCTGTTCGATCAATAATCTCATTCCTCTTAAATGCTTTAAAAACTTCTGGCAGATTTTGAACAATCTCTCCATCTCTGTTTTTCAATAGAGAATGATTTACATGATCCAATGTTGGTTGGGTTGCAGTGCAAAGCAGAATGCTAGAGTGAGCATCTTTTTTTAAAAAGTTTAGCGCTTCATTGAAAAGGGATACACTTTTTGTCGGAACCTTCTGTACTTCATCAAAGATAAGTACAGAATGACTTAGATTATGTAATCGTCGTGTATTTCTATTTCCTTTGGCATAAAAAACATTCAAAAATTGGACAAGTGTAGTGAAAATAATAGGGCTATCCCAGTTATCACGTGCAAGTTTTAGTTTTTCTCTCTTTGTAATCAAACCATCGAGTAGTTCATCATTTTCCTCTTCATCATCAATAACATTGGAATGATGCTCTAATAGATGTATATCGTCTTCCAATATCTTTCTAATCTCTTCTGCATTTTGTTCAATTATTGTTGTAAATGGTACAACGTATATAATCCGCTGTTTATCAAATTTTTGTGCATGTTTAAGTGCATATCGGAGGCTAGCTAGTGTTTTTCCTCCTCCTGTTGGAATTGACAAAGTATAAATACCTGAGGGTTTATCAGCAAATGAGTCGCATTGTTCTGACAATTCTTGTCGTAATTTATTGATTTGCTCATTACCTTTTTTACCCTTTTTAAAGGAAATGAGTTTATTCAATAATTTTTGATAGTAGGAGGCGAATAGACTTCCAAATTGCGAATCCTGTACTTCTTTCCTCTTTTCTTCAAATTGTCTAGTATCTGTTCTATCAGCATCGACTAAACAGCTAAAAATAAATTTTGTTAGAAAGAAAATTTGTGTAGGACTAGAATCTATGAATTGCATTAATTCATCCAAGGCATTGTATACATATTGTTTAAAGTCCTTCTCTGTTATTACTTCTTCGAAAAAGCGTTCAACGGCTAGTGGATATTCTTCTAAATCTTTATCCCTTACACGCCTTAAAAAGTCGGATTTGATATCTGGGGAAATGTAATCATGTAAATTACTGTGGTGTGAAATAATGGCATTTCCGACTATTTCGGTTAGTAATTTTTCTTGAGGTGTATTATTTTTATTATGGAACATGGAGAACAGCAATTTTCCTCCGGCTGTTGAATGATCAACCTCGCCACGTTTTTTTTCAGCGGGTTCCTGATGAAATGCTACTTGTATTATGTATTCTTGAAAAACATCTGTATACTTTCCCAAGTCATGAAGCAAGCCTGCTAAACCAGCAACATGAGCTAGCCCTAATTTTTCGCCAAATACCTCTGCTAAACGTTTAACGCCAAGTAAATGCTCGGAAACAGTTTGAATTTCCTGATCATTTTCGCGAACATGGGCTATATAGACCATTCTTAGACCCCCTATTAAAATATATAAATCAATAGTACCATTGAATTGATTAATTAGCAGTATTATAAACTGAATCTTTACATTTATTTGTGTCTTCTTTACCCTTGTAATTACGAATAGCACTTATATTAAAGTGATTTTGCAAGTGGGATACATTATTACTAATTATGGTGCTAACCTTAGATGCACATGAAAATATTAATAAACTATAACTAAAAAAGTCTCTTAGTATTTTTTACTTTGCAATATGGTGTGTTTATCTTATAGAAAGGAACATAGCATATCATTCCAAACATGATGTTAAATTCCAACTTTTTCACCATAGAAATAATTTTTAGAGTTCTTTCAGTAGCCTGATAAACTTCTTTGCAGGAGTAGAGACATAATGGTTTTCAAGCCAAATGACTCCTAAAGAAGATGCCATATTAGTATTGCATATCGGTATAGAACAGAGCTGCTTATCACCATAGACGTCTAGTACCGACTTTGGAACAATTGTTGCACCAATTCCCCCTTTAACCAAATCCATTAATGTATTCATATCAGAGCACTCTGCCATTTTGTTTAGTTGCAGGTTTTGCTTTGTAAATGCTTCAAGAATCGTACTATAGATGCCCAGCCCTTCTGTACTTGGAATAATAAGAGGGATCTGTGAAACCTCTTCTAGTGAAATCGTGCTTGTTTCCTTATCTGTTACGAAATAAAAGGGCTCATTCATGAGATGCTGATATATCAAACCATGATGTTCGAGTGGAAGCCGTACAAATGCCATTTCGATGGCTCTCGTTTTTACCATCTCTGCTAAGTAATTAGAATCGTTTTGAACAATTTTTAAAGAAACGGACGGATATTTTTTGTGGAAGGACTGGAGTACTTCTGAAAATCCTGAAAGCGATAAAGTATTAATACCTAAAGCTAGAACACCCTTTTTTCCTTGCTCGGTTTCCTGTATTTCGTTTTTTATTTCCTCTAAATTGTTTACAAGGTGTAAAGCCTTTTTGTAAAGTACTTCACCTTTATCCGTTAACTCCATTCTTTTGCCACTTCGATCGAACAATTTAACACCTAACTCACTTTCCAATTGCTTCAACTGCATGCTTAGAGGTGGTTGAGACATATGCAGACGACTGGCAGCAGCAGTTATATTCTTCTCCTCAGCTATAGCTATAAAATACCGTAATTGTTTAATATCCATACATTTCTCCTTCTATATAAAAAACATATAGTTTCCATTTAAATTATATATTTTCCATATGGATATGTCCATGTTATCATGATTTTCATATTCCTTTAAAAGGTAAAGTGGAAAGGTGATTAGATGGAGCGTTTTTTTAAATTTAATCAATATGGTACGACAATTACAAAAGAAATTTCTGCGGGGTTAATTTCATATATTACTGTGGCCTATATTATTATTGTTAATGCAACAATTTTAGCGGTAGCAGGAATCCCAATGGAAGCAGGGATTATTGCAACTATTTTGACCAGTTTTATTGGCTGCTTAGTCATGGGGTTATGGAGCAATGCTCCTCTTCTTATTATTCCTGGTATGGGCCTTAATGCAATGTTCACATATACGATCGTTCAATCTGGGGGATTTTCCTGGCAGGAAGCCTTGGCAATGGTTTTTGTTTCTGGCCTCGTTTTCATTGTTATTGCCTTTACACCATTGGCCAAAGTAATCACATCCTCCATTCCTAATTCCTTAAAGGAAGCCATTACAATTGGAATAGGCATCCTACTCATCTTAATAGGATTTGAAAATGCGGGCATTATTACAAGCTCTGAGCACACATTACTTGCAATTGGTGATTTGAGCAGCCCTACAGCAATCATAACGTTTATTGGTTTAACGATTACCATTCTATTATTTATTAAAAATGTACCAGGAAACCTATTATTAAGTATTATTATTACCTCGTTTCTAACGATTTGGTTCGGTGGTTCTAATTTTGAGGGAATATCTCTTTCTATGCCATCCTTTCATGAATACATTGGCGTGTTTGGCCAAATATCGTGGGGACAGGCTGGAAATATCATTTTCTGGCTAACCTCCATTTCTTTTGCTATGGTGATTGTGTTTGAGAACATTGGTTTAATACATGGGCATAGTAAAATGCTTAATCGTCCTGAAAGCAGCAAGAAATCACTTCAGGCAACTGCGGTTTCGGTTTTATCCTCAGGAATATTTGGTACAAGTCCTACTGTAGCATCAGTGGAAGCAGCGGCAGGAATTACAGCTGGTGGCAGAACTGGGCTAACGAGTATTGTAACTGGAATTATGTTTCTTGTTTCCATCTTGTTTATACCGATCATTAAAATAGTTCCTGCAAGTGCAGTTTCTCCAATATTGATATTGATTGGGATTCTAATGTTGCAAAACATTGTTCATATACAAATGGATGAGTTAACGGAATGTATACCAGCACTATTAATTATTGTATTAATTCCCTTAACGTATAGTATTGCAGATGGTATGGCAATTGGCTTTATACTTTATCCATTGATAAAGCTCCTTCTGGGGAAATGGAAGGAAATCCACCCTGCACTTTATTTGATTGCCATTTTGTTTATCGGTAACTTTGTTATTCAGTACGTATTTTAAATAAAATCTGTACATGTGAATTATAACTAGGGTGGTAGAAATGAATGATAAAAAATGTTTTATTCAAGGAAGAAGAAATAAAAGAAAAGATAAGGGAACTAGGCACAGTTATATCAAAGGATTATGAAAATGAGGGTAAAAATCTTCTTGTTATTTCATTATTAAGAGGAAGCTTTATTTTTACAGCAGATCTTGTAAGGCATATCACGATTCCAGTTCGAATTGAATTTATAGAAACGGCAAGTTACGGATTTGAAAAAACGAGCACAGGTGAAGTGAAAATATTCTCGAACCTCACAGAGGATATCTCCGAATATGATGTTCTTATCGTTGATGATATATTGGATTCGGGGAATACAATGAAGGCAGTATACGATGTATTAAGAGAAAAACATCCCAAAAGCTTAAAAACTTGTACACTTCTTGATAAACCGTCACGTAGACAAGCCGATATTGATGTTGACTATAAAGGGTTTGTTATAGAAGACCTGTTTGTAGCGGGATATGGCCTGAACTTTGGTCATCATTATCGTAATACCCCTTATATATTTGAAGTGATTGATAATTGAAAGTAGCAAGTCGTATACTCTTCTTAACGTATCTCCTACTAAATAGTTCGTATCGAAACGGCTAGAAGCGGTGTAGGGTAATGGGAGAACCATTGTGAAGTTAACCGTTATTCCATTAGTTTTTCGTTACAATAGGGCTGGCCCAATAAAATACGGGCTAGTCCTTTTCCTTTTGCCATTTTCCCTCCATTCCATCTGGTAATTTACGTGATAGAGATTATGGAACCCAATTTATGGGTGGCAGGAGATACGAATATCCCTTTAAGTGAACTTATAAGTGTAACTTAATTGATATTTGGGGAGGATGGGCTAGCTAAGAAAATACGAGGAAACTCGCATATAACGGATTAGAAGTAGATCAACAAACAACCCTACGACTACTAAGTGGCGATTTGGATAAGAATAATTATATGTCCTTCAATAGGATGTCAAGCCCTGGGATTATCGATATAAGCCAGATTAGCTAGAAATAGAGATAAACACCTTTATTGTAAAATAAGTACAAATCCATTGACTCTCCCCTAAGGGTAGGCATTAAATTAGGTTATATACGTTTTTTAAGGGAGTAGAACAATATGCGGAAACACAACATTGTATTAACTATCGTTTTAGCAAATATCTTCATCGCATTCTTGGGAATTAGTCTTGTTATTCCAGTCGTTCCCACTATTATGAATGAATTGCATTTATCTGGGTCGGTACTCGGCAATATGGTCGCTGCTTTTGCTTTTGTACAATTGCTTGTATCACCAATTGCAGGTCGATGGGTTGATCAATTTGGTCGTAAAAGAATGATTGTAGTTGGCTTAATTATTTTTAGTTTTTCCGAATTACTATTTGGAATCGGAAATTCAGTTAGCTTACTTTTTATATCACGTATGCTTGGAGGGGTAAGTGCAGCTTTCATCATGCCAGCAGTAACGGCTTTTATTGCTGATATTACTACGATTGAAACTCGCTCCAAAGCAATGGGCTATATGTCGGCAGCTATCTCAACAGGATTTATTATCGGACCTGGTATCGGGGGCTTCTTAGCAGATATTCATACTCGTTTACCGTTCTTTGTTGCAGCAGGCGTTGCTTTAGTTGCCGCAATATTGTCATTTATACTGCTTCATGAACCAGAGAGAAATCCTGAACATGAGGAAGACAATGTAGGACAAAATAAAGGTTGGAAACGAATTTTTGCACCGATGTATTTTATATCCTTTGTGATCATATTGATATTCTCATTCGGTTTATCATCCTTTGAATCGCTATTTTCATTGTTTGTCGATCATAAGTTCAGTTTCACACCGAAGGATATTGCCATTGCGATAACAGGTGGAGGCATTATCGGTGCATTCTTTCAAATTGTGTTATTTGATCGCTTAACCAAATGGCTAGGGGAAATTCGCTTAATCCGATATAGCCTTATGGTGTCGGCTGTTCTCGTATTTTTATTAACGATGGTTCATGAATATTTTACAATTTTACTTGTTACCATCACAGTATTTATTGGATTTGATTTGATGCGCCCAGCTGTAACGACATATCTAACAAGAATTGCTGGTAAGGAACAAGGCTTTGTTGCTGGTATGAACTCTATGTTTACCAGTGTCGGGAATGTGATTGGGCCAGTAATCGGTGGATTATTATTCGATATTGATCTTAATTACCCGTTTTATTTTGCAACCATTATTTTAGCTATAGGAATTGGGCTAACACTTGCATGGAAAGAACCAAAACACCAAAAGGCATAAGTATGGAAAAACTGTATTCCTTGTATGTTGCAAGGAATACAGTTTTTGCTATACGGTATGATTAAGGATGTGATGAACATATGACGGAAAGATACTATTCCATAGGCGAAGTCTCTAAGCTAATGAATATCTCGATAAAAGCGCTTCGGCATTACGATAAAATTGGCTTGTTTAAACCGGCCTATATTGATCCAAATACGAACTATCGCTATTATGATGATTCGCAGTTATACCTGTTAGACTTAATCAAATCCTTGAAATATATTGGCATCCCTTTAAAGGAAATAAAAGAGGTGCAGGAATTTAACGCAGATGATTTACTAGTATTTTTAAAAGAACAAGAAAGAGTTGTAAAGGATAAAATTGATAACTTAATGCAAATTGAACAAACAATTACAAGTGCGAAAAAGGGTATACAGCGTATAAAGGAGTACCCGACAATAGGTGAAGTATTTTTCTCTCATGAAGAGGAAACCCAAATTATTCAGACAGGCGCTGATGGAATTAATCCGACAAATATATTAAATGCATCGTTTCAAAAACTTAAGCAAATTACAGCATCGACAGAGGGTTTTCGGTACAATGATTATGGTGCTATCTTCCCTTACCGGTCATATACCTGTGCCGAGGAAGTCTCCTACAAATATTTATTCACACCTGTCTTATCGAACGAGGATACCTTGGAACTATCAAAAGATACCGAGATCGCAACCATTCCTCGGGGGAAATATGTATGTATTGCTTTTTATAGCTTATCAGAACAGGATTATTTTACAAATTTAAAAAAGCTCCTCCAATACGTAGAAGACAATCGATTAACGGTAATAAGTGATATTTACGAGTCATTGGTAAACCTTCATTACTCTTCCAATCGAGAAAAAGGGATATTAATGGAAATGAGGATGCGAATTGAGGAAGAATGAGTTAGATAGTGCATGAAACATAATCATTCTAAATGGTCGATATGTATTTTTAATTACAACATTATACGACATCCATTCCTGTCGAAGGTTAAGTTTACTTCCTCCCCAAAATACACTTTGCTTTTATATCTGGGAAATGCTATATAAAAGGAGATTACGCAATGATTCCCTTAACACAATAACTATTAATCTATATTTGTTTTCGAGTCTAATAGATTATATAATTAGGGAAGGGAATAATCTAAATAAAAAGAAATTTTGGAGTGATTTTTTGAATCAACTAGTAAAACTCAATCGGATCTTCTAGGGGACGATGCCTATGTCAGTGATTAAGGATGAACACCTACTAGTGGAAGGTGGAGAAGTCCGTCTTACAGTGGTTGATACAATTATGAAAAAGTCAATCATGGTCCGGATCAGGGGATGCAACATGTCCTTGTGAAGCAGGAACTAGAAGTAATCGCTCTCCAGAACAGAGCGGTGAATATGTCCCTTCGCCTTAAAAGCCTGAAACTACATTTTTAGTAGGAAAACAAACGGAACCCTTTCTCCAATGATGGAAAATTCATCTTGGAGGAAGATAACGTTGAGTAGAATATCAGAAAACACAGCTTTTCAATGCGGAAATTGTGGAGCAAATGTCATGCCTTTAACAAATGGCAGCTATCGAAATCACTGTCCATTTTGTTTATTTTCAAAGCACCTCGATAATCAACCTGGTGATCGTTTAAGTAATTGTCAGGGCTTAATGCGTCCGATTAGCTTAGACTACTCTGGGAAAAAGGGTTATCAAATTATTCATGAATGTATAAAATGTGGTAAATTACAACGGAATAAGGTAGCTTATAATACGATTCAGGAAGATAATATTTTGAGTCTAATGACCTCTTATTCACTTATGTAGATTATTCTCTGCCTTCTCAATTTTATAATTGGGAAGGCATTTTTATACAATGGATGCATTTTAAAGCGTATCACGTATAGAAAATAATAATAATGTGAAAAAGGTGATTGAAATGGAATACTGGGAAATAGTTGAAAATCCTACTGGAGAAACCTACCAGCAGTTAATGAAGGTGCTATGTGATCATTCAGATAAATTCTATTTCGTAACAAGAAAAGAACTGAAATATAATCCAGTAATACTAGAGAAGTTTCAGCCATATATTCTGGAAACCTATAAAACTAAAAAATGGGCAAATACCATTACAAAAGGTCCAAAAGCAACTGTATATGTAATGGAATCGAATCGGGATACATGTAGTCTATTGCAACAATCTGCAAATACACTTTATGATTGGGTGGCACCAAACCTGCCTGAGGATTTGACTTTTCTAAAAAATGACTTTGCTTGGTTTTCATGTACAACGCATGAAGAATATGGCGAGTTTTCGATTCGCTCGGAGTATTATCGGAAGTTACTAGGTCAAATTTCTGGGTTGCAAGTGAGGTATATTGATTTATAATTTTGCGAGTATCGAGTGGAAATTTTGCAAGAGTAATAGAGAAATAAATAGGGTAAGGGCTAATATAAATAATATACATTTGACTGGACACTAATTGGTGGCGTATAATTAAGACACCAATTAGTGTCTAATAAATATAAAGGGTGATGACATTGAACAGCACTCACCAAAGACGTGATGTTTTTATAGCTATAGCAGATCCGACAAGACGTAAATTAATACGCTTGCTGGCAGATGAAGAAGAGGTACCTCTTCATGAATTAACGGAACAATTTCAAATTGGACGTACCGCAGTTTCAAAACACTTGGCGATCCTTAAAGAAGCGAATCTTGTAACGAACCGTAAACTAGGTAGAGAAACTAGATATCGATTAAATGCTGGCCCCTTACAAGAGGTTAAAGATTGGTTATCATTTTATGAGAAGTTCTGGAATGAAAGAGCAATGGTACTTAAAACTATTTTGGAGGAGGAATAGATCATGGCAGATATATCGTTAGATTTTCAATTTAAGAGTCCTATCAATAAAGTATGGGATGCCTTAACTAATTCAGATACCCTTGCAAGGTGGGTAATGGAAAATAATTTTAAACCTATCGTAGGATACAAATGTCAGTTTCAAAATAAGGAAATCGACTTAATAGTAGATAGTGAGGTTTTGGTAGTAGATGAACCATATAAGTTATCTTACACATGGGTAGGGGGCCCAATAAACACGGTAGTCACGTGGACGTTAAAACAAGAGGGAGAAATGACCTACTTACATCTGGAACAAACAGGATTTGAAAAAGAAGATTTTGCGTTCAATGGTGCAAAATATGGTTGGGCTGGAAAAATGGAGGACTTAAAGAAGGTTTTAGAGGAATCTCTTGAAAGTAACATATCTTAAGCCTTGGAGGGTGTTTTATGGAATATTTTGCTGAGTTTCTAGCAGGGATTGATGATCCTACCCATCGAGAAAGAACAGAAGAAATTTTTACTTGGATAAAAGATTACTATCCAAATTTAGAGCCCGAAATTAAATGGAATCAGCCAATGTTTACAGATCATGGCACATTTATTATTGGGTTTAGCGCATCTAAAAAACATTTAGCTGTCGCCCCTGAAGCTGTGACTATTACATATGTAGAGGATGATATTAAGAAGGCGGGTTTTGAATACACGAAGGAGTTAATACGTTTCCCTTGGAATCAGCCGTTTGATTACTCATTACTAGAGAAAATGATTGAGTTTAATATTTGGGACAAGGCAAACTGTACTACTTTCTGGCGGAAATAGTCCTTATAAATGTTAGTTAGGTAAAAAAGGAGGCATTAAAAATGAGTTTTTTGCAAGATACATTATCCGTATTTAAAAAGAGAGATTTAGTTCTCTTAGATAGCTACAAAGAATCTGATGGTGTGTATACCTTTTTATTTGAAAAAGAGAAGGATGTAACGTGGCAAGCAGGACAACATGGGTTATTCAGTATTACGCATAAGAAAATCAGAAATTCGATACGACCATTTAGTGTGGCATCTGCTCCCTCAGAGAATACTATTAAAATAACAACAAGTATTAGTGATAATCCAAGTGACTTTAAGAGGGCGATGCTAGAGCTGGAAGAGGGAATGAAAATTAGGATGAGTGGTCCTGTCGGGTCTTTTTATTTAAGAGATAACTGTCCAACCTTCTTAATTGCAGGTGGAATAGGAATTACACCGTTTCGATCGATTATAAAACAGATTGAGGCAAATGGAGTTACAGCTGACCAATCAATTCATCTACTTTACCTAGATAGCTCACAATCCTATTTATTCAAAGATGAGATTGATACTATTGCTAGCAGTACGTCAATACATGTAACATATCTTGCTTCAAGGGATGAATTGTATCAGAAAATAGATGAGATTACTAATTCCTATTCAAACGATGGTAGATTCTTTATTTCGGGGCCAAAGTCAATGGTAGATTCTATGCATAGCTATTTACAAGATAATAATATCTCAAAACGGAATATCAAAAAGAGTGCTTTTTTTGGTTATTAAGAAATTGGGCTGGATTCAGAATGGATTCAGCCTTTTTTCATTCAACTTAGAAATGGCCAATTGAACATTGTAGTCTAAAATAGTTAAATGTTAATCCTAAGGAAGGGATTGGAAATTAATCAATCATTTTATAACCTCGATGTGGATAAACAAAAAAAGGATTGTAGAAGCAGAACTAAAGGAATTTGCAATTAGAAAAAACTCAAATACAACCCAGAAATACTAGAGAAGTTAAACCGTATATTCTGATCCATCTGGGTTTCTCTCTAGGAATCCTCTATGTTTTTCTTAAGTAATTCTATTAATTGGTATAAATAAAAACCACCACGGAACTGTTGCTCAATTTGGTAGTCCATATGAGCTAATGAATCCATAACGATTTTTCTAGCCTCATGAATACTTAAATGATTGATTTTGTCCATTATTACTCTAACTTTATCGAGTAGGTAAACCGATGATTGAACAGTTCGGATAATTAATAATCTACGAATATCCTCTCGGTTATACTTCCTGTATCCACTTTCTGGGTCCCTATACGGAGTAATGAGACCCTCCTTCTCCCAATGCCTAAGCGTTGTAGTGGGTACATCAATTTCTCTTTCTACTTCACCAATTGTATACCAATCTTTATTTCTTTTATCCAAGAAACTTTTCATATTAGCAGGTTTAAGTATTTCTAAGGCTTTTGTTGCTTGCATTTTCCTCTGATATAAATCTGCCTGCAGCTTATTTACTTCCCATAATGCCTCTGTATATTGACCTTGCTGGATCATCGGCATTATTTTTCGAACAGCAGCCATCCCGAACCCTGGGTACATTGCTCGGATACATAAGAAATATGCCTCGTGTTCTTCTGTATAAATACGATATCCATTTGGCTTCCGTTTAGCTGGCGGGACAATCCCCCATTCCTCATAATGTCTTAAAGCGCTTGTTCCTACATCTAATTTACGAGCAATATCTACTGGTCTTAATTCCATCTGAACCTCCAAAACAAAATAGAAGTATAAAGATTGATTTAAAACCTTAAAGTACCATGGCGAGTTTGTTGGTTAAAAATACTATCATAATAGTAACATAATAGGTGTAACCTTGCACTTGCATAAATGTTGTATGATTAGAATAGATGCTGAAAAGGAGGAGTTAGGATTGAAGGATGTTATTCTTGTTAAAGGTGCAAGGGAAAATAATCTAAAAGGGCTGTCTGTCTCTATTCCCAAAAATAAACTCGTTGTATTTACTGGTCCATCTGGATCTGGAAAGTCGACACTGGCGATGGACACGTTATTTAAGGAATGTCAGAGACAGTATTTAGAATCCATGGGTCTTCAAGGTATTAATAAGCCCAAAGTAGATTTAATGAGTGGGCTCTCACCAGCTATAAGTATTAACCAACAAATTACCAATAGGAATCCGCGTTCAACTGTTGGGACAGTAACAGATATGTACACGAGTTTAAGAATGGTTTTTGAAAAACTAGGTAAGCGATTGTGTCCAGATTGTAGTCATGAAATAGATCCTACCTTCCACGAAGAGGATATAGAGAAAGAGGAAGGAAGCTATAAAGAATATATTCATTGTCCTAACTGTCATCATCGGATGGAGAGGCTGACACGAACCCACTTTTCATACAATAAAACGGAAGGAGCTTGTCCGACTTGTAAAGGTCTAGGTGAGACGGTAAATATTCATCTAGAATCGGTCTTTCACCAACAGCTTCCAATTGAAGAAGAGGGGGCTGTTGATTTCTGGAAAGGTCGTTATGGTGACTATATGGTGTCTGTTGTAAAAAATGCGATGGATTATTATGGTGTACCACTTGAAAAAGGACTTCGACTAAAGGATTATAGCCCGGAACAGAAGGCAATTCTTTACTATGGTGTTGAAAGTGACGAAGTAAAAGGACATTTTCCTGATATTCTACCTCCTAAGACAGTAGAAAAAGGTAAATTTGAAGGTGTATTAACTGGAATGTGGAGAAGATTTGCAGAAAAATCTGGGTCATCATCAGAGGCTGAAGAATACTTTTATACTCAAGTTTGTCCAGACTGTGAGGGAGATCGATTAAATAAAGTAAGTAGAAATGTAACGGTAGAAGGCATGACAATTCCAATGCTGGTAAATTGTTCTCTAGAGGAATTGCTAAATTGGACCCTCAAACTGGAGAAGGTGTTAATTCAAGAAAGCTATAAGCTAGTGGAAACCTTCATTCAGGACTTGAATACGAAACTTGCGAGAATAATCAAGATTGGCTTGGGCTACTTAACATTAGACCGTCAAGTGATTACGTTGTCGGGTGGAGAAGCGCAACGGTTACGATTGTCTGCCCTACTTGACTCGGCTCTAACAGGAGTCCTGTATATCATGGATGAGCCTACTGTTGGATTACATCCAAAGGATACTTTAGGTCTCGTAAGTGTTCTAAAAGGGTTAAGAGACTTAGGAAATACCGTTTTGCTTATTGAGCATGATGTTGATGTCATGAAGGAAGCGGATTATATTATTGATATTGGTCCAGGGGCTGGTAATTTAGGTGGAACGGTTGTTGGTCAAGGTACCCTTCAAGAGCTAGTGAATCAAGAAGATTCGGTGACAGGAAGGTTTTTACGTGAAGAAGTAGAGATAAATAAAACATGTCGCGAAGGAACTGGAGAAGGAATTACCGTTCATCATGCAACAATACATAATTTGAAAAATATAACAGTGACTATTCCAATTGGGTGTCTGACGGCAGTGACAGGTGTATCTGGCTCTGGTAAATCGTCTCTCGTTTTCGATGTATTAGCAAAAGGGTATGACAAAATACATGAAGGATTTGAAAGTGTAACAGGACTTCATCATTTTGATCAGATGATAACAGTTGGCCAATCTCCACTTAGTAGAATGAAACGTTCTAATATAGCCACTTATATTGATGTGTTTACACATATCCGAAATATTTTTGCGAAAGAAAGAGCTGCGAAAGAAAGAGGACTAACTGCAAAACACTTTTCATTTAATACAGTAGGAGGTCGTTGTGAAAACTGCCAAGGGTTAGGATATGTAACAACGAACATGCTTTTCTTTCCAGACTTAGAGGTTGTATGTCCAGTATGCCATGGTAAAAGATTTCAAAAGGACGTTCTTTCCGTCCAATATAAGGGACTCACTGTTAATGATATACTGGAAAGCTCTATTCTGGATTGTTTAGCCATTTTTGAAGAAGAGAAAAAAGTAAGAGAGGTTCTCGAATTACTTGTTGAAATTGGATTAGGTTATTTAAAGATGGGTCAATCACTAACAACCCTATCCGGTGGTGAAGGGCAACGTCTCAAGCTAGCGAAGGAATTAATAAAGCAAGGAAATAAACGTTCACTCTATTTATTAGATGAACCAACAACTGGATTACATCCAAATGATGTAACGCAATTACTTAAGCTTTTAAACAGACTTGTCGACGCAGGTAATACAATTATAATGGTGGAGCATAATAGTCAAATGATCAAGGGAGCTGACTGGATTATCGATTTAGGTCCAGAAGGTGGGGATAAAGGTGGTCAACTTATTGCGGAAGGGACGCCAGATTCGCTCATAACATGTAACAAATCATACACAGGCCAATATTTATAGCAGGTTAGCTGAATGTAAACCATCTACTGAATGAAGTTTAACGTTGTAATTGTCGGATTAGGTATAGGAACGGAAAAGCTTACTTCTAAAATGAAGGGCTGTAGGGAACGAGTTTACTAGGACTTTCGTTCCCTTTTTTTATGGCTATTGCAGGGTAATAGGCTTAAATAAATCACTTAAGAATTTGAAGGAGATTGAAAATGGTAAGCAAGGGCGTGGCAAGTTAAAGCAAGCTATGAGTTCAACTAATATTCAGTAGGGACAGAAGGGAATATCCTAACTTAATAAAGTGTTTACTTAAGTGCTGGATTTTTGTTCGTAAGGCCTATTGACCAGTGTGGTCTAAAATGCTACGATGAAATCGACCGATGTGGTCTAACGGTTTAACTATACTACTGAATCCAAGGGAGGGATTGGAAATTAATCAATCATTTTATAACCTCGATATAGATAAACAAAAAAGAATTATAGAAGCAGCATTAAAGGAATTTGCAGAGAATGGATATGAGAAAGCCTCGACAAACCAAATAGTAAAAAATGCTGGAATAGGAAAAGGAATGCTTTTCTATTATTTCAACAGTAAGGAGGATCTGTATCTCTTTCTAATTAATTACTGCTTGGATATCACGATGGTTGAGTTTTTTCAGCGTATCGATACAAATGAGCCTGATTTTGTAGAGAGACTAAAACAGATAGCAGAAGTAAAAGCAAAATATCATCTCAAAAATCCTTATGTACTTAACTTCTTAGGCAGCTTTATTTTAAATGAAGCATTAGAGGTTCCAAAGGCATATAGGAAGCGATATGAGGAATTATTAGCTCTTAGTAACTTGAAGCTATATGAAAATATTGATAAGACCCTATTTCGTAAAGACGTTGATACAGATAAAGCATTGAAATTAATACAATGGTCTATTGAAGGCTATCAAAATGAATTAATCAATCAGTTAAAAAATCAAAATCTATCCACCATTAATTTCGATCCTTATTGGGCTGAGTTTTATGGCTATTTAGAGGTCCTTAAGACGGTATATTACCAAAAAGAGGAGGGGGCAAAATGAGTGTCCTGCAAGTGAGTGAATTAACAAAAAGGTTTGGTAAGTTCACGGCATTAAATGGTATTAACCTAGAGGTGAGAGAGGGAGAGGTATTTGGTTTTATTGGGCCAAATGGTGCTGGAAAGTCAACAACGATTCGTATATTACTTGGGATTCTGAAGGCAACAGCAGGAGAGGCGAAAATCTTCGGTAAGGACGCTTGGGCAGATGCAGTTGAAATCCACAAGCGTATTTCCTACGTACCAGGTGATGTTAATTTGTGGCCAAATTTAACTGGTGGAGAAGTTATTGATTTGTTTGTAAAGCTGCGGGGCGGAAATAACACAAATAGGCGTGAGGAATTAATTAAACGATTTGATTTAGATCCATCCAAAAAATGTCGCACGTACTCGAAAGGAAACAGGCAAAAGGTTGCACTAGTTGCTGCTTTTTCATCAGATGCTGATCTATATATCCTTGATGAACCAACTTCTGGTCTTGACCCTTTAATGGAGCAGGTTTTCCAACAATGTGTGATGGAGCAGAAACAATCAGGAAAAAGTATTCTTCTATCCAGTCATATTTTATCTGAGGTTGAAAAGTTATGCGACCGGGTCGGTATTATTCGTCAAGGAAAGATAATTGAAACGGGTACATTAAGTGAGTTACGTCATTTGACGCGAATTAATTTGCTAGTGAAAACAAAGGAGCAAATTACAGACCTCCATGTGTTAAAAGGCATTCATGAAATAGATGAACGAGAGGGAGTGCTTTCCTTCCAAGTGGATACGGAAGAATTAGATGTAGTAATGAAACATATTAGTCAATTTGGAGTGGTTAAACTGGAAAGCACACCACCAACTCTGGAAGATCTTTTCATGCGTCATTATGAAGGGAAAGCGGGAGCAGGGGGGAGGTCCTAATGGCTAGTCAAATAAATAAAGGTATCGGAACGCTCTCAAAATTTATCATTAGGAGAGACCGAATTAGAATTCCTTTATGGTTAGTCGGAATCAGTTTCTTTACGTTTATCGTACCGATATCATTTACTGAATTATATGGTTCACAAGAACAGCGAGATACATTGGCACAAACGATGGAAAATCCGGCCATGACTGCAATGCTTGGTCCTGCTGATTTGTCGAACTATACGATTGGTGTTATGACAGCACATGAGATGTTGCTTTTTACAGCTATGGCAGTTGGATTGATGAGTATTTTACTCGTAACACGACATACCCGTGGGGATGAAGAAAATGGTCGTATAGAGATGATTCGTTCCTTACGAATTGGACGGTTGTCGTATCTAAATGCAACCTTACTTGTTTATAGCCTTACAAATATACTATTAGCGCTTATCGTTGGCTTTGGACTTTATGGCTTTCAAATTGAAAGTATGGATTTAGAAGGGTCATTGTTATATGGAGTGACTCTAGGGACAACAGGTCTATTTTTTGCAGGTGTTACAGCATTTTTTGGTCAACTATCAGAAAGCTCGCGTGGAACGATTGGCCTCTCCATTGGTTTTCTTCTCGTTGCCTATATTGTACGTGCAGTTGGGGATGTAGGTAATGAAGCGTTAAGTTGGATTTCACCATTTGGTTGGATAACGAAAACACAAATCTATGACGAGAATAATTGGTGGCCAATGGCTTTAATGCTTGTTGTATCTATGATTCTATTTATCGTAGCAAATTATTTAAATAGTAACCGAGATTTAGAGGCAGGGTTATTACCGTCAAAGCCTGGTAGAAATAGTGCCTCTGTTTTTTTACAGAGTACGATTGGTTTAAGTTTTAGGCTCCAACGAACAGCAATTCTATCATGGGCAATAGGGATGTTTGTATTAGGTGTTACCTACGGATCTATTTTAGGGGATATAGATTCATTTTTTGAAGGAAATGATGTGTTGGAGCAGTTATTCGGATCCGAAGAAGGCAATTCGGTAACTACTCAATTTGTATCCATGATTATCATGGTAATGGCAATTCTTGCAACAGTTTCTCCAGTAATGACAGTGAATAAACTATATGGTGAGGAGAAAAAGGGCCGTATAGAACATATACTAGGAAGGGCTGTTTCCAGAACGCGACTGATGGGGAGCTTCCTTGTCATTTCTATTATCAATGGATTTGTCATGATATCTCTCGCTGCAATTGGCTTATGGCTGGCAGGAGTATCCACAATGGAGGAGCCTTATCAATTCGGAACAATTTACGGATGGGGCATTATTTATTATCCAGCAATGCTTGTCATGATTAGTGTTGCTGTCTTATTAATAGGAATTAGACCAAAAATAACCAGTATCAACTGGATGTATATTGTTTATTCCTTCTTTGTTCTATATATGGGAGGGTTATTCCAGCTTCCCGAATGGCTTAGTAAGCTTACTCCTTTTGGGCATATTCCGCAAATCCAGCTGGAGGATATGACATGGTTACCAATCCTTATATTGGTAACTATCGCTATTGCTTTAACCATGGTTGGTTTTATTGGATATAATAGAAGGGATATTGGAAGGTAGCGATCAGTAGAAATAGGAAAGGGGAGATGCCCTTTCCTATTTTAATATATAAAATAATATTTCGTTATTCCTACCAAACACCTAACACATCAAGCATAACTGCAATAATTAATATTGGTGCTACATACCGTATTAGGATAAACCATAGTTGAAATATGAATTGACTAATATTGCTTCCACGTTTTATTTCCTCATACAGAGCTGACTTCTTCATTTTAAAGGAAACAAATACCGCCATTAACAATGATCCTAAAGGCATTAAAATATTACTCACAGTGAAATCAGCAAGGTCAAAAAATGATTTATTAAAAATAGTAAAATCATTTAATAGACCATATGACAATGCAGAAGGAATGCCAAATATAAAAATAGCGATACCAATTATCCAGGCAGCTTTACTTCGCTTCGCTTGATCCCCCTTCGCTATGACAGAAACAATAATTTCAAGCATTGAAAAGGCTGATGTCAGTGCCGCAAATAAAAAAATGATAAGAAAAGCTACAAAAAATGCCATTCCAAATGGTAACTGACTAAAAATCGTTGGCAGTACATGGAATAGAAGTACAGGCCCTGCATCTGGAGAAAGACCAAAGGAAAATACGGCAGGAAAAATAGCTAATCCGGCCAACAACACAATGGCGATGTTCATGCCTACAATTGAAAAAGCAGATTTAGGCAGGCTTTGATGTTTCGGTAAATAGGCGCTGTATGTAATCATAACAGAAACACCTATGCTCAGAGTGAAAAAAGACTGGCCCATTGCTTCCAGGATAGTTTTAGACGTAACTTTAGAAAAGTCAGGTTCAAGCAAAAAAGCAATTCCGGTTGAAGCACCATCTAATGTGACCGAACGAATTACTAAAATGATAAATAGAATCGCTAAAGCAGGCATCATAATACTACTTGCCCGTTCAATCCCCTTTTGAAGTCCTTTTGCGACAACAATGATAGTGAGTAAAATAAACACCAGTTGTACCACTAAACTAGTAACAGGATTTGCAATAGTTTGTTCGAACAAGGATGCATATTGCTGACTATCAAGACCGTTCAGCCCACCAGTAATTGCCTTTAAGAGGTAGCTGATAATCCAGCCGCCAATCACACTGTAAAACGACAATAAAATAAAACAGGTTATCACACCAAGTATTCCTATGTAATACCATTTCGTTCCAGGGGCTATTCGTTTAAAGGAAGAAATGGCATCTCGCTGTGCACTTCTACCAATCGTAAATTCCGCTAAAAGAAGGGGTAGCCCAAGAATAATGGTAAATAAAATAAAGATAATTAAAAAAGCCCCTCCACCATTTTGACCAGCGATATATGGAAACTTCCAAATTGCTCCTAAGCCAATGGCAGATCCTGCTGCAGTTAAAATAAAACCCAATCTAGTAGTAAATTGTTCTTGCTGTTCCAATATACGATTCCTCCTGAAGTAATTAATGTTTCCAATTGTCTATGATAATGGGGGATTTTGTCAATAGGAAATTTGATGAAATATCTGGGGAACCTGATTTTTCTATATTCAATAATCTTGTTCAAAACAAGAATAAATAGCAATTTGGAATAGTAAATGCCAAAAACTCTAATAACTAATGATATCAGGAAGTAAACGTCAGAATAGGGGGAATCTAGATGAGAGAACATTTAATAGCCATGTTAGAAAGTCGTAAGGATGAAATAATAAATATTCGCCGTTATCTACATGAGTATCCAGAACTGTCATTTTATGAAAAAAATACTAGTCAATATATAGAAGAGTTTTATAAGGGAAAGGATGTTGCGATACAAACAAATGTCGGTGGCGGCTATGGCATTATAGTAACCATTAAAGGTGGAAAGCCAGGGAAAACAATTGGACTACGAGCAGATTTTGATGCACTTCCAATTCAAGAGGAAACAGAGGTACCCTTTAAATCGGAAGTCCCTGGAGTCATGCATGCATGTGCACATGATGGTCATACGGCGTATCTAATGGTTCTTGCAGATTGCTTAATCCAATTAAAGGATGAAATTCCAGGTACTATAAAAATTATTCATCAACCAGCTGAAGAAGTACCTCCAGGTGGTGCGATTGGAATGATTGCGTCTGGCTTGTTAGATGATCTCGATGATATTTTTGGTATTCATCTTTTACCAATGGGGCCAGCAGGCGTGGTTGGGTACAACAGTGGTTATGTCTTTCCAGGTCGGGCATATTTTAAGTTGAAGGTGCAAGGCTTAGGGGGCCATGGTTCCTCACCTCACTTAGCGAATGATGCTATTGTAGCGGGGGCGTATTTTGTAACAGCAATTCAAACCGTAGTAAGTAGACGGTTAAACCCGTTTGACATGGGGGTCGTAACAATTGGTTCCTTTGATGGGAAGGGTACATTTAATGTGATTAAAGATCGTGTGGAACTTGAAGGTGATGTTCGGGCAATGACGGAAGAAACAAGGGCGTTAATTGAATGTGAAATTCGTCGGATTGCTAGAGGTGTTGAAGAGGAATTTGATGTGAAATGTGATTTAACCTATGAACCAGATTATCCGCCTTTGTATAATAATCCGGGATTAACAGATATGGTTGCTGCAGCTTTAAAAAGTGCAAACGATAAAGATATCACCGAAGTTAAGGAATTCCCACCACTATCGCCGTCTGAAGACTTTGCCCATTATGCAAATAGGTTTCCTGCTTGCTTTTTCTATATTTGTTGTAAACCAAAGGGTGTAGAGAAGCCATATTTTAATCATCATCCTAAATTTGATATCAATGAAGATGCTCTCTTAGTGGCGGCGAAAGCAGTTGGAATAGTTGTTTGTAGTTATTATGGTATTGATTAGTGGTTACGTAATAAATGTTGGAGTGCATCTTGAGATCAAACATATTAAAAAAAATCTAGTGTACAACAGCTTTTTTCAAAATAGGGAGTTGCTAATATGCAAATGGATTATTTCATCTTAATTGCCATGTGGATAATTGGCATTATCGGATTTATTGTATTCATTCCACGTAAAGAGAAGCGAAAGGGCATTTTAGTATTCATGATATTCCAAGCAATTATTTGGCTCTGTGATATGTTTTCTTTTTCCAATAACTTGTTAAGTGCACCTGTACGATTTTTTCCGAAAGCGACAGATCTCACGGTTACAATAAATTATTTATTTTATCCTATGTTGTTCTCGTTGTATTACGTCCATATGAAAGCAAATGGCAGTTTAAAATATAGAATTACATATTTTTTAATCTGGGTTTCATCTGTCACTTTATTCGATATGTTAATTGAAAGACATACTAATTTATTGGAATATGATAGGATAACATCTTTTGGGATGTGGGTTTATAATGGGTTCATCTTTTTCATGAGTCAAATGTGCTGTAGTTGGTTCTATAGAGGAAGAAAATAATTGCTCCATAAGGGTTGTGTGTTTAATGATAATTGAGTGGTGGATATTAATAGTTGCCTATACTTTGGCCACTAGTGTACTTTTTCTCATCCCAAAAGGTAAATACCGACTTGCTATCGTTGCTTTTTTGTTTAACCAGGCGATTACTTTTTTGGTTGGGCTTTTGGTTGTAGATCTGGGGATGATTGAGTATCCTGTTCGTTTATTTGATTCGATTAATCGAACGAGTTTTACGTTTGAATACTTCATCTTTCCAATCATATGTGCTGCATTTAATGTATGGTACCCTAATGGTTCCAATCGTTTCATTCAATTAGGTTATTATGTTAGCTATTGCTCCTTCATGACTATTATCGAGGGTTTATTAGAAAGAAATACCGAACTAATTAAATATACCCATTGGGAGTGGTATTATACTTGGATTACATTATTTCTATCCTTCTTCTTCGTTCGCATCATTTGTGTATGGTATTTCTCTGAAAAGAAGCTTACTTCATAACTAAGAATGTATGGTATGATGTACTCTAATAAAAGAAACTGTGAAATACTAATAGTCTAAAAAAATAAATAGAAGACTTCTTATACATGAGACTGGTTTGATGAAACGAAGGGGGAATCATACACATGACAACTACAAGGAGAAGGGTTGTTGGAATAGCATTAATAACCGGGGTGGCAGTAATGGGGGATGCCATGCTTTTTATTGTTCTTCCATTATATTGGCAGGACTTTGGCATGACGGCTCTTTGGCAGGTGGGTATCCTATTATCTATCAACCGGTTCATTCGATTACCAATTACTCCTTTGGTGGGACTGTTTTATAAACGATACCAAATGCGTACAGGAGTCTTTATAGCGGTTGCATTAGCTGTCATCACTACTGCTTCGTATGGGATTGTTAATCAATTTTGGCTATTGCTTGTGATGCGTGCTTTATGGGGTGTAGCTTGGTCTTTTCTCCGTTTGGGGGGATTTTTAACCGTAATCGATGTTACTAGTGACAGCAATCGTGGACAGTTTGTTGGCCTATATAATGGATTATGGGGACTTGGAGGGTTAGCAGGAATGCTAGCCGGAGGAATTTTGGTTGATCAAACATCTGTCATGTTTGTTACCATGCTGTTTGCAATGATTGCGTTAATCACAATACCTTTTGTTTGGTATTTAGTCCCTGCTTCCAAAAATGAAGAGCAAGAGGAAAAGATTAACCAAACTGTAACAAAGCCATGGCTAACACCGTATATTCAAATGGTGCTAGCAACAGGGATAGCATTGGGATTTATCGTGTCTGGATTATTTGCTTCGACCCTAAGCCCTTTAATCGAACGCTCCCATGTAACGGAATGGAGCTTTTCACATATAACCATTGGAGCAGCAACTCTTGCAGGATTCGTTCAAGCAATTCGCTGGGGATGGGATCCATTTCTTGCACCTTTACTTGGAAAAATGCTAGATTCCTTACAGTCTTTACATAGAGTTATACTTATCCCATTAATTGGTGGTGGGGTTTTATTTCTTTTATTAGGTAGTGTCCAATCTATAATCTGGTTATTAATTACACTATTACTATTTCAGCTTATATCGACAATGTTCACGACTACAACAGATACGCTAGCTACTAGTGCGGCATCCAGGTCTGACCATGTAAAAGTCATGACAGCACATACCCTAGCTGTAGATGTCGGCGCCGCTCTTGGGCCACTCGCCTCTTTTGTCTTATTAGAGTTTTATAGTTTATCAGCAGTCTATTATGTTGCAGGAAGCTTAATGCTCCTATTGGGAGTTGGTTGGATCTTTTTTAAGAGAGTGGAGAGCTAGAGTCATAGATTGATATTATTGTCCCCCGGTTCTTCCTTGTTGGGACCGGGTAACTTCATGCAAAGCAGTTATTGCTTCGCGAATAACTGTGCTCGGGCGAGAGCCAGTGAGCAAAGCGGTTATTGTCTCTCGAAAACGTGCCTGGGCGAGAACCAGTAGCCAAAGCCACTATTGCATCCCGAAAATCGGTACTCGAACGAAAAACGGTCCCCAAAGCGGCTATTGGTTCCCGAAAATCGGAGCTCGGACAAAAAACGGTAGCCAAAGCCGCTATTGGCTCCCGAAAATCAGTGCACGAACGAAAAACGGTAAACAAAGCCGCTATTGGTTCCCGAAAATCAGTACTCGAACGAAAAACGGTAAACAAAGCCGCTATTGGCTCCCAAAAATCGGTACTCGAACGAAAAACGGTAAACAAAGCCGCTATTAGCTCCCGAAAATCGGTACTCGAATGAAAAACGGTAAACAAAGGCGCTATTGGTTCCCAAAAATCGGTGCACGGACGAAAAACGGTACCAAAAGCCGCTATTGGCTCCCGAAAATCTATGCCCGGACAAAAAACGGTACCAAAAGCCGCTATTGGCTCCCGAAAATCGGTACTCGAACGAAAAACGGTCCCCAAAGCCGCTATTGGTTCCCAAAAATCGATGCCCGGACAAAAAACGGTCCCAAAGTCGCTATTGCCACCAAAAATCCGTCCTCAGACAAGAAACACCAACCAAAGCACCTATTTCATCCCACGAACCTCAGCGACCAATAGATCAACATGGTAGCTGCCTTAAACTTCCATTGTTATTTTATTTTATTTCACTAGAGTCTATATAATAAATAGACTTTGCATGCCCTAATTGAGTGAAATTATTTACTAATACTCTACGAATAGTTTTTCTAGAATCGATAATCTGACACCAATCATAAATTATTTTAGTGGTTATTTTTTTATCAGGGAACAGAGTTTTAAACTGTCGTGTGGACCTTAAAATGGCAGCGTCTATATGCTCATGATAATTGCAGTGCATACAAATTAACTGTCTTTTTATAATTTTTATTTCAAATGAGCTACAGGCACTACATGTAATTCCCTTCTTTACGTCCTCATAGGTGTATGTGGGTATTTTTGTATATGGAGATTTATCTTTGCGAAGTGTGGCAATTAATTTAGCTAGTTTATGGTTACTACTAGTGGATTGGTGTGCTGTCTTTAACTGAGTCAAATAACGTTTTAACTGGGTTGGTAGTATTATTGGTAGATTTGTCGTGGCATGGAATAGTGTAAACTCCAGGTTAATGAAGATAATATACGATTCAATAGGGATACGGAATCCGTAATGTTGGAGTAGCTGGCGGAGTAACGATTCACATCTGGTTAGCTGTAGAAGCGGGTTTTTAATTTCTTTGTTCGATATGGTATACCATATTTCATTTTCAATATAATAATCTCCTTCATAATTTTTAATCTCAAACAAATAGATCTTGTTGCGGAAGATAATTAATGTGTCAATTTGAAAGGTAGCATTATTCCATTCAAGAATAACATCGTTTAAGATTGTCCAAGTCTCAGCCTGGTCACTAAGCAATTTGACAAATAGTTGTTCTCCCTCATAACCCTTTAGCAGGTTCGAATAGTATAGTCTATCTCCCTCTGAAAGATTAAAGCGGGCTTCTAAATACTGAAAAATATTTATTTCCTCTGGTTTTGTCATTATCATTCACTTTCTCACATCCTTTCATAGTCTTATAGTATACTATAGGAAAAATTATCCAATTATTCAAGACAGAATAGAAATAACATCCTGACTCGGGTCCTTTGGGAGTCACCTCAAGAATTTTTCCAGAATAGGGTTAGACTACAATCTAATCGCATGTGATTAGCAATCCTTTTGGAATAATAAAGGTACAATTGGTAAAATTAAAATAGCGTTACTTATATAGATCACCCTAAACAAACTGCATCGGATTAGGAGAAAGAATGAGGTACAACTGGTAAAATTAAAATAGCGTTACTTATATAGATCACCCTAAATATACATATACCGCATCGGATTAGGAGAAAGAATGAGGCACAATATGGTAAAAGAAAACGTAAAACAAGATAACTACAAAGTATTTTCCCTAGTAAGCAATTATTTAAATAATGCGCCTGATTATGTAGAAAAAGAGGAAATCGAGGAGCTTGTTCAAGGTGGTATCTCTTATGAATATGCTTTTTCGATTATATTAGCTGCTGCGTTTGGACTGGATATAGTAGATAATACAGCTGACAGGGAGCTATTTAACCAGTACTTTCTGCAGATGATTCATCATCTTGATGGAGGTACATATTCTAGTAACCTATATTACAAAAATATCAAGCTACCTACTATAAAAATCGGTAATAGTGAATTAAAATATGAAAAATATAAACCATTTGAGGCTTTTGTTTGTGATGATATTATCCAAACGAAAGAAGGTAGACAAATACCGCAAATTGGATTTTTTGATAGGGAATTTATTTACCCCGCGGTTCTGGAACGTAACCGTATTTGGATGACTGTTACTCCAAATGAAATAGAGACGATACAAGAAGCGGTTGATCAAGCATTCGGCCATGTTCTGACATATGGTTTGGGACTTGGTTATTATGCTTATATGGTATCTGAAAAAGAGAGAGTCAAAACCGTCACCATTGTGGAGAAAAATGAGGATGTTATTCAGTTATTTAAACAATATATACTACCACAGTTTGATAATGCAGAGAAAATTACTATTATAAAAGCGGATGCCTTTGAATTTGCTGAGGAAAAAATGCCTATGAATAATTATGATTTTGTATTCACAGATTTATGGCATGATGTTTCAGATGGACTGGATATGTATTTAAGAATGAAAGAATTTGAAAAAAATTGTCCGGGTACCGTATTTATGTACTGGATTGAACAATCGATTACATGTTATTTATAAAAAGCCAAGCTTCATGGAAGTTTGGTTTTTTCTATTTAATAATAAAGTCACAATTCTTTCAAACTTACCTGAATAAATAAGAATATTTAGGTGTTATACTTGTGTTAGATTGTTAAATTGAAACAAATTTCCTCAAACTATAACAAAGGGGTGAATCTATGCTGCCGGTTGAAAGGCAAAATAAAATAAGAGCATTAATTTATTCGAAAAAGGCGATGAGAATTAGTGAATTAAGTGAAAAGCTAGGAGTCTCAGAAATGACGGTCTATCGTGACATTAAGCCTTTATTGGAAGAGGGGCTGATTATCAAGACCTTTGGTGGGATCTCCCTCATCGAAAAAGAGGATAATCGTTTGCCTGACCAGGGGATATGTACGTATTGTCAGAAGCCAGTTAATGCAAAGATGGCATATCGGCTAATCTTGGAAAATGACCAAATTGAGACTGCTTGCTGTGCACACTGTGGTCTACTAAGACATCGACAATTAGGTAACGGAGTACTGCAGGCAATTTGTCATGATTTTTTCCTAAATACAACGATAAGTGCACCATTAACTTGGTATATAATGGATACTACTTTAAATATTGCCTGTTGTCAGCCACAAGTTTTAACATTTGGAAACCTAGAACATGCCGAGAAGTTTGTAAAAGGATTTGGTGGTAAGATTTATGGATTTCAAGAGGCTATGGAAGTCATTGCCGATAAAATGCTTGGGACTTATGGATGTCATAATCACAGCTAAAATACTAATGGAGGAAAGAAAATGAAACGAAGAATTTGGATTGGATTAATCGTAATTGTGTTAGGGTTGTTATCAGCATGTGGAAATTCTGAAAAAGAGACCGAGAGTGAACCAGAAGAACTGCACGTATTACGTGTTGATTTTGATCTTCCAGAGCATGCAGAAGTAAATGAAACAGTACTACTAAAGGCAGTTGTTTCGTATGGTGAAGAGGCAGTTAAAGATGCTAATGAGGTTCAGTTTGAATATTGGGAACAAGGAAAGGAAAAGGATAGTAAGACTATCAATGCAAAAAATAATGCAGATGGTACATATACTGCCGAAGTGACTTTTGATAAGGATGGCATTTATGAAATCTATGCACATACAACAGCAAGAGACATGCATTCCATGCCAAAAAAATCGATTACAGTTGGTAATGGTGCAGCAGCCACGCATGATGAGGGTCATGAGGAAGGGCATGAGCACTCAAGTACAGAAGGTTTTTCTATGCATTTTGAAAAACCGGATAGTGTAAAACAGAACCAAAAAGTGCCATTAACAGTTCATCTGCAATTAGATGATCAACCTCTTGTAGCTGCAAATGTACGTTATGAAATATACCAGGATGGTTCTGAAAAGCATGATTGGGTCGATGCAAAAGAAGCTAAATCTGGTGAATATAGTAGTGCACACTCGTTTACAGAGACAGGTAAATACACGATTGTAATCCATGTCACAAATGATGATGGATTACATGAACATCAGGAGCAGGAAATAGAAGTAGTTAAGTAAGGATAACATTAACAAGTACATTCGCCTAACATAGAGCATACAATAATTTAGAAAATCTATGAGAGGATGGAGAAAATGTACTATGTTCCGATGATGTATCCGAATACAGCTCTATACTATGACCCTGCGTATTATCCTATGCAGACGCCTTACTGGCAGGTTCCTGACACACGTTGGGGCTATTGGCAAACAGAGAAGTTGAAGGCTAGGGTACCATTGAAAGACCATGGTCCAGGACCATTTGTTGTGGATATTAACGCAGCAAGTAAACAAAATAAAAATTATCGTACTACCTTATGGACTGGTAAACACCTACAGGTAACATTGATGAGTATAAATGTCGGTGAGGATATAGGATTAGAGATTCACCCAAATACAGATCAATTTCTTCGCATTGAGCAAGGGCAAGGTATTGTTCAAATGGGGAAAGAGGAGAATAAGCTAGATTTTGAACGAAGATTACGGGATGACACGGCTATAATGGTACCAGCAGGGACCTGGCATAATGTCATCAATACAGGAAATATACCGTTAAAGCTTTATTCCATCTATGCTCCTCCACATCACCCTCATGGAACAGTCCATACGACCAAAGCACAAGCAATGGAGGAAGGAGATTAAGTTGGGAAAGCGCAATTCTTTGGGATTGCGCTTTTTTGATGCCTTTTCATAAGAAAAGCAAAGCTACCACTATCTGTAAAAGTGGACTATAATATAGTCAAAACAGTAGATGAAAAAGGAAGTGCATCCATGAAGAAAAAAGTTTACTTGAACCACGATGGTGGAGTAGATGATTTAGTATCATTATTTCTATTGCTACAAATGGATGATGTTGATTTAATTGGGGTGGGTGTCATTCCTGCAGACTGTTATCTAGAACCAGCAGTTTCTGCAAGTAGAAAAATTATCGATCGTTTTGGCAAGGGTCGAAGAATTGAGGTTTCTGCTTCCAATTCACGTGGAAAAAATCCATTTCCTAAAGATTGGCGAATGCATGCATTTGTGGTGGATGCTTTGCCGATATTAAATGAGCACTTACCGGTCAAAACACCGTTATCTGATCTACCAGCTCACAAGCATTTAATTGAGTCACTTCGTAATAGCACAGAAAAAATAACCTTAGTCTTCGTCGGTCCTCTGACAGATTTAGCTAGAGCATTAGAAGAAGCACCTGACATTCAAGGGAAAATTGAAAAATTAGCTTGGATGGGTGGCACATTCTTAGAAATGGGTAATGTCGAGGAGCCTGAGCATGATGGAACAGCAGAATGGAATGCTTTTTGGGACCCAGAGGCTGTAAAGGCTGTGTGGGACTCGAATATTCAAATAGATCTAGTGGCATTAGAGAGTACGAATATGGTTCCACTAACATTGGATGTGAGAAATCACTGGGCTTCTGAGCGGAAATATGAAGGTGTAGATTTTCTTGGGCAAAGCTATGCTGTTGTACCGCCTTTAGTTCATTTCCAAACAAATTCTACTTATTTCCTTTGGGATGTATTAACAACTGCTACTGTTGGCAGAGATGATTTAGTTAAGAAAAAAGAGGTCAAAAGCATTGTCTATAAGGATGGACCTAGTCAAGGTAAAACAGAGCTGTCTGAAAGTGGACGAGCAGTTCAATTGGTTTATGAGGCAGACAGAGATGCCTTCTTCACTTACATCACGGAATTAGCTAAACAGGCATAGGAGGAATACAAAATGAGAAGAATTATTATTGATACGGACACAGCAGGTGATGATACAATTGCCATTCTAACGGCACTTCATCATTTTAAAGTTGAAGGAGTAACCATTACTGGTGGAAATGTAGATTTTGATCAAGAGGTAGAGAACGCATTGTATACAATCCAGGTTTTTAATCCGGATTATCATGTGCCAGTTTTTAAAGGATATGAGGGTCCAATCCTTGGAACACAGGAAGGGCATGTAACAGTAGAGGATGTCCATGGAAAAGACGGAATGGGGGATTCATTCTTTGAAAAAGCTAAGCAACGACCAGAGGACAAGCATGCGATTGATTTTATTATTGAAACGGTAAAAGCAAACCCCGGAGAGATAGAGCTATTAGCTATTGCGCCATTAACGAATATTGCGATGGCGATGAAGAAGGACCCTACAATTGTGAAGGATATTCCACATATTTATATCATGGGAGGTACGAACAATTCCCTCGGTAATATTACGGCAGCTGCAGAGTATAATTTTTATGTGGATCCGGAAGCAGCTAAAATCGTTTTACATTCTGGTATTCCAATTACAATGGTCGGCTGGGATATGTGTACAAGGTACTCTGTTATGGCAGATGAGGACCATCAGGAGATTGAAAAGCTAGGAACAGAGCGCTCGAAATTTTTCATGGATATAAATCGTGTTGTACTGAAATTTAACCGTGAAGTACATAAGATTAATGGAACAACACATCCAGATACATTATTAGTTGCGATTGCAGCGAATGAGGAATTAATGACAAAGTCAACGATGTACTATGTCGATGTAGAAACAAAAGGCGAGATCACGAGAGGTTATAATATGGTAGATATCAATAATCGGAGTGGGAAGAATCCTAATGTGAGGGTTTGTGAAGCTGTGGATCGTGATGTATTCAAAGCCGACCTGTTAGCGGTTCTGCGAGGAAAATAAAATAAATAAACAGAAATTAGAAAAGATATTATATTTGCAAATAGAATAAAAAAATAGCCTTGGAAGGCACATTCTAATAATAAGGATGTGCCTTATAACACTTTCTTCCTATCTTTTTGAATTATATTTATCATTTCTTCAAAGTCATTTTTTTATCTATGACATCATTCCGTAACTAATCCCTTACTTCATTCAACATCCTCTTTGGCATCGTTATTCTGTAGTAATTGCCAATTTTCGTGACCTTTCATTTAGCTCTATCCAATTATATTACCTATTTCAAGTGATTATAACAGCTATATTCCCTGAATATTTTTCAATATAGGAATTATTTCCCAAGTATGATAAAATTCAAAACATATCAATAATAAAAGGGGAATTAGGTTGGAAAACGTTATTGAAGTGAAGGATCTTACACGTGTATATAAGCTAAAAGAGGGGAATAAGCTTGCACTTGATCATATTTCCTTTGATGTGAAACGAGGAGAGGTATTTGGTCTCTTAGGTCCGAACGGTGCAGGTAAGACTACGACGATTAAAATACTTACGACATTATTACTTCCAACAGAAGGCGATGTAAAGGTATTAGGTTACGATGTCGTCAGTGAAAGTCAAAAAATTAGAAACCAAATTAATTTTGTATATGGTGGAGAGCGAGGCGTTTATGGTCGGCTAACGGGAAAGGAATATTTATATTATTTTTGTACGCTTTATAAGGTAAAGAGGAAGGAACAACCCGCATTAATTGATAAACTACTAGATTTAGTCTCCTTAAAGGAAGCAGAAAACCAGAAAATCCATACCTTTTCCAAAGGAATGATTCAACGATTACATATTGCTAGATGCTTAATTAATGAGCCGAAAATCCTGTTTTTGGATGAGCCTACTATCGGTCTTGATCCGGTTGGAGCAAGATTATTACGAGACTTAGTCAGAGAACTTTCTGAACAAGGGATAACAGTAATTTTAACAACCCATTACATGCAAGAAGCAGATGATTTATGTGACCGCATAGCTTTTATTCGCGATGGGAAAATCAGCATCATTGGTGAACCAAGTCATATTAAGGAGAGCTGTAATCATTTGAACCTGTATGAGGCGATATTGAGCACGGAACATTTAGAGAAGCTGAAAGCGGATCAAACCTTTAAGAATGTAGAGGAAGAAGTTTTAAAGGGATCCTTTGTTCATATTAAATTCGAAATGAAAATTTCTAGTGAGGATGAGGCAACTAGTTATTTGGAACAATTTGGTCAGGTGCTTAAACTTAGTAAGAGAGAGATATCGTTAGAGGATGCCTATATTTATCTAATGGAGGATGTAGGTTAAGATGCTAAATTTATTCGTCCAAGAGATAAAATACTTTACAAATTTTCATAACAAAATGTACCAATTTCTACTTTTCTTCCAGCCTTTAGTATTTCTAACGATTGTATATTTTCTACAGCAGATTAGGGGAGATGTAAATACAGACCGCTTTGTAGTAGCTTCGGCATTAATTAGTATGTGGAGCTATGTATTATATTCCTCGGGTTCTGCATTAGTCTCTTTACGATGGAGTGACACATTAAAGCTTGTTATTGCGGCACCAACCTCACTGTTTCAAGTCATTATCTCAAAGGCATTTAGTAATTCCATGATTGCACTAATTACGATGGTGTTAAGCTTCGTATATGCCAGATTTATTTTTGGTTTTTCCATTACTATTTCAAATTATTTCTGGTTTTTTTCTTCTGTCATTGTGCTTATTATTTCTTTATGTGTAGTGGGAATCATTTTAGCAATAGTTTTTGCGGTATTTCAAAATGTGTTTGATTTTCAAAATTTAATTCTGACACCAATTATTTTAATGTGTGGGGTATTTATTCCAGTTGAGCAATTGCCTAATGTTATCCAATTTGTTTCATATGGTATACCGATGACCTGGGGAATAAAAGCTGTCTATGAAGCAATTGAGGTAAATGAAATGATGTATACGACCATGATAATTTCACTAGGTATAAGTTTCATCTATTTATTATTAGCTGCATTTGTTATTCGAAAAATGGAAATGGTCTTACGTAGACATGGAAAGTTAGGTGCAATGTGATGTTTTGGATACATAAATACGGATTTACTAACCTATCCTATAAAGCACTATATTCCTTTCAATCATTAAAGCTGTTTATTTTGTTTCGCATTGTTGATCCTTTTATGAACTATTTGTTTTATGCAACATTAGTCAGTGCCATGATTGGGTCGGACTATTTAAGCTTTGTAGTCATTGGAAATATTGCTAGCTATACATGTCATACAATTATGATAAACTTTATGACAATGTTCCGATTTGAGAGAAGGTATGGGACGCTAGAGTTAAATATCGCTTCTCCTTCACCGACACTGTGGATTATTATTCGAAAAGCGATTGTACCATTGTTCGATGGAATGTTTGTTTTTACCGTCGGTTTACTAATCGGCTGGCTCATATTTGATATTCCATTACCTTTAGACCAAATTGGAAATATTCTGGTGTTATTTATTGTCACCCTGTTTTCGGTGTTAGCTTTTTCATTATTATTCGCTTGCCTTAGTCTATTATTTGCTAATGTTAACCTGTTTTTAAACCTAGCATTGGCAGTCTTTCAAGTATTCTGTGGGGTAAACTTCTCGGTTACACTGCTTCCAAACAGCCTGGAATTTATCGCAAGAATGCTACCATTAACCCATAGCATTGAGGCACTACGTTCCATTTATGGAATCGAGTCGTATTCGGTATACCCTTTATTAGGAAAAGAGCTAATTATCGGTATCTGTTATTTATTGGTTTCGTTAGTGTTTGCGACAATGATGGAAAAGGTTGCTAGGAAAAATGGTGCATTATTAAAGAGTGTTTAGAATATGGCGGTGGGATAGGCTATTCCCACTGCCATATTGTATTTCATTCAAGAATTATGGAATGACTGCCCGATTTCCTTTTCTGCAATTATTTCATTTGCTGCTTCTAATTCCTTATGCTCCTTAACAGAGTCCCCAACCATTTTATTTAAATAGTCAAATGGATAGTTTGCTCGTAGTCCATTCTGCGCGCCAATTTCTCCGTCTATGTTTGCTTCAACAGGCATCGCAAATTTTTTATTTTCCTCTTTTTTCATTTAATCACCTCAGATAGTAGAATGGCTTACGGTACTCCTTTTATTCGCAGGCATAATTTTTTCTTTCCTATGAAAAATAAACTAAACTTAGGATACATTTGGAATGAGGAGATAACGATGAAACCAGTATACAGTGACATAATTCAATTTCGCGGAGGTCACTATGATTTCGGATTTATGCAGGGTGAGGCACTTAGAGAATCACCAATTCTTGCCAATCGTGAAAAACAATGGGGACCAAAGAGAAAATATCATTTTTCGATTGACGAGCAGGAGGTTAAGTCTGCTATTTTGCAATTTGCTCCTGGCGTATGGGAGGAAATAGAGGGACTATGTGATGCACTGCAATGGCATATGCACGATGCGATTCGAGAATTTGGCGGATACTATTTAGAATATGGTAAAAGTGGGTGCTCTATTTTTACCGGTGAGGATTATATGGTACGGAATTACGATAACCATCCTGCATCCTATGAAGGACGATATGTGCTTTATCAGCCTACGGATGGTGGGTATGCAATAGCTGGACCTTCGATGCAAATCACCGGGCGTATTGATGGGATAAATGAAAAAGGGTTAGCAATGGGATATAACTTTGTTAATCGTGTCCGTTCTGATAGTGGTTTTATTTGTAATATGATTGGGAGACTTATTCTCGAGTCTTGCGCATCTGTTGCAGAGGCAGTTGATCTGTTAAAAGAGATCCCACATAGACACTCTTTTAATTATGTCCTTCTTGATAAACAGGGTAAGAGCTATGTCGTTGAAGCCTCCCCACGAAGAGTAGAGGTCCATCACAGTAATGCATGTACAAATCACTTTGAAAAAATAACGGAGGAAAACCGTTACCGAACAGATGAATCCATGAATAGGCAAGCGTCTATGATGCTTCAAGGAAAGAATAGCTTGGATACTTATCAGGCTTTTCAGATGATGAATAATACGAATAATGGTGTGTTTTCTTCTAAATATGGTGCTTGGGCAGGTACACTCCATACCTCAGCATATTTTCCAAGAGAAATGAAGGCATGGTTTTCTTTAGGTGGTGACCAAAAGCCTGTAATGTTAGACTTTCAAAAATGGTTGGACGGAGAGAAGCTGCGCATCAAACAAATCAAAGGAACACTTGATTCTAATTCATCATTTGTAAATATGGAAATACTTTCAAACCCGAGTATACTAATGTAAAGACAACCAATCTATTATAATTGGTTGTCTTTACGGTTAAGATATATGTTTGGTCTCTATAGCAGCGATTGCTCGGGCATATTCATTTGACACATCTTCACCGATTTCTTCCCACTTTGTTTTATTTCTTATTTGTCCATCTTTATCCAGTGGTTCCTGAAATTGATTAAAACCTGTTGCTGCAAGTAAGGAGTTCTCATCCTTGTCTAAACCAATATGTACGATATGCTTAATCACAAATGGTGTTCTAAATTCAATGAAAGCATCACTTCTATCTAACATTCCTTCAAGTACGTGAAATGGCATACGAAGATAAATGGTTTCCCCATTTTCACGGTGTAGTGTTGCATCAAAGAATGCACCGTCATACTCCCAGCTACCACACATACTAAGTCCAAATTGCTTCGCTAACTGTCGGGCAACGCCAAAGTAGGCCCGCTTTCCTTCCAACTCTGTTTGTAATTCAATCACTTTCCAACCTCCTAGTAGTGCTTTTCAATTAGTATTAGCAATATATGGAATAACATACCCTTGCTATTAAATATTTCCCAGATGAGTATCTGCATGGTAGACTAAAAAATATGAAAAAAATGGAACGTGGGGATGGACATGCTAAAGGATACAGGAGAACGAATTATCCCAGAGAACATGAAAATATTGAATGGGTTGTTAATCGAACATATTGCTAGATATCATTTTGCAAAGGAATATGCTTACGGAAGAGTACTGGATTTTGCCAGTGGTTCAGGGTATGGGAGTCATATTATTGCGAAGTCGCGTGTAAATCATGTAGAAGCGGTTATCGGTATTGATATTGATCCAGATGCAGTGAAGTATGCAAAGGCTACCTATTATCATCCATGCTCAACCTTTTTAGTAGGGGATGTTACTGATCAAACATTACCGGATAAGCTTGGCCAGTTCGATTGTATCATCAGCTTTGAAACAATTGAGCATGTAAAAGAAGAAGCCAAATTTATGAAAAATATTTATGAAATGCTCAAGCCAGGTGGAACATTAATTTTATCCACGCCATTTGGGGAAGGGAGAGGAAAGCCAAGTGGGCAGGAATTTCATGTTCACCAACTGACTGTACAGGAATTTAAGGAATTATTTGCAGATTATCCAGACAAAAACTTTTTTTATCAAAAAGGTGCATTAATCCAACCTGAACATCCAGCGGTAATAGAGAAAAATTTTCCACTTGGTATAGCCATTTGTAAGAAATAATGCGGACAGGATATGTTTGTTTTAAAAAATATCTTGCTATTTTATAGACGAAAACTATAATATACAACTAACTAAACTAGATGTAGGGGTACAACCTGCGAGCATAGAAAAACGTTAGCTGAATGTGTAGTGGAAGCCATAGAACGGGTTTGAATATAGAAGTTCCATCTTGCTTCTGGCAAGTGGCTGTGCTTGATGATGAGTAAAAGCTATATTGGCATAAGTTGTAAGAGGATATGAGAGCGGAGCAATAAGGTTGCTTAATGAAAAGGATGACCTTTTTAAATGAATTTTAAAAGGTCATCCTATTTTACATGGTTGAAGAAGCTTTGTTTGATACTAGACTACTTTTTAAGGAGATGAGCATGGTTCCAAGAGAAGCTAAGATGAATAATCCGCCGATAATTGCGTTTGCTTCAATTGGTAATTTTCCAATAATCATTCCCCCAACGAACGAACCAAATGCGATGCCAAAGTGCAGGGATGAGTTACTTAAGCTCTGTTGAATATCAGATGTTTCTGGTGAAGAGTCAATTAAATAGCTTTGCATCGCTGGTGATATAGCCCAGCTCATAATTCCCCATAGTACGAGTGCAATCAAGAATATAGGCATGAAGAAAGTAGTATATGGAATTACAAGAATCACCGTACTGAATATTAGGATGGAGGAAATAATCGTCCTTTTTGTACCTAACGTATCAGCGAATGTACCACCAAGACCTCCACCACTCACAGCTGCTATCCCAAAAATTAAAAAGAGAATACTAATCCAGGTAGCACTTAAATCCATCGTTTCCTGAACAAAAGGCTTTAAATACGTATAAAGCACGGAATGTCCAGACATATAAAGGAAGGTTGAAAAATGCGCAAACAATATTTTCCTTGATTTCAAGGTTGCTAGCTGCAATCGAAGCGGAACAGAAGGCTTTGGTTCCACACGATCCATGAAGAAAAAGACACCAATGAGGGACAAGGCAGTCAATATTGCTATAAAAATAAAAGGTGCCCGCCAGCTAAACATTTCTCCTAGCATTAATCCTACTGGAACACCAAGCACTAATGAACCACTAACACCCATCGATACAATTCCAATCGCCCTTCCACGGTATTTAGGTTCTACGATTGTAGGAGCCATGACAAGGCAAAGAATGATTAAGAGCGCTCCACTTAATGCAGTAATAATCCTACCCAGCAACAGAATACTATAATTCGGGCTAATAATCGATACGACATTACCGATTAGAAAGAAAAACAAAAAGATTAAGGTAAGCTTCTTTCGTTCAATTTTTGCTGTCATTAGCAATAAAATCGGAGATGCAATAGCAAAAATAAGAGAAAAGATGGTTACTAAAAACCCTGCAGCTCCAATCGATACATGTAAATCACCGGCAATTAGATCCAGTAAACCACTTATGATTAATTCGACCATTCCAATAATAAATGAAACGATCATTAAGAAATAAACACGTTTATCCATTCACTCTGTCCTTTCTAAGTTCCCTATCTAATAGTAAACTTGTTAGAGTTTGCTGACAAGCGTTAATAGTGATTAAAATTGGCAGAAATTTTTAACGTGACCAAGAGGAAAAATCGTAAATGCCATGATTATCCTGAGAAGAATTATAGATTAGGATAGTTACCGAAACTAGTATCAACAAAGAAAAAGATTATGTCAGCCAACGATAAAATAGGGAGACACCACCTTGTCTAATGAGTAAAACAAGCGTAATATTACGATAAAAACAGATAATGAGGCACAGATATGAAGGAATATTATTATGATAAGCTATTTAACATACAAACAATAGGTAAAGGTGTATTAAACCAAATAACTCATTATTATCCGTATGAGCCAACTCCATACGAGGCTTTAGAGATTTTAGTTGAACAATATGAAGTGAAAAGTAGTGATCATTTCGTGGATTTTGGCTGTGGCCTTGGTAGGCTAAACTTCTTTATTCATTATTTTTATCAAGCAGCAGTGACCGGAATTGAAATGAATGAAATCGCCTATCGCAAGGCTCTTCATAACCGAAAACTTTACACAAAGAAAACAAATAATTCTGTAGAGACACTCCAGTTTAAGCACTGTTTAGCTGAGCAGTATGAAATTAGTGAAATAGATAATCGATTTTATTTCTTTAACCCATTTTCCGTTCATATCTTTCAATACATAGTGAATCAAATTATGCTTTCGGTGGAGAAGGCCCCAAGAGAAGTGGACATTATTCTTTACTACCCTTCCGAGGATTATGTATTTTACTTAGAAAATCGTACAGCATTTAAACAAGCTCAGGAGGTTGTGGTTCCAGGTCTATATGAAAAAAACAATAATGAACGCTTTTTAGTTTATCGATTAGATTATTAATGCATGTTAGAAGGAAAATCGAAAGTTTTGGCGAATTATTAGTAAAGAAGATACCTTATTACAGAGAAGAACGTAAATGATAAGTCCAATTCAAAATAGAGTACATACAATTATTATCCATGTAAATGATTTGATGGAATCTGTTAAATGGTATTGCAGGCTGCTTGGACAAGCGTATGAGCTGTTCAAGTGATATGTACAGATTAATGGAGAAAAAGGTGAAAAGTAAAGTATGAATATAACATTTGAAAATATAGAAACTAAAGGTCATGTAATAAAAGAAAATGACTTATATAAGCACTATCATTATCCGGAAATGCTAACTCGATATGATAGTAATTTTATAGCGTTTAAACGGATGCCCGCTATGCATGAATTTAAAGAGGCGGAGATGTTTTTAAGGGATTTTCACGTAAACAATGGGCAAAATCATGTGAAATTTCTTTTCCCACCAAATCAGAACGTAAGTGTTGAACTAGTAGAATATTTTAATATGGAAGGATACACTTCAGGGATAAATGAACTATACGCGATAAACCCTGCAAACTTTCCAATGGTTCCTGAGAATCCTAATATACAAGTGGAAAAAGTAAATGCAAAGAATTATGAAGAATATTTAAAGCTACAGTATGATCAGGAAATCCAGTTTGGAGAGAATTTTGCTAAGGAGAAGGTAAAGCTGCATCAACTTAGATTTCATAGCAATGACGTAGTTCAATTCATCGTATTCTATCAAGATAAGCCAGTAGGTGCGGTTGACGTCATCCTTAGTGAAGGGATTGCCGAGATTGATAACCTTTTTGTAATAGATTCTATGCAACGCAAAGGGATAGGGAGTCAGCTCCAACGAAATGTTATGGATTTATATCAGGATCGTACGGTTATTTTAATTGCTGATGGGAAGGATACGCCAAGAGAAATGTATCAGAAGCAAAATTACCAATTGATGGGATTCCAGTGTGAAGCCCTGAAAGTATATCATAAGTGAGACCTGACTTCATTTTGGAGACGGGTCTTTTTGTGTTTAACAAGAAGAACAAAATATTCAAATACCTATTTGAATATTTTGTTGGCAATATTTTCATTTCTCACATATACTATTCTTATAATCAAATGAATATTTGAATGAGGGGTATGAAATGGTAGAATCAGTGAATGATAAGTTAGAGAAGGATACATGTGAAACGTTTTCGTTTGATGAGGAGAAGGTTAACCGCGTTAAACCAAGGGTAGAAGAGGTGGCTGGGGTAGAAATGATTTTTAAGGCATTATCAGATGCTACCCGTCTAAAAATTACCTATGCGTTAACAATAGAGGAAGAGCTCTGTGTATGTGATGTTGCTAATATTATCGGTTCAACAACGGCTACTGCCTCCCATCATTTGCGATTACTGCGCAATATGGGACTTGCTAAGTATCGTAAGGAAGGAAAGCTAGTATTTTATTCGCTAAAGGATCAACATGTCTACCAATTAGTTTCCATCGCACTAGAGCATGCGAAAGAAGGTGAATAAATTGGCGGAAAATCAACATGTCTATCGACTACAAGGCTTGTCTTGTGCTAATTGTGCAGCAAAATTTGAAAAGAATGTCCGAAATATTTCCTCTGTTGAAGATGCACAATTGAACTTTGGTGCTGCAAAGTTGACCATTCAGGGGGCCGCTACGGTTGACGAATTAGAAGAAGCAGGGGCATTTGATGGGATTAAGGTTATCCCTGAGCAGAGTAAGCTTTCTGAGTTTAAACAATCCTTTTGGAAAAAGAAAGAGAATGTGAAAACGATGATTTCACTTTTCTTTACAATGCTAGGATATATATTCTATTTTATGATAAATGAATCTCACCCTCTTACGATAGGGGCATTTCTGGCGGCTATCCTAATTGGTGGGTATAGTCTCTTTATCATAGGTTTAAAGAATTTATCCAAGCTCCAATTTGATATGAAGACCTTAATGACAATCGCCATAATTGGCGCAGCCATTATAGGCGAATGGGCAGAAGGTGCAGTCGTTGTATTTCTATTTGCGCTGAGTGAGGCACTTGAGAGCTATTCCATCGATAAGGCGAGACGATCCATTACATCCTTAATGGATATTGCCCCAAAAAAGGCTACCATTCGCAAAAGTAATGAGACAATCGAAATTGCTGTAGAGGATGTTCAAATTAACGATATTTTATTAATTAAACCCGGACAAAAAATTGCCATGGACGGTGAGGTAGTTAACGGCGAGTCCTCCGTTAATCAGGCAGCAATTACTGGTGAATCCATTCCGGTACACAAGACAACTGGAGATGAGGTATTTGCAGGAACCATCAATGAAGAGGGCTCCTTAGAGGTTCGTGTTACGAAGCGGGTAGAGGATACGACCATTGCGAAAATAATTCATCTTGTAGAAGAAGCACAAGCAGAACGTGCTCCTTCACAGCAATTTGTCGACAAATTTGCTAAATATTACACCCCAGCAATAATGGCCATTGCTTTACTTGTAGCAGTTATTCCTCCGTTATTCTTTAGTGGGGACTGGTCAGAGTGGGTGTATAGTGGTTTAGCGGTATTAGTTGTTGGATGCCCATGTGCTCTAGTCGTCTCGACACCAGTCGCTATCGTAACTGCAATAGGAAATGCCGCTAGAAATGGCGTTTTGATTAAAGGTGGTATTCATTTAGAAGAAACTGGACATCTGAAAGCAATAGCCTTTGACAAAACTGGAACACTTACGAGAGGAAAACCTGAAGTTACCGATATAGTGTCCCTAGCCAATCAGAACGAACAAGAAATTTTACGTATTGCAAGTGCGATTGAAGAATACTCACAGCATCCACTTGCATCAGCAATTATTAGAAAAGCTACCAAGTCAAATATAGATAAATACCATGCAAAGAACTTTGTATCTATAACTGGAAAAGGGGCAAAGGCAAAAATTCTGGATGAGGAATATCTTATTGGAAACCTAGCATTATTAGAAGAATATAGTACAGTTTCTAGAGAAGAAAAAGAAAGAATTAACCAACTGCAATCAGAAGGTAAAACGGTAATGCTTCTTGGAACGAAAAGTGAAATTATTGCTCTTATTGCCGTAGCAGACCAAGCACGGGTTACGAGTAAATCCATCATCCAAAAGCTTCATAACCTTGGAATTAGACAAACGATAATGTTAACTGGGGATAATCAATTAACTGGGGTGGCCATTAGTTCAAGCCTTGGTTTAACGGAAACAAGGGCAGAGCTTTTACCTGACGACAAATTGACTGCTATCAAAGAATTAAAAGCGAAATATGGTAATGTTGCGATGGTAGGAGATGGTATTAATGATGCACCTGCACTAGCCACAGCTAATGTTGGGATTGCTATGGGAGGTGCTGGTACAGATGCTGCATTGGAGACAGCAGACATTGCACTAATGGCAGATGATCTAGAAAAATTACCATATACCATATCGTTAAGTCGTAAAACCCTATCCATTATCAAACAAAACATTATATTTGCACTTGCTCTTAAGCTAGTTGCACTGCTACTAGTAATACCAGGCTGGCTGACACTATGGATTGCTATATTTGCAGATATGGGAGCAACACTTATCGTCGTATTGAATGCAATGCGATTAATGAAAAAGTCTCTTTAGTGTGGATCTGCACCTCCAATTGTCATACACAATTGGAGGTGCTTTTTATTATGGATACTGCTTCCGCTTTCTTCTGTATCATAATAGAAAATCCTAGTAATATACGGTATACTAAATAAAACTTATTTACCAAAAATAAAAAGGAATGATAATCATGGTTGCTTCGGATCATTTTAATGAAGACCAGGAGCTTTCACTTAAACTATTTGTAGTATTGACAAGAGCAATTCAAGCCATTGAAAAACAGGTTGTTCTAAATATAAAAAGCTACGGCCTTAATTTGACTGAATTTGGTGTACTTGAATTACTGTATCATAAGGGGGAACAGCCTATTCAGCGGATTGGTCAAAAGGTTCTACTTGCCAGTAGTAGTATTACATATGTAGTGGATAAGCTAGAGGAAAAGAAATACTTAGCTAGAAAAGCTTGTCCAACAGATCGACGGGTAACATATGCAGTGATAACGGAATCCGGACAAAAGCTCATGGACGAAATCTTTCCCCAGCATGCCCAAGCAATTAGTGAGATTATGGGGGGATTGGATACGGAAGAGAAAAAGACGGTGATTGAGCAAATAAAAAGGCTAGGCTTGTACGCACAGGAGTTATAATTAGATATTAATGAATAAAGGTATTGCCAATACAGCAATACCTTTATTCATTAATGATTGGTAAAAATTCCACCCAATCCACTATTCGATTAAACCTACTATCTCGATTATAGGACTGATCCTTCAGATAAACTTTAATCGGCTCCTCGGACAAGGTTTCCAAGATTGTTGGCTTGTCATCCACATAATAATCAAGATATAAGTCTTTTATAATATGAATTTTTTCATGGTCCTCCATTCCATAGAAGAAATGGCCAGTGTGGATAGGAAATCCTTGCTCTATCATCCACTGTTTGGTTCGCTCACCATGTTTTTTTGGTCGGGCAGTAATATAAAATACCTCATGGCCTAGCTCCACCAACCTATTTACAGTTTCCACTGCACCCGGAAACACAGGACAATCTGTAAAATAAATTTCCTCTAGGGAGCTTTTCCACATCTTATTGCCTTCTTCTTCACTTAATCCAAATGGTTCGTGAATTTCTACCCGTTGAAGCTTATGAAATTCTTCTATTGGTACTTCCTTATTTAGTTTTGTTTTATAAAGCTGAAAGGCATGTTCTCTTAGATTAATTAATGTATCATCAATATCAAATCCGAACCGCATACAATCCCTCAATTTCCATAGGTTGGATAGCCAGTAAACTTAAAATCACTGCCTACTTTTTCTATCATTGTATCCATTAGTTCTACAGCATCTGCCATGTCGGCAATTCCTGTTCCTTCTAAGAAAGTAGGAGCATCCTTTCCACCAATTAGCTTTGGTGCAAAATAGAGGACGACCTTATCTACTAGTCTATTTTCCAAGAAGGATGCGTGAATATTGCCGCCACCTTCGATAAATAAAGAGGAAACAAGCTTTTCCCCTAATATCTTTACTACTTCATTTGGATTAACGGAATTTTCACTAGTCGTTACAAAAATATGAATTCCAAGCTCCTCCAGCTGCTGTTTTTTTACACTGTCATAATGCTGGCTAGTAAAGATCCACGTTTCAGCTTGATTATCTGTTACTACATTTGCATCTAGTGGGATTTTCAACGTAGAATCCATGATAACACGAATTGGATTTCTGCCATTTGGAATTCGTGAAGTGAGTGATGGATTATCCTTTAATACAGTGTTAATTCCAACGAGGATAGCCATGTTTTCACTTCGGAGCTGGTGTACATCCTGCCTTGACTCATCTGAAGTAATCCACTTACTGCTGAAGGTATGTGTAGCCACTTTTCCATCAAGCGTCACCCCAGCCTTGAGGGTCACAAACGGTTTTTTGGTCATAATGAATTTATTAAAAACTTCATTCATTTTAATGGATTCTTTTTCACGTATTCCAGTAATTACCTCAATACCAGCATCCTCTAAAATTCTGACACCATTTCCAGCGACAATTGGATTTGGGTCTAGTGTTGCAATGATTACTTTTTTAATTCCTGCTTCCACAATTGCCTCGGCACAGGGGCCAGTTCTCCCATGATGGGAACATGGCTCTAGCGTAACATAGATTGTTCCACCTTTTGCTTTGTCTCCCGCCATTCTTAGCGCATGAATCTCCGCATGTGGCTCACCGGCCTTTAAGTGGCTACCTACCCCAACAATACGATTATCATTAATAATAACCGCACCGACTAATGGATTGGGGTCTGTTTGCCCCTTCATGGCAATTGCATTTTGTAAGGCTAAGTCCATATAAAATTCATGGTTAGTCATTAGAGCAGTTCCTCTCTTCACGAAGATGCCCTGATTTTTCAACCTTTGTTTTTAAATAACGCTCATTATACTCGGAGACATCTCCCCAAAGTGGAACACGACCAACTAAGGTTAAGCCCGCCTCTTTCATCGCTTCGAGCTTTAATGGATTATTTGTAATTAATGTTACTGGTTTTGAGCGAAGCTGTTTAAGTACACGAATGGCATCATCATAATTCCTGGAGTCATTGACAAAGCCAAGTGCTTCATTTGCTTCAACAGTGTCGAGGCCATTCTCCTGTAAAATATAAGCCATTGCTTTGGAAAATAGTCCAATGCCGCGACCTTCGTGGTTCGCCAAATAGAAAATGGCTCCAGTCCCATGCTCAACTATTTTATGCATGGATTCTCTTAATTGGAAGCCACAGTCACAGCGTTTACTACCAAAAATATCGCCAGTGTGGCAAATAGAATGCATACGGATTAGTGCATCATCATCGTTTTCAAAATCACCGTATACTAATACACTCGATTGTTGAAATTCGGCTAGATTTTGTGAGGATAAGTTATCAATAATGGTTTGATAGTCATCGGTAAACTCATCGGAATGTAACCAACAATACCATTTGAACTCAACTGTTTCACCATATAAATTAACAGGAAGCTGAATTGGGCCGACTAAATAGATTGCTCCTTCCGGTGTCTTAATGGATTGTATTTTATCTTTTAAGATGGCTAGTACTTTTGCTTCTAGATTTATTTGTCCCATATTATTACCCCTTTCATTGCCCTTAGTATAAAGAAAAACCAATATAGCTTCAATTTATCTTTCTCGGAATACAGGAAATTAATCTTTTGTTTAAAATATGGTCTTTGATTCGCTTCGGTTTGTATTTTTTTAAAAAAGCTATTGCATTATATTTTTTTACATGTTAATATATCGACATACGATATATCGACACTAGATATAATGGTGGTGAAAAAAATGAGAAAAGAACCAGAAGCATTTCTGCCTCTTTCACAAGCAACCTACTATATTCTATTATCCTTACGGGAAGTACGACATGGCTATGCAATCATGCAGGATGTAGAGGAGGTTAGTAAAGGTGAAGTGACAATGGGACCAGGTACCTTATATGGTGCTTTAAGTAAATTAGAAAAACAAAAAGTGGTAGAGAAGGCCCAAGTACAGGATGATGATCGGCGTAAGTATTATCAGCTAACGGAATTAGGTAGAGAGGTTTTACAGCTCGAATATAAACGTTTGAAATCATTAGTGGAAAATTCTAGTGAAATTATTCAACAGATGGAGGGGAATTAAAATGGCAAAAAGAAAGTTTCGATTATTTTTAGGTTCTGATGTAGGGAAGGAAGAAGAATGGTTAACAGAGATGTCGAGGAATGGACTGCATCTTCAAAAGTATCAGTTGTTTAGTTATACCTTTGAAGAAGATCCGGAAAAGTCCTATGTGTATCAGATTGATTTTCAGCAGAATGTGAAGGATGATTATTTACAGCTATATAAGGATGCTGGATGGGAGTATGTAACAAATGCGATAAATGCATTCCACTACTTTAGAACCGAAACATCCAATAAAGAAGTTAGAAAGTTATATTCTGATAAAGAATCCATAAGAGATTCCTTTAATCGGATGATTCGTTTCTATGTAACGATTTTCTTATGCTTCCTTGTGTCACAACTTGGCATCTTCACTGGTCTCTTTAATTCATGGAAGAGTTATCCTTTTTACTATACGATAGTGGGCGTAGATGCTGTAGTCATAGTACTCTATGTTTATGTCCTTTTATCGTTGAGAAAAAGGGTTCAATCCATCGAAAGAAAGTAAAAAGGTAAAAAGGTAAAAACTGTTAGTACCTGTTTTCAAGAGGGTATTAATCGTTTTTACTTTTTTTCATTTAGTACCTTGCATTGAACAGTAGTGTGTGTTATATTATAGCTGAGCAAAGTAGTGTGTATAAACCGGTACTATACATTATATAATAGTGATGAGAAAACGAAGAGGTGAAAATGTTGAATGTACAATTTAAAAAAGGCGTGCTAGAGCTATGTGTACTTGTCCTACTAGATAGGCAGGACCGTTATGGCTATGAACTTGTACAAAAGATATCAGATCAGATTGCTATATCGGAAGGAACGGTATATCCATTATTAAGAAGATTAACAAAGGAAGGTTATTTTACAACGTATTTAAAGGAATCATCGGAGGGGCCATCTCGAAAATATTATGCATTAACAGATGAGGGGCGTCAGTATCTTCATGAGCTATTACGAGAGTGGGATGAGTTTACCAATGGGGTAAATGAGTTAATAAAGGAAGGTGTTAGCGATGAATAAAGGGCAGTTTATAGAAAAGCTAAATGATGCCTTGAAACGACTTCCGTCTTCAGAGAGAGAGGATATCATAAATGATTTCGAGGAGCATTTCGAGATTGGATTGAGTGAAGGGAAGACAGAGCAGGAGATTGCAGCTTCCTTGGGATCACCACAGCAAATTGCTAAGGAAATGATTGTCACGTATCGCTTAGAACAGGTAGAGGAGACTGCCTCTACCGGTAATATTTTCCGTGCTGTTTGGGCAGTTATCGGACTGGGTTTTTTCAATCTAGTAATTGTGTTAGGACCTTTTATTGCATTATTAGGAATTCTTTTTTCTGGATGGGTCATTGGTGTAACATTTTTACTCAATCCAGTACTGTATTTGCTGAATGTGGTCATCTATCCAGAAGTTTTTGAACTATATGGGCTATTTTTTACTATCGCATTGTGTGGACTCGGTATATTCGTGATCATTGGGATGTATTATGTTACACGCTGGTTATTTAAAGGCTTTATTCGTTATCTGAATTTCAATGTCAGAATGGTTAAAGGAGGAATGAAAGATGCCTAAACAAAAGCTATTGATCGTCATTGCTTCTTGTCTTCTTGCTGTAGGGTTAGTAGGTGTTTTAGCTACATTTAGACTATCTGGTTCCGCAGAAGAGATAAGTAAAAAAGAAGTTATTGAAAATACAAATATAACGGATATCTCAATCGAAGCGGATAATGCGGGAATTGAAGTGTTGCCTACGAAAGAAGAAACTATTACGGTAGAATTTTATGCAACAGAATCCAAACAAAAAAAATATAATCTAGAATTGGAAGAACAAGGTCAATCCCTTGCCATTGAATTAGAAGAAAAGGTTATCCAGTTTCTACATTTCGGTTGGGATTTTGATTTTAAAAGTCCTAAATTAACAGTATATTTACCTGAAAAAATGTATCACAAATTAAAAATAGAAGCGGAAAATGGAAAGATCGAAGCGGAAAATGTATCCGCTGAAGATGTAGCAATTGAAACAGAAAATGGAAGAGTAGAGCTTACTGAAGTTATCACTAATCGGACTCATGTTACCTCTGAAAATGGGAGTATTAGATTTAATTATGTAGATGGTCAGGTGTCTAGCGATGTTACCAATGGAACCATCACATTTATAACGGACGATCTAGATCGCTCAATTGATCTAGAATCTGTGAATGGAAGAATTAAGGTTCAAACACAAAATGAGCCAACAAATGCAACCATTGATGCTAGTGTAGTAAATGGAAAAGTTGATATCTTTGGTAGTAATACAAGAAGCAGTGTAACCGGTAATGGAGAGAATAGAATTAAGTTAACGACGGTTAATGGTAGTATTACGGTTTCGAAATAGTATATGGATTGGTAAAAAGCTGTTTAAGGTAATGTACCTTGAGCAGCTTTTTTATTTTCAATAGATTGCACGTTTCAGCTTATCCCTGCATATTACTAGAAACGTCCAGTGTTTCCCTAGGGCAAAAGTTAAAGTTTTAGCAAAAATAACTTGACTAATACAAACTGTACTATTTAATATTGTAATTAACTAATAATTTTTCCTAAGGGAAAAACAAAAGGGAGAGTGCAAAAGTGGAGTGTTTTAGTAAAGGCTGGATATTAATTCTTATACTTAGCTTGGGTTTGTTTTTGACGGCTTGTTCATCTGGGGAATCTGCTAATCATGCTAGTGATGGGAAAATAAAGATTGTTACAACCATTGCCCAAATTGCCGAACCTTTACAAGTAATTGGTGGAGATCTTGTCGAGGTGAACAGCTTAATGGGTCCTTCGGTAGATCCGCATCTTTATAATGCTACACACGGAGATATTACAAAAATTGCCGATGCTGAGCTTGTTTTTTATAACGGCTTAAATCTTGAAGCAAATATGGTCGGTATATTTGAAGAAATGAAAGCTGCAAAGCCTGTTGTAGCGGTAGGAGAGGCAGTACCGGAAGAACTACTTTTGAAGGATGAAAAGGGTTCGATTGATCCGCATATTTGGTTTGATTTAGAGCTATGGAAGCTAGCACTGGATGAGGCTGTTAAGGAATTACAGAAATATGCACCAGAGAGGTCCGATGTATTAGCGAAAAACAAGGAAGCATATTTTGCAAAAGTGGATGATTTAAGCGAAGAATCCAAAAAGCTTTCAGAGATTCCTGTTGAACATCGATACTTAGTTACGGCACATGATGCCTTTGGTTATTTTGGTAGAATGCATGATTTAGAGGTTATTGGACTTCAGGGATTAAGTACAGATAGTGAAATTGGCGTTTCAAATATTAGAAGTACCATTGAGATTATTAAACAATATAATGTTCCTGCCGTTTTTGTGGAAAGTAGTATTAATGAGAGCTCCATTAAGGCTGTTATAGAAGGGGCAAGAGAAGAGGGAGTTGATGTGGAACTGGGTGGACAGCTTTATTCAGATGCAATGGGGAAGGCTGGAACCGAAGAGGGTACGTACCTAGGTATGTATCGGCATAATGTAAAGACGATTTATGAGGCATTAATGGGAGGGGTAAATTAACATGGCAAAAACAGTATTAAAGGTTACTAATCTATCTGCATCCTATCGGAAAAATACGGTGCTTGATAACGTAAATTTTCAAATCGAGGAAGGGTCCTTAACAGGAATAGTTGGGCCTAATGGTGCGGGTAAGTCTACATTGATTAAGACGCTTTTACACTTACATCCCTCTCTCACAGGGAAAATAGATTTTTATGGATTGCCTTTTAAAAAGGCAAAACGAGTTATTGGCTACGTTCCACAGCGGGGATCTGTTGATTGGGATTTTCCAACAAACGCGTTGGATGTAGTTGTTATGGGCTTATATGGGCAAATCGGGTGGCTAAAGCGACCATCCCGAGCCCATAGGAAATTAGCATATGAGGCACTAGAAAAAATGGATATGGCACCATATGCAGATCGGCAAATTAGTCAGCTCTCAGGTGGACAGCAGCAACGTGTTTTTCTCGCACGTGCACTCGTTCAGGATGCAGAGTTTTATTTCATGGATGAACCACTTGCAGGTGTCGATGCGACAACGGAAAAAGCAATTATGGCAATACTTAAGGAGCTAAAAGATGAGGGGAAAACGGTGATGGTTGTTCATCATGATTTGCAGACTGTCACGGATTATTTTGACCATGTTTTATTTTTAAATCGAACGGTTAAAGAGCATGGTTTGACGGACTCAGTATTTACAAAGGAAAATATCATGAAAACCTATGGCGGAAAAATGCAACGAATAGTTGAGGGGGGTTCCCATGTGGTCCATTCTAACTAGTAGTAACTTTCAGTGGGTATTAGCTAGTACGATGACTTTAGGCATTGCCTCTGGTATGGTTGGTTGCTTAGCCTATTGGAAGAAGCAAAGTCTCATGAGTGATGCATTAGCTCATTCCGCACTACCTGGTGTCATTATTGGCTTTTTAGTCATCGGGGAGAAAAATATCATATTTCTCATTACCGGTGCTGCAGTTAGTGCATTAGTTGGGGCTTTCTTTATTCAATGGATCCAGTCATCCACTAGGATTACAGAAGATACGGCAATGGGAATGGTCCTTTCGATTTTCTTTGGTCTTGGGATTATGTTATTAACGATTGTCAATCGTTCTGCTGGTGGGAATCAAAGCGGTCTAGATAGTTTTATTTTCGGGCAAGCTGCGTCAATGGTAAAACTGGACGTTTTCACAATGCTCATTTTAGCATTAGTAGTCATTACGATTATCTTTATTGGGTTCAAGGAGTGGAAATTATTTTTATTTGATCCACAGCATGCGAAGGGACTTGGCCTTTCCTTGAGCATGATGAATGTTATTTACACCCTAATATTGGTGACAACGATTGTAATTGGAATTCAGGCTGTTGGGGTTATCTTAATTGCCGCATTGCTAATTATTCCTTCCGTTAGTGCTCGATATTGGACCAACTCCTTTCACTATATGCTTATTCTATCTGCATTGTTTGGAGGACTATCTGGGGCCTTTGGGACTTATTTAAGTGCAGTAGGAAAAGGGTGGCCTACTGGCCCGTTTATTGTAGTAGTTGCTGCTATTCTCTTTATCTTTTCTTTGCTTTTTGGGAAAGAGAAGGGGTTACTTATCACCTGGTTTGAGCAATATTTGGAACGTAAGCGAATTGGTACTACAAAACAGACCTCGACAATCGGAACAAAAGGAGTGAATTAAAATGTCTTATACAGCATGGATAATCTTGACTGCATCATTAGTTGGACTCTCTTGTGGACTTGTAGGGACATTTCTTATTTTAAGAAAAATGGCTATGATGGCGGATGCTATTAGTCATACAGTCTTATTAGGAATTGTCACTGCTTTTCTTATCACCAAGGAATTAAGTGGGCCACATATGTTGGTGGGTGCTATACTAGCTGGACTTCTAACTGCCCTTTTCGTTCAAGGTCTTCATCAATTTGAAATCGAACAGCATGCCTCGATTGGAATTGTCTTTACTACACTCTTTGCAGTTGGAGTTATATTAATTACAACCTCTATCGGAAATGCTCACCTTGATGTTCAGCATGCATTAATGGGAGAGATTACATTTATTCCTTGGGAGACTATTACGCTTCCAATAGTAGGAAAAGTACCTGAAGCGACTGCCCTTCTAGCACTAGTGCTGATGATCGTGTTGGTCTGTATTATAGCATTTTACAAAGAATGGAAAATTACATCATTTGATCCGGCTCTTGCTGCTAGCCTAGGAATCCCAGTTGTTTTTATGCATTATCTATTCATGAGCCTCGTATCCATTACGACAGTGGCGTCTTTTGATGCGGTAGGCGCTATTATGGTTGTTGCCATGCTGATTACACCAGCCGCCGCTGCTTATCTTTGGACAGATAAATTGTCTGTAATGTTACTATTAAGTGCATTGTTTGGAGTCGTTTCTGCAGTAGCGGGATATTATATTGCAGCATGGATAGATACGTCCATCTCTGCTTCGATGGCATTTGCAACGGGAATCGTTTTTTTAATCAGTTTTATTGGTTCGCCTAAGCACGGTCTAATTGCGAAATATCGTCGGCCGGGGGAAATTGTAGCAGCCTAATGAAATCTTATAACTTAACGAAGCTTTAACTTTAAGCTAATCTTAGGGAATAGGGCCCTGGGGTTAGCTTTTTGATAGAAATAATTTTAATTACTATAAGTGCTATCTATGGTGAAGGAGGTTACTTTCTAATCATCAGGAATCTGTTTAATGAAGTTAGATAATTTACTTTTAGATTGCATTACGATACTAGCCACATAGCTAAAATAGTACAAAAGGCCAAAAAGTCGAAAAATTTAGCCGTAATATATTGCATTTTACTAAAGAAAGTAGTAAGATAAATTTCGTCTATATCTGATTTATTGCTCGTCTATTAATCTGATAATTCAGAAAAACAACAGGAGAGAGACAATTGACGAAAAAACTATCATTTTCATCGTATTTAGTTATAGGTACAATGCTTTTTGCCTTGTTCTTTGGAGCGGGGAACTTAATTTTTCCGGCTCAGTTAGGACAAGCAGCAGGAACGAATTTATGGCTAGCTGCTCTAGGATTTCTAGTAACCGGAGTAGGATTACCTTTTTTAGGAATACTCGCTATGGGTTTTTCCGGAAGTAAAGACTTGCAAGAACTTTCCGGTCGGGTACATCCGGCTTATGGTGTGTTCTTTACAACTTTACTATATTTAACAATTGGACCCTTCTTTGCATCACCAAGAACAGGGGCAGTTGCGTTTGATGTAGCTATTTTACCGCATTTAGGTGAGGGTTCACATTCGTTGGGATTATTCTTATTTACACTTATATTCTCTGCCATTACGCTATGGCTTTCCTTAAATCCGGCAAAAATTGTAGATAATGTAGGGAAAATTCTAGCTCCTGGTATTGTTGTATTACTTGCTATTCTTCTTATTCTTGTCATTATAAAACCGTTAGGGACACCTCAATCTCCAGTAGGAGTATATCAAAGCAGTCCTTTTACTACTGGTTTTCTAGAGGGATATAATACAATGGATGCTTTGGCATCATTAGTTTTTGGAATCATTGTGATTAATGCAATCCGTTCGTTGGGAGTCACAACCAAAAGAGGTATTCTTGCAGCAACCACCAAAACTGGTTTAATAGCAATTACGTTTTTAGGATTAATTTATCTCGGAATTTCGTACTTGGGATCTGTAAGCGTCGAGGAGTTTGGACTTTTTGACACTGGTGGACTTGTCTTAAGTAGTGCAGCGGATTATTATTTTGGTATTTTTGGTTCAATTTTACTAGGGGTTGTCATGATATTAGCATGTCTAACGACAAATATTGGTTTAATTACAGCATGTGGGGAATACTTTCACCGGTTGTTACCGAGGTTTAGCTATAAAACGCTCGTTATTTTCTTTACTGTATTAACTTTTGTGATTGCTAATTTTGGATTAACGAATATTATTACGTACTCGATACCAGTATTAATGTTCTTATATCCATTGGCTGTTGTTTTAATGCTGTTGACATTCTTGTCACCTTTATTTCACCATTCCCGTATCGTGTATGTTTCTACTATCGCGGTAACGTTTTTAGTAAGTATTGTAGACGGCCTAAAAACGTTATATAGTTCTCTTGAAATAGAGGGTTATGGATTCTTCCAACCAATTGTAAATTTCTATCAAGATATACTACCGTTTTATGATAATGGCCTCGGTTGGCTTGTTCCAGCAGTGGTTGTCATACTTATTACAGGAGTTATTGCTAGATTGGCAAGGGTAGGAAGGACTGTAGAGGCATAAAAAAATCGGTGTCCAAAATGAGGGCACCGATTTTTTTATTAACTAATTTTTTCTGGTAGTTGAAAATCTTGCAGTATTCCTAGCCAGTTTTGTTTCATTAAGCTAGACGCTTCTTCTTTATTCTTCTTTTCCATCGCACGAATGATTCTCTCGTGAACGTCGATAGAGTTGACCGATAGAATGATGGAGTTATGAAAGAACAGCCTTCTTACATGTGCTTGGAGCTTTTCAACGATATTATTTATGTATCCGTTATTAGCAATGTCCACAATCACCTGGTGAAATTGCTCATCTATATTCAAGGCAGAATGATAGTCTTTTTCGTAAAGTGCATCACGGAAGGCATGGTTGGTAGTAGTTAATAAGGAGATATCTTTCGAAGTGATATGCTCAATAGCAAGTTCTGCTGACAATGCCTGTAATGCAGCTAATGGTGGCAGTAATTCTTTAATAGACTCTTTTTCAACTTCAGTTACTTGGGTCGCCTTACCCGGATACATTTTAACGAATCCTTGTGACTCTAACAGCTGTAGGGACTCTCGGACCGGTGTCCTACTTACACCTAATGCATTAGCGAGCTCTGTATCGTTTAGCTTTTCACCTGGGTATAAGGTACCATCGATGATCCAATGAAGTAGTTGTTTATATGCGCCTTCCTTAGCTGTAGTACGAATGGGTTTTGTATGATTATTTGGTATTGGCAACGGAATCCCCCCTCCATAACTATCTCTATTTCTAGTATACATGAAAACTTATTCTATGAATATGTGATTTTTAAAGAAGGAAGTAGGGAGTTGTTTTGATAAGATGTTTAATTTGTGTTTTTTGGTTAAAACTGAAACAATATAAAAGTAAATTTTGAGTAAAAGGAGTTCATTATTATGCAATGTAAAATAAATAGAAATGCTGCGAAAGTCTTAAAAAAGATGCTTGAGTCAGAAGAGGCACAAGGAAAAATGATTCGTGTCGTTGTTACTCATATTCACGGAGACCATGCTCATTATGATATTGAATTAGATACACCTACAGAAAATGATGAAGTGGTAAAAACAGACAAGGACATCGATATTATATTGGAAAAAGGAAACGAGTATTTAGATGGAGTATGGATTCAATACTTCTATGTGCCACAGGAAGAAATGGTAATTACAAATCCTAAAATGGGACATCATCATTAATAGGTTTGCATGAGGCAAGGATACGTTTCCTTGCCTTTTTTTGGTTTCTGAAGTAGTTTTATACGATAAAGTTGGTCTTGGAGAACTCGGGAACATGATTATCAGCGAATAGTAGCAGCATATCAGCGTTTCACTAAATATAACTTTTTCTTCTCAAAAAGAAGAGGTACCAATCAAACTGGTACCTCTCCACAATATCAATAAGGATCGGCTTCCCGTCCTTTTCTAATGGCATCATCGACTGCTTCTGGGGCATCTTTAGCACCAAGAGGGTGGAATTCTTCTCCTGCTTCCATATTCGTATTACCCATTTCCTTTATTTTAGCAGCAATTCCTTCGCGAAGGCGTCGACCATATTCCTCATCAGCTTCTTCTGCAAGAGCAATCATTTTGTCTTGAATACGTTTATCGCAAATGGATAAATCATTGACTAGATTGTTAATGAGTTCATCCTTTTCCCATTGTTCGAAGCGGCGATATGTTTCACCAGCTTGCTTCGTATTATCATTTCGGTCAATCGATTCGCGAACGAGATTTCCTTCTACTTTTGGCGTATATTCCTTTCCAACTTGCTCGGCTTCCGTTAAACCACCGAGGATAGAAGGCTCGTAGTTTACATGCGGATTTTGACCAGGTGCTTTATCATTATAGTGCCGAAGCTGTCCGCCTTCTTGATTTGTTGCAACACGTTTTTTTGCTGCATTAATTGGCAGCTGTAAATAATTAGCCCCTACTCGATAACGCTGTGTATCAGAATAGGAAAATGTCCTTCCTTGTAGCATTTTGTCATCGGAAAAATCCAGTCCATCTACAAGGACACCCGTACCAAAGGCTGCTTGTTCAACCTCCATAAAATAGTTCTCTGGGTTTTTATTCAACACCATTTTTCCTACGGGTAGCCATGGGAATTGATCTTCTGGCCATAGCTTCGTATCATCAAGTGGATCAAAGTCTAGCTCTGGATGTGGCCCATCCTCCATGATCTGTACGAAGAGTTCCCATTCTGGAAAGTCACCACGTTCAATTGCTTCATATAAATCTTGTGTTGCATGATTAACGCTTTTTGCTTGAATTTCGGCAGCTTCCTTAACCGTTAGGTTCTTTATGCCTTGTTTCGGTTCCCAGTGATACTTCACAAGGACAGCCTTCCCTTCCTGATTAACCCATTTATAGGTGTTAACCCCTGACCCTTGCATCATACGATAGTTTGCCGGAATTCCCCATGGGGAATAGACAAAGGTAACCATATGAAAGGATTCAGGCGAGTTGGCACAGAAATCAAAGAACCTTTCAGGATCTTGCATATTGGTAACTGGGTCGGCACGAAAGGCATGGATCATGTCCGGGAATTTCATAGCATCACGGATGAAAAAGATTTTAAGATTGTTGCCAACTAAATCCCAGTTTCCATCTTCGGTATAAAACTTAATTGCAAATCCGCGTGGGTCACGTGCTGTCTCAGGCGAATCAAGCCCACCTACGACAGTTGAAAAACGTGCAAAAACTGGGGTTCGCTTTCCTTTTCCATTAAATACCTTTGCCCTTGTGTATTTAGAAACTGGCTCATCCCCAACTGTGCCATATGTTTCAAAATAACCATGTGCTCCAGCACCTCGGGCATGAACAATACGCTCGGGAACCTTCTCGCGGTCAAAGTGACTGATCTTCTCGATAAAGTCATAGTTTTCTAATGTAGCCGGTCCACGGTTACCAACAGTTCGTATGTTTTGGTTATTGGTAACAGGATGGCCTTGCCTAGTGGTAAGGGTATCTTCCTTTTCAATATTTGTTTGGTGATTCTCGTTTGAAGGATTGTTATCCATTTGCCTGGCTCCTTTTCATCGTCATTCTTCACAGTATCTATGTTTGCCAGAACCTATCGAAATAAACCTAAAAATGGAAGTTGTTTTTCGATTAGGAAAAAAACGTTGAAACCCTTAAATTGAAAAGATATTCTAAGATTAACAGTAGTTATTATAAAGTTTACGAGGAAGGTTGAGTTGTCATTGGGAGAAATTTTAGTAGCTGGAAAGAAGCAACTGGATGGCCTTACGAAATTAGCCATGGAATTATGGCAAGGACATGATTTTATGGAATTTAAACAAGAATTTGAGGAAATGCTACAAACCGATAAAGATAGATTTCTATTGTATGTAGTTGATGGTGAAGCAGTGGCATTTATGCATTTATCTATCCGAACAGAATATGTAGAGGGAGCAGATTCAAGTCCAACAGGATACATTGAAGGAGTATACGTTAGCCCATCATATAGGAGAAGGGGAATATCTACGAAACTTTTTCATGAAGGGAAAAAGTGGTTAGTTGAACATGGATGTAAGCAGGTAGGTTCAGATATGGAGATTGATAATAAGGATAGTTATCCATTCCATATCAGCCTAGGATTTCAGGAAGCGGGACGTCTAATTACCTTTATCCGTGACTTAGACTAATGCTTAAATGCGAAAGCTTGCAGTAATATGGTATGATAAACTTACTTTTTTTTAGGAGGATATTCGGGTTCTATGAATGGGAATTGGAATGAGTTTTGGAATGCATTTTTAACACCATGGAATTTAATTGATTTAGGAATTGCTATAGGTATCTTTTTATTATTCCTTTTGTTTCGCAAAATTTTTACCAAATATATTTTTGCTATTTTAAAGCAATTTGTCAGTCGTTCTAACAGCAGTCTTCTGACAAATATTTTACGCTCATTTGAACGGCCGGTTCAGTGGGTGTTTGTTATTCTCGGGATCTATGCGGCAGTTGCCTATTATCCGTATTTAAATGAGGACAATGAAGCATTTCGGACTGCTATTAAGATAATAATGATTATTTTGCTGACATGGGGCCTTGTCCGCTTATCATCCACCTCGTCCAATTTATTTCGTAATATAAATGAAAGGACAACGATAAATATTGATGAGATCCTGATTCCGTTTCTGTCAAAGGCATTACAAGTAGTTATTATTGCTATAAGTATTAGTGTTATATTAGCTGAGTTTAATTATAAAATTGATGGCTTAGTAGCAGGTCTGGGTCTGGGTGGATTAGCTGTATCGTTAGCCGCAAAGGATGCATTAGCAAATGTTGTCGGAGGAATTGTCATTATTTCGGAAAAACCATTTACAATTGGTGATTGGATTCGGACACCAAGTGTCGAGGGAAAAGTAGAAGATATTACCTTCCGTAGTACAAAGATTCGAACTGCTGCCCAGGCTCTTGTAACGCTTCCCAATAATACACTGGCAAATGAGGCCATTACAAACTGGAGCAAAATGGGGAAGAGACAAGTATCCTTTTACTTAAGGATTAAGTATGATACTCCACGAGAAAAAATTGAACGTGTATTGGAGCGTATTCGTTCCCTATTACAAGAAAGCAATGAAGTGCACCCTGAAACGATTCAGGTCAATCTAGAGAATTACATGGACAATGGTTTTGATATCTTGATTTATTTCTTTACAAAGACGACAGATTGGGGAAAATATCTCGAGGTTAGGGAAGCTATCAATTTTAAAATTATGGACATTCTTGCTGAAGAAGAAGTAATGGACATAGCAAAATAATATTTTTGTTCGGGTACTAATTTAGTACCAGGTATTATTAGTTTGTGGTAAAATAAAGGTAAGCATGAGAAAGAATAGAGGAGAGAAACATGTATAAATTAGCAGCCAATGTGGTAAAGGCGTTTCTTAGCCTTTTTGGAAGGATAAAAGTTTATCAAAAAGACAATCTGCCAAAATCCGGCAGTTATGTTATTGCATGTACTCACACAGGCTTTGTTGATATCTTATGGTTAGGAATTGCGACGATGCCAACACAAATTCATTATATGGCAAAAAAGGAATTATTTCAGTCGAAGTTCACGAAATGGTTAATGGAGAGCTTACATGCCTTTCCAGTTGATCGTGAAAATCCTGGACCAAGTGCAATCAAGACACCTCGAAAGCTACTGAAAGAGGGGAAGGTTGTTGGGATTTTTCCTAGTGGAACACGTTCCAGTGAAGGTGCTCCACTTAAACGTGGTGCGGTAACCATTGCGGTACATGCAGATGTGCCGATTGTTCCAGCAGCATATGTCGGCCCAAATAATTTTAAAGATTTATTTAAGCGTATTAAGCCTAGACTTATTTATGGAGAACCAATTTATTTACCTGAGGGAATATCCAAAAAGGAAGCCATGGATGTTCTAATGGAAGAGTTAGATAAGGAAATGAATTTGTTACAGGAAAAAATACAATAAAAATCCTTCGCAGGTCCCGTTTAAGAGATCTGTGAAGGATTTTTTTATATCATCTTATGGAATTTAATAGATTTATTTAATGCATACATAATCGGAATACCGATTGCCAAGACTATTAATTCACTAGCCGCCAAAGTCAGCCAAGTAGGTAAAAATGGTGTAATCGGTTCGAGGATTTTTAATTCCCATGCGATGATGAACATATTAAATGTAAAAACGATAGTGTTTGTTATTAATAATGCCCATTCATTCTTTACAAACTTGGAAATTAGTATGACGATCCCTAGTGATATTGCGGAATGTCCCACACCAAATAGTAAGTCTAGCTTGGATGGCGACATTAACAGATTGGCTAAGAATACTCCAACTACAATTCCAAAAAAGTATTTCTTATTGAAAACAATAAGATGGTTAAATATTTCAGAAATACGAAATTGAATATTCGTAAATCCGAATGGTGCAACTAGTGCGGTTACTGCAATATAAAGAGCAGCTACTAGTGCATTGACAACGAGTGTCTTTGCTTTCATATTAATCTCTCCCTTAGTTTTTTTACGTGGGATGGTTTCGAACCACGTCTTGCTAGAACTTATCTAGTATAGTACAAATTGTTAAAAATAGAAAGATGTATTTTAATCTAGAATGCCTTTAAATTAGACTAGTGTAAGATTTAAAGGAGGATAACTACTTGACAGAGCCTTAAATTAAAACTATACTTACAATTAGTAAGTTAGTGGATAATAGTTACTTTTTGGAAGGGAGTATCTGCTTATGGAAAAGAGATTCTTTCAAAAACCGACCATATTTGTCGGAGAAGTGAATATAAAGGTTTTAAATATTGCAAAGTCCTTGGCTTTTTATCAAAGAGTCTTTGGATTCGCGATTCTGGAGCAATCAGAACGGAAGGTAGTCCTTTCTGCTGATGGGGTACAACCACTTCTAATCCTCGAACAGCCGGAGGATATTATGGCAAAAGTGGGTAGAACAACAGGGCTTTATCATTTTGCAATTCTTCTACCTAGACGTGCAGACTTAGCAAACTTCCTCAAGCATCTTATTCAAACGGAGGGACCATCTATTCGATTAGGCGCATCTGACCATTATGTAAGTGAGGCACTTTATTTTGATGACCCAGATGGTAATGGTATCGAGGTGGCAAGCGATAAGCCATCGATGGATTGGAACTGGAATAATGGGCATGTTGATATGGCTACGGTAGCATTAGATGCTAGCAACCTGTTAGCAGAGAGTGATAAGGATTGGGATGGTATACCAAAAGATACGGTTATGGGGCATATTCATTTACATGTAGCAGATTTGGAAGAGACAGAAAACTTTTATGTCAATGGGCTTGGGTTTGACATTGTAACAAGATATCCTGGAGCGTTATTTGCTTCAACTGGTGGGTATCATCATCATTTGGGGCTAAATGTCTGGAATGGTGTAGGGGCACCTGCTCCAGCTGCTAATAGTGTCGGACTAAATTGGTTTACGTTAGTAGTACCAGATGAAATAACGAAGGAAAAAATTATTGCCAGACTTAGCGAGATAGGCGTAAGTACGGAAACGATTGGAAATTCTACTGTGGTAAAAGACCCTGCTGGTAATCAGATGCAATTGAGGGTTAGTGAATAATTTGTAAAAAATAAAGATGAGGAAGTTTTAGACCTCATCTTTACTTTGGTAATTAATCCTTTTAGTTTGCAGCTTTTTGGCCAACGGTCTTTAGCACTTCAATCATCGTTTTTTTATCCTCTTCGGTTATCCCATCAAATAAAGCTTCAATCACTTTTTGATGCTGTGGGAAGATATTATCCATCAACTTCCTGCCTTCCGCAGTTATCTGAATGTATACGACACGTCTATCGTCCTTACAATTATTTCGTTCAATTAGTCCTTTTTTCTCTAATTTATCAATAACATAGGTGATAGAGCCCGTATTGATGAGGACAGCCTCTGAGACTTCTCGAACGGTTAATTTTCCTTTATGATATAGAACCTCTAATATCTCAAAGTCAGAGGTACGCATTCCATAATTACTAATATCTTTTTTAATAAGCTCTTGCACTGATTTTGATGCCTTCATTAGAACGATAAATGCTTTTAAGGAAAGATTTTCGCTCATGGTTCCACCTTCTTATTTTTCGTTATAAATGATGCTGAATTTATTATGAATTAAATTATTTTTAATTAAGTATATTTTAGGGAGTTTATGTTTTCTTGTCAAATAATTAATATCAGCGGACTTTTGGGGATTATGGCGAGGAGATAAAAGAGGGGATAGTCCCCTCTATGAGAATATGTTGCTAATTTCTTCTATTTCACTAGCTGAAAGCTGGACATCTAATGTCTTTAAATTTTGCAGAATTTGTTCAGGCTTTTTTGCTCCAGGGATCACTGTATCGATTGCTTCCTGAGCTAGATACCATGCTAATACAATGTTGGACACCTCTACTTGCTTTGCATTCGCAATCGTACGTAGCTTTTCAACCTTTGATAAATTTTCCTCAAATTCTTTGCCTTGTAAATGTGGCATATTCGCTCGGAAATCCTGGAAGGTAGTTTCTGTGCTGTATTTTCCAGCTAATAATCCTGATGCAAAAGGAAAATATGGAACAAATGAAATTTGGTTTTGCAAAGTATATGGGAAATACTCTTGCTCTGCTTTACGGTTCAACAAATTATAGTGTCCTTGAATAACATCCACATAGCCATCCTGATTCGCTTCTTTAAGCTGGTCTAATGAGAAGTTAGATACGCCGATTGCCCTAATTTTTCCAGCATCCTTCAATTCCTTTAAAGCACCAACAGCTTCATATTTTGGTGTAGACTCATCGGGATAGTGAATATAGTACAGGTCAATATAATCTGTTTGCAGTCTTCTAAGACTTGCCTCAACGGATTCCTTCAAAAAGGCAGGGGTATTAACAATTTGCTTATCTTCCCCAACGAATTTTTGTGCACCTTTTGTTGCAATAATCACATCGTGACGATTTCCTATTTCTTTTAAAACTTCACCAACTAACTCTTCAGAACGACCGTTTCCATAGCTAAAAGCTGTGTCAATAAAATTTAGTCCTTGGGCAATAGCGGTTTTGACAAGATTTCTATTGGCTTCTTCATTCAGTCCTGGGTATAAATTGTGGCCACCAATGGCATTTGCTCCAAGACCAATTGGATTTACAATCAAGTCTGTTTTTCCAATTCGTACTTTTTTAGACAATACAAAATACCTCCTTCCAAGTATTAATCTCATTTTATAAATAAGGGTAAGGAAACACAAGAAATAGGGAACCTCGTCATGGATGGCTCCCTATAGCGTGCTATCTGATCTTTAAAAACTGCATTCGCTTGTTAAATAAAGTTGGGTAGGAAAGAAACCCTAGCATGATACTGGTCACAACTGCTGTTGTTAATAGAATGAATAAGATAAGCAACTGAAATTGGACTGCTTGTACAGGATCAGCTCCTGCTATAATTTGCCCACTCATCATCCCAGGTAACTGGACGAGCCCGATTGTTTTTTGGCTTTCAATTGTTGGAATCGTACTCGCTTTAATGGATGTAATTAATTGCGTATGAATTGCTTGTTTTGGTGTCCCACCTAAGGTTAGAATCAGTTCGGTTTCATCTTGGCGATTTTCTATCTCAGCAGTAAAACGATTTAAAAAAAGTATTCCCAAAACCATTGAATTACCGATTACCATGCCACTAATCGGGATGATATATTGTGGTGTAGGTGGCACGATGCTAAAGCCTAGCAAGATGCTTTGTGTTAATGCTTCAATAAAAACGAATGTAATGAAAAGCTTCCAGGTAATTCCTCGAATGGATGCTCCTTTTTTCCGAGCATTCTGGGTTGCTGCCCCAATCATTAATAAAATCATGAGGAGAAGGAAAATGATATTGTCCGCTTCAAATACATATTGCAAGACATAACCAACCGCTAGTAATTGAATAATTGATCGAACTGTTGCAATAAGTGTATCCTTTTCTAACCCAAGTCTTAATGTCCGTGAAAGGACTAGAGGGATAAGGACGAAAATTAATGTTAGTGATAGGGCGAGATAGCTCATACTATTTCCCCCTTTACGAATTCTTGGACTCGTTTATCCTGTGGATTCCTTAATAAGGAGCTTTCTCCCGATTCAATCAGTTCCCCATTCATCATCACCCATGTGTATTGTCCAATTCTTAATGCTTGTTCAAGATTGTGGGTGATCCAAATCATCGTCGTCCCGTATTTTTCGTTAATTTTTTCAATTAATTCCTCAATGTCATGCTGAGACACTCGGTCGAGGGAAGAAGTAATTTCATCTAGTAATAATACTTCGGGTTGATTCACTAATGTACGTGCGATGGATAGCTTTTGCTGCTGACCACCTGATAACTCCTTAGCATTCCTCATCAAGAAATCCCCATCTAATCCAACATCATGAAGTAATTCTTTTGCGAATTCGATGTCAATTGTCTTACCCTGCAATCTAAGTGGTAGTTCAAGGTTCTCTAATACACTACCGCTTATCATTGTAGCACTTTGTAATGCGATGCCTACCTTTCTGCGTAGTTCTACTGGATGAAAGTTAATGATTGGTTTTCCTTTAATTAGAATTTCCCCTGAATCAGGAGAACGTAATCCATTACATAGTTTAAACAAAGTTGATTTTCCAGCACCTGATGGACCAACAATGGTTGCGATTTTACCCTCAGGGAAGTAGCCATTAATGTTTTTTAATATTTTTAGATCATCGGCAGAATAATTAACATCTTGAAATAAAATGGCAGTTTGACTCATTTTGTCACTTCCTTATGTGATTTGGCTATTTTTAATGTTCCTTATAATCGGAGGTTAAATTCTTTAACCATTCAACTTATAAATATAAAAGAGAAAGGGCAATTATTTCAAATATATTATATTTATGTTACAATTTTTGAAAGGTTTTGAATATTATTAAATGATTATTTGGAGGATTTCATGTGAAAAAGTATTCTATTTCTTTCCTATTAATAATAGGGATATTTCTTGTCGGATGTGCGGAAAATCCAGCATTGAAAGGGATGAAGGAAGAGGCTGTTAGGTCGCCTGATAGCATTGAAAATGAACCTGATAACCAAGAAAGTCATGGGGAGAGCGAAGTGCCTACAGTTGATATAGGAACAGAAGAAAAATCAACGCTTGTTGCTCTTGATGTTTGGTGTTGGAAAGAGGAAAGTCTCTGTTCGCTGAAGCCAAATCCGCCAGAGGAGCAATTATATGGTTGGGAACCGTTAGGAGTAGAACCAGGTGAGGTATTTAGTTTTTCTATATCCACCAGTGGTCAACCTAAATCAGACCACATCTACAATCCAGATAGTATTGAATTAACTCAGGTTAATTTTGATGAAGAAAAAAAAGTAGAAGTCAATAATAGACAAATAACTGCACCCATGGAAAAAGGGAGGTACTATTACTACCTTAAATTACAATGGGACGGAGACCTAGTAGGGCAAGCTTATTATGTTTTTGGCATCATTGTTCAGTAATTCTACGAATAGGGGGTGTTTTTTTGTTAAAGCTAATTATTTTTGAAATAAAGAAGTTGTGGAATACCATTTTTTTTCGAATACTTTTGGTAGTATTGCTTGTATTTTTTATTGCATATTATGTGTTTGTTTATATCAATACAACCCGTGTTGAGGATGAAATTAGCCCAGTAAAGGAAGAAATTCAAATAACGGAACAAAGACTTGAAGAAAATAGAAGGGCTTTAGAATCTGCTGAAGGTGCTAAAGCAATGGAACTACAGTCTTCTATTGAGTTTGATGAGGATTGGTTAGGAAAAAGACAAACGACTTTAGAATTATTAGAAGAAGAAAATTGGGATGCTCTACTACAAATAGAAATAGAAGAAACACAACCAGTAATTGACACAAAGAAATTTCAAAATGAAACACATACATATACCCATCCAACATTATTTACATTAGAAACCTTTGTGGAAATGAGCAAATGGATGCAAGATAAAGATGTTACACCTCTATTGCCAGTGGATAGGTACTTTTCTTATGTAACGCTATATGATAGGGAGGTTTCTAGTAGTAGCTTAGAAGAAGCAGAATCCATAATGAATTATATAAAAGAAAATAGTAATAAATATTCATCTGCCAGCATTCATTATCTCTTTCGATTGTTTGGTTTATTGTTTAGTTTTACTGGTGTCATATTCTTTCTTTTCCTATTCGGAGATATTGTTACGAAGGAAGGACTAGGCCGACATGGACCGTTCCATTTATTGCAAACACAACCGATTGGTAGGTATAAAATTTTAACTAGTAAATTTATAACAGCAATTTTTGTTAGTATATTCATACTGGTGACAGCAGTAGGATTTTCTATAATAGTTGGAATTATTTTTGATCGTTTTGGTGACTGGGACTATCCAGTACTAATCTATGGTGAGGATAGAACATTTACGCTCATGAGTATGGGAGTATTTCTAATAAAAGCTGCAGGTATGTTTATGCTAATACTATTATTCTGTTATTCTATTTTATTCCTGTTTTCGATTATGACCAAACGTGTAGTTGTCTCCATAGGATTAACCCTTGCGACGCTATTTATTGGACTGAAAATGAGTGGGGTATTACAAACATCCAGCGTGACACATTATATCCCATTTCAATATTTCTCCGTATTTGAAGTATTAACAAATGAATTAGCACTAAATATGGCTAATTTTAATATCACTTTTACAAACGGAATGATTTCATTAAGTATTTCTAGTTTTGTTCTATTAGTTGTAACGTATGTTGTATATAGCCTGCAAACTAAGATGGGTAATTAGAGAAATGGGAGTGATGACGTGATTGTAGATGTGAGCAATTTAAAGAAACGATATAAAAAGCAAATGGTGTTAAAAGGAATAGATATAAAAATAGAGACACCACAGATTATTGCTTTAGTAGGTCCAAACGGTTCAGGGAAGACTACTTTATTGAATTGCATGACCAATCTCCTTTCCTTTCAAGAAGGAGAAGTAACGTTGTTAGGAAAGAAGCATACCGATGCGTCCCTTTTTCATCAAGTATCTTATTTACAGGATAACCGTATCCTATATGGAAATCTAACGGGCTATGATCATTTGAAATTTATTTGTAGTGTACAAAAAATAGCTAATTCTAAGATTAAAGAGGTGGCGGAGCGTGTTGGTATGGAAAAGTACTTGAAAAAGCGAGTCCGTAATTATTCTCTTGGGATGAAACAGCATCTACTACTCGCCATGGTTATTATTAATGAACCAAAGCTTTTATTAATGGATGAACCAATAAACGGACTAGATCCAACTAGTGCGATTAATATGCGCGAGATTTTACTAGAGTTACATAAGGAAGGGACATCAATTATTGTTTCTTCCCATAATTTAGATGAAATTGATCGATTAACGAATACGATTTACTTTATGAAGGATGGCGCACTTTTAAAGGAATCCCTAAAAGACATATCATCGAAACGGTATTTAGTCACAGTAAGTGATATCGAAAAGGCCAAAAAGGGCTTAAACGAAAGGAATATTTCTTTCTCCATAACTGACCAGCTTCAATTGGGATTTGAAGAAACAGATATTGACCTGCAGAGCTTTATTGATTCGTTGAATAACAATGATGTTGCGATTACAGATATAGAAGTACAAAAAGTAGGTGCAGAGAAGCGGTATCGTGAGTTGTTTGAAGAGGAGCTATCCTCATGAGGCTACTGTCATTCGAGTTAAAAAAGATAGTTTTTAGTAAAAAGTTCTTGTATATCTTAATCGGAATTGTTATTTGTGTAGCTTTTCTGATGGCTCGTAATATCATATTTGAATCATCTATTGAAAAAGAGGCCAGAGAACGGATTGATGAGCTATTAGAGAGTAATTTCTCTAATGCAAAGATTCATCAATCTATTCTCGAGGATGCCCCAGAGAATGAAGAGCATAAGGAACTTCAACGGTTAAATAGTGCGATGATTAATAATTTATATGAAACAAGGAATTTACTAGCACCTAATCAGTTTCAGGAAAGGTTGAGACTACAGAATGAGTACTATTCGACTGCTAAGGAGTATAAAGAGAAGGGTGGGGATCATTCGTTAACCTTTCAGGAAATTTCCTATTCTTTAGCATTAAACGAAAAATTGCTCGATTCGAATATCCCTCCTGAACATGAAGTCTATAGTAGAGCGTTTCCGAATTTTATTAAACAAGTGGTAGATTTGTTTATTAGTTTTGGGGCGATTCTTATTGTCTTGTTATTAGTAGGGGAAATTATGTCATCTGAATTTGAGAATCGTTCTATTAATTTATTGTTTACTCAGCCATTGAATCGTACGCACATTATTTCAAGTAAATTCTGGAGTTCGATTATTATTTATGTAATAACAATCGGATATTTATTAGTAGTAACCTCAATTATTGGGTATGTTTTTGGATATAAAGGGTCATTTAATTATCCTATTGTAATAGAAGTAAATCAGCGGATAGAACTTTTAACCATATCGGAATATATGCAATTAGCAATTAGTATGGTATCGGTAAGTATACTCATGATAATTTCTCTTTGTTTATTGCTTAGTTTGTTCTTTAAACATACATTAGCCACACTTTCTGGTGTCTTAGGAATATTACTAGCTGGTTATGGATTGACTACAATTGCTTCGTGGAATCCATTAGCTTGGTTCAATCCATTTCAATATTTATTACCAGGAGAAAGTATTCAATTTCAAAATGGAAGGGTTTGGTGGCAAGGAGTTCCAGCTATTCTTGTATTGACAGCTATTTTTTATTTAGTAGCTAGGCAGAAGATCAGGAAGAGTAAGGTGGAATAAATCTTACTATGTTAAGGAAATTTACTGAACGCCTGTGGAATTTTGTGATTTCACAGGCGTTTGCTATTATTTAACATTAGTAACGGACTCGTCGTTATATACAAAAATAGTTCTATATTAGAATACGGTACTAAACCACTATACCGTTCCAAATCTAGAGCTTTATTATAATAAAGGAATGCACTCTTTTTACAGTTATTGGAATTCCATTATATAGACAAAAATATGTTCTTTACTATGTTGCCTTTATTTACCAGCCTTGTCACTTAAAAACCGTATTGTCTATATTGTCTTGTTAAACTAAAGCACCTTTTCTTTTATTACACATTATGGTCGTAAAGTGTAGAAGTAACTCATTTGTTTCTATTCAACAAAAACACCTTATTAAAGTCGATATTCAACACATCTGTCATCTCATTTATTTAAAGATGGCTAAGAATATTAACAAGCTTACCGAATGGATCTTTTACAAAGAAACGTCGAACCCCCCACGGTTCCTCAATTGGTCCATACTCAATTGGAATATCTGCTTTTTTTATGCGAGTAAGTGCATCATCGAGATCATCAACTTCAATTGACAAATCAGGCACAGGTGTCCCTGAACCACCCTCAGAAAGAAAGCTTATTTGAGTCTCCATTTTCTCATGCGAACCGAAAGTCGCAATAAATCCCATATCCATCAGTTCATCAAGTCCAAGCACTTCCCCGTAAAAGTACTTTGCTTTAGATATTTCCTGAGTCTCAACATTGGCAACTATTCGAATGACCTTCATTAGTACACTCTCCTTAAAATACTACTTTTTTATCTTGTTTTGTTGGTATTTAAAAATAACTAAATTACATTTTTTACATCTTAATGCAGGGATTTTCTTTATTTTAAAAATTGAATCACCCATTAATACTTCACTTCCAGAATCGTAAATGATTGAATCAGCCGATTCTGACCAACAAATTCTGCGAGGAGAAAAAATATACCCCTGCTTTACCTCATTACTACATTCAGGACATCTTACAGTATTGTTCATATTTAGTACACTTCCTTTCCCATCTTTCTAATTTTTCTACCATTTCCCTTCTTGAATTAAATTGCCCCTTAGTCGAAGTACTTATTATTCTAAATGTTAAGTTTATTTTAACATAAAGATTCAATTCTTAACTCAAAGTCCCTTACAATAACCCCGAATTTGATAGGATTACCAATATCTCTAAAGTAACTTTATAAATAATAGTGTATTTTTGTTACTTTCAATGTAATCCATGTTCTGTTATTTGGTATATAATATTAAGTATTTAAAAGATAATTTAGAATTTATTGGCAACCATGTTATGATTACGATAAGGATTTGTGGATACGTGTATAAAAACGAAAGAGCAGTTATACAAATTTTAAATTTCTTAAATTGATACTTTTAGCTATTTGAATTGAGAATAACATTTAAAGAAGAAGGAGAAAAAATGAAGAAATATAATTTATCAAAAACCATAGGAATTGTTTTAGGGACTTTAATGGTAGTAACATCCTTTGGTTATGGCTTTTTATATGTAGTTGGAACATCTTTAGGAAATGCACTCGGCTCTATTGTTGATAGAACAGGTACAGACATACTTTCTATTGGGATTATATTATGTGTTTGTATTTTAGGTATATTAACAGGAATAGGTTGTTTTGGCTTGAAATTTAAAGGTTTGAGAATGGCGTACCTTGGATTCTGCTTGATAATGGGAATTGCATTTCTTGTTATTTATTTTATTTCGATAGGGTCTCTAGGAACTAAATATGAAGTTTGGATTCTTTTTATGGGCATTATTTATTTTTTATTAGGGTATTTTGTGAAAAAAGAGAGATAAAACCTGCTTCATATTGTGGTGTTTTCTACTCAGCTAACAAGCAGAAATAGAACAACAAGAGGACAAAAAGGAGTACTAATGATGATTACAATACTAAACCAACTAAAAGAATTTGGCGTGCATAGTATTATTAGTGATGAACAAATTATTTTGGAAATATTAGAAGACATCATCAGTGAAGCCAACCAAATCGATGGTCTTATTAATGATCTCTTAAACAAAATGGAGAACAGGAATTTTAAAAAAGTGTTGTTAGAATGTCCTAGACTTCATTTGCAACGATTAAATTGCACGAAGGCTAAGATGAAGATTAAAGGTGAAAGGGTTATTTATAGAAGTTCGCTAAGACACCCAATAAATATTAGGAAATTAGATTACGAGGTATGGCCAATCAATGAGAGGAAATCAGTTTTATTTCTATCTGAAGTAATGGATAGGAATATAGATGATACAGCAAAATTTTTGATGAGTATGAAAACGGAATTGCCTTCACAAGTCCAGAGAATGTTCACTGTTTATGTAGTTGAAAATGAGCCTGTTGGAGTGGTATTTCCTCACCTTGAACCAGATAGGGACAAGGAAGGACGTATTTTTTGGATAGGTATTCACCCTAAATTTCAAGGGAGGGGACTTGGTAAGGATCTACACCTAATAGGGCTATATAGGCTGCGAAATGATTTCAACGCAGTCTCTTACCTCGGTGCAACGGAAATTAACAATAATCCGATGCGAAAAATAATGATCGATAATGGATGTATTGAGAGTAAGAATACAGTTATTTCATTAGTTTACTCTGGTTAACAAAATTTAAATAGTATGCTAGCTGAAGCGTAAAGGGGGAATTTAAATATGCAATTTGGACCTGATCCGAATTCAATCTACCCAAATGAGAATATTAAAAGTATATGCTTTATTAAAAACGTGATAACCCGCCCCAATATTACTGTTGGTGACTACACATACTATGACGATATAAATGGTGCTGAAAAGTTTGAAGAGCATGTTACACATCACTATGAATTTATTGGAGATAAACTGATTATCGGAAAATTTTGCGCAATAGCAAAGGGAATTGAATTTGTAATGAATGGTGCAAACCATAGAATGTGCAGTGTCACAACGTATCCATTTAACATTATGGGCAATGGCTGGGAGAAATCAACTCCAACACTTGCTGAATTACCCTTTAAAGGTGACACGATAGTTGGAAACGATGTGTGGATCGGTCAAAATGTCACGGTTATGCCAGGAGTACATATTGGTGATGGAGCTATCATTGCAGCCAATTCTGTCGTTGTAAAAGATGTTCCTCCATATCATATTGCAGGCGGAAATCCTTGCAAAATTATTAAAAAAAGATTTGATGACGAGCTTATTGATTTTCTCCTTACCATGAAATGGTGGGATTGGCCTGCTCGTAAGATTTTTGATAATCTTGAGGCCCTATGTAGTGGAGATCTGACAAAGATTAAAGCAATTTCTTAGCTCATTATGAGCAAAATGGGTGGACTAAAATGGTGTAAATAAGGGAGATTGATAGTTTGAAATGGGTTCTTGCTATTCTGCTTATTTTGATTGGAGCAGTTTTGTTTTCACTAACCATTGGTGATATGGGAGAAATCGGTCATATAATAATGAAAATATTAGGTTTTGGATGTTTATTTCTTGCTAGTTTTATTGTAAGAAGTAGGAGAGGAAAAAATTTATCCTCTTAATCAAACACGTGCAAGAGATTGGGAAAGGATCATCATATAGATGGTCTTTATTTTTCAAACATATATACTGAATATTATGCTAATATTCAGCTTAAGGGATTTAGTACTTACTGGAAAGTTTAGTTAATATACGATAACGAGAAAAGGATAATAAGTTAACGATTTAAAGAATCTGGTCAAGCTTACTATGGTTTAAACTTATATTCCATTGAAATTGGAGGGTGTTCTTTGTATTTGGAAATCTTTCAAGAGATAGTTCACATGATGCATAACGATTATGCGGGTTATATTGATAAAAAAGGATGGGACAATCCACAGGAATTTGAAAAGAAGATCATGAATTTGGAATACAGTGGAGAACTAAATACCAATTTGTTTGCTGAAATCGTTGAAGACTACCTAATCGATTTTAAGGATCCTCATTTGTTCTTTCAAATTAGTAAATCTGATGAACAGAAGGAAATCGATTATGGGTTTAGAGTTAGAAGGTTTAAGGATAAATTGTACATAACTTCTGTAAGTAAAGAACAGCGTTTAAAGCTTGGGGATGCAATTATTTCGCTTAATAATATCCCCATTCAAGATTTAGTAGAAAGACATCAACGTGAGTTAATGGAAACTAAGGCCGAACGAGAGGATTGGAGAAAAATAATTCAAAAGTACAGTATAGCTGAGGTGCTGGATACCAAAGGAAAAAAACAGTTAATGGAATTGAAAAGGTATGAAAAAGCGGAGTACGTCCCAGAACATTCCATAACAAAAGTCGATTCAGATACATTATGTCTGAAAATAACAGACTTTTTTAGTGCCGATCCAATAGAAGAATTAGTAAATCAATATAAGAGTGAACTTAAGCAAAAGAAGAATCTTATTATTGATGTCAGAGTTAATTATGGTGGTAGTACATTAGCTTATGCCAGCCTGGAAAAATATATTTTCCCAAGTGGTTCGATGAAAATTGATTTTCTTGATTATGAAATGGAATTTAATTGTACAGACCGAAATGCAGAATTAATGATTGAATCAATCAATGATGGACTCGATAAAATTGACAATGAAGAGCATCGTAAAAGTCTCGAACAATGGAAAGAAACATGGGTAAAGAATAAAGGAAAAGGATTTGTTTCCTTTGAAGGAAAATTTGTTGAGGTAGACATGAAGGGGCTAAGGAGTCCTGAAAATATTATTCTATTAATTGATAACTATTGTGGCAGTGCTGGGGATATTTTCGTTTACTTATGCAAGAAGTCACCAAAGGTAATAGTCGTGGGAAGACCAACAATGGGACTCAATGATTATTCCAACTTAGCTATTAAAAAGTGGCATGATGTATTTGAATTATACTATCCTACATCAAGGTTAAAGTCATTAGATCATCGGGGATCTTTGTCTAATCCGGGTATAAAACCCGATATCTATATTCCGTGGTCACCAGAGCATATATATAAGGATGTTGATATGGAAGAGGCAATACGTATTTTAAAGAATTTAGAAGTAGTATAAAGGGGGATATTCGATGAATGTTGAGGCAGTATTTATTGATCGTGATGGAACAATTGGTGGTACTGGGCATTTTATTCATCCGAAAGATTTTAACCTATATCCGTTTAGTAAAACTGCATTAGAAGTTCTAAAGGATAACAATATTAAAACGTTTGCCTGTACGAATCAAAATCGAATTAGTAGAGGTCAAGCAACTATTGATGATTTTTATAATGAATTTATCGCATATGGATTTGATGATGCTTTCATTTGTCCCCACAGTCCAAATGATGATTGTGATTGTCGTAAACCAAAACCAGGATTATTGTTAGAAGCAGCTAAAAAGTATAATTTAGACTTATCTAATACGGTTTTTATTGGTGATGTTGGCTCCACAGATATGTTGGCCGCTCATTCAGTTGGAGCGATGAAAATATTAGTACGAACCGGATGGGGACAAAGTTCACTAGATAAATACAGAGATACATGGGTAGGTATTGAACCGGATTATATTGCTGAAAATTTATTAGAAGCTGTTAATTGGATTGTAAAATTGGGAACAGCTGACAAGAAGCAATAGGAAAGAAGATATTATTCTAAAGTCAAACAAGAATACTAAAATGTAAAATAAAAAAATAGGTGAAGTTACGATGACGATAAATATGAATGATTTTCCCGTAATAGAGACTAAGAGATTAGTATTAAGACAGATTACTAAAGAGGATGCAAATGACATTCTGAGGTATCTGTCTGATGAAGAAGTTATGAAGTATTATGGATTAAACCCTTTTAAAAGCATTAACGATGCATTGGATGAAATTTCATGGTATCAATCCATTCAAAACAACAAAACAGGTATGAGATGGGGAATTACGTTAAAAGAGCAAGGTGCTGTTATCGGTAGCTGTGGTTTTCATAATGGCGTTTCTCAGCATTTCCGTACTGAAATTGGTTTTGAATTGAGTAAAGATCATTGGGGGAAAGGTATTGCTTTTGAGGCAGTAGAAGCGATTATAAGCCACGGATACCAGCATATGAATTTTCAACGAATAGAGGCATTGATAGAACCACCTAATCAAGCATCACAAAAGTTAGTAGAGAAGTTGGGTTTTGTTAGAGAAGGGTTATTAAGAAGTTATGAATTTACAGATGGTAAATTTGATGATTTATATGTGTATTCCCTGTTGAAGCAAGATTTTGACAGAACAAAAAAGAGTTAGACGAAATAGTTACCAACCGTTAGATAATGAAGAACTCCTACTTTAACTGATAAAATTGTTAGAAAGTAGGGGTTTTTACCATAAAGCTAGAATATTAATACATACAGGGGTGATGAATTGAACGGAAATGAACTAAAAAACATACTAACTGAATTCAAAAATACAGATTTTCAATCTATTGGCACAGTTGATTTAGGGGTATTAACAAATGCAATGCTAACACATATCGGAAGCACAGATCCAGAGTTAAGAGATTCTTTGATTTATCCTAGTTTTGCACATTTAATCATCAATGGACGCTATACAAGACCAAACTTAAATCAGTTGATGAAAATATGTCTGGATGATAATCACCTATTCTTTAAAGTAGATGAAGTCGGCGAGGATGCAGTTTTTACTAGATCTTTTTCTTCTTTGATTATAGCGGTATTGTTGCATGTAAACGTCAAAAATTCTTTTTTAACTGATGACGAAGTAGATGAAGTTGCAGTGAAATTATTGGAGTATGTGAAGCAAGAAGAGGATGTTCGTGGGTTTGTAGAGGAAAAAGGCTGGGCACATAGTATTGCACATATTGCTGATGCACTTGATGAGTTAGCGAAGCAACCGCAATTAGAAGAAGATAGATTAATGGAAATTGCTTTATCCATTTTGGGGAAAATGTACTTTGATAAGGATTATTTACTATTTGAAGAGGACGAACGAATGGTTGTTCCAATGGTAACCATTCTTGATAGAGGGATTGATCAATCTATTTTGTATGATAAAATCGATAAAATAACAAAAGAATTACAGCAGAATTATTCCAAAAATATGAAGACACTTTATATGCAGCGTACTAATATCAAGCAATTTTTAAAAAGCCTTGTCTTGCATCTTGAAGTATTGGATAAGCATGAGAGGTTACGTATTTATCTTAAGCAAGCACTTAAGACTATTAATCAACCATATTACAATATTTAGGGGGACTAATGATGAATCCGATTTTAATTGATTTTCCAAGTGAATTTGAAACAGAGCGACTACTGATAAGAATGCCTAAGCCTGGTGATGGAAAGGCAGTATATGAGTCTAAAGAAGCTTCCATTAATGAGCTTTTACCGTGGATGCCTTGGGCACATGTAGAAGATAGGGAAGAAGATGCGGAAATTAGAATTCGTGAAGCTTATGTGAAATTCCTTACTAGAGAAGATTTAAGATTACTAGTCTTTCATAAAGACACTGGGGAATTAATAGCTAATTCTGGACTCCATCGGATTGACTGGGATGTACGAAAATTCGAGATTGGTTACTGGATTGATAGTCGTCATAGTGGAAAAGGGTATATGACGGAAGCGGTTCAAGCAATCGCGGATTTTGCATTCACCGAGCTTCATGCAAATCGGGTAGAAATTCGCTGCGATGTTAAAAATGTAAAGAGTCGAGCTGTGGCTGAGCGTATTGGATTTGAGCTAGAGGGGATATTACGGAAAGACAGCTTAGATGTTTATGGGAAAGAGCTTCGGGATACATGTGTGTATGCCAAGGTTAGAGAATCCTAAAATTTGAGATAGGGCTTTACAAATACCTCGGTATTCTATATAGTATAGATACCTAATAATTCTAGGTAGGTGAGAATATGTTTGATCGGGAACTTGTTAAGGGGAGTACATCACTTCTTGTCCTACAGCTTTTAAATGAACGTGATATGTATGGCTACGAGCTTGCTAAGGAAATGGAGCGTCGGAGTGAACATAACCTGCAAATAAAGGAAGGTACATTATATCCTGCACTTCACAAGCTTGAAAAACAAGAATATATCGAATGCTATTGGCAAAATCAAGAAAAAGGACCTGCCAGGAAGTATTACCGAATAACTGGGGAAGGTAAGGAGATGCTTGAGGCCAAAACAAATGAATGGCATCGTTATGTTCAAGTAATGAATAACCTTATTGGGAGAAGCGAGTCGTGAATGCTGGTGAAGATCGGTTTTTCCAGGAACTAAGTGACGTTCTTGGAAAACACCCCGATAAAGACCAGATTCTTCTCGAGTATCGATCACATGTGTATGAATTTCTTCAGGAGGAGAAGATCTCAAGTGATGAATCCTATGAAGAAATAGTCAAGAGACTGGGTACACCAGAGGAAATTGCTGCAATCTGGAAAGAAGAAGCGAAGGTAACACCAAAAAAGATGCAAATTTTATTTGTTGTGTTAAATATCTTAATCTTTCTTGGTGGAATAACACTAACCATCGCATATAATGTTTTTCAGTTGGAATGGATAGAGGTAATGTGGGATAGGCTTACAGCAGCACCTACCATCATTATTATGATTTACATGGTGTTTTGGGGTCTGCTTGGCTATGAAATTGGTAAGGAATTTGGTAGTGGTGGACTAAAGATTCTTCGTAAAACATTTACATATGCCATTATTCCCAATCTAATTCTAATGTATCTGATTGTCTTTAAACTGATACCACATGAGTGGTTTCAACCACTTTTAAGTGGCCCATTTATAATCGCCTGTATGGTATTAACTATTGTGTTGTATCCGATTAGTTGGATTGGATATCGATGGGGAAGGAAAGCATCTGTGTAAACACCTTACCCCCCGATATCAGCAAAATGGAACAATTTTTTTATCTATATGCATAGATATTCTATGTATATAGATAAACAAGGGGATGGTGACGTGACATGAAGCAACGCCAAAAAAATATGTTATTTTTAATTGTATGTTTAGGGCTAGGTATACTAGCAGAATTAAGCTTTTTCCATGGAATGATTGGAATCTCCTATCCGATTTTTATAGCAGCATTTTACGCAGTGTTCTATTTTCGATTTGGATTTACGTTTAATCATCGTCGTATCGGGCTACTGTTAATGGTAGTTATCTGGGTGCTATCTGCATCCTACTTGTTCTACGATAATGAAACTTTTTATCTGTTGAACATTATCGTAATTCCTATTCTGGTGTTCATACACATTGTATTAATCACAACACCAAATAAGGTTGACTGGATTTCAATTCCCTTTTTTAACCAAGTCATGAATAAGTTCTCCCAGATGTTTAGCTATGTAAAGCGTTATATCAAGCTGATGGGGAAGCGTACCTTGTTTAAGCAAATGAAAAAAGAAACGACCCAAGCAATTAAACGGATTATCTATGGATTATTAATTGGTATTCCTTTATTACTGTTTATTACTGCTTTACTCATGTTAGCAGATGAGAAGTTTGGCAATGTGGTAATGACGGTACCTAACTTTATTACTAAATTTAATTTTCTAGAAGGCTTTTTCCGTTTCCTTGTAGTTGTTATAGCAACACTATTATTCTTTGGAGCATTTCAGGTTCTTAAAAAAAGATATGCCCCAATTATAGTGAAACCGATTTTAGACAAAAAACAAGCAAGCTGGGACGGGATAACGGCAGCCACTATTTTAGTTTTATTAAATAGTGTTTATCTTCTATTTGTCGTGATTCAATTTAAATATTTTTTTGGGAATGCAATACAGGAGAACTTCACATATGCCGAATATGCTAGAAGAGGCTTCTTTGAGCTCATATTAGTTACATTAATAAACTGGACCTTACTCTTATGTTTCTTGAAATTCGTTAAGCCTGCAAAAAAAGCATTGGCATATTTTATAAAGGCTATGTATTCTCTACTAATAGTTTCAAGCGGGATCATGCTTGCTTCTGCCTATATGAGATTAACCCTGTATGAAGAGGCTTACGGCTTTACAATCGACCGAATTTTAGCGCACACCTTTATGCTATTTTTGCTGGTCATTTTTGCTTATACACTCATTCGAGTATGGCTCGAGGGAATCTCGTTACTACATTTTTATATGATTGCCGGCCTAATTTTTTACACTGGCTTGAATGCCATTAATTTGGAAGAAATGATTGTGGAAAATAACCTTGAGAGATATGAACAAACTGGGAAAATTGATATTTATTATTTAAACGGATTGTCATTCTCTGGAATAGACGGATTAATCACCTTATATGAAAAGGATCCATATTATCCTGAATTAAGGATGTTGTTACGAGAACAGAAGGAAATACTCCATGAAATTGAGTCAAATACATGGCAGTCTTATAATTTCAAAAGGCAGCAAGTAATGGAGAGACTCCGAGGACTTGAATTAAAGTAAAGGAGGAGGTATACGAATGAATGGAATTCCAAATCATGTAGCAATTATCATGGATGGAAATGGACGATGGGGAAAAAGTCGAGGTCTTACAAGAAGTGAGGGTCATTATGCTGGATCACAAACAATGGAAAAAATCATTGATGCAAGTGCTGAGCTAGGTATAAAGATTTTGACATTATATGCGTTTTCTACAGAAAACTGGAAACGACCAAAGGATGAAGTAAATTATTTAATGAACTTACCGATTAAATTCTTTAATCAAAAGCTACCTGAATTTATGAGACGCAATATTAAAATTCATATTTCGGGCGATGTAGATAATTTACCTAAAGGAACTCGTGATGCGGTAGTAAAGGCGATGGAGAAAACGAAAAATAATACTGGGCTAATTGTAAATTTTGCCTTGAACTATAGTAGTCGAAAAGAGATTCTTCAAGCAATCTGTCATGTTATACAAGATGCGGAAAACAACCTCATTTCACTTGAGGATATGGATGAGAATGCGTTTCAGAAATACCTATATACTAAGAATTTACCTGATCCCGATATCGTTATTCGAACCGGTGGGGAAAAACGAGTAAGTAATTTCTTATTATGGCAGTCCTCTATGTCAGACTTATACTTTGTGGACGTTCTCTTCCCAGACTTTACAAGGGAAATGTTAATAAAAGCAATTCATGATGTGAATAAACGAAGGATGAATTGTGCTGATGAATGGGCTGGGTGAGAAGAATTTTAGTAAGGTTCTAGTTTAGAGAGATTTCGTGTGACAGGCCTGTCTAATGGACAAAAATTGAACTAAAATAATGAATAGGGCTTATAGAAGGATTCTAATGGACAGTAAAAGTCTAAAATTGGTAAAAATGTCTTATAGAGCAGTTCTAATAGACAAAACGATGTTGAAAAGAGTGAATTTGTCTATTAGACTCCTTCTATAAGACAAAAATAAATAAAAATGAGGAAAACTGTCTAATAGCTGTCCTCTAATAGACAGAAACACCGTCAGAATTTAATAATATGGCTATTAGATTAACCATAATAGCAACCTAAAAGAAAAAAGACGAAAATGAATAATTTAATATTTAACTAGAGACCTCACGAAATTTAATACGAATTATTTCTTCTGTAAGGTTGTTAAAGGTAATATCAACAAAAACGCCAAATTCCTTTTTTGGTTCTTCCAGCCAAAGCTTAAAGGTTTCTGTTGATGTATTCACCCCTTTTTCTCTACCGATATGAAGGTAATCTACAATTTCAGCATTTGGAAACCTTTCCTTTGTCTTTTCCATGGCGATACGACCCCATTTGGCGTAGCTAGGCACTTCCTTTTGGGAATAAACATGGTCAATTGTATGTTCCATGGCAAAAATTCCAAAGCATATGCAAGTAGATAGTAGTAATTTTATTAATTGTTTCATTGTTACAACCTCGCTTAATAAAATAAATGGAGTGAAGGTAATGGTATTTGAAATAACGATACAAATACGTGTAGCTAACTTTCAAAAAGGATTACACTGGTATCAACTATTATTGGGAAAAGAACCTGACTTTATACCACATGAAGGATTTGCAGAATGGGAGCTAATTCCTGGTAGTTGGCTACAAGTAGCAGAGGGAAAACCAAGTGTAGGAAGTGGTCCGCTTCGATTGGCCGTTACTAGTATTGAGGATATGAGAGATAAATTAAGGGATCTTGAAATAGAAGACGTTGAGGTACACTCGAGGGAGGGAGTACCTGTTAAGTGGTGTACATTTTCAGATCCTTGGGGGAATTATATTGGTTTGTTTGAGTATTTAAATAAAGAGGAAGAGGCTAATAGAGCTAAGGAAATTCTTAAAAAATAATCTTATGAACAATTACTTTCAACCTCACCGATAAAACGTGGTCTTTTTTGCATGGATATTAAATCGATGTATTGTTAACCTAAAATTTATAAGGTTGACAAATGAAAGAAACCCATATTATAATCTGGTAGCTAGCCAAATTAGCAATTGCTGTCGACATCGTTAAAGGGGGATGTACATATGCATGAACAAAGTAGGAAATTAAGGGTTATGATGAATGTTGCAATATTTGCTGCTATTACGGGGATATTAGCGCAAATTGAGATTCCACTGCCACTAATTCCAATAAGTGGACAAACACTTGCTGTAGGTATTGCTGCGGTTGTTCTTGGAAGTCGCCAAGGGGCATTGGCGATGATCTGCTATGCGGCCATTGGGGCAATTGGTGTTCCTGTGTTTGCTGGATTTGCTGCTGGATTACAAGTTTTGGTTGGACCTTCAGGGGGATATGTTTTTGGATTTATTGTGGCTGCTTTTATTACAGGGTTTATATTAGAAAAAACTAAATTTACTATTCCGTTAGCATTTGTAGCCAATATTATTGGGATGCTTATCACACTTGCGTTTGGAACCATCCAATTAAAATTTGTATTAGACTTAAATTGGAACGCAGCGCTTGTAGCCGGGGTTTATCCTTTCCTAGTGGTAGGAGTAATTAAAGCTTTCTTAGCAAGCTGGGCAGGGATTGTTGTTAGGAGAAGGTTGCTACAGGCAAATTTACTTGTTGTCACACAAAAGAAAAAAGCTGTTTAAGACGAGTACCGTTAGTTATATAAAAAAAGAATCATCCACCACTTACTAGATTGGTGGATGATTCTTTTTGAACGACAAGCTTTGAGGTAAATATCTATCTTGGAAAAAATACTTACTTTTTCAGGACCTTTAAAACGTTTAATGTCCTCCTATAACCGAGAACGAATAAAAGAATAACGGTATAGATAATTAAACCACATATCGAATAAATCGCTTCTAAATTGGTGCTAATTGGCGGGTAACCGCTGTGCTCATTATAATGGGATTCATTGGCATCATATACTAACCAAATACAAAGTAGTGAAAACCCTAATAAAGCAAGAGCAAAAATAGCTTTTTTGTGAAAAACCAATTCCCTTAAACTATCTTTAAAAACAGACTTAAAGGATTTCTGATTCAGTTGGTCATTTTGTGCTTGTGTTTTCTTTTGAAACGGCACTAGAAAGTAAGTCATGAGTCCACTATAAATCAACAGCATTACGATAACTTCAGAATAACTTTGCCATATAGTATTCATCAAAAAATTCCCCATTTATCGATAAAGAGTCTCTTTTTGTTCCCTCAATCTCAAAGCCAACCTTTTGATAAAGTGAAAGTCCAGCCTTATTTCGTGTGACCACGGTTAATTCTAAACGATGCATGTTATTCTTAATTGCCCACTTGTCTAATTCGTTAAACAATAGAGTGCCCACACCTTTACCTCTATACTGCTCATGAATGCCGATTACCAGATAGGCAGAATGCTTTTTACGTTGTGCATCACCACCGATAGCAAATAAATAACCAACTAACATGCTGTTATTTTCCGCAATTAGAATGGTAGAGTTTTCTTCCAACTGGAACCTCTCAATCATTTTTCGTTGGTTTTCTGGTTGAATTTCACGTTCCTCTGGTTCCCATAGCATATACTGTGAGGTCTTTTCCACCTGCTGAATTAGTTGTGCAAGTTTACCAGCATCGGCAGGCCCTGCTTCTCTAACCTTCATTTTCATTCCCCCTTTGAATCAGCTTGGACATTTGGTGCCAAATCGAGCCTTTAGCTTCTTCTCCACCTTGAATTCGGTCTAAAGCCATCTTCACCTGCATTCTAACTTCAAATTCCGGATCGTTCTGAGCTTCTAGTAGTGCTGGAATTGCCGACTCATCTCCTATTTCATATAAGAACATGGCAGCACGCCAGCGAACTAATCTGCTCTTATCCTTTAATGTCTTTATCATTTCGGGGATTGCTTCCGTATAGCTTAAATCGGACAAGCAGTCACCAGCTGTACGTCTTACATTGACCGCTTTATCTCTTAATGCCTTATACAGTAGAGGAAGTACCGCCTTATCACCAATCATGCCAAGGTATGCTGTTGCAAGTCTACGTATGGAGGACTTCTCATCATCAAGCGCTTTATCCAACACGATTAAATATTCTATCGTTGGATCCATTTTATCAAGAGCGGCATAGCGTTCCCGCCAGTCGGGATGGTCTAACATTTCTGGTGTAACTTTTATCCAACGAGGAGGGGCTGCTTTATTATCTAATGCAAATTGAACAAGTTCTTGTAAGCGCTCCTCATCATAAGCAGCAGAAGTTTCTTCTACTACCTCTCTTCCGATTTCTTCTACCTCACCATATCTAGGTCCATGCTCTACCCATTTTCGTTCGGCAAGCATGTTGTCGGAAGCGGTAGATGCTTCAATTGCGGCATTCATAAACCGATCTGGAAGGCCAAATCGATATTCATGGTCACCTTCTTCAAGCTTAACCTGTATTGGAATGTACCGGAACATTTGCACGAAAACTTTTATCTCACCATAATGCTCATCTACAGATGAATTTGTGTTAACTAGCTGGCTACTTTCTGCTTCTACGGAACCAAGTGTACGCTCAACTTCTGGTAGAATTTCCTCCCATGGGGTGCGTGCATCCCTCTCCAAGGCAATAAAGTCAATTACACGGTAAATTCCCTTCACACCATTGATAGAAAAAAGAGCTTGTATATACGATGGGGCTTGTGATAAATCATCACCAAGCTTATAATTCTCTGTTTTTCCGTCTGGCATTTCTACATTTACATTTATCTTCATTGAATATGGGCTTGGTGTTGGTTCGATGGAAACTATTTTCATGAAAAATCCCCCTTAGAATATCGTTTGTTACGGTTCATTCTATCAAAGGGGGAGTAGTCTATCCATTATTTAGCTAGTAATTTCATGTTGGAAATTCTTTTTTACTTCGCTTTCTCTCTCTTTTCATCTCGCTCAAATAACACAATCAAACTTGGTAATAATACTCCCCGAATCAGGAAGGTATCAATTAGTATTCCGACAGCGACAATAAATCCAAACACAAACAGTAGTTGAATTGGCTGTGTCATGAGCACTGCAAAGGTTGCAGCTAGAATAATTCCTGCTGAGGATATTACACCGCCCGTGTTTGCTACGGCAATTTGCGTAGCCTCTTTTATAGAATGTCTTTGTCGTTCTTCCATATATCTTGAAACTAATATGATGTTGTAATCAATACCAAGCGCCACTAAGAAAATAAATGCATAAACTGGCACACGGTCACTAATTGTATCAATGCCAAAGAGTAGATTCGTTAAAAACAATCCTAGACCTAATGCTGCAAAGAACGATACTAATATCGTACCCATCATATACAGCGGCATTTTAAATGACTTTGTTAAGAAAATGAGCATGACAAAGATTAATATGGTTTCTAGTAATACAATGAGGACTAAGTCATGATTATTGGTGTTACGATCATCTAGAGAGGCTGCTGTCTCACCAGCAAAATATATCTCTCCCTCTAGATTACTAGCGTTGAGTAACTTCTCTGTATTTCCTTGGATGGTCTCTAATGCATCAATGGACTCTAAGGAGTATGGGCTATTCTGAAAGGTTAAACTGTACGATACAACCTTTTGGTCCTCCGTTATGCTTTCTAATCTTACATTACTGACATGGTCTTGTTTAGAGAGCTTATCTAATAGTACTTGCTGACTCTCTTCAGGTATCGGGGTGTTTGCTTTAACGATAACCGTAGTTGGTGCAAGATCCCCAGCTGCAAATTTTTCTTCTAAGATCTCATAACCCACTCTAGATGGCATATCATCTGGAAAGGATTTTATTAAATCGAACTCATATTTAAGGTTAAAATTATATAAAGCACTAACGAAGATAAACACGCCAACGGCTACAATAGACACAATTGGTTTCCTGGTAACAAAGCCCCCCACCTTACTCCAAATGGAGCTAGGCTTTACCGTTGTATCTCCAACTCGTGGAATGACTGGCCAAAAGGACTTTCTTCCAAAGATAGCAAATAAAGCAGGAACGAGGGTAACCGATGCAATCATAATAACGATTAATGCTGTACCGAAAATAGGTGCAAAGTTTTTATAATCCCCAAGCTCTGCAAAGATTAAAATTATCATCGCAAGGAATACTGTCCCACCGGAATAAAAAACTGGTAATCCAGTTCCGCGCATTGCTAGTTTCATTGCGGTATTTTTATCCTCGTGTTGTTTCAATTCTTCCCTAAAACGAGAAAATACGAATAAGGAATAATCGATTACAGCTGCAAAAAGTAAGACAGACATAATCGATACAGACTGTGTACTCATTAAAAGTCCAGCCTTACCAAATAATCCGAGAAGCTGTGTAACTATTTGGTACACAAATACAGCAGCTACTAAAGGAATAAGAGCAATTAATGGTGAACGATAAATAACCATAAGTAGAACTAAGATAATTCCTACTGTCGACATGATTAAAACAATATCAGCCCGAGTAAATAGGTCAGTTGTATCGACAGCAATCCCTGCAGGTCCTGTAATTGAGGCTGATAAATCAGTATGTTCCTTAATAATAGTTTTAATTTTTTCTAAAGTAACCTTTATTTCAGGTGTATCTAAATTGGAGTCTAGATTGACAGGAATAATCGCTGTCTTCCGGTCCTTTGAGAAGAATGAATTAGTTGCTTGTTCAGGTAACATCCCGAATGGAACAATCTCTTTTACACCATGAAGCACTTCTTCGATTACTTGATTTGAGATGGCAGCCAGATCCTTTACTGTAATCTTACCCTCTGATTGCAGTACGATGATTGCTGGTAATAATTCACTATCCCCAAAATAGGTAGACATTTTTTCATTGGCAACGACGGATTGCATGTCATTTGGTAGCCTTTCAATACTGGAAACCTGATAATCCCGTACACTTGGCATCGAGACAGTCAATATTACCGTAACAAGTATCCAAATAGTGAAGGTAATCCACATTCCTCTCTTCGTAGAAACCTTATCTGTTATAGCTTGTAACAATTTTCTCATGGTTAAAAGTCCTTTCTATATAAAGTGACACATGTGTAACTTTGGAGCGAAAAATAACGGTATTACCGCTATTTTATTATTGATTAAAGTTACACCAGTGTCAATTATTCTTTGTTGAACATTCCGTGACACATGATTTCTTTCATTTTTTCCACCCACTCCGAATGGGGGATTCTTTCTAGATTTGGAATGTTAACCGTCTGGAAAATAAGTCCCAAAACTAAGCTGGATGGAAGATCCTTTTTCAGTACATTTTCACTTTTACCAAATTCTATGAACTTCTGAAGCAAAGTATACAACTGAATATGCATTTTTTCTAATTTCTGCTTGTTCTCAGCTACCTTTTGGTTGACTGTAGGAATCTGCATCCCAATTTCCCTAATTCTATATATGCTCATATCATTGAAGATATAGTTGAATAATGCATGAAACTGATCAAAAAAGGATTTTTCTTGATTTACTATTTTAAGATTATATATGAAGGTCTGTAATTCATACACCATGTATTCACTTAATAGTTCTTCCTTGTTCTCATAATATTTATATATGGCTGCTCTTGATACATCTAATCGATTAGCAAGTAAAGTAAAGGTGTAGCCATCATAACCACGATCTAATAGTAATTGTTTTGTTGTTTGATAAAGTTCTTCTGTAGAAATTTTACGTTCACGTGCCATGTTCTCACCTCTACTTTATTATAAAGAACTTCGTAAAAGAGTAAAATAATTGTATTTGTGTATAAAGCTGCGAACAGAAAACAGACTATACATGAAATAAAACTATTTGCAGAAGTGAGTGGATATGAATGCCATACCGAGAACAAATACCAGTTGATAAAGGAATTGATAATACAGCTAAATTACTTATAGAGGGCTATAACTACATAACCAATCGTAGAAATAAATTTGGAAGGGATATTTTTGAAACAAGGCTGCTTGGTGGACAAAAGGCAATTTGTATTGCTGGGGAGGAAGCTGTAAAGGTATTTTATGATGAAGAGAAGTTCGTTCGAAATGGTGCAGCACCAAAAAGGCTACGCCAAACCTTATTCGGTGAGAACAGTATACAAACTACAGATGATGAAAAGCATAGGCACCGCAAGGAATTATTCATGTCCTTGATGACAAAAGAAAGACTGGAGGACATGAATCGATTGATAGAAAGAGAACTTGTCAATGCTGTAGACCGCTGGTCAAATGATGAAGAAGTAGTTCTCTATAATGAAATGGTTCTGCTATTAACCTCGGCAGCCTGTGAATGGGCAGGTATTCCTGTTAAGCAAGATGAGTTAGGGAAAGTAGCCAATGAATTAGAGGCAATGTTTGATAGTGCCGGTGCTATCGGAGTAAGGCATTGGAAGGGAAGGGTGTCGCGGAATATGGCAGAGAGCTGGTTACAACAGCTCGTCCAGCAAACTCGTAAAGGTATAGTGGAAGGTAGTAAGGATACAGCCCTTTATAAAATGGCTTGGTATCAGGATATGAATGGAGAATTATTAAATGAAAGAATCGTTGCTGTAGAGCTATTAAATATACTAAGGCCGATTGTTGCCATTTCTGTATATATTACCTTCGTCGCCTTGGCCTTATATGAACATCCATCAGAAAAAGAGAAGCTAATTAATGGTGATGGAGAATATGCCGAACTCTTTATACAAGAGGTCAGACGATACTACCCGTTCTTTCCGTTATTAACCGCGCGGGTACGGGAGGATTTTCTTTGGAATGGACATGATTTTAAGAAAGGAAATCTGGTTCTACTAGATATTTACGGAACAAATCGTCATCCGGATATTTGGGAGCACCCGAATACATTTTTTCCAGAACGATTCAAAGATCGAGAGGAAAGCTTCTATGATTTTATCCCTCAGGGAGGAGGAGATTATTATCGAGGACATCGTTGTCCCGGAGAGTGGATGACAATTGAAGTAATGAAGGTGGCACTTGATTTATTCGTTAATAAGATGGAATACCAAGTACCAAAGCAGGATCTGCGATATAGTATGCTACGATTCCCAAGCCTTCCCCAGAGTAGATTTGTTATAAGTCAGGTAAAAAAGCGATAAAGTAAACCTCCTTCCGCGGGGTTTCCTCCTTCCCGCGGAATGTTAAAGTACGAATTAATCAATCTTCCGTTTAAAGATAAGCTCGAAAAAAGAAGGTACTCCATATCCTTTGATACCTGGTGCAAATATTTGTACGAGCTCCCAACCATTTTTTTCATGTTCATAAACAACCTCATGATAATCCTCTTCAGGGTTGAGTTTAAACGTAGATAGATTTATTTTTACAAATTTATGTTCATACATCGTGGTTCCCCTCTCCAATAATTTCCTAGAATAATTATATTGTACTCGCTTTGGGACTCCGAATAAATAACGGATTATTCTAGATTCTTTTCGTTTGTTAATTTTTCACGAATAGTATTCTCTAATAGGAAGCGAAACTTATTCCTATCCTCATCAGTAAATGGCTTAGGACCCTTTGTTTTTAGCCCACTTCTTCTCGCCTTTGCACTGAGGTGGCGAGTTTCAAGTAACTGATCGATATTTTTATTCGTATAAGCAAATCCCATGTGATGTAAGACGAAGCAACCCTTTCCCAACCCAAGCGAAGCGAGCCCGTAATCTTGTGTGATAATTAAATCCCCTCTTTTAGCTAATTGCATAATACGATAGTCAGCAGCATCTGCACCTGTATCAACATAGATTATTTCCACTCCCTCCATTGTTTCCTCATTAGAAAAATGGCTAAAGCTTTTGACTAATACTACCTGTAAATCGAATTTTTTAGCAACTGAGATAACGACTTCTTTCACTGGACTTGCATCTGCGTCAACATATATTTTCATAATGATATCTCCGTTTCAAATAGACTACTTTCATGTAATTAGATTTTAACGGATTTGTCAATCTATCTAAACGAGGTAACGAGTGGCAGGTGCCAAATTTGTTAACGTTATTCCTTTTCCGCAGTTATGGTAATTATAAGATCAAAGGTTACGAGCTACAAAACACGAAATAAATAAATTAGTATTGAAACAGTGAATAGCTAAAACCAGTAAGCAAAGGAGCCATTGAATCCCAAATAATAGTAGGAGAATCTGAAACCGGTAAGCAAGGGAGACATTGCGACCCGAAAAATGGTCGAGGGTCCGAAAACGGTAATCAAAAGCACCATTGCGGCCCGAATAATGGTCGAGGGTCCGAAAACGGTAATCAAAAGCACCATTGCGACCCGAAAAATGGTCGAGGATCCGAAAACGGTAATCAAAAGCACCATTGCGGCCCGAAAAATGGTCGAGGATCCAAAATCGGTAATCAAAAGCACCATTGCGGCCCGAAAAATGGTCGAGGGTCCGAAAACGGTAATCAAAATCGCCATTGCGACCCGAAAAATGGTCGAGGGTCCGAAAACGGTAATCAAAAGCACCATTGCGGCCCGAAAAATGGTCGAGGATCCAAAATCGGTAATCAAAAGCACCATTGCGGCCCGAAAAATGGTCGAGGATCCAAAATCGGTAATCAAAAGCACCATTGCGACCCGAATAATGGTAGGAGGATCCAAAATCGGTAATCAAAAACGCCATTGCCAGAACACATTAAGGTCATAATAGGTATGTTAAACCAATTATGATTTTTTTATTAATATTATTCACTTTACAATAGTGTACGTCATACACTATAATGACAATAGGAGTTGATGAGGATGAACGAGAAAGAGCATATTGATAAATTAATGCTTGAATTACGACGTGGGACCATTACAATCGGGGTTTTAAGCCAGCTATCAAGTCCGAAGTACGGTTACTCACTAGTATCATTGCTGGAGGAAAAGGGGGTTCATGTGGAGCCAGGTACATTGTATCCATTATTAAGAAGGTTAGAAAAACAAGGCTTACTGGAAAGCAAATGGGATACGAATGAGGCTCGACCAAGAAAATATTACGTGCTTAGTGAAGTAGGGCAAAAGGTATTTGAAAAATTATGTGTGGAGTGGGAGAGTATTGTCCAGAGTTTGGAAGGATTAATAACGAATAAAGGAGTAGATAAAAATGGAGATGGTTAATCGGTATATTTATGCGGTAACTCAGAAATTGCCGCAATCACAACGAGAGGATATTGCAGCTGAACTAAGGAGTTTAATTGAGGATATGTTGGAGGAACGGGCAGGAGCAGGTGATATTTCTGATGAAATGGTTAATGAGGTTCTACTGGAACTAGGTAGTCCAAGAGAAATGGCACAAAAATATCGTGGAACAAAGAAGTATATAATTGGTCCTGAGTTATACGATCCCTTTTTAATTGTCTTAAAGATCGTATTAATATCAATGTCAGTTGGATTAGGAATTGTATTTGTCATTGAGTCAGTTTTAGACCCGGCAAATATTTTAGATCATTTTGTAAGCTTTATCGTTACCATTGTAACAGGTTTTCCACAAGCGCTTGGTTGGGTGACATTTACATTTATGCTTATCCATTTTGGTGGGGGATTGAAGGCAGATGAATTAAAGCTTGAGAAGTGGGATCCTACTAAATTACAGCCTATTCCACATCCTAAAAAACAGATTAAGAGATATGAGCCAATAACAGGTATTGTATTCTATGTAATAATTATCGTTTTATTTGCTTTCTCTAGTAACTTTTTTGGAATATATCGATTTAGTGATGCAGGGTTCCAACAAGTGATGCCGTTTTTAAATGAGGAAAGCTTTTCGCAATACATGCCATTTGTAATACTGTTATTGGCTATTTTTATAGTGAAAGAGTGTTTAAAGCTAATTTCGGGTAAATGGACGATGAAATTAGTCGCCTATACGGCAGTAATTAACATTTTCTCATTAGTCGTTGTCTTCTTTATAATTACTGGTCCGGCGTTTTGGAATCCTAATTTTATGATGGAATTAGTCCAGGCTGGACTCGTTACGGAAGGTTCGGAGGGCTTTAGAGTAGTAGAATCTATTTGGGTAAACAGCACTAAAATCATTGTAGCTTTATTTTTAATAGGGCTTGTATGGGATATCGTAGATGGGTTCATAAAAGCACGAAAAGATTAAATTTTTTCTTTCCAATAAACAACGAATTGATTATGATAGAAAATAATCAATTCGTTGTTTTTATTGGGAGGGAAGATAATGGAATTCGTTAGACCTTCTATAGAGTGGGAGAAAGAGCATCGTGAATATGTGGAAGAGTGGGGACCAGCTAGAATGGTACCGAGTAGCTTTGATTTAGCTGGATTTGAAAGCTATGAAATGTATTTATAAGCATTAACTAAGAGAGAAAATGGTCATGGTAAATGGCTTCCATGTACGAACTATTTTCTTGTAAATGAGAATCATAGAATACTTGGGATGGTAGATATTCGCCATGAATTAAATGATTTTTTATTTCGTTTTGGTGGCCATATCGGCTATAGTGTTCGACCATCAGAAAGAAGAAAGGGCTATGCCACATTAATTTTAAAATTAGCATTAGCTAAATGTAAGGATATAGGGATCAATGATTGTTTAGTCACCTGTGATGAGGATAATATTGGTTCTGCAAAGGTTATTTTAAATAATGGTGGTATAGAGGATCAATCGGAAACAGACATAGATGGAATAGTTAAAAGAAGATTTTGGATAAAAATTACCAACAGCTAAGGTGAGATTATTATGGAAAATCAACCAGTATTTGTACAGCAGATGAAGAAGAAGGATTGGTCTTGTGTCAAAGAAATTTATAGACAGGGAATCGAGACTGGTAACGCAACATTTGATACGGAACCACCCTCATGGGAAGAGTGGGACAATGGTCATCTCGAAGGCTGTCGTTTAGTAGCTTGCTATGGTGAACAGGTCATAGGCTGGGCGGCTCTAAGTCAATCAGCTCATAAGGAAGCTTACCGTGGGGTTGCAGAAGTGAGTATCTATGTTTCGGCCAATAGTTCCGGTAAGGGAGTAGGCTCTTTATTGCTTAAAGAATTAATAATAGCAAGTGAAGAAGAAGGGCTATGGACGCTGCAGGCATTAATTTTTCCAGAGAATACTGCTAGTATGAGCCTGCATATCCGAAATGGCTTTGAAATTGTAGGAACGAGAAAAAGAGTGGGAAAGCTAAATAATAAGTGGCGTGATGTTGTGTTACTAGAACGGAGAAGTAGTATAGTAGGTGTCGATTAGACGAAAATATCTCTGTTACTAGCCTTATTCAGCTAACAAGGCTATTGAAAGGTCAATGTATCAATAAAAATTTAATTTATGAATGATTAACCAAAATAGAATCCTTTGAATATAGTAATTATGACATTATATATTGGGGGTTCTAAATATGAACTATGTAAGAAGTGGTTTAGCATTTTTGGGATTTTTAATTGCAGGTACAGGTATCGGGATGTTTTTTCATAATACTGAAGCAGGTGGTGCAGTAGGTTTTGGCCTTGGGATTTTGTCGATATTGGTATTGCGAAAGGATGATTAAATTAAAACGGAACCAGTTTAGCATGGTAGAATCGGAGCAATATAAGAAGTGAAAAATAGTGAACCCCAAGTATTTATTAATGCATTGACGTAGGAAAACAAAAGGCTGTTTCGTTTGGGATTTCCCGTAGAAACAACCTTTTAATTTATTTTTCTTGTTCCTGATAGGCACCGTAATCCTTGCCATAAAATCGATTATAGCGTTCTTTAAATTTCTGAAACACATAGGTTACTAGCACCTTAAGAATGGCATATCCTGGAATACCAAGGATTACCCCAATTAATCCGAACAAATTCCCTGCAACAAGAAGAACGATAATAATGGTTAATGGATGAATTTTCATTGTTTTCCCCATAATATTTGGTGATATGAAGTTACCCTCTAAAAATTGTACTACTACCCATACGACTGCAAGCTTTAGTAGCATTAATGGGGAATCCACAATAGCAATAATAACAGCAGGAATTATTGACATGGTCGGTCCAAGATATGGAACGACACTAAGTAATGCTGCAACAATTGCGAGTGTAATGGCATAATCTAATCCAATAATTAAATACCCAATATACAACAGAATACCAATACAAGAAGCAACAATAATCTGACCTTGAATATAGGAACCCACCTGTGCGTCCATATTTTTCAAGATCTGATTTACATCATCACGAAACCTTGGTGGCAATAAACGTAAAGAATATGCTTTAAATCGATCTCCATCCTTAAGTAAGAAGAAAAGAATAATTGGAAAGGTTACAATTGCCACGACAAAGTTCGTTACGGTACTGGCGAAGCTTTTTACTCCGGCAAACGCATTTCCTAAATAAGAACCAATGATGCCAGGAATATTGCTGAAATTTGAAACGACCCAATTATAGGCCTCATCGTAATATGCGGCAACAAAGGAACTTTCTAGCCAGTCATTTATATCAAGCCACAGGCGCTGTACATATTTTGGTAAAGTCTTTACTAGATCGGTGACTTGGGCTTCAATAGCAGGTGCAATAAGTAGAATTAAACCTGTTAGCAGACCACTTATCCCGATAATAATAATTACAATTCCCCAGATTCGTTTAATCTTAACACGCTCTAGTAAGTCCACGATAGGATTCAATAGATAATAAGCAATAAACGCTAGAATAATTGGGGGAGTAATCGTTGATAGAATAACAAGTAATGGGTTAAAAATATAGGATATCTTTTCATAAAGGAAAATCGTAAATCCTATTAAAATTAGTAACAACAATGCAAAAACGACACTTTTCCCCCCAAGGAATTTAATAAATCGATTTTCAGAATTCATCAAGTTGGGACTCCTTTTTATTTTTCATTATAGTAGAAGAAGTAGATTTATTCCATCTCCATAGGAGTATTATAACTGATATTTAGTCAAAATGTAGGATGATTGGTTGGAAAATTGAGAAAAAAGACCTGTTGCTGATAGATTGGACCTATGCCTATGATAATAGTTGGAATAATCATAACTATGGCGGAGGTTATTTTAAAAAATGAAAAGTAAAAAATTAATCATATTATTATGCGTATTGTTCTTAATGACAGCCTGTGGAAAAAATGAGGTAGATTCACCAGATAAAAAGGAAAACAATACGGAACAAAAATCGAACAATCAAAATAAAAGTGAAGAGAAAGAGGAATCGGAAGAAGTTTCCTTTGAAGTAGAGGGAACAAATGCCCCAAAGGACCAAGGAGATTTACAGGTTTGGTTTGAGGGCAATATTGAATTAGAGGGAAATAAAGTTATTGCTAAAGGAGTAACTAATTTATTACCGGAATCGCGGCTAACACTAGATATTAGTCCTGAAGAAGGGACCTTTATCGGGGGCGATGGATCCGGAAATGTTGATAGTAATGGGACCTTTGAAATAGAAGCGGGTGTTCCTGATGGGTTTGAGGGATTATTACATGTGGAACTCTCTTTCAAAACGGGTGATCAATCTGATGACAAAATAAAGGAGCATTATTCAGAAGGTATTAAAGGGGGATTTGCTAGGATTTATTATGACTCCTATGAGGATGAAATGTATAGCAAAGCAGCCTTTCGTAACACCATTGTATTTGATGGTCAATCACAATCCTTTTCAATTATAGAACCAGAATGGAATAAACCGGATGATTTAGGAAATCCAACTGTTTGGATGAAACCAACTGTGGAAAAGTTTGAAGATTATGTGGTAGTTAAAATTGAAAGTAATTTAATAGAGGATACCTTTATTCGCGGAACTGCAGATATTCCAAATTATATTACTTCTGGATTTAGTGGTTCTACATACATCAACCCTGATGGAACTGCAACAATTTACATCAAGGATCCAGAAAAGGATAGTAGAATAAAGGGTGTTTCTAAGTATGATATTAAGATTGAGGTTGATCCTGCAGACGGAAATAATGGTAAACATGTAATCGAAGCCTATGGTGAAAATGGAGAAAGGTTGTCAGGGGACCTTGTTTATAAGAAAGATGATGGTAAAGCAATTAGTCAAAAAGTAACCATAAGCATTGATTAGAAAACGGATAAGTGAGTTATTTCAAGCAATCCTCAAAAAAGTTTGTTATACTTAATGTATGTTAACGAATAATATATAAATAATGAAGCAGGTTTTGATAATATCAAGGGATTCTAAGGAGAGCTATCTTTCTAGGAATCCCTTTCATACACGTTATTTTCCCTATGTATTAGTTTTAAGGAGGATATACCAGCTTGAATGACGTTACGAGGTTAGAAAAAGAAGCAATGCAGATGCTAAAAGAGACTAGCAGAACATTTTATATCCCAATTAAAATTCTTAAACCCAAATTACGAAAAACAGTTGGTTCTGCTTATCTTTGTATGCGAGCAATAGATGAAATAGAAGATCATGAGCAGCTGGATCCAGAAGCAAAACAATATCTATTACGATCCACAGGCGAATTACTGAAAGGTAAATTTAGTTCGGTGGCCTATGGGGAAATTATTAAACCATATGAAAATGAATTACCAGAGGTAACAAAGCGCTTAGGTGATTGGATTGCCTTTTGCCCAGAAGGTATTGTTGATAAGGTTCTGGAATCTACAAGTATTATGGCAAATGGGATGGCAGATTGGGTAGAAAAGAATTGGCAGATTAGAACGAAAGAAGATCTAGATGATTATACGTATTATGTTGCTGGTCTTGTAGGAGTTATGTTATCGGACATCTGGAAATGGTATGATAATACCGAAACTGTGCCCGAATTGGCAATTGGATACGGACGAGGTTTACAAGCTGTTAATGTCCTCAGAAATCAGGAAGAGGACTTAGACCGAGGGGTAAGGTTCTTTCCCAATAATTGGAGCCGGGAGGATATGTTCCAATATGCAGAAGCGAATCTAGCTAAAGCAGATGAATACATGAAATCGATTAAGACGAAGAATATTATTCTCTTTTGTAGGATTCCTCTGGCACTAGCCTACCGTACACTCCATGCGCTAAAAAGTGGCAACGAAAAAATGTCTCGCCAAGAAGTAGAAATGACCGTTAATGAAATCTTAAATAATGATGAATAGATAACACGGCCTATTGCTGTGTTATTTCTTTTGGGGAAAAAGGCGAATATGAAAACTTTCTTTCTACAAAAATGTAACTTAACCATTCGTTTACTATACATGTCTTCGTATACAGAGGGGAAGTCTAAATACGATACACTGCCTGAAAGAGGGGAAATATAGTTGAGTACAAAAAGGCACAATGGATTCTCGAAGCCTTCGACGGGTTTATTACATTCCATTAAACAAGCATTTGAACTTAAGAAAAATCCTATACCATGGGTGAAGGCCTTTAGTGCAGGTTTATGTGCTTCTATCCCAATATTTATTGCAGTTTTAGCTGGGGAGTTCTCTTATGGGTTATTAGCAAGTCTAGGAAGCTTTACATATCTTTATATGTTTAATGAGCCATATGCATTACGTGCAAAGAAGCTTTTCTTTGTCTTATTAGGTCTATCCTTTACGGTTGGGATAGGAACACTGCTAGCACCCTATCCATATATTTTAGCCATCGTTGTAGCACTAGCCGGGGCTTTCGTAACGTTTGTATTTGGAGTGTTAAGGCTACCGGGGCCAGCGGCAATTTTCTTTGTTCTAGCCTTTACGATTACGACCTCGATGCCAATTGATCCATCACAGGCATTATTACGGTCTTGGTTTGTGCTACTGGGAGGATTATTATCGTTGGCCGTTGCAATGGTTGGGTGGTTTTTTAAGCCTAGAGGTCCTGAAACGCTTGCTTTAAAGCGGTTGTATATGCAACTGGCTGATTTTATAGAAGCTGTTGATACCAATGACTTTTCAAAGGCAAGACATCTAACATTAATGCGAATTAAAGAAGCAGGGTCAATCATTCATGCAGGGTACATCTCTTGGGACAAATCGGCATTGTATAAGAAGCTGTACTTACTTTATGAGGAAGCAAATATTATGTACGTGAATGTCTTAAAAACCTGTGCTGCTGGTGAAAAGAGATTTTCGCCACAAATAGCTCATACCTTAAGAACGTGTGCGACTCGAATTGATAAGCTAGATAAGTATAATGATCTGGAAGATAGTTTAGACGATGTGGGAGATTCAGAGGTTGCCAATAACGTAAAAGAAGTAAAAAAAATTATAAATGGCACCTCCAAAAAGATACCAGAAAAAAACAAAATAATGATACCTCCCATTAGAAGGCTATTCAAAGGATCAGTCCATCAAAATTCTATCATTTTTCTGTCTTCTATACGATACGGTGTTATTCTTTTCATAGCGCTATTAATTGCCTTTACATTAGGGTTTGAACGTTCCTATTGGATTCCTTTATCCTGTGCAGCTGTTATGCTCGGTTCAACGGTCATTTCCACGTTTCACCGTTCTATTCAACGTGCAACTGGAACAATTATCGGAGTCTTTCTTGCCACTGCTCTTTTGCATTTTCAACCGGATGGGTTATTAATTGCATTATATATTTTAATGCTAACCTTCTTAACAGAGCTGTTAATACCGATAAATTATGCACTTGCTGTATTATTCGTAACCTCGACAGCTATATTTATGACAGAGAACTCCACGCAAATATTCGATGTGGGACATTTTGCTATGATACGGATTACAGATATTCTCATAGGCTGTATGATTGGATTAATTGGTATGTATATTATTGGGAGACAATCTGCATCCAGTAGGCTAGCACATACAATGGCGAAGACAATTCGCAGTCAAATACAATTTATGGTATTACTTTTTTCTGAGAAACCAAAAGGATTAGCACTGAAGGACAGTAGTGAATTAAGGAAGATGCAAACAAACCTAAATAATTTACTTATCTTATTTACAACGGCCTTAGGAGAGGTGTCCGCTGATAAACGGTCACTGGAATATATATGGCCAGTAATATTCTCTGTTGAGCAATTGGGTAATCTGTTAGTATCCGCTATGAAGGTCGACCAAAGAGTATGCCTTACCGATGCAGATTTAGCCCAGCTATTATTAGTATTTGAAATGATGGCAAAGTCGGCAGAGTTTAATCAGGAGATAACCATTAGAGAAATACCACAGATTGATGGGTTTCCACATGTTGTCAAAGAAATAAAAGATTTACAGGGAGCCCTCCAGCTTAGGGAACAGTCTATAACCAATTTATCATAAAAAGAGAGACCACATCGGGTCTCTATGGAGATAATAAGTAATTCAGTTATTTAAAAAGCTTTTCTAAGAGTGCTTTTAATGCTAGAAGTATAATTGCAATTGCAAATATAACAATGATAATGCCACCAACAAGTATTAGGATGCTTTTAAATTGAGCGGTTATAAGTGCCGATACTGGTACAAAAGCTAATGCAAATCCAGCCAAAATAGCTGCGATATATAAGCTAACTATTCTATCCAACACAGATATCCCTCCTTCCACTATAGCTTATGCAGAAGAAGGGGTATCTGTTTTTTATACCATTATAAAACTAGTGAAATAGGCTCCTAGCTTAGAAGCATTGGAACGAAGCAATACGATTCAAATCAATGCCAAAGTAAGACCAATGATTGAACCGCCATCTAAATCCAGCTACAGAGGTTCTTCCTACAAAGGTTGGGAAGAACCAGAATCCTGTTCCATTCTCCAACCATATGAATGTATACCGAAATAGGCATCCTCTAATAGCTCCTGGGTCAACAGCAAATGTCTGGAATTGTGGCTGCTGTGGTGTAAAGGAAGGTGGTGGTGAAGTAGGAACTTGTGTCTGCCCACCTCCCCCAGGAAATCCCGGGAATTGTCCTCCTGGGAAAGTTCCTCCTGTTTGCCCCCCGCCAGGAAATCCTGGAAATTGTCCTCCTGGGAAAAATCCTCCAGTTTGACCACCGCCTGGGAATTGCCCAGGCATATTAAATTGCCTCTCATCCTCATATTGTGATTCAAAATAATTCACTCGTACTCCTCCTCAAAACGTATTCGATTTAATATATGGGAAATATGACTAGATTGGGAGTTTATTAGGCAAGAATGGGCTCTAAAATTTTTATGAGTGATTACTCACTTTACAAACTGAGGAAATGGAGGTATATTTAATGTGAGTAATCACTCACTACCGAGGGGATGATATGATGGAGAAAATTTGTGTTTCTGTTCAACATGTAACAAAGCAATTTGGAAAACATATTGTGCTGAGAAATCTTGATTTGAATATTAAAGAGGGAGAGGTTTTTGGTCTATTAGGTCCATCGGGAGCTGGAAAGACCACATTAGTTAAGGAGCTATCGGGCTTAGATATTCCAACCTCAGGTACTAACATCGTTTTAAATCAAAGAATGCCAGATCTAAAAATTATTAATCGTATTGGCTATATGGCACAGTCCGATGCACTTTATGAGGATTTGTCAGCTAAAGAAAATCTCCAATTCTTTTCTAATTTGTATGGAATAAAAGGAAAAAGACAGCAAGAAAGAATCCAAGAAGTAATGCAACTAGTAGATTTAACGGATCACTTATATAAACTAGTTTCTGATTACTCGGGTGGAATGATGCGAAGATTGTCATTAGCTATTGCGCTTTTGCATGAGCCTGAGCTACTGATACTGGATGAGCCGACTGTTGGTATTGACCCCGTCCTACGCAAGCGAATTTGGGATGCGTTTTTTCATTTGAATAAAAAAGGAACAACTATTATTGTAACTACACATGTGATGGATGAGGCAGAAAAATGTGATCGACTTGGTTTAATGCGTGATGGTTCTATCATTGCTGTAGGTACACCTCAGGAGTTGAAGCAACGAACGAGAACTGCTTCAATAGAAGAAGCCTTTTTAGCATACGGGGGTGAAGGAATATGAGAGTGAAAGCATTAACGATAAGGATACTACGCCAAATTATTCGCGATAAACGAACCATCGGAATGCTATTATTAGCTCCCATCCTCGTCTTGTCTATGCTGTATCTTGTTTTTAATGGGGACAATTATGAACCTAAAATTGGCTTTGTTGGAATTCCAGATGTAATGATAGATACGTTAGATTTATCTGATGCTAGTATAACGGAATATGATGATCTTTTGGCCGCCAAGCGTGATTTAACAGAGGGACAGCTTGACGGGTATATTAATTTTTCGAATCAAGAGTTATCCGTTCATTTGGAAGGGAGTGATCCCACAGTAAACGGGGCAACCATAAAATGGATACAGTCGACCTTTAGCAATTTGACTGATGGGGCACAATCACCCTTAGATGTTCATTATCTTCACGGCTCAAGTGACATGGGGCAGTTCGATTATTTTGGACCTGTATTATTAGGTTTCTTTGTATTCTTTTTTGTTTTTATTATTGCAGGAGTTTCCTTTATTCGAGAGCGTACCACCGGGACGTTAGAGCGTCTTCTCTCAACACCAATTCGTAAATGGGAGATTGTAGTTGGGTATGTCCTTGGATTTGGTATTATAACCATGGTTCAATCAGCCCTTATTGCGTCCTATGCAATATATGTTCTGGGAATGATGATGGAAGGATCTTTCATCTATTTACTTCTCATTATTTTAGCGCTATCCTTCACGGCATTAACCTTGGGGATTCTTGTCTCATCATTTGCTAATAATGAATTGCAAATGATTCAATTTATTCCAATTATTGTTGTACCACAAATATTTTTTTCAGGATTATTTAACTTGGAGACAATTTCAAATTGGTTGAGCTGGATTGGTCCAATTACGCCACTTTATTATGCAGCAGCAGCACTACGCGATGTCATGGTTCGTGGTTATGGATTCCCGGATATTTATATGGATCTAATCGTTTTGTTCGGATTCTCCATACTTTTCATTGTGTTAAACATACTAGCATTAAGAAAGTACAGAAAAATATAAACAACGTATCAAGTTGTATCTAAGGTCTGTAATATCGTATCATGAAGGTATAGTGTATGTACAACGGAAGATTAGAGGAGATAGAACGTGTTTAAAGATGATCAACATTTAACAGAAAAACAAAAGGGAATCCTGGCAGCAGCCACCGAATTATTTGCTGAAAAGGGTTATGCTGCAACTTCTACCAGTGAAATTGCTAAGAAGGCAGGGGTGGCTGAGGGTACGATATTCCGTCATTATAAATCGAAGAAGGATTTGCTTTTGACAATTGTTTCACCAACGATGATTAAGGTCATTAGTCCAATGGTTAAGAAGGATATTAACAAAGTATTGGATAAGGAATATGATACCTTTCAGGACTTTTTACGAGCTATGATAGCAAATCGAATAACGTTCGTGAAAAAGAATACTTCATTGTTACGCATTTTTATTCAAGAACTACCTTTTCATGAGGAGCTAAAGAAGCAAGTAATTGAACAAATTGGAAAAGATGTATTGGAAAGACTTCGTGAGGTAATTCGGCATTATCAAGGGAAGGGTCAAATTATTGAGATGCATCCTGACACAATTATTCGGGTTGCTGCTGCATCCACCTTATCCTATATACTAGCCAAATACGTAGTATTTCCTGAAGTGGATTGGGATGAGGAAGCGGAAATCGAAAGAATGATTCAGATATTATCGGATGGGATTGCTGTGAAAAATAGTGACTAAATGGTTTTTAACGGTTTTTAATAAGAAAATTTATCGATTTATTTTTCTATAATAAAAAGTAATAATATGTACAATTGGCTTAATAGCCATAAGAATGAATTATATAATTCGGAACACAAAGGATTTGTTAGCTATTCCAATTACCTGGCTTGAATTCAGTAGTTTACTGAGCTCGAGCCTTTTAATATGGTAAAAAACTAGTTCATAAAGTATTAATCTTTAAATTTATTCTAGAAAAAATTGGATAAGAAGGTTACTATTTATAGGATAACTTATATAAGTGAGTGTTAAAAAAATTTTAGATCTTAAAAAACAGGGGATTGTGATTTCATGAACGTCTTATCCATACAAAATTTAGAAAAGCAAGAGAAGGATGTTTTATTGTTTCCTTCATTTAGCCTGCATGTCGGAAAAGGGGAAGTGTCTGCAATATATTCGAATATCAATATTCGGAGGGCCTTACTCAACATGTTCCTTGGAAAAGAAGAAATCTATAATGGTGATATAGAAATACTAGGAGAAAAAATGAAAGATAAACCATTATACCGACATAGGGTGGGCTTTTGTTTCTTTGAACAGCACTTCTATGAACGATTAACCATATTAGACAATATAAGATTTGTTAAACGATTATATGATTCTAAGCAAATTATCGATGACATTATAAATATCACCCAATTAGGGTCAATTAAAAATAAAAAAGTTAGTAAACTAAGCTTCTCTGAAAAGAAAAGATTACAAATTGCACTTCTGTTATTACAAGACCCTGCCTTATACATATTTGAAGAACCAGATTTAAACATTGATATGGAGTCTAAGCGTGTCTTATTAAATATATTGCAAGCCTTAAAAAAAGAAGGAAAAGCAGTACTAATATTAACTGGAATCATGGAAAGTGCAATTACCCTAGCAGGTCATATCTTTCGGTTAGATGAAAACGGTCTCCATCAGGTTGAAGAAGCTGTAGAAGTTGAAAGTGATGTAGAAGAAGTAGGGGAAGAAGAGAAAAAAGAAGATTCGCCAATTACATTTAACTTAAATAAGGTTCCGACAAAGGTAAACGACAAGATTATCTTATTTGATCCAACAGAAATTGATTATATTGAAAGTAATGATGGTGTATCATCTGTTTTCACAAAAGGGGAATCCTTTCCAAGTGTCTTTACGATGAATGAATTAGAAGAACGATTAAAGCCATTTGGATTTTTCCGTTGTCATCGGTCTTATATTGTAAATCTGCAAAAGGTTCGAGAAGTGATTACTTGGACAAGAAACAGTTTCAGTTTGGTATTAGATGATAAACCGAAATCGACGATACCACTATCAAAGACAAAAATGACCCAATTAAAGGAGTTATTGGGACTAAAATAAGCTCCATTCAACCCAAATATTACTCTTTTCACGGATAAAATGCTGTCAAAACCCTTGATATCTATTAATCTAAGGATGTAAACAAAAAACAACCATCACGGGGGAGTAAAATGGAAAATATTATTGAAGTGAAAAATCTTGCAAAGGTTTTTGGAAATCAAACAGCACTAGAAGATGTAAACTTTAGTGTAAAAAAAGGGGAAACTTTTGGATTTTTAGGACCAAGTGGATCGGGGAAAACGACGACCATCAAAATTTTAACTGGTCAATTAATGCAAACCGCAGGAGAGGCTGAAGTATTTGGTGTTAAAAATTCTTCCTTAAATTCTGGTTCCTATCGTCGGAGAATTGGAGTGCTTTCCGATAATAGTGGTCTTTATCAGCGTCTTTCTATTGAAGACAATTTAAAGCTGTATTGTGATCTATATGATGTGCCGAGAAAGCGGATGGATGAGGTTCTGGAATTAGTGAACCTTGCTGACGAAAAGAAGAAAATTGTATCGAAGCTCTCAAAGGGTATGCTTCAGCGGGTATTGCTCGCTAGAACTTTGCTTCATGAACCAGAGCTATTATTTTTGGATGAGCCAACATCAGCGCTTGACCCGGCTAACTCGAAGCAAATTCATGAAGGGTTACGTCGATTAAATGAAAAAGGAACGACGATTTTCTTAACTACGCATGATATGAGTGAAGCAGAAACCTTATGTAATCGGGTTGCCTTTCTTCATAAAGGGAAAATCCAGTTGCTTGATGAACCAATGGCATTACGCCGACAATTCTCAGACGGAAGTGTAACTGTTGAGCTAAGGGATGGAAAAGTGGTTAACCTTCCTGGTGGAAAAGAAGGGGCAGAAGAGGTCTATAACTATATGTCTAGTAATCAAGTAGTTTCTATTCATTCGAATGAACCTACTTTAGGGGATATTTTCGTTGAGATTACAGGGAGGGAATTAGTATGACACTATCATGGAAGCGGATTTACGCTATTTTTCAGAAGGATTTAAAGGACTTATCCAAAAACTTGTATGTTACTTCAATTTTTATATTGCCATTTTTAATGGCTTTCCTATATGGAAAAATGTATGATGCTAACTTAGAAATCCATTATATCATCATTAATCTAACCTTAGCTTCTGTAACTGCATTTATCCAATGTGCGGTTATTGCGGAAGAGAAGGAAAAGCATACATTAAGAGGGTTAATGCTTTCACCAGCTTCGGTTGCGGATATTTTAACTGGAAAGAGTTTAGTTAGTTTCATTTTGTCAGTCGTCACTATTGTATTATGTGCTATGATTACGGGGTATGAACCAGCTAATATTGTGTATGTTTCGATTGCCATTTTTATTTCAATGCTATTTTATTTAGCGCTTGGTACTGTTTTTGGACTGTTAACTCGTACCGTTGTCGAAGCATCTGTTATCTTTTTACCAGTTATCTTTTTATTTGGTTTTGGATCGATGCTAATGATGTTAGTGGATAAGTATCCTGTACTTTCTTTTATTGAGTATTTGCCAAATATACAATTAGTTGATTTCGCTTATAAGGTGGAAGAGGGCGCAGGGTTTGGAGAATTATGGAGTCACTTAGCTATTCTACTTGCTTGGGGAGTAGTAACAATTATTCTAGCAGCTGTAGTGTATAAGAAGCGAGAGATAGATAAATAAAAAGTCAAAAGAGTGTCCGAGGACACTCTTTTCTATTATAGTGCTAATTCCTTATCTAAAAACGCATAGAAATCTACCCATTCATCTATTATTTTGGAAGTTGGTTTACCGAGGCCGTGACCTGCTTTTGCTTCCAGTCTTAACACGATGGTAGACGCTTTATCCGCTTTTTCCATTAAGGTTGCTGCGAACTTCTTGGCATGTGCTGGTACTACTCGGTCGTCACTCTCCGCAGTTGCAATAAGAACTGGTGGATACTTCACCCCTTCTTTAATATTATGAAGCGGTGAATATGCATAGAGGAATGGGAACTGCTCCGGATTATCGGCACTTCCATATTCAGGAATCCAATAACGACCAATTGTAAACTTATGATATCGAAGCATATCGATTACAGGTACCCGACAGATGACCGCTCCAAATAAATCTGGTCGTTGCACCATGCAAGCAGCAACTAGTAAACCACCATTAGATCCACCCATTATGGACAGCTTTTCCTTCTTCGTATAGTTTTTCTCAATAAGCCATTCACCTGCAGAAATGAAGTCGTCAAACACATTTTGTTTATTCTCAAGCATCCCTTCACGGTGCCATTCTTCTCCATACTCTGTCCCACCACGAAGGTTTGCTACAGCATAAATGCCGCCTTTTTCAAGCCAACGAAGAATAGAAGGGCTAAAGGTTGGCGTCATGTTGATATTAAAGCCACCATAACCATACAGAATAACAGGATTATCACCGTTTAATTTAAGACCCTTTCGGTGGGTCAGGAACATCGGTACTCGAGTACCATCCTTAGAAGTATAGAAGACCTGCTCAGTTTCAAAAATTGAGATATCAATTGGCAGTTCAGCTTCGAAAAATACGTTAAGTTCCCTTTTGTCCATGCTGTAATTGTAAACAACAGTTGGACTTAAGAAAGAAGTTATCCCGAAATAAATTTCATTATCTTCCTTACTGCGAGTGATATCAGTTAGTGAACCAAGGATAGGTAGTTCAATATCGTGAGAAAAGGTTCCATCTAGGTTAAATACCTTCAATTGATGGTGCGCATCATGTAACAATCCAACAACAAATTTATCCTGTATAGCAATGACAAAATCCATCACATCTTCTTGCTCCGGAATTATCTCCTTCCAGTTGGATGACTCAGGATTATCTATATCTACAGCTATGATTTTGCCGTTTGGTGTATGTAAGTCTGTTTTGAAATAAAAAATATTTTCTCTATTGGTTACATACATATACTCGGCATCTGCTTGATCTAAAACCCTAGTGAACTTCTCATCCTTATCTATAGTCTTAAGGTAAAAGCGGTTCTCCGTTGCCGTTCCTAAATAAACATAGAGACAAAGATAGCGGTCATCATCACTTAAAAAAGATGAAAACATTAACTCTTTATCTTCTGGCTGTTCATGAACTAATTGATCATTTACTTGAAGATCACCTAGCTTATGGAAGAATACTTTATTGAAATTGCTTTCATCCTCAGGTGCCACACTACCTGGTTCTGGGAATCTGCTGTAGAAAAATCCAGAATTATCTGGGGCCCAAGTAAGACTGGTGAATTTAACGTGCTGGATATGATCCTCTAAATCTACTCCCGTAGTCAAATCTCGAACTCGAACTTCCTGCCAATCACTTCCATGTGTAGAAGTTGCAAATGCTAGATATTTTCCATCCTTACTAAAGGAATAATTTGTCATTGCAACTGTACCATCTTCACTTAAGGTATTTGGATCAATTACAACGACGTCCTTATCACCATCTTTACGGTAAAGAATTGCTTGATTTTGTAGCCCATCATTCTTTTGGTAATAAAGCGTATCGTTTACCTTTTTTGGGACAAAGTTTTTCGGATAATTCCAAAGCTCTTCTAGTCTTTTACGGTCAGCATCCCGTGTGGAAGCTTTGGAAAAGTAAGCCTCACATCTTTCCCCCATCCAGTTACTCCAGTTAATCGAGTGCTCTGAATCGGGATCCTCAAGCCAACGATATGGGTCACTTACCTTTGTTCCGTGATAATCGTCAATGATATTATCTTTCTTAATGGTAATCAATGATGCATCCCCCTTTGAAAAGTCTTATAAATAGTATTCGAGATACATCCTCTAAATCCCTTTTGAATTTTAAAAATAATAGTATTATATAAATAAAACTGTGGGAATTTTTATCTTGATAATATCTTGGGAAAATGGGAAATATTAATAGAAACTTTTAATGGCCTATAGACGTAATAAATAAATAAGAATACAATAATAATGAAAAAGTATGAGGAGGGGATATGATGGCAACAACAGAGGATGATCGTTTGTTTGCAATGCTATTATATTTATTAAGCATACCATTCCCAATTCTAGGGCCGTTACTTATCTGGCTTATTAAGCGAGATTCATCAGCGTTTGTAGATTACCATGGAAAACAATATTTTAATTTCCTAATATCGTTTACTATTTATCTGGTTGGCAGCTGGATTTTAGTTATTGTGCTAATTGGCTTCGTATTAGTACCTCTGGTTGGTATTACCGTTTTCGTTCTAACGATTATTGCAGCTGTGAAAGCTTATCAAGGAGACAGATGGCAAATACCTTTAGCAATCCAGTTTATTAAACAGTAAGCGAAAGAAGACGTTCAGGTATCATTACTTGAACGCCTTTTCTCTTTATTTTGTTAGTTTTCTAATAACCTGACCGCAGATTGAACCATCCATTTTACCCCAATTTTGATTGCTTCCTCATCAACCATAAATTCCGGATGGTGCCATGGATGTACAATTCTTTTTTCTTTATTTCCTGAACCGAGCCATACATAGCAGCCAGGAACCTTCTGCTGATAGTAGGAGAAATCCTCTCCACCCATGGTAGGCTCTGCAACAACAGTGTTTTCCTCACCTACAATACGAATCGCTGTTGAACGAACAACATTGGTTACTTGTTGATCATTAAATACGGCTGGAAAAAGGAATTTATAATCTATGTCAACTTCACCGCCCATTGCTTCAACTGTATTCGATACGAGCTTTTTAAACTGCTCATAGATGCTGTTTCGAACAGAATCATTAGAAGTTCTTACAGTACCTTTTAGTACGGCAGTATCTGGGATTACGTTGTTTGTTGCGCCACCTTGGAATGATCCGATACTAAGTACAGCACTTTCTTTAGCGGAAATGGTACGACTGACCAATGTCTGTAACTGGGAAATAACAGCACTTCCGATTACGATTGGATCAATCGTCCTCTCTGGCATTGCTGCATGTCCGCCTTTACCCTTAATTGTAATCGTAAAATCATCCACACTAGCCATGAGGAATCCTTCTTTAATACCGATAGTGCCAACGGGAAGATCGGGAAAATTATGAAGCCCTATAATGGAGCTAACCCCATCTAGTAATCCTGCTTCAATTACAGAAATAGCTCCACCTTCTGTTTCTTCTGCAGGTTGAAAAAGCAGTCTAACTCTACCAGGTAGATTGTTTTTCAGTTCTTGGAGAATGATACCCGCTCCTAATGCAATGGTAGTATGAACATCATGTCCACACATATGACTGATTCCATCGATGGTTGAACGAAATGGCAAATTCGATTCCTCTTGGATTGGTAGAGCATCGATATCTGCACGAATAGCCACAATTGGCCCTGTTTCCTTACCAAACACTTCAGCCGCAGTTCCAGTTTTCAATGAATGGGTAAGTGGAGTAATTCCGTTTTCCTTTAACCATTCATTTATCCGTTTAGTAGTCTCTACTTCTTGATGACTAAGCTCAGGATACATATGAAGATGTCGTCTAATCTTTAATAGCTTTGGAAAAATTTTCTCTACTAGGTTGTCGATTTGTTGATTTAATTCCTGTGATGTCAATTCTGTCATGATGAACCTCCTATTTAACACGGCCTCAAAATTCCTTAATAGTTTATATTCAGGATTTGCATATGATTTCTCCAGCAATCCTTCTTCTATTATTCTACCATTTTTCATTCAGATTCGAATATGTCCATGATGTACTGGGTTATTCCGATAACGGCAAAAAAAATTATCCTTTGACGGTATTGGTGAGGATAAAAGCAAGTATTAGAAAAAGAAATAAAATATAGACTGGGTAACAGAGAAAACTAAAGTCAGAGTGTAATAGAACAAAAATTAATTTTCAATGAAGACATGTTCAAATGAAGGAGGTCGGTGACGTTCTCTCATTAATATCACTCCTTCTCTGTCCTCAAATATCTCTAGAATAGGGGCGTAGTCTAAGTTAACTATGTATTCCCAATCTACCTGTTCTAGAATGTTTGCATCATTCAACATGTAGATTGGGATGTAACTGTAAGGTGTTATCGTTCTAGTATTGTGATTTCCTCCTTCTTTCACTATCCTATAGCCATACTCACAATCGGTACAATCTTCGAAATAGATATAGGTGATATCTAGTCTGAGAAGAACCCCATCAATTGTTACATCGTTTAATACGACAAGCCCAATAGTGGAATCTGCAACACTATTTGCAAACTTGGTAAGGTCTTGTGATAAATTTTTACTTTCCCCTTGGGCATTTGCTAGTGCATTCTTTATTTTTCACTTTCATTCTTTAACGATTGTAGCTAAAAGTTCTGCATTTTTATCCTTAACAGCCTTCACTTCATCTGCAGTAGTTCTATCCAGTACATTCGTAACTACAATAAAAAACATAAGAAATGCGATAATACTATATAGAATTTTGTCTTTCATAATATCCACCCCTGCCAGAAACCAAAATCCGAGAGTACAAGACTCTGCTTTGTTAATTCTGTATCCTCTTCTGTAAATTCATTGTAATCTAAAAAACTTGGTTCCCTATGATTATCACGAACAAATTCATGATGAAAATCTATAACCTCCAATAAAAATTCTACAATTTCTATACTACTTGGATTCATGAGATGGTCCCTTGAATCCCTTACAAGATATTCGTCTTCAAAATTATTACCTCTTTTTCTATTGCACGTTTTACAGAGAAGTCTTACATTATTTTCATCTGAACTGCCACCTTTAGAAAAAGGAATAACATGGTCAAATTCTATATCTTCGTCTTTGACAGCTTGTCCACATACTCTACATATTTGATTATCCCTTTTCATTACTCTAAATTGAACAGGGCGAGAAATGTTTCTGCTAACATTTCTAAGTTCTTTGGCTTCTGTAAAAGGTTCAGCTACATAGAATACCGGACATTCATGACCGAATATTCTACATCTATGGTCATCGGCTTCTTCCTTAATTGGAAAATCTTCAACCAACGGTCCATATGGACAATATTTAAGTTCCCAACATGGTTTACAAACGGCTTTAATCCTCTTTTCCCAATCAATCTTTTTCGCTCAATCTTGTATAGAACTCATTTCTCATTCCCCCTATTTTAAAAATATGAACCCACAAAGAAGGTCAACTTCTTAAACAATTTGGCCCGATTGGTGAACATAAGCAAAGAGCTTATTCAACTCTTCTGCCCCGTTAGCATAGTAACTATTATCTAAATAGTAACACAATATTCTGAAAATGATATTAAAAATTTTACCATAAGAAAAGGCGACCTTCTTGGATCACCTTCTTTATCTAACGCACCCTTTAGTTCAACAAGGTTATTTACTATTATTATGAAGTTCAAATGACTCTTCAAACTCATCCCATTTTACATATACTTTTATAACTTCATCTTTACCTACTTTTGCTTCATCTTTACCTGTGACCGGAAACGTTGCTGATGATGGGGGATCCGTAAACTCTACAATGCTTTTGCTACTAAACCCATTAAACTCAAATGAGTATTCAAGTTTTTGTAATGAAGACAACTCTTCTAATGAACCTTTATATTTTAATACGAACTTATAGCTATTTTCGTTCGAATAGGTTCTTTGTCCGTCTTTTTCTCCCCATTTTTCTGTTCCTTTATTTGAGTACTCAGCTTCCCAATACTCACTTTCTCCACTAAATTTATAATTATAGGTCGTAGTTTCTGAACAAGCTGTTAAAAGTACAATTGTAAATAATAAAGTAATTACTTTCTTCAAATTATCCCCCCTCTAAAATTGAATTGGGTAATAATACTTGTTTATTTAAATATACTTCTAATAATTCCTCTTCTTCTAACCTGCCCCGTTAGCATAATAACTTTTATCTAAACACTAACATAATATTCCGAAAATAAAAAATTCACCATAAGAAAAGGCGACCTTCTTGGATCACCTTCTTTAAGTATTGCCCCTTTTTTGTTTTTTAGGGGTCAAAATTGAATTTTGTGAGTGAAAAATTCAATTTTAGGAGGCTCTTTTGTTTCAAAATTCAATTTTAGGATTTCGTTCGTCAAACTTCGACAATACAATCATTAACTACCTTCATGGTGCAACCTACATCTATTGGATTATATTGCCAAATATCTGAAAGAGCAGCCTCCCAATTCAATTGATGCTTAAAACGGTAAATGAATTATTAAAACATCAAAAAAATTCAAAGTGACAAAAAGGAAGGAAAGGAATTGTACAATGATTTGGACTTGGTAGTTTGTACAAGTCTCGGAACCCCTGTAAACCCGAGTAATTTACGTAGGTCTTTTAACAGGCAAATAAAAAAAGCCAATCTGAAGAAGATCCGCTTCCATGATTACGGCACAGTCATACAACCCTGTTGCTACAAATGAACATAAATCCAAAGGTAGTATCTGAACGGTTAGGACATGCGAATATTAGAATCACCTTGGACACATATTCCCATGTATTACCAACGATGCAAACTGAAGTAGCTGATAAGTTAAGGCAAGTAATGGGTATGTAGACTTAGAAAAACAGGTCATGACCAAACCATGACCAAGATAGGAATTACCTCAATTCCCCTCAATAATCAACCTTCAGAAAATAAAAGAAACCCTTATAATTAAGGGTTTCCGGGTAGTGGAGCATAGGGGGCTCGAACCCCTGACCTCTGCACTGCCAGTGCAACGCTCTCCCAGCTGAGCTAATGCCCCGATATGTTACAATAATATTATAGTGATTTCTTATAATAATTTCAATGAAAGAAACATAGATTAAAGTACTTTCATCTAAGCAATGAAAAGAGAGAAGGGGAGTTCAGTGAAAAAGCTATATCTAACACTTTCTATTATTACCATCCTCCTGATATCGGTCGCTGTAATTTTCGGCAAAAATCTAATAGAATCTCAGACTACCTTTGAAAAAGCTAAAGTAATAGAACGATTCCCCACGGAAAAACAATTATTTGATCCGAATATCTTGATTCAAAATATTTTTCGCGAAGCCACGGAAGGACGAATCCCAAAGGTGCCGTTTACTGCAGGTGAAGCAAGGCTTGATGACGTATTGACCGAATGGGGAGAGCCTGAAAAGGAAACTCCTTCTGGTGACGGAAAATACATCGATTATCCAACGAAACTAGTAACATTTGGTCATACCAATCATACCATTTTCGATGTTCGTTCCTTCAGTAAGGATTTGCATTTGATACATTTTGAAGATATCACACAATCATTGGGAAAACCTAGTGAACAGCGCTATTACAAGGATAGCCAAATTGATCAAATTATTTTAGTTTACGAGCTAAATGATGCTTATCAGCTAAAGTGGATTCTTCCACGACCTACAAAAAAGAACCCGAATCCAGTAGTTCATCATATCTCTGTCTATACAGATCCAAGTAAACTGAAGGTTGACTATGAAAGCTTTCTAGCTACTATGAGCTTGGATGAAAAAATCGGTCAGATGATAATGGCTGGCGTGGAAGGCACTATTCCTACGAAGCAAACGACCAATTTGATTGAAGACTACAAGGTAGGCGGGGTTATATTTTTTAGTAAGAATTTTACTAGCTATCGGCAATCAATAGATTTAGTAAATGGTATAAAACGAATCAATTCTATTAATAAAATTCCATTACTTTTATCCGTAGATCAGGAAGGTGGACGTGTCACGAGGCTTCCAGGATTAGAAAAATTACCTACAAATAAAGATATCGGACTCCAAAATAATGTGGAGCTGTCATCTCAAATAGGTACTATCCTAGCACAAGAACTGGAAGCCTATGGGTTGAATATGAACTACGCTCCAGTAGTAGATGTGAATAGTAATCCAAAGAATCCTGTCATTGGGGACCGGTCCTTTGGCGATAATCCAGCCCTTGTTAGCAAGCTGGGAATTCAGACGATGAAAGCAATGCAGGATGAACATATTATCCCTGTCATCAAACATTTTCCTGGTCATGGAGATACGGAGGCGGATTCCCATCTAGAATTGCCACGTATTGATAAAAGCTTAAAGGAGTTACATGAAATAGAGCTTGTCCCGTTTATAGACGCGATAGAGGAAGGTGCTGATGTGGTTATGGTCGCCCATATTCTATTCGATAAGCTTGATTCGAAATATCCGTCCTCCATGTCAAAACCAATTATTACTGATTTGCTTCGAAAGGAATTAAATTTTGATGGAGTAGTCATAACTGATGATATGATGATGAAGGCTATAGCAGGGAACTATGGGATTGGAGAAGCGGCTGTTCAGTCGGTTAAAGCTGGTAGTGATATTATTTTGATTAGCGGAGAATACGAGGATATTGTTAGTACCATTAAGGCCTTAAAGTCAGCGGTTGAAAATGGGGAAATAAGTAATGAACGTATTGATGATAGTGTAAAAAGAATCCTAAGCTTAAAGGATAAATATGACATAAATCATCATCAAATTGAATACCAGGATATTCAAAAAATTAATGATCAAATTAAGGATGTTGTAAAGTAGGACTGTCAAATAACAGTCCTATTTTTTATGCACTTTATTAACTAGTTTCTTAAGCAAAATTAACTATCCATAATTTTGGGCAAAAATAACTGTTTTACTAAAATCAGTAGTCTAATAGTATTGATTATTGCAATCTTTACAAAAAGTAAATAGAAACCGGAATTTAATTATGGTATGAATGAAGTGTAAGGGTTGTAATTATGTCCTATTATTCTATGAAAATGGAGGGTTAAAATGAAAAAGGCATCGCTTAGAAAGGTAGTTAGTGTATTTCTTATTTTCTTACTAGTTTTTATGAATATGCCATCTGTTTTTGCAGCATCAACGACTAGTGATGAAGAAAATTTAGCGGAAGATCTCTTTATCTCTGAGTATGTAGAAGGTAGTTCATTCAATAAGGCAATTGAGATTTTTAATGGTACAGGAGATGCCGTTAATCTAGAAAACTATAAGCTAGAGTTATACAGTAACGGTGCATCATCTCCAACACAGGTCTTACCATTGTCAGGTATCTTAGAACATGGTGATGTGTTGGTTATCGCTCATTCTAGTGCGAGTGAACAGATACTTCAAGTTGCCGATATGACGAATAATGCAGTCATTAATTTTAATGGTGATGATGCGGTAGCATTAAAATCCCAGGATAGAATAATAGATTTACTTGGTATCATTGGAGAAAGACCAAATTATGGTGTAGACAAAACGTTAGTAAGGAATTCGTCTGTTACAGCTCCGAATTCTATTTATGATTCCACGGAATGGACAAATCAAGGAAAAGATAATTTTACTTTTCTTGGTTATCACGAAATGGATGGTGTAGACCCTAAAGATCCAGATGACCCAGGTACTGGAGTATCTTCTATCAGTAAGGCTCGTAGCCTAGCAGATGGTACGACAGTTACGGTGGAAGGTATTGTAACAGCAAATAGTGAAGCAATTAGTATTCCAGGGCAGTTTACAACCTATATTCAGGATGATTCTGCTGGTATTAATCTATACGCTTACCAAAAGGGGAGTTTACCTAATTTAGTTAAAGGAGATCGCGTAAAGGTAGTTGGAAAGCTAGATTCCTATAATGGCTTGAAGGAGATTATCCCTACTTCCATTGAGGTTTTAGCTCAAGGCCAGCCTTTACCAGATATACAAACAATTACTTTAGAGGATTTACAAAACCCTGCTATTGCTGAGTCCTATGAGGGCGAATTGGTAGAAGTACATGCATTTATTAGCAATATTCCTAGTAGTCCAGCTGGTGGGGGATATAATGTATCCCTATTAGATAATGACTTTAATGGAACGATTTTACGAGTGATGGAAAATGCACTAGATATCTCATTAGTTGAACCGGAAAAGTGGTACGACATTACCGCGATTGTTAGTCAGTACAACGATTATCAATTAATTCCAACGGAGCAGATGGATATTCAATTAGCAGCTGAACAGCCAGGTCCACCATCTGCAGCAGGGCTCTATAAAACTACTGTTGCTAGCATTACTGATGGGGACACAATCCGAATTGAAACACCTGTGTTTGGTCAAACGAGGGTGCGTTTCCTGAATATGGATACGGCGGAAACATATGATGCCCATAATAATGATCCAGCTCGATCAGAGATTAATCAAAATCAAAAGTATTATGGCGAACTTGCTAAGTCCTATATCAGTGAGCTTTTACATCCAGGTGATGAGATTTATTTAAAGATTGGTGATGAACCAACAGATGATTATGGCCGAATTTTAGCAGAGGTTATTCGTAAAGAGGATAATTTGAATATTAACCTTGAAATGGTAGCACAGGGCTATGCTTCCACCTACTTTATTGCACCAATCGATGAAGAGGCATATCCAATTTATCAAGCGGCAGTAAAAGAGGCGAAAGATGCAGGGCTCGGTATCTGGAATCCGGAAAATCCACTACTGGAATTACCATTCGTATTCCGTGCTTTTGATGATAAGAAAGGGCTACTTCGTTATGTGGGAAATTCCGATACGAAGAAATATGTAGTACCGGAGGATTGGGCAGATGTGCCAGTTGATAAACGTATTTTCTTTAGTAGTCCAGCGGAAGCAGAGTCCTATGGCTACATTCCTGTTGGAAGTGTTGACCCGAATATAGTAGAGGTACAATTTTTAAGCATGAATGACCTTCATGGGAAAATCGATCAAGAATACATGATAGATCCAGATGGTGATGGTACAAAAGAAATGTACGGTCGAATGGATTATACAGCTGCTGCGATTAAAGAACGTGAGGCTGAAAATCCAAATACGTTAATCGTCCATGCTGGTGATATGATTGGTGGTAGCTCACCGGTTTCCGGTCTTTTACAGGATGAGCCAACAGTCGAGATTATGGAGGAAATTGGCTTTGATGTAGGAACAGTTGGTAACCATGAGTTCGATGAAGGGGTTGATGAACTTCTCCGCATGGTAAATGGAGGAGAACACCCTGAAGGTAAGGGAACGGCGGGCTATGATGGTATGAATTTTCCAGTGCTCTGTGCGAATTGTGTTTACGAAGATACTGGCGAGACATTTTTAGATCCATATTATATTAAAGAAGTTGATGGGGTACCTATTGGTTTTATAGGCGTTAACACGGTGGAAACTGTGAATATGGTTATGCCATCTTCGTTAGAGGGAATAGCCTTTACCGATGAGGCTGATGCTGTCAATAATGCAGCAGCAGAATTAAAAGCACAAGGAGTTAAAGCAATTGTAGTGCTTGCACATATGCCAGCCTATCAATCGGGAGAAAGTGCAACTGGTGCAGCGGCTGACTTAGCAAATTCAGTAGATGATGAAGTAGATATTATCTTTGCTGCCCATAATCATGTTGTGAACAATGCTGTTGTGGATAATAAGTTGATTGTCCAAGCAAATGAATATGGAAAGGCATTTGCAGATGTCGATGTACAAATCGATCGCACAACTGGTGATATTGTCTCGAAGGAAGCGGAGATTGTATTTGTGAAACAAAGTGATTACACACCAGATGCAATCGTTGCTGATACATTAGCATACTATGTGGATGCAATTGCACCAATTATAAATGAAGTAGTTGGTTATAACGCAAATGATCTAACGGGAAGCTATTCAAATGATAAAGATCATGCCCTTGGAAATCTGATTGCAGATGGTATGAAATGGGCGATGGACAGTGATTTTGCAATGCAAAATGGTGGGGGAATTCGTGATGACTTACTTGCTGGCCCAATCACTTGGGGTGAGGTCTATAATATTTTACCATTTGGCAATACGTTAATGACGGTTGAAATTAAGGGTGAGGATCTGTATCCAATTTTAAATGAACAGCTCTCACAATATGGAGCGGACTATAGCATTTCTGGATTCAGATATACCTTTAACCCCGAGTTACAGCAGGTAGTGGCTATTACACTACCAGATGGTACGCCAATCGATAGGAATGCGGTGTACACATTAGCTGTAAATAATTATATGGGAACTTCTGAAGGCCCAATTAAAGATTTAGGGAAAAATCCAATCATGGGACCTGTTGATGTCGATGCTGCAGTAGATTTCATTCGTAGCCTAAATAGTTCGGAAGGTAACCCTATCGATTATATCGCTGATGGAAGAATTGCAACAACAGACGAAGTTCCAGGAGAAGAACCAGAAGAGCCTGTCACGGTTGAGGTACCAGTGAAGAAAAATAACGGTACCGCAACAGTTCATACAGAAGACTTAGAAGCCCTTGAACATGGAGTTCATGTTGTCATCAATATTTATAATCGAAGCAAACCACGATCACTTTTACTGAATAAAAAACAGGTTGAAATTTTGAAAGCAAAAGAAATAACCTTAACCGTTACTAACGGAACAACAAGCAAAACATTTGAAATGACAAAAGTAAGAGAAAGAATTTTAAAGGTTGATCTTGAAGAATAAAACGACAATATGGCTAGTAGCTACAAATAGTGAAGAAGTACAATAAATGGATAGTAAGTGTTTCAAGGGATGGAGTAGAGTTACTCTATCCCTTTCATTTACTTTATAAAAATAAATTATCAGTTTATTTGCATATTTATATTGAAATAACAGAGAGATTATGAAATCATTTACTTAAAATAGTAGTTTAGGATAATTAATCAAGTGGGAAACTAGTTAGGGCGATGTAGATTATTAACAGCATATGACTTTGGAAGGGTGGAAAGCGAATTTTAATACTGCATAATAAATCAATAGAATAAGTAACAATAGAGCAAGGGGAAAAGGGATGACAATTTTAGAGGCGAATAACATCTTTAAGGTTTATGGAGAATTTAATGGAGAAAGGGAAACAGTGGCATTAAATAACATTAATCTATTGATAAATAGAGGAGATTTTGTTGCCATTATGGGTCCCTCTGGTAGTGGAAAAACGACCCTATTAAATATATTAAGTGGAATCGATCAGCCAACTTCCGGTGAAGTTACAATTGGCGGAGAAAATTTAAATGAAATGAAGAGTGATGCTCTAGCACATTTTCGTCGTAAACAACTCGGCTTTGTATTTCAGGATTTTAATCTACTAGATAGCTTAACCGTGAAGGAAAATATCATGTTACCTATGATACTGGAAAAGAAAAACCTAACAGAGATGGAAGAAAAAATACATGAGCTTGCTAGTCTCTTTGAAATAAAATCAATTTTAAATAAGTATCCTTATCATATATCAGGTGGACAACAGCAAAGAACAGCGGTGAGTCGTGCATTAGTAAATGAGCCTCAGATTATTTTTGCTGATGAGCCTACAGGAAATTTGGATTCTAAATCATCGACTGCGATAATGGAGTGTTTCGAAAGAATTGTAGATAAAATGTCAACTACTGTATTACTTGTAACGCATGATGTCTTTGCTGCAAGTTATTGCCAAAAGGTAATCTTTATAAGGGATGGAGCAGTTCATTCTAGTATTTCAAAAACGACCAATAGAAATGCATTTTTAACTGAAATTATGGATAACCTTACCCTCTTAGGAGGAAGGTAACATGACCTTTAATAAAATTGTATGGAAGATGGCTAAGCATCATTATAAAAAGTATATTTTTTATCTTGTTTGCAATAGCTTGGCAGTGACGTTTTTCTTTATGTTTACAACCGTCTATTTGAATAAACAACTTGTTGAAATGGAGCAGTCAGAAGGGATTCAATATGTTTTGTCGATTCCTGGGGTTGCACTTTTTACTTTTACTATATTTTTCATGAGTTATGCACATCATATTTTTATGAAGAAAAGGCGTAGTGAATTTGGGTTATTCATGACATTAGGTATGACGAGGCGTGAGATTAGTAAATTAATAGTCTTAGAAAATAGTATTATTGCCCTTATCTCTCTAATAATTGGTGTTTTAATTGGAGCAACCCTTTCTAAGTTCTTCTTTTGGCTATTGTTAAAATTTGTAGGTATACAGGAGATCCTCTTTCAACTTCATGCAAAAATGTTTCTCTATACGGTTATTGTATTTTTGGTAATGTTTTTTGTAGCAGTAGGACAATCCCTTTATTTAACATTTAAAAAAAATATCATCACAAATTTAAAAAACGAAAAAATAACAGAAAATGTCTCTGATAAACATGCAAGGTTAGGTGGAATTGGACTTTTAATTGTGATTGGCTCGATTATCGGACTTTATTTTACGTATACAGGACACCGGGGTGGCGATTTTCTACTACTTTGGTCACTAGCTACATTCATTGGATTGTATATCGTATTGTATCATTTTACGAGCCTTTTGATAGAGCTGATTAAAAAGAATAAAGGATATTATTATCGGCGTTTACTCTATTTAACGAATATTAATTATAAGTATAAGCGGCTTACGTCGGTTATGATGCTCGTTACAGTAATGATTATGGTTACACTTTTGTATAGTACAATTATCTTATTTACATATATAACAACGGAGAGAGAAGCGATAGAAGAAACCCCGTTCGATGTAGCGTTTATTCAAACAGATAGTACGAATAATGTGGGAATAGATGCGGTAAAAGCTATTTTTGAACAGAATGGAAATCGTGTACAAAGACACGTTTCAGTTCCAATATACTCCTATTTTCAAAAGGACTATTATGAAGTTGTTCATGCATATACGTTTATGTCATTAGATGCATTTAATGAGTTAACTTCCAGCCAATTTGAACTAAAAAACAATGAGTTTATTTATTTTTTAAATGAAAATACGGAAACTCCCGAGAGCATACCCTATGACCAAGGACTTCGTATACCAAGTGGCAGTGATGAGATCATATATGATGTAAAGGAAGTAATTGCTGAGAAGAGGATGAATACATTAAGCAATCTTAGTGAAATATTTGTGATTAACGATACAGAATTGTCGAGACTAAAAAGAAGTGTAGACGGATTAGCTGCAGTAGTTCATTTAATTAATCTTGAGGATTGGCAGAATTCAAAAACAGAAGTGAAAAAGTTAAAACAAACGTTTGAAAGCCTTCATGCTAGTACGCCTGCAATAAATGTTGAACATATCGTCCCTGAGGATGAATTATTTCAAATCAGTTCTCGTATTGAGGGATATGAAAAGAATAAAAATTCAAATGGAATACTTTTTTTCGTAACTATATTTTTAAGCGTATTATTCTTCATAGGGTCATTTTTCCTTTTGTATATTCAATTATTTTCTGAAGTGGATAAGGAATTAGAAAGAATTCGTAAACTGTACCGTATCGGGATAACAAGTAAGGAGATAAAGAGAATGATTTCACAGGAGATTACGACGATATTTATGATACCTACCCTACTTGGTACAACTTTGGCCTTGTTGTACATTTTAGCTATGGCTACAGATATAGGGGGAGTTATTGCAAATCCTGAAATCATATTGCATTTCTTAATTGTAGGGGGGAGTTATTTCGTCTTACAATTTGCTTTTCTATTTTATGCTAGAAAGAAGATGTATCGATTGTTAAGCACAAAACTAGCTCATTCTATAGATAAAGCAAACATATAACTTATCATTTGGTGTTACAAAGGGTGCGAGTGTTGAAGAAGAGCACCTGCTATACCAAGGTAATGACTAGTATCACAATATTGCTAAGGTAAGATAAAAGGTTGAAAGGAGAATGCTTATGATTTATGTTGCTCTTCTTCGGGGGATTAATGTAGGTGGAAAAAATAAAATTGATATGAAGTTGCTAAAAAAGACGTTTGAACGAGTCGGTATGAATGATGTGGTAACATACATCAATACAGGTAATATTATTTTTTCAAACAAGGATGTATCAAAGGTAGAGCTCTCAAGCATTTTGGAAGAAGCGATATCTAATGATTTTGGATTACAAATTAAAGTATTAGTACGAAGTATCGATGATGTTAGTGGAGTCATTAACGCTATTCCGAACACATGGAAGAATGACAAAGAAATGTCATGTGATGTTATTTTTTTATGGGATGAAATTGATGATGAATCTGTACTTGAAAACCTGGTTATAAAACCGAATATTGACAAGGTTAAATATATTCCTGCCGCAATCATTTGGTCGGTTGAAAAGAAAAATATAACCAAAAGTGGGAAGTCAAAATTGATTGGAACAAAGGTATACAAACAAGCTACAGTAAGAAATGTCAATACCACTCGCAAGATATATGAGCTAATGCAAGCTCAAAACAGCTAGTTTATAAGATTCTAGTTAGACATTTGAGTTTTTATGTGATGTCATTCGAACCTAAGGGTTTCACTAGTTTAAAAAGCAACGCAGACTTTTTATTAGTCGCGTTGCCTTTTACTATTTTAAATTCTATAGAAACCTCTCGTAGTTATAAATAAAAACATTCCAACAGTAGGAATGTTTTTATTTGGCTTTCATGTAATTTTATACGTTGGTGCGTAAATTTCCACTATCAATGTATTGACAGGAAAGCCCTACGACTTTCCTAAATTATTAACTTACGGTGTCCAGGCATTATGGAGTATGCCAACTAGTTTCCATTCCCCTTTGTATTCTTCAAAGACTAATGATAAGTCTACCCAGCTTAGGTCATCGCCTTCCACTGTCTCATTGAAGGAATATTGCACCATATGGGCGTTAGGGAAGATGCTTCTAATTGTTTCTGTAAAAAATTCTGGTGCTGTAAGGTGCTGTTCATTAACATAGATTACATTAGGAATATCCTTTGTATATACATAGTCTTCCAAATACTCTGCTGGTGTGATATTGATTGGTAATCCGCTTCCACTACCATACCCCCAAAGATACTGATTCTTATCCTCTAAAATATTAGGTATTTCCTCAGCAGAAAACGTTACAGGGCTATGTTTATTTGTCATCGGTGTCGATGTTAATTGTAGGTATGGCGCAAATAGTACTCCTTTTTCTGGATGAACCTGATTTGCGAGGTCATTCAAACGTTGATCAACTAGTAATTTAAATGTAGAATCTGCATGTTCAATAATACCTGGTTCTTTATATGCTAATTCCAGTGATAAAATATCCAACTCATTTTTAGGGTAGCTCAACGTTCCATCATAGTAAAACTTTAGATCGTAATGATCTAAGCTGTATACCATTGCAATACTACCATTATCACCTGTTGTAGTTGAACTAGGCACACCTAGTTCATCCTCAATATCAGCAACTGTAACATGGTCCCCTGGGTTTAATTCATATCGGTAAGCTCTATAAAATCTTTGTTCCTTTGGAATATAGAAAATATGATCACCATAAACATCTATCATTCCTCCATTGGCTGGAAGGTTTTCAAATGGGTAACCGAAATGATTAATATCAGCCGGTACTTGTATATCAGGTACACCTGGTAGTCTTCCAATTGAAGCAGCGGATAATAACTCTTCCTTCCGTTTTAGCATTTCCGATAAGGATGGTATTTGAGAAATCCACCATGATTCCTTGTCATTAACCCACCACGGTTCCTGATCATATTCCTCTAACTTAGTCGCACCATGTTGAAGGAGTAATTCGCTAATTTCCTGATCATTAAATTTTTCAGACATCCATAAAACTGGCACAGTACTATCAGGATGAACAATTGTATTTGGTTCTGCTCCAGCCTCTAATAATAGCTTTACCATTTCTGTTTGATGCCCATAGACTGCAATAACGAGGGCATTGTGTCCCCGTTTATTTCTAACCACTAAGTCTGCACCATGTTGAATTAATGAAGATGCGACGTCAACACTAGTTGTAAGCATTATCGGCGTATTACTATTTCCATCTGTTGTGTTGGCGTCCGCCTTTAGGTCCAAGAGTTCAGGAACAATTGCTACATTGTTTTCCTTTGCTGCAAGTAGTAATGCATTATTCGGATCGGCACCTTGCTTTACATATTCAAGTACTTTGCTCCAATCCCGTTGACTTGGTGATTTGGCTAGCTCCTGCTGCATTAATAGGGATACATCCTCATTGTTTTCTGGTTGTTCATTAGGGGAGTCCACATCGTTCTCTGTTACAAGATTTTCCTCTGTAAAGAAAAGCTCTTTAAAGTCCTGCCATTTTGTCGTATCAAACTTATACTGATGGTCATCAATGGTAACGATGTCCTTTGCTCCAAAATGAAAGGTTGTGAGTATTTCCCCATTTGCATTGTATAGCATGATAATATCTTTCTGATCGGTGTTTTTCTCCTCTGTTTCAGCAAATTCCATATTCCCAATATCCTGATAGAATTGCTTTATCAATTCTTCATCCTCAGTTTGATAGGACTTGCCATTAGCAGAACCGCTTATCTTGTGAATATCCTCATCGATCAAGCTTGCTAATACCATTGTGGTTGGTTCTGAATCTTGGTCAAGATAACTATAAATTAAAACTGCGAACATAAGGGCAGCAGCAAGGGCGCCAACTGTTGTCATAATCCCCTTGTAATTACGTTTTTTCTTTTGTTTGAATGGAGCTGCTCTTGTGTTTAAAATGGCATTTTTAATTTGTATATGTTTATCTTTACTTAAAGTTGGCTTTGGCATTAGACGTAGACTTTCATCTAGCGGCTCTAGGTGATTTAACCTCTTCATAAGAGATACACCTCCTTAGTTCTTCTTGCAGTGCTAGTTTTGCACGATGATGTGTCGATTTTACTTTACTTTCACTCCATTTCAGTATATTGGCGGTTTCTTCCACTGAAAGCTCTTTGATTCCTCTTAATATGATGACATCCTGATACGTAGGCTTTAGCTGATGAATACATTCATAGATAGCCTTTGTGTCCTCATTAAAATCTAATATTGTTTCAGGAGAACTATTCGTTTTAGGTTCATTCATGACATCTAGTGGAACTGTTTCCGCCCACTTTTTCGTTTTTTTCTTTCGTGACTCATCAATGGCTAAGTTTCGCGCGATACTAAACAGCCATGTTTTTGGTGATGCATTTTCTTTAAAACTATTAAATCCTTTTAACGCCTTAATGAAGACTTCCTGCAGTAAGTCTTCTGCATCAGTTGGTCCAACTCGATATATTAAAAAATGATAAATATCATTCCCAAAGCGTTCAAACCAATCTGCTATTACTTTATTATGTGACACGACCATCACCCCCTGGTATTCACTTAATTAGACGTATTTATAAAAATTAAATTGCATTTTACCAAAAAATTATTGAAAATAATCATTTTTGCTTTTCTTATGACAGATTTCGTTCTATTTTCTACTATAAAGTAGAATAGTTTTTTGTACAGGTTAACTGAGTAATAAGTATTACTCTAGCTCGGAAATAAGGTAAAATAATAATAGAGGTACCAAATGGATAAGGGGGCTTACTATGAGGCGTGTTATTTTGTTTGATGGCGTTTGTAATTTTTGTAATTCATCTGTTCAATTTATTATTAAACGAGATCCAACGGCAAAATTTCACTTTGCCTCTCTTCAAAGTGAAATTGGGCAACAATTACTTAATGACTACCAAATTCCTAAAGATATAGATAGCTTTATTTATTTGGAAGGGGAAGAGGTTTATGTTAAATCAACTGCTGCCCTAAAGGTTTCCAAAGAGCTAAAGGGACTGTGGAAGCTTTGCTATGTGTTTATTGTTGTGCCTAAACCTATCCGTAATATCTTTTATAATCTCTTTGCTAAGAACCGTTATAGCTGGTTTGGTAAACGGGAGTCGTGTATGATACCTTCTCAATTAGACAGGCAGCGATTTCTAGAATAATATCAGCCTTTGGACGGAGTTCATCTACTTCAAGAGTACGTTGTTTATCAGAAGTAATCTTGTAAAATAAGATAAAGAATACAAATGATAGGAGATGTAATTATGGTAGGTGGTCTATTAAATAAGCTAATTGGTACGCCAATAAATACAATAAGACAGGAAGAGTCCATAGAGGTTGACAGGTTAAAAAGCATAACGGTTTCTTCTGATATTGCAACGGTGAAGGTATTAACACATGAGCTTCCTCGAGTTGACATCCAATTCGAGTCTTATGAAGGTGGTCCTGTGTTAAAAACAGAGAAGACAGAAGAAGCATTAATGATAATAGCGGAGAAAGAAAGAAAAGGATCTACATTCTTTTTTGGTACATTACCAAAAAGTATTCTTCAACTATATGTGCCAAGGGATATAGCTGACAATTGGGATATCCGAGTAACATCAGGAAAGATAGCTATGAAACAATTAATTGCCGAGACATTTCGAATATCTGCTACATCTGGGGTCATTCAGGCTACCGACATTACAGCTGGAAAGATGTTTACAGATACTACGTCAGGGAAAATAATAATTGATAAGCTCCGAGCGGATAAGCTACAATTTTTAGCTAATTCTGGAAAGGTAGAAATCAATTCCTCCTATGGGGACATTACTGGAAAAGTCGGCTCTGGGAGTGTTCGTATGGCTGAAGTAAAGGGAGAGGAATTGGATATAAGGGATGGATCAGGTAGAGTTATTTTGAATGAGATATATATGAAAAATGCAACTATCCGTGCAAACTCTGGGACAATTACTGCTGAGCATTTCTGGTCAGAAACCACGGAGGCTAATGTAGGCTCGGGAAGAATAGAATTACGTGATATCAGAGGGGCTGTAAAAGGGGATGCAAACTCTGGTAATATTAATCTAGTGATGTCAGATAATTCAGCGTTGGATTTAAGGACTGGAAGCGGAAATATTCACTTAGATTATCAAGACTTTGAGTTAGATATTCTTTTTGATATTCGTACAGGGTCAGGTGGTATACAAACAAATATTGCTATGAATACGGAGCAGAAGGATAGAAACCATTTATATGGAAAAGTAGGAAATGGTAAAAACGTCGTTCGTCTCCGCACCGGTTCTGGAAATGTTTCGATTAACAAATAATAATTAAGACTAACTGAGAACAAAAAGGAAGGGGCGAAGGACCTCTTCCTTTTGTTTAATCCTTGAATTTATATACTAGAAAGTGTCAGGATTGGGATTTTATACTTTTTATTTTCTCAACTTTTCTTTGGCAAATTGTTCAAAATAATGAAGTGATTTGGGATTACTTAATGAACCCTTATTGGCAACCTGTTCGATTGGCTTACCCATTAAAATTTTCTTAACAGGTATCTCTATCTTTTTTCCATTTAATGTTTTAGGTAAATCTTCTACGGAAATTATTTCAGTCGGTACATGTCGTGGTGAACATTGTGTTCGAATTTGATTTTTAACAATGTCTATAATTTCCTCTGTCAGCTCTTTTCCATCATTCATGACAACAAATAGCGGTACATAAGATTCCCCGTTTTCTAATGGAATATCCACTATTAGACTGTCCGCTATTTCTTTAACATGATCAACTGCTCGATAGATTTCACTAGTACCAATTCGGATGCCACCTCGATTAATTGTTGCATCCGATCGTCCGTAGATGACACAGGATCCGCGCTCTGTAATTTTGATATAATCGCCATGACGCCATATTCCCTTGTACATATCAAAGTAACTATCCTGCATACGGGTTCCGTCGTCATCATTCCAAAAATAAATCGGCATGGATGGGAATGGTTCTGTTAAAACTAACTCTCCAACTTCATTTATGATGGAATGCCCACTTTCATCAAAGCTCTCCACTTTAGCACCTAGTCCACGGCATTGTAACTCTCCAGCATAAACCGGTAAGGTAGGAACTCCTAAGATAAAAGCAGTACAGACGTCTGTTCCACCACTAATAGATGCTATGGATAGATCCTTTTTTACATGGTCATAGCACCACTTAAATCCTTCTGGTGGAAGTGGCGACCCGGTTGAACTAATGCTTTTGAGCTGGGTTAAATCAAACCTTGAACTAGGATCAAGTCCTTCTTTCATACAAGATGTGATATAGCTAGCAGATGTACCAAAGACAGTCATTTTTGATTTCTCTGCCAACCTCCAAAGCATAGTTAGATCTGGATAAGCTGGATTTCCATCATATAAAATAATTGAACTACCAGTAAGTAAGCCGCCTACTAGATAATTCCACATCATCCAGCCTGTTGTTGTAAACCAGAAGAAGCGATCATCCTCATGTAAATCGGTGTGAAAGGTTAGAGCTTTTAAATGCTCCAACAATATGCCACCTTGACTATGTACAATAGGTTTAGGTTTTCCGGTCGTTCCAGAAGAGAATAGGATCCATAATGGGTCATTAAATTCAACAAGCTCAAAACACAATTCTTGATTCGTATAGGATGTAGCGTTTTTCCACTGGATAACATTTTTTAAGCCAGTAAATGGGTGTGCTCCATTTATATACGGAATGACTATTGTTGCTTCTAGGGTATCTAACTCAGATTGAATTTCCTTTACTACGTTAAAACGATCAAACACCTTTCCACCATATTGATAGCCATCAACAGTTATCATAACCTTTGGCTCTATTTGTTTAAAACGATCAATTACACTTTGTTTTCCAAAGTCGGGAGAAGCACTGGACCATATTGCCCCTAAACTTGCCGTAGCAAAGAGTGCGATGACAGATTCATAGATATTTGGGATAAATGCAACAACCCTATCTCCTTTTTGAACCCCTAGGTCCTTTAAGGTTTGCTGAAGAGCCGCGGTATCTTGATAAACTTTTTCCCAGCTTATTTCTGATAATTCAGGACGTAGCTCAGATGTGTGAAAAATAGCGGTTTTTTCCTTTTTGTAGTTTCTAAAAATGTGTTCAATATAATTTACTTTGGCATTTTCAAACCACTTCGCTCCAGGCATTTGGTGAGTGGACAGTACATTTGTATAACCATTTGGTGATTGGATATTAAAATACTCCCAAATAGTTTTCCAGAAATCTTCTATTTCATTTACAGACCAATTCCAAAGAGATTGATAATCTTTAAATTGTAGTCCTTTATTTTCTTTTAACCAATTCATAAAGGTACTAATATTGGCTTGGTTTATTCGCTCTTGACTTGGCTCCCAAAGTAGTGAACCCTCTTCTACTTGTTTCAATCTAACTCCTCCCCCTAAGAATTTGCCTTAGTTTCATTATAGTGTAAACGGTTTCTTTGTGTAAAGATTACCCGGATTTTTGGCAAACCATTAGAAAAACCACAGGATTCTGTGGTTTCACATCGGTCTTTCACCAAATTTTATAAACGTATTTTCATCCTCAACAAGGCCACATGAGCCACATTGGATACGGTATCTCGGACCATTATACAGTGTATGAAATGGTTCTACTTGGCTTTCAGAATAATCGTTTACAATGTCCCCGGTTTGTGGATCTAATTTAACTGGTTTTGCAACCTGTTCGATAATATTAAAACGGGAACGGTTCGTCTTGCAATTTGGGCAACGATATTTTTGTGCCATCATACACACCTCCATCCTTAGTATAAAACGGTGTAATATTTTTATACGGGAGAGGAGGTATTCGTTATCGTAAGAGTTTCTTTAATTTATCTTTAAAAGAGGTTTTGTTTGGTTCTTTTTTCTCCACTGTTTCTAGTTCTTCCTGCATGAAAATATCTTCTTTATCTATAGCATAATCATAGGTTAAGACAGCACCAATATCGGTATCAGCTTCTTCATTTGTAACTACTGTAAAAGGAATATTGTATTTATTTGCAAGGCTCTTCTCTTCCTTTAGAAACCTTGAAGATATTTTACCATTAAATAAAAGTGTTGCTCCCTTATTTGCCTGAATTTCTTGCTCTAGCGCATGCAGTCCCTTGTCTGACATGACTTGACCAATGGTTAGGGCAATAACGATTCTTTCCCTTAAGGTTCCGAGAAAATAATTACGTTCTCCTTGCTTTGGTAATTTTATACCATACATTCCTTCAGTTAAGTAATCTTCAACTTCTTTTTTAGCCATTTGTCACCCTCACTTTGAAAATGATGTTAGAGGACCTAAGATAGTATATAAAGTTATTTAAGGTGTACACGAAGATAATAATGATTATCTCTTTAAGTTCACTATATCATATTTAGCCACTTAACTTACAGATTAAGCTTCTCCTAACTATACGAATAAAAAATAGAGAGGGGAGTGCCCCTCTCTATTTCCCTTTTGCTCGCCTATCAGCTTCTCTACTTCTAGATTGAGCTACTTTATCATCGTGATCGGCAAGTTCTTCTGAATACTCGACATCAATTCCATCACTTAATTGATTTTTTGGAGTCTGAGCTAGAAAGTTTTTTCCAGTTGCTCGATTATGGTCACCACGTCCCATAATTTCACCTCATTTCTAGAGTATTCCGTATTAGTATAAACGGAACAAATATTTTCATGAGAAACAAAAAGAGTAATCAAAAGGAAGTTTTTCCTTAAGATTACTCTTTAAAGATGTTTAGCTTAAATTGTAGTCACCTTGCGATTACCTAAGAATATGTGGCTGACGTGGGTCAAGTGGTTTTTCAGGCTCTTGCTGTACATCAGACGGAATAACACCTGACTCATTTCCGTATCGATACTTCGTTGGATCGACAGGTGACCAATCAGCATTAGGTTTATAGAATCGTAATAAATCGCCGTTTAGCAGCTTATCGGAAAGCTCTAATTCATGTAATGCCTCTTGTTTTACCTGAAGCATTTCATCGGTTGGTTCGATTTCTTCACCAGTATTATTATCATAAAATGTTCCGGAAACCTCTGTATATTCAGGAGTTACTAAGTCTCCATTCCGGAAAGGTATAACTTCCTTGTGATCTTTGGAGAATAAATCTGTTCCAAATAAAATATAGTCTTGTGCATTAATACCTTGTAAGTGAAGTAATGTTGGCATTACATCCATTTGACCAGAATATTCATGAACAGTTCCCATTCCATCGACACCAGGTACTTTAATTAGCAATGGCACACGTTGTAATTGTGTACTCTTAAATGGTGTGATTTCCTCATCAAGTAATTCACCCATGGCGCGATTATGATTCTTAGAGATACCGTAGTGGTCACCATAAAGTAAAATAACCGAGTTGTCATATAGACCGGCATCTTTAAGGTCATTGAAAAATTGCTCTAAAGCTTCGTCCAAATAACGAGCAGTTTGGAAATAGGTATCAACTGACTTATCTCCAGTTTCTGCAGGGGCAATAGATGCTTCATCTTCCCCAATTAAATATGGATGGTGATGTGTTAAGGTCATCATATGCGCATAAAATGGCTGATTTAGCGATTTTAAAAGAGGCATAGATTCCTCAAAGAATGGCTTATCCTTTAAACCATAGTTGATAATATTATCTTCACTCATATTATAGTAGCTTGCATCAAAATAGGTATCTACACCGAATTGCTTATATATTTCATCACGGTTCCAGAAGGATTTATAGTCACCATGAAATACAGCTGTTGTATATCCACCTTGTTGATGTAAAATTGCAGGTAATGCTTGATACGTATTAGAGCCTCTTGTTACGAAAGCAGAGCCTTGTGGCAATCCATAAATAGAGTTATCCATTATTAATTCGGCGTCAGCAGTTTTTCCTTGTTCCGTTTGGTGGAAGAAGTTATCAAAATACGTAAAATCCTGCTCTGGATCATTAACAAGTGAGTTTAAGAAAGGTGTGACTTCCTCTCCTCGTAACTTGTAGTTGATTAAGAATGATTGGAAGGATTCCAAGTGAATTTTAATAATATTTTTCCCTTTAGCTACACCGAATAATTCTGGATTTGGTTCTGCAAATTTATTCTTCGTATAGTTTTCAACTTCTGTTATATCATCACTGTCCGCTAACACGCGTTGTGAAGATGACTTGATGTTTTGTACAGCATCATACATTGTAAAATTGTAAATTCCCAAATACTTAACAATATAGTTTCGGTCAAATGTCCTTTTTAGTAATTCTGGTCGGTCTGCTTCTGCAAGACCTAAATTAATCGAAAAAGCTATTAATCCTAAAAGAAGAACTAGTATTGGCTTTCTGCGACTGATTTTCTCAGTACTCCAATCTTTTTTAAACCAAATGAATAGGGCGATTAGAACAACTATGTCTAAGAGATAGACAATATCTGTCCATTGCATTAGACTTGCAATACTACTTCCTAGACTTCCAAAGTTATCAGTCTGGGTAAGCGTTGGCCATGTAATATAGTCATTATTGAAACGGTAAAACACAACATTTGCGTATAAAAGAAAGCTCATTAACGAATCAATAATAATAATCCATATTCCAGCACGTCTTCCTTTTGCAAATAATCCTAAGCCTAAAAAGAATAGTGCTGAGCTCAAGGAGTTAAAAAATAGTAAGAACTCCTGCATGCCGTTTTTGATGTCCAAATTAAATTCATTTATATAGATTAGATACGATTTTAACCAGAGTAATACAACTGCAATGAAAAAGAAGGCCATTTTAGATGTTAAGATTTTTTTCATCGTTTTCACCCCATCTTTTTTCGCTACGATAATTTTCAAAAAGGAAAATCATCAAGATACGATTTTATCGTAAATTAGTCTATGAATCAAGTGAATTGTCAAAAATTTCTATGGGAAAGTTTGGTCACCGGGTCAATTAACGATAAAACAAGGCATTATAGATTGTATTCAATTAGATAGAAATCTATGATAGAATTGATAATTGGCAAGCTAAAGAAAGGAATAGACTAAGAGATGAAACAACATCATAGAACATTAATCAAAGAGTATATTCTAGTAATTTTTGGTGCAACATTAGTAGCGTTATCGTACAATACTTTTTTATTACCCTCAAAACTTGCTGCAGGTGGTATTTCCGGAGTGAGTACAGTTTTACATGAATTATTCGGATTCAGTCCTGCGCTTACTCAGTTTGTTATTAATATTCCAATCTTTTTCATTGGCTGGATGGTTCTTGGAAAAGATTTTGGAGGTAAGACGTTAGTTGGAACGTTCTGGGTACCTTTTATGATTGGAATAACCTCTAACACACCGATTACAGTAACTAATCCTCTTCTTGGAGCATTGTATGGTGGAATCGTCTTAGGAATTGGTCTCGGAATTGTTTATATAGGAAAGGGTTCAACAGGTGGAACTGCATCCATAGCACAGATTCTAAAAAAATTCACCGGTAAATCTAGTGGATATACGCAATTAGTCGTCGATGGAATTGTTGTGATATCTTCACTATTTGTGTTTAGCTTAGAGTTGACCCTTTTTGCATTAATGGCAATTTATATTTCAAGTAAGACAATAGACTTTGTACAACTACGGACTTCTGCTTCGAAACTAATCGTCATCATCACAGAGGATGAATGGAAGGTACAAGAGTTAATTCGAAATGGGATTGATCGAGGCTTAACAAAAGTAAGGTCAGTTGGCGGATATTCAAACCACGATAAAACATTAATTTTATGTGTTGCAGAGCAACAGGAAGCAGTGAAATTGAAAGGGCTGCTCCTACAGGAAGTCCCAACTGCATTTGTTATTTTTTTAAATGCCTCAGAAATATTAGGTCGAGGTTTTTCATTGGATAAATATTATGGCCAAAAGTTATAAGAAGGAGATGTTATGGACTTTTAGTCTTAACATCTCCCTAATTTTTTACTTTCTGTCTCCACCTAGTAAATCAAATAATCCACCTGCTATACTTCCTTCTCCTTTTGATCCACCTCTTTCGGGTGCTGCTGCAAATACCCTGCTTGCCAGTCTTGAGAATGGAAGAGATTGAATCCAGACTGTTCCTGGCCCACGTAATGTAGCAAAAAATAGGCCTTCACCACCAAATAAGGCAGTTTTTATCCCTCCAACAAATTCGATACTGTAATCAATATCCTTCGTCATTGCGACTAAACAGCCTGTATCAATTCGAAGTAATTCTCCTTGTTGGAGTTCTTTTTTATGCATGGTACCACCTGCATGAACAAAAGTCATACCATCACCTTCAAGCTTCTGCATAATAAAGCCCTCACCACCAAAAAAGCCTGTACCTATTTTTCGCTGAAATTCAATACCGACTGTAACTCCTTTTGCTGCAGCGAGAAAGGAGTCCTTTTGACAGATTAGTTTTCCACCGAGCTCACTTAAATCCATCGGCAAAATCTTGCCTGGATAAGGTGCTGCAAAGGAAACATGCTTCTTTCCAGTACCTTCATTGGTAAACGTAGTCATAAATAAGCTTTCTCCAGTCAGTACCCGTTTTCCAGCTCCAAGTAATTTACCCATAAATCCATTTTGTTCGTCAGTACCATCACCAAATATAGTTTCCATGCGGATTTTATCATCCATCATCATTAAGCTACCTGCTTCTGCAATGACAGTCTCCTGTGGGTCTAACTCTACCTCCACAAACTGCATGTCATCCCCATAAATCTTGTAATCAATTTCGTGATTATTCAAGATAATCCCCCCAAAAATGTATGTTTCTCTTTAATTATACGAAATTACTAGCATTAGGATTCAATTATTTCCGGAGCTTTTATAATAATTTTTGTTATTGATTACAAACTATGATAGAGGATTGTAAATGTGTAAGAAAGTAGGAGGGTTATGGATGCCATACAATATCACTCAGAAATTGATCAAAGACCATTTAGTATCTGGCGAAATGGTGCCTGGCACTGAAATTGGGTTAAGAATAGATCAAACACTTACCCAGGATGCAACTGGTACACTTGTTATGCTTGAGTTAGAGGCGATGAATCTGGAACGTGCAAAAACGGAGGCATCGGCACAATATGTGGATCACAACCTCATTCAAGAAGACAGTAAAAACCCTGATGATCATTTATTTTTACTAAGTGCAACAAAAAGGTTCGGCATATATTATTCCAGACCAGGCAACGGTGTTAGTCATCCTGTACATATGCAGCGGCTTGCAAAACCAGGGAAAACGTTATTAGGATCCGATAGCCATACCTGTGCAAATGGTTGTATGGGTATGCTTGCGATGGGTGCTGGTGGAATTGATGTTGCGATGGCTATTGCTGGTGAACCTTTTTATGTAAAGATGCCACAGGTTTGGGGAATTAAACTTACTGGTACCTTACCAGATTGGGTTAGTGCCAAAGATGTTATTTTAGAATTACTTAGGAGATACGATGTAAAGGGTGGTGTAGGGAAGGTTATTGAGTATTATGGTCCTGGTTTACATTCCTTAAGTGCAATGGATCGTCATGTGATTGCGAATATGGGTGCAGAGCTAGGTGCAACGGGTACAGTTTTTCCATCGGATAAAGAGATTAGACGCTTCTTAAAGGAACAGGGGAGGGAAGATGACTGGATTGAACTAGTAGCAGATCCTGGAGCAACCTATGATTTAAATGAGGAGATTAATTTATCCGAATTAGAGCCACTCATTGCAAAACCGTCAAGTCCGGGTAATGTAGTTCCTGTTACTGAAGTCGCAGGGACACCGATTTACCAATCGTATATAGGTTCCTCCGCAAATCCTGGCTTTCGGGACTTTGCCATCGCTGCAGAAATTGTAAAAGGTCAACGAATTGCAGAAGGTATTTCATTTGATATTAATCCAACATCAAGGCAAATGCTGACTGACTTAGTGAAGGAAAGTCATATTGCAAGCCTTTTACAATCAGGTGCTAGGCTTCATCAAGCTGGTTGTAATGGTTGTATTGGAATGGGTCAGGCACCTGCAACGGGACGAAATAGCTTACGAACAACACCGAGAAACTTTCCTGGTCGATCTGGAACGCGGGAGGATAGTGTCTTTTTATGTAGCCCCGAAACAGCTGCTGCTTCTGCTTTGACTGGTCAAATTACAGATCCTAGGACATTAAAAATGGAATATCCTAAGCTAAAGGAACCAAAAGAGCCTACTATTGATATGAATTTATTGGATGCACCGTTACCTCTAGAAGAAGCAAAAAAAGTAGAGCTACACAAAGGTCCAAATATTGCCTCTATACCGGATATGGATAATATGCCAGACAATATAGAGGTCCCTATCTTGTTAAAGATGGGGGATAATATTTCGACAGATGAAATTTTAGCTGGGGGTGCTAGAGTCTTACCATATCGTAGTAACCTTCCAGAAATCAGCAAATTTACCTTTGAAATAGTTGATGAGAAGTATTATGAACGTGCTAAAGAAATAGCTGAGAAGGGGGGCCATGCCATTGTTGGAGGATTTAACTATGGACAGGGTTCAAGCCGTGAGCATGCAGCATTAGCCCCGCGATACTTAGGTCTACGCATTGCGCTAGTTAAAGACTTTGCAAGGATTCACTGGCAAAACCTTGTTAATTTTGGCGTTCTTCCTTTGACTTTCATTGAAGAGTCTGACTATGACAAATTAGAGAAGGGTGATGTACTGATTGGTGAAGGGTTACGAAATAAAATCAAGCAAGGTAAGGAGTTTAGTTTATCTGTAAAAGGAAAGAATATCGATATAAAGGTCAAGCATGCTTTATCAGACAGACAAATTGAAATTATGCTTAAAGGTGGAATTATTAACTGGGTTAAAGCAAGAAATATTTCTGTTAATTAGGAAAGGAGTAGGGAGTATATGGCGGATCGAAATCAGCACTGTAAAGCTTGTGAAGGTGAAGGGATGCTAGCAGATGATGAGGGTTGGCAGTATAGTTGTCCAGTGTGTGGAGGAGCTGGTAGTGTCGCAGAAAATGGCACAACTAAAATCATGGAAGTGGATGAAAATAATCGATTATTAGATTGAGAAAGAAGGTGTTCGAAGTCGAACACCTTCTTACAATTTAATGTGGCATTTTTCCCTGTATAGGTGCAAACCCGTTTAAATAATTTTGCATATCTGCTTCATTTAGCTGAGGCACCTGATAGTATTGATGTTTATTTTGATACAAGAATACTTCATACGCCATTTCAATAAGGTTTGGAATACTGTCAGCAAATACTCTTCTCATTACTGGATTCGTGGATTCAAGAGCAGCCATTGTAAATGCAGATGCACTTGATTTTAAGCAGCCCATCATGAAGCTTGTAATACACTCATCATTTATTTCATTAATAGATTGTGCAGGTTTCTTCGGTTGAGATGGGGTCATGCCATACACGACATCGTTACTTGTTGTCATATTGTATGTTTGTGTTTTAACAGACGGTTCATTACCAGTTTTAAGTGTTTCCACAAGTGTGTTATACATTTGGGTTAAAAATGTTTTATGTTGCTGCATAATTGTTTTTAACTGTTGGTCTTGAACATGCTGTTCATAAATCATATATTGCTCTAATCCCCCAACTAATCCCCCTATAGCCTCATGTGCATCCAATAACTCGTGTCCACCATGACTCATTTTGGCAGGCATTGCTGAAGTACCTGTTAAGTTTTGGTTTTGTGGTTGGTTCATATTCATGTTCATACAAATCCCTCCTTAGTAAGAATCACGTATATTATTGTCTATTCTGGCAGAAATATTCCCAGTCATAAATTAGTCAAAATGTGTATGATTGCCAGTCTTTTATCTACAATTTTACACACAATATTATAGAGGTTTGTTCGTGAATTTTTTTAGCATCAATGCTACGATGGTGATAATTACGTTGGAGGGAGAGAAAAAAATGATAGGAAGATTGCCAATCCAGTTAACCGATCGTATTCATTTAATCGATGGATTTGATATGGGGATTCCTTCTAGAACCGGTACTTATGTTATTGATGAAGAGGAGTTAACCATCGTAGAAACTGGCCCTAGTCCTTCCATTAAGTATATTAAAAAGGGCTTGGAAGCATTAGGACATACCTTGAATGAAGTAAAGTACATAATTGTTACACATATTCATTTAGATCATGCTGGTGGTGCAGGCGTTCTCTTAAAGCTTTGTCCACATGCAAAGGTAGTGGTTCATCCCCGTGGAAAACGTCACCTCATGGATCCTCTAAGATTAACTGGTGCAGCTAGGGCGATATATGGAGAGAGCTTTTCAGAGTTTTTTGATCCAGTAGAGGCCGTACCAGAGGATAAGTTAATTGTTAAAGGTGATGGGGACACTCTTTCTATAGGATCAAGCTGTACATTACAGTTTTTGGATACACCAGGTCATGCTAGACACCATTTAAGTATCTATGACCCAGTAAGTAATGGAATGTTTACCGGAGATACTGTCGGAGTTCGTTACGATCAATTAGATTCGCTTGGACTGGACCTGTTTTTACCGTCTACTTCTCCTAATCATTTTGATCCAGATGCCATGCATGAATCAATTAATCGTATGTTAGATATGAATTTAGATTTCATTTTTTACGGTCATTTTGGTATGACGATGAAGACTACTGCTGCATTGCACCAGGTATCGGAATGGCTAGACATTTTTGTAGCAGAAGGGGAAAGGGTTATTGCGGAAGGTAAGGGCTACGATGTGCTTGCGCAACGATTGCTGAATCGAGTAAGGGAGCATTTACGATCCCTTCATGTGCCAGATGATCATCAAGTTTATATTTTGATTAATTTAGATATGCAGATAAGTTCACTTGGAATAATTGATTATTTTCAAAAGCTGAAGCATTAATATAATAGATAAGCGGCATTCCTTCATTTCTTGGGAACACCGCTTATTTATTAATGGCTGATTATTTGGTTTTGAAACTCAATCCCCTTTGCTTGTAAAAAGGATAGAATTTTTCCATAAGCATCCTCAACGTTTTCTGCTTCAATGATTACTTTTTCCCCTTTAAAATCCTTTGTAGCATACGCATAACGAGGGTCATAATAATGGCTTAATAATAATTTCGTTGCTTCACTGAAGTTCTGTTCTTGAAGAAAAACATCGATTTCCTTTGCAATTGGAACATGAATTCGCTTTTGGATGATTCGGAATGCTTCTACAAACTTTTCAGGGTTGCTCCATGGCTGATAATCATCCAAAATATTTCGTACTCGCTCATCCACAGGCATTTGGATGACAAACTGTAAGCCCCGCTCTTTTTTTTCATAAATAAAATCTGGAATTACGACCTTTCCTATTCTTTTACTTTCCCCTTCAACAAAGATATAGGATTCATCTTCCATTTCCTTCATTTTTTCTACTAGTAGGGATTCAAAGCGCTTTTGGTTGCTAGGGTTTAAACCGATATGACCAAAAATAGAACCACGATGTTTGGCCATCCGCTCAAAGTCAAGAACAGGGTAGCCGTTGTCTGCTAGTTTTTTTAAAATGGCAGTCTTTCCTGTACCAGTAAAGCCGTTCAATACTAGGAATTCTGGTTTGAATTCTGCCATAGCAAGGACATCGACCACATAATGTCGATAGGATCTTATTCCACCAGACAAACGTGTAGCATGAATGTCCATCAATTCAAGTACTGTTGCCGCTGTTTTACTTCTCATCCCACCACGCCAGCAAAAAACAGTTATAGGGGTATCGATTTTTTTAAATGCACTTATAAATGCAGGCAGTTTCTTTGAAAAGATCTCTAGCCCCCGTTGTTTGGCCTCATCTGGACCGACTTGTTTGTAAAGTGTACCAACCTCAGCCCGCTCCTCATCATTAAAAATGGGAATATTAATACTGCCTGGGATGGTCCCCTCCTCAAACTCCTTTGGAGATCGAACATCAACTAATGTATGATTTTGAGTATTTCGTTTTTCCAATAACTCAGGTAAGGAAATATCCTGAAACATTCTTACACCTTCATCCTAACGAACTATAATTTTTCCTGGATTTTCTGCTATAACTTCTCCAATCATGCTTGCTTCGACACCTTTCTTCTGCAGTTCGGAGAGTAATTGATCTGCTTCATTGCCGTTGACAGAGATTAACAAGCCCCCTGAGGTCACCGCATCACAAAGGATATGTCGGTCTATCGAATCCATGGATTCTGGATAGATGACTATATTTTCAATATGTTTGTAGTTGTTTTTTGTACCGCCTGGTATCGAACCAGCTTCTGCTAGCTCACGAACTCGAGGGAGAATTGGCACTTGGTCAGCATAGATGACTAAGCCAACATTACTGCCAGTAGCCATTTCTGAACCATGACCAAGTAAACCGAAGCCTGTTACATCAGTTGCTGCATGGACATCATAGATCTCCATCACTTCGGCTGCCGTTTTGTTTAAGGTCGTCATAACAGATGTGACGCGCTTGATTTCATCTTCGGTTAGTAAATCTTTTTTAATGGAAGTAGTGAGAATGCCAACACCTATTGGTTTGGTTAGGATGAGCTTATCTCCAGGCTTAGCTCCTGCATTGCTTCTTACTTTATTAGGATGGACAATTCCAGTAACAGCTAATCCAAATTTAGGCTCTTTATCATCAATGGAGTGACCACCAACGAGTGTAACATTCGCTTCTCTCAGCTTATCTCCTGCACCTCGAAGTATTTCAGATAAAATATTTTTATCTAATGTAGAGATTGGAAATGCAACAATATTTAATGCTGTTAATGGCGTTCCACCCATCGCATACACATCACTAATGGCATTCGTTGCAGCGATTTGTCCAAAGTCGTAGGGATTGTCCACGATTGGTGTAAAGAAATCAAGTGTCTGAACGAGTGCAATATCATCAGTTAATTTGTATACGCCTGCATCATCACTAGTATCAAGTCCAACTAATAAATTCGGACTTGCAACTGGCGCAGGGATGTTGCGTAATACTTGAGCAAGGTCAGCGGGGCCAATTTTACAGCCGCAGCCTCCTTTAGTCGTTAACGAAGTAAGCTTAATTTGATTATCGTCCATGTTTATCAACCTTTCTATTTGATAAATATACTTAAATATTAATTTCAAGAGCTATTGGACAGTGGTCACTGCCAAGAATAGTGGGCTGTGCATGGGAATCAATTAAAAGATCCTTAAGTCTTTCCGACACGATGAAATAATCGATTCTCCAGCCGATATTCCGTTCACGTACCGTTTTCATATAGGACCACCACGTATAGATTCCTTCCTCATTAGGATAAAAGTATCTTAAGGTATCAATAAATCCAGCCTCTAGGAAGCGAGTCATTTTACCGCGTTCTTCATCAGTAAAACCAGAATTCCCATAATTGGACTTATAGTTCTTAATGTCAATTTCCTGGTGGGCAACATTTAAATCCCCACATAGCACGACAGGCTTTAGCTTATCATGTGCTAAAACATGTTCTAATAATGCATCTTCCCACTCTAAACGTACATCTAATCTGGCTAAATCGCGTTGGGAATTTGGTGTATACACATTCATTAAGAAAAAGTCTTGAAATTCTAATGTAATAATTCTTCCTTCTGGCTGTGCTGGGTTGTCACCTAAGCCATATTTCACGGATAGTGGTTTTTGTTTAGTGAAAATGGCGGTTCCGGAGTACCCTTTTCGAAGAGCATAATTCCAGTATTGATAATAGCCATCTAAATCCAGCTCAATCTGACCTTCCTGAAGCTTTGTTTCTTGAACACAAAATATATCTGCATCAATATCCTGAAAATAATCTAAAAATCCTTTACGCACACAAGCGCGTAAACCATTCACATTCCATGATACTAGTTTCATTGGTTCTCCTTCTCTATCGTATATTCAAACGTCTATTTTTATACTATTTATCATAACACCTAATGAAAAATCGGTCATGAATAGCGTTTTTAAAAAAATTTTCCAAAATATGTTGACGATGAAGTGTATTAATCATATAATACAGTCAAGTGGTGTGTATTAAGAGGTTAATACATATTTTTTTGCAAGATGCGTATTAAGTGATTAATACACTGTAGACAAGTGAGTTTCATCTTGAAAATGGGAGTTGTGGATATGGATGTAAAGTTTAATAACAGAGACCCGGTGTATATCCAAGTGATTCGGCACTTCAAAGAGAAGATTGCTACCGGTGGCTATGAGCCAGGTCAAGAGATTCCATCCAGACGAGAACTGGCAAATAATTTAAAAATAAATCCAAATACAGCGCAAAGAGCTTATAAAGAAATGGAGGAAGAGGGCTTGATATTTACAGAAGGGAATTTACCAAGTCGCATTACAAATGATCCGGAAGTAATTCGAAATGTACGAAAAGAATTGATACTCGAAGCAGTCCATTCATTTGTTGCTTCCGTACAATCCATAAATGTGCCACTGGAAGAGGCACTACATTTGGTGAAGGAAAATTATCAAAGAAACAAGAATGAACAGGAGGAGAGCCTGTGATTGAAGTTAAAGATGTTACAAAAAAATTTGGAAGAAAACCTGTATTAAAAGGGGTTTCTTTTACAGCAAATAAGGGTGAAATTACTTGTCTTATTGGGATTAACGGAGTTGGAAAGACGACCATTCTTAATGCGATTATGAACCTTACACCGCTCAATAGTGGTGAAATATTGATTGATGGAGAAAGAATTAATAAGCACAGCTACGAAAAAATAGCCTTCATCCCAGATGCTATTACAATGCTTCCAAACATGAAAATATCGGATGCAATGCGGTTTATGGCTGATTACTATCAATGCTGGAACCAGAAAAGAGCAGATGAAATGATTGGTTTTTTCAAGCTTAATCCGAATGACCGTATCTCAACACTATCAAAAGGGAATACAGCAAAGGTTAATATGCTGCTTGGTCTAGCAATGGATGTTAACTATATTTTAATGGATGAACCATTCTCTGGTATTGACATTTTTAGTCGGGAGCAAATTGCAGATGTCTTTACAAGCCATTTAGTGGAGGATCGTGGAGTAATTATCACAACACACGAAATTAATGACATTGAACATTTAATCGATAAAGCTGTTCTTCTAAATGAAGGAGTCGTTTTAAAGGAATTTAACGCTGAGGAAATACGTGAAAGTGAAGGGAAATCAGTAATTGATGTGATGAGAGAGGTGTACCTAAAATGATGCGTTATTTAAAACTGACAAACTTTGAGTTAAGTCGTTTCTTTAAAATTTATTTGGTGTTAATTGGGGTTACATTCGTCATGCAATTGCTGGGTGTTGTTTTTACCTCAAATAAATATTTAAGTGCAATTAAGGAGTTATTAGAAAGTGGTATGACACAAGAGGAGGCGCTTAAGCAATGGGGGCCATTCTCTTTTTATAATGTAACAAGTTCCTTTTGGTTTTTCGCACCGGTAGCATTATGCGCGGCTAGCTTAATAATTTATGTGTTATTTATCTGGTATCGAGATTGGTTTGGTAAAAATACCTTTGCCTATCGATTATTAATGCTACCTACAGCGAGAATCAATGTTTACTTTGCAAAAGCGACAGCAATCTTTCTGATGGTTCTGGGACTTATATCACTACAGATTGCATTTCTACCGATTGAAAGTCATTTATTACAGTCTATCGTTCCAGCTCCGTATTTAGAGGAGCAAGGCATAAATCAAATGATTAGTAGTTTTGATTCGCTAAGAATTCTATACCCTACAACATTTATTGAATACTTAACCCATTATGGAGTAGGGTTAATGGCTGTACTAGTAGTATTTACGGGGGTTCTATTTGAAAGATGTTTCCGTTGGAAGGGGATACTTCTAGGCGTATTGTTTGCAGGGATTAGCCTAATTGTATTTTTCTTGCCAGTAATTATCCAAGAATTTGTGTTGGTGCAATTCTTTTATCCTACTGAGCTTTTCTTTCTAATGGTTCTAACAGGATTAATAGTGATGACAGGGTCGATTCTGATGAGTAATTATCTACTAAATAAGAAGATAAGGGTGTGATAGGATGTTGGTCAAGCAATTTTGGAGACTTATTTCGTTAATCATTGTTATTGTCGTTGTTCTTGTGACGTACTTTGTTCACACGGGATTAGTAGTAGCTGGTCAATTTCCAGAGTTTATCATAAAGACTGTAGAAGGTGATGAATCGGTAATAAAGAATGTAGAAATATACGGAGACTATTATCGTAATGACCAATATTCTAGCCCGGTAACAATCTCTAATACTGGATCATTCTATTTTGCAGAGCAGTCTTATTTTCAAAGATTAGAATCAAGTTTCCCACGAAATGAAGTTTCAAAGTTAAAAGAAAAATATCGGGGCTTTATGAGAGGAAAGTGGGATTATCCTACTTCTTACTTCGAGAATGAAAAGTTCCTTGCATATGTTGATTTACAATTCTCAACGAGAGTATTGCAAACAAATTATCATCAAGATTATTCACTATATGTTGATGTATTAAACAAATCTACGAATGACTCTAGTGAATTTAAAGTTACGATACCTGGACAAGAAGGGTCTGAGTACTTCGATTTAGTAGATGTTCAAATGACAGATGAATTATTAAAAGTGATTATCAAGATACAATCCTACGTTGATGGTGGTCAGAATTTCGCTAAGCTAAATGTCTATACAATTGATCCTTCCTCAAAGAAACTTATTGGTGATGAAACGATTGGAAGCACTGAGGAAGAAAATCAAGAAAATGTCAATCGCTGGCACAACATTGAATTGTTAAATAATTTAAATGATATGCATGAAGAAAAAAATCTACTTGTAATGAAGGAAGAATTAGAGGAATCAAAGGCATCTGTGGATGAAAACATTGCTCAAGATGATACTGCGTCTGAAATAATTAATCGTTCTTTATATATATTTAATCTCGATTCTCTGGAGATGAAAGAGCTTAAGGTGTCAGAGACTTTAAAGGAAGAATTAATTAATGCAAATTTATACTCTGATGTAATGATAAGCGACAATCAGGTATATTTGGCGTATTTACTAGATGGAAAACTGACAGTGCTAGGATTTAATCTAGAAACTTATAAGGAAGAATCGAAAGTCAGCTTCGACGTACAAGAAATGGGAGTAGAAAATATAAGTGATGTCACATTGAAGAACGACAAGGTCTATGCGCTGGGATTATATAAAGATAATCTAACCACAGCAAATGTATTTGTTGGTGACGTGACCTCTGGTAAGGTCTTGTATCAAGGTGAAATAGAAGCTAAGAACACAAAAGACAACGAAGATACCTATCATTTAGAAATGTATGATCTTATCGTACAGTAATTGGAGGAGTTTTTTTGATAGAAATTAAAAAACTAAATCATCATTTTGAATTAGGAAAAAAAGGCCAAAAGACAGTTTTACCAGTATTAAAAGACATTACGATGGAGGTCAAAAAAGGGGAAATTGTCTCCGTTGTTGGAAAAAGTGGCTCAGGCAAGTCAACATTATTGAATCTAATTAGTGGATTTATTCGACCAACTGAAGGAACAATTTGGATTGATGGTCAGGAAGTAACAGAATTCTCGGAAGCGAGGTTTGCAGATTTTCGCCTTCAACATATTGGCTTTATATTTCAAAGCTTTCAGCTAATTCCAACGATGACTGCCTACCAAAATATTGAACTACCTTTAATCTTAAAAGGTGAAGGTGAATCAAAGCGAAAACAAATTGTCAATCAGTTATTAGAAAAGGTAGGTCTGGTCACATATAAGGATCATTATCCTAGTGAATTGTCTGGTGGACAGCAGCAGCGAGTTAGTATAGCAAGGGCATTAGTGTTAGAACCGACACTAATCCTTGCTGATGAACCAACTGGTAGTTTAGATAGTGAAACAGAGCAAGAGATTTTACAGATAATCCAAAAATTAAATAAGGAATTAGGAATTACATTCTTAATTATTACTCATGATGAGGAAGTAGCCAGAATCGGTCATCGAACAATAGTAATTAAAGATGGACGCCTAATGGAAGGCGGGGTTGCAGTTTGAAGCTAAAAGATAAATACCGTTTTATACGACAAAATATTAAGAAGAATAAAGCACGTACCTTTATGACGATTCTAGCAACAGCAATGGGCTGTGCATTTCTAATTGTATTAGCCTCTGTTGGTTATGGTTTACAACAAAGTGTTGTAAAAGAGACGTTAGAGGATCAGGTTGTTACCGAAATCAATGTACATGGCAAGATAAAAGATGATAATTATTATCCGATTACGAATGATGAAATTACTTTTCTAGAGAAGGTAGACCACGTAAAAGCAGTTACTAGAAAAAAACAACTAGCTCAAATACCGATGTTTCATTTGGATAAGTATCAAACAGAATCAGTTGCTGTTTCAACACATTTTCCTTCTGAAGTTAAAGCAGGGCTGAAGCTGGAAGAAGGTAAATTGCCGGAGAATGCGAATGAAGTAGTCGTTGGTTATCAATTTATTGATACGCTAATGCTAGGTTCTGAAAAGGATGCATTTGATGAAGAATCTGGTAAGGTTAAGGATGAATATCGCTATAAGGATAGTTTAATAGGTAAGACAATTTCTATGACCATACAAAAGGACGTAGAGTCGGATGAAACGATGGAGATTCCCTTAACAATTGTCGGTGTTTTAGAGAAGCCGACTAGAGAATGGATGGTTAATCAAAATGTATATATTTCTCAGGAGGTTTTTCAGGAGGTAGAAGCGTATACGGGCACTCCTAGTGGAGAGCTTGGATTAGACCCAGAGGGATTGGAAACAACTCAATCTGAATCATACGACGAGGTTTATGTATATGCCGACAATTTAGAAGCGGTTCAAGGTATTGTCGATACGTTAGAGGAAGAAGATTATGCGACATATTCTGTAGTAAGTGAGATGAAACAAATTAATACGCTATTTACAATTGCAAAAGCGGGGTTAATTTTTGTTGGAACAATTGCATTAATCATAGCCTCGATTGGTATTTATAATACAATGACAATGGCCGTAACCGAAAGGGCTCCAGATATAGGGATAATGAAAGCTATTGGGGCTAATCCGAAAACCATCAAGCAAATCTTTCTATTAGAAAGTTGCTATATTGGTATTATTGGTGCATTCATTGGAACGCTAGTAGCATATGTAATAAGTGTAGTAGTAAATCTTGGTTTACCAGTAATACTAGAAATGGCCTTTGATGAAGAAATGCCTGAAGGGCTACAATTCTCCGCTATTCCATGGAGTCTCGTACTGATTTCAGTTGTAATCTGTTTAATAGTCACAGTTATTTCTGGAATGAGACCAGCGAAAAGGGCAACACAGATAGATGTTTTAAAAGCAATGCGAAGAGAAATATAGGGAAAATAATGTGGTTGGTTATCATCCAACCACATTATTATATATTTTTTTGATTTTATCCTCCATTAAATCTAAATGTACAATTCGCGCCTCACGGATATACTCTTTACCTTCTACAAACAATAAAAGGACGGGTACAGTAAAAATAGAAAAACGTCCAGCCACAGCTTCGACTACTGATGCATCAATATGACCAAGACTTATTTTAGGATACTTTACCATTAATTCCTTTACTTGAGGAAAAAGGCCATGACAGACGCTACAATTTGGACGTGAAATATATAAGAAGGCTAATTTTTTCTCCGTAATGAATGTATCAATTTCTTGGAGTGTCTTTAATTCTATAAATTCTCTCATTGCAACTCCTCCTATTGATACTATAACCTAGAGTGAAGTGTGGTATCCATTTGTTTGCTACTAGGACATAAAACAAATAACCTCAGCTATCAAATAACTGAGGTTATTTGTTATTAGCAGCCTCCTGGGGCTACAGGGGTTACTGGATTTAGACACTGGATTGCACAGAAGCAATGTAAATCTACAGTAATACAGACGCCAGTTTCTACGAAATTACCAGTTGTATTAGGTGGAATGAAATTACAATCCTTATTATGTTGATGTGACGATAGTAAGCCTCCCGATCCATTTGTCTCAAACTCTAACAGCTCTAGTTCAACACAACAATTCTTTTTGAACTTCTTAGCTTTAAAGACTGGTGTTTCGATACAATCAAAAGTACTGTTGTCAGGTCTTACTCCTGTTGCGAAGAATAGATCACAATCACCTTTACAGTATAGAAGGAATGGAATGGTTGTTGGCCCATTTGCAGTAGTCGGAGCAAGTAATTGTTCAATTGATTGTTCGCATCCGGTAGTGCAGCAATCATCTTGAGCTTCGGCTACTTCGTTTTGTGCTCGGACTATTTTTCGAACAACATCACAAACACATTCACCAGATTGTTTGCCATGTGAACAACTCATGCTATCTCTCCTTATCATATGATTTTTACTTACACTACAATCTATGTTGGAGTAAATATCATGGTTGTTTACTAGTCTATTTTCTAGCAAAATTAAGTAATATATCCTATGAATACTAGAAAAATGTGTAGTTATATCAAGTCAAAAGCCAGCATGGATAAGGATTGAATGCATAATATGTATTACTACTACCACAAGGGTTTTTACTAGATAGAAGCCCTTCACAACCTATGAAAAGGAAGCTAGGTGATAATTACTAGCTTCCTTTTTTTGGTTAATGATGCATGGATATCATTTTTATATTTTTTAGGATATAAAAAATAATGGTGATTCCGAATAGATATAGGAAGGGGTATTTTTTTACGAATAATATAGCTTTCTCACCTTTGGATGTAATGGAGCTTTCTACTAAATAGGAAACTAGGAGTAATAGCATAATGAAAAAGTAAGCCAATAATTTTACCATAGAGTCTGGATCGGACATGGGAATCATTTCTCCGATCATTGCACCCATCATGCCTCCCATTAGTCCAGATATACTACCATCAAGTACGGCAACCATTCCATATGGTAGCCCTGCAAGAAGTCCAATTGTGACTCCAATAAGAATCGAAATCGTGGTAGAGGCAAATAGATTTCCGTGAAGAAATAAGCCAATTAATAGTCCAAAAAAAACCCCGCCCATCATTGCAAGTGCCATCGAAACCACCATCCCAATCATGGTGGAAAGCTGTTTTCGGTATAACGTATTGAGGGATATAATCCCAATAATTTGCATAATGCATATAGTAAGAATAACAATCAATGGAAATGACATCTTTTCAACTCCCGCCAAACATTGGTTTGTCCATGTTTAACTATATTTGCATTTTATTAAAAATATGCTATTTCATCTTTCTTGTGTTAGATAGTTCCTTTATAAACAGGGTAAAACGGAAATTTTTGTGATAGTACTATGAATGACAGGCAAAACTGTGCTATTTTAATGATATGGAAGTTTAAAATTATTTGTATGAGATCGTGAATGAAAGGACGTTCCAAATTGAAAAAAATTAAAGTAGGTATTATTTTTGGTGGAAAATCTGCAGAACATGAGGTCTCTTTACAGTCAGCCAAAAATATTGTTGATGCAATTGATAAAGAAAAATATGAAGTGGTTCTAGTTGGTATTGATAAAGAAGGTAAGTGGCATTTAAATGACCAGTCAACCTATTTATTAAACGCAGAAAATCCTAAACTAATCGCACTAAACAAGTCAGAGGATAATATCGCGATTGTGCCAGGTACATCAACTAATCAGCTAATACATGCAGACAACGCAGTTAATTTAGAGCAGCTTGATGTTGTATTTCCAATTGTGCACGGGACACTAGGAGAGGATGGAAGCCTACAGGGGATGCTACGATTAGCAAATCTACCTTTTGTAGGTCCTAATGTTCTAGGTTCTGCAGTTTGTATGGATAAGGATATTGCAAAGCGGTTATTAAAGGCAGCTGGTATAAATGTTGCTAATGGTATTACGGTTAAGCGAGCTAACAAAGAACGAATTAATTTTGAAACAGCGAGTGAGATTGTAGGAACTCCAATGTTTATCAAACCAGCTAACCAAGGTTCTTCTGTTGGTGTGAGTAAAGTGAAGACAAAAGAAGAATTTGATGCTGCTTTGGAAACTGCCTTTCAATATGATCATAAAGTTGTCATTGAAGAAAGCATTGTTGGTCGTGAAATAGAATGTGCTGTCTTAGGAAATGACAATCCAATCGCTTCAATCCCAGGGGAGGTTCTACCTAATACGGATTTCTATTCCTATGAATCGAAATACATTGATGAAAAGGGTGCCGATCTAGCGATTCCAGCTAATCTAACAGATGAACAAATCGAAAAGGTTAAAAAGACAGCTGTTAAGGCTTTTCAAACTTTAGAGTGTGAAGGACTTGCACGAGTTGACTTTTTCTTAACCGAAAATGATGAGCTTTATGTAAACGAAGTGAACACATTACCTGGATTCACGAAGATTAGTATGTATCCAAAGCTTTGGGAAATAAGTGGCATTCCTTATTCAGAGTTAATCAGTCGACTAATTGATTTAGCAATTGAACGTCACCAAAATGATTCCAAACTAAAAAGCAACGTATGGGAATAGCAAAAAGGGAGTCTGGCCAAATAGGCAGACTCCTTTATTTTAGATGGTATATCAAAGAATGGTTAAGGGACAAAGTCTTTATTACCGTATAAACAGTCTAAAAGTAGCGTTCTAAAGGACTGAAATAGTGAGAACTCCCGATTTTAGTCTAATAGAACTGCTCTAAAGGACTGAAATGATGAGAACTCCCGATTTTAGTCTAATAGAAGTGTTCTAAAGGACTGAAATGATGAGAACTCCTGATTTTAGTCTAATAGAACCGTCCTAATGGACTTAAATAGTGAGAACTCCCGAGCTTAGTCTAATAGAAGTGTTCTAAAGGACTGAAAAGGCAAGAACGCCAAAAACCTGTCTAATAGAACTGTCCTAATGGACTAAATTAGCAAAAATCCCAAAAACCTGTCTAATAGAACCGCCCTATTAGCCCAATTAGGCAAAAGTCTAAAAGCTAGTCCAATAGAACTATTCTAAATACCTAGGATGCCAGCATTTCATTGCAGCTTTCTATATAAAACGACTTACTGAATAGCTGATTAATTCTAGAAGGACATTTGTAAGGTGCTATTTATATGTTGAAAATTTATCCCGAACAGGAATGCGTTCCTTTTTCTCTGGTGCTTCATCAAAGTACCCCATGTGTAAGAACCCGATAATACGTTCTTTTTCTCCAACATGGAGCATTTTTTCTACCTGTGGATCATAAATATGTGGATTAGTTTTCCAGACAACACCGAGTCCTTGCTCCCATGCAAGTAATTGAAAGTTTTGAATCATACAGGCGGTAGCACCGAAGTTCTCATCCTGCTGCTTTTGGTTTTCTCCCTCTTCCATAATGACGACAAGGATTGCGCTTGGAACATTTAAATAGTCTTCTCTATTCTGCTTTCTTTCTTCTGGATAGGTACTTGCAATTGTTTTAGCGAAATTCTTCTTTTGTTCTGCCCCAACAAATAGAAATCTCCATGGCTGTCTCATACCATGAGTAGGAGCCCAAATGGCATCCTCTAATAGCTCAATAATTAGTTCCTCTGATACAGCTTGATTATTGTAGCCTTTTTTTATTGAACGGCGTTCCCGTATTAATTTTGCTAATTGAGTGTTCTGCTTAATGACCTGCAAAATATCTCACCCTCTTTGTTTGTAATTACGTTCAAAATTGCGATTGATAATCATTTTCAATCAATATAGTAAAGGAATGGCAACAGAAAAGCAAATATTGTCGAAATAATGATTAAAAGACATTGCCATAGGTTCATCATAAATCCTCCATGCCAAATAAATAAGGATTTTTGTTGATATTGCAATACATTATGTGATGTTTATCACGTTCATTTCTTGTTAAAAAGGTGTATGATGAAAATAGGAAAGTGGTAAGGGAGGTTTATCAATGTCATTTTATGAGCTGCTTATTTTTATTCATATTTTTTCAGCGATAGTTGGAATGGGCCCTGGATTTATGATGATATTAACGGTTTCTAAAGCTTCCAACTTGACCGAACTGAAACATTCATATCGGATACGAAATCAGCTACATATTTTTACGATGGTTGGTGGCACTTTGCTTTTAATCACCGGATTATTAATGGGGGCTATTAATAACAGTTTATTCCATCAGGGATGGTATGTTACAAGCTTGGTACTATTCCTTATTGCTTTAGCTTTTGGACCACTCCTACTATCTCCACGGTCAAAACCGATTAAACAGCTACTAAAGAGTGCAGAAGGAGAAGAAATTCCGGCAGAGTACGAAGAAATGTCTAAGAAACTATTCTTTTTTGAGCGATTGGAGAATCTCATCTTCCTAGTGATTATTGCACTAATGATTTTAAAGCCCTTCTAAAAAATTGCCTAGTAATTGGGTGACTTTTTGCTATTGTGCTAATATATATTTAACTAAAAAAATAGTAGTGTAAGGCATACTTAATGGGAGGTTATAATGGGGAAGCGAATTTATTTGGTTCGACATTGCCAAGCAGAAGGCCAGGAATTTGATGCTCCGTTGACGGAAACGGGGAAGAAACAGGCCGAGAAACTAGCAAAATTCTTTTCTACGATTGATCTTGATTCTGTCATCTCTAGCCCATATCATCGTGCTATTCAATCGGTTACTCTGCTTACTCGCCAAAAAGAGTTGGAACTAAAGCTTGATGATAGACTTTCTGAACGAGTTTTAAGCGCCATAAATTTAGATGATTGGCAGGATAAGCTTGAGACATCTTTTCAAGACCTTGATGTCACCTATCAAGGTGGAGAATCAAGCAGAGAGGCGATGGCACGAGGCTTGCATGTCATTGAAGAGGTATGTCAAGGTTCTTCTAAGAACATATTAATTGCTACGCATGGAAATTTAATGGCATTAATGATAAGCCATTTTTCACCTGGATTTGGCTTTGATGGCTGGAAGACCCTGCAAAATCCCGATGTGTACCTTATTGAAATAGATTCAAAAAAGAGTACTGTTGACCATCTCTGGAATGAGAAAAAAGATGTCTCTCATAGGTAAGCATAAATCCTATGAGAGGCATCTTTTTATTCTGGAAGTATCTTTTCTAAATATTCCTCTAATGTTATTCCACGGTCCATTATTTCTTTTGCTGCTTTTATTCCTACATAACGTAAATGCCAAGGCTCATATTGATATTGTGTAATTTCTTCTTTGCCCTTCGGATATCGTATGATAAAGCCGTATTCTGCTGCATGCTCCTGTAACCATTTACCTTCCTCGGTCTCTCCGAATTCTATTACTAAATCATAGTTTACGTGTGGGCTTGTGACATCCATTGTTAGGCCAGATTGGTGTTCACTTTCCCCAGGTCTTGCACTAAAGTTATTAGCTTCTTTTTCCCCGTACTTGGTAACATATACTGCAAACAGTGAAACTTGTCTTTCATAGGACCGATAACCAGATTGGGCAAATAGATCAAGTCCTTCTAAGTCAGCAGCTGCGAACATTTTTTCTAGTGCATCAGCTGCAATCTTTCTCATCTTCTTCTTTGGTAAATCTTCGACAAATGGAAAACGAACATTTGGAGTGACCAAATCAGTAGGTTCATAGTCTTGTGGTAAGGCATTTTGTTTATTGACAAGTGCTAGAATTTCATATGGGTTAGCAATTGTTACGGTATCATCATCTATCTTCTTATCTTCTTGTAAGGGTAATCCCTCTTCCGGAGTAATACTTCGCTCCTTAGTAAATGCTTTTTCAAGGATATGCATGGTTTCTTCATCATATATTCCAGTAATTGCAGAAACATCAGTCTGTATCTGAATATCTGTAATTGCCCAAACCGTTTTTCGATCATATTGGCTAGATTCAGTAATCGGGTAACCTAGTTGATGTAGTGCCTTTTGTAGTTTAAGAACATCTTCCCCCTTGTCACCTTTCTGTAAACTCACCGTTGGTAGAGCTAGTTCTTGTTCTGCTTTATCAATATTTTCTTCTTGGTCTGGATTTTTACCATTTACGTCGGTTTTAGGCTCTTCTTGATTGATTGTATTTGTATCTTGCTTGGAGGTATTGCACGCACCCAGCATTAGTATGAAACTACAAGCAACAAATACATATAAAATTTTGTTCTTCAGCATAAAAGCTTCTCTCCCTTTAGGGTATATAGACATATTAATCTATTATACTATGAAGTTGATTTCACATCTAAAACAACATTTGAAAAAATATTTCCTAAATTGGTAAAATACAGCAACTTTTATTCTGGTATACATGCTATACTTATTCCGCAGGTATTAATTGTGTTTTTTCAGTATAGAAAGGAAGAAACGTATATGTATCAACATGTAAAAGAAAAGCTAATGAAGGCAATTTCGGAGGTGGACTTTTCCGGAATAGTAACCATTCGAAAAAATGCCAAGGTTATTTATGAATCTGCTTTTGGATATGCTAATCGGTCAGACGGGATAGGCAACACCATTCACACTAGATTCGGCATTGCCTCAGGATGCAAAGTCTTTACAGCAGTGGGGATTAGTGTCCTAGTTGATGAAGGGAAGCTAACATTTCAGACAAAATTAAAGGATTGTTTGGATATTTCATTTCCTCATTTTGCAGAGGAGGTCACAGTTCATCAACTATTAACCCATAGCTCTGGAATACCAGATTATTTTAACGAAGACATTATGGGCGATTTTGAGGAGCTTTGGGAAAACAGACCGATGTATAAAATGAGAGAATTAGCAGACTTTTTACCATTGTTTCAGGATCAACAGATGCTATTTAAGCCTGGAGAAAAGTTCCACTATAATAATGCAGGTTATATCGTATTAGGTCTCATTATCGAGCATATATCTGGAATGAAGTTTACAGAGTTCATAGAAGCTAAAGTGTATAAGAAGGCAGGGATGATGGAATCAGGTTATTTCTCATTAGATAGCTTACCAGAGCGTACAGCTATTGGCTATATCGATGATGAACAAACCGGACGCTGGAAAACGAATATATACTCTATGCCAATTACAGGTGGAGCTGACGGTGGGGCATTTGTTACTGCAAGTGATATGGTGAAATTTTGGGATGCACTATTTGCAAACGAGCTTTTATCCCAAGCTACTACTCAGATTCTAATGACGCCCCACATTCACATCGATGAGCAAGATTATTATGGCTATGGTGTTTGGATTAAGAAACAGGGCGATAGCATTCATAAGCATCATTTGATGGGTTATGACCCAGGAGTTAATTTCCGTTCTGCTGTCTATGACAATGGGCTACAAATAGTCATCCTATCTAATCAAAATGATGGCGCATTTACTATTATGCGTGCAATTGAGGATAGCCTGTAGGATAGGCACATATTTCTCCAATATTTCATATCGTTAACTAAGAGATAATAATGGAGGAGTAGGACATATGGCTGAGACAATTAGTTTATCGAATGAATGGAAAAGGCCCCCGTATAGCTGGCTTACTTTTATGCTTTTCTGGTGTGCATTAATTGTTGTATCCGGTGCATATGTTACAACACCACTTCTTCATGTATTTGAGTCGGAGTTTCAAGTCTCGAAAACGATGTCTGCTTGGACGAGCAGCTCGTTTTCTTTTTTTTATGCGATAGGATTTTTGCTATTTGGTCCTTTGTCAGATCGTATTGGTAGAAAAACAGTAATCTTAATTGGTCTCCTTTCGCTAGCAATAACAACTCCATTAATTGGACTTAGTACAAGTTTTTCAGTACTTGTAATCTTAAGAGGATTACAAGGTTTTGTTGCTTCAACCTTTGCTCCCTCGGCACTAGCATATGTCTTTGATGTTTTTCCGTCTAATCGGCTCATTACTACAATTGGTTTTATCAGCTTTGGCTATGTGACGTCTGGTATTTTCGGTCAAGTGCTTGCGGATTTGTTATATCAATGGGCGAGCTGGAAGACAGTCTTTTTCCTTTTTGGTTTTTTATACTTCATGACCTTTATAGCTGCATCCATTTATTTTCCGACACCAGCTAAATCGGGAGAAAAGGAGGGGATTCGCTATTATGTAATCAATAGTAAAAAAATTTTTAGCGAACGGAACTTTATCTTAATTTACTTCATTACGATCACACTTCTTTTAACCTTCATGGGAATGTACACCTTACTAGGGGACTTCTTTAGTCATGAACCTTTCCAACTAAATGAAAAACAAATCCTAGGTGTTCGTGCGCTAGGGATAGTAGGTATGATTATTTCGCCATTTGCAGGTAAAATCGTGAATAAGCTAGGAGTTCTCGTTACGTTGAGGACTGGTATTGGACTTTCTGCTTTAGGGTTGTTTCTACTAGGGGGAGGAAATCACATTCTATTTCTAGTTGGAATGAGTATTGTCTATGTCATGGGAATATCTATCACATTCCCTTCTATTATGGTATTAATAGGAGAATTAGGTGGGAACATAAGGGCTTTAGTGAATACGTACTACGCTTTTATTTTGTTCATTGGTGCTATGCTTGGTCCTATTATTGCTATCTCACTTTTATCGATTGGAACATACTTTACTACGTTTTTAATTTTATCTCTGCTCCTAGTAGGAAGCTTTTTGCTGTCATTAAAAATAAAAATATAGGGGGACATTCCTCCCCCTTATCTAGCTTCAAATAGCTTACAAATTTCAATAATTACATTTGTTGCCTTTTCCATGTTATCAACCGAAATGTACTCAAATTTACCGTGGAAGTTCTCCCCGCCAGTGAAAATGTTTGGTGTTGGCAATCCCATATAGGATAGCTGCGATCCATCTGTACCTCCACGAACTGGTTCAATTACGGGTTCAATATTGAGATTTTTCATTGCTTGTTTTGCCACATTAACGATTTCCATTACTGGTTCAATTTTCTCCCGCATATTGTAGTATTGATCATTCAATTCCAACTCAACACTGTCTTCACCGTATTTTGTTTTTATTTCATCAACAAACCGTGTTAAGGTCGCTTTTTTATTTTCAAAGCTATCACGGTCAAAGTCGCGAATAATATAGTAAACACGAGTTCTTTCCACATCACCATTGATAGAAATTAGGTGATAGAATCCCTCATAGCCCTCTGTTTGTTCAGGAGACTCATTCTCTGGAAACTTACTTACAAACTCAGCAGCCATTTTTCCGGCGTTTACCATTTTATTTTTCGCTGTTCCTGGATGGACACTATTCCCTTTAAATGTTACTTTCGCAGCGGCAGCATTAAAGCTCTCATATTGTAACTCTCCAAGTGGGCCGCCATCAATCGTATATGCGAAATCAGCATTGAATCGTTTTACATCAAATTTATGTGGTCCGCGGCCAATTTCCTCATCTGGTGTAAAGGCGACACGAATGTTCCCATGCTTTATTTCTGGATGCTTAATCAGATAATCCATAGCTGTCATTATTTCCGCTATACCTGCTTTGTTGTCTGCACCAAGTAAGGTGGTGCCGTCTGTGGTAATTAACGTATGTCCCTTATAGCTTGGCAGTTCTGGGAAATCTTTGCTTGAAAGTACGACATTTAAATCCTTATTTAGGACAATATCTTTACCATCATAGTTTTCAATAATTTGTGGATTAACATTCTTCCCTGTGAAATCAGTTGCTGTATCAACATGAGCTAGGAATCCAATGGTAGGCACCTGTTTGTCTGTATTCGATGCTAAAGTTGCAAAGACATACCCATTTTCATCAATGGTTACTTCATCCATACCAATAGTCTTTAATTCATCTACTAATAAATTGGCTAATTCCAACTGACCAGGAGTGGATGGGGTAGTTTGACTATCTTCGTTTGACTGTGTATCCACTTTAACATAGGTTGTAAAGCGTTTAATGATGTCCTTTTTCAACTTAATTCTCTCCTTATGTAGGAAATTTGTTTATAATATGCAAATAATTATACCGTATTTCGAAATAATTAGGAAATTTTAGTGATAAGATTGAAGGAAATAGAGTAGTTGATAGCGAATACTATTTGTAAGGAGGATATTTAAGCATGTCATTTTTAATTAGTGTAAGAGAATTGAAAGAAAAGATAGAGAGTGGACAAGAAGTTATTATTGTTGATACACGTTTTCAGTTGAATGATCCGCAAGCGGGAAGAAAGGCATATGAGAAATCACATCTTCCAAACGCCGTTTTTTTTGATTTAGAAAATGACTTGTCAGGAGATATAGGTGAGCATGGAGGCAATCATCCATTACCCGAACCAGATGTATTAGCAGAAAAATTAGGACAAGCAGGTATTGACCGAGATACTGAGGTTGTGGTGTATGATCAGCAAAATGATATGTTCGCAGCAAGATTTTGGTGGTTACTACATTTTCTTGGCCATGACAGGGTATTTATTTTAGATGGCGGTTATGATGCTTGGGTACGAGCAGGATATGCTGTAACAAATGAAATACCGATTAGAAACACAAAATCCTTTCAGCCAGAAATACGCCGTAAAGAAGTAGTAGATATCGAAATGATTAAGAATAATATCGTGGCGAACAGTGCTACTTTAATTGATTCGAGAAGCTATGACCGATATCTGGGTAAAGCGGAGCCATTATATAAAAAAGCGGGCCATATTCCAGGGGCAAAGAATTATTTTTGGATGGACGTTTTGAATAAGGATGGGAGCTGGAAAAGTAAAAAGGAACTACAACAGCACTTTTCTAAATTAGATAAAGATGTAGACATCATAGTTTCTTGTGGATCAGGCGTTTCAGCATGCCCTAATATTCTTGCATTGAAAATGGCAGGTTATCAAAATGTAAAACTATATCCTGGTAGCTTTAGTGATTGGATTTCGTATGATGAGAATCAAGTAGAAACAAAGGATGAAAACTAATGGAAATAACTAGATGTGCTTGGGTACCAGAGGAAGATTCGCTTTATCGTGATTATCATGATAAGGAGTGGGGAAGACCAGTCCATGAAGATCAAAAGCTATTTGAAATGTTAATCTTAGAGGGAGCGCAGGCTGGTCTTAGCTGGATAACGATTTTAAAAAGAAGAGAGAATTATCGTAAGGCATTTGATGGATTTGATCCAAATATTATTCAGCACTACGATGAAAAAGAGATTAAAACCCTAATGATGAATGAAGGAATTATACGGAATAAGCGAAAAATAGAATCTGTTATCACAAATGCAAAGGCATTTTTGGAGATTCAAAGAAAATTTGGTAGCTTTGAACATTATATATGGCAATTTGTTGGTGGAAAGCCCATAATCAATCATTGGAAAAGCGCGAACGAAGTACCTGTACAAACAGAGGAATCTCAAAAAATGAGTAAGGATTTAAAAAAGCGTGGATTTAGCTTTGTCGGTCCAACCATTTGCTATGCCTTTATGCAAGCTACTGGAATGGTGAATGATCATACAGTAGATTGTTTTTTATACCACGCAAAATAAAAGCTACTTTCCATTGAGAAAGTAGCTTTTTTTCTTTAGGGGACCTATAGTTTAAATACTTTTAATTCGTTATTCAGTTGTTCTGCAAGCTTCTCAAGCTCTGCAGCACTCATTGATACTTCTTCCATGGAGCTTGATGTTTGCTGTGCTGAAGCAGCAGCCTGCTCAACGCCTGCAGCTGATTCCTCTGAAATTGCTGCAATATCTTCGATTAAATTATTCATATCGTTGGTGTTATCTGCTATATTTCTCAAGTTTTTAGAAATTGTTTCTATCTTTGTAACCATTTCGCTAACGGAATTATGAATAGAAGCAAAGTTTCTTCCAGTTTCCTCAATTTGCGCTGTTCCTTCTTTTACTTCTGTATAACCTTTATTTAAAGAATTTACTACATGACCTGTTTCATTTTGAATACTGTTTACAATGGTGGTAATTTCTCCAACGGACGCTGATACTTGATCGGAAAGTTTTCTTACCTCTTCAGCTACAACGGCAAATCCCTTTCCGTGTTCACCTGCTCTAGCGGCCTCAATAGCAGCATTCAGTGATAGGAGATTTGTTTGATCTGCTATGTCTTTAATTACTGATACGAGTTTAGAGATCTCGAGAGATTGTTTATCAAGCCCTTGTACTCTCTCAACTGCCTCGGAAACAATGGTATCAATTTGTTCCATTTGAACAACCGAAGACTTCATTAGTACTTGTCCTTCATTTGTTAATGAAAGGACATTATTGGATGTACCTGCAATCTCTAGTCCATCCTCCTCGGAATGATGAACCTTCTGTACGAAGCTATTCATTCGCTCTGCTAAATCTGTAGCACTATTTGCCTGGTTTTCTGAACCGGAGGATAGCTCCTCCATGGTGGAAGCAATTTGCTCATTTCCTTCACGAACTTCAACTGCAGATTGAGTTAATTGCTCACTGCGTTTTGAAAGTGTATTGGCAGCAGAGGCAACCTTGTACAGAATTCCTTGAATATTATCCTTCATTTGGTTAACTGCATCTGCAAGCTGACCAATCTCGTCTTTCCCTTTGTAGTCTATAGAATGAACTCTCAGGTTTCCATTTGCTACTTCTTTTGTCATATCGACCACTTTTGTTAAACTTATTGAAATTCGTTTGCTAACTAATAATAAAAGAATAACACCTAATATAATAGCTGCGATGTTAACAACACTTAGTGTTGTAATTCCAGCTTGTAAGCTGCTTTTTGATTGTAACACTACTTTCTTTTGATCTTTCTTGACAATGTCCATTAGTTCTGTGACGAGTTCTATTGTATATGAACGAAGCTCAGAGGATTGTGCCCGTATGGACATGGCCATATATTCTTGATTATTGTTTACTGCATCACTAATCTCTCCATAGAACATTTCATTTACTTTTGCATCGTTTTCTACTATTTTATTGAAAATTTCCCTTTGCTCATCTGTTGTTAAAGAGGGCTCTATTTTTTCCTTTAATTCATCGAACTGAGCCTGGTATTCTTCAAATGAATCTACAAAACGGCTTTTCTTTGTTAGTAGATAATCTGCTATCTGCACATCCTTCGTTTGTATTAAGGCAGCCATATCCGCCATATCATTTACTCGAGAGCTATATTGGTCTATTGCCTGAACGTCCTTTTGTCCCTTCGTTAGTTGAAGAAAAACAACACCGCCTGCAATAAGAAAAAGAACCGCTGTGAATAAAAAAACAAATAAATACTTTCGGCTAATTTTGGTATTGTTCCAGTCTAAAAGTGATTGAAGGGTAATTTTCTTCCGCATATTTTTCTTCACTTTTTTCATTTTAGGTATTTTAATTTTTTTATCCTTCATTGCGATCCCCCAATTATTAAAATGAACATTTTTCTCTATATATCGGCAATTTTTAAAATTCATTAAGTATTTTCAGAAAATAAATAATGAAAGGTTGATGGAATCCTTCTCTTCTAGTAAAATAGCAAACTGTGTGTTTCTTTAGGGACGTTCTAAAAAAGGAGGTGGAAAGATGTATCAATCAGCATTTTTACAGGAAGAAAAAAACAAGGAAGAGCTACAGCAAGAATTAGATTCGATTGAAACACAGTTATTTCGGATGCAAAGTAATATCAAAGAGATTGCTAAAAAATCTGAGGTAATCAGTATTGACCAGACACCGGATGAAGAATGGGTAGTTGTTTACGCAGATAAGGGAAAGAATGCGTGGCAAATTATGCTCCATAGTTGTATGAGAACCTATCGTGGAACATGGGATTCAGCACTTCAAGCAGAAATGAAGGATGATAGCACGATTCATATTGCTGCTATTAAGGGTGAAGAAAATAAGGGCTACGGATCTGTGCTAATGAAACATTTAAAGGAAATTGCTCAAGAGGAAAATGTGCAATATATTACCGGTGATCTAGTAAAGAGAGACTATGGACATGTTGATAGACTACAGCATTTCTATCAAAAACATGATTTTGATGTAACGATAGACCATGACGAAAAATGTGGAGAAATCATCTGGAAAGGCGATTGATGGATAAGACTGCTTTTTATGATAAGAGCGGTCTTATTTTTTTTTTTCTACTTTACGATAAAAAAAGCAACCCTATACAGGATTGCTTCCATATTAAGTATAGAGTTTTACACTCCTATGTTGTTTGTGCATATACACAGTCGAGCCTATAGTTAAACTAAGTTATGCACGCTCAAATAAATGGAAGTTCAAACCAAACGGGTCAGCTATTATTACACTCTTATCTTTAAAAATATGTGTCACTTGACAGCCGTGTTGTACTAGAATATCCTTTGCCACATGAAAGTCTTCCACAGCAAATTCGAAATACACCTTATTCTCGCTCCCTTCCTCCAAATAGAAATTATACCCACCGAATAAAAGCTTTGTTTCTGTATCATTCGACCAGGATTTTTTCATTCCTAAACTATTCGTATAGAATTCCACAGCTTCTGGAAGGTTTTTGATGTTGATAGCAATATTATTCGTAATTTCAAAATCGGAAGCTTTATTAATTTTTCTTTGAGGAAGATAGCCTTTTCGCCCTGATGGAAGTAAATCAAAGAAGTACCATACAGAACAAAATTCATCCCCGGGACCAAAAGGAGCATTTGCGACATGAAATACTTGTTCTCCCTCTCTAATGAAGGTTGAAACACCTGGGAAAAGATAGCCATCTTTCACAAAACCTAAATCCTCTTTGAAACTAGTTTCAAGGGTCGAAATCATTGGGAATTGCCATTTTCTCTCCGCAGCAAATGCATTCATGACTGCTGGTGTATCAGGAGTTGCCACAACAAACGCAGCTTTTTCGATGATATGGTGATAAACACCATTGAACCCATCTGCCCACATTGTACAGAAGGAACAGGATTTTCCCATGTTTTGGACGACAATTAATTCATCTTTATCACCGAACAAATCGAATAAATTTGCTTCATGATTATTTTGATCACGAAAAAGATAGTTTTTCATTTCTGTTCGTGGAACAGACTTTCGTAATTCCATTAGTAATTTTTTCTTTTCATGTATTTCCTGCTCTAATGCTTCTATTTCAGATAATATTTTTACAGTTTTCATTAGTGAATCCTCCAATTATTTTTAAAATTACTTTATCAAAGAGATAACATTTATTTTTCTTCTTGTTTGCGATTTTCTCTTTCAAATAAAAGCTTTGGTAGATTAATTAAAATTGGGGGATCATATGGTAGAGGTTCCCTTAACGTTACTTCAACATCAATCATGGTGTTTTTCTCTATAAGAATAGGTTGCTCAACCCTTCCTCTATATGCCTCGTCTAGTACAAAATAGGTTCTAGGATTTATGCTCCTAGGGATGGCTGCAGTAAGCAAGTAGTACGTGCCTAACGGAACTTTAGAAAATGTACAGCTTGTCTTTTTGTGATGAATGGCAGTTCCAACAATTGGTGCTTGATCTGGAATGGCTCTGGGAAACAGCCCAACAAAGATCATTCCTTTAAACTGCTGTGGCTTGATGATATGACAAGTGACAGAGGGTGCTAATACTTCGAGTGGTTCCAGTTCTTTTGAAAAGTCATATTCGTTCAAATAGGTATGTAGCGAGTGGATATTGCGCTGGAACTGTTTAGGTGGAAGTCCCACAAATTGCTTAAACTTTGAACTAAATGTCCCAACACTCCGAAAGCCAACATTTAATAATGTTTTTAAAATAGAATCAGAGGAGTCAATTAAAATCTGTTTACCTGCTTCAATTCGTAATGCAGATAAATAAAGTCGAGGTGAAACCCCTGTAACATCTTTAAACATCCGACTAAAATGAAATGGACTATAACCAACATACTGTGCCAATGATTCAGATGTTATGTCTTCATCTAAATGGTGTTTCATGTATTCAATTGCCTGAATAATAATTTTTTCCTTTTCGTTTTGCATGGTAAACACCCTATGATCTATAGTATTTGTAGAGTATACAATTCGACATTTATAGTAAGATTCCTCTTTTAAAGAATAGAGCTGAAAATTTTTTCTTCCAGGTTTCATATGGTAAAATGATATAAAATTTACATAGAAGGAGCCGATAATATGGAATTTGTAACATTGAATAATGGTTTGGAAATGCCTAAATTAGGTTTTGGTGTATGGAAGGTAAAAGATGATGAAGCTGAAACAGCTGTGAAAAAAGCAATTGAGGTTGGATATCGCTCCATCGATACTGCAAAAATTTATGGCAATGAAGAGGGAGTTGGCCGTGCAATTGCTGCAACGGATGTACCAAGAGAGGAACTATTTATTACCACAAAGGTTTGGAACTCTGATCAAGGGTATGAAAATACATTAAAGGCATTTGATGAAAGTCTTAAGAAGTTAGGTCTCGACTATGTAGATTTATACTTGATTCACTGGCCAACACCAAACTTTGATTTATATATCGAAACCTATAAGGCACTTGAAAAGCTTTATCATGATGGTCGTGTCAAGGCTATCGGTGTATGTAACTTTAATGTTGAGCACCTAGAGCGCCTTTTAAATGAATGTGATGTTGTACCTGTTTTAAACCAAGTTGAATGTCACCCATTTTTACAACAAGCAGAACTGAAAGCATTCTGTAAAGAGCATGATATTTGGTTAGAGGCATACAGCCCGTTACTTAATGGGGGCGATATACTAAATAACGCAGTTATTCAAACGATTGCTGAAGCGCATGGTAAAACACCAGCACAGGTAATCCTTCGTTGGCATCTACAGTACGATAATATCGTCATTCCAAAAACAGTAACTCCTTCTAGAATGGAAGAGAACTTCAACATATTTGATTTTGAATTAAGTGCCGATGATATGAAGAAAATTGAGGGCCTTAACGAAAATAGAAGAATTAATGCCGATCCAAATGAATTTCATATGCGTTAATAATAGAAGAGATGTAAGGGAAGGATTCCTTGCATCTCTTTTTATTGACTCTAAAGCTTCATTTGCGGAACAGAGGTAGATAAAAAACAACCTATTATCCCTTTTTTGTTTATACTATAATCGATAAACATAAATTTACAAAGAGGGCGTATAATCTATGAAATCGGAAAAAGACTATTTTAAACAAATTATTCGGACATTTTGTAGAGTAGAAAATACTCCGCCAAGAAAAGTAAGATTTACAAAACATAATAACTATATAACGGTAAATATTAAAAACGAATCAGAAGATGGATTAGATACAAATTGCTTTAGAGTTATGAACCTAATTTATAATGTAATTGGTTCTATAGGAGTTAAATTTAGTCAAACACCATTTTTAATCCCAAGCTCAGGAAAAGTAGATAGAATTACTATTTCATTTGAGGAACAAGATTATCAAACTTTGCTTGATCAATTATTTAACCAAAATATTGAATGAGTCCTTTACTTTTCATTCGTCCATTTATTGGTTTAAAAACTACTATCCTATTCTTTCCCTTTTGAGTCTATATCCTTGTAATAACATACGTATCTTTTACCGGATACTTCAAAAATTTTATGACAATCTATGATAACTTCTGTACCTACTGGTTTATATTTTTTAATTTAGGGAATAGTACTTGGAATATTCTTCTTTAAGCATTTTTCATCTATTACAATTAAAAAGGCTCTAAAAATTTCCGATTCTTTAAAATAAGTGTAGCTTTTCAGAAAAATTGTAGTAAACTATAAAAGAAAATATATGGTTCATCCATTTTAAAGGAGTGATGTTTTATGAGAGAAATGAAAACAAATTCAGTTAATCCGTATAAAACAGTTAAAATGGAGGAACGGTCGGCATAATAGAGCGTTTCCTCCGCTAATATCAAGGAGGAAAATACTTGCATAATTTAGAAAAATTAGGTTGGAAAAAGGAATATGATGTTTTAGAAGATAATGTTGCACGAGTTATTAGTGTGCAGAAAAATAGCTACCGTATATCAGACGGTGATTTGGAGTATTTAGCCCACTTAAGTGGCAAGTTCTTAAATGAATCCAACAGCCCGCTAGATTTCCCTTCTGTTGGGGATTGGGTTGAGGTGCAAAAGCTACCTGAGGAGAACAAAGCAGTTATTAAACGTGTTTTACCAAGAAGAAGTCAATTTGTCAGACAAGCAGCAGGGAACCGAACAGAAGCACAAATAGTTGCAGCAAATATTGATATAGTTTTTATCGTTAACTCACTTAATCATGATTTAAATCTGAGACGAATAGAGCGTTACATGATATTGGCATATGAAAGTGGTGCGACACCGATTATTTTATTAACAAAAAGAGATCAATCCACTATCGATGAGATAGAAGATGCTATAGCATCTGTCAGTGAAGTAGCAATCGGTGTTCCGATTATTCCTATCAGTAGCTTGAATGGAGAGGGAATAGAGGAATTGTTAGGCTATTTGTCAGATGGAAAGACTGCTGCACTATTAGGTTCTTCTGGCGTGGGGAAATCTACACTAATAAATTCCCTATTAGGCCAGGAGGTTCAGGAAACAAAAGATATCCGAGAAGATGATAGTAAAGGTCGACACACAACCACACATCGTGAAATGTTCATGATGCCAAACGGCTCCATGCTTATTGATACTCCTGGGATGAGGGAGATTCAATTATGGGATGGGGGAACTGCCATAGAAACAACCTTTCAGGATATCGAATTACTTGAAAAGGATTGTCGATTCTCGGATTGTCGCCATACTACAGAACCTGGATGTCGCGTGCAAGAGGCGCTTTCAACTGGAGAATTATCCGAAGAAAGATTCCAAAGCTATTTAAAGCTTCAGAAAGAATTAGCTTATGAAGAGCGCAAACAAAATTTGAAAGCAAAAATGGAAGAGAAAAACAAATGGAAAAAGATTTCAAAGCAACAAAAGGAAAATTATAAATATAGAGTATAATAAAAGGCGAGGCACGTATAGGATGTACGTGCCTTTTTCAATGGGGATCATTAATAATAGCCAGATTGTTACCAAAAACTACCTACATCACTATTTTGGCTTTATAAGTAATATACTTTCTATAGAGAAATCAGTTAAAAATTCGCTTCACTAAATTCTCGTATTCATCAAAATACATTGGAACCTCTTGCTTTTGTAATCCAACTTTCATGTTCTCGACAATAGATGTGTTATACCATTTTTGATCTTCTTTACCAGCATTGAAGTTGTTCCAAACAGAGTCACCATGAAGCTTCAAATCTAATTCGAGTCCTAATAAATTATCGAGCTTGTCTGCAACGATTAAATATTTTACCTCTTTGTCAGCATGTTTGATAGTATCAATGGTATGTTGTTTACGCTCCTTCCATGACTTTGATTTATCCTCCGTATGCGCAGCAACAAGAAAAGCTACTCTTTCTCCAAACCTCTCTTTAATATCCTCTAATTCATATATCGTATCCTCTACTACGTCATGTAAGTAGCCTGCACAGACTAACTCCTCTGAGAACCCTTCTCTTTCAAGTCGTTCAGCAACACGAATCGGGTGTGTAATATATTCATCATTAGAATTTTTTCTCTTTTGACCTGTATGTGCCTTCGTGGCAAATTCTTTGGCTTCTGTTTTCAAGAATAGCTCTCTCCTTCTACACTTATTTTTACTTTATTATATAGAATTGAATACATAGTGAAAACCTATCACTTTACTTTCATTTGATAAGGGAAACAAGTAAACTATAGGTAGGACATAAGGATTGGAAGTGTGAACATGGCTGAGCAAGGAATTAATAAACGCAAGACAGAGCATATTCGCTTATGTTTGACAGACCAAGTAGAGGGTGTCAATAAGAGTACTGGTTTAGAAGGAATTTCCTTTATTCATAATGCACTACCAGAAATTAATTTTAATGATATTACGATTGATACAAGCTTTCTTAAGAAACCTTTAAAAGCTCCATTTCTTGTAAGCTCCATGACTGGTGGCTCAGAATTAGCAACAGAGATTAATCAAAATTTAGCAGAGGCTGCTGAACAGAGAGGCTGGGCGATAGCCTTAGGATCAACTAGAGCATTGCTTGAAGGTGACAAACATCAGGAATCATTCTTAATCCGAAATCAAGCACCGACAGTCCCCTTAATTGCAAATCTTGGTGCAGTTCAATTAAATTATGGCTATGGTCCAGAGCATGCACAAAGAATTGTTGATTTAACAGAAGCAGATGCACTTTATCTTCATTTAAATACCCTTCAAGAAGTTATTCAAGATGAGGGGGACTTAAATTTCGACCAGCTGCTCCCTAAGATAGAGGCTGTTTGTAAAGCATTAACGGTACCAGTTGGTGTTAAGGAAGTGGGCTTTGGGATTGATGGAACTGTTGCGAAAAAATTATCTGAAGCCGGTGTAGCCTTTATCGATGTTGCTGGGGCAGGGGGAACATCCTGGAGTCAAGTGGAAAAGCTACGCTCCAAAGACCCACTACGCAAAGCAGCAGCAGAAGCATTTAATAGCTGGGGCATCCCGACAAAGGATTGTATCGTCTCCGTACGAAGTGAATTGCCAGAAGTTCCATTAGTTGCAAGTGGTGGAATGAAGACAGGATTAGATGCTGCAAAAGCCATTACGATAGGTGCTGATATTATTGGTTTTGCTCGCTCTTTATTAAAGGCAGCAACCGATTCTGTAGAAGCTGTGCTACAAGTAATGGAACAAATTGAATTCGAATTGAAAATCACAATGTTCGGTATAGGGGTAAAGGACTTAAAAGCATTAAAGAATACAAACCGAGTAACCATTATGGGTAGGTCTTTATTAGAAGAACAGGGCTAAAGCAAAAAGCTTAGCCTTGTTCTTTTTTATATGGAAACGTAGAATATTTTCCTATGACATAAAAATTTCCATCATTAGATAGATTTCTTTAACCAATAATAAACATAACAAATTAGAAAGGGGCTATTGCATGGATAAGGAAATACATGATATGAAGGATTCACGGTTTATTCCGATGACATCTATTCAAAACATGATGGGTCAGGAAGTAGCAGAGGATGTGTATTATTATACTACTCAAATAGTAAATATCATTTTCATTGGTAAAGCCGGAGATGATAAATGGTATTTAATTGACGCTGGGATGCCTAATTCTGCTTCTGAGATAAGACGACAGGCTGAAGAACGTTTTGGCCAAGGTGCAAAGCCAGAAGCAATTATTTTAACCCACGGTCATTTCGATCATGTAGGAGGACTTGTTGATTTACTCGTTGACTGGGATGTTCCGGTATTTGCTCATGAAGCAGAATTTCCATATTTAACAGGTGAAAAGAGTTATCCAGAGCCAGATATAACAGTAGAAGGGGGAATACTAGCCAAGATTTCTTCCATCTACCCAAATGAACCCATTACTATTGGAAGGTATTTAAAGGCACTTCCAAAGGATCACCAAGTACCAGGATTAGAAGAATGGAAGTGGATCCATACCCCAGGGCATTCTGAAGGTCATGTTTCCTTTTATCGGGAAAAGGATGGGCTTCTAATTTCAGGAGACGCAGTTATTACTGTAAAGCAAGATTCTTTTTACAAAGTCCTTACTCAGAAACCAGAGGTATGTGGACCACCACGATACTTAACCCCGGACTGGAATGCAGCAAGGCAATCGGTTATTGCTCTCTATGAGCTCCGCCCTAAGACCATGATATCAGGTCATGGCATTTATATGGAAGGGGACGAATTGGAACACGGTCTCTCCCACTTAGTAGATCATTTCGATGAAGTTGCAGTACCAGACTATGGAAAATACGTGTAAGCATTAAGTCTATCTAAAGCACAACATTACCTCGGCAATCTAATGTTGTGCTAAAATATTTATAAGATAGTGGGGTGCAACTACATGAAGATAGAAGTGTGGTCTGACTTTGTTTGTCCATATTGCTATATCGGAAAACGTAGGTTAGAGTTGGCACTAGATGAATTTGAACACAAGGATTATGTGCAAATTGTCTATAAAAGCTATGAACTTGATCCAAAAGCTAAAAAGGATCCTAATCAAGATATTCATGAATATCTCGCTACCAAAAATGGAATACCGATAGAATATGCGAGACAAATGAATGAAAAACTGAAAAGCCAAGCAAACGAAATTGGATTAATTTTTAATTTTAATACAATGCAGCATACGAATACTTTCGATGCTCATCGACTAGCGAAATATGCAGAAACACAGCAGCTTGGATTGGAAATAACAGAAAGACTCTTACAGGCTTATTTCACTGATTCAATGTTAATTAGTGATTTTCATACGTTATTGAATATAGCTACTGAGATTGGTCTAATGAAAGAGGACGTTGAGGAACTATTAACTACAAACAGATATGGTAAGCGCGTTAGAGAAGATGAGGAAATTGCAATGCAAATAGGGATAGAAGCTGTGCCCTTTTTCGTTTTCAATGAAAAACATGCCATATCTGGTGCACAACCTAAAGAGGTCTTTATAAGCATATTAAATAAAGTATGGAAAGAAGAATGTGGCAATTCTAAGAACCCTTCTAAATCCAAGGCTAAAACATCCTATTGCACGGGTGAAGGCTGTGAAATGAATGAATAATATGAATGAAAGCTTGCTAGGAAAGTAGAATTCCGTGCAAGCTTTTTCTTTTGCAGCTAATAAATTGTTGAAAATTGTATACTTATTTATATTGACGAGACTGTCAAATATGCTATACTCGTGTTAGAAAGTTAATTGATAATGAATCTCATTCTTATTTAGAATAAATTAAAGTTAATAATGATTATTATTAATAGTAAAAAGGGAATTTTCATAATGAAATTACGTTATATGGTAATCGTCCTTGTAATTCTATCATTTGTTTCGGTTTTTATTGGGGTTTCCAATGTCTCTCCTCTTGATATTTTCAATCTTACCGAAGAACAGGCGCAGATTCTGTTTATTAGTAGAATTCCAAGATTAATTAGTATTTTGGTAGCGGGTATGAGCATGAGTGTTGCTGGATTGATTATGCAGCAACTAAGCAGAAATAAATTCGTGTCACCAACAACAGCAGGTACATTAGATTCTGCTAGATTAGGTGTATTGGTGTCCTTATTGTTTTTTACTGCAGCAAGTCCACTTTTACGAATTGTGATTGCTTTTCTATTTGCCTTAGCAGGTACAATGGTCTTTATGAAAGTACTAGATCGCATTAAATTTAAAGATGCTATATTTATCCCTTTAGTAGGTCTAATGTTTGGGAATATTATCAGCTCCATGGCTACCTTTATAGCGTATAAAGAAGATTTAATTCAAAATATGTCTTCTTTTATGCAGGGCGATTTTTCCATGATTATGAGTGGCAACTACGAATTAATTTATCTTAGTATACCAATACTAGCAATTGCATTTCTTTATGCGAATAAATTTACAATTGCAGGAATGGGAGAAGATTTTTCTAAGAACTTGGGACTAAATTATCGGCAGGTTGTCAATTTAGGGCTTGTTATCGTAGCACTAGTGACTGCCTCTGTCGTACTAACCGTTGGTATGATTCCGTTTTTAGGATTAATTATTCCAAATATTGTAACCATCTATCAGGGAGATCATTTGAAGAAAACGCTTATGCATACAGCCATGCTTGGCGCGGTGTTTGTCCTGTTATGTGATATTATCGGCAGAACGATTATCTATCCATATGAAATCCCGATTAGCTTAACGGTTGGTGTAATAGGTAGTGCTATCTTTATCTACCTATTATTAAGGAGAAAGAAATATGGGCTATAAGAAAAAAACAATCATTCTTGCTAGTGTTGCAGTCGCTCTTACATTACTGTATCTGTTATATGATTTAAAGGGAAATATCGGTTATATTCTGCCTAGAAGAATAATTAAGGTTCTTGCCATTATATTAACAGGTGGGGCTATAGCCTTCTCGACTACGGTATTTATGACGATAACCAATAACCGTATCCTAACTCCTAGTGTTTTAGGACTTGATTCTTTATATATGTTGATCCAAACGTTTATCATTTTTATTTTCGGCTCAACATCTATTGTAATGATGAACAGTAGTATAAATTATTTGCTTTCCATTGGAGCAATGGTCTTATTTTCATTAATTCTGTACCGTTTCCTCTTTAAGGGAGAGAAAAATAATATTTATTTTCTATTACTTATAGGAATGATTTTAGGTACATTCTTTAATAGCTTTACCTCTTTTATGGAGGTACTAATTGATCCAAATGAGTTTATGGTTGCCCAGGATAGAAGCTTTGCAAGTATTAATAATGTTAACAAGAATCTTGTTTATCTATCCTTAGGAGTAATCGCAATTGTATTTATTTACTTTATGCGTTTTTACAAATATCTTGATGTCTTAGCTCTAGGAAAAGATGACGCTATTAATTTAGGGGTAAACTATGATTATGTGGTCAAACGATTACTAATCATTGTCTCTATTTTAACTGCCGTTGCGACAGCTCTAATAGGTCCAATAACCTTCCTAGGCTTGTTGGTTGTGAACATAACGTATGAATTTATGAAGACTTACCGCCACTTATATGTACTGCTAGCGTCAGTATTTATAAGTATTATTGCACTAGTTGGTGGGCAGTTTATAGTGGAAAAGATATTTACATTTCAAACTACTATTAGTGTTATCATCAACTTCATCGGTGGTGCTTACTTTTTATATCTTTTGTTAAAGGAGAATCGATCATGGTAGAGGTAAAAAACCTGTTAAAGACATACAACCATAAAAATGTCGTTGATGACGTTACCTTAAAAATTGAAAAAGGAACCATGACATCATTTATCGGCCCCAATGGTGCTGGAAAGAGTACGTTAATCTCTATAATCACTCGATTAATAGCAAAAGATTCCGGAGAAATTCAAATTGATGGGCAAGATATGTTGAAAACAGATAGCAATGAATTGGCTAAAAAAATATCTGTACTAAAACAGTCAAATACAATCAATCTGAAGCTAACGGTTCGCGAATTAGTTTCCTTTGGACGTTTTCCTTATTCAAAAGGGAAGCTTTCAAAGGAAGATGAGAAGAAAATAGATGAAGCTTTGGAATATATGGAACTAAAGGATATGGAGAATAAGTTCCTTGATGAGCTTAGTGGTGGTCAAAAGCAACGAGCACATATTGCAATGGTAATCGCTCAGGATACCGAGTATATTTTCCTGGATGAACCGCTTAACAACTTAGATATGCGGCATTCCACACAAATCATGAAGATATTGCGACGATTAGTGGATGAATTAGGAAAAACTATTCTAATCGTTATTCATGATATCAACTTTGCATCCTGCTATTCCGATAATATTGTTGCATTAAAGGATGGAAAGATTGTAAAACAAGGACGCGCTTGTGATGTTATAGATGCATGTGTCCTGAAGGAATTATATGACATGGATATTGAAATTCAAGAAGTTGGCGATAAACGTATCTGTGTCTATTACTAATTGTTTAAGAACTAGTGGTGTCATGAGCAGATATAGTCTTAGATACCCAATATTATGGCGGTTTAAATAAATAAAAACACCATAAAAAAACCCCTTCATAATGGGGCAATAATTACATTACCAAACCATTATAAAGGGTACTCACATTCTTATCTTACCTTATAACGTTTGGTAGGTAAATGATTATGCCCATTTTTTATGTTCATTCAAGCTTGTATATTCGACATGGTTTTGGAGCGCTCAAACCAATAGAACAGCTCATTTGCTGGTTGATGGAAAGGAATGAACTCGATTACATATTGAGGGGAAAGTAGTTAACGACTATATCGATGAAAGATAACACTAGCTTAAAATATATCATCTATAAAGGAGTACTATCATATGAAGAAATTTACACTGTTTTTTAGTATAGCCATGTTACTGCTATTTCTTGCAGCTTGTGGTAACTCTGATAATGAGAATTCCACAGACAATGCTTCATCCGATAAGTCATCTTCTGAAGAATCAAAGACAATTTCAGTTAAGCATGAACTAGGGACTACTGACAATGTCCCTGTAAATCCTAAAAAAGTAGTTGTGTTCGACTTTGGTACATTAGATACTTTGGATAAATTAGGGATTGAGGTAACTGGTCTACCGCAAGATAATATCCCTTCATATCTTGAGAAATATGAAAGTGATAAATACGAGAATGTTGGTTCACTAAAGGAGCCAGACTTTGACAAGCTAGCAGAGATTGATCCAGATTTAATTATCATTTCTGGAAGACAATCACAGCTTTATGATCAATTCACTGAGTTAGCACCGACTATTTACCTTGGCGTAGATACTACAAGATATATGGATTCTTTTAAAGAAAACTTGGATGTAATTGGTAAAATTTTCAATAAAGAAGATGAAATCAAAACAGTGCTTTCTACAATTGAAGAGTCTATTGCTAACTTAAAAGAAAAAGCAGAAGCTAGTGGGAAAAATTCTTTAATCATCTTAGCTAATGATGACAAAATTAGTGCGTATGGCCCTAATTCTCGATTCGGTATTATTCATGATGTATTTGGAGTAACACCAGTGGATCCGAACATCGAAGCTTCAACCCATGGTAATAATGTGTCCTTCGAATACGTATTGGAAAATGATCCAGATCTATTATATGTTATTGACCGTGGTGCAGTTGTGGGAGGAGAATCTTCTGCCAAACAATTAGTTGAAAATAAGCTAATGGAAAATACAAAAGCCTATAAAAATGATAATATTGTTTATTTAAACCCAGATTACTGGTATCTTTCTGGTGGTGGACTTGAGTCAGTCCAAGAAATGATTGATGAGATTGATGCAAGTCTAAAGTAATCATATCGTTAGTTGGGAGCAATTCGCATTGGTGTGAATTGCTCTTTTTTCAATGGAAATGCCCGAGTCTCGATATAGACATGTACCCTATTCTTGCATTGGCAGTATCAATTATGTTTGAATAGAAATACTACGTTAGGAAATGAGGAATAACATGAAAAAAGTAATAGCCATCCTTGCAATAGCCCTTCTCTTACTTGTTGCTGCGTGTGGAAAAGAAGATAAGGAAGAAAATGCAAATAAAGAAGTAAAGCCAGAAGAAGTAACAATGGATAAAGACGAGGTTGTAGATAACAATAAAGTAGTTGTTCGTATAAATGACAAGGATATAACTGGAGATTTATACAATGCCGTCTACCTACAAGGTAAGCTACGCGCTGTACAATTTGGACAAGACATAAGTGATAAGGAAAAGATGAAGGAATTAGCATTGAACGAAATAATTGCTCAAGAGTTGATTAAACAAGATGCCAATAAGCAAGGTATAAAAGTCTCAGAGGAAGATATTCAGAAGGAATATGATGAATTAAAGTCAGAGGACGAAAAGAAGTTTAAAGAGTATTTAAAGCAATATAAATTAACAGAGAAAATTGTCAAGGAACAAATACTGTTTACTCATATCCTTAATCAATATGTGGATAAGGAAATCCAAATTGATGAGGTAACGGAGGAAGACGCAAAAGAAGCCTATGACAAGCTGAAAAAAGAAATGGATGATATTCCAAAGTATGAGGATGCAGAATCCACTATAAAAGCTAATCTTAAACAACAACGTGAAGCGGATGCTTTACAGGTGAAAGTGGAAGAATTAAAAAAGACGGCAACTATCGAAAAACATATATAATTTTCCTATAGGTCAAAGGAGCACATGACAGTGAAATCATGTGCTTCTATTTTGTTTTTTGGTTGACTAGAATCGCTCATATACGTGTTTATGGTAAAGGAATTCGATTGTCTGCAAAAGTAATTGGTGTAGTTTTGTTGTGGTCTGCTTCTATATGCACTATTTTTCGTTGTTTCGATACAAGTTGGTGAATTTATGCTGAAGCATAGTGCTCTAATAGACACGGTTAAAGAAAACCGCAGCATTCAGTCTAATAGAACGCATCTAATGGACTCAGTTGCAGAAAACCGCAGTATTCAGTCTAATAGAACGCATCTAATGGACTCAGTTGCAGAAAACCGCAGTATTCAGTCTAATAGAACGCATCTAATGGACTCAGTTGCAGAAAATCGTAGTGTTCAGTCTAATAGAACGCATCTAATGGACTCAGTTGCAGAAAATCGTAGTGTTCAGTCTAATAGAACGCATCTAATAGACTTAGTTAAAGAAAATCGGAGCACTTAGTCTAATAGAATGCTTCTAATGGACTCAGTTGCAGAAAACCGCAGCATTTAGTCTAATAGAACGTATCTAATGGACTAAGTTGCAGAAAACTGCAGCATTCAGTCTAATAGAACGCATCTAATAGACTTAGTTGCAGAAAACTGCAGCATCCAGTCAAATAGAACGTTTCTAAAAGACTAAACCAAAGAAAAACACGGCAACGAGTCCAATAGACGACTCTGGAAGACTAAATTAAAATAACTGTTACCCGGTAGCACATCTTATATGTTTTGTCCGAAAGTATATACAATGATAAAAACGCTGGAATAAAAAGGTATGGATTTATTTAGATTATTATATTCTTAATAAGTGGCAAGAAAGTGGAAAATAACTTAAAATGAAACAGATGGGAACGATGTATAGGAATTTGATTAAGGGAATGATTTAAGTGAACAATCATCATGTATTCGAGGAACTAATTAACATTACATCAAAGGAAAATGTAATGGTTAATGAGCCTTTGAAGAATCATACGTATACACGTCTTGGTGGAAATGCAGATTTTCTTGTAACTCCAGAGACTTATGAACAAGTTCAACTCATTGTTAAACTGGCGAATCGAGAAGAGATTCCTTTTACCTTGCTAGGTAATGGATCCAATTTAATAGTTAAAGACGGCGGTATTCGCGGAATCATCATGAATTTGAATAAATTAAATGACATTCGAACAACAGATACTAAAATCACTGCCCAAAGTGGTGCCCGTATTATTGATGTATCAAGGGCTGCCTTAGACGTAAAACTTACTGGCCTTGAATTTGCTTGTGGGATTCCTGGCTCAGTTGGTGGAGCCCTCTATATGAATGCAGGTGCTTATGGTGGAGAGATTAAGGATGTTTTAGAAAGCGCAATCGTTGTAGGACCAAATGGAAATTTATTAACGTTACGTGCGGAGGAGTTAGATTTAGAATACCGAAGAAGTAATATTCCGGATAAAGGATATATTGTTTTAGAAGGAACGTTTGCATTAAAGGAAGGCAATTATGACGAAATAAAAGCTGTTATGGATGATTTGACATTTAAACGAGAGTCCAAGCAACCTCTTGAGTACCCTTCCTGTGGAAGTGTGTTTAAACGACCGCCCGGATACTTTGCAGGTAAGTTAATCCAGGATAGTGGTTTACAAGGAACGCAAATTGGTGGGGCACAAGTATCCTTAAAACATGCAGGATTTATTGTGAATAAAGACAATGCAACTGCAGAAGAGTATATAAGTCTGATTCATCATGTCCAAGCAACTGTTAAGGAAAAATTTGGTGTTGCTTTAGAGCGAGAAGTACGAATTATTGGCGAGGATCTAGAATAGAAAAACCGCGTTGTTTAATGGAAGTCAAATAAAAACAAAAGAGGTGCAGTACCAATGCATCTCTTTTATTTTTATTTATAGTCTGGCTGCCAGCCCAACTGAAATCGTCGAAAAGGTTACTCACTTTGATTATTCTCAAGGTGTGATTTTATACGATTGCAAAGAGTAATGACTTCGTTGTTATCTCCAAATGGCGCATCGCTCCAATCATATACAGCAAATGGTCCCCAAAATTCTTTAGGAGTATTTGGATACCGAGGAACTAAGTGCATGTGAAGATGGGGGACTGCGTGCCCTGTGACATAGGAATAGATATGTTCTGCCTTTTCAACTTCCATTAACGCTCTACTCATTCTAGCCATTGCTTTGCCAAATGCCATTGCTTCTTCCATATTCATATCCCCAAGTGTTGGAACATGTCTCTTTAAATCAATCATGATATGGCCCAAATAGTTTGGGTTTCCATTTCTATCAATATGGCCAACATATACATATTCATCCTCATAAATCACTGCACCAGAAGTCTGAATATTCCCTGCGTGTTTATTACAAATAAAGCAATCTTCCATTTATGCATCACCCTTTTTAAATATTTCCAAAATTATAGTATAATCAGTCTGATATTGGAATAAGTATCTTCATTTTTTATCTATCTATACAGAAAACACCACCAAGCGGTGGTGTTCTCTTAAAAGTAATATCCTCTATAATTAATTCATTCTTCATTAATCCCATAACAAACAGGTCAACTAGCTCCGAAAACGATGTAAAAATTGTTGTAATCGTTCATTATTCGATTCCTCAAGTACTTCACTTGGTGTTCCTTCTTCTGCAATAACACCATTATCTAAGAATATAACACGATCAGCCACATCAAGTGCGAAATCCATTTCGTGCGTTACGAGCACCATTGCCATTTCGCCCTCTTTAGCAATATCACGAATAACCTCTAGTACTTCTCCAACTAGTTCTGGGTCAAGGGCAGATGTAACCTCATCGAAGAGCATAATTTTTGGTCGCATTACAAGTGCTCTTGCCATAGCGACGCGTTGCTTTTGTCCACCAGATAATTGGCTAGGATAGCTATCTAGCTTATCGCCAAGTCCTACCTTTTCGAGCATTTGTATGGCACGTCTTTTGACACTGGATCTTTCTTCCTTTTTTACATGAACTGGAGCAGTCATACAGTTTTGTAATATCGTCATATGCGGGAAAAGGTTAAAATGTTGAAACACCATTCCGATATCTCCACGAATCGCTCGTAAATGTTTTTCATTTGCTTTGACAAGTCTACCATTCTTCTCCATCTGCCAAAGGTTCTTACCATCAACGATAATCTCTCCGGAAGTTGGTTGCTCTAGCGTCATTAGCATTCGTATTATTGTTGTTTTTCCTGAGCCACTTGGTCCGATGAGGGCAACCTTTTCTCCTGGGTGAATAGCAAGATTAATCCCTCTTAATACTTCTGTATCACCATAGGATTTACATATATTTTTGTAAGACACAATGGGCTTCTTTTTTGATTTCAACGAGTGGATATGTTCTTTCTCCGTTACCGATACCATTACATGACAGCTCCTTTATATTCCTGTAGCTATGGGCTATTATCATAACGACGATTTATCGTTTTTTTCTTGATTGAAATTGCGGAAGGATAGCTATTACCGGTGCAAAGATGTACTAAATAATTATCAGCACTATTTTAACATTAATACTGTTAGGATGAAAAGAAAGTCGTATATGTGTAAAGCGAAAGATTTTTTAAAAACATCCTATAATTATTTGGCTAGCAATATATCTGTTTCGTGTTAGAATATAGTTAATATACTAACGAGGGCTTTTTCTATGGTAGGAGGGGAGAAAGATTATTACGATGATTTGGGTAGTTGCGATTGTATGTATAGTTATTACGATTATCGTCGTTGCCTTATCAATCTTAACACTGGACAAAGGGTATGGGTATAAACATACAATAGATCCACTACCATCGGAAAGTGATAAGGGAAGTAATCGGAATCAAAGTTAATGAGTAGCTGTTGGAATTTAGATAAGTGAACGGAAGCTCGCATGAAATTATGCGGGCTTTTTGTATTTAAAGATATTAATCTAGTTCTTCATTCAGGGCCCTTTTTTCTAAAAATACTGTATCCAACACCACTGTCTTATATTAGAATAAAAATAACAAATGAAGAACATGAAGGGGGAAAAACATGTATTTCCTTATCAGTATTCTAATTGGTTATGCGTTTGGATATATACATGGTTCTCAATTAGTTGGTAAATATAAAAAAATAGATATAAAAAATTCAGGTGTTAAAAATGCTGGGGCTTCCAATACTACTATTCTATTAGGATGGAAATATGGAATTTTAGTTGCACTTATTGATATTTTTAAAGGTACCCTTGCTATCTTAATCATGCTTTACATTTTAAATGAAAACAGTATAACAGGTGATACTCAAATTTTATTAGTGTATGTTACGGCGATGACAGTTATACTTGGTCACAATTTTCCAATTACAATGAAGTTTAATGGAGGAAAGGGAACAGCATCACTTGTCGGAATTTTACTAGCAATAGATTGGAAAATTGCACTGATCGGTATTGCCATTCTATTCATTTTTACTTTCGCAACAGATTATCTTGTTATTGGTGTCTTGATGATGTATATTTCTTTTTTAGTAACAACGTATTATTTTTTCGGAGAAGAGCCAACAATGATTGTAGTTCTTCTATCTGTCTTAAGTGTTGTGAAACATTTAGAGAATTATAAACGTATTATTACGAAAGAGGAAAGAAAGCTTTCTAGTATGTTTCAGAAAAGAGTAAAGGAGTAACTGATGATTGAGATCATTATTTGGATTTTAATTGTAGCATTATTTATCCTAAGCTTTGTTGGAGTAATTTATCCAATTATTCCATCTGTACTACTCATTTGGATTGGCTTCTTATTGTATCAATTCGGTATTAATGGGGACGAATTAGGCTTCATCTTTTGGACGATAATGGTTATTTTTACCATTATCCTTATTGTGGCGGATATTGTAGCAAACAGCTACTTTGTGAAGAAGTTTGGGGGTAGTAAGTGGGGCGAACGTGGTGCTGCTATTGCTGTCATTATTGGCTCATTTGTTATACCACCATTCGGGATAATTATTATACCTTTTGTCGCTGTTCTAATCATTGAAATGCTTCAGAAGCGAACCTTTCAGGAAGCTTTTAAGGCATCTATTGGCTCGTTGTTAGGATTTTTAAGTGGAACATTTGCTAAGGTTTTCGTGCAAATCGTCATGATTATTTTGTTTATTATCAATATAATATTTTAAGAGACAAGGCAGCTTTATAAATGACAAAAGCTGCCTTCTGTTTTACCCCTATTTATGTGTATGTAACATTACCTTATAAGTAAATAACACAAATTAGGTCAAAATATAGGTAATGATGTAAAGAAGGGGTGTATGGAATTTGAATCATTTAAAAATCCTTGGAATTAAATTTGGTGCGGTACTTTTTACTGTCTTTGCTCTCTACAGTGTATTTCAAGAGACGAGTCTTATGGATATTATTCTGATTAGCCTATTTACTACAATTGTTTCTTATCTCATTGGAGATTTATTTATTTTAAGATATGCAGGAAATATTAATGCGACGATATCAGACTTTGGGTTAGCCTTTGTGCTATTACTTATTTTCAGCTATGTGTTCATAGGATATGATATTCCATTGATTACATTGGCATTATTAGGTTCTTTTTTTATCTCTTGTTGTGAGCCTTTTTTACATGGATATATAGTGAATAAAATCCCCCCAGCAGTTAGGAGGGATCACCGAACATTAAATCAACTACAGACTGAAATTGCAGATGAACCCGATATTTATAAGCTAAAAAAGGAATAAATAGTTGGGAAGACGCGATTCGTATTGGGGATACTTGACATTCGTAAGGAAGCACTTTATATTTAAGTTTAATATAAGAAATATGGAAACGTTGAAAAGGATTAGTACAATTTAAACAGTCTATTCAGAGAGGAAATGGTTGGTGAGAATTTCCATAGACAAGAATTGGAACCTGCCTTGGAGTTCGCCATCGGATGATACGTCATGAAGATGTGCGCGGTCATTGACCGTTATCAAGTCAAGTGTACTACCGGTCTATCGGTAGTAAACAAGGGTGGTACCACCAATCCTCGGTCCCTTATGTGGATTCCGAGGTTTTTTTGTGTTCTCAAAAATAAATTTATTTAAAGAGGTGCTGTTCATGAGCAAGAAAAATAAGGAGTTTGTTGAAAAAATTACAGCCATGGAGGATGACTTTGCCCAGTGGTATACCGATGTGGTGAAGCAAGCAGAATTAGTAGAATATGGTCAAGTAAGAGGAACCATGATTATTAAGCCATATGGCTATGCTATCTGGGAAAATATTAAAAATGAGTTAGATCGTATGATTAAGGAAACCGGTCACTCCAATGTTGCGTTTCCATTATTTATTCCAGAGAGCCTACTACAAAAGGAGGCAGATCACGTAGAAGGATTCGCACCTGAAGTAGCTTGGGTTACTCATGGTGGCAATGAAGAATTAGTGGAAAGAATTGCAGTTCGTCCTACATCAGAGGTTCTTTTCTGTGATTATTATTCCAAAAACATTCATTCTTATCGTGACTTACCGAAGCTATACAACCAATGGGCAAATGTAGTCCGTTGGGAAAAGACGACCCGTCCATTTTTACGTTCTTCTGAGTTCCATTGGCAGGAAGGACATACAGCACATGCAACAGATGAGGATGCGAAACAGGAAACAGATCGTATGTTGAATGTTTATGCCGATTTAGTTGAGCACTACTTAGCTATTCCAGTACTTCGTGGTCGTAAAACCGATAAAGAGAAATTCGCTGGCGCTAAGTATACTTTAACAATTGAAGCACTAATGCATGATGGAAAAGCGCTACAATCTGGAACATCCCATCATTTTGGAACAGGTTTTGCAGAAGCATTTAATATTACGTACCTTGATGAAAATGGAAAGAGCCAATTTGTTCATCAAACCTCTTGGGGAGTTTCTACTAGAATCATGGGTGCGTTAATTATGGTACACGGTGATAATCGTGGCTTGGTAGTGCCACCAAGAATTGCACCAATTCAAGCTATGATTGTACCTATTGCACAGCACAAAGAGGGAGTTCTCGATAAGGCATATGAATTACGTGACCAGTTGAAATCCCTGGTACGGGTTGATATTGATGCAAGTGATAAGATGCCAGGATGGAAATTTAATGAGTATGAAATGAAAGGTATTCCAGTTCGTATTGAAATGGGACCAAAAGATATTGAAAATAAGCAGGTTGTATTAGTTCGCAGGGATACTGGCGAAAAAGAATTTGTTGCACTAGATGACTTACAAGAACGATTACCAGCTTTACTTGAGGAAGTTCAGCAAAATCTTTATGATAAAGCATTGACACACCGCAATGAAATGACTAGAGAAGCTAAGAATATGGATGAATTCAAACAGGCAGTCGAAAAAGGTGGATTTATCAAGGCAATGTGGTGTGGTGACCTTGCATGTGAGGAAAAAATTAAAGAAGAAACAACTGCAACCTCTCGTTGCATACCGTTCGAACAAGAAAAGATTGCTAATAGCTGTGTCTGCTGTGGAAAAGAAGCAAAAGAGATGGTGTATTGGGCAAGAGCATATTAATTCGTGGATAGATGAGGGCCTAGTTTTTTTACTAGGGCCCTCTTTTTTATGGAATTAGAGCTGTCGGGTGAATTCGATATTTTTTCAAAAAAAAATGTTGAATATTTATTGAAATAATGTTATAAATATACACATGAGTTAATAAATATGCATAAAAGGAGTATACTATGAAAAATTTGTTGAAAAAGGAATTACATAAAATAGAAAATGATTTATGGTCAATTGCTAACAAGATGTATGAAAATCCAGAATTAGGTGACCAGGAATTTGAATCTATGAAACTACTTGTTGATTTATTAAGTAAGCATGAATTTGAAGTAGAGGTGGGCATAGTAGGAAGACCTACAGCATTTCGAGCAGAATACCATAGTGATAAGCCTGGCCCAAAGGTAGCCTTTCTAGCCGAATATGATGCCTTACCGGTTGTAGGTCATGGATGTGGACACAATTTGATTGGCACGATAAGCGCCGGTGCAGGGATAACCTTGAGTAAAATAATCCAGGAAATTGGTGGGAGTGTTGTCGTACTAGGAACCCCGGCAGAGGAAACAAATGGTGCAAAGGTGCCTATGAGTGAAAAGGGGATATTTAATGATATCGATGTTGCTATGATACTTCATCCGGGTGATCAATCCCATATTAGTGGAGATTCCTTAGCAATGGATGCTATTCAATTTGCTTATACTGGAAAAACCTCACATGCTGCTGCTTCACCTGAGGAAGGAATTAATGCACTTGATAGTGTTATTCAATTATTTAATGGTATCAATGCATTAAGGCAGCACCTATTACCTGATGTACGAATTCATGGAATTATCTCTGAGGGTGGGAAAGCTGCTAATGTTGTACCAGATTATGCAGTTGGACAATTTTATATACGTGCAAGAGAACGTTTCTATTTAAACCAAGTAGTAGAAAAAGTGAAAGCTATTGCTGAAGGTGCAGCATGTATGACTGGTGCAACACTAGAAATTTCCAATTATGAGCTAAGCTATGATGAAATGAAAACGAATCAAGCATTATCAGCTGCTTTTACTAATAACTTAGAACAGACTAGTAAACTACCAATATTGTCTGCAAAAGAATCCTATGGATCAATTGATATGGGAAATGTCAGTCAAGTTGTTCCAGCAATTCATCCGTATATTGGAATGAATAAACCAGGACTAATTGCACATACAAAGGAGTTTGCCAATCAAACGATAACAGAAGATGGCTTTGAGGCATTGAGGTCAGGTGCCCTCGCATTAGCATATACAGGCTTTGATGTGATTACAGATACGAAGTTATATGAATCGATACAAGCTGAATTTAAAGGTAAGAAGTAATTTTTATACACAAAAATGAATATTTATTTAATTGCAATTATATTTATAAGGGAGAGTTCAACATGAAAAAAGCGAAAATAGGAATTTTATTTATCTTATTACTGAGTCTATTAGCTGCCTGTAGCTCTGGAGAGGCAAATTCAATGGATAAAGAAGGAAAAAAAATATTAAAGGTTGCAACCTCAGCTGACTTCCCACCCTTTGAATCCTTTGATGACAAGGGTAATATTATTGGCTTTGACGCCGATTTAGCAAAGAAAATTGCTGATGAATTAGGTTATGAAATAAAGATTGAAGATATGGAATTTGATGGTTTGATAGGTTCCTTACAGTCTAAGAGAGTAGATATGGTGCTTTCTGGTATGAGTGCAACAAAGGATAGACGCAAGAATGTAGACTTTTCTGAGTCATATCATCATTCAGGAGAAATGTTTATTACGAAGGCTGAGGACGCGTTTCAGGATTTAGAAAGCTTAAGAGGGAAAATAGTTGGTGTACAGCTTGGAACAATTCAAGAGGAAGGTGCAGAGAAATTAGCCGCAGAGTATGATTTTGAAATAAAGAAAATAGATAATGCTAGTATTCTTATTCAGGAACTAAATACGAATCGTATTGATGTTGCTTATATGGATAAGACTGTTGCGATAGGTTATATCAAATCACAAGGCTTTGTTGGCTTTGATGATCCAACAACTAGCTCACCAGGTATGGCAATAGCGTTTCCAAAGGGAAGTGAATTAGCTGCTGATGTTAACAAAATACTGAAGAAGCTTGAAGAAGATGGAACTATACAGGAACTAAAGGATAAATGGTTATCAGAATATGAATAACTCTATTGCTAGAAGGTGAGGTGTGAGGGCATGAATTTGGACTTTAGCCAAATCGTGCCTTCAATTCCTTTTATTTTAGAAGGAATTGGAGCAACGTTAAAATTTGTCAGTGTATCCATCCTATTAGGTTTAATTTTAGGAACAATATTTGCATTATGTAAAATTAGTAATAAAAAATGGTTAAAGTGGCCTGCAGATGCTTATACTTCGATCTTTCGTGGTACACCATTAATCTTACAATTGATGATTATTCATTATGCAGTGCCACAGCTATTTCAATATGATATTCCAGTGTTTTTAAGTGCTGTATTAGCTTTTGGCTTGAATTCGGCTGCTTATGTATCGGAGATCATTCGTGCGGGAATTATGGCTGTCGATAAAGGACAGGTTGAAGCGGCTGAAGCATTAGGGGTTGCTTATAGACCAATGATGCTGAATATTATTCTGCCCCAGGCAATTAAGAACATCTTGCCTGCATTGATGAATGAATTTATTTCCTTAACAAAGGAGTCGGCATTAGTTTCAACAATCGGCTATCTAGACATTATGCGAAGAGCAGAGATAGTTGGTTCGCAATTATATCGTAATTTCGAACCGTTACTGTTTGCCGGTCTAATTTATTGGGTGATGGTTTTTATTCTATCTACTATTGGTAGATGGGTTGAACGGAGGATGAGGCATAGTGATTAAGATAAATAATCTTTCTAAAAGCTTTAGTGATAACTTAGTTTTAGAAAATATTACAACAACGATTGAACATGGAGAAGTTGTGGCAGTGATTGGTCCATCAGGTTCAGGGAAATCTACCTTTCTGCGCTGTATAAATTTACTGGAATCCCCGTCAAGTGGTCAAATTTTATTACATGAAATGGACATTACCAAACCCAAGATAAATAAACTTGAGATCCGGAAGAATATTGGAATGGTTTTTCAACATTTTCATTTGTTTCCCCACATGACAGCATTTGAAAATGTTATGTACGCTCCAATGAAGGTAAAGCATCAGAAGAGAGGGGAAGCAGAGAAAATTGCAAAGGAATTATTGATTAAAGTTGGTTTAACAGAGAAAATGGACACCTATCCAAACCGCTTATCCGGTGGTCAGAAACAGCGTGTGGCGATTGCTAGGGCACTTGCCATGGAACCAGAAATCATGTTATTTGATGAGCCGACTTCTGCACTAGATCCAGAGATGGTTAAGGAAGTCTTGGATGTAATGAAGGATCTGGCTAAAAGTGGAATGACTATGGTTGTTGTGACTCATGAGATGAATTTTGCAAAGGAAGTGGCAGATAGAATTATCTTTATGGATGGTGGACAACTGATTGAAGAAGGAGAGCCAATATCCTTTTTCGATAATCCACAAACAAAGCGAGCAGGAGACTTCTTAGCAAAGGTTCTTTGATAAAAAAACTCGATGGCTTTCCATCGAGTTTTTTTTATTGGAGAAGGTGTTCAATATCCTTTTCAATTTTGTCTGGAGTGGTTTGTGGTGAATACCGTTTTATTACACTTCCGTTTTGGTCAACCAGAAACTTCGTGAAATTCCATTTGATTTCCTTCGTTACAAACCCTTTTGCTTCTTCTGTTAGAAATTTGAATAGGGGATGTGCATTTGACCCCTTCACGTCTATCTTTTGGAACATCTGAAAGGTAACACCATAATTTACTTTACAGAAGCCATCAATCTCTTCATTCGTTCCAGGGTCCTGATTCCCAAATTGATTACAAGGGAAACCAAGGACTTCAAATTCTTTACCATGATATGTTTCATATAGCTTTTGTAAACCATCTAATTGGGGTGTAAACCCACATTTACTTGCTGTATTTACAATTAATAGTACCTTTCCCTTGTATTGGGATAGATGAATGGTTTCTCCTTTAATTGATCCAACGGAAAAATCATGTACATTCATTAATAATTCCCCCTTTCCACTTGAGAATAGCATAAATTATCACAGGAAACTATTAAATGCTCAAATGTCTACTCGGAAACAATCATACGAAAATGGCCATAAAAAACTGCACCTCCAATTGTTATTTTTGTCTAACAATTGGGGTGCAGTTCAATGATGATCGTCTTTTTTTTCTTACGCTTCTTGAGCAACTTGATTTTCTTTAGCAATAACATCTAATCGATGTTGAATTTCTTCTTGTGAAAGGTTGTGTTCTTTAATATATAAGTTACGTGGGTGTACACGACATTCGTGTGAGCATCCGCGCATATATTTATGTTCATTCTCTTCTGAGCAGAGTATTTGTCGATTACATTCTGGATTTGCACAATTTACATAACGCTCGCAAGGTTTGCCATCAAAGAAGTCTTTCCCTACAACAACATGTTCCTTACGATTTATTGGTACAGAGATGCGCTCATCAAATACATAACATTGTCCATCCCATAGCTCACCCTGTACTTCTGGGTCTTTACCATAGGTTACAATTCCCCCATGAAGCTGTGCAACATCTTCAAATCCTTGCTTAATCATCCAGCCAGTGAATTTCTCACAGCGAATTCCACCAGTACAGTACATCAAAATCTTTTTACCTTCAATCAAATGTTTGTTTTTTTGTACCCATTCTGGTAAATCACGGAAATTATCAATATCCGGGTTAAGTGCGCCACGGAAATGTCCTAATTCATATTCATAGTCGTTACGTGTATCAAAAATAACGACGTCATCACGTTGCATTGCTTCATACCATTCCTTCGGAGATAAAAACTCACCAGTTAATTCCTTAGGATCAACATTCTCTTCTTCATCCAAACGAAGGGTTACAAGCTCTTTACGTGGTCTAACATGCATTTTCTTAAATGCATGACCATCACTTTCATCTACCTTGAAAACTAAATCAGCAAAGCGAGGGTCGTTGTGCATCATTTCCATATACTTCGTGGTAGCCTCGACAGTACCAGAAACAGTACCATTGATTCCCTCTTTCGCTACTAGAATTCTACCCTTTAAACCAGCGTCTTTACAAAAAGCTAAATGCTCTTTTGCAAAGATTTCAGGATCCTCGATGTCTACATACTTGTAGTACAATAATACTCGATATTTTTCCATTTCATTACCACCTATCATTCATATTTGCAAGATATAAATGTTGGTAGTCGTTATTTACTTTTTTATAATCTTGCAAGAGTATAGTTTAACAAGTTTTTACCAAAAATTCAACAGGATAATGTTAGTAGATAGGAAGAGAATAGTAACTTTTCGAAGTGTTTTAGAAGGGAAAGAAACGATAATAGGACATTTTGCTTTCGGGTATATTAAGAGGGTAGGATATCATGAAAAAGAGGAGGCAGCAGCCGTGACTCAGCGTAATACTGGAAGGGAAACGACTCCCCATTCTGATGGAAAACGGGAAAGCATTATTAATTCTTCTGCAGGAGTTCAATTTGGTATAAAATCTAACGTACAGCATGATGAGAACTCTTCCTCTCATCAGAAAACAAAAGATGATCAGTTAATGCGTTTTGAAAAGCTAATGAGAGGTACCCCAGTTAATCACAAGGAAAAAAAATAAAGTTGCTTGGTCACTCTACGAAGACCAAGCAATATTAAAGCTTCTGGAAGAGATTATTAAAATATTTCCCGCTTTGCAGCATCTTAGCCCCGTACCAAAACATTTCCCCATCAACTAATAAAGGTGTAACATTCGGTAGTAACTCTAACCATTCCTTCAGGTGTTTTTCACGAAACGGATACGGTTCTGTAGCTAACAGGACGTAGTCTAGATTTTCCTTTAGAAAGTCCTGTTCAAAGACGGTTGGATATCGTCCGTCATATAAAGTAAATGGGTTAATAAGGCCCATTTTGTCGAGTAAGGATTGAATATATGTATCTCTGCCGACGACCATATAGGGATTTTTCCAAATAACGTATGCGGCCCGTTTGTTATGAACATGAGGTAAATTTTGTAATACGTTTTGGATTTGTTTAGTTAAATTATTAGCTTTAATCTTTGTGTCCGTTAACAACCCTAAATCTTCGATCATACGAAAAACATCTAACGTATTTTGTACCTCAAATACAAAAACTGGATAATACCTTTCCAGTGTCTCTACGATTTCTTTTGTATTTTCCTCTTTCTCAGCAATAATAAGATCTGGTTTTACTTCATGGATACGATCAATATTAATATCCTTTGTGCCGCCAATATTTTTAGCAAGGAGCACTTTATCTTTAGGGTGAATACAAAACCTTGTTCTTCCGACAATCTCATCTTCAAGTCCCAAATAATACATGGTTTCAGTGATTGCTGGAACAAGAGAGACAATTCGTTTAGGTGGATAATCGAATTGAATTGTTCTTCCGAGGTTGTCAGTAAAGGTTTGCATGTCAGTTCCCCCTTATAAAAACCAATAATTGTTATTAGTTTAGTTTACCCTACTGGAGATTACCTGTCATTTCCAAAAGTAAAGCAGAATATTACAAATAAGTTATATTTGTAACACGGAATTTAATTTTTTTCTTAAATATATCTGAGATACTTGCTTTTTTCTTCTTAAACAGGTACATTATAAATAGCAAAAGGAAATTGAAGTTTGTAATACTTTACGATCTCTTTATCAGAGTTTGGGTAAAAGTATTAATGATTCAATTATACTTTGCAAGCTATTGATAAGGAGGTCATATAAATGACTGGTAAAGTAAAATGGTTTAACGCAGAAAAAGGTTTCGGTTTCATCGAGCGCGAAGACGGTGACGATGTATTCGTACACTTCTCAGCAATCCAAACTGATGGTTTCAAAACTCTTGAAGAAGGTCAAGACGTTGAATTTGAAATCGTTGAAGGTAACCGTGGACCACAAGCAGCTAACGTTGTTAAACTATAATTAAACCACAACCACAAGGCTTATCTCATCTGAGATAAGCCTTTTTATGTCTTACACACCATATTTTTACGATTCTTGTGAAGTTTTACTTTATCTTATATTAGGAGGTAGTTTCATGAGTAAGTTTGATTGGGTAAAGAAAGCAAAAACGCAATGGGATCAAACAGCGGAGTTCTGGAGTGAACGCAGTAAACAGATGTGGGATAAGGGAAGCCGGAAAGAAATTATTCCTTTTTTAGATAAACATCTAAATCAAGGCGCAAAAATATTGGATGTTGGCTGTGGTGATGGTTATGGTACATATAAATTACACTCACTAGGCTATCAGGTTATGGGAATTGATTTATCAGAGGAAATGATTGTAAAGGCAAAGGAACGATTACAAGCCATTCCATTTCAGCAGGCAGATGTAGTCGATTTACCAATAGAATCGCATTCCTTTGATGGTGTCTTATGTATCAATGTTCTTGAATGGGTGGAAGTGCCATCACTTGCCCTAACGGAAATTCGTAGGATATTGAAACCCAGTGGATTACTTTGTGTTGGAATTTTAGGTCCAACTGCCGGGCCAAGAGGTAATGACTATCGAAAGGTGTACGGTGAACATACAATTTGTAATTCGATGATGCCTTGGGAGTTTCTTCAGCTTGCTAAGGAAATGGATTTTCAAGTGGTTGATGGCTTCGGAGTGTATAAAGAAGGAGTTAAAAAACAACATCATGAAGGATTATCACAAGAATTAAAACAAGCGTTGAGCTTCATGTGGATTTTTTTACTTCAAAAAGTAGGTGACTAAAATGGATAAAAAAGCAATGGAAGATTATATTATTGAAAAATATCAGCACGATGAAAAAATGATGATATTAGTTTTTGCACAGTGGTGTATCAATCGTGATTTAGACCCAATGGAACTATATCACGCTGCATATCCTAGTCAGGGAAAAAATAAGGTGTTGGAAGAAATGATGGAATTAACCGTTCCCAAAAAGGATTCTGAAGAAATAGCAGATGAGACAGTGTTAGCGGTACTTCAGCTTTTCGGGAACGATAGCCTAGCATTTGTCGTTCAACAAATAATTGATAACCAGAAGAATAATTAAAGTGTAGCTGCAAATAATTTAATCAATGCTTGTGTTCCACTATCAGCTTCACCTTTCTCGGCAAGCTCTTGGTAGAGCTTAAGTGATAATTCTAAGCCTGGAGTTGATAATCCTAGTTCCTTTGCTGATTCAATTGCAATGGTCATATCCTTGATGAAATGCTTCACATAAAAGCCAGGTGCAAAATCTCCCTCAATCATACGGGGTGCAAGCTTGGATAAAGAGAAGCTCCCAGCTGCGCCAGTCGTAATACTGTCTAAAACTCTTACTGGGTCAAGTCCAGCTTTTTTCGCATAGGCAATAGCTTCACAGACACCAATCATATTGGAGGCAATTGCTATCTGGTTACTTAGCTTTGTATGTTGTCCTGCACCAGCCTTTCCTTGAAGGATAATGTTGCTACCCATCACTTCAAATATCGGGAAAACTGTATCAAAGGCTTCCTGTTCTCCTCCAACCATAATGGCAAGTGTACCATTTTTCGCACCAATGTCTCCTCCTGAAACGGGAGCATCTAGCGAGTATAAGCCCTTTTCTTTTGCTTTCTTAAAAATCTGCATTGCTAAAGACGGCTTTGAGGTTGTCATATCTATTAGGTATGCACCCTTTTTCGCGTTTTCAATAATTCCACCGCTTCCTAGATATACTTCCTCTACATCCTTTGGATATCCAACAATGGAAATAATAACATTCGCTTCTTGAGAAAGCTCTTTAATGCTATCCTTCCATACCGCTCCATTGTTCAATAATTCCTGAGCTTTTTCTTTTGTACGATTAAAAACATGAACAGAATAACCAGCCTTTAGCAAATTCAGGGCCATACTTTTTCCCATTACACCTGTTCCTATAAAGCCGATTTTTGTATTTTGTGTTAGCATTATGTAGCACTTCCTTCCTGATTCTACTATATAATTATTTTCAACATTATAAAAGCAAATTTGCAATTGGAGTGATAGTGCATGCATTGGCAGTTGAAAAGCTTTAATGAATTGACCGTCCAAGAATTATACGGAATTTTAAAGGCTAGAACAGATATATTTGTTGTTGAACAAGAATGTCCATATCCAGAGTTAGATAATTATGACCAAAAATCATTACATTATTATTTAACGGTTGAGGGGGAGATTGCTGCATATGTTCGACTTCTCCCTAAAGGACTTGTCTATAAGGAGACTCCAGCCATTGGGAGGGTCCTGGTAGTAGAAAAGTTTAGATCACGTGGCTATGCTCGAGAAATCATGGAAAATGCACTCCATATTATTGATGAAAAGTGGCAAGAAAGCAGTGTTAGAATTCAAGCACAGGCTTATTTAAAAGGATTTTATGAATCCTTGGGGTTTCAGCAAATCTCTTCCGAATATTTGGAGGATGGTATTCCACATATTGACATGTTGTTAGAAGGAAATTAAAGAATCAATATAATTCTATTACACATAGTAAGATTAGCTACCTTTTATCACAGGTTCAGGGGAAGTAAAACCCCAACGAATAAGGAGGCTAATACATGTTATCGAATGAACAGAAAAGTGAGTGTAAAAATGCATTGCTACTGAGGCAAAATGAATTAATTGAACACGTTCAGGATCATTTTGGTCTAAATTATGAATTAATAAAGGAATCGATGAGTGAGCTATCCAATTACGATAATCATCCAGCTGACCATGGAACCGAGCTTTATGAACGAGAGAAGGATATAGCACTTAATGAGCATGCTGAAAAGGAATTAGAAGAAATAAATAAAGCATTGCACGCCATTGAGGAAGGAACGTATGGGATTTGTAAGGAGTGTGGAATGGACATTCCTTTTGAGCGACTACAAGCAGTGCCTACGACTGATCGTTGTATAAACCACGCAAACAATATTACGTTTGAGCGAAATAGAACGGTTGAAGAGGAAGTATTCAGTCCGAATATTAACCCTGATGAGGCTACCGATGAGACTCAGGTAGGCTACGATGCAGAAGATGCTTGGCAGGAAGTAAGTAGGTATGGTACTTCTGAAACAGGTTCAGACCTATATGGAGATCAGGAAAATTATGATGAGATGTACCCAAACAGCGACGAAAATATTAACAGTGTAGAGGATATAGAGGAATTTGTTGCTGCTGATGAACGGGGGTATTTTACTGGAGTAACACCAAATCATAACCGCTATGAGAATGAGTTAGAGGAATAAATTGTACACAGCCATTTTAGCTATGGCTGTGTTATTTTTTGAAACATTATAGTTAGGTAAACCGTAATAAAATGAAGGAGCGTGATGAAGATGAGTGAGAATAGAGGCTGTATGAAATGTGGTAGTATGGATGCTTCAAAGAAAGAAGTAGCGATGACAGGAACAGGGCTATCAAAAATGTTTGATATCCAGCATAATCAATTTGTTGTTGTCTATTGTAATAACTGTGGATATTCCGAGTTCTATAATAAAAATAGCTCAGCCGGAATGAATATACTTGATTTATTTTTAGGTTAATAAAAAAGCGGGAACCCGTAAACGAATTAAGTTTGGTCCCGCTTCTGTAATAATTTACTTATCTTAGAAAGTAGAAGACATCTCTCATAAATGCACCGATTAAAGAATTTGCCACAAGGAAGATAAATAAGAAGGATACAAAATACTGACCAAGTAATGTATAAATTCGATCTAATCCAGTAGCCTCTTTTTCATATAATATACAAGCTGGTATTGCAAATATAGGTCCCATAATACTAATGGTAAAGAGAATTGTAGGTAAAAATGGTAAATGTCCAATCGACAGTACAGCACCTACTAAATATAGAAGGGCATATGGTAATAAATACGCTCCGTACTTACCAATTACGTCTAAATATGTAAAATCTACTTTAGTAATTTTAGCTGCTACATAGGTTAATGAAGCAATGCCGGCTAATAAAATGATAACTAATAATAATGGCATAAATAATTCATAAAATATAGATGGTGCAGGCATGAACCATGTACTTCTTGCAATAAAAGCATGTGGTAAGAAGAGTGTAAATGCAACAATTAATGCGAAAGCAACAATTGTAATAAGTGATGAAAATAAATCTTTATGGTTTGCCTTTCGCGCCATAGTTGGTTGCTTTACTAATGTAAGGAAAAAGTGTCCAAAGTTAGCAAAAACTAAAGTAAGCTGATCTGTGAAATCCGATTTGTTCTCTTGCTTCTTCGTTTGTTCTTTTTGAGATTGATTAGAATTCGTATGGAGAGCAGTTAGGAAACCCGTTGAATCATTTAATTCAACTTGTTCGTTAACACTTTCAGTCTGCTCTATCTCCATTGATTCATATGGAACCGTTTCTTCAACTTTCGGCTGTTCTTGTACCAGTTCGCTATGCTCCAGCAATCCCCCACAGTTGGAACAGAACCTGCCGCTCTCTGATTCATGGCCACAATGCTGACATTTCATACTAACACTCCTTTAAATCATACAGTTAAATCATATTATATATAATATCGATAAAAAAGAGCAATGAATAAAAAATAGGAAGGGGGGGATGTCCCTTCCTATTTAGATTAATCGTTTCTTTGTGTCAGCTTAAGTTCAATAATCTGTTTTTTACCATTACGATAGATCTCTAGTTTTATGGAATCTCCTACTTGCGTTTTTGTATACATATATTTTCTTAGCTCTAATGCTGAAGGAGTATCATGACCGTCTATTTTAGTAATGACATCAAATTGCTGTAAGCCTGCCTTATCAGCTGGTGAGCCTGCCTCTACACTTGCAACCACCATACCATCCTCTACTTCTTCAGGGAGGATGATGTTGTGACGGTATTGCATTGGTACTTGATTAATGGAGGCCATGCTAATTCCGATAAATGGTCGCTCTACTTTGCCATTTGATTCTAATTGTTCAATAATAGGAAGTGCTGCGTCTATCGGGATTGCAAACCCAATTCCTTCTACCTGTGTCATAGCAATTTTCATAGAGTTGATTCCAATAACCTTACCACTAGAATCTACTAGGGCACCACCGCTGTTACCAGGATTAATAGCGGCGTCTGTTTGAATAACCTCAGTAACCCAATCTTCTGCACCATCTCCATCCGTATCCATTGATACAGAGCGATTTAATCCGCTTATAATACCTTTTGTTAAGGAATTAGCAAACTCCATACCAAGTGGGTTTCCGATGGCATACACGGTTTCTCCAACTTGTTTTCCATCTGTCGTGCCAAGTGTTGCAACTCGGTCGATTTTGCTACCGTCAATTTCAAGTACTGCTAAATCAGATAAGTCATCAGAGCCAAGAACCTTTGCTTTCATTCGTTCATCATTGGATAAGACAACCTCAACCTCTTCTGCTCCTGCTACAACATGATGATTTGTAATGACATAAGCCTTGCCATTTTCTTTTTTATAAATAATACCCGAACCAGTTCCGGTCTCCTCACTTTGCGTCCAAATACTTTGTCTCTTCATATTTGAAACACCAACAACTGCTTCGGAAACCTCGGCCAAATTAGTAGATGCATCTGCATCATCTGTAGCCATTGTTGTCACTACATTTTGCTTATTCGTATCACTTTTATCAGCTATAGCTCCTCCTGATGTATCATTCTCGAAAGTTGGGATGAGATTATTCATGATTAGTATTAACACAATTACTGCAGGTATTAGCCCCCCTAACATACCGGCAAAAAATGCCCGTATGCTTGATGGGCTTTTTCCTTTAACTCTTTTCTCTTTAACGACTTTATTTGGTTTTGTTAAGCCAGGATCCTCACTTTCTTCTGAAAGATTGGTTATTGCTTCAGAAGTTGAAGTACTATCATTTTGAGTTGTTTCCATTGTATCGTCGTTTCGCTCATTATATTCCATACGATTCTTCCTTTCATAAAAGGTTATTTATAGCATATCCTAAAGCCTCGGAATAGCTTTGGTATAAATGTGGAATAAGTGTGGAATTAAGGGAAATATATTGTTTCCTAACTTATTTTTTGTGAAAATAGAAGCAAAGAAAATAGCAAAGCGGTGAGATGTATGAATTATCATATTGCTGTTATTGAGGATGACCCTAACATTCAAAATATTATTTCTGCCTTCTTAAAAAAAGAGGGCTATCAGGTTTCTGTAGTAGAAAGTGCTGAAAAAGGTCTATCACTTTGGAAAACGAATCCACCTGATATGTGGATTGTAGATATAATGCTTCCCGGTATAGACGGTTATGAATTTTGTAGGCTGGTACGAAATGAAAGTGATGTTCCAATCATTATTGTATCTGCTAAGGATGAAGAGATTGATAAGATTCTAGGGCTTGAATTAGGTGGAGATGATTACTTAACGAAACCATTTAGTCCTCGGGAGCTTATCGCCAGAGTGAAAAGAGTATTTAAACGATATCGTCCAGACGAAGTGAAACAGGAAATTACAGAACAGGTTGTAGTGGATGGACTCGTTATTAATAAGAGTGACCGTAGGGTCTTTTGGAATGGAATAGAACAAGATGTAACCACGAAAGAATTTGATATGTTAATTCTGTTTGCTGAAAATGTAAATCGAGCTTTTTCCCGTGAAGAATTATTGATGAAGGTTTGGGGGGAAGACTACTTTGGTAGTGACCGGGCGGTAGATGATTTAGTGAAAAGAATTCGAAAAAAATTTCAAGAATTACCACTAGAAACGGTATGGGGGTATGGTTACCGTTTACGAGATAAAGAGGAATCATGATGAAACTTCAATATCAATTAAATGCTGCCTTTACTGCTTTACTATTAATAATTATGGCTGTCACAGGCTATGTGATATACTCACTAATTTTGAATTTATTAATTCAGGATGAACAGAGACAGCTGGAACAAAAAGGTGAGATTTTAGTTAACGTTTTAGACGATGCATTTATTTCAAGACAGAATCTCATTGGCTTTAATGAGTTTCTACAGGACCAGGATTTACAATTGTTTTTATATGATAGGGAACAAAATACAGTACTATACTCCACTTTACCAAAGCAAATAGTAACCGGATTATTCATGAATAATGATTTTTCGAATAACGATGAGGAGCTTTGGGAATATGGGAAGGAGAAGTATGTAACTTCTAGAATTTTATTTGTCCCGAAAAGTCTTGGGTTAGAATTAATTCTCTTAACCCCACTTGGCGATCTTCAGGTGGTTCAACATAATTTTATTCAACGAATGCTAATTGTATTTGCTGTTGGAGCAGTAGTGGTTATTGTTCTTAGCTATTTTTTAACGAATAAGCTTGTGACCCCGCTAACTAGGCTTAACTATCAGTTAAAGAAAATTGAAAAGCGGAAATTTGACGAAATTGAACCGATTCAAGCGACTGGTGAAATAAAGGAAGTGGCGCAAAGCTTTTATGATATGGCAAATGAACTACAGCGCTACATCAACACACAGCAAACCTTCTTTCAAAATGCTAGTCATGAATTAAAAACACCTCTTATGACTATTCAAGGATATGCAGAAGGAATTAGGGAGAAGGTATTTGATGAGAAGGAAGAAGAAAAAGGTCTTGAGGTCATTGTTACGGAGGTTAGCCGCTTAAAGAAAATCATTAATGAAATGATTTTACTTGCTAAATTGGAGAGTGAGGAGGTCACCTATCAAAAAGAATTATTCGGAGTAAATTCTTTGTTTGATAAGGTAATGGAACGTGCATTACCATTAGCTACAGAAAAAGAAATGGACTTGAAGCGGAATATAGATGACACGATACAAATATATGGAGATGAGGAAAGGCTGTTACAAGCACTATTAAATCTCACCTTTAATGCACTCCGACATGGAAATAAACAGCTTCTTTTGACAGCTAGGCAGGAAGATAATCATGTGATAATGACTATTGAAGATGATGGAGAAGGGATTGAGGATGAGCTCAGACCGCATATTTTTCATCGATTTGTGAAAGGTAAGAATGGGGAGACAGGTCTTGGACTGGCAATTTCTAGAGCAATTGTTGAGCAATTTGATGGAAAAATTGAAGCAGGAAAATCCACGTTAGGTGGAGCGAAGTTTACGCTAACTTTTCCAATCACACTCAGTAAATAAAAACAAGACAAAAAAGACATATTATGATATAATTGTCTAGTTTGATTCTACTCGGAAATAAGAGGAGCGTACTTTATGCAATTTAGAGAAGATGTTCGTAATATCGCAATTATCGCTCACGTAGACCACGGAAAGACTACCTTAGTGGACCAATTACTAAAATACTCTGGTACTTTTCGTGAAAATGAGCATGTAGATGAGCGTGCCATGGACTCAAATGATATTGAGCGTGAACGAGGAATTACCATTTTAGCAAAAAACACAGCCATTAGCTATAACGATACAAGAATAAATATTTTAGATACACCTGGACACGCTGATTTTGGCGGTGAGGTAGAACGGATAATGAAAATGGTTGATGGTGTTGCTCTAGTGGTTGACTCCTATGAAGGGACTATGCCACAAACACGGTTTGTATTAAAAAAAGCCTTAGAGCAAAAATTAACACCAATAGTCGTTTTAAATAAAATAGACCGTCCAAATGCTAGACCAGAGGAAGTAGTGGATGAAGTACTTGATTTATTTATTGAGCTAGGAGCAGATGATGAACAGCTAGAGTTTCCAGTTGTGTATGCATCTGCATTAAATGGTACTTCTGGATATGAGCCAGATGAACAAAAAGAAACAATGGATCCTATCTTTGAAACCATCATTAAACATATTCCAGCACCAATTGATAACCGTCAGGAACCATTACAATTTCAAGTTACTTTGCTTGATTACAATGATTATGTTGGGCGTATTGGAATTGGGCGTGTTGTTCGTGGGAAGATCCATGTTGGCCAACAAGTAGTAGTCCTCAAAAAGGACGGCTCACAAAAATCATTCCGAATTAGTAAATTATTTGGTTTCTTTGGCTTAAAGCGATTAGAAATTGAAGAAGCATCTGCTGGGGATATTGTAGCTATTTCTGGTCTAGATGATATTAACGTGGGAGAAACAATCTGTCCACAGGATCATCCGGATGCATTACCATTATTGCATATTGATGAGCCAACCCTGCAAATGACTTTTGTTGTTAATAATAGTCCTTTTGCTGGCAGAGAAGGAAAGTACATTACTTCTCGTAAAATTGAAGAGCGTCTAATGAAACAGTTAGAGACAGATGTAAGTTTACGTGTTGATCCAACGGAATCACCAGATGCTTGGGTCGTATCGGGACGTGGCGAATTACACTTATCCATTTTAATTGAAAACATGCGTAGAGAGGGCTATGAATTACAGCTTTCCAAACCAAAGGTTATTCTAAAAGAAATTGATGGTGTTTTATGTGAGCCGGTTGAACGTGTTCAAGTTGATGTACCAGAGGAACATACTGGAGCTGTCATGGAATCACTTGGTCAACGTAAAGGTGAAATGTTGGATATGGTGAACTTTGGTAATGGACAAGTTCGCTTAGAATTCAAGGTTCCTTCCCGTGGATTAATTGGGTATACAACTGAATTCATGTCAGAAACTCGTGGATATGGTATTTTAAACCATACTTTTGAAGCGTACGAGCCAGTAATTAAGGGACAAGTTGGTGGAAGAAGACAGGGTGTACTTGTAGCACTGGAAAATGGAAAAGCGTCAACTTATGGAATTATGGGTCTAGAGGATCGCGGTATTATTTTTGTTGAACCAGGTACTGAGGTTTATGCAGGTATGATTGTTGGTGAACATAACCGTGAAAATGACTTAACAGTTAATATTACAAAGGAAAAGCATTTAACAAACGTTCGTTCTGCAACGAAAGACCAGACAGCAGTTATTCGCAAAACACGGAGCATGTCGTTGGAAGAAGCGCTCGAATATTTAAATGAAGATGAATACTGTGAAGTAACACCAGAATCCATTCGCTTACGTAAGAAAATTTTAAATAAAAATGAACGTGAAAAAGCAGCAAAACGTGCTAAAATGATTTAGAAAGATCTTGGAGGAAGTATCCTCCAAGATTTTTTTTTGTATTCAATAGGTTATTCACTTATAAAAATTCCTAAATTGCATTAGAATGAAGATAATAAACTAATTGTTAGGAGTTGATTTGTATACGAATTCTTTATCCCCTTATTGCCCTAGTTACCCTCATTCTAACTGGTTGCTCACCGGCGCAAAATACGCTTACTGGTTCCAAAGAACAAGCAATGAATAATAGCGAGCAGATAAAATATGAGATAATTGCTACAAATCTTCAAGTGCCTTGGGAAATTGTGAAGATTGGAGAGAAATTGTATATTAGTGAGCGAACAGGTTTTATTGTGGAAATCGAAGAACAAAAGATAAATCGAAAGCGGGTTCAATTAGAGAAAGATTTATCTAATCAACCTGAAGCAGGTTTATTAGGTATATCATTTCCAGAAGGCTTTACTGATACAGCATATGCCTACTACTCCTATGTAGAACGTGGTCATTATTTCCAACGAGTTGTGGAAATAAAGCAAACAAATGATTCGTGGAAGGAAACGGCAACATTACTTGATCAAATACCAGGAGGTAAGTTTCACCAAGGTGGAAGAATAGAGATAGGACCTGACAAGAGACTTTACATTACAACTGGTGATGCTACTGTTCCTGAATTAGCTCAGGATATAAATAGTTTAGCTGGAAAAATTCTAAGAATGAACCTTGATGGTAGTATTCCAGATGATAATCCATTTGAAAACAGCTATGTATATTCTTATGGTCACCGAAATCCACAAGGTCTAGCTTGGGATAATGAAGGCCAATTATATGCTACGGAACATGGTGCCAGTGCTCATGACGAAATTAATCGGATACAAAAAGGGAAAAACTACGGTTGGCCAACTATTCAAGGTGATGAACGACGGGAAGGAATGGAGGCTCCTATTATTCATTCAGGTGAGACGACATGGGCGCCATCAGGAATGACCTTTTTAGCAGGGAAGTTCTATTTTGCTTCTTTACGTGGAGAGGGGATTCGAGAATTTGATCCAATTGCGAAGACAGAACAACTAATCATTTCCGATGTAGGACGAGTTCGAGATGTACTATCTACTCCAGAAGGACTTTATGCAATCACAAATAATACGGACGGAAGAGGAAATCCAACTAATCAAGATGATATATTACTTTTTATTCCGATAAATAGCCTTAAATAGTAGCTTTATCAGTACCAAACAAAAAAAGGAAGTAAGCCTCTCAGGTTTACTTCCTTCTTTTCGGAGTTTTCTCATCAGGAATATATTTCGTAAAATAAGCTGCGAAGATGAGGCATATTAAAGTTAGCCCCCATGAGGCAGCTCCAGTCCATTGGGAATCAATTCGTAATCCCAAGACTAATATTACTACACTTATGGCAATGAAAACTGCCGTTAAATATCGCTTCATGTTAACACCTCAAAGGAGATATCTTGATTCACAAGTAAAATAGGACGAAGCTTTATTTTATCTCGCTTGAATACCACATAGCTACTTGTCTTTTGATTTTTAATGTAGAATACATCCCTTATAATACTCTTTAAACGAAAAATATGGGAATAAGAATCCTACAGATTATAGATTCACTTTATTATATACTACTTTATCAAACGTGTGTGAGTAGTATTTCCTATCATTTTGGACCTATTACTCCTCGATTAGTGTCTTTGGCTTTCTAGCCAAGCATAGGATACCGGCAATTAGGAATAAGATTCCACTTAGTATACCTCCACCAAGTGTTACGATGACATAAATGACTCCAGTTGCAATAAAAATAATACCTGCAGCGATTGGATTTTTATTACCCTTTAGTAATACCATGGCTACAATACCTAAAATGATTGCTAATATCGGCATGATAACAAGTAATGGTCCGCCACCTGCCAAATTTAAATTAAATGCTTCCTGGATGATATCCATATCATCCGCTGTGAATTCCATCTCGTTTTGGTTTTCGGTAATAAAATCATAAAGATAATCCTTGTTATTCTCCATCCAAAGACGTAATGCTCCAATTAAGACAGAGAATACATAAAAAACAGTTCCGATAATACCGAGTGTTACTTCAGCTGTTCGTTTCATACCATTTCCCCCTAAATTATTTTGATACTTTACATACGATTTTACCTTATTTTGGTTTCAATTATAAGTATATTTTCACCAACCCTCAAATTTATAGAATTGTATGAAAATACTTCGTATAATGGGAGGAAAGGGTAGGAGTGATGAAATGCGAGAAGTTGTAATCATAGATGGCGTTCGTACAGCGGTGGGTCGTAAAGGAGGTGCGCTAGCTAATGTTCGTTCAGACGACTTGGCAGCACTTACGTTAGAGGCATTAATCGATCGAACAAATTTAGATATAAGTGAAGTGGAGGACGTTATATTAGGGTGTGTCACACAGATGAATGAGCAGGGAGGAAATATAGCAAGGACAGCTGCTTTAATTGCAGGTTTTCCAATAACAGTTCCTGGTGTTACTATTGATCGTCAATGTGGTTCAAGTCAGCAGGCAATACATTTTGGTTCGCAAGCGATTGCGGCAGGTGATATGGATGTCGTGATTGCTGGTGGTGTAGAAAGTATGTCTCGCTCACCGATGTTTGCGAACATGGGCACAAGCAAACCAAGTCCGAGACTTATGAGTAAATATGAAATTGTTAATCAAGGTGTTTCCGCTGAAAAGATTGCTGATAAATGGGGATTTACAAGAGAGGAATTAGATTTGTATTCCTTAAAAAGCCATGAAAAATCATTAAAAGCATTAAGGGAAGGGCGATTTAATGCTGAAATAGTGCCTATAAGCATGGACAATGAGGAGGGTGTTAACCTTATTTTTTCAGAAGATGAGGGACCTAGAATGAATACTTCTTTCGATGCTCTCGCTCAGTTAAAATCGGTATTTCAGGAAAATGGAAAAATAACAGCAGGAAACTCGAGTCAGATGAGTGACGGTGCAAGTGCGGTATTGCTAATGTCGAGAGAGAAGGCAAAGGAATTAGGTTTAAAGCCAAAGGCAAGAATTGTTGCAAGATCTGTTATCGGTTCGGATCCGACTCTTATGCTAACAGGACCGATAGAGGCGACAAAGCTAGTGTTACGGAAAGCAGGGCTTACGATTACAGATATGGATTGCTACGAAGTAAACGAAGCATTTGCACCAGTGCCGATGGCATGGTTGACAGAAATAGGGGCAGACCCCGATAAGCTAAATGTAAATGGTGGAGCAATTGCACTTGGGCACCCACTAGGTGCGACTGGTACAAAGTTAATGACGACCTTGCTATATGAATTAGAACGGATAAATGGGAGATATGGTTTATTAGCTATATGTGAGGGAATGGGAATGGCAAATGCGACGATAATCGAACGGATCAATTAAGTATAAACGACCACTCAAGGATAAGGGTGGTCGTTTTCTAATGAATGTAGAAAAGGTACTTATGCATATTAATATTACTGGTGTTGGACTTGCTGTAGAAATTTGAGGATTTTTAAGACATAAGGAACTTTATCTTACAATACTATGGTATGATTTAGTAAAAAAGAAAGAGGAGCTTTTGCCTATGTTCAGGGGGAAAATAAAAGGGCTAGTTGTAATTTTGTTTTTAAGTATATTTGTGGTTTCCTGTGGTGATCTTGAAGGGAATAACGACCATGGAAGAACTGCAGGCTCCCATTCAAAGAAAAAATTGGAAGTAGAAGAGCCAAAAGAACCTATCAATATAAAACACGAGATAACAATTTCGGCAATCGGAGATATTCTTATCCATAACAGTGTTTATGATGATGCCAGAAATGATGATGGCGGATATGATTTTAAACCTATGCTAGAGCGGGTAAAGCCGTTCCTAAGTGATACAACCATCACGATAGCTAATCAAGAAACGATGATTGGAGGAACGGAGCTAGGATTATCCTCCTATCCATCCTTTAATAGTCCTATTGAGGTAGGTGATGCCCTGAAATGGGCTGGAATCGATGTCGTTACTTTGGCGAATAATCATACATTGGATAGAGGAGAAGCGGCAATCCAAAATGCCATTAAGCATTGGGAAACAATTGATATGATGTATACAGGTGCCTATAAGGATGAAGAAGATCAGAAAACAATAAGAATTTACGATACAGAGGAAGGGATTTCGGTTGCTTTCTTATCGTATACTTACGGAACGAACGGGATTCCTGTGCCAATCGGAAAGGATTATTTAGTTAATTTAATTGACCAAAAGCTAATCGAAATGGATATTGAGGAAGCAAAGGAAAAAGCAGATGTAGTCATTGTTAGTCTTCACTTTGGAAATGAATATGAACGAATGCCTAACCAATCTCAAAAGGATCTTGTCCAATTTGTTGCAGATCTAGGGGTAGATGTCGTATTAGGACACCATCCTCATGTTCTACAGCCAGTCGATTGGGTTACCGGTGAGCAAGGAAATAAGACCTTAGTCATTTATTCTTTAGGTAATTTTCTATCTGGTCAGAATGAATATTATCGCCAAGTTGGTGGAATCGTAAAGTTTACTGTTACCAAAACCATGGAGAATGGGGAAGCATCTGTAAGGGTACACACACCTAAATTTCTCCCAACCTATGTGAAATATAATAATTGGCAGGATTTTGAGGTTATTCCAATGTATCAATTGGCAGATAGTGATTTACCTAATGCAGATCAAAGATATAAAGAAATAAAAGCACATATGTCTCAGTGGATACCGGATCTAAAATTTATAGAAAAATAGTATAAAATATGGAAGGGTAGAATAAAGGGAGCTAACTTATTAGTTCCCTTTATTTTGTAATTCGGTACTTTTTATTTAACACCCATGAGATGATAAGCAGGATAAAACCGATACCCGCGAATAGTATGACCGGTATTCTCATCTCAAGGCCAAAAGTAGGCATAAAGACATTAATCATCACCATTATCCCTATAAAGAGAGTACAAACAATCCATATTTGTAGGAATTCAACCCATTTCTTTTTTACTTTTTCATTAAAGGTAGAAGATTTAATCCATTTTAATATAAGTTTTACAAAACAATAGATGAGAAATAAGTCAATTAGGATATTAACAATGGCAGAGCCTAAAGAGATTTCTACATCATTTGAACCCATATGAAATACATTATTAAAGAAGAATCCTAATGTACCATAAGTTAAACTCATTATTCCTAGTAGATTTATTAGGAGATAAGCTCCAAAAACCAATGAAACGGATTTCTTTTCACCCGGAATTTCTTCAATGATTTCATCGCAGTATTGTTTAATATTATCACCGAAAATATCGTGAGCCGACTTGCCTTCAGATTGTGCAGCTACAAAATGCTCCAATAGTTCCAGTAACACCTCTTCGGTTTGTTGCTCAGATTTATTTGTGTTTGTTCGAATATAAACAAGCATGTCCTCATATATTTTTTTGTTTTCTTCGGTTAATTTTTCTCGTAATCGGTTATTTATCTTTAAAATATCCTTCGCATTCATGATAATGTTCCTCCTTTTTTTAAGATACTATCAACTGGAAGCTTGATACTTTCCCATTGCATAATAAACTGTTTTAGAGCTCCTTTTCCTTCATCTGTTAGGTGATAATATTTTCTTTTTGGTCCTACTTCTGAATGTTGCATCGTGCCTTGTATGAGCTGCTCTTTCTGCAAACGCAACAACAATGGATAGATGGAACCCTCACTTACATCGGATAGCCCGAATTCTTGTAATTTAACGGATAGCTCATAGCCATAAGTTGGTTGTTGATGAATTATTGCTAGGATGCAACCCTCCAAAACTCCTTTAAGCAATTGACTTCTTAATGACAAACTTCTCACCTACCTTGTAAAGCAAGTTACTAATCAAATAATATTGCTACCTTGCTATGCAAAGTAGCCGATATTTAAAGTATAAAGCTTTTTCTATAAAATGCAAGAACTTTTTGGTATGCTTATAAATAAGTGATTTAGTAAAGCATAAATAAAACGTAAAAACATGGGAGAATTTAATTATGGAATGGAAAAACATTTACCGAGGATTGATTATGGGAGCTAGCGACGTGATACCAGGAGTGAGTGGTGGAACTATCGCTGTGCTTTTGGGAATATATGACAGATTGATTGCTGCTATTAATGGAATATTTAGCAAGGATTGGAAGAAGCATTTTGGTTTTCTTATTCCGTTAGGCATTGGAATGGGTACAGCTGTTCTGTTGCTAAGTAGAATAATTGAGTGGTTATTTGAACACTATCCAGATCCCACGAAATTTTTCTTCCTAGGACTTATTATTGGGATATTACCATATTTGTTTCGACAAGCAGATGTAAAGCTGAATTTCAAAGTGAATCATTACATATTACTCCTTGTGGGCGCTGTAGCTGTTGGTTCGATGCTATTTCTTAAGGAAAGAGAAGGTATAATAATTGAAGAGATGACATTACCGATCTATCTACTATTGTTTTTTTCAGCATTTATTGCGAGTGCTGCTATGATATTACCGGGGATAAGTGGCTCCTTCATTTTGCTCGTTATTGGAGTATATCCAGTTGTAATTGGTGCAATAAGTAATTTACAGCTTGATATTCTAGCTGTTGTTGGTGTAGGGATTGTAATTGGGATTCTTACAATGAGTAAAATTATTAATTATTTTTTAGAGCATTATCGCAATGCAACATTTGCAATCATTATTGGCCTAGTCATTGGTTCAATTTTCGTAGTTTTTCCAGGGTGGCCATCAAGTACTTCCGTTGTACTTTTAAGTGTTGCTTCGTTTGCTATCGGCCTATTCGTGGCATATATTTTAGGAAAAGTAGAGTATACGGATGAAAGCAAACTATAGGACAAACGTTTGTATTATGGATACAATAAGGCTAAGTGAAGAAAGGAGAGTTACACATGGAATATATTCAAACAATGGACAAGTTTAATGAAGTAATTAGTAGTGATAAGCCAGTTATTATTAAGTTCTTTGCAGATTGGTGCCCGGATTGTAAGCGCATGGATATGTTTATTGATGGGATTTTAGAAGAATTTAAGAATTATGAGTGGTATGAAGTAAATACAGATGAGTTAAAGGGAATTGCAGAAAAATATGAAGTAATGGGCATTCCGAGTATTCTTATTTTCCAAAATGGTGAAAAGCTTGCACATCAACATAGTGCATACACGAAAACTCCTGAATCAGTAACAGAATTCTTACATCAACAATTAGGTTAAGTATTTAACTTACTAAAAAAGAGAATGTTCATGAACATTCTCTTTTTTATATGAGCTGAAAGGATAATGGGCCACTTTCTTGAAAAACAATTTTTGTATTTTGTAAGGTAAATTGATTGGTAAAGCTCCTTCTATTTTTAAGTTGATATATAGTTGAGAAGGTTGCTTTATCTACTCCACTATAATTTATATTCATGATAGCTTGCTGGTTAGCTAGACTATTTGCTGTAGGAGCAGGTCCATTCCATTCAATGAGAAAAGGTAGCATTGTTTCTTCTACATTGTAGGAAGGAAACAGCATACGCCAGGACAGCAAACTACCATCGGGTTTCTCCCTTTCACCGTGAAAAGGCCCAGAAAACGGAATTTGATTATCGTTGAAATGCTGAATATAATCATCCATCTGATTTGTCCTAAGGGCAAATTGAAAAGGTCCGTGTCGCCCCTTATCGACCATATATACTAAATGTTGTATTAAAGGGTTATCACTCTTCTTCGCCTTATCATAATCACGAATACCTAACCATTCGATATAAGCTTCATTAGAAAAATATGCTAGATAATTATAGGTTCCCCAATTTCCGTGTTCCCCACCCTTAACGGCTTTTATGGCAAATTGTTTATTGTAGGCAACACTATCTTTTTCGGCGTTTCTTCCTGCAATAACAATATGATCTAGTGCTAGCATGTTGATCCCACCCCAATTTTTTTTCTTTCATTATTTACTTATTCATTGGAAAAAGCAATTAATTGAGCAGGTATTTTTCTCATTACTTTTTAATGTTTCGGTGGTATAGTAAAACCAAAAGAACGGATAAGTAGGTGTTGCATATGGGACAACCAACAATTTTAATAGTTGAAGATGAGGAAAAGCTAAGCCGAGTCTTACAGCTAGAGTTAGAATACGAGAATTATCATACAGCAATTGCGAATAATGGAAAAGATGCTCTTCGTTTAATGAAGGAAAAAGACTGGGATTTGGTGCTTTTAGATATTATGATTCCTGAATTGAGTGGACTAGAAGTATTACGGAGAATAAGACGAACGGATGAAAATACTCCGATCATTTTATTAACAGCAAGGGATGCCGTTCATGATAAGGTAAGTGGACTCGATTTAGGGGCGAATGACTATGTCACGAAACCATTTCAAATTGAGGAATTGCTTGCTAGAATTCGTGTTCATCTAAGAAAACCGGTTGAAAGGAAAATGCAGAAGGATATGCTTTCAGTTGGTGATTTGATGGTTGACCTTGCAGGGCATGAGGTAAGAAGAGATGGCAACCTATTAGAACTGACTCCTAGGGAATATGATTTACTCGTATGTTTGTTAAAAAATAAAAATATCGTTCTTACACGTGACCAATTAATCGAACAGGTTTGGGGATACGACTATTTTGGTGAAACGAATGTAGTAGATGTATATGTTCGTTATTTAAGACAAAAGGTTGACAAAGGATATCCTAAATCCTACATTCAAACGGTCCGTGGCGTTGGATATACGATAAAGGATCAGTAATATGAAACTACGGACGAAAATTCAATTATTCACTAGTATTTTCATGCTAGTATTAATCTTATTAATCAATACATCCATTTATTTTCTGTTTTATAAAAACTCGGTGGATAGTGAAATCAAAGAGCTAGCAGAACAAACGGTTACAATTGTATCAACCATAAATAATAATCCAGATATTCCACCAACAGAGCTACTAAAAGCTTTCCTGCCTGCCGATGGAATGATACGGGTTTTTCCTAAGGAAGGAGATCCTTTAGTTCACACAAAAACCAAGGAATATATTGATTTGCCAGGCAGCTATTCAAAAACTGAGAAAAGGGAAGTAATAACCATTAACGGAAAAAGGTTTGCTACTGTGTCTAAACCAATCATATGGAATACAGGTGATGTGGTAACCATACAAATGACGAAGGAATTAGTATCGTTGTCCGAAAATATGAGAATCCTAATTTATGTACTTAGCATTGCTTCAGTGATGATTATTATTCCAATAGTGATTGCTGGTAATATTTTAGCGAGATTTTTACTACTTCCTATCAAATCTCTTATCAGTACGATGAAGGAAAATATGAAACATGGAAAGTGGAAGAAAATTAAAGTAAAGAACCGCTCCAAAGATGAACTACATGAAATGGAAGAGACCTTTAATGATATGATTGATTACTTAAAAGAGAATTATGAAATGCAGGAAATTTTTGTTTCCGATGCATCTCATGAATTAAAGACCCCAATTTCGATTATTAAAAGCTATGCACAATTATTAGCACGTAGAGGTAAAGATAATCCTGAGCTTATACACGAATCGGTTGAAGCGATTGGAACAGAAGCAGATAGAATGCAAAAGCTAGTTGAACAATTACTTGCATTAGCTAAAAATAAGGAAGTCTTACATCAAGAAAAAATTAACTTGTCAGAGCTGTTAGAGGATACAATTGGGGTTTTTGCCAGAGCATATCATCGTGAAATACCATTTCAACGTGAAAAAGCTTTATTTGTAAATGCCAATCGAGACCAATTAAAGCAAGTATTTTATATTTTGATAGACAACGCACTTAAATACAGTGAAGAACAAGTAGATGTAAGTATAGATGAAATAGGAAATAATGTTGTCGTACAGGTCATTGACTATGGTACTGGAATACCTAATTCAGAGCAAGAACGGATTTTCGAACGGTTCTATCGTGTTGATAAGGCAAGAAGCCGCAATACCGGTGGAACAGGCTTAGGTCTTGCAATCGCTAATACCATCATAACAGCACACGGCGGAACACTCTCTGTAACAAGTAAACTAGGAGAGGGATCAACTTTTTCAGTTATACTTCCGGCCTTTGATGAATAATTTTTTCTCACCAAATTCTAATCTTTCTCTCACAAGGATTTCATTCTAGTTGGTTATGATGGATATAACAAAGAACGGGAGGTAAAGGCAATGAAAAAGAAAGTAGTAATAACAATAGCAAGTGTTGTGGTTGCGTCCTTATTAGGCTTTGGTTTATACCATACAAATGCAGCGCAGGCTGACCCGAAATTGACAAGAGTAGAGATTGAAGAACTAGTTTCTGCACAGTATCCTGGAACAATTACAGAAATTGAATTAGATAAAAGCTTTAATCGTGTAGTTTATGAAGTGGAAGTAGAAGGAAATGGTAAGAAATACGAGATTAAATTAGACGGTAATACAGGTGAGATCCTTCAGTTAGAAGAGGAAGTGCTAAAAGTAACTACACAAAATTCAACCGACTTATCCATAAAGGATAAAGCAAATACAGAAGATAGTAAATCTGAAAAGGGTGAAACTAGTACGGATGTAGATAAAGATAAGATAAACGGGAATGATTCCAAAGCAGAAGAGCAGAAGCAGGATGATACAAAATCCGAAGAAAAACAGCAGGATAACGGGATAAAAGTGGCGATTGATTATCAAACAGCCAAAAAAATTGCTCTTGCTGAGTTCGATGGAATAATTACGGAGCTGCAATTGGATGAAGATGATGGTCGTTATATTTATGAAGTCGAAATTGAGGGACCAACTGGTGAAGCGGAATTAGATATTGATGCTAACACTGGAGAAATCATCTCCATCTCCATTGATACCGAGCTTGGGGACATTGGTAAAAATGGCAATTCAAATGGTCAAAGCGATGATTTAGATTAATGGAGGTTTTTAACTAAACAAAAAGGGTCATCTTGGTACAACGAGTATCTGTTGTACCAAGATGACCCTTTTTATTTATTATAAATTAGGCTTTTACCGAGAAATTACGAATAACTTCTGCCTTCACTGTTGGATGCTTCTCAAAATAAGCAAGAATTAATTCGACCATGTCTTGTTGAATCTCCTTTATGATAGGTCTATTCTTAAACATATTATAGTCTCCTCCACCATTTGCGCGGTAATTATTCATTACGACATGGTACCTGCCATCCTCCTTCAAAGCATCCCCCTTGTATGTGATATTCTCAATCCTGGAACCTAGTGGTTTGGATACATTGATAGTGTAGTTTATTCCTTCCCACATATCATAGTTATAATGCTGTGGCTTTGGTGTTACATAGGTTGGATTTACTGTAATGGTTCCATCCTCATCCAAAATGAAATAATCGGCACTCTTTTCTAGAGCTAATTTAATGTCCTGACCACTTAGCTCCAAAACGGTTAACGTATTCGGATACATATAATTAGATACAATATCACGCATGGTCACAACCGGTTGAAAGCCTTTGGAATCATTATTAAGTAAGGCTGTAACTGAAATATCCGCACCGCTTGCTTCCATCTGAACGTTTTGAATAAATTGGATGAAAGGATGCTTATCAACTCTCGCTTTAAATGGATCCTTGATGGTCATATCGCCATCCACATATCCTGTTGGTTGATCTAGCCATTCCTGAGTAGATGCCTCTAGCTCAGACATATAGGAAATTATATCTTCATCTGCTGGAACATCACCAACTTTATTAATATTTGCCATCTTTTTGATTACCTTCCATGTACCATCTACTTGCTCGAACTCTACGTCGATTGCTCCATACATAATTCCGTTATTACCAGGCTGAGCAACGAGAACGCCATTTATTTCACCAGTTAGAATACGATGCTGGTGGCCGGTTAATAGAATGTCGATTCCTTCTATTTCCTGGCACATAGCATAGCCCTGATTTTCACCTGTTAATGCCTCCGTTGGTTCACCAGATTCGATATCCCGTTCGAAACCCCCATGATAGGACGCAATTACTAAGTGTGGCTTTTCAACCTGTTGGATATGCTTAACCCAATACTTTAATGTCTCAAGTGCATCTTTAAATTGTATTCCCTCGATATGTGCGGGGGATTCCCAATTTGGAATATAATGTGTCGTTACGCCAACAATTGCGATTCGTAACCCGTTTTCAAGTGTTTTGATGCAATATGGCTTGCCGAAATAAGGTTCATCATCTTCATTTACCAAATTAGCTGACAGCCATGGATAATTCGATTCATGAATCGCATCTAATAGAACTTTCTTTCCAAAGTTAAATTCGTGGTTTCCGATAACACCTGCATCAATTCCTATTCGATTCATGATTCCAATCATCGGATTTTCTTTATCAGTATGTGATTTTACATAATGAGTCATAAGTGGTGTGCCTTGAATGAGATCACCATTGTCCAGAACTAAGACATGTTGATTTTCCGCGCGCACTTGTTTCACAATAGAAGCGTATTTAGCCAGACCCAGATTACTAGGAGCATTTGTCCCATATAATAGTGGCATCGCATTTCCATGAATATCACTCGTATAGATGATTCTTAATGTTGTCTGATTTTTCACCATGTACATCCCTTTCTACATAGAAGAAACGAAATTAAAGAGGGTACCTTCTTCAATTTCGTTTCCGTAAAGTACTTATACTATTTTACGTCTAATTTTTGCAGATGCAAAGTCAATAATCGTCACGACAATGACAATTGCTAATAAGATCATTCCCATCTCATTCCAATTACGGTTACTAGAGGCGAATATAATCATGGTTCCTATCCCCCCAGCACCTACAATACCGAGAATGGAAGAAGCACGAATATCTACTTCAAAGCGATAAATCGCATAAGATAAAAATTCCGGAGTGATTTGTGGTAAAACACCATAGAAGAGTATTTGGATTTTATTTGCTCCGTTTGCTTCCATTGCTTGAACAACTTCCATGTCAATCGATTCAATAATCTCGGAGAACATTTTTCCGAGCATACCAGTAGAACCAATGGCAATAGCTAAGACCCCAGCAAATGCATTTGGCCCTACAGCAACTACAAATAGAATAGCCAAAATTAAATCCGGAAAAGCACGGATTGCAGATAATATCCATTTGCCAACCGTTGAAACTGCTTTACCGCCCATCATATTTTTTGCTGCTAAGAAGGATAATGGAATAGCCAGGATAGCAGCCATCAATGATCCCGCAAAGGCGATAAATACCGTTTCTAGCATGGCAAGGCCAACCTTACCTGCAGCAGCCCAATCTGGACTAAATAATTTCGGGATGACACGATGGAAGTTGTCAATTGAGCGCTCTATGGCACGACCCCAATCAATATCGATATTTTTAAACGTCCATACATATAGTGCAATTACCAAGATGGTAATTATAATTGCTCTAATTTTTTTGAATAACGACTTTTCCGGCTTTGGAGGTAATTGAAGCTTTTCCATTAGAGCAATGCCTCCCTTAATTTATTGCTTATATATTCAATAATTAGTACGGTCACAAATATTACAATGATAATCGTCATTGCATTCGGATAGTTATAGAATTTAAGCTGTTGGTTCAATACTAAGCCAATTCCACCTGCCCCAACCATACCAAGCACAACTGATGCACGAATATTAATCTCAAAGACATAAAGTACTAAGGATGTAAATTGTGGCAGAACCTGTGGAACTAGCGCATACCAAATCACCTGAAATACGTTGCCACCAGATGCGCGCATTGCCTCTAAAGGATTCATGTCTACTGATTCAATTGTCTCACTAATTAGCTTTGCAAGAATACCAAGTGAGAAAACGGTAAGTGCCAATATTCCTGGAAAAATACCAATACCGAATAATCCAACGAAAATAACCGCTAATACTAAATCAGGAATCGTACGCAATAGGTTCAAAATAGTTCTTGTTAAATAATACAATGGCTTAAAGGTTGTGATATTTTGCGCAGAAAGCACGGCTAATGGAACAGTTAAAATAGCTGCAATGGTTGTTGCAATGATAGCCATTTGAATAGTTTGGGCCAATGCATTCCAAATATCAGGTAATATTGAAAAATTCGGTGGGAAGAACTTTTCAATTACGCGATACATATTTCCAAGTGCACCACTCAATCCGCTAACCATATCTCTTTGTGTCCAGGCCATACTGAATATATAAATTCCTAGGACAACAAAAAAGATGATCGTCACTTGCAGCTTTGTTTTAGCGGGGTATAGCGGTATGGATTTATTTGTTAAGGAGTGTGTTTCGTTAGTCACTATTCCTCTGCCCCCCCACGCAAGTCATCCTCACGAATAGAACGGCCATAAATTTCTTCAAATGTCTTTTCAGATACTTCAGCAACTGGTCCATCGAAAACAACTTCACCTGCACGCATTCCGATAATACGGTCGGCATATTCCATGGCCATATCAATGAAGTGTAAGTTTACAATGGTGGTAATATTATCTTCCTTATTGATTTTTCTTAAATAAGTCATTACCTGATGGGAAGTAGGTGGGTCAAGTGATGCAACAGGTTCATCCGCTAAAATATATTTCGGTTTTTGGGTTAGTACTCGGGCGATACTAACACGCTGCTGCTGACCACCACTCAATTCATCCGCACGATTATAAATTTTTTCTTCAATATTTACACGCTTTAAGCTTTCATATGCTAACGCTTTATCCTCATTGGAGTACAAGTTAAAGATCGAACGTAATGTTCCTGTATGTCCTAAGCGACCTGCTAGCACGTTTTTAAATACATTCGAGCGCTTTACTAGATTATAGTTTTGGAAAATCATTCCGACTTTTGTGCGGAGCTTGCGAAGATTGCCACTATGATAGTTTAAGATATCTTCTCCATCTACTAAAAGGGAGCCAGAGGTAGGAGTTACTAAACGGTTAATACTACGGATAAACGTAGACTTGCCTGCACCGGATAATCCAACTATAACAACAAATTCTCCGTCATTGATTTTCACATTTATATTTTTTAAACCTTCTGTTCCATTGGGATAGACGAGGCCTACATTCTTAAATTCTATCATTCCAAATCCTCCATTATAGGCGTTAATTTTCTTTATTGTATCATCTCTTAGTGCTATCTAACATGATAAAAGGGAAGTTACGTACCCTTCCCTTTTAATTCTATATATCTTGAATATTAGTCTAGTCCAACAGAATCTTTGAATTTTGCATACGTATCTTTAACAACCTGATACTCCTCGTCAGAAGCTTCATCAATTCCGTCCCAGTTGTATACATCATTCATGATTTTAATCATATCAGGATCATCATTAAAAGATAGGAAAGTATCCTTTACTTTTTGAACAAAGTCTTTATCAAGTTCTTTTGTAACAGAAATCGTATCATTTGGAATATCATCGGTATAAGCTAATACTTTTAATTTATCCATGATGTCTGGATATTCCTTCACAAGTTCAGTACGAACATCGTCAAACGTAGTTGCAACATCAGCATCACCTTCATAAACGGCGATTGCTGCATTATCGTGTCCACCGGTAGAAGTTGTACCACCAAAGAAATCTGACTCTAATTCTGCTGCAGATGCAAGATCAAATTTTTCCATCAGCTGGTTTGCAGGGAATAGATAACCAGAAGTTGAACCTTGGTCAGCATATGCCCAAATTTTACCTTTTAGGTCCTCTAGACTGTTGATACCGGAATCAGCACGTACTAGATACTGTGCTTTATATGTACCTGATCCGTAACGGATAGATTTTAAGATTACTTCTACATCGTATTGTTCTTTTGCAAGCACATAACCGAATGCAGGGATGAAACCGATATGTACTTGATTGGCACCCATTGCTTCAACTAGAGCATTGTAGTCAGTCATTACTTGGCTCTTAACCTTGATACCTAGCTCTTCACCTAAACGGTCTGCTAATGGTGCTACAGTATCAGCAATTGTATCAGAATCTTGAGAAGGTACAAAGCCGATTACGAGTGTATCGGGAATCATTCCTTTACTTGAGTCTTCATTAGATGATTTGTCTGATGATTTTTTGTTATCATCAGCACCTCCACATGCTGCCAGTACAAGTGCTAAACCAAGGATAAGCACTAGACTATAAAGTTTCTTCATTGTGACCCTCCTATGAATAATTAAGTTATAATATTTACCTTTCTCTATAATTAAATAACAAATTGCTAGAAAATGCTAGACTTTTTTTAATGAATTTACACCTTTTTTACATTATTTGAAGAAAAATATACTCTTTTTGAGTATGTATCATTCGGTTTTTTCTTTAATTAGTATATACTAATTACTATTTTGAAACCTTTTTTGGGGAAATTACGTAATTAAGGTGGTGGTGATTAGGATGAAGGTACTAGAGGTTAATCAATTAGATGTCCAAGTGAAGACTACTAAACTGTTAGAACAAATAACATTTTCAATTGATGCCGGTTCTGTTGTGGCACTTCTTGGGCATAACGGTGCAGGTAAATCAACATTAATGAAAACTATCATGGGAATACAAGAAAAATCAGCGGGAGATATCGTGGTACAAGAGGCATATAATCAGGATATCGACTTTTTGAATTACAAAAAACAAATTGCTTTTATTCCTGAAGAACCAATGCTGATGTCTGAGCTTACAGCAATGCAGCATTTTCAGCTATATGGAAAAAGCTATCAGCTTGAGGAAAAAGAGCTAATGGCGCGTGTTGAACGATATGTAAAAGGGTTTGAGCTACAAGACAAGCTAAATGAATACCCAGAATCTCTTTCAAAGGGAATGCGACAAAAGGTGCAAATAATTTGTGCCATGTTACCTGATGTTCCTTTATTACTAATTGATGAACCATTTATGGGTCTTGATATATATGCGGTTGACTTTTTTGAAGCGATGATTGAGGAAAAAATGAAGAACGGAGCCAGTATACTACTTACGACTCACCAGCTTGATCGAGTCAAAAATCTTGCAAATCAATTTATCATGCTACAGGAAGGTAAGTTATTACATAAAGGGCAGGCACAGGAATTTGAGACAATAACAAGGAGAAGTGGAAAGCGATGAGAGGTTTTTCTTCTTGGCATGCCTACTGGTTTATTCGTTTAAATCGTTTCCGAAAGAAAAAAGAAATTAAAAAAAGATTAGTGGCCATGTCCATTGATAAGACAACTGCCTTTTATTTATTGGTTGTTGGGGGCTATTTATTTGCAAGTATTTTTATTTTCAATGACTATTTAGCTATGTATCAAGATGAATTTCTTTTTATTGAGCAGCAAGCAGAAATGCGGTTCTGGCTAATCTTAATGATTGTACCTATACGATATGTTTTTCAAGCGTTTCGATTTCCTGGGCTTTTCATTTCTAGCTCGGAATACCAGTTGGGAATGCTCCCATTTTCCATGAGAAGGATTACCTTGTATATTGCTTTGGAGAAGTGGGTGAAACAGTTTATAAGGTACTTAATGATTGGGGCAATTGTCGTACTATTAACACCAATAAATCCAATTCTGATCTGGTTATACTTTTTTATATTTTGGTTTATTGAAGTTTTAATGACTATCCCACAGTGGAAGCTATTCCAAATGAAATGGTATGTGAAGTTATGTGTGATTAGCGCTCTGCTTCTAATAAACATTGTAGGGACTTTAACAGGCACAACTATTCTATTTAGTGTTCTTATTTTAATTGTAGTATTGCTAAGCAATTTCTATTGGTATGGAAAAATATTTACTAATATTAATTGGGGAAGAGTGACTGAGGTCAACGACTACCTTATATGGAGTATGCCATTAGTAGCTCGGGCAACAAAAACTAAGTTTAAGAGGCAAAGAAGATACAATATATTCCTGAACAGTGCTACGAGGAAAAAGCCTTTCTCCTATACAGAAAGCGCTATTTATAAAAGGCTTTGGCTACAGTACTTTAGGGAAAATATAGAGCTAGTGGTGAAGGTGATTGGTGGTTTACTGTTAGCAATCATCGTCTTGTTCTTTGTCCATGACCTAGCTGCTTTAATAGGAATTGCAATTAGTATTCATGTATTGACAACCTTTATCGCTAGCCTTTATGTGGATAGATTCCATACAGGAATTGTTCAAGTATTACCGTGGAATGTAGATAGTTTTAAACGAACAGTAAATCGCTGGGTTTTAATTGGCTGTATTCCACTGTTTATTCCTATCTTTATTTATTCTTATGCTCGTTTTTCCTGGCATGGAAGCTTATTTATTTTATTACTAATTAGTTTGTTTTTATTTAACTATATCGTTAAGATGGAGAATGCTGCAAAGGTATTAGACAAAAAGCTCGATTCTTCATTAAAGGGCTTTTTATCTTTCCTATTATTAGGGTTTATCTTATTGTGTGAGATCAACCCATATTTTTCACTGGTTTCAATAGGGATTTTTAGTTGGATCTATTTTGAGAAGCGATACTTTGTCCGAAAGAGGTACGGTGTTTAATCGTACTTCTTTTTTTGGACTAAACACATAATAATTAGGAATTGCATAAAGTGAAGTAAAAAGGTAAAAGGAAAGGGTGTGTCATATGAGGCAATTTGGGCAACCTCCATATCCTTATCAAAATTATCAGCAATCATACCAGGATTTACAGCAGCCTTTCCATCCAGCGCAACAAATGCATTTTCAATCGATGCTCCAGCAGCCTAAAACCCCTTTTGAACAATTTTCTAAGCCGAAGCAACCCCAAGATTGGTACGCTAATAATCAAGCTTTACAAGGGAATCTTCAACAAGCCCAAGGATTTCCTCAACCAATTAAAAAGTCGCAGTTCCATGATCAAAATGGTCAGTTGAATTTAGATAAGGTATTGTCCACGGTGAGTCAATTAGCAAATACGTATCATCAAGTATCCCCAATTGTTAAACAGTTTGGAGACTTTATGAAAATATTCCGTTAAGTCCAGATTATGTATAGAAATAGCAAAAGCGGGAATAGGAGAGTTAAGGTAATATTTCATGCAAATTAGGGAAAAAGAAAAAAGACTATTGTACCCAACGCTCTTACGATAGATTTTCATAAAGGAGATTACAACATGATAGGTTGCTTAATTATTCATGGTTTCACTGGAGGACCTCATGAATTAGAACCACTGACGGAGTATTTAAGAGAGAAGACGAATTGGCATATAGCAGTTCCAACTTTACCAGGACATGGAATTAAATTAGCTCTTGAAAATGTTACGTATAAAAGCTGGATTGAAACCGCTGAATCTTCCTTACAACAATTAAGGGAAAAATACGATGAAATCTATATTATTGGGTTCTCGATGGGGGGAATGATTGCAGCTTATTTAGCTGCAAAATATAAGGTGGATAAGCTAGTATTATTAGCTACAGCAGGTAAATACTTATCATTGAAGCAAATTAGTGTGGATATTGGAACGGTAATCAAGGATGGAGTAATGGGAAGGCTTAGCGAAAATAAGCTATACCGGCATTATAGGCGTAAACTTAGTAGTGTACCACTAAAGGCAAATTTGGAGTTTCTAAAGCTAGTGAGATTGACAAGAAAGTATTTACGTAAGGTGGAATCTCCTGTATTAATTGCTCAAGGTCAGCAAGATAATATGGTACCTTATAAGACTGCCTATTATTTAGATAAGGAGATACCTTCAAAGCGGAAAGAAGTTGTATTTTTTGAGCGATCAAGACATTTAATTTGTCTCGGAAATGACAAAGACACATTAAATAAAATGGTTTATGAGTTTTTGGAAAAGCCAATAGGGATAAAGAATAAGCATTTTGATATGGTATAGGAAAGGGCCCTCCCTATGTCTCTTTAAACCTTTACGGTTATTAGATTTGGGGATGACCCTTTGATTTCGTTATCGATTTAATCTTTAAAGAAAGCAATAACAAGTGCACCTTCTCCACCATAGGTGGAAATTAGTGGACCCATTTCGGTTAAATAAGTGCTTTTGAACGTATACTTTTCCTTTATTTCTGAGAGAACAGCTTTTGCTCGTTCCGATGCATTACAATGTGTCATGACTAGAATTTTGTCTTCGACTGATTTGGCATATTCACCTATTTGTTCCACAAATCGCCTAATTGATTTCTTATCACCACGTACTTTTTCGGAAACTTCAATCGTCCCCTCGTCGCTTCCCTTCATCAAGAGCTTGATGTTTAGAGTTTTAGCAATCGTTCCTTTTACTTTATCCAGTCTCCCACCGAGCACAAGATTTTCCAATGTTTTTAAAACGAAGAGTGTAGCAGTATGTTTAACCATTTTATTTAAATGGCTGACAATCTCTTCGAATGAGTAATTTTCTTGTATCTTTTGATAAGCTTCAAATAACATTAATGCTTGGCCACAGGAGGCTGTTTTTGTATTAATCACTTCTATTTTTCGATTGGGCTCTTCTTCTAATAGTAATTTTTTCCCTGCAACAGCGTTATCATATGTGCTACTTAACCCGCCTGATAGACTAAGCATAATAATAGGTGTAGAAGGATCTACTTGCTTGTAGGCTTCATAAAAATCATTTGGACTCGGTGCTGCAGATCGGGGCAATTCCTTTGTCTCTTCGATTTTTTTGTAAAAGGTAGCTAGGTCTAGATCGACACCGCTTTTATACTGCTGATCTCTAAAATTTAAATATAGTGGGATAGTTTTTATATCAATAATTCCGGATAGCTCTTTCGGGATATCTGCTCCACCATCGGTCATTAATTGAATTGTCATGGACTCACCTATTTCTAAATTAGTTGTCTCCTTATTATAACGTGTATTGAATAGTAAAAATAGTTTCAAGTTAGTTATTTTTTTTATGCAGGGTGACATTTGCCTTTCTAGTGGTGCTCATAATAAATAAAAATAAACCAAAAATAACGATAGTACCGCCAAGCCACTGAGACCATGTAATTTTTTCATCAAGTATAAAATAAGCGAGTATTGAAGCACCAATGGGCTCAAAAACTATCGCCATACTAATGGTAGATGTACTAAGCCATTTAATCGCCCAGTTGAACAAGCTATGTCCTAGGAAGGTAGGGAATATAGCTAAAGCCAAGAAAATAATCCAATAGTCTACAGAGTAACCTGTAAAGGAATTTGTTAATAGTAGGTTATATAGAAGTAAGGTAATGGAACTTACTCCATAAACCACAAACGTATATGTCATCAGAGATAGGCGTTTTCGTGCATTTTGACCGGCTAAAAAATATGCTGTGATTGCAATCGCTCCAATAAACGCTAAAATGTCACCGAATAATGCCATACCACTAATTTGAAAATCACCCCAGCTGATGATTACACTTCCTAAGAGAGCAATCACCATACTAATTATTGCTCCTGGTGTAAATCGCTCTTTAAAGAATAGGTACGTACCGATAAAGGCAAAAATAGGCTGTAGGGTAACTAATACAACGGAGCTAGCGACCGATGTATAATTTAAGGATTCAAACCAAAGTATAAAATGAAAGGCAAGGAAAATACCAGCAAATATCGAAAGTATCCAATCCTTTTTTTCAATACCCTTAAATTCATGGCGATATTTTAGTAACATAAGTGGTGCCATTAGAACGACTGAAAAAAACAGACGATAAAAAGCAATAATAGCTGCAGGTGCATTACCAACTAATTTCACTAGTATTGCTGAAGTTGATACCGAGATAACTCCAATTACAACTGCTATATATGGGTTAAATGGAGGGACTCTCATCTTACTAGCCTCCTAAAATAATATGTATCATTGTAATAAGCTATATTTACTTATCATACCATGTTCAAATCGAAAAATCATATTGCAACTAGCTTGTATGATTCTTAATGTGTTATCATTAAATGACGGTTAATTTGCCACGGTGCTTTATGGTCTTATGAAGTTAGACTACATTAAGTCATTTATATAGACTTTTTGGCAGATAGGAAAGTATAAGGAATTTCCACTGTATAATAAAATCTAACACAAATGTACTCGTCGTACCTATATAGAATACTCCTTAGAAAACTACAAGTAGTACTTCCAGGAAATTTACAATGTAATACAAGTAGTTGCTGAGCAATAAGGGTGGACGAATGCGTTTATTCAAAATACATTCCGGTGGAGCTGTCCATAATTATAGGGCTTTTCCCTTGTAACAAAAAGGACAACCTCTTTTCCGCTTTTAGCTTTTGAAAAATGAAGAAATAATTCCATTTCTTAAATTGTAAAAAGTATTCATTAATCAAACACTAAAGATAAAAAGAATGGATAAAATACTAAATAAGTTCATGTTTTTACGGAAAAAGCATCACGGCAAGTATAAGCGCTAATACAAAATAATTTGCAAAAAGGAGAAAAAGAGAGCGTGACAACATTCAATGAATTAGGTATTTCAAGCCCGATAATGAAGTCGTTAGAACGAATGGGGTTTGAAGAAGCAACACCTATCCAAGCACAAACTATTCCACTAGCAATGGAAGGAAATGATGTGATTGGACAGGCACAAACTGGTACTGGGAAAACTGCAGCATTTGGAATCCCAATGATAGAAAGAATTGATACAAAACTAAGAAAGGTTCAGAGCCTTGTAGTAGCACCTACAAGAGAATTGGCTATTCAGGTGGCTGAAGAGCTGAATCGCTTAGGTAAAAATAAAGGTGTTCGAGTCCTGCCTGTTTATGGGGGACAACACATGGACCGGCAAATTCGTTCTCTAAAAGACGGTCCCCACATAGTAGTGGCAACACCAGGAAGATTATTGGACCATTTTAGAAGAAGAACAGTAAGAACCGATTTAGTCCAAACGATTGTTTTAGATGAAGCCGACGAAATGCTTAATATGGGCTTTATCGATGATATTCGTGAGATTCTTAAACAGGTTCCGGCAGAAAGACAAACCCTACTGTTCTCTGCAACTATGCCTAAAGAAATTCGTGAAATAGCAACAACGATGATGAAGGATCCGAAGGAAGTTAAAGTTAAAGCGAAGGAAATGACTGTTGAAAATATTGAACAGCATTTTGTGGAAGTTCCTGAAAAATATAAGTTTGATACACTAACTAACCTATTAGATATGCAAAATCCAGATCTTGCAATCGTGTTTAGCAGAACGAAAAAACGTGTCGATGAAATTACGGAAGGATTGCAGGCAAGAGGCTTTCGTGCAGAGGGTATTCATGGTGATTTAACACAAGGTAAACGGATGTCCGTACTAAATAAATTTAAAAATGGACGTGTTGATGTACTGGTAGCGACAGATGTTGCGGCAAGAGGGCTTGATATTTCTGGTGTTACTCATGTGTATAATTTCGATATTCCACAGGACCCAGAAAGCTATGTCCATCGCATTGGTCGTACTGGTCGTGCAGGTCGTACAGGAGAAGCCATTTCCTTTATAACACCAAGAGAGATAGCCCATCTACGCCTCATTGAAAAAATTACGAGAAGTAAAATGAAGCGGATGGTTCCTCCAACTAATAAGGAAGCTCGCCGTGGTCAACAGCAGATTACGGTTGAAAAAATGCTAAAGACAATTGAAAGCAATGATTTAGAGGCTTATCACGAAACAGCTAATCAGCTACTTGACGAGCATGATTCTGTTACGCTAATAGCAGCAGCATTAAAGTTACTGACCAAAGAAAGAAGAGATGTGCCAGTACAAATTTCATCTGTTGCGCCGATAAGTATTAAGAAGGCAGAAAAAGAAAAATCTAGAGGAAACAACAAGCGATTCTATGGAAAACGAAACCAGAGCAGCGGTCGTAATCAATCTGGGAGAAACCAAGGTGGTCGCAACCGAAAGGGAAATTTCCAAAAACGGAGAAATCGTGACTTTTAGATATTAACACCTAAAGAAAGCTCCTAAAAGCGGGAGCTTTTTCCTTAGGTAAGGGGGAGAGATTGTGAGAAAACCACCAGAACATACCATTTCAAAAGATGCTATAAAAGCATGGAAAATCACTGCAATTTTGTATGAAGCGATAGCATGGGTCCTAACTATCGTAGGGTTTATTTTATTTATTACGATTGATTTTCCATTGTGGATTGTTTTAATTGTTGCTGTATTAACGGCTATAAGTACATATTTTTCTATTTTTATGCTGCCTAAATTACGTTGGAGAAGGTGGCGTTATGAAGTTTTTGAACAGGAAATATATATTCAGCATGGTATTTTAGTAGTTTCAAGAACGTTAATACCGATGATTCGAGTACAGCATGTGGAAACACAGCAAGGTCCAATCCTTAAAAAATTCGGATTAGCAAGTGTGTCGATATCGACAGCGGCGACAACGCATGAAATTCCCGCATTGTCCAATGAAATAGCCTCTGATTTAAGGGACAAAATATCAGCACTAGCTAAGGTGGATGAAGATGATGTCTAAGCCTAAGCGACTACATCCCGCTGCTGTGATTTTACACATTGTGATAGGAATTAGGAATTCTCTATTTTTTTTCATTCTTCTGTTTGTAACGTTATTTGATGATAAGTTACTATATGCCTTTTTAGCGATGTTAGCCTTGTTATTGTTAATCATTATTACTAGTGTATTAACTTGGCAACGGTTTACATACCGTGTGGAAGAGGACGAGCTTCGATTAGAATATGGGATTATCATTCGAAAAAAGCGGTTTATTTCTAAGCATAGAATTCAATCCATCGATTTAACCCAAAATATTCTCCATCGAATATTCAAACTAACGAAAGTAGAAATTGAGACCGCTGGAACAGGGGCAGAGGCGGAGGCATCCTTAATTTGTGTAACGCTAACAGAAGGTGAGGCGCTAAGAGCGGAACTAAAATCCATTTCTTCTAGAGAACAACATGAAAATGAAATAGAAGAAGAAGCGTATTTAGCGCAAACCATTACTAGAAAACAATTATTACTAGCAGGGGCTACATCTGGTAGTATTGGAGTCCTTTTGGCTATTGCGGGGTTTGCATTTTCTGAAATAGAGCGATTTATTCCATCTAACTTTTATGACGATGCATATCGATGGATAATTGGCCTAGGATTGTTAATAATGGTTTTGTTTATAGTCGGCACATTATTGCTGTTATGGTTGTTGGGTATTATAGGCACGATGATTAAATATTGGAATTTTACCATAACAAAGGTTGATGAGGATATTGTCATAACTAGGGGTCTTCTAGAAAAAAAGCAAATTACTATACCTTTAAAACGAATACAAGCTGTTGGTTATGCAGAAAGTGTTATTCGACAACCCTTTGGATATGCTACAGTAATTGCAGAAATAGCAGGCGGATCCAATGAAAAAGGGGAAGATTTCTCCACGGTGCTATTCCCTATTATGAAGGTAGAAGAGGTAGAGGCATTTTTAGAGAAGTTTTTACCGATGTATGTCAACAAGCAGAATAATATGCAATCATTGCCAAAACGAGCAAGAAAGTATTATATAATTCGAATGACAATCCCAGCATTGCTATTACTTGGAGTTGTATTCTTTGTATTTCCACATCTTAGCTGGATTCCGTTAATACTTCTTGCGGTTTGTGTGGGATTGAGTTTGTTGCAACATAAGGACGCTGGTTATTTAATAAATGGTCAAAAATTACTTATTCGCTACCGCAATATTAATAAAGTGACCATGGTGCTACATCATAAGCGAATACAAGCATTCAATAAAAAACAAAATTGGTTCCATAGGAAGGAAAATCTTGCTAGATTAAAATTATCCATAATCGGTAAAATGGGACTAGGAAAACATTATACGATTAAAGAGTTAGATGTGACTGATGTAGACGATTTGTCAGATTGGTATTCATATAGAAAGAAGGGCTGAATGTAAGTTCAGCCCTTCTTCTAATTAAGTCGGCTATTATCGGGTTAAATGTCTGAAAAAAAGAGGATTGGATTGGTCAACACACGAACGCCACTGATCTATTCTATTTAGTTTTTAAAAGAAATTCTGTACGATAAAGATTATTAGAACAATAATAAAGAAAATGAAAAAAGGATTTAGTCTTAGCCTCTGGAAGAAGTTTTTTTTCTTCCAGCGGTTAGGATTAAATTGTATATCTTTCGGACCGTTGGAATGAGGGTTCTTCCATGGGTTAAATGGTCTTGCTTTTGTTAGTAAAAGAGGGGCAATTACAAACCCAGAGACAAAGCCTAAAACATGGCCATATTCATTAATACCAGGTCTGATAAAGGTCATGATTAGACCAATAATAAAGATAATAACAATAATTTGTGCGCTTTGAGCATCAATTAAATGCTTGCGAAATACGACCATAAATACATAGATACCAAATAATCCGTATATGGCACCAGAAGTACCAACATGAGCAAATCCTAGATCTGGATTTAGAAGGAATGTAGCAATATTTGCTAAGACTCCTGCTCCAAGATAGGCTAGGATAAATTTTAGTCTGCCTAACATTTGCTCAAGGGCTGGTCCAAATAAAATGAGAGAAAATGAATTAAATAGCATATGTGTAAACCCACCATGTAGAAAAATAGGGGTTAGAAAACGCCAATATTCACCGTTTTGGATATCGAAATGACTCCCAACACCTAAATCATAAAGACGGTCAAAGAAAGTAATTGGTAATAGACCTAATATCCATATACTGATATTAATGATGACTAAGGTGGAAATAATAGGGTAGGATTGGATAAATTCTTTTACACTTTTTTCCGTTCGTAGAAACATGCTATCCCTTCTTTCAAAATGGGTTTGTTTACTAATTTCTTTTGGCTATGATAATAGTATGTACAATATTAGATTACTATAATAATAAATGAAGTGATATTAAAATGTAGATTGATTTAGTTAGCGAGGGGTACGACAATGATAAAAGGCATTGGGATTGATATTATAGAAATAAATAGAATTCGAAAAAGTATAGAGAATGAGCGTTTTCTTGAGCGGGTGTTGACGACAAATGAAAGAATGTATTTAAAGGGGCTTCAGGGAGAAGCTAGAAAAGCAGAATTTGTTGCAGGGAGATTTGCTGCTAAAGAGGCGTTTGCCAAGGCGATGGGAACTGGTATTGGAAAGTTAAGCTTTCAAGACATAGAGGTTGTGAATGATGAAAGAGGAAAGCCTATGTTGTCTGTATCTTTACCAGATAAGATGAATATTTTTGTTTCCATTTCACATAGTAAGGAATATGCAGTAGCACAGGTTGTTTTAGAAGGATAAATTAATAGTTTAACGGATATCATCTGCATAATTGCTAAGGTTGTCTCATATATTTTAGTGCGGGCAGGAGGGAACAAGCTATTTAAACACCGCATAAGAAATATACGAAATTGACCATTAAACCATAGGTGCAACCGAGGGCAATTTAGGAGTGGAAAAGAATATTCAAAGCGTAATCCGAAAAATCATTGAAAGGGTGGAATATGGAGGATGTTCGTGTTGTAAGTAGCTGGAGAAATGGTCAGCTCGTACTTTCTTAGGTGAAATGTTCCCTTTGTATAAATCGTAAAAGCTTAACTGTTAGGCTTGGTAAATTTAGACAAGGGAGATATGTCCATGATAAAAAAATCACGTATATGGATGATATTCGTATTTGGCATTATGTTGGTCCTAGCTGCATGTGGTGAGAAGTCACAAGAGGATGTCGTGAAAAAGCTTGGTGAAAGTGTAAATGGATTAACAGGTTATAAAACGAATGTTGAAATGAAAATGACAACTGGACAAGAGGAACAAGTATTTAAAATTGATGTCTGGCATAAGAAAAAGGACTTTTATCGAGTGGCTCTTTCTAGTAATAAAGAGGACAAGGGTGGCCAAGTAATTCTTAAAAATATGGATGGTGTATTTGTCTTAACACCGGAGCTAAAGAAAAGCTTCAAATTTCAATCAGATTGGCCGAACAATAGTAGCCAGCCATATCTATATCAATCCTTAGTAGAAGATATTAAGAATGATAAAGGGGCTGAATTTACTACAGATGACAAGTACTATATTTTTAAAACAAAAACTAATTACCAAAGTAACAACAACCTACCACATCAAGTGATATATATTGATAAGGAAAGCTATACACCTGTCATGGTAAAAGTATTAAACACAGATGATAAAACTGCTGTGGAGGTTAAGTTTACTAGCTTTAAGATAAACCCTACCTTAAAAGATGGGGATTTTGCAATCGATCAAAATATGGCAAAGGTAAGCGAAGAGGAAGATGTTCCAACATCGGGAGCTGGAATGCCTGAGGATTTGCGGGTGATGATTCCAGTTAACACAGTTGGTGCAGAGTTAGCAGATCGTGTTGAAGTAAAATTAGCAGATGGGAAGCGTGTTATTTCCACTTTTACTGGAGATCGAAATTTCACTCTAGTTCAAGAGAAGCGTAATGCTGTTGAGACCTTATCCTCTCCAGTTGAAGTGGATGGTGATATTGTAAACCTAGGATTTGCTGTAGGGGTACTCTCTGAGAATGCTGTAGAGTGGGATTATGATGGGATGAGCTTTTATTTAGCAAGTGACCAGTTGACACGAGAAGAACTAATTGAAGTTGCGCAATCTGTTCAAGGTCAAGAAGTAAAGTAAAAAAAGTAAAAGTTGGCAGGCTCCATGTTAAGGGTCTGCTTTTTATTTTTGATATAATAGGATTATGTGAAAATCGAAGGGAGTAATTACTTGTGGTAGAGAAAATGTACCGTGATACTTGGGCTGAAATAAATCTTGATGCAATAGCGTATAATATTACGCAAATAAAGGAAAAACTACCGCAAGATAGTAACGTTATAGCTGTTGTGAAGGCAAACGCATATGGACATGGGATTGTCCCAGTGGCCAAAAAAGCATTAGAATCTGGTGCGAGCGGACTCGCAGTTGCCATACTAGAGGAAGCGTTGACTTTAAGAGAAGCCGCAATTACTGCACCTATACTTGTCTTGGGGTTTGTTCCTGCCAAATATGCGAGTGTAGCAGCAGAACATAATATAACCTTAACATTCTTTCAATTGGATTGGATTAAAGAAGTAGGGAAACAAGATTTAATAAATCCTTTAAAGCTCCATCTAAAAGTAGATACGGGGATGGGCCGTATTGGAATACGTTCAGATGAAGAAATGGTAAGTATTTTACAGGAAATAGCTAAGAATAAGAATATACACTTATCTGGTATTTTTACACATTTTGCGACGGCAGATGCGGAGGATCTTTCTTTCTATCGGGAACAGACGGAGAGGTTCGAAGCATTCCTGCATGTATTTAAAAAGTTCTGGAAGAAGCCAGTTATGATTCATATAGGAAATAGTGCTGCGGCAATAAGATTTCCAGAAAAGATGTATAATTGTGTGCGTTTTGGCATATCCATGTATGGGTTGTATCCATCTCAGGAAGTGAGGGAAGAACATGCTATCCAGCTGAAGCAAGCTTTTTCACTTCATAGTAGACTAGTTCACGTGAAAAAAATTGCCAAGGGTGAATCGGTTAGCTATGGGCAAACCTATATTGCTAAAAATGATGAGTGGATAGGGACAATTCCCATTGGCTATGGCGATGGCTGGAATAGAAAACTACAGGGAATGAACGTTTTAGTAAATGGTAAGAGAATGCCAATTATCGGAAGAATTTGCATGGATCAAACGATGATAAAGCTAGATGGATATTATGATGTAGGGACAAAAGTAACGCTAATTGGTTCAGAGGGTAATGATTGTATCGAGATGGATGAAATCGCACGCTATTTAGATACGATAACCTATGAAATACCTTGTATGATAAACGAACGAATACCGAGGGTCTACGTGGATTCAAATTGAAGCTAACGTAAGATTTCTTAAGACAAGGACTATAAGCCTATAAATTCTTAAAGAAGCCTTTGCAATTAGAGCAATACAATGATATTATTAGATTTGATTAAAATAGAAAATGGACGTTCAGGCGGTTGGCGGAGGTGCTTGGTTTTGTCGGAGAGTTTACAAGAAGTAATGGTACGACTACCTAAAACCCTACTAAACGAGGTGGATGGATTAGTGAAAAAAGAGAATCGAGATTTAAGTGACATCATCAGTCAGGCAACTAGAGCATATCTAGAAGCTAAGAAAGAAGAATACATCCAAAATTTTTATAAATCCATGCAAAAAGGCTATCAGGAAATGGCAAGAATCAATCTCTCTATTGCTTCAGAGGCTTTTCAAGCTGAAGAGGAGGCAGAAATAACTTTAGAGCGCTCTGTGATCGGGGTGTAGATTTTGATTGTACAGAGAGGCGAAGTTTATTTCGCTGACTTATCCCCTGTAGTTGGATCGGAACAAGGGGGCGTTCGTCCTGTATTGATCCTCCAAAATGATATTGGAAATCGATTTAGCCCAACTGTAATAGTTGCTGCAATTACAGCCCAAATTCAAAAAGCAAAATTACCTACGCATGTAGAGATAGATGCCAAACGATATGGGTTTGATCGAGATTCTGTTATTTTGTTAGAACAGATTCGAACACTGGATAAACAGCGACTAACAGATAAAATAACCAAATTAGATCATGAAATGATGCAGAAAATAAATCATGCATTGGAAATAAGTCTTGGGCTTAAGGACATGTATGGACAATAATGACTCATAGTTAGATATTTATAACTATGAGTTTTTTTATGTTTTGGTGATTAAAAAACATAATTATAAGTTACTCTAGGCGAGGGCAATCATTAAACAATCATTACAAAAGATATTTGCAATAATCATCACATCATGTGAAAATATTTATAATATTTATTTTATTGGGGGTATGTACGGGGATGAACAGGGATCTGAGAAATATTGCCATTGAGAATAGTGATGATATTATCCATGAATGGTTAAAGGAAATAAATTTATTAAAAAATGTAAATTACACGATGGATATCTCTGATAAATTATATGAAAGCAATAATAAGGAATTTGTTAATGTAATATTTAGTAGTATTAGAGAAAATGGTTCGACTATGGTAGTAGAGGAATTTTCAAAGAAAATCATCCATCTTGGCTGGCCACTGAGCTATATTACGGATGGATTATTAGTTTTTCGTAAAGTGACGTTAAATACTATTTTAAATAAATTGGAAGAAGTTGATCCAGCGTTTATAGCAAGTGTATTGAGTAATGTTGATTCATGGGTAGAGCCTATCATTAGACATTTAGTTAATGAATATTCAGTTAGCTGGGAACATATCGTGTCCCTACAACGAATTGCCTTACAAGAATTATCTGCTCCATTAATTCCAGTAATGGATAACATCACCATCATGCCTTTAATTGGTACGATTGATACAGAACGTGCCAAATTTATCATGGAAAATTTGTTGGAAGGTGTTATGCGACATAATGCAGAAGTGGTACTTATTGATATAACGGGTGTACCAGTAGTAGATACCATGGTTGCACATCATTTATTTCAGGCTACCGAGGCGGTTCGTTTGTTAGGGGCTAAGTGTATATTAGTGGGGATACGTCCAGAGATTGCACAAACTATTGTCAATTTGGGGATTAATTTCTCACAACTTCCTACGAAAAGCACATTGAAGAAAGGCTTTATGCTTGCGCTTGAAATTACCAATAAGTCGATAGTGGAAATGGATAATAAATCCCAATATTTTAATGAAATTCTAGGGATTAGTAAGGAGGACTAAATTAGATGCGAATACCTATTTTAAAACTACATAATTATTTGTTAATATCAATTCAAACAGAATTAGACGATCATACGGCGATTCAATTCCAAGAAGATTTACTTGGTGAAATTCATAAAACAGAAGCAACTGGTGTAGTGATTGATTTAACATCAGTTGATGTGATTGATTCTTTTATTGCGAAGGTATTAGGAGATGTAGTGTCGATGTCAGACCTTATGGGGGCGAAAGTTGTCTTAACTGGAATTCAACCAGCGGTTGCGATGACCCTAATTGAATTGGGTATTCATTTACAGAATGTCCCTACCGCATTGGATTTAGAACAAGGCCTATTGAAATTACATCAGGAACTGGGGGAGTAATATGATGAATTCCCAATCCTGTGTAACCATTTTAAAAGAATGGGATATTGTTGCAGCACGTCAAATGGGACGCGAGATTGCCAAAAATATAGGCTTTGGTACTGTCGATCAGGCACGTATTACGACAGCTATATCTGAACTTGCTCGAAATATTTATTTATATGCCGGGGAAGGAAAAATTTCTTTTAATATAGTGCAATCACTAGATACAAAAGGGATTTCCATTAAGGCAGAAGATAAGGGACCTGGGATCAAAGATTTAAGTCAAGTAATGGAAGACGGTTTCTCAACCTCTGGTGGATTAGGTGCAGGTTTGCCAGGTGTTAGAAGATTAATGGATGATTTTGATATTATATCCGAGGTGAATAAGGGAACAACCATTGTCACTGTCAAATGGCTTAGATAAGAACTGGGACTTATACGATACGCTTTATGAACTTCTAAAGAGGTTTGTTTATAGTCTAATGAGATTCCTAATAAAAATAGGAGAGTTCACTATGGATACAAGAGAAATAGATACACGGAATTATACAGCTTTATTAAAAAAATATATTGAAACACAAGACGAGCAGGCACTATATGGCGCAGAACAAATCTCTAAGTCTTTTATAAAAAAAAATATTTTGCCAGAGGAGTTTGTTAATCTACATATCCAGGCACTACTCGAAATTTACCCAGATTTACATGATAAAATTAAGCCTTCTATGCATTTTTTGTTAGAGGCAATGATTTCCTATGGGCTTGCACATCAGGAGTTTCAAAATCTTCGAGAAAAACAGCTAGCGATAAAATCAGAAATATTAGTAGCAGCGCGAATGCAAAAAATGCTACTACAGTCTAAAATACCTGAGACAGATGAATTGGATATCGGTGTAATAAGTGTGCCGGCCAATCAAATGAATGGAGATTACCATCATTTTGTGAAGGGGAAGGATGGTACAATTAGTATTACCATTGCGGATGTAATCGGAAAAGGCATTCCGGCTGCCCTTTCTATGTCTATGATAAAATATGCGATGGATAGTTTTCCGGAGAATATTATGACGACTGATACTGTTCTTGCAAGCATAAATCGTGTTGTAGAAAGAAATGTCGATCCAAGTATGTTCATTACGATGTTCTATGCGCAATATAAACCGGATACAGGAAAGTTGTACTATTCTTCGGCGGGGCACGAACCAGGCTTTTATTACAGCAGTAGGCTACAAAAATTTAAGGATATTGAATCAAAAGGATTGGTTCTCGGTGTCAATCCGGATGCTAGTTATGTCCAGGACGAACTGAATCTCGAAAAGGGTGACATTATTATACTTCTTACGGATGGAGTAACAGAATGTCGTAGGGATAACCAATTTATTGACAGAACTGAAGTGATTGATGTAATCAAAAAATATATTCATCTACCATCTCAGGAAGCTGTTAATCATGTATATCGCCATTTTGAACGCTTGCAAAATTTTCAGCTAAGGGATGATTTTACGCTGATTATGATAAAAAAACAGGTTTAGCTTAGGTTTGCAAGGGGTAAGGGATATACAAATGGATTAAAATAATACTATTTGATTTGGGGTAATGGAGGGTTAGTTATGAATCTACAAATTCAAATAGATGAAAAGAACAATGAATCGTTTGTTCATTTATCCGGTGAAATTGATGTTTATACAGCATCGGAGTTAAAAGAAGCATTACTCCCACTAACAATGAAAAAAGGACATTTACTAGAAATTAATTTAGAGAATGTGAGTTATATGGACTCAACGGGTCTGGGAATATTTATTAATGCGCTAAAATCTGCAAAAGAGCATGCTAGTAATCTAAAGCTAGTAAACTTGCAGGATAGGGTGCATCGTTTGTTTCAAATAACGGGATTAAATGAGGTAATGGATATTAACACTACGATTCGAGGTGTGGATGGATAAATGGAATCGTTTGATTTTATTGAAATGAGGTTTCCTGCAAAGCCAGAATATGTAGGTGTTATACGTTTGAGCCTGTCTGGTATAGCAAATCGAATGGGCTTCACATATGAAGATATTGAGGACTTGAAGATTTCAATTTCAGAAGCGGTGACGAACGTGGTTAACCATGCATATCGCGCTGAAGAGCAAGGTGAAGTAACGATTGGGTTTGGTGTATATGATAATCGTTTAGAAATAATGGTTGCAGATCGTGGAGGGAGCTTTGACTTACAAGATATAAAAGAAGATATTGGTCCCCAGGCTAACGAAGAATCAATTGAAAACCTTCGAGAAGGAGGTTTTGGATTATTTTTGATTAATGCTTTAATGGATAAGGTTGAAATAAAAAATGACTCTGGTGTTATTGTCCTCATGACAAAGTACCTTGAGAAACTAGGGGTGGGGTTAAATGACGACCACGTCTCAACCGGACAATAAAGGAAGAGATGAGGTTTACGAGTGGATTAAATATCTTCAAGAAAACCCTTCTGATGAAGTGACACAGCAGAAAATTATCCATACCTACCAAGATCTTGTTGAATCCATTGCCAGAAAATACTCTAAGAATAGTATGATTCATGAAGATTTAGTTCAAGTCGGAATGATAGGGCTTTTGGCAGCTATTAAACGCTTCGATGCCTCATTTGGTAAAACATTCGAATCCTTTGCAATCCCTACGATAGTCGGAGAAATAAAACGGTTTATTCGAGATAAAACATGGAGTGTTCACGTACCAAGAAGAATAAAGGAATTGGGTCCGAAAATTAAGAAAGCCGTTGACGAACTAACTACAATTAAGCAAACCTCACCGACAGTACAAGAAATTGCTGAGTATCTGGAGGTCTCTGAGGAAGAAATACTAGAGACGATGGAAATGAACAAGAGCTACAAGGCCATATCAGTAGATAAAAATATCGAAGGTACATCAGACGGTAGTACAGTTGCGATAATCGATATGATTGGGGCTAATGAATCAGGTTACACACAAATTGATTATAAAATGCTTATCGAGAAAGTACTACCTATTCTAACGGAACGTGAACAACAGATTATTAGGTATACTTATTTCGAGAATTTGAGTCAAAAAGAAACAGGTGAACGATTAGGAATTTCACAAATGCATGTTTCACGTTTACAGCGTAGGTCTTTAAAAAAACTCCGTGAAGCAATAAATTCAGATAGTGCGGAGGTATTGTAATAATTATGAACCGTATTAACGTATCAGTTTTTCAGCAAGCAAAGGACGGGAATTCTGAATGTGGAGATAGCTATTACTATCTAGAAACAAAACATGGATTTATTTGTGCGCTCGCAGATGGCTTAGGTAGTGGAGAATTTGCAAAAGAGTCATCCAAAATTGTCATAGATACCATTAAGGAAAATAACTCTGATTCTGTTGAACAAATCATAGTAAAGTGTAACGAGAAGCTACTTGGAAAGCGTGGCTCCGTCCTAGCATTATTAAAAATTAACTATGAGATGGAGAGCTACTCTATTTCATCTATCGGAAATGTAGGAGTAATGACTGTTACAGGTGAAAATGAAAAGAAACGCAGCATTCCAACTGCAGGTTACTTAGCTGGCTATCACACAAAAATTAAACTCATCCATGAACCACTTGAGGACGAGATGAATTTTATACTCTATACGGACGGAGTAACCAATAAAGATTTATCAGAAAGCTACTTTTTTGATAAAGATGTTGAAAGAATCACACAGACTTTCGAATTAAAAAGTAACCGCCCAAGAAAAGACGATACGACCTTAATTGCAATTCGATATGAGCATAAATAGGCTGGCAAAGTGCTAGTCTTATTTTTTTATCTATAGAATTGTGGTTGATTCAGAAGGACGTGGCTTTGATTAGAGGGGATAAACATCATTTTGTTTGAGGAGGGCTGGAGGAAGAGTGGGTATAAACATCATTTCAGTCCTAGTTAGGGATGTGAAATGAATCATAGAGCGGGAATAAGCATCATTTGGTCTTGCCTAGGGGCTTGAAATGAAGCATAGAGTAGGCATAAGCATCATTTCAATCTAGTTAGAGGTGCGAAATGAAGCGTAGAGCGGGTGTAAGCATCATTTGGCCAGACTCAGGGCTTGAAATGAAGCATAGAGCAGGAATAAGCATCATTTGAACCGAGTCAAGGGTTTAAAATGAATCATAGAGCGGGTGTAAGCATCATTTCAGTCCTAGTAAGGGATGTGAAATGACGCATAGAACGGGAATAAGCATCATTTCAGCCCTAGTAAGGGATGTAAAATGAAGCATAGATGAGGTATAAACATCATTTCAATCCAGTCAGAGGTGTGAAATGAAGCGTAGAGCAGGTATAAACATCATTTTGGTCCAAGTTGGGTGTACGAAATGAATCATAGAGAGGGTATAAACATCATTTCGAGCTATGTTTGAGGTTCGAAATGAAGCATAGTGCAGCTTGTTAGGTTATATTCTCGAATACCGTGCAATGAGAAGAACCTGGTAAGAACTACCTTACCAGGTTCTTCTCATTCAAAATAAGACCAGCGTCCGTTACTAATTAGCTTGAAATGCTTCATTAATATTCTTCTTATTCGTTGCTTTGAAGGAATAATACTGCACCAATCAAATATGTTACTAGTGGTAACCCGCATGTCAGGAAAAAGTAGTTTTAATTCTCGAGTGCTGCGAATAATCGCGTTTGACAATATTTCTCTCCCGCCACATTTATTACAGATACAATAATGTCCCTTTGCTACTAGGGAAAATGAATTACAATGATGGCAGCTTATACCTTTTCGAAGCTGATCATAATTATATTTTGGTAGTATTTGTCGTGGAGAGGTTTTCTGATGAAGAGCGATTAGTTTTTCTGCTAGTCTTTTGTTTTGAGCAGATAACTTTGATGGATTAGAATTTAACTTATTTAATAAGGTATTGATTTGAGATGGCAGGATGAATGGTTTGTCTGTGGGGGCATTAAATAAAGTGAACTCGGGATTGATAAAAACTACTGTTGCATTGATCGAGGAGCTAAAACCATGGCTTTGAAGCAATTGACGTAAGAGGGTCTCTGCACGTTCTGTTTGATGCTCGGGATTTGTTATTTTATAATCGGCATTTTTATAAAATTTGTCTTTATCGTAGGTGTATTCACCCTGATAATTTTTAATTTCGAAGAGCTCAATCGTATTAGGGAAAATAATCAGCGTATCAATTTGAAAAGTAGTGTTGTAGACAGTTAGGAGTAAATCTTTTATGATGAGGCATTCACTGTGGAGATGTTGATCCAGTACTCGATCGAATAATAACTCACCTTCATATCCCTTTTTTAGATTGAGGTAGTGATAATTTTCCTATTCTGAAAGATTACTTCGATAAGATAAACTATTAAGGATTTGCAACTCTCTTGAAGGGGTTCGTTTTTTAACTTCCATTTTGTTCCTCCCTATTTTTTAGGCTATTATATCATCAATCTAGTAAACTTCCTATTTTAATATTGTAAATTCATTAGGTAATACCACATATGATTCTGCCCCAATCGCGATTCAATTTAAGAGAATGTTTGTTGTTCTACACGTGATTTTGATAAAATAAGGGAGATGTAAAGGAGGAAGTACAGTGTCAGATAATTTAAAACAAGAATTATCCCAGTGGGTAGCAAAAGAAACCGCAGTTCATTCGAATATAGTTAACAAGGTTATTGCGTTATTGGATGAAGGAAATACAGTTCCATTTATTGCCCGTTACCGTAAAGAGGTAACAGGTGGACTGGATGAAGTGCAAATAAAGGCAATTCAGGATAAGTGGCAGTACGCTTATAATTTATCACAGCGAAAAGAAGAGGTAATCCGGTTAATAGATGAACAAGGAAAGCTTACACCGGAATTAGAAGACGAAATACGTAAAGCCACTCAGCTTCAACGGGTGGAGGATTTATATCGTCCATATAAACAAAAAAGAAGAACGAAAGCAACAATTGCAAAAGAAAAGGGTTTAGAGCCACTTGCAATAGAAATATGGAAGCAGAATCCGTTTGCTGTTTCTCAGGAAGCGGAAAAATATATATCAGAAGAGCATGAATTACTTACGGTGGAAGAAGTTCTTGCAGGAGCTAATGATATTATTGCAGAGTGGATTTCTGATGAAGCGGAATACCGTGAATATATTCGGAATGAGACCTTTAAGCGTGGGTTAATCCAATCAGAAGTCAAAAATAAAGAAAAAGATGAAAAAAGTGTTTATGAAATGTACTATGACTATAGTGAAGCCGTACGGTCAATTGTATCTCACCGAATACTGGCTCTCAATCGTGGTGAAAAAGAGGAGGTACTGAAGGTATCGATTAATCCTCCAGTTGAAACGATTATTACCTATTTAGAAAGGAAAATTATTCAACCGAAAGCTACTGAAGAGATTTCGGCAATATTGAAGGCCGCTATAGCAGATAGTTACAAACGTTTGATTGAACCTTCCATTGAACGGGAAATAAGAACAGGACTAACGGAAAAAGCAGAAGAACAAGCTATATCTGTTTTTGCTACAAACCTTAAGAATCTGCTATTACAGCCACCATTAAAAGGAAGAACTGTATTAGGGGTTGATCCTGCATATCGAACAGGCTGTAAATTAGCTGCTATCGACGAAACCGGTAAACTACTTCAAGTCGGTGTTATGTATCCTACAGCACCAAAAAATGATGTAGTTGGTGCGGAGAAGCTAGTATTAGAGTTTATTCGTAAATATTCCGTGGAATTAATCGCAATAGGAAATGGCACCGCATCTAGGGAAACGGAACAGTTTATCTCAGATGTTATCACTAAAAACAATCTAGATATTCCTTACATCATTGTTAATGAAGCGGGTGCGAGTGTGTATTCTGCTTCTGAATTAGCACGAGAAGAATTTCCAGAATTACATGTTGAAGAAAGAAGTGCTGCATCCATCGCACGTAGGGTTCAAGATCCATTAGCAGAGCTAGTAAAAATTGATCCTAAATCAATTGGCGTAGGTCAGTACCAACATGATGTTAGTCAAAAATCATTGAATGAATCATTATCATTTGTTGTGGAAACAGCGGTTAACCAAGTAGGGGTTAATGTTAACACGGCATCAAGATCATTGTTACAGTATGTTTCTGGTTTAAGCAAAACCGTAGCCGGGAATGTTGTGAAGATGCGAAATGAGAATGGTAAATTTACAAATCGTAATCAGCTTAAAAAAATTCCTCGCCTTGGAGCTAAGACGTACGAACAAGCGATTGGCTTTTTAAGAATAATTGATGGTGATAATCCACTTGACCGTACTCCTATTCATCCAGAAAGCTATAGTCATACTGAAAAATTGCTAAAAATGCTAGATTGTACGATTAATGATATAGGATCTGATAAATTAGGGGAAAAACTAGCAACACTTGATAAGAAGGAAACAGCTGTTCAATTGAATATTGGTGAACCAACCCTAGAAGATATTATTCAAGCTCTTAGTAAGCCGGAGAGAGATCCACGTGATGAATACCCGCAGCCTTTACTTAAGAAAAATGTATTGTCACTAGAAGACTTAAAGCCAGGAATGGAACTCCAAGGAACGGTAAGAAATGTAGTAGATTTTGGTGTGTTTGTTGATGTTGGAGTGAAACAAGATGGCTTAGTCCATATCTCTAAAATGTCTAATTCCTTTGTGAAGCATCCAATGGATATTGCCTCTGTTGGGGATGTTGTAACAGTTTGGGTTGAGAGTGTTGATTTAAATAAAGGTAGAGTAGCTTTATCTATGATTAAGGAATAAGCTAAAAAGCACTACGGAGTATTACCTCCGCAGTGCTTTTTATATGAGAAATTATTATTCTACATCACTAGCAGCTTCAACTTCACTCATAGAAATTCCAAGTGCATTTGCAACACCTTCACCATAAGCTGGGTCTGCTTTATAGCAATGATTAATATGTCTTAATTGAACCTCTTTCGTAGTACCTTCCATTGCACGAGCTGTATTTTCGAACAATCTTTGTTGTTCTTCAGCAGTCATTAAACGGAATAGGTTACCTGGTTGCTCGAAGTATTTATCATCATCTTTATCGAAATCATAATAATCTACATCTGCTCCAAGCTGTAATGCAGGCTCTTGATGTTCTTTGCTATCTTGCCATTCCCCGTAACTGTTAGGGCTGTAAGAAACTTGGTTTCCATGAGGAATTACGCGCATAGCACCATCACGATGGTATGGGTTAAAGTTCTTCGCATTTTTAGGGTAGTTAACTGGAATTTGCCAGTGGTTTACACCTAAACGATAGCGTTGTGTATCACCATATGAGAATAGACGACCTTGAAGCATTTTATCTGGTGAGAAACCAATGCCAGGAACAATATTAGTCGGAGCAAATGCTGCTTGCTCAACCTCTTCAAAATAGTTCTCAGGGTTACGGTTAAGCTCAAGCTCACCAACCTCGATAAGAGGGAAATCACCTTTAGGCCATACTTTTGTTAAATCAAATGGATTGTATGGTACTTGTTTCGCTTCTTCTTCTGTCATTACTTGAATGTAAAGCGTCCATTTAGGGAAGTCTCCATTTTCAATTGATTCATAAAGATCTCTTTGGTGGCTTTCGCGATCCTTACCAATTAAAGCTTCTGCTTCTTGGTCTGTTAGGTTTTTAATTCCTTGCTGTGTACGGAAGTGGAATTTTACCCATACGCGTTCGTTATCAGCATTAATTAAGCTGTAAGTATGACTTCCGAATAAATGCATATGTCTGTAAGTAGCAGGAATTCCACGGTCACTCATAACAATAGTTACTTGGTGAAGTGCTTCTGGTATACCAGTCCAGAAATCCCAGTTTGCTTGTGCACTATGCATGTTTGTTTTTGGATCACGTTTAACTACGTGGTTTAAATCAGGGAAGCGTTTAGGATCTCTGAAGAAGAATACAGGTGTGTTGTTACCAACTAAATCCCAGTTACCTTCCTCTGTATAGAATTTAAGTGCTGTACCACGAATGTCGCGTTCAGCATCAGCTGCTCCACGCTCACCAGCAACAGTAGAGAAACGTAAGAACATATCTGTTTTCTTACCTACTTCTGAGAACATAGCTGCTTTTGTATATTTCGTAATGTCATGAGTTACAGTAAAAGTTCCGTACGCACCAGAACCTTTTGCGTGCATACGACGCTCAGGAATAACTTCACGGTCAAAATGTGCAAGCTTCTCTAAGAACCAGAAGTCTTCCATTAATAGCGGACCTCTTGGACCTGCTGTTTTAACATCATCATCATTTGGTACTGGAGCTCCAAATGCAGTGGTCATTTTTTTCTTATTTTCACTCATTGAATATGTCCCTCCTGTTTTAATATACATAAAGTATAGTATCATAGTTATAGTGAGATTACTAAATAGGTAGTTTGATTAAAAAAATCCTATCTAAAGGATAAAGATATACTAGATTCTCCTCCTTTCGAAAGTAATTTAATCAATCACACTACTTATATTATAATGGATTAAACATAAAAATCAATTTTTAATTATAATTATTTTAAATAACATGGTAGAATGTTGGTCCATATGGGTAATTAGTAGGTATAGGGGTTGTAAAACAGTTAATGTCGAGGGTGATTTTCGCAAATGAAACTTTTAAATGAGAAAGAGCTGGAGGAATTAGTAAACCAACTATCGCTGCAATTCTTTAATAAACCCTTTGTTGATAGGGTAGTGTTTAATAGTCGTCTTCGTACTACTGGCGGGAGATATTTGCCAATGGAAAGACTTATTGAATTGAACCCAAAATATTTTTATGAAATGGAACACAGTGAATTTATAGGTATTATAAAGCATGAACTATGTCACTATCATTTACATATAGAAGGAAAAGGATATAAACATGGTGATAAAGAGTTTAAAATTCTATTAAAACAAACAGGTTCTCCAAGACACTGTAAACCACTTCCTTCTAATTTAAATCAAAAAAAGCATCAATACAAATGTCAACAATGTGGTCATATCTATAATAGAGTTAGAAAGGTTAATATAAGAAAGTTTCGTTGTGGGATTTGTAGGGGAGAGTTAAAGAGATTAACGAAATAAATCGCTTAAAGATAGAAAGATTAAGAAATTAAGGAAGTGATATAGCGATAAAAAGTTTAAAAATTTAGACCTAGAAAATAGATTGACGAAATGCCTTAAGCATGATAAATTATATAAAGTCTTAAGAAAAACTTGTTTCAGAGAAACGGATAAAGAATCATCTGAAGTTAAGTTAAAAAAATCTTGACATCAATTCTAATTTGTTGTATGATATTTTTCGTCACTGAAAAATTATTATTCCACAGTAGCTCAGTGGTAGAGCAACGAGCATTACTTCTACCGAATCCGCTACGAGTAACCCCGAAGCAATAGACATCTTTGCCTGAACTTGAAGATGCAGGGGTCAACATTATTGAATTAACACGCAATAACTCAGTTGATTATTAAATCTTAATTATTCCACAGTAGCTCAGTGGTAGAGCAATCGGCTGTTAACCGATCGGTCGTAGGTTCGAATCCTACCTGTGGAGCCAAATGGAGAAGTACTCAAGTGGCTGAAGAGGCGCCCCTGCTAAGGGTGTAGGTCGGGTAACCGGCGCGAGGGTTCAAATCCCTCCTTCTCCGCCATTCTGTTATGGCCCGTTGGTCAAGCGGTTAAGACACCGCCCTTTCACGGCGGTAACACGGGTTCGAATCCCGTACGGGTCATTTTTTTAAAAAAATTAAATAGCAAAGGTCCGGTAGTTCAGTTGGTTAGAATGCCTGCCTGTCACGCAGGAGGTCGCGGGTTCGAGTCCCGTCCGGACCGCCATTTAAATTTGTTGGGCTATAGCCAAGCGGTAAGGCAACGGGTTTTGGTCCCGTCATTCCTAGGTTCGAATCCTAGTAGCCCAGCCAATTTTTTGTTTGTGAGAAGATTAACAAACTATAAATGAGCCATTAGCTAGCCGTTATCATTTTTGAATGAGCAGCTATGTACAGGCTTGCGAGGAGCATTGCTACTTCGAGTTATCTTCAGCGACGAGCACTTTCGCTGGTAAACCTCCATGAACTATCATGTGAAATTAGTATCGCTAACAATCATGAGCCATTAGCTCAGTCGGTAGAGCAACGAGCATTACTTCCACCGAATCTGCTACGAGTAACCCCGAAGCATGTAACTTCTTTGGATATACTTGTAGATGCAGGGGTCATCTTGATGAACTATCATGTGAAATTAGTATCGCTAACAATCATGAGCCATTAGCTCAGTCGGTAGAGCATCTGACTTTTAATCAGAGGGTCGCAGGTTCGAATCCTGCATGGCTCACCATTAGATAATGCGGGTGTGGCGGAATTGGCAGACGCGCTAGACTTAGGATCTAGTATCTTCGGATGTGGGGGTTCGACTCCCTTCACCCGCACCAATTAATGTAATACGTTGTATTCTTTATGCGGTCGTGGCGGAATGGCAGACGCGCTAGGTTGAGGGCCTAGTGGGAGTTAATCCCGTGGAGGTTCAAGTCCTCTCGGCCGCACTTAGTTCCGGATAATTGGAACAAAAAACTCTTGCTTTAGTTTAGCTGATGTGTTATATTTAAATACGTCGCTTTTTGCGCCCGTAGCTCAATTGGATAGAGCGTTTGACTACGGATCAAAAGGTTAGGGGTTCGACTCCTCTCGGGCGCGCCATATGTCTCGGGAAGTAGCTCAGCTTGGTAGAGCACATGGTTTGGGACCATGGGGTCGCAGGTTCAAATCCTGTCTTCCCGACCAGTGCTAAAAAGTTGATACTTCAATAAGTAGATTAATATCTTGATTTTTATGCGGGTGTAGTTTAATGGTAAAACTCCAGCCTTCCAAGCTGATGTCGAGGGTTCGATTCCCTTCACCCGCTCCAATAATTATGGGCCTGTAGCTCAGCTGGTTAGAGCGCACGCCTGATAAGCGTGAGGTCGGTGGTTCGAGTCCACTCAGGCCCATCATCTAAAAAAGATGAAAAAAGTTATTGACATCATATTTACGATGTGATAAACTATAAAAGTTGTCGCAAACAAAAGACAATGAATTATTTGCTCCTTGAAAACTGAACAAAACAACCAGTATGTAAGGAAAAAACATACCCTGTTTTTTCTATTAATAATCTAAAAGCTAGCGTGCTTTTAGTAGCTAAGAATGTAATTGACTCGTTCAATTATGATAAACAAACTTTTTTTGGAGAGTTTGATCTTGGCTCAGGACGAACGCTGGCGGCGTGCCTAATACATGCAAGTCGAGCGCGTGAAACTAACGGATCCCTTCGGGGTGAAATTAGTGGATCGAGCGGCGGACGGGTGAGTAACACGTGGGCAACCTGCCTGTAAGACTGGGATAACTCGCGGAAACGCGAGCTAATACCGGATAATACTTTTTATCACATGGTAAGAAGATGAAAGGCGGCGCAAGCTGTCACTTACAGATGGGCCCGCGGCGCATTAGCTAGTTGGTGAGGTAACGGCTCACCAAGGCGACGATGCGTAGCCGACCTGAGAGGGTGATCGGCCACACTGGGACTGAGACACGGCCCAGA
>NZ_BORP01000002.1 GCF_018333235.1 Ornithinibacillus bavariensis | reverse complement strand
CCTCAATCTTTCTACCTGAAAAAACAGATTGCGTATAAGCACACAAAATAATCTTCATCATCATTCGTGGATGATAGGCTGGACAACCGGTATCACGCAAAAAACCATCAAATGCCTCTTCTGGAATGCTTTCTACTAATTCATTAACGGTGTATGCAATATCATTTTCTTGTAATTTTATTTCTAAATCTAACGGCAAAACTACTTGATTCATGGTATAATGTTTAAACATAGGGACACCTCCAAAGATTATTGTGTGGTAACTTTAATTTTATCAAAAGGTGTCCTTTTTGTGTGCATAAAAAGAGTGGTATTCACCTGTTTAGGTAAGTACCACTCTTTTTTTATTTACTGGGGTTTTGTCCCAGCCTCTAATTTCACCCATTCCAATGACTTGGCATCTCTAAATAACTTGGGAGTTTAGTGTGAATATCTCCTACTGCTGAATTAATTTGTGACTGCGTAAGAAATAGAGCATCTGTTAAATCAGCACTTCTTAAATCTGCATTTCTAAGATCGGCACCAATAAAATCAGCCTTTCTTAAATCACAATAGCTTAAATTTGACTCTATCATTATCTTCCCTCGGAAATCCTCACCTTGTAGCCTTCGTCCATATAGACTTTTCCCTATAAAGTCACTATCTTTCTTTCTCTCTCTCTTATTGCTATGAGAATGGATGTCTTTTCTATAAATTTCACTTACCTTTACTAATAAGACATTGACATTGCTTCTATGTGCTGCAAGATTAATTTCTAAAATCTCCTTTGGCTTTCTTCGGGTTAAGTCAACTGTTTCCTTGTATATCTCTTGCAAATCTGCTTTAAACGACTCGGCTTCCTTTAAGGACAAAGCTTGCTTAAGATACCAAAGCATCTCATGAAGTTGTTGTATCAGTGGAAATACAGCAAACATTTCACCGGCATATCCAGAATCACGACGCCAGTCTTCACCTTTATAAATAAATTGCGAAACATGCTGTCCAGCGCCAAAACACTCATAGGAAACACATCCCCTAAAGCCTCTTTCCCTTAATAGGTCGTGAATTGCACAACTATTATTGGAGCATAAGTTTTGGCAGGGAATTCCACCTTCTTTACTATAAGGAAAATCAGCTGATTTCCCAAAGGGTAACGCTACACAACATAACCCAAAGCAATTTTTACAATCTGATTTTAATTCATTAAACATTTTTAGCACTTCCTATGCTTCACAACATCAATAATCGTTGATAGAATCCCAACAGCCTCAACATAACACATATTGAACACCCTACCATCACATTGTTCCAGCGAATTACGAATCATACAATACGTAAGAAAAATATTTCTGTAGCTTTCCTGTTTATAATTTTAGCAAGCTTCAAAATGATAACTTTCTACAAGTCAAGCTTTAGACGAATCATATCTCGGCATTGGATCCCATTTTCATAAATTTCTTCAGAATAATGAGTAATAAAAAAGTCTGGATCTATACCTATTATTCTGAAACCACATTTTTGATAGAGGGCTAATTGTCCGATACTAGAATTTCCTGTTCCAATTTCAATAGACTGATAACCACTTTCCCGTGCCTTATCAATTGCAAACATAACTAGCTTTTTACCTATCCCCTTCCCTTGATGTCTTTTTATGACGGCAACATTTACTAGCTCGATCGTACCCGGTCTAGTAGGAAGTAAGACAAAAACACCTAGGACACTATTCTCATCTTCTGCAATGTAACATGTTCCTCTTTGCAAATAGCCCATAATCATTTCTTCAGAAGGGTCTGCTAATAAAAGCAAATCTAGTGGTGGTACTTCATCTTTGTATAGTTTTCTAATGTTCATATGATTCCCCTGCCTTATGTATAAGGTTTGACAATTTTAATAGTCATTAACATTGTTGTAAAAAGAGTGGAAAATACTAAAATCACTACTATTTGTTTAATATTCTCACTAGTTCACTTATAATTATAGCGGAATCTTTTTATTGTGCTACACTTATAATTAAAATAGTTTAAAAGGGAGAGTCATATGACATACAAGATTTTATTTTTAGACATTGATGGAACGATCCTTAACCCAGACCATACCTATCATCCGAAAACGAAAGAAGCGATAGAGCAGGTCCGTTCTCAAGGAATTGAAGTTTTCCTTGCTACTGGTAGACCAGAAAATGAACTAAAGGAAATCGCCGATGAATTAAATATAGAGTCCTATATTAGCTTCAATGGGGCATATACAATCTATCAAGAAGAGATTCTCGTGCATGCACCAATGAAAGAAGAATGGGTAAAAGAATTTCTAGCTATTGCTAAAAAGTTTAATCATGAGGTACTCCTCCAAGCAAGGGCATCAAACTATGTAACCAATACGGATTCTATTTTAATGAAGGATTTCATTGAATTGTTCCAGTTGGAAAAAGTAGAAGCGATTCGTGAAGATAAGCTAGATGATATATTAGGTGTAAACATTCTTAATGCATTATCAGAAGAAGCATCACATTATGTACTGAATGATGATATTCGCTTAGCACAAATTAATGTGAACGGTGCAAAAGATTCCTATGATATTATTCGAAAATCGATGAACAAAGGGGAAGCAGTCAAACTAGTTCTAGAAAAGCTACGTATTTCACCTAATGAAGCGATTGCATTTGGTGACGGGATGAATGACAAAGAAATGCTAGAGACCGTTGGAGCAAGCTTCGCTATGGGAAATGCCCACCCAGAGCTTTTTCAATATGCCAAATATAAAACAACAGCAGTATCAGAGGCTGGAATTTTTACCGGTTTACAGCAATTAGGGTTAATTAAATAATTTATTTTGATTACATACGGCGCATTCCGCTTCGGAGTACGCCGTATAATTATAATAAGAATCCCCCATAAACGAATGCACCCAATATCACAAAGGCTGGATTTATCTTGACCCTTTCGATTAACAGATAGCTCACTACGCTTAGAAGAATAGTGTGCAGTAATCCAATACCCTCATACGATTCAAAGAAAAATCTCCATGCCATATAGCCAAGCAGTATCGCAATAACTGGACGGACAAATAGAGTAATTCGTTTTACCTTTGGTGAATCCTTGTATTTATTTAAAAGACTTAGTAATGCCATCAGGATAATTAGTGATGGTGCAACCGAGGCAAATATACCGATAGAAGCACCTAATACACCACCAACCTCATAACCGATATAACCTGCCATTTTCGTTGCAATTGGTCCAGGTAATGAGTTTGCCACCGCTAGGACTTCACTAAATTCTTGAACAGACATCCAACTATAACGTCCGACAACTTCATTTTCGATCAGTGGAATTGATGCAGGGCCTCCCCCATACCCCAAAATTCCCGGGATAAAGAAAGCCAAAAATAATTGCCAATACACTAGCATTAATCACTCACTCCTTTTTTGCGTTTTTTATCCTGAATGACTAATGCGAGAACGATTAATCCTGCAATAACTATCCCTGGATGTATGTTAAGTACATAAAGGAATAAAAATAATATAATAGTCAGCGTAATAGATTGTACCCAACCCATGCCCTTCCTTGCTTTGTCAAAAAACTGCCAGGTCAAGGTTAACATCATCATTCCAACTACTGGAATAACAGCCGCTGTCATCCCTTTAACCCAATCAAATTCGCGAAATGACGCCAATGCCATGAGTAAGAAATTTAATAAAAAAACAGTTGGAAGAACGGATGTAAGGACACCATTTAACAACCCAACAATACCTGCTACTCGATAACCAACATAGCCAGCGAGCTTCGTCGCTATAGGTCCTGGCAAAGTGTTGGCTATCGCTAGTAAATCACCAAATTCCTCATTCGTCATCCACTTATACCTTTCAACTACTTCTTTATGTACAAGTGGTATGGAAGCAGGTCCTCCTCCGTAACCTAGCATTCCTGCCCTAAAAAAAGCTAAAAATAAATTCCATTGTGTTTTCAATTATATCCTCACCCTAACTTCAAATTACCAGGAAGCACCGTCGTATTAGTCCTCTTCGCTTTTCCATCAAATATCACACCAGCTTTAGGGTCACGCATATTTTATGACCACGGCAAAAGCACTTTTGCTGCCGTTCTACTCATATAGAATGCCCTCTTTCAGCTAAACCTTGTGCCATAAGATGTGGAAAAGCGATATTCTACCCACTATATTATTCTTTATCTATTGCCCCCAGCCCATACGGTTGTGACATATAACCATTCCACTTTTGCGTAAAGTTGAATGATATACGTTTCAAAAGGATTAAAAATGAGTAAGCGAGAGTACTTTTTTAATTTACTTCATAATACGAAATATATAGTAAACTGTCAAACAACAAATTAACAAAAGTTAACTAAATGCGAACAATATCTTTACTTTAATTTTAAAAATATCTATAACACTTTCTTTTTGTCTTATTTTCTAGTAAAATAATCAACAAATTATAACGGGGTTGGTATGAATGAAATATGATGAAGTAGACAAGCAGTTATTGGAGTTATTATCTGAGGATGGCAGACTATCCTATGTTGAGCTCGCTGAAAAGGTAGGCCTATCCAGAGTTGCCGTTAAGGATCGGATTCAAGGTCTAATGGACAGAGGGATAATTGAAAAGTTTTCCGTTGTTATTAACTCGGAAAAAATGGGAAAAAAGGTCTCTGCTTTTTTCGAGGTCGATGTTGAACCAAAACGCCTACAAACTGTCGCACAAAACCTGGCGGATAATCCCAGTGTAGCAAGCATCTATCAAATGACTGGTCCTAGTACATTACACATGCATGTTTTAGTGGAAGACTTTCAGAAACTCGAAGCCTTTATTAATGACGAGCTTTATTCAGTAGAGGGAATTACTCGTGTAGAGAGCTCTGTGATATTGAAGCGATTCAAGAGTAGAACCGGATATAAACTGTGATGCAATCGTTGGGGTATTGTAATCATCGTTTTATGGATTAAAACACCCTTTACGATATGCTGACCACAGTTTATTTCCGAACAATTTCTTTCCGCTGTAGAACACATATAGTTATAATGCTGTCACAAAAATAATTTAGTTAATATTCGCTCTAAAGACAGGTCATTTCATGCTATAATACTACTAATCATATAGACTAGTGAACTAATACAGAAGAGAGGAATTAATATATGTACTGTCAATCTTGCGGAAAAGAGAGACGGCCAAACTCTAATTTTTGCCAATATTGTGGTACAAAACACAAGCAAAAATTGAGCCCTTTTACCATTATATTTCTTTCCTTATTATTAATTGGTACAATCGCTGGAAGTGTTTGGATTGTAACAACATTTTATTCTAAGCTTCCTGATATTATGGCGTCTGATGAGGTAAATCAGATCGACGAAAAAAGCATCGACCCGGATAGACCAGAAGAAATCGCTGAAGCCGTAGGTCCTGCCACAGAAAGGAAAGAGCTAAACGAGGAACAAAAGCATGACCTGACAGAAATTATTGCAGCTGCACAGAATACCGTTTATACCGTTTATACGGATTATAGTCAAGGCTCAGGATTTTTGTATAACCAAAATGGAGCCGTCATTACCAATGCTCATGTTGTAGAAGGTGCAACAGAGGTATTTATTAAAACGATTAGTGGTACAGAACATCTAGGTACGGTGATCGGTTATTCGAATGAAACAGATGTAGCAGTTATTCAAGTTCCAGATTTAGTAGGGATTCATCCCTTTGCACTTGAGCTAACAGATACTTCAAAAATTGGTGAGGAGATTATTGCATTAGGTAGCCCATTAGGTTTAGAGAATACCGCAACAATGGGTTATATCACCGGAAAAAACCGAAATTTTGTTATTGACCCATATGTGTATGAAAACCTATACCAAATATCTGCACCTATCTCTCCAGGAAGTAGTGGCGGTCCTTTAATATCAAAAGAAACAGAAAAAATTATTGCGATCAATTCTGCTGAAAGTATTGAAGAGGCATCCATCGGATTTAGTATTCCACTATATACCATTCGTTCCATTATCGATTCTTGGATAAGCCAACCGATGAGTGAAGATGAGATACTTGCCCAATTTAATTCGAGCAATGACAAATGGAGCGAGGGCTATTTTGATGGTGGCGATTACGCTGAGGATGATGAATACTACAATTATTGGGAATATGATTATGACGATTTTTGGACGGAATTTGGTAATGCATTTTGGGATTACTTTTTGGAAGACAAATCGTATGATGAGGAATGGTACGATAACTTTGATGATCCTTCATATGATCCCGAAAAAGATGAGAATATGTACTATGATGAAGAAACAGGACAATGGAGCTATTACGATGAAATAGAAGATCAATGGTATTACTATGATGCTTATGAAGAAACTTGGTATTACCACAATGAACTCGATGACCTGTGGTATTATTACGATGAAAGTATAGGAGACTATATCCCGTATTAGAAGAAGGGTCTGACTCGTTCAGCCCCTTCTTCTAATTGGCAAAACTTTTCAATGATTCATAGACTTGTTTCCTGTTACCCCTTGCCATGTTATTTCTATAGTATTGCTCCCCTTATCACATACGAAACGCAGGTGCTTGCGACTCCGCATCTAATAATTCTTTCAGTTCTTCATCAAGGGCTAACAAGGTCACAGAGCATCCTGCCATTTCAAGAGAAGTCATATACTCACCAACAAAGGTTTTATAAACCTTTATCCCTCTACTACCTAGAATCTCATGCACTCTTTTATTCATGATAAACAGTTCCATTTCTGGTGTTGCACCCAGCCCATTTACGAGCACTGCAACCTCTCCGAAAAAATTATGATCATCTAATATTTTTTCGGTTAAAATCGTAGCAATTTCGTTAGCTGTTGAGATGGTACCTCTGTTAATCCCAGGTTCACCATGAATACCTATACCGATTTCCATTTCGTCTTCCGCCAGTTCAAAACTAGGTTTTCCAGCTGCCGGTACCGTACAAGGTGTTAAAGCCATCCCCATGGAGCGAACATTCGCAACCACTTTATCTGCTACTGCCTTTACTTCCGTTAAACTAGCTCCTTGTTCAGCCTTCGCGCCTGCTAGTTTATGAACAAAAACTGTCCCAGCTATGCCACGACGACCCGTTGTAAAAGAACTATCTTCAACAGCTACATCGTCATTAACGACAACTTTTTCTACTTGAATACCCTCCGCCTCTGCAAGTTCTGCAGCCATCTCAAAATTCAATACATCACCAGTATAATTTTTTACAATTAGAAATACGCCAGAACCACCATCAACTGCCTTAATCGCTTCCAGTATTTGGTCTGGTGTTGGTGATGTAAATACTTCCCCACACACCGCGGCATCAAGCATTCCTTTGCCAATATAACCAGCATGTGCTGGCTCATGCCCACTGCCTCCACCACTGATTAATGCGACCTTTCCAGGAACAGAGGCTTCAGCTCTCACTACCACAAAAGTGTTCGGAACCTGCTTCAACGATTTTGGATTTGCCGCTATCAATCCATCAATCATATCTTGAACAACCTGATCGGGTTCATTTATAATTTTCTTCATTTATTCTCCTCCATTATTCGAAAAGGCCCCAACGTTTATATCGTGAGGGCCTCTTTGAAGTTGTTTTATCAAAATGAAAAAGTAATTTATATTTTGTAGACGGAACTAACTAATGACTCACCACCAATAATTAGTACTTTATTTAGGTTCCAATACCCATTTACACTTTAAAAACTCTCGTGGCTTCTACTGCTTTCTTCCAGCCATTATACAAATTGTCCTTCACTTCCGTATCCATTGTATTTTCAAAAGTCCTATCAATTTGCCATTGGTCGGCAATTTCTTTTTTATCCTTCCAATAGCCAACTGCTAGACCAGCAAGGTATGCTGCACCAAGTGCAGTTGTTTCCTGAACAACAGGGCGGTCTACCGGCACTCCTAGAACATCACTCTGGAATTGCATGAGGAAATCATTTTTCACTGCTCCACCGTCTACCCGTAATGTTTTCAAATCAATTCCTGAATCTGCAATCATTGCATCCAGCACATCCCGAGTTTGATATGCTAACGATTCTAAAGTAGCACGAATGAAATGCTCCTTAGATGTTCCTCTAGTTAAACCGAATACAGCTCCTCGGGCATCACTATCCCAATATGGTGTTCCAAGTCCTACAAAAGCAGGTACTAAATACACACCATCTGTAGATTCTACTTTAGACGCAAAAACTTCACTTTCTGGTGCGCTTTCAATAATTTTTAGCCCATCACGTAACCATTGAATAGCAGATCCAGCAACGAAAATACTTCCTTCTAGTGCATATTCAACCTCTCCATCAACACCCCAGGCTAATGTAGTAAGAAGACCATGCTCAGATTTAACACCTTTTTCTCCGGTATTCATTAGCATAAAGCAACCAGTGCCATACGTATTTTTAGCCATACCAGTATCAAAGCATGCCTGGCCAAACAATGCAGCCTGTTGGTCTCCTGCAATCCCTGCAATTGGAACCTCATTGCCGAAGAAATGGTAGTCTACCGTATGAGCATATATCTCGGACGATTGTCGAACTTCAGGCAGCATACTTTTTGGGACTGTCAAAATGTCTAATAGCTCATCATCCCATTTCAAATCATATATATTAAACATAAGTGTTCGAGAAGCATTGGAATAGTCTGTAACATGCTCCTTTCCGCCAGACAACTTATACACTAGCCATGTATCAATTGTTCCAAATAATAGTTCTCCATTTTCCGCCTTTTCTCTAGCACCTTCTACATTATCAAGGATCCATTTCACTTTTGTTCCTGAAAAATAAGCATCAATGAGAAGTCCTGTTTTATCACGAAATAACTCATTATAGCCCTTCTCAATTAATTCCTTACAAATGTCAGCTGTTTGTCGTGATTGCCAGACAATAGCCTTATATATCGGCTTTCCTGTATTTTTATCCCATATCACTGTTGTTTCCCTTTGATTTGTAATACCAATTCCTGCTACCTGACTAGGGGCAACATCTGCTTTTCGAAGGACCTCAGCAATACACGATAAAATGGATGTCCAGATTTCATTCGCATCATGCTCAACCCAGCCTGGATGCGGAAAGAATTGTTCAAATTCCTTCTGTGCCGTTTCTACTATTTGACCATGTTGATTAAATAAGATTGCCCGTGAGCTCGTTGTACCTTGATCCAAGGCTAAAATAAATTTATCTTTCATCGGTGACACTCTCTCCCTTATTACAATTTTATCCAATTCTATGAAATACTGTCTAAGAGATCTCTGCCCGTTTTTTAAAATCTTCGTGAATCGCTCCAGCTATCACAGCTAAGATGAGAACACTCATAATCCAGAATAAGGCAGTGACTTCCCCTACAAAAAATGTCTGATAGAATACAGCTCCATAAATACCACCAAATATTGGTCCTGCCACTGGAACCCAAGCATAGCCCCAATCAGAATCACCTTTTCCAGCAATAGGTAAAATAGCATGTGCAATTCTTGGTCCTAGATCACGAGCAGGATTAATGGCATAGCCTGTTGGTCCACCTAGGGATACTCCGATTGCAACGATTAATAACCCAACAATCATCGGGTTTAATCCTTCTGTAAATGCATTCGCTCCAATAAACATTAAGCCAAGCAATAGTACAAACGTACCGATAGTCTCTGTTAGAAAATTCGCGAATACGCTTCGTTCAGCTGGTGCCGTTGAAAAAACAGCAAGCTTCGTAGCCGGGTCATCTGTTTTACGCCAATGTGCAATATAAGTTAAATAAACTACTGCTCCCCCTATGATAGCACCAAGCATTTGTGCGGTAACGTATAATGGCACCTTCACCCATTCAAATTCCCCAACCGCAGCAAATCCAATTGTCACTGCAGGATTAAGATGGGCTCCTGAGATATTTCCGACCGCATAAATACCCATTGTAACTGCAAGACCCCAGCCAATGGTAATTACTACCCAACCAGCACCTTCAGCTTTGGAGTTCTTTAAAACAACTCCGCCGACAACACCACCCCCAAAAATGATAAGAATCATCGTACCAATTACTTCCGCCATAAATTCAGACATAAACACACTCCTATCTTCAGAATAAATAGATAAAACCTCTTAGGAAAATTGGCTTATGTGTAGAACTGATGCATGTACCAATTTTTCTACTATATCTATATTCTGCTTTTAAAAAATACATTCCAAAATCTCTACTAATGAAGAATTTTTATTAGAGGTTGGTGCAGAATTGCTACTTTTATAGATGGTATGGGTGGTCTATCGGTAGTGGGCACATTAATGGCACTTTCATACTAGGAAGTGAGGTTCCTACGTAATTCAAGGATTATTATCACAGTGCAGAGGAAAATAGAAACCATTTTGCTTACTCGAACAAAAAAATAATAATACGTATTCTATCGGATCAGCTAATATCAAAAATAGGCTTTCAAATTCAAATCAACTAATTGTATAGAGGATGCAATCATTGAAAATTATTTAACATAGGGAGGCGTCAGTAAAATACGAATATACAACGCTGATCCCGTTCTCAAGATGACACCCCCGGTTTTAACATCGTTTAAGCGATTTTTAGTGTACTTGAAGAATCCAGCCTAAGACCCCCCTCCAAAACTTCCATAAACACAATATAAGGTCCATTAGTCAACTTCATGTACTACACCATTAAATTATCATTTAAACCACCTTAAATCGAATGTTAGGCATGTTATTTAAAGTGGTTCTTAACATTTAAATACATACTCCTTTGATTTGAATTGTGTTACAATTATAAAGGTAAAAGCATGATATTTAGAACCTGTGATTCTTTTTTAAATTTCTTCTACTATCTCAGCACTACTAATTACTCAATAACTACTAAAACACTCAAAACTAGGAGGAAGGCTGGTTGGGCAATCATATGAATGAACGTTTTGCTAATGAGAAAATTCCGAAGCTTATTTTTTCACTTGCTACTCCAGCAATCGTAGCACAGTTAATAAATGCACTGTACAATGTGGTCGATCGAATGTTTATCGGAAGAATACCTGAAACAGGTACCCTTGCCTTGACTGGTATTGGGATCGTCTTCCCTATCATGATGATAATTCAATCATTTTCAGCGCTAATCGGCTTTGGCGCTGCACCTCTAGCTTCTATTAAAATGGGAGAAGGAAAAAATAAAAAAGCAGAAGAACTATTGGGAAGTTGTCTTTTCATGTTATTGATTGCTTCCGCAGTATTGACCATAACGTTTCTAATCTTTAAATCCCCACTATTAGTCCTATTTGGAGCAAGCCCTGATACTTTGCCATTTGCTGAAGATTACATGGGCATATACTTAATTGGGTCGGTTCCTGTACTTATATCACTAGGCTTAAATCAATTTATTGCTGCACAGGGATTTGCTAAAACTGCTATGATAACTATATGTATAGGCGCAGCAGTTAATATTATTCTTGATCCTATTTTTATTTTTGGAATGAATATGGGAGTAAAAGGCGCGGCATTAGCCACTGTTATTTCGCAAACAATATCGGCTGTATGGGTAATATGGTTTCTTACTTCCAAAAGAGCACATCTACGGCTGCGTTTTGAACACATACGAATCAATTTTAAAATAGCTGGCGGTGTGTTGGCATTAGGACTTTCTCCGTTCATTATGCAATCAACTGAAAGCCTTATTCAAATTGTATTCAATACTTCTATTGGCAATTATGGTGGAGATCTTTACGTTGCTGCAATGGGGATCATGAGCGTCCTCATGCAACTATTTACATTGTTATTGAATAGTTTTGCGCAGGGGGCACAGCCGATTATTGGGTATAACTACGGAGCTGGTGACCATGAGCGAGTAAAGTCCACGATAAAATATAGTAGCGTCTTCTGTGGGATTTTCGGTTTGATTATTTGGAGCGTATTTACTTTTCTGCCACAGCTTCCGATTATGATTTTCACTAATGATCCCGAATTAATTACACTTACTATGGAGCTTATGAAAATATTCTTTTTAGGGACTATTATTTATGGGATACAATTAGCATTTCAGCAGGTTTTTATCGCTTTAGGCCAAGCGAAAGTTTCCATTTTCATTGCGGTACTTCGTAAAATCATTTTGCTTATACCATTGGTGTACATACTTCCGATGGTTATTTCTTCAAAAACAAGTGCCGTAATTATTGCGGAGCCTATTGCAGATTTCTGTTCCGTTCTAACCTGTTGTATTTTATTTGGATTCAAAATAAAACATCTCCTCAAAGGATCCGTTAAAAAGACTATTATTAGCTCCAAGATGAGTGTCAAGTAAACTAATTTTTTACAATCGAGCATTTTTGATGAAATAACGAAAAATCCACAGTTTCTCTATTTTCAAACAAGGGAACTGTGGATTTCTATTATTAGAATGTACTTAACGTTGTATTTTGCTGTCATTACCCTAACATAGGTAAAAATGCGTATTTTTACGACTAATACTTGTCAGGATTAGAAAATAATGTTAGTTTAGTGTTGAATATACTAAAAATTAAGAAAAGGGTGATATTTCTGATGATAAAAAGGATTATCAAAAAGACTGGGATAGCTTTTTTAGGATTGGCTTTAGGTCTAGCCTTAGGTCTGGTTTTAACAACCCCTGTATGGGCTGGAACGTCCACAAGTCCGACGGGATATTATTCAGCTTATGGGCATAACTATTCAAACTACAGTGGTATTACAACCGGTTCCACATCTGGGAGACTTTACGCTAACGCTTGGACAAGGGCACAGACCAATCCTATTACCAATGAAGTACCAGCTGGCTACTTAGGTGCTCGTGCCAGAATGTACAATAGTAGCGGTACTTTGGTCGCTTCTACTTCCTTTATTTACAGTTCAACTAAAACAAATATTTTGAATAGTGACTTTGCAAGTTATACTCCAACAAAAGGCTCTTCTTACTATTCCCAAGGTGCCACTCAAGCATATAACGGGAACGGATATACTACCTATACAACGTTCGCTAGCCCGTCACAAACAGCCCAATAGAAAGGTGATGATTATATGAAGAGTAATAAAAGAATCTTTTTATTAACATTGGTTCTAGGACTACTGTTAAGTTTCTCTGCGATAACCGCATTTGCCACCCAAAACAACAACTTTCCTAAAAATCAAGCAGGGCAAACTTATGGCTCAGCAGCGATGGCTAAGTCTCCTCAAGAAGAGCCCGACTTGATTGCTGCAATTGGAGTTAACGGTGAGGAAGGATATGTATACCGTGAAGATCTGGATGGAGAAATGCCAAGTACACCCGAAGAAGCCCTAGCGATCCAAAAGCAAACTGAGAAGAAAATGGCTCTTGTTGCAGCAGGTACTCCCGTTGTTGTTCGCACTATACCTCTGTATGATGTCGATGGTGTAACTGTTATTGATGAATTTGACATAATTAATGTATCTAACCCCGACCGTTACAAAGATAAATGATTATACTTAAAGAAATGTAAAGCATTATAAATTAGCCCCAATAGTTAGCGTATAAACTGGCTTTTGGGGTTTTATGGATACAACAATATAAGGTTTCTGATATGAACAGATTAAAAGACGAGAGTTGCTAAGTATTATTTTTCTGTTGCATTAGAGTCATACTTACTCTTAAATTTTTATACAATTGCTTCCTCTGTAGAGTTCCATGGCTATCCTGGGAAACAACTTAGTTTTAAACAACCAGGTTTTCTTTTTTGACCAATGGCACAAAATTAAAAGTCTACTATAAATTATTACTTAGTAGCTGTTCGTGGTCAACTTATTTTATTAACATAATGATAAATAGAGCAGCAAGGATTCCAACGAATCCCCGCTGCCCTTAAAGGGTGTAATATGACCTATACATCAAAGTTAACAACATATTTATGAATGTCAGTATTATAATATGCAATTGAATACTCTATTAATCGATCATCTATATCGAAAGAATGTCTAATACGTTGCATTAAAGGCTTTTGTTCTATTTTTAAAATGTCTGCAATATATTTTGCAGGGACCTCCACACCAAACTCATCCTTAAAGCGATTAAATTTTATTCCTTGCTGGAATAGTATCTCGTAGAGTGAGTCTAAAAGACTTGTTGTATCGTTCGGTAGTTTTACAGTTTTGTGTATATAATGCCTAAAATGAATATATGGCTTACTATTTAAGGTATAAATTCGTTCAATGCAATAGCATTCCTCGCCAAAATACTCTGCTAATAAAGTGTCCTGCTCTGTATTAATTAAGGATAATGCGGCCGATTCTTTCTTTAAGTCATAACCATTATTTATTAGGTACTCAGAGAACCTTTGTCCTTTTGATAGCTTCGACACAGCATGATTATCCAATACAGTCGTACCAATACCGCTTCTTTTTTCAACATAGCCCTGAAGCGCCAACTGTTCTACGGCCTTTCGTATTGTAATTAGACTAACATTAAATTCCTCTTTTAGTTCAGGTTCTGATGGGATAAGCGTATGCTTGGGATAGATACCATTTATAATCCGTTCCTTTAATATTTCCTGTACCTGTATATATAGTGGACCTTTCTTTAATGTTAATTTCATATCATTCTACCTTTCTATCTGTACTTCATCTCGGTTAACTAATGACCAAATCTCTTCCTCTAAACATACAGGCGAATCTCCATACGTCGTATGGGCTAATGCACATGCAGCTGTTGCAAATTCAATGGAGTCTTTAGGTAGATACTGTGAAAGCACCCCATGCAAAATTCCACTGGAAAATGCATCACCAGCACCAATACGTTCAAGTGATGAAAAGCTATAATCCCTAGAGAAGTAAAATGAATGCTGATGGAACATATACCCACGAATAGTATGTTTTCCTTCCTTAAGCTTATTTCTTATTGTTCCTGCAATGACCTGTATATCGTATGCATCTGCCACCTTAGGAATCAAATCTTCAATTTGCTTTTCCTGTTCCACTTGATTTGTTTCCATTTCCAGTATATATTGTGCATCTCTTTCTGTCATAAAACAAATATCAGTATGCTGTAATATTGATTGATAATAGCCTCTAGCTTGAACATTGTTTTTCCAGAGCTTTGGACGGTAGTTAAAATCAAAAACTACAGTTATTCCGAATTCCTTAGCTTTTTTGACAAGGTACTGCACATTACTTCTGGTTTGATCAGATATAGAAAGTGTAATTCCACACAGATGAATTAAAGCAGTATCCTTTAATATATTATTTAGATCATATTCCATTATGCTGGATGTACAGAAACTACTTTCCTTCCTATTCGAATAGGTAACTCTTGAAGGTCTAATATCAAAACCGTTTTCAAGGAAATACATTCCAAGATATTCACCACCGCGAAGGATATCAGAGATACCAACTCCTAATGAGCCAATATAGCTAAGTGCAGCATCTCCCAAACTATTCGATGGTAATTTTGTAATAAGTGAAGTATCATAACCATATTTATTTAATGCACTTAATACATTCAGTCCTGTACCTGAATAAAGCACCTTAAGTTCACGGGTTTGTTCTAATTTCAAATAATGAGGAGCTTCTAACCTCATCATGACCTCTCCAAATGCTTTAATTGTTCCCTTCATCCCCATCTCTTGTTCACCCTACTTTATTATTTTCATCGTATAATTTATGTGAAATCTTCATCGGTGATTATGGGAGACCTTGCCTCCAACGTTTCTTTAAATTTATTTATAATTAAAGGTATGTCTTGATCATCTATTGTTCTCGGATCTATTTCAAAATAGCCGTTGTTTGCATGGTAGTCTCTCGTATAAATAGCTATTTCGCCCTCTTTTAGTGCTTGGACGATATGTGTTGCAGGTGTGGACACACTTTTTTCATCTACTAGGATTCGTGCCCGATATATTTCTCTTTTTGACTCATCCTGATGGATGGATACAGTAATACCATTTAAATCATTTAAGCATTCAAAATGACTTAACCTCTCTAGTTGTTGCTCCTTACTAATTTCTTGCCAATTATATTGGTCAATTGCCTGTAATAATCCAAAAATAGATTCCTTTCCAATTTTCATGGCCCTTCCTATTCCTTGATTATGCATTCTGGCAAAATCGACATAATTCTTTTTACCAGCTAATATACCTGATGTTGGTCCTTCTAACGCTTTAGATCCACTCCAAATTATTAGATCCGCATAGTTTGAATATACCATTATATTTGTTTCAGCGGCTGCATCAACAATTAATGGGATATTATGTTTTTGTGCTAGTGAACTAATCTCCTTTAGTGGTGGCATACTCTTTTGTACAGTATGATGGGACTGTACATACACTATTGCCACTGTACGATTTGTTATTGCAGCTTCAATCTGATTCATCGTACAGCCATTTGCATAACCTACTGATTTAACTTCTCCTCCACCTAGTTGAATCATGGTACTAATAGGTGCTCCATAATTAATGAGGTGACCCATCATAATTAAGACCTCTCGATGAAGCGATTGATTGATTTCATATAAGTGTTCTACAAAGTAAGAATCTCCCTTTGTAATAAGTCCTGCTATTGCTAGCGCAATGGCTGACGATGCTGAGTTAGTTATCAGCGCTCCCTCCGTCTTCAACTGCTCCGCAATATATTGACCCGCTTTATGGTGAAGCTCTTCCATCTCATAGTAACGCTGCGCACCTTCTTTTATTGCTTCTACTACTTCATCTGAAAGGGTGGATACACCTAAAATGCTCATTTTACCACTAGCATTAACAACTCTTCGGAGATTTAATTTAGATACACTCATAATATTTTCCCCCTAGAATTACTGCAAAAGGCTTAATTTGAATTGGGGAGTCTAATTTGTTTCCCAACGAATCTATTAAAGTCACGTTCTTATCTTCTATAGTAAAAAAAGTTAAATCTGCAACTGCCCCTCTTTTTAATACTCCTAATAAAGGTTTCTTTAGAATCTTTGCAGGAGTCTCAGTTACGCTTTTTACTACATCTTCTAATGAATAGCCTAATGCTAAAAATTTCGTCATGGTTGTTGCCAAACTATAGACCGGGCCATAAAGACGATTTTGTTCATAGATGTCAGTACTTATACTATGTAAAGGTAATCTCCCTTTCATAGCCTGCTTAGCAATCTCGAATGAAAAACTAGATGTTCCATGTCCTACATCAAGATAAACTCCACGATTTGTTGCATCTCTAATTGCTTTCTTGATAGACAAATCATCGTCAATAATGGTATTCCCTTCTTTGCCATTAAAACAATGGGTTATAATATCACCTTTTCTTAATTGTTCTGCAATTTCACTTAGTAATGGAGGGGCACTTCCTACATGTACCATTACAGGCTTTTTTAGTTTACTCGCATAATCCATTGTAAGCTTCAAAGGTTTAATGTCATTTTCGCCAATCACACTTGCACTCATTCTAGCCTTTAGCCCTACTAGAAAGTCAGGAAATCTTTGAAAGGAATGTTCAATTTTTTCAAATGAGAGGTTAGACAAATCGGTCAATTCATTTCTAACCCGAAGTCCTATACTTGAAACATTTAAAAAAGCTAATACTCTTGTATGACACTCTTTAGCAAGCTCATAAAAGTCTGTAATGTCATCTGCCCCACAACTTCCCGCATCCACAACAGTTGTAACCCCTGAAGTATAGCCAATATTATCAGGGTGAGAACAGTATGGCTCGAAATTAGGAAAGGCATGTGAATGTAAATCAATCCACCCTGGGCTAACGTATACCCCCTTAGGGATTGAAATCACATCACCACCCACTACATTATCTATCGTTATTTCTTCAATTAAGCCATCCTTCACAACAATATTACATTGCGTACCATTTACTAGTGTTGCTCCTTCGATGATCACCATATACTTTGCTCCTACTATCCCTAAATTAGGATCTATTCTTTACCATTTAGCCATACTTTGACTCTATATTTAATGTTCACTTAGAATATCTAAGCCTCTTGTTTTTCATAATAGGGAAATGTCTTGGATACCGCCCACATAATAAAAAATGACGTTAAACTCCCTCCAAAGAAAAAGAAAAGAGCTGGAATAGACGTCCATGTTATTTGATATGCAATTCCTATAACTACAAAAATAAAAACGGTTAATATCGGGTGTTTTACACCAACAATAAATGGCCACATCAAATAATCTACTATTCGAAGTCGAAAATGGACAAAGATTGGAAAGAAAAATGTTAGGACGATAACATATAAAATAAGTGTCACTATTACAGTAAAACTTACAATAAGATAAACGATACTTTCCTGGGCACGTAGAATATTTAATTCAATGACTAAAAAGTAACCTATCAAGAACAAAATCAGTCCTAAACCATTCGTTTTCCAAAATTCCGTATGAAATGTTTTCCAAAAAGTCGCCAATATAGGTACATCTTCCTCGCCCTTAACCCACTTCCTGACAACCGCAAACATAGCTGTTGTTGCCGGCATAAAACCTAATACAACTAAACCAAGAGCTGTAAAAGCTAGCCAATATAAATTTAATAAAGCAAACCGCATTATCCATACCGAAAAACGGTAATATCCATTTACAATACCATTCATTTTTTTCAACCTTCTTCTTTTTTACCTTTCTCCGGTTATTCCTTCACCGATCCAATTAATACCCCTTTTACAAAAAAACGCTGTAAAAAAGGATAAACTATTAAAAGTGGTAATGCTGAAACGATAATAACTGCGTATTTAACAAGAGAAGCTGTCTTGACCTGTTCAGCAAATGACTGAGCACCGCCGGCTAATGATGCAGCACTGCTAGCACTTACCTCATTTAGGATTAATATTTGCCGAAGTATTAACTGTAATGGATATAGATTCTCGTTTGATAAATAAATCAATGCATTGAAATATTGGTTCCACAATGCGACCGCATGAAATAATGCCATTACCGCAATAATTGGTAGTGAGAGGGGCAGGACTACTTTAATAAACAAGTAAAAATCACTTGCACCATCTATTTTTGACGCTTCTACTAGTTGGTCAGGAATTGTTTGCTGAAAGAAAGTACGTGCAACAAGTAATGACCAAGCCCCAATAGCACCTGGAATTACAATTGCCCACATGGTATCAACCATTCCCAAGCTTTTCACGACTAAATAAGTTGGGATTAATCCACCATTAAAAAGCATGGTAATCAGGATAAACCAGAGGAAGAACTTCTTTGCCATTAATTCTTTCCTAGATAAAGCGTAAGCAGCTGGAAGTAGCATAAATAGATGGAAACAGACACCGATAATCGTGTATATAATTGTATTTCTATATCCGACCCAAATCGCTTTATTTTGGAATACCCTTACAAATCCATCAAATGTTATATCCACTGGCCAAAGCCACATTTTTCCTGAATTTACTGCTTGAGGGTCACTAATTGATGCACTAATAACAAAGATTAGTGGATATAGAATAATAATTGTAATGATTAATACAAAGAAAAAGTTAATTCGTTCAAATGCTCGGTCTGATAAACTAAATCTTGACATCCTGATTCCCCCTCACCATAAGCTATTTTCGCTAACCTTCCTCGCGATTTGATTAACTGTAATTAAAAGAACAATATTAATCATCGACTCAAATAATCCAATTGCCGCTGCAAAACTATATTGCCCTTCTAAAAGACCAGTTTCATAAACAAATGTTTGGATGATATCGGATGTTTCAGCGTTCAAATTGTTTTGCATTAATAGAACCTTTTCAAAACCAATTTGCATAAAGTTACCTATGTTTAAAATGAATAGTATGATTATTGTAGGCATTATTGTGGGTATGTTGATATGTAAAATACGTTGAAATCTTGTTGCACCATCCACTTTAGCTGCTTCATGAAGTTCTGGATTAACACCAGCTAGTGCAGCTAAATAGATTATAGTTCCCCAGCCTAATGACTGCCATTGCCCTGACCATACATAGATATGTCGAAACCATTCGGGACTAGTTAAAAAGGAAACCGGCTCCATTCCCAGTGCCCGAAGTGCATGATTGACTATCCCAGTATTCGGATCTAAAAATGCAACAAGCATCCCAACCACTACGACAACTGATATAAAATGTGGTGCATAAGTGAGTGTCTGCGACCATTTTTTAAAAGATCCATTTCTTAGCTCGTTTAAAGCAAGCGCAAAAATGATGGGAAGTGGGAACAACAGCAGGCCATATGCATTCAATATGATTGTATTCTTCAATAATCTCCAAAAATAATACGAATTAAAAAATCTCTCAAAATGCTCAAATCCTACCCACGGGCTACCCATAATCCCTAAATTATAAAAGAAATCCTTAAATGCAATCTGCACACCATACATAGGGATGTAATGAAAAATAATAAAATAGGTTACTACAGGTAAAAGGAATAGGTATAATTGCCAATTTCTTATGAAACTCTTTTTAATCTTATAACCATTATTTACTCTTTGTTCCATCCTACCATCTCTACCTTCTTTTTTTAAAAAACTTGGTATTCACATTCCATATGGTGAATGGCTTAATTTCACCTTATACCAATGGAGTATTTTTGTTTACCTGCTAGAATAGAATAGGCTGGATTAGTAGAAATCCATTTTTTCACAATAATTTCAGCCAATCCAGCCATATGAATGGGTGGTAAGTTATTTACAACCCTTTTTGCAACCTAATAAACTTATTGATTATCCTTATATCGATCATACGCATCCTGGTATACTTTAACTACATCTTCTAAACCATTTTTCTTAACCGTCTCAACGTAATTGTCCCACTCTGAGAAATCTGCGTCACCAGTTATAAATTTGTCACGCATTTCTTCAACATATTTCGTTACATCTTGACCAACAGACTGTAAAACCTTATTTTCCTCTTCCGTGAAAGTAAATCTTGGCCAAATTTCTTCTGGTACAAAAGGCTCTATTTTCTCAGCTGCTGCCATAGATTGTGGTGCAGATTCTCCACCTTGGAAGAAGTCAGCTTTGATAATCCCATTAATTGAACCAAGCCATGTTAATTGTTTGGCGATAGCTTGTTCAAATGTCATATCTCCTTCTGGATTTAAAATATGATCCATATAAACAGCTTTTCCATCCTTTACTTCAAAAGTTTCATTCTCTACACCCATGTAGTATAACTGTGCACCTTCATCACTATAGAAATAATCCATCCATCTTACCGTTGCAGCTGGATTTGGATTTTTATTTGTTAGGACTAAGTTCGCAGGATCCCAAACAGATGACGAAAGCTTATTATAGCTTTTATGTCCTTCTGGTCCTTCTAAAGCAGCTAAACTATTATATTGTGATCCTATTTCCTCACCAAACAATTCAATAGGGTCATAGAAAATCATACTACCATATAGATTCTCAGATGCATTGGCAAGGAACTGTCCCCATTCAATTGTAAATATACTTTGATCAATTAACCCTTCTTTATATAATTGGTGAATATATTCCAATAACTGCTTATACTCATCCGTAGTCGCATAATATCTTATTGAGCTATTATCACTAGGGTCTAAATCGATATTCGCATTTGATGGTCCATGATTCATCACACCAAAGGATCCTGCTAGCCATTGAATTAATTCTACAATTGTTGTTCCTCCATAAGGGATTGTCTTTCCACCGCCAGCTGGGTCCAATTCCTTCACTGCTTTTAAGTATTCATAGAAATCCCCGGTAGTTTCGGGTATATCCATATTTAATTCTTTTAACCAATCTTCATTAATCCAAGGTCTTGCACTTAATCGTAAGGACAAGAAATCCTCCTCAATTAGGGATGGCATAGAGTAAATATTTCCATCCGGAAAAGTGATTGCACTTCGTATACTTGGGTCATTTCCCATTAGCTTTGTTAGATTTGGTGCATACTTGTCAATCAAATCATTTAATGGAAGAAGTGTCCCCTGGGCGCCATATCGTAATAAATCAGTATTTGGAATTTGCGCAAGGAAAAATGCATCAGGTAAATCACCACCACCAAGAGCTAAATTACGTTTTTCTTGGAGTGCATCAGGATTTATTAGATTCCATTTAACGTTAATATTAGTTTGATCACGATAATGATTCCAAATTAGAATATCATTCCAATCATTATCTTCATTTTGTGCTGGCTTATTAGCAAAAATTTTCAATTCTAAATCTTCATCTACAATTGGCATTCCAGTCTCATTTACTTTACTAGAACCGTTATCTGTATTGTTTGCTGCTTCATCACTCTTACAAGCAACTAGTACAATTCCAACTATGAAAATCATCATGAACAATAATAACTTTTTAAACTTCACACTATACCTCCTCGTAATCTACTAATTATCAAGTATTCGTTTTCCCCCAAAAGCACTCAAAAATGTAATTCTAATTGAAATATTGTCTATCATCACCTCTTTAATGATATGTACTAACTTTTAACATCCTGTAGTAAGCGCTTTCTCGTTATTCAAAATAATAACACTATTATAACATTAGGTCAATATAACATTATAATGTTTATGGAAAAATTTTAAAATGGAACCTCTAAAGTCCCACTTTTATGCTGACAGATTGCTTTTCTAAGCTCTCCCTAATCTTCTAACTGACTCAATACGTTATCCTAATTTCCTATGCAAAGCATACACAAACTGGCCTATTAATTGATAACACTCCTTCATTAATTGATTGTAGTTTTCCGCTAGATTGTATGTTCATGACATGAAGACTATTGGAATGTTCATTTGCTAGTATGAGAAATTTACCTTGTGGAGAAATGGTAAAATGCCTTGGCCATTCCCCTATGGTTTGCGTACATGATAAAAACTGTAAACACCCATCTTGGTTTACATGAAAGATAGCAATCGAATGGTGTCCTCTATTAGATGCATATAAATAGTGCCCCGATTGTGCCAGTTGTATTTCAGCTCCATAGCTCTTACCATGATAATCCTTTGGCAGCATACTTATTTCCTGTTCAATTCGTATAGTTGATAACGGATGATTATAAGAAATAGCTAAAATGGTTGATTGCAATTCTGTGACAACATAGATTTTTTTTAGGTATGGGTGAAAAGCAAGATGGCGTGGCCCGGTTCCCTTGGGAAGAATCAGCTCTTGGATTTGTCTCAAAGCACCACTTTCTTTTACAAACTGATAGAAATATAGTTTATCAAGCCCTAGATCTGTTGCAACAAAATAATTCGTTCCAGGAATATTACGAATCGTATGCAGGTGAGATAACCTTTGCTGATTCGGTTCTTGATAAGAGATAATATCCATTTCCTCAACAATCATTCCACTTTGATTTAATTTATGAACAATAACACTCCCACCACCATAATTAGCAGTGAAAAGAAAATCATTTGCTTTGCCAAGCTCTACATAGCATGGAGATCCTTTCGTTGGAAGTCTGCTTATCTCCTGTAATTCTTTATCAGCAAAATCTATCTTAAAGCTAATTACTTGGCCATGTTCCACTTCACTATGCCATATAAGAATCCGTTGTTTCTATCTATCGTTAAAAAAGATGGATTCTCTATCCCTGAAAATGTTGCAACCTCATAAAGCCTACCATCTGTTTTATCGAATTCTAGCCAATGAATGGTTGAGTCTTGAGGACTTCCATAGCAACCAACAAAAAGGTCATGTCGTAACTTTTTCATTCCTTGACCACCTCTTCACTCAATAGATTGGTAGAACATGGAAAAACACGTTTGGTGAAGCTATTCTATAATAATAACTGCACCATCCTAAGCTAGTAGAGTTTTGGACATCTGGCGAAAAAAATAACCGCTCCTGCTCTAATTCCTCAATCGAATCAATCGAATGATTTAAATAGTCATTTAACCTCTTAATAGCAGTATCAATTCGGTTTATTAGCCCACCATAACGAATATCAATTACTTCCCAGCCAAACGGTTTATTCAGTTTAAGCCATTGTTCGCGATGTGCAACGCGTAGAGCCTTGACTCTTACAATCAATTCTGGAAGAAGGACATTAGCAAGGTTTGTTAGTATATCCATATTCTTAGTATCGTAGGCTTGTTTTAATTGGACACCAATTGTTGCTTTGAGTGCTAACACCCTACTTAGCTTCTCTGGTACAGAAAAAATATAGTCCAAATTTCCATGATGGTTTATTCTATAGTTATTTATTCTCTTCTCGATTTTTTCGTAATGTGGTTGCATTTCTAATCCTTCTACATGCTTGTCAAATAGTCCAAGTAGAACATCCTGCCAGAGTAGAAACTTCGACGGATTTGTTTGCTGTAGATTCCCTTCACTCACTCCAGGAGGAGTATCTAATTCATTTAGGACAAAAAACATCTCTGGATCAATCCCTGTGCAGAATTTCACCCTGTCCTTTAGTTTCTCTTCATCAATTTCCTTTGCAAATGCATGCTCTGCATAATATTGTAGACCAAATAACGCTGTGTAAACATTATTCTCAAATCCATCATCACCCCATAAGGTAACAAAGACATCCTTCACACCGTGCTTTTTACAAGCGGTAAGTGCCGCCTTACTTGCTGGTAGTGATAGATTGTAATTAGGTGCAAAAGTATTCCAAATCCACATCCCTCCGGCAAAGGCAGGTGTTTTACTAAATCGTTTATGTTGCTCGATGATTTGCTCATAATGATTTCCATCAGTTTGATTATATTGCCAGTACATTAATTGAACATTTTTAGGCGTTTTCTCGATAATATACGCTGGCATTTCAGTATTTTTACTGTATTGATCCCCAGTTTTTGATGCAAGCTTTAAAAACATATCACTCCACATCATTGCCTTTAGGCCATATTTTTCAGTTATCGCTAATACCTTTTCTAAATGTTCAACCATTAGTTCGAATCGTGGCTTATAGCCATTCAGATTTAAATACCTTCCTCTTCCTACTTCCTCAGCCTCGTCCATACCAATATGAATTCTCTTACTCCTAAAAGGAGCTGTAACTGATTGAATCATAGTATCAAGTAAGTCATAAGTATCATCACTTTCCAGTAATAAAGCACCTCTTGTATCTTTATAACGATAAGCTGCATTCCATTTTAAAAATTCTTCCAAATGGGCAAGTGTCTGAATACATGGTATTAGTTCTATCCCTAAGTTATGGGCGTAATCATCTAAGGACTTTAATTCCACTTGCGAATATCTCCCACGCATGTATCCAAAATATGGCTCATTCCTTACCTCATATATATCTTCCATATAAAGCATTGCGGAATCAAATCCCATGACGGCTAATTTACGGATTAAGTCCTTAAATGTTTCGGTTTTTAATACTGCATTTCTAGATAAATCGAACATCGGACCAATTGTTTCAAATTGTGGTATCTCCTCAATAAAAAACGCTATTTCCCCTTTTTGCAGGTGTTCAAGGAGCAATCCAAATGCTCTAAAAAAGTGACTAGGCTTTTGATAAGTAATAGTTCCCCTACCATCCTGATACGAAATGTGAAGATTTTTTTCATATCTATTTTCCTTGCAATGTAAAATAATATCAGCATGATTAGAAACAACAAAATCATAATCATTTTGTAGTTCAGTAATACCTGATAACAATTGATTTACATCCCCTGTAAATTGAATCTTCATCCACTACACCTTCCTTATTTTAATTTTTTTAATCATATATTAAGCATCTTCCTCATAGGCATGCCCCCCTTTAAAATTATTGCCTTTCAATCAATTACATCCTAATCTCTATTATCAAAAAAGTCAAAATACTATACCAAAAAATATTTTCACCTATTCAAAACACAGATGGAAGATATTTCTAATTATTCTAATGTTTACCCTTAATTTCTAGGAAGATGATGAATAAAGTTTTGATAAGCAAAACCTTTTACCTCATCTTCCCGATAATACTTCAACAAATAGCTAATCAGGTTTTGATACTTAGAGGCATCTTCTAGATCAGTAACAAATGAAGAAATTCCATCAAAATCAGAGCCGAAGCCGATATTTTTCACACCACCAAGTTCACAAATATACTCAATATGTCTGACCAAATCGTCTAAGGTTGCATGTGCTTTTTCATGATTAATAAACGGTGGCCAAAACACTACATGGATCATAGCATTCCGTTTAATCATGGCTATAATTTGTTCATCATGGAGATTGCGTGGGTGTGGACATAGAGTAAATACATTGGAATGGCTAGCAATTGGGTAATCTGCCAATTCTAAAGTATCCCAAAAGGCCTTTACCGATAAATGTGATACATCTGTAAGTACATGATTCGCATTATTTAATGCAATAACCTCTTTGCCAAATGTCGTGAGTCCTGCACCTCTTATCTCACCAACCCCATCAGCACAGAGATTCGCATTATTCCAGGTCAATCCAAGCAAAAGCACCCCTAGTCGATAAAGCATACGTAGTTTTGCTAAATCATTTCCAAATGCATCGGCACCCTCAAGTGTTAAAACAACGCCAATCTCTCCTTCATTCAATTGGAGGATATCCTGCCATTTTTTAATATGCTTGATCTCAGGATTTAGGAGAATTTCTGTATAAAATAAATCAATTTGCTCAAGTGCACGCTGCCATTTCTCTTCAACAGGAACATTTGGCATGATAAAAATAGCAAAAAACTGTACCTTGACCCTACCTTTCTTTAAATATTGTAGGTTCGTATTCAGTGCGTTAGAATCTCTAAATCTTAAATCTTCCATCAAGGTGTTTCTTCTAGATTCTTGCATCCTAAACAATGCATCACAATGTAAATCAATAATTTTCATGTAAAACTCCTTTCTTTTTACTTTCTACACGACTCGAGAAACGCCTTAAAAATAGCTTTAGATGCTATATCCCCCGATTCAATCATGCTCTCTGGATGCCATTGTAAACCTAGTATAAAGTTGTGCTCTTTGCTTTCTATCGCTTCAATCACACCATCACTCGCTTTACCAGATATTTGTAACGGGTTTACTACATTCCGATTTGCTTGATGATGTCTACTATTAACTCTTAGCTTCGTTTCCCCAGTAATTCGGTACAAAAGAGAGTTTTTGCGTACATCGACATAATGGGACCCATGTTCCTTTGGGGCATTTTGCTGATGCTGCAATAATTCCCCAGCCAATTGCGAGTAAATATCCTGGTACATATCTCCACCAGCAGCAATATTTAGCGTTTGACACCCTCGACACACCCCTAAGATCGGTTTATCCATATCCATCATGATTCGAATAAGCTGAATTTCAAAAGCATCTCTCGCTGGGATAACCGAGCCTAAATTTGGGTGTGGCTCTTCACCAAATAAGGTCGGGTCAATATCATAGCCACCAGTCGCATAAAGCCCATCTAGCAAAGTAGCCATTTGATAAAGATCATCTCGATGTTGATAATACGGCAATAGAACTGGTATTCCTCCCGCATTCGAAATTGCTGAAGTATTATCCTTAGCTGTATAAAAAGTGCGCTCATCAAGCTCTGTTGAGGTAATAATACCGATAATTGGTTTCAATCTTCAAACCTCCTTTACTCTAGCGTATGCTAAAATGTTTTCCTATATTGTACCAATGAAGATATTATATTAGTAGTTTGAATTTTTAGAAATTCAATGGTTTAATTTCTTTTTACCGGGGTTAAACCAGCTACAGAATGTTTCTGTTAGCAGGAATCTATAATGCAGCTCAAAAAAGTAAAAAGGAGCCCATTGGACTCCTTTCTATCCGAGTATGCTACTATCTTCGATTCTGCATACTCTGTTCGGCGATTTGGATCATTCGTTTGACCATTTCGCCCCCCACAGATCCGTTTTCTCGTGCAGTAGTATCCGCTCCTGGCCTCACACCAAGCTCGTTAGCAATTTCTTCTTTCATTTGTTCCATTGCATTTCTTGCACCTGGCACTAACAATTTACTATTGTTTCTTGCCAAAACTGATCACTCCTTGTGGGTATTGAACAGAAGTTTTACCTGTTCCTCTATTAAGGTACGACTAATTATGTAATCTATACTTACTAAGTCATACACTTGTCTTGACACTATCCTACCCCTGTAATACATTTAAATTATCCAACTCTTCAAAATTGCCCTAAGAGGGGGAATATAATTGAACATACATGAAGGTTCTTCAACATCTTTCAAAGGAATAAATGAAATTATTCAGGAAGTAGAAGATGCTTATTTTGTTGGTAGAAATGAGGAGTTGAAGTTCTTTTGTGATTTTTTAACAGCACAAAACCCTAAACAGAGGATCATACATTTTTACGGTAGTGCTGGAATTGGTAAAACTTTTTTGCTTAACAAGTTTGCTCGAATTGCTGAAGCGCAACATATTCCCTTCCTTCATTTAGATGCTCGTGATTTTCCCAATACAGCCGAAGGACTATTTAGCCATTTTCAAGCCTCCCTGACAACATTTATTGCAACACATGAATTGGACTATTCTCCACCAACAGAAGTAGAAAGCAGCTTACAGATTCTCAACCAACTAGGGGAGAAAATTATTATTGTTATTGATTCCTTTGAGCAATTATCTACTTTAGATAGGTGGTATCGCGAGACATTATTACGCTATTTAAGGCCAAACTTTTACATCATCTTAGCGGGTAGAAAACCATTGACTGGCGAATGGGTAGAGTCTCCTGCGTGGCGTAAAATTACAAAGCAAATTCAATTAAATCCATTCACCTATGATGACACACTCCTATTCCTCACGAAAAATGAGATAACTGAAAGTAGTGATATACAAGCAATATGGAAATATACAAGCGGCAATCCATTACTACTTTCTTTAGCAACGATGAGCAATATTTCATCAAAGGTTAGCTTAAAATATGAATCCGATTCCGAGTTATTAGGTGCTTTAACTAAAAGATGGTTAAGTGAAGCAACGAACGAGCGAATAATAAGTTTAATAGAGGTTGCAGCATTATTTCATCAGTTTGATCAACAAGTCATATCTACAATTCTTCAAGAAGAAATCTCTAATAAAAAGTTTAATGAACTTATATCACTTTCCTTTGTGCATAAAGCAAAGAAAGGATGGAGTATTCAAGAGCTAATCCGAGATACCATTCGAATTGAATTAAAACATAAAAATCCAGAGCGTTACGAAACGTTAACTAACAAAATTATTCAATATTATTATCATCGAGTTTTAAATTACCCTACTAAAGAAGATATAGCATCATTTTTTTATCACATTGGTGATGATGTTATCCAATCGGTATTTTTTCAAGATACAGCATTAGATACATCTATGTATTTAGAACCTATAGGTGAATACAACTTTGAAGAAGTGGAGAGTTTTTTTAAGTACATAAAGGAAAACATATCGGAAAGTATAACTAATTATTATAACAGAACTACCAACCTGTCCTTTCAGTTTGATGCATCAATAGAACATAATAAGCAGGAGCTAAAGCTAATAGGACCTGAATATATAAAAAAGATGGGCTACGATGGATCTAATTTATTGAAAAGAATTAATGGAGAGGTTATTGGAATATCCATTGTGGTCCCTATACATAAAGAGACACTACCACTTTTGGAAAATGAACCTGTGTCTAGAGCTTACTTTAAAAGTTTAACAGAAGCGGAAAAAAGTTACTATAATGTGCCAGTAGAAAAACCTGCTGGTTACTTTATTCGTTATCAAAATTATAAGTATCCATCCGATAGTGCTGCTCGTGCTCACTTGTTGTATAGTTTATTTCCTTTAATATTTTCAAAGGGAAGGCTTATTATATCAACACCTTTAAAGCTATTTCAAGATCTTCTATATAAGTTTGGTTTTCAAACCGTTCCAAAAGCAGTACATTATGACTATGGTGAACATAACCCAACACCTACATTTTTATTGGATGTCAGTGGTCCGAGGCTAGCTCCTTATCTCAACCAATTTTTAAAAGAGTACAAACAGAAAAACGAATTAGACGTAATTATTGAGGAATTTTCATTGACAAAAAGAGAACAAGAAATTGTCAAACTACTACTAGAAGAAAAAACAATCCTAGATATTGCTAAAGAATTATATATAGCAGAGATTACTGTCAAAAAAGCATTAAGCCGTATTTATCAAAAAGCAAATGTAAAGAATAGAATTCAACTTACGAAGCGAATCATGCAATTATTAAAATAAAGTATACATTTCAACCATTGAAAAGGTAAGCTACGACCAGCTTACCTTTATTTGTTACTCGATTAATTTATGTTCAGAACAGAATAAATTATATGGATCATACTCTTTTTTCAACCTTACTAAGGTATTATGAATACATTTATAAGAATTTCGATATACTTCCTCATTTTCGTGGGAACTGTTTAAATAAGATGTCTTGTTATAGGAATATGGTAGTAATTTCTCATAAATTTGACGGATCCATTTTGATGTATGTTCTGGGTTTGCTCCAATTTCTGCGTCTACTATTAAGAGATAGCTACCATCCCTGATTGTAAAAGCTGATTCATAAGTTGATATACGATTTATTTGACCATGAAGCTCCAATAAATGTATTGTCACTTGAATGTCTGTTTTATTAAATTCGTCTAAAAGAATATTGATTGCTTCTTGATTTAATTCATCAAAAAATAAAGAAATACCTTCAATCGCAAAGCCTTCCTGAACAAAAGGATCAAATTTCTTTTGCATGTCAGTATAAGTCATTACTTCAGTATTATCTGTAATTGGTTCTGCTAATGTAAGCAGTGGTTGAATAATTTTTTCCTCTACCTCTAGGCTTAACTCACCAATGTACATCCCTATTAAGCGTACGGTAGAAATGCTCCCCTTTCCATTTGGGGCAATATTTGTAATGACCACATTAAATGAAATATCATCTACAGCGAATTTACGATATTCCTCTACTTTCTCCAGAATCTGCTGTACATCCCTATAGTCATACACAACATCAATTCCTAAAATATATTGACCTACAGGGTACAGCTTCAATTCAAATTTCGTTACAACTCCAAAGTTCGCCCCTGCTCCACGAATAGCCCAAAATAAGGAAGGATGTTCAAAGCGATTGACATAAATTAATTCTCCTTTGGCAGTTACCATATGAACTGCAATTACATTATCACTTGTTAGCCCATATTTTGCCCTCAAGTAACCTAATCCTCCACCAAGCGCTAATCCAGATACACCAAGATTGGCACAACTGCCAAGTGGAACAGCAAGGCCATATTCCTGTGTTAGCTCATCAATTTCATAAATCTTTGCACCTGCACCAACTGTCGCAACCTTAGTCACTTCATCTACATGAATATGATTCATTAAGGATAAATCTATTAAAACAGCCTCATCTTTAACAGACTTACCAGCAGGATGAAATCCGCCACCACGGACAGTAATCTTCAGATTCCTCTCTTGTGCATATTTTACTGCTTCGATCACATCCGCTTCATTTTTGCATTCAAAAATAATGGCCGGATGCCTGTCAACATGCACATTCCAAACTTTCCGCTTGAAATGGTACAAAGGATGATTACTCTCAATTTTCTGGCCAGTCTTCTGCATTCTTACATCATGACCCATGAAAATTCCTCCATTACTAACATATTTAATCGGTGGGGACCGTATTAATATCTATGCATAATGAATCTAGTAATCCTCATCAATTTAAGAGAAAGCTTACCACATAACTAGGAGTTTTGTAATGTATACGTTAGTATATTTTTTATAAAAATATAAAAAATAGGATATATTTCCCCTTATTCGATATTCTTAGTGAACTTCAATTCCCTAATTATTTATATAGAGATAAGGACAAATAGATCTAAAGCCCTAATAATGAACGATAGAGTAGCAGATTCAATTATTCTACTACCAAAATAGGATTACATTAATAACCATTTTCGTTATAGGTAAATACATGTTTTAATTAATTCATAGATTTATAAGTTTGTAGTAAGGTATTTAAGAAAATGGAATATTCACTTGTTTATTTACGTGCTTCCATGTCCGTATAAGCCCATCAACAATAGGCTGAATTACTTCCTGATCGGTATCATACTTTAAATGGGACAACGGATTCCAGCTAGTTATTAATCCACCGGCATTAACTGCAACATCCTTTGTAACCGCTTGATTATATGCTTCATTTATTGCTTTTAATGGAAAGGCTAATACATCGTCCTTATCGTAAAAGTTTAGCCATTCTCCTTGTAAATTAGGGTAATAATTTTTTAGTGTAGGGGAAGGTACTACTAACGGGGAGCCAAATTCAATATAACGAAGAGACCATAGAGCCATTGGGCTACCCAATGTATAAAACAAAGTTAATGTTTGACATTGTTCGATTGGTTCGATGCCAATACATTCCTTTGTCTCTTGGCCAATATAACGATTTTTATACTGCAGATCATAAAAATAATTACTAGCAATAACCGTACCTAGACTATGACTAATGACACATAGAGGAGCCTTTTTCCCTGCTCTTTCTCGTAGTTGCTGAATTGATTTTGCTACTAAGGCATGTACTTTATCATAATTTTGTCCACCTTGTTTGGTAGGTTGATATGCTACAGCATCTGCTAAGAACTCAATAACAAACTTCCTAAGCCGAGCAAAATCCAAATCTCGATAGTTTCGGAGAAGTTCCCACAACTTCTCTTGCTCTGGTGCAAAAATTTGGGACCAATAAACAGGTTGAAAAATGAGTTCAGCCTCTGCATTTTGTTTAGGAAGCTTTCTTGCAAATGTTTCCTTAATCCGCTTGACTAACTTATCTGCAAAATTTGTCTCAGGAGTACCAGCACCATGAAGAATCAAGATAGCAATTTTTTGACTCATGAATCCTTCCTCCTATTCGTTTTTAATATAGACAAGTTATTGTTCTATCATATGAGAAAGTCATTAAAAAGTTAAGATGAAAATTACCTAATTTTCATCCATTTTCAAGAAATCTTCTGATTCATTATAATCCCAAAGTACTGTCCACTCTCCATCAAGACTCGTAACATAAACCGATTGAACAATCTCAAAGTTTCCAAAGATGCCCTCAAAAAATTGCCTCACTTCTGTTTTATATACTTCTTCGATTGGCTCACTGTCTTCATCTACCTGCCAATTTTTAATTAATTCTGGATCGTCCACTGTAAATGAAAATGTATGTACACCATTGTCATTAAATAAAGCCTGGACACGATCTTCTATATACTGATTCTTCTCCAGACGTTCCTTCATAAATGGATGGAACATTTTCCATGACTCTGCAAAGTTCCCATCCTGTTCATAAGCGTAGAATTCCTCAACTGCGGCTTTTGCTTTACTGGAGGGAGATTTAACAAAAGTGAAGAACAGAACAACCGCTAACACACCTATAATCATCACAATAAGGAAAAGAATAAGGAATCTCTTTTGATAATTTCTTATCACCATATTGTACCCCCCACTGTTGAGCTACTATATAACTGTCTATTTGAAAATCTATAATATTACTACTATAAAATTGTAAATGTTAGCAGTTGCTAAGTTAGCATACAATAAGAATCGCAAGTGCGCATCACAACTATAGTTCCAAAGTAATATCTATTCTTATAGCTAAAAATGTATATAGATTAAGAAACCATTCTATTTATTAAAAAAGTTATTGATATTTTTTTAAATAAATAGTTTGAGTATATGAGAAAATGAACACAACTTATTATTCAAAAACTATCATTTTAATAATAGTTTTTGCTTCTCAATTGCTATATTTCCCAACAGAAAGTCTTTTTCCACTTATCCGAGAATTAATTAATATGTAACTGGCGGCGCCTTATAATACAATTTCTTTGCAAAAAAGGGAGATATTTACATGAAGAAAAAACTATTCAATATCATAATTATATTATTATCACTAAGTACTACGTTGCCAACTACAGTACTAGCAAAAAATAAAGATAAAGTCACATTTATGAAGTGAATTAATGTCTTTAGCACCAAAAAGTAGCTGATCAAGAAATAATGCTAGTAAAACAAGAAAATAGCTATATAACAGATGATAGTATAGGAAAATACCTTTTAATCGCAGAAGAAATTGATTCTATACTTTATGAAAAAGATATTAAAAGTATTCTTAAGGATTTTGATAATAAAACTATTGGATTTTTCTGAATAATAAATAATGCACCTGTTACTGAAATTCAGGTGGTGGAAGTTGTACCCTTATTGATTCTTTTCATTATCGGATGTGAATAGGTGAATAAACCTAGACCGAAAATAAATATATTATTTTATTAATGGTATGATATGAACTAGGAATTGTAAGTTTGTAACCCATAATTAAAAAAGCTCTTCCCATATTAAAATGGGAAGAACTTTTTTGTTTAAATATTATTAGTATGTAAATATTGAAGCTAATGCAGCCCAGAAAAGAACTTTTAAAATAATAGTAATGATTCCAGTAATTAATCCTGTTATTGCAAACCCCTTTTTCACAGGGTTTTTCATTGCAATTAAACCAAAAATAATAGCTAATATTCCAAGTGGATATGGTAATCCCGGAACAAATACTAAAACAAGACCAACTATACCTAGTACCATAGAAGTAATTCCTAAACCATTAGACTGATTCGAAACAGTTACATTTTGATTAGTCTCCATAATTATCCCCCCCTTCTTTTGAACTAGTCCATAAGAATTATATATGAAATTAATAACTGAGTAAATACCTTTTATTATATTTACCATTAATAATGAATCATTATTAATTACTTAATTCACTAAGCACCACGCTCTTTAACCATTTTAGAAATTAGTTATCTGAATGCCTATTAATTAAAGTTCACTTTTCTCTAAGTGTACTCTTGGACAGAACATTATTAATTGCGTTTTATTAGGCTAGGGTTATGTACAGCAGCTATCTTTGGGTCTTTTTTATTTTTCAGCTATAATATAGATGTACATCAAAAATATATAGGAGATATAAAACATGAAATTAATAGCAACTGATATGGATGGGACATTATTAAATGAATATGGGAAAATAAGCGAAGAAAATTGTACCGCTATTAAACACGCTTTAAATAAAGGAGTTCAGGTAGTTGTAGCAACAGGCCGTTCATATGAAGCAGCATACAAACCTCTTCAGGAAGTAGGTTTAAATCTGCCAATTATTAGCCTTAATGGTGCAAACATCCACGATCTCCATGAAAATTTACTTCAAAGTACTCCAATGGATCCAACCTCTTGTCTATCCATTCAACAGGCATGTCATAATGAAAACATGTATTTTGAAGTTTTTACAAACAAAGGGATATTTTCCGTAAGTCGAGGGCATTTTCGGGATGTATTAGTAGATATAATGGTCACCGCCCACCCAACATTTACAAAAGAAGAAATTCAAATTGCTGTTGAGCAACGCTTTCAAGACGAAAGGGTAAAATTTACCGAGGATTATCATACATTATTTCACGATCCTGCCATTGAAGTATATAAGATTCTTGCTTTTTCACTAGATGAGGCAGCCTTAAATAGAGTGAAGCAATCCTTAAGGGATCAGAATCAAATTGCTATCACTTCCTCTGGGAGTATAAATCTTGAATTTAATCATGTGCATGCACAAAAAGGAATTGCTCTAAAGTTTTTTGCAGATTCATTAAAAATTAATATGAAAGACGTCGTTGCATTTGGAGACAATTATAACGATTTAAGTATGCTACTTGATGCTGGTATTGGTATCGCAATGGAAAACGCTGAAGAGGACATTAAAAAACAATGTGATATGGTTACAAAGAAAAATACTGAGCATGGCGTCGGGTATGCTATCGAAAAGCTATTGAGTGAATCAGATTAATATACTTATTTTTTTGTATTAAAAATAACCAAAATAAGCATAGAGTATCGTGGTATGCTTATTTTGGTCTCTCAATAATTAGGACTATTGTATAGGTAATAAAATTGTCCAAGACTCTTACGGTTATTCAGCTATTGCAAGCATTATTGTATTATCATTGCATGGCTACCAGCCATCTCATATATTTCAAAGAATCTCTTTTTAGGGTATGCTATGTTTCCCTTGAGTGGATCCATTACAAATACTTGATTCTCACTAAAGCCAGTTAAAACTACAGTATGAGAGTTTCGAAGTACATCTATACGTTTATCAGTATCGCGGATATACCAAGAATAATTAAATAATGGATCTCTTTGATCAATGGTTGTCCAAATGATTACAGGTATACCTTCTAAAATATAGCTTAGCAATTCTTTCTCAGTACTCCCACTAATATCCATTGGTTGATGAGCACCTTTTACTGACTTGAAATATTGATTCGCGGTTTCAATAATAGGCTGGACATAGCTATAAAAGCCTTGGTTTTTACTTCTTGGATCACCAGCATAAGCTTCCATAGGGTTTGCCCCATATAATTTACCATTTATAACCTCAAATGGTACCTTTGGAAGATAATCATCGGCAAGTTCAGTTTTATCAGCTTCATACCCATAATAAGTTAAAATAGCTGCTAAAGATGTTACCTCACAGCCATTAGGCAATTCAGGCTGCTGAAGTGTTGCTTCAACTGGAAGTTTCATTTCTGTTGGTATTAATTCATTGTTGTCATTTCGTTTAAATGCAGTAACTACAGAGGATATCTCATTTTGAAATTCAATGGTCTCTTTTTCTGTTTTCAATTCCACCATTAGGGTTTCGTCATTCACTTGGTAAGGCAGGACGACATTTGACTGTATTACTTGATATTGCCTATTTAGTGGTAACTTTTCTGATTCTGCTATCCCATCACTAGATGTAATAAGCTCTGTTATTTTCTGCTTTGTCTCTGGGTCAATTATTTGAAATGTTGCTCCATTTATCGGGTAGCCATTATGAGAATCGACATTTACAATGGTAATAACTCCCTTAGATTCATCAAAAATATCATGCACAAACGCATATAATTTATCCCCCTGAGTAATCAGGAGGATTGTGCCTGTGAATGCAATAAATAATAGGAATGAGTTTCGCAAAATTAACTTCATTGTGAACTACTCCCTTTAGTCCATTGTTAAAAAATAATAACCACTTTATAGGTCAAAAACACTAGTTTCTCCGCAAATTAACAAACATTCAATAAGGGGTTTCTCCCACTGAAAGTTAGTGATCTAATGTTTATTTGCTTGCGGTGAATCACCAACTTACCTTCCTTGGTAATCTCGCAGGCATCTTGAAAGCAATATGTGGAATTAGTAGGTAAGTCACACTTTTCCATTTGTACAGAGTAGTAAAAAATTACTATCTACATAGGTGTACTGAAAGCATTCGCCAAAAAATTCGGCGAATGCACTTTTATAAATTTCTGATACACCATTTAATCTTCTATATCTACAAAAAATCGCTTATACCATACGAGGAATACATACACTGTCCAAATATAACGAGCACGGTTTACTTGACCGTTATAATGCTCATCTAAATATTTCACAAGTTCTTCTGTATGGAAAAACTGTTTTGCTATATCGGATTCAAAGGTTTCTTTTACAAGGTTATAATATTTGGATTGCTTCATCCAGTCACGGAATGGTACAGGAAATCCAACCTTTGGACGGTTTGCCCATTCGTCAGGAAGTACCTCATTTGCAGCTTTCCGTAGTACATATTTTGTATCAATATCATTAACTTTTAAATGTGCAGGAATCTTTCCAGCCATCTCCATTACTTCTTTATCTAAAAAAGGAACGCGAAGCTCGATAGAATGAGCAGAGCTCATTTTATCTGCTTTTAAGAGAATATCTCCAGGTAGCCAACGCTTCATATCGACATATTGCATCTTTGTCACATTATCTTTTCCTGAAACCTTTTCATATGATTCGCGGACAATTTCTGCTGGTGATGGTGCATTTTTGTAATCATCTTTTAAAACATGTATTGCATCCTTTTCATCAAATACTTTAGCTTGGCCAATAAACTTCTCCTCTACCCTTTGACCACCTTTAGTAAAGAAGGTTGTAATCCTATTTTCAGGTAACTTCTTCGCTATATTAGAAACTGCTCTTCTTAAGAAGAATGGAAGCTTTTCATAGGCACGCATTTCTTTAGATGTCTCGTACCATGCATATCCACCGAAAATTTCATCCGCACCTTCACCAGATAGGAGTACAGTTGCATGCTTGCTTGCTAATTCTGCTAAGAAATATAGCGGAACTGAGGATAGGTTAGATTGTGGCTCATCCATATGGTATTGTACAGTTGGAATAACATCAAAGAATTCATCAGCACTAATAAGCTTTTGATGATTTTCAATCCCAAGCTGTTTTGATAAATCTGCTGCGATGTTCGTCTCATTAAATATTCCCTCATAATCTTTAAATCCTACGGAGAAAGTCTTATCTGGCTTTAGGAGTGCTGTAACATAGCTTGAGTCAACTCCACCAGAAAGGAAGGAACCAACCTTCACATCACTAATACGATGGTATTTAACCGACTCTTCCATCGTTTCTTTAATTTTTTCCACATAATATTCCAATGAATTTTCTTCCGTATCAAATGGAATATCCCAATATTGCTTAATATCAATTTGACCATTCTTGTAAATCATATAGTGACCCGGTCTTAATTTATATACTCCTTTAAAAAAGGTTTCATCAAGAACAGAGTATTGGAAAGTTAAATATGGCTTTAATGCTTGTTTGTTCAATTCTTTTTGGAAGCCTGGAAACTTCAAGAATGACTTAATTTCAGAACCAAAAAGTAAAGAATTATCGGTAGTATTTTGTGTATAATAAAGTGGTTTAATACCAAAAAAGTCACGAGCAATAACTAGTGATTCCTTCTTCTTATCCCAAAGTGCAAAAGCGAACATCCCACGTAGCTTTTGAAGAATATCAATTCCGTACTCCTCATATCCATGAATAATGACTTCTGTATCACTTTGACTTTTGAAAATGTGGCCCTTTTCCTTTAAATCATCCATTAAAGTTTGGTAATTGTAGATCTCTCCATTGAAAATTATTGAAATGGAGTCATCTTCATTAAACATGGGCTGACTAGCATCTGTTGTCAGGTCAATAATTTGTAGTCTACGAAAACCTAATGTAATATTCCCATCTACGAAATATCCGTCACTGTCTGGTCCACGATGACCGATGGTATTCATCATCTCTTGAATAACACTTGCTTTATCTATATCATTTGAATTAGTTGCAAATCCTACAATACCGCACATAAACATAATCTCCTCTTATTCGGATTGAAAAACATTTTTCTATAAGATTATTTATCTATATATAATGTATGAGTAAGCCTATATCAATTCATACCTAATAATTTTATCAATTTCAAGCTTTATTCTCAAGAGAAAGTACGACAAATCCCCTTATATTTCTACAAATAGTATTTATCGTATATTTACTATTTTCTTATAACAATGGTAAAAAAGAGGAAAGGAGTAGTCCGAGGATGGACTACTCCTTTAGGTTAACCTTGGAGAGAGGGGCCATAAAAGGCTATAAGAGGATTATTGCAGAAATAAGATTAGAAGTGCTATATTATGTAAATCTAGCTAGACTAATTTCAGACAATCTTCTATTTGTTGCGGCAATAATTTCCATTAGCTGTACAATTGTTTCTTCATGTCTTTCTACTATCCTTTTTAATTCAAGAAATTCTGTTTGGTTCATTATCATACCTCCTTCTCATACCCTTGTATTATAAATACCATATTTTAAACACCGTGACTAATACTCATTTTTTAAATTTGCGACCTAAATCGACTGGTAAAATACACAATAAATAAAGTTTGCTTGGAAATATTTTTGCATAATGGCATTTTAGATAAAATAATTCCAAAGAAAATTAATTATTTGCATTCGTTCTACATTTTTCGACAATATCTAAACTTCATTCATTTGTAGCAAAACTTTCGTGAATAATTAACCATAATCCTAATATACTTTGTAACATGAATTAAAGTGAAGGTTGTATTTTTGTCCAATGGATACAAACAATTTCTTCAAAACCCTAAGTTGAACAAAGCGGCTAATAGAAGGAGTTTATGTCAGACTTTCGTTACTATATGGGTTGTTATAAGAGAATAAAGGAGGTTGTGCTATGCCTGGAGGCACCTATTCCAAGGAATTGGATTTACCAATTGAAAAAATCTGGGAGTTTGTTAGCGATATGAATAAGTGGGCACCTTTAGTACCCGGGTATATTGACCATCAAATACTTAATGAAAAACAGTCGACTTGGAAGTTTAAAGGAGATATCGGAAAAATCCAAAAAACTGTTAATATGCGAATTGATATTACCGAGTGGAAAAAACCAACGAGTGTCCGATTTACGTTAACTGGAATCAGTGAAAATGTGACAGGAAATGGTTATTTCGAGGCAGAGAGCATAACAGCTTATAAAACGAAAATGACTGGTTATCTTACGATGTCTGCAAAAGGACTAATGGGGCCAATGGTTAATCCCGTATTAAAATCGTTAATTCCCAAAACAACAAAGCGGCTTACAGAATCTGTCGCAATTAAAATAATTGAAAATCAGCGAATTGCTGCTAGAGGCTAATAAACGTGAAGGACTGCACCCATCTAAAGGGACAGTCCTTCCTATTTATGCCTGTTTCATATCCCATTCATGGATTTCATAGCCTCTTGCACCAGTTTGAATATAGGGATCCTCTTTGACTATCACCTCGACAGCATTCCGATTTTGTGCCTTATAAATGACTAGACCACCCGCTCCGTCGGTAAAGGGGCCTTTCGCAAAAATATGACCCTCTTGTTGTTTCTTCTCTAAAAAACGTAAATGCTCTGGCCTGTGAATCTTACTTTTCTCCTCGTCCTTCATAGGTAAGAATACAGCAAAATATTTCATGTAAACTCCTCTTTTCTAATTTTATTTTCCATCGTATTGATATCATATTTTTAAGTGATTTGCCAAATAATAAGAGAAATACCAGCCTAATTTTAGTGTGGACAAGTTATTGTTTTAAAACTTATCTAAAGGATGTGTTTCGCTTTGAATCTGAACTGGAAGGTAATTGGGATTAAGCTAATCATTAGTACAATTGTTGTTTTCTCTATCTTTGGGATATTTTATCATGCCAATATCATGAATTTAATAGTCGTCAGTATCCTAACAGCAGGTGTCTCTTACTTCGTTGTGGATCAGTATATTCTACCAAGAACAAATAATCTAATGGCAACACTGGCCGATTTTGTTTTGGCATTCGCAACACTTGCCGTACTTGGAAGCTTTTTAATCGTCACAGATATGCCTGTTATATTAGCTTCCTTATTCGCTGCATTTTTCCTAGCCCTAACAGAGCCTTTGCTACATGCGTATATACAGGACGGAGAGGAAAAGGAAAGGGATAATATGCGTTATGTACCAGGAAGAAATTTACAAACGGAATTTGCCGAAGAGACGGACGAGGAAACCTTGCTACGTAAAAAAGATCCAAGACGAGATCAGACAGATTAGCGAACATGTACCTCGATTACAATTTTACTGTGTTTATTATCCCCCTTACATTTTCAAAAGGATTCTAGTTAAATCTTTCTAAACTAGAATCCTTTTATCCTTTACCATAGTAAATAAGGGTAAAAGGGTTTTTTATGATTAAAATAAGCTTTTTACGAACCAGCTACATCACGCTTAACGAATACAATCCAAGATGAGATTGCGAAAAAGGCATAATAAATCAATAGGATGATGATAGAAAATGTTAGACTCATTCCTTCCATGAAAGGTTCGTTACCATTTACATATTGGCTTAAATCTGTATTCGCAAACAAAATAAATTTTGCCCAGCTATGTTCTGCAAAAAACATGACAATTGAGTTTCCTGCTAACATTAAAAATACAGCTATACCAATAGCAAGAGCACTACTCCTAAAAATACTCGAAATCATAAACGCAAAGGTAGCCATCATAATTAGATTAACCATCTTGAAACCATATCCGACTAAAACTTCTTTTATTATTGATACATACGCTAATCCATTATTCTTCTCCATTACCATATGGGGATTTAATCCATCAACACCGAAGAATAAAGCACCAATCAACCATGAAAAAGCTATTAAAAAAAGAAGTGTCAGCAAAGCAAACAATATTACTGCAACATATTTTGATAAGAGTATCTTTACTCTAGAACTAGGACGTATCAGCAATAGCTTGATTGTTCCCCACTTAAATTCATTAGCAACTATCCCAGCCGCTACAATAATAGTGAACAAGCTGATAAGTGATACTAGAATGATGTTTTCGTGTACATATTGCCAAGCACCATAGCCTGGTGGCATGATATCATGTTCTAAATAATAATTGTTTTGTTCAATTAAACCGGTATTGTACTCCTGAAAAATTGCCTCTTCTTGCATCTCCTTCGTTAATTTATTGTTTTCCTCCTGTAGCTCTTCACGCCAAGTGTCTTCATTGTAGTCCCTCGTTATGAAGTCACTAGTAATTGTAATTAATGCTGCCCCAAATAGAATGACAATAAGAAGGATATACATCACCCAAGTAGCCTTTTGGATGTAAATCTTTTTTAATTCATTTTGTGTAAGCTGCCAAAAATTAACCAATTGTGTTCTCTCCTATCAAATCAAAAAATTTATCTTCTAAGGTTGCCTTTGATACCTCTACACGATAAATGGAGATATCGTTTTTCACAAAGCTTTGAATGACGTTTGGTATGAGTTCCCGTTGACAATGAAAATGAATCAATCCACGATCGAAGTCCCCATCCATTCCAAATTCTTCTTTCATAATGCTAATAGCTTTGTTAGCTGGTTTTGCTTCTAATTGGACCCGACAAACCAGTTCTTCTATGTCATCTGCTATAGGACTCACCGATTGAATGGCGACTAGCTCCCCATTCTTTATAACTGCAATCCGATCACACATCAATTCTATTTCGGATAACAGATGACTAGAGATAATCACAGCCACATTTTCCTCTGTCGCTAGCCTGCGAATATATTGACGAATTTCTCTTATCCCTGCTGGATCAAGCCCATTAGTCGGTTCATCTAAAATAAGAACAGAAGGCTTATGTAACAATGCTTGAGCAATTCCTAATCGTTGACGCATTCCTAAAGAGTACTTGTTCACCTTTTGCTTAATCGCTTTTTCCAGGCCTACTAAGGAAATAACCTCTTGAACTCTCTCCTTACTAATACCAGGAATCATCCTAGCAAAGTGGTTTAAATTTTGTAAGCCTGTCATAAACGGATACATTTCCGGATTCTCTACAATAGCACCAACCTCACGTATTGCCTCTTTATAATGATGTTTTATACTTTTACCTTGTATAACCACATCCCCTTCTGTAATTCTCATTAGACCTACCATCATACGGATTGTTGTTGTTTTCCCTGCCCCGTTTGGTCCAAGAAAGCCAAAAACTTCACCAGATTTAATTTCAAATTCTAATCCTTTAATGATTTGTTTCTTTCCTATTGATTTCTTCAGATTTATTAGTTTCATTGCTGTATTATCCAATAGATATCGCCCCTTAAATCGATTATTAAAGTTAGACTGTGAGAGGACTACCATCCTCCCTCCATACTTTTTTAACTACCCACAGCTTTCTGTCCCGTATGTTGCTTTTTCTTTAGAGTGGTCTTTACCCTTCCTTTCCATGTTAAATAGGTGAAAACCCTCAACAGCTTTTCAAATGGCCCCATTTTCCAAAGTCTTAAATAATAATAACTAGCTATAAATTGGAGGCTATATATCCCGATAGCTAATATAATTCCATAAAATACACCGATCTTGCCAAATAGACCTATACCATATCCATAAAAAATAGAGGTACAAATGATGCTTTGAAGTAAATAATTGGTCATCGATAGGCGCCCAACTTTTTCAAAAAACAATAAAAAGCTCCACCTTTTTTCGGTATATAGAATACTGAATAGAAAGATATATCCAATTGCAAGAAGTGGTGCCCCAATCATATATAGACTCTCACCTAATGCAAAATCTAGGAAAACGAATTTGATTGATTTTAAGATAAGCCCAGTCACTAAAAAGATTACTGCAAAACGGATATACCTTTTTCTTTCCTGACTAGGATCTGTAAACCAGCCACTTTTAGCGGCATACATCCCGAATAAAAGCATTGGACAATACATCATCGGTGCCAACAATAGAATAAATAAGTAAGCATAATCTGGAATACCTAAAGGAAGATCTGCATTCAAGCGAAAATCAACGGTTTCCCAATATCCTCCAGATGAATAAATTGTCGTTTCCTTCTGAACATATGCTTCAGCACTTGTTATTTCCTTAGCTGATTTTTCAAATTCTCCTAGTCCTAAGATAGATGTTAGGGTAAATAAAACAATCGCCCAAATGAAAAGTGTCCTTTTCTTTCGATTTAAGAAGAACAAAGTCACAAAACCTAGCATCCCATAAGCAAATAAAATATCTCCCTCCCAAATAAACGTACTATGCAGTAATCCAATAACCAATAATAGAAAGAACCGACGGACTAGATGCCATATCGTTCTTTTATTGTGATATTCAAGTTTATTTTTCAGTAGAATAATAGAATAACCAAATAAAAACAAAAAATAGGCATAAAGCTAGATTCTACAAATATCTTTACCCACACATATGCAGGCATATCAAATGCTGTTAGCTGAAAGCTAGCTATACTATCCTTGCCAAACATCCCATATTGAAAGATAAGCATGTTTGCAATCAATATACCTATTAAACTAAGACCTCTTAACCCATCAATAATTTGTAATCTTCTCATCTCTCTTTACTCCTTCTTCATCTCTAAAGTTATCGTAGCAATTCCAGTTTTCTACAAATTGAACAAAAGTTTACCAATAGATAAATTATTAATAATTCTGTGCCATTGAGAGATCCTTTGCTTTTCTATGGGTTGTTGGCATATTCTTAATGGAATTCTTACTTACTGTAATAATTTTTTGTTCAACTTCTCGTAAACTTCAAATGGTATGATAAATTGGGGTGAGGAAGTTGAAAGATATATCTATACTGATTGTTGATGACGAAAAATCAATCGTAACGATGCTAGAAACAATGTTGCATAAAGAGGGGTTTCATTATGTATACAAAGCCCACACGGGAAAGGATGCATTGAAGTTCTTAGAGGGAAATACCGTTGATATTATTATTCTTGATGTCATGCTTCCTGATGGAAATGGGTTTGAATTTTGTCCACAAATAAAACAGCTTTCGAACGCTTATATCCTGTTTTTGACTGCTAGGGTCTCTGACTTAGATGTTCTGACTGGCTTTGCAACAGGGGGCGATGATTATGTTACCAAACCATTTAACCCTTTAGAGATTGCTGCTAGAATTAAAGCGTATATCAGAAGGGCTGAAAGTCAGATTCAAAATACCTCTATTCCACAGAAGCGATATGAATATGGAAGATTTGTATTAGATGAAGCAGCTGGAGAATTGATCGTAGCGGGAAAGGTGGTCAGTTGTCCTTCACAGGTCTATTTACTATTACTTTATTTTTGTAAACATCCAAATATTGTATTATCCAAATCTACCCTCCTGGAAGCAGTATGGGGATTTGATAGCTATGTAGATGATAATACCGTTTCTGTACATATTAGAAGAATTCGAGAAAAAATTGAGAAAGACCCTAGTAATCCTGAGTATCTTGTTACAGTTCGTGGACTTGGCTATAAACTAGTAAAAGGAAATATATCATGAAAAAGTTAAGATGGCGTTTATTTTTAAATTTTTTACTGCAATTTATTCTAATTGCTGCTTCAATGCTGCTTGTTATCTTATTCACCTTAATATTTGCAGTATTGTTTTTTACACAAAATTATTCGCAACATAATTACTATCAAGCAATGATTGAAGCCATTTCCATGGATACAGGGAATTCTTTCACCGAATTAGAAATGACTGACGGCTGGGACAAAAACCTTTCCAAAGATAATGTATGGGTGCAAATAATTAATGAGGATGGACATGTCATTGATTCAGGAAATGTGCCAAGCAATATTCCAAAATTTTATAGCCATAATGATTTAATCACTTTAAAAGAGTCGAAGGAGCTTTATGGATATTCACTAGTTTTTTATTTGGAAACTACATATAAAGATAATTACCTATTTATTTTAGGCTACGAGGATAGAGCGAATCAATTATTACATCAAATTGTACAGAACTATGGTAGAGCGGGATATATTTCAGATAAGGATGTCCCCTACGTACAGGCTATACTAGAAAAAAACGAAGGAAAACTAGAAATTTATGATTCAAGTGACACATTACAGCTAACAATCGGCGAAGATATTGATAGTGGAAAGCCGATAGACGTTTTTGTAAGGGATGAATATCCAGATACTTTTTCTACTAAAGAAACTACCTATCAAGATCCAGATTCTGGAGTATTATGGGTACTTTACACACCAAATGAGAATAATAAGGAAATTGAGTTTAACGAAGCTCGTAATGTTTTAATTGCCTTTGCAGTTACTGCATTTATTGTTCTTTTCATCACGATCCTAGTATCCATTTGGAATGGTTTTCGATATGGGAACCCTTTGTTTATCTTCACTAATTTCCTGAGTAGGCTTGGAGATGAGCAATATGAAGAAGTACTTACATCTCGTGAAAAGAAACAAATTTTTAAACGTAATGGAAAAGTTAAATTTCGCTATCGATTATATAAAGAAGTTTTTCAAGCTTTTTATACTATGGCCGAAAAATTAAATAGCTCGAAAAAGGAAAGGGAACTGTTAGAAAAATCGAGAGAAGAATGGATGGTAGGAATATCTCATGATTTACGTACTCCGCTAACCACAATGCAAGGGTACGGAAAACTATTAGAAAATGAAGGATACGATTGGACGAAGGAAGAACTAACTGAAATCGGTAAAACGATTAATGATAAAAGTGAATATATGGTTAGGCTAATTGAAGATTTTACTCTAAGTTTTCATTTAAAAAATGATAACAACCATTTCTTGTTTGAATCTGTAGAACTAAACGCATTCCTGAAGGCGATCACGGAAAAATACTTTAACGATCGAACCATTGAGGACTATGCAATTAATGTCCACTTATTGAATTATGAAGTCTATTTGTCTATGAATAAAAGACTTTTCGAGAGAATGATGGATAATCTCATTTATAATGCAATCAAACATAATCCAAAAAATACGACGATTGATATACATGTTGTGGATGTTACGGAGAGTGACCAAATAATGATAACTATTAGTGATAATGGTGTTGGTATGGATGAGAGCACGAAACAGCATTTATTTGATCGTTTCTATCGTGGCACCAATACAGATGAAAGAGTGGAAGGAACCGGACTTGGCATGAGCATTGCTTTACAGATTGCAAAGCTCCATAAAGGAGATTTTCAGGTGGAATCAGAAGAAAATGAAGGCACGACCATTTCTGTATCATTACCAATTGAATGACAATATGCAAAAAGGAATTTCATTTACGAAATTCCTTTTTGTCTTTTTTCTAAGTCTCAGGATGATAATTCACCTATTTGCCTGTACATGGTTTCTAAATATGGTGTTTTACATTCACCCATGAACTTCCTAATGACAATTGAATAATAGAACCGCTCAGTAATGTAAAAATTAAAGCCAATAGCATTTATACATAATTAGACTGCTAAATGCACAAACTTAGAGGATGAAGTAACTTTAGTTTGAAGGGGAAAATCCATTGATTCAAGTAATTGCTATCTCAAATAAAAATGAACGAATAACAGATTTAACGATTGAGAGTGTTGACTTTGATAGGTTCAAATGGTGGTGGATTGATTTTAATAATCCAACAGAAGACGAAATCAAGAAGCTTGATTCTGTGCTACATTTCCACCAATTAGCGATTGAGGACTGCATTTTTGGCCAACAACGAGCGAAGCTAGATTATTATGATGATTATTCATTAATCGTCACCCATACACTCGGTCCAACGGATTTTGATCAATATGAGCTTAACTTCTTTATCGGTCCAAATTATATCGTTACCTTTCATCTGTCAGATCTTAATGAGGTTAATCAAGTATGGAATAACTTCTTATTAATAGAGGATCTAAGTGAATGGGATGAATACCGTATTTTTTATGAACTATTTGACAAGATAGTCGATAACTTTTTTCCAATAATTTATGAGCTAGAGGATAAAATTAACGAGGTTGAGCAAAATCCACACGATTTATCGATGGACATTCTTCTCGATTATTTATTTGAGCTCCGTCATCAATTATTAAAACTACGTCATGCGATTCACCCTATCCGGGATTTACTTTATCGTATATTAAATTCACATCATCTCGTTGGAATTGAGGAACGAAAGGAATACTTTCGTGACATCTATGACCATTTATTAAAACTTTCGGAAATGATAGAGTCCAATCGTGAAATAACAAATGATATTCGGGATAATTTTATCTCCTTAAACTCCTACCAACAAAATAAAGTAATACAAATTTTAACCGTGATTACTTCAATATTTGCACCATTAACCTTTATTGCTGGTATATATGGAATGAACTTTATCCATATGCCAGAGCTTAAATGGCAATATGGCTACTTTATTATTCTTGCTGTAATGGCTATAATCACTATTTTCATGATTATTTGGTTTAAGAAAAAAGGCTGGTTTGACTAACTTTTCTACTTTCCCAACCTTAACCCCTCATGAAAGCCCTTTCAATTGAATAAAATGGAAGGACTATTTCATGAGGAGGAATATAATGACCAGACGTTTTTCTATTTGTGCTTTGTTCGTTTTTTTTAGCATTTTCTTTACTATACCAGGCTCTATATCCGCTTTAGAAAAAAACATATTAACTACAGAACTTGCTGATCCTACTCCAGTTAAACAAGCTGAACCGAACTTCATGGTATCTGGTAAGGCGAATAATGGAAATAATGAGGTTCCTGGTGAATGGTATATAGGGGAAACACCACCAAATTTGATTACAAATTCCCCTATTCTTCTATTTGTTCCTGGACTAAATAATGTCGCACAGATTTTTTGGGAAGATAACGATATGTATCAAACAGCATATAATGCTGGTTATCAAACTACCTTTGTTCAGCTTTATGATGCTGGAGGAGCAAGTGCTGATATGTGGGAAAATGGACAGCTTCTAGCAGATAAAATTAAGGAAATATCGAATCACTTTGGAGGAAGACCGATTACTGTCGTCGCTTATAGTAAAGGTGGTGTAGATACACAAACAGCCCTTACCTATTATGGGGCATGGCAATATGTGGATAATGTTATTACATTGTCGAGTCCACATCATGGCTCCCAGTTAGCAGACCTAGCTTATAGTTCCTCTGCAGGATGGTTGGCTCGCTTAATAGGGGCAACAGGGGATGGAACCTTCTCAATGCAAATGGGATATATGGCCGATTACCGTAACCAAACTGATATTCAACCGAAAGCTTACTACAATAATTATTACACGCTAGGCGGAACAAGCTGGGGGAGTGTGTTTTCTTCCACATGGTTTGGAGGCATTTACTTATCCCAATATGGTCCAAATGATGGGGTTGTGACTACTGTGAGTAGTCAGTTACCACATGGGCAAGTACTAGCTATAGATAATTGGAACCATACATCTGTGCGTACAGGTACAACCTTCCCTATCTTTCAAAACTATTTATCTGATAACGATTATTTTCATTCTTCCTTCCAAGAACCGATTCACAGCAAAGTTTCCCCATCCTTTAATCAATGGGTTGACGGGGGACCTTTAACAGCTAACAAACAGGCTGCTATATCATTTGTAGTAGAAGACGGTGTCCAGGAGCTTAACCTAAATATGATGACCTCTACAGAACGGATGAAGTTAAAACTTGTTTCCCCTACAGGAGATGAAGTTGCTCCAAAATTCCAAGTAAACAAAGTGGAAGAAGGAGTATTCAAGGGTGCTATTCAGACCAAAATTACTTTAAAGGTTCCACAAGACGGGAAGTGGAACTTATACGTAACAGCAGAACAAGAGGATGCTTACCTATTCGTTGCAACATATGATGAGTTACAACCTAAACTCGTTCAAAGTAAAAAGTTCACCCTAAATAAATCCTCCCTCCTTTATCAAATAGACGGAAATCCGAAAGCCGTGCGAGAAGGTTCTCTACAGGCTACCTACAAAATTACCCAATCAAGCGATCCTACTATTTCTCAATCAGTCACTACTTCGGGAAAGAACAATTCACTTTCGCAATCAATAACCTTTCCAAACCGAGATGAAGTATATAATATTACCATTGAAATAGACGGAATCACTAAAAATGGAATCCCCTTTAAACGAACCCTCATTGATTCGGTTTACGTAGAATAATAGACATTAAATCTGCCATCACCCCTATAAGGCTGATGGCAGATTATCTATTAGATTTTATAATAATTTAGAATCGGGCAATTCGTTCCTTTCAAAATACTTGGAAGGAACCGAAGCCACTTCAATCAAATTGTAGATAGCACAAGTTCTTTAAACTACGCTTGGAATCATTTACATTTCCCTATTGCATCAATAATGGAGGGAGCCTATTAATCAAAGGAGATAAAAATTCAAAAATAACTATAAGGATGTAACTAGAAATTTGTCGATAAAATGAGCAATTATTGAATCTATCCCCCCAACCCTAACTACGAAAAGTTCTACATAATCAACAGAAAAAGTATGATTATGGAGAGTTTAGCACAACATAAAATGACATTTTTTAGTATACTTTAAAAGTACCATTTATTTCATATTTTTATAAAGAGGGTGTATATATGGGGAAACAGCATAGAAAGGAAAATTTTCCCAGGCTGATTGCTCGGTACTTTATGATGTTAATTGGGGCTTTACTTGCTGCCATCTCACTGGAATTATTTTTAGTACCGAATTCAATTATTGACGGTGGTGTCATCGGTATTTCGCTAATAACCAACCATCTAACTGGCCTTAATTTTGGTATTTTAATCTTACTTTTCAATATTCCATTTTTATTTGCTGGTTATCGACATATTGGAAAAAACTTCGTATTCTCTTCTCTATTTAGTATTATTGCACTTGCACTTATTGAACCAGCACTTCACGCTATCCCACCGGTTACGGATGAACCGTTATTATCTACTGTATTTGGAGGAATTATTTTAGGAACCGGAGTAGGTATTGTTATTCGTAATGCCGGCGCCCTAGATGGAACAGACATCTTAGGAATTCTTCTATCTAAAAAGTTCCCCTTCTCGGTTGGAGAATTTATTATGTTCTTTAACCTTTTCATCTTTGGTTGGGCAGGCTTTGTACTTGGCTGGGATCAAGCAATGTTATCCATTATCACCTACTTTATTGCATCAAAAGCAATAGATATTGTTGGACAAGGCTTTACAGGCGATACAAAAGCAGCAATTATTGTTTCGGATGAGCATGAAGAGGTTGGTGAGGCCATTCAGCATCGTCTTGGACGTATGATTACGAAATTGTATGGAAAAGGTGGGTATATCGAAAATGACAAGGAAGTTATCTTTGTTGTCTTAACCCGTCTAGAAATTGCAAAACTGAAGTCAATTGTACACGAAACCGATCCGAAAGCATTCATCACCATCGTGGATGCCCAGGAAGCTCATGGTGGAAAATTTAAATCTGCAATCCACTAAGAATTATTAGCATCGAAGCTTGTAACGGTAATCAGTATATAGGAAAATATGCCTTTTAATTTAGTAGGCATATTTTTTTATTTTCTTTTTTCGTTTAGTTGTTGTCGTAATACTGTTAACCGCCTTCTTTCCTTTCGTGTTTTATTATCATCAACAGATATTCCTCTTACACGGTTATCCTCGAAATATATGGATACCCACGTACTTGGATTAATTTCTTCCTCTACTTTATCTATTGGAACTACGATTTCTCTATTATCATTCTCGAGAAGAATGATGTAAAACTTTTCTTCTATTCGATCAACCACTCCCTGATGTTCCCGTTTGAACGATTTTTCCCTATTTACTTCTACCGTCTTCCCGGTACAAATATTAACGAATCCACTAAGTATGTAAAGAAGTACTAAGGTGGTTATGCATGTGTCTCGACATTTATTTTCAATGAAATATCGCATCGCCATTCTTCCTTATCCTTTTTAGATTAGTATGGCAGTTGGATAGAAAAATCTCATCTTGGTAAAAAACTAATTTATCGGAGTATGCAGTTCAAAATGACTGATTTTCTTAATATTAATGTGCATTTTCACCTTCAAAAATTAACTAAACAGTTGAAACAATCATTTTTAAAAATTTTTTCGAAGCTATATCTAATTCTCCTTACATTAGCTATGATTACTTCATATAGATTTACCTGTGTATTTTTGCTACGATTAATAAGGATTTTATTTTTATTGGGGGAAATTATATATGTATAAAAGGCTCATACTTCCTGTGCTTATGACAATCTTATTAGTAGCCTGTGGTCAGAGCATGGATCAAGAAATTAATGCAGATGATTCCCATAGTAATACGGGAACTACAAAGCAAGAAGAGGAGATGGAAAAGGATAACCTCTCTGAATTAAAGGTCCATTTCTTAGATGTCGGTCAAGCAGATGCCACATTTTTTCAATTTGGTACACACGCTATTCTCTTTGACACAGGGGATTGGAGCGGAAATGAAGTAGTAGATTACATAACCTCACTAGGTGTTTCTAAAATCGATTTAGTTATTGGTAGCCACCCTGATGCTGATCATATTGGTCAATTAGCGAATGTAATGCAATCCTTTAAGGTGGAGGAAGTATGGCTATCAGGAAACGAAAGTACTTCACAAACCTTCCAACGAGGACTTGAAGCGATATTAGCTAGTGATGCAGAATATGCTGAACCTAGATCTGGAGAACATTATAGGATTGGCTCGATGGATATTAAGATACTGAATCCCAAATCAATAACGGGGGCTTCCAATGAGGAATCCATTGCCATGCTTTTAACCTATGGAAATATTAAATTCATCCTAACTGGAGATGCTGACCAAAACGCAGAGCAACAGATGATGAAATTAGGAATCGATTTAGATGCCGATATAATGAAATTAGGGCACCATGGCTCCAATACGTCAAGTAGTCCCTCCTTTATACAAGCTGTAAGTCCAGAGGTCGCCATCTATAGTGCCGGAGCGGAAAACAGTTATGGACATCCACATGCAGAAGTAGTTTCTCGTATCCAAAAAGCGGGAATTGACTTATATGGGACAGATGTTCATGGAACGATTGTCGTCACAACAGATGGTATTAATTACAAGATTGATACAAAAAAACAGGGAACCATTAAACCAAAAAGCACCGAACATAGGGCAAGTTCCCCGTCTACTTCAGTTTCAAGCTCTAGTAGGAAAAAAAGCGGAGGCTCTAGCAGTAATAATAAGCAATCCACATCGAGTGGGAGCTGTATTGATATTAATACGGCTTCTAATGAAGAGGTAGAGCGTATTAAACATATTGGTCCAGAACTAGCTCAGGACTTAATTAATCTTCGTCCTTTTAGTTCTGTTAGTGATCTTACTAGAATTAAAGGAATTGGACCGGCAAGAATAAAGGATATCGAGGAAGAAGGACTTGCCTGTGTAAAATAATTATTTGGAGGTAATTATGAAAGGCGTATTCGATCGTATAGAGGGAAACAGTGCTGTCATTCTAATAGAAGAAGAAAAAGCAGAGCTTGTTGTACCTGTGAATGAACTTCCGAACGGGAGCAAAGTGAACACCATCTTCTCCATAGATAAAGTTGATGAAAAATATCATATCATTGGCATTGATCAAATAGCAGAACAGGAGGCGAAAGAAAAAACATCAAATCTATTAGCAAAGCTTCGTGCCAAAAGCACTGGTAGCAAATTTAAGAATGACTAACGATAAATGATTCCCTACATTAGATTTTTCTAATGGATATTGGACTTTGGATGATTTTTAACATAGGAGGTTGGTAGAATGGATCTTGGATTAAAGGATAAATCTGTCATTGTACTGGCGGCTAGTAAAGGACTTGGAAGAGCTACAGCTGAAGCATTTGCAGAAGAAGGAGCATCAATTATTATCTCCAGTCGTAATGAAGAGGAACTTAAAACAGTCGCATTAGCGATTCAGGACAAGACGAATAACCGTAATGTTTACTTTAAGACTTGTGATGTCACTAATCCTACTGATATTAAAGAACTGGTTCAATTTGCAATAGAAAAGAATAGTAGAGTGGATGTGCTTGTTAATAATGCCGGTGGTCCACCAGCGGGTGAATTTTTGAAGTTTAGTGATGAGGAGTGGCAGCATGCTTTTGAACTTAACCTATTAAGCTTTGTAAGAGCCATACGAGAAGTCATCCCATACATGAAAGAGCAAAAAAGTGGTCATATTATCAATTTCACATCCTCTTCTATCAAACAAACATTAGATAATCTTATCCTTTCTAACACTTTTCGTGCAGGAGTTGTGGGATTAGCAAAAGGGCTTTCTCAAGAGCTTGCACATGATAATATTTTAATTAATACAATAGGTCCTGGCAGAATAGCTACTGATCGCGTAGCAGAACTTGACCAAATCCGTGCAAATAATCTTGGAAAGTCCTATGACGAAGTGAGAAAAGAAACCGAAAACAGTATTCCTATTGGTCGTTATGGGCTACCAGAGGAATTTGCAAAGCATGTTGTCTTTCTATGTTCTGCTGCTAACACATATGTTACAGGACAAACCCTCCTCGTTGACGGTGGACTAGTAAAAGCATTATAAAAAGCGATGCATCTGAAATCAAAAGTGACAGAAACCCACATTTTCCGATATAATAAAAGAAAAAATATAAATGAGGTATGAAGAGATGTCATTAAAGGATTTTTTCATTGGAATGTCTCAAAATCAATTTTTAAATAGTGCTGCAAAAAAATATGGTCTAAAATTAGGAGCACAATCTGTTGTTGCGGGTACGAATATACAAGAAATGATTCAATCGGTTAAAGAATTAAATGCGCAGGGAATTTCCGCTACCATCGATAATCTTGGAGAATTTGTTTATGAGGAAGAGGAAGCCTTAAAGGCTAAAAACCAAATTCTTGAGGTAATTGAAGCTATCAAAATAAATGATATTGATGCCCATATTTCATTAAAGCCTACACAATTGGGACTGGATATAGACTATGAATTCTGTAGGAAGAATTTGAGAGAAATCGTTTCAAAAGCATATGAATATGGCATATTCATTAACTTTGATATGGAAGACTATGGCCATTTAAAACCATCCTTTGACTTGTTAGACGAACTTTCTAAGGACTATGACAATATTGGAACAGTTATTCAGGCCTATTTCTATGAGTCCATTAAAAATATTGAAAAGTATAAGGACTATCGCTTACGTATTGTAAAAGGCGCCTATAAAGAACCTGAAACCGTTGCCTTTCAGGATAAAAAGGATATTGATCAAAATTTCCTAAAACTAATAGAATATCATTTACTAAGTGGCAAATTCACTTCGATTGCAACGCATGACCATCGCATTATTAATCATGTAAAGCAATTCGTACAAGAAAACAATATTCCATTAGACAAATTTGAGTTTCAAATGCTTTACGGATTCCGTAAAGAAATGCAAATCGAGCTTGCAAAAGAAGGATACAACTTCTGTACATATGTTCCTTTTGGTGATGACTGGTATGGATATTATATGCGTCGCCTAGCAGAGCGCCCACAAAATATGAATCTAGTAGTCAAACAAGTATTCAATAAGAAAACGAACACGGTAATCGGGGTGGCGGCTGGTGCATTCCTATTAGGTAGACTTACAAAACGTAAAAAGAAATAGATAGAAAAAAGATGCGATTTTCTCGCATCTTTTTTCTATTTATAGTACTTTACTTAAAAAATCTTGTGTTCTTGCACTCTTCGGCTGTCCATAAACCTCTTCAGGTGTACCTTCCTCAACGATAATACCACCATCCATAAAGAAGACTCGGTCTCCCACTTCTCTAGCAAATCCCATCTCATGCGTAACGACGACCATGGTCATACCTTCCTCTGCAAGTTGTTTCATCACATCAAGTACTTCTTTTACCATTTCCGGGTCTAGAGCTGATGTTGGCTCATCAAACAACATAATCTTTGGTCGCATCGCAAGGGCTCTAGCAATTGCGACACGCTGCATTTGCCCACCTGATAACTGCTCAGGGTAAGCATCTGCCTTATCACGTAATCCTACCTTTTCTAACAATTGAAGCGCTAAATCATTCGCTTCGATTTGATCCATTTTCCGTATTTTGATTGGTGCAATCGTGATATTTTCTAACACTCTCATATGTGGGAAAAGATTGAACTGTTGAAATACCATCCCTACCTCTTTGCGAATTTCGTTTATGTCTGTTTCTTTTGCATTAACCTGAACTCCATCAATAAAAACCGATCCATTGGTGATATCTTCAAGCAAGTTAATACAACGCAAAAAAGTACTCTTCCCTGACCCACTTGGCCCAATAACACAAACAACCTCTTTCTCTTGAATCTCACAATCTATGCCCTTTAAAACCTCTAGGCTGCCAAATGATTTATAAAGACCTTCAACTTTTATCATTTAATCACCTACCCACTGAAGTGCGTCCAAACGAAAAGACCCGTCGTCTTTGTGGAGGAACATAGCTATTACTGTATCGATTTTCCACATAGGCAATAATTTTTGTAAATATCCAGGTTAGAAGTAAGTAAAGAATTGCAACAGTAATATAAGGCTCCCAAAAGCGTGCATAGGCACCTGCAACGACTTTACCTGCATACAAAAGGTCCGTTGCTGCAATTACGTTGACCAATGAAGAATCCTTCAGTAAGGCTATTAGCTCATTTCCAAGTGGAGGAATCATTCGTCTAAAAGCCTGTGGCAAAATGATATGCTTCATTGCTTCCCTTTTCGGCATACCTAAGGATCTAGCGGCTTCCATTTGTCCTTTTTCAATAGATTGAATTCCAGCACGAATTATTTCTGCATTATAGGCTGCACAATTTAGTATTAATGCTAACGATCCAGATACAAAGAATCCTAAGGAATGACCAAAGATTGATGGAATTAGAGCCAGATGAATAAGTAATATTTGGACCAGTAAAGGTGTTCCTCGGAAAAAATCAACATAATACTTACAAGGATAATAGACCCATTTCTTTTTTGAGAGCTTACCCAATCCAAGGAACAGTCCTAATATCACACCACCAATATATCCGATTGCAGTTAAAGCTAGTGTAACCCAGAGCCCTGTGATAAAGAGCTCCTTATAATTCCATATCATATCAAGTCTAATATCGAATTCGATGGAAATCACCTCCAGTATGTTTAGAAGTATAGCCCAGACGCCCTTAGCTATATATCTTTTGAAATAAAGGTATCTTTGTATGGAACTAGCTATACTTATTCAATGTCTAACCCAGTGATTTCTTTTAACGTTCCATCCTCTTTAATCTTTTTAATTCCTTCATTTAAGAGGTCTACCACTTCATTATTTCCTTTTTGTACCATTAATCCGTAATACTCCTTCTCGAAACTTGCATCCTCAATGGTTTTCAACTCAACATTCGGATTATTTTTCACGTATTCTAGCACAACAGAGTTATCCCCTACTGCAGCATCTGCATTACCATTTAGCATCTCTGTAATAGCAAGTGGCATCGTTTCTGTTGCAACGATGTCTAAACTTGTATTTCCTAAAAGACCTTTTACTACCTTATGACCAGTTGTATTAATTTGCACCGATACCTTTTTATCTTTTAAATCCTCAAAACTCTCAATATCCGTATCTTCAGGTACTAGAATTAACTGATTTGCTACAAAGTATGGATCTGAAAAATCGAAGGTCTTCTCACGGTCAGGATCGATAGTAATAGAGGATACCGCAAAATCAACCTCACCATTCTCCACTGCAGCAAATAAAGGCTCCCAACCATAATTTTTAAACTCCACTTCAAATCCAGCCGCTTCTGCAATTGCTTTTACTATATCAATATCTATCCCAACAATCTTACCTTCATCATCCATGTATTCCATTGGTGCATATGTAGCATCTGTTGCAACAATTAGCTTGTCCTTAGAGCCTGACGAGCCATTACTACTATTCCCTGTCCCACAAGCTTGCAACCATATACTAAAAGAAAGAATCAAAATACCAAGCAATAGAAATTTACGTCCGAACTTCATTCCATTTTCCCCTCTCCATTCATGTACCATCTATTTAATTGGAATTATCCAACAATTCGGATGATTATCATAATTATAAACGAACAAGCAAGTAGAAATCAATAACAATTAAGGTGCGAGTAGTATGGAAATATCAATTTCCCTTACTACACGCACCTATGAGATGTGATCAAAAATAAAATCCTTCCTAAAACGGAAATAGGGTGAACATAACTTTACCTAATATATTTTCTTGTTGAATGGCACCAACATTCTCACTCCTGCTATCCAAACTCTCACCAGGTGTACGATTGTCACCTATTACAAAATAAGAATTTCTTGGGACAATCACTTCTTGAAAATCATTTGGAACCCCGATAATAGAAGTTTCCTGTAAGACTTTCCCATTAACAATTACTGCTCCATCTTGAATGGCAATTGTATCATTTGGTAAGCCTATAACTCTCTTAATTACATTAAAACCGTCTTGGTCACGGTATACCATAATGTCATTACGTTCAATATTGAAGAATATATTACTAGTTACAATGACATTCCCTTCTTCTAGCGTTGGATTCATCGAGTCACCTGCAATAACAGTAAAACCAATAACGAAACGAAAAACTATGAATACGATTACTAATAATAGAAGAAAAACTATCCAGCTTAACCATCCTAATTTTTCTTTTTCTCTATCCCTTGTGTCCTTTTTTAAAACCAACACCTCTGAAGCTATATTAACCACCTCTCGTCCTAGAACAAATACCGATTCTTATGTTCGGTTGTCAATTTTCTACTTCTTGACAATCAGATTTCTTAAGCCGAATTTATTCCCTTCTTTCTCAATTATTGCTACAACTAATTAACTCATTCTCCCCCTTTTTCCCCAGAACAATATCCATTTCTATTTCTGCTTTTTGTTTTATACATTCTAGCTTCTTAATCGTTTCCTCCCTTGATATTTCAGGGGCTTCATATTTTTCAATGAGCTGTGTGGTATATTTTTCCAAGCCTTGAACTCGTTTTAACTTTTCGCTTTCAATAAACGAATGATATTGTTCTTCTGCAGCCTTTATTTTTTTATTTATTTCACTCTTTAAGCGGCTTGTCTGAGTTGCTTGTTCTTCAGAAATAGTATTGTCTATTTCTTTTAAGGATTCTATTCTCTTTCTATCCAGCCAATTGGATATCATATAGCCAATATCCTGATCGGCAAAGGCAATTTTCACCCCACTAAAAATAATCATTAGGATTAGGGACATTCCTGCTAATCGTAGAAATAATTTTTTATTTTTTTTCATGAATGCACCTCCTAAAAGAAGAGAGATGTCCCGTTAGTTAAGGGGGTAACTAGTTTGGGACATCCTCTTTTTAATTAATTAATATTATTTACAACCTCATCTAAAACAGCCTTTGCATTATCTTCAAGCTCCTGTGCTTTTGCCACAATAATGGCTTGCTGCTCTTCAACAAGCGTGTCTAATAATGCTGTTACATCCTCTCTCAACTCCTGGATGCGCCAATCAATTTGGTTTTTTAAATTTCTAACCGTTATTTCCTCTTGATTATTTAGCTCCATGGCAAGTCTCTCTTGTGCTTGACGAATTGCGTCTTCCAGTTCTTGAACAGCTCGATCTCTAGCTGTATTAATATCTGCTGTCATTTCATTTATAGCTGCTTGACCTAATTGACCAGTATAATTCGTGAGATCATTGGTAGCAAATTGTATTCCCTCATCTTTCAGACGGATAATTTCGAAATAGCCATCGAGGAATACGTTGTAGAATTCTTGCCCTATCCCCTCTAAAATGGCACGTTCTTCTTCACTTAAAGAATCCAAGTGACTTAACTTAGCGTTAATAATTTCTTCTAGTGACTGGCCAGTTGCTAACTCCCTTGACAGATCAATGTCAATCTGAGCTTCTGACTTTAATCTCTCGTATTCTTGCTCTAAGCCTGGGATTTTACTCTCTCCATATGCGTTTACTTGTTCTTCAATGGATGAAACTGTCTCTCCAAACATCGCTTGGTACCACTCACGAAGCTTTGTGCCTGCATCAGTATTTGCAAACGCTATTCCTGAACCAGTTATAACCCCAACTGCAATAACTCCCGCTGCCAGCTTCATCTTCAGCTTTTTACCTTTTTCCAATTTTCTTCTTCCTTTCTATTTAATAATATTGTTGCTTCCTTCTCCTCCAAGTAATTCACTTAGGTAATCTTCCATATCCTCTTCTATCTCCAACTGTATTTCTCTCGTTTTCTGATTGATATATTCTTCATATTGTGTGCTCATAAGAATATCTTCTTCCAATTGTTTAAGGCTCATTTCGTAATTTCCCTTATACTGGATGACACCGCTAGTCGTATTCTCTCTTGTATTGCTAATCACAGCAGCTAGTTCCTCCTCCATACGTTTGAAGTGTTTTTCCTGACGACGACCCTTTAGAAATTCTGACACTGCTGCCTTAGGATCCATTAACATAGTTTCAATCGCATCTATTAAGCTCTCTAGCTTTTCCTTATGGAAGAATTTTTCTGCTTGAACAGTTATGACTCCAAATATTAGGATTGTGATTGATATGAGAATGACGGCTAGTATTTTCCTCATTATCACCCGACCTTTCTATCATAAAATTTCCAACATTTCACATCATGTTGACTCAGTATACCCATATTAACAGAAAAGTCCGAATTGCAAATCCTATTAATCTACCATTTATTGAATAGGATGATAGATTTAATTCCTTCCGAATAAATCAGTATATCCTGTAGAAATTTTCCGTTGTTCCTTTGATAACTGTTCTTTATCGTCGAGAAAAGAATTAAATCTGGATAATTGATATGACTTATTTGTATACTTAGTCAGTATTAGATACACTACTAGTTCGAATCGACTAGTCTATCTTCCCTAACTTTATCGTTAGTCAGCTACCAATTATTGTCTAAAGAACTAATAATAAGTAACTATTTGACAACTACACGAATATAGGTAAATAAGATATATCGAAGTTCGACAGTTCTACCATTTCAGCATTATATAAAAAGAACTAATAACAAAGACCAATTAATTCTTTTTAATAGATTTCCCCCTACTAAAGTAGGGTTTACTCCTAATAAACCCTTAATAAGTCCTATATATAAGCTAGCATCAGTACTTATATAATTTTTTTCATTTTAATAGTATAAATCTATTAATTTGTGGTCATCCTTTCTACTAGTTTCATAATTTGTAAGAGAAGGATTGATAGAATATGAGAAAAATTTTACTGATGTTTTTACTAATTGGAACAGTATTTGCTCTGTTCTTTGTTACTCCAAACAAATCTGTTCATGCTGAGGCAAACGGGCATGAGGATCACCAATTATTTGAGGTAAAAACAAAATTTCTAACGATGCGAACAGCACCTGATGAAGGCGCAGAAATTGTCGGCCATCTTGTGGTAGGAAATAAGCTCCGTACATTTGAAGAATTCAATGGCTGGGTAAAGACTTTTTACGCTGGACAGCCTGTATGGGTTATGAAAGAGCACATATCATTAATTGAAGAGCAAGTACATGTTGAAGAAATAGAGCCAGAATTTGATGAAGAGCAAGCTGCTACAAAAGAAGTGGAGGATAAGAAGTCTACTGCAGAGAGTCATCAGAAGAGTAATAGTTTCGATAAAAAAGAAGTGTCAGAAAATGCACAAGAGAATTTTACTAATCCATTTTCAATTAAACAGGAAAATAATGAATATGCCGATATTCCGACCGGCTATTTAGAAGCTAAAGAAATGAAAATCTCGGAAAATACGATTATGATAACAAAACAGGAACTAGAAGGTGTTGAGATTTTACTAGATCCGGGTCATGGCGGGAAGGATTCAGGGGCAACAAAAGATAAAATATTCGAGAAGAATCTAGCATTATCCACTGCGAAAAAAGTAGCGGAAAAACTATCACAGGCTGGTGCCAGTGTACATTATACAAGGGAAAATGATACGTTTATTTCATTAGAAAATCGGGTAAGAAAGAGTAATAGCCATCAAACAGATGCCTTTATTAGTCTCCATTTTGATTACTTTAATGATCCTGAGGCAAACGGTGTAAGTACCTATTTTTATAATCACGGAACTAGTAAAGCACTTGCAAACGAAATACACTCAGCACTTATGGATGGTATTCCTATGGCCGACAGAGGTGTACGGACAGCAGATTACTATGTATTAGTGAATAATCTGAAGCCATCTGTATTACTCGAGTTAGGCTTTATGACAAGTCCTACTGATTTTGAAAAAATTCAAACCGAAGAATACCAAGATAAGGTTGCAAAAGCAATAACTGATGGCTTAGTAAACTATTTTAATCAGAATTAGCACACTATCAAGACATAGGCCCTCCCATATTTATATGCACCTGAATCAATTGATTCAGGTGCTCCTTTTATTTCTTTCATGAACGTCATGACTGTTACTATATTTGGTATTCCTGTCGTTCAACACGGAATTTTCTTAAAGCATCTTCGTTTATCTCGTATCCAATGCCAGGGGAGGTTGGAACTTTAATGATACCTTTTTCAGCTATAACCTCTGGATGAATGATATCCTCTTCCCAATATCTGGATGAACCAGAGGTGTCCCCTGGTAGTATAAAATTAGCTAGCGCTGACAATGCAATATTGTGGGCTCGTCCAATCCCTGCTTCTAGCATTCCCCCACACCATACAGGAATCCCCTGTTTCTTACAATAATTATGAATCCGCTTTGACTCGGAAAGTCCTCCAACACGCCCAATTTTAATATTAATAACTTTGGAACTTCCAAGTTCAATTGCCTTTTCTACATCATATAAGGAATGAATACTTTCATCTAAACAAATTGGTGTTTTTAATTGATTCTGAAGCTTAGCATGGTCAATAATATCGTAATGCTGCAGTGGCTGTTCAATCATCATTAAGTCCAGATCGTCTAACTCCTTTAAGAGAGAGATATCCTTTAGTGAATAGGCCGAATTCGCATCCGCCATAATAGGTGTATCCGGAAAATGCCTTCGTACTTCACGAAGAATTTCTACATCTAGTCCAGGCTTAATTTTAAGCTTAATACGTTTGTAGCCTTCCTCTAATGACTGCTCTATCTTAGAGATGAGTTCTCCCACTGTCCGTTGTATACCAATACTAATACCTACACCAATTTCTGTCTTTTCTCCTCCAAGTGCAGTCGCTAAGGAAATGCCCTTCCGCTTGGCATATAGATCCCATATTGCACCTTCTACAGCAGCCTTTGCCATGTTATTTCCTCTTAGTTTTTCAAAAAGAGGGAAAACCTCATCGGGATGATAAAGCTCGTGTTCGCGTAGTATTGGAATTAAGCAATCTACAATAATATCCCGATTCGATTTCACGGTTTCTTCTGTATACCACGGTACAGAAAATGCAACTGTTTCCCCATATCCCTTGTTCCCATCAGAATCTACTACTTCAATAATATAAAATTCCTTCTCCTGCATTACTCCAAAGCTAGTTGCAAATGGTTCCTTTAGGCGCATCCTTAGCTTATGCATAATAATTTTCTTTAACGGGATAACCAATTCTTATAACCTCACTTTAATGCTGTTTATATCAAAATCCTATGCCTGATATCTTTCTAGGGTTTTTAACAAAACCTGTACCATTATTTTAACACTTGGCTCAATAGCCTCATAATTGAATGTCATTTTTGGATGATGTAAACCCGGTTCTAGGTCACAGCCAACTGCTAGCATGGTTGCCTTCATCGATGGCTTTTTTATCGAATAAAAGTGGAAATCATCCCCACCAGTCGTTCGTATCATAGGTACAAGATGCTCCTTGCCTACTGTTTCAATAATCGCCTCCTGCATAATTTGACTAGCCTCTTCATTGATTACTGCAGCTACTACATCGGAAGTAATTGATATATCAATCTCGACCCCATGGTATTCGGAAAGCATCCTTGCCACGCGGTTTACCTTATCCATCAATGCTTCCATCCCCTCATTGGTTTGGGCACGCATGTCTATAGAAAATGTGGCATTTCCTGGAATGATATTCATACTTTCACCACCAGCATGAAAGCTTGTCATCTTTACAGAATGAGGAATGATTGGGTCAATATATATGTTATTTAGGTGTTGAAAAAACTCACACCCTACTTGAATAGCATTCGCGTTTAGATGTGGTCTCGCACCATGAGCATCCTCTCCAGTAATTACCCCTTCAAGTGAACGTGATGCACCGTGCTGTATTGCTGGGGAAAACTGACCATGGGCCAGTTCTTGAATTGGTCGTAAATGTAACCCATATAAATAATCTACATCATCAATTATACCCTTTTTCACTATAGCAAGTGCCCCTTCTCCCTTCTCCTCCGCAGGCTGAAAAATAAAACGTAATGTACCTTGGGAAGGAGCTCCATTTTGGAGCAAAGTGAACAAAACGCCAAGTACGATAGTCATATGGGCATCATGTCCACAGGAATGATTCGCTCTAAATTCTCCATCTACCTCCTGCCACAATGCGTCCATATCTGCCCGAACTGCAATAACTGGTCTCCCACTACCTATCTCAGCAACTAGACCTGTCATGTCTTCAAACGTCCTAATCCTACAATTCAATTCTTTTAACAAAACTTTTAAATACTCTGTTGTTTTATATTCCTTCCAGCTAATTTCTGGATGCTGATGTAAATGTCTATATATCTTTTGAAGCATTGGTTTAATCGTTTTATATGTCCTATTCATGATGTAACAAAAGCTCCCTTCGATATTATCTTATGCAAAATTAATTTTTTTTCTAATATCGTTAATAGCTGCAAATCAATACCACGAAAAGCATACCTGCATACAAACTTTATAAAAAAGTATTAGGATCAATGTCAAATAATTTTTCAGAAAAAAGGTACTGGTATTTATTATACCAGTACCCCTCACATCTATAATCAAACGAATAAGGGCTGTTCCACTTTCCCATCATTAAGCGATTTCGATAATTAGCCGCTTCTTCTGAATGTGTAACCTAATCAACCTAACTTTCAGTATATTTACAAAAAGACAAAAGTGTTTTTACTTCCACTATTCCACTTAAAATGAGGACCACCATGTATACTGGACTACGACTTGAATACTTGCTAGAATTAGACTGCATTGTAAAAATCAAGATATTTTAAAGGAATGGTATATATTGATAGAGGTATACACGGATGGTGCATCGAGAGGTAATCCAGGTGCTAGTGGTGCAGGTATTTACATTAAAGCTCAAAACAAAACATTTGAATATAGCATTCCACTTGGGGAAATGTCCAATCATGAAGCTGAGTTTTATGCAGTATTAAAAGCACTTGAAATTTGTCTACAGGAATTCCCAGGGGAAATCTTATCTTTTCGTTCGGATTCAGAAACTGTTGTTCGTGTCATCGATAACGATTTTACCAAGAATAAAACATTTCTTCCCTTCCTTGAGAAAATTCGCGAGTTGACAGCTAAATTTCCTTATTTTTTTATTAAATGGATACCAGAAAAAGAAAATAGTCATGCCGATCAGTTAGCCCGAAAAGCAATATGAAGTCTGTGAAATTCCATATAGGAATAAATATAGGCTGCTGGAGTCTATTCCAACAGCCTCGGGCATTCCTAGTTTAGCTTCTCAACATCTGTTACTGTAAAATTATTCTTTTCCAGGTCATCCTTTACTTTTTCCATTAATTCCTCATCCACTTCTATAGGGAGTACAATACATACCCTTCGAACATATTGGGAGTTATTATTTAAGGAGATTACACTCTGAACGTTACAGTATTTATTTACTATCCTCAGCATCTTCTGAAGTGCACCTGCATACTCAATAGTTCCTATGGTAAACGAATAGCTTCCATTATGAACTCCCCAGGCATTTTCCAGTACTTGAAGGACATTTCCATTCGTTAGAATTCCTAAGAACTCCATCGATTCATTTACGACAGCAAGGTATGGTAATTTCTTGATGGAAGAAAAAACTTTGAAGAAAGGGTCATCTTCCTTTATGTAGCCTTCTTTATCTGTTACTAATTGTTGAAGTGTACCTACCAATGAGTGGTCAATCTCAAACTCTAGTAAATCCACTTTATAGATATTTCCAACATACTTCTCACCTGCTTCATCCAACACAGGTATGCAGCGGTAACCAGAGTCTTCCAGTGTCTTCGTGACTACTTCTAAACTGTCATTTTCCCTTACAAAAACGACATCCTTTTTATTAACATAATCATTTTTTACTAACATTTTATTCCCCCTCTTCATCATCGTAAGCAAAAGGTAAAGACTACAACCATATTTTCCCACATTTTCAGTAAAATATCAATACTCAGAAATATTGATGGTCATATCGTCATGCCTCAAATGCTTGATAGCCTGCAAAGAACTATAGCTTCAATTTTCTTTTTATCCATAGGTATTATATTATGGTTGCTCAACTAAAAAAAGACCATTAGCTAGGAGCTACCTATGTATCTCCCAGACTAACAGTCTCTTAAATAAATTGTTTATTCTTCTTCTTCCTCAATAAAGTCATATTTTTCAATTAATGAATCCCAGTGATCTGATACAGCCTTGTCTTTTTCTGCTGCAACTTCCGTTAATTCATCTAATTCTTCCTCAAGTGCAAGAATATCCTCTTCCGTAGAATTTTCATCTAGAAATGCAGACAAATATTCCTTTTCTTTTTGAACAACATTATCCATCGCATCTACTAATTCTAAATGCAACTTATGATATTCCTTTGCAACATCACTTTCTACCTTCTGTGAATCATAGTAATCTCTTATCTCACCAATAAGTGGAACTAATTCATTATCAAAAACTTCTAGTGCCTCTTCGTCAGATGCAGCTGCTGCAACCTTTGTATAAAGTTCATCAATTTTGTCTATCTTCGGATTAATATTTTCTGCCATAGCATTATGGTACTCTAAAACTTCATCCGCTTCAGGTGAGCTACACGCTGCAAGCACCATGATAAAAATAATTCCAATAACTCCAAGTATTTTTTTCATCTTGTCAATTCCCCTTTATTTATGTACTCTTTAGTATTTTAAATGAAAAAAATAATGTGTCAATTGGGTAAAAGTTCCTATACCAACATTAATAGTAAATAAGTCTTATTTTTACCAGATTGTACCATTCCATTAAATGGAAATATCACTATAAATAGGGGTATTTAGAATCAATAAACTAACAATAAATGTCAGAAAAATAGTCCAAAAGAATTATTTTTAGTGTTTTTTCAACATTAAGTGACATTAGAAAAAATTCTCACTCTTATATAACTATTTTTAAGATGCTCGCCCTATATTATTCTTTCCATGATAATTGACAACAATTATTCCGATAGCAACTAATACGATAGAAGCGATTATGAAAAAGTTTAGCTCTTCTCCTGGGATAGTCATAGCAGACATCACTGCTCCTGACACAGGAACGATAAATTTATACATGCTTAGTTCACCCGCAGGATTGTATTTTAGTAATGAATACCAAAGCGTAAATGCTACAGAGGATAGTAGTGCCGAATAGATAAACAATCCAAAGCCAAACTGCGTAAAAATAATAGCACCCTTAGACATAACGGGTACGCCAACCATTAACATGATAAGGCCACCTAACGATAATTGCCATCCAGTAATCGCGAATGGGTGAATGCCAGAAGCTAGTTCTTTTGCCATAATTGTTGCAATGGCAGCGGTTAGACCAGATAAAATCATATAGCCTTCCCCGTCCCACTGGAAGGTAGTTCCAAAATCCTTCCCCCAATTCGCAACAATTATTCCCATAAATCCCGTAAGAAGCCCCACGGTTTTTTGCCAATTCATCCGATCACTACGATAATAAAAATGTGCCAGAATTACGGTAAAAAACGTGCCTGCTGAATTTAATATTGCTCCTTTCATTCCAGATACATTCGCTAAACCATTATAAAAAAAGAAATATTGTAAGGAGGTTTGGACAACCCCTAGTAAAATTAATACAATAAATTGCTTCTTGGTTACCAATAATTGTTTCCAATTACGTACGAATAAAAATACTAATACGATAACTCCGGCAAGAAGAAATCGCATCCCCGCAAATACTATTTTTGCAATGACATCATCCTGTGCAATTTGTAGTTCCTCATAGCTGACCTTTAATACTGGAAAAGCACTACCCCATAGCAATGAACAAAAAATGGCAATTGCTATTACTGACCACTTTGTTTGAAATATTCCCTTCAATCTAATCATCTCCGCTGTCTTGATCCAATAATTTTCACTAAAGTGTAATGATACTTGAAAACATATCTCAGCTCAAGATAACTGCATCATTCCATGAATAATTTTGCAGTTTATTGCTCACTTTTGCTGATGCTGTTATAGTTATGTGAAATAATACTAGTAATTTTTTAACAGATTGGGGGAGATTTTTTGAAGCGTTTTTTTAGTCATCTTGTACTGTTGTTAATCCTATTTGTTGTTGTGTCCTGTCAGGCAAATGAAAAGGAAAATTCGGTGCTCTTTTCTGATTATCAGCTGGAGCAACTCATTCGTGAAGAAATCAATCAGCCGGAGGGCGATATCCAATTAGAGGCATTACAGAAAATTACCAGTTTAAATCTATCCAGTAGCAGAATTAAATCTATTGATGGTCTTGAGTATTTGGATAAAGTAACAAATCTTAACTTAGAGAATAATAGAATATTAGATTTTTCACCACTAGTGAAGATGGATAGTCTTAAGGAGGTAAGCATTGGCGGAAATCCTTATGATGAATCCACTATCGCAAAGCTTGAGGCAAAAAATATCGTCGTTCATTCTAAGGTAATGGTTGCGGTAAGAGGGGAGCCAGATGGACCTGGTGGCTTTTTATGGAAGGTGGATAACGGTAATACAACTGTCTACCTTCAAGGCACCATTCATATTGCAACAGAAGCATTTTTTCCTCTTAATCAAAAAATAGAAGAGGCATATGCGGAAGCGGATATTATTGTTCCAGAAATTGATTTAAATAATATTAACCTAATAGAAACTCAAGCACTATATTTGGAGCTAGCAACGTATTCTGACGGAAGTAGTATTGAAGATAATATTACTAGTAGCCTTTACGCCAAACTGAAGAATACGTATAGCGAACTAAATTCCTCGGTAGATATGTTTAGTATGTATCAGCCCTGGTTTCACTCTACATTAATACAACAATTAATGAATGAAGAACTTGGCTATATTGAAGGGGTAGATATGTATTTTCTAGATCGTGCAGAACATGATCAAAAGAAAATTATTGCACTGGAAACAGTAGAAGAGCAGTTAAGCCTTTTTGCAGATACAACTCCTAAATATCAAGTACAAATGCTTGAAGAATCGTTAGTTGATATCGATGACTATGGTAGTCAAATGGAGAAATTATTCTCCCTGTATGTGAATGGGGATAGTGAGGCGCTGCTTTCCTACCTAATAGATGAGGATGGAAATCCTTCAGCAGAGGAACAGGCATTTATGGAAGCATTAAACGACAAGCGTAACTACAAAATGGCTGAAAAAATTGCGGGATTTTTAGAAGAAGATAGTGGAGATACTTATCTCGTTATTGTTGGAAGCCTACATCTATTATTAGAGCCACATATCCGCTCTATTTTAGAGGAAAAGGGTTATACGATAGAAAGAGTATTATAAAAAGGCTGTATGGGTAGGAGTGAACGTATCTCCTTCTCATACAGCCTTTAATAAAGTTTGAACAGTAAAAGCCTCTTAATCTAAAAGAAAATCTCCATTTATAATATAGTTGCAATTAAATCACTATACACATTTAATACATTGAGCTCATCTGTACCAAATTCTTTTAATCTTGTCGGGGCAGAAAGATACAAAACGCCCTTCATGTTCCCGGCTGACATAATTGGAACAGCAAGAATAGAATCCCAATCTGGTAGTCCGTTTACCATATTAATTTTATCCGTTGTCTCCCAATCAATCTGGTATAGTCCCTGTCCACTTAAAATAACTTTTTGTATAATTTCTTGATTATAAGCAACGTTTTCTACCCATTCTTCTACTTGTGTCTTTCTACCAAATTGCTTAGTTATGGAATTATTGCTTGTTAAGAAAACATACCCATATTGTGCTTCCATTATTTCAATCATACGACCGAGGAACTTGTATATTTTATCCTGCTGACTAATATTTTTATTTGTTAGCTGAATCAGCTCCACAAGCGCCAACACATTCCGAGCATCTCTAATTTCATCACCAGACATAATTCCTGTTAATTTATTTGCAGGCTTTGCCTTACTCTCAAAATCTTTCTGCCATGTTTGTGAATTATTTCTACCATTTTCCTTTGCAACATACAGTGCCTGGTCTGCCTTCAATATAAGTTCTCTCACTGTTTGTCCATGTTCAGGATATGTTGCAATGCCCATGCTAAGGGTAATGTCTTGTTTATCACCTAGAATCTGCCTACCTTGTACTTTTTTTCGAAGCGATTCTGCAACTTCCTTAGCTTCTAGCACATCTGTTGTAGGTAATATGATAACAAACTCTTCCCCCCCATAGCGTCCTAGGGTACGATTTCCAGTCAGGTTGTCTAAAATAATCGAGGAAACCTCTCTTAGTACTTTGTCACCTACTTGGTGTCCATATCTGTCATTAACACCCTTGAATTTATCTAAATCAAACATAATAATACTAAATTCTCTTCCATTTTTCCTGGAAAAGTCTAGCGTATTTTGTAAGGTATCCTCTAAGTATTTTCTTGTTAATGCACCTGTTAGCTTATCAATAGATGCCGTTAGCATTAACTGGCGTTTCTCTAATAATAACGCTAAAAGGCTCACTAATTCAGTACACAAATCAAGTCCGCGTTGGTTAAAATTATTAACCATTTTATCCGTTTCTAAATAAATATAGCCTAGAATTGTATTGCGCTCCTCTAACCTTCCTGCTTGTAACTTAATAATTGGAATACACATAACAGCGCGTTTATCATTCAGAAGTAAATTATGTTCCATTTTATCCTGCTTCTCCGATTCTGCGAATAGAAATGGTTTTTGGGTTGTGCGTACACGGTTAAATATGGACATGTTCACCGTAAACTGCTTATTACCATCTGTTGAAGACAGAACCGTTAAATTGTGTCCATTTTCCGCGGAAACGATTAATCCCTTCGTAGCTAGGGTTCCACCAGCAAGATATTTTCCAATCATATCAAGGTTTTTCACGTCATCACTGTCCAGATTTCTCAGAATATCTTGCTCTGACAAAATGCCACTTGACAACCGTTCCATATGCTGCGTACGAATATAGTACATAAATTCATGATTATGAATAAATGCATATATGTCATTCGTACGCAGTAAATCCTCTAACTCATCTAGTGAAGTAACTAATTTAGGGGCCGTATCACTTTCTTGAGGAATTTCTTCCTGTAAAAAGATCCACCTTCCAATTAATTCCAGTTGATAAAATACATTAGCAAAATATCGCCCATTAATAAAATTCACCCGGTTTTCCTTTGGCAGTTGTCCTAATAACGTTTTTATACTTTCAACACTTTCTAATAAATAGTTAGCCGCATCGTAATATTTTCCTAAGGTATAGTAACATGCACCTAAATCAGCTGTTATACGAGAAATAAGCTCTCTACTTTTAGATTCCTTTGCCAACTCTAAGCTGCTCTCAAGGTAACGTATTGCCATCTTTGGATTTATACCAAACTCTACGATACCTTGTGCATGCTGAAAAATGGATATTAATCGACCAGGTGAATCCCTCCGAATATTCTGTTGAACCTTGATTAATAGCTCTTTAGCTAAAGTATAGTCGCCTTTATGGCAAAGGATGAAGATCACATCGCATATGCTTTCTATATTCATCTGTTTATTTGTAATTTTTTCTGATAGGGACTGGATTTGTTTCACTAAATAGGAATGATTCCGTCCTTCACTCTTTCTCAGTTGATTAATGAGCATATTCAAACTTGATGTATACTTTGAAATATGCTCATGTTCACTATGAAAGGCAATTACCTTCTTGTTATAATAATCCGCTTCTTCATAATTGCCAAGTACTTGAAATAGCATTGCACAAGTATTATAAAAACTACCAATATCAAAGCCTTTGTTTGGATTTTCTTCTATGTCCTGTCTTAAACGGTTATAATAATGAAAGGCGTCTGAAAAACGATCCATTTCTAGGCTTACTAAGGTTAAAAAGTTCAAAAGCATGAATTTTTCTTGAATCATCTTATAGCGCTCTGCCTTTTTAAGTGCTATATTGAAATGATCAAAGGCAGTTTCAAAATCATATTTATTCAAATTAGCTTCGGCAATATTAATAAGTCCAAAGACTTCACTAGTAAAAATGCCGTATTCTTCACTTAAATTTTTAACTTGCAGATGGTATTCCATCGCTTTATCAAAATCTTCATAAACCTCCGCGTAAACGGCACCAATATTGTTGAGTGCCAGTAATACACCTCTTGTATAGTCAATTTTCTCTAATGCACGAATCGATTCATGGTATGCTGCCAAAGCTTTTTCAGGCTTTCCGGTATGGACATAGATAAACCCTAACGTTCGATAGGCATTACCTTTTACTTTATTAAATCGCTCTCCGCATTCTTCAATTACCTCAATTAATAAGTCTCTTGCCTCCGCAAGGTAATTCTCATCTAATAATAATAGGGCGCGGATACGTTTTATATCTAATCGAGCCTCTTCATCTGGATTACTATCCAGTACCTGTTCAATTCTATTAATATACTCCAATACCTTGTCATTGGCATATAAGAGAAGATTAGCATTTGCTAAATTTAGATACACATCTACGATATTTCTTGCAAATCTATCAGAGGTTGCTAAATCTTCCGCATCATGAAGATATTCAAGTGCTAGTGGAATATCACCTGTATCCGCAAGTAGTGCACCAATTTCTATTAATAACTCTGTTTTTTCCTTCTGATTTTCGGTTAAATTTAGAATACAAATTAAGTTATCAATTTGAGCCTTCGTATTATGGAGAGACTTCATTTTAGCTGCATTTAATCGATAGTAGGCTTTCACTTTAGAAATCTCATTTGCCTGACCATAGTGATAAATTAGTTCATCATAATTAGTGAGGGTTGATGGCTCTAACCTTTCCTCCAGCATTGCTGCTGCTTTGCGATGTTTTTCAATTTTTTCTTCTGGCAAAACCTTGTCATAAACAATATTTTTCAATACCTTACTACGAAAATCATATAGATAGGAGCTATCACCGATTAGACGTTGGATGACGCCTCTTTTTCCTAGAATTACTAAGCTTTCTTCTAAACTGTTGCAGGAAGAGATAAACTGCTCAATCATTTCCATGGAAATTGGTTTTTGAAAAATAGAAATAACCTTTAGTATCTCTATACTAAAGGAATCAATATCCTTTAGCTGGTTTACTAGTGCTTGTTCTACACTATCTGGTAATTCCAGTAAGCTATAGTTGCTTTCCTCCGGCAAATCAATATTCCATCTAGCTGTAGACTCATGTATATAGATAATATGACGACTATAGAGATCCTTCATAATTTCGGTGATAAACAAAGGATTACCATAGGATTGACTATAAATTCTACGTGACAAATTCTTCGGAACAAACGGCATTGTCAATATACACTGAATCATATCACCAGTTTCCGCTTCATTAAGAGGCTCTAACCGAATCGTTTCCGAATCTGGTCTCTTTTTCATATTACTAACAAATTCCAAGGCAACAGAATTCCAGGAAGCTTCGCTGTCGTCACACGAAAATATCAATGTTAAATTTGTATTTTCTAGAACCTCGGAACACAAATAATGAAATGTATCAATGGTAAGATCGTCAGCTAAATGTATATTATCGATAACAAATGCTGTCGGACGGTTTTGGATACTTTCACTAATAAAGCCTGAAATTCGATTTAAAAAGCGATACTTGGATATCTCTTCATTCTTATGATGGACATTTACATTCTTCTCCGTTAATTCTGGAAAATATTTCCCTAACTCAACACTATATTTTTCAACAATATGTTGATCCGTTTCCATTATTAACTTCTTAAAAATGTCTATCCAGACTTTATTGTGGCCATCTGCAAGACCATTCAAGCTAAAACTCGAATAAACGCTAGCTTTACTAAGATCAAACAAGAAGTTAATTTCCTGTAGCAAGCGTGTCTTCCCAATTCCATTGGTACCTTGCACAAAAAAGATTCGATTTCCTGACTGATAAGAAACCATTTTTTCATAGGCACGTAAAATAGCATTTACTTGATTTTCTCTACCAATTAATTTGGTGTAAATGTTCAACCCCTCATACTCCTCTTTATGAACGATAGAGTAATTCGTATGCAATAATAAATTTAACTCTTCAATAACGTCATAAACAGAATCGAATTCAAATCCCTCTTTATGAAGCAATTTTTCAAGTAAGGAAATTAATTGTAATATATTGGGGTCATTCGTTTCTAATGACAACTGAGATAACTCATCTATTGGACTGTACAAAAATGGCTTTCCACAAAGCATAGCTAATAGAATAACAGCTAAGGAATAGATATCTGATTTGACATTTGGCTTCATCCCCGCTAAAACCTGGGGTGAAATCAAGAACGTATACTCCATCTTTTCTTCCTGGAGAAGTTTTCTACCCTCGACAGTAGCAATATCCTGAAGTAGAATATGATACTCTCCATTTTCTGCTAAGACTTTCAAATTATCCCAATTCAGTGCCCCATATACAAAGCCTTTTTGATGCAAATAGTACACCGCCGAACATAAATCTAGGAACAAATCCATCTTTTGACGGAAGTTTATTCGACCAATTACAGTAAATAACTCTTCTGCATTGTCATGGTAATCAGAAGTATAGAAGTATTGTGGCTCTGCTTGTCTTTCTTTATCTACATAGGATAAGGAATTAAAGCTATAATTTCTAACAATTCTTCTATTAGTCAAGTTCTTTATATCTATAAACCTATCAATGAAAAATTCAATAATTGATTTGGGTGAGTATTCTGAACTCAATAGGTGTAATAAAAGTACCTTATTATCATCTCGCATATCATACACTAAATAATGTGTGGCTAGCTTGTCTTGTTTTAGTAGCTCTTTTATCCGATATCTGTTATTAATTATTTCCACCATTTTCACCCCCAGGTAAAAGAGTCCGCTTTATTCACGGATAACATAATAAACATTTCAAATCAAACGTAATTACGTAAGAAACCGGGTGTAAACTTTTAATTATGTGAAATACAATATTATAAACCTTCCTCTATATAACAAAAATGACTATTCAAATAAGTGAATAGCCAAAAAGAAACAAACGTTTTGGCAGCTAGGCTATCATAGGCATGCTTGATGCACCTTAGATCCTCGGCTTTGCGTCCTACTCTTTCGAATAGTTTGCCTTTTTCAACATTCTATTATTAAATTACTACTACTTAATACCTATTTTACATCAATCTTTCGATAATTCAATGGTTTATACTAATATAATGTATAACTATATTTCTTTCTGCCATTCCTATTACAGAAAAAAGAAAAAACATCTGGCTTTAATACCAGATGTTTAACTTTCTTTTATTGGTTTCAAATCTTTATCGTATTTAACAACCTTCTACCTAAGTGTATTTTTTTACATATTCCTAAAACTATCCTGTTCAACACTTCTCATGAGAGCTGTATTCTTCACTAATCTAGACAGTACTTTTATGTATTACTGGACTATCTGGAATCTCCACGAAGATAGTCTAATCTAGTTCAGCTTATGAAAAAGCAAACCAAAATTAAGATAATACTTTTGCGAAGGATTCTTTAATCCGATCAAGATTAAATGGTTTTACAACAAAATCATTCGCTCCGGCTTGAATGGCATCCACTACCATACCCTGCTGTCCCATTGCAGAGCACATAATAATTTTTACGCCTGGTAAGAGCTTTTTAATTTCTCTAGTAGCTTCAACACCATTTAATTCAGGCATTGTTATATCCATCGTTATTAGGTCTGGCTGTAATTCCTTCGCCTGTTCAATTGCTATACGGCCGTTTTCCGCTTCCCCTACCACTTCATGTCCTAATTTAGTAACAATATCTTTCAGCTGCATTCGCATAAATGCAGCATCGTCTGTAATTAATACTTTTGCCATGAGGTACCTCCACTTAGTTAGCTAAAACTTCTTGTAGCTCTTCTTTTTCTTCCAGTGCTAATACTCGTCCTAAATCTAATAATATTAATAATTCATTCGCAAGTTTTGCTACACCTTTGATATAATCTTTATGAATAACGCCACCCATTGCTTTAGCGTCTTCGATTATCTCCATTTCAATGTCTATTACATCTGTTGCAGCATCCACTATCAATCCAACCTGAATATTATCGATATTCACAACAATAATACGATTGGAATCTGTTTGTGCTGTTTGTTCCATTTGTAGACGTTCCTTTAAATCAAGCACTGGAACTGTTTCACCATGAAAGCTAAAAATCCCTTTTATGAAAGAAGATGTACCTGGAACCTTAGTAATTTCTTTCATTTTTTCAATTGAAATAACTTGTTGAATATTCGCCCCAAACCGTTGACCGCTCAAGCTGAATACAATTACCTTCATTGTTTCTTCCATTTCAAGGCCTCCTATCATTTATTTCACCAAAGCATTTGGGTCCACAATTAAACAAACCTCACCATTTCCTAAAATAGTAGCGCCAGAAATAGCAAATACATTCTTTAGGTAGTTACCTAAGGATTTCAAAACAATCTCCCGTTGACCTAAGAACGAATCTACTAATAAGCCTGCTTGCTTGTCTCCCTTTTGAATGATGACAGCAGAATTGCTGGCTTCACTTTGCCCTGATACTCCATAAACCTCTTGCAAGGACACTAAAGGAACAATATGTCCTCTGAAGTCCAGTACCTTTTGACCATGTACATATTTAATATCCTTATCACCAAGAGCCACCGTCTCAATAATAGAAGAAAGTGGTATCGCAAATTTCTCATTACCAACGTTTACTAGTAACGTTGATAAGATGGAAAGTGTGAGAGGCAACTGAATAGAAAACTTACTTCCTTTTCCAGGTACTGATTTCACTTCAATCGAACCACCTAAAGACTCAATCTTGTTCCTTACAACATCTAGTCCAACGCCACGACCAGAAATATCGGAAATTTGATCAGCGGTACTAAATCCTGACGCAAATATCAGGTGATATACCTCTTCATCAGTTAAATGCTTAGAATTCTCAGGACTAACAAGGCCGTTTTCGATTGCCTTAGCCTCTACTTTTTCCCGATTGATACCCGCACCATCATCTTCAATATCAATAAAGACATGGTTTCCACTATGGTATGCTTTTAGAGATATTCTTCCTTCTTCCGATTTACCACTCTGCTTTCGTGCCTCTGGTAATTCGATACCATGGTCAAGAGAGTTACGAATCAAATGTACTAATGGATCGCCTATTTCATCAATGACCGTACGATCTAACTCGGTTTCACTACCCTCAATTTCCAAAGCTATTTTTTTATGTAATTCCTTGGATAAATCACGGACCATGCGTGGAAAACGATTAAACACTTGCTCAATTGGCACCATTCGCATAGCAAGCATCATACCTTGCATGTTCTCTGTCACACGGGCTAAATTTTCTACTGTTTCTCTAAGTTCTTGATCATGATAACGATGGGATATATCTTCTAATCTACTGCGGTCTATAATGACTTCTTCAAATAGATTCATCAATCCATCAATACGTTCGATATTGACACGAATTGTTTTCGAGTGCTTAGGCTTATTCTGTTCGGCTTGTTTTCCCTTTTCTGAGGACTGGGTCGTTTCATTTTCTTTCTTCTCCGTCTTTTTTTCTAGGGAAACATCTTGTAATTCCACATGATGTATCTCAGAAACTCGTTCTATCGTTTTCTTGACCGTTTCTTTTGATTCAGACGTAATAAAAAGAAGGGTAAAGGTATTTTCAAAATTTCCTTCTTCAATTTCCTCTACTTCTGGATTCGTTTTAATTACCTCACCAATTTTTTCAAGATTGTCAAATACCATATAGGCACGAGGTCCTTTTAATACACAATCCTCATTAAGTTGAACGGTGATTTGGTAAGGGTGATACCCACTACTAATTGCCTGCGAGATAACTGTTGATTGATATTCATCTAACTGGATAGAAAGAGAAGGTAATTCTTCACCCTTCTCTAGACTTACTTCAGTAGTTGCTACCTTCCCATTCTCTAATTCTTGTAATTGAGATACTAAAGCAGTAACATCCTTTTTCCCATCATTCCCATCACTGACAGACTGAACCATTTCCTCAAGTGCTCCTATCGCTGAAAAAGTGATATCGATAACCTTTGTAGATACCTCTAATTCATGATGGCGAATTTTATCCAGAACATTTTCCATTTGATGGGTAAGCGAGGCAATATCTTCGTAACCCATTGTTGCTGACATTCCTTTTAGCGTGTGTGCAGAGCGAAATATCTCCTGAACAATATCAATTTCTGTTGGTTCATTTTCTAATCTTAGTAGATTATCATTAATCGCTTGCAGATGTTCTCGACTCTCATCTAAGAATACTTCTAAATATTGATCTGTATCCATGACGGTCCCTCTTCCTTCTATTTAATATTTTAAGCTAAGCGCTGATGTCTAAATCTATCAATCATTACAACTTAAATTTATGCACTAAACCTGATAGTTCCTCTGAAAGTTTGGCTAGTTCCTCCGAGCTTCCTGCTACTTCCTCCATGATACTGCTTGTTTGTTCTGTTGATGCGGAGGTCTCTTCAACACCTGCTGCTGATTCCTCAGATATTGCTGCAATTTCCTCGATAGAACGTTGCATTTTTTCACTACCTGCTACGATTTCCGTCAGATTATTAGTAATAGTGGAGATGTTATCAGTCATTTCATTTACAGCCTTCTTAATGTTCATTAGTGTTTCCCCAGTTGCAGCAATTTGTACAGTTCCATGTTCTACCTCTTCGTAGCTAACCGTTAAGGATTCAGATACGGCCTTAGATTCCTCTTCAATACCATTCACAATTTCTGTAATATCTGTAACAGATACGGAAACTTGTTCTGCCAGTTTACGAACCTCATCTGCTACTACAGCAAAACCCTTTCCATGCTCTCCAGCTCGTGCTGCTTCAATAGCTGCGTTTAAGGCAAGCAAGTTCGTTTGATCGGCAACATCACGAATAACCGTTACCAGTTCAGTAATTTTCTTCGTCTTATCATCTAACGCTTTCATTTTTTTAACGGTATCTCTCACATCTTGATCAATTTTTAACATCTGTCTAGTTGTATCTTCCATCAGCTTCGTTCCATCCTCTGTCATTGTCAATACTTTTTGTGAGCTTTCTCTTACAACTCCACCGTTTTCACTTGCTTCTTTCACTTTGACAGAGAACTGTGACATACCATTTGCTAAATCACTTGCACTATTAGCCTGCGTTTCTGTTCCAGCTGCTAATTCCTGCATAGTAGACGCAACTTGTTCAGAACCAACTTTTACTTCATTCGCGGATTGTGTTAGCTCCTCACTCTGGCTTGTAACAAATTCAGAAACATGTGTAACATTCTTAATCATCTCGCGTAGATTTGTACTCATATCATTAATAGAACGGGATAATCTACCAATCTCGTCTTTCCCTTGATAATCTATTTGCTCCACAGAAAGATCACCCGAAGCAATCTGATCACTAACTTTTACTACCTTATTTAAGTTTCGAGAGACTGCTCTACTAATAATCAGAACTAGTAGAATCCCAATGATAGTTGATACAATTAATGAAACTAGCTGTACTATAAAGGTTAGATGCTGACTCTTTTGGGTCTCTATAACTACTTCATTACGATCTTTTATTGTGATTTCCTTAAGGTTATCAAGCATGATTACCATTTCGCTTCGAATCTTGTTGGCTTGAATAACATGATATTCAGCAGAAGTAGAATTACCTTCCTGTACTCTAGGAACAATATTTTCTGTAAATAATTCATTCAGTAATTTGTCATTTTCGATAATTTGCTCAAGTAGCTCCAAGTTTCCTTTATCATTGATTTCTTGGCGGAGTTTCTCTACTAAGACATTAAACTCCTCGCTGTACTCTTCATATTCCCTAATAAGATTGGGATCTGCTGTTGCCCAGAAATTTACAATCCGGATACTTTTCGCACGGGTTAATGACCCTAATTCAGTCATATTTAGTGCACGGTTATCACTTTGATCAAGTGCGTTAACATTATTTCCAATATTAGAAACAAGTACTGCCCCTATTATTGAGGATATGCCGAACAATACTAATACTACGGATAATACTAGTCCATATTTCCATCCAATTGAAATATTTCGAAAATGGTGTTTTCCTTGTACACCATGTCTTTTTCTGCTCAACTTGATTTTCATGCTAGTAAACCCCTTTTATGTAAGTTTATTCTTCATTTCCTATGTATTTGAATATACCTTGCGTTTCTTACGACTAATCTACTAATAAGAAAATATTTAAAATACCTGTCGAGTTAAAGATAACTGGTAAGTGAATTGCTTTTTCATAACCAGATATTGTAGTACTTCCCTCTATAATAGTAGGTGAAGTAATGTCCGTTTTTATGCCACTTTGTATAATGGTTGTCGATATTCCACCAGCTAATATATTGCCTAATTCACCACTAAATGAGGCAAGCATGTCATCCTGAACTGGCATACCAAACATCGATTCACCAATCGTACTAAAGACAGCTGACTCCCCAGATAAGATCAGCTTTCCCTTCAAATCTCCGGTAATCCCAATTAATACTCCAAAGTGAAGCTTTAGAAAACTCTCAGACATTTGTGGTTTGCTAATTTCATGCTGAATGGGTATTGTATTTTTAACGGCTGTAATTGCTCCATTAAGAAGGCTTGTAATTGCTTTACTTCTCTCTTCCTGCATTCTGTGTCCCCCCTGTTCGTAAAATAGAAAAGGCCATTCTGATAAAGAATAGCCCTGTATCTATACAGTTTTACTTCTTTGGTAACCAGGCGATCATAACCAAAAATGGCTTTAGACCCTAGGCTTTGCGTCCTATTTTTTCAAATAGTTTGCCTTTATCAGTAGTAGAAAATATTTAGTCTATAGTAAAAAAGTACCATACAATGGTAGTATAGTGCAATAGAAATAGTATCTGAAATAGCTGTTTATTTAAATCAACATCTACAGTTTCAAGAAATCTATCAATATGTTCATGTTTAAATGGAACTACCTAGCACTGCTGATTGGTTTCAAGAACGAGCCTCTATCAAGGGATAGCTTACACTAACAATTTTCTTCGATACGCCTACATGTATTCTAGTATCCTATTATTCACATAAAAAACACCACCTTCCATATCTAGAAGATGGCTTTTATTTCTTTTTCTTTCGTAAAAAGAGCCCAGCAGCAATCACTGCACTTCCTGCCCCCATATACTTTAGCCCAGTGATTGTTTTCTGCTTCCAGTAGCTTCGTATCGATTCCATATCACGAATAAGATCTGATATCTCCTCGTAAATATAGCGCCTCTCCATTGGCGTAAGGTTCCTTGATTTCAAACCTTCACTTAAACTTTTAATCGATGTACAATTTCTTACCTTATCTTTATCCGATAGCTTTGTACTAATCTCATTTATCATCTCTAGGTATCGAAGAATTTCTCTAGCAAATCGAACAGCATCGGATCTTCTGATTAAATCACTAATATAGTTCTCTAATTCTAAATCTCGAAGTTCACCTAATTGGTGAACTACTTCAAAAATCTCGTCATTAAATCCTTCAATATTAAACTCGCGTGTATTCATTCGTCCCACAAGTGTTCACCCTATGTCTTCATTATCGTTAGAAGTTCAAAATCTCTAACTAATCATACAACATTCTACTCAAAAAGCAATGACATATTTGATTACAATTATATTTCAAAATAAAACATATAGATGAGGCTATGACAAAACAAAAACAATTAACTCAGATGACCAATAATCCACTGTATTTTCGGAGGATAAATAAGAAGATTTAGCGGAAGAAAGGGCATCGGTGAGACCCCTTTGGAGGGAGGAACAAGGAGGCTCACCAACCACATGGGTAGTACAAAGTCTAATAGTTTTGGAGCAGATGTTGCCTCTGGTAATAAGAACGTAATATATTTCTGGTGCGTTCTTTGCACCGAATTAATAATTAATATTCTATACTCCTAGCCCCGTGTATAGGCATTTATATTTTCCATTTCTTTCATAATAATTGGTACCAAGGCATGGTCTGATTTTAGACCTGAAATTCTTTCTAACGCATGCCTATACCCTTGCTTTTCTATCAGTTGTTGAAGTTCAACTGCCTCTCTATCCATTTCATGTGAATACATCAGTGCTGCGGCTATTACCTTTGCAAGCATTATTGGACTTTTACCGGTTATTTCCCAGTACATTTTGGCAGGTTGAATTAACCGGTCATTAGGACCAAGCTTACGAATAGGGCCCCGGCTAACCCTTGCAACATCATCTGATATATGTGGATTTTTAAAACGGTTAATGATTTTTGAAACGTACTCCTGATGGACAGCCCTATTAAACCCATATGTTTGAATGATTGCCTCACCTGATTCGCCTAACGCACCTTCCAATATTTCTAATACCGACCTATCCTGCATAGCCTCATAAATGGTGTGATATCCCATCAAGTGACCAATATATGCAGGAACTGCATGTCCAGTATTCACTGTAAAAAGCTTCCGCTCAATATATGGTTTTAAATCATCCACATAAGTAATTCCAGTAATTTCTGGTATCTTGCCTTTAAAAGCAGTTTTTTCAACTACCCATTCAAAGTATGGCTCAACTAAGACCTCTAATCGATCATGATTCATTTGATTTGGAACAATACGATCCACTGCTGCATTCGGAAAACCTACTAAACTATTCAATTCTCCATGGTCTTTTTCTGCAATATGCTTATAAACATGCTCCTTCAAAATATCGCTACCACCGACCATATTTTCACAAGCAATGACGTTAATTGGTTTTGGATTTTTGTGCAACCTTTCCTGAAGTCCTCTTGCCACAAGTTCCGAAATTAATTCTAGTACGTTAGGGCCAACTGCAGTAGTAATTAAATCTGCATTCACAATTGCTTGAACGACCTTCTCAGAATCTATCATACTATTAATACCTGAAATATTTCGAACCGTAAGTACTTCTTTTTTTTCATCGGCTAACACAACATCATACTTTTGCTTACGATTAATCTCATCAATTACCTTCCCATTCACATCTACAAATAGCGTATGAAAGCTGGATTGATAAAGCAATGCACCAATAAATCCCCTACCAATATTTCCAGCTCCAAAATGTACTGCAAGCATTTAATTCACCTCTTGGAATAATCGTAAGATGTCATTTTTGGTTTGTGCTGTCAGGATTTTCTCAATATTGGATTCCTCCGAAAGAACAATTGCTATTTTCGATAACACCTCTAAATGTTCATCACCCTTGCCAGCAATACCTACCAAAATTTTGACGATATTGCCGTTTCCAAAATCAACACCGTTCGGAACAGTTACAACCGAAATCCCTGTTTCCACAATCTCCAATTTTGCATCTTCTGTCCCATGAGGAATAGCTACATGATTACCTAAATAGGTCGAGGATAGTTTCTCCCGTTCTAGCATTTTTTCAATGTAGTTTTTTTGTACATGGCCATTTTTATAAAGAATCTCTCCAGTATAGCGAATCGCTTTCTCTTTATTGTTAAATTCCATATTTAAATGAATATTTTCCTTTGACAGCACTTCTTTAACCAATCATGATGCACTCCCTACAATAGATTTTTTTCCTTGAAAAACTTCTGAAACTGTTCAATTAGAAATTCTCTGATTTTCTCTTCATTTCCTGATTCAAACAGACGGGAATTCTCGTCCCTTTGAATAATTAAATTACTTATAAAACTCAGTATCTCTAACACTTCATTACTTGTATTCTCTGGTGCAAGCATCAATAGAACGGTATTCACTACTACTTGCTCCCCATCCATTCCTTTAATACGTTTCGATTGTTTTAAAGGATAAACATGAAAGCATGGCCTTAGCACTTCCTTCGATCTTGCATGATACAGTGCCAAGGTTGTTCCCGGGATACCTAAACCACCAATTTCTTCACGTTTTAGTAATTGACGATGGACACTAGAAGCATGCTGTACAATATGTAACCCTTCCAGCTGCTTGCAAATATTCAGTAATACTCCCTCCATATGGAGGTTTTCTTCAATTCTCTGAACCTGAAAGTCTTCTAATAGCGCTATAATCATATTCGAATATATCTGTGTAGCTTTTAGTTGGTGAATAAAATTATATTGTCCAGCCCTATTACTTGTTTTAGTTAAAGGGTAGTCCTTTGGTTTACTGGATTGAATTTTCCTTGTTCGAATTGTTTTCTGGATTTGCTGAATTTCTCTTTCCGTAAGCATTGGCGAGGCAACTATATAATCACGACCAATATCCATTAATGGAATAGTAGAAATGATAAGGTCGTATTCCTCTAGGTTCAGCTCATCTATGTCAAATAAGGATTTATGATCCACCTGCTTTATCTCAGGTACCTTTTGTAATAGCTTCGTTGCCAACATCTTTGCAGTACCTATTCCACTCGAACAAATGACTAGTGAACGAATTGGTGTATCGCTCTTATCTAATAAGGCTGCAGCAAAATGCAGGACAAGATATCCTATTTCGGCCTTTGGAAAAACCAATTCAGAAAAGGTATCCTTCACCCCTTGCTCTATTAACCAAAACAATTCCTGATAATCCCTTTTTATTACATCTAATAAGGGGTTTTTTATTGGCATACCTTGCTTTAATCGATAAATAGCTGGCTTTAAATGGGCAACTAAGTCCTTTAACAGGGACGTATTCTCACTTAAGCTCAGCTCCAACTGTACTTCGATATATTGAATTAATTCTGCTGCTTTTATTGCAATATCCATACTGGAATCTTCAATAAAAAAATCTTGATTAAGCTGCAGCTTTGCACCCATCAAGTGCATCGTGATATAGCCAATTTCATCTTCTGGAATATTCATTGATAATGTCAGCTTTAAGTCTTGGATAATCCGTTTTGCAATCGCATACTCTTTCGTTTGTACAATTTGCTGTAAATAATCGGATCCGAACGTAATTTGTTCACCCTTTTGTAGTCTTTCTATTGCTAGTGCTAGATGCACGACCAGGCCAATATAGGAATTGTCTGCAAGCTCATGTGGAAGCTTCTTGATTGCCTTTTCCACTACAGACTGAATGACTAGAATGTTTTTCATGTCAATGGACTCAAGTAAGCGAGCCGAAATATATTCCGAGGGCGTATTTCTATTGGAAGCTTCGGTTTTATTTCCTAAAGAAACGATTGTAAATGGTTCAACGTATTTGGTAATGATTTGACTTAAAACTGCACGTTTCTTAATCTCTTCACCAATAATTTCTACACCATACCCACGTTTACGAATTAGCTCTAGATTATATTCCTTAAGCTCTAACTCTATTTGGTCCAAGTCATGACTAATTGTTGCAATGGTAACAAACAATTCATTTGCAAGGGTAAACAGTTTGATCGGTTCTTTTGCTTCGAGAAGTGTAGATAAAATGATAGCTCTTCGCTCTTCTGGCGTGAATTCTATCAACGGTAAACCAGCAATCGCTTTCAGTAGTTTATGCTTTGCTTCAATTGACCCGGAAAGCTTAATACCTGCTCCAGATTTCTTCGAGATTTCAAGTTGATAATCCGATAAAACCTCGACAATATTTTTTAGGTCACGATGGATTGTTCGCTCACTAACATCTAAAACAGTTGCAATTTCCTTTACCGAAACAACTCCTTGTTCTTGAGCCAAAAATTCTATTATTTTTCTTTCTCTACTCGTCAGATACAAACTGCTTACCCCCTTTCCTGTTTCATGAATGTTTATTTAGAAAATCGTTGAATAAGCTCCTCATATTTTGGACTATTCAAGAAGTTCTCAACAGAAATATGCTGTGCATTTGGCAGTTTTGCCTTTGCTCGTTCTGTTAATTCCTTTTGTGTGATGACGATATCAGCATCACTAGGTAGCTCATTGATTGCACTATTTGTTACAAGAATATCAATATTAGCATCCTTAAACTTCTTCTTCAGTAGAGAAGCACCCATGGCGCTAGAACCCATACCTGCATCACACGCAAAAATAATCTTTTTAACCTCTTCTTGAACAACTGCTGCTAGCTCTTCTGCTGCCTCTTCGTTACTTTGCTTCAATACATCTGCAACAGAGCTTTTCTTTCCTTTCATATCTTCCATCTTCTTTGTAGCATCCGATAAATCATTCGTTTTCGATTTATCCGTTTTTAAGATTACAGAAGCAACCGCAAAGGAAACTGCTGCAGATACAACTACTGCAAGAACAACACCAATGTAGCTATCCTGAGCTGTCATCGCCAATACTGCAAAGATACTTCCTGGGGAGGCTGGAGCACGTAACCCTGCATCAAAAAGTGTAAGTGTAAAGACCCCACTAATACCACCGGCAATGGCTGCCACTAATAGCATTGGTTTCATTAAAATATATGGGAAATAAATCTCATGAATCCCACCTAAAAACTGTATTGCTGCAGCACCTGATGCAGAACTCTTAGCTGCACCTTTGCCAAAAACAACAAATGCTAATAAAATTCCAAGTCCAACTCCAGGATTTGCTTCCAAGAGGAATAAAATAGATTTCCCACTTTCATTTGCTTGCTCCACACCAATTGGACTTAAAATACCGTGGTTAATTGCATTATTTAAGAATAATACCTTTGCTGGCTCGATAATAATGTTGGCAAGTGGTAATAAACCTGCCTCAATAATAAAGTCAACCCCAGTAGCTAGAACCTTATTAAGACCTGCAACTACTGGTCCAATAGCCTTCACCGCAATTCCAGCAAGTATTGCTCCTAGTATACCGGCAGAAAAGTTGTTATATAGCATCTCAAATCCGGAACGAATTTTATCCTGGAACACGCTGTCGATTTTCTTCATGATCCAACCAGCGAGTGGTCCCATCATCATCGCACCTAAAAACATTGGTACATCTGCACCAACAATAACACCCATGGTCGCAATAGCACCTACTACTCCACCACGGAAATCATAAACCATACGTCCACCAGTAAAACCTATTAGTAAAGGTAATAAGTACTTAATCATTGGATCTACTAGTGCTGCTAGGTCTTCATTTGGAAAGTATCCATCTGGAATAAATAATGCTGTTATAAGTCCCCAAGCAATAAAAGCACCAATATTTGGCATAATCATACCGCTTAAATGGCTACCAAAACGCTGGACCTTGGCACGGAAGCCTTTTTGTTCCGTCATCGTAATCACCCCTATTTTTGATTATAATTAGATAAATCCTTACACATTTAATGATACAGCGCTTTCATCTTACCAAACAACCAAATCTAAATATGTTTTTGTCACTCCTCTTCCTGACAAAATTTAAATAGGGAGAATTTTATGAGCAAATCATACTACTATTTTCAGGTCCTGGCTCACTCCAAAAAACATATTGGTTAACATCATGGAATTCTCGAAGTCTCAAGCCAATATTGATAGATTCTGGTTTAGAGGAATCCACATTCGGATAGTTATAGTAATGAGGAGAATATGTCTAATGCTGATTAGTGTGATTATTTAATGATACAATCACCGCCAACCCACTTGTATAGTAGGAAAGAAAGCAACCGACTACCAAAAATCAGTACAGCCATAGGGAATAGTAGGTAAGACAGATATTAGCTACCGAAATTTGGGTGTGGTTATGGGATACGGTAGGTATAACGACTATTGGTTACCGAAATTCGGAGCAGTCATGAAAAACGGGTTGCTAAGCTGCTATTGGTTACCGAATTTCGGGCCAGTCATGAAAAACGGGTTGTAAAACTGCTATTGGTTACCAAAATTCGGGGCAGTCATGAAAAACGGGTTGTAAAACTGCTATTGGTTACCAAAATTCGGGGCAGTCATGAAAAACGGGTTGCAAAGCTGCTATTGGTTACCAAAATTCGAGACAACCATGAAAAACGGGCTGCAAAGCTGCTATTGGTTACCAAATTTCGGGGCAACCATGAAAAACGGATTGCAAAATAACTATTGGTTACCAAATTTCGGGACAACCATAAGAAACGGGGCTGCAAAACGACTATTGGTTACCGAAATTCGAGACAACCACGGGAAACGGTAGCCAAAACAGGCATTACCTACCAAAAGTCGATTCTGCCATAGAAAGCGATTAGCAAGGATAAAGTTTTTCCATAGAAATCTTGCCTCTTGTATATCACACTATAACAATTGCATTTTTCTGTCATCTTTACACTTATATTGAAAAGCATTATAATTGGAATCGTGATTATTCGCGATAGAATGCAAAATTATTGCCCTAAAGTGAAACTTCATTCGGTGAGTTTTAACTGCTAGTTAACTGTGATAAAACTACTTCTTAGTGGATGAAATAACAATTGGATTATAAACTCATATATAAGAGCTAAAGACAGGAATGAAGATAATGATGAAACAATCACTTCATCTTTCATTAATTCAAGAAGAGAAGCGAGCAACAATTTGGTTTTTATGGCTATTTTATATTGTATTCTTTGTTTATGATATATTTTATAATTTTTTACTTCCAAACACGCCATGGAATGCTCCAATGATGATTATTACAAAACCATTTGATTATGTATTATATATTATCATGATTGCACTATTACCATTTTCTTTCTATCTAATAAAAACAAATAATCCCAAATCGATTAAGTATATTTACTTTATATGCTATATCGTTCTGAATATAGCAAGAGATATTTGGGTTTATGAAGGTAAGGATGTTCCATATAGCAGTGGAAATCTAGTAGAAATTGTAATGGTTTTGTTTTGTCCTATTTTTGTTAACAAAACTTATTTTTACTTAGTTTCTGGTGGAGTCCTATTAAAATACATAATTATCGGTAGTGTGATCCGGGATTCTATTGTAATCCTTCCATTGTTAATTGTTATTATCTTATCTATAATCTCTTATATCATTCTTCATCGTTTTATGAGTTATTTAGAGGCAGTAAAACAAGAATATGATAACCGACTAGAAGGTATAGTGAAAGCAATAATTCAAACGCTTGAAATGAAGGACCCATACACTCGTGGGCATAGTGAACGGGTGGCAGAATATGCACTTTCTCTAGCAAAAGCTACTGGCAGCTTAAATAAAGAAGAACTTCGATACTATTATTTTGCTTGCCTATTACATGATGTTGGAAAAATTCGTATTCCAGATGCCATTCTAACAAAGCCAGGGAAGCTTACAAAAGAAGAATTTGATTTAATAAAACAACATCCCGTGATTGGCGCTAAGGCTGTAGAGGATGTGGTTGAAATCTCGAATAACCTCGGTGTGATCTTACACCATCATGAACGCTGGGATGGGAAAGGCTATCCAAATGGATTAAAGGAAAAAGAAATCCCTTTTCTTGCTAGAATTACATCCATAGCAGATGCTTTTGATGCTATGACCTCATCAAGGGCATATCGAGATGCACTTACAAATGAAGTAGCGTATAATCGTATTTTAGAAGGAAAAGGTACTCAATTTGATCCTGAACTAGTCGACATATTTATCCAAGTATATCCCACTTGGGAAGAAATACATTATAAACAACACCATGAGCAAACAAAATAACTTCGCATTTCCAAAGGGGAAATGCATTAAAAAAGTGGGAAGGCATTCGCTTTCCTTTTTCTATAGGAAATTTGAAAGGAGGTGTATAAAAATGAAAGTCCGTAAGCTAAAAAAAGTTAAAGCAACTTGCTGGTGGTGCATCTTTTTCCCACTAAACTAATCTAGCATTCTATGAACATAGAGAGAAGTGGTGGTGCCAATCATGAAACTAAATGCAGAGTCTAAGCTTACTTTATATCCACTAAAAATACACCCAGATAAAAAGAACTTCATTATTGAAGATGAAGCTACTGGAGAGTTTTTTGAGATGCCACAGATTTGCATTGATGCAATCGAGCTAATCAACCAAGGAAAAAAGCTTAGCGAGGTGGAGTATCAATTATTACAAGTATATTCTTCTGAAGAAGTGGAAGTTATTGATTTTGCCTATCAATTAATGGAATTTGGACTAGTTAAAACAGTAGATGGACAAGCTACTTCGGTTGTGAAGAAAGCACCTTCAATAAAAGGGATGCAGTGGATTTCACCCAAGCTTGGAAAACTTTTTTTTAATAAGATATCGACTATACTGTATTTCGCTTTTTTCATCATGAATATTACATTAATTATCTTTCATCCAGAATTTATTCCACATTATCGTGATATCTTTTTAGTTGATTCTATTGTTCTTAGTGTCCTTATTTATGCGGCCATATCCTTTTTACTTCTTATGATACACGAACTTGGCCATATTTTAGCAATCCGTTCTTACGATTTACCAACAAAACTATCTGTGGGACATAGACTAATTTTTATTGTCCTGGAAACAGACTTAACTTCCGCTTGGAAATTACCACCTCGTAAACGAAATACACTTTATCTAGGTGGTATGGCATTTGAACAAGTGATTTTAAGCACCACCTTACTACTCTCTATCTTCTTAAATGGAAGCGGTACCTTTTGGACTAGTATACTTACAATTATCATCTTTGATATTTGTATAAAAACGGTTTACCAATGCTGTATTTATATGAAAACAGATTTATACTATGTTTTCGAAAATATGACTAGTTGCTATAGCCTCATGGAAAATAGTAAAGATTACTTAAGCAAATGGTTTCCGTTTCTTAAACAAAAAGAAAATACCGAAATCTTTTCAGGTGAAAGCCTAGTCGTACGACTGTATAGTATTCTTTACCTGATTGGTCCTCCTCTAACGGTTGCACTTCTCGTTTTTATTTGGCTCTAGAGGAATGGCAGCTATTCTGGAATAAATAAAAGCAATTTTACTTAACCTAAAAACAAAGCTTCAACCTAAAAATGGCCGATTTCCTGTGCGTATACGGAGGAGTTGGCTTTTTTTGATGGAATTGTATAACTAGTCATAGAGAGTTAATAATTGTTATGAAATACGACCTTCTCTACTCACTTTACAAACCAATCTCATCAATGCATGATGTAATGGGGGGGAAAATTGTAAATACAATGTTCATTATTTTACGCATTGGCATGGGACAAATAATAGGCTTATTTTTATGAACCCCACTTATGGTATTTTCGCTAGCTTTTGGGGAGATATCATCTTTTGTTTTTTTAAATTGTAGTTTATCGATATTGATTGCTTTCGCCTTGTTTTTTGTCATTTATTGTCGAAAAATAGGGAGTTTTTTGTTTTATGCTCTATACCTGCTCTTTATTGTTATGGTATAATCGATTCAAAAAATAGGGGAGTGAGAAATTAGTGGACAATATAGTAGATTTAGTTCAATCCCAGGTTATTGCTTCGGTCAAGCATGAGGATCATTTAGATATGGCAATTCACAGTAATTCAAATATCATTTTCCTATTAACTGGCGACTTGATGACAACGAAGGATTATTTAGACCGTTTAAAGAAATATAATAAAACAACCTTTGTTCATATAGATTTTATTGACGGGCTCTCCAATACGAAGAGTGCAATTCAATATATAACAGAAGTATGGCAGCCGAAAGGTATTATTACGACGAAAAGTAATTTAATTAAATATGCTAAGGAAGAAGGTCTCATGGCAATCCAGCGTATTTTTTTAATTGACAGGAATGCCATGAAAAAAGGAATTGAAATCGCTCACACTTGTAAACCAGATGCAATAGAGGTTTTGCCTGGCGTAATGCCACAAATCATCGATAAATTAACAAAACTAACCCACCTACCAATTATAGCAGGAGGGTTAGTAAGTAATAGAACTGAAATTAATAACGGACTAGAAGCCGGAGCGCTAGCTATTTCTTCAGGTGATCCAAAGCTTTGGAATCTGAATATCTAGTAATCTCAGGAATTTCGCTAATACTGTTCAGTACATATTTCGGCTGATGTTGGGTATGCTCAAGCATACCCTTTTCAGTTATACCTGTTAATACGAGAACAGATTGTAAGCCGCAATCATTCCCCATTCGAATATCTGTCTCTAATCGATCTCCGACCATATAACAATTTTCAGGTGGTAGATTTAAAATATCCTCTACAATGAATTTCGCAGCAAGAGGGGAAGGTTTACCGAGAATTAGTTCTACCTTCTCCCCTGTTGCCCCTTCCATTGCACCAATCATTGCACCACAATCTGGAATTTGGCCACCTTCTACTGGACAAGTTCGATCAGGGTTAGTTGCAACGACAATAGCACCATTACGCCAAGCTTGAAAAGCACGATTCAGCTTGGCATAGGTGAATTCCCGATCCCAACCTAAAACCACATAACTAACCTCTGTCTCATCATCGGAAATGCTAATACCCATATTTGTTAGTTCATCCAATAGGGGTTGCTCACCAATAACCATCACCTTTTCCTCACTACTGATTCGTGAAGCTAAATATCGAGCAACTAAGAAATTAGAGTTTATGACATTTTCTCGGGTTACTGTAATACCTAGCTTTGTTAGCTTTTCAACATATGCAGAAACCGTTTCTATCGATTTGTTTGTTAAAAAGACAACCTTATCGCCACGTTCCTTCAGTTCTTTAATAGCTTCAGCAGCTCCATCAATCAATTGGTTATCAATATAAACTGTTCCATCCAGATCAAAGATAAAACCCTTTTGCATCTTTCTCCTCCTATACAGACCTATGATTTATTTCCCCCAGATAGTTTATTAGCAAGAGCCTGTAGCAGAAGGACCATGATAACTAGGATTACGGACATCGCTGCAGCGGAGTAGTACTCTGCCCGTAGCACATTTTGGAAAATTGCTAAACTCATTGGTGCCCACTCTGCTGGAGCCATTAATATAGAAATACTAGTTTCTTTAATGACCGTTACGAAAACTAGAATCGATCCTGCAGCAATACCTGGTAACATTAACGGACCAACAACTGTAACAGCAGCGGTCAAGGTGGAAGCGCCAAGGTTAACTGCTGCTTCCTCAATATCCTGTTTAATAGATTTCATGGTACCAACCGTAGAACGAACCATATAAGGTAATCGTCGGATTGTATACGCAATAATCAGAATCAAAGCGGTACCAGTAAGCTGTAAAGGTGCTGTATTAAATGTTTGTATTAATGCAATACCTAGCGCAATACCTGGTACAATTAATGGAACGGTTGTCATAAAATCCAATGTTATTGAGCGATGGCGCACAACAAAGTAGGATACGAAAATGGCAATGATTACACTAAGCACTAGTGCCCCACCAGCTAGGACAAGGCTATTTTGTATATTTCCTAATGAAGATGTAAAAATCGTTTTATAGTGTTCTAGTGTATAGCCACTTGGTAATGGATCCTTACCCCAAGTTGTTGCAATCGATTGTAAAAAGATTGTACCCATGGCTAACAAAGGAATAATTACTACAAAGCCAGAGAAAATTGCTAACGGAACTGTTAATGCTTTATTCTCGATTAACTTAATTTTCTTAGGCTTTCCGGAAAGCGTTCCATAGTCCCTTCCCTTTAGAAGGTAATTCTGCAGCCAATAAATCACACCAGCTACTGCAATCATGATGACGGTTAGGATTGCCGCTCCACCCCAGTTAAAGAATCCTGCAATTTCACGATATGCATCAACTACAATCAGATTTAGATCACTTGGTGCTAAAATAATAGGAGTTCCAAAGTCTGAAAAGCTAACTGCAAAAATCACCAGAGCAGTGGAAAGCATTCCAGGAATAACTAATGGGAAGGTAACAGTAATAAAGGTTAACCAACTTTTTGCACCCATATTACGAGAAGCTTCCTCAAGCGATACATCACTTACTTTGAATGCAGCTACCATTGGCCATAAAGCATAAGGAAAGAAGAAAAAGATTTGCACGATAGCTATTCCAGTCATGGAATACGGATCAATTAGCATCCCTTCTCCACCCAATTGCTGATAAATATACGTTACCCAGCCTGAACGACCGAACATGATAATGAATGCATATGCAGAAATAAATGTAGGAATAACTAATGGAATAGTTACTAATCCACTTATTGTTTTCTTAAATGGCATTTTTGTGCGGGCAATACCATATGCTATCGGGATACAGATGACAAGCACCCATAATGAAACGATTAATGATAGCTTTAAACTATTCAGTAACCCTTGAAAATAATGCCCATAGGAAAAAATAGACTTAAAATTATCAAGTGTCGCATTTTTGAATTGCTCGATGGTAGTTTGCATCTGCTCAAGACTTATCAATGAGCCAAATACATTTATTGGTTCATTTGTAAAAGCAACCAAAAACACGGATAACAACGGGATAATGAGAAACAACAGGAAAAATCCATAGATAAGAAGCTTAATAAATCCCATTCCTGATAAAAAACGTTTTAATTTACTCATATTAGTAACACCCTTTCAGGTGATACTCCTAATCGAACCTTCTCCCCGCTTCGTTTAATACTATCCCCAGATTCATATGTAGTGTCCACTACAAGCTGATGCTCACCAACTTTTATATCGTAACGAACGGTGTTACCTAGGTAAGTAGCAAACTGGATAGTACCTTCAAAAGCATTGTCATAATCATCGCTACCGCCATTTAAGACATTGATATTTTCTGGACGAATAATTACTTGAACATCCGTCTTATCGGTTTGCGTAACTGATTTAATCTGTTGATTTCCAATCTGGACAGTAGTAATTCCATTATCACTTGCTACCACTTTACCAGGAAGAATATTCGACGTTCCTACGAAGTCAGCAATAAATGGTGTCTTTGGATTACTATATAAATCAGTTGGTGTACCGATCTGTAATATTTCTCCATCCTTCATAACGGCAATCCGGTCTGCCATACTCATTGCTTCTTCTTGATCATGTGTAACGAAGATTGTTGTAATTTTCAAATCCTGTTGAATACGTCGAATAGTATTACGCATCGTGTGACGTAGCTTTAAATCGAGGTTGGATAAAGGTTCATCCATTAATAGTACTTCCGGTTCCATTACAAGGGCTCTAGCTAAGGCAACACGCTGTTGTTGTCCACCAGAAAGCTCACTCGTCAATTTTTTTGCATGGTCGGTAAGCTCAACATACTCTAAAATATCCATAACCTTCTTTTCGATTTCTTTAGGATATTTGACTAATTTACTATTGAGCATACGTGTGTAAACCCCGACCTTTTTGAACAAGTTACCCTTTCGTAGCTCTTTAATATTTAAACTATAAGCAACATTATCAAATACATTCATATGTGGAAATAATGCGTAGCTCTGGAATACCATTCCACAGTTTCTTTCATTTGGTGCTAATTTAGCTACATCCCTATCTCCAATTTTGATAGTTCCACTTGTCGGACTTTCAAACCCAGCTATACATCTCATTGTCGTTGTTTTTCCACAACCAGATGGACCTAAGAGAGCAAAGAATTCGCCCTCTTTAATGTCCAAATCAATGTTCTGAAGTACAGTTACACCCGAAAAATCCTTCCTAAGCTGTTCTACTACAACTGACCCCATATTATCAACTTCCTTTAGTTAATTTTACTTTTCCACTCATTACGAATACGATCATAATTTTCGTTTACCCAATCAATATCTAAATCAACTGCATTTTCCTTAATAGAATCAATATTTAAAGGTGTCTTAGATTCTACTTCTTTATTAATTGGAATATGATACCAATTTGCAAGAATTTGTTGTGCTTCCTTACCTAGCATAAAGTCCATGAATTTCTTTCCACCCTCAGGGTTTGGAGCACCCTCTACAAGAGTTGCTGGGTTTACAAGAATAGGAGTTTTATCAGGAACAACAAAATCTACTGTTTCACCCTTTGCTTTATGCTCATATGCCATAAAGTCAAATCCAACTGCGATATGTGCTTCACCCATTGCTACTGCTTTCGTAGGAGCTGAACCAGAGTCAGGAATTGAGTTTGATTGATCTGCTAGCTTTTGGAAATATTCCCAACCAGCTTCCTCACCATACTGCATCATGTGGCTTAGCACCATAAGTGTTGCTGTTCCGGATGCTGCTGGATTCGGGAATTGAATTTTCCCTTCCCATTTTGGATCTAATAAATCTTCCCAAGTTTTTGGTGCTTCTTCTTCAGTTACCAGATCTGTATTGTAAGCAAAACCTAATACGAATAATTCAGTACCAACATAATATCCATCTTGATGCTTCATTTTGATACCATTTTCAACTACTTCCCAGTCTTCTGCACTTTCTGGTATGTATTTCGTAATGATACCTTTATCAACTGCAGATTCAAACGGTAGAAGTCCCCCACCACCATACCAAACGTCAGCTTGTGGATTACCCTTTTCCGCCATCATTTGGTTTACTAACACATTCGTACCAGCATAGTGAACGTTTACCTTTTGTCCATACAATTCCTCGAACTTTGCAGCCAGTTCCTTTGTTAAATCAGGAGTTTCTGGTGAATAAAGTGTTATTGGATCAGAGGAATCCCCTTTTCCTTTCCCCTTTCCATCACCAGAAGATTCACCTGCACATGCGGCAAGAAAACCTACTAAAAATACTAATGAAAATAATGCCAAAACTATTCGTTTCATGTATATCCCCCTTTGAATTTTAAGTGAATAAATTCCCATGATAGAAAAAAGAGAACGAAAAATTCCCCCTCTCCAAAAAGAAAGGGCCTTCATTTCATTCTCTTCTCTTATATTCTCTGAGAACTATTCAATTAAGGTTGTATTAATTTTAGCAAACGGTTTCATTTTTGTAAATAGGGAAATTTTTAAATTCATTACATAATTATAGTATCTCAGTATTTTATAATAATCTGAGTAATCTATATCCTTACCAGTTACAGGACCTACAACTTGGGAAAGAAATATAATTCTAAATTACTAGAATCCGTTTAATAGAATGAAGACTTCTCCCTATGGACGAATCCTATGCGCCATAGGATATACTATTATTAACTTTATATACTGGTAGGAGTCCAAGAGAAGATACCGAATATCCCCCTAATTTATAGGGCTATTTGGTTTCTTCTCTTTTTTTCTACCGTATATCGAAAGGGGGAAAGAATCGTAGAAATAGTATTTAAGTAAGTTTTTACCAATATGTAAGGAGGAATATTTCTAATGAGGAAACGTATTTATCTAATTCCTATGCTAGCAATTTTATTTATGCTTACCTATTTACTACAGACACCTCATGCTTCCGCAAATGAAAATAAGCTAATTGAAGAGAACTTTAATCAGCTAACAAACGGACAGCTACCAGACGGGTGGGAGATTCTAGAGGGAAATGCAACCACTCAAGATGGGAAGCTGATCTTATCATCTTCAAGTACTTCGTCACCTTCTAGAGTATTAATTCCAGTGCCTGACAAAATCGGAGACTACGTTTTTGAAGCAGATGTAACATTTAAATCTGCTGTAGATAATGCTCGATGGGTATCTCTCATGTATCGCGTACAGAATGATAACTACCCATATTACCAATTTGCTGTTCGTAAGGGAACTTCTGCCTTAAACGGAGTAGAATTTGCAATAAGGACAGAATCAAATACATGGAGTGTACCTGCAAAGAAGTTCTATCCGGAGGACTTTCGATATGGGCAAGCATATCGGCTTAAGGTAATTGCAAAAGGTGAACGTATTCAACAATATATTAACGGTCAGCTAGTAATTGATACTGATCTTGCGAATCAATGGTTAGAGGGAAATTTAGGTTTTCAAGTATCTGGCGCCACTGTAGAATTTGATAATGTACTCGTAACTACCAGAGCAAATGATTTACCACCAATTGAACATTCTAATGCCTTCTTACCAGATGAACCAGACACAAATATGGTAAATGCACCAACAATTATTTCTAGTGATACCAACCTATTATCAGGTGCTTCCAATGTGCTACTAGATGCGCAATTAAATGAAAGCGGTAACATTATAGTTGGAGATATATTACTCTTGGATATGCTTGCTAGTATAAGAGGGAAAGCAATACCAACTATCCAAGTAGAAAATCAAGACGTAGCAAATGGAGTGATTGAAGTTCTAGACACTGTTTCCACAAAAGATATTCACATCATATCCTCCAATCAAGAAATTATTAACCAAATTAAAGCAGCACACCCTCAAGTACGTGGTGCGATTCTTTACAATAAAGAACATTTAAATAAGCACGATCTAAAAAAGCTAGTTACGGATGCAAACCGTAGTCGTTCAATGAGTATTGTTCTACCAGAGCGTCTTATAACCGATAAAACTGTTTACTATTTCCATACTCGTGCGATTGCTGTTTGGGGAATTGGGGAGAATATCCATGATTTACTACACGCTGGTGTTGATGGGATTATTACCGAAAATCCAAGTAAGGCTGTAACAGCATACAGTCTTTATCCAGAAAACACATTCGTACAACGTCCTATTGTTGTCGCGCATCGTGGCGTACCTTCCCTTGCCCCAGAGAATACAATGGTAGGCTATCATTTGGCATACGACTTAGGCGCAGACCTTATTGAAACTGATGTACAACAAACAAAAGACGGACAGCTAATTATAATGCATGATACCACTGTCAATCGGACGACAAACGGCACTGGAAATGTTGCAGATTTGACCTTAGAGGAAATCCGTTCACTTGATGCAGGAATAAAATTCGGACCTGAATTTGCAGGAGAAAAAGTACCAACCTTCCGTGAATTCCTTCAAGGGTTTAAAGACAAAGATATCATACTTCTAATCGAAGTAAAGGCTGAAAATATTGAAGAGCAAGTTTTGCAAGAGATTAAGGACGAAGGAATGGAAGACATGGTTGTCCTACAAAGCTTTAGTATAGACACGGTCAAGAAATTCCGTGAAATTGCACCGGGGATTAGTGTAGGCTATCTATATTCAGCCTCTGTACCTGGTTCCGAGCAACAGCGCATACAGGATGCAGAACAAATGCTCAATTATGCAACAACAATCGGCGCGAGATTAAATTCTAGCTATGGTAGTCTTTCCGAGGAATCTATTACGTATATGAGACAGCGAGGTATTATAAATATGCACTGGACATTCCGTAGTCAGGAGCCTTTTGAAGAACTACTCAAAAAAGGACTTATTGGACCAATAACCGATTATACACAGTGGCTAACAGATGCGCCTACTAAAATCGACACACCAATTAAAAAGCGGAATTTAAAGGTAGGAAAAACGGCAACCATTCAAGCTAAGACTTTTGTTAACTATCGGGTAGATGAAAAGCAAAACATTGAAACAACACTCTTTGCGTCTGAGAACGAACAAAATGTCCAAATTGAAGGAAACACCATTACAGCTCTATCACCTGGACAAGCGCAAATATTTGCTATGCATACATTTGAAATGCTCGGCAAACAGTGGAACTTAGTATCTGTACCAATTGAAGTAAATATATCCAACTAGTTCATTACGCTTAGGATTACATGTGATTACTTAGCATTGGTTGGAGCAATGCTAGCTATTACTTGGGAAAATGTTTTCTAAATGAATAAAGGGAATAGCACCTTCATGAAACTCTCTCATAAGTGCTATTCCCTATCTATATATATTTCATTAATCCCTCATTCTAGGATCACTAATCTCACTGATTGCATTACTCAACATATAAAAACCTAGCACAACTAACGTAATAGCTACCCCTGGCGCATAAGTATACCACGGAGCACTTACTAAGTAGGGCTGTGAATCCTTAAGCATCCTTCCCCAGCTTGGATCAGGTGGCTGTACACCAAGGCCTAAATAACTAAGACCTGCCTCAGCTAAAATTGCTACTGCGAAAGCTATCGAAGCTGCAACAATCAATGGTGAGGATACATTAGGTAATATGTGGCGAAACATAATGGTAATAGGCTTTATTCCCATCGCTTTGGCAGCCAACACAAAATCCTGCTCCTTTGTCTGCAGAAATCCACTACGTGCAATTCTAGCAATACCTGGAATAGCCATTAACCCAAGAGCAATCGCCGTATTCCACATTCCTGAACCAAATACTGCCACAAGCATTAGTGCGAGAATAATTCCTGGAAATGCCATTAATGCATCGATAACCCGCATAATAATTTCATCGACCCAGCCCCCAAGATAACCAGAAATACCACCAACTATCGTACCGACAACAAGGCCAATTCCTACTGCAACAATTCCAACAAAAAATGCTGTCTGTGTTCCTTTCATCATTCGACTAAAAATATCCCTGCCAAATTCATCTGTACCAAGCAAGTGAGCAGCACTTGGTGACTGCAATTTGTTCGGAATATCCATCTCCTCTACACCATATGGCGTATAGAAGAAACTAACCGTCATCATCACTAGAAAAAAAACTAGGATTGCCCCACCGAGTAATAGATTAATATGTTTTCCAACATTTCGTAATCGTTTCATACGGGTCCACCTCCTAGCTATAGTCGTATACGAGGATCTATAATAGAATATAAAATATCAATAATAAAGTTAATGAAGACGACAATCAAGGTAATATACATGACAATCCCCTGTACTAATGGAAAATCACGATAACTAATTGCCGTTATTAATAGACTACCAAGACCAGGTAGGCCAAATACTTGTTCTACAATAATCGTACCTGCAACTACTTCAGCAAAGATTAGGCCAAAGACCGTTAAAATTGGGATCATTGCATTCCGTAGTACATGCCGATACATCAAGGAACCTTCCCGCATTCCTTTACTACGGGCGGTACGAACATAGTCACGCTGCATTTGCTCTAGTACAGAGGTACGAATATATCGAAAAGAAACGGCAATTTGTGGAATAGCAATAGTAAGTGCTGGCAATATTAAGGTTCCAAGCGCTCCCAAGATACTCTCCGACCATGGTACATAGCCACTAATCTGAAAAAATGAAAATGTCATCCCTAGATATAGGATTAATAACATTCCTAACCAAAAGGATGGGATTGCCATTCCCACTTGAGTTACTGTCGAAAGAGCATAGTCCATCAATGAATTAGGCTTTTTAGCAACATATATGCCAAGTGGAATGGCTATTATTACCACTAGAATGACAGATAACACTGCAAGAGAAAATGTTATTGGTATTCGGTCATAAATTAAGTCGGAAACTGGACGAGAAAAACGAATAGATTTTCCAAAATCACCAGTAATTGCCCCACCAACCCAGTCTACGTACTGGATATGGAGGGGCTGATCTAAACCAAGCTCTTTTTCTAACGTTTCAATTTGCGTTTCATCGGCTTCTGGCCCTAGCATAATTCGAATGGGGTCACCAGGTATAATTTGAAAGACCGCAAAAGTTATTAGTGATACAAGCACTAATGTAATAAATAACAGAAAGAGCCTTCGAATAAAATAGGCCATGCCAGCCAATCCCTTCTAGTCAACCAATTTCACTTCAGATAAATCATGGAAGAAATACGGGTATAGCTTATAACCTTCCATTTTAGGATTCATCGCCCAAATGATTTGATAATCAGCGATAAATGCTGCAGCTGCTTCTTCAGCAAGTATCTCCTGTGCACGATGATACATCTCAATCTGACGGTTTTCATCTGTTTCTAACAATACATTTTTCATTAATTCATCATACTCATTGTTGGAGAAATGAACTAAGTTACCACTATCCTCTGATTGATAACGTTTAATGGTTTCATAAGGAGAAAGCTTTCCAGTAAAGTCTATAATGGTCATATCATAGTCTCTACCTTTGTAAATACGGTCAAGCCATATTCCCCATTCCACAACTTCAATTTTTGCTTTTATTCCTATTTCTTTTAAGTTTTCCACAACAATCTGTGCAACATCTGTATACATTGCAGCATGTGAAGAAATGGAAATAGTAGTTTCAAATCCATCTGGATAACCAGCTTCACTTAATAAGTTCTTCGCCTTTTCGACGTCATGGTCATACATTTTTTCAAGGCCTTCCTCGTAAAATGCTCCCATTGCAGGACTCATATTCGACCCAATCTTTGTTGCGTACCCAGAAAATACTGCTTCAATAATATCATCCTTATTAATCGCATAATTAATTGCTTGGCGAACTCGTGTATCATTAAACGGTTCTCTTGCTTCATTAAATCCAACTAATAAGGTAGCATTACTGTTTTGATATTCTAGCTTAAAATTATTTTCAACCTCTGGAACTCGATGTGCCCCAACGGAAACAAAGTCCATTTCACCCGCCTGGAGAGACATTAATGCAGTCTGATCATCAGGCTGAAACGTAAACGTTACTTTATCTAAATATGGTAGTCCTTCTTTCCAGTAATCTTTATTTTTTACTAATACGAGATTATTTTGTGGACTATAGCTTTGATATTTAAATGGACCAGTACCAATTGGCTCCTCATTATGTTTCCCATCATTACTCTTTGGTAATATAGCCGAGTCCTGTGCAGTTAAATACGATAGAAACGCTGAATTCGGTTCTTTCAACGTAATGACAAAGGTTTTATCATCTGGAGCCTCTAGAGATGCAATATTATCAAAATTAGAAGTTAACGGCTTTCCAGAGCCTTTGCCCATTAAGCGTTCAAAGGAATACATGATATCCTCCGTTGTCAAAGGATCACCATTATGAAATTTCACATTATCCCGAATTGTAAAGGTATACGTTAATCCATCGTCAGAAATCGAATAATCCTTGGCAAGTGCTGGCTTGAGTGAACCATCTGTATCCCCAACCATTAAGCCATCAAAAATGTTTAAAAGCATTTGAAATGTAATCGAAGCCTCTGCCATATGTGGATCAAGAAAATCAGGATCATTATTCACTCGTATATTAATTTCTTGGCTACTAGATCCATCCTTATTCTTATCACTATCCCCTGTTGAACAAGCACTTATTACTAAAAACAATGCAAAAAATATGGTTATAGGTACCAGTTTTTTGAATACGTTTTGCATGAATAGCCTCCTTCAGTAAATTACCTTCTATTGTATACGTTCATGAAAGTATATCCATGTAAATTCCCTAAAACAGAGTTAGCATTATCACTATGTAAAATATACCATCCCTAATTATAACGTAAACTGATATGATTGGTACAATGGTTTTTATTATTTAACAAACATAAAATAAAACCCTTGAGATTACGGTGTTTGCCAACTTCAATGTTATTGTCAAACCCTCTATTTACTTTGCCCATTAAACAAAGATATTTTACATAATCCCTTCAATTACTAGAAGTCACCAACTATACATTACTTATTCCTTGCTTTGCAGGAATAATCACTGATTAATATTAGGCAACATAACTTGTATCCTGTATCGTAACAAAGGATTTCTATACTAGTATTGATATCTACTAGCTGCTAGAAAACAACTACCCTAGTTATTACATAAAAAAAAATCCAGCAATAAATGCTGGATGGATAAATGACTATCTATTTTAATATTAAATAATCCTAACTATATCTTATCAATAACAATGGAAACTAAGCTCGGATTACGGATGGAAAATTACTTTTACAGAATCCATTTCACGATGGATGATTTTTCGGAAAGCTTCTGGTCCTTCTTCTAATGATAGACGGTGAGAAATCATTGGTTCTGACTGTATTTGTCCTGTGCTCATATAATGAATGGTGGTGCTCCATTCTTTTCCCGGAAATGGGGCTGATATAGCATTCCATGAGCCATAGACGGTTAGCTCGTTACGAACAATTTTTTCAAAGAAGAAACGCTCAATATGAATGTCTGCATATGGAATACCCAAAAATACTACTTCACCGCCTTTACGTGGCAATGCAAATACCTGGGCAGAGGTTATCGGTGAGCCTGCTGACTCTACAGCTAAATCTACTCCTTGTCCATTTGTATAATCCATAATTTGTTCATGTGCAGGCTTTTCTAACGAATTGATAGCAACATCAGCGCCTAGCTTTTTAGCAATTTCTAGTTTGTTGTTGTCGATATCAATAGCATATACCTTCTTTGCCCCAAATATTTTTGCCCACTGAATGGCAAGTAATCCAATACTACCCACACCCATAATAGCTACTTCAGCACCTGGCTGAATGGTAGTTCTATAAAAGCCATGGGCAACTACTGCAGATGGTTCAACCATTGCAGCCGTATCAAAATCTACATTATCGGGTAATGGGATGACATGTGTATTTGGTAGTTTCGTATATTCTGCATAAGCGCCTGGGCGGTATGCACCAATGACAGAAAGCTTTTCACAGCGAGCAGGCTCGCCTTTTTTACAGCTTTTACATTCATCACAAACAAATGCTGGACAACCCGCAACACGATCTCCAACTTTTACATTGGTCACATTAGCACCTATTTCAACCACTTCACCTGCGAACTCATGACCAAATGTCATACCTTCTACATAAGGACCAAGTTTTCGATAACGGGAAGTGTCGGAGCCACATATTCCAACAGATTTGACCCTAATGATAACATCATTTGCATCTTCGATTACCGGTTTCGGTGTATTCTCTTCAAATCGTAGATCCTCTACACCATATAAATTTAAAGCCTTCAAAACAAACACCCTTTTCTTTGTTGTGTTAACTAGCTGACTTTTTCTCAGTTTTTTTATTATTGTTTAAGATTTTATACACAGCAAATCCGATGACAATTGTGTTCATAATCATTTGGTGTTCAATATAAAATTGACTAATACCTCGTAAAGGTCCTAACATAAAGTCTAAAAGAGCATCTACCATGGTTGTTCACTTTCCTTCCATAATTTTCATTATTCCTTGTTATATGACAAGATTTCAGATAAAAATGGGGAAATATCTGGCACTTCATTTAGTAAGATGATGTCGATACTCCACCGTTAATGATTGCAGTGGCACCACTTGCGCCAATGCGGGTTGCACCGGCTTTGACAATTTTTACAGCATCCTCATAGGTTTTAATACCACCTGCTGCCTTTACACCAAGTTTATCTCCAGCGACAGAGTGAAGTAGTTTTACATCTTTTTCAGTCGCACCACCACCATTAAATCCTGTAGCAGTCTTTACAAAGTCAGCTCCAGCCTCCATAATTAACTCCGTAGCTTTTACTTTTTCATCATCCGATAATAAGGCTGTTTCAATGATTACCTTCGTTGTTAGTCCATTAGCTGCTTTCACAACTGCAGCTATATCATCACGTACAACATCATATTCACCAGATTTAAGTGCTCCTAAATTAATGAGCATATCAATTTCAGTTGCTCCATTTTTAATTGCTTCCTTTGTTTCTTCTACCTTTACATGTGTAGTTGCTCCACCTAGTGAGAATCCGATTGGAACCCCTACCTTAATACCATGTGAAGACAATAAACGATGAGCATAAGAAACATAATATGGGTTAACAAATACTGTTTTAAATCCATATTCAATTGTTTCTTCACAAAATAGCTTAATATCTTCTTTCGTTGCTGTTGGTTTTAACAATGTATAATCAATAATGGAAATTAATTCTTCTTTATTCATTCTGACTGCCCCCCCGTTAAAATAGAGATTCTATTATTCTACTGGTGTTAATAAAACTTTAATAGCCTCACCGCTTTTAATTGCTTCATATGCCTTATCCCATTCAGTAATATCAAAGATATGCGTTACAAGAGCTTTGGCATTTACTTTTCCTTCATCCATCAATGCTAAAGAAGGCTCCCAGTCAGCAGGTCTTTGACTTCTACTACCTACCACACGAATCTCCTTTTGAATGATTTTGTCCAAATCAAATTCAACCATTGGTTTAGCAAAGAGTCCGACCTGTGCATATTGTCCTTTTTTACGCAAAAGGCCTAGTGCTTGATTCGCTGCTGGAACGGCACCTGAGCATTCAAGTACAACATCTACTCCATAACCATTTGTTAATTTGTTTACTAGTTCTGATAGATCTTGCTCCTGTGTATTGACTGTATAATCAATACCAACTTCCTTTGCTTTATCTAGGCGTACCTTATCATTTGATAAACCCGTAATAATTACAGTTGCACCATGACTTTTAGCTACTTGTGCAGCTAGAAGTCCAATTGGACCAGGACCAGTTACTAAAACGACATCCCCCTGATTTATATCTGTTTTTGCAACTGCATGGTGTGTACATGCTAAAGGCTCAGTCATTGCAGCAGATTGATAATCAACATTTTCCGGTAAATGGTGGACGCTTTCTTTCCGAGCAATTAAATACTTTGCAAAGCCACCATCTTGTTGGGAACCAAGTCCTTTACGATGGTTACAAAGATTATAATCACCAGATTGGCAATAGTTACATTCTCCACAAATATAAAAAGTTGTTTCTGAAGTAACGCGATCACCCACTTTAAACTCGGTTACATTCTCGCCAACTTCTACAACCACACCAGAAAATTCATGGCCTAAAGTCACTGGAACAGCAACTTTATAATGTCCTTCATAGGTATGGATATCAGAACCACAAATCCCTGCATATTTCACTTCAATCTTTACCTGGTCTGGACCAGATGTTGGTACAGGTTTATCTTGTACCTCAAGATGACCAAATCCTAATTCTGTTTTGACTAATGATTTCATTGATGTCTCCTCCTTTAGAAACTAGGTCCAAATAATTTAGTGGGACTAACCAGTTAGCCCCACTCTTCATTATTAATTAAATAAATCGAATACTCTCCAGATTACCCAGTTAATCAGGTTACCACCTTGGTCAATACTTGAAACCATTGCTGAGCCTTCTGGTAATTTAATACTTGCCTCTGTAGCCATTTGTGAAAACACTGGGGCAATATCAGTAGCCATATAAAGAGATAAAGCAATCATAATGGTACCAACAATAACAGAGTGAATAATATTACCACGAGCAGCACCAACGATAAAAGCGATTACAAATGGAATTGTTGCTAAGTCACCGAATGGCAAAACATTATTACCAGGTAAGATTACTGCAATTAAAACTGTAATCGGTGTCAAAATTAGTGCTGTAGCGATTACTGAGGGATGTCCTAATAGTACAGCTGCATCTAGACCGATAGTAATATCACTATCTCCAAACTTCTTATTTAACCAGTTACGTGCTGATTCTGATACTGGCATTAAGCCCTCCATCAAAATCTTAACCATACGTGGCATCAAAATCATTACAGCAGCCATTGACATACCAATATTAATGATCTTACCAAAATCATAACCAGCTAATGCACCGATAGCAGCACCCAGTATTAGTCCGATTACCATAGAATCCCCAAACACACCAAAACGCTTCTGAATCGAATCTGCATCTGCTTTTAAATTCTTAAGACCTGGAATTCTTTGAATACCTTTTACTAAAAAAATGAAAGGAGCATAAGATATTGTACTTCCTGTCGCAACAGATACACCAGGCATTTCATAGAAATCACGAACCATTGGTGTCGTCCAGTCTGCAATTTTCAAACATACAATTTGGAAAAGAACAGCAGCAATTAAGCCTTGAATAATACTTCCAGAGATGGCATAAATAACAGCTGCCATAAATGTATAATGCCAGTAGTTCCAAATATCAACATTCATTACTCTCGTTGTCTTTGTTAAAAGCATGACAACGTTAACCACTAATCCTAGTGGAATTATAAATGCAGCTACAACAGAAGCCCACGCAATGGAAGATGTTGCAGGCCAACCCACATCAATCACATTCAATTCCACTCCTAGACGATCAACCATACCTTGAGCAGCTGGGCCTAAGTTAGTCGTTAACAAATCAATAACTAAGAAAATACCAACAAAAGCTACCCCAATTGTTAAGCCTGAACGGAATGCTTTCCCTGGCTTTTGTCCAAAGAATAAACCAAGTAAGAATATTGCGACAGGCAGAATTACAGTTGCACCTAATGCTAGAAATCCTTGTATAAAATCAACAAATGATTGCATTCTTTTTCCTCCTAATGAAGAGAGATTTTAGATTGTCCCAAACGAAGGTCAGACTAAAGGAATTTAGGCCGACCTCTATTCTTTAGGACCACCAAACCCGCATTACTTTTTAAGTTCATCCAAGATTTGTTTTTTTGTATCTTCAATACCAATACCAGTTAAGAAATTACGTGCATTTATTACCGGGAATGGATATTCAGTTTTTGTCATAGCAGTTGTAACTAATAAGTCTGCAGTATCTAAATAACTATTAACCTCTGCAATTTTAATTTGAACTAGATTCACATCAATATTATGTTCCTTAGCCATTTCTTCAATTGCACTGTTTACAATAGTAGAAGTAGCAATACCTGCACCACAAGCTACTAAAACGGTCTTTTTAGCCATTATCTTTCACCTCCTTCATATGCTGCTAAGTCTAATTTCTCTTCTAATAGTTTTTTTATATTCGTTTTACTTGTTTCATTAGCAATCGTTGTTAATGTTTGTTCATCCTGGAAAATCTGCATCAGTTTTTGTAACAATGTTAGCTGTGAATGCGCTTCATTCATTGCCAACATAAAAATAATCTGTACTGGAGTTGTTTCTTGATCGTCTCCCATGATGACAAAATCAACTGGTTGTTTTAGTACAGCTACACTGATGGTTTTTTGATTCACATGCTCTACATCCGTATGTGGAATTGCTACAGAAACTCCAGCAGTAGGAAGGCCTGTTGCAAACTCACTTTCACGTTTTAAAATTGCTGGAATAAAGCTCTCCTTCACTAAGCCTTTATCCACTAGATTTTTTGCAACAATTTCTAATACGGATTCCTTTGTATCTGCTTCAACATCTAATAGAATTACAGATTCATCAAATATTAAGTCACTCATCGTTGTCACTCCCACTTCCTTTTGCCAATTAGTTCAATCCTTGGAATAGTGTTGAATGATCTCAACTATTTCTTGAACTGAATTGGCGTTAATTAATTTATTACATTCCTTCTCAGAACCAACCAAATTCATGAGTTGCATTAAAGCATGAATATGCTGTTGCTTGTCCACCGCTGAAATAGCAATTATTAAATAGATGTCATAATCATTCGTATAGGAAACACCATCCCGGATTCTAAGAAAGCTCATTCCAACCTGCTTAGCACCATCATCTGGAGCAGCATGCGGAATAGCAACACCAGGTGCAATTACAATATAAGAGTCTTCCTCACAATAGCGGAGCATTGCATCAACATATCGAGGTTCTATAATCCCTTTTTTCAACAGCGGATTTGCACCTAAACGAATAGCTGTTTCCCATGAATCTACCGAATCAACTAGAGTAATAGTATCCGGATTGATTAAATCTTCTAAATTCAAATCATTCCCAACGTAATGATGTGTAACAAATTTCCCATTTTCATTTAAATCCAAGTACTGTACTAAAGACTGCTTTAATTCCGCTTCCTGATGAATCGTCGCATAGTTAGCAATTAACTCCAATAAGTAATCAATATTAACACTTTCAGGAACATAGCCATGAATACCAAGCATGACCTGTTTCCGAAGACGATATTTTTCTTCTTTTCCTAGAAAAGCCTTTGTCACAAATAGTTTCTTATTTGTCTCCAAATTTATCGGGGAAAAGATAACATCATATTCTAAAGGATATTTTAAGAACTCTCGCACCGATAAAAAATCAAGAAAAATAAACTCAGGAAACAATTCTCTCAGCTCATTAAACATAAGCCTTGATACAGAAATGCCTTGTGGACAAACGACAACAGCCTTTACTTTTTTATCAATGCTTTCCCCTTGACGATCCATCCATCCGCCAATAAGCATTGTTATGAAAGCAATTTCATTATCAGGTATCTCTGAACCTATCAATTCACGAAGTGGTCCAATTGAACGTTTTACTAAATGGTGTAGCTCCTTGAACTCTCTACTTAGAGAACCTTGAAAAAGGATGGTATCTGTAAGATGATACTTAATTCGATAATAAGCTGGCTTCAAATGCTGTAATAGCTTATCTAACAGTTGATCTCGATCCCGCAAATAAACACAAGCACTCTTTTCAAAATGCCTTAGCATATTATCGATTGCAGGTAAGAGGTTCGTCATCAGATCATCTTCCAATATTTCTGATGAAAAAATGTTTGTCGTGAGAATATGAAGCGTTATGAATAAGCGATCCGATAACGGGATGTCTTCCATATCGTATAAAAGCTCTTCGGTCGCCTTATATTCTTTAGTATTTGAAAGCTCCTCATATTCAATTGAAAATGCTTCCATTTGATGGCCCTTTTTAATTCGTCTTAACAGTAAGATCAAGACGTATGGCATCATATCATGCTTCTCATCGGTGAATTTTAGGTTGAGTTGATTTTCAACCTTTTCCACACGCAACTTGAATTCATTTAATTCATCAGCTTTTATATTGGCTATCTTTTGTAACCAGCTTTCCCCACCACGTAATTGCAGGATTTGAAATGTCATATACATAAGCAGTTTTCGAATTTGGAATTCCTTTCCTTCAAGTACATATCCAAATTTTCTCGAATAACGAATCACTATATTGTATTCGTGCACATAGGTCTGTGCCTGCTTTAAATCATTTAGAACGGTGTTTTTACTCACATCCAATTCATACGTAAAATGATTAAGTGACAATTCTTCCTCTGAACTTAGAAGCATCATTAGAATAAAGTGCACTCTTTCATCTTCCCTCAAAATTGTTCGATTGACTTTCTTAGAAATCGCTTCCCAATTTCCACAGAGCTTTGTTAATATAGCTTGATCAATTACAAAATGACCTTGTCTTGTTCTTTCAATTGCCGGGAGATCATGACCCTTCAGCCATTCATTTATTTTTGTAATGCCGTACCCGAGTTGCCTTCGGGTTAAGCTATATTTCCTTTCAAGCTCCATGCTTGTCATACTAGGATAACTCATTAAGTCATCTAAGATTCTTTTATATCGATCACTTAGTATCACTTCTATCTCCCCTTGACATGTATTATTGTAGCACCTATTATACACGTTTTGTATCCGTTTTCATCCCAATTTACCGAACAATCTTTGTACAATATTGTGATTTACAATATTAATCAAAGTATTTACATTAATTATTCACAGTTTTGTACAACATAGGACTTGTTATTCGACATATTTCGTTTTACTATTTGATTATGAAAGCAATTTCATAAAAACTAGTAAATTAACAAAGGAGATTATTAGATATGGCTAATGCTATTGAACAACAATCAATCAATACAATCCGTACACTATCCATAGACGCTATTGAAAAGGCAAACTCTGGTCATCCTGGATTACCAATGGGGGCTGCACCAATGGCATATACACTTTGGACAGATTTCATGAAGCACAATCCGAAAAATTCCAAATGGTTTAATCGCGACCGTTTTATTCTTTCGGCTGGTCATGGCTCTATGCTACTGTATAGTCTTCTCCACCTGTCTGGATATCAAGTATCGATTGAAGATATTAAGTCTTTCAGACAATGGGGCTCTAAAACTCCTGGACATCCTGAAGTGAATCACACGGATGGTGTAGAAGCTACAACTGGACCTCTTGGGCAAGGAATTGCGATGGCAGTAGGAATGGCAATGGCAGAACGTCATCTCGCCACTAAGTATAATAAAGAAGATTTTAATATTATTGATCATTTCACCTATGCTTTAGTTGGGGATGGTGACCTAATGGAAGGTATCTCTCATGAAGCAGCCTCTCTCGCAGGACATCTAGGTCTTGGTAAAATCGTAGTATTATATGATTCAAATGATATTTCACTAGACGGTGATTTAAACCGTTCCTTCTCTGAAAATATTCAAGAACGCTTCCAATCCTATGGCTGGCAAACCCTATTTGTGGAAGATGGAACTAACTTAACAAATATTAGAAAGGCTATCCAAGCAGCTCAAGAAAATACAGAGCAACCAACATTAATTGAAGTCAAAACTGTAATTGGTTATGGTTCACCAAATAAGTCTGCATCTGCTGCTTCACATGGTGCACCACTTGGGATCGATGAAGTAAAACTCACGAAAGAATTTTATGGTTGGCAACATAAGCCATTCGAAGTTCCAGAAGAGGTATATGCTGATTTTAACGAGAAGATTGTCGTTGCAGGTGAAAAAGAAGAGGCTAGCTGGAACAATTTATTTGCTAACTACGAAGAAAAATACCCAGAGACTGCTAGAGAACTAAAAGGCATTATAAATGGGGAGCTACCTGAAGGCTGGGAAAAATCTTTACCGGTATTTGAGCCTGGTGTCGATAAGCTTGCAACACGAGATGCTTCTGGTAAAGTCATCAACCAAATTGCTAACACAGTCTCAAACTTCATAGGTGGAAGTGCTGACCTAGCAGGTTCAAACAAGACAACTATTAATAATGAAAAAGACTTCTCTCGTCATGACTATACAGGCCGAAATATTTGGTTTGGTGTACGTGAATTTGCAATGGGGGCTGCCTTAAATGGGATGGCACTTCACGGAGGACTAAAGGTATTCGGTGGTACATTCTTCGTATTTAATGACTACTTACGTCCAGCAATACGTTTAGCGGCTTTAATGAATCAACCAGTGACTTATGTACTTACTCACGATTCAATTGCAGTTGGTGAAGATGGTCCAACCCATGAACCAATTGAACATTTGGCAGCGTTACGTGCAATGCCTGGACTTTCAGTGATCCGCCCAGCTGATGCAAATGAAACAGCTGCTGCCTGGCGTTTAGCAGTCGAATCAACTGATACACCGACTGCGTTAGTTCTTACAAGACAAGCACTTCCTACTTTAGAAGGGACGAAAGAACATGCTTATCAGGGCGTGAAAAAAGGTGCCTACATTATTAGCAATTCAGAAAAGGAAGTACCTGATGCTATTCTATTAGCAACTGGTTCAGAAGTTCCTTTAGCTATGCAGGCACAGGATGCACTAAAGGAAAAAGGGATTGATGTACGAGTAGTTAGCATGCCATCTTGGGATCGTTTTGAAGCGCAAGATCAAGCGTATAAGAACAGTATCCTCCCAACGGAAGTTAAAGCACGAATTGCCATTGAAATGGGATCTACGTTTGGTTGGGAGCGCTATGTTGGTCTAGAAGGAAAAGTATTAGGTATTGATCGTTTCGGCGCATCAGCTCCTGGTGAAAAAATAATTGAGGAATATGGATTTACTGTAGAAAATGTCGTGAAAACTGTAGAAGCAATCTTATAACGTTATAAGAGGTTCTCATTATATTAGAAAATCCCAAGAATCGTTCATGTTCATTCTTGGGATTTTTTATTTTATTCTAATAACTATATATTCATATCTACATACCATTCAAATCAGGAGTTATGTACAACTCTCCCCTGAAACAAGCACCTAAAAATCATCTGGATTTGATCCACTACGATCATTTATATTCAAGCTGTCAATTTTTTTCATATCTTCGTCTGATAAGACAAAGTCAAAAATAGTTGCATTCTCTTTAATACGTTCTGCACTAGTCGATTTCGGGATGGTAATTACATTATGTTGTATATTCCAGCGAAGGATTACCTGAGCTGGTGATTTACCATATTTCTGTCCGACTTCAATTAATGTAGGTTCTGTTAATAATTTTCCACGCTTTAACGGTGACCATGACTCAAGTTGAATATTTTCTCTTTCACAATAATTTTTTAGCTCTTTTTGTGTTAGATGGGGATGATATTCAACCTGGTTAATTACCGGCTTCACAGAACAGTCCTTTAGAAGGCTCTCTAAATGATGTACATGGAAGTTACTTACACCAATTGCCCGTACTCTTCCCTCTTTATATAATTTTTCTAATGCTAGATAAGTTTCTATATATTTTCCACTTACTGGCCAGTGAACCAAATATAAATCCAAATAATCCAAACCTAGCTTTTCGATACTTTGCTCAAATGCTCTAAGTGTCGATTCATATCCTTGTTCGTCATTCCAAACCTTTGAAGTAATAAAAATTTCCTCACGCGGGATGCCAGACTCCCGAACACCTTGACCAACACCACGTTCATTATTATAGAAGGAAGCAGTATCTATACTTCGGTAACCAACTTCAACTGCAGTGCGAACAGCTCGAATAACTGTATCTCCCTCGTCTACCTTATAAACACCAAGACCAAATCCTGGCATTTCAATACCATTGTTTAATACTACCTTATCAGATAAGCTTGTAATCAATTTAAATTCCTCCTATGATCTTATCTATAAAAGCTTTTACTTCCTTGCCATACTTTCCATTGAATATATGGTGACATAGACCCCCTAACCGCTTATTGTTAAAGGTATTTCTCCTTCAAAAAAGTAATGTTTAAAAAGAGAATAGCAAATTATAGCTAATAACCTCTCCTTATTTTGGCATCATACTAAATATAAAACTAAGTTGTATAAATAATAGCAAAATACCTATCCTCACGATACTAATTATCTGTGAATTTCCAGTGAAAGCAGAATAAAACATTAATCCAAACAATCAAATAATCAACCTAAGATTTACCAGCCTATGTAACTTAATAGACCTTTTAATATGACAAATCTTTTCCCGTCATTAATAAATTTGCCGAAACTGTTTGAGTGTTATAGCCGAAAATTAGTTTGTGTAATCCATATACACTCATTAGTGTATAAATTACAATCATTTTCATTACAATTCCACCTCATTAAAAATGAAATTTTTTTCAATTGGCTCTTGAAATACATTAGCAATTTTTACCGCTATCAATAAGGATGGCATATATTCATTTCTTCAATTAAACTAACCGTTTGCCTAGAAATTTTCGTTCTCTTGGCTAGCTCTGTTTGATTCAATCCATCTCTTGCTCTTAGTTCTTTTAGTCGGTTCTTCACTCTATCACCTCACAGCCATTGTAAATGATAGTTTTAGTCAATAATTCATAAAGAGTTGATACATATTTAACTTGTCAGATATGTATCAACTCTTTATTTTTAAACGATCACAGTGTTAGCAAAATTAACTCTTTTAATTAAAAATACAAGTATTATAGTTATTTTCAAGACATAAACTGCATCTGCTTTTTCTCCAGCACATTTGCTTAACAACAAAAAAAATAGCCCCCACATTCCGTAGCGGCTATAATGATTTTACTTCTTAGTAAAATCAACTTCGTTTAATCCACTAATACCAATCTGTTGACCATCTTCCAAGGTTACAGTTATTTGTTTTACTCCCATTTCACCTGTTGCATCTAGTATTTCATTTGTAGTTGGCACTCCAAGATTATTATATATGAAGAAATTTCCCGATCCACTAGGTGTTGTAACATTATATCTCCCTGCTTTAATATCTAGTCCAACTATCCATGTACCTGTTGTTAGCTTGTTAGATAACTTAGTCTTCGCAGGAGTAAAGGTTACAGCGTTTAGTCCGGATATTTCAATTTCTTGTCCATCTTTTATGTCTGTCGTAACATTCGGTACACCCATATCAGCACTTTTATCGAGAATTTCATTTACTACTGGCAAACCATCCTCATCATAGACAAATAAATTTCCTGTACCCTCACCCGTTATCACATAACGACCTGCTGGAATATCAGTACCCACTGTAAATTTTCCTGCATTAAGTGTCGTCTCCTTCGCTGACGAATTATCACGCTTTGCTGCCGCAGATTCTTCCTTTGTAGTATCATTATCTTCATTTGTTCTATTATTGTCTTTTGTTTTATTGTTAGTATCATTAGTAGTTTCTTCTGTTCCAGTATTGGTAGTATCCTTATTATCTTCGTCATTCCGACCGGCACTAAATATGATAATGAGTAGAACAATAACCACAATTAACCAAAACCACCATCTCTTATAAAACGGTGCTTTATTCTCATCATTAGCCAATTCTATTCCTCCTTTTTATTTTAGTATGGATGTTTTTTTATTGTTATTACATTAAATATTGTCACGAAATAAATTGTTAGATAGTTATTATTTAACAAAATAGTAGTTATTTACTAAATAATCATTTAATTATATATCGTTTATAGGTATAATGTTCTAAAGAAGTAAAAAAATGTCGAATTATGAATTGAGGTTGAGTTAGTTTACTATTCGAAAGGAGATGATTGAAGTGAAAATGCTAACTCAAATAAGATTTAAACTTCCTTTTATGATGGCTTTGTTACTAATTATTCCAATGTCAATTGTCGGCTTACTTAGCTTTAGCCAGACGAAAGTACTAGAGCAGGCTGTCATCTACAAAGAGGAAATGGAAAATATTGGAGGGAAATTTAAGAAGGTTTTTCTTGAATATGAGAAAATTATCACGGATATTGCTGCTATGGAAGAGTTGGATTATCAATCCTATACCTATAGTAATGATAAAAAAGATGATATAGCAAATATGCCGAATATTAATGACCCAGTGAAGACAGCCTTCTATGAAGCGTTTTTAAAAAACATCGAAAAGCAATATGATTACTTATTGAATACATATTTTGCAACATTAGAAGGTGAATTTTATCTTTCTAATATACCTCCTGTTGAAGTTGATTTGTCAGAGTTTGATCCAAGACAGCGGGAATGGTACATGAATGCCGAGGCAGCTGATGGTGATATCATTTGGACTGAGCCATACATGGACACCGGCACTGGAAAATCAACCATTACTTTGGCAAAAGCAATGGTTGATGAAAATGGAAAGATTGTTGGAGTTGTAGGTTTAGACTTTGATATGCAAAAGCTGGCACGTTTAGTTCGGATGCAAATTATAAAAAACACATCTATTATTGGCGGCATTTCACTTCTAATAGGAATATTTTTTGTTTATTTATTTGTTCGTCGCTTTAATCGTAGCCTAAGCAAGATCCAGCATGGCATGGAAAAACTAGCTACTGGTGATCTAAGGACTGAAATTGTCGAAACAACTAGTAAGGATGAATTAGGACAATTATCATCTAGCTATAATAAAATGCTTATAAATTTAAAGGAATTAGTTACTAACGTTATTCAGACTTCAGAACAGGTAGCAACTTCCTCTGAACAGTTAAGTGCAAATTCTGAGGAAACTTCTAAAGCTACTGACCATATTACTCGTTCCATTCAAGAGGTAACAGCTGGTACAGATGACCAGCTTTCCAAGATGAAACTATCAATGGATTTTGTGCATAGAACATTGCACGATGTTAATGCAATCCAGAAAAGCTCACAAGCTGTTTCCTTAACATCAGAAGGGAGTTCGATTCAAGCAAGGAAAGGTAGAGATATTATTCATCAAGCTGTAGAACAAATGCATGCTATAAGCGACAATACGAAGAACACATCGACTATCATTTATGATTTGGAAGCTCGTTCCAAAGAAATAGAAAAAATCCTATCAATCATTAATGATATAGCAAATCAAACAAATCTACTTTCATTAAATGCTGCAATTGAGGCAGCAAGAGCTGGTGAACATGGAAAGGGATTTGCAGTTGTTGCTGATGAGGTTCGCAAACTAGCAGAGCAGTCTAGTGAATCTACAAAACAAATTTCCCAAATCATTAATGAAATTCAACAGCGGACTGGAATGGTCGTGGATTCCATGAAAACAGGAGAAGAAGCAGTCGGTAAAGGTACGGAATTAGTGCAAACTGCTGGTGATACATTCATAAATATCTCAGACTCCATTGATGACATTGTTCAAAAAATGGGTGATGTCTCCAAAGCAATTACGCAAATTAGTATAAACACGGACGATTTAGTGACATCCATGGAGAACGTTTCGAATATATCTGAAAAGACGTCTACCTACATGCAAGAGGTAGCAGGAGCAACCGAAGAACAAACTGCCTCCATGCAAGAAGTCTCATCTGCAACAAGGCTACTAGCCGACATGGCAATAGATTTACAAAACCTTGCAGAACGATTTAAGATTTAAAGCAGTTTTATTCGGTAAACATTCTACCTCTTAATATAACTTTGTCGAAAGAGTCCATTTCAGTTAGCAAGCTGAAATGGACTCTATATTATTTTGTCGAACTTAAGTGTTCCCATGATAATTTTACATTTAATTTCAAATTAAGTATCCCGAACAACTATAGAAAGTTATTAGGGTCACATAACTTCGGGTGTATTTAGTATCCTATCAAAATCATTAGCTATTCCCAATGAATCGTCCAATTTACCCAATAGCTAGTATCTCATTTATAATTAATACCTACAGTAGTTATTCCCGTCCTTGCATTTATTCAAAATCGACTATAGACAACAAATTTGGGGAAGTCTAAGGAACCCACCCATATTGCAGTCCAATTTTGCAAATTCGGTTGTGATTGATTTGGTCTTACTCCTTAAACCATATCGGTCTATAATTTGGGTATAGGACATACTACTTATGAACTATTGAATTAGGGGGATAATAATGGATCAACGTAGTATGGCAGTTTTTAATCAGTTATTGCAAAGGGATTCATATATTTCTGTTCAAGAGCTTGCTGAAAAATTAAACGTGTCGCGACGCACCATTTATAATGATCTCGATAAAATAAATGATTGGTTAAAGGATCATGACTTACCAGAGATTCAACAGGTTAGAGCTCAAGGATTGTATTTAGATGAGCTAACAAAAAAAGAAATATTGAATAGCTACTCCTTCTCGGAAATATCATATTATGAATTTTCCCCCGATGAAAGAAAAGCTTGGATATATATCCATATTGTTGGACAGAACAAGCCCTACTTTTTAGAGGATGTTCGGGAATTATTTCAAGTTAGTCGGAATACAGCACTTGATGATATTAAGCGGTTAAAGAATGACCTAGCTGCTTATAGGCTACAGGTTACAACAGAAAGAAAAAGTGGATACCAGATAATTGGAAATGAAGATGATATTCGTAGGGTACTTATTTATTTCTTATCTCAGGTAATTCCAAAGGAAGGCTGGTATGGCCTAACTGCGGACTTAGAAAACGCTACAAAGGGTAGGAAAGACCGTGCTCTTGAGCCTTACAAAATATTTGACGTTCCACTACTAAACCTATTACGAAAACTTTTAAATGATTATGAACAGCGATATATGATAGAACTTACTGATGACATTTTAAATAGTATCGTGGTTTGGTTTCACTTTTTCATCAAACGAATCATGCAGCAGGCATTTGTTGAGGTTGATTCGATCGAAAAGGAAATTATTTGGGAAACCGATGAATACGTAGGAGCAGACTTCCTATGTAACAGTATTTCTGAAAGCCTAAACATGCAGATTCCAGCAAATGAGATTTACTATTTTGCGATGTATCTTCTTAGTGCCAAAGTGAATTACAACTCTAGCCCAAAACTAAAAGGGGAAGAAAAGAAGGCTTTGCGAAATGTTGTGGAAAAAATGGTTGCCGATTTTCAATTATATGCAGCCATTGAATTTCAAAACCCTGAGCAGATGATTCAAAATCTATTGTTACATCTGAAGCCTGCTTACTACCGAATTAAGTATGGGATCGATGTTGAAAATACGTTACGAGAATCCGTAATGAATAATTATCCAGAAGTATTTCACATTACGAAAAAGGTAGTCCATCACTTTGAGGACGTCATTGGGAAGAGAATAAATGATAATGAAGTCGCCTTTATTACCATGCACTTCGGTGGATGGCTACGTAAAGAGGGAGTAACACTCGATAAAACACGAAAAAAAATGTTAATCGTCTGTACTAACGGTCTAGGTACTTCACGACTTCTAGAAAGTCAACTGGAAGGATTGATTTCCGATGTACAAATAGTCGGTGTCACCTCTTTAAGGGATTATGAAAAGATGGCTTTAAATGTTCATTTTATCGTATCGACTATTCCTCTTCCAGATAAAGGTGTACCAGTATTTGTCGTAAATCCCGTCTTAAATAATGAAGATAAAGAACAGCTCTTAAAGAGAGTAAATTCTTTATTTGAAAATTCATCAAAGCAACAGATTTATTCTGTTGATACAGTAATGGATATTGTCGGGAGATATGCAAAAATTGAGGATTCAGAAGCTTTATCGAAAGAGCTTAGAAGGTATTTCTACTCACCGAAAAACACGGAAACAGAAATGATGAAGCCAAACTTAAGTGAGCTACTTCCAGAGGAACGAATTTCGTTTAAAAAACAGATTTCTAGTTGGGAAGAGGCAGTTCGCTACGCTTCTATGCCATTATTAAAAGAAGGCTTCATCAATGAAAACTATATTGAAAAGATGATTCAAAACATCATCAAGCTAGGACCGTATGTGGTTATCTCCGATAATTTCACTTTACCACATGCAAATCCGGAGGACGGTGTTCTCAAAACAGGTATGAGTATGCTACTTCTGGAGAATCCAGTTGACATGCTAGGGAAAAAGGTAAGCGCTTTTGTTATATTAGCGTCTCGAGACAATGAGCAGCATTTAAGAGCTCTACAGCAGCTAACCAAGCTACTTACTGACAAGGAACATAAAAAAATTATGATGAGCACCACGGATAGAAGTCGTATATTAAGCCTAATTCAAGCTTATTCGACTACTCAGATTAACAACAAGGAGTAGGTGTAAAAGAAAATGAAGTTTTTAGAGGAAAACATTGTTAAGGTTGGTGTGGAAGTAGCCGATGCGGAAAGCGCAATAGAAGCTGCTGGCAACCTTCTTTTTACCCAAGGACTAGTAGAAAGGTCCTATATTGAAGCTATGAAGAATTCCTTTAAAGAAAATGGGCCTTATTTTGTACTTGCGCCGCAAATCGCAATTCCACATGCAAGACCAGAAGATGGAGTAAACGAGGCTTCTGTTTCGATGGTCCAGCTAAAGAATCCAATTAAGTTTGGCCATGCATCGAATGATCCGGTGCGTCTTGTATTTGGATTAGGTGCATCTTCAAGTGATGAGCATTTAACATTACTACGAGAATTAACAAGCCTATTAAATAATCAGGAAAATGTAGAAAAACTAACAAATGCTAAAAGCTATGATGAAATTAAGAACATTTTAGAAATGGAGAGATTAGGATGAAGATATTAACAGTATGTGGATTAGGACAAGGAACTAGCTTAATTTTAAAAATGAATGTGGAGCAAGCTCTAGCATCTAAAGGAATTAGTGCTGATGTGGAACATACAGATGTTTCTACAGCATCTAGTATGTCTGCAGACTATATCATTACTAGTAACGAGCTAGCTGAAAGTCTAATTGGCCATAGCGCAAAAGTTTTCATCGTAAATAACTACTTTGATATGGATGAGATCAATAAAGCTATTGATGAAAATATCGCTGGTTAAATAAGGGGGAAAAATAATGGATGTAATTTTTTGGATTGCCACAAACATTTTTGGACAAGCAGCAATACTACTTGGTGCAATCGTCCTTCTAGGGCTATTACTACAAAAGAAGAGTGCCAGCCAAGTTATTAGTGGAACCTTTAAAGCCATAATTGGATTTTTAATCATTAGTGCAGGTTCAAGCGTTATTGTAGGTGCATTAACTGTATTTGAACCACTATGGAAAGAGGTTTTCAACCTTTCAGCTGAACCACTTAAAGATTTTATGGGTCAGGAAAAATTCAATGCTAAATTCGGTAGTGCCGTTACTTTGGCAATGACACTTGGATTTATCATTAACGTTATATTAGCTAGATTTACGAAATTAAAATTCATCTATCTAACTGGACACATGATGTTCTGGACAACTACTATTTTTGCAGGAATTGTTGTTCAGGCAGCTGGAGACGTTTCATTTGGTAAACTAGTTATCTTCCTAGCTATCTTTATGGGTCTATACTGGACTATTCAGCCAGCATTAACGCAACCAATCATGCGTAAAATAATGGGAAATGACAATATCGCATTAGGTCATACGTCTGCATCCGTTTCTTTACTTGCAGCACTAGCTGGTAAATTTTTAGGTAACAAAGAAAATGATTCTGAAAAGATCAAGTTACCTAAAGGCTTAGAATTCTTAAGAGACTCTAACGTTATTACAGCACTAACAATGGGATTACTATTTTTAGTCGGTGCAATTATTATTTCCTTTAAGAACACTCCAGGAGCACAGGAACTTGTAGCTGCTGCAGGTGATCAAAACTTTATCGTTTATGCGATTATCCAATCATTCACTTTTGCTGCTGGTATTGCAGTAGTATTACTTGGGGTACGTATGTTTATCGGTGAAATGGTCCCAGCATTTAAAGGGATTGCAACTAAAATCGTTCCAGGTGCAAGACCAGCACTAGATAGCCCAGTTGTATTCCCATTCGCTCCAAATGCTGTTATCTTAGGATTCTTAGGTTCATTTGCAGGAGCATTAATTTGGTTAGTAGTTTTAGGTAATACGGTAAGTTATATCTTCGTTCCAACAATGATCGTATTATTCTTCCACTCAGCTACAGCTGGTGTATTTGGTAACGCTACTGGTGGTGTCCGTGGTGCAATACTTGGTGGATTTATCACATCTACTGTCGTAGCTTGGGGACAATTTATCATGGTTAAAATGTTACTTCCTAATACTGTTCCAGATACAGCGATGTGGGCAGCAGATTCAGACATGTTTATTTTAGGTCCAATTGTTAAATTCTTAGCACAGCTATTATTCTAAAGAATATTAATTGCGGGGAGGTGTTTTTACTTCCCCCTTTCCATTGGTGAATAAATAGGAATGACCCTGATACTTTCATCAATTCTAATTGGGTGTCAGTTTTTTTAGAAAGAAATGCTTACATGATGTTTGAAGACAACAAGAATCTATATAGGAGTGATTGATATGAGTTTTATTAGAACATTTCATGGAGATATAGACCCATCAGAATTAGGTTTTACGTATTCACATGAGCATATTGTTTGCAGACCTCCATATTGGGTAGAGCATAAGGCAGACGACTTACTACTTGATGATAAAGAAAAATCAAAATTAGATGTCTTAGATTTCAAAAATCTAGGCGGACAAGCAATTGTAGATGCAACTGCAATTGACTATGGACGTGATGTTCAAGCAGTAAAAGAAATTGCTGAAGAAACTGGTGTAAAAATCGTTGGTACTGCTGGCTTTAATAAAAGCTTTTTATGGGATGCTAAAATTCCTGAGCGCCTAAAGAACGTTATTGGAGATTATGATACGTACCATGAATGGATCGATGCAAAATCCATCAATGAACTTGCTGATTTTGTAATCAAAGAAATTGAAGAGGGCTTAGAAGGCACTACAATTCGTGGCGGCCAAGTTAAATTTGGTACTGGCTATAACCGAATTACTCCTTTAGAGGAAAAAACATTACGTGCAGTTGCAAGAGCTCATCATGAAACAAAGGCTCCTCTACATTCTCATACTGAGGCAGGTACAATGGGATTAGAACAAATTGAACTACTTAAAAGCGAGGGAGTTAATTTAGAATACATCAGTTTCGGTCATATGGACCGTAACCCAGATCCATATTACCATGAACAAATTGCTAAAACTGGTGCACTTCTTTCATTTGATGGTATTTCTAAAATTAAGTACGCACCGGAAAGCACCCGTATTCAATGTATCTTAGACCTTGTTGAGAAAGGCTATGAGGATCAAATTTTGGTAAGTGGTGATACCGCAAGAAAATCCTATTATAAACACTATGATTTCGGATTAGGTCTTGAGAATATCATTGGTAAATGGGTACCGCGTTTTATAGATGAAGCGAATAAAAAAGGCTTTGACGGCAATAAGCTAATCGATAAATTCTTCGTTCAGAACCCTGCACGTTGCTTTGCATTCAAGAAATAAGGTCACTAAGAAAAGCGGAAAGTGCACGGAGTCATCTGTGTATATCGTTTCTATCAAGAAAAATTTAGGCTGGACGGTGAAAATTTATGGAATTCCAATATGAAAACTCCTTTGAAGTAAAGGAAAAAATTAATCAATCCAAAATTGCAATTTTACCTATTGGAGCAGTTGAGGCACATGGTCCCCATTTACCATTAGGAACTGATAATTTACTTGCTGAAAGACTTTCACAAAAATTAGCAGAGCGTGTGAACGGTTTTGTACTACCAACCTTACCATATGGTCAGGTTTGGAGTCTTCGTAATTTTCCTGGAAGTATCAATGTAAGTAATGAATCTCTTATTAGTTTTCTAGTCGATATAGGTGAAAGTTTATTTAATCAAGGCTTCCGAACTTTTGCTATGGTAAATGGTCATTTAGGAAATCAAACAGCATTAAAAGAGGCTGCCAGAGTTCTATATGAAACATGTCCAGAAATGCGCGTGTTCTATTTCTTCTATCCAGGAATGAATAAGGCAGCAGCCGAAGTCCGAGATAAGAAATCGGCACACAACGCCTATTTTCATGCATGTGAAATCGAAACATCTTATATGCTCTATCTAGCTCCAGAATACGTAGACATGAGTAAAGCACTATCAGAAGATCCGATTATCTCTATGGCAGCTGATTTCACCCCAACTCCTTGGGAAGAATTCACAGAAACAGCTGTACTAGGCGATGCTAAACTAGCAACAGAAGATAAGGGTAAATACATTGTTGATATCGCTTTAGAGAATATGGTTAAAATGATTGACGAATTAAAAGGATAAGAGCTGTAATAGAGGGGAAAGGTTTTAACAATCTTTCCCTGTTATACATTAGAAACTTAATAAGAAGGTGTGAGTGGGAATGAACGATAAACTTTATGGGAAATTTTTATTTAACTTTTTAGCTAAAGACCAGAAGAATGCTGAAGCTGTTATGGAAGCTGGAAAAGGCTTTGTCGTACCAGGTATAACGGCCGATAAATTTAATACAGTGGAAGAAGCTGCTGAAAAAGTAAAAGAATTAAAAACGGTAACAAATATGGTTAGTATTGGACTTGGCGGTGGCGGTAACACAGCCAATTGGAAGAAGGTTCTAGAAATTGCAGCTGCTTCAAATCCTGGTCATATCAACCAGCCATTTGAAACAGCAACCTATTCAAAAGGTTATTTAGATGGAAACGGAACCCCAAAGCAATTAGTAAATGCGCTAATTCAACCTACTGGCGAAGTTGGTAAAATCAAATTAGCTAATTCAGGGACAATTCTAGCTGTTGAAGAATTCATGGAAGTTGCTTCAGGTTTAGGAATTGAAAGCATCAAAATGATGCCAGTTAAAGGTACACAGCATCTAGAAGAGCTTATCTACGTAACAAAAGTGGCTAGTAAAAAAGGTATTCGTGGTGTCGAACCTGCTGGTGGAATTAGTGCAAGTAATATTAAAGAAATTATCCAAGGTGTGAAGGACATCGATATCGAATTCTTCATGCCACATATATTCGGTACTACCATTGATAAAGAATCTGGTGAAACAATTCCTGAAAAAGTACAAGAAATCTTAAACGAAGTGGAGGGGTTATAATGATTCATGATTATTTTCATAAAATCAGTGAATTATTAGCAACGGTTGAAAAAGAACAATCAATGAATATGAAGCAAGCTGCTGAGAAGGTTGCAGAAGCCATTCAGCAAGATGGTGTTATCCACTTATTCGGTTGCGGACATTCCCATATCCTAACAGAAGAAGTTTATTATCGCGCAGGTGGGCTTGTTCCAATCCATCCTATCTTACATGAACCATTAATGCTTCATGAAGGAGCTGTTCGCTCTTCCTCCCTAGAACGAAAAAATGATTATGCGAAAACATTTATGGGTGAACAGGACATTCGCAAAGGCGATGTTGTATTTGTCATCTCCACATCAGGAAGAAACCCTGTACCAGTTGATGTTGCGCATATTGCTAAAGAAAAAGGTGCCTACATCATTGGAATTACTTCCATCGAGTATTCTAGCAGTCAACCATCCAGACATACGAGTGGTGAACATCTTTTCGACGCAGTAGATTTAGTCATTAACAATCATGCACCAGTCGGAGATGCGCTCTTATCTCATGACAAAGTAGAAGTCAAATTTGCTCCAAGCTCAACTGTAATTGGTGCAACTATTTTAAATGCAATTCTGGCTGAAGCTGTTGGCATAATGGGAAGCTCCGGATTTACCCCACCTGTTTTTCTAAGTGGCAACATCGAAGGCGCAGACCAGCATAATGAAGAACTAATAAAGAAATATAGTGACCGAGTTAAACTGTAAAAGAAATTGGGTATCAATTATTCCCAGCTATTACATTTTCTCGACGAAACAGAGTAACCAAGATGAAACCGCATGAAATCATGCGGTTTTTTCTATGTATAGCCCTTATTATGCATTTAGTCAAAGAGCTATATCCATTGCGAAAAGTTAATTCTATCTCGAAAAATTGCAGGCATTTTCATATGCGGTTAGAGCGACTTCTAACGCTTTTAATCCGTCATGACCTGTTATGGTAGGGGAATTTCCTTGTTTAATGCAATTGACGAAGTCTTTTATTAATTCAAAGTCTATATCACTTCCGTATAGGACATGAGTCAAAGATTTCCTTTCATTTGAAAACAGCCGAAAATACTCACCAAAGCCATCTGCTTTCACTGTTTGTTTTGTCCCTATAACTTCAATTGTAGCATCTCCCCAGGTTGGATATTCTGGAAGCCGAGACCAGCTAACATCATGGGAGGCAATGACCCCATTTTCAAATTCTAATGTAAGTAACCCTGCATCGTCTATATCTCCATTTTGAAAAAAAGAATCCAGAATCGCGTCGACCTTAACAACCTCCATACCGAGGTACCAGCGCATAATATCAACCATATGTACAGTATGATCAAGAATAGCCCCACCACCACTTTGTTCCTTATCTACAAACCAACCACCTGGATATTGCCCGCGATTTGTTGAACGAAAAGCAACGATTTCTCCAAGTTCACCGTTGTCAATTAACTGTTTTACTTGTTGAATGGCGGGACTAAAACGCACTGGAAAAGCAATTTGTAAGGTCACTCCACAATCAGCACAAACATCAATCATCGCTTGAGCATCCTCAATAGTAGTTGCAATTGGTTTTTCACACAAAATATGTTTACCTGCCCTAGCAGCATTTATAACCATTTCTTTATGTCGTATATTCTCACTACAAATAATGACTGCATCCATTTCCTCCGCAAGAAATTCCTTTTGGTCCCCAAAATGGATTGTCTCGTATTTGATTGCTGCCTCCTTTCCACGAGAAACGTCATCATCAAAAATACCAACAAGTTCTACTTCCTCTAGCTTCAATAAACAATCTGCATAGCTATATGCATGCATATGTGCAAAGCTCATTATTCCAATCTTCACGACTCATCCCCTCCTACTAATGACCGATATCTCTGGAACTCTTCCCATACCAAATCTAACCGTTTTGAACTCTCCAAAATAGACTTTATATCATACTGTAACGTTATTGGATGATATAAACTTGGCTTCACTGGATTCACTTCTTCACTATGAAATTCTATTATTTTCCTAATGCCACTCCATTCAAGCTCAACAAATTCTTTATCAGAAAACGTATAATCAATCTGTGCCATTGTTCCACAAACATAACGAATTAATACAATAACATGTGCAGGCACTACTCCCAATCGACTGTGCCTTATAACCACTTTCTCTGTTTCTCCGAACATAGAAGCTAGCACACAAAGATCACTTAAGATAACAGCATTATTCTTCACACTATCTACCATTCTACGTAACCGAAAAACTCCCTTTGGAGTACCTTCTTCCAAGATAGTCTCCTTTGTCCGTTGGAAAAAGGGGTATTGCAGAAGTTCATGATAAGCTTTGACATTATTTCCCTGAATAGTATCTATCACCGTAGCAGGGACATACACATCATATTTTTCTAAGCCACTTAATGAAAGCTTATCTACATCAAGAACCACTATCTCCTTCCCATCCAGAGAAAGAGAATCAACTACTCCGGCTGTTTTTGAGCTAGCAGCAATTCGATTCCATTTTGCAAAAACGACATTCTTCATTCGAACTCCCTCACTATCCACCAAATTAATAGAATAATGGGGCTAGAAATTATTCCCCACCCCATTAAAATTACGCAGTTTTCTCTTTTCTTTGTAATAGCACAGCTACAATTACTATAACTCCTTTAAATGCTTCACGAAGGAAAGGTGGTACACCGAACAAGTTTAATAAATTATTCATTACCGCAATAATGAGCATCCCATACACTGTACCAAGAATATACCCTCGGCCACCAAGCATATTCGTTCCACCAACAACAGCAGCGGCGATTGCATCCATTTCCATCCCTCTTCCAGCATTAGAAAAATCCATGGAACCAATACGTGATACCTGAATAATAGCCGCAATTGACACTAGTAATCCCATTAATGCATATACACGAAGCTTAACCTTATTGACATTAACACCAGAAAGCTTTGCCGCTCTTTCGTTCGATCCAACCGCAATAATCTGTCTTCCAAAGGTAGTACGCTTGGATACATAATAGAGGATTGCCGCAATTATTGCCCAATAAATGATAGGCATAATCATAAGATTACCTATTTTAAAACTAGAAATTTGCAAAAATTCTATAGGCACTGTCGTATTATAGCCTTGTGTAAAATGCTGTGTAACACTTCTAAAAATCATCATTGCACCTAAAGTTGCTATAAACGGTGGTACCATACCTTTCGTAATTGAAATACCAATTAATGCACCCAATGCATATCCAAATGCTAACACCAAAACAATCGTTAGTAGGATAGCTGGGGCACCAGTAATTCCTACCATACCCAAAATACCTTGTGTGCCTGTATCCAATAGGTACATTGCAAATGCACCAGTGACTACTAATGTTGAACCAACTGATAAATCGATTCCACCGGTCATAATGACAAATGTCATTCCTAAAGCTACAATTCCAACGCCAGCATTGTTACGTAAAATATTAATCCAGTTACTGGTCCATGCTTGGAACCACTCACCAAAGGAATTAAAATCAAAACCTAAGGTTAATGTCTGTAATACTACCATAATAATAAGTGCAATCAGAATACTAAATAACGGGTCATTTGACCACTTGTTTTTAAACCACTTCGTGAAACTCTTTTTCAAAGGGTTTATATCATCATAGTTTTCTTTCTTATTTGGAATCATTGCTGGTACACTCCCTTCTCTTCCCCAAGCTCCCCACCAGTTGCTAAGCTCATTATTATCTGTTCATTCATCATCTCATCACGAACCTCACCTTTAATAACTCCATGGTACATGACAAGTGCCCGATCACATACGCGAATGATCTCCTGTGCTTCACTGGATAATACAATAATTGCAATATTTTCTTCTGCTAATTTCAAAATGATATCGTAAATATCTTCCTTCGCCCCGACATCAACACCCTGGGTTGGGTTATCTAGTATAAGCACCTTAGGGTTTGCTGCTAGCCATTTCGATAGGACAACCTTCTGTTGATTTCCACCTGATAGACTCGTAATGTTGTCCGTCATTTTGTCCATTTTAATCCGTAAAGCTTCCTGTTGCTCATTAAATAGCTGTTCATGTCTTGTTGTATTGATAATGCCACGGTTAGAAAACATCGGCCAAGTTACTATTGAAGCATTTTCGATTATATTCATATCCTTGATAATGGCATTTTCTTTTCGATTTCTAGGAAGATAGGCAATTCCTTCTTGAATAGCATGGTACGTGTCCTTAATCGTTACTTCTTTTCCTTCTAAAAAAATCTTTCCAGATTCATAGCTATTTGCACCAAATATTGCTTGAAACAGTTCACTACGACCATCTCCGAGAAGTCCCGTTATCCCAACAATCTCTCCAGCATGAATGGAAAAATGAATATCCTTAAAGTGACAATTGTCCGTTAATCTTTCAACTCGTAGAACTTCCTTATCCTTTTCTTGTATGTTGTTTCTTCTTAAGGATTCCGTTCTTACATCAAACCCTACCATATAGCTTGCTAAATCCTTATTTGTCACATCACTTACATTTCCAGTTGAAACTAAAATTCCATCTCTTAAGACGATATATCGATTACAGATTTCCTTTACTTCGTTTAACTTATGCGAAATAAAAATAATTCCAACATTATTCTCTTGTAAGGTTCTCATCATCGCAAATACTCGTTCAATTTCTGTTTCCGTTAATGATGTTGTAGGTTCATCCATAATAATGATAGAGGCATTCATCATCATCGCTCTACAGATTTCTACTATCTGTTTGTAGGAAGCATCCAGATCACGAACCATTGTATTCGGGTCTAGCTTTACATTCATCCGTTCAAATATCTCGACGGTTTTATCATACATTTGCTCTAAATCAAGAATTCCTCTTTTTCTTTTAATCTCCCGACCTAGAAACATATTTTCATAGACAGGTAGATCATTAATTAAGTTTAACTCTTGATGAATAAATGCAATTCCTGCTTCTAAGGAATCAACAGGAGTTTCAAATTGAACCTCCTTATCATCAATTAAAATAGATCCAGAATCCATCCGAACAACTCCACCTAATATGTTCATAAGTGTGGATTTTCCAGCTCCATTTTCGCCAAGCAATGCACAGATTTCCCCACCCTGTACAGAGAAAGTGACATCCTTTAAAACATCATTGCTGCCAAAGGATTTTCTAATCGTATTCATTTCTATTTTCATGTAATCACTTCCAGACTAATTTTAAAGCGAACATTGTAGCAGTTCCTATGTTTAAAAAGAGAGGCTACAGCTAAGCCATAACCCCTCCTTTTGGTGCAATCGAATTAGAAAACTTGGGATTTGCTGATTTAAAATATCTTAAGCTACTTTTCTTAAAAAGTAATCCATTCCCATTAACCAAAGCATCTCTACTTGTGAATTAGTATGGCGATTCAGCATCTAAGAATTCCTTATAATTATCCCTGTCAACTACAGTAGTTGGGATGATGATTTCCTTTTCCACGGACTCACCATTTAGTATCTTAACAGCTGTATCTACAGCATCCTTTACCATTGCTGGGCTATATAGTGCTGATTGAATCCAAATATCCTCGTTTTCTGGCATCATATTGAAATACTCTTGCATACCCCCACCACCAGTTACTACCTTTATGTCAGTTCTTCCAGCTTCACTAATTGCTTGTAAGACACCAATTGAAGTTTCATCATCCAAGGAATAAACTGCATCGATGTGATCTAAGCTTGTTAAAATATCAGCAAAATCCTTCAAACCATCTTCTCTTGTAAATTGAGTTGCATACGTGTGAAGTTTTAAATCAGGGGCAATCTCCTTTACCGTATCAAGGAAGCCATTCTTACGTAATTCTGAGACGGAACCAGATGAAGGCACTTCTAGAATAACAACTTCGCCTTCCTTTCCAATCTTGTCCACGATATACTTAGCACCTTGAACACCCATATCATAGTTGTCACCAGCGACACGATATACATCAGGTACATCAATAACAATGTCAAAGTTAACCACCTTGATTCCTTCCTCTAAAGCACGTTGGATTGGAACTTCCATCCCTTCCCATTGTGGGAATGCAACAATCGCATCTGCCCCCCAAGTAATTAAGTCATCTAATTGAGATGTCATCTCTGATGCATTACTGCTTGTATAAATTTGATAGTCAATCTCCTTGGATAATTCTTTCGCACGTGCCTCTGCATGATAGGCAACAGCAGCAACCCAACCATGTGTTACAGCCGGTGCTAAAATACCAACCTTGTACTTGTCACCAGACTTTTCTGACTTCTTTTCACTACTAGATGCATCATCAGAACCACATGCTGCAAGTACAGGAGCTATTAAGAGTACTAGCAGAACTAAAACCTTCAAATACTTTTTCATTACGAAAACCCCCTTAATTTTTTGAATTGATATAGTAAAAAATAATGAAACCAATTGTGATTAAATATACACTTCATGCCCGGTCTCGAGTGATAGATTAATAGCTTCTAATAGTCTAATCACATACTGAACATCCTTTAATGGAATAATCCTATTCTCCCTATTACTCTCCACACAATCTACAAAATACGCTAATTCATTTTGGAAGGCATCCGCCTCCTCGACCTTTACTTCGGTCATCTCCTCATTCTCATATAAAACAAATTGACGACTATTAATACCCTCAATGTTCTCTCCAGCAGTCAATTGGAATTCCAGTGTATTATTTGGAGTTTGTGCTCTAAATGCCATTGTAAATGGATATCCCACTGGCATTCTTTGGGATGCTTCCACAAACGCTTTGACTCCGCTTTTAAAAGTAAGCGTTGTCATTATATGATTCCAAGCTCCGTATTCATTCTGAGAGCCTGCCGCATACACATGCTCAACCTCTCCCAAAAGATAATAAACAAAATCAATATCATGTAAATGAAGATCAAATAATGCTCCACCACTTTTTTGGGGATGTTGAAACCAGGTGCTCCAATTAGGCAATTGCCCTAACCGCCTTGCATGCACAATGTCAATGTTCCTTAGCATATCTGTCTCACTATATTGTTTTATCAGTTGGTATTCCGGCCAAAAACGAAGTACATGCCCGATAAAGAGCCTCACTCCACACTTGTTCACCTCATCATAAATTCTCATCACAGATCTTACCGACAAGGAAAGTGGTTTTTCACAAATAATATGTTTTTTGGCTCTTGCCGCTTTAATGATATATTCCTCATGTAAATATGTAGGTAGACAGATATCAACAATATCTATATCATCACGCATAAGGAAGGTTTCATAATCAGCAATAAAGGTATACTCAGGGAAATGCTCCTCATCTCCTTCTCCATTTCGAGTGCAAATGGCAACTACTTCAGCATTAGAGATTTTTTGATATGCCTCTAAATGGGCTTTTCCAATAAACCCCATTCCTACAAGCCCTACTCGCTGCATGATATCATCCCCAATTCGTTTTTGATTGAGTTTTCATTGATAAATTTAAATGTAAACCATTACATTTAAATTTAACCTTGTTGAGCCAAGATTTTTTCTACTACCTGCAAGGAAGTAATAGCCTCCTTACTGGTTACTGGTGCAGTTTTCCCATGAATAATACAGTCAATAAAGGCATCGATGACACCTGTCTTCATTTGGTTATCATTGGTTTGCATATGTTCGAGCTCATAGTTGATTTTCGTTCCATCTTTCATTTCAATAATAAGCTGCGCATCATGTCGGTGGTAAAGTTTAATAATTCCCTTTTGACAATAGATCGTTGTTGAATTATCTTCAGCTCCATAATAAGTCCAGGAAAATGAAGCCGTCCCTAAGTACCCTTTCTTCGTTCGAAGTATTGCGACTGCATTATCTGGAACTTCAATTGGGTTACCATGCTCGTTTACTTTATCGAGAGCTCCATGAAATGCGTGGACATCTTCTATTTCATCCTCGAGTAACCAATGGATTAAATCTATCTTATGAATTCCTAAATCACCAATAACGCCACTGTATGAACGTTCTTTTTTGAAGAACCATGTAGAATTGGATTTTGATACACTCCAGCTCTCTGGACCTTTATGTCCAAAGGTAGTTCTAAAAGTCAGAACTTCACCTAATTCTTTATTTTTAATCATTTCTCTTGCCTTTTGATGTGCTTTTGTAAACCGTTGGTTATGATCAACCATTAAAATCTTACCTGATTGACGCTCCGCTTCCACTATTTTCATCGCGTGCTCTACGCTTATTGCAAGAGGCTTTTCACAAAGAACGTGTTTTCCATTTAATAACGCTTTTGGTGTATAAAAATGATGCATTTCATTTGACGAGCAATCACTTACAGCTACAATGGAAGGATCATTTAGCAAATCCTCCAGTGTATTAGCGACGCTCCCACCAAATTCTTCAGCAAGCTGCTTAGCTCTACCTTTATTTCTATCGAAAAAAACAATTTCATCAACATGTGGATTTGCTTTATATTCTGGAGCATGGCGGTATTTAGTTATCGAACCACAACCGATAATGCCTACATGAATCCCCATTTGCTCAGACCTCCTAATCACTTGATAATCTTACCTATTCCATCGTTGACTCCCGAATGATCAATTCATGTTCCAATACTATATTTTCTACATTCTCACCCTTAATTCTAGAGAGGAGCATTTCCGTTGCCTGACATCCCATCATGTACATTGGTTGCGAAATCGTAGTAAGCGTTGGATTGGTCATACTAGAAAAACTTATATTATCAAACCCGACAACTGCAATTGGCTCTGAATCCTTTAATTCCATATTGATCGTTTTCAGTGCACCTATTGCTAATGTATCTGAAATAGCGAAAACCGCTGTTGGTCTATCCTCGTTCTGTAATAACATTCTCATCGCATGTACACCATAATGGAAATCGAGTCCCTTTGTATGGTAAATCCACTCCTCGCGAATCGGTAAGTTATATTCCTTTAATGCCCTCTCATACCCTGTACGGCGTAGTCTTGCATAAAGAAATTTTTCATCGGAGGTAATGAGTGCAACCTTTTCATTTCCAAGTTTTATTAAATGCTTCACTGCTTGGTATGCAGCCAACTCACTATCTACAGTTATGTATGGTATTTCCCCGTTCTCCTCATATTCACTACATAGAATAACTGGATAATGTTCGGCAAGCTCATTCAATTTTTGCATATTGACAGTCGGATCCATCGAGATAACACCATCTGCAAGCTTATTCTTCACCATATTAAAGTAAATATTTTCTCGTTCAGGCTTAGAGTCCGTTTCACAAAGTAGGATATGATAACCACTTGCTATCGCAGTATCCTGAATCCCATTAATAATTTCAGTGTAAAAGGGATTGGAAATATTAGGTAAAAGTACTAATAAAAGACGACTTTCCGAATTTCTTAAATTACGACCTAGCATACTCGGTTCATAATTTAGTTCTTTTATAGCGTCTTCAACCTTACTTCTTGTTTTCGGGCTTACGGAAGTGGCATTATTTAACACCCTGGAAACCGTAGCAATCGAAACACCCGCCCTTTTAGCAATTTGTTGTATATTCGCCATGAAGATTCCTACCTTTTCAAATATGTAATCGATTACAATTTGATTGTAGATTTTAACGAATTATTTGTCAATGATAAATTATGAATAAATTTAGAATACAGTAAATTCATATATTATTTTTAAAAAAAATATGTATAATAAATGTAATGGTTTACATTTAAGGAGGGTTTAGGATGAAATTAGGAGTTTTTACAGTCTTATTTTCAGACAAGAAGCTTGAAGAAATGCTTGATCATGTAGCAGCAAGCGGAATTGAAGCAATAGAGTTGGGTACAGGAGGATATTCAGGAAATACTCATTGCGATGTTGATGAATTATTAGACAATGGGCAAAAACAGAAAGAATTCATGGATAACATTGACAGGCGCGGTTTAATGATTAGTGCACTAAGTTGTCATTCCAATCCACTTCATCCACAGAAAAAAATTGCTCAGGAAGCAGATCAGTTATTCGAAAAGACCGTTAAATTAGCTAGTCAGCTCGGTGTTCCGGTTGTAAATACATTTTCGGGATGTCCTGGTGATCACGAAAATGCACTATATCCTAATTGGCCAGTCTCCCCATGGCCAAACGAGTACCAAGAAATCTTAAAGTGGCAATGGAAGGAAAAAATTATTCCGTATTGGACAGATAAAGCAAATTTTGCCGAGAAGTATAATGTAAAGATTGGTTTAGAGCTTCATGGAGGGTTTTCTGTACATACCCCTGCCACATTATTACAATTACGTGATGCATGTGGTCCAGCTATTGGTGCAAATTTGGACCCAAGCCATATGTGGTGGCAAGGAATTGATCCAGTAGAAGCTATTAAAATACTTGGGAAAGAAAATGCTATTCATCATTTTCATGCAAAAGATACTATAGTCGATCAATCGAACCTTAACAGAAACGGGTTAACCGACATGACTCCCTATTCTAATATGCAAAATCGGGCTTGGTACTTCCGGACAGTAGGATTTGGACACGAATCAAAGGTGTGGGCAGACATAATAAGCACACTTAGGCTATACGGATATGACTATGTTGTAAGCATCGAACACGAAGATGGCCTTATGTCCATAAACGAGGGATTCACGAAAGCGATTCAAACGCTAAAACCAATCATGGTAAAAGACTCCATTGATGAAATGTGGTGGGCATAGGTCTTATCTATTCCCGAATGCTATAACATTCTATTGAAAAACCATTTCAGTATATTGTAAGCTGAAATGGTTTTTCCTTTACAATATTTCTATTTTCCAATGAATGACTTTATAAAAGATTCCTATACATAAACAAGTATTAAAGTAGATAATGTTAAAAAGTAGTTATTTGAATGGAGGCTATTTTTGTCGAATATTTCCGAGGAAATAAAATGCATCTTGTCATCTTTAGTGAGATGTTACTTCGGTTATTCACTGCTTGATTTCCTCTACTTTCTCTCCAATACCTTTTTCTTGTTGCCATTTGATGAACTCAATTATTGGGAGGAGTTGTTGGATTTTTTCTTTTTGTATTCCTAGTTTTCTTATTTCCTCGATAAATTCGATCCATTCAGTTTCGATTATGTTGCTTTTTGGTGATTTTTCGACTAACGTTGGGATGGTTACGTCTAGTGCTTCTGCTATTTTAATGATTACATGTATAGACGGGTTTTCATTTAAGTGTCGCTCCATATTGCTTAGGTAGGACTTGGAGATATTTGCCTTTTCTGCTAGTTCCGATAAACTGAGTCCTCTTTCCATTCTTACCCTTTTCAGATTTTCACCGATCATTGATAATTACCTCTTTTTCAAAAGACAGGTTATTCCTATGCTTATACCCACTCGGATTTGCCTTTTGCCACCTCCAGGTATCCTCACACATTGTATTTATATCTTTCTCAGCCGCCCAACCGAGTTGATTCTTTGCCTTGGAAACATCTGCAACACAAAAAGCGATATCTCCCTTTCTGCGAGGCTTTATTTGATAATTAATTCTTTTTCCAGATACTCGCTCAAATGCTTGAATCATCTCCATGACACTATAACCTTTACCCGTACCAAGATTAAATGTTTCAAAGCCAGTAGTATCCATTGTACGCTTAAGCACTTCTTTATGCCCTTTTGCTAGATCCCCTACATGGATATAATCTCTAATCCCAGTTCCGTCCTTTGTTGGATAATCATTTCCATACACAAATAGAGTCGAAATATTACCGACTGCAACTTCCGCTATATATGGAAGAAGATTCGTCGGTACACCTTTTGGATCTTCTCCAATTAACCCACTATCATGTGCACCTACTGGATTAAAGTATCGTAAAATACTAACACTCCACATAGGGGAAGAATGATATAATCCTCGAAGCATATCTTCAATTATTTGCTTTGTATGACCATACGGATTAATTGCTCCAAGTGGATGGTTCTCAGATATTGGCATATGATTATTAGTTGGTGCGTAAACCGTAGCAGAGGAACTAAATACTAGCTTCTTAACATTAAAAATCTCCATGACTTCACATAAATTAATCGTACCTGTTATATTATTGGCATAGTATTTTAACGGGGATGACGTCGATTCGCCAACGGATTTAAATCCTGCAAGATGAATAACCGAATCAATAGACTCCTTAGAAAATATCCGCATTAAATTCATTTTATTATTTAGATCAACATTGTAGACACGTAATGTTCTTCCAATAATTTTCTGAACACGTTTTAATGCTTCAGGGCTACTCGTAGAAAAATTGTCCAAAACAATTATGTCATAGCCTGATTCAAGTAATTCAATACATAGATGACTTCCTATATAACCAGCACCACCCGTAACAAGAACAGCCAAATGATCACCACCCATCCCTTATGTACAATTAATTTTTATACACGGTTAATCGCTCAAGTACTTCACTAAGATTATTTTCCCAACGGTTTATATTTGCTCGGACATAGATCATACCGATAATATCAACGAACGCCAAGAACACGGTGAAATAATATTGTTTATCAAATATCAACATATCCAATAGGATCATGAGATAGAAAAAATCATTCATAAGTATAGTAGTTATCCACTTTCTTACGGTTGATTTAAAGTGGTTGGTCGTATGCTGTTTTTTATAATCCCTATTTTTATGTGATTCATAATTATAGGTAATCGTGTTATGATAAACAGCCTGCCTAATAAATAACGCCTCTACATCCTTCTGTGAAATATCGAATGGTGATAGCTCACTTAATAAGCCAACAATGAGAAAAATGATTAAGTAGGCAATTTGATTACTTGTTTCGTAAAATGCAAAACCAATAATAAAGAAATATAAAGGGTGGCAAATATTATGAACTAATCTATCAAAAAAGACCCCCTTTATTGAAGCAGTTTTCTTGATTCTTGCTATATTTCCATCCACAGAATCAAGGGAAAGCGTAAAAAATGAAATCAATAACGAAATAAATAGAAACAATAGGTTAAAGGAAACAATTGCATAATAAAGCATGCCAGCAGCTAGTAGATTTAATGGCAGCATACTCAAAGTAACAAAATTAGCGGAAATCGATGGGAAGAGCTTTAAAATTACCCAGGTTAACATAGCACCGGATTTTCTTTTTAAAACCGTATAATAATTATTCGCTTCATCCTTTTTCATGTGCCGTATAACGTCCTTATATTTCAATATGACACCTCCTCAAGTAACGTGGACTCCTTTCTTTTATTTCCTAATTCGGGTTTATCTTTCTTAACAATACTGATTAAGACGATAAGTAAGCTAAAAGCTTCAATAAACGATGACAATATCACAGCCAGTGTAGCACCAATTACGCCAAATAGCGGGATGAAAATAATACAACCAATCACACTAACGAAGACCCATAGAGCCGCTAGATATGGCTGAGATTTAAAATGTCTTGTTGCAATAATTGCTGTACTCAGGAACGTTGACGGGTAATTAAATATCCCTGCAATCATAAGAGCTATAAATAGCCCAGTATAAGCTGCATACGAAGGAGTATAAATAAGGGTTAACAATATATCCCCAAATACATAAGCAATAAGAAGCACACCTAATCCCATAAGAAGCCCTAAGCCAATTAATATAATAAGCAGCTTCTTATAACCACTTTTGTCTTCTTCCTGATATAAGACCGCAAGTCTAGGAGCTGCTGGTTGTTTGAGTGAATTTGCTACTCGGTTTCCTGCTAACAAAATATAATAAAGAGCAACAAAATACCCTAGCTCTTCTTTACCTAAAAAATGTTCAATGAAGTAACTTGGAATATTCGTATTAAAAGAGGTTAATAGCCCCATAAACCCTAATGGTATAGTTAATTTCGTTAACTCTTTTATCTTAGGCAAATGAAAGCTAATTTTAATAGCTGTATATTGTTTTGCAATTCGCCCATCATAGAAAAGTAGTATCAGTGTCCAAACTAATAGTTGACCAATAATAGCTAAAATTAGATCCTGAGTACTATATAAAATGATTGCAAATACGATAACCGTTAAAACCCCTTTAATAATATTTGAAATGGTGCAAAAATCCATCCGTTCATGTTTTTGTAATAAACCATGAAATATATCACTTACTGCTTCTGGTAATTTTGCCAAACCAATTAAAATAATTATCATAGAGGTATGAAAGTCATATCCAAAAAGGAGAACAATCAGTATAAAAATAATGAGGGAAATGATAGTAGAAAAAATTCTCGTGCCTAAATAATGCTCAAATTGAAAGCTAGTTTTAGCGTCTGTAACAAGGGAAAGTCTAAGCTTCATGTCAGTAAGCATAACAACAGGAGCAGTTATTGCTAACCCAAGGGCATATTGCCCGACCATTTCTGGAGTACCTAACTTAGCGATTACAATTAATAGAAGCCATTGTGTAACTGAGTATATAATACTGCCGGCTAACGTCCAGGCAATATTCTTTTTCAATGATAGTTTTTTTAATACCACATTGTTCCCCTCAATCACTTTAAAATAGGATTTACGTTTTCTTCGTAACATATGTCCGGTTGTTCTCTAATCTTCTCGCCCTCAAAAATTCAGATCGTTTCCTCATTTTTAACCAAAATACGAAGACTACTAGTCTCCCAATCATGGACTGAGGATAAATCCTTTTATCAACATCCACTTCTTCTCCACCAAATTCCTTTTTGAATCGATTTATATGATTTTCCCCATCTGTACTTGCATGAACAAACAATCCCCCAAAGTCAAACCATATTAGACCCATTCTTTTAAAGCTTCTCATGTCCTGCCAGTGAAGATATCGATTCGCTCTACCAATCTTATTACGAATCTCCCCATTATGAAATCTGGCAGATGCGGAATATAAAAGGGAGCAATAGCCTGTTACTTTTACATACGCATGATAGCAAAGAACCGTGGCATCTTCGTCTGTGGCATATGAAATAATAAGCGCTTCTTTATCTCTTAGACTTTTTAATCTTCCATAGTTTGCCTTTGGTAATTTCTTTTGCGCTGCAAATTGATCGAAAAATTGTTTAAACTCCCAAATTTGTTCATCTGTCGGAGCCGTTAATTCATGATAGTTAATAGAATCTCTTTTCTCAGCACGATTAATCTTATATCTAGTATTTTTATGTATATCCGAAAAAATCTCATCTTCTGTTCGATTCAAATTAATTACTAATGTTTTACCAAAGCTATGTAAAAAGCCTTTTGGAGATACATGTTTCACACTCTCTCTGTTCGGAAACAACACCTCTTGTGCAATAATAATGTCTACTTCCCTTTTGTGTTCAATATTAGTAGAACCATATAGATCCATCATGTGAATGAATCCGCGCTTATAATGAACCTCTACCATGTTTAACTAACTCCTTTTCTATTGATAATAATAAGAGCCCTTTGGTTGTTTTTTTCCATTCAAAACCGCTCCAATTATATTTGCTCCAGCAAAGGTTAGTTGCTCCTGCACCCTTTTTACTTCCTTCATATCATTTTTCTTTGCCCGGACAACTAGTAGCAATCCATCACATTTACTAGCTACTAATGTAGGATCCGTCACAATTAGTACTGGTGGTGTATCGAAAATAACGACATCATATTTCTCTTTAACTGCTTGTATAAACTCACTCATTTGAATAGACCCTAATAATTCTGATGGGTTAGGGGGTACAATACCGCTGGTAATAATGTCTAGATTGGGATACGCACAGTGTATGATAGTATGTAGAGTTTTTTGGCCAATTAAATAATTACTAAGTCCATATCTATTTTCTAGCCAAAATACATGATGAACACTTGGCTTTCGCAAATCAGCATCTACTAATAAGACCTTTTTTCCTTCCTGACTAATAACAACAGCAAGATTAGATGCAGTCATCGTCTTTCCGTCACCAGAGCTAGGCGACGATACAGCAATAGTTCGTAATTCTTTATCAATAGAGGAAAAATAAATATTTGATCTTAAGCTACGAAATTGTTCTAGACCCTGTTTGTTTTTATTTTCTATTGTCATTAGACTACCTCTAGCAGCTTTCAAATTTTTACGCCTCAAGGCTCCTCTCCTCCTTAGCAAAATCATTATGTGCTTCTCTATTTCTTTGCGTTGTTCTGGCCATTTTCGAAATGACTCCTAGTACGGTTATTCCTAGTACCTCGATATCGCTTTCTAGCTTTACCTTTGTATTTAAAAATTCTAGAAGGAATACTAATCCAACACTCGTTGCTGCTCCTATTATTCCTGCGATAATCATATTAATAAATGGCCTAGGAAACACAGGGTCCTGTGATAAGACTGGGTTTGCCTCTGATAAGACAAATACATTTTCGATATTCATTATAGAAGGAATTGTATTCTTGAACTGAGTAACAATCACATTAGCAAGCTCGGCCGCTTCCTCAGGGGTGTCAGCCAAAGCAGAAACACTCACTACTTGAGAGTTTTCATTACTAATGACTTCAATTTTTTTCCCTAGTTCTGTTGGGGTAAGACTTAGATTTAATTCGGTAATAACCTTCTCCAGAATAAATGGGCTCTTCATAATTTCGGTATATGTATTGATCAACTCTAAGTTTTTCTGGATCTCATTTACACTAAATGGAATCGAATCACTTTGTTGTTGATTGACGATAAATTGTGAGGATGACTTGTATGTAGGTGTCAGGAGATAGAAGCTGATAATTGCAGCAATCACGATAAAACCAATGGTTAGAGCTGCGATTAGTACGATGCGTTTTTTTAGTAGTTGAGCAATATCTTGAATAGTAAGGGTATCTTTCACAATTTCACCTCCATTTTCTCTACAATAGGGTCAGCTGACATGATAGTTTGTCTACTGGTTTGTATATGGTATATATGATTTGTCTACGACTACATAGGAAATTGCTATAAATAACCAGATAAAACGGATATTTTCAATATTGATTGATAATGCCTGAATGGCTACTGCAATTAATCCTATCAGTAAATAGAAATACTTCTTTTCTCCATAGCTAATGAGCCCCACTATTAATTTTGTAATGAGATATACCGGGAACCAAATAAAAGCACTAAACCCGATTATCCCCGTTTCCGATAAGAAAGAAAGATAGGTATTATGTGGGATGTTCGTTAAGGAATATCCAAAAATCTCAGGTGAATAGGAAATATATTGACCAATTCCTACCCCAAGAAAAGGATTTTTTGCCCACATTTCAAGTGCAGACTTCCATAAAAAAATTCGGTAAGACGTTCCATCTCCATTGGATCCTATATTTGACACTCTCTCTATCGCAAAGCTAATAACATCAGATGTGGAATGGACCCAATACATTACAGAAGAAAATATGCCAATAACACAGATAAACAAAATTAATTCCTTTATTCTCCCTGCTATGAAGCATAGATACAAAACAAAGCTTAGACCAAGCATAATACTCAAAGTTCCACCACGTGATGCTGTTGAGAATAAAGCTACTAACACAATAACCATGGAAGAATTAATCACCGTTCTTTTTTGTAAATAGATGGAGGAAAGAGCGATAATAGAAAAAGAAACAATTAAGTATAAGGCTGCTAAATTTGGATCATTTAATGTTGCCTGTGCACGTCCATCTAAGGTTAGCCCGTTTTCAATACCCATTCGATATAAAATAACACTTCCAATACAAATAATAGAAATCGCGATTGCAGTATATTTCCACCAGCGAAGAATATGTTGTAGCAATGCTTCTTTATATTTTTCCAAAAAAATCAAGAAAACAATTATGTACAAAAAGTTAATGGTTAACTTTACTACTGAGGATATACCATAGGGAATATCAACGAATATATTCGTAAAGTAATTCACCATGCTTAAGATACAGCAATAAATAAGCAGTAGACTGTACAAGATAATGAGGTAATATTTTCTTATAACAATCGCTATAATCGCGTTATTTTCTTTATTTGCGATTAACCAAATGAGAATGGCAACCATCAGCATATCACCATAAGACACATTCCATTCAATGATTAAATTCAAATGAAACATAAACGGTATACAACAAATTAGGAGCCCGATTAAGAATAGATCAATTCTCCGTATTAACAAATGCATTTGGTAACACCACGTTTTAAATTATTTTCCAATAGGTTCACCTTAAAACAGCCTTAATTCTGATAAACGCTTCAATTTACTTCTTACTTTCTCACTGACCTCTTCCATCGTTAAGCTCTCCATGCCATATTGCTTCTTTAGCATGAGAAAATGGTCCAGAATGGTGTCTAACATTTGCATATTTTCCTCTATGTGTACACCAAAATTATGCGGATGCCACCAAAGATGATACAGGCCACCCTCTATGGCTGCCTTTGTCATGCTATCCTTTATTCTTTTTAATTTTAATCCTTCAAGAGAACGAAATCGTTTGGAATATGGTCTAAGGAATCGACTAGATGGAACATTTATGAGTTTCGATTCTTGTGTTAACTCGGTAAAAGAATAAGTATGGTCCCCAGTAATATTCATGTAACTGTCAAGAAGTCTAATAGCTCGCTTCAATCCCCCGTCCTCACCTGGCATTGCCCGATATAACCAATGCCTTTCACAGCCTCTATACGCAGTTATTTGATGTTTTTCACATATCGTTAAATAGGCGGAATTCACTTGATTTCGGGGGAAAACAAAGGATTTAATCGTTTTATTTTTTCTCTTTGCTACATGTATTGCTTGCATTAAATCCGCTTCAAAATCTTGAATGGTTTGACCTTTTTCTAAGCAATAATAATGACTGAAAGTATGTGTTGCAATTTCCTGATTTTCATGTTCACTAATGAGCCCAACTAAAGAGGAGCCAAAATGGACCGGATCAACGAATTCATTTTCACCGATACTCTTTAAATGTAAATAGGAAGAAATCTTCTCATTATCATAGTTTGGTAGACTCTTGGGAATATCCTTTAATAAAGCTCGCTTATTCGAATAAAATAAGAATCCAACAATTGCCCATGTTGCATGTATCTCATTTTTATTAAATCTTTCTAGTAGCATAGGTATTACCTTTCTTGCACCAAGTAAATTATCCTGATATCTTTCTAATGGTAAACAGTCATGACCCCCCCAATTTAATTCAAAATCCAAGGATATTACTAATATGCCTTTAGTATTCACATCATCACCACCAAATTTTTACATTAAGGAAGTTGCTTGAGATGATCACTTTGCCTCTCATATACTACTCCCCTTGCCATTGGATATCGGGATGCTTCATAAACTGTCTGCAACTCCTCTAAAATGATGCGCAAATCAAACCTCTCAAGGATCTTTTTTCTACCTGCCCTCCCCATAGTTTGTCGTAAATTTTCATCTTGAATCAAGGTTAGACACGAAGTCATCAGATCAATCGGACTTTGTATTGGGATGATAAAACCATTTTCATTTTGGACAAGATCCCTATTTCCACGAATATCCGTTACAATTAACGGAATTTCCATTGCCATCATTTCCATGACAGATTTCGGCAGGCCTTCCCGAATCGAAACTAGTAAGCCAATATCTGTAATACTCAAAATATCTTCTATATCTGTTCGATATCCTAAACAACGAATATACGGTTCTAGATTTCTACTCTGGATTTGATTTTGTATCTCATCCTTTAATGGTCCATCCCCAAGTAGTAGAAATATAAACTCCTGATTATATTCCTTTAATTGTTCTGCAGCCAAAACAATATCAATCTGACGTTTATTAGAATTAAACTCTGCCAAATGAGTAATCACCTTTTTATGTCCATCTATGTGGAGCCTTTCTTTTATGCTACTTTTCATAGAGTTGGTATACTTTTCCGGATTAAATACTGATGAGTCGATACCTACGCCGTTTATAAAGTGAATTTTGTCCAGTGGAAATATCTCTTTAGCCTGCAAATAGTCTTCCTCGTTGATAACGATTAGCTTTGTTGTTTTTCTCTCCATTACACGCTCAATAGCTAAATAAAGCCAATTACTTATCCGAGAACCATTATCGTGAAAATGAAACCCATGTGCCGTATAGATTACTGGTTGCCCCTTTTGTGCAGCTAGTCTAACTAAAAAAGAAGCAATTGGTGTATGCACGTGAATAAGATCATATTCCATTTGCTTTAGCAGCTTTCTTAAAGAGAAATAGACTTTTGCATTATCAAAAGGATTGAGGTTTCTCTGGAAGGGTATATGGTGAAATGTAACCCCTGGTAATGCTTTTTCCAAACTTTTTACGTCAGTTACGGCAGTAGCGACAGATACCTCAAATCCCATATTCTGTAGTAGTCTGATATGTGGAATAAAAAAAACCTTAATGATACGATCTGTATTCGTAACGACTAAACACTTCAACTCTTACTTCCTCCCCCCTTCTATTGATTTGTATGGATAGTATAAGGGCATCTAACCCTCCCTCACATCACTCCATCGACGACTTGCATCTAAGGTCTATTTCAACCCACAGAATGACCGAGTGCCTACTTTGATAACGGTTTTGTAGACATGACCAGTGTGTACTCCTTTTTGTTGTTCACTATATAGAACGTTATGTTTAAAAAAAATATTTAGAAAGTAAAATATTAAAATAACTCGCGAATAATGTTCATTTTAAAGAACATAATAACATCATAAACGATAAAAGGATTGGTGACAAGTAATTTTTTACAATCGATTAAGGAAAAATTTTAAAAATACTATTTTTCTTTTTAACAAGAATTGGCTCTACGCGATGAACATATTGATTTTCAAGTAACAGCTGTGGATTTTCCATGAATGTATAATAGACATCCCATCCAAATTCCTTCCTTACGAGTTGAAATGCTTCCTGCAAAATAAATCTTCTCGAGGAAGTATTATGTGCATCTGAGGCAATAAAATGTGTTAAATGATGCTCAATGAGCTGATAGGATAACTGTTGCGTCTTCTTTCCAAATCTACCTGTCAGACTTGCAGCAGTAATCTGTGTAAGGGCACCTTTTTTGACAAAATCATAAAGAATGGACGGATGCTCAGCTATTTGTTGATTTCGTTCAGGATGAACAATAATAGGCATGAAACCGGCAACTTGTATATCAAATAATAGTTTATCAGCATAACGAGGAACTTCAAAAGAAGGAAATTCAACTAAAATATACGATGTATCTTGTAGGGGTGCTATGATATCTTCATTTAGCTCTGCCATAAAATCAGCGTGTATTCTCGTTTCCTGCCCAACTAGTATAGTAAGTGGAATATTAAGATCCTGTAAACAATTCCTGAATTGCTTTACCTTGTTTACGATATCTTGTTTTTTATTCATATAATACCCGTTTTGATGATGTGGCGTTGCAAAAACTGTGTGGATTCCTTGCTCAACCGCTGCACGTGCCATTGCAAGACTGTCTTCCATGGTCTTGGCACCATCATCAATACCAGGAAGAATATGTGTGTGAATATCAATCAATTCTCTCACTTCCTTATTCCATAGTTAGTAAAGGAGGGTCTAGCACCAGCAGTTCTTTTTACTATTATCTATTAATATGACACGAAATTTCAAACTATATCAAGTTTTTCGATAATAAAATCAATCTCTTTAAACTATATCTGCATCTGTAAAGGGGGCACCACTAGGATAGTACCCATGATAACCCCCTTTCGTCTTAAATGATTTCGATATCCTGAACATTATTCTCTACTAGACGTGCACCCTTTTTCGCGACTAAATCACCACCACTAGTTGAAAAAGCGTTTTGTTCGAGAATAACATCCATTGCACTTGTTACCGCAACCGGATCCACTGGCTCAATTGGTTCTTCCAAGGAATACGTAACAATCTTTCCTTCTTCATTCTCAAACTTTAGTTCTAGTCTTTTCATAACTCTCCCTCCTTTCTACTTCTTACTTTTACAGCTTCAACACCCTTCTAAGCCTGGCGAATATCTGAGCTATCCTTACGCTCGATGATATTTAATGGGCGTTGCTGTAATCCAGCAAAAGCATTAGCAATTGCATATAATTGATCTGCAGTTGCACTTGTCTTCACACCATTGAAGCTCTTTACTTTATAAATAGGTTCACCAGAGGATGGATCATTCCCATCAAAAAGTACTAAGCGCAGCTGCGTATTCATTAAATCAGCTACTGCCATTCTTAACACCTCCTTTCATCCCTATATTCGAAAGAATGACGACTAAGGTGGCGAAGGGAAGAAAAGCGTGTAGTGTTCTTTCTTTGTTAAGCTGAAACGTTACAATGAACATCATTTTTTTTGCTAAGTAATGCCCGAAGAAATTCGTAATTCTTCATTTTGATACAGATTTACTTTCTAAATGATGCATAGAGAACTGCTATTCGTCATTTCGCTTCAAATTTTTCTTCAAAATGATACATAGAGATTCGCTATGCTTCTTTTCGTTTCAAAATTCGCTCCAAAATAATGCATAGACACCTGCTATTCGTCATTTCGTTACAAATATTTCTCCAAAATGATACATAGAGATCCGCTATGCTTCTTTTCGTTTCAAATTTCGCTCCAAAATGATGCATAGACACCTGCTATTCGTCATTTCGTTTCAAATCTTTCTTCAAAATGATACATAGAGAACCGCTATGCATCTTTTCATTTCAAATTTCTCTCCAAAATGATGCATAGACACCCGCTATTCGTCATTTCGTTTCAAATCTTTCTTCAAAATGATACATAGAGATCCGCTACGCATCTTTTCATTTTAAATTCCTCCCCATAATGATGCATAGAGAATCGATATTCGTTATTTCGTTTCAAATTTCTCTTCAAAATGATGTATAGAGACCTCTATTCATCTATTGGATTAGTTCCACTCTCTATCTCAATAAACTTTAACCATCAGCAGCTATTCATAGATAATCATAAAAACATCTGCAAGTCCTCTTTGGAAGTCACCCATATCCTACTAACAAAAAAACAGGACAAGAGATTTTTTCTCCTATCCTGCTACCCAATTTATTTACGTAACTTCTCCATTTCATCAGCAACAAATTGAACATTAGTTCCAACAACAACTTGGATATTATGTTTATCTATAACATTAATTCCGGGTACACCGGTTGCTTTGATTTTCGCTTGGTCAACCTTATCCATATCTTTTACTTCCAAACGTAGGCGCGTTGTACAGTTATCTAAGGAAGTAACGTTCTCATCCCCACCTAAACCTGCGTAAATTTGCGCTGCCATTGTAGCAAAACGATCTTTTTTACTATCGCCTTTAGATGTAGCTACTTCGTCCTCTTCCGATTCAATCATTTCATCGTCTTCACGACCAGGAGTCTTTAAATTGAATTTCGTAATTAAGAAACGGAATAACACATAATACACTACCGCAAATCCAAGACCTTGAAGTAATAGCATATAAGGCTGGTTTGCTAATGGTAAGGCTGAGCTTAATGAAAAGTCGATTAATCCTGCACTAAAGGTAAATCCAGCAGTCCAATGGAATGCAGCTGCAATAAATAGTGAAAGACCTGTAAGTACAGCATGTACAACATAAAGTGCTGGCGCAAGGAACATAAAGGAGAACTCAAGTGGTTCTGTTACCCCAGTTAAGAAAGAAGCAAATCCAGCTGCCATTAATAAGGAAGCTGCTTGCTTTTTACGCTTTGTTTTAGCAGTATGATACATCGCAAGTGCTGCTGCAGGTAAACCAAACATCATAATTGGGAAGAATCCAGCCTGGTACATACCGGTAATACCTTTCGTACCATTTCCAGACCAGAAGTTATTAATATCCGCGATTCCAGCAACATCAAACCAGAATACTGAGTTTAAGGCATGGTGTAATCCTGTTGGAATTAATAAACGGTTAAAGAATCCGTATAAACCTGCACCACCAGCACCTAAACCAACAATTGCTTCTGCAAACGCAACAAGCCATCCATATACAATTGGCCAAACAAAGAATAAAATACCAGAAACTACTAGCATTACTGCTGATGTCATAATAGGAACTAGTCGTTTTCCACTAAAGAATGCCAAGGCATCTGGTAATTGCACCTCACTAAATCGGTTGAACATATTTGCTGCAACTAATCCCGAAAGAATACCTATAAATGCGTTTTTAATATTTTCAAATGCAGGGTCAACCGCTTCAACATCAATTCCTTTTAACATAGCGACCGAATCGGGTGATAGTAATGTTGTTACAACTAGAAAACCAACCAAACCACTTAATGCAGCAGAACCATCACGGGTTTTAGCCATTCCAAGTGCTACACCTACTGCAAAAAGAATTGGAATATTATCAATGATGGAGCTACCGGCTTTTATTAAAAATGCAGCAAAAGCACTACCGGTACCCCAATCTGGGTCAATCCAGTACCCAATCCCCATTAAAACCGCTGCTGCAGGTAATACTGCAACCGGTAACATTAATGAGCGACCAAGTCTTTGTAAATATTTCATCATGGTCTTTTTCCTCCTAATTATTAATATTTTTTATCCTTTCAATATGAAGGGCAATATAACCTAACTCCTCCTCTGGTAAATGAATACCGTGAACAGAGGATAATTCTTCACCAACCCTTTTAGCACAACGAAACGAGTCCTCGAACTTCTTTTTAATCATGATAAGCAGTTCTTCATCCATCGTATTTCTTTCTCGGCGTTCTGATCGCACTAAAGCAAAGCGAAGATGCGTAATGAGTCTTTCATAGGATAAATGGTGTTCGTTAATAGCAATACCTAAATAGTCCTGAATCATGTCCACCATATCCTTTAAAATAGACGTTTGCCGAACCGTTGTACGTAAATCACCTCCTCGCATTTTCATGGTGTGGATGTGAAGTGCAATAAATGCCGCTTCATCAATAGGAAGCTCGACCCTAATTTTGTCCTTTATATAGTCGATCGCCCACAAACCTATGGAAAATTCCTTTGGATACAAGACTTTAATTTCATCAAACAGCTTATTCTTCACTACAATTCCCTGTTGGTGACGGTCTATGGCATAGGAAATATGATCACTTAATGCTAAATAAATATGGTCATTCAGCTTTCCTTCCAGCTCCTTTTCTGCATGGGAAATAATTTCCTCTGCAAGGATAAAATGCTCCTCAGGAATTCTTTCTAATAATCGCTGTAGCTTTTCATTTTCTTTTAAAATAAAAAGCTTCTCTATTTTAGTGATATTCACTAAGTCATTCTTCCCTTTGCTATAAGCAACACCTGCACCAATAGCAATCTTTTCTTGTCCCTCATCCACGACTATAACAGCATTATTATTTAGGACTTTCTTTATCTTCACATTCCTCACCTCCTTATTAAAAAGGCATAGATAGTCAATATCCTATTTCTTTACTTGAAAAATTACTGTTTCCCCTGCTTGACATTCGGATACATGTACTGGCTCATAAGTCTTACCAGTATCACCACTATTAGTAAATACAATTGGTGATATACTATCCTTTGCCTTCTCTTTAACCGATGCTAAATCAAAATCCAATAAGGGCTGTCCAACTTGCACTTTATCACCCTGGTTGACGTGAACAGTAAATCCTTCCCCACTCATTGCAACCGTCTCTAACCCGATATGTAATAATAATTCCGAGCCATCCTCAGCTAAAATACCAATTGCATGCTTTGTCGGTGCCACTTGAATAATTTCACCGCTAATAGGTGCAACAACTTGTCCATTAGAAGGAATAATAGCTCCGCCTTCTCCCATCATTTTTTGGCTAAACACAGGATCAGGCACCTCTTCAATTGAAACAAATTTACCCGTAATTGGAGCAAAAACCTCCATCCCATTTGTTGTATGCTTTTCCTTAGATTTAAAAAGGTTCTTAAACATAAATTTTTCCTCCCTATTTCTGTATAACTTAGATGTTCATTAGTATTCTCATAAGCAACTCATTTAACCAAAAGAATGAGATTGTCACGGTTGATGGTATGTTGATTACACAACAAAAAAAGGCATGAGGTAACAAAGATAGGCAAAACCTATCCCAACAGTTACCACCATGCCTGATCGTATCAGTAACATGTGATCCTATTTAACTTCTAAATGTAGAATAACATTTTTCTAAAAAAATATCAAAGGTCTATTGCAAGTGATGCCATTTTAAAGTTCTGGATACCTTTTAGTTTTCCTAGCGTCAAATTCAAGTAACATCAAAAAATCATGAAAACACCATTTCCATAGTTCAACCCTACTAATAGTATAATCCTTTTAACCTATAGCTATAAAGGAAAATAATGTACTATCTAACCTTCTCTTATATCGTTATAATAGTGATAACCGGTTCGAATTCCAATCCATTTTCTACAACTGTTTCACGATACCAATTTTACTTGATTTCTGTTGAGTTAATCATTAACGTATTTAAGTTTAGTGAAAAAACACCCGAATTATCGCTTAAATTTTCTGCATTTCAATTGCTAAAATCTCATAATTTCCTTTCAGGTAATTTTTATTAATATTATTTCTAAATTAGTAATTATTGTATATTTATATAAAGGGGTGGAGATATAATGAGGTTACTTAAATATTTATTAATTGTAATTATAGCTTTAGTCGGTCTTGGATATGGGATTTACTTCTTTGGAACGAAGATAGCATCGGAAAAACTCGTGGAAATATTATCTACCGAATTTCTAAATAGTGGAGAAATGGAAAAAATAAAACAAACCATTGAAAGTAATCCTGAATTAAAAGCTTTTTTAAATGATGCCAAATCAGTAGATGAAGCTGACTTGCCTTTTACTACTAAAGAAGAAGCTACTAGATTAATGGTTAAAAAACTAGGTATAAAAGAGCTACAGGATATTCAATCACAAGTTCAGGAAGGGCAAATTAACAAAGAAGAACTCTTACAAAAAATCGAAAACAATTTTACTGAAGAAGAAATAACAGCTTTAAAAGTAATTGTTTACAAAGAAATAAATAATTAATGATAAAAGTCTATAATTTAAGGAATTAGTAAGCAATAGGTCATTGGTTTTGTAAAAGGTTTTCACTAGATTTGACTACGCCTATTCAATTTAAACACTAAAAAATTCTTTGTTAGCTTTTGTTTTCATGCACTCCTTGCTAACAGAGATCGTCGAATTTTTTAACGATACAACAGAAAAATAGTAGGTAAAGTTATCCCAATAATTTTACCTACTATGCTTACATCAGTTCTTTATCTAAATCTATTGAAAGGTAAATCTCCCTATCGAAGTAGCACCTTATTCACCAACTAAAATGTAGTGGAGTTATCTCGTTCGAGCGGGGATATATAACTTGTATTACACCTTGGTATGAGCTTAGTTGGATTAGCTGCGGTTCGGTTGGTTCGGGGAGTTGGATTATCCGTTCAAAGCTACCATAAAACCGTTCTTTTCTAACAGCAGTTTCTGGTGAAATGAATGGCTGCTGAACATTTCCTTTTATAATTAATTGATGCTTGGATTGTAGGGAAATTTGCAATGCCTTTGGGTCGATTCCAGGAACTTCAATCAGCATGTAAACATAAGTGTCGTCTCGATATACATCGACTTTAGGGAAGTCTTTTTCTTTCTGTAAAACTACAGGACGGTCCTTTTTTTCATTTCCTTTGAAAAACTTTTCGGGTGAATAGTTCTCATTCTTATTAGGCCATAAGCTGCTTTTTTGAAAATCTTGAGTAAAGTCTACCCACTTTTTAACTTTCTCAATATCCATGACATCACCCCATTAAAACTGGACTAAACCTGCCCAACCATTGGTAGAGAAGGGTTTGCAATTTGATCTTGATCACTAACATCAGGATCAATAATAAATGTATTTAGCTGTGAGCCATTTGCAGACAAATCTCCCAAAGAAAAATTAGCCCCAAACATTTTCGTATTTGAGGTATGACTATTATGAACAGTTGGACCAATATCAAGATTTCCATTTTGTGTCATCCCGTTAACCTTAATACCTATAATGTTTATCTGATATGGCATTCGAATTCTCCTTTTATCTTAATTCTTTAATGAATCTCGCATTCATTATGTCTTTTGGAGCTACTACATGCTTCTGGATCATGAGATAATGACTGAAATTACTTCTTATAACTTTGCGAGATTACATCCTATCCGCATATTTACAGGAACGACCAAACAACTCTATTCCTTTCTATTGACCTAATTCCAGTGTTGGTAACCCTATATTTGCTGAATCGGCATTTCCGATATCTGTCATATCATTTACATCTGGATCAATATAAATATTTTCCATCATTGCTTCATTGTTGGATGCATCTCCATAGGATGAGTTTGCCCCCTGGGATTTAATTTTGGACGTATGACTATTATGAATTGCTTCACCAATAGTGATAGAGCCATTACCAGAAATATTATTAACCTTGAAATTGTATAAGTTGATTGTAATATGCATCATATTCATCCTCAAGAAGTCTTTGAAGTACTATATGCAAGAATCTAGGTATAAGTTCTTGTGGGATGTCGGGACTGAGTACTTCCGTCCATTTGGTAATAAATAGACCTTGACCACATGTAGCAAGGTCTTAATTATTATTTTTTCAACCGAAATCAAGTTATTTCGAGGAGTACCTCGCCGCCCTTGCTAAGCTGAAACCCATTTACCAGTTTCTGTAGTTCTTCTGCGATGACGGCAGTGTTAATGCCAATTTTGCTATTTCTTCCACAGAGGATTAGCCAATCACGAAAAACGAAAAATTGATTTTTCCTTATACGAATTACCCTCCTATACCAATTAAGTTAGCTTGAGCAGTTAGCATCAAAAAAGACATTGTGAAGTGGTACCACTTCACAACGCCTCCTATAATTTCTTCTGATTCAGACCTATTATTCCCAACTACTGTCCGTTTCTATTATCCATCCATTTTCAACCCCTACATGGAAGTTGCCGTCCGCGTGCTGGAATAAGATGCTTCCTGTTGACAAATCTTCTGATTCAGCACGATAGATTAATAAATGTTCATTTTCTGGATTGTATAAATATAAAGTAGTATCATCTTCAGTCTTGTAAAACTTTCCAGTAAATTCACCAGGTATGCCATTAGTGAATTCATCAAGACTAATATTTCCGACTATAATACTATTCATTAGACCCTCAAATATTGAGATGGTTGCAGTTGGTTTATCATACTCTAGCACCCATGGGTAAAATCCATCTTCACTTGGTCCTTCAAATGTTGGATTACCAAGCATATGCTTCACAAAAGACGGCGAATCACCTAGTGTTACTCCGTAAACGAAAAACTCACCATTTTCCTCGGTAATTAATGGTTCTTGTTCAATGGAATCTGCCTTTATATATTCCCCATCCAAATAGATCTGGGGAGTATTACAGGCTTCACTGTCTGTTGTTAGTGTGATCATATTATCATTTTTTTCCAAGGTTCCTGTACATGTACCATCTATATTCCTTTTAAAAGCAATTTTATTATCTTCAATCGTTCCACTTCCCTCTATAGCATTACCATAAGAGCTATTATTAACAGTACTTATACTTGATCCTTCTATATATACAGAGACCTGGTTATCTGTTTCTTTTTGAATTTGAATACTACCATTTATATCATCACTTAAAAATACCCAATCACCAAACCATGATTCATCAAGAGTAGGTTCTTGTTCCTTCGTACTTTCCTCTTCTTTATTAACGGTCTTAGAAATAGTTTTCTCTTCCTTTTCTATGTCTGCTTTTTTCTCACTATCATCACTTGAACAAGCAGTAAGTAAAAGAACAATGCCTACTAGAATAATAGGTAATTTAATTTTCATTTAGTTTCCTCCATTTGTATTCTCTCAACCTTTTTAACATCTCTATTATTATCGGTATCTTATTCTGTCTCGTTTACTTAAATTCATTATTTCGAGTAAATTAAATCTCAGCAATCCTTCTCTAAGTTAATAACTCGAAAAACATCTATATTTATAATAAAATACTCCATAAGCAAAAATTATCTCGAAAAAGGAATGTATTCGTATGCAACTAGAAGAAATCATCAATAAAATTAACCAATCAACAGAGGAACTTGACTTCGGAACTGCTAGGCGTTATGTAGAGAACAATTACGAGTTATTAAAGAATCAAAAACACCGACTCAACACAAATGCTAGAGAAATACTGTCTTTTGTTTCGGAACGGTTTGAATCGGGACTTCAGCCTTTATCTAGAATAGAGATGGCAGCAATTAATGCCATTAATATATCAGCAAAAAAGTTTAATCTTAGTGGTGTCAAATTGGCAATTAAAAATAACCCGAAGTTACTTTTACGTCACGATGTATTAGATTATTTAAATAGCGATGCAAAGATTCTATTAGAAAGCATGGGTGTTATAGAGAAAATGTAAATACTGGTTTTTGGAGGGTTTACCAACTTCTAGAAAGTCTCGGCTTAATCGAGATCTTCAGAAGCTACAAGCCCCCTACCCAAATCTCAAAAATTTCAGTATAATGTTCCTATAGTACTAAAGCCCTATTGAAAATGAGTGGATACAGCACTGGTTATACATAGGAGTCTAGATCAAGGGGGGATAGTTGATTTTTTATAGGTTGCTTTTCTACTAAATTACTAATTTGGATTAAAAGGAGAATAGATTTGGCAACAAAGAAAAATCAAAAAAGGAAATTTAGATTAAATACAATTAATACAAAATTAAAGGTCGCAATATTATCTATTACTATCATCTCATTGTTGATAAGTGGAGTTATTGTAGCATTTAAAGTAAACTCACAAACAAAACTCGACTTCAACCGTTCCATGGAACAACAAATAAATCAGGTTGATTTGAGTCTGTCCAACTTCTTTTCAGATATTGAATCGAATGTAAATATGTTGAGTACGTTCTCGAATTTGCGTGAAGCAGATGAGCGTATTACAACTTTTATAGATAAAACCGGTGTCAATGGAAAAATTCCTATGAAGCCGCTTGAAGGAGATCCGTATGAGGCAGATATTTTTCGAACCTTCGAGTCATTTGTAACTAGTCATGAATCAGTTATTGCTGCAAGCCTTGGTGTTGAAGCCAATGGTGGTTTCACTCAATATCCAGGCAGTGACCGGGATGAAGGGTACGATTCAAGAGAACGCTCCTGGTATACGCTAGCACTAGAAAATCAGGACAAAGTTAATTTTTCCGATGCATATACAACATCTAGTGGTGACCTTGTCATCTTTGCCGCTAAAGCAGTAAAAGATACAAGTAATAACGTTCGTGGCGTACTAAGTGTGGACGTGGATTTAACCAACTTAACAGAAATGATTAAAAAGCTAAAAATTGGTGACTCAGGCTATATTATTTTAGCTGATAAAAACGGTAATATTATTGCTAATCCTAAAGATGAAAACCTGGAAAAATCCGCTAGTATATCTGAATTAGGGATTAAACAATTAGAAGACCCCACTAAATTACCAGATAAGCCATTTGACGCCAAATTAAATGGAAAGGCTTACAATATAAAGATAGTGGACTCTTCTAATTCACAGGTTGGATTACGTTATATCGTTTTAGTCGATAAAAATGAACTGGCAAAAAGTTCAAATGAAATTCTTGCTATGGTTATTGTCTCCATTATCATCATTACAATAATTTCTTTCCTTGTGTCGTATGTTGTCTCCAACAAAATTTCGAAGCCTATTAAATTTGCTTCGGAACATATCCAATTATTGGGACAAGGTGACTTTACAAAGGAAATCCCTGAGCGTTACCTACGTTTAGGTGATGAGATAGGCGATATTATTAAAGATATGAATAATATGCAAACGAATTTAGTACATCTTATTAAAAATGTATCGAATTCTTCTAAAGAAGTTGCAGCCTTCTCACATGAATTAATGGAGACGAGTGAGCAATCAGTTGCAGCTGCACAGGAAGTAAGTCATACAATTGAAGAAATCTCCAATAGTACAGGTGTACAGGCACGTGACACAGAGCAAGGTGCGATTAATATTAATGAGCTCGGTGATTTGATAACGAAAGATCTTGAATACATCCAGGAATTGAATGTATCTGCAGGGGATGTAGATAGAATTAAGAATGACGCACTAGACATATTACAAGACCTGAATGAAAAGACAAATTCGGCTTATCAATCTACTGGAGAAATTAAAGATGTTATTGATAATACGAACCAAAGTGCTGAAAAAATTGCCACAGCAAGCCAAATGATTAAGAGTATTGCAGAGCAGACAAATTTACTTGCACTAAATGCTAGTATTGAGGCAGCGCGTGCAGGAGAAGCTGGTAAAGGCTTTGCTGTTGTTGCCGATGAAATTAGAAAACTAGCCGAGGAATCAAACAAATTTACCCAAGAGATTGAAACCATTATTCAGAGATTAACACAAGAAACAGAGCTTGCTGTTGATACGATTGAACAGGTTGGAGATATCGTTCAATCACAGGCTAATAGTGTTAAGACTACAAATGATAAGTTTGAGGAAATATCGACTTCACTAGATAGCATGAAAGCCGTTATTCAAAATATTACGAAGCTTGGTGAAGAAATGGGAGAAAAGAAAACCGAAATTATCGGGGTTATCGAGAATCTCTCAGCTAGCTCTGAGGAAAACGCTGCTGCAACAGAGGAAGCCTCCGCTTCCATGGAACAGCAATCCGCTTCCATGGAAGAAATATCAAGAGCAAGTGAACACCTAGCAACACTATCCAAAGAAATGGAAAACAGCATACAGAAATTTAAATACTAGCAAAATAAGAACAGGTCCCTTCCTTCACTGCATTGTCTGCAGGTGGAAAAGGGACCTGTTCCTGTTTTACCCTTACTGAGGGATATCCATAATTCCTAATAATACAAGAATATTGGCTATGATTCCTACAGCGATTGCTCCGACAGGGCCGACTGCCATACGAACAATTGGACGTCCTGCGATTTCATTTAGTAGGTAGAAACCTGCGATGAAGAAGAATCCGAAACCAGGTGCAATTGTATTTGCTGCATTTGCACCACCAATTAATAAGGCAACTTCTAGTAGCTTAGTCATTGCACTACGAATATTCTCACCAGAGTTACGAACGCCTGGATACTTATCCAGGAATCTAGCAATATAGTTTAATAGCATTACTTCTAAGAAAATAACTAATGCACCAATAATTACGGCAAACCAAACATTTGGGACAAATAATCCTACAACAAAAATTAGTGTGAACCCAACAGGACTATAAACACCTGTTGCAATTGCAGTACTCGCTACTAATGGAATGAAGCCGATAGCTCTTGCTGCTGCAGCAATACCTGCATCTGTCTGCTTGCCTTCAGCAAGTAGATTTAGTGAAATCGGATCACCAGCCATTAATAGTAGATTAGTAGCACCAGCAATTAATCCACCAATAACCATAAAGAACACAACATTTTTCTTAATTCGACTTACCTTTTCACTGAATAAAGAAGCTAAGTCGATAGAAGCACCTTCTGGTTTTTCTTTCATTGCATACGCGAATAAGAAAATCATACCAACGATTAGAGCCATTCCTTCTTGGTTTAAAGAAACGGTATTTTCTCCTATTTTAAGGAAGCCCTCGGTATTTACCCATACAGCAAGCTGTCTAACAATTGCAGCTACAACAAATGTTAAAATACCTTTTTTAATACTAAATTGCAATGCAACTGCTAATGCAGGGAATGCCATAAAAGTTACAACAACTGGGGTTCCAACCTCACCAAGTGGTTCTAAGAAATTAACTGGTAAATAATCAAATAATTTCACAAATCCTTCTAGACCAGCGATTAGTCCCCAACCATAAACACCACCCACAACAGCAGCTACTGGTGTACCCCATTTATTTTTCGGTACAAGTAGACCAATAATATCAGTACCTAGTAAAATACTATGAATGAGAATGATACTTGCTGATAATGTGAATGGAATACCGAAGCCGATTACAAGGCCAAAACTCATGGCAAATGCTGTTAAAGCTAGTTCTCTACGTTTCAAACTACCTTCAATATGCTCTGAAACGACTGGCCGCAAGCCATCATTAAATACAGCAATATTTCTATTTGCTAAAACAGCTGCTACTGCGCCAATTAGTACAACAAATAATGTTTCCATTACCTATTCCTCCCTTACCTATGAATTGTTTTTAATTGCATTTAAAATCATTGGAACTGCTGCTTCAACATGATCACCAGTAAAACCAAAAGCTTTTTTCCCAGCCTTCACTGCCTCCACAACATTCTCTTCATTCGGCTTTCTCCCTGGCATTGATACAGTTTCACATTGGCCTCTACCTAGCATCGCAAGTGCCATTGCAAGCGCACCTCCACCACCAGTATGGCAAGCACCTAAATAATAATCCGCTTGACCAGTTTTCATTGCCATTGCCGCTTCTAAATCAGACTTTACAGCTGTCTCGATTGAAGGATCAAACTCCTTAATCAATCGCTCAATTTCCTTTTTCTCTACCTGTCCACCAATTACAATCTTCATCGTATTTCCTCCTTCTATTTTTAACAATTTGCATTTAAAACGGTTACATAATGCATATATAAGTACTCTTTTTCACCTTGTGGTAGTGGTTTATTCCATAAGGATTCAATAAAAGCTACTTGTTCTTTAACACAGGAAATATGACTTGATTCTTCAATCTCCTTCATGATTAATGCTGACGGCTTCTCAACTTCTTCTCCATTTTGAATACGAGTAAGGGCCATTGGTAAGTGGGTAAAAAGCATCTCAGCGTGATCTACTTCCTCTTTTCCTACCACAGCTATAAAATTCTTAAAGACCTTCTCCGCGACAGTATGAGCCTCATTTGTAATGATGTTTTCCTCAAGTAGTAATTGTAAACGCTGATTATACTCTTCTAAGTTCACCTGTATATTCCCCCTATAAAATACTTTGTTTTCTCATGAATACGCTTTACTATATTTCACTAAAAAGATAACTTCGTAAATTTTTCATCATTTTCAAGAAAATATCTACTCCATACCTTTGGTAGTTTGATAGACTCCTCTAACTTCTCTGCGAAATCAAGTGCTACTTGACAATGCTTGATACCCTCTTTTGCAATAACGACAATCCCAGTGGCAAGCGTCTCGGTTGGAACGGTAATAGCTGTTGTCTTAGCAATATTGGCTGCCCTGATAAGATATTTCCCATGGTTGTCAGTAATTTTCTTTCCAACTTCACCAAAATGCATTGGAATTGTTTCCCCGTAACCATATACGTCAACCGGGCCTTCACAGGTTAGAATCATATCAATACCATGCTTTTTGAAACAAGTTTGAATGAGTTCTATCCCGACGTGACGATTTTGGATTCCATTCATATTTATTTCGATCAATTCATACCATGAGCAATCAATACTTGATAGATAATGTTGTATTTTGTCAAACATATCTTTACCATCTGGTGTACGAAGGGACCCCTTCTTGGGGATAGCGATGCGTGCCTTTTCTCTATTCGAGGAAAGCGTCGTCCCAAGCATAGTCTCCATCACATTCCTCAAAATGGAGATTTTCTTGGCAATAACACCAACACTACCCGTGAATTCCACGTTGTCTGTTGATACCTTTTTATTTTTTACAAATAAACCAGTCCCTGCGCCGATAATGGAAGGTAATTGACAGCTCATCGCTGGTGCTAGAACTGACCCTCCCCCATCCGTTCCAATAGCAAAATCATTTATACCTTTTAGAATATTTATTGGTCCACCACTAGATGAGCCGGTCATCACCCGATATGTAAGTGGATTGATTAAATCCGTATCCAATGCCCTTCCCTTATCTGCTGCCTTATCAATGGTTAACCAAGCATAATTTGGATTCGCACGTAAAACCTGGATCAGTTTATCAGGTATTTGGATCGTATCTTTCATTCCAAAATACAAGCGTTCACTATTTTTGCCTCTAACTTCTTCGGCTAGGTGAGGATTCACTTGAATGACAGACCTACCTAATTCACGTTGTGCAAGATTAAGCTTATTCGAGATAGACATCCCGTATCATCTCCAATCATGTTCATACAAGCGTTGGAATCCCTTTATACAGAATATTGTATATTGTAATTATAACGCTTTCATTATGATAATTCAATATCCTATTTAAAATAGAATGCCGATTCCTGTCCCCACACTGTAAATTTTAACGAACCTTATTTCCAGTAGAATCATATATTCCTAGTAGCTCTGGACTTGTCTCGAGGCTACCTACAACAGCAAGATGAGCATTCGTAACGAAAATTTGCGTGCGAAATGCATAAATAACAGTATCACCAATGGATACATCTGTTGTATCTAATGTGCCATAATAGTCAATATTCGAGGGATCATTTTCAATTACATCAACACTTTTGATAGTATTTTTATCCGGGGCAACCAGTGCCCTCTCCATACGTGACCTTGGATAAAATCCACCACCAAATACATACGCCTTTTTTTCATATAGATGGGAAACCTCTGACACATACACCATTGCAGGTTTTTCTGGAAACTCACCTGACACATGCAGAGGAGTAGTTCCAGTCAATGCATGCCCAGGCTCACCTTGTGTTGCACCACTTTCCCTTAGTAGCTTCATAGTGGCAGTTGAAGTCGCACTTGGCATATTCATTTCAAGGTCCTTAAACCCTTTTTCCTCTAAAAATGTTTTGGCCTTTTGCATTGATAATACATTTGGAGTTGTCTTAGCTTGACTGTCCTCAATTAGTAAGCAAGGAAAACTTGTTAATCCTGCAATTTCAACCCCAGATAGCTTGATCAGCTTATCGATGTCTTCATATAGCTGCTTTAGTGTAAAGCCACCTTTTTGACCATCATATAGAAAGTCACCTGACTCCGCTATACGTAGAAAAATTTTTTGCTTCTTGCCAATTTCTAATGCAATTTCACTTATGTTTTTTGCATTTTCATAGCTGAATACTGTAACATAATCAGGATTAACTTCTAGTATTGTACGGATCATATACTTCGGAATCTGCACGAGATGACCTACATGGCCAATTTTTATTCCTTGTCGATGTAATGTCAACGCTTCCCATGGGTCGACTGCTACTGCTTTCTCAATACCTGCTTCCACAATCGCTTTCGAAATGAGTTCATTACGACCGATTTGTTTGGTCATAAATAACAGTTCAATATTCTGTTTTTTGGCTTCTCTAGCTAAAGCTTCGGCATTTTTTCGAACGGTATCCACATCTAGCACATAGGTGTTTGGTGAGATTAGTCCTTCTTGGTGTAGTTCAATTGCTGCATCTATCAATTTTCTATTGTGTTTCATGGTTGCCTGTAAAAACATAGTCTCTCTCCTTTCTATTTCTTCTCAAGTAAAGGAAGAAATGACGTGCCATTTTCCGTTCTATCTAGTCCTAAATAATCCGCGCCAGTCGCAGCAATATCAGAGAGTGTATCTCTTTCTCCGATGGCTACTGACCTAGCCGTATTTTGATAAGCAAGTAAATACGTTTTTTCTCTTGTATGCTGATTATGTCCGATTGTTGGATCATTGCCATGATCTGCGCTCATAATTAGTAAATCTTCATCGGTCATCTTTTCAAGCAGTGCAGGTAAATACTGATCCACTAGCTCAATTCGGTTTGCATAACGTTCAGGATTTTGTGCATGGCCTGCTAGGTCTGTTTCCTGAACCGTAGCTGCTATTACACCTTGTTCCACATGGTCCATCTCACTAATGATATCTTTCATTACTTGTTCCGTATCGACACCAGGGAACTTTCGAGCTCCTTCACAAAAAATGACATCCTGCATCTTCCCGATAAGTGACACTTCCAATCCTGCTTTCTTAGCTAAGGTTGGTAATTGATAATCTGGTGTTATACCAAATCCTAAATGTCGCACTTGATATCCCCGTTTATATACATTTGACTTCGGTGAGTTTACACCAACTAGACCATCCTCGCGTCTCTCAACCGATTCCTGTAAATGCTCTGGTGTAACATTTTCTCCACCAAGGGCAATGACCCGATTGACCTTAACTGTTTCACGGACAACCTGACCAATTTTAAGAACCTCATCAAATGGAATATAATCTAAAGGAGCGCTAACATTATAAATTTGACCATAATCTGTTTCAATATTATCTGCGACAATGACTAGGTCATTCACTAGTAAATATGGTAAATCTTCATTTGGAATTTTAACGTTATAGCCTCTGTTCTCTAATGAATCCTTTACCTCATCAATATTGTCACTAAATGGAGCCATATAGGTTTTCTTCGGCTTGGTACCCATGATTTCATTATGTCCCTCAAAGCTATCCGCACCGTTATGCATTAAATTTAAACATCCATAGCTAGCACTCGGATTGTCGATAGTTTGTAATGTTGGATGATTAATAATTTTATTGATTCCCAGCTTTTCGAAGGTAGGAATCTTTATGGTTGGAACTTTATCTACTATATGATAGAAAGTATTGGCGCCAATGTCCTGTGGATGATAGTCCTTTGCGTCCTCCATATATCCGACACCCAAGCTATCTAATATTAATATGATTACTCTTCTACTCATCATGTCCCTCTCCTCTATGCTTCGACTATTTCTTTGCTTGATGTATGCTGTCTGCTAGAATTCGGATAATGGTATCGGGACCACTTCGTAATGGATTAATTCGGATCATTTTCTTTGCAAGGGACGGATCTGCTGCTAAAAATGTTCCCGAGACTCGGTAGAACATCGGAACAAATTCATACTTCGATTCTGCTCCAATCGGGTTTGGCGCTGCACCAAGCTCCATCGCATGCTCCAGTACACACTCGGCTATTGGCTCTTCAAGCTCGACCAATAATACCTTTGATTGTGCATTGGCTAAAAATGCTTTCTTCACCCCAGGCACTTCACCTTGATTTAGTCTATTTACTAATTGATCATTTACCTGTGCTTGCGTTGCCAGCATGACTGGTGCATAAATCAAGCCTCGTAATGCTTCCATTGCCTCATGGCCTTGGACCTGGCTTCCTCCCGAGTAGTTAAATTTCTCGATTTTATCTACTAGAGCTGCTTTCCCTATGATTAATCCAATACCCTCAGGACCTAATAACTTAAACAATGAAAATGTAGATAAATCTGCTCCATGCTGTACTCCAATTTTTTCGACCTTCATTGCTGCATAATTGTCATCCGTAATGATTGGTAAGGAAGGGTTTAACGATTTAATGTATTCGATGGTCTTTCCCATATCGTAATGATCATCTATCTTTTGACGGGTATATTGAATTAACACGCCTTTTAGGTCGGGATTTTCAACGATTGCCTTTTCAATCGCATCTTTCTTATGGAAATCAGCATAAACCGCACCAATCCCCATCGATTCTATTGTCGTTTTACTAGTTGGATAAATTGGTGCTTCATGCACTAGTATTTTTTCACCCGGTTTTAAAATGCTCATAAATCCGAATCGTAGTGCACCAGTTCCTGCACCACGAACTAATTTTGCTTTTTCCGCACCAAAAAATTCAGCAAGAACCTCCTCTACTTTCTTCGTATAGGTTGGTTTATTTAATCCTTTGACGACACCTAGGTCACCAAGTGACAAAATTTCATTGCCTTGAAAATGTCTCGTAATGACATCGACTAGTGCAAATTGTTTCGCCTGTGCCTGCTCCATAGAAATACTTTCTAATGGTGTTGTTTCCATGCTGCCACCTACCTTTCATAAAGTGAAACCTCATTCAATAGGGTTTCCCTTCCTCCCCACTGAATGTTAGTAAACGAATCTAGCGTTTACTTGCTGCCAATTTCCCACTTGCGATTTCTCGATTTATTTTTAAATTCTTCTCGTTAAGGGTCTTTCAGCCAGTTAACCTGCAAAAAATGTGATTGGGTTCCTCACTAATAGCTTTTCAATTGATTCATCGGTAATACCAGTTCTTTCGAGGATCGGAATAAAGGTATCTAATAAATAGGAATAACCTAGTCCACCTTTGTACTCTAGGTGTGATTTTCTCGTAATATCCATAGATAGTACTACTTTATCGATGTAGCCAAGCTCCTGAATTTGTTTCAAAATATCGGCACGAACTTGATCTGGCATGTAATTTTCTTTTCCAATCGTATCAAATTCTACATAGGCTCCTTCTCGAAGCATATGAATGATATAATCAGCATCCCCTGTTAAATCAACATGCCCAATTATTACTCGATTTAAATCAACCCCATTTTCCTTGAAAAAGGCAACTTGCTCATGTCCTAATGTACCTAAGGAAGTATGCGTTGTTATTGGCTTATTGGTTTCCTTGTGAGCAATTACTACTGCTTCGAAAACCTTACGTTCTGCCTCAGTCCACGCATTATGGCTGGTACCAATTTCACCAATAATTTGTGCTTTTACATCTGTCCCCTTAATTCCTTCCTGTATTTCACGAATCATGCGCTCTGCTAGTTCTTCCTTCGTTTCTCTGAAAACCTGAATTGGATAAAATTTTTCCTGATAAAATCCAGTAGCATGAATAATATTAATGCCACTCTCCTCAGCAACCCTTTGAACAAATGGGATGTTTCTACCCATACCAAAATTCGTTACATCCACAATATTACGTACGCCCTTCGAATACAATTTCTTATATTCTTTGACGGTCTCTTCATAAACATCAAGCTGACAATCCTCATTGCGCTTTACTTCGGAAAGATCTATTGTCGTATGCTCATGCATATACGTTATTCCCTCTAGTAACATATCTCTCACTCTTTTCCTTTTCAGTTGAAACGTTAAGTAGCAATCTAATAGATTACTAGATTACTTGGCAAAGAATTTTTTTAATATCTAGGTATTTTCGTACCTTCTTCTACTTGATTTTGAATGGAGAGGATATCCTCATTTGCAACAGTTCCCCATTTATCTACTATTTCTTCTTTTCTAGCGCCATCAATAACAATAACTGCTTCAGATGTGTCCTTTGAGGTTTTTCTTGCTTCCTCTGATTTAAAGTCAACAAACGTAAACATTTGCTTCAACCGCTTATCATCCATACTCCATACAGCTGCATCTATTTGCTTAGTCTGTAGCATGTCAAAAAGCTGCATATAATTGAAATAGACATATTCGACATCCATCCCCTTAAACTCACTGAAGGTCAATTCCTTCTGGTCAGGTGAATCCATATCGACACCAATTCTCATGCCATTGCGTATACTGTCTTCCTCCGAATCAGCTAGGAAAACTTTATGTGCTGAAACATAACTATTCGCCCCTAATCGCTTCATCACCTGTAAACCGGGATATTTCTCTAGGCTATTATTTGCTGTTAATTTCGATACAATTGCAAAGTCACTGCGCTTTGTTCTAACTGCTTCAATCCGGTTTAATCCACCACGCATATACGATAAATTTATCTTTTTACCAGCATTTTCAAAAGCCTCAACCATACCAGTTGCTAACCCTTCATATTTTCTTGAGTATGGAAGTGGCATCGTTCCAATTAATGGCGATATACCAGCAATTTCTTGTAATAGCTCAATATCCTTATCAATTAAAAACGTACCTAGATGCCCCCGCGCTTCTAATCTAATCGCCTTTAACTCTTCTAACAATCCAAGGGCTATTTGAACTGTTCCTCTACCAATCGATAATTTTTCACTATAATCGGCTACTCTTGGAATCTTTTCCCCAATCTCAACATCTAACAATTCCTTTGCAATATTTTTAGCTGTTAGCCCGTTTTTAGAATATAACTTTTCCCACATTGTCATCGATACCTCAACTCAAAATACTATTTTTTGTACACTTATTATAAGCGTTTACATAAGGGAAATCAATGGCAACCACATGAATCCTAACCTTCTCACTAAGAACAAAATACAATATACTGTACATTTGTATTATAAACTCCTTCACATCATTTTTCAAGAAGGAACGCTGACTCTCGACAGATTTCACCCTTTACCAAATAGAGAAGAACTTGTTTCATTTTCATCTTGTTAAATTTTGTAAAACTCTGTATAATTATCTTGGTTTATAGTAATATAGACCTAGTTGGTCAGATATACGATGCCTTAGATAGAGTCCTTTCCAACTATATACATAAAAAAATTGACAAGTAGGTGCAAAATGAAGAACTTGAAAATCAATTTTAATTCTATTAAATCGAAATTGATTCTTGTTTCAGTAATGCTATTATTAACACCATTAGCAGTATTAGGTATATTTAGTTATCAAAAAAGTGAAAACAGTTTAAATGATCTTGGCGCAACAAACTTAAAAAACAGTGTTGAAATGACTATTGGAATGATAGAAGCCTTGAATGCAGAGGTGGAAATGGGTAAATTATCATTAGATGAAGCCCAGGAACGTGTGAAGATATTAGTATTGGGAGAAAAACAGGCAGATGGGACTCGGCCAATCAATACGAATATTGATTTAGGAGAAAATGGCTATATTTTTATTCTGGATGATGAAGGCAACCAGATTGCTCATCCTAAATTAGAGGGTCAAAATAGCTGGGATTCAGAGGATCCGAATGGTATCAAGTCCACCCAGGAAATTATAAAACAAGCACAAAACGGTGGGGGATTGACCTATTTTGACTGGCCTCTACCTGGAAATGAAAATCAAATTAAACCAAAAGTCTCCTATTCCCAAAAGGATTCAAATTGGGGCTGGACTGTTGTAGCGGGAACCTACATGATGGATTTCAATAAACCTGCAAATGATTTATTAAAAGTAATTTTGATTGTGGAAGGAATTGCATTACTTGTTGGTATAATTGTTGTTTGGTTATTTGCCAATAATATTTCCAAACCTATCAAAAAGGTCTCCGAGCACATGATGGTCCTTTCAAGTGGTGACCTGACTCAAGAAGAGTTACAGATTAAAACTAAAGATGAGATCGGTCAATTAGGGAATGCTACAAATCAATTGCAATCTAGCTTGAAGAAGGTAATGGAAAATGTTTCTAAGTCTTCAGAGACCTTAACAAGTCATAGTGAAGAGTTAACCCAATCAGCTAATGAGGTAAAGGCTGGATCTGAGCAAGTAGCGGTGACAATGCAAGAGCTAGCATCGGGAACAGAAACTCAGGCAAATAGTGCAAGTGATTTAGCATCATCTATGAGTACATTTGCAATCAAAGTACAAGAAGCAAATGAGAATGGTAGTCGAGTTGAAGACAGTTCTAAAGAAGTCTTAACGATGACCAATGAAGGCTCACAACTAATGAAAGAGTCCACTTTACAAATGAATAAAATTGACCAAATTGTACAAGATGCTGTTCATAAGGTACAAGGGCTGGACAAACAGTCCCAACAAATCTCTAATCTTGTAACAGTAATTAAAGATGTTGCGGAACAAACAAATCTGCTTGCATTGAATGCTGCGATTGAAGCTGCACGGGCTGGAGAACATGGTAAAGGATTTGCCGTAGTAGCAGATGAAGTAAGGAAACTTGCAGAACAGGTATCCGTTTCAGTGACTGATATAACGGATATAGTAACGAATATACAAAATGAATCTAGTGTTGTTGCCGAGTCATTGCAGAATGGCTATCAAGAAGTTAAACAAGGAACAAGCAAAATTGACTCTACTGGTAGAACTTTTAATATGATTAGTGAATCTGTAACAGAAATGGCAAATAACATAACAAAGATAACAGAGAATTTGTCTGATATTGAAGCTAGTACGCAAGAAATGCATAGCTCCATCGAAGAAATTGCATCCATTTCCGAAGAGTCTGCTGCTGGCGTGGAACAAACTTCTGCATCATCCCAACAGACAAGCAGTATTATGATAGAGGTAGCAGAAAGTTCTGAGCAACTTTCAAAATTAGCAGAGGAATTGAATGAATTAGTGCGACACTTTAAATTGTAGGGAATCCACTCGTGAAACGCAGGACAATTTCCGCATTCCATTTTCAATTCTTATATAAATAGCAAAAAAACTCCTTTAAGCTTATTTACTTTAAAGGAGTTTTTTAAGTTTGTTTCGGATGCAATTAGTCATTTTCGTAAAAGCAATAAAACAACCGTTATTATTTAAAGTACTTTTTTACTACCTCCGCTACACCATCTTCTTCATTTGAAAGTGTTATTGTGTCTGCTATATCTTTTACTGCATTGTTACCATTTCCCATCGCTACTCCTAATCCGGCCCATTGGATCATCTCGATATCATTATCATAATCGCCAACTGCAACTACTTCTTCACGTCTGATATTTCTATCTTGGCAAACATCAATTAAGGCAGATTTTTTACTTACGCCGGCGGCATTGATATCAAATCTTCGCTTTCCAGTTCTAGTAATATTAAGCTCTGGCCATTCTTTTACCTCATTATAGAGCCTGTCAACCACTTCAACATCATCATTTATAACGGTAACCTTGAAGATTGGTAGATTGTCATTTTCAACAAACTCTGATAGTTTACCTACTTTGTTCAAGCTAAAATGTTTTAATTGATCTTCGTAGTTTTTCGATAGTAATTCATAATTGGAATTCATGACAACATTTCCAAGTGCCCATCTTTGGTTCATTTCATTAATCTCTTCAACCACTAAGATATTATATCCGTAAAAGTGAAAATACACATTTTCTTTTTCAAAGAAGGTTGCTATCTTATATAATACATCCTTTTCAATAGAAGTTGTCCTTAACGCTTCTCCGGATTTAGCGTCAAGTATCACAGATCCATTTAATGCAACAAGGGGACATTTTAATTCTAGCTTCTTAGCGTGAAGCCATACAGATGCCGGAAACCTTCCTGTTGCTAACGTGACATCTATTTGATTTTCATTTAGTTTTTTTAATTGTGTTGATACTTCTTCTGTAATTACTTTTTTTCCATTTAATAATGTTCCATCCATATCTAACGCTAGCAGTTTATACATTGTGCTCACCTCTAAGTTATTCTACAACCTGTACACACTCTTCTCATTCGCGAGATGGATTTCTTTATCAAAAACAGAAGCTGCCATTTCCTTCATCCTGTCAAAATTTCCATCATGAGGTAAATGTGTTAAGACTAATTCTTTTACGTTCGCTTTTTTTGCTATGAGCCCAGCCTCTTTTGCATCCATATGTCCTTTGCCAACTGTATGAACACTTCCTTCACAAATCGTTGCCTCACAAATAAATAGATCTGCGTCCTTTGAAAACTCTACTAACCTATCTATATATTCAGTATCTGCAGAGTATACGATAACCTTATCCTGGTATGTAAACCGCATAGCAAAACAAGGTATAGTATGGTTAACACTTAGAAAGTCTATCGTTATACCAGCTAGCTCAATACTCTTACTCTCATCTATTACCGTATTTTTAGTGGCATCACTTTGTAACCGTGACCATAATATTTCTGGACTATTTGATGCATACAAAGGTAGTTTATCCTTCATCCTTCCATTTCTTAGTGAACCTAGCGCTGCATATTGGATAACACCAATATCTGCCATATGATCATCATGTAAATGACTTAATACTACACCACATAAATCATCTACTGTTAGACTTTTTGTCAGCTTACTCATTACTCCACTGCCACAGTCTACCAGAACATTTCCTTCTTCTGTGGTAATTAAATACCCCGATGTAGCTCCTCCATCTTTTGGATAGCCACCCCAATATCCCAAAATAGTAACTTTCATCATTCTATCAAACTCCCAGACTTCATCTATTAGTCATTTAACCAGATTCCTTTAGTTATTTGGAAGCCAATTACGTCATCTACTGGATAATTATAACTTGCATCTGTTATCATCCGAATTACTTCTTCTTCTACTTGTAAGTGATATTCAATCCTATCGCCCTGATATAGCTTTCTAATAATTTTTCCTTTTAACGTTGAGTTCTCCATAGGTGTAATATGGTGTGGCCTTACTGATAATATTCCATTCTCATTAAGCGTCTCTTTTCGTTCAATTTCAAGATGTTCACCAAATACTTCAACCATCATAGTCGATTCAGACTCCGTAACTAACTTACAATTAATCAAATTTGCAGACCCTATAAATTTGGCTACAAAGGAATTAGCTGGATTGTTATAAATTTCTTCAGGAGTACCGATTTGAATAATAGAACCTTTATTCATAATGATAACCTTATCTGACATTGTCATCGCTTCTGTTTGATCATGGGTAACATTGATTATTGTTACTTCCAATTTTCTTTGAATTTCTTTAATTTCACTTCGCATTGTCTCTCGCAATGCTGCATCTAAGTTAGAAAGTGGTTCATCAAGTAAAAGTAACCTTGGCTCCATTACTAATGCCCTTGCTAATGCAACCCTTTGCTGTTGTCCACCTGATAATTCATGTACAAAGCTATTTTCGTATTTCTCTAAATGTACTAATCGCAGGGCCTCCCTAGTCCTTCTTGTAAGTTCCTCTTTGTTTACTTTTCTTAATTTAAGTGGATAAGAAACATTTTTAAAGACATTCATATGTGGCCATACTGCATAGGATTGAAACACCATTCCTATTTCCCTCTTTTCTGGCTCCATAAAAACATTTTTATCCTTGTTTACTAAATCATTGCCATCAACAGAAATTGTGCCCTCAGTTGGTTCTATGAAACCAGCAATCATCCGTAGAGTTGTTGTTTTTCCACAGCCTGATGGCCCAACAATAGTTACCAGTTCATTTTTATTTATCTCTGCATTAAAGTTATTTACGACAACATCCTTATTATATTTTTTTGTAATATTTTTCAATATTAATGTACTCATATTCATCCTCCAGTTAAATACCGACTTTTCCTCTTGAGACTACCCTTGCAATTATATTTAACAGTATAGTAAACGTCAGTAATAGAATTGCCAATGCTGCTGTTAGGAGCACTTTTCCTTCCATTTGCGTAGAAAAAACGGATACCCCAATGGTTTCATTTCCAACTGACCATAATAACGCAGACAAAGAAATCTCTCCAAGAGCAGGGATTAAGACAAGGAAAAATGCACTATATAAGCTTGGCCGTAACAAAGGTAACATAACGTCGCGGAATGACCTAGCTTTGGAAGCTCCAGAAATTCTACTTGCCTCTTCTAAAGCAGGATCAATTTGACCAATCGCTCCTGACAATGTTGTAACCCCTAAATTCATAAATCTAGCTAAATATGCAATTAACAAAATCATAAAGGTTCCATACAACTGCCAGCCTACAATAGGTACTGGTTTTGAAAAAGTCATAATCATTGCTAGTGCCACTATCGTTCCTGGTACAGCATATGGTATTGCAACTAATGAATTAATCAAACTGGAACCAAGTGCCTTACCTCTAATTGTCATGTAAGCAATAATTAGTCCACAAAAAGCAACTACCGCCCCGGCAGTTACGGATAAGACAAAACTGTTAAATAAGGAGCGCTGAATATAACTAAGCTCGAAAAGCTTTAGAAAATTGTTTAGTGTTAAATTAGATAAACTTACTGGTAAGCCATACACTTTAGAAATACTTGTAACTAAAACTGCAAGCATTGGAGCAACAAAGGTTACCAATACAACTAAACTTAAAAATACTTGAACAATCCATTTATATTTCCCTAATTTAGTAACTTCTGCTGATCCACTTTTACCACTTACAACGACATATTTACTAGACTTTGTGAATCTTGAATAAATGTTTAACCCGATTATCCCTAGCAAAACTAATAACATAGATTGTGCTGCCGCAACTTGAAGATGGTTCGGCATATCGGATGATAGAATCGTATAATAAATCTGTGTTGTCATTAAGTTAATCTGATCTGGAGCACCAAGTACTGCAGGTGCACCAAACTCGGCCATTTGATACATAAATAACAATAGCATTCCACCTAAAATTGCCGGTGCTAATATAGGGATTGTAATATCCTTTAGGGTTCTAAAAGTACTCGCACCAGATATGCGTGCAGATTCTTCTATCGATGCGTTTATTTTTTTCATGGTTGGAAGAATAATAATATACGGTATCGCAAAACCATATATAGACATTACAAAAATCATTCCACCAATACTATAAATATCTATTAACGGTTCTGTCGTGTTAAATAAGTTCATTAGCCATTTATTGAAAAAGCCAACAGGGCCAAGTAAATAAGTCCATGCTATCGCTCCAATAAAAGGTGGTATAAGATAAGGTATGACAAGTAAGGTTTGCCATATCCCTTTACCTGGTAGATTAGTTCTTGCAACGATCCATGCTAAGACAACCGCTATAATTGTTGAAATTATAGTTGAAGGTATAACGACTATTAAACTATTAATCATACTTTTTAAAATTGCCGGATTGGTAAAGATCGCATAATAATTAGCAAAGGAAAATTCCTCGTTGGCCACAAAGCTTTTTACAACTAAAACTAATGATGGATAAATTACTGTAAATCCAACTAATATGACAATAATCCACCATACTATGTTCGTTACATTAAAAAAGGAAGTAGTCGCTAATCTTTTTGGTGAATGATTTATTCGTGACATGAATAATACTATCCTCTCTCTCAATAGATTAAGGAAATCTGGACGAAATTTATTTATTTCGTCCACGATTCCTTCTTTATTATTTGGTGATTATTGCTCACCAAATATATCTGAGAAACCAGTCTTTAGGCTTTCTCTGTTTTCTTTAAGAAAGTCAAAATCTAGAGGCATGATATTAATTTCATCAGTATCAGGAGCATTTTCTGGAACTCCTACTTCAGGATTAACTGGAATATAGCCTTGATCTTTAAACATCTCTTGTCCTTGTTTTGATAGTAGGAAATCTAAAACCTTTTTCGCAGCATCCTTCACTTCAGAATCTTTCATAATACCAACTGGAGTTGGAATTATAACCGCACCTTCTTCAGGCCATACTACCTCAACAGGTGAGCCCTCATTTTTCGCATTTCTAGCCATAAAATCAACTACCGATACTACGTGGTACTCACCGCTAGCTACCTTACTTGCCAAAGCACCATTACCCTGTTCAAATTTTAGGTCATTCTCTTTTAAAGACTTAAAATAATCCCAACCTAAATCATCATTATGAACTATAGAAGCCAAAGTAAGAAATGCAGCACCTGAGTAGTTTGGGCTAGCCATAGCCGCTTTACCCTTATAATCTGTGCTATATAAGTCATTCCAAGAAGTCGGAGCGTTTTTAACCTGGGTAGTATTATAAGCTAAAACATTGAATATTTGGCGAACCTCATAATACTTTCCATTATTATAAATAAAGCTTTCATCCAATCCTTCTGCATTCGGAGATTTATACTCTTCCAGTAGGTCTTCCTCTGAAAGCGAATTAAAATAATCTATATCTGCAAACCAGACCATGTCAGCTACTAATCCTCCAGATTGGCGCTCTGCCTCCATTTTTGCAATTACTTGTTCTGTGCCTGTCCGAAAAATCTCTACTTTAATCCCAGGATTTTCTTTTTCAAATTCCTTCATCATCTCTCCAACTTGATCTTGTGACTCAGAGGTGTAAAGATGAACTGTTACATCTTTATTCTTTCCAGAAGCATTTTTATCACTACATCCTACCAACATAACTCCTATTAACAATACCGCTAAAAGTTTAATCGTTATCCTTTTCATCTACTTATTCTCTCCCCAAATTTTTTGAAATTTATAATTCTGATTGCGCTCCATTTTAAAAAATTAAGCACCTGCGAAACCTATTAACAAATTATTAACTTGCTAGCCTCTCTTTTTTGATTTTCTTCCTTTCAATCGTATCCCCTAATCTGGCTAATACCATTGAAATAAAAGTTGAAAAGATTACAATTCCATAAAAACCAGATCCAATGCCAATCCCTATTCCTCCTACTAAAAATATCATTGCTGCAGAGGTAAGACCTTGCACCTTTAATCCATTCTTTAATATGACTCCTGCCCCTAGAAAACCTAATCCAGAAACTATTTGGGCAGCGAGCCTAAGTGGATCCATTCGAACTCCTTCATGTAAATTACTAAACTTTGTAACCCCTTCAATTGAGACGATGGTTAATAAGGTGCAAGCAACGGATACAAACATATAGGTTTTAATGCCAGCAGGCTTATTCTTGTACTCTCTATCCAGTCCTACCAAAAATCCTAAAAGAGCACTTAGCAATATTTTTATAAAGTTCTGAAAATTATCATTAAAATAATCCAGAATGATTGTGAAATCCATCGGATTCATACCTCCATACTTATTGTTCCAACCATCCTACCATGTGATTCGTCCCTCCCACAATTTATGTGAAGCGCTTTCATATTAATCAATTACACATAGTCGTTTTACAAATGTTCCAATTAATTACCTTTGTAATTATATTATTGGTGAAATAATTTCCTGTCAATAGCTATTTGTAATATTCTTTAAATTTTGTTGAATTTTGTCGATTCATTACCTTAATTACTATTTCTATATCAGTCTCAAAAAAGTAATTTCCCAAAAGCGCTAACTAAGTGGGCTAGCGCTTTTTACTATTCCAGCCATATTCTACTTTACTAGTCTTTAAATCCTTAGAATAAGAAACATATAGGAAACTAGCCTCTAATTATAATGAATTCCTTTTCCTACCCAAGCAGCTGCACTTTCAAATAATGACTCCGACATGGTAGGGTGTGGGAAGATCATCGAATTAATCTCATCAACTGTTCCTTCTAAATGAATAAAGGAAGTTGCTTGACTAATCATTTCCGTAACATGTGCCCCAACCATAACTACACCGAGAATCTCTCCATATTTCTCATCAGCAATTAATTTCATAAATCCCTTATTCTCGCCACCAGCAATTGCTTTTCCATTACCCGCAAAGTCTATTTTTTTAGATTGAACTTTATAGCCTTTCGCTCGGGCCTCGTCTTCTGTCAGTCCAACACTAGCAATCTCCGGGAACGTGTATATACAACGTGGTATTGCGCTTTCTTTTTTATTTGACTCCCCTAAAATATGATTAATAACATGTATTCCTTCAGCACTTGCAGCATGTGCTAGTTGGAATCCACCGATTAAATCACCAATTGCATATATACCATCTATTGAGGTTTGTAAATTCTGATCTACTTTTACAAATCGATCATTTAGTACTAGGCCTAAATCTTCAATTCCGGTTAAATTAGGTGTACGTCCAACAGACACAAGTACACTATCCGTTTCTAAGGATACTTTCTCTCCACCCCTATCTAATTCCACAATGGTACTTGCCCCTCGTTTAAATCCAGTAATTTTGGTAGAGGTGTGTACGTTAATCCCTTTTTCAACCAATTCTTTTGTCAAAAATGTAGTTGCATCAGGATCTTCAGAAGGAATAACCCGTTCAGCCATTTCTACTATTTCTACAGAAGTCCCCAAACTATTAAACACACAAGCGATTTCTAATCCAATAACGCCTCCCCCCATAATAACGAGACGTTTTGGTACTTCCGTAATGTCAAAGATTGTATCACTTGTATGATAGCGGATTGTATCAAGACCAGGAATTTCAGGAACAAAAGTCTGAGAACCATTTGCTAAGATGATAGTATTTGCATGAATTTCTTCTTTATTATTTTTCAAATCGATGATTATCTTTTTATCACGAGTTACTGTTCCATAACCGTGAAAAAATGTAATCTTGTTTTGCCTTAACAGTCCTTTAATTCCATTTTGAAGTTGACTAATAACCTGATTTTTTCGTTTTACTATCTCTTCTATCGAAAAAGTAAAACCACCAACAGTAATTCCGTAGTTTTTGGCTTCCTTTATTTTGTTGATTATTTCAGCATGCTTTAGCAATGTTTTTGATGGAATACAGCCTCTGTTAAGGCATGTTCCACCAAGATCTCGACCTTCGATAAGAGCAACCGAAAGACCAGACTTCGCAGCACGAATAGCCGCAACATAACCACCTGGACCACCACCAATGATAGCTACATCAAATTCCTTCATCTAAAAACCTCCTAAACCAAAAGACTGTATGGATCCTCTAGACTCGATTTTAGCTCGGTTAAAAATGCGGCTGCAGGTGCTCCATCAATTACGCGATGATCAAATGATAGACTCAAAACCATTATTGGGCGTACTTCTATTTGTCCATCAACAACTACTGGTTTTTCAACAATTCGGCCCACCCCAAGAATTGCAGTTTCAGGAGGGTTAATAATTGGGGTAAAGCCATCGATTGCAAACATTCCTAAATTGCTAATTGTAAACGTGCTCCCCCTCATTTCGTCAGGCGTCAGCCTGTTTTCACGTGATTTAGCCCCTAGTTCCTTACTAACTTTTGTTAATTCAGCCAATCCCTTTTTATTTGCTTGTTTTACGGAAGGTACGATTAACCCATTTTCAACTGCAACAGCTAATCCAATATTGACATCTTGATTGTAAACAATCTCATTATCTATTAAAGCAGCATTTACTTTTGGATGATTACCAAGTACATGGGCAACAGTTTTCATAATAATTTCCGTATAAGATATACGGTATCCCGTTTGCTTTTCAATTACTGGGAGAAGTGCTTTACGAAGCTCAATTACTTTTTTCATGTCTACATCACTTGTCAATGTTACATGTGGAATCGAACGTACACTTTCTAGCATCTTATCAGCAATAGCCTTTCGTAGACCCTTCAGTTTCACACGTTCAACTGGCGCATCCCCATTTGTTGGCAACTCTTGGGAAGATATAAATTCTAGAACATCCGCTTTTTCAATTTTACCGTGCACACCATTGCCGGATACCATACTTAAATCAATGGCATTTTCTTTTGCTATTTTCTCAGCCAAAGGAGTGACTAATACTGTATTTTCTTGGATTGCCTGAAGAACATCCTGTTCATGGATTCGTCCATTTGGTCCGGTTCCGGTAATAGTATTTAATGTAATATCATTTTCCCGTGCGACCCTTCTTGCTGCAGGTGTTGCACGAACCCTTTCATTATTGTCTACACTGTTATCAGTAATTTCAGAAGTATTTTCTGCTACCTCTTCATGTTTTGCGTTTGTCGTAGCACTGTCATCAGACTCAATATCCTCACCACTTATTCCAGGAGACTCTGCGGGAACCTCTTCCCCTTCTGTACCAATATAGGCAATAACAGTATTAACAGGGATTTCTTCATCCTCCTGAAAATACTTTTTAAGTAAAATTCCTTCTTCATATGCCTCGACTTCAATATTAATTTTATCCGTCATAATCTCAAAAATCGGTTCCCCAACCTCTACGGGATCACCTTCTTCTTTAAACCATTGCAGTAATGTACCAACTGCCATCGTACTACTAAGTTTCGGCATGAAAACTTCTTTTGCCATGCTGATCCCTCCTTACGCTCGGTTTAGTGTTTCTTTAACAGCTGTAATAATGTCTGGAACTTGTGGAATATGTGCTCTTTCCAATTCTGGATTGTAAGGCACTGGTGATTCAGCTCCCCCTAAGCGTTTAATTGGAGCATCCAGATAATCAAATGCTTCACTTTCCGCTACAACACTCGCAATTTCCCCACCAATTCCTCCACGTTTTACGGCTTCATGTACGACGATAAGCTTACCTGTTTTCTTAACCGAATTGACAATTGTTTCTTTATCAAGTGGTACGATAGTACGTGGATCAACTACCTCTACACTAATTCCTTCTTTATCTAGCTCTTTAGCTGCTTCTAATGCCTTATGAACCATTATTGCTGTTGCTACGATGGTTACATCCGAACCCTCACGTTTAATATCTGCCTTTCCCAAAGGAATACTGTATTCCTCTTCTGGAACTTCGGATGACGTTTTATAAAGTAATTTATGCTCGTAAAAAATTACCGGGTTGTCATCATCCATTGCTGCCTTTAACAGCCCTTTAGCATCATAGGCAGTTGATGGTTGAACTACTTTTAATCCAGGGATATGCGCAACCCAAGCCTCTAGACTTTGAGAATGCTGGGCGGCAGCTCCTGTACCAGATCCACTGGGTGTTCTTAGCACCATTGGTACTTTTCCTTTTCCACCATACATATAACGTATTTTCGCAGCTTGGTTAACCATTTGATCTAGTGCGATTGTAATAAAGTCAGAGAACTGTATTTCCAAAATTGGTCGCATTCCAGTTAGTGCTGAGCCTACAGCGGCACCTGCAATACCAGCTTCACTAATTGGAGTGTTGCGCACGCGCTCCGGACCAAATTCTTCAATCATTCCGCGGGTTACACCAAATGCCCCACCATATACACCAATATCTTCCCCTAAAATGTATACGTCCTCATTTTTACGCATTTCTATACTCATTGCTTCACGTACAGCTTCTAAATAAGTAATCTCCCTCATTATTATCCCCTCCTACGCATACACATCTGTTAAAAGATCATTTAATGTTGGTTGTGGACTAGCTTCAGCAAATTTAACAGCATCCTCAATTTCTTTTTTTACAGCAAGACGAACTTCTTCTGCCTTTTCTTCTGTTAACAATCCAGCCTCTATTAATACTTCTTTATAACGTTTAATTGGATCCTTCTTGCGCCACTCTTGTTCTTCGTCACGCGTACGGTATTTCTTCGCATCACTCTTGGAATGTCCTTTCCAACGATATGTTTTTGCCTCGATTAAGGTTGGACCTTCTCCACTTCGGGCGCGTTTAATTGCTTTATCCGTTACGTTCATCATGGCAATAATGTCGTTACCATCTGCGACTTCTCCAGGAATACCGTATGCTTGTGCTCGGTCGGCAATATTTTCAACTCTTGTCATCTCTTTAACTGATCCTGACATTCCATACTGGTTGTTTTCACACACAAATATAACCGGTAAATCCCAAATAGATGCAAGATTCACTGCCTCATGAAAACTTCCCTCATTTGTTGCTCCATCACCAAAAAAGCAAACCGTTACATAATCAAGACGCTTCATTTTCGCAGTCAAGGCAGACCCTACTGCAAGTGGTATTCCTCCAGCCACTATTCCGTTAGCTCCAAGGTTCCCCATTTCCACGTCTGCAATATGCATGGATCCACCTTTTCCTTTACAATAACCTGTTGTTCTACCGAATAACTCAGCCATCATTTTATCTGGTGTTGCGCCTTTTGCGATACAATGTCCATGACCTCGGTGTGTGCTTGTAATTTTATCCTCTACAGTAAGCAGCGCACAAACCCCTGCAGCACTTGCCTCTTGGCCAACCGCTAAGTGTGTTGTACCATGAATCATTCCTTTTGCAAAAAACTCATCTACTTTTTCATCAAATAGACGGATTTGCCACATTTGTTTATAAAGGTCTATTAATTTATCATTTGTAATTGAATTTGGAACGTTTAATTTTAGCATATCCATTCACCCCAACTCCCTTTTCATCCGTTCGAATCTGTTACATTTGTAAAAGAATGTGTATAAAAATATGTTTTGCTGAAACGCAAAACAGCAATCAATTATTCTTTAGTTACGTATTGAGTACAATCTACTATCTATTAAAACATCCTATCTTGAATCGATCGTAATTTCCAAATAGTAGATTCTTTTGTTTGTTCAATATCAGCATAGGTGATGATTTCTCCCTTTTTAATTGGTCGTTTTAATATAACATTAGAATCGACAAGTCCAAGTGGAAGTGCATTTTGCTGTTTTGCTTCTGTAGCTTTCAGCAATTTCCCGTAAACAGTATATCCACCAATCGTATCTAAATGTTCCCCAGCTTCTAAGTCCTTCTTTGCAACTGTAACTGTTTCGCCCTGCAATCCGAAATAAGGTGCAATAGTAGCTTCTTTATCAAAATAAGCTTTCGCAATAGATAGAGGTGTTTCCAAGCTCGTTAAATGATAAGGACGGAATAAAACATAGTTCGGCCCGTCACCCATTTTTAAATATTTCATTTCAGCATTTACTTCTTGTTTATCTGAGGCAATAATTGCAAAAACACCTGGCGCCACACCGTTAACAAAGTCTACAATCCTTCTTCCGTTTAATTTTCCTCCTTTTTCTTTTTCAAGAAAAATTCCCGGAAGATCTTGAACGGTTCCTTCAAAGCCATGCATACCTGGTTGATCAGGTAAAAAACCGGTAGCATTCGCAACAGCATTCATCTCCACCATTGTTTTTGTTCCATCCTGGAAAGACGCAAGCATTTTTGGGGACGAGCCTTTCGCCTTAGCCTCTGCTTCCGCTGTTGTTGGGTTAGCTTCTAAATTCAATGGATTATTTTTTCCCTTTCCAAGAGCTACGATTTCAAAGCCCATAGCATCAGCAAAATCATAAAGCTCCATAATGGCACCAGGCTCATCACCAGCAGATCCAGTATATACGACACCACTTGCATCAGCCATTTTCTTAAGCAAAGGTCCAACTGTCACATCCGCTTCAACGTTAAGCATAACGATATGCTTTCTGTTTAATATTGTATCCCAAGCGATTTCAGCACCAATATTTGGAACGCCAGTTGCATCAACAACAACATCAACTTCGTGTAATGAAGTAACTAATTTCATGTCTGTTGTTGCCACTACTTTGTTTGCTTGAACTGCTGCAGAAGCTTCCTTTATATCATTTGTGCAAACAATTTCAGTTACAGCGACACCAGCATGTTTATATGCATTCGTTATATTTTCAATTGCTAAATCAGCTGTAATAACAACACGCATACCTTTCATACTTTCAATCTGGGAAATCATCCCTCTTCCCATTTGTCCAGCACCTACTAGACCAACTCGAATGTAGGATCCTTCACTTTCCAGTTTCGCTAGCTTTCTATTAATATTTAACATATTCTCCACCCCTTGGCTGTTTAAAATTATCTTCTATGAAAAGAAATAACAGAATTACCCGTTATCTCTGGGATTGCTTTTTTTTCCGTACAGATGGTCCCAGGTAATTCGGAACTAGTTTCACCATTAAAATTAATGGTTGCATGTCCAAGCTCTTGTAATGTTTCGTTCGCCTTATCTCCAACAAATAGTATCTTAAAGCTTTCATTTCCAATTACCATCTCATCTCCAGCTTTGATCTCTTCCGTAATATTTCTGTTATCATGAATAACAGAAATTCCTTTCAAGTCAGCTGGTACAGTGTCATTAAATAAAATCATCATAGACTCTTCAAACATAAACAGTGCTTCTTCCCCTATTTCAACAACATTTAACTGTAAAAACTCACTCATTTTACCACACTCCTATAAAAGAAAATTACAAATGTAACAAGTTGTTACATTTGTAATTATAAAGCGCTTTCTTTTAGCCGTCAATAAAGATGTCTAAATAGTTAACTATATAAACCGAAACTAGCAAAATACGCAATAATTACTGCAGCAGGCCCGGTTATTAAGCGAGAGAATAGTACAGCAGGTACGCCTACTTCAATCGTTTCCGGATCTGCCTCACCTAAGGTGAGACCAACTGGAACAAAGTCTGTTCCTACTTGTGGGTTAATGGCAAATAAAGCTGGCAATGCCATTTGTGGAGGAATATTTCCATTCGCGATTTCTACACCTATTAATACCCCTACAACCTGTGCAATAACTGCACCGGGCGCTAGTAAAGGTGAAATTACTGGAATTGCTGCAACTAAGGAGAGAATTAACATACCTATTAAACTAGTAGCCATAGGTGCTACAAAATTAGCAATTAAATCACCGATACCAGTAAAAGTGATGATTCCCATTAATGCACTTACAAAAGCCATGAATGGTAAAATATTTTTAATTATCGTTTCAATTGTATCTCGGCCAGATTGGAAAAAGATACTGACGACATTCCCCACCTTATTTCCTAGAACCTCAATAAATTTCATAATTGGATTAGCTTTCTTGCCACTACCATTTTGTGCAGCTACTTTAGCTTTAGCTTCTGCTTTAACTTGTTGTGCAACCTGTTTGTCCATTAATGAAGTATCACCCTTATCCACAGCTGCAGCAATGTTTTCCTCTCCACTTACATCTTGTATATTTTGTACATCTACACCAGAAACAAAATTGTCCTCTTTGATAAACTTTAATAATGGTCCTGAAGGTGAATTACTGAATGTGTTAATTGTTTTTACACCCATTCGAGGATACACACCACTTCTAGCAGTTCCACCACAGTTAATTACTGCTGCGGCAATTTCCTCTTTCGGGACAGACTTTTCAAATCCATCAATTGCTATACCTCCTGTGCGGTCTGCAATCTCTTGCGCAACCTTATGGATTCCACCACCTGTAACCGAGATAATATATTTTTGTTTATCACTTGGAGTTATAATTAACGGCCCTCCCCAACCCGAGGAACCTTTGACAATCTTAACAGATTTAAATTCACTCATAGCTTAACCTCCTTCGATAAATTCCACTATTAAGCTGCATTTTTCACTCTGCTTTTCATCATTCGATCTGTAATGAATTCAGTAACAATACCTCGTAATAAAATTACAATAATACCAACAATCATAAATCGCATTGCTAAAGGACCAAGCGAAAGTCCTAGTTCGGTAATTCCTGCAGCCACACCCATCCAAACAAATAATTCAGCTGGATTTGCATGTGGAAATAATCCTGTTATTGGATGTACAAAGGAAACTGCTGAATCGTAAAACGCTGGTTTTTGCTTTTCTGGCAAGAACCGCCCAAAAGTATAGCACATCGGATTTGTTAAGAAGAAAACCGCCAAGAACGGGAAAATAGTATAACGAAGAACAAAGTATTTTGTACATTTTTGAGCAAATCTATTAACTCTTTCTTCTCCAATAAATCTTACTAGAGCATTGACGGCTGTAATTAATACGACTAGCATAGGAATAATTCCAGTAACTAGTCCCATAAATGTTTCTCCGCCTTCTTGGAACATACCTATAAATCCTTCCGCAATCGAAATTAAGAAATCCATGCTTCATTCCCCTTCCTTTTGTTTATTTCTTTTTCAATCATTTGTACCGCACCGACCAGAGCATTTCTTTCCATATTGGTCAAATATTCAGAATCCTTACTTTGCAATAAGCTCTTTCCAATAAGTTCTTTTTTATCTCTGAATCTAGCAAATACAGTAATTCCCTTCATTATCTTTGCTTCAACTATTTCTAGCTGTTCATCGCAAACTAATAAAACCAATGCTCCTGTTCCTAATCTTTTTTTGTAATATCCCGTTCCTAAATAACCAGACTTTCTTTTTGTAAACTCTTTAATTTGGGATTGATATTGTTTTACTTGGAGTTGCGTTAAAAGAAACTGTAATCCCCAGATTAAAGCAAAAATTATAATAAATTTACCCCACATAACATCCCTCTTTACATAAGTAACTTGTTGGTACATTTGTTAAAACAATAATAAAGCGCTTTCAAAAAGTTGTCAATACTTATTCTTGTAATCTATTTAATTAGTGTAAGTGCTCTTGCTGTTATATCATCTAAAACAATGGTTGATAAGTAGTTATGACGTAATGCTACATCCAATCCTTCTACCTTGTGAATGCCATTAACAACTGCTAGTACCTCTGGTATATCTCTTAATTCACTTAAGTTTATTCCAATTGTTCTATCATTTAACGAATGATTCACCGCAATTCCATCATCATTATAGAAGGTCGAATTAATGTCGCCAATAGCCCCGTATTCCACTAAGCTTGCTTGCTCCTCTTCTGTAACATAACCCAACTCGTTCATTGTCGCATTGTAGCTTGGACTTCCTATTCCAACAATAGCCATGTCAACTGATTTTCCTTTATTCAGTACATCGCTTATGTCTTTTGATTTAATAATTTGATTTCTTAAATCAACACTTTCTACGATCGCTGGGGCATACAGGTAAGAGGAAGAAGTATTCAATTTTTGGGCCATTTGCATTGTAAGATGATTTGAATGGTAATAGACATGATTTTGTCCCATCCCTCCAATCAATGGTGTAACATGGATATGACTTTTCTCATGAAAATCAATTGCTTCTATAACGGAATGTACGGACTTTCCCCAAGATATTCCCAGGGATTTAATCTGATCTAGTTTTTTCGTAATATAATCAGCAGCTGCTTTACCTAGCTTGCGCATCACCATTTCTGGCCCATCTCCAGCTGAAGACACCACAATAACTTCCTTTAATCCGTATTTATTCTCTATCAATCTTTCTAATGTGACAGTATGAATAGTTTCATCCTTAATATAAATCTCAACTATCTTTTCCTCCCTAGCTTGCTTCAAAAACTTCGATATTATCGGCCTCGACTTATTTACCTTCTTCGCTATTTCGCTTTGAGTCCAACCTTCCAAATAGTAAAGTTTAGCAACTTTTAATAAAAGTCGTCTTTCATGAATGTCCATTCTCGTTCACCTGCTTTCATATGTTTGGATACAAAACATAATATCATATAATCAAATAATTGGAACTCCTTTCAAATAAACCTCTCTCTATTTTACAGCTTACAATATTACTAAAGACATACATGTAAGCCCTTCCTTGACTATGAATCATACTAAAGTTATAATTCAATTAAAATTACCAATTGTTCACTTGATGAACATATGTAAAACACCTTCGTAAAGGAGAATCTTCTGATGAAACAATCCTCATCTTTTTCAATTTTAGAACGAGAACAAACTATTAGCTGTTTAAGAGAAGAAGTTTTTGATGTAATTGTGATTGGAGGTGGAATTACAGGGAGCGGGATAGCTTTGGATGCAATTAGTCGTGGACTAAAGGTTGCTATGGTAGATAGAAAGGACTTCGCATCTGGAACTAGTAGTCGATCAGGCAAGTTGATACATGGTGGATTAAAATATCTACAAAACTATGACTTTTCTGTTGTTAAGGAGACAGGCTCTGAAAGAGAAATAGTATATAATAATGCGCTTCATCTAGTCTACCCAATAAAAATGAATTTTCCATTAATCAAAAAGGAATCCTATAATCTTTTTACCTTAAAGGTAGGACTAACACTTTATGATCGACTAGCAGGTGTTAAAAAAGACGAACGTCATAAAATATACGGTAAAAAGAAAACGTTACAAAATGAACCACTTTTTAATGAGAATACCGTCAAAGGAAGTGGTGTTTATGTTGAGTATAGAACGGATGACAGCCGTCTTACAATGGAAGTGGCCAAAACAGCATCCGCAAAAGGAGCAGTTATCATTAATTACGCCGAGATGACTGAATTTTTAAAGAGTGAAGAAGGCAAGCTATCTGGCATTCTAGTGAAAGATCATATTAATGGGACAACTTTTTCTATTTATGGAAAACATATTGTTAATGCTGCAGGTCCATGGGTAGATATTGTCCGAAAAAAGGACCGGCCAATTTCTGGTAAGTATATGATTTTAGCAAAAGGGATTCACATCGTTTTTGACCGAGAAGCCTTACCTGTTCAATCCTCTATTTATTTTCAGCATAAAGGAAGAATGATAGCAGTTATTCCTGTTGGGAATCGTACTTATGTAGGATCAACTGAATCTTTATATGAAGAAGATATGGATGATATTCAAGTTAATTTGTCAGAAGTAAATTATTTATTAGGGTGCTTAAAGGACATGTTTCCTAGCATTCAGCTAAGTGTTGATGATATTCTTTCAAGTTGGGCTGGGATACGACCTTTAATTGGTGAGAATGGTAAGTCTCCTGCAGAGTTATCTAGACATGACGAAATCTTTGAATCAGATTCTGGACTTATAACAATTGCAGGTGGGAAGTTAACAGGTTATCGAAAAATGGCTGAACGTGTTATGCAATACATTCAGAAAAAAAACAATCAAGCACAAACTCCATCCAAAACGGACCAACTTAAGCTAACTGGTTCCCATTTTTACTCGGAAAGGGATCTACTAAATTACGTTGACACTTTAAGTCGACAATATCAGAATCTTGGATTGACAGACGAAGAGATTAATCGTTACGTATTCCGGTATGGCTCCAACACAGAAATACTACTAGCTACGATTAGCAGTTTTCAACATATAACTGATAAAGAACAACGTAATATAGTGGGAGAATTAACTTATACGGTAAATCATGAAATGGTGAGTTCATTATCCGACTTTTATGATCGAAGAACGAGCTACTTATTGTTCGATTTGGAAAAAGTAAAACGAACCCTTGATGTCGTAACTACTGAGTTGGCAACAATTTTAAATTGGACAGAGGAAAAAACATTAGAGGAAAAACGTTTTATGCAGTATTTGATAAATAAAGCATTGTCATTTAAAGAGGGAGTAACTAAAAGGGATTAGGGGGTAATATCATGAATGTGGTTGCTCTTACTGGGAAAGAACAGTTAATACTTCAGGAAAGAGAAATACCAGCTATTTCTCATCATGAGATTTTGCTGAAGGTTCATGCGATTGGAGTATGTGGATCTGATCTACGAATCTATCAAAACGGGGACAATCGAGTTGACTTTCCTAGGGTAATTGGCCATGAAATTGCTGGAGAAATCGTTGCCCTTGGAAAGTATGTTAACCATTTTTCCATTGGAGACCGTGTCACTTTAGGTGCCCATATACCTTGTGGTGAATGCTTATTCTGCCAAAAAAACGAAGGGCATCTTTGCATTAAAGGAGAATCGATTGGATATCAAATCGACGGTGGCTTTGCTGAATATGTTGTTCTACCGAGGAATTTTATTGAATATGGCTCCATTCAAAAAATAGCAGATACAACATCTTATGAAATAGCGAGTCTATCCGAACCATTTTCCTGTGTATTAAGTGGATTAAAGGAAGTAGAGATACGTGATGGTGATACGGTAGTAGTTTATGGTGCTGGGGCAATCGGCTGTATGTATATTGCAGCAGCCAAGAAATTAGGCGCCAAAAAGGTTATCGCCGTTCAACGTTCAAAGCCAAGGCAAAAGATGGCGACAGAAGCAGGGGCTGATTTTGTTATTGATCCATTAGAAAGTAATACAGTTAACAAAGTTCTAGAGATGACAAATGGGTATGGTGCAGAAGTTGTTATAATTACTGCCCCCGCACCATCCGTTCAGCAAGAATCACTAGAAATTGCTAAAAAAACTGGAAGAATACTATTCTTTGCTGGTATGAAACAAATAAAAGAGATCTCATTAAATACGAATCATATTATTTATAAGCAATTAAAGGTAGTCGGAACACATGGTGCTCCTAGAGAATCCCATATGGAGGCTGTTAAATGGATTGACGATGGGGTAATTGACTTTCACTTTTTTGTAACACATTCTTTTCCTTTACATCATACAGAGGAAGCCTTCCAAACAGCCCTTCGAAAAGACGGACTAAAATGTATCATTAACCCTTTTAAATAATGTAAAAGACTCTCAGCTTTTTTAACTGAGAGTCTATCTTTATCTTAATGACTGATTCTGGAGTAACTCTTGAGCTGTACGGTCGTCTGTAATAAGAACATCTAAATAACCGCCATTTAGAGCTGCTTCAATACTTTCCAATTTATATGATCCTTCCACAATACCGACAACTTCAGGTATCTTTTTAATTTCATCTAAGTTTAAGCCGATGACCCGTTGATTCAAAGGATGATCGAGTTCATTTCCAACTGCATCATAGAAACGAGAACTAATATCTCCCACTGCTCCCGCCTTCCTTAAAGAGGTTAGATCATTATCATTCAAATACCCGATTTTCTCCATCGTTGCTTCTTTAAATGGGTTACCAATGCCGACAACGGCCAATTCTACATTTTGGGCTAATTCAAGAACATTTGCAATATCTTTGGTATTAACGAGTCGATCCTTTAAATCAATTGATTCTACCAGTGCTGGTGCATATAAATAGGAACAACTCGTATTCATTTTTTGTGCCAGATTAAAGGCCAGTTGATTGGAATGAATATGAACATACTCACTCCCCATCCCGCCAACTATAGGAACAATATGCACATCCTTTTTATGCTCATATGGAAATTCTTCCACAAATGATAACAATGTCGATCCCCATGATATTCCTAGGCTTTTAACATCCTTTGTACGCTTTGCTATGTAGGACGCAGCAGATTTCCCCAGTTGTCTCTTTGCCATTTCTGGAGCAAATCCAGCCGTAGAAACTACAATAACCTCTTTTAAATTAAACTTTTCAATTAATTTTTGTTCTAATTCTACTGTGTGATAGGTCTCATCTTTAATATAAATCTCAACGATACCTTCTTTTTTCGCGTTATTTAAAAGCTTAGAAATTACAGGGCGAGAAACATTATATTTTGTTGCAATCTCTGCCTGTGTCCATCCCTCAAAGTAATAAAGCATGGCGACTTTAACCATTAAACGCCGTTCTTCCCAACTTAACATAAAATCTTCCTTTACCGTATACTTATACCACGTATATTTACCTATTAAAATCATAAGTTTATAACTAACAAGTGTCAAGAAGGACCACAAGTCAAAGAACTAATAGATAATGATTATTTTAAGTCTAAAACATTTCGTGTATTATATACTCGCTAAATTGTTGAATAAGAAACAAAACAGTATTCCTATTTTGAATATCCTTGTCCTATTTCCTATGTTGTTTACTGTTCACGATGTAATTATGGATAGATGTTATTACCGAAATTGGAATGGAAGGTGTTGTACAATTTACGATTGAGGAAAAGTTCATCATCCATATCTTCTAGACTATTTAAATAAGTACCTCATATCAATGTATATCTGCTCTTGGTGATGGTATACAGTTTTTGTGGTTACTGTTCATGATTATTGAATGGCTATAGAGTAATACCAAAAAAATAATGAAGTGGATCTACGAGCAAAACCTTGCTGTAGATCCACTTGCTCTTTTAACAATTAAATTATCGAATAAGGCATATCAGTTGCAGCCCTTTTAATAAGTTACAATTTAATCAATCTTTTTCCCAAAAAAATCAATGATTGCATCTGCAATTCTTTCTGAAGCATGTCCATCACCATAAGGATTAGAAGCATTTGCCATTTTCTCATAAGCTTCATCATTAGAAAGTAGTTCATTTGCTAGATTAAAAATTGTATCTTCTTCGGTTCCAGCTAATTTTAATGTCCCTGCTTCAATACCCTCTGGTCGTTCTGTTGTATCACGTAGTACTAATACCGGAACTCCTAGAGACGGTGCCTCTTCTTGAACTCCACCTGAATCAGTTAAAATTAAATGCGCTCTTGAAGCAAAGTTATGGAAATCCACCACTCCTAAAGGTTCGATTAATTTAATTCGTTCGTCGTTACCTAGGATTTCGTTTGCTGTCTCCTGAACAACTGGATTTAAGTGAACCGGATAAATAACTTGAATGTCATCATGCTTTTCTACTAGCCGCTTAATCGCTCTAAACATTTGCTTCATATTACTTCCTAAGTTCTCTCTTCTATGAGCTGTCATAAGAACTAATCGCTTATCTCCAAGCGCATCTAGAATTGGGTTAGAATAGGAATCACTAATTGTCGTCTTAAGTGCATCAATAGCCGTATTTCCTGTCACATAGATTCGGTCTTCTGGCTTGTTTTCATTAAGTAGATTTTGTTTAGATTTTTCAGTAGGAGAAAAATGCAAGTCTGCCATTATCCCTGTAAGTTGGCGATTCATTTCTTCTGGATAAGGGGAATACTTATTCCAAGTTCGTAGACCAGCCTCAACATGTCCAATTGCAATTTGATTATAGAAAGCTGCAAGTGACGCGACAAATGTAGTCGTCGTATCACCATGAACCAGCACAATATCCGGATTTGTCTTCTTCATTACTTCATCTAAGCCTTCTAAAGCTCTTGTCGTAATTTGTGCTAAGGACTGCTGTTTTTTCATTATATTTAGATCAAAATCTGGCGTTACTTTAAAAATCTCTAATACTTGGTCAAGCATTTCACGGTGCTGTGCAGTAACTGTGACAATAGATTCAAACTCATCCGGTCGCTTCTGCAGCTCTAATACAAGTGGAGCCATCTTTATAGCTTCAGGTCGTGTACCAAAGATTGTCATTACTTTTATAGGTTTTTTCATATATGCTTCCTCCTATATATCTGATTTATATCTTCTTTTTTCTGTATTAATCTCTTACTTATTAATCTCAAAGGTTTCCATTATTCGACATTATATCATATATCATACCATTTATTTTAAGAAAAATGTTGCTTTATATTGTATTGACAATAATCCTTCACACGAAATGGATTTATTGAGTTGGATTTTTAGGATAATAAACAAGAAATATTGAAATAAAAAAAGGCCATAATAACAAGTACAATAAAGATTAAAAGGAGAAATTGGATGCTCTTTAAAAATAAAACACATAGAAATTATTCTAAGAAAAAAATCATTTTCTTATTTATTTCATCTCTTCTCCTATTCTTTCTTATCAGTGTAAGTGTATATGCCATATATTTATACGATAAAGTACAGGACACTTTAAACAGCTCCTATGAAGAAGTACAAAGAGACAATAAACGTTCCTCCTTACGGGATAATGTAGTAAATCCAATAAAAGATAATGTCTCCATATTACTAATCGGAGTAGATGATAGTAAGGATCGTAATTATAAGGAGCATAGTCGCTCAGATGCGTTAATTTTAGGAACCTTTAACAGAAAGGACAACAGTATAAATTTATTAAGTATCCCCAGAGATTCTCATGTATATGTACCAGAGCTTGGCTACCATACCAAAATAAATCATGCCCACTTTTACGGAGGGCCAAAAGCTACAATTGAAGCAGTCGAGAATTTCATGAATGTTCCCGTTGATTATTATGTGCGATTCAATTTTGAAGCTTTTATTGAAATTATTGATTCATTAGGTGGTATTTATTTTGACGTGCCATTTGAGTTGTATGAACCAGATTCACATGACAATAAAAATGCCATTCATCTAATGCCAGGGTATCAAAAAATAAATGGAGAACAAGCATTAGCACTTGTTCGATCGAGAAAATATGATAATGATATAGAACGTAGTAAACGGCAGCAAGAAATGATAAGAACTATTTTCAAAGAGGCTACATCGACTTCCTCCATTTTCAAATTAGGGGACATAATCAGAGCAGTTGGTAGCAATATGAAAACTAATTTATCCTTCGCAGAGATAAAGTCGTTTGCATCTTATGGGTTAAGCAAAGCTCCCTCACTAACCTCTTTACATCTAAAAGGTTTTGGCGGATACTTGGACGATGGCCTATGGTATTACCAAGTTGATGAAAGGAGTAGGGAAGCAATAGAAAAAGAGCTTCTTTCTCACTTAGGAATAACGAACTAGTGAAGAGTTTATTTTTTACTAGTTCGTTATTACACGACTCTAATCCGTACAACTACTTATTTAGTAGCTTTTCTTAAAAAAAATCTTAGATATTCTTCATTCAAATACCACTAAAATACCTAAAGTTTGTAATGATTTTATTATAGTAAACATGCCTTTTATGTGATATGCTAATTGTTGATTGTACGTTTATGAATTTAATCATATACTAGTTATATAGATTCATTGAATAAAAGGAGACAACCGTATGGGACGAATAGAACATAGAACTGAAAGGAAAAAGGTCAAACGGAAAAAACGACTTCGTACTTCCTTCGTTATTATTGTTATTATATTTCTTGGTATTATAGGTATTGGGGGCTATGTGGCATTACAAACCTTCCAAGCTGCAAGTAATTCTTATAATGACCTAGGTAGAGAAAAGTCAGATAAGCGAGATCAAGTTGTTTCTATAAGTAAAGACCCAGTTTCAATTCTCATAATGGGTGTTGAGGATTATTCTTCCGGTGGCCAAAATGGTCGAACAGATACATTGATGGTTGCAACCTTTAACCCGAAAGATGAAAAATTAAAATTATTAAGTATTCCTCGTGATACATTAGTTGATATAGTTGGTAAGGACAAACAGGATAAAATTAATCATGCTCATGTTTTTGGCGGAAAAGAAATGACTATTGATACTGTCGAGAACTTTCTAGATATACCAATAGACTATTATGCAGCAGTTAACTTTGAATCTTTTAAGAACATTGTTGATATCTTAGGTGGTATAACTGTAGATGTACCATTTGACTTTCAACAAAATAGTGATGACCGCGTTGCTGAAAAACTACAATTCTATGAAGGTCAAATGGAGCTAGATGGTAGATACGCTCTAGCTTATGCACGTATGCGAAAACAGGACCCTCTTGGAGACATCGGAAGAAATGAACGTCAACAACAAGTTGTAGAAGCAATTATTAAGAAAGCATTATCTGTTGGAACAATAACCAAAATTGATGATTTAGCCGAAGAATTCGGTAACAATGTAGAGACGAATATGAAAGTAAGTGAAGGATTGTCTTTCTTCACTAATTACTCTAAATTTAGATCAAGTAATATCGATAAATTAGTATTAAAAACCGATTCTCAGACGATTAATGGTGTTAGTTATCAGATTGCGGATGAAGAATCTCTTGCTGAAGTTCAGGCTGAATTGAAGAAGCATTTGGAATTGAAAAATAGCAAAGTAACAGTTAAAAAAGAAAACGAATATTAATAATAATTTGACTGTAAATAAAAACTAAGGAAAAAATAAAATATCATCCTTCAGGCTGCTATCCTTCTAAAATTATTGGGAATTGCAGCCTAAATTTTTCGAGATTTGTTCAACGTTATAAAGCTTCATACATTTATCCACACTATATAGATAATGGACTTATGACTCAAAAGTAAATAATATTATTCCATAATATTTGAAAAATTGTCTAGATAAATAGACGAGTATATTTATTTTTAAAATTATAATTGATATCAAAAATGACTAACGGCAATAGCCCTATGTTATAGAGTTATTGCCACTTAGTCATTTTTTATTTTATCTCCGTTTACTTGAAAGAGTACAGGTCACGATGAAAGTGTTTTTTCTTCTATTTGTAAACAGGTATATCAAACCTTAAATTATAATTACCGCTAGAATAATATCTTTCATAGTAATAAACTTGCTTTCTTGCCCAGCCTACATCAGTGGCATATTGATGTGTAGGATTCCCAGTTACTAAAGCTGTAGGGTTCCAGCGCATTGCATATAATGTGTTTTGTCCTGAATAGATGTAATTCTGCTTGGCAAATTGAGCTCCACCAATTATTGCTGCTTCAACCGTGAACCAGCCCTCTTTATAGGCTCTCTGTGCACCGCACTCGACAGCACAACCGTCATTGGCCCCAATTCCAAAGAAATTGTAAACAGTCCTATTATTTACTTTTACACCTTTGGCTAAAGTTGAGTTGCCATTTCCCGACTCTAATAGTGCGTGAGAAACTAAGTAAAGTTCATTAATCCCAGCTGTTTGTGCTGCTCGCTCAAATATTTTCCCAGTACCATTTAAAGTTCCCTTACCAGCTAATAAAGCATCTAATTCTGAAGCTGGAACTCCTGTATAATACCGTAAATCAAGAAATTGATATTTTTGAGTGGGGTCATTTACAAAGTTATTAGGATTCATATTATAAAGAACCTCTTCATAATTTGCATCTACCCAATTTCCTAAAGAATTTGGTAGGGAATCTCGACTGATTTTCCACCACTTAGCACCTTGACTGTCTCTAGCTTCTTCTAATAATCGTACATTTATATCTTTAGTAGTTAGATAAGCAGTTTGATAATTCGTACCCGGACCAGTTCTAATTCTCCACCCGCTACTGACTACCCCACTGTCGATACCGTTAGTACTCTTAAACGCATCCCATCTCACATATAAATCTCCATTGAGATAAACATCTGTTTGAGGTTTAGCTTTCATTTGCTTAGTCGCCGCATCAGTAAGTGAAATGTTTATATTAGTATATGTTATTCCATATGGTTTAACATCTGACTTTCTTATAAACCCTACTCTATCTAGAAATAAAATTCTCCACCAATTTCCATAATCAGATACTACCGGATAAATTGTGTTGGCTTCCAATTCACCAAAAGGAACTATCGTCCCTGAAGAATTATCATATATAGTCACAACACCACTAGTAACAATTTTATCTCTAGAGTTTTTGAGATTGGTATTTAGATTGTTGATTTCATTTTTGGTTGCATATCCACTTTTAGATTTTTCAATATAACCAAAAGATTCACCAAATCTCACTCTCCACCAATTTCCATAGTCACTGTAGATTCGGTATGATTGATTTGCCTTTATTTCCCCAACCTTCACTAATGATCCTGTTTTATTATCATAGATTGGTAGATTTTCAAGGGCTCGAAAATAAGAATCATTACTCTTTACTTCTACTTTTACCTCACTTTTCTTAATGTATCCCACACGATTTGCGTATACAATGGTCCACCAATTACCGTAGTCTGAAACCATAGGAAATGTTGTACCCTTTTCTATTTTTCCAAAAGGGAGTAATGATCCAGATGAGTTGTCATATACAGTCACTGTTTCTAGAGCTAGGAAATCTCTAAATTTATCATAAGACATTTTTATATTCTTAATTTCGGTACCAGTTGCAAATGAAGTTTCTGACTTTTTTACATAACCATAGAAATTACCAAAATCAATTCTATGCCAGTTTCCATAATCACTAACTCGAGGGTATACTTGGCCACTTATTAATTGACCTACAGGTGTTAAAGTCCCATTACGATTATCATAAACAATAGAATTTCCTTCTGCCTTAAAGTACTTATCACTATTTACAAATTGTATATCTACTTCACTTTTTCGTACATAGCCTACTCTATCAGAGTAGATTATGCGCCACCACATACCGTAGTCAGATACGATTGGATAATTCTCACCCATATAAATCTGTCCAAAAGGAACTAAACTACCCGAAGAATTATCGTATACAATTACATTCTGTAAAGTCTTAAATGTCCGTTCTTGATTTTTAAAGCTATTATTCTCATTTCTCAAACTTTTACCATTATCAGGTATAGTAGAATTCTTTTGAACATAGCCATATATATCTCCGAATTGAATTCTATGCCAATTACCATAATCACTTACTCTTGGATATATTTGATTCCTTTCAAGAGTCCCGACAGCTTTAAGTGTTCCTCCAACTCTATTATCATAAACAACTACATTATCTTCTGTAACTTTAAAATAGTCAGATTTGACTCCTTCCCAGGGGTCTGCAATGGTGTCTTGAGCAGTATTAGATAATTTAAATTCTTGATCAGTTTCTGTGGTGCTAGTAGATTCTTTTTTGTCTGGCAACGAACCAGTTTGAAATGATTTCTCATCTTGTTTTTCAATAGACTGAGAGGGACCCTCCGAGACATTTGATTCATCTGAATCATTACCGGATTCTTCCAATTCCTGATTTTTTTCAGGGACTTTTTCACTTATTGGTTCTTCAATATAAAATTTCACATTACCTAAGAGAATAAACGGATAACCATTTTCATCTACAGTAACTGGATAATCTATTTCCAGATTAAAAATTAACTGTGGATTTTCAAATGGCTCAATTGAATACCCCAAGGTATCCTTTCTTAATACTTTAATTGATGTCTCCTCTTCTAAATATTTACTATAAATTGGTATATCTTCACTTTTTTCTATTAATCTCACAAATTCGTTCGGAATATCTATGCTGTAATCGGCAAACTGGATTGTGATAGATTCACTTTTTCTCTCACCGTATATGTAGGTTCCTTCCGAAATTCTAATTCCATTGTCTAATAATAGTTCCTGGGTGACTAGAAACAAGTTTATTGTTTCGTTATCTGGAACATCAAAATTACCTTCGTCTGCATATACAGACAGTGGAGTTGCTAATTGAGACACGATTAAAAACAATGCTAGTAATCCAATTATAGTTTTTCTTAAATTCATAACTCTCCTCCTTCCCCTACTCAACTTTAGATAATTGAATCCTACGTTATTATATAACTTTTCTGTTGCAAAAACAATGCAACCTAAACACTATTTTACATTTTCCGACATAGACTTCAATTCCTTTAATAGTGTACATCTGTCTGTAAATTAAAGAGAAGTGATACTTTATCTAAGTACCACTTCTCTTTAATTTACTAATCTAATGTTTTTGTGCTTTCTAATTTTCACAAAAAGCCATTGTATCCATAATAACTTTTTTAATTTTGGACAGATAAATAAAGTAAATGAGTGTTCTCCAAATATTTATATACTTTAATCTTTAATAACTAAACTTAATTTGGAGGTGTTTACCAAACTTATTAGATTGAAATATGAAATTCTGTCTTAACAAATACTATTACTTTCAGTATGAATCTTTAGTTCTTTTCTGAATTGGGCATAGTATAATGGTTGATAATGAAAATTTGACAATCCCCATTTATGTGATTCATCTGCGACTAAATAATCTTGTAACTCTATAACTTTTGCTTGAGGAAGTTTATACTCCAAATAGGCATACATTAGATTTAATATTTTATTGGCTTCAATATGGTTATTATGTTCAAATGGAATTAACTCCAAATTATTAGAGATATAAGTTGAACTCCAAAAGGCTTTATGAATAATTACTCTATTTTCGCCAATATACTTCTTAAGATCTTCTATAAAAAGGTCTGCCTTTTCCTTCCATAATTCAAAAGTTTTTTCTTGGGGGATTAAACTAATATCCTTGTGTAGTTCTGTTTTCAAAAATTCTGTAGATCTTGTTAAATAGGACCCCTCAGAATTTTTCAATATTCTAAACCGTTCATCTATTAAATCAATTATTAGGAAATCTGATGAAAAATTTCTTACATATTTCCTAAACTCTTTAGTCAAATCATAATTTACCATCCGAGATTGGAATCTGGAATTAAGATCTACTTTTTCTATGTTTATAGGTGGTGAGTATATTGAAACAATTGAACTCCTAGCAAAATACTTATTTATTTCTTCTTTGCTTAAAAAAGCATCTCTAGTTACACAACTACCAAGTATATCAAATTTCATTTTCTTCTCCTTATCTTGCTAAATCAAAATACATTTTTAGTATTTTCTATCATTTTTTTCTTTATTTCATCTAATTTTTGATAGTACTCTATAGCAAGCTGAATTTGTTCTTTGTTTCTATCCCATAGTTTTTCTCTACCGATACTAGGAAAATCATTGTAATTATCCCTTAACTTTTGGAAACTAACCTGGTCTATATTGAAATCTTGATAAACCCTCTGAGTAATAAACTTTACATTTGAATCCTCTAAAATAGTCTTCCTTATACCTAAGAAGTTGCTATCAGATTGTTTATGTCTAGAGTATAGATACATTGGACCGTTTGTATATAACTCTTCAATCTGTAAATCATTTTTTTGAGCCCATTCTTTTACTCTATGATGACCTATCCTCAAGGCATCAGTTAACTTTTCTTGATTTATATACAAATAGGTATTCATTGTTAGAAATGGTCTATTACACTTTAAAATTTTTCTTTCTGCTACTAAAAATTCATATCCTACTGGAAAAGTTAATGCCAATTCGGCATCATTATTGTTTTCTTTGCATTTTTCTTCAACCAATTCTATTGTATCAAGTCTGATTGCATCATCATCATCAATTCTTGATAATAAAAACTTTTCTTTCTCTCCATCAATTTTGGATTCAATAAAAGATTTCATTTTCCCCGGTACTTCAAATACAAATTTTACTTCCTTCATTAATATTTTTTTTTCTTTTGATTTGTAAGTAGAAATTAAATTAGCAAGCTTTTCTTTAGCTCTAACCGGTATATTTTCATCAATAAAAATTACCCAATATAGTTCCTCACTCTTTAAATTAATTATTGAAGGAAAAGTAATACTTTCAAATATTGACAGTCTGAAATCATACCATCTAGGATCGAACACACCAATGCCAAATCTCGTAAAGATAAACTTTTTCATATTAAACACCTCCTAAGATTACTTTGTTAACTCATGATTATTTTGTATATTTCATTGGTAGCTTTTGTTAATGAGAAGTTATTTGATACAAACTCATTCAAACTACGAGATTGATCTATCTTTTGCATAACTTCATTTTCATTATACTTTACTATTTTATCTACAGCATCATCAATAGAATTAAAAATCCAATCTTTCTTATAAATAGTTCTGACTCCGTCCCAATTTCTAATGATAGGATAAGCCCCTGAGGCCATTCCCTCAGCAACAGCCAAATGAAAACTCTCATAGTCACTAGTCGAAAGGATAAATCCAATATTTTCAAGCCATTCATTTACATCGGAACCAAATCCACTAAATATTACATTTTTTCCCCAATTGCTTTTCTCAATTCTACTAAATTGTTCTTCATAGTATTGTCTTTGTTCATCATTATTCCAAATCCAGTTATATTCACTAGGCATCCTACCTTTAGCATATAACTTATACCTATTATCCTTTTCCCATAACCTCTCAAATATATCTAATGCAATATCAATCCTTTTTAGCTTAGGTGAAATACCTATCATTCCTATATTATATTGAGATCCTTCTAATTTTGTAAGAGTATATTTACTCATGTCAACATAATTAAAAATCATTTGCATTTTTTTTCTGGGGAATTTAAATTTCCTATAAAATTCTTCGAATATATATGGTGAAATCGCAATAATCTTATTAATATTCTCCAATACAAATTTATTAGGATAGAAAGTCTCCAATTCTTGTCTATGCATTCTCACTAAAAGCTTTTGATTACTTTTTTTATATTTGGAGTACCAAACAGCATTGCCTAATCCCCACTCACAAAATATTACATCTGCCCATTCTAAGCATTTTTCACTAAATTCTTCATCATGTGCATCGTGGCTGTCCCATTTATCAATTTTCACTTCAATATCTGGTTTTAATTTAAGATCGTTTATTAATCCGGTAGCGAATTTTAAATCATGCCCGGCGAAAACTACTTTTTTTTTCATTATTACACCCTCAAAATTAAATTTCTAATTCATTTGTGTCTCCAGTATAATTCCGCCCATTTTTAATGTAATTAAAATTGTCTACACTTAGTAACTGGCGACCTTGTTTATAATAACCAGTGAACAATTCATTTTTTAGTAATTTAGAATACAATTGTCGGAAAGATTCTTTACTGAATACAGTTGTTCTAACTATACAATTTGCAGGTTCTAATTCTGTTACAAATTCATACTCGGACTCTTCCTGATTAACAACTATTTTCCCTTCTAAATTTTCGCAATAACTCTTCTTACCTATAAAGTCAGCATTTGTATAATTGGTCGCATTAACAAGATCGTGCAAATAATTCTTCCCATAAAAATCATCTTTTGAAAAGAAACTAATAAACTCTGTGTCAACCCATTCAACAATGTTAGGGTACTTATCAATCACATAGTCTTTAATATATAATTGAATTTGATCATTATTATACAATTTATAATATTTATCATAATTTGTAAAAGTATCAACTAAAATAAATAACTTCTTATTTTTGTATGACTGACGGTTAAATTGTTCAATTAGATACTCCAAATCATCCGAATTGTCAGCAATCCCTATAACAGTAACTTCTGGAAGGCTAGCATTAACAGAAATGCCAAGTTTGCTTACTATATTAAATAGTCTTAATTTATATGTGTGCTTATTTAATACCTCCCTGATTCCTAAATGAGAGATTCTTTTGTATATTTCTTCATTTTTCAACAAATCTCTAAAGTATGTTTTTAATTCCTCATATTTGTCTGAACTGAAAACTATTCCATTAAACATATTAACTATTCCTTTAGAGTAGTTACTCACTACTGGAGTCCCACATGCTAATGATTCATAAACCCTTCTTGAAAACATTGTATCAGATAGTTTAACGGTGTTTACGTTCATTGTAACCTTATATCCCTTATATGCCTTATCAATTTCATAATATCTTAGACTTCCCTTAATGAAGGGTTTAAATCGATCTGGAAAAGTATGATTTGGCATTAGCCCTTTACTTGTTTTTTCATAATTCCTGTCAAATATATCTAAACCAAATTCTGATGCAGCATCTAGAAGAGCCTCCATATCTATACTACGCTCTTTATGGTGACTATAGTATGATCCAGCAAAACATGCTTTTTCTTCTCTCTCATCCACAAATTTTATTGGATTATGGATTTTCGGTTGAGCTGCAAAAGGCATTGCTCCTACCCTAGTATGTCCTAATCGTTCAATATACTTCGGAACAGTGTTCTCATCCGTAGTGAAAACATAGTCAAATAGTTTAGCAATATTAATAAATCTTTCAAAATGGATAGGATCTTCCTTATTCCAAAATACTGTAGGAATTCCATTTTCATTGCACCAGTCTATTAGTTCAAATAAAGGCCTATTATTCTCTTCACCGTAACTTCCAACTCGCCTCTCCCAAGTTCCATCATTCCCTTTCCAAGCGGACTCAACCATTAATAAATCTGGTTGCTCTCTAGTTAGAACTTCCATCCAATTATCAGGACTGAACTTAATTACTTTACACTCGTGCTTAAAACAAGATTCGGTAAACTCATCAAATATTACAGCCATTCTAATTTCACTTATCGGCTTCGGTTCCACAATTTGAGTTTTTTCAACTTCAAGTTTATTTGCATATGACGGAATAGCTTTACTAGTAATTATTGGCTTTTCTTTAATAGTAAATGAGTTGATAATACATTCACCCTTACCTCCAAGTCTAAGAGCTATTCTTATAGAAGTAATTCCTGGGTGTGGTTTAATTATTGTTTTAGCATTTACTTTTATTTGTTGAACTTCTATTTTTTCATCTTCACTATATCCTACAATCATAGGAATTAACTGTACAGTATCATCTTTAGTAACTCTAATATTAAATTCATAAGAACTGTTAGGATTAATGTTTAAAATACTCAAAGTAGGAGGGATATTGAAAGTATTATTAGATTCTCTATAAGAAATATACTTATTGACTCCAGAATCTAATTTAGATTGTATAACCAAACTATCTTCAGTATTCCTAAGAGTAACTTGATTTAAGTTTGTAAACCAATCTTCTTTTTCCAAACTTAATATTACTTCACTAGTTACTTCTTCAGGATTCTCTTTAATTTCAACGGTTAGTCCAGAAAAATAGCCATTACCCTCTACCTTCAAATAAAAGTCAATATCTAATATTGTTTCAGGAAACTGTATAAACTTAATAAAATTAAAAGGAATTTGGTAAACCTTTTTATTATTATCTGGTAACTTTGCAATTATTCCTAGTGATAATTTAACTTTTTCACTAACTTTCCCTTTAGGTAAGATTTCATATATTTTCCCTTTAGCCGGGATAAATTTTTCATATTCATTAATGCTTAGTGATAAAAACTGCTTACCTTTTAAATTAACTTTAAATTGTTGATTCCATTTATTATAGCTTAATTTGAGGCCATGTTGATTCCAGTTTTTTATATTTTGTTGATTTAAGTTAATGATATTATTTGGATTCTCAATAGAAATCAAATCTTCTTCTATATCTTCGCTTTTCGAAGGCCAATAATTAAAACCAGATATTATAATATCTTCTATTTTAAAGAATCCCTTTCCTTGCACTTCTAAATATATTTTATATGAGTTTGCATTTTTAGGTACTTCAATAGTTCTACTTTCATTAAGACTAATGCTTACTTTTTTAGTTGTTGAATTAATAGTATATAAAATCAGCAACTCTACTTTAACATCTTTATCCTTTTTCCCATAAAATTCCACATAATGGTTTTCAACATTTTTATGTTCATGATCAAGTTCTGTTTTAAATGAAGGCCCCCCATAAATTAAGCTTTCGGTTTGGTCAACTGAACTTATAAAAAAACCACTTATTACTTTGTCGTATACAATTTTATCATTGTTGCTATAGTACCAATTGTATTCTGGTATATATGAATAATTCTCTTTAATATTCATTGATGAGTCTATCCAAAAATTAGAGCCATCAATTGAAGCTTCATTTATTTTAAACTTACCTGCCCCTTTTATAGAAATGGCGAGTCTAATGTTATAAATTTTAGAATCAAGATTAATTTCATTGTTTTCGTTTAATTTAATAAAATGGGTTCGGTAATGTTCATTCTTAGTGTACTCGTCTATTTGTAAAAATACTTCCAAATCCCCTTCAACTTCACCAATAAAGTTTACTTTGAGTGTTCCTTTATTTAAATTTAATTCGCTTTTAGAATTAGGAAGTATTGAATAATCAAAATTAGCCTCCTTATATGATAAGAAGGTTTTTTCATCTCTAGCTTGATCTACAATAAAAGTATTATCTTTCTTATTAAAAAATATATTATCGGTTACTCTCATTAACCAATCTGAATTTTCTATATACTTATATGGTATTTGATTTATTTTATTTTGTTTAATTAATATTTTCTTTCTTTTGATATCAAATAATTTCTGTTCTAGCGAATCCATGGAAGGTTACCCCCTATCTATTCTTCATACCTTTTAATTTGTTTCTAAATTCCCAGTATTTAAATGTTATTTTCCCTAATTTGGATGACGATATTGCATGGTATTGTTTTTGCAACTTGTCGTATTCCTTTCTAAGATAATGCAACTCTTGTAATTCCCTCTCTCGCACTTCCAGTTGATAAAGCAATTCCCTTTTATAAGCTTCTAATTCCTTTTCCATTTAAATACACCGTCCTAAAATAATCCATTTTATAGAAATTTAGATACCTAACAATACTAGAACAGTTGAGATAACTAGTGGTAGTAAAACTAACACACTTTTAATTAGCTCTACAGGAGATCTATGTTTTTTTTCTGATTTCACTTGCTCTAAATAATGATTAAATCTCATTTGTCCAGCAAGCATCTTCTTTTTGTGCTCCTTCTTCTGACCAATTGATAGCTTATTAAACCATGCAGTAAATTCTTCATATTTTGTAGTAACTTCTTCAGCACTACCAAACTCTTTTAACTCACCGTAATGCATCCAAATAACCTTGTCACAGAATGTTCTCATTTGCCCCGCAGAATGACTCACAAAAAATATAGTCTTACCTCTCTGTTTAAATTCTTCCATTTTATCCAGACATTTACGAGCAAACGTTGAATCACCTACTGATAATGCTTCATCAATTATTAATATGTCAGGGTCAGTATGAACTGAAATTGCAAAACCTAAGCGTGACTTCATACCACTAGAATAATTCTTTACAGGTTGTTCAATATAATCTCCAATATCTGCAAATTCAATTATGCTAGGTGTCACTTCTTCTATCTTCCTTTTACTTAAACCATGCATCATACATTTTAATTTTATGTTTTCTAACCCGGTAAGATTATTATTCAGTCCAGCTGATATAGCTATTAGTGAAGGAACTCCCTTCAATTCAATTTCCCCTTGAGTAGGTTGAATTACTTGACTTAATAAATTTGAAAGAGTTGATTTCCCAGATCCATTTAAACCTACTATACCTATAGTCTCTCCTTCGTATACTTTAAAAGATACATCTTTAACAGCAAGAAATTCTTTTCGATTTTTTTTCTTTATAGAAAAAAGATCGAATATTTTTTCTGATTGTTGTGCATGTAATTCGAATGACTTATATACATTTTTAACTTCAACTTTTACTTTCATAATCTAACCTCACAAATAATCCATAAAGTTTTTTCTAAATTTCAAATGAATTTTTGACCCAAAATATAACAGTGCGAAAGTCAAGGTCCAAAAATATAATGTTTCAATTGGGCTTTCATATATCCAGTGCCCTCCTAATATTGAGGATCTGAAACCAACAATTATATAGTAAAATGGGTTAAGTTTAAGTAAATTTTGAAATGCTTCAGGAAGAGAACTCGTATCCCATAAAACAGGAGAAAGATAAAGTAGCATTCTCATCATTGATTGTAAAAACATTTGATAATCGCGTATCAAAGTCGCGATAGTTGAACTTAATAAATTGAAAGAAAATAAGAAAATGTATAAACAAAAAATATAATATGGGAGTTGAACGATATATATCGTAAAATTTATATTATAGATAATACATACTATCAATAATAAGCTCAACATTACAATAAATTGAAAACTGTTACTAATTATTTTTATCGTTGGCAGTATACTTACTGGAAACTGCATTTTTGAGACTAAACTAACTTGTTGATGAACGCTATTAGATCCTTGTACAATTGAAGGGCTTATGAACAACCAAGGTATAAGTCCTACTAGTAGCCATACAAAGAAAGGGACTCCATCTACAGGATTCCCTCCTCTGATACCTAAGCCAAACACAAACCAGTATATAGCAATTTGTATAATTGGATTAATAACCTGCCATAAAGACCCTAGATAATGAGTTTGATACATTCCCTTAATATCAAAGATTGCCATCCTAAACATTAAGTTCCAATACTTTCTTTGTTCTAATAAAACCTTTGTTACGGAATTTAACATACTTTTGCATCCTTTATTGTTAAAATAATTTCTTATATAAATTTATATAAATTTCCATAGTTCACATAAATTAATTCATTAACATGGTTTTTAACAATGTTCTTTGTATCAAAGACTTGTTTTACATTCATCTTCTTAAAATATTCACTATTTAAATTCTTAAATTCATTATGATCACTTAATATTAAAACTAAATCAGAGCCTGTTAAAGCTTTTTCTAAATCTTGTTCAACAAAGCTTAATTTCACATGAGGATCATATGCTACAACTTCAAACTCTGGTCTTTTATTCAATTCTTCATAAATATCCATCGCTGGACTCTCTCTTATATCATCAACATTACCCTTATATGTTAATCCAAATACAGTAATTTTCTTTCCATTATATTTTGATAAAAGCTTCTCTACATTTTCAATAACATATTCTGGCATTGATTTGTTAATTTGTCGTGATAGGCTAATTAATTTTGCTTGCTCAGGCGCTTTAGCAATTATAAAGTAAGGGTCAACAGCTAAGCAATGACCACCGACCCCAGGACCAGGTGTGTGTAAATTTACACGAGGATGCTTATTAGCCATTTCAATAACTTCAAGCGCGTTAATACCTAGCTCGTTACATACTTTTGTTAACTCATTTGCTAAAGCAATATTAACATCGCGGAAAGTGTTTTCCATTAGCTTAGACATTTCAGCAGTTCTAGCATCTGTTTTAATTAATTCACCTTTAACAAAGGTAGCGTAAACCTCCGCACCTTTTTCAGTACATTGTGGTGTAATCCCACCAACAATTCGATTATTATGAATGAGCTCATGCATAATTTGACCTGGTAAAACACGTTCAGGACAATGTACTAAAAAGATATCCTCACCAATTGTAAAGCCAGCTTTTTCAAGTCTTGGCTTAACATAATCATCCATCGTTCTCGGTGCAATTGTTGATTCAACAATTACTACATTCCCTTTTTCTAAATGTGGAATTATATTTTCAGTAGCTTGCATCACGAATGATAAGTCACAAGATAAATATTCATCCTCTTTATTTGGAGTAGGAACAGCAATAATAAAAGCATCCGCTTTTTCTGGTTCCATAGAAGCTCTAAACTTCCCTTTTTCAATAGCTTTTTCTAAAGCTTCCTGCAGTCCAGGTTCTTCAATATGGATTTTTCCACTATTTAACATATCTACTGCTTCTTTTTTAACATCTACACCAACAACATCAACATCATAATTAGCAAACATTATAGAAGTAGGTAATCCTATATATCCAAGTCCAACTGTACATAATTTCATTACAATTTCCTTCTTTCTTGTGTTTAAATTAATATTTTTTGTAAACCTCTAATAAGTAGTTCTGCTCTCTTTCCCAATTATACTTCATTCGAGCATTTTTGCAATTAGTACTAAATTTGTCGCGCATTTCAGGATTATCTATCAAATAATTAACCCCTCTTGCAATATCAGATGGTTCATGGGGATCCACAATTACTCCCACTTCCCCATCCTCCACAGCTCGCTTAATCTCTGGAAAATTACATGCCACCACTGGAACTTCATTCATCATATATTCAAATAATTTATTTGATGACGCAGACCAATGGTTAAAGTTTATATTATTTAAAACTTGAAATCCAAGATATGCATTCTTAGTATATTTAGGTAGATCTCTAACAGGAACTTTAGGAATGAACCGTATCTTATCCTCTAAATTTCTTTCTTCTACCATTTTTACTAGACTGTCCTTTATTTTTCCATCTCCTATAAAAACAAGTGTGCCTTCCTTAAACATTGGATAGGCTTCGATAAGCTTCTCTAGACCTCTACCAGCCTGAATACCACCTTGATATAGCAAAATCTTCTCATCTGCAGGAATATTTAATATACCATGTAAGTCAATCTTTTCGTCTGTTTGTTGTATCTCCAGCGAAGGATAATTATGCAAAACATGAGGATAGAAGCCATAAAGCTCTTCATTATATTTTGCCCTAGTATCATTTTCCACTATCATACTATCCATTCTTTTAATAAAGAATAATTCAAAACGCTTATACCAAGGGCTATCATATCCCGTTCTACTTGTTTGAACCTCATGTGAGTCATATATTAATGGTTTTTTCTTAAAACGCCATTTTGCACTGACATATCCTTGTGGCATTGTATTTAAATCATTGGAATGATAAATATCATAGTTTCCACGATGACCTTTAATTATCATACGGAGGATTAGTGCGCCTCTAATCCAAATAACTCGAACCTTGGTTTTCAATAATAAGCCTGCGAAAAGGGTAAGTCCAATTGTTATCCATGGTAGGAAGTATACCAATACACCCCAAATAGCTAAGAAGGGGATAATTGGCCATCTCTTCCCTATTATAAAGCGATATAGCCCCTGAAGCATTAATAAAGTAGTTGGGTATCGTTGCATACGATACACCCGAAAGTGTTCATTTATTTCCTCATATTGTGATATGGTAGGATCATTCGGATCATCAATACAAATTAGTTCTACATCGTATCCATTTTGAGATAAGGCTGTGCATTCTCTTAATACTCTTGCATCGTTCGTAAAATGGTTCCATACGAACATTCCAACTCGTTTCATTTATTTTCCCTCATTTACTTTCTATGATTCCAATTAGTTTGGATATATTAGTTTCCCATAGGAATTCTTGCTTTACGACCTTTTCACAGTTTTCAGCTAGCTCTTTTAGTTTATTACTATCCTGCTTTAGCTCTATTATTTTATGAATCATTTTATCAACATCTCGTGATTCAAATGCAAAACCGACTTTATTATTGTTAATTAATTCTGCAGCAGTACCTTTTACACCTGCAACTACAGGAGTTTTACAGGTAATGTAATCAATTATTTTTCCAGGAAGCACTGTTGAAAATACACCCTCATCATTAAGGAAAGCTATCGCAATATTACTTTGTCTAATTAGGTCTAAGCTCTTCTTACGAGTTGTTGGTTTATAAACTCTTACACCGATTAAATTATTCTTTTCAAGATAATCAGCAAAATCTCCCGCTTTTATGCCATACCCAATAACATTAAAAACAATATTATGTTCATGCAGCGATTTAGCTATTGCTTTTAACCTGTCTATATCTTGTGCTAAGCCTATATTTCCTGTATAAACTACACTAAACTCACGATCGAATTCTCTATTACTTGTTATCTCATTCTCTCTCGGACCATTGGGAATATAAACTATAGGCTTTTCAGCATGTCTAATTTTATCAGTTATATGTTTTTCAAATCCCTTACTATTTATAACAATCGCATCTGCTTTCTGATACATTCGTCTTTCCAAATAACGAAAGAAGCGAATTGTTAATCGAGAGTCAAAGGCTTTAACCCCTAATAAACTATCTGGCCACAAGTCTCGTACCTCAAGGATGACTTTAGATTTTGTCAAAAACTTTCCTATAAAAGCAGAAAATACAATAAAAATTGGCGGTGTGCTTACTAATATATAATCAAACTTTTCCTTTCTTATTTTCCAAAGAGTTACAATAAATCTAACCATAATTTCCAAATAAAAAAAGAGTCTACTAAATATACTACTCGAGAACTTTTTATTTTTAATAGGTACACGAATAATGTTTTTAGTCTCATTATTTAGTTCCTCATCATCCCAAAATTCCTTGTTTTTATATAGGTTTTTATTTGGATACGAGGGTTCTATGGTTAAGACTCTTGTTTCAATATTATTTTTATTTAATAGTTGAAATATATTTTTCATCCTATTACCGGCGCTACCAATCACAGGATAAAAATTCTGTGTCATAATTAATACTTTCTTCGTCATTTTATAGTCCCCTAGATATGAAGTCTGTATCACATTTTATCACAAATCTTAATTCTAGAATATTTAATTTTAATATACAACACATTACAATTAGATTAAAGAATAAACACGGAGTATAGCTTAATACGGTTTATCTCTCAAAATACAAAAGGTTATTTTACAATTAATCCTTTTCTTCGCTTTTCCGTGTTACACTTAGATGAAATTGACATTTTTTCAAACGGACATAACTAAACTATAGAATAATCTACATTTTTATTAACTCCAAATATAGTTGTAATAATTGTTCACTTATAAAGTTTAGTCAATATAAGATGATACTTCACATCAGTTTTGTTTGTACCGTACTATTTAATTTAAGTACCTGTTAATTTACTTTCCTAAGTTAAAAATAAGGGAAATATTATGGAGGTCTACTATGAAAAAGGTGATTACGTATGGAACGTTTGATTTATTGCATACAGGTCATATTAACATATTGCGTCGAGCCAAGGAGCTAGGTGATTATTTAATTGTCGCCATCTCCACCGATGAATTTAATGACATTAAAGGGAAAGAGGCCTACTATTCCTATGAACAGCGTAAAGCAATTATAGAAGCTGTCCGCTATGTGGATATGGTTATACCAGAAAACAATTGGGAACAAAAGGTGGAGGACGTTAAAGAACACAATGTCGATATATTTGTAATGGGAGACGACTGGAGAGGAAAATTTGACTTTCTTAAGGATTATTGTGAGGTTATTTATTTACCAAGAACAACTGGGATATCGACGACAAAAATTAAAACAGATTTAAACGATTCAAAGCATGTTTAAGTGATTTCCTATTTACCTTGTTGTTAGTATTCTCTTTATTTTTTTACACTCTTGCCCGAAAAGTAAAGAATCGTTTTGTCACATGCTTAAGCGGTAATACGTTGTTTATCTCTAAACAGCTCATAGAGCAGATGATGTTCCAAAAGTACTTCCAATTTAAAGTTTCTAATGAAAATCCTAACTGATGTAATTGAATAATAAAATAGTCATTTAATAGGAATGGAACTTGCTAACTTTTTTGCAACTCCTCAATATAAGCTAGTACCAGTACCTGTTGTAGAAAAGACATAAGAAAGTATCGAACTTTTTGAACAAAACTAGTTTATCTGATTTATAAATGGAAAAAAATAGTTGACTCCCAAGCTTCCACGTCGAAAGTAAATTTGGAATGCAATACAGGTTTTTATCTACTTATTTTCATCTCTTAGAACATTTTCAGGAGTCAATACGGACTTTACTTACCGAATTTCATCGTTTAGAGCATTTTCGGGTGCCAATATGAGCTTTGCCTACCGAGTTTCATCGCTGAGTACATTTTCCGGTTCCAATACGGACTTTACTTACCGAGTTTCATCACGTATGACATACAATAGCACTTTTATTACTTTGTTTAGCTTTATCACTAGCACAAAAAAACCGCAGAAACGGTTGAGTTCCACGGGTTTTTCTTGTGATAGTCCGGCATATCTCTATTAGAAATATTGCTCCTCCTTCTAATTAAGTTTAAATCGCTTGACTAGCTCATTTAGATCTTCAGCCAATTTTGCTAAACTGTCTGAGTTCTTTGCAACCTCTTCCATAATACTGCTTGTTTGTTGTGCAGATGCTGATGTTTGTTCGACACCGGCAGCAGATTCTTCTGATACAGAGGCAATCTCTTCTACCGATGTATTCATAGTTTGACTGTTTGTAGCTAATTCCGCTAGATTCTCTGTGATGGTGGTAACGTTCTGCACCATTTCTGTTACAGCTTGACTAATTTTATGGAATGTTTGTCCTGTTGTTTCAATTTGGCTAGTGCCTTTTTCTACTTCTCTATAGCCTTCCTCAAGTGATTCTGCAACTATACCTGCTTCCTGTTGGATACCCTTAACAATCTGTGTAATATCCGAAACGGATGTAGAAACTTGTTCAGCTAGCTTTCTTACTTCGTCAGCCACAACTGCAAATCCCTTTCCCTGTTCTCCCGCCCTTGCTGCTTCGATTGCTGCGTTTAAAGCAAGTAGATTGGTTTGATCTGCAACTTCCTTAATTACAGTAACTAGTTCTGAGATTTGTTGTGACTGTTTATTTAATCCTTGTACCTTTTCAACGGCGGTCTGGACCATCTGATCAATTTTTTTCATTTGTTTTGTTGAGTTTTCCATCAGTTTTGTGCCATCATTTGTCATGACAAGAACCTCATTGGAATTATCACTTATTTGATTACCATTATTACTTGCTATTTGTACTTTAGAAGTAAATGTATTCATGATTGAGGCAAGATCACTTGCACTGTTTGCCTGTGTTTCCGTTCCTGTTGCCAATTCCTGCATTGTGGTAGCTACTTGCTCCGATCCAGTTCTAACCTCATTGGCAGACTGGCTAAGTTCTTCACTTTGACCTGTTAATAATTCGGATGTCTCCAATACATGCTTGATGACTTCCTGCAGGTTACTTTGCATACGATTCAGCGCATCTGCAAGCTTGCCTGTCTCATCCTGAGATTGTACCCGAACTGGATTATTGGATAAATCCCCCTGTGCTAAAAGCTCCATATGTTGTGTTACCTTCTCAATAGGTGTTGACATCTTCTTAGCAAAGAGCCATATCAAGGTAATACCTATTAGTAATGCAAGTCCCGTAATTACTACGATGATGGTCAAAATATTTTTAGCAGGCTTATTGAAATCCATCATATACGTGCTAGCACTTACGACCCATCCCCAGTCTGGATCCGTCTCCGTATATACAACCTTTTGTTCCAGTTGGTCAGCATTATCTACAAGCGGGTACTCGTAATATACAAATCCTCCACCATCCTTCGCTTTATTGATGATGGCTTGTGCATATTTATAGCCATTAGAATCCTCGTTATCCCAAATATTTTCTCCTTCAATAGAAGGATGGGCAACCTCAATCCCTTCCTTATCTAGGATGAACATATAACCGTTTTCACCTAGGTCAAGCTCTTTATTAATTGGTCGTTTTCCCTTCTCATCCTTCTCTCCTAAAATAGCCACTTTTACTTTTTCTTGTGCCTGTTGTAAAGAGATTGTTCCACTTTTCACTTCATCTTGATAGGAATGAATCATTGCAAGTGTATGTTCTACACTATTTTTCAAATTTGTTTTACCCAAATCATCTAAACTTCTAGAGCTCTTCTCATAGCTAACGTAGCCTATAATGACCATTGGAATGATTAATAACATAACAGAAATAGTAATCAGTTTCTTTTTAATGGAATTAAACCTAAACATTCTGTTGATTTTCATGTTGGCACCTTCTTAAATTTTCTTTATGGGTAAACCTTCCTTACATTATTTGGGTCGATGTAAAAGCATGGCATGACTATCTCTTTATCTTTTGCCCCTATCTGTTATGTATTAATATTGCAAAAATTCATGGTGTTTATCCGCATAGAGCAGTCTAAATCTTGAGTTAGAAGATTGGAAAAGCTGAACTTACTCCATGAAAATTTGTATATTCACCAAAAAAGTAATATTAACTTTTTTCAATTATTAATATTACGCTTCTAACTAAATTGGAGCAATAGGAAATAATTGGTATTTATTTATTGTTATTTTTTAGTATAGAAACCACAAAATTTTCCATTTATAAGAGAATCCTTTTCTACTATTTCACACAAAAAAAACGATCCCCTACCAAGATGATGACCCACAAAAGTCAGATCCTTTACTCTGATTTTTGTAGACAGTACCAACCCGATAGGGGATTATTTTTCACTAATTAATTTGCTTTCAATAGATTCTTATACTTCCCATTCGCTTTGCCTTGAGGTCCCATTACATTTTTTGCAGAATAGTTGCCCGCAAAGTCTTCTACATATACGGTTACTACTTGACTTGGGTGGATGTTAGTAAGCTCGTACTCACTTACATCGGTTAGTATACCCGTTACATCCTTTCCATCAACTAGTACTTGCCATGCTGCAACTCCGCTTCCTTTACCATCATCAACTGATACAGTTAGCTTACGTTTTCCGCGATTTATGTCGGCATCAATTTTCGGAGCAGTTGTATCTAATAATAACGGGATTTCAATAGACTGTGCTTCGGCACCTTCATAGTCAATTATACCAACAGCTTGTAAGTAATATTGGCCATCTGCTGCCTTCTTACCATTAATCTTTCCATCCCACATCCAGTCAGAGGAAAGCTTATAGTAGCTACCATTACCGCCATCATAATAATCTTTCCGAATATAGGATTCTATATAAATAGTATCTACTAGTCTACCATGTGCATCTAACACATTAAATGATACTTCCTTTGCATTCCTCATGAAGGATAGGATAAGCCCCGCGTCATCAAGGACTCCATCACCATTTGGCGAGAATACAAGTTCAGAAGGATTTTCTCCAATAAAACCATAATCTCCATCACCTAGTGACGTGACAACACCAGTCATACCATAGTAAGACATCGCGTCCCACATTGGTAAGTCAAAGATTGGTGCAGCATCCCATTCTCCCTTAAAGCCTGCATACGGAACGGTTAAGGTTGGGTGATTGTCTGTTGGATCTTTTAGTGTTACGAATCCATCTAACCAATAGCCATTTTCATAATAATTCTTTAAGGCTGAATCCCATCCGCTTACATCTAAGGTAACATTAAATGATACAGTGCCATTTGCTGGAACGTTGATCATGCTAACAGCTTCACCATTAACCGTAGCAACCCCCTCAAGATCTAGGGAACCATAATCATTTGGTAGATTTACATAAAAACCACCAGCATTTACTGGGATATCGGACATTGCATTTGCACTTACTTCATATGCCACTGCCTCATCAGATAGGTTTGTCGCTGTTAATGTAAAGGTAACAACATTTTCAGAAACCTCTTTTAAGGCAACCTTTGGTTCATTTGTAGTTGATTCCGTCACGATAACAGGAGTAGATAATGCGGCATGAAGCTGCATTAAGCCTGCACCTTGACGACGTGGTGACACAGGCACTCCCTCAAGCTCAACTGGAACTGATGTATTCATTAATAGTTTTTTAGCTAATGCGATACGGTCACGTCCAACTAGATTAAATGCCTCATCCACACGCTGTAGGATTAGTGCACTACCACCAGATACATGTGGTGCTGCCATAGATGTACCGCTTTTCACACCATATTCACCATTATTTAAGGTCGAATAAATTTGTCCACCAGGAGCTGTAATTTCTGGTTTGAAATCAAGATTCGGTGTTAATCCCCATGATGAGAAGGAACTCATTTTTCCAGCCTCTGCGTTTGGAACTGCTGTTTTATCGCCAGAGAATGTGATGGTAGCTGTTTGACTATTACGTAATGCAGCCACTAAAGCATCTCCATCCGCTTTTGCTAAAAATAGCTGCGGGATTACAATTGCAGGATCTGATGCCATGTTTACCATACCATCTGTATTGTTATAAACAATTGCACCTGCTGCACCAGCGCTTTGTGCGTTTAGTGCTTTCGTTACGAAGTCTATCTCTCCACGCTGGATTAACGCGAACTTTCCTTCTACATCTTTTCCTTCAAAATCTTCTGGTTTACCAAGGCCAGCATCTACTAATTCAACAGTTGCCCCTACTGTTGGCGCAACACTGCCTGCTGACATATAGCCGGCTGCAACATTCTCGCCACCATTAATTGAATACTCAAGTTTATCAATGGACATAAATGTATTCTCAAAGGATGCTACTTGAAGGGAATCGTATGCAACTCCCGGTGAACCATTTACACCATAGTCAGGGTTCGATGCATATGGATAGAAGAATCCATCCCCGAACATATTAGCGTTACCGGAAGAAATAGACATCATAATACCATTCTCAACTGCACGAGTAACTGCTTGTTGTTCTGGATCATCCTGTGATACGAATCCAGCTGATGCACCAAGACTCATATTTAATACGTCAGCACCTAGCTTCACCGCATCATCAATTGCAGCAATATAAATATCACCATACGTATATTGCATTTCTGGATCATTACCAAATACTTTTAAGTTTAAGATTTGTGCTTCTGGAGCGATACCAACAATCCCTCCATTTGCTTCATCACCATTTGCACCTACTGTTCCTGCTACGTGCATACCATGTGAGCTTGCACCTGGGTAATTGTCTGTGTACTCATGGTTTTTATCCATATAGTTGTAGCCATAAGGAACCTTTTCTGTATAGTATAGCCCTGGTAATCCTCCATCCGTGATAAGTTGATTTACTTTATCCACAGTAAGGGCTACTTCAGTATCATCAGTAAGCACCATGTCTTGATGAGTATGGTCAACTCCAGAATCGATAACTCCTATCACCATTCCTTCGCCCTTGTATCCATAATCATTCCATGCCTGCTGTGCTTCAACTAATTCCTTACTGTATACCATGTCTGGTTGATCTATAGGTCTTTCATATTGATTGGAGATCATTACTTTTTTAACATTAGGGAGTTTTTTAATTTCCTCAATGTCTCCGTATTTCACTTCTGCACTAAAGCCGTTTACAACAATATCAAACTCATGAAGATACTTTGCATTTATCTTCTTGTCCTTCATCGCTGTCTTTGCTTTCTTTTTCTTTTCCTTGGCTTCTTTTATCAGCTCTTTCTTTTCAGCCACACTTAAATCGCCAAACTTAACGTTTTTCTTTGTAGCAATCGCTATCGGTGCGTCTCCTTCCATCTCAACCGTTACACGCACTACTTCGTTTGCATCGACTTTTTCGCCAATATCTTTTGAAAGATTACCTTTCTGAAGATCTCTATTAACAGCGATGTCTCCTGTCATTGCATGGGATACAGTACTAAATGCTAATAGAAAGATGATAGATAATATCGATATTCTTTTTAACATCTCTTTCCTCCTCTAATTAAGTTTGACTTTCCCTCTTAAGTTTCTAGCCCTACTAATCTATCAATCTAAAAACCTAGTATTTATATAATAGATAATTTTCCGAAAACGAACAAGGTTCAAAAGTCCTGGTTAAATGGAATTTGCCCTACTTTTATCTCTATAACAAGAGATTAATTAGGTAAAGAGAAGTAGAATCCGAATGTTCAGTTCACCATAAAGAACAAAATAGTGTTGACTCGTTCTTGATATAGTTCTATAATAAGTTGAACGTTCTTTAAAAAGAACAAAAATAAGGAGGGGTTTACTTGAAAAAGAAAGTTCTGTTAATTACATTTGTGACTATTTTAATCGTTTTAGCAACTGGAGGAACGATTGCCTACTTTTCAAAGGAGTTTTCTAGTGACAACAATAAAATTACTGCCGCAACCTTTGATGTCGATGTGGTAAATTCGAATGGTACTACAATTGGCGACGAGGAGATATCACTTAATCAGAAGCTTTTCCCAGGGATGGAGACAATTGAGCTGTACAATTTCCGTATTAATAAAAACAACACGGAGGTTCCAGTTAAATATTCTGTGAAGGTTACTCCTAGTGGGGAACTCTTTCCTGCAGATAATAGTTCTCCTGTTGTGATAACATTGCAGCAAGAAGTTAATGGCAAATGGGAGAGTGTTGGATTACATACCGAATTTAAGCCTAAAAAAAATATAGAAAAGTTTCGCATTTTAGTAGACTGGCCGCATAGCGACAACGATATTGATTTTCAATCTTTACTAGGAAATATCAAATTAGTGGTTAATGCAACGCAGGTAGATGATGAAGATGCTGGGGAGAATCCTGATCCAGAAGGACCTCCATATTTTACTGGTGAGGTCAAATTTAAGGCAACACCGAACGGATCAACAAGAACTACCTCCAATAAAGAAGTTAATTTTTATTTAGATAAAAATGGGAATAAGATAATTGAAATCAACATGGGAGATGGCAAAGGCGAATTTGAAGATAAGGTTGGAAATCTTCGGATTGTAGAATCTGTGGAAGGCAACGTACATTGGTACCGTGTTTACTCTGATAACGAATATTATGCAAGTGATAGTCAGCTGTGGAGATCCAGCACGGTTGATACTTCGGTCGATGGAGTACTCAAGTTTAACAAAACTCTTGGTCCATTTTTATCAATAGAGTCCAAGCAACTATATAATTGGTTTAACTCAAATTAATTAAAAAGCGGGGCTGATATTTTATGTCAGCCCCATTTTTATTTTCATATACTTCTTTAATGCTGCTCCTGTTTTTGCCCGCTTCGCTTAAATAACTTTTTGAAAAAGTCCATTACTGGGCGTTTTCCACCTAATACAAGTCCAGCAATTTCTGCTAGGATATGCAGTAGAATGAGTAAAACAAAGATGACAAATAAATTAGCTGTAATCGATGCTTCTGAAAATATAATCGCAAGCGCTCCAAAAATAGCACTAATACAATATAAAATTAGAACAGACTTTCGATGACTGTAACCAGCTGATAAAAGCTGATAATGGATATGCTTATTATCTGCAGCCATAATATTTTGTTTATTAATCGATCGTCTTAATATCGCAAATAGGGTATCAAATATAGGAACTGCTAGAACAATTATGGGAATGATGAAGCTAAACAAGGCGATATTTTTAAATAAACCGAGTATGGATATAACTGCAATCATATAGCCTAGAAAGTTAGAACCAGTATCTCCCATATAAATCTTAGCAGGATAAAAGTTGTGATATAAGAATCCTAAATTTGCACCGATTAGGACAATACATAAATATGCAGCTAGTATTCGAGTGTCGATGATTGCCATAATAAACAGACTAATCAATGCGATAGTAGAAACTCCTGTCGCTAGTCCATCCAAACCATCAATTAAATTAATTGCATTGGTAATTCCAACCACCCAAAGCACAGTAACTAAAACACTAAAAAATCCTAATTCAACTTGACCAATAAATGGTAAAGTGACTCTTTCAATGATTAATCCACCAGATATTAAAAATGACGTTGCAATTAATTGACCTGTCAATTTTGGAATTGGACGAAGTGTAAAACGGTCGTCCAAAGCACCAGTAATAACGATTACGATTGCCCCACAAATAATCTCTAGTAAATGTTCATCATGTGGCTGTAGATACAATATACCAAGCAAGGCACCTAAGAAAATAGCCAGTCCACCTAATCTTGGTGTAACTTTTTTATGTAATTTACGGCCATTCGGAAAGTCTACAGCTCCAATCATATTCGCTAATTTTTTTATTGGGTACGTTAACACCAAAGAAGAAAGTAAAGCTATGGTAAATGCAATTCCTAAGTCTAAAAAATTAAGCATAGCATTTCTCCTTATAAAATTTCCATCATTTGAATTATATCGAAGTATAGAATGTCTGGCAAATATCTTTTTGCAGTTGAGCTACTTTAATAATATATGCTATGATACTCTTGGTTTGATTTAAAATTTTCTGAAACTAGGGGGAGATACGATGAACACCGCATTTCTATTTGCAGCTGCTGCTATTTTGGCAGTACTTCCAATTCTTTTTTTATTTAAGCTAAACATGGAAAAAATCAAAGAAAATCCAAGTGAAATCGGTTCTATTCAAACGAAATTTTTTATCGGCGTTGCTATCTCAGAAGTGATTCCTATCATACTAATTGTCTTCGGCATGATGAATCTTACACCAGTTGAATCATTGAATGAGTTGTTAGTTCCTGGGATAATCGTCATTTTTGCATTGATATTTGCACCATTCTTCATTTTCTTGCAGCGGTTCGTTGGCGCTCCAGAAGAATCCAAGCAAGCTATTACAACATTTTCTATGATAGGTTTGGCACTAGCAAATGCGATTCCACTGATATCATTTATTTCTCTTATTATGTTAATGCCCTGATGAACAATCTACTAGCCTAGTCATCCATGGTGCTAAGTATCTATTCTTTTCAGGAAAGAGGTGGTACTTTGCACCTTTTATTGTTCTTTATATCACCTAGTCCAAGTAGTGTAAACCTTGCCATGTGTAATGTCAATCCCCTTTTATCCATGAGAATACGACATTTTCCCTACTTATTTATCCATTGTTATCCTTATGTTTTTGTTTATTTGTCGATTTTTCTATAGATAGTCTATTTTCTGTAGCAAATTTTATCGAAAATTTCGCATTAGAAATGTACAAGTATTTTCCTAAATCTTATCCACTTTTGATTTCTAGTACAATCGTATTGTTTAGGAGTAATAGGTCTCCAAGATAATGTTAACCATTTTTCCTTTCATCTATATCCAAAGCCTATTATAATAATGAATGATGTCTTTGTTCGGAAGGTTGGATACAATTGGAGAATCATAATTTAGTTACAAAGGTTTGTATGCAGGCAGGTAAGATTATGCTTGAGTCTAGTGCAGAGACTTATCGTGTAGAGGACACGATGAATCGGATAGCACGTGCATATGGTGTCAATAACCCGCAGAGCTATGCAACACCAACGGCGATTAATTTTTCCGTTGATATAGCTGAGGCATCCAATATGATGCGGATAGAAAAACGTACAACTGACTTGAATAAAATAGCAGAAGTTAACGCTCTCTCACGGCGAATAGCTGCCGGGGAAATTGCAATTGAAGATGCTTTAACAATACTAAAAAAGCTTGATAGAGAAAAAATTCTTTATTCGAGTACAATGCTAGTTTTGGTAGCTGCGATTTCTAGTGGCTGTTTCACCATTATGTTTGGTGGTCCTTGGATTGATTTTCTCCCAGCGCTATTAGCTGGTGGTATTGGTTTCTTGGGCTTTATCCTATTCGATAAGCTAGTGGAGATTCGTTTTATCTCTGAATTTGTTGCCGCATTTATCATCGGTATTTTGGCGGTTCTTTTTGTAGTAATTGGCTTTGGAAATGAGCTTGATAAAATTATTATTGGTGCTGTTATGCCACTGGTCCCTGGATTACATATTACCAATGCTGTTCGAGATTTGCTCGCTGGACATTTAGTAGCTGGTCTATCCAAGGGTGTGGAAGCATTGTTAACTGCCTTTGCTATAGGAGCTGGTATTGCAGTTGTATTGGCTTTTACCTAATAAGATACGTTTTACACATGGAGAGACTTTAAGTCCTTTATATTAAAATAAATAAGCATGGTTCCTTTAATTAGAACCATGCTTATTTTTTAATTTTCTTTCCATTAGCTTCGCCATCTGTACAGAATTGACATCATTTTCTTCATAAAGCTTATTTACGATATTACGATAGTCCTTTTCATTACGATTTTGACTTAGTTTATCAGCCGCTTGAATTTCTCGAATCCTAATCTTAAACCCTACGACTCCCTTTGTTTGTCTTAAGACCTCAGAAGAGAGATTCTCCCATAAAACTGGGTTATCGCGATGCTCTTCATACTTTTGAAGTAGCTTTGTAAGGTCCTGCTTTAACTCCTCGTCTTTTAAAATACTAGCTTTGCCATAAATATGCACAGCTTGATAATTCCATGTTGGCACATTTTCTTCTGCATACCAGGAGGACGATATATAAGCATGTGGTCCTTGGAAAATAACCAATACATCCTCCACCGTTTCAATTGTTCTCCATTGTGGATTTGCATAAGCTATATGCCCCGTTATATAGTAACTATCCCCTTCATTCATCAGCTGTAACGGTATATGGGTGGCAATTGGTTTTCCTTTTTCAGTCGTGACAACGGTACCAAATGAGTTATTTTCAATAAAATCCCAAACTTCATCAACCTGTTTGACCTTAAAGTAACTTGGAATATACATTCCTCTCCCCCATCCTTCGCGTTTTTCAAATTGATAAAGTCATAATAAAATCTGTTTGTTCCTCATCCCCCATAAAAAATGAGTGTGAACCAGTTTGGACAAACCCCAGTTTTTTATAAAAAGCAATAGCATTTTCATTCTTTTCCCATACACCTAGCCAGACTTTCTTTTTATTCTCTTTTATTGCTATATCTATCGCCTTATTAAGCAAATACTTACCTAGGCCCCTTTTTTGATAATTACGCTTCATATAAATCCTTTCGATTTCAAGGACATCATTTCCCATTTCTTCGGACTGAGATTCGTTCATATTAACCTTTAAATAGCCAGCAACTTCTTCACCAACAAAGACAAAGTAAAATTGAGATGACGTATTGGATAGCTCCTTTTCTAATTGCCCTAAATTAAATGCTCTTTCCAAATAGGCTTCTATACTTTCCGGTGTGTTCTGATCCCTAAATGTTTCAGTAAAGGTTTCAATACTAATTTCCTGAAGCTTAGATAAATCTCTATGAGTACATTGCTTAATGATTGTTGTCATGTTACAACTGCTCCTTTTAACGTTTTCTCCCTCTATCAAAAATAGCAGAAGTAATTTCAAATTTGAATCCTTCTGCCCTAAATAAGTGATAATTTCTATGTGTTTGCACTTCAGACAACGGCTGTTCTTTCTTAATGAAGTAACCTTCTTTGTCTATCTTTTTCAACTTTTTCTGGATCTGGTTCTAAGGTACCTTTTGCTAGTAATGCCTCAAATTGCAGTACTGGTAAAGGTCTTGAGAATAAGTAGCCCTGGATAATATCACAATCACGGTTTCTAAGGAAACGATACTGCCCATATTCCTCTACCCCCTCGGCAATGATACGCATTTTCAAGCCTTTTGCCATCTGTAGGACAGAACCCACAATAATATTATCTTTTTCCACCTGGCCATCTCGACTCTGGATAAATACTTGATCAATCTTTAAGGTATCTGCATGATACTCACGCAAATAATTTAAAGAAGCAAACCCCGTTCCAAAGTCATCTATAGCAATTCGAACGCCAAGACTTTTCAACTCATATAACGTATCAATAACTACTTTTTCACTCTTTAACAAGGAGCCTTCAGTAATTTCAACACCGAGATAACCAGCTGGCACATTATTGGCTTCAAGCTGTGTTCGTACATACTCGGTTAAGCCCTTTTTCATTAAACGAATTGGAGAAATGTTGACGGATATTGGAATAGGAGTAAGCCCTTTATCACGCCAATCCTTAATTTGAGAGCATGCCTTTTTAATTACCCAATCACTAATCTCATTTATCAGTTGATTCTCCTCGGCAATTGGAATAAATTCCCCTGGTGATATTAGTCCCCAGCTTTGATGATTCCAGCGAATAAGTGCCTCAGCACCAAGTATCTGACCAGTATGTGTTTCCACTAATGGCTGATAATAAAGCTCGAATTCCTCTCTTTCAAGTGCTTCAATTATACTATTTTCAATCGCAAGCTTGCGCTGAAAAGCAACATCTTCAGAGGATGAATATATTAAATATGTATTTGGACCTCTTTTCTTCGCATGATTAAGCGCAGAGTGTGCCTTATCCATTAAGCTTTGCTTGGTTGTCCCGTCCTGTGGGTACAAGCTAATACCTAAGCTTGAGGTAATATTAATTTCATAGCCATTTATCGAAAGAGGTTGTTTAATATCATTTAAAAGGTTTTCCGTAATGCATTTGATATTTTCAAGTGATTGATAATTCTCAATTAGAATCACAAAATCATTACTTTTCAGACGAGCAATAAAGCTACTTTCTGGAAGAATTAATCGTAAACGATTTGCAATTGTTTTCAGTACTTCGTCTCCTACTTGGTAACCAAGTGCACCATTTATCACCGAAAAACGATCAAGATTGAAAAACAGCAAAGCAAATGGTGTTTTTGACTCCATAATATGTTCTACCTTTTCTTCTAAACTTCGGTGGTTAGGTAGCTCTGTAAGTAAATCATGATTAGCAATAAATGTAAGCTGCTCCTCTAATTTCACTTCATCTGTAATATCGGTTTGCAAACCAAATATGTGGGTGATTTTTCCATTTTTATCGTAATACGGTGTAGTCTTACACGTGACCCATTTCACTGTTCTATCCGGGCATTTTATTCGGTAGCGAATATTAATCGGATCACCATTGGTAAGAATATTAAGAGCATTTTTTCGGACATATCGCTTATCCTCTGGATGTACAACAGACCGAATGACCATACGTATATCAAGCTTGTCTCGGTAAAAGTCCTCTTGTGGATACTGATATAAATCAGATAATCCTTGCGAGGCATAAACAAGCTTCCCTGTTTTATATTCACTGACCCAAATCGCAATATTTAAATGGTCAAATATTAATCGATAGCTCTCGTTTTCATTTTTTAAATTGATTTCATGTATTCTATGCTCAGTGACATCTTTTGCAATTAATACAATACCAACTATCCTATTCTCTTTTCCACTGAGTGGGTAAACAGTAGTTTCGAAATATAGATTTTTCCATTTTATTTGAACGATGCATTGTTTACATTTTCCAATTAGAGCTTGCTGAAAAGCCGTTTCAATTTCTGCATAAGACTTCTTCAAGAGAATCCTTTGGAAGTCCGCAACTTTATGAATTTCAGTAAAAATTCCCTTTGGAATTTGATTCGTAGTACGCAAATCCCCATTAGGAGAGAAGACCATGATTAAATCAGGATGATTATGTCCTAATGACGTATAATAACTAAGTACCATTGATGCTAATTGAGCGTCCTGACTAATATTGCTATGTACACTGTTACTAAATAATAATCCTAATGTATCGGATTGTGTCGAATTAGTCTTAGCCATGATAGCTCCCCTTTTATAATATTTAAAAAATTCGATACTACTTAGTTAAAATTATAGTATAAAGGTCCCTTATTTTAAATAGTTTTCTGTCAAATCACGATGTATAGTGTTTAACAAAGTGTCATATTCAATAACATAATGCCACGTTTTGTAAAAAAATGTAGAGAGAATAGGCGGTAAAAATAATATGATCTTGAGGCAAAATCAAAACATTATACCTACAGACAAAGAGTGTTAAAATTTGAAAATGGATGTATACATTACGTATATTTGCGAATCCATGGTAATTTGATTAAAATAAGAATTGCAAACGATGAACGGAACAGATTGGGGAACTGGTAACCATGGCTATTTTGGCTCAAATTATCACTAGCTTTATTGCATCAAGCGGCTTCGGCATCTTATTTAATGCACCGAAAAGAGTACTCATTCAATGTGGTATTGTCGGCACATTGGGCTGGATGGTCTATTATTTATTCGTACTATATGGAATGGATGCTGTACCTGCAACCATCATCGGGGCTATGCTCGTTGCCGTCCTTAGTCGTATTTTTTCAAAAATATATAGAACACCCATCATCATTTTTAACGTTTCTGGTATCATCCCCCTCGTCCCTGGAGGAATGGCCTACCAAGCGATGCGTAGCTTTGTACAAAATGACTACTACAATGCAGTGCAATACTCTGCAAAAGTAATGCTTCTCGCTGGTGGAATTGCTATTGGATTAATGTTCTCTGAGGTACTGAACCAAGTTATTAAGAAAAGTGCCGGAGTGAAACAGAGAGGACAATTGTAGGGGACGTTTGTTGGAATTTGGTTTCTAGATTTTAGCTGAGTTTTTACCAACTTCGGTTGATACTAATCGATATTCCATTGACGTTCAGGAATTTAGCCAATTATTACGTAAAAAATCCTAAGCATACAAAAGGAAGGGCGATTTATACTCGTCCTTCCTTTACATAAATTACTATAGTGCTGCAATGATGCTCTCTGGGTCAAAACCGATAACCCATTTATCATTAATTTCTGTTTGGTGAACACCCATTTGTCCTGTTTGCTTTACAATCTTGTACATCATTTCTGGATTCTCTTCCACATTCACTTCTTTAAATGGAATATTTTTTTGTGATAAGAACCCTTTAAGCATGGTACAGTAGGGACAATGTGTTGTTGTGTAAACAGTAATATTCTTCTCCATAGTAAACCTCCAAAATTAGTAAAATATGAATCCATATACCATTATGGGTATATTTTAAGCCAAAAATAAAGTCTGAACCGGTAGCTCATTAGCCTTCTCCATTCAGCAACTCTAACATGCAGACTGGATCAAAGCCGAAGACCCATTCACCATTTATATTCGTTTGGGGAACGGATAACTTTCTCGTAATACCAATTAATTTAATCATTGCTATTGGATTTATATCTATGTTCACTTCTTTATATGTGAGGTTCATAATGATTAAAAAATCTCTTACTATGCCACATACTGGGCACATCGTAGTTGTGTAGAGTGTTATATTTTGATTCATCCTGATTATCTCCTATTCCTCACATTATGCAGACCCATGATGCTTTCCTCAAGTGATTGTATAGCTTCCTGTATTGTAATTGTATAGAAACAAGCTTACTCTCCCTTAAGAAGTCTATTTATTCCGTTTCACCCTGCCAGTTATTCATCCCGCCAATCATGTCCTCAACCTTATAGCCTAATGCCTCCAAAATTCCAGAAGCTGCTTTACTGCGATTGCCGGTCTGGCAAGTAATTATATACCTTTTTTCCTTCTCTAGTTCATCCTGACGTAATACGAGCTGTCCAAGAGGAATATGCTTTGCACCAGGAATTTTGCCAGATGCTACTTCACTGCTTTCACGAATATCAATTACGTTTACCTCTTCACCATTCGTAAGACGTTCGACTACTTCTTCTTGTGTTACTTGTTTTGCCATTATCGTTTTCCTTTCTTATACCCATGCACTCATTCCACCCCGAACATTGTAAACCTTTTGAAAGCCTTGCTTTTTAAGGACTTTGGCAGCTTTTGCACTTCTTATTCCACTTTGGCATATGACAACTACTTCTTTTTCCTTATTTAGTGTATCTATTTTACTCAGTAGATTTGCTAGAGGGATATTTTTAAACGGTTTACGATGATCTGCTTTATATTCACTAGGTGTACGGACATCTATGAATTGAACATTGTTATCTTTAAATTTATCCTTTGCTTCTTGAACACTAATATTCGTGATCCCTTTTACTGGCATAATGCGACTAATGAAAAATGCAATGATAAATAGTAATCCACTTGATAATACCCATGTTATAACTCCTCTATAATGATTTTAGAGAAAAGAAGTAATTACTCCATTTCTCCTTCCCAGGCAAGCATTCCTCCTACCATATTTGTTACATTGTATCCATATTGGATTAAGAATTCACATGCATTACTACTTCTACCACCAGAACGACATACCATGTAGTAATGCTCATTCTTATCTAATTCTCCTAATCGTTCTGGAATCTGACCTAGGGGAATATGCTTTGCTCCAGGTATTTTACCAGTTGCTACCTCATCATCTTCTCTTACATCAATAATTGTTAGCTTTTCCCCAGCAGTTAATTTTTGTTCTAGTTCCTTTGCTGTAATTTCTTTCATGTTAAATACCTCCAAATAGTTTATCTTATACCCACAGGGGTATGATTTTGTAGAAAAAGAAAAGCTCATCAACTCTTCCTTTTTTATGAATTGCTGAACTTATCTACTCTTAACTAATAAATCTACTGCTTCTTTAACCACTTGTTTTGTGTTTACACCCTTTTCGATGTTTTCCCGAACACATTGCTCTAAATTCATACTAACTATCAAACCAATGGTACGGTCTATTGCACTACGTGAAGCAGATAATTGAGTAATCACATCTTTACAATCTTGGTTTTTCTCGATCATACTTAACACGCCTTTAATTTGTCCTTCTATTCGTTTAAGTCGATTGATTACCGCTTTATCATATTCCATTCTAATCACTCCTTATCTGTGCACGGACAGTCATTTAGTTGATAACTGGCAACGTGGTATCCCTTTTTTAATAAATATCTTACTCCTAAATTTAATTCAAGACGATCATTAGCAATCACATGTATTTTTTTATTTGGGACTTCTTGAATAAATCGTCTCAAATAGGCGTATGGTATTCGCATATCACTTAGATTTTGATTGTCATCAATAGTATAGTCCCTAATGTCTAATACTACAGTGCTTGTCTTATCATGACCAGTTTTTTTACAAGGAATACCCAGCACAGGAATATATCTTCTGTAAAACATAATGCTTATTAGTATGCCGACAACAATCATTATATAATAAGTACTCAAGTACATCACCTGTAATTAAAAGCATTTACCCAACAGGGTATATTAGTTAAAGTTATAAGCTGTTACAATTTTTTCTCTTCCTGTCACTAAATCATTAAAGTATTCGTACAAATTAATACCTAAATAAGAGCCAGAGATATTATAGACATTCGTATATCCTAAATTTTCAAGAGCCATTACCATGTTATAGCTTCGTTGTCCTGAGCGACAGTGAATATATACTGGTTTATCTGTTGGAATTTCAGCCAGTCTATTTCTAAATTCACTTAACGGGATATTAATCGCATTCTTTAAATGTCCTGCTTCATACTCCTTCTTTTCACGGGCATCGATGATACAAGCATCATTTTCGACTAGTTCGCGAACTTGAGAGACTTTTACTTCTCTGTATTGTCCGTGTAATTGATTTAATGCAACAAGTGCTGCATGGTTCACAACATCCTTTGCAGTTCCGAGCATAGGCGAATACGTTAATTCTAAGTCTTTCAGATCTTCTAAGGTTCCATTCAACATGATTATGGTGGCAATAACATCAATACGCTTATCAACATTGCCTTTTCCAATCGCTTGTGCCCCGAGGATTTTACCGGTCGGTTTTTCGTAAACTAATTTAAAATGCATGACATTACTATTAGGCATAAGTCCCACTTTATCTGTAGGCATAATATAGATAGAATCATAGGTAAATCCTGCCACTTCAGCTGTTCTTGTATTTAATCCTGTTGATGCCGCATTTAGATTAAATAAGTGAATAGAGGATGATCCGATTACACCTAGATTTCTGTTAGTTTTGCCATATATATGATCGGCTACAGTCCTTGCTTGTTTTTGAGCTGGCCCGGCTAATGCTAGACGTGTTGGTTTATGCAATAAACGATGATACACCTCAATGGCATCGCCAATTGCATAAATGTCTCGATCACTTGTTAAATAATTGCTGTCCACCTTTATCGCACCTGTTTCACCAATTTCAAGTTTAGCCTCTTCTGCTAGCCTTGTTTCTGGTTTAACACCAATTGCTAAGACAACTGCATTTGCAGCTATTTTTTCACCGGACATCGTTTCAATAAAACCGTCCCCAATTTTAGCTAATCCATCATTAACGACTAGGTTCACACCATGGTCCACCAATTCCTTATGAAGAATTTGTACCATATCATAGTCAAATGGTGTCATAATCTGATTAGCAAATTCCACAACAGATACATTGTATTTAGCTAAGCGTAGGTTTTCAGCTACTTCAATACCTATAAATCCCCCACCAATTACTGCAACATTCTCAACGCTGTTTTCTTTCAAATAATTATTTATTTGTTCAATATCTTCTACATTTCGAACGGTGAATACGTTAGGTTTATTTATACCTTCAACCTTATTCGGAAGAATAGGTGAAGCTCCAGGGGAAAGAATCAGCTTATCATACGCCTCTTCGTAGATACTATTAGCTACCAAATCCTTAACTGTAATCGTCTTATTCTTTCGATTAATTTTTATTACTTCGGTATTAACTCTTGCATCAATATTATAACGCTTCTTAAACGAATCTGGATTCATTAATACCAAGGATTTACTATTTTCTACAATTCCACTTAAATGATAAGGTAAAGAACAATTAGAAATTGAAACCTGTGGTCCCTTTTCGAACATGATTATCTCTGCATATTCATCGATTCTTCTCACTCTAGCAGCAGCAGATGCTCCACCTGCTACCCCACCAACTACTAAAATTCGCTTTCCCACGATGTACCACTCCTTTACTTTAATTCAATACCCATACGGGTATATTTAATGCGTAAAAAAAATCGAGCCTATAACAATGTGCTCAGGAAGCTACCATCAATTCCTCTTGAGAAATTCAAACCCATGTTTTATATTATACCCCCACGGGTAAAATGTCAACCGCACAGATTTCACATAAAATTATTCCATTTCCTCGTATTCCTGTACCATTTTGTCATAATTCATTGCACCAAATGCTTTATATTGGATTATACCAGCAGAATCAATCAAATAGGTGGTAGGAATTGGTTGTATCGCATATAGAGTAGCTACATCTATGTTCTGATCCAATAGGATAGGAAAAGTTAAATTGTATTCATGAGTAAAATCTTCTACATCACCTATATTAATCTCTGTATCAGTTAAGTTAATTGCTAAAATGACAATATCCTTTTCTTGATGGAGTTTTTCCATCTCTGGCATCTCAGCTCGACAAGGGGACATCATGTTGCCCAAAAATTAAGCATGACACGATGCCCACGAAAATCTGATAAATTAATATGATCTCCTGTTAAGGTTTTTAGCTCAAATTCAGGTGCCTTGTTTCCGACATCTAGCCCAATTATTGGCGCTTTCGTTTCTTGAACAGATTTATCTACGTTCACTTCATTTACCTTTTCAAATGGTTGTGTCGAATGTCTTTTAGAATGGTTAAAATCAAAAATGGACCACCCTAGCATACCAATGATTACAATAAGAAATAGTCACTTTTTCATTGAACAAGTCCTCCTTTGTACTTCTAATAATTACCCTTTTTATAGAAGTATAGACTGCCTACAGTGATTTAATTTTCAATAATTCCTTTTCATGAATCTCCACGATGATGCCTCCTCACTATAATAAGGCATTAACCAAAAGCAACTAGATAAAGCTACAAAGGAGCATATAGGATATGTGAACAGTGAACTCTAGTAAGGATGAATAGTACTATTTCGTAACGTCTTCGGATAGAAATCCTGGCATTTGTATTGCTACTGTCTTCTCCTCACTTTCAAATTCAGTTTTTTAGTTGCATTTTATTGAGCTCTGTAGAAGCAAATAAAAAACTCTCCATAATTGGAGAGTCAGAAGGTTTTTCAGTTATTCATCATCTTCTTCGGCATTTTCCACTTCCATTTGAGTAATCATAACTTTGTCTACCCGTACATGGTCCATGTCGACTACCTCTAGCTTTAGGTTCTCTATTTCAATGAAGTCGCCCGCCTTTGGAATGTCACCCAAATAGGTAGTGATATATCCACCAAGGGTGTGGGCCTCACTTCTTAATTCTTCTAGTTCATCAATATCGAAGTAACGTCTGAATGTTTCCAATGAAATTAGGCCATCTGCAAGCCATGAGTTCTCATCTCGCTGAATGATCTTCGGGTCATCCTCAAGATCTGGCATGTCACCAACAATGTTTTCAATAAAGTCATGGAGTGTTACAAATCCTTCTATACCACCATATTCATCAATCACAACAGCTTGATGTTTACCACTGTCTTTAATTTTCTCTAAAGCTTGAAATGCCATCATCGCCTCAGGTAACACCAGTGCTTCCTCGACACATTCTTCTAAATGAATGGGTTCTTTATTTATTAAAAGTTTAAAAACGTCTTTTGTGTGCAGGACACCACGGAATTTGTCAAGGCTTCCCGCCCCAACTGGGAAAGATTCGTGGCTACTTGAGCTCATAATCTCCAAATTTTCCTCAAGTGGATCCTCAAGGTCAATCCACTCTAAATATGTTCTAGGAGTGAGTATATCACCTAGACGCTGATCTCCCATGTAGAAGATTTGCTCCACCATTTCATGCTCAATCTTATCAACAACACCACTAAAAACGCCTTGTTCAATTAGTTGGGTAATTTCTTCTTCTGTTACATCGGGTTCATTGCTCTGCTTTATACCGAAAATTTTCAATACGAGCTCAGTGGATTTACTTAAAATCCAAATAAGTGGCTTACCAATCTTCGAAAAGAAATACATCGGTTTGGCAACGGTAAGTGCTACTTTTTCTGGATTATTCATACCAATCCGTTTCGGTACGAGCTCCCCTATGATTAAAGAAAGATACGTGGTTATTGCAATCACGATAAACATACTAATCTGTGAGCTAAATCGAGCAAGTATATCGATTTTTTCTATTAGTGGGGCTAACTTACTTGCAATAGCTGCACCACCAAACGCTCCAGTTACTACCCCAATTAATGTAATCCCAATTTGAATAGTAGAAAGTAATTGGTTTGGCTCTTCCGCAAGCTTTAATGCAAAAGTTGCTCGTTTATCGCCATCTTCTTCCATTCTTTGCAGTCTTGCTTTTCTTGATGTAACAATTGCAATTTCTGTCATGGCAAAAATACCATTTGCAATAATCAAAATGAGTACAATTCCTATGGATATCAGTGGAATGTCCAAAATTCAATTCACCATACCTTTATCATTTGAATCTATTGTTAGCAAAATTTGCTAGTAATAGTACAATAAAATTAAATCACAAAATAGGTCATTCAGTCTAATTTTAGCTTCTTATGCTTTTATTATACTGAAAAATAGATGGCTGATAAGGTATGAAAATTATTCTGCTTTCTTGACGCTATGTATGATAATATAATTGTATACATATAGAGGAGGTATTTCATGGACATTGCAGCAATGTCAGTCGTAATGGCAAATAGCCAGGTTCGTTCGCAAGCAAGTTTAGCCGTTATGGTAAATGTGAAGAATCTCATGCAACAGCAAGGAATTCAATTAACAGAGATGCTTCAGAAATCCGTCGGTGAAGCACCCCACCCTTCTTTAGGAAAGAGTATTGATATTCAAGTTTAATTGGTGAAAAGAAATACCCCTTTTCTCTAACGAAAAGGGGTATTTCTAGTTCTTAGCGATTGTTATCGTTGTTGTTATTATTGTCATTTAAATTATCGTTATTATTGTCATTTAGATTGTTGTCTAAATCATTATTATCATTATTATTTAGACCGTTATCTGTACCGTTGTCCATACCGTTATTGTTGTCGTTACCATTTAGATCATCATCTAAATTATTGTCATCATTATCAAGATCATTGTTATCATTATTGTCTTGATTTAAAGGTGCCTCATCGTTATCAATTGGGTCATTATCATCATTATTCCCACAAGCTGCCACCAACGATAAGGCCAAAATAGGGGCACCTAATTTAATTAGTAATTCCTTTTTCATGAGATTTCCTCCTTGTAGTAATTAGTTTTCGCAAATAGTTTTCCCTTTTTCACAAAACTGATACAGCTTTTTTGCAAAAAATTAGTTGGATTGGCGTTTTTTGGTTGTAGTCATGGATTTTTTGAGGAATAATTTGAAATTTTTCGTGGTTAGTATACTGCGTTCTAAACCTTTCAACCAGCTTTTTGACATCGTGTAGACCGTAATCTTAAATTATCTGGATGATTGTTCAAATCATGGACCATAGCTAATTGTATCTTCCAATTTGATTCATTCAATGCACCCAAGAATTAATCGAGCCTATTCTCTAACCCTTCCCACAACAAAAAATGCCACTAATCTCTTAGTAGCATTCCCTTTTTTATTATTTAATTGCAAATGTTATTTCAGCTTCACACGCTAATTCGCCATCAACGGTTGCAATTCCTTTTCCTTTTCCGATTGGACCTTTGACACGAATGATTTCAACTTCCAATTTAAGCTGGTCACCCGGTTTCACCTGGCGCTTGAAGCGACATTTATCCACTCCAGCTAAAAATCCTATTTTGCCACGATTTTCTTCTTTACCTAAAACAGCTATTGCACCTACTTGTGCTAATGCTTCGATGATTAAAACTCCAGGCATGACAGGGTAATCAGGAAAGTGCCCCTGAAAGAATGGCTCGTTCATTGTCACGTTTTTAAGTCCAACAACCCGTCGTCCCTCCTCCATTTCGAGAACCTTGTCCACTAATAGAAATGGGTAGCGATGTGGAATAATATTTTTGATTTCGTTTATATCCAATTTTATAAACCCCTTTATGTATTGTTTTTATCATTATAACAGAGAATTGGAATTTGCAGACTTTATTCTGCTATATAGTTCAAGACTCCTTGTAAATATGACTCAAGCGGAACGTTTGTTTTTACACGGTAGACTGGGAGATTTTCTGGTTTTTTACTACTTGATAATACCTGTTGAAAGGTATCCTCGGAATTTACTTCACTAATCTGGCTAATCATTTTTTTCCTTGATTTTAATCGGTGATTGATTTCATGAAAGTCATCGAGAAAACACTCTACATATTTGTACATTGCACCATACTTTTCTGCTAGTTGCGTACCTTTTTCAATCATGATTTCATAAAGGCACGGACTATCTAATATGACACTTTTACCATGAGCGAGGTTAGATTCGACTAATGCCCAATCGATTTGGTAGGATATTTTTCCAGCAAGATTTAAATCCAATTCATTATTTGCAATCCCCTCTAATAATGCTGATTTAATAACGTCGTGATCAATGACAACTGCTCCCGTTTGCAGTGCTATTTTTCTGGCTAATGTTGATTTTCCAGAACCAGGAAAGCCTGACATTTGGAGAAAAAACATCCTGAATACCCCCAATTCTCTTTCCTAATAATTGTAATTAGTAAAATTCCTTGTTTTAAACAAAGAACCTGCTCACGAAGGAACAGGTTCTAATTATTTTTCTTTATATATTAAGTCAACAATATGCTGCCAGGTTTCCCATTTTAAAGCATCTGTTGGATCCCCATCACCTAGTCCGCCATAACCAATCATTAGTCCTACACAAAGCGCTATAAAGGAAAGACCTGCAATCAAAACAATACGTAGCCAAATAGGAATAATACGTAATCGTGGTTTCTTGTTTTTACGTTTTTCTTCCTTCTGCTGCTTCCTCTGTTGTCTTCTCTCTTGTTTGAGTGAATCTGTCATTTCTTCTTCGGCACTTAAAGACTTCTGTCTTCTTCGTTCCTTAGCATCTGATACTTCTGTTTTGGAATCTTTTCTACTTGCAGCCTTTGGGATAGCTGGTTCTTTGCTTCCACTATCCGTGTTTTCACTTTCTCGTATTACTGGAACTCTTTTAGGTTCAGATTCCAACTTAATTCGCTTTCTTCTTGTTGCATTATCTTCCTTCGTTTTTTCATATTGATTTGTTGTGGACATGATTTGGTTCACCTAATTTCCTTACGTTCATTTCTCTATTACTATAAAGGTAAGCGTCCATTCTCGTCAATCAATCTTTGATATTCTGTCTGTACTATGAACGTAATTGATTGATTAAGCCCATCATTTGGTCACCCATAGAAATGGTACGAGCATTAAATTGATAGGAACGTTGTGTTGTAATTAAATCTGTTAACTCCTTCGCCATATTTACGTTAGAGGTTTCTAATGTTCCACTTTTTACGTTTGCTTGTACATCCTGAATAATGTCCGCTTCGTTATAATTAAGTGCATTCAAATCTGGTAAACGGAAGTTATTGTTTCCTGTTGCTTCTAATAACCGTGGTCGAACCGCCTCAACAACAGCAAGCTGACCAACATATTCACTATAATTTCCACGATTAACCATGATTTGACCATTATCACTAATAGTAATTCCATCAAAACCATCATTAAAAATAATTGGTTGGTCCCCGACCCCTAACACGGGATCTCCGTCTTTAGTAGTCAGCATAACTTGGTTATTTTCAAGGGGGCTTAGATAAAAAGCCCCATCTCTTGTATAACGTATTTCTTCCACATTATTTTCTGTTACACGTATCTTGAATAAATAATTTTGCTCAAGAAGCGCAACATCTAAGTCTCTGCCTGTTTCTTTTAAAGTTCCAAGTGACAAATCAAGATTGATTGCACCAAGCCTTGCACCTGAACCAACACGAATCCCGTCCGGAGTGAGTCTGCCTTCCGCGTTTCTTGGGTCTGTCATGTTATTGATTTGTTGAAATAATAAGGATGAAAAATCTGCTTGTCTTGCTTTATAACCAGTTGTTTGACTATTTGCTAAGTTATTTCCAATTAAATCGAGCTTTTGTTGTAGCTGATTCATCGTAACCGCTGCTTGAATCATCGTTCTAGACATGACTCCACCTCCTTGAATATGGTCATCACACTATTCGACCGATTTCATTTACTGCTTTTCCTAAGCTTTCATCATATGCTTTTAGCACTCTTTGGTTCATTTCAAATGAACGATATGCTTCCATCATTTGCGTCATAGTTTGTACAGTATCTACATTCGATTGCTCTAAAAAGCCTTGCTGTACTGTATATGTAACCCCACCAGGAACGGGTTCAGCATCACCGTTAAAAAGTCCGTTTCCTTCCTTCTCTAGCTGATTTGCATTCGCAGAATAAGCAATACCCAGTGGAATATTCTGTCCGTCAACCTGAACGATTCCCTCAGGTGTTACCGTAAATTCCATTCCGTTTGTCTGAATTGGATTTCCAGCCTGATCTAAAACATAATAACCTTGTGTTGTTACTAAGTATCCTTGTCCATCAACGGTAAAATTACCATTTCTCGTGTAGCGTGGCTCACCATTTTCATTTTGGACTGTAAAAAAGATACTACCTGTTTCATCTGGAAATACGCCATCTATAAGTGCCAAGTCTGTCGATACATCTGTTTCACGTAAAGCACCTTGTCCATAATTTGGGACATATTCCTGAACATAAACACCTGTATTTATGGAACCAATTGGATTTTGAATAGGTAAGTTTTTCGGTTGCTTCGTTGGCACCGTCTTAGAACCCATTTGATATAAAAGCATCTCAGGAAACGCACGTACTGTTGCCTGGTCGGCTTTATAGCCAGGTGTGTTGGCATTGGCAATGTTATTAGCAAGTGATTCCTGTCTTCTTTGCATGGTAAGCATTCCACTTGCAGCAGTATAAAAACCACGTAGCATTACAACACACTTCCTTTTTTATTGTAGTTCGATTTTAATCTTCTGAAATTAAATCTTCTTCTGATGAAACGAGCTAAGCCAACAGAATGTTTTCAAAAGCATGTTATACAATACTTCTGCGCTCTACTTTATCAATATTTTCCAACATAATTCCAGTACCTTTTGCAACACAATGCATTGGCTCTTCAGCTAAGAATACAGGTACCTTTAATTCCTCTGCCAATAACTGGTCAATACCGTGAACTAACGCACCTCCACCAGTTAATATGACGCCACGATCAATTATATCAGCGGATAATTCAGGTGGTGTACGCTCAAGCACTGATTTTGCACCCTGAACTATCATATAAACAGGCTCGCGAAGCGCTTCTTCAATCTCATCTGAATTGACTGTAATTGTACGTGGTAAGCCTGTCACCATATCACGACCGCGAATATCCATTTCCTCCTTACGACCATTTTTAAAAACAGTCGCAACATTAATTTTAATATCCTCAGCAGTACGCTCTCCAATAAGAAGCTTGTATTTACGCTTTATATATTGAAGAATCTCTACATCAAATTTATCCCCAGCCATCTTTATTGATTCAGAGGTAACAATATCACCCATGGAAAGAACCGCAACATCTGTTGTCCCTCCGCCAATGTCCACAACCATGTTACCACTTGGCTGATAAATCTCCATTCCTGCACCAATTGCTGCAACCTTTGGCTCTTCTTCTAAGTAAACTTTCTTTCCGCCTGATTTCTCTGCAGCTTCTTTTATAGCTTTTTGCTCTACCTTTGTAATATTGGTTGGGCAACAAATTAACATTCTAGGCTTCGATAAAAAACCCTTTACATTTATTTTATTAATAAAATATTTCAACATAGCTTCTGTCACATCGAAGTCTGCAATAACACCATCTTTTAACGGGCGAATTGCCTCAATATTTCCAGGTGTACGACCAACCATACGTCGTGCAGCTTCTCCAACCTCAAGCACGCGACCTGTATTACGATCCATCGCTACCACAGATGGCTCATCTAATACTATTCCTTTCCCCTTTACGTGAATCAACACATTAGCCGTGCCAAGGTCAATCCCAATATCCCTAGAAAACATTAACATCCTCCTCACATTTCAACTCTTCCGCACCTGTCCGAGAACACAATGCTAGTTATACAATATAATACCACAATTTTCTACATAAAACTTCATTTATGGGGAAAAAGTACGATATTTTTGTTTCATGTTATTGTGAGGGTAAATGGTTCGAGCTTAGTGTAATGTGTAAGTCTATGTTTAATCATTTTTTTAATGTCGATTATAGCCCCCATCTCCTAACTCATGTTGTTTTAATTTGAGTACGTGGTTCAGGGTATTCCAAGATATTGGGGGCCTTTGGTTCATTGGTGGAATTGTAATTACCGTGAACGGTCTAACCTAAAAAGCTCATAAAACGAAAAATGCACCTCTCTTGGGTGCATTTTTCGGCTCAATGTAATTTTTTTGTTTTCTCTCAGCCTCTCTTCTTCTGACGTCCATTCATTAAGTACTCGCTTACCATTCACCTCCTTTAAGTTAGGGGATGATGATATTGGGTTACTTACTTTAGGATTGCTGTATCTTCTGTTGTTTGCTCGGGGCTTTTATATTTTTTGCGTGTTGCTTCTCCTCCACGTAAGTGTCGGATGGATTTGTGGTATTCTAGAATTTCCTTTACCTTTTGTGCTAACTCTGGGTTTATTTCCGGTAATCGTTCGGTTAAATCTTTATGGACTGTGCTTTTAGAAACACCAAATTCCTTTGCTATCACACGGACAGTTTTTCTCGTTTCGACAACATGTTCACCTATCCTGATAGTTCTTTCTTTGATGTAATCGTGCACACCTTTCGCCTCCCTATGTTGAATATTTCTGAGGTGTTATTCATGAGACTAGGTGATTCGAAAAATGACGAAATTCCATTTTCGAGTTTCCATCCTTTCGATTAAAGATGGTTAATCAGTGGCTTATTAGATTTATGTTTATTCGATTTTGTTACATATTCGGTAACTGTTGCAATAATTCAATGTCGAACAATATGAAAAATAGGCGAGAATGTATAAAAAGATTAATCCTGTTTGTGATAACGATTCAATATGTAATCAAGCAAATATGATGCAGCAAAGAAGAGCCACGGAAGCTCTCACCTCAGACTAACTGAATGCTTGGTTTGTAACATTTTATTATTTACTAGCCAGGAATATGAATAAAAAACATTGAATCCCATATGGGACAAGAAGTTTTTTATTTTAGTGTAACTTTTATTCGTTTTTTACATGATGCCGTTCATTCGAAAAAATACTTAGTGGTCTAATTTCTTATTTCTACGTGTGATCGTAACTCCTCAAAAAAAAAACCAAAAATCCTACAAAACATAGAATTTTTGGTTATATATGAATGGATTCAACTTTTTATGCGTAAATTTTACATAATATTTATTAATCGATGTCCCCATATTCTGGGTCCCTATGCACCATCATACCAACTGGAGTGAATGAAAAAAGAATTATCGTAGTTAAGCATACAGAAGTTAGGAAAGGCTTAAGACTCTTCATATTATTCCTCCTTTCTTCTTAGTATAATTTCAAAGTTGAATCCCATCATACCGAAATTGCAAAATGAATCTCCGTACTAACGATTGAGGTTTTTTATCGCATTCATTGGAAGTCTACTAAAGAAGTAATCACTTCTTTCAACAAACATCTTACATGACGTGGATAATAAATTCTTATCCTGCTTTGCTAAGCCCATATAATACATCTTAAATGGACTCGATAAATCAACTTGTTCGAGTAGTTCAATTGCTTTTTCATTATTTCCTTTGGCGATTTCTAAATGGGCTTGTTCACTAACATCATCTGTCACGATATTGGCTGGTCGTTTGAAATGTGCCGATAAAAATGCAATATTGTTATTTTCAATGGAGTATATTCTTTTATTGAAATTGTATTGTTTTGCAATCTTTAGTGCTTCTTTTAAGTGATACATACCTTGATAGTACGTATCAAAGGTATAACTAAGTCCTAGGTTGACATGCAGATTTACTTTTGTCTCGGGACTATTCGTTTGATTTAATGCGCGAAAAGCGTATTTTCTTGCCATGATTAGTTCATTTCGTTTCCAATAATAGATGAATAATTTCTGATAAAGCCGAAGATTAAAGGATGAAAGCATAAAGTTGTCCTGAATTGAATCAAATAACTCATGCTGCTTATCTAATAAGTTAGCAATTTTTCCGAAATCTAGTTGGTTAAAATAGGTGTCCACAATTAGTAGTTCAATTAGGCATCTTAGCTCGGGGTCTGATGTTCTCATTTCAATTAGATGGGTGCGCATTTGGCCTGCGGAGTATCTTCTTGCACGACGGTCCATCACGATTTGATAAACCTCTGCCCATTTTCGATTCGAATCATTTGGTGATTGTAGATTTTTAATAATCAGAAGTTTAAGGTCTTCATAGAATCCATTTATGTATAAGAATTCCATCCCTTTTTTCTGTATTTCAGTTGAGGTAGACTGTAAGCAATACTTGCGGGTAAGCTCTAACACTTCTTGCTCTGTATGCTCCTGTGATAGCATTACAATAATTTGTCCAATAGTTAGTTCGGTACTATCTGAGATGGTTGTCATCAACTCTGGAAGTAGACTAGGGTTTCCGTAATTCATCTTTGAGGGTTCCATCCTTTCAAGCCTCTATTTTAATAGTGAATAGGATTGTTATAAATCACATTATAAAAATATAGAAGTTTTATTCAGTCGATGTGGGAAAAATCATCTCGATTCATAGAACTAGTTTCTACTCTAGTAATTTTTTCAATTTAATAGTAACATATAATTCCTAGTTAACAATGCCTATTCGTTCGACATATTTTTTATTAACCCGTGAATTGATGGGATATTTGACGAATCATGTACTAAAAATATGTTGAATGCCTAAGAACCTAGTAAATAAAAAAAGAAGCCCTAGTAGTAGTTTTAAAACTTACTAGGACCTCTAGTCTGTTTTTAAGCGTCTGAGTCAGTTGAATCAGTATCCTCTACCGAATCTTCTTTCGATTCCTTTTTAGAGTCATCCTTTGAATTATCCTTATTATTAGATTCTTCTTTAGACTTTTCCGTATCTGATTCTGATTCCGTTGCCTCTTCCTTATCCACATCACTAGACTTGTTCTTTGAATCTTCGTCCTCTGAGTTTACACTTGATGTATCCTGCTCCTCTGAAACATCCTCAGACTCCGAATCAAGCTTTGTTACTGGCTGGTTGAAATATTCCTCTGGGTTAAACACCTGTTCATCTTTTCTGATTTCAAAATGTAAATGTGTTCCGATATTTTGCCCAAACTTATTATCTCCAGCTTTACCAATAACGTCTCCTTGCTTTACTTCGTCACCTTGCTTTACTCCGACCTCTCCAAGACTAGCATAATAGGTTGCTACCCCATTTTCATGTGATAGAATAACAACATTACCTAGTAACGGATCCTCTTTTACTTCCATAACTTGTCCGCTTAAAGCTGCTACTACATCAAAGGACTCTCCACTTGGATAAACGATATCTACCCCTGTGCTTTGATAATAGCGGTTGTTATGAAGGATCAGTGCGCTTTCACGATCTTCCTCAGATGCGTCGTAATCAAAGAATTTCGTTACGATTTCTGCTTGCTCTGGGTCCGCTACCGGAAACTTAATTACTTCCTGCGATCCCATTACAGCCTCTGAGTCTGGATCATGTGGATTTGGTGTATAATTGTCACTTAAATTTTGGTCATCCCCAACTTTAGATAATTGATTATCCAAATTCTGATACCAAACAACAACTCCTAATAGAACAGCAGCAATTGTTAAGTAAACAGCTGGGAAAAACCATTTCTTACGGAAAATCCCTTGCCAACCTTTTTTTGGCGCTTTGTTTTCCTCTTTCATTTATTCATCACCTCACCAACCATTCTGAACAGAATTTGAAAAAACTATACATTTTTGATAACTTTTTTTGTTTTTTTATGCATTTTAAATGTTTATTTGGGGATATTAAGGATTTCGGGTATGGAGTAATGCAGATTAGCATTGAATGATTATGGATTGTAGAAAGTTTGGTAGAGTTTAAGCTGATATGAATTGATTCCTAGGGGGAACTTTTTAAATTTGAGTTTGGTGACCTGGAGTGCGTATCTTTTTACCAAATCCAATCAATTATATGCCAGATTATAACCCCTTCCACGTACGGAAACCCCCCTAAGCTTTGAGCTTAGGGGGGGTTATCTATCATAATTACTATTTATTTCATCACCAGTGCTGGTACCGCTTCGTCCATATTGTTAATTTCAACATCTTTATAGTAGTACTTGATAATTTCTTCGTATGTCTTTCCTTCTTGGGCCATACCATTGGCACCGTATTGGCTCATGCCAACGCCGTGCCCGTTTCCTTTCGTGGTAAATATTAGGTAATTGTTTTTTTGTTCGATGGTGAAATCGTTGGAACGTAGTTTTAACTTTTCTCGAATTTCTCGCCCAGAAAATTTAGCTCCGGCAATATTTATTTGCTCCACCCGCTTACTCTTTGTTCTGGTTGCTTCAATGGAAAGTTTTTGGTTATTTGGCAGATTCGTTCCGAGCGCTTTTTCTACTTCTTCAATGGTGAAGGTTTCTTGGTCAAGGTAATACGGTGACACTTCATCCCAAGGACTTGGGACACTCCGCAAATATGGGATTTCATTTGTCCAATAGTCCTCCGAATTTTCAGTAAATCCATTACTAGTTGAAAAAAATTGTGGGGTAATTGGCTTGTTATTGTATGTGATGATTTGCCCCTTCGTTGCAAGTACCGCTGCAGATATTTTATCCATATTCTTTTGATAATTTTTTCCCCACTTTTGTCTTAACTCCATATCATCTTTATAAACTTGATCCTGAATGGTATCCGTTACATTGGATACTTCTTCTTCTTTTTGATATAGCATTTGGTTCACGATATAGGTTCTAGCGGCAAGGGCCTGTGCTTTCAGCGCTTCCGTTTCAAATTCTACTGGCATCTCCCCTGCAACCACTCGAGTAACATAGGTTTCTAGTGGAACATCTTCTACTTGGGATGTTTGTGTTCGCATGACCGACACTTCAACTGCAGAGTCATCCTCAACCAATTGCTTTGCATCTTTCTCACCCTGCTGTTTATCGATAGACTGGGACAATACCTCGCCTTTTGAAATGAAGGGAACAACTATCATAGTTGGAATCACTAGGATCATGGCTACAAGTCCGAGAATAAATATAGTTGGAACAGACCATTTTAGCCGCCCTTTCTCTAAGTTAATACCCATATGATGCTTTTGCGAAGGAACAAAGGTGCTAGACTTCTTCAATGTTCGGAGTTTCATGGCACTCTTTTTCTTTCTTAGCTTTTGAATTTTTTTACTTGATAAATTATAGTTTCTCAGAAGGCACCCTCCTTTTGTAACTCATTATTCTTTATTTTTTCTTTTCTAGCATTCCTACTATTAAACTTATACAGTAGGTTAAAATAATAGAACTTAAAATTAAAAAATCTAGTGAATGTTTTTTAATAGGACAGGTTTTGGAAAATGAGTATCTTAGGGGTTTATAGCGAGGGTTACATAAAAAATAAGGCTGCCTTTAAAAAAAAGACAACCTTATTTTTTATTAAAAGCATTACGTTCATTCATGGCTACCGTATATTCACGACTAAATCTGAGTCCTTCTGCTTATTTACTTTTTCATTATATAAATGACATGCAACATAGTGATTGTTCTCTACCTCCTGCCATTGAGATTTTTCTCTAGTACATATTTCCATTGCGAAAGGGCACCGTGTTCGGAAGACACATCCACTTGGCGGGTTAATTGGACTGGGTAGTTCTCCCTGTAAAATGATCCGCTCCCTTGCTTCCTCAATATCAGGGTCTGGAATCGGGATTGCAGAGAGAAGTGCTTGCGTATAAGGATGCAATGGATTTTCATAAAGACTTTCACTTTCCGTTAGCTCCACCATGTTTCCTAAATACATAACACCTATACGGTCTGAAATTTGTTTGACCATAGAAAGGTCATGGGCGATAAATAGGAAGGTTAATCCTTTTTCTTCTTGAAGCTGTTTTAAGAGATTAACTACCTGTGCTTGAACGGAAACATCAAGCGCGGATATAGGTTCATCAGCAATAATAAAATCTGGATTAAGTGCTAAGGCCCTTGCAATACCAATGCGTTGACGCTGTCCTCCACTAAACTCATGGGGATAGCGATTTGCATGATCACGGTTTAAGCCAACCTCCTCAAGTAATTGGTAAACCCGGTCATTTTGTTCTTTTTTGGTTCGAAAGAGCTTATGAACCTCCATTGGTTCTGAAATTACCTCACGTACTGTTGATCTTGGATTTAATGATGCATAGGGGTCCTGAAAAATCATCTGCATGCGCTGCCGAAGCTTAAAGAGCTCCTTTTCTGGTAAGGTATGAACGGATTTCCCGTCAAAAAACACATCACCAGCTGTCTTGTTATATAGTCCGAGTATTGTTCTACCGATTGTTGATTTTCCACAGCCAGACTCCCCCACCAGTCCAAAGGTCTCACCTTTATTCACATGGAAGGTTACATCGTTCACTGCCTTTAATACTCGGTTTTTTCCAAGATTAAAATGCTTCTTTAAATTTTTTACCTCTAATATTTTTTCTGCTCCCATGTTCCTTGCACCTCCTAGAACCAGTACCGCCTTGCAATACAAAGCTCTTTCTCGTATTTTGTATCTTTCAAATTAGTAATTTCTATTCCTTTTCCTGTATGAGGGGAATGAAGCATCCTTCCGTCACCGTAGTAAAACCCCACATGGTGGACATATCCTTTCCTGTCCCCTTCCTGATAGGCAAAGAAGAGTAAGTCCCCTGGCATTACCTTATCAAAAGGAATTTCCTGACCATGTTCAGACTGATCGGAAGCATCTCTACTAATCTCATAGCCATTCGCTTTATGCATTGTATAAGCGAATCCCGAACAGTCAAAACCAAAGGAACTCATCCCACCCCATAGATAATCCAATCCGATAAAGTTCTCGCCAGCTCTGATAATGGCTTCTCCCCCACCTTTTTCCCCACCAATTTCTGTTGGGAATATCTTTACAGCTTCTTTTGGCAGATATCCCACTCCTTTAGGGGTCACCACTTCAACGCTATCAGCATGCACATTTAAAACAGGAAGACAGGTCATAAAGCTAAGCTCCAATTCTCTTTCTCCTTGTTCATTTTTAAGCCATATGTGCTTCACACTGATAGCTGCTGTCTTCTCTTTCTGCCAATTTTTCTTTTCTACTTCGGCTAATTGGCATATAGGAATCCAACCGGGATAGCCTTGTTCATTTTTCTTAGTTGCCTGAGCAGGGATTGTTATCTTGGCCCAACCTCCCCGCACTTCCTGGATAAGTACCGCCTCACCATAGAGTGCTTGAGTTTGTACGCGATTATCATCACATAAATTCACTTTGTCTTCATAAGTTTGATTTTCAAGCCAAGCTCTTATATTTGTTGGATTAGTAATGGCTAGTCGATCCATTTCTCTTGGTGAATCTGGGGCAGTCCATACTGTAGCAACCTGGACAGCCACGACATGAAATTTATCTGGGAATGGAAGGAACGTTTGATTGTACATTTGTTTTTCCCCTTTCAGGAGTTTTATTTCTTGCATATGAATGTCTGGATAATTACTTCACTAAATACTCCTCACGAAGCCCTTGAATGCCTAATCCAAAGCTATCGCCAAAGACAATCCGACTCCCTTTGTACTGTATACCACCGTCAATTAAATCACCTGACAGCATAAGTGGGGCATCGAAATCATAGTAAGCGATATTTGGTTGACTTGCTGCAAAATGTGCTGCAGCAGTAATTCCTATTTTAGATTCGATCATACTACCAACCATACAGGAGATACCGAACACATTCGCTAGATTAGCAATCTTTAACGCCTCGTGAATGCCTCCTGCCTTCATGAGTTTAATATTAATTAGATCTGCCGCAGCCTGTTCGAGAACATTTTCTGCATCACGAGCAGAAAAGACACTTTCATCTGCCATTATTGGGATATATGTATGACTTGTGACAAATTTTAAGCCTTTTATATCATGAGCCTTTACTGGTTGCTCAATGAATTCAATATTTAAGCCAAGGTCTTCCATCTTTTGAATGGCACGTACGGCTGCTTTTGGTTCCCAGCCTTGATTTGCATCTAGTCTAATCTTCACATTTGATCCGACTTGCTTTCGAATTGCTTGTATCCGTTGTATATCCGTATCAATTTCATCTTTTCCTACTTTTATTTTCAACATTGAAAAACCATCTCTTACATACTCTTCTGCATCACTCGCCATCTCCTCTGGACTATTAACACTGACCGTATAATCTGTTTCGATTTGTGACTGGTACCCACCTAAATATTGTCTAAGGCTCATTTCCGCTTGCTGTGCTACACAATCATAAATTGCCATATCTACTGCAGCTTTTGCACTGGTGTTACCAACTAATAGACTATTAATTTTTGCAAATAATTGTTCCCGGTCAAGGCATGACATTCCGATTAAAGCCGGTCTTAATACTTCATTAATTGCAAAAGAAATACTTGCTATTGATTCCCCTGTTATTACATGGGTTGGAGGAGCCTCCCCGTAGCCGACCTTGCCGTTATCACAGGTAATTTTTACAATAATGGTTTCCGCAATGGTGACTGTTCGCAAGGCTGTTTTAAATGCTTTTTTTAATGGAACCTTTGCCAGATATGTTTCAATTTGTTGGATTTTCATTCCCTAATCACCCCCGGCATGACAGACAAACTTTTATCTTTTGTATCTAATAATGCAGTCACACCAAGCGGGATTGCAAAATGTGGAAAACAATGTCCAATTTTAAATCCGGTCATGACGGGGCACTCTAAATCCCCTAAATAATGCTGAAGGACTTCGTCTAATAATAGCGAGGGTTTATTCTTCGGTTTTGCATCAGCAAAATCACCTACGATTATTCCTGCCGCTTCTCCTAACTTTCCAGCAAGCTTCAATTGATTCAGCATGGAGTCCACTTGATATGGTACCTCACCAATATCCTCCATTAATAATATTTTCCCATTTGTGTCTATCTCAAAGTCTGTTCCTAAGGTGCTCGATATTAAAGATAAATTCCCACCAACTAGAGGACCTCCCCCTCTTCCTTCAACTAGCACATTTAGTTCGGAAAATGCTTCATCATAGCGTAGTGCAGTAGGTTCCCATAATTGCTGAAACATTTGTGCAGATAATGTATCGAATTTCGGATCTGCTATATCAGACGCTAGCATTGGCCCATGGAAGGTAACGAGTTCTGTTTTCTGCCTTATTGCAATATGTAAATAAGTAATATCACTGTAGCCCCAGATGATTTTTGGATGTTTTGCGATTAAATCGTAATTGATGACATTTGCTATACGGCTAGTACCGTAGCCCCCTCTTGCGAAAATGATTGCCTTTACATCATCATCCGCAATCATGTGATGAAAATCAGCTAATCGCTCTTCATCTGTGCCAGCTAAATAGCCATATACTTTATCAATATTTTGTCCCAGTTTCACATGAAGACCCATGCTCTTAAAAAAGGGAATAGCTTGTTGAAGTCGTTTCATATCAGGAGGGCTTGCAGGGGCAATTACACCTATTAGATCACCTTTTTTTAAGGCTTTTGGAAGAAGCATTTTATGACCCTCTTTCTTCGTATTCATGAATGAAAAAGGAGCGGCTCACCTTTCATGAGTGAGCCATTCCTTAGTAATACAGTAGTGGTGTGTCAGTTTTGCTAGTCTTAAAGGACAAATAGATTTCAAAAATGGTTGATACCCTACATCCATATGATGACATCGTTTCAATCTGCTACTAATGTTCAACTGGATTAGTTATCCTTGAACGACAGATCGATATCGGATAGAAGTTTGTCATAATATCTCTTCGAAAACCACGAATCCCATAAGCCACTCAGCCCCGACTACTCTCTTTACTTCTTATCTGCATATTTCAAATCAAAATAACCTACCGGGTGACGTAAAATACCTTCAACACCGTCCGCCTCTAATACTACTGTGTTGTAATAACGAATTGGTATCGCGATCATCTCATCAGCTAGCATTCTTTCTGCTTCGTATAATGCCTCCCAACGTTTTTCCTCATTGGTTTCTGTTTTTCCCTTAGTAATTAGCTCATCGTATTCCTTACTCGAAAACCCAGTACGGTTCATATAGGAATCTGTAATAAAGCTTTCAAGGAAGTTAACTGGATCATTATAATCATTAATAAACGAGCTACGAGAGAATTGAAGCTCTAATGCCTTTTGAGCTTCAGAAAATACATTCCATTCTTGGTTTTCTAGTGTTACTTCAACACCTAAATTATCCATAAACATGTTTTGAAGTGCCTCTGCAACTGCTTTATTTGTATCATTTGTGTTATACGATAACGTGATTGGTGGTAGTTCATTATAGCCTTCTTCTTTCATTCCTTCTTCCAGTAATTGTTTTGCCTTTTCTGGGTCATAAGATACAAGATCACCATTTTTTTCACGGAAATCTGTACCAGTTGGACTAGTGTACCCCGGGGAGACGAAGCCGTAAGCTGGCTCTACACCGTTTTTCACGACGTACTTCGCAATATCCTCACGGTTTACCGCAAGCGAAAATGCTTGTCGAATCTTCTTATTTTGGAATGGTTCCATTGTTAAATTAAAACGGTAAAATTCTAGACCTCCATAGGGACCAATGAATACATTATCTCCATTGATTAATTCATCCGATAATTCTGGTGGGATGCTTGCAGTGTCAAGCTCTCCACTTTGGAACATCTGATACTGTGTGTTTGAATCATTGACCATAGCAAAATGGACTTTATCTAATTTCACAGAATCAACATCCCAGTAATGTTCATTTTTCACAAATACCATCTCTTCATCATGTTTCCATGAATCTAATTTAAACGGACCGTTTCCAACAAACGTATCTGCTTCAGCATGCCAATTAGGATTCTCTTCGGCAACCTTATGATTAATTGGGAAAAACGCAGGATTCGTTAAGACATCCAGAAAAAATCCTGTTGGTTGCTCTAACACGACCTCTAATGTTTTCTCATCCTTTGCTGTGACCATAACATCATCAACTGATCCGTCTCCACTGTTATAGTCCTCAGCCCCTTTTATAAAATAGGCTAGGAATGCTGCTGGTGATGCTGTATCAGGGTTAAGCATATATTTCCATGCATATTCAAAGTCCTTAGCTACGACAGGGTCACCATTTGACCATTTTGCATTTTCACGGATTTGGAAGGTATAGGTAAGACCATCTTCTGATATATCCCATTTCTCCGCTACCCCTTCAGCAGCTTTATGTTCTGAATCTAGGCGGGTTAGTCCTTCCATTAAGTTGTTAAGCGGATCCCATGATACCGCATCAAATCCAATAGATGGATCAAGTGATGTAGGTTCTGTGCCATTATTCAATTTAAGAACCTTTCCATTTTCCACATCTTTTGAATCTCCTGGTTCATTACCTTTGTTTTCTGTCTCGTCTGATTTACCTGCATTTTCATTGGCAGTACATGCAGCTAAAACAAATATCGTAAATACTGCCATTAGTAAAAAGAGAAGCTTTTTCATCCTTTATCCCCCTTACCTTTTGTTTGTGACCATCGTGGCCAGTAGTTTTTTCGCCCGCTCATCCTGTAGCCAACAATCCACAGCATGTGAATCACTTAGCCTAGTGGAGTCTGGGTAAACTTTATTGCACACCTCCATCGCTAAAGGGCATCTCGATGTAAATGGACATCCTAGAGGAGGTGAGAATAAATCTGGTGGTGTTCCGTTAATGGGTTGCAATTTTCCCTTCGTATCTAACCGGGGAACAGAATTTAGTAATCCTTGTGTATATGGATGCTGTGGCTGATAAAAAATCTCACGCTTTGTTCCCGTCTCAATGATTTTTCCTGCATACATTACAGCAATTCGGTCAGCAATCTTTGCGACCACACCCAAGTCATGAGTAATTAATATAATTGATACACCAGTAACTTCCTGGATTTTTTCAAAGAGCTCTAGAATTTGGGCCTGAATAGTAACGTCTAAGGCAGTTGTTGGTTCATCCGCTATAAGTAGTTCTGGTTCACAAATTAATGCGATTGCTATCACAATTCGCTGACGCATTCCGCCACTAAATTGATGTGGGTACTGCTTCATTCGCTCTTCAGGATTAGGAATTCCAACGAGTTGCATCATTTCCAACGCTTTTTTCATTGCTATGCTGTCAGAGACCTTCCGATGTTGCTTCAATCCCTCAACTAGCTGGGTTCCTATCGTTAAAGTAGGATTCAGAGCAGTCATTGGATCTTGGAATATCATTGAGATATCGACACCACGAATGGAACGCATCTTTTTCTCCGTTAACTTTGTTAAATCCTGACCTTTAAAGAGAACCTTCCCCTTTGTTATTTTTCCAGGTGGATTTGGAATAAGTCGCATAATGGCATTGGATGTAACACTTTTTCCACAGCCAGATTCACCCACAATAGCCAATGTTTCTCCTTTATGTATATGGAAGTCTACGCCCCTGACCGCCTGAACGGTCCCACCATAGGTCGTGAACCTAACATGTAGGTCTTGTACCTCTAGTATTTTTTCCATTATTAGCACCTACTTCCTTAGTTTCGGATCAAGTGCATCCTGTAATCCGTCTCCTAGTACGTTAAATGCAAACATAGTAAACGAGATGAAAAATGCAGGGAAGAATAATGTCCACCAGTTCCCTGATAATATCGCTCCAAGTGAATCATTAGCCATGACACCCCAGCTTGCATACGGAGCCTGAATTCCAAGACCAATAAAGCTTAGGAAGGCTTCTGCAAAAATTGCAGAAGGTACGGTTAAAGTCATTTGTACAATAATAGGCCCCATCGTGTTTGGCAATAAATTTCGCCGGATAATGCGTGATGTTTTTGTTCCAAATGATTTCGATGCGAGAACATACTCGTAATTTTTAATTTGCATGACCTGCCCTCGTACAATCCTGGCCATTCCTACCCAGCCTGTTACCGTCAAAGCAACAATAATAGTAGAAAGGCTGGGACCAAGAACTACTAGTAACAAAATTACGACTAGAAGGTAAGGTAAGCCATATAGGATTTCAATTATTCGCATCATGATGTTATCCGTGCGTCCGCCTTTATAGCCCGAGATACCTCCCCATACGATTCCAATCGTTACATCGATTAGCGCAGCCATAAATCCAACAAATAAAGAGATTCTTGCTCCATACCATGTACGTGTAAATACGTCCCGGCCATGTGAGTCTGTTCCAAACCAGTGTTCACTAGATGGGGCTTGGTACTGGTCGGATAGTACCCCTTTATTGACTTCATATGGAGATAGGATTGGCCCGAATATTGCCATGATAATGAGTACTATTAGGAAAACTAGTCCCAGCATAGCTAATTTATTTTTACGAAGCCTCCGCCAAGCATCCTTCCAATAGGATAGAGATGGCCTTGATACTTGCTCCTGCTCTGATTTGTCCTTTTCTCGCCATCTAAACCAATCATCATGTATCTGCTCCTTTGCTGCTATGTGATGGGGATGTTGATTACTTTTCATGGCCTATTCCCCTTCCTTCTTGGTTACTTTAATTCTTGGGTCAACGAATCCATAGGCAATATCCACGAGAAAAAGCATGATAATCAAAAACGCACTATAAAATACAGTAGTTCCCATAATGACGGGATAATCACGGTGATTAATGCTCTCCACAAAATACTTACCCATTCCCGGTATGGCAAATATTTGTTCAATAACAAACGTTCCCGTCAATATACCTGCAAGTAGGGTTCCCATAATTGTGATTACAGGCATTAAGGCATTTCGAAGTGCATGTTTTATGATAATTTTCCAGGGTGCTAAGCCTTTGGCGCGTGCCATTTTTATATAGTCCTGTGTTAACACCTCTAGCATGGTTGATCTAGTTAACCTTGCTATAATAGCCATTGGTCCCGTCGCCAGTGCTAGAACGGGAAGAACCATATGCATTGGACTCGCCCAGGTTGCAACAGGGAATATTTCCCAGTCTACCGCCAGCTTTTGGATAAGCAATGTTGCCAGTATGAAGTTTGGGATAGAAATACCAAGAACTGCAATACCCATCGCTAAATAATCAATAATCCCGTTATGCCGTAGTGCAGCTAATACCCCTAACGTGATCCCAGATATTACTGCAACAATAACTGTAACAATTCCAAGCTCAAAGGATATTGGGAACCCTCTTCCAAGTAAGTCATTCACCGTCTGGTTTGGTTGTTTAATAGATGGTCCAAAATCTAATGTTACGATTGACTTTAAATAAAGTAGGTATTGCATATACTTTGGTTTATCTAGATTGTAGTGCTTTTCAAGATTTTGTTGAACCGTTTCATTGGACGTCTGATCACTAGTAAATGGTGACCCAGGGATGGATGTCATTAGTACAAATGTCAGCGTAATAATAATCCATAACGTAAGGATCATGATTAATAATCGTTTTAATATGTAGCGAAGCATTGCCCCCAACTCCTGTATTCTTACGCTTGGCTAGCGCAAATAATGTAGAATTCTCTAAAGATAAGCTATGATTCTTCTTAATTATTTATTCAATAACAGCGCTTATGGATTTATGTTTATTGCTTAAGAAAGCGATATATTTCTAATCCAATATGTCCAAACGCCTCTAATGAATCAATTTCCCCTACACCCTTTGAAAGAATAGAAGCTATCATTTTTCTTTGCCCAACGTAGAAAATGCCAATATCATGGCGAATACCTAAAACATTTCCAGTCTTGTGAGCTATTTCAAATTCCTTTAAAGTACCAATAATTGGTCCATCAATTAATTCTATTTTACTCGGTAGGGTATGACGGATTTGCTGTTTTTTCATGATATCTATCATCTGTTCACAGGCATGAATAGAGACTATTTTACCCGTCACAAGTTTCTTTAACATCATTGTCATCTCTGCAGCAGTAATTTGATTGAATTCCTTTCGATCAACTGAACCAATCATCATTTTGTGATAATAACAGCTCTTCTCCAACCCAATATTCTCCATCTCTTGTTGAATTTTTTCTGTTCCAATTAAATCGACTAATAAGTTGGTAGCTGTGTTATCACTTTGAATAATCATCAATGTGATGAGATCATATATCGCAACACTTGTACCCGGGGTCATATACTGTAAAACCCCGGACCCGCCAACGATATCCTCTCGCTTTAAAACTACTTTTTTGCTAAGCTCCATTTCCCCATTATGGCTAGCAGCAAAAGCCGCTATCATTATCGGAACCTTTATCACACTTGCTGCATAAAAAAGCTCGTGCTCATTAAGCTCCCAGCTATCATTGGTATCTAAGTCTAGTAAGGAAATTCCCCATAAACCTCCAGCATCATCGACTACTTTTTGTATTGTTTCTGTTAATGATTTCAAATTCGTTCTCCCCAGTTTTGACATATTAATCTTTTACGAAGTAAGTAGCTCTGGAAGTTTATGCATATTTAGTGTTATAGGCTAATTCAATCATGACAAGTGTCGCTCGATATGCTTCAAGCATGTCCTTGGCCTGATATTGAACCATTGTTGTACCCGGAATAATTTCCGTTCCAGGCATCATGCTTGCCCACTCCGCTGCACCATAATTAACAAATTCCACACGAATGGTTGGGTTTGTTGGTGGAATAAGAGGCTCGACTTGATCACGGTATGTTATTGCTTGCTTGACCTTTTCTTGTAAAAGTTCCCCTGCTTTTTTAGGGGTTAAACTCTTTGTTGCAGAGCGTGATATAGCTTGTTTGACAATAGCAGTAGTAACATTAGGAATAAGCTCCTCAGCTTCTATTGCCGTTTGGTCATCTCCAGAAACAAGCAAAATTGGAACACCATAATGACCTGCAACAAATGCATTCATACCAAGCTCTCCAACCTGTAGGTCATTAACATAAAAATTTCGGACCATATGGATCATCGAGTGTGACATAACTCCCGGCATACCAGCACGTGAATGATAACCTATGAACATTGCGCCAGAAAAACTATCATCCAGACCATGAACCATGGAATACGTTTTCACGTCTCCTGTAATTAGTTGTGCATCTGGATGTAATTGATCAATCAGTATATTATTCATTTTCATGTGACTATCATTTACTAACACTTCACTACAGCCGTTCTTAAATGCGGCACCAATGACATAATTCGTCTCGTCAGTCATTATTTTACGGGCACGCTCATAATTATGCATGGAAGCGCTAACATAAGTGTAATCAGGTAAGCCGGTTATTCCTTCCATATCAACTGATAGGTATAGTTTCATAACATGTCCCCTTTAATTCGTTATATTAAATTATATGATAGGATTTTTTTAGAAATGAGTGGTTATTTCGCGCTGTTATTTTCGGAAATAAAAAATGGGCTATAAATCGAGCTTTAGGAGAGATTTTGTATAGATGTTGTCTCGACGATTCCCATTTTCAAAGTAGTTGTATGTTCTTTTTTGTTGACTATATTGTACATATTGTTTCAATAAATTGCAAGATTATTATTAATTTTTACATTAAATGGTATATTGTGAAGGTTCTGCTGCTTTTAGTGGTAAATAAGTGGAAATATGCACTCAAATTCCTTATTATTGTCAAAAAAAAAGAAGTACTCAGAGAGTACTTCGTATCTACTATTCTAGTTATCCTATTAATTAAGACAATTCTGCGACAATACCTACTTTATATGGGTTAACAACATCACCATTTTCGTCTACACGTTCGATGTCCGCTCCTAGGCTTGCTAGTTTTCCAGCCAAGTTCACATAGCCACGGTCTAAGTGTTTTAGTTCCGTAACTCGTGTCATTCCTTCTGCACGAAGCCCAGCAAGAATTAGCGCAGCTGCTGCACGTAGGTCTGTTGCGGCAACCTCTGCACCTTGAAGTTCTGAAGGTCCTTCAATAATAACACTGCGACCTTCAATCTTCATTTTTGCATTCATGCGACGGAATTCTTCTACATGCATAAATCGATTTTCAAAAACAGTTTCAGTAATAACACTTGTGCCATGGGCACATAACATTAATGCCATCATCTGTGATTGCATATCTGTTGGAAATCCTGGATGTGGTAGTGTTTTAATATCGGTTGCTTTTAAAGCATCTGGCCCAATTACTCGTAAGCCACTGCCCTCTTCAAGAATCGTTACACCCATTTCTTCTAATTTAGAAATAATCGGTCTTAGATGTTCACTAACAGCATTCTCTATTAAAATATTACCACCGGTAATTGCTGCTGCAACCATGAATGTTCCTGCTTCAATTCGGTCAGGAATAATGGAATGCTCGGTACCATGCAATACTTCCACACCGTCAATTCGAATGGTTTCCGTACCTGCACCAATCACCTTTCCACCCATCTTATTCAAGAAGTTGGCTAGGTCTACAATCTCAGGCTCTTTTGCAGCATTCTCAATAACTGTTCTTCCTTCAGCTAAGGCAGCAGCCATCATAATATTTTCTGTCGCACCTACACTTGGTACATCTAGATAAATTTTCGCACCCTTAAGTCTACCTTCGACATGTGCTTCGACAAACCCATTTCCTACATGGACACTAGCACCCATCGCCTCGAAGCCTTTTAAATGCAGGTCAATCGGTCGCGAACCAATCGCACACCCACCTGGCATTGCCACATTTGCATGGCCATAACGAGCAAGTAAAGGACCCAAAACAAGAACGGAGGCACGCATTTTTCGAACATACTCAAATGGCGCTTCCGTCTTTAACTCATTTGAAGCATCAATAACAACTGTATTATCTTTAAAGTCAACATCAGCATTCATATTTCGTAACACTTCATTAATAGTATAAACATCAGCTAGAACTGGGACTTCATGAATGACACTTTTTCCCTCACTAGCAAGAATACTCGCAGCAATTACTGGTAAAACAGCGTTCTTTGCACCCTCAACATAAACATTACCATTCAATTGCTGTCCGCCTCTTACGATGATTTTTTCCATATTTCAAATCTCCTTCAGATCCAATTTCCCTATATTAATATTCATTTATTAGGATAGGTGTTCCAATCATATATTGGACATCACCATTGCCAATGTCTTTCATTACTATCTGAACATTCACTGGCTTATCCTGAATGGTAATATTCCTGCTCCATAACGCAGTATAACCATATGTATTTTCTATATTTCTTGTCGATTTTAGATTGTCTTTTTCTGTAGTTAAATATCTAATTTTTAGTTTTTCAGTAAAACTTTCTACTATATAATCATCATTAATTATAGCACTAGGTCTAGATGACATACAAGAGAATATTTTTGCCTCTTTAGTAAAATATTCGCTTCTTACATCAAAGTAGATATTTAGAAAAGAAGATTGGATATCTCCCTCCCATGAGTCACCCTTTATGGTAACAACTAATTCAGGTTTGTACTGCCTATCTTTAGGAATCACAGCATTATAGCTTACGATAAGATTACTCTTTTTATGAGTGTCCTTAACTGAATAAATAATACTGTTTTCATTTTCTTTTTTCACGACAGTATGACTAATACTTAATTCCTCAATTAGTTTCTTCAACTGTTTATGCCCCTGATGTTCCTTAATTATTACTTCCCAGCTATCTATTTCCAATTTGCTATCTATCATTATATCTGCTAAAAGTGGTAATTCAATTGACTCCGTCTCCATTGCCATAACATTGTTAGCGATAATTAAAATTAATAGACAGGCTAAATATACCCTTCTCATACTAGTAAATCCCCCTCGCTCAACTTATACATTAGTATGAACAAGAGAGATTCAAAACATACCTATATTAATAGATTACTAGAAAGAATTGAATTGATTAGAGTAGAAAGAGCAGATCTTGAGACCATTGTAGGAATTCAAGAAAAAAACGACTTACCCCACTGCCAATCACTATAGTTAAAAATAGGATTAGGATTTGTGCTTCTCTCCCTCTACCTTTGCGAATTAATGGTTCAAAATTAATCGTTTGCATTAATCGCCAGGTAATATAAATAAATACTACATGCGATATTATGCTCATTACTGCAATTTGGCCAATTGACAACATCAAAACCACCCTATATGAATAACATTCTATATAGTACTGTGCCATGCACGACAAGAAAAGTCAATTAAAGAAGAGACTATTCCTTCGACAAGTTGAGAGAAAAATTCCAGATATTATTCACATTTCCCGGGAAATATCGACAACCTTAGGGAACTTTGTTATATCCATTTTGATAAATTTATTTTATAAAGTAATTGGTTCACATTTTGACAATCCTTATTGTATTAATTGCATTTATAGAGTAATTTGGATTGAATTTATTAATTACATGTTGATGTTTGTAGAAATTCGTATTCGTTTTAAAATTTATATTGCGTGGGAAGAGATTAATTTATAGTTGAGAGGTCTTTTTGCGAGTTAATATTCTGAATTCAGAGGGTATTTAAAACAGCAAAGACTCCCACAACCAAACAGGTAGCGGGAGTCTTCATTATTATGAATTTTGAGCAACATCCAGACGGTTGACTGCTCTTCGGAGTGCTAATTCTGCCCTTAAGCGATCAATGTGATCATCGTTTGAATTTAGGCGTTTCTCGGCACGTTCTTTTGCTGCTTCTGCACGTGCAATATCAATATCTGAAGGTTTTTCTGCAGACTGTGCAAGTATTGTTACTTTGTCTGGGCGAACCTCCAAAAATCCGCCATTTATAGCTAGCTTATCCTCACTTGAATCACGCTTTAAGCGAACAGCTGAGATTGCAAGTGGTGCAACCAATGGAATATGCCCTGGTAAAATACCGAGTTCACCATTTTCTGCTTTACAGCTAACCATTTCATACGTATCTTCTAATACAGGGCCATCAGGAGTAACAACACTCACAGTTAGTGTTTTCAATGTAACCCCTCCTAAAGACTATAGGGAATTCCCTAATATGTCTACTTATTATTCCATGCTTTTCGCTTTTTCAACTACTTCTTCAATGCGACCAACGAGGCGGAATGCATCCTCAGGTAGGTCATCGTATTTACCTTCTAAAATCTCTTTAAATCCTTGAACAGTTTCTTGTACTGGTACATAAGATCCCGGTTGACCAGTATATTGTTCTGCTACGTGGAAGTTTTGAGATAGGAAGAACTGGATACGACGTGCACGAGCAACTGTTAATTTATCATCATCTGAAAGCTCATCCATACCAAGGATTGCAATGATATCTTGTAGTTCACGGTATTTTTGCAGTGTTGCCTGAACCTCACGTGCTACTCGATAGTGCTCTTCCCCTACAATTTCAGGGTCAAGGGCACGTGATGTTGATGCTAGTGGATCCACCGCTGGATAAATACCTTGTTCAGATAGTTTACGATCTAGGTTTGTTGTTGCATCTAAGTGAGCAAATGTTGTTGCAGGTGCCGGGTCTGTATAGTCATCGGCAGGTACATAAATCGCTTGGATAGATGTAACAGAACCTTTTTTAGTTGATGTAATACGTTCTTGCAATTGACCCATTTCTGTAGCAAGTGTTGGTTGGTAACCAACCGCAGATGGCATACGACCTAATAAGGCAGACACCTCTGAACCTGCTTGTGTGAAACGGAAAATGTTGTCAATAAATAGTAGTACGTCCTGACCTTGTTCATCACGGAAATACTCAGCCATTGTAAGACCAGTTAAGGCAACACGCATACGTGCACCTGGTGGTTCGTTCATCTGACCGAAAACCATTGCAGTTTTAGCGATAACGCCAGAGTCTTTCATCTCATAGTAAAGGTCGTTACCTTCACGAGTACGCTCACCAACGCCTGCGAATACAGAAATACCACCATGCTCTTGTGCGATGTTGTTAATTAATTCTTGGATTAATACCGTTTTACCTACACCGGCACCACCGAAAAGACCGATTTTACCACCTTTGATATAAGGTGCTAGTAAGTCAACAACCTTAATTCCTGTTTCAAGAATCTCTGTCTCTGTTGACAAATCTTCAAACTTAGGAGGCTCGCGGTGAATTGGATCTAAACGAATTCCTTCTGGCAATTCTGAATCCAAGTCAATTTTTTCTCCTAATACGTTAAATACACGACCTAATGTAATGTCACCAACAGGTACAGAAATCGGTCCTCCGAGGTCTTCAACTTCCATGCCACGTGTTAGACCATCTGTTGATGCCATAGCAATCGTACGGACAGAGTTATCACCAAGGTGAAGTGCCACTTCAAGTGTTAGTGATCCTCCCTCTTTTTTGACAACTAGTGCGTTATAAATTTCAGGAAGCTTGTCGTCATCGAATCGAACGTCAACGACTGGTCCCATTACTTGTGTAACGTGTCCTAAACTCATCGATTTCCCTCCTAACATACTTTCATCAAGATTACTCTAATGCACTTGCTCCACCAATAATCTCGGTAATTTCCTGTGTGATTGCTGCTTGGCGTGCACGGTTATAGGACAAGGATAAATCATCAATCAATTCAGAAGCATTATCACTTGCACTACGCATAGCCGTCATACGTGCAGCATGTTCACTTGCTTTAGCATCCAGTAATGCACCATAGATTAAACTTTCGGCATACTGAGGTAGTAGTACTGCTAAAATCTGTTCCTCACTTGGTTCATATTCGTACTGGCTGCTTGATCCGGAATTATTCATATCTTCAATAGGCAATAACTGTTTCGTAGTTACAACTTGAGATATTGCACTTACATAATGGTTATAAATAATGACTAACCGATCAATTTCCCCATCACTGTACATTTGTACGGTTTCAGAAGCAATATCCTTAATCGTAGCAAATGCTGGCTGGTCCGGTAGACCAGTAATACTTCTAGCAATTGGAAAATTACGCTTCTTACAGAAGTCCACTGCCATTCTACCAATGGCAATCACAGTATATTCATCTGTAGAATTATGATTATCTTGAATGGCATGATTCAAATTCCGTAAAATATTTGCGTTATATGCACCTGCAAGTCCACTGTCTGCAGTAATGGCGATATAACCTACCTTTTTCACCTCGCGGGTTTTTAGCATTGGATGATCAGCATCGGTATGCTTTGCAATACTTGCAACAACCTCTTGCATTTTTTCACTATAAGGAACAAATGCTTTAGCATTTTGCTCTGCCTTGTTCATCTTTGCCGCAGAAACCATTTCCATTGCTTTGGTGATTTTTTTCATCTTTGTTGTAGAATCAATACGTTTTTTAATATCTCTAAGTGATGCCAAGCTCTTTCACCACCCTTTCGTAGCAAAGTACGGGGGCAAAAAGCTAGAGATCATCATCTCTGCTCTTTACCCAATCAATCTATAAAGGTAATTATTTTTGGTCAGAAGTTAAAAATGTCTTTTTGAATGCTTCTATAGCAGAAGTCATATCATTATCTTCTGGAAGATTTCCTGTATCACGAATTGTAGCTAATAATTCAGGGTGATTCGAATCTAACCATGCATTGAATTCAGCCTCGAAACGAGTAATGTCTTCAACAGGAATATCATCTAGGAATCCTTTCGTTAGAGCAAAAATAATCATAACCTGATACTCTACCTTAAGTGGTGCATGCAGTCCTTGCTTCAGCACTTCTACCGTACGAGCACCACGATTTAATTTTGCTTGTGTCGCTTTATCAAGGTCTGAACCGAACTGAGCAAATGCCTCTAGTTCACGGAATGATGCAAGGTCTAGACGTAATGTACCAGCAACCTTTTTCATTGCCTTGATTTGTGCAGAACCACCAACACGTGATACGGATAGACCTGCGTTAATAGCTGGGCGTACACCTGAGAAGAATAGGTCAGATTGTAAGAAAATCTGTCCATCCGTGATAGAAATTACGTTCGTTGGAATATATGCAGAGATATCGCCTGCTTGTGTTTCAACAAATGGTAGAGCAGTTAAAGAACCGCCACCTTTTGCATCACTTAATTTAGCAGCACGCTCCAGTAAACGTGAATGCAAGTAGAATACATCCCCTGGGAATGCCTCACGACCTGGAGGACGACGAAGCAATAGGGATAGCTCACGATAGGCTGCAGCTTGCTTCGATAGGTCATCATAAACAACAAGCACATGCTTGCCATTATACATGAACTCTTCCCCCATCGTTACGCCTGCATATGGAGCTAGGTATAATAGTGGTGCTGGGTCAGATGCACCAGCAGCAACTACGATTGTATAATCTAATGCACCATATCGACGGAAAGTTTCAACAGTTCCACGAACAGTTGATTCTTTTTGACCGATAGCAACATAAATACAAATCATATCCTGGTCTTTTTGGTTAAGAATCGTATCAACTGCAACCGTTGTTTTACCTGTTTGACGGTCACCAATGATTAACTCACGCTGACCACGGCCGATTGGTACTAATGCGTCAATCGCTTTAATTCCAGTTTGTAATGGCTCATGAACAGATTTACGATCCATTACTCCTGGTGCTGGAGATTCAATTGGACGGAATTTAGTTGTTTCAATTGGGCTACCACCATCAATTGGTTGTCCTAATGGATTAACAACACGTCCGATTAATTCCTCACCTACTGGTACTTGCATGATTCGTCCTGTACGACGAACTTCATCGCCTTCTTTAATCTCTGTGTAAGGGCCAAGGATAATGATACCGACGTTAGACTCTTCTAAGTTCTGAGCCATACCCATTACACCGTTTGAAAATTCAACAAGCTCTCCAGCCATGACATTGTCAAGACCATGAGCACGTGCGATACCGTCACCAATTTCAATAACTGTTCCGACATCACTTACTTCAATATCTGAATCGAAATTTTCGATTTGCTGTTTTATCAGTTTACTGATTTCTTCAGCTTTGATGCTCATACCATTTCACCCCTATCATCAAATGTTCGTTAGAAAAACTCACATTCGCTCGCTTTTTGGCGAATGTGGTAGTTTTTCTTATGCAGAAGGAAAGTTTATATACTTTCCTAACTGCCAAGTTTCATATTTTGCTCAATGCGTCGTAATTTTCCACTTATCGTTCCATCGTAAATGGTGTTTCCCATTCGGATCTTCATACCACCGACAATGGATGGGTCAACAATATTTTCTAGCTTGACCACCGATTTATTAAGACGTTTTGCAAATGAGGTTTCCAACTCTGCTTTTTCTGCATCTGATAACTTACGAACGGAATATACTTTACCTTGTGCAATTCCTGAAGCATCATTGACAAGTGCTACAAAAGCATCAACAATCTGAGAAACAATTCCTATACGATGACGTTCAACTAGAAGTTTTAATGTGTTTAAGACGTCGACTGAAACTCCTTTGAATACTTCATCAAGGAATAACCTCTTCTTTTCGTTTGTAACACGTGGATGGATTAGGAATGCATTTAACTCCCTATTCTCATGAAAAACCTGATTCACAACACGTAATTCTTCTGTAATTTCACTAAGTGTTGCTTTTCCACTACCGAGTTGAAAAAGAGCATCTGCATAACGTTTGGCAACTACTGCTTCACTCATCGCTCTTCTCCTACCTCTTTAATATAGTCATTGATTAACTTTTCTTGATCTTGTGCACTTAGTTCTTTTTCAATTACCTTACTTGCAATTAGAACAGATAAGGACGCAACTTGATCTTGAAGTGCTTGAAGTGCTTTTTCTTTTTCGTTTTGAATTTCTTCTTGTGCTGCTTTTTTGATACGATCTGCTTCCTGGCGAGCTGATTCGATAATATCTTGCTCTTGCTTCACACCAGCAGTTTTAGCATCTTCTATAATTTTTTGTGCTTCTAATTTCGTTTGTTTTAACTGATCTGCCGCTTCTTTTGCTGCCTTTTCAGCATCTTTACGGCTCTTTTCTGCAGCTTCAATTTCATTCGCTACATATTCTTCACGTTTTTTCATCATGTTCATTACTGGTCCCCAAGCGAACTTTTTCACTAGGAATAGTAATAGTGCGAAGAAAAATAGCTGAACGAGCATGTCACCAACATGGAATCCCCAGATTACTACTGACGAGTATATAGTGAATGCCTGCACTGAATTCACTCCTTTCAACCTGATTCAAACAATCAACAAAAGTGTTCACGTAATCATTCTAGTAAAAACAACGGCGAAGTTTCATGGGAAAGTCTTCGCCATTATCAAGTTTAATTATCAAATTATTACATTACCATTAATGCGATAACTACTGCGATGATAGGCATAGCCTCTACTAGACCTACACCAATGAACATTGTAGTTTGAAGTGAACCTTTAAGCTCAGGTTGACGAGCGATTCCTTCTACTGTTTTACTAACGATTAAACCGTTACCAATACCTGCACCAAGTGCCGCTAAACCTACCGCTATTGCTGCTGCTAATGCTCCTGACATAATATAAATCCTCCTCATAATATATAAATAATTTTTTAATATTTTCCGGTTTTAACAGAATACTATTAAAACTGGTTAATTAATGAATTAGTGTTCCTCACTTACCTTATGGGAAATGTAAACCATAGATAGCATTGTGAAGATAAATGCTTGGATTCCTCCAATAAATACAGAGAATCCTTGCCATGCTAAGAATGGAATTGCCCCACCTATAAATCCTAATACTCCAGATGAAGTTAAGCCTACTAATAATGCTAGTAATACCTCACCGGCATATAGGTTACCAAATAGACGCAAGCCTAGTGTCAAGGTGTTTGCAAACTCTTCAATTAGTTTTATTGGAAATAAAAACGGTAGTGGACGAAAATAATCTTTGATATATTCTTTTCCACCGCGCAGTTTGATTCCATAGAAATGAGATAAGACGATTACCATAGCTGCTAATGTTAGGGTTAAACCTGGATCGGCAGTTGGTGATTTCCACCAAGTGCTATTTTCATATACTCCATTTGTGACAACACCAAGCATATTACCAACTAGAATATAAGAAAATAGTGTTAGTGCTAATGGTAAGAATAGCTTACCAGTCTTCCAATCCATCGTGTCATTTACGATTCCCTTAACAAAATCTAGAATCCATTCCATCACGTTTTGAGCACCAGTTGGTTTCATTTGTAGCTTTCTAGCACCTAAAACCGAAAGAACAAATACAATTAATGATGTTACAATAATCATAAATACATTCGACAAGTTGAAATCAAGCCAGCTAATTCCAAAGACGTCATGTACTATCGGTGCCCCATGATCCATACTTATTCACCCCTCTTTCAAGCACTATCCTTATTTTTAAAAAGAATAAAGTCTATCATAATGACTATATAAGAAGTCATTAATCCAATTATCACTGCAATCATTTGAAAATACTCTTCATAACGAAGGGCAATAATGACTGCTAAAGCAACTGCTGCTAATCTTGAAATGGTACCTATTCCTCGTGCCTTTTCTTTCTTTGCTACTGCTTCTGTAAATTCAATTGTTTTCTTTTGTAATAGATATAGATTGTAGAAGCTAATGGTGCTTCCCAAGAGAAGCCCGAGGAAAATACGCATATAAGGAGTAAAGCCTGCACCAAGCACGAATATCGCTAGTAGATAGAGCATCCATTTACGCTGACGGGTCATCATCATTTCATTGGTTGTCATTTGTTACTCTCCCGCTTCCGTAAATTTCTTAACAGTTGCAACCATTCCATAGATTCCGGCTGCTAGCCCTAGTAATAAACCAATTATTGTGAAAATTGGTTTTGAGGAAACTAGTTTATCGAGATAGATACCAGAAAATATTCCTAGAATCGTTCCACCTGCTAAATTAGCAGAAACCGCACTTGCTAACACAATTGCTTTTTGTGGTTTAATCCCCATACGAAAACCTCCTCTAGTAAGAGATTACTGGGGTTACATTTCAATAAATTTTCAAGTATGTGAAGGTATGTAAAAAATCAAGACAGAACTACCAAATTATACTTGAAAACCCTATCATTCCACACTAAGTCAGTTTACCCTAGCAAGCGTTAACTTGTCAATTGATATCCAAGGAATTTTGACATATTTCACGCCTACCAATTTTTGTCCAGTCAATTAACCTTCAAATAGGATTGCCTGTGATGAATATTACTTACATTTATTATATAGGAATAACGAGTTCCAGTTAGTGACAGTTTTGTGAACGAAAGTGTCTCAGTTAAGCATTCAATCTAGGAATGGAGAAATATTTAATTTTTGTTTAGATTATGATTCTCCTATTATGTTTGCAGTGCCATTCGGGTAGTCATGTTGAGGCATGGGGCAATTATACTGCTAAGCACATGTAAGGAGAGGCCAGCTATTTTCATCATGAGTTCGGCGACTCCGCTGTGATCCAGCGAAGTTCGGCCGAATTTTCTTGGATATACTCCGTACTCTGTTTGTTTCCAAAAGGTTATTTAAAACGCCTTAACTACTTATTTTATCAATTACTACCAGGTTCAATCACCAATTCTGTTTCATAGCTTTCATACGTTCCATCTTCCAATTGAACAGTAATCACGGCTAAATAATTACCAGGTTTTCCGAGCTTCCTTTTTTCTACATACCCTTCATTCAACCCTATCTTGGTATCCTCCAGGTGGAATAAGGTTCTATCGAAAATTAAGGTCTGTGGATCATATAGCTCCACATCTACATTCTGAGTCTCTTCTGTAAGATATAGTCTGTAGATAAATTCTTCCTCTGAAAAAGGTTTAAGTGTAAATTCGAATCCTACTGCCTTCGGATAATCAGCTGTTTCATTTATAAATAAATAAGGAAGGTGGTAGGAATTCTTTTCTGATTGCAACTCTAGCCACCCTTGATGTATCCCTTTGTCCAGAAGTGGAGAGGTTATTCCAAGCTTAACAGGAATGTCTCTTTTCTCACCTGCTTTCACTGTAAAAGAAAGAGGTAAATTCCAGTGGAGACCTTTTTCCTTTTTAGGAACATGAAAGGAAAAACTTCTTGTTTTATTGGAAGTGTTTTCAATTGTGAGCATTACGGTTTGTTCTTCTCGGTAATCGTTAATTTTCCCAAATGCAATTGATGGATTATATATAATGACCGGTGCATTTATCGCGTCTTTTGGATTAATTTTTCCCATCCCTTGAACAATTGGCTCTAATGGGGTTCCTTTACTGTCATTTACCCTAATAGCAGTTGTTTTAATCGCACCAAAGATTTTTTGATTGCTCCAGCTAGGATGTGCTTCCTTCATCAGTGCGATAACTCCTGATACATGTGGTGCTGCCATACTTGTACCCTGTAATGGTAAATAACCTCCTGGGACAGTGCTTAATATATTTGTTCCAGGTGCGAGTATATCCGGTTTTATTTCCCAGTTAATGGTAACTGGTCCTCTGGAGCTAAAGGCTGCAATACCGTCTTCTGTTTTTTCATAGATTGTTTCAATGTATGGATGTTTGTTTTCCTCCATGTACTTTTTCAGCCATTCACCATCTTTTTTAGATAGTGAGATAACTGGAATCTTAACTGGTTGTTCATCATTCGTAATTGCACCTTGAAATGGGTCGTCCTCATTGTTATATATAATCGCGGCAATCGCGCCTTTTTCTTCTGCTTGTTTGGCTAAATCATAGAAGGGAATTTTTCCACGTTGAATGAGAGCTATTTTTCTATCTAAATCTGCTGCATTTCCAAGAGCTATTTCATAATCCTTTGAAAGTCTCCAAGGAACGGATCCCACCATTGGATTAATCGGTATTTTTTTATCCTCAAAGGCAGGAGATAGTATTGGGATGGTTTGCGCGTTAGCAAAAGCTCCTACAGCAAGGGCTTTTGATGCAGTTGCTGGGGCACCTACCGTCCAATTATCTGGACCACTATTTCCATTTGCAATCACAACAGCTACACCAAGCTCGCTTGCACGATTCACTGCTACACTAGTTGGATAATCAGGTCCATTAACGGAATTACCAAGGGAAAGATTAATAACATCTACCCCATCCTTTACTGCCTGCTCCATAGCAGCGATAACCTGAACGGAGGTTCCGCTTCCACCAGGGCCAAGTGCGCGATAAGCACGAATTTCCGCATTCGGTGCAACTCCCTTCATTGCTCCATTTGCCGCGATAATTCCCGCTACATGACTTCCATGCTGTGTTGGCATGCCTTCTGCCTCAAGTGTTTCCATTGGATCATCATCTAAATCTACTAAATCATAACCACCTGTATAGTTCAGCTTTAAGTCTTGGTGGTTATAGTCCACCCCGGTATCAACTACACCAACAACAACACCTTTTCCCGTATATTCAGTATTATTAAGTGCTTCTGGTATTACAATATCTGGATTATCCTTTAACAGTTCATCAATAGAATTTACAGGTTCAGGGTTTACTCCATCTTGTTCATGTTGAAACCATTGTTGCGTATTATATGTTTGTACGGAATGGATAGCCTTCACAAAGCTTAGGGTTCCCATTTTTTCTAAATCCTTAGGTGAACCTTGTAAGGCTATACCTTTGAATAATTTTGTATAGGTGGCAACTACATTGATAAAAGGATAATATTTTTCTAGGTATTTCTTATGCTCCATCGGATTTCCTTCTACTTCAATAATGATGGATTGTTGTTTTTCATCTGGATTTGCGCTCGTTGGGTTAATCCCCATAACTGCTATGTACAACATTATTAACAACACACTTCGCATAATACGCATATTTTCCCCTCCTATCCTCCTAGTATTTGTTGTATAGACGGGAAACATACATAACGTTGCTTAACTCCCTTATATGAAAAGGCTGATTTCCAGAACACTTTTCTGGAAATCAGCCTTTATATCTTAGAGTGTATGGAAATAATTCAAAATCGCATCGGCAATACGTCGAGTTGCTTTTCCATCTCCATAAGGATTGGTTGCTTTAGCCATTTGATCGTGTAAAGCTTGATTCATTAATAATTCATCAGCCAATTTAAATATAGTATCTTCATCGGTTCCTGCTAGCTTTAGGGTACCTGCTTCAATTCCCTCTGGACGCTCTGTTGTATCTCGAAGCACAAGAACAGGTACACCAAGTGAAGGCGCTTCTTCCTGAACACCACCCGAATCAGTTAAAATCAAGTAGGAATGTGCTGCAAAATTATGGAAGTCAACGACATCAAGTGGTTCAATTAGCTGTATTTGCTTATTATTCCCGAGTATTTCATTCGCAGTTTCTTGTACAACTGGATTTAAATGAACAGGATACACCACTTGGATATCTTCATGTTTTTCCACTAACCGTTTAATCGCACGAAACATTTGTTGCATATTACTTCCCTGATTTTCTCTACGATGTGCTGTTAAAAGGACGAGACGTTTTTCGCCAAGTGCCTCTAATATCGGATGGGAATAAGATGCATTTACAGTAGTTTTTAATGCATCAATTGCCGTATTACCAGTTACATAGATGTGTGCTTCAGACTTATTTTCTTCCAATAAATTATTCTTGGATTTTTCAGTAGGAGCAAAATGTAAATCTGTTAAAATACCTGTTAACTGACGATTCATTTCTTCAGGATATGGAGAATATTTATTCCATGTCCTTAAACCAGCTTCCACGTGTCCGACGGCAATTTGATTGTAATAAGCAGCAAGTGATCCGGCAAAAGTTGTACTTGTATCCCCATGTACTAGGACTATGTCTGGTTTTGTTTCTTTCATCACTTCGTCCAAGCCTTCCAGTGCACGAGTTGTAATTTGTGCAAGAGATTGATTTGGTTTCATGATATTCAAATCAAAATCAGGCGTAATGTTAAAAATTTCTAAAACCTGATCTAGCATTTCCCGATGCTGAGCTGTTACTGTCACAATGGTTTCAAACTCTTCTGGTCGATTTTTAAGTTCAAGAACAAGTGGAGCCATCTTAATTGCTTCTGGCCTTGTCCCAAAAATAGTCATAACCTTAATGCGTTTTGGCATCCTTTTCCTCTCCGATAAGCTAATTATTTTGTACCAAACAAGCGATCACCAGCGTCTCCTAGTCCTGGTACAATATACGCATGTTCATCTAATTTTTCATCAAGTGCCGCTAAATAAATATCCACATCAGGATGTTCATTTTTTATCTTTTCTACACCTTCTGGAGCTCCGATTAAACACATTAGACGAATATTTTTAGCTCCTCGCTTTTTCAATGATTCGATTGCATCACTAGCAGATCCTCCAGTTGCAAGCATTGGATCAATCACGATTAGCTCACGCTCATGAATATCAGAAGGCAATTTTATGTAATATTCTACTGGCTTCAGTGTTTCTGGATCACGATATAAACCGACATGTCCTACCTTTGCAGCAGGAATTAATTTCACCATTCCATCTGTCATACCAAGCCCCGCACGCAAAATTGGTATTAAACCAATTTTTTTACCAGCAAGCACTTTGGTCTTCATTGTTGTAACAGGTGTTTCTATCGTTGTTTCCTCAAGTGGCAAATCACGCGTAATTTCAAATGCCATAAGCATTGCTACCTCATCCACTAATTCCCGGAACTCCTTCGTTCCTGTATTCTTATCTCGAATATAAGACAATTTATGTTGGATTAACGGATGATCTAGAACATGTACATTTCCCATTTAGCGGTCACTCCTTCTTTTTATTTACATCTTTAAAATTGTACAGAAAAAATAAGACTTATTCAAGGCTAAGGTCTGGAATATAAAGTAGACAGAAGTTTATTTTCAGGATCACGCTATTTAAAAGATTTTTTTGGTTAGGAGATGTTATGGAGGATTTGTGAATACGTTTCAGAAGTATGTTCCCAATCTGTATAAGTGAGCTCTGAGCTTTGAAACTATTTTGTCGAAATTCATAACGATATGACCACACTTTGATACTATCTCCGAATTTCATAACAATGTGACCACTTCCATATACCGTGTAAGCAATAGACTAATTTATACTTATTTACCGTCTTATAAACAAATAAAGGACACCATAACAGGTGCCCTCTCTATCATTTTATACATACAAAGGTGATTTTTCTGTTAAGGCTAGTACGCGGTTAGCAGCCTCGTTAAGAATTTCTTCGTTTTCATGGTTTTTTAATGTCATGGAAATGATGCTTGCAATTTCACGCATCTCTTCTTCTTTAAAGCCACGAGTTGTGACAGCAGGTGTTCCAATACGGATTCCGCTAGTTACAAATGGGCTCTCGGTGTCAAATGGAATGGTGTTTTTATTTACTGTAATTCCGATTTCGTCCAATACATGCTCAGCAACCTTTCCGGTAATGCCTAGTGGTGTAACATCTAATAATAATAAATGGTTATCAGTACCACCAGATACTACTCGGATGCCTTCTGCAACTAAAGCTTCTCCAAGAACTTTTGCATTTCGGATAATTTGTTTACAGTATTCTTTAAATTCATCGGATAAAGCTTCTTTAAATGCAGTTGCTTTTGCGGCGATTACATGCATTAGTGGACCACCTTGCATGCCAGGGAATACTGCCTTATCAATTTTCTTCGCATGTTCTTCCTTACATAAAATCATTCCACCACGAGGTCCTCTTAATGTTTTATGAGTAGTTGTTGTAACAAAATCAGCATAAGGCACTGGATTTGGATGTAGACCAGCTGCAACAAGACCAGCAATATGAGCCATATCTACCATTAGGTATGCTCCAACCGCATCAGCAATTTCTCGGAATTTAGCAAAGTCAAGGGTTCTAGAATAGGCACTAGCACCAGCTACAATTAATTTAGGCTTCACTTCTTTTGCTTTTTCTAAAACAACATCATAGTTTAACTGTTCTGTTTCCTTTTCAACACCGTAATCAACGAAATTATATAGGGAGCCACTAAAGTTCACAGGGCTTCCATGGGTTAGGTGACCGCCATGACTTAGATTCATTCCAAGAATTGTATCACCTGGCTTTACTATAGAAAAATAGACTGCCATATTAGCCTGTGCACCAGAATGTGGTTGAACATTAGCATGCTCCGCACCAAATAATTCTTTTGCACGATCACGAGCAAGATTTTCAACAACATCTACAAATTCACAGCCTCCATAGTAACGCTTTCCAGGGTATCCTTCTGCATACTTATTAGTTAAAACAGATCCCATTGCCTCCATTACCGATTCTGACACGAAGTTTTCAGATGCAATTAGTTCGATTTTAGTTTGTTGGCGTTTCTTTTCCGCTAGGATTGCTTCTAATAATTCATTATCTGTTTGTTTTAAATGTTCCATTCGTTGTGTCCTCCCTGTCCTAAAAATAGGTACTATTTTTCTAATGATTGATATCCTTTATTGATAAACAGCACGGCTTCCACCAATTAGTTTGGGGCGTGTAAAGGCTGCATTCACTCGTGCCTTTCCTATGTATTGTTGATTGAAACGTAAAGGTACTGCCACATGTTTGAGGTGCATTCCGATAAGGGTTTCCCCAATATCTATTCCTGCATGTGCCTTTATATGTTCAACTACAACAGGTTTATTAAAATTCCTATATGCATAAGCAGCCATGGACCCCCCCGCTTTAGGAACTGGAATAACGGAAACCGCTTCCAATTCCAACTTCTCAGCAAGTTCTTGTTCAACTACTAGAGACCGATTCAGATGTTCACAGCACTGAAAAGCTAAATAAATGTCCTTCTTTTTTTGTAGTTCTTTCAAACCAGCAAAAATTTGGGAAGCTATTTCCTCACTTCCAGATGTACCTATTCGTTCTCCTGCTACTTCACTTGTGGAGCAGCCAATGATAAAAATAGAATCCTTTTGTAAAAAATTGGCCTCCAGGATTTCAGTCATGAGGGACTCAATATCGGCACGAATTTTTTCAATACTTAATTCCATCGTATCACCTATTCCATGCAGATAGGAAGACGAAGGGAGTCCCTTCGTCTAACATCTTAAAGATTTTTATCTTCGTAAGCTTTTATCTTTTCCAGTCTTCTTTCATGGCGACCGCCTTCGTATTCTGTTTCCAGCCAAGCTTGGACAATTTCCCTTGCTAAGCCAGGACCAAGAACACGCTCACCTAGAGCGATCATGTTCGTATCATTGTGCTGTCGAGTAAGTTTGGCACTATAAACATCATGTAATAAAGCACAACGAATCCCTTTCACCTTGTTTGCAGCGATGGACATTCCTATTCCTGTTCCACAGATTAGAATCCCACGATCAAATTCACCCTTCGCTACACGTTCTGCAGCGGGTAGTGCGTAATCTGGATAATCAACGGATGTCTCACAGCTACAGCCTGTGTCCTCATATTCAATACCCTTCTCATCTAATAAACTTTTTACCTCATTACGTATCGTCATACCTGCATGATCCCCAGAGATAATTACCTTCATCGTTTATCACTCCATTCATGTTGTATTATTTTACGTTAAACTTTTGGATTTGCTTGTTAAGGCCGCTTGCCTGTGTTTCTAATTCAAGAACCAGCTGGTCAACCTTCCCAATTGTTGCAGCTTGTTCTTGAATAGATGCATTGACCTCCTCCGCACCAGCAGAGGTTTCTTCGGCAATTGCTGCAACTTCCTGTGATTGTGATGCTGTTGCTTGTATGGATGCTAACTGTTGATTCACAAGGGATAATATTACATCAATTTCGGTTGCGACTTCTTCAACAGATTGAGACATTTGTTCAAAGGCGGTATTGGTTTCAACACCATTATTTGCCTCCTTGACTGTATATTGGACATTCTCATTGATTTTTTTCACAACCTGATTGACATCCTCTTGAATAGCAGTAATTAAACTCGAGATTCGTTGTACCGCTTGTGCACTTTGGTCAGCTAGCTTGCGAATTTCCTCTGCAACAACAGCAAAGCCTTTTCCATGTTCCCCTGCTCGAGCTGCTTCAATCGAGGCATTTAATGCTAGCAAATTAGTCTGTTCAGCGATTTCACCAACCATTGAAATGATCGATTCTACCTGTAGGGCATTCTCCTTTAAATGATCAACATCTTTCAATGAGGTCGCTTGCTCTTGTGCTAGGTTCTTAATACCATTAATCAACTGTCCAACTACCTGCTTACTTTTATCAAGCGTCTCCAGCATAACAGTTGACTTTTCTTTTGATTGACCTGCTTTTTCCTGAACCTTTTCTGCAAGAGAAGTAGCTTCTTCAACAGCTTCCACAGTAATCTGTATTGCCTCTGATGAACTTTCCGCACCCTTTGAAATCTCGTCTACTGCTGCACTAATTTGATTAGAGTGCTTCGAAACCTGATCAGCTGCTCCCTTTAATTCCAAAACAGACTGATTTGTACTATTAAAGTGTACATCAATATTATGTACCATTTCCTTTAAATTGCTTAGCATCGTATCAAATGACACACTAAGTGCACGAATTTCATCATCAGAATTCGGAATAATAACTTCCTGATTTAAGTTCCCATTAGCAACCTCAGATGCTACATGGGCAAGTCTATTTAAAGACTTGGTAATGAAACTTGCCGCAAAAAACGCTAATATTCCAGACCAGATAATTCCTAAGGATAGTGTAATAATCGTATATGCTTCCATGGATATCTGCCAAAATTCGACAACAAAGTCATACAAAAAATAAAGAAAAAAAGCACTTGTCGAATACGTAATAATGGCTAAAATTGTTGTAAAGAGTACAAGCTTTAATCTTAGACCTGAACGATATTTCTGCCTCATTTTGTTCTCCCCTAGCCTTTTATTTGTAATTTTTTAATTAATAATGTGATATAGTTATCTAATTCTTCCAATGTCTTTTGATAAATTGTAAGATTGCCACCAAATGGATCGGAAATATCATAATTTATAAGACTGCTTTCAAGCTGATTAATCTTGTCCAAGTCAGCCTGTAAATACTCTCTTAATTGTTGCTCAAGTGCCTTATAATCAAGCTTATTTCCGTGTTCGTGTAAAAATTGAGAACGTTTCAATTCATATTCTGCATAAAGCACTTTTAATTCTTCCCATATCTTTTTATCGGAATCGGAAACAAATTCTTTTAATGTATAATATTTTTCCTGAAAAATTGGAAACTCCATGATTAGAGATTGCTTATGCTGCGTTGTCATTGTCAAAACGACATCAGCCCAATTTAATAGCTTTTCATCAACAGGTTTCGAAAGGTGATCTAATCGAATCCCCTTTTTCTCCAGCACATCGACTGCATGCTTAGAAGCGCGTTGGTTTTTCGCAGCAAAAATACCTGCCGACTTCACTTCTGCTGTTGGCATTTTGTTTTTCAATAAAGCTTCAGCCATAGGACTCCGGCACGTATTTCCCGTACAAACAAATAAAATCCTCATGAAAGTACCCCCAATATAATCGGTTGGTATTACAACAAACGGATATCTCTAACTAAAATATAACATAGAATAAAATCAGTTGATAGCAAAAGGGGAAATGAATCCAAAGTTATAGAACCCTAAAAATTACTAGTACTATATACCCAGTTATTAATTCACAAATTGTCTAAATATGTGAAAGGTTGTAGAAATTTTGAGGAATAAGTATTACTATTAACTTATATTCTTCAATATCACAGGTTACTATATTACTAATATGTAAATTTGTTGCATAATTTTTGTTTACATAATAGCGTTACATTTCTTATAAACTATACAAAGTACTCTTTAAGTACGAACCTTTGGGAGGGAAAAGTTACATGGCAAATTCTATGCAAACAGCAAGTATAGGAGATATTGTACTTTTTGACAGAAGGAATCAACAACACCAAGGAAAAGTTTTTCAAGTAAGAGAAAATAGCGTATTAGTGGAGCTAACAAAGGATGCTGCAAAAACATTAGGCTATGAGATGCCTAATACAGTCGTTCGCCACGGTAAGTATAGTATTATTTCTTAATTACAGATTCGTTCATTTAACCATTGGCAGTCAACTAAATTCAGACGGCCCAATTATGCACATAAATAGAATTCCCTTATCTATAATCTAAAAAGAAGTCTGGACTCCAGTTATTATTTGAGTCAGACTTCTTATATGAAATCTAAAAAATGATATAAAGTCCTAGGCCACATAGAATACTTCCGCCAAGTATCTCACTATATGCACCTAAAAATCCATGTACTTTTCTTCCTATAATCATTCCTGCCCATGTTAACATCATGCTAGTTGCTCCAAATAATATTAGGGTTAAGACCGTTTTAACGTTGGAAAGTCCTAAGCTCAGGCCAACAGAAAAGCTATCGATGCTTACACTTAAAGCAAATAGGATTAGACCGAATCCTGTCGTTTGGATGACTTTAACAGCCTTGTGATTAAAAGCAGAAAATACCATATGAGCACCTATCCCAAACAGTATTAATCCTCCTGTTAACATTGTCCATTCACCAATTCGCGCTGAAATTAATGTTCCTAGAACAATTCCTAAAAAAGGCAAAAGGAAATGGAACATCCCAATTACTATGCCAATAATTGCGATGCGTTTTAACCGAATCATTTGCATCCCAAGCCCTAGGCTCACCGAAAATGCATCCATTCCGACAGCTATTGCCATGAAGAAAAGAGATAAAAATTCACCTAAAGCCTTTTCCATTATTCGTCCCCCTTGGACATGCTTTTAAACTATATGATGTCCAGAGGGGAAATATGATAGTTATTCATGTATTAGTTTGCTAGCTGCCTTTTTCAGGCGATTCATGATAGCTTGTCCGATCCCAATTTCTTGGTAGGTTTCACATAATATGATATCTACTTCTCCATATTTGAAGCTACGTAAACCATCATATAAATTGGCAGCTACATCCTCTAATGATTCACCTAGCGAATGGGCATATACTTTTTCCTCTGATGACAATCTTTCTAAGGTATTCCGATTCGCTAACACGCCAACACTTTTTCCATCTGCAATTAAATTGTTTATTACTTGTTGCATATGCTTGAAGTCCCCATCGATAAGCCACATTGGAACCTCTGGTGCGTAATGCTTATACTTCATTCCAGGGGCTTTCGGCTTTTCTTTTGTTTCCCCTTTTTCAAAAGCCGGATCAATCAGAACCTTGCCAACAACCACTTCCAACTCTTCCAAAGTAATACCACCTGGTCTTAGGATTACTGGAATATCCTGTGTACAATCAATCACAGTTGATTCTACCCCTACACCAGTTGGCCCACCATCCACAACTCCAGCAATTCTTCCAGAGAGATCCTCCCATACATGATCTGCTGTCGTTGGACTAGGCTTACCAGATATATTTGCACTTGGTGCTGCAATAGGCAACCCACACGCCTTTATTAAAGCAAGTGCGACTGGATGACTTGGGATACGTACCCCTATTGTTGACAAGCCCGCGGTTACGTTTTCCGCACATACTCCATTACTTGGAAGTACATAGGTTATTGGCCCAGGTGAAAATGTTTCAATGAGTCTATCCACATAGTCAGGGACGTTTGTCACGAGATTTAGTAGCTGTTCTTTTGTTGCAACATGTGCAATTAGTGGATTGTCCTGTGGACGACCTTTTGCTTGAAAAATTTTTGCGACAGCATTCTTATTGGTTGCATCTGCACCTAATCCATATACAGTCTCTGTAGGAAATGCTACTGTGTCACCAATTATTAGATAGTTTGCTGCCTCTTGGATCATTTCATTACTTTTATTTATATTTTTGACTATGTTCCATCGTCTCGTATCAATCATAAATACTACCTCTCTTCTTTCCTTATTTTAGCGGATTAAAAACTGTTTCGCAAAGAGAGAAGTTTATCCACAAAAAAGAAATAATCTGCAGTTTATCCACAGATTTTTTGAAACATACGTCATTAATATCCACATATTAACCCATTATCCACAAAATTTATCTTTATTAACAGGGTTCTCCACAGGTTGTGCACATTTATTTGTGTATAATCCCATAACGATTAGGAAACTTCATATGCCCACCAATTCCCCTCATTCTGCTGGTAGCTCTGAATATCTATTGCTTCATTTTGTGGATGGAATTGTAGTGCATCTAATAAGATATCCACAATTGGTTGGTGACTATGTACATAAAGTTTTTTTGCTCGTTTTTCTTTTACTAATACAATAATTGTTTCAAATAGTATAGGTAGATTCATAGCTGCTTCTTTAGCAATGTAGAGCTGTTTTAGCCAGTAAACTCCACCTTTTACAGAAGAGAGCACAAAGCAAGCCTTGATTTCACCATTTATTTCGACCAGATAACCATCCTGAATTAAGCTTTCCTTATCCACTTGATCTGTGGTGTTAATAAATGCTTCGACCTTTTCTATCGGTACCTCACTTGCGATTAATACTTTCATTTTTCCCACCTCTATCTGCGAAAGAATTTTTATAGAAAACAAGCTCTATCAATCTTTATCAGAGTCTTGCTTCTCTATCATTTTATGCAGAGACTTATTATTCTATGACCATCCTAGCCATTCTAATAGGAAAAATTTAATTTTTAATCCTTTTTCTTCATCTACCTGTTCCTCTTCTAATCCACCAGGAATTGCTTCTGCCACACTAATACCATTAGAAAAATCTAAGAAACAAAGAGGCGGAAATAAAACACACCACCAATTAGAGCCTTCTCCCTCACCAATCGTAATTAATATAGCTTCGTATTCACCTGCAGGATATAGGTAGGATCCATAAATTTTTGTAGGAAAGCTTACACTATCATTATATTCTACATCAAAGCTCCTATTTTCCCCTTCTTCTTCTAACGTTCTCTTTACAATATCTTTAATTTCAGGAATCCTATTTTCTAATAAGGCTCGAGCTTCTTCAATATCTGAAATATCGGCTACCCAATCGGTAATAGCAGCATTTACCTGATCTCTAACTATGCGCTTAATTTGTTGGTCTGCTTCGTTATCACTATTTGCTAGAATCCGTAAACGAATTGCATCATCAGGAATAACCTGATAATCCGAATAATTTTCTTGCCCTTTACCCTTTACAGGTAATGAGACTGCAATGATAATGAGAATAATTAGGATAATCGTTAGTTTTTTCATTTCCTCTTCCCCCATAACAGAACATGAGAATAGTTCCCCCTGTCCTAATATTTCCATGTAGTCACAGTATGGTCTTAGAGAAGAGTTTTTAAACTACTAATCTAGTAATTTTTAAAGTTTTATGAGAATAATAAGACAATCATAGACTTTATTTATTATCTAAGAGAGGAAAGAGAAATGAAGCAGCATCTTCTGGCCAATATATTCGATAATAACCATCGAGAAATAATATGAATGACTACTATAGCTTTATTTACAAAAAATAAAACTACACCTTCCATGGCGATTTCTTTTCGTTCCATATCCGGGCAGTTTCATGTTTTTTCAGTAAGTATAGCTGTTTAAAGTTGAGCAAAAACGATTCTATCTTTTCCATTGATATCCTTGATTATATTTGTCGTGCTTTTAGGAAACTTTTCCTTAATAAGTGCTTGAACTGCTTCACCTTGTAAATAGCCAATTTCAAAGGCTACACTACCATTCGGTAGTATCACTTGTGGGAGCTGGCTGCAGATTTTCTGATAGGCTGCCAGTCCATTTTCCGCTGCAAACAATGCTAATTCTGGATCATGATTTACAACCGTATCAGAAAGTTCCTCCCTCTCTGCCTCGGAAATATATGGTGGATTAGAAACTACTATGTCTGCTTTAATATTTTTATCGATGACAGGTTCGAGAAAATTTCCTTGTAAAAAGGTAATATTTGCTTGTAAATTTCTCGCATTCGCTCTAGCTGTTCGGAGCGCTTCTTCGGAAATATCCGTAGCAATAATCTTTGCATTAGGAACTTCCAGTGCAAGAGTAATAGCAATAACACCACTGCCTGTACCTACATCCACAATCGTAATTGATTCATTTTCTGGTAAGTGGTTTATTACATGTTGCACAAGCTCCTCGGTTTCAGGACGAGGAATTAAAACATGTGAGTTAACGGAAAATTTTCTGCCATAAAAGTGTTCATAGCCAGTTAAATGCTGAATTGGCACACCAGTCTTCACATGGTCCTCGATGTCAGCGTGAAATTTTTCCACAATTTCATTCGGAATCTCATCTCTCATTCGGGCATAGAACTGTGTTCTCGATACACCTAAATGATGCTGAAGTAATAAATCAGCTACACGTGTTTCACGATTATTTTTTTCTAAAAAAAGAGAAGCCCACTGTAGGACTTCATATTGTTTTTGAGACATGTTATTCACCAATTTGCTCTAGTTTTTTGGCTTGCTCTTCCATAATCAATGCATCAATCACTTCATCTAGCTTACCCTCTAGAATTTGATCAAGCTTTTGAATGGTAAGTCCAATTCGGTGATCTGTTACACGATTTTGTGGGAAATTATACGTGCGAATTCGCTCCGAACGGTCCCCAGTTCCAACGGCCATTTTACGGTGTTCATCGTACTCGGCCTGTGCTTCCTGTTGGAATTTATCATATACACGAGCACGAAGTATCTTCATTGCTTTTTCTTTGTTTTTAATCTGTGACTTTTCATCCTGCATCGAAACAACAATTCCTGTTGGTATGTGTGTTAAACGCACAGCAGACATGGTCGTGTTAACACTTTGTCCCCCTGGTCCACTGGATGCAAATAGATCCACACGGATATCCTTATCATGAAGCTCCACTTCTACCTCTTCAGCCTCAGGTAAAACAGCAACCGTTGCAGTAGATGTATGAATTCGGCCACCAGATTCGGTTTCTGGGACACGTTGAACACGATGAGCTCCATTTTCAAACTTCAGCTTAGAGTAAGCACCCTGACCTTTAACCATGAAAATGATTTCTTTATATCCACCAACACCGGTAGTATGTGCATCCATTACTTCTGCTTTCCATCCTTGACTCTCTACATAACGTGTATACATGCGGTACAAGTCCCCAGCAAATAATGCAGCCTCATCCCCACCAGCAGCACCACGAATTTCCACGAATACATCCTTGTCATCATTCGGGTCCTTTGGTAATAGAAGAATCTTCATTTTCTCTTCCAACTCTTCTTTTAACTTACTAAGCTCAGAGATTTCTGATTTAACCATATCATACATCTCTTTGTCTAAGTCGTCCTCCAGCATTTCCTTAGCGTCCTTCAGCTGCTCTGTTACTTCTTTATATTCACGATACGCCTGAACCACATCCTCCAGTCCAGACTGCTCCTTGGAATACTCTCGTAATTTATTTGTATCACTAATTACTTCCGGATCACTTAATAACTCATTTAATTTATTATAACGATCTTCTAAAGCTTGTAATCGATCTAACATCACGGTCACCTCACTCAGATTAACAGTATAATTATAGTATACAAAGGGGTAGAGGTCAAAATATCTTTAAAAAACGAGATGGTACAAGGAACCTAATCAGAACTTCGAAAGAAAATGTCATCGTCTCTTTGACTGTTTCTGTGAATAATGTGTTATATCAGCGACTTTATTCATTTTATCAGCGAATCTTGCCATTTATCAGCGTTTACATTATTTTATCAGCGTATTTTTCTACTTATCAGCGATTTTGTATTCTTAAAGAATCTAACCTATACTTTCGCCCTTTATTGATCCCAATCTGCTCATAGCCCCCTTGCTGAAGCAATCTTTTCACTACGTGTGGTGAACTAACCTGTAAAAATTCTCTTGCTGCTTTATTAGTAATCGTTGAACTAATTAAATAGCTATAGTCTGATAATGCCTGTATGTGAGCATCCGTTGATTGAAAACCACATTTTGAACATACCCATTTTTGATGTTCCCTTATCATTGGCACAAAAGAGCATTCTGGACAAAACACTCCTCTAATAAGGTCATTAATTGTTATTCGGTATGAATCGAAAAAGTTCCTGTCACTTTCTTGATGGGACTCAACTAATCGTTTTGCTATATTTTTCGGTTTTCTAATTGTGATTGTGGTTGGATTATACAGATTATCTAATTTATGAATATGAAATATTAACTGTTTGCTGTGGACGACTCTCTCAGGGATTTTACTTTTGGGGGTGGCTTTAATAATTGTACTGGGAAAGCTAATAACCACTAGGTATTCAACTGGATGAGCTGTAATACCAATTTTGTACAACCATTTTTTTAGCCGATATTGCTGGAGCTGTGCTTGAGGAATTGGATTGGGGAATCCTTCTTCTTTACCACCGTCACCTATTCTAATAACTTGATTATTCTCATCAAATAGAATGGTTCCGTACCAATTCTTCATTTCTAAGATTAAACAATACTTCTTACATATAATTAGCGAATCAATTTGGAAATAACCTTGTTCATCCTTAAGGCGTAAGTCATGGAGTATTAAGTTTTCTTTCTCCTCTAAGAAACGAAGTGGATAATCTACTTCTTTCTCACCTGTAATTTGCCGTCTCTTCCTCTTTAAATCCATTTGTAACCTTTCATAGTAGGGATGTGTTTGTGTAACTCTTCTTACAGCTGCTTCTAATTTATACAGTTCCTTTGGCTTAGTACGGTGTTTCACTATCATTTCTTCTTATCTCCTCCTTCCCTATTACAAATTCTACAAACAACAAATAATCCCTCTTTTAAACAAAAAAATGTTATTTATTCTTCTGATTAGATTAATAGCATTTATCAGCGCACTCGAGCTGGTTATCAGCGAATAATTTGTTATATCAGCGATTTATTAAAAATATCAGCGCACATTAAATTTTATCAGCGTTTTTGCAAATATATCAGCGAATATCCACTTTACAACACCACTCAACCAAAAAAGAGCACCCCATAAGATGCTCTTCTCGAATATCAAATAACTTACTTTCCAACATTTAGCAACTTCCGCATTCCCGCACTAGTTGGGCGGTTTGGGACTTCGTGGTGATGGCGGCATCTTGGTTCATACGATTCAGATGCCCCAACTAGGATAATGGGGTCGTTATAGGATGCTGGTTGTCCATTTATTAAGCGCTGTGTGCGACTTGCGGGAGATCCACAGATTGGGCAAATCGCATTAAGTTTCGTAACAGATTCAGCAAGAGTCATAAGCTCTGGCATTGGGCCGAATGGCTCACCACGGAAATCTAGGTCGAGACCAGCAGCTATAACACGGATACCCCGGTCTGCCAGTTGTTCTGCTACATAGACTATATCTTCATCGAAGAATTGTGCTTCATCAATTCCTACGATTTCTACATTCGATTCTATTTTTTCAAAGATTTCTGCTGAGCTATTGACTGGAATCGCTCTTACTGAGTTCCCATTGTGAGAAACTACGGCAACATCATCATAGCGATTATCAATTGCAGGTTTAAACACTTGAATTTTTTGGTTGGCATAAGTTGCTCTTCTTACTCTACGGATCAGTTCTTCGGATTTACCAGAAAACATGCTGCCACAGATTACTTCTAGCCAGCCGCTTTGATTCATAACATACATGTATCGGGATCTCCCTTCGTATCTTCTATGTTTAAAAAGTATTAGTCCAATAATTAGTTATAGCTAGCCGATACAGGTTTATCCTTCCCCATCAGCTAAATAAAAAACAGGCAAAGCACTAAAGATTTGCCTGTTTCTTACCGGCATGAGTAAACTCACCCAAGATTGTATCATTGACCACACTGCCATGCAGTAATAATCATCTTATTTCATATTATATTTCTTCTTGAAGCGATCAACACGTCCACCAACTGTGTCAGTTTTTTGCTTACCAGTATAGAATGGATGTGATTCTGAACTGATCTCAACACGAATTAATGGGTATGTGTTACCATCTTCCCACTCAATTGTTTCGTCTGAGTATTTCGTAGAGCCGCTTAAGAATTTGAAGTCTGAGCTAGTATCCAAAAATACTACTTTTCTGTACTCAGGATGAATTCCTTCTTTCATGTCTTTCCACTCCTTCTGCCCTGAATCCTTTGGAAACAGAGTTATTTTAGAGCCTCAGGTAGGTATAAACCTTTTCTAAACTCACTAAAAAATTATAACAGTGCGGAACACTGATTTCAAGTACAATTATATGAAATAATAGAGAAAATTAGTTTCTTGCTTCGTTTAATTACTTCGATCCACGTTTACGCTGCATTTCTTCTTCCACTTTTTGTAAAAATTCCTCATTTGTTTCGGATGCTTTTAATCTTCTTAGGAAACGTTCGAGAAAGTCTGGTGAGTCCTGCATTGTTTTGCGAATCGCCCACATCGTGTCTAACTGACTTTTTTCAACTAAAAGCTCTTCTTTACGAGTGCCTGAACGTAAAATATCGATTGCAGGGAAAATTCTCCGGTTTGCCAGGTTACGGTCTAAATGTAGCTCCATATTACCGGTTCCTTTGAATTCTTCATAAATGACATCATCCATACGTGATCCTGTATCAACAAGTGCCGTTGCCAGTATCGTGAAGCTACCACCCTCTTCAATATTTCGGGCTGCTCCAAAGAAACGCTTTGGACGGTGGAATGCTGCGGGGTCAATACCACCAGAAAGTGTACGACCACTAGGTGGAATAACTAAATTGTATGCCCGCGCCAAACGGGTAATACTATCCATTAATACAATGACGTCCCGTTTGTGCTCTACTAGTCGCATTGCTCGTTCCAAAACAAGCTCTGATACTTTAATATGGTTTTCTGGTACTTCATCAAATGTCGAACTTACTACATCAACCTCTGGGCTAACGGAACGTTCGATATCTGTTACCTCTTCTGGACGCTCGTCTACTAATAAAATAATTAATTTTGCTTCTGGATGGTTTAAGGTAATACTGTTTGCTATTTCCTTTAACAGCATCGTTTTACCAGCCTTAGGTGGTGCGACAATAAGTCCCCGCTGTCCAAATCCAACAGGTGCCATTAAATCCATAATTCTTGTTGAAAGTTTGTTTGATGCTGTCTCTAGCTTGATGAGACGATCTGGATATAATGCTGTTAGGGCTGGAAAGTGTACACGCTCCTTCGACGAGTCAGGGTCCTCTCCGTTTACAGCATCAACATGGAGTAATCCATAATATCGTTCATTTTCCTTCGGCGGGCGTACCTTCCCTGATACTTTATCCCCGTTTCTCAAATCAAATCTACGGATTTGCGATGCAGAAATATAAATATCCTCCGCACTAGCAGAGTAGTTAATTGGTCGCAAGAAACCGAAGCCCTCTGACGGAATAATTTCTAATACTCCATCCATAAATAGAAATCCATCTTTTTCTGCCTGTGCTTTTAAAATGGAAAATATTAATTCTTTTTTAGTTAATTTTGCATAATAGGATACCTTATATTCTCTTGCTAAGGCATAAATTTCTTTTAATGTTAATTCCTGAAGTTTACTTAATGTTAGTTCAGCCATCATTCATCACGCCTATTCCTTTAACATTTTTACTATTTTGATAGATACATTCCTGAGTATGTATGGTACAAATACGCAGTAAGGGGTCTGATTCTTTTAATCCTTGATAAGGCTTATCTGATTCGAATATATGAGATATTACTTCCTGATGTGAATACTTTGCGTAGAAGGGAAGAATATTAAGAAGCTAGAATAGAAGTTTTTAAATTTTATACATCCTCGCATTATTATTTCCAGTTTTTTGACTTATTATTTTGTATCGTATCCAAACAACTCTTATCTTAAACATTTACAATGTTAAACGTTTTAATTGGAATATTCAATACTTTTTTTGAAGAAATAGTTATCGTGAGGGATTGGAAAGTACTGATATAAAGGCACCTTCCAGTTAATTTGCAGATTAGTTAACAAATCTCCTTCTGCATAAATACAGAAGGAGATTTACTACTTATTCTGGTTTCATGACTAGATTTGGCTTCTTCTTAAGACTATGCTCGCCATCAATAAAACGTACTGTTCCACTCTTGGCGCGCATTACTACAGTTTGCGTTCTTGCTTTCGAACCTTTATACTGAACTCCCTTTAAGAGCTCTCCATCAGTAACGCCTGTTGCAGCAAAGATAGCATCTTCTCCACCACATAAATCATCCATATAGAAGATTTTGTTAATATCAGGAATACCCATTTTCTTGCATCGTTCTATCTCTGCATCATTTTGAGGCACAAGCTGTCCTTGCATCTCACCACCTAGACATTTTAAAGCAATAGCAGCAATTACCCCCTCTGGTGCTCCACCAATGCCCATAAACAAATCGACACCAGTGTTATCAAAAGCAGTATTAATGGCTGCGGCTACATCACCATCTTGAAATAGCTTAATTCTTGCACCAGCTGCACGAATCTCATCAATCACCTTTTCATGACGTGGACGATCCATAATCATGACAACTAGATCTTCAATATCTTTGTTTTTTGCTTCTGCTACAGCTTTTAAATTGTCAATGGTTGATGCATTGATATCTATCTTACCAACTGCTTCTGGCCCGACAGCTATTTTTTTCATGTACATATCTGGCGCATGAAGAACTTGCCCATGGTCACCAATAGCAATTACTGCAAGTGCATTAGTGGTTCCTCGTGCTACAATATTGGTTCCTTCTAATGGATCAACCGCTATATCTACCTTTGGTCCCACGCCAGTACCCAGTTTTTCACCAATATAAAGCATTGGTGCTTCATCCATTTCGCCTTCTCCAATAACAACCGTGCCTTGCATTGGAATAGTATTAAAAACATCGCGCATTGCCGTAGTTGCAGCATCATCAGCCTCTTCCTTTTTTCCTCTACCCATCCAACGGGCAGATGCAAGAGCTGCTGCCTCTGTAACGCGCACGATTTCCATTGTTAAACTTCTTTCCATCTTATCCATCTCCCTACTTGAAAATAGCCTCATCCCAAAGGTCTAATCAATGAAACGGATAACTTTGAAAAGTACCTTTTTCTAAGAATTTTGGAATTGTAATTCTTCCTCTTCAGACATATCCTCACGCCAAATGTTAGCACCAAGGCTATTTAATTTCTCTGTCATATTTTCATATCCTCGATCAATATGTTCTAGCCCAGTAATTTCAGTTATTCCATTAGCCATTAAGCCCGCAATTACTAACGCTGCTCCTGCTCGAAGGTCACTTGCTTTGACACGTGCCCCCTCAAGATTAACCGGTCCAGATACAATAGCTGAACCACCCTCGACCTTAATCAAAGCATTCATTCTTCGCAATTCATCAATATGCTTAAGCCGAGCAGAATAAATGGTATCTGTTACAACCCCGGTATGATGTGCTTTTGTTAGTAGGCTTGTAAATGGCTGCTGTAAATCTGTTGGGAATCCAGGATATACTAACGTTTTAATATCAACACTCTTTAGTGGGTTTTTTGCACGAGCAATATATAGTTGATCGTCTGAGTCTTCTACGGTGATACCCATCTCACGCAGTTTTGCAAGAAGTGATTCTAAATGCTGTGGAATCACATTATCGATAATTACTTCATTACCAGCCGCAGCCGCAGCAATCGCATATGTGCCTGCTTCGATACGGTCTGGAATGATCGTATGTCTGCAGCCGTGTAAAGAAGGGACTCCTTCAATTCGTATCACATCTGTCCCCACACCTTTTATCTTTGCACCCATATTGGTTAGTAAGGTAGCAACATCAATAATTTCTGGCTCTTTAGCTGCGTTTTCAATAATGGTTTTACCCTTTGCTTTTACAGCAGCAAGCATAATATTGATGGTGGCTCCAACACTTACAACGTCAAGATAAATTCGTGCACCACGTAATTCATTTGCCCGCAGGTAGATGGCACCCTGTTCATTGGTTACCTCCGCACCAAGTGCTTCAAAGCCTTTAATATGCTGGTCAATTGGACGTGGTCCTAGAAAACAGCCACCAGGAAGACCAATAACTGCCTTTTTAAATTTACCAAGCATTGCTCCCATAAAATAATAGGAAGCACGAAGCTTTTTGACCTTTCCATTTGGAAGTGGCATTGAAATCATATTTTCCGGGTTAATATGTATGGTCTGTCCATCCCAAGACACATTCCCGCCTATTTCCTCTAATAAATCACTTAGTGTATATACATCTGAAATTTGTGGCAGTCCTTCTATCGTAACCTCCGAGTCCGCAAGTATTGCAGCTGGGAGAAGTGCTACTGCGCTGTTTTTTGCTCCACTGATGCGTACTTTTCCGTTTAAGACATGACCGCCCTCTACTATCATCTTTTGCATTTTAAAACCCCGCTTTTGAGGTTGAGACTATTTTATAAAGGGATAACCATTATAAAGCAGACTCACACATATTTATTATGTTATCTAACTTAACTATCACTAGTATAGCTCATGAATATATTTTCTTCATGTTTTAAACGTCTAGATGGAATACTAGTTGTTATCTATTCATAGTTTGGTCATTCTCTATTTATTCCATGATTATTAATTTTGTTTGTTCCAATCCGCTAGAAACTTCTCAATTCCCTGGTCAGTTAATGGATGCTTGACTAACTGACTAAGAACTGAATAAGGTACAGTAGCAATATGTGCACCATGTAAAGCCGCATCCGTCACGTGTAGCGGATGTCTAATACTTGCTGCAATGATTTCCGTTGCAATATGGTGTCTATCAAAAATCTCGGCAATCGTTGCGATTAATTGCATTCCATCATGACCAATGTCATCTAACCTGCCAAGAAAAGGAGATACATAGGTTGCTCCTGCGCGTGCAGCTAATAATGCTTGATTCGCATTAAAAATAAGTGTGACATTGGTTTTAATCTTCTTATCACTAAATGCTTTGACAGCCTTCAAACCCTCTAAGGTCATTGGCACTTTAATCGTGATGTTAGGAGCGATTGCTGCTAATTCCATTCCTTCCTCAATCATTCCCTCTGCATCCTCCGCGATTACCTCTGCACTGACCGAGCCCTCTGTAACCTCTGCAGTTATTTCCTTTAAGCGATCATGAAAGGACACACCTTCTTTCGCTACAAGGCTTGGATTAGTTGTTACACCTGCTAAGACCCCTAATTGATTTGCAGAACGTATCTCATCAATGTTAGCTGTATCAATGAAAAATTTCATTTTTACCCTCCCCGTTTCTGTCTATAATTACAGGAACTGCCCAAACAGATGAGTTTATGAAAAAGTACTTATCTGAAAGGGCATTTCTATTTTACTATACTATTTTAAATTTAAGCTCTGTTTGAAGAACCAAATTCACGCATTTTGCCGATGACAGTTTGCTTAATTGCTTCAGTTCCTGGTCCAAGGTATTTGCGTGGATCGTATAGATTAGGTTTTTCATCTAAAACCTTACGAACTGCTTTAGCTTGTGCCATTTGGTTCTCTGTATTTACGTTAATCTTCGCTGTTCCAAATGATATAGCCTTTTGAATATCCTTTGTAGGAATTCCTGTTCCGCCATGTAGCACTAATGGAACCTGAGTTAGGTTTAATATTTCTTCCATTTCTTTAAAGCCAAGGTTTGGTTCACCTTGATATGGTCCATGAACAGAACCAAGAGCAGGAGCTAAACAGTCTATACCTGCCTCTTTTACAAGACGCACGCATTCCTTAGGATCGGCATAATTAATTCCGCCAATGACACCGTCTTCTTCTCCTCCAACTGTTCCAACCTCTGCTTCAACAGATACCCCACGTGAATGTGCCAGTTCCACAACTTTCTTTGTAATGGCAATATTCTCATCAATTGGAGAATGTGAAGCATCAATCATTACAGATGTAAATCCAGCTTCGATTGCTTGTTCACATTTTTCATAGCTTGAACCGTGGTCAAGATGGATTGCAACTGGAACGGTTGTACCATATTCCTCCATTAACGATTTTACCATCGCTACAACAACCTTAAAACCACCCATGTATTTACCTGCGCCTTCTGATACACCTAAAATAACAGGGGATTTTTCTTCCTCGGCAGCTTGTAGGATTGCTTGTATATACTCCAAATTATTAATATTGAATTGACCAACTGCATAGCCGTTTTCTTTACCTTTTTCTAGCATCTCTTTCATCGATACTAATGGCATTTGATTTCCTCCTTTTAAAAGAATGAAAAGTCCATTCACTATAGTTCACTTTCCATTTTAGAATACCAAAGTCCATTAGCTAGATGCAAGGTTATAGGGCTTATGTAATTACTCGCGAACTTTTCAGAAAATTCCTATTGCACTAGTAACTGATTAACAAATTCCTTTACTTCAAGCACATTAAATGGTTTTGATAATACTTTTTTTACATTTCGTAAGGTAATTACTTCATCCTTAATGTTTTCAACTAAACCACTCATTACTATAATAGATAGTTCTTTATGCTCTTTCTCTAATTGCTTGATTACTTCAACTCCATCCGTAATCGGAAGCTTGTAATCTATTATTAATAGGTCGAACGTATGGATAGATAATAGCTCAAGTGCTTCTTTTCCGCTTTTTGCGGTAAAGATTTCGTGTCTATCACTTTCTAGTAGATCCTCTAGCAATAACCGTATCCCCGCTTCGTCATCTACAATCAAAATTTTCTTTTTCATTTTATGACAACATCCCCCTTTTGCTAAACATATTCGATATAAAGAACAAAATTTCCTTCTTTTTAACGAACATTTTTTTGGTATTTTATACCTTTATTTATTGTTAATCCTTTTGTAAAGAACATCCTTATTGTTTACCCACTTCATTCGATCACTAAACTATAAGTTGAATATATCAAAAAAGTCGCGAAATGTGCCTAATATTGGCATATTTTGCGACTTTTCTACTATTATTTTCTTATTGCGTTTTTTATTTATGGTTACTATGTTCTACTGATGCTCCTATAAAACCTTTAAATAGGCTTCCAGGCCTAGTTGGGCGCGACTTAAATTCTGGGTGAAATTGACTAGCTACAAACCAAGGGTGATCCGAAATTTCAATTGTTTCCACTAATCTTCCATCTGGACTAGTTCCAGAAAAGATTAATCCTTTGGCTTCCATTTCTTCACGATACTCGTTATTAAACTCATAACGATGACGATGTCTCTCTTCAATTACTTCCTGATTGTCATAGGCCGCTTTGGTTTTCGTACCATCCTTTAATTTCACAGGGTATAAGCCTAAACGTAATGTTCCACCTAAATCCTTAACATCTTTTTGCTCTGGAAGTAGATCAATGACTGGATGAGTCGTAGCTGGATTAATTTCAGCTGAATGAGCATCTGTATATCCTAATACATTACGTGCAAATTCAACCGTTGCTAATTGCATGCCTAAGCAAATGCCTAGGAAAGGTATCTTATTTTCCCTTGCATAGCGAATAGCTTGGATTTTTCCTTCAATACCTCTATCACCAAAACCACCTGGCACTATAACACCATCCACATGTGAAAGCTCTTCATGGATTGCATTTTCATCTAATTTTTCCGCATTAATCCAATGAACATTTATATCTGTATCAAACACATATCCTGCATGCTTTAATGATTCCACCACAGAAATATAGGCATCCTGTAATTCTACATATTTACCGACCAAACCTATATCGATTTTTTTCTTCAGATGACTCACACGATCAACTAATTCCTTCCACTCCGTCATATCTGCTGGTGCAGTTTCTATACCAAAGTGATTACATACAAGCTGATCCAATTGTTGCTCTTGGAGGGCTAATGGAATTTGATAAAGATTTTCTGCATCCCGCATTTCAATGACGGCTTCCTTGCGAGTATCACAAAATAATGCAATTTTATCCTTCATTTCTTGGCTGATTCCATGTTCTGTTCGCAAAATTACCGCATCAGGTTGGATACCTAATGAACGCAATTCCTTAACGCTGTGTTGGGTAGGCTTTGTTTTTAATTCTCCTGCTGCTTTAATATAAGGAACAAGTGTACAATGCAAATACATAACATTTCGTCTACCTACTTCATTCTTCACCTGACGAATTGCTTCTAAGAATGGAAGAGACTCAATATCACCAACTGTTCCACCTATTTCAGTAATTACCACATCTGCTCCTGTTGCCTCACTCGCACGGAAAACCTGATCTTTAATTTCATTAGTAATATGTGGGATTACTTGTACTGTTCCACCTAAATAGTCTCCGCGACGTTCCTTTCTTATCACATTTGAATACACCTTACCAGTTGTAATATTGCTATACTTATTTAAATTCTCATCAATAAATCGTTCATAATGACCTAAATCAAGGTCTGTTTCTGCACCATCATCTGTTACAAAAACCTCCCCATGCTGATACGGGCTCATTGTACCTGGATCGACATTGATATATGGATCAAACTTTTGAATAGTAACCTTGAGTCCACGATTCTTTAATAATCTCCCTAATGATGCTGCTGTAATTCCTTTTCCTAATGATGACACTACGCCACCTGTGACAAAAATGTATTTAGCCACAATTATCCCTCTTTCTGTGTATGATAATAGATTATAAGTACGACCACTGTTTCATTTAGTGTGTACACATTCTTGATGATGAATCCTAGAAATACAAAACTCCCCAGTGGTTTTTTATAGAAAGAATCTGCTTCTTAGCAATTCTACTTATATAGAAAAGAAAAAACTCTTTTCTACCACTAGGGAATAGATTCCCGATTAAAGCTTGTATAAAACACAAAAAGCGTCTCCCCATAGTTAGGGGAAACGCTTGTAATTAATTGTTTTTAAGAGCCCAATATAAATTGTACTCACCTGTCCAAAAAAAGTCAAGCAGTCAAAACATTACTTTTCATCTTCAAATTCTTCGTCTTCCTCATCAATCTCATCTAATTCGTCTAATTCCTCATCTTCAAGATCTTCGTCTTCATCGAAATCGTATTCTTCTTCATCAATGTCATCAAAGTCTTCATCGTCTTCATCATCAAGATCAATGAAGTCTTCCTCTTCATCAATGTCGTCTTCCACTTCATCTTCTAGATCAAGATCTATTTCATCATCATCTAATTCTAAATCTAAATCATCGTCCTCGTCTAATAGCTTCTTCTTCGCCTTTTTCTTCTTCTTCGGTTCATTTTGAATATCTTCATCCATTTGCTCAACAGGATACCAGCGTTTCAGTCCCCACATGTTAGAGCCCAATGTAATAAATCTACCATCCACATTTATATCTGTGTAAAATTGTGATAATAGATCGTCTCTTTGATCTGCAGTTAGCTCTTTCATTTCAGCTATTTTGTTGAAAATATCTCTGAAATCCATTGCTTTCTTTTCTACAAGTAAAATTTCCTTTGCTAATTCAAGCATTGACATGCTTTTGATATCCTCGCGGCTAAGATTTTCCAAGCTCACAATACCGCACTCCCTTTTCTTTAATATAAAATTCCACATATTTTCTATTGAAAAGTTAATTCACAAGAAGGAATTATTCTTGATGGAAACTGTTTATAACGGTGTATAGTCATAAAGCTATCATTCATTATAAACAAATCTTAGGGAATTTATCAAATTTATTTACATTCTTACTTATTTGTGGCTGAAGGTATACGATAAATCAACGTGCTTCCACTTTTGTTTAATAGCACCCTGGAACTATCGGAAATTTATTCTCTGTTTTTCCAAACTGAGCGTCTTCAATTCTAGTTGTTACATATTCCTTCGATATTTGCCACCGACTTGGTAAAGGGCGTTTGTGATTTGACCTAGACTCGCAAATTTTACTGTTTCCATTAGTTCTTCAAAGATATTCCCACCTGATTCGGCAACGGATTTTAACCGTTCCAAAGCTGGACCAGCTTGATCTATATTCTTTTCTTGGAACTCCTTTAATTGCTGAATTTGATGTTCTTTTTCTTCTGTTGTTGCTCGAGCCAATTCCATCGAATCAATTGCTTCCTCAGACGGTGGATTAGGATTCAAGTAAGTGTTCACTCCAATGATTGGAAGTTCACCGGAATGCTTCTTTCCTTCATAATATAAGGACTCCTCCTGGATTTTGCCTCGTTGGTATTGGCGTTCCATGGCTCCTAATACCCCACCTCGATCATTGATTCGTTCAAATTCTTGAAGAACCGCTTCTTCGACTAAATCGGTTAGCTCCTCCACGATAAAGGACCCCTGTAATGAATTTTCATTCTTAGTCAAACCAAACTCACGGTTAATAATCATCTGAATTGCCATTGCCCGACGAACGGATTCCTCTGTTGGGGTGGTTATTGCCTCATCATAAGCATTCGTATGAAGTGAGTTTGTATTATCTTGAATAGCAATTAATGCTTGTAGGGTCGTACGAATATCATTAAAATCAATTTCCTGTGCATGTAAGGAACGTCCAGAAGTTTGAATATGATATTTCAGCTTTTGACTACGTTCATTAGCACCGTATTTGTCTCGCATCGTTATAGCCCAAATCCGACGTGCAACTCGACCAATTACCGTGTACTCAGGGTCTAACCCGTTCGAGAAAAAGAAGGATAAATTCGGTGCAAATTGATTAATATCCATCCCACGGCTCAAATAATATTCTACATACGTAAAACCATTAGCTAAAGTAAACGCAAGCTGGGTAATAGGATTCGCTCCAGCCTCAGCAATGTGATAACCAGAAATAGATACGGAATAATAATTACGAACATTATGATCGATAAAGTATTGTTGAATATCTCCCATCATTCGTAATGCGAATTCCGTAGAGAAAATACAGGTGTTTTGTCCTTGATCCTCTTTTAGAATATCTGCTTGGACAGTACCACGAACAACTGCTAATGTCTCCCGTTTTATGGTTTCATATTCTTCATTATTAGGTTTACGCCCGTTTTCCTGTTCAAATTTATTTATCTGTTGATCAATTGCCGTGTTAAAGAACATGGCTAATATAATCGGTGCTGGCCCATTTATTGTCATTGAAACTGATGTTAATGGATTCGTTAAATCAAATCCTTTATACAGCTTTTTCATATCCTCTAATGTACAAACATTCACACCACTTTCTCCGACCTTTCCATAAATGTCTGGACGATAGGCTGGGTCCTCTCCATATAATGTTACCGAGTCAAAGGCCGTTGAAAGTCGTTTTGCGTCATCGTTTTTGGATAAATAATGGAAGCGTCGGTTCGTGCGTTCTGGGGTTCCTTCACCAGCAAACTGACGTGTTGGATCCTCCCCTTGACGCTTGAAGGGGAATACTCCCGCCGTAAATGGAAAAGCCCCTGGAACGTTTTCCCTCAGCTGCCATAGAAGTCTTTCCCCCCAGTCCATATATTTCGGAAAAGCAACCTTTGGAATTTTCAGGCCAGCTAGGGATTCTGTAGTGAGATCCATCTGAATTTCCTTATTACGAACCTTAAAAGTAAATGTATCCCCTGAATACTGTTCCTTTAACGAATCCCAGGATTCCAATAATTTTTTTGCATTAGGATGTAGCTTAGCTTCATAGGTTGTATAGGTTTTATTTAATTTGTTCTTAACCGTTTCATCCTCTGCTATTTCAATAGCACCTTGTAGCTGATACAATCTACGAGCAACCTCACTCTGCTCCTTCGCTTGTTTATGATAATTACGGACATGACTAGCAATTTCACGTAAGTAATGACGTCGATCGTTCGGTATGATTAGATTTTGCTTTTCCGAGACGGTATGACGATCAAAACTTACTTTTTCATCCCAATTGTACTTGTCATTTAATTTGTCGATTATAGCCGCAAATAATGCATTTGTACCTGAATCATTAAACTGGCTAGCAATCGTTCCAAATACAGGAAACGTTTTTTTGTCTTGATGGAAAAGCATATGGCTTCTTTCATATTGCTTGCGAACTTGATTTAATGCATCCTCTGAACCCTTCTGTTCAAATTTATTAATTACAATAAAATCCGCAAAATCTATCATATCAATCTTTTCAAGCTGAGTAGGTGCGCCATATTCGGAGGTCATCACATACATGGATAGGTCTGTAATCTCGGTTATTGCCGCATCCCCCTGCCCGATTCCACTTGTCTCGACAACAATAAAATCAAAGCCTGAGGCACGAATAATCTGAATAACATCCTCAATTGCCTTTGAGAGCTCACTTCTTGAATCTCTTGTTGCAAGAGAGCGCATATACACGCGTTCCGTAAAAATTGCATTCATGCGAATTCGGTCACCAAGAAGTGCGCCACCTGTTTTACGTTTTGTTGGATCAATGGAGATAATTGCAATTTTACGGTTTGGTATTTCATTAATGAAGCGTCTAATTAGCTCGTCTGTCAAGGAGCTTTTCCCAGCACCACCAGTACCTGTAATTCCTAGCACTGGGATGGAGTCATCAACATATTTGCTTAGTTCCTCAAGTATCGATTGTTTTTCTTTAAGATTTGTCTCTTCATTTTCCACAAAGGTTATCATTCTAGCAATTGCCTGACGATCTCCACTGCGTAATTTTTCTAGCTGCAAGTTTAAATCAAAAGGTGGTAGGAAGTCACACTCCTCTAACATGACATTAATCATCCCCTGAAGTCCAAGCTCCCTACCATCATCTGGGGAGAAGATTCGTGTCACACCATATTGATGTAATTCCTTTATTTCACGTGGGATGATAACTCCACCACCGCCACCAAATACTTTAATATGCTCCGCACCAAGTTCTTTTAATAAATCAACCATGTATTTAAAGTATTCGACATGCCCACCTTGATAAGAGGAAATTGCGATTCCTTGCACATCCTCCTGGATAGCAGCATGAACAACCTCTTCAACCGAGCGGTTATGGCCTAAATGAATAACCTCAGCGCCACTTGATTGTAAGATTCGACGCATAATGTTAATGGATGCATCATGACCATCAAATAAACTGGATGCAGTCACAAAACGAACTGGATGCTTTGTTTTATAAGGTATTGTTGCTTGCACCATCATCAACCCTTCCAATTCAAATTTTTATGATTTTATTCCCATGGAACGTAATGCAAAATTCAACTGTCTTTCGATATATTCCTCTAACGTAAATTCCTTTTGGACCATCCATCTGCGAAACCCCCACATATGTCCTTGAATTAATATGTTGTTTGCTAGGAGTGCCGTATCCTGTTTTGCTAGTTTATGAGGTAAACAAGTAATAATCGCTTTTTCCAGCATGTCAGCCATTTCTCGTTCTTTTTGCAAGATGTATACTCTTGTTTCCTTGCTTAAGGACTTTACCTCTTGATATAAAATTAAAATTTCCTCTTGCATTTCATCCATTAAATGAAAAAATGAGGTAATGACATTACATAGATTCTCTGTTGAAGGCTGTTTTAAGTCTACGACAGCTTCCAAGCGTTTCTTTACTTCACCATGAATCGAATCACAAACAAGATATAAGACATCTTCCTTCGTACGAATATATTCATACAGGGTTCCAATACTGAAGCCCGATTCCTTAGCTATTTCACGTGTTGTAGTTCGGTGAAATCCTTTTTCCTTAAAAAGGGTTAACGCACCTTTTATCATTTGATCTCGGCGTTTTTTAATTAATTCCTCATCTTTAACAGAAGATAGGACCTTGTTTTTACTCAATTCGTCTATCTCCCTTCTTTCTTCCATTTCTCATACCAAACGCTTGCAAGTCGATAAGGATCTACGCTTTGTAGATCCTTGGGAAAATCAACATGAGTCGTAATGAATTTATCCACATCTCGCCAGATTTCCTCCCGTATCAATTCAACTAATTCCAAATGATATTGCATACTACGGCGTTTTTCTCCTTCGTTGGTATGATACAGGTAGGTATGATGCTCTTCAATTTTCTCCCAAAGTAAATCAATGCCTTCATTCTCTGTCGTAATCGTTTTAACGATAGCTATTGGATGTTCTTCTGTCTTGGTAATATGAACTAGCTCTCTAAGCATGGCTTTAAGCTTATTCACACCAGGCAAATCTGCCTTATTAATAACGAATAAATCAGCAATCTCCATGATTCCGGCTTTAAAAATCTGCATAACATCTCCGCTATTCGGGGTAAGTACTACCGCTGTGGTATCAACGATTTTCATGATATCTAGTTCAGACTGTCCAACACCTACCGTTTCCACTAGAATGACATCAAAGCCATATGCATCACATAATCGAATGGCATCCTTCGTGGCACGAGCTAGGCCTCCAAGACTTCCTCTTGTGGCCATACTTCGGATATAAACGCCATCATCAGTGAAATGTTCATTCATTCGTACCCGATCACCAAGTAGTGCACCACCACTAAATGGACTGGACGGGTCAACAGCAATGACAGCAATTGTCTTCCCCATCGTTCTTATATGACTAATCAATCGATTGACTAATGAACTTTTTCCTGCACCAGGAGAACCAGTTAGTCCAACGTACATTCCATTCTTCTTGAGCAAAAAGGCATCCTGCATAATCTGTAACTTATCTTCAGAATCATTTTCTACAAGCGTGATTGCTTTCGCTAATGCTCGTATATCTTGTTTGGCAATCCTTTCCACTAGCTGGTGCATCCTGGACATCCTTTCTATTTCGTTAGCATTCTTCCAATCACAAGACGTTGTACTTCTTGTGTACCTTCATAGATTTGCGTTATCTTTGCATCACGCATATAGCGTTCTACTGGGTAATCCTTTGTATAACCGTAGCCTCCAAAAACTTGTACCGCTTCAACCGTCACACGCATTGCAGTGTCTCCAGCAAATAGCTTCGACATGGCAGATGCTTTCCCATATGGAAGCCCTTGAGATTCTAGCCATGCAGCTTGATAGGTTAATAGACGAGCAGCTTCTATTTCCGTTGCCATATCTGCTAGTTTGAAAGATATTCCTTGATTATGGGCAATTGGTTTGCCAAATTGTTCCCGCTCTTTTGCATAATTGATTGCAGCATCAAGGGCACCTTGGGCGATTCCAACAGCTTGTGCAGCAATACCATTACGACCACCATCAAGTGTTGTCATGGCAATCTTAAAGCCTTCTCCTTCACTTCCAAGCAAGTTCTCCTTTGGTACACGACAATTTTCAAAAATCAATTCGGTTGTCGGTGATGAACGAATTCCTAGCTTCTTCTCTTTCTTACCAAACGTGAATCCTTCTGTTCCCTTTTCCACAATAAACGCACTTATTCCTTTATGTCGTGCATCAATATCGGTCTTAGCGAACACAACGTAAATATCAGCGACTCCACCATTCGTAATCCAAACCTTGCTACCATTTAGTATATAGTAATCACCATCTAGCTTAGCAGTCGTTCTCATAGATGCGACATCACTTCCTGCACCAGGCTCAGATAAAGCATACGCTCCAAGAGCCTCACCAGTTGCTAAACGATTTAAAAAGTTTTTCTTTTGTTCCTCTGAGCCGTATTTATAAATTGGCCAGCTAGCTAGTGATAAATGGGCGGAAAGTGTTACACCTGTTGATGCGCAGACTCGAGATAGCTCTTCTACAGCAATGACATAACTTACATAATCAGCACCGATACCACCATATTCTTCTGGCCAAGGAATTCCGGTTAGACCAAGTTCAGCCATTTTATTAAATATTTCACGATCAAAACGCTCTTCCTCATCACGCTCTGCTGCTGTTGGTTCTACCTCTTTCTTAGCAAAATCCTGTACCATTTTTCGTAGCATTTCTTGTTCTTCAGTCAATTGAAAATTCATGTTTCGTAGCCTCCTAAGCATTCAATATTTGGTTTGCAATAACCATATGCTGGATTTCATTTGTACCCTCATAAATTTGCGTGATTTTTGCATCACGGAAGAGTCTTTCCACTGGATATTCTTCTGTATAGCCATATCCACCAAAAATCTGTATTGCTTCAATTGCTGTTTTCATTGCAGTGTTTGTTGCAAATAGCTTTGCCATCGAAGCTTCCTTTGCACATGGTCTATTTTCTTCAATAAGTGATGCTGCTTGATAGACTAATAGCTTTGCACACTCTACCTGTGTTGCCATATCTGCGAGTTTAAACGATACACCCTGATTATGAGCAATTGGTTTTCCGAACTGCTCCCGTTCTTTGGCATAGTTTGTTGCATGTTCTAGCGCCGCTTCAGCGATACCAAGCGCCTGTGCTGCAATGCCGACCCGACCTTTGTTTAGATTAGACATAGCAATTTTAAAGCCTTCACCTTCTTTACCAAGTAGCTGTTCCTTTTTTATACGGCAGTTTTCAAATGTTAACTGGACTGTGCTGGAACCGTGTAGTCCCATCTTCTTTTCCTGTTTTCCAATAACAAATCCCTCTGTCCCCTTTTCTACAATAAAGGCACTGATCTCCTCTGGACCTGTTCGTGCAAACGTAATATACGTATCAGCAGCTCCACCATTGGTTATAAACACCTTTGAGCCATTTATAATATAATGATCTCCATCGCGTTTGGCAGTTGTCTTTACATTTTTGGCATCTGATCCAGCCTGGGGCTCTGTTAATGCGAATGCTCCTAAGTATTCACCGGTTGCTAGCTTTGGAACATAGTTTTGCTTTTGCTCCTCTGTTCCGAAAAATAGGATAGGATTGGTACCTACAGATGTATGAACAGATAATATAACTCCTAATGTTGCACTAACCTTTGATAACTCATGAATTGCTATAATATAGGATGTATAATCCATTCCAGAGCCACGATACTCTTCGGGAATGGGGATGCCCATAATACCTAGCTCCCCCATCTTTCGAATGACCTCAATTGGGAAGCGTTCTTCCTTTTCCATTCGTTCTATTTCTGGTAGTACCTCTTTTTGTGCAAAATCATGAACCATTTTACGCATCATCTGCTGTTCCTCGGTGAATCGAAAATGCATAACCGGCTACCCCCTCTCGTTGTTTCAAACATCTTCAGGTGATTGTCTAGGAATCCGTAACGATTAATTCAATCATATTGATAAAAACCTCTTCCAGACTTTTTCCCTAGCCATCCCGCTTTTACATACTTTCTTAATAATGGACATGGTCGATATTTACTATCACCAAATCCTTCATGCAATACTTCCATAATATATAGACATGTATCTAGTCCAATAAAATCAGCTAATTGCAAAGGCCCCATTGGATGGTTCATACCTAACTTCATAACAGTATCAATATCCTCGACCGATGCCACTCCTTCATATAAGGTATAAATTGCTTCATTAATCATTGGCATTAAAATGCGATTTGAAACAAAGCCTGGAAAATCACTCACTTCAACTGGAGTTTTGCCTAACCGATGTGTCAGGTTTTCAATTGCCTGATATGTTTCATCACTAGTTTGTAGCCCACGAATAATTTCAACTAATTTCATTACCGGTACTGGATTCATAAAATGCATTCCAATTACTTGACTAGCTCTATTGGTAGCGCTTGCAATTTCAGTAATTGGAAGTGATGATGTGTTAGAAGCAAGTATGGCATGCTTCGGTGCTATCTCATCAAGCTGTTTAAACACCTTGGTTTTCACATTCATATTTTCTACAACAGCTTCGACAATTAGATCACAGTGTTGTGCGTCATTTATCGTGTTGGTAGAGGTTAATCTACTCAATGTGCTATTTTTTTCTTCCTCCTCCATGCGGCCCTTTTCCACCGCACGGGCTAATAGCTTTTCAATATTTTTCATTCCCTTATCAAGTGCTACTTCATTCATATCATTTAAAAATACCTGTAAACCAGCTTGTGCAAAAACCTGAGCAATTCCTGCCCCCATTTGTCCTGCACCAATTACCATTACTGTTTTAATAGTCATCCTTGCACCTCCTATGTATGAAGAGAGAGCCAGAAAAGATAGATGAATAGAATTTGTATCTAGGTGTCTTTTCTGGCTTCATAAAATGTTGCTAAAATGTATTAAGTTAGCATTATTAGACTTTGTTTATACTCACGAACTATGTGTCTAAGCTTGCACTGGAGCCCTACTAGAATAGGTGAATATTAAACCATGAGTATGTTCCAGATCAACAAAGGATTATTCCCCTGGTACCTCAATCAATATGGCATCACCTTGACCACCGCCACTACAAATTGCTGCAATTCCTAGTCCGCCTCCACGTCGCTTTAATTCGTGAATTAGTGTTAGGATAATGCGGGTTCCACTTGCTCCAATTGGGTGACCAAGTGCAACTGCACCACCGTTTACATTTACTTTTTCAGGATCCAAATCCGCAATTACACTACTTGCCAATGATACTGCTGCAAAAGCCTCATTTATTTCGTATAGGTCGATATCATCTTTGCTATAGCCTGTTTTTTCAAATAACGCATTAATAACAATTCCTGGTGTTTTCGGGAAGTCTTTTGCTTCGACAGCGACCTCAGCATGACCTAGGATAGTTGCCATAGGCTTCTTGCCGAGACTTGCCGCTTTTTCATCGGACATTATGACAAATGCTGCTGCACCATCGTTAATACCTGGCGCATTTCCTGCCGTGATGGTACCGTCTTTATCAAATGCCGGCTTTAATTTTGCTAGCACCTCTACCGTTGTATCTTTTCTTGGCGCCTCGTCTTGATTCACTACAATCGGTTCGCCTTTCCGTTGTGGTATTTCGACTGGAACAATTTCTTCACTAAACTTTCCTTCGTCTATCGCTTGAATAGCTCGCATATGGCTGCGATACGCCCATTCGTCCTGGGCTTCACGTGTTAAGTTAAATTCCTCTGCTGTTGCATTGCCGTACGTTCCCATGTGTACACCAGTAAAGGAGCAGGTTAGGCCATCATGTACCATCATATCAACAACACGTTTGTCACCCATGCGATTTCCCCAACGTGCATCTGGCAAAATGTATGGAGCATTGCTCATGCTCTCCATGCCACCTGCCACAATAATATCTTCTTCTCCTAAACGAATTAGCATATCTGCAAGTGTTACACTACGTAACCCAGAAGCGCATACCTTATTAATTGTTTCTGTTTTTACGTCCCATGGCAACCCGGCTTCTCTTGCTGCTTGACGCGAAGGGAGCTGACCTTGACCACCTTGTAGGACATTCCCCATAATAACCTCTCCAACTTCTGAACCATCGACACCTGCTCGCTCGATTGCCGCTTTAATTGCCTTACCGCCAAGTTGTGCTGCTGTCAATGGCTTTAATGCGCCACCGAACTTGCCAAAGGGAGTTCTAGCTCCTGAAACTATAACAGATTTTTTCATTCCATTTTCCTCCTCTAATGTTAGTGTTATTAAAATTCTATTTCTCTACGATTGAACGCTCGCTCGATGCCTATTCGGAAAATAAGAGGGGTCATTTCATTAGAACCCCCCCTTATCAATTTAAGCTGTCTTTACTTCTTCTTCAACTAAAACGGATAGAGCAAGAATCTCTGCTACATCCATTGTACTAATATCCTCTTCTACTTCTTTTGCCTTTGTTCCATCACTTAACATCGTTAAACAATACGGACAAGCACTAGAGATAACCGTTGGCTCCACCGCAAGCGCTTGCTCTGTACGCGCAACATTGATTCGGTTACCAGTGGTTTCCTCTGTCCACATTAGACCTCCACCAGCACCACAGCACATGCCATTTTCACGGCTGCGATCCATCTCGACAAGCTCTAATCCTGGAATTGCGCGTAAAATTTCTCGTGGCGGATCATAAACCCCATTATATCTTCCTAAATAGCAGGAATCATGATATGTTAAGCGTTCATTAATCGCCTTTGTAGGCTTTAACCTACCCTCCATAACTAAATCATACAATAATTGTGTATGATGGTAAACCTCGGCTTCAAAGCCAAAGTCAGGATACTCGTTTTTAAAAATATTATATGCGTGTGGGTCGATTGTCACAATCTTTTTCACGCCATTTTTCTCAAATTCACTAATGTTTCGCTCGGCAATTTCTTGGAATAAAAATTCATTACCAATACGTCTAGCCGTATCTCCAGAATTTTCCTCTTTATTACCTAAAATAGCAAAGCTCACACCGGCCTGGTTCATTAGTTTTGCAAAAGCAATAGCAATCTTTTGACTTCGTGCATCAAATGACCCCATAGAGCTAACCCAAAACAAGTATTCAAAATCTTTATCCTCTTTTTTCAGTTCCTTCACTGTAGGAATGTAGGCAGACTCATCAATTTCACGCCACTTAATACGGTCTTTTTTAGATAATCCCCAAGGATTTCCTTGCCGCTCAATATTCATAACCGCACGTTGAATCTCAGAATCCATCTTCCCTTCTGTCATCACAAGATAACGGCGTAAATCGATAATTTTATCGACATGCTCGTTCATGACAGGACATGCATCTTCACAGTTACGACAAGTTGTACAGGCATTAATTTCCTCTTCTGTAATAACATCACCGATTAGGCTAATGTTTTCCATCGTTGCTGCAGCTTCGTTTCTAGTAGTTTTGGCTAGTTGATTACCTTGAGTACTCGCAAATGCATAAGCAGGTACCCAAGGTGTTTTACCCGTAATAGCCGCACCCTTCTCTGTTAAGTGGTCACGTATTTTTATCATTAAATCCATCGGGGACAGCATCTTCCCAGTACCCGCTGCTGGACAAACATCTGTACAACGACCACATTCCACACAAGCATAAAAGTCGATCATTTGAACTTGTTCGAAGTCCTCTACCTTACCAACACCAAAAGAAACCTCTTCTTCGCTTTCTTCATCGATATCGAAATCCAGCTTTTTTAATTTGCCAGGCACACGTTTACTTAAAAATACATTAATTGGTGCTGCAATTAGGTGTGCGTGCTTGGATTGTGGAACATAGACTAAAAACGTTAATAATGTAAGGTTATGTATCCACCATGCAATAAAGAAAACAACCATCGCAGAGGTTGGAGATAAGAATCCAAAAATAGTAGCTATCAAACTAGCAACTGGTTCTGTCCATGTAGCAGCTTCCCCATGCCAAATTTGCGCCATTCCGTTTCCTAGTAATACAGAAAGCATTAATGTCCCGATAAAGATCAATACTAATCCAGCTTTTAACCCGCGCTTTAAACGGACCAGCTTTTCAATATAACGGCGGTAAAATGCCCAGATGACGGCTACTAAAATGGTCAAGGTAACAATTTCTTGGAAAAAAGTAAAGCCAGGATATAAGAACCCAAATGGCAGGTGATTACCAGGTGATATCCCTTTTACGATGAAGTCAATTGCTCCAAACTGTACAAGAATAAAACCGTAGAACATCATGACATGAATAATCCCAGATTTTTTATCCTTTAGTAGCTTGGATTGACCAAAAACAATCTTAACTATTCGATTTACTCGTTCCTTAATATCACCATCAAACTCTGATTTTCTACCTAACCGTATGTAGGCTACCCGTGTTGCTATTACTCTACCAAACAAGTATAGTGCATAGAGAACTATGGCAATAAATACTAATGTGTTCACCAATAAGAATAGATTTTCCATCAGCTGATCCTCCTGACTGTCTGAAGTTCATTGTCCTAATTTATTCTATTACTACCTCTGAATTACTTTCCACCAAAAAAATGATAGCGATTCCATTTTTCCGAAAATAAAAAACAGTATTTCAACTACTACTATAAATTATGAATGACTATTCAGTCAACCAGTTTTTAATGCTATGACTATAATTTATCATTTGTCAGTATAATGCTTTTTGGGAATAATACATATGACGCGTTTTCAATATAAAATACTTACAAGTGAATAAAAAGGGACCTAGTTTTATTACAGGTCCCTTTCTATTCATTAAATAATTACATCTTTTCTGGAGCATTTACTCCAATTAACTTCAATCCATTTTCAAGGGTAATCCGCACAGCCTTCATTAAAGCTATTCTTGCATTGGTAAGTGCAACATTTTCCGAATCTAGAACCTTTTCAGCGTTGTAAAAGCTATGCAATAATGATGCTAAATCAAATACATACTGGGTTATTTTTTGTGGTGCATGCTTCTCAGCTGCATCGACAATTACTCGCGGAAAATCCCCCATTTTCTTCAATAAATCAAGTTCTTTTTCCGATGTTAATAAGGATGGATCAAAGGATTGCTTAATTTCTATGCCCTTATTTTCTGCCTGCTTTAACATCGTACAAATACGAGCATGGGCATATTGTACATAGTAAACAGGGTTATCGTTGGACTCGGAGCGTGCAAGCTCAACATCAAAGTCAAGCTGCGTGTCATTTGAACGGGCTACAAAGAAATAGCGAACAGCATCAATCCCTACCTCATCCATTAACTCCCTTAAAGATACTGCATTACCTGTCCGTTTACTCATGCGAAGCTTTTCGCCACCATCAAATAGATTTACCATTTGAATGATCTTAACATCTAATTTATCCGCTTCATAACCAAGCGCCTGGATTGCTGCCTTCATTCGTGGAATATAGCCATGATGATCTGCACCCCATACATTAATCAGCTTGTCAAACCCACGGTTTAGTTTGTTTTGATGGTAAGCAATATCTGGTGTTAAATAAGTAAATGCACCATCATTTTTTACAAGTACACGGTCTTTATCATCATTAAAATCTGTGGAACGGAACCAGGTTGCTCCATCCTTTTCATAGATGTATCTGCCAGCCTTTAACTTATTTAACACGTCAGCAATTTCGTCATTTTGGTATAGACTACGCTCGGAGAACCAATTATCAAAATGTACCCCAAAATCATCAAGGTCTTTCTTAATTCTACCTAATGTATATTCAAGTCCATACTCTTTGAAGTAAGCTAATCGTTCTTCTTCCGTCTTATTTGCCCATTTATCGCCATGTTCTTCAGCTAACCTTTTCCCAATTTCTACAATATCCTGACCATGGTAACCATCTTCAGGCATGCTTGCTTCCTGCCCAAGCGCCTGCAAATAACGTGCATTCACCGAAAGAGCTAGATTATCAATTTGATTTCCAGCATCATTGATGTAGTATTCACGCTCTACAGCATAGCCTGCTGCATGAAGAACATTACATAAAACATCCCCAAATGCTGCACCACGTGCATGTCCTAGATGTAGATTTCCTGTGGGATTTACCGAAACAAATTCCACCTGAATACGTTGTCCATGCCCATAATCCGTCTTACCATACTCCGTTCCAGCTTCTAATATTGTCGGTATAAGATCAGTTAAAAAGTCATTTTTCATAAAGAAATTGATAAATCCTGGTCCAGCTATTTCAATCTTTTCAATAGAGGCTGCATCTTGATTTAAATTATTCACAATATCCTCAGCGATTTGTCTAGGGGCTTTTTTAGCAATTCTCGCTAATTGCATAGCAATATTCGTAGCAAAATCTCCGTGCGCTTTATCCTTTGGTTTTTCTAAGATAATATCTGGAAGCTCCTGTTCGGTAGCTAATCCCGCTTTCAGTACAGATGCTTTAATCTGTTCTTTTACCTTCATTTCAGTTTGTGCCAACACGTTCATTGTATGTCCTCCTTTTGATAGGTGAGCGTTAACATATGATGACGCTCCTCTTGTCCGTTCAATTTCACCGTATAATCTATTTTAAGCTGACCCCTAGTTTGTTGGTCATCCACTTGATAGGTAATGGCATTCGTAAAGGTCTCCATCCGCATATGACCATGTGGATGTGTATAAATGCTTTCCGTAATTTGGTCTTTACGGAATTGTTGATTCATCGAAATTAGTCCTGAACGCTTGATAGTAACCTTTTCAGGCTGAATTGTTATTAAACTTTTGATGAGGTACTGATCTTCCGTTTTCTCCTCAAATGACAGTACCTCAAGATTATTCTTCTCATAATAATGGCCCCTATAGGTATTCTGAGAAGTTTCTTCTTCCCCATCATCCATAATTCGGGTATGTAATGTTATTAAAACTTGTTCCATCTTGGTCGCCTTTCCAATTCATATCATATTTTTCTATTATAGCGAGTTGTAGAGAGGTATTTCAATAAAAATAGTTTTTTCGTTTAGTCGATGAACGGGCAAAAAATATACATTTTCCAGTTTAATTCGTTCGTACTTTTCCCATAATGGTATTACTTGACAAAAAACGACATAATCAAACGGAGTAGGCAAATATGAAAAAGATATTTATTGGAAATAGAATCAAAGGGATAATTCTAAAGATGATTGTTGGCTCAATCCTTTTTTTATTATCTGCTGTACTTTTAGTCTATTTGGTTGCTTTCCTACTTGGTCCACCAAATCTTTCAGCAGACCAAAACACTATTTATTATAATAAGGATGGCGAAGTAATCGGTGAAGAGGATGGTTTTGAAAACAGATCTTGGGTAGATATAGATGAAATGTCTCCTCACATCATTGATGCTACTCTCATGATTGAGGATCAACGCTTTTATCAGCACCATGGTTTTGATGTAAAGCGCATTATTGGTGCAATCATAAAGGATATTCAAACCATGTCGTTAAAAGAAGGTGCTAGCACGCTAACCCAGCAATATGCACGAAATCTTTATCTTTCCTTTGAGAAAACCTGGACTCGAAAAATTAAGGAAGCATTTTACACCATTCGTCTTGAGATGTTTTACTCCAAAAACGAAATTCTAGAAGGGTATTTAAATACCGTTTACTATGGCCACGGTGCTTATGGGATAGAGGCTGCAAGTAACCATTTCTTTAATAAAGCAGCAGATGAATTAACCCTTGCTGAGGCAGCAATGCTTGCAGGAATCCCCAAAGGACCAACCTACTATTCACCATTTAATAATCAGGAAAAGGCAAACAGCCGTCAGCAGCATATTCTAACCATTATGCATGACGAAAATGTTATATCTGACAAAGAATACACGAAAGCTAGTCAAGAAAATCTCCAATATGTAACAAAAAAAGAAAGAAAATCGTTAACTGTTGGGCCTTATTTTCAAGATACTGTCTTAAATGAGGCAGCAAAGAGACTGGAGCTTGACCTTGAATCTGTACGTTCTGGTGGCTATCAGATATACACAACCTTGGATTCCGCCATGCAAGGATACTTAGAGGAAAGTATTGCAGCTACCATTCCGGAAACTAGCGAGATCGAAACTGGAGCTGTTGTCATGGATCCAGCAACTGGTGCGATTCGTGCCCTCGCCGGTGGACGTAGCTATCAGGATAGTCCGTATAACCGAGCTATACAAGCAAAACGGATGCCTGGTTCATCCTTTAAACCCTTTTTATATTACGCTGCATTAAATAACGGTTACACAGCTACTACCAAACTCATGAGTAAGCCAACTTCCTTTGAAATTGAAGGTGGTAATGTATATCAACCAAGCAACTTTAATGGTTATTATGCAAATGAACCAATTACATTAGCACAGGCTATTGCACTGTCTGATAATATTTACGCTGTGAAGACGAATACGTATCTTGGTGAAGAAACATTAGTGGAAACAGCAAAAAAATTCGGCATATCAAGTAAGCTCCCTGCTGTACCATCCCTTGCCTTAGGTACAGCAGCGGTTACCGTTGAAGAGATGGTTTCCGCATATGGAATACTTGCCAACGGAGGATATCGTATAAACGGACACACGATTGAAAAAATTGTTGATCGAACTGGCAAAACGGTCTATGAGAGAAAAAACAACAAGAAATCATTAGTCCTAGATCCTCCAAAAGCCTATATTCTCACCCAGCTGATGACAGGGATGTTTGATGCGGATTTAAATGGCTATACGTCTGTTACTGGTATTTCTATTACGGACAAACTATCTAGGACCTACGCTGGAAAAACTGGCTCAACCGATTCAGACAACTGGATGATAGGCTTTAGTCCATCTCTTGTAGCAGGAGTATGGACTGGCTTTGATGACAACCGGACGATTACATCCACGAAAGAACGTGGTTATGCCAAAGATATATGGGCTGATCTTATGGAAAAAGCACATAAAGATTTACCAAAGCAACATTTTGAAGCACCAGAAGGTCTTGTTGCTATTCCTATTGATCCAAAAACAGGACTACGGGCTACGCCACATTGTCCAACAAGTACCGTCATGTTCTTTGAAAAGGGAACCGAGCCGGAATTCCATTGTTCCGAACATTATAATGGAGAAGAAATAAAGCACGAAGAGAAGAAGGAAAAGAAAGAAAAAGGGCTGTTCCAACGATGGTTTGAGGTGTTTTTTGACTAAAGTAGATGCATCATTATTGAATTTTAGTTAGGTTTTTGAACTTTTGGTTGTGGTTCTATTTAGAAAACAAAAGAAGCCGACGTACAGCAAGTGTCCAGCTTGCATGTCGTCGGCTTCTCTTTTGTCCTAGTAATACATGAGTAAGCCCATGTATTACTAAGTTTACAAATTTCTTAAGTAAAGTACAAGATTTTAGCTAAAGATTCACTTTTCAGACACAATTTGTTCACTTTTTTAGCAGTAACTGTCAGTGAATATCCCCTAACAAGAATTGGAAATAAATTTCCACTTCCCTATTTAGGAAGATTTAAGCACCCCTTCAATATGAGAATCAATTTTTCTTACTAATCATAGACAAATTACAATTTAATGACATATTTTACAAAGATGTGAAACCTTTTTAACAGTTGAAACGTCTTATATTCATGTAAATACGACATTTTTTTCAAAAAAGATGATTCAAAGAAAACAAATAGTGCTATTATGTTTTAGGAGATTGTGAAAAGAGAGGGGAACAATTGGTTGAAAGTCGTAAGAACATTAATTGACAACACGTTTGCAAAAATGACAGGTCAGACCTTATATTATTTAGTCATTTTAATTTTACTTGTACTCATTTATGGATTCCACGATATGAATGCTGGACCATTTATTTACAATGAATTTTAAAGTGAGTGCAAAAAAGGGCCTTGAAAGTTGATACATGGATTGTTATCCTATCACAATGACCAACTAAGTCCTTTTTGAACATGCATTAGAGAAAAAGAGAGGTAAAGAGAATATGAACATACTAAAAGCAATCCAACAAAATTCGATAGGCTATTCCGAAAAAATTGCTTTTAAGAGTGAAGATAGATCGATAACATATGGAGAGCTGTGGGAACAATCTGACCAATTGGCTGCATATTTATTAAAACAATCCAGCCAAGCTAAGTCCCCAATTATCGTCTATGGACACATGAAACCTGAAGTACTTATATCGTTTCTTGGAAGTGTGAAATCTGGTCATCCTTATATTCCAGTAGATGTTTCCATTCCTTTCGAACGAATTAATAAAATAATTGAAAGTTCCCAGGCGGAGTTTTTAATCGCAACAGAGGATATGAGCTGTGAAATGTTTTCTAAACATCCCATTAAGATCATAAAAGAAATGGAGCTTAAGAAGCTTCTGGTAGATGACGCGGAAAAATCAAGCTCGAAGCATTGGGTACAGGGTAATGATAATTTCTATATCATTTACACATCAGGAAGTACCGGTAATCCAAAGGGAGTTCAAATTTCGGCGAATAACCTTAGTAGTTTCGTAGATTGGATGTTAGTGGATTTCCCAATCGAACGTGAGCAGACTTTCCTTAATCAAGCACCATTTTCATTTGATTTATCCGTAATGGATCTCTATCCTTCATTATGTTCAGGCGGAACATTATTTGCAGTAACGAAAGAGATGATTGCCAATCCAAAAGTGCTTTTTGAAGGCTTGAGTCAATCTGATATCGAGGTTTGGACTTCTACGCCATCATTTGCCCAGCTATGCTTAATGGAGCCAAGCTTTAGGCAAGAGCTTCTCCCGAATCTGAGGACATTTCTCTTTTGCGGTGAGATTCTTCCGGTAAATTTGGCCAAACAGCTACAGAAGCGCTTTCCTAATGCCCGTATTTTTAATTTATACGGCCCTACAGAAGCGACTGTGGCTATTACTAAGCTTGAAATAACGAAGGAAATAGCAGACTCACATACAGTCCTCCCTATCGGACATTGTAAACAGGATACGGAGCTACTTGTTGTGGATGAGAATGGGGCTCCTGTTGCAGAAGGAGAAAAGGGTGAATTGATAATTCTTGGCCCAAGTGTTAGCAAAGGCTATCTTGGAAGTCCCGAATTAACAGAAAAATCCTTTGGAATCATGAACAATAAACAAGCCTATACAACCGGTGATGCTGGATACAAAAAAGGCGGCCTGTATTATTATTTAGGAAGATTAGACTTTCAGGTAAAAGTTCACGGGTATCGTATGGAACTGGAAGAAATCGAGTACAGCATTGCTCAGTCTAATTATGTGAAATCATGTATTGTGGAGCCCGTTTATCGTGAAGAAAAGGTAGATTATTTGACGGCTTATATCGTAACAAATGAGCACTCCTTCGAAAAGGAATACCAATTAACCGCCGCACTTCGCAAAGAGCTGTCTAACCTACTCCCGGCATATATGATTCCAAGAAAGTTCACTTATTTGGATCAACTACCAATGACTGCAAACGGAAAGGTTGACCGTAAACTATTAGCTACAGGAGTATTAGCATGATACCTTTTGAATCCTTTTACTTTTTCTTTATTGTTGGGATTCTATTAATCCCATCTATTATTATGGGGCTTCAAGGGAAAGCCTCTCGGAAATATAACATGGTTGTTACGATTATTATGCTGGCAATCATCTTTGCGAATAGCTTACTAGGAACAATTTCATTACTAATATTCACTATATGGCAAGTGGTATTAGTAAAAGGATATATAGCATACCGAAAAAAAGCGAATAGTACTGCAATATTTTGTATAGGAATTATTGCCTCGATAATGCCTCTAATTCTAGTAAAAATACTACCAATTTTAGGGCTTAATCATCTATTTGGTTTTTTAGGGGTATCCTATCTTACCTTTAAAGCAGTACAAATGATAATGGAGATTAGAGATGGTCTCATAAAGAGTGAAATTCCATTAGCGGATTTCTTATACTTTTTATTGTTTTTCCCAAGCCTTTCATCAGGCCCAATTGACAGGTGGCGTAGATTTCAGAAGGATGTGCATACCGTACCGACAAAAGAGGCCTACCGTGAATACTTATACTTGGGAATCAATAAGATTTTCCGTGGTTTTCTCTATAAATTTATAATTGCTTTTTTGATTCATTTTTATATTATCGTGCAATTACTAGAAACCCATTATTTTGAATTGCATCCAGTACAGTATCACTTATTGAATATGTATTCCTACAGTTTGTACTTATTCTTTGACTTTGCTGGATACAGTGCTTTTGCAATTGGTATTAGCTATATCATGGGAATTAAAACACCGGAGAACTTTCATCTACCATTTATCAGTAGAAATATTAAAGACTTCTGGAATCGCTGGCATATGACGTTATCATTTTGGTTTAGGGATTATGTTTATATGCGATTTGCCTTTTGGATGACCAAAAAGAAATGGATTAAGAATCGTGTTACCATTTCAAATTTAGGCTATTTGATGTTGTTTTTACTCATGGGTGTTTGGCATGGCCTCGCACCACATTACATCGTATACGGCTTGTACCATGCATGTTTAATCATTGGTTTTGACTTTTTTGACCGTTGGAATAAAAAGCATAAAGTATGGCCGAAAAATAAATTTACACATGTTGTAGCAGTTATCATCACATTCCATTTCGTATGTTTTGGATTTTATATTTTTTCAGGGAATTTATTTTATTGATTTACTGTTACTCTATACGCTCCCGTTATTTAAAGGGAGCAGCAAATTTATACTCCGCCTTTTAAGAGAGGCTATTGAGACTCTTCGCTCTTTCCAAGATGCGAAATCTCATCTATGTCTCTCCTCCCGTGGGCGTATTTAAAACACTTTTTAGAGGTATTCCATATCAAACTTTAACTTAGAAAAAACAACGATAAAGGAGAATGAACAACTATGGAAAAACAAGATGTATATGATTTATTAGCAGAGGTTTGTCAGGATGATGTAGTAAAAGAAGAATTGGACATGGATATTTTTGAAGCTGGATTACTCGATTCATTTGGAACAATTACATTGCTTGTAGAGATAGAGGAACGGTTTGGGATAAGTGTTCCAATTACAGAGTTTAACCGTGAGGAGTGGAATACTCCTAATAAAATTGCAAAGGAATTAGCTGATCGCGCATGAAGAAGTACTCTTTTGTACCGCTCTTCATTGCGGTTTCCTTATTTTTGGTTTTTTTATTCTTTCCCAATCGTTGGCTTGAGTATTTTATTTCAGATAAAAAAGTTCAGCAAGCAGCAACCAGTTTGAGTCCATTAATGTTTCAAGGAGACTATTTACAAGGCAGAATGCTCGCAGATGATAAGTATTTTCCGATTTATGGATCTTCAGAGCTTTCTCGTTTCGATCCATTTCACCCGTCTAATTTTGCGGAAGCCAATAATTTGGATTATACACCTTTTCTAATTGGGCGTGGTGGAACACAATCACTAATACTTTTTATGGATCTTGCTTCCCAGGCTGAGCAATTAAAAGGGAAGAAAATTGCTTTCATCGTCTCTCCACAATGGTTTATAACAGAAGGAATTGATAATGCCCATTTTGAACCAAACTATTCGATGCTAAAAGCGTACAATTTAGCCTTCAATGATACGATTGATCCTGAATTGAAGAGGGAAGCGATTCGCCGTATCCTGCAATTTGATGTTGTCAAAAGAGATACTATTTTGACTACGTTATATGAATACGAAATATCACCTTCAAAGGAACATCATTGGAAAGCAAAACTTGTAAGACCACTAGCCTATATGAAAAAGAAACTATTAGAAAAGAAGGATTTATATTATGCTGCCTTCGGTTTTCCCAATAGAGACCACCATCAAGATAACGATTTAGTAAGAAATAAATCATGGGAAGAACTTTTAGAGGAAGCAAGCAACTACGGAAAAGAACGTGCAAATAACAACCCATATTTTATGGATAATGATTACTACAATCATAACTACGCTCCAATAGAGGCTAAGCTAAAAGGTTATAAGAAAAACGCAACTTTTGCGGGATCTTTAGAGTATCAAGACTTTCAAATGGTACTAGATCTTTTCAAGGATAAAGGAGCAGACCCTATTTTTATCTCCTTACCGATTAATGGTCTATGGTACGATTATGCTGGACTTCCAATAGAAGTGCGTAATGAATTCTATCAATCCATCGTTGATCAGGTAGAAACAGCCGGATTTCCTGTTGCTGACTTTTCAGGACATGAATATGACCCTTACTTTTTAAAAGATCCGATGCATATTGCCTGGAAGGGCTGGGTTTACGTGGATCAAGCCTTGATAGAACATTGGAAACGGTAGGACATGATTTATCCAATAAATTATTATTGCGAAACCTACCATAGAAATCCTTTTTGGCTAGTTTGGCTAATCATTGGAATGTTAAGACATGAGCAAAATCCCGCAATCGTTTGCGGGATTTTTTTGTTATTACAATATCCTGTGTGATCACCTTGTCATTTGTAACTACTAACGAAAACATGAATTGCATAACCGAAATCAAAAAACCCACATCGAATTGATTCTCCACGCGGATTCTTTAAAGCTTTTAATACTATGATTAGAATGTATCATACATCCGTTGAAATGTTTATTAAGATTTAATTTATCACCCTATAACAAACTGTTAATTGCCATTTTCCACACAAAACTATCTACAATCACATAATTTAATAATTTCCTATCCATTAAAAAGAGGCTGGGACAAAAGAATTTATTTGAAAATAAAAGTCGAACAATTCATATAGTTACAGCGTAAACTCGCTTCGGAAATATACTTCGCGTTCCGCGGGCGGCTGGTGAGCCTCCCGCAGGAGTCTGCGTATATTTCCGAAGCTAATTTGGCCATTGTTCGTTTTTAGAATAAATCTCTTTGTTATGTCCCAGCCTCTTTAACGTTCAGCTTAGCCCAAAGCTTCCTTCAACTGTTCACTTGAGTTGTTCCACAGCTCGGGATTGAACTCCTGTAAGAAGTTGCGGAGAAGGTGTCTTGATTGCTCATCCATATGTTCAACAATCACATGGCCCTTCAATGATTTTTCCATATGTTTAACATGCTCTGGCATTGATTTATAGGCAATTTTATTTGGACGGTCAACTCGAATTTCACTTCCTGCAACACCTGCATAATAAGGTCCGTTTTCATTACGTTCGACGGTTACCCATACAATCCAGTAAAGCTTTCCATCAGGAACTAACGACTTATCTGGTTGAAATTTGACACGTCTTTCTACATCGCTTCGTGCGTGCATGGCCCCCATATCCACATATGCTTTATTTTCATTTGGGTCCACAATAATAGACGACATATTCTCTAGACTAATAGCACCAACTCCATAGCCCCCATGTCCATCATTCGAATCATCTTTGATTATCGTAAACCGATTCTTATTTTCTGAAGATTGATCTCCGCTCATTAACTAGCCTCCTATTCAATACTCTTTATCTTCTATTGTAGCATAGCTAGCTAACCAATTTCACGTTAGGCAACCCTAGTGAGCCTGTTTCGAAAGCTCAGAAATGAACTGCCATGCCTCTGCCATTTCATCTTCACTATAATTTTGCTTTGGCTTAACGGTATGAACCTTTTCTTCTACCTCACGCTTAGGTAGTTCTCGAAAATAAAGCATGGTAGACACTAGTTCCAGAAAACGAGAGCTCTTCTCCTGTAATCTAGTAATCATCTTTGTACAATCTGGTAAATTCGTTGAAAATTGTTGTAAAAATGCTGTTCCATCCTTTGTTAAGGAATAATGATATTGGAAATAGTTGCTCTTCACTTCCTTCTTTTCATGAATAAATCCTAAATTACATAATTCTTCTATACGTAAGGAAAGCTCCTCAGAATATGGTCCATAGAAATGAAACTGAAACTTCTCCTCAAATGGAACACCTAATGATTGTAAGATATATATCATCTTTTGTAGTTTTTTTCTGCCTGTGACCTCCTCGGCTTCGGAAAAAAACTGCATTAATTTAGCATGGTTATCCAGCATTATATTCTCTCCTTACTAAATAGAATCCCTATAATATCTTGTTTAATTTCCTCATCTTGAATGGCATATATCATATCTTTAGGAAAATATAATTTATGGTCTGTTCTTTTTTTACCTGAAATGGCTTCAACGATATCTGAATGCCTAGATAACTCCTTTAATGTACCATTTGGCATTACTAAATGAATTGGGAGCCTCTCTTCTTCTTCACCCGGACGGTAAAAGTCATACGGCAAATCGGAAGATGAATCAACTACTAAGTAATAATCGGAATCGATTCCTGCATCCTTGAACAGCTGAATAAGCCGCATTAAATCACCTATTTGTTTATTCGGATTAAATTCAACATATTTAAAGAGGCGTCTATTCATGAATCGCTCACAAAGGTCTCTAAGAATCTCATCTTCCTCCTCTTGCCAAAGCTGGAAATAGTAGTGGACAACGGATTCATCTAACTTCAAATACTCTTCTAAGGAAACATCACCTGAAAAGAAAGTAAGAAAGTGAGTTGGCTGCAATTTAAATTGATAGTTAGATTCATAGAGTTGCTTTGCTCGATGTAATATTTTCGTTAAAATGACCTCTGCACTTCTTGTGACAGGATGAAAATATACTTGCCAATACATTTGATAACGACTCATAATATAATCTTCTACGGCATGCATACCAGACGATTTGATCACTACTTGATCTTCGATAGGGCGCATGACTCGTAAAATCCGTTCCATATCAAAATGACCATAGCTTACCCCTGTGTAATATGCATCACGAAGCAGATAATCCATACGATCTGCATCTATTTGACTTGATATTAAGCTAACGACAAGTTTATCTGAATGGGTTTTAGCAATAACATCTGCTACCTCTTGGGCAAACCCTGGACTTACACGCTCTAACACTTTATTAACATATGTATCCCCTAAAATGATTTGTTGCGTGAAATACTCATGATCTAGCTTAAAAACTTTTTCAAAGGAATGGGAAAAAGGACCATGTCCTAAGTCATGTAATAGCGCCGCACACATGCAGAGTAAGCGCTGATCATTATTCCAATGGGGTCTACCTTGAAAATTATATATAATTCGACGGACAATTTCATAAACGCCAAGAGAGTGATTAAAACGACTATGTTCGGCTCCATGGAAGGTAATATTGGTCGTTCCAAGCTGTTTTATTCTACGAAGGCGTTGAAACTCTGGAGTTGCAATCAAGTCCCAAATAACTCGATCACGTACATGGACATAGGCATGTACTGGATCCTTAAACACCTTCTCTTCATGTAGTTGCTCATTTTTATAAGTCACGATGGTTCAACTCGTTTCTATTCGACGATTTTGTTATTATTATATAATAGATAGTCAAGTGAAAAAAGACATGTTTCGAACTTAAAAGGAGACTACAATGAAAAGCTGGCAGGAAATTGTGACACAATCGACATTTCGTTTTATCGATCACACCAATCTGGAATATTTTCATCATGTGAAAAATACTGCTGTAATCTCTTTTGCTATTGATGATGCACTAGCGACTTCTGTAAGTCTAGAAAAATCCCCACCTGTTGTACGCTTATGGTTGCATCCTAAAACAATTGTTCTAGGCATACCAGATGCTAAACTTCCTTATATAGAGGAAGGTGTAAAATTATTAGCTCGTCATGGCTACCATGTAGTTGTACGAAATTCTGGTGGACTTGCAGTAGCACTAGACAGTGGTGTCCTCAATCTATCCCTTATTCTACCAGGTGTAAAGCATTTGTCGATTCATGATTGCTATGAAGCGATGGTGCATTTTGTTAAGCATATGCTACAGGATATAACAACAGAAATAAAGGCATATGAAATTGTCGAATCCTATTGCCCTGGAGATTATGATCTTAGCATTAACGGAAAGAAGTTTGCTGGAATATCCCAGCGAAGAGTACGTGATGGGGCTGCCATACAAATTTATCTAGATGTGGAAGGTGACAGTTTTGAGCGTGCCTCGTTAATTCGGGATTTTTATCAAATTAGCCTCAAGGGTGAAGAGACAAAATTCACATATCCTCATGTAAATCCTGAAGTGATGGGATCATTGTCGAAGCTTACCGGGCGGAAATTGACAATAAGTGACATAAAAAGCAGAGTTGTAGCAGCTTTGCAGGAGTTAGGTGATATTGTCGAAACCCCGTTTTCAGAAGAGGAATTGGACGTATTTGAAAAGCGGTATGAACAGATGGTTAAACGAAATGAAAAAATATCGGAAAAACAAAAAGAAGCTTAGGAATTGCATTAAGCTTCTTTTTGCTTTATCTAAAAAAGGAGGCTTGTAACGAATTCCTGTTACAAGCATTTCCGTTTAAAGTGATTGTGCGGCAGTAATCAATGCTAAATTATAAACATCTTCTGCGTTACAACCACGAGATAAGTCATTAACTGGTTTATTCAGTCCCTGTAGGATTGGACCAACTGCCTCAAATCCACCTAAGCGTTGAGCAATTTTATACCCAATATTGCCTGCCTCAAGACTTGGGAAAATAAAAACATTGGCATCCCCTTTTATAACTGCATCAGGCGCTTTCTTTGCTGCTACACTTGGAACAAATGCTGCATCAAATTGAAACTCACCATCAATAATTAATGAGGAATCTTTTTCCTTAGCAAGCTTCAATGCTTCGACAACCTTTTCCGTTTCCGGAGACTTTGCAGAACCTTTCGTAGAAAAGCTTAGCATCGCAACCCTAGGATCTATTCCAAATAACTTCGCAGTTGCAGCAGATTCAACAGCAATCTCAGCTAGATCATTACTATCTGGAGCAATATTAATCGCACAATCAGCAAATACATATTTTTCATCATCCCGTTCCATGATGAATACACCAGAAGTTTTCTTAACGCCCTGTTTTGTTTTTATAATTTGTAGTGCAGGTCTTACGGTATCAGCTGTAGAATGTGCTGCACCACTTACAAGCCCATCCGCTTCATTCATATAGACAAGCATAGTTCCGAAGTAGTTCTCATCCTGTAAGATTTTACGTGCATCTTTTTCCGTTGCCTTTCCTTTACGTCGTTCAACAAACTGGGCAACCATCTCAGCAAATTTCTCATAACTGTTCGGATCTAAAATAGTGATTCCACTAATATCAGCCTGATATTCTTCCGCCTTCGCTTCAACCGCCTCTTTATTTCCAATTAAAATAGGCGTTACGACATTTTCCTTATTTAGTTTACTTGCAGCATGAAGAATTCTTTCATCTAATCCTTCAGGAAATACAATCGTTTTATTTTTTCCAATTACATTGGCTTTAACTTGATCAAATAAGCTACTCATTTTTAACCTCCATGTATGCTATGTTCTTAATATGTAGCAAAAATCTACAAAAGTTGCACATAATATCGTTTAGAAAACATATTTTATGATAGTGTATTTACCTGTCGAATGAAAGTAAAAGGGACTTATATAGAAATGACAATATCGTGACAAACGACCATTAAAACGACAAAATCCTTGATACATAAGTATTTTGAATGATTTTGGTCATAAGACCTATCCCATGATTATGGGATTTAATTGTGATATAGTTTACATATAATAACAAACATGAAGGAGAGATACTTATGGTTGAAGCTGTTGAAACAATGGATGGTTGGTACAGTTTACACGACTTTCGCACAATAGATTGGAGCTACTGGAAAAAAGCAACGCTAGAAGAGCAAAAGGAAGCAATTGCTAGCTTTGAAGCATTAGTGGACAAGTGGGATGCTGTAGAAGAAGCAAAGAATGGGTCCCATGCCTTATATAAAATAGTTGGACAAAAAGCAGACATCATGTTCATGTTTTTACGCCCAACAATGGAAGAGTTAAATGAGCTTGAAACAGAGCTAAACAAATCTAAGATTGGTGAATTCTTAATTCCAGCTCATTCGTATGTATCCGTTATTGAGCTATCCAAATATCGCCCAATGAAGGATGGCATTGACCCAGAGACATTGCCAGAAACTCAAGCACGCCTAAAGCCTATACTTCCTAAATGGGAGCATGTTTGCTTCTATCCTATGGACAGACGTCGTGTCGGCGATGAAAACTGGTATACATTAGAAAAAGATGTTCGAGGAAAATTACTTTATGAGCACAGTAAAACTGGTCGCAAATATGCTGGTAAGGTGAAGCAATTTATCACTGGATCTATTGGCCTTGATGACTGGGAATGGGGTGTAACCTTATTCGCTCATGAAGCACTACAATTCAAGAAAATTGTCTATGAAATGCGCTTTGATGAAGTTAGCTCACGTTATGGCGAATTCGGTGAATTTTTTGTCGGTAACATTCTTAAGAAAGAGGAAATCGCAAATTTCTTGGAAATTTAAGTGTAGGACAAGAGACTTCTTATTTAGACAGGAAGTCTCTTTTATTTTCGTATTGTAGTAGAAGCTAACAATTTGTCGAGCTTAGATAAAGATTGCCAACTCAACTTTTAATACTCCTTGTCTTTTCTAACAATTCACTATAAAAATGTACTCCCCATACTCTTCACATTAACATTAATTTTTTCCTAATTTAATTCTCTAGGCATATCACCTTCCGCCTACTCATACATATAATCTTAGTAGACCTTGGAATGAAATGAGGTGTACCCATGGCTGTCATTGCATTTACAGAAAAGGATGTGGACTTACTAGCACGATTAATGCGAGCAGAGGCAGAAGGGGAAGGCCAACTCGGAATGCTAATGGTCGGAAATGTAGGAGTTAACCGGATTCTTGCTAATTGCTTAGATTTTAAAGATATTCGCACAATGAATCAAATGGTTTTTCAAAACCCAGGGGGATTTGAAGCAACACAAAAGGGCTATTTTTATCAGCGAGCGAGAGAGTCAGAAAAACGATTAGCTCGCAGAACAATAAATGGGGAAAGATTCCACCCTGCAACTAATTCACTATGGTTTTTTAAACCGCAGGGGAATTGTCCTGCCCAGTGGTTTAATCAGTGGAATAGTGGAAGGTTTAAGTCTCACTGTTTTTATTCCCCTACCCAATCAGATTGTCCTTCAGTATTTTAGGGAAAATATTTATTTAGGAGGTTTTATTATGTCAGACAACCAAGGAAATGCACAGCACAACCCAAATTTCGGGCAAAATCCTTATTACTATTTCCCACAATCTTCCCCAGCCTACTATCCTGCATATCCATATCGCCAATTTGCTGGGCAGCCAACACAAGCACCTACTTCAACTACCATCAATGTCCCAGGAATGTTACCAGCAGAACAATCATATATTGAAAATATATTACGCTTAAACCGTGGGAAAATGGCAACAGTTTACATGACGTTTGAAAATAACCCAGAATGGAATGCAAAGGTATTCAGAGGCGTTATTGAAGCAGCTGGTCGAGACCATCTCATCATTAGTGATCCTCAAACTGGAAGACGATACTTATTATTAATGGTTTATCTTGATTATGTAACGTTCGATGAGGAAATCAATTATACCTATCCATTTAGCGGAAGTGGAGGCAGTCAATTAGCAAGCTATTCTCCAAGGTAATTATTTTCTAGAAGCAATAAGGATGGTACCGGCTTGTTGTACCATCCTTTTTACATAAAAATTCTACCTATAACGTGTGAGGCGATTTCATGCGACATCCATACGAAAAATTTATTCGTGGCGAACTAGTTGCCATTGGATTGGCAGTGTTTTTTGGTCTTATTGCTCTAATACAAGGTGTCTTTTTACTTATCATCCTTGGCTTATTTCTAGTTGCTGCTAGTCTCATTTGTGATGGACTTATTGCTCTGTATATGCAAAATCAAATACACGGTGTGAAACAACTATTGCGTTCCATCTTATTAATTCTATTTGTAACAATTTTATTAATCCTCTTATAAGAACTTTATAATTGTATAACCAAGAACCACCCAACCAATTAGAAATAAAACGCCACCTAGAGGTGTAATCATAGCAAATAGTTTGATTCCAGAAGTAGAATATACATATAAGCTTCCAGAGAAAAGGATAATACCAATGAAGAACAACCACCCAGCCCAGTTCAGACTACCGGATTGTATTTTCATTCCGATTAACCCCGTAACAAAAAGTGCTACCGTATGAAACATTTGGTAGGTTACGGCCTTCTCCCACGTACCTAACGCTTTTTCTGTTAGTTTCCCTTCTAAGCCATGTGCACCAAAAGCACCAAGAGCAACTGCTAAGAATCCATTTATTGCCCCAAGAATTAAAAATAACTTCAATTACTTCCACTCCTTAAAAATCAAAAATTGATTCTCCATTCCCATCCTCTTCATCAAGGTTAATGGATTTCTTAAACGTTTGTGCTGATCCAGTTCCAGTTGATTTATCTACACCAAGCATAGCCTTAAGTTCAGCAGCAGTGATGTCATTCACCTTTGGTGATTCCATTAAACCCTCGTTCCTTTCTTCTTCTAAAAACAAATCACAAAGCAAACGAATTTTTTCAATATGTTTAAGCATTTTTTCTTGCTGGTGTTGACTGTCCTTTGCCTGCTGTATTTCTTGCATCATTTTTATGAGAATGGTTTCATTTGCAACTGCCATGTTGACACTCCTCTTTCACTTTATCTCATATGGTACTATCATACCGAATTCCACGGTCAACTGGAAGCAATTCGGTGTGATCTTCTATTCACAGACAAATAGTGAAAAACTGCATAATAAAAAGCCTTGATAAGATCAAGACTTTCCAAATTATCTCGATGGGGACTATAAATCTTACGCGCTTTGTTCCTTCTCTTCTTCTACATAGCGATTGAAAACCCATTGCAAAAATTTCACTTCATCTAGCGTTAGCTCTCTATCTAACTTATTCTTTATGTCATAGTAAATTTGCAAATAGCTTTTCATACACCGCAAATCCCCTTTCAACTATACTAGTATCTACATCATATATTTTTTTGAATATATACGCAATAAAGTTTATAAAAATGGTAAAAATGGACTAGAATGCATAATAGTAAACATCTTGAAACTAAATAAGACCGCACAAACTAACTATATAGCATTTATCAAATTGTACCTCTCAATTCTATAACTTTTATACTAGTCAAATTCCGAGTCTATTAACCTATAATAATTCATTTTGACAAATATTTATGCATCCCTTATACTAGTAAAGGTTATTTATGATGAAAATGAAAAAGGCGGGATTGGATGAGAAAGTCTTATACAAAAGGAGAACATCTGAAATTTATCATTCCCTCATTAATCGGAATCTTATTGTTTATTGTTCCATTAAAAACAGCCGAAGGATTCACTATCCCCATTGCAATAATGGCAAATTGGGTACAGGACAAGCTGGCGAACCAGCTTTCTTTGATAATGATGCTAATTATCCTAGTTACCGCAGTTCTAACCGTGTTTGCCAGATTAGCTGGAGAGGAACGATTAGCAAAGACTCCTTTCTTTCTTAAATTATTATATGTTAATTGGTTTTGGACCATTGCAAGAGTGTTAGCCGCTGTATTTGCTATTATGGTGTATTTTCGGATTGGTCCAGAAGCCATCCACGGAGAAGATACAGGTCAGCTTTTACTCGGTAGTTTATTACATGTATTATTTGCTGTATTTTTATTTGCAGGTATTTTCCTTCCGCTCCTAACAAACTTTGGGTTAATGGAATTATTCGGTACGTTAACTACTAAATTGATGAGACCATTATTCAAATTACCAGGTAGGTCTTCTATAGACGCCGTTGCTTCCTGGATTGGGGATGGAACGATTGGGGTTTTATTAACAAGTAAACAGTATGAGGAAGGTTATTATACAAAACGTGAGGCTGCGATAATTGGAACGACCTTCTCTGTTGTTTCTATCACCTTTACTTTAGTGGTTATTGCCCAGGTTAACCTTAAATCGATGTTTATCCCTTTCTATTTAACAGTTTTAATTGCTGGATTAGTGGCAGCATTAATCATGCCTAGAATTCCTCCGCTTTCCCGAAAGGCAGATACGTATGTTAATGGAAAAGAGTCCAAGATTGATGAGAGTGTTCCAGAAGGTCATAATGCGCTAACATACGGATATGAGAAAGCAATTGACCGTGCAAAAAAGGAAACAAGTGTATCTCGCTTTTTTAAGGAAGGAGCACAAAATGTTCTTGATATGTGGATGGGTGTTGCCCCAGTAGTTATGGCACTTGGGTTAGTTGCCTTAATGATTGCAGAATATACACCACTTTTTCAGTGGCTAGGCAAACCATTTATTCCATTATTAGAATTAATGCAGGTTCCCTATGCTGCTGAGGCGTCAGAGACTATTTTAATTGGATTTGCAGACATGTTCTTACCTTCTGTAGTCGGTGCGTCTATACCAGCAGAGATGACACGTTTTATTGTTGCTGCTCTATCTGTTACACAGTTAATCTACATGTCCGAAGTTGGTGGATTATTATTAGGATCTAAGGTACCCGTATCCTTCAAGGATTTAGTTATCATTTTCCTTTTACGAACCATCATCACCTTGCCAGTCATCGTCCTAATCGCTCATATACTATTTTAAGCAGACATGAAAATAAAGCGATACGAACACAAAAAAACCAAACCTTGGGTAGAGGTTTGGTTTTTTTCTTCTATATGAATCTAGAAAAAGGGGGGCTACTTATATATACGTTATTCTAAGGAAAAAAGTTTCATTTTATTGAGAAGTTTTTATGGTATGCTTCATATAGCTAATTTTCCCTTCAATTAAAGGCTGACTAACCGTTAAAACTGGTTTACTAGATAAAACGAAGACAATGAGCATCGTTACTCCAGTTAATAACAATAAGTCCATTAGACCATTCACTTGGAATACATCATATTCTCGGAAGTATTGGATAAAGAACCCATGTAAAAGATACACATAAAGCGTTCGTTCACCATATTTCGTAAATAAAAAACGCTTGGAAGGAATCCATGCTAGAATACTAGCTGCCATTAGGGAAGAGGTTACATAGACCATTAACCTCGCAACCCCACCTAGTTCTTCCATGCCTAGGTCAAAATAAGACTTTGATGCTAATAACCACCCCGTATTAATCTCAGGAGCATAATATATTGCAATCGCAAAGAAAACCATAATTCCGATTGATACATAACGAAACCCTTTTCGTTTCAGTGCCATAACATGCTCTTCTTTTAACCAATAACCCAATAAGAAAAATGGGAAGAATACAAATGTCCTCGACAAACTAAAAAATTGACCGACACCAGCTAGATAACCGACAACAATCCCTAATGCCACTGCAATTAACAAGCTTGCATAAAACGGTAACTTTTTAAACCAATATAATAGTATATGCCAGCTAAATAAACTGATTAAAAACCAAAGAGACCAATGCGGATAGTAAATATCTGATAACCAATCTGATTTTCCAAGTACAAAGTAATAAGAAGAATAGACCAGTTGAAATAGTATATAGGGAAGAAGTAACTTCTTCGATAGCTTTATTATATATCCCTTATTTCCAAATCCTTTTGCAAAAAATCCTGATAAGAAAATAAATGCTGGCATATGAAATGTATAAATCCATGTATATAATGTATGCAAACCTACTGAGCCATCGATATATGGCTGAATCATATGCCCAAACACGACTAAGAAGATTAGTAGTAGTTTCGCATTATCAAAAAAAGCGTTCCTTTCCATATTGAAATTCATCCTTTACTCTGTTTTTTGATTAGCGGTATTACTTTTCTACCCATCTCAAAACAGTATTACGCATTGTCCAACACGATTTATAGTGGTTGTTAACATCTTGTAAAAGCAATGCAAGATTGATATTTTTTTGTAATGGGAATAGTTGGATGCATAATTTCGATTCTTGGATACATCATTCCTATGTACAGGCGCATTCTTACAATAATCAAGCCACTCCTAAATATTTTCTTAGACAGAAAAAAAGCCCTCATAATATGTACTGCCCCCAAAAGTTAGCATATATATCTAACTTTTGGGGTTCACCACCTTTATGAAGGGTTCATTTACTAGCAACTTTCTTTTTCGCGGTAGTTTTCCGCTTCTTTGGCTGGCTTGGTTTTGGTTTATCTTTTTTTGCTCTATCTAATGAAGCCTGTAATGCTTCCATTAAATCTGTAACATTATCTGGTTTTGGTTTATCCTTCGCTGTGGTCGTTTTATCAGCGTTTTTCCTTTCCTCAATTAACTCTAACAACGCAGTACGATATTCATCTTGGTATTTCTCTGGATTAAACTCTGTTGTTAATTGTTCTATGAGCATTTTAGCTGTATCAAGCTCTTTCTTTGCAGTTTCAACATTTTCTGGCACATTGGGTACTTCCTTCACGTCCCGAACTTCATCTGGATAATGAATTGTTTCCACTACAATGGTATTTTTATAAACACGAATGACTGCTAATTGCTCCTTAGAGCGAATCATCATTTTTGCAACGCCTATTTTGCCTGTTTCCTCTAATGCTTTCCGCAACAACCCGTAAGCTTTGCTGCCTCCCTCATTTGGTGACAAATAATAGCTTTTTTCAAAATAGATTGGATCAATATCCTCTAATTTGACAAAATCGATGATTTCTACCGCTTTGTCCTCCTGTTCCTTCTTTAACGCTGCAAGGTCATCTTCATCTAAAACGACAAATTTATTTTTAGCATATTCATAAGCCTTCACAATATCATCATTTCCGACTTCTTTTTCACAAACCGGACAGACTTTTTCATATTTAATTGGTGATTTACATTCTTTATGCAGCTGCCGAAGTGGAACATCCTTATTTTCTGTTGCTGCATGCATTTTTACCGGTATATTCACAAGCCCGAAACTAATGGTTCCCTTCCACATGGTATGCACATGAAAAACCTCCCTTTTCCATAGTTTGTCGAACTATTTTATTTTTAATCCATCCTTGATTATTTTGTTGCTAAATGAACCATCTTAAAGTAGAAGGGAGTTTTTGTCAGATGGATATTATGAAGCCCATTCCGAGAGATGATGTTCCATTAGGAGAGGACTGGCTTTATGAAGTGAAATATGATGGCTTTCGCTGTGTTCTCCATTGGAATAAGAATGGTGAAATAAATTTAATTAGCAAAAATAACAAAGACTTAACAAAGCAATTTCCGGAAATTGTCTCCTATTGCATGGAATATGTAAAGAATGTAAAGAATGTCCTCCCCATTAAATTAGATGGCGAGCTTGTCATTTTAAACAATTCATACCAAGCCAACTTTTCACAAATTCAAAGACGAGGACGCTTAAAAAGTAAGCATTCGATACAAAATGCGTCCAAAGAACGACCTGCTACCTTGTTAGTATTCGATATTTTAGAAATAAAAGGCACTGATCTCACGAGAAAAGACTTTACCTATCGAAAAAAATCGCTTTCGAATTTCTTTGATACTAGCTACATAAGCCGAGGTTTATGGAATCCTCTAGGGATGGTAGAAGCATTTCAAAATCCTAATGAGCTATGGCGAATCATCTTTGAACATAAAGGAGAAGGAATGGTTGCCAAGCGAAAAAAAAGTTCCTACATTAAAGGAAAAGGCCATCAAGATTGGTTTAAAATTAAAAACTGGCGCCTTATACATGGAATTTTAACCTCCTATGATAATGAGAATGGTTATTTTGATGTTCAAGTATTAGATGATAATAAACGCTATGCGGTTGGCAAATGTAAGCACGGGCTAAATACAGAGGATATGAACACCGTAAAGAACCTATTTATTAATAATGGCGAGAAGCATGCTACAAAGTATCATTTACCACCTGCTGTATGTGCCGAGATCCATACGTTGGATATTTATGAGGGGGAGCTTCGAGAGCCAGAATTTAAAAGAATCGCACCGGAATTAAAACCAGAGGACTGTACCTTAGAAATGCTTCAGCAAGACTTGGCTATGCTTCCTAAAAAAATCGACTTTGCAAATACTGATAAACTATATTGGCCAGACGCTGGCTTAACAAAAGGAAATTTCTTAGCCTATATACGAGAAATCTCGCCATATATGCTACCCTTTCTAAAAAATCGACCTCTGACAACCATCCGTTGTCCAGACGGTGTTGATGAAGAGTCCTTTTTTCAGAAGCATCTACCACCATATGCTCCTGACTTCATTGAGGGTTACGGGACTGATGAAGAAAAACTGATACTATGTGATTCTCTAGAGTCATTATTATGGTTTGCTAATCATGGAGCACTGGAATTCCATGTCCCTTTTCAGGATATTTCTAGCAATTACCCTAAAGAGATAGTATTCGACCTTGATCCACCTGATCGAGGAAAATTCTCTTGGGCTGTTCAAGCTGGACTATTAATAAAAAAGATCTTAGACGATTTACAATTAATCTCCTTTGTAAAAACGTCTGGAAATAAGGGATTACAGGTCCATATTCCCATCCCAGAGGGGAGTATGAGCTACGAAGAGACTGGCGTTTTTACCCAAGCTATTGCTTATACATTGGAGAGTCAGCAACGGGATATTTTTACAACAGAAAGAATGAAGGATAAGCGGAATGGGCGTCTTTATATTGATTATGTTCAGCACGGAAGAGATAAAACACTGATTGCCCCCTATTCAACTAGGCGGACTCCAGAGGGAACAGTGGCAACTCCACTTTTTTGGGAGGAAGTAACTATGGAATTACGACCAGAAATGTTTACGATTAAAAATGTCGTAGACCGTGTTCAACGACAAGGATGTCCATTTCGGGACTATTTTGCAGTTGGAAAAAATCAGCAGCTAAATCAAGTCTTATCATTAATGCAGTAAAGTATAGTTTGAAAATTATAACTATTATTGTATTATAATACTAAACTAACTATGTTTCTTGGGGGTTCCTATGGCTACATTCACTAGGAGAAAAATTATCTTCTTGCTGTTATTTTCTTCTGTATTAATATTTAGTACCTTTTTTATGATCCAAGTTCACGCTGACCCTACTATACATGCAGAGCTTACAATTTCTTCAATTAATCAGACGGAGTGGAATGAGTCGATTCCAGAAAGTATAAGGAATACACGTAGCCAATCCTTAGATAATATACGTAAACTAGAGGTCTCCGTTTCTGTAAATCCGAATTGGGGGATGTCAAATATCGTGATTGATATTCCTGACTTAGTGTTTCCAGTAGACCATTATGACGGAAAAATACGTTCTATTCGAGCCGGAGAACAAGATGGTGGTCAATACAATGCAAGTACACAAGGATACATTCTATTTGAATATAGCGGTTTAACCGAAGAGGATGTCCAGACTATGTATCAGCACCACCCTATTCTTATTACCTGGGATGAGGGTGGAGTGGAAAAAGAATATAAAATAAATCTTTCACAATTAATCGATTAACACAAAAGGTGGCACCTTTTTTAGGTAGCCACCTTTTCATATCTAAATATTATACGCCATCTTAGATTGTAGTCTTAGCTTCTTCAATTGCCGTCTTATCATTAAATATCTTCATATTGAAGTTACCAAGAATTCGTGAGGTTAACGTTCCAGTTACCATAGCACCATTTACGTTCAATAGTGTACGACCCATATCTATAAAGGCTTCTATAGAAATTAATAATCCCGCTAATCCTACCGGTAATCCCATGGTAGAAAGAACGATTAATGCTGCAAATGTTGCACCACCACCGACTCCAGCGATACCAAATGAACTAAATCCAATAACTAATATAAGTGGAATTAAAAAGTCCATGGATAATGGATCAATTCCTACCGATGGAGCTGCCATTACAGCTAACATTGCTGGATAGATACCTGCACAACCATTTTGCCCCATAGTCGCTCCAAAGGATGCAGACATATTTGCAATGCCTTCCTCAACACCAAGCGCATTCTTTTGTGCAGCGATATTTAATGGAATTGTTCCCGCACTTGAGCGTGATGTAAAAGCAAAGCTTAATACCGGTAGTACCTTGCGTACATAATTTAATGGATTTAAGCCAAATACCCCTACCAAGATTAAGTGAATAATAAACATAACCACTAACGCAAGATATGATGCTAATACGAACTTACCGAGCTCAAGAATTCCTGCAAAATCAGTAGATGCTACTGTGTTTGCCATTAGTGCTAAAATACCATACGGTGTTAGCCGTAAAACCAATGTTACAATTCGCATAACAACACCATACACTGCGTTGACCATCTTCGTAAAAGTTTCCGCTTGCTCCGGATTTTTTCTACGTAATCCTAATACTGCAACCCCTACAAAAATAGAGAAAATAACTACTGCAATTACAGATGTTGAACGCTGCCCTGTCATATCAAGAAAGATATTAGAAGGAATAAAATTCAGAATACGTTGAGGTGTTGAAACTCCCTCAATATCACTAGAAAAACGTTCCTCTAATGAAGCAACACGGTCCTGTTCTGCTTGACCTGCAGAGATTTGATCAGCATTTAAATCAAATATCGTTGCAGCACCAATACCAATGATTGCTGCAATCATCGTTGTTCCGATTAAAATTCCGATAATCCATCCAGCCATTTTACCAAGCTGTGCTGTTTTTTCTAAATTAGTAATTGATTGAATGATGGATACCATAACTAATGGGATTACAATCATCATTAAAAAGCTAATATATCCTCGACCTACAACATTGTACCATTCGGTAGTTTGCTGTAACGTATCTGTTCCACTACCATAAATCCATTGTAAGGCAGCACCTAATACAATCCCAAGGCCAAGACCAGTAAATACACGTTTGGTAAAGGATACATGTTTATGTTGCATGTAAATCAGTAAGCCAATAATCGCTACTAGTACGGCGATATTTAATATAACCAGCCAGTTCATCGTAAATTCCCCCTATTGTTTTATTATTAAAATATGCACAGTATATCGATATCGTCCTTTAAATGTATTATTCCGATAAAAATAGTATGCTTTAATAAAATACTACGCCTCTATCAGTCTGTCAAGAGAATGAAATTAGAAAAGAAAAAGGCACTATTAAGTGTTGCATCCATGGTTAGATTAAAAGCTAACTTTTTGGTGCACTACCTTTATAGTACCCTGCAATTATTTATAAAATACTTTCTTGTAATTCAATTTCTACATTTCCTTGAATCGCTCGTGATATCATACAGCTTTTTTCTGCTTTTTGGATGAGCTTACCGATTAACTCATAATCCTTTTCCGTCGCTTCCTCTGTTAAAGAAACCGTTGGGCGATGAATAATTTTCTTATACGTAAAAACACCATTCGTAACGTCAACAATACCTTCTGATTCTAGAGCCATTTCCTTAAGAGGTAAATTTGCTCGCTCAATCATTGCTGCTAAAGTAATAATATAACAAGTTGCAGCTGCTCCTAGTAACATCTCATCAGGATTTGTCCCAATTCCAGGTCCATCCATTTCTTTTGGTATGGAAATTTTCGTTTTTAAATTTCCTGCATCAATAAACCCTTCACTATTTCTACCGCCTGGCCATTCTGCCTTTAAATGAAAATGATGTTCAGCCATTTCTAGCACCTCCACATACATTTTAGTCTACTTTTAAGCTAGATAGAAAAATAATGCATGACTTCCCCTAAAACTACCCCAATAACAACAATCAGCCAAGCTGGTGTTTTCCAAATGTACAGTAGCGCAAATAAAATCACTGCAAGTGAAAAGTCTTTTGCATCTGTAATGGCACTGGAAAATACAGGATTATAAAAGGCTGCTAATAAAATTCCGACTACACTGGCATTAACGCCAGCTAAAATCCCTTGAAAGCTTCTCTTTTGCCGCAACTCGCTTAAAAATGGAAGTGCGCCAATAATCAATAAGAAGGAGGGGAAAAACATTGCAACTGTTGCAATTAATCCACCTGCTATTCCACTCATCATTGTTCCGATATAACTAGCAAATGTGAATAAGGGACCAGGTACTGCCTGTGCCATTCCATATCCAGCAAGAAACTCATTACTTGTAAGGAATCCATTCGGTACAACTTCTTGTTCTAGTAATGGAAGAACGACATGTCCACCACCAAAAACAATAGAGCCGACACGAAAAAAGGTATCAAAAATACTAATATACTGGTTGTTAAACAAAATTGCCATGATCGGTAGCACGATTAACAGTAAAAAAAATATAGATAAAGCAATTATGCCCTGTACCTTGTTAATGGAAACTGTAAAGGCTTCAACCTTAGATGCTGTATTCCTAGAAAATAGAAAATAACCTAGGATTCCCGCACCGAATATGACTGCAATTTGGACTATAGCTGACGGAAACCATAACATGATGAACATCGCTATTATAGCAATTGCAATTCTAGGCTTATCTGGAGTCAAACTTTTACCCATGCCAAGTATGGCGTGTAGTACAACTGCTGCGGCTACGATTTTCAGGCTAGCAATCCAGTTGGCATCACCAATTGAAAATGCCTGAAAAGCTTGTGCAAATAACATTAATATCAACACTGATGGGATCGTAAAACCGAACCAAGAAATGATCCCACCTAAAAGTCCACCACGAAGTATACCGATGGCTATACCAGCCTGGCTACTTGCAGGTCCCGGAAGGAACTGACATAATGCAATAATATCTGCATATGTCTTATCATCCAACCATTTTCGCTTATCAATATATTCATTTTTAAAATAGCCCAGGTGAGCAACTGGTCCACCAAAGGATGTCAAACCTAATTTTAAGGATGTCCCTAAGATTTCAAGTAAAGAATGCTTCTGTTTCATCATGACCTCCAACAACTATTACTCCCCCTAGAATAACATAGGATGAAGATCCCTATGCAATAATTTACAAAAAATTAACAATGTTCCACCTTGAAACCTTTTCACCAGTTAATCCGTACGAGTATTACCAAAGACATAGAAGGAGGTTAAGTATGAATAACACCGTTCAAAGCTATCTAAACACGTATGAAGCACTGAAACCACACATCAAATGGAAAGTCTCTGACAAGCGTATTATTATGATGGTTGCTGCCATTTATATATTAAATGATGAAGAAATACAGATAGATCGATTTCTCTCACTAGCTGAAAAGATTAAAAGTCAATCTCCCCTTTTCTCTCCGCTTCGCTCGCATGCACGATATACAACCGCTGCGGTGTTTGATGTAAAATTAGAACACCCTGCGGAAGAAATTCAGTCACTACTGGACTTATATGAGAGATTTAGATCTCTACGATTCGGAAGTGGAATCTATACATATCACGCGGCAACAATTCTGTTAACAAGTGGACATGAGGATATTGAAGCTATCATTCGTAAGGCAAAGGAAATATACAATGGAATGAAACAAGAGCATACCTTTCTTACATCAAGTAGTGACTATCCGTTGGCGACGCTACTTGCACTAGATAATAAACCAGATATTATTAATCATATTGAAGGTTTTTATCGGGAGCTAAATAATAATGGCTTTAGAAAAGGTAATGATTTACAGTTCTTAAGTCATATTCTAGCACTAGGGGATAAAGAAAAAAGCACCAATCTTATCAGTCGTGCTGTCCAAGTTTTTGATGCCTTTGCTAGGAGTAAGCTTAGAGCAAAGCCGATATATTATCCTGTGATGGGAATGCTAGCACTTTTGCCACAAAAGGAGTTTTCTATGGATGCTGTTGTTGCACTATATGATGAATTGAATGAGCATAAGGATTTTAAATGGCAAAAGGATATGAATGTTATGTTAGCATCTAGCATCTTTGTTAGTGGCAAACTAGAACAAGAACACGTGGCTGAAACTAGTCTAAATACAATTTTAGAGGCTATTTTAGAAGCCCAGCAGGTTGTGATGATAACAACTATGGCTGCTGTTACCGCCGCTAATACGAGCAGTAACAGTAATTAAGTCATTACAGAAATGAAGCTCTCTGTTCCTCTGAGGGCTTGCTTCTTTATTTACTATCCTCTAGAATTTGCTTTAAAATAACTGCTTGATTGTACTTCTCATCCTTTGCGCCATACAAAAGTGTCACGGTTTCCCTACTGCTGTAAATAATGCTCTTCAGCTTTTCCAATGCCTCAAACTGTGTACCTTGAGATAGTTCCTGCTTATATTTCATCTGAAACTCAGAAAATTTACTTACATCATGGTGGTACCATTTACGGAGTTCATTGGATGGAGCAACTTCTTTGATCCAATGATCGAGTTTAGCTTTTTCCTTTGAAATTCCACGTGGCCATAAACGATCTACCAATATTCGTATACCATCTTCCTCCAAGACATCCTGATAAATCCGTTTGTACTGTATCTTAACCATTTTCGCTATTCCTCCTAGTTAGCCAATCATTTTATAAAAAAGCATAATCTCCAACAAATAATGACACAAATAGTATCACATTCATTATGTTTTTTCTATTTATCTACGTAATCGTATGAATAACGAAACTTACGGCTATAATTTTATTAAAATAGGTAAATAAATTAGATGCGAAATGGCAGAAAATGATATATCATAAACCATAATACTAATGAAAGTGTGATGAGCTTGACTAAAAAACGTTGGTTTCAAGTTTTAGTTGGATTGATTCTAGTCTTTCTATTAATCTACTTAATTTATAAAACTCGTTTTATTTTTGATCCAGTACTGAAATACATAGGTGCAATCGCTTTTCCGTTTATTGCAGCAGGGCTACTTTATTATTTGACCAGACCTATTATGAAGCTCCTAGTAAAATATAAAACACCGAAACTAGTCGCCATTCTTGTTGTGTTTCTAGTACTTATTGGCGTTGTCTATGTCTTCACCATATTTATTGTACCAATTGCACAGGACCAATCAACACGTTTTGTCAAAAATATGCCTGCCATGATATCTGGTGCACAGGATGTAATCGACTATATCGAAAAAAATCAAAGTATTATACCTAAGGAAGTATACGGTACGATTGATAAAATGATGGCCAACCTCCAAACCTATATTGAAGGATTCATGACCTTTTTATTTAGTTTTATCAGTCAAGTCGTAGGTTTTGTCTTTTCTCTCGTTTTGGTTCCATTCTTCCTGTTCTTCATGCTGAAGGATGATGAAAAATTTGTTCCATTTGTCACACAAATTTTTGAGAATAAAAAAGCTAGTAACCTGCGAAGCCTTTTACAAAAAATTGACCATACGCTTTCTGCTTATATCCAAGGACAGCTCCTTGTTAGCTTAAGTATTGGTATTATGTTGTTTATTGGTTATTCCATCATCGAATTAAATTACGCGCTCACCCTTGCGTTATTCGGAATGATTATGTGTGTCGTTCCATTTGTTGGTCCTTTTATTGCAGTTGTCCCTGCCATGGTTGTGGGAGTGTTCCAGGACCCCATGAATGTTGTCTGGATTGCTATTATTATGATTATTGCTCAGCAGATTGAAGGAAACTTCATCTCTCCTAACATCATGGGACGTGTTTTACGTATACATCCTTTAACCATCATTACAATAATTTTAGCGGCCGGAAGTATCGCGGGATTCATTGGTATCCTATTTGCAGTTCCATTCTATGCAGTGGTCAAGGCGATAATAATTCATTTTTATGAAACATATCGGGATACAAGGAAAAATAAGGAAGATGCACTGATTTAATAATTTAGAAGAGAAAAAGACTGAGACATAACTAAACGAACTACTTTTGATGGTATATATACTAGGATGTTGCCAAATACGTCCCAATGTTAATTACTAGTTGCTTCGTATCCTATGGATAGTTATTGTCCCAGTCTTTAGTAACTTTTATGAAAGATAACTAATAAATTGAATAGAAGCAAAAACATAGGCAAATGAAAATGATTAGTCAATTGCATTTTTTATGAGCCTTTAGCCGTTTTAATTATTATTGCTACGCATCTGTCTTTTGCTTCAAATGTTTCCACCCATGTGTTTATCAATCGATAATATCAACGTTATACAACTCTAACCATCTATTTATTTGCACGATATGGGCTATCACCTGGGGCCCTGTCATGAGCTGACCAAACCATGGCTTCTTAAAGGAAGCACCATCTGTATCAATAATTTTCGCTATCTTTTCCTTTGACACTAATTCCAAAATTGGTGAGCTCTTTTTCTCCATTATCTTAGAAAGCATACGTTTTACACGTGCCGTATACTCTGGATGATATGTTTTCGGATAAGGATTTTTCTTTCGATATAGAATAGACTGAGGCAAAACTCCCTCTAACGCCTTTCTCAAAATCCCTTTCTCTCTTCCCTCTAACATTTTCATCTCCCACGGAATATTCCACACATATTCTACAATTCGATGGTCAGCAAATGGAACTCTAACCTCTAAACTTGCTCCCATACTCATGCGGTCCTTTCTCTCTAGCAAGGTAGCCATGAACCAGTTCATATTTAAATAAAATAGTTCCCTGCGTCGTGCATCTAATATGTTTTCTCCTTCTAAACGTGGTACCTCTGATATCGTTTCTTTATATCGCTCCTGCACATATTCTTTTAGATTTAGCTTTTTTTGTAAGTGTGGTAACAATAGCTTTTGTCTTTCTACTTCAGAATACAGCCATGGAAAATGATTAGCTTGTAATAACTCTTTTCGATAAAACCACGGATAACCACCGAATATTTCATCAGCACACTCACCCGATAATGCTACCGTAAAGTCTTGTTTTATTTCTTCAGAAAACCATAAGAGAGACGAATCAATGTCTGCCATCCCCGGCAAGTCTCTTGCTTTAACTGCATCCTCCAATCGATTGGCAAGAATTTCATTTGAGATGATTTTAGCATGATGATTGGAACCTATATAAGTACTCATTCTTTCTATCCATGGCCGATCTTCATCTATCTGAAATAAGCTCGCCTGAAAAAAGTTGCTATTATGCTCATAATCAATGGAATACGTATGGAGCGTTCCTATTTCTTGCTGTTTAAAATAGTTTGATGCAATCGCACTTATCGCACTAGAATCAAGTCCTCCAGATAAAAATGTACACACTGGAACATCTGCATTGAGTTGCCTTTGAACGGCATCCTCAACTAGATACTTCAATTGCTCAACTGTTTCTACTAGTGAATGAGAATGCACCTGGCTTGCCACATTCCAATACCGTTTTACACAGATTCCATTACGATCATACATTAACATGTGAGCGGGCCTTAGCTCTTTTATTCCCCTATAGATACCGTGTCCAGGTGTGCGAGAGGGACCTAGTCCAAATATTTCCTGTAACCCCTCCCTATCGACTTCAGCTCTTACATCTGGGTGAGCTAATATCGCCTTAATTTCTGATGCAAATAAAAAAGTGCTATTGTTTTGTTTATAAAATAACGGTTTGACTCCTAGTCTATCCCTTGCCATAAAGAGTTTTTCTCTACCGTGCTCCCATACTGCAAATGAAAAAATACCATTTAGGCGTTCTACACAGTTCTCTCTCCATTCCATGTATGAAAATAAAAGTACCTCCGTGTCGGAGTAAGATTGAAACATATACCCAATATTGGATAGCTCTCTTCTAAGCTCCACCGTATTATAAAGCTCACCATTATACACTATAGTAAAAGAGTCACCATTACTGGAAGTCCTTGTCATCGGCTGTCCGCCTCCCAATGGATCAACTACGGAAAGCCTTGTATGACCAAATACAGCATGAGGATTACTAAAAACTTCGCAAGCATCAGGTCCACGCTTACTTAGAGTTTGTGTCATTCCTTTGATTGTTTGTACTTGCTGTCTTAAGTCTTGCTTCCAATCAACCCATCCTGTAATTCCACACATTTAGCATCACTCTTTCATAAGAAAATTCCCCACTAAATTCATTTACTCTTCATCGTGGTATCTTTTATGGTATCACTATAGACCTATAGAATATTTAGACCATTCGATACAACATTTGTACTTTTTGGCATATATTTTTACTAAAAAAACTGAATCATTATGCTTAGTGTTTTCGTATGGAAATAATTGTATTTAGCGAATGGATGAAGGACTTTTTCCGGTATACTGCTTAAACTGGCGACTAAAAAAATGAAGATTACGATAACCCAATGCTTCTGAAACTTCTGTTACAGTCATTCCTGTGTAATAGAGTAAATGCTCCGCTCTCTTGATTCGAGCCACTATTATATAGGAGCGGACTGACTGACCGATAATCTCCTTGAATTTTCGAGAAAAATAGCGAGGAGAAAAGCTTGCACGACTAGCTAGGCTATCTATGGTATGAGCTTCACTAGGATGTTCTCGCACGTAATTTGCCGCTTCTCTAATGGCAGTTAAAAGGGTGTTTGACTCGGTGTCTTCTCTTCTTTCCTTCTGTTGATCCTCCCGTAAAAGCTGAATTATCAATTGTTTTAAAATTAGCCTTGCTTCTACTTCTGCTGCAAATCTTTCCATGAGAAGTAAACGAATATATCTTGTTAACAGGGACTCGAAAATGATTGCATTCTGTAATATACGATAAGGAGTTGGGATTAATTTTGGTCTATTTCCTAGGTTAAAGTGGATGTAGGTTAATACAAGCGGATTTTGAGGATTATGAGTCGCAGTTACCCAGTCCCCTGGTTGAAAGAGAAAACAGCTTCCTCTATTTATCAAATATTCCTTCCCGTTTAATAGTAACTTCCCCTCCCCTTTCCAAACATACAGCAAATCATAATTAGGAATGGGAGCCTGACGTTTCCATTGCCAATTAGGCTCACAATTAATAGTAGCAAACACAGGCATTAGAATGAAATCATCGGGATTTATATCTAGCATACCCCTCTCCTTTCTAAGAAATTGTTGCTAAAATTTATTTTATGTTTTTATCGTCTGATATAGAAAGGATAAAGAATTAAATTTAGACACTATTTCGTACGATAGGAAACTGGAACAAAAGTACGAAAAGCAGTACCTATCAAGCTAGGATACTGCTTTTCCCACTGGAACAATTAATTATGAGACAAAATAATACTCCACTGACTCCCCAACAATATAATAGCCGATTTTCTGATAGATGCTATTAGAGGTTGGATTATCTGCATCTGTATATAAGCTACAAAACGTAAACCCATCATCTAGTAGTTTCTGAGATAATGCTGCCACGATGCTAGTAGCATAGCCCTTTCGCTTATGCTCATCTGGGGTAAATACTGCATTTATAGTCGATCCATTCCTTGTTCTTCTAGAATTATTTGCCATAGACACTATTTCATCACCCATTTTCCAAAGAAAAAGGGATTGCTTTTGAATAAACGATACAGCCATACTATCTGCTTCTTGCTTTGTCATTGGCATTCTTGCTTCTTTTGCAAACTGATATAGCCACCTTTTAGCTAGCGGTGTGTGTGTATCTTCAGCAATCATTAATTCTCCTCTTGGGTCTGGCGTTACCCTCACACTATCCAACTGATAGATTAATTGCTTCATACTTAGGTCAGCACGTTTTCCAGACACTGCTTTCCATGAATCAACAAATTCTTCTACCTGCTTCAAAGGACCAAGTACACCAGGAACAGGATACTTATTCGTAAATAGAAATTGAACAATTGCTGGTATGATGTTTTTCTGAACAGAATCAATCTTAGCCAGTATCCACTTGTTCGGAGGTGTTTGCATGAAGGCATAAATGACTTCTCCATCCTCCTCTACGACACCTAAACGGATTCCATTCGTATAGATGCCAATATTATTTCTTCCTCTTTCCAATAAGCCAAGCATTAAGTTGTTGTTCGCTTCGTCCTTAAGTAAAAGCTCCTCAACCTTACTTAAGTAGTTATTAATGGATGTTTCTAAATAAACCTTCAAACTGTTTACCTCCTTCTTCTAAATAATTGGTTCTATTTTACACGAATCCATTGTTTTGTAAAGTCGTTCACGATAAACTAATGCTAAAGGAGTGATGAAATGACAAAGAAAGAACTTGAGGATAAGCTTGACGAGCTAAAGTCTGATTATGTCCGAATTCAAAGTGATTTAGATAAATTGGTTTATGTAAGAGGTAGAGCTTCTTCTGCAGAGGAGCAGCTCGTTCGTTTAGAGAAAGAGCTTGCAGAAGTTTATAAAAAGCTAGAAGAATATGAGGATTAATGAAGGGATAGAATCCCCTATCTACCTTTCAATAATACTTTCAAAATGAAAAGGAGCGTTAACCCCAATCGGCTAACATGCTCCTTTATTGATTATTCATTATTATTTCCATTTCCTAGTCTTGCTTGTATTTTTGCTTTTTCCTTATTTCTTGGCATTAAGCTAACAATGATGTCACCAGTACTTGGAACAGTACGCATTTCCTCGGAGTAAAACTTTATTTGTCCAGACGGTTTAATAATATACAGAAATACTGTCTCCTCGTCTTGGTCTTCACGATATTGCTTGTACGTATATTGTTCGGTAATATTCGTTTGACGGAATACAAACCCTTTGTTTATTTTTTCGACTAAATCTTCTAAATTCACTTCTTTTCGGAAAAGGATTCTACCGCCTACTTTTGAGACAATTTCAGATGATGAGCGATATTCCTTATCATATGGGCTTATCTTAAAGACATTCGTTCTTCCGTATTCCGGCATAAATGTTGTACATACGAGTGAATTGTAGGACTTACTGTCCGTTGCAGCAATTAAATATTCATAAGGAATAGTATCCAAATGATATTCTGTTTGCTCTGATAATACTTCCTCATGATAGAAAGGTACACCCGCTTCCCTTGCAGCCTTAAGCCTCTCCCAAGAGCTATCGACGATAATGATTGGTACATCTGCCTTTGCAAGTGATTTTGCTAACTCTACCGTAAATAGATTACTACCAACGATTAATGTACCAGGTTTCCCTTCCATCGATAGATTTAGTCTCTTTGCAAGCCATCCAATTGAAAACCCATGCGAAATAACTGTAAAGAAGACTAACCCAAATGTCAGGGTTGTGAGTATATTCGCATCATCATAGCCAGCCCCGAGTAGAATACTTGCAAAATAACTAGAAACGGTTAGAGCAACTATTCCCCTTGGTGCAATCCACCCTACCAATAATCGTTCATTAAACGTCAAACCTGTTCCAATCGTAGACAGAAAAATGGAAAGTGGTCTTACAAGGAACATCATCAAGAGAACATAACCGATAATATTCGGACTAAAAATGTGTAAAATAGTATCTAATTGCAGTGACGCTGTTAACATAATAAAAATTGCCGAAATTAACAGGATTGATATATTTTCCTTAAAATGACGCATATCTGCAACAGAGGATATTCCCATATTAGCTAATGTAATTCCCATTGCGGTTACGGATAATAAACCTGTTTCATGCATGATTTCATCTGGAATGGTGAAACAGAAAATTACTGCGGTAAATACTGCAGGTGATTTTAGGAACTCGGGAATATAGCCATTTTCGAATATCCAACCAATTCCGCGTCCACATAACCAACCAAAAACAGCTGCAAAAATAGATGCTGCAAAAAAGAGAAGAAGTTTTGTTCCATCTGGGTTATTCGCAGTTAAAAAAGCAATGATTTCAAAGGCAAAAACAGCTAATAATGCACCAATTGGATCAACAATAATACCTTCCCATTTTAAAATCTTTGCTGGCCTAGGCTTTAATTTTGACTGTCGTAGTAACGGCATGATAACCGTTGGACCTGTTACAATAAATAGCCCACCGATGACAAACGCTACTGCCCAAGACAAGCCAGCTATGTAATGAGCTGTTAATGAACCAAATATCCAGGCGAGAAATGCACCAACTGTCGCAATTCGAAATACCGGTTTTCCAAGGCCTCTCAGCTCTTTAAAGCTTAAATTTAAGCTTCCTTCAAATAAAATAATTGCTACTGCAACTGAGATGATCGGTTTATATAGACTACCAAAATCCTCCTCTGGATTGATCAAGCCAAATAGTGGACCTATGATTAACCCTGTAACGGCCATGACCACAATTGCTGGCATCCGATAGCGCCAAGCAACCCATTGTGAACCAATACCAAGGAAGAATATAAGCATAATTTCAAAAAGTAATGATAGCTCCATTACATACCCCCTAATTACAAATATAAGGACATTCTAAATGTCCACTTTAAAAAAGTAAACCGTTTTATCCTTAAAATTCCTATAAGGTTTGGTTACATATTGGTTAAATGTTGATGACATCGTATTTATTTTACAAAAATTTCTTTTTAGTAGTATTTACTCTTTTCCAAAACTTATTTTCTCGATATTCATAAAGGAAATACTTCTTTTTTCTGCTAGTCATTCTGATGAATGAAAGCATGTTTCGCACTATAAAGTCGAGTTTTTACGATTCGTTTAAACCTTTAAATTATGGTAGGATGAACAGTGGAAGGAGGAGTATCATGATTCAAGATAAAGAAAAAGTCCTTAAAAGTTACTTTGGCTATGATGCTTTTCGGCCTGGACAGAACGAAGTAATTAGCCGTGTTCTGTCTGCTACGAATACGTTAGCTGTTATGCCAACCGGTGGTGGTAAATCAATTTGCTATCAAATACCAGGTCTAATTTTAGATGGAACAGCTATTATCATTTCCCCACTAATATCTCTTATGAAGGATCAGGTTGATTCATTAGTTGCATTAGGAATTTCAGCAACCTTTATTAACAGCTCCTTAACCAATTCCGAACAGGATAGTCGAATGGAAGAAATAGTTAAAGGCCAATATAAATTTGTCTATGTTGCTCCCGAAAGATTTGAATCCCAGACATTTATAAATACAATGAAGCAGCTTAACATTTCTCTGGTTGCTTTTGATGAAGCCCACTGTATCTCTCAATGGGGGCATGATTTCCGTCCAAGCTACCGGTCTATTGTTCCAAATTTAAAAAAGCTTGGCAATATCCCTGTATTTATGGCATTAACCGCTACAGCTACTGAAGAGGTAATTGCTGATATACAGACATTACTTCAGATTGAAGCGCAGCATGTCATTAATACCGGTTTTGCGAGAGAAAATCTCACATTTCATATTATAAAAGGACGTGATCGTTTTTCCTTTATCCGTTCTTATTTAGAGGATCATCTAGATGATTCTGGTATCATTTATACAGCTACGCGAAAACAGGCAGACGCTATTTATGAGCAATTATTAAAAAGAGGAGTCAATGTTGCGAAATACCATGCTGGGATGTCTGAAAATGAACGTAAAGAGGAGCAAGCAGCCTTTATACATGACGAGAAGCAAGTTATGATCGCCACTAACGCTTTTGGAATGGGTATTGATAAAAGCAATGTTCGTTATGTGATTCACTATGCCATGCCAATGAACATTGAATCCTATTATCAGGAAGCTGGTAGGGCGGGGCGCGATGGAGAAAACAGTGACTGTATTTTGTTATTTTCACCACAGGACATTCAACTGCAAAAGTTTTTAATTGAGCGCTCCTTGATGGATGAAAATGCGAAACAAAATGAGTATAGGAAATTACAGGCAATGGTTAATTATTGCCATACCCAGAGCTGCTTACATACGTATATTTTAGATTATTTTAATGATAGCTCCGAGCATATAAATTGTGGTCGCTGTAGCAACTGTGTTAGCAAGACAGAAAAAACAGACATTACTGAAGAAGCACAAATGATTTTATCCTGTGTTAAACGCATGGGAGAGCGATTTGGTGTTAGCATGACTGCCAAGGTATTAAAAGGTTCTAGCGATAAAAAGCTGAAAGAGTTCCAACTTCACAACCTGACTACCTATGGGCTATTGTCTACCTATACAGAGAAGGAAATCACTGAAAAAATTCACTTTTTGATTGCTGAACAATTGCTTGCAACAGAAGAGGGGAAATACCCAACATTAAAGCTAAACAAAAATTCCATCGATGTTTTAAAAGGGAGTAGAACTGTTGAAATGTATATGGTATCCATCCCTACGACGGAAGAGGATGATTACTATAAGGATTTATTTGATGCGTTACGTCAATTACGTAAAAAACTAGCGGACGAACAAAATGTTCCACCCTATGTTCTATTTTCAGATGTTACCTTAAAAGAGCTTAGTAGGTATTTCCCGGAAACGAAGGAAGATATGCTTGAAATTAAAGGTATCGGCGAGAAAAAATACGACCAATATGGGGATATCTTTTTAGAAGTTATTCGTAAATGGCGTGGTGATCATCCCGAGGCTAAAAGGAGAATTAAAATTACTGGGAATGCACCAAATGCTTCCAAACCAAAAAGAAAAGAAGATGAAGGCCCAAGTCATTTAGTAAGCTATAAGCTATTTCAGTCCGGAAAATCAATAAAGGAAATAGCCGCTATTCGAGAGATGACTACGATTACAGTTGAAAGTCATCTTTTCAAAGCATTCCAGGATGGTTACCCAATTGCTTGGGATATCTTCTTTACTGATGAAGAGGAGGCAAAGGTACTTACAACAAGAGAAGTGGTAGAAGAGCCTAAGTTAAAGCCACTTAAAGAGGCGTTGCCAGAGGATTATGATTATACAAAGATAAAAGCTGTTCTGGTGAAGAATGGGCTTATGTAGTTAGTTGTAATAATCATTCTTCGATGTCGATAAAGGTATCCACATATGGATACCTTTTTACCTTATCAGGAATCATTTTCTATCTGTGACTTTCTTCTTTTGTACATAAAAAAGGATACAAGATAAAATTGCTAAACCTAATATAGCAGCAAACAATAGTATTGATATTACGTCACTAGCTATGCCAAGCTCGTCTGCTAATACACCTTCCGTCCACAATAACTGTGCTGCTATTACCGATAGCATAACAGATGATCCGATTACCATTAAACCATTCATATAATACTTCGTTTTCGGTACAATAAGTAGAATCAATATAATGAGTGAGAAAACAAATAGCATCGTAAACATAGGTCTAAGTAAAACAAAGGTATCTATTTCACCAACGTTCATATCCTACACTCCATTTCCATCGTGTTACTTTTTTAAAGCACGTGTCGCTATAAATGTTTTAATATGATTATCTAACAATCTTGTACCACCAAAATCATCCTCATAAAATCCTGTAATAACAAAGCCAGCATCAATCTGTCCTTGAATTTGATCTTCTAATGTATGACCAAATTCAAACGTTTGTTTGTTTTTTCTAAACTCCTCTAGCTTTTCCTTAGAAAGTGCTTCTAAATCAGAATACGGAATTTTATGCTTAACCTCTAATTTCCCCTTCATTTCCGCTTCATCATCAAAAATATATAGAAGAGGATTAGTAAATCCAGCGATTAGAATGCCACCTTCCTTAAGCACCCTTGCAGCTTCCTTCCACACTGGTAAAACATCATCCACAAATACATTTGAAACAGGATGGATAATCATGTCATATGTATCCTCTTCTAAAAAATGAAGGTCTTTCATATTGCCTTGTATGGTTGTAATATTCAGCCCATCCCGTGTTGCCACATACTTATCCTGCTCTAATTGCTTCAAAGACATATCCACAACGGTCACATCTGCTCCAGCTGCAGCTAAAACAGGACCTTGTTGTCCTCCACCCGAAGCCAAGCATAGTATCTTTAATCCTTTTATAGAATCCGGAAACCAACCTCTAGGTACTTTTCTTACAGTAGTAACCGTTATTTCCCAATCCCCTGTTTTACTCTTTTCTATAATCTCTTTTGCGACTGGTTTTGTGTATGTTGCTCCATCCTCTACTTTTTGGTCCCAGGCGATTGAATTTTGTTTTATAATATCCATGTTTATCCCCCAAATCAAAGTTTTCCAAATTTATTATAACACAGATATGTATCCCTTTTTCACAATAGGAAATTGCCGTTTAAACAAAAAACTGTTACACATTCACTGTGTAACAGCTTTTCTTTTGCTCTTATTTCCCTTTCATATCTAATGCCCATGTTCCATTTCGGAATACCGGTTCTGTTGATCCATCTGCTTTTACACCATCGATATCAAGCTTCTCAGAGCCAATCATGAAGTCCACGTGTACAAGGCTATCATTGACACCAGCCTTATCTAGTTCCACCTCACTCATAGCTGATCCACCTTTCACATTCGTTGGGTACGCTTTACCAAGTGCGATATGACAAGAAGCATTTTCATCAAATAATGTGTTGTAGAAGATTAAGCCTGATTGAGAAACAGGAGATTCGTGTGGCACTAGAGCAATTTCTCCGATACGACTTGCACCTTCATCTGTTTCAAGTAGATGTTTTAATGTATCTTCACCTACTTCAGCCTTGAAATCAACAACCTTTCCGTCTTTGAATGTTAGGCTAAAGTTGTCGATAAGGCTTCCACCATAATTTAATGGCTTTGTACTTGATACCGTTCCATTTACACCATATTTATGTGGCATGGAGAAAACTTCCTCTGTTGGCATGTTTGGATTAAATGTAATCCCCTTTTCTGATACTGCAGAACCACCCTTCCAAATATGTCCTTCTGGAAGCTCCATTTCCAAATCTGTACCTGGTGCTTTGAATACCAGCTTTTTATAGTTCTTATCATTTAAGATTTCACGAGCTGTTTTTAAGGTTGCATTATGCTCATCCCATGCTTTAATCGGATCTTCTTGGTCAACACGAACAATTTTAATGATAGCATCCCAGAGACTTGCTATTGCATCTTCACGAGATTTTTCCGGGAAAATTTTCTGTGCCCAATCACCTGTTGGAATCGAAATAATAGACCATGTAATTTTGTCGTTCATTGTATACTTACGAAAATTTGTCATTGCAAGTGCTGCTGCTTTATTTGCTTTAGCTACTTTTGTAGGATCAATATCCTTTAATAAATCTGGATTTGTTGATCGAATCGAAAGAACTGCCGCTCCATCTTCAGCGTACATATCGTGTAGCTTTACCTTCCACTCTGGAAAGTGCTCTAATACCTCATCTGGAGCATATTGATATTTCCAAAGTGTTAAATCATCATCTCCCCAGATAATATGTACATCCTTTGCACCTAACTCATATGCCTTTTTTGCAACAATCTTTGTAAACTCTGCACCCTCAATGGTAGAGTTAATCATTAATGCTTGACCTTTTTGTATATTTACACCTTTACGTAAAGCTAATTCTGCATATTTCTCTTGTGTTTGCTGTGATACCATATTGAAACCTCCAAATATTAAATTCATTGTATTGTTATTATTTCACAAAATACTAAAATATCCAACTAACTTCTATTCGTATAACCAGCTTTTATGTCATTTTTTGTATTTTACTTCTTCATTACGTTATGTTAAAATTGTTATAGTTACTTTTTGTAAGCTAATGAAGACTTCCGATGCCGATAGTGAGGTGATCTGAGTGAGTGAACTATGCCCACGTTTTGAAAAAGCCATGCAAATTATTAGTAAACGCTGGGTCGGACTTATTCTTTTTGAATTGTTAGACGGTGCTAAGCGTTTCTCTGAAATGGAATCCAGTTTACCTATTAGTGGGAGACTACTTTCTGACCGTCTAAAGATGCTTGAAAAAGAAGGCATTGTCGATCGAAATATATATTCCGAATTTCCAGTTCGTATTGAATATTCACTATCCAAAAAAGGTGAATCACTTCGTCCTGTTATTGAAGACATCCAGGACTGGGCAAATAAATGGATTACAAAGGAAGAATTAGAAGAAGCATAGGCTATTAACCATTATCGCATTTTGGAAGAGTATAGCCAATTAACATTTTAGCTCTCATCAATGGCGATTGGTCTTTCAGAGCCAGACAAATAGACATTACAAATAAATCAAGATTAACCCAAGTCTATTAAAATACTTCTTTATGTAATTTTAACTTTCCTTAGTAAACTGTGATCTATTAGAATCCCTCTAATAGAAAGATTTGTCGAATGTTTAATTTAGTCCCCAGGCTGGGGACTTTTTTTACATACTAGCCTTCCCCTTCATATATTCTAATAATACATATGATGCTACACGGCTTGTCATATTCCGAATATCTATCGTTGGATCAATTTCTACGATATCCATTGCTTTTACAGATTCATGCTGTGCAGCGAAGTGAATTCCATTCAATAATGTAGTACTATCCATCCCACCAGGACCGATTGCTGGACACCCAGGGGCAAATGCCTGATCCAAGACATCCATATCCACTGATAGATAAATATGGTTGGTGCACTTTGCTAATCTGTCAATCTCTTGTTCTAAAATAGCATTCAGCCCAATTTCTCGCACAGTTGCCATTGTATAAACGGTTACTCCCTGTTCCATAGCATAATTATGATACTGCTTGGCATTCGTAAAATCACGGATTCCAATTTGGACTAAATCCCGTCCATCTATAATCCCTTCCTCTAGCAACCTTCTAAATGGCGTTCCATTTGTTGGTCCACCATCTTCCATATTCCGTAGATCATGATGGGCATCGAACTGGATAATACCAACCGAGCCAAGTTGCTCCTTAAAAGCGCGAATAGAAGCATAGCTGACAGAGTGATCCCCACCTAATAAAAACCAATTATTTACAGCCTTTGTCTGGTAAATATCCGATAATCCCTCATATAACCGAGTATGATTTCCGATGGTATCGGTAGGGTGCATTTCTAAGTCCCCAAAGTCTATTATCTCATCTGTCAACTCTATACCAATCTCTCCGGCATAATTCGAGTAGCTTTGTAGTGCTTCACGGATGGCACCGGGAGCAAATGCCGCACCAGAATAACTAATGGATGATTTGGATAATGGGAGACCGATAATTCCGTATTTAGCACTCTTTCTTGGTAGCCAGTTCGTTAATAGCTCCTTTGCCTTCGTTGTATAGCGGTCCTTAAAAATAGCTTTACCAGCAGGCCTCAAATGACGTATTTCTGTCATCGTATCGCCTGCCTTTCAAAAATTACTTTTCCATTTTTAATGACGGTATTAGCATGGTTTACCCCATAATGATACGGGATATATAAATAATTTGGTGCATCCCATAAAACGATATCTGCCTTCCTACCAACTGCAATTGAACCTGCAACTTCTCCTCTTCCAATAGCATGTGCAGCATTTACCGTAACTGCATGCCAAATTTCTTCAGGGGATAGTCTCAGTTTTAATGCCGCAATAGACATAATGAGCTGAAGGTTTTCCGTCACCGAACTACCTGGATTGAAATCAGTTGAAATAGCGATAGCTGCACCAGCGTCTATCATTTGTCTTGCTCTTGCATAATCATCTTTACCAAGATAAAAGCTAGTGCCTGGCAAAATAACACCGATAGTATCGGAGTTTGCTAGTTTTTCTATTCCTTCGTCAGAGGTAACTGCTAAGTGATCTCCACTTACTGCACCTAGTTCTACCGCAAGCTCCGTCCCACCTAGTGTATCAATCTCATCGGCATGTATTTTAAGACCGAATCCCATTTCCTTTGCCTTCATTAAATATCTACGCGACTGCGGAACAGAGAATACACCTGTTTCAGTAAAAATATCAACAAACTCTGCAAGCCTCTCTTCTCGTATTGGTTCAAAAAGCTCACTCATGTATACCAAAAATGCCTCTGGATTATTCTTATAATCTTCTGGAATAGCATGTGCACCTAAAAAGGTAGAAACAATATCCAATGGATGCTTCTCATTTGCTTCTTTTACCACCCGAAGCTGCTTCATTTCTGTATCATGGTCAAGCCCATAGCCACTTTTTGCTTCAACAGTTGTAATGCCATGCATTGCCATCCGATCAAGATGAAAGAGTGCTTTTTCTAAAAGCTCCTCAAAGGATGCTGCTTGTGTTGCTCTTACCGTAGATAATATTCCTCCACCTTGCTTTAAAATTTCTAAGTACGGAATTCCTTGTTGCTTAAGCGCCATTTCCTTTTCACGGGACCCACCAAAAACGAGGTGGGTATGTGGGTCAACTAATCCAGGGGTAACAAGCCTACCTTTTGCATCCATTACATTCGAAGCTTCTAGAACTTTAGCTTCATCTCCTGACCCAATCCAAACTACTTGGTCATTCTTTATCCCAATTGCAGCATCGTGCCAAACAGTTAGTTCAGACATTGCCTTCCCTCGAACAGGGCCCTTTTTATCCATGGGCAGTAACTCACCAATATTTGTTATTAGAATATCAACCTGCACTTTATTACCTCCTCATAGGAATCGTAATATCATGTTCCTCTGCAAAATTAATTGCTTTTTCATAGCCCGCATCGGCATGGCGGATAATCCCCATTCCAGGATCGGTAGTGAGTACTCTTTCTAGTCTCTCCCTAGCTAATTCCGAGCCATCCGCAACAGCTACCATTCCAGCATGAAGTGAATATCCCATTCCGACACCTCCACCATGGTGGAAAGAAATCCAAGACCCACCTGCTGCAGTATTAATTAATGCATTAAGTACTGCCCAGTCACCAACTGCATCACTACCATCCTGCATCCCCTCCGTTTCACGGTTTGGTGAAGCAACGGAACCGCAATCAAGGTGGTCACGCCCAATAACTATAGGCGCTTTCAATTCACCTTTACGCACTAATTCATTAATTGCTAATCCCATTTTCACGCGTTCCCCATACCCTAGCCAACAAATTCGAGATGGTAATCCTTGAAAAGCCACACGCTCTCTAGCCATATCTATCCAACGGATTAATGCTTCATTTTCTGGAAAAAGCTCCTTAATCAATTCATCTGTGCGATAAATATCTGCTGGATCGCCAGATAATGCTGCCCAACGGAACGGTCCTTTTCCTTCACAAAATAGTGGTCGAATATATGCTGGAACAAAGCCAGGAAAATCAAATGCATTTACGATTCCTTCATCCTTTGCAACCTGACGAATATTGTTACCATAGTCAAAGACAACAGAACCTCTTTCTTGATAAATTAACATCGCATCTACATGTCTAGCCATACTTTGCTTAGCAAGAGTCATATATTTCTCCGGATTTTCTCTTCGCAAAACCGCTGCTGCTTCAACTGAATAACCAATAGGAATATAACCATTTAGAGGATCATGGGCAGATGTTTGGTCTGTCACTATATCAATTTTGATCTCTTTCCTAAGTAGCTCATGGTGAACTTCGGCAGCATTTCCTACTAACGCAATCGATAATGCCTTCCCTTTTTCCTTCGCTTCATTGGCTAAGGCAACCGCTTCATCTATGGTTTCCGTCACGACATCACAATATTTCGTCTTGATTCGCTTTTCGATTCTACTTCTATCAATATCGACGTCAATCACAACACCTTCATTCATGGTGACTGCTAGTGGCTGAGCGCCTCCCATACCACCAAGCCCTGCCGTTAAAGTAATCGTTCCTTTTAAAGTACCGCCAAAATGCCTTCTAGCAACCTCAGCAAATGTTTCATAGGTTCCCTGTAAAATACCTTGTGTTCCAATATAAATCCAGCTTCCAGCAGTCATTTGGCCATACATAATAAGCCCTTTCTTATCCAACTCATGAAAATGCTCCCAGTTTGCCCATTTTGGAACAAGCACTGAATTAGAAAGTAACACTCGTGGCGCATAACGATGTGTTTTAAAAACACCAACAGGCTTTCCTGATTGGATCAGCATTGTTTCATCATTCTCTAGATTACGGAGCGTTTTAACAATTGCATGGAAGGCATCCCAATTACGTGCTGCCTTTCCAATTCCACCGTAAACAACTAATTCCTCAGGGTTCTCAGCGACCTCTGGATCCAAATTGTTATACAGCATCCGAAGAGCAGCTTCCTGCTCCCAGCCCTTACACTCTAATTCCAAGCCCTTTTTCGCACATACCTTTACCTTATTCATAAACCCTCACCTCTCCTTTTAAATTCGTAACATCACTTTCCTGTGACTCTTTTAACCAATCCGCTAAATTTTCAATATCTATGGAGAAAATTCGATCCTTTGTAATACTAGGAACGATGTATCTTGCCTTTTCATAAAATAATCGCGTTTTCTCTGCCATTTTTTCGATACCGCGATATTCAACTGCTTGCATGGCACATATAAGTTCTATTGCTATGACACGTCTTGTATTTTGCAGCATAGATAGTGCATGCCTTGCTGCTATTGTTCCCATGCTCACATGATCCTCTTGATTAGCAGACGACGGAATGGAATCGACACTTGCTGGATGTGCTAGTGTTTTATTTTCTGACACAAGAGAAGCCGCACTATATTGCATAATCATTGCTCCTGACTCTAAGCCTGGTTTTGGACTTAAGAAAGCAGGAAGATCATTTAATTGTGGGTTCACCAGTCTTTCGATTCTTCTTTCTGATATATTTGCAGTCTCTGCTATACCTAGCTTTAAAAAGTCCATTGTAAAAGCAATTGGCTCACCGTGAAAATTTCCACCAGAGATTACCTTATTGTCATCGGAGAAGATTAATGGATTATCCGTAACAGCATTTATCTCTATCGTTAGTTTTTCTTTTGCATAATGTAGTGTCTGCCAGCACGCCCCTAGAACCTGAGGAATACATCGTATCGTATAGGCATCTTGAACACGCATTTCTCCTTGCGCTGTTGTCAATTCACTATCACGTAAAATCTCTCGTATGCGTTTCGCTACTTCCATTTGCTCCTGATGTCCCCTTACACGGTGAACATCTGCATCAAATGCATCCATGATTCCGTGTAATCCTTCCATTGTCATGGCAGCCGTAAGCTCACTTTGATATAAAAGCTTTTCCATCTCTAAATACGTGATAACTCCAACTGCCGTCATTGCTTGTGTCCCATTAATGAGTGCTAAGCCTTCCTTTGCCTTAAGTGATATTGGTATTAAACCCACTTGTTGAAAGGCATCCAATGTATGCATCCTTTTCCCTTGATAAAACACTTCACCCTCACCTAGTAAAACAAGTGCTAGATGGGAGAGCGGAGCTAAATCGCCACTCGCACCAAGTGACCCTTGTTGCGGAATCACTGGTGCTATACCAACATTCAGGATATCGATTAATTGTTGAATAAGCTCTGGTCGAACTCCTGAATAGCCCTGTGCAAGCGCATTTGCTCTCAGTAAAACCATCACCTTACTTATTTTTTCATCAAATGGTTCTCCCACCCCACATGCATGTGAATGGATTAAATTGAGTTGAAGCTCTTCTAGATCATCTTCCTCTATCAGCACATCACTAAATTTTCCGAAACCTGTATTAATTCCATACATCACACGTTTTTCATTTAGCATTTCTTCTACTGTTTGCCGATTTAGTTCTATCTTCTTTCGTTGAATATCACAAAGGGTAACAGACTCGTGCTCCATTACAACACGCTTTATATCTTCCAAGGTTAATGAATTCCCGGTTAATACAACCATTTCCTACACCTCCATAGTATCGTTTTAGCAAGTTAAAGTGTTCAAATAAAAAGGAGGCTTGCGATCCTTAGACCAAGCCTCCTTGATTATTAAGCTGTAGATGATACTTCAGTTTATGAATCACCATTCCAGCACCTCATATGTTCTCACTATTCTTACTTTTCATTGTAAGCGTTTACTTTAAATATTTCAATGGTTTTATTAATGAATCTCATCTAGTTATGATGTGTATATTCTTTCTATCATTCATTTCAAACCTTATTTACTGTTGAAATGATGCTTACAGTCTTTCTGTGATTCATTTCAATCCTATTCTACGGTTGAAATGATGTTTATAGCCCTTCTATCGTTCATTTCAATCCTCTTCTACGGTTGAAATGATGCTTACAGTCCTTCTATGATTCATTTCAAACCTTATTTACTGTTGAAATGATGTTTATAGCCCTTCTATGATTCATTTCAGTCCTCTTCTACGGTTGAAATGATGCTTACAGTCCTTCTATGATTCATTTCAAACCTTATCTTCTGTTAAAATGATGCTTACAGCCCTTCTCCAACATAAAAGACACCCACTTCATTTGAGTGAGTGTCTTTCCACTTCTATTCCTTTCCTTTCACCTGACCTGGCTCCCAAAATTCAATCCCAGATGTATCATCTAATATTTCTCGATTGAAAACTGGATCCTTTCCAGCTCTCCTTTGTTCTCGGTAATCTTGAAGGACTCGATGGACAATTTTATATAGTTTCATTATTGCATAAAGGTTTATTAATGCCATGATTGCCATTGTCAAATCGGCTAGTGCCCAGACAAAGTCAAAGCTTGCTAGAGCTCCAAATGCCACCATCGCTAATACAGCTAATCGATAGATAAATAACCAGCCTGGACTATTTTTAATATATCCAATATTACTTTCTCCGTAATAATAGTTACCTAAAATCGAGCTGTAGGCAAATAGAAATATAGCAACTGCTACAAATATGCCAGCCCATGGGCCTATATGCTGTGTAATGGCATTCTGGGTTAATTGAATACCGTCTAGTTTGCTGCCAGCATAACCTCCTGCTGATAGGATAATAAATCCAGTTGCCGAACAAATTAATAACGTATCAAAAAACACCCCTAATGCCTGAATTAGTCCTTGTTTAACTGGATGGGACACTTCTGCTGTTGCTGCAGCATTTGGTGCACTACCCATTCCGGCTTCATTCGAAAATAGCCCCCGCTTAATTCCCATCATAATAGCTGCTCCAAAGCCGCCTCCAGCTACCTCTTTAATTCCAAAAGCATTTGCAAAAATTAACGAGAATATCTCTGGGATTGCATCAAGATTGATGATTATTACATAAAAAGCAATAGCCAAATAAAGAATTGCCATGATTGGAACAATAACCTGCGACACATTAGCAATGCTTTTTATCCCGCCGAAAATAACGGCAGCCGTTAGTATTATCAACACAACCGCTATTGTGCCTTCCGAAATATTAAATTGTCCTTCAAATGCTAAACTAATTGTATTTGATTGTACAGAATTAAATACAAGTCCATATGTAAACGTAATCGTGATAGCAAAAACAACTCCTAACCAGCGATTTTTAAGACCTTTTTCCATATAGTATGCTGGCCCACCACGATATTGATTTTTCTCAGGCACCTTATAAATTTGAGCTAACGTACTTTCTACAAAACCAGATGCAGAACCAAGTAGTGCAATGACCCACATCCAAAAAATTGCCCCTGGTCCACCTACTGCTATAGCAGAGGCTACTCCTGCAAGGTTTCCTGTTCCAACTCTTGAAGCAGCACTTATTGCAAATGCTTGAAAGGAGGATGTACCTTTTTTACCTGATGCATCGATTGTACGCTTATCAAACAAAACACGTATCATTTCAGGAAAATTAAGAATCTGGATAAACTTTGTACGAATTGTGAAATATAATCCTAATCCAATCAGAACAATAATAAGTATGTATGACCATAACACTTCATTAATAGAATCAACTAGCCCTTCTAAAAAACCCATTAAACTTCCCCTTTCAGTAACAGACATCTAATCTCATTATTATTAATTAGCATAACCAATTATGAAAAAATCCCTCAAAAAGAAAGAAGCCTATTAAAACTAGACCTCTCTTCTCAAGGCTACTATTCATACTCTAAGAAAATTCTAAACGTAATATTTCTACAAGGCTTTATTTATTCCAAGGATAGCTTGTTCCAAATCGTGCTGCAAACTCTTTGGAATTCCTTCTCCGTTCTCTTCTAAGTTCAGCTCGTTCCTTTGCACCTTCATGTAGTAATTTCTCAGATTCGGTAACCGGATATACCTCTGGTACTGGAATAGGGCGCAAATCTTCGTCAACCGCAACAAAGGTTAGGAAGGCTGTTGCACAAACCTTGCGCTCACCAGATAGAAGATCCTCTGATACTGCTTTAACAAATACCTCCATCGATGTATTTCGAGTATAGGTTACAAAGGCTTCTACACAAATAGAGTTTCCTTCTTTAACAGGCTCTAAAAAGTCCACTGAATCCGTCGAAGCAGTTACAACCGCTTTACGGCAATGTCTTACTGCTGCAATTGCAGCTACATCATCAATATGTGCCATTAATGTTCCACCAAAAAGTGTTCCGTGATAATTCGTGTCTGGTGGTAATACATGGGAAGTTTTTACTGCTAATGAATCGGAACAAGGTTTTCTTTTCATGATGAATTCACTCCATTTATTTTTTCGTTTTGTTATAGTATTGGTGATATTAACCGCGAGATGGACTCTTTTATTTTAATGCCTACGGATCGTTTACTGTACAGTTTTTTCGTCATTTGTGTTGAATTCTCAATATCAATATGGAATTCTTTTACTAGACTGGAAGCTAGAGTTCTATTATATAAAAAAGCATTCACTTCGAAATTCAATCGGAAGCTCCTCACATCAATATTAGCTGTTCCTACGGATGCAATTTTCCCGTCAACCACGATTGTCTTGGAATGAAGGAATCCCTTTTGATAGATATACACTTCAGCACCAGCCTCTAGCATATCTCCAACATAGGACAAGGTTGCCCAATAGACAAATGGGTGGTCAGGCTTATTAGGAATCATGATTTTTACATCAACACCGGATAATGCTGCGATACGAATGGCATCCTTTAAGCTCTCGTCTGGAATAAAATAAGGAGTCTGTATGTAAACATAATCCTTAGCTGACAATATCATCTTAATATAACCATTTTTGATTTGCTCCCAGTCAGAGTCAGGTCCACTTGAAACTATTTGTACCCCAACATCGCCACAGGAATGTGTTGTATAATAACGATCATCATACAGAATATCATTCTTTGACGCCTGATTCCAATCCAAAATGAAACGGGTTTGCATCCCTTGAACCGCATCCCCACATATTCTCAAATGGGTATCACGCCAATGACCGAATTTTTTACTCTTCCCTACATACTCATCACCAATATTGAAGCCACCAATATATCCTATTTCCCCATCAATAATTGCTAGCTTACGGTGGTTTCTATAATTAATTTTAAAATTAATTTTAGGAATCAGTGAAGGAAAAAATGCTGCTACTTGAATTCCCGCCCGTTTTAATGTACGAAGATATTTAGGACGTAGATATCGTGTTCCAAGTGCATCATATAGTAGTCTAACCTCTACACCCTCTTGTGCTTTCTTAATTAACATATTTGCTATTCGTTGTCCGAGCTCATCATGACGTATAATATAGTATAAAAGGTGTATATGGTCTTTAGCAGCTTCCATATCATTTAACAATGCCTGAAATTTTTCATTTCCATCTACAAATAGATCCACCTTATTATTCTGAGTAAAGATTGCAGCATCATTTCGCAAATGTAAATAGTATAAATCCCGATACTCTGCTAGGTCATTAAAAATGAACTCATCATTTTCAATTGCTCTTATCTGAGACTGAACCTTTGCCTTTACGCCAAGCTTTGCCTTTGCGTCCCAAGTAAAAATACGCTTTCCACTTATTCTTCGTCCGAAAATTAAATATAGAAAAAAACCTACCACAGGGACAAATAAAAGAACCATTAACCATGCCCATGTTGCTGACGCATCTTTTCTTTCTAAGAATACTATTGAAAGTCCTAATGTAATATTAAAAATTATTAAAGCTAGAAATATATAGGGCATAATTTCCATGCTATTTACCCCTTTTAATCATAATAATGAAGCAATAAATGAAAGCTAAGGAAGGCATAAAATTGCCAATTTTTTCACTTTCTCTTTTTATTGAAACTTTCCTTTAGCTTACGTTGTGATAAAATCGATTATACAGAACAATTTGCTATATAATACTATAACAGAAGGGAGATGAAATCGTGAGTAAAAAACTATTTGCATTTGTGATTGGTGGAACTGGTATGCTAGAAGGGGTTTGTCAATGGCTGGTAGAGGAGGGCTATCATGTATATGTGGTACATCGTAAGCCGGAGAGTTTCAAATCCATGCAGGAAAAAAGTAAAAAACCAAATCAATTGCATTCGCTCACGGTTGACTATCATGATACACAGGCATTAAAGGGGAAGGTCCGAGAAGTAATAGACCAGCATGGAGGTTGCCCAGACTTAATTGTTAGTTGGATACATAACTCTGCGCCACTTGCATTATCAACGATTCTAAAAGAGGTAGAGACAAGAATAGAGCCATGGAAATTAATTCATGTTCAAGGAAGCTCTTCTTTCTTTGTAAAAGAAAACACGACTGTACCGGAAGCGTGTGAATACAGACGTGTTTATTTGGGATTTGTGCTTGAAGATGGCAGTTCAAGATGGCTTACACATGACGAAATCTCCAATGGTGTGATAAAAGTAATTAAACGAAACATTCCAGAAGCTATTATCGGGACTCTAAAGCCTTGGAGTATGCGTCCACATTAATTTTATTTAGTGCTTGCTCTAAATCATGCCAAATATCCTCCCATGCCTCTAGACCGACAGATAAGCGGATAAGCTGATCCGTGATGCCCATATCTCTCTGAGATTCTCCTGGAACCACTGCATGTGTCATGGTTGCTGGATGTTCAATAAGTGTTTCTGCATCCCCGAGAGACACTGCAATTTTCAGGAAGGATAGATTATTTAAAAAGCTTTGTGCATCTTTTTTGGTTCCTTTTATTTCAAATGAAATAACACCGCCACCTCGTCTCATTTGTTTTTTCATAATCGCATAATCTGATCGGGATTCATCATTCGGATAGTAAACCTCGGTCACATTAGGATGTGTTTTTAATCGTTTAAAAATTTCTTCTGCATTATCACTGTGCCGATCCATCCTAACAGGAAGTGTTTTTAGCCCACGTAATAAGAGCCACGCATCAAATGGGGATATGACTCCACCGATATCCTTCAAAGTCGTCATGGCGACCTCATCTAAAAATTCCTTTTTTCCTACGACAAGTCCTGCAATCACATCTCCATGTCCACCAATATATTTAGTCGCACTATGAAGCACCACATCACAGCCTAAATCTAGTGGATTTTGTAGATAAGGAGAAGCGAAGGTATTATCAACAACTACAGGAATTCCGTATTCCTTAGCAACACGTACCACCAGCTCGAGATCGATTAGCTTCATCGTTGGATTAATAGGTGTCTCTACATAAATGCATGCTGTTTCAGGCCTAATTTTGGAGCGGATATCTTCCTCTGTCTCCATTTGGGAAAAATCATGCGAGATATTATATTTTTCTTTCATCATGGTTAACAATCCGAATGTGCAGCCATACAATCCCGATGAACAAAGAATATGATCATTTGCTTTTGTTAACGCAATAAGAACTGCAGATACCGCCGCCATCCCAGAACCAAAAGCTAGACCTCTTTCGCCATTTTCTAGTGCTGCAATTCTATCTTCTAATACCTTTACTGTTGGATTTCCTAAACGTGAATAAATATAACCATCTTCTTCTCCAGCAAATCGTCTTTCCCCTTGTTCTGCTGTTGCAAATGTGTAGGTAGAGGTTTGAAACAATGGTGTTGATAGGCTTCCTAACATGTCCTTTGAATCGTAGCCTTCATGAATAACAGATGTTTCCATATGTTTATAATGTCTTGCCATAAATTTCTCCTCCTCTTTTTTGTATCTAGTAATATCATATTCTATAATCCCAATTTATGAAAGCGTTTTCTTTATTGTTTCATTAGACATTTCAATGATTCCCAGAAACAGCTTCGAACAGGCTAGCTGTCTGTCTTATGCAATGCCTTTTCATTGCCTTTTCAATTAATTAAATTTAAAATGAGTTTATTTATAAGAAATTTAAGAAAAAGAAGGTTTTAGAAATGGAACGGAATACGGATAAGATTGGTGTTTTGTATGCTACTTTTGCTTACATATTATGGGGCTTTCTACCAATTTATTGGAAGCTAATTGACCATATCTCAGCTGGTGAAATTTTAGCTCATCGTATTATTTGGTCTTTTGTTTTTATGGTTTTAGTTGTGCTTTTTGCAAGGAAATGGTCAGGGTTTATTGACGAGTGTAAGGCCATTCTTCACGATAAAAAGAAGCTTATAAGTATAACACTAGCGTCAATCGTTATTAGTTTAAACTGGCTTACCTATATTTGGGCAGTCAATAGTGATCATGTTATCCAGGCAAGCCTTGGCTACTATATCAACCCATTAGTCAGTATTCTACTTGCTATTATAGTTTTGAAGGAAAAACTGACAAGAAGTCAAACGCTATCCGTGATATTAGCCGGAGTAGGGGTATTATACCTCACCTTCAGCTATGGTGTTTTCCCATGGGTATCTATTTTTCTAGCGGTAACCTTTGCATTATATGGATTGTTTAAAAAGGTAGTAGACATTCCAGCCATGTTCGGATTAACCATTGAAACGATGATTGTGACACCTATTGCACTCATCTATTTATTAACACTACCGGAAAATGCATTCTCTTTTTCAGCCGGGTCTACACAGGATAACCTATTTCTAATGGGGGCAGGGATCGCAACTGCAATACCGTTACTAATGTTTGCAAGTGGTACTAAACGTATTCCACTAGCTATGGTGGGATTTTTGCAATATATTGCTCCAACTATTATGTTAATCATTGGCGTTTTTGTGTATCATGAAACGTTCCAGACAGAGCACCTTATTTCCTTTGGATTTATATGGCTTGCCCTACTCATCTATTTAGGTTCCGTTTATCGGTTCCCTGTAAAGAAAATGAAAAGTTTGGACCAACAAAAATAATTATAAAATAAGTATTGACATATTATTTTAATGTCTATAATATATTATTCAATATACATTTTAATCTCTTATCAAGAGCGGTGGAGGGAATAGGCCCTATGAAGCCCGGCAACCTTAGGCGAAAGACAACTTTCCTTAAAAGGTGCTAAATCCTACAGGTCAAACAGATCTGGAAGATAAGAGGAGGAACGGCACTGTAATTTATGCGCCCTCTTCTTAGGAAGAGGGCTTTTTTATTTCCTCTCTCTTCCTCCAGACAACCAAAAAATAAGGAGGAATTTAATAATGACCAATTTTCATGTTGAACAACCTGAAACTACTCTATTACATGGTGGCCAGATTCCTGATCTGGCAACTGGTTCAAGAGCACTTCCAATCTATCAAACTACTTCATATGTTTTCCGCGACACAGAGCATGCGCAAAATTTATTTGCCTTAAAAGAACCTGGGAATATTTATACAAGGATTATGAACCCTACAGTTGATGCATTTGAAAAGCGAGTAGCCATTCTTGAGGATGGTACACAGGCAGTAGCAACGTCCTCTGGGATGGCAGCAATTACATTAGCTATACTGAATCTAGCTGGTGCAGGTGATGAAATTATCGCTGATAGTAATTTATACGGCGGTACATACAATCTATTTGCTAAGACGTTACCAAAGTATGGCATCACAGTAAAGTTTGTTGATGGAACAAATCCTGAGGAAATCAGTAAAGAAATTACAGATAAAACCAAGGCTGTTTTTGCTGAAATAATTACCAACCCAAGCTTGAATGTATTTGATATAGAAAGAGCTGCGAGTATTTGCCATCAGCATCATATTCCACTCATCATCGATAATACCTTTGGTACACCGATACTTTCTAAGCCCTTAACATGGGGTGCAGATATCGTTGTGCATTCTGCGACAAAATGGATTGGCGGTCACGGTACTTCAATTGGTGGAGTTGTTGTAGACGGAGGGAGATTTGACTGGAATAATACGCGTTTTACAGAATTCACACAGCCAGATGAAAGCTATCATGGTATTCGCTATGCAGACCTTGGCCCCCTTGCATATGCAACCAAATTAAGAGTACAGCTTCTCCGTGATATCGGTGCCTGTTTAAGTCCACAAAATGCTTTTTTATTACTACAGGGATTGGAAACATTACATTTACGAATGGAACGCCACTGTATAAATGCTGAGCAGGTTGCCGCATATTTAGAAAGTCATCCCCAGGTCGAATGGGTAAACTATCCTGGCTTACCAAGCCATTCATCCCATGAGCTCGCAAAAAAATATTTACGAGGTGGCTTTGGTTCGATGATTACCTTTGGTATTGCAGGCGGCAGAGAAGCTGGACGTAAACTGATTGATTCGATAAGGCTTTGGTCCCATGTTGCAAATGTCGGTGATGCTAAATCACTAATTATTCATCCTGCATCCACAACACATCAGCAATTAAGTAGAGAGGATTTGAAGAAGAGTGGCGTCAGTGAGGAATTAATTCGCCTATCTGTCGGAATTGAAGCAATTGAAGATATTATCCAGGATTTAAACCAAGCGATTGCAATAGCAACGAATCAAGAAGAGAATACAAATACGGACGAAGATCTGATTATTCATTGGCTTCTCCACTCACCATTTGATAGAACTGACGGCATTCATAAAAAGGTAATTGCTTTTCCGGAAAATTCAATATCACAAGTGGTTAGTACCAATATAGAAAAACTGAAGCTATATGGCTTTGATGTCCAAAACCTCAGTGACGCTGCTTGTGTAGATGCCGTAATTGTGAGTGATGACAACCTTCCCCCTTCTGCAATTGAAGAACTTGTTAATAAACAAGTAAAAATACTATGGGTTGAAAAGTCAAATGCGAACGACACCATTCTTCATCACTTGGAGGCCATAGGCATAAAGGTGATAACAAATCGTTCTTTATTGGAAGAGCTACTAAAAATTCGCGGGATAAAGAAACAACAAATACAAATGAGTTAACCCTTCTTGAGGAGTGGGTATGTCGATGTCTAAGCAAACAAACTACCAAACTACTACAGGAACTGTAGCTATTGGTCCAATCCAATTAGAATCTGGTGAAACCCTAACACAGGCAGTCTTAGCATATGAATGGGTAGGTCCAGCCGATGCCCCCGTCATTCTAGTCTGCCACGCATTAACGGGCAATCATATAACCGTAGGAAACCCGGAAGAGCCTGGGTGGTGGAATGGACTGATTGGTACAGGTCAATCAGTGGATACAGATTATTATCAAGTCATTACCTTTAATGTTCTTGGTGGTTGTAATGGTTCAACAGGACCAACGAGTATCAATCCAACAACCAGAAAACAATATCGTGCCGCTTTTCCCAAAATTACTATTCGAGATATGGTTCATGCTCAGTACCTCGCTCTACAGAATTTAGGAGTTAAAAAGCTATATGCTATCATTGGGGGTTCACTTGGAGGAATGCAGGCATTAGAATGGGGGCTTCTTTATCCGTGTTTTATGGAGAAGCTAATTGTCCTAGCAGTAACTCCTACCCTATCTAACTATGGAATCGCCTATAATCATATTGCTGAGGAGGCTATTAAGGCAGATCCTAATTGGAATAGAGGGAATTACTCATTTTCGGAGAACATACGAGGGTTAGAGATTGCTAGGATGATTGGAATGGTAACCTACCGAAGCCCCGTTCTATTTGAAGAGCGTTTTAAACGCTTAAAAGACGGCGAGCTTTTCGAAATTGCATCTTATTTGAACTACCAAGGAGAAAAGCTTGCTAAACGCTTTGATGCAAATAGTTATATAACTCTACTTCAAGCGATGAATTCACACGATATTAGAAGAAGCCGTGGCAATTTGAGGAAAACCTGTGAGTCCTTTCAATGTGATATTCTAGCCATTGGCTATGAGCATGATTTAATCTATGAACCAAAAGTCATTCGTGAATTTGCTAGCTATACACCAAACTGCAGCTATCACCTTGTTCAAACGTCTTTCGGTCACGATGGCTTTCTAACAGAATATCCAAAATGGGGAAAGGCTGTCAAAACGTTTCTTGACTAATTAAGAACTTATTAGGAGTGATGGTGTGGAAAAAATTCAAGTCGCCCTTCTTGGGCTGGGAACTGTTGGAAAAGGTGTTTATCGAACCTTGCAAAAACTCAACAAACGTATAGAGGAAAAGCTAGGTGTATCCATCGAGGTTACGACCATATTAGTAAAACACCCTGAAAAACATAGGAATTTCGAGGGTAACCATCTCATTACGACCGATTTTCAACATATACTCGATAATCCAGAAATAAAACTTGTTTTGGAGGCAATTGTTGGTGTTGAACCGGCCTATTCGTATTTAGCAAAAAGTATTAAGGCTAAAAAGCATGTCATAACTGCCAATAAAGCGATGTTTGCCCATCATGGAAAAGAATTACTTGCACTTGCTGAAGATTACCATGTTCAGGTTGGCTTTGAAGCTACGACCGCAGGCGGAATCCCGATTATCCAAACCATCCGTAAGCTCCTACACGTCAATCAGATACGGCAAGTTACAGCCATTTTAAATGGTACCTCTAATTATATACTAACGGAAATGCGTGAGAAGAAGATTCCTTTTAAACAAGCACTTTATCAAGCACAGCAATTAGGATATGCAGAATTAGACCCGACAAATGATATCGAAGGATTCGATGCTTTTTTTAAGCTAATGATTTTAAGTGAACTCATCTTTCATGAGCAGCCTGCCTGGAGTAATGTTGATCGGATAGGGATTAAAGATATTACACTGCGAGAGTTATTGGAACAGCAAGAATGCGGTAAACGAATAAAACATCTCGCCTCCTTACAGCTTATAGATGAACAAATCCGCGCCAGCATCATACCGGTAAGCATACCCGCTACTCACCCGCTATATTCGATTGAAGGGGTTGATAATGGAATCGTTCTTGAAACTGATTTAGTCGGGAGGATAATCTTAGCTGGTCCAGGAGCAGGAGCATTTCCAACAGCAAGTGCCATGCTGGAGGATTTAGCCATTATTCTTCGCTCTCTACACCAAAGTACCATCACAGTAAGTCAGGAATTGATAAATAGTACTACCTAATACGCCTCTTCGGCGTTTTTTTCTTTTTGATGACAAAGTTCTCCTTTACTTTTAAAAGTGGATAGTTTTGGGTATACATATAAAGTAAAGCTTGAAATTGTGGGCTAACCATCTTTATTTTGAAGGTATTTCAGTAGAGTAATGTTTTGCAATTACATAAAGTAATGTAACAGTATTTACGATATTTGTTACAAAATTTGTTCTATTATAGGTGTGTTAATCATGAAAAAAAAGACAACGATGATTTTAATTACACTCCTAATTTTGTTTGTAGGAATTGGGATTACGATACGTGAGCAGCAGGAAGACACCAATTTACTACCTTCTAAAACGAAGGAGGTAAATGAAGATGACGTTAATATACAAAAGAAAATAAATGAAAATGTAAGCAAAGGAGAAACCAGTACACCCGCTGATTTTTTATCGAAGGAATTTTTCACTACCATTAAACGTACGATACATTACTTGTCAGGAAAAAATCTACGAATAGTCGCCATTGGTGATTCCTTGACTCAAGGTGTTGGAGACAATACAGGTCAGGGGGGGTATGTCGGTATATTAGATACGTATATTAATCGTGATAAGAAAATAGCCACATTTGAGAACCTAGGGTTACGTGGTAACCGAACAGATCAGTTAATCAATCGATTGAATGAACCGGCTATAAAGGAATCTATACAAAATGCAGACATTATTCTGATCACTATCGGTGCAAATGATATCATGAAAGTTCTAGAGGAAAACTTCATGAATATTACCTATAAGGCCTTTTCTGACGAACGTGTATATTATGAAAAACGCCTACGTGAAATTTTTTCAAAAATGAACGCGCTAAATCCAAATGCTTCTATCTATCTCATCGGCTTCTACAATCCGTTCCAGCAATATTTTCAACATATTAAAGAACTCGATATGATTGTCGATGATTGGAATAATACTAGTAAGAAGGTTGCCGAGGATTATGGTGTAACCTTTATCCCAACAAAAGACTTATTCATAAATACCAATAATAACTTATTTGCTGATGATCATTTTCATCCCAATGAAAATGGATACCAATTAATGGCTGAGAGAATACTAAAATATTTAGTTATTGAATAACAGTAGAAGGTGAAAAGAATGGAAAACAATAAACAGCATAAGGCGATATGGAAAATATCCTTCTTTGCCATCCTTTTCATCAATATAGCTATTCTTCTTATACTCATTGCACTAATTTTCTGGCCGGTAGAGCATCGAGAACTTCCCATGACACAGGAACATTTCACAACGGAAAGCTCTGAATTTATTATACGAACGACTAAAAAGAACTTAAATGAGCTTGTGAATGCTTATATGTATGAATACTTGAAGGATTCGGAGCATCAATTTAGAGTGTTGCTGGAGGAGGATGTAGAACTAACAGGGGAATTGCCAGTATTTTCTACAACGGTCCCTATCTCCATCCACTTCGAGCCATTTGTCCAGAAAAACGGAGATGTAATTTTAAAGCAAAAGTCCATTTCACTTGGTTTATTAAAATTACCTAACCAAAAGGTAATGGAATATATGGAAAAATATTTACCGACTCCTAATTGGATTACGATTAATCCTGATGGGGAAGAAATCTATATAGCAGTAACAGATATGGATATTAAAAGTAACTTCCATGTTAGTGTAGAACGGTTGGACTTAGAGGGCAATAATCTCGCGTTTAAAATAAAGGTGCCGTATGAATCACTCGGGATAGAAACATTGCTGCGTAAATAAAACAAAAGGGTCCTTCCTCCTATTAATTACTATCACTTGTAACTTAATAGGGGGAAGGACCTTTTTAATGACATATTATCGTACAACAAACTGTTTTACCTTTTTCGAAAGTAAATAGAAAAAAGATTTCTTTGGTAGATCCAAAACTTCCTCTGCGAGCTGATGTTTTGGATAGTCACCTAATCTACCTTGGAATATTAATTGTAATTCTGAACGTTCTCGGATGTCAGCAGGTGTTACAAAGTTAGATGGTTTTGATATCTTAAAAGACTCCGTATCCTGTAATACAGTCGCTACAAATTGTGAGCAAAAGAATGCATTCTTTCTACGTATATCAATCTTAAATAAGATTCCTAATAATCCAATAAAATTGTACTTATAGTCAGAAGCTCTTTTCTCAATTTCTTTGATATGATGTCGTATTAGGATGTATTCCTGTTCTGTAATATTCAGTGTATATACAGCACTATTGGAATCCTTCAGAAAGTCTCCTCTAATATCTTCACGAACAAAACCGCCACTAAACGGGTTCTTCGGATTAACGCGACCAAAGCTATAAACCTCTTTTAATTCATGGTCAAAACCAATTGAAACATGATTCAAGGGCTTATGGGTAAAAAAGTTTATAAGTCTTGAAAGGTATGTCCCTGTATCTGTGAAGATAAAGTAGATCGTCCTTTCTCTCATGTTTTCCCCTCCACTCAAACTAACAAAACCGAGTTTCTTTCTATCTTCTTTCTCGGTAAACGGATATAACAAAACTTTACCGAAAAAACAAGAAATATACAAGACTATTTTTCAAAAAGATTTGAATAAATTATTCAAATATCGATAAAATCAAGGTTTTACATTGACGAAAGTGCTTAAATCCCGTAAGCTAACGTTGAGTATATAATGATGGAGGAAAATCTATTAAATGATCACAGTAACTAATGTAAGCTTACGTTATGGCGATAAAAAACTTTTTGAAGATGTTAACCTAAAATTCACCCCTGGTAACTGTTATGGTGTTATTGGAGCAAATGGAGCGGGTAAATCGACGTTCCTTAAGATTCTCTCAGGAGAAATAGAGCCTCAAACAGGTAATGTTTCCTTATCACCTGGTGAGCGACTTGCTGTACTGAAACAGGATCATTTTGCCTATGAAGCGTTTCCTGTTTTAGAAACGGTTTTAATGGGACATGACAGACTATATGCAGTAAAACAAGAAAAAGACCAAATATATATGAAAGCTGATTTCACAGAAGAGGACGGAATGCGTGCAGCAGAGCTAGAAGGCGAGTTTGCTGAAATGAATGGTTGGGAAGCTGAATCTGATGCAGCAATCCTATTAAAAGGTCTTGGTATTGAAGAAGAGCTTCATACGAAGCTAATGTCCGAACTAACTGGTGATGAAAAGGTTAAGGTATTATTAGCTCAAGCTCTATTTGGTAATCCAGATATTTTACTGTTAGACGAGCCTACAAACGGCCTTGACATCCAAGCTATTCAATGGCTAGAGGAGTTTCTCATTAACTTTGAAAATACAGTTATTGTAGTTTCCCATGACCGTCACTTTTTAAATAAAGTATGTACGCATATAGCAGATGTTGACTATGGAAAAATACAAATTTATATCGGAAATTATGACTTCTGGTATGAATCAAGTCAGCTAGCTTCGAAAATGGCCCAGGAAGCAAACAAGAAAAAAGAAGAAAAAATTAAAGAATTACAGGCATTCATAGCGAGATTCAGTGCCAATGCTTCTAAATCGAGACAAGCAACATCTCGTAAAAAGCTTCTTGAAAATATTACATTAGATGATATCAAACCATCCTCTAGAAAATATCCTTATATCGCTTTTACACCTGAACGTGAGATTGGTAATGATCTACTTCGAGTTGAAGGTCTTTCGAAAACAATCGGTGGTGAAAAGGTACTAGATAATGTTAGCTTTATAATGAATAAGGATGACAAGATTGCATTTGTTGGGAAAAATGATATTGCTAAGACAACTTTGTTTAAAATTCTTATGGGTGAAATGAAACCAGACTCTGGAAGCTTTAAATGGGGGATTACTACTTCTCAATCCTATTTTCCAAAGGATAATAGTGAATTCTTTGAAAATGGTAATTTAACTCTCGTCGATTGGTTACGCCAATTCTCTCCAGAGGATGAAACAGAAACATTTTTACGAGGATTTCTAGGCAGAATGCTATTCTCCGGTGAAGAGGCATTAAAAAAGGCCAATGTACTATCGGGTGGTGAAAAGGTACGTTGCATGCTCTCTAAAATGATGTTAAGCAATGCCAATGTACTACTTCTAGATGAACCAACAAACCATCTCGATTTAGAATCCATTCAATCATTGAACAATGGATTAATCAAATTTAAAGGATCTATTCTATTTACATCACATGATCATCAATTCATTGATAGTATTGCAAATCGTCTTATCGAAATTACACCGAACGGGATTATCGATAAGGAAATGCGTTATGATGAATATGTTCGAGATAAGGAACTACAAAAACGTATTCGCGAAATGTATTCTGCTAGTTAATATTATGGTGCCCCTTGCTTCTGCAAGGGGTAATTTTGTTGGATGGCTATAGTTCTAAGAACCTTGATAGACGAAGGACGGGTGCATACTTTTCTTTTTTGGACGCATAGTCCTTGACGGTGGGAACATTCTTTCATTTTTCGGGGTACAGTCTCAGATAACGGGTGAATATTTCTCATTTCAGTGGGCGGGCTATTCCTTCCTTTAAAAGTCGCATCTTCAGGATAGCGAGCCATGCTCTTCACATATTCGTACTCTTACAAATTTATCCAGTTACAACTATAAAAGACACTCTCACATTGCATGAGAGTGTCTATCATTCTTTTATTTTAATTTTAACTCGAGTCTATCTAGCATTTCTTTTGTCATCGCATCAATATCATACTTTGCTTTAAATCCCCATTCTGCCTCTGCTGCTGAGGAATCAATGCTATTTGGCCAGCTGTCAGCAATTTTTTGACGTACTGGATCAACATGAAATGATAATTTAAAATCTGGAATATGTCTTTGTATTGCTTTCGCAAAGTCCATAGGCTCTGCTGAAATTGCTGAGATGTTAAAGGCATTTCGATGTTCGAGCTTAGCAGGATCTGCCTCCATTAGTTGAACGATTGCATGAAGAGCATCTGGCATATACATCATATCCATATAGGTTCCTTCTGCAATGTAGGAGGTGTATGCTTTACTTTTAATAGCTTCATAATAGATTTCAACCGCATAATCTGTTGTTCCACCACCTGGTGGTGTTACATATGAGATTAATCCAGGGAAACGAACACCACGAGTATCAACACCAAAACGTTGGAAGTAGTAATCACAGAGTAATTCACCTGCTACTTTATTAACACCATACATTGTTGTTGGTCGTTGTAATGTGTCTTGAGGTGTGCTGTCCTTTGGAGTTGATGGCCCAAAGGCTCCAATTGAACTTGGCGTGAAAAACTGTAAATTTAATTCACGCGCTACCTCCAGTGCATTCATTAACCCACCCATGTTAATATCCCAAGCTGTTTTTGGCATTTTTTCCGCTGTTGCAGATAAAAGTGCGGCCAAATGCATAATGGTGTCTACCTGATGAGCTTTTGCAACTTGATAAATACGATCAGGATTAGTTACATCAACCACTTCAAAGGGACCCTTTTGTGCCTCTTCTTCAGAAAAACGTATATCTGTAGCTACGATATTAGATTCGCCGTATTCTGTTCGCAATTTCGTGATTAGCTCTGAACCAATTTGGCCTAAAGCTCCAGTAATGAGTATTTTTTTCATACTGTTCCCCTCTTACGTAATATTCATTAATAAGTAATTATCATCGCTTTAGGTCTAGCGAATGTCATTGTGATGATTTTGCAGTAAAACACGTAATCTATTAGATCAATCCCATCTCTTTACCAACTTTTTCATATGCTTGTATAGCTTGGTCTAGCATTTCCTTCGTGTGGGCAGCAGTTGGCATATTTCTCACACGACCAGTACCCTTTGGTACAGTTGGAAAAACAATTGATTTTGCGTATACTCCAGCTTCCAATAATCGTCTGCTAAATTCCTGTGCAGCTTTTTCTTCACCAATAATACATGGTGTTATTGGTGTTTCACTGTTCCCAATATTAAATCCTAGTTGCTTCAAGCCTGCCTTCAAATAGTTCCCGTTTTCCCATAGCTTATCATGTAGTTCGGTACTTTCCATTAATATTTCTACCGCACGTCTACTTGCCACCGCATCTGCAGGTGATACAGCTGTAGAGAATAAAAATGGGCGTGATCTTACCTTTAACCATTCAATAAGATTTGCCTTTCCCGCAACATATCCACCGATAACGCCTATTGCTTTAGAAAGAGTACCCATTTGGAAATCCACTTTATCTTGAAGTCCAAAATGCTTTACTGTTCCAGCACCTTTTCCTAATACACCTGATCCATGTGCATCATCAACATAAGTAATTAAATCAAATTCCTCGGCAATTTCTACAATTTCTGGAAGCTTAGCTATATCACCATCCATGGAAAATACACCATCTGTGATAACCATGATTTTATTATAAAGTCCAGAATCTACGGCTTCTTTCGCCTTTTTGCGCAAGTCATCCATGTCGGAATGTCCAAAACGAATAATTTTTGCCTTAGATAAACGGCAGCCATCGATTATTGAAGCATGGTTTAGTTCATCAGATAAAATGGCATCATTTTTATCCATGACAGCTGAGATTGCTGCCATATTACAATTAAATCCTGATTGATATGAAATAACAGCCTCAGTTCCTTTAAATTCAGCAAGTTTTTTTTCTAGTTCAATATGCAGATTTAACGTTCCATTAATAGTTCGAACCGCACCAGCACCTACACCATGAGTATCCACGGCTTCTTTTGCTACCTTTTTCAATCTCTCATCTGTTGCAAGTCCTAAATAATTATTGGATGATAGGTTAATAAGTTTTTTCCCATTTATATCAATAATTGGCCCATTTGGTCCCTGTACAGGTTCAATCTCATTGTATAATCCATTAGCCTTCAATTCCGCTAAGTTCTCATTTAAAAACACATCTAATACTTTACTTGACATCACTCGTACCTCCTCATGATCTTTTCTCACTTTGAAAGCGTTACCAAGTAGTTAATCATTTATAGTTTATCATAATGTAGCGGAAATGTTTACTAACATACTATATTTGTTTTCTATCATTCTTCCTGCTCTTCCTTCTACTACATACTTTTGAAAAAATTACCTACTAATATTGTAAGTTTATCATTGTTTACTAGTACTTCTATTATTATACTATTTTTAGTGATATTAATTTGTGGAGGAATAACCGTGAGAAAGGCCTTAATTGTTGTTTTCCTTATGCTAATTGTAGGCTTCGGAGTTATCGGAGTGACCCATGCAACAAATGAATCTGAAGTTATTACACCAGATTCACCTAATACGATAGATATTCAATCATAGAATTTTCAATATAATAAAGGGAAGCATTGTCATAATGACAACAGCTTCCCTTATATTATAGTTACTCCACAATAGTAACCTTAACTTCTTTTACACCCCAATTGAGTGCTTCCTGTTCTGTCGGTAAGTGGATATCAATTCGATTTCCTTTTATTGCTCCGCCAATATCACCAGCAATTGCATATCCATACCCTTCTACATAAACCTTTGAGCCCAGGGGAATAACAGTTGGATCAACTGCAATTACCTTTGCATTTCGATCTTTATTTAGATTTATTCCCGTATAAGTAATTCCTGAACACCCTTCACATTCTGCGGTGTATGCCGTAGCTACAACCGTTAATGTCCTACCTTCTGGTTTTTCAACTTTATTAGTCACTGTACTAGAATCTGTCGTTTTAATAGCCTGTGTTGCCGCTACTTCTTCGACCTGTTCCTCTCTAATTTCTAGTTCTTGTCCTACTAGAATAAGGTCAGAATCCAATTCATTCCAAGTTTTTAATTCTTCTACACGGACACCATATTTTTTAGAAATAGCATATAATGTATCTCCTTTTTCTACGAGATGCTTTTCATAGACTTCTAGTTTTTGTTTAGGAAAAATCATATCTGATTGCAGATCATTTATTTCAAGTAAAGATTCTACTGATGTGTCGTGTTCCTGTGCAATTTCCCATAAGGTATCTCCTTTAACAACCTCATATTCTAGAGCAGAAGCACTCATTGTTGGGCTCATGAGCACAATTCCTGTAGCTAACATAGCTACTAAATTCTTCATAGTAGTCCCTCCTTATTTTTCCGGACACAATGCCTACTCTAACATAGGTTACTAGACTGTGCCGTTACAAGACTCTTAAAAGTCTGTTACAAGGATTACCAAAACCACTATGATTTATAACAAGCTTAGTAGATTTGAGTAAAAAGTCGGATATTTGTGCTTCGCTACTAATTCTATTACCTATTATTGACCATGGGTAAGAGAGTAACTTGTGAACAAATTACTGCCTTGCCAAAAAAATAAAGAGGCCACTATGATGTGACCCCTTTATCAATTCATTTATTTTTTCTTCTTTTCTGCTTTAAATGGTTCTTCTTGAGTAACGCCAACTTCGTATAGTGAATTAACATTACGATCAAGTGTGTAGTTTACAACACGCTTGTTAACCGGAACAAGTTCAAGAGCATATAGAGTTGGGAATACAGGAACTTCCTCAGTCATAAGTTGTTGCCACTCTTTGTAAACCTGCTTACGATATTCTACATCAAATGCTTCCATAGAAACACCTTTTGCTAGTAGCTCGCTATTCTTTTCACTTTCATAACGTGGGAAGTTAAACATTTGGTCTGGACCATATAAACCATAAGGGTTAACGTCAGAGCCTACGCCCCAACCTCCACCGTAGACATCTACTGCAGGATCATCTTCACCAGATTGACCTACGCGATCATAGAATGTATTGAATTCATGTAGACGTCCATCAAGCAATTGTACTTTTAGACCAACATTTTCCCATGCTTGGATAAAGTATTTCGCCATTGGTTCAGCAACATCACTACCAGATTGACCAGCATAGTTGATTACTAATTGCTCACCATTTGGATCTTCACGGAATCCATCACCATCAACATCTTTGTAGCCAGCATCATCAAGAATCTTCTTCGCTAACTCAGGGTCATATACTAATCCTGGGTTATCAGCATCATGATATTCTGGATGTGAAGGTGGAATTAAAGTAGTCGCCTTCCAACGAAGACCATTATAGAACTTCTTACCAATAGAGTCTGTATCTACAGCATGTGCCATCGCTTTACGTAGGTTTACGTCAGCCATTTTTGCATTAGGATCCATTTTGACTCTCTTCTTTTCTGCATCCCATGTACCTAATTTAAATCCAATATAAGCATAGTACAAATCAATGTTTGCTAAGAATTCTACGTTAGACATATCAGCATTATCTACGAATTGGTCACCAGGGAATGCGTTAATCATGTCAACGCCACCAGTTTCTAATTCTTGTACAACAGTTTTCGGATTAACTACTTTTAGAACAACTTTGTCTAAAGCAGGCTCTCCACGCCAGTAGTCAGCATTTTTCGAGTAAACAACTGATTCACCAGCAACAATGCTTTCAACTTTGTAAGGTCCCATACCAATAGGATTCTTACGTACTGCATCAGATTCTGCCATTTTCGCTACAGGAATATCTTTGAAAATATGCTTTGGCATTGCATATGGCCAGATACCACCTGTTAATAATGATGGGTTAGATTGCTTATAAGTAACTTTTAGTGTCTTTTCATCAACAATTTCAATACCAGAAATTGTGTCTGCTTTTCCTGCATGGTATTCATCCATACCAACAATATCCGAGAAGTCAGGACCGTAACGAACACCAGTGTACTCTGGATGTCCAATTACCTCAAATGAATAAGCCCAGTCTTCAGCTTTTACAGGCTCACCATCATGCCAATTTACATTGTCACGAATTGTGAATTCAATTGTAACCCCATTTGGATATTCCTCTGTTTCGTATGGTTCTGTTTTAAATGTTGCAGCACCATCTTGTGTGTAAGTAAAGTTAGCATCCATATCAAGTAATGATTCATCAAACCATTTAATTACTTGAGAGTCTGGATCACCGTCATAGAAGTTCCAGTTTAGAGTACCTTCAAAAACAGAGTCAGATACTAAACCGAAATTTAGTGTGCCTCCGATAGGCTCCCCACTATTTGAGGTAGTCATCTCAAAGTCGTCCTGAGAGAATAGAATCTCCCCTTTATCCTTTTCTTTATCCTTTCCAGCATTACCCTCAGTTTTTGTGTCATTACCCTTTGGGTCGCTAGATGAGTCTTTGCTACATGCAGCTAATACTAATAAAACAGAAAGCATTAGAGCAAATAGCAATTTCATTAAGTTTGTCTTTCTCATGCTTATTACCCTCCCTTTTTTAAAAAGAACCTTGGTCCTATCGTCGAATAAATCGACTTATATACTCAACATTCATACCCTTAAGGCATCAATGATGGTAACCTAATCATTTTTCTATCTATAACCAGCCTCACCTCCCTAAAGTGTAATTTTTCTTCTAGAATACTAGGCTAGTTATCCATTGAAATTTCGAATTATACAAAAATTGTATAGATAATTTATCCTCTTCTTTGTCTAGCATCTGTAGCACGTTTTAACGCTTGACCTACGTTATTAATGCACAGCATTAAGATTAGGATTAAGACAGATGCTGGTACCCAGATCCACCACCTATACTCAAGGGTTTGTGGGTTTCTAGCATAGCTTAATAATGTACCTAAGCTTGGTGTATCCTCAGGGAAACCGAACCCTAAGAATGAGAGACCTGACTCCAACCCTATATTTGCAGCTAGATTCAGTGTCATTGTTACGATAATAAGTGAACTACAATTCGGTAAAAGATGTTTAAAGATTATTTTAAAGTTTGAAGTGCCTAATGTCCTCGCCGCTTGTATATAATCTAATTCTTTTTCTTGTAGAGCCTTCGAACGAATTAATCTCGCAATTCCCATCCATAAGAAGGCTGCCATAATTATCGAGAAGGTCAAGACACTATAGGTTGGGACAATAGCTACAAATGCTATTACAATCATCGTGAAAGGTAATATATTAAAGAAATCCAGGATACGCATTAGCATATTATCGATATGTCCGCCAAAGTACCCAGCTACCAATCCAAATACAACACCAATAAATCCTGTCATTAGTGTTACTATTATTGCAATTGATAAGGAGTTTTTCGTACCAATTATTAGCTGTCCAAAAACGTCCCTTCCACCATAATCAGTTCCTAAAATAAAGTCTTCTCCTGGTGACTGATAGATAGCGAATAGATCAACCCTTACAATCTCCTCTTGATCCAGTACTAATGAGACTCCATAAACAAACGCCGCTATACCAATCAAACAAATAAGAGAGATTAATGCTAGTTTATCTCGCATAAGTTCGCGCCATATTATATTAAAACCAGATGGTGTTTTAATCATTTCCTTTGTTTTTACTGCCGCAGTTGCGGAATTTTCTACCATTTATTGTTCACCTCACTATGCCAAAATTATTTAATCCGAATTCTTGGGTCAATGATGCTCAGGATAATATCTGAGAGTAATGCACCGAGTACTGAAGCTACTCCAAATAATAAGGTTGTAGCAGTTACCACACTATAGTCACGTAGGGTAATGGACTCAACTAACAATTGTCCCATACCAGGGTATCCAAAAATGTTTTCCACAAATATGGATCCTCCGATTAATAGTGTAATTTCATACCCAAAAAATGCTGCAATTGGTAATAGTGAGTTTCGCAATATATGATTGTTATAAACTCTTGTTTCTGAAGCTCCTTTTGCCCTTGCTGTAATGATAAAGTCTCTTTGTTTCGTATCAACAATCTCATTACGTAAATATTGAATTGTACTATACGTCTGAATTAATGCCATGGAAAAAGCAGGTAATAACAGATGATACAATTTACTTGCTACGTAATCAAATGTTCCTGGCTCCAGTCCAGGGGCCACACTACCGCTCGTTGGAAACCATTGTAACTGGAATCCAAATACCCAAAGCATAACTAGTGCGAATATAAATAAAGGTGTAGCAAATCCGATATAGGAGTAGCCGGTAATTAAATGATCCCTAAGGGTGTCATTAAATCTTCCACTGGTAATTCCTAATGGTATTGCAATTAAATAGGTTAGGATTAATGTAACCAAAGATAACCAAAATGAGTTCACAATTCGTTGCCCTATTATTTCTGTTACAGGCATTTTAAATCGAAAGGACTGACCAAAGTCACCTTTAACAACTCCGCCAACCCACCTAGCATACTGCTCATGCCAAGGGTCATTCCATCCCATTTCTTCACGTAGCTCTTCAATACGTGCTGGATCAATATTAGGATCAATTTTTCCAGATAGCGCATCACCCGGCATCATTTTTGCAAGTATAAAAATTAGTAAACTAAGTGCGAATAGTTGAGGGATCATTATGAGTATTCGTCTTAAACTAAATTTCCACATAGTATCAACCTTTCTCTGGTAAAGCCACTAGATGCGTTTCAGAAATTGGTTTTAAACCATAGGCTAAACCTTCTTCGTCAAAGTAGTCATTGTAGGCTTGTTCATATTCCGTACTTACCTCTGCTCTAAACCTCTTTAATTCTTCACGTTTATTAGGATCAATATCTGGAATTGCTGCAATTAGACGTTTTGTATAAATATGCTGCGGCTCGTTAAATATTTCGTTAGCCGTACCTTCCTCTACAAATCGTCCTTTATACATAATTCCGATATGGTCACACATATGTCTTATTACACCTAAATCGTGACTGATGAATAAATATGTTAGGTCTAATTCCCTTTGAATTTCTTTCATAAAGTTTAGAACCTGTGCTTGTACGGAAACGTCAAGCGCCGATACCGGTTCATCAGCAATTATAAGCTTTGGCTTTAATGCAACAGCTCTCGCAATGCCGATACGTTGACGTTGACCCCCAGAGAATTCATGTGGGTATTTCAATATACTTTCAGGACTAAGCCCTACTAATTCTAATAATTCTTGAACCTTAAATCTTTCTTCTTTTCTACTTAGCCTTTCAAAGTTTCGTAATGGTTCAGCAACAATATCAAGGACACGTTTTTTCGGATTCAAGGAAGAATAAGGATCTTGGAAAATCATTTGAATATCCTTGCGAATTTCTGCTTTAGCACGATGTATTTTGGTAATTTCCTTATCTTCAAATTCGATCTTTCCATCGGTAATATGGTTTAGACCAATAATAGCTCGACCTGTTGTAGATTTTCCTGAACCAGATTCACCAACAAGTCCATAAGTTTTTCCCTTTTCTAAATTAAACGATACACCATCAACCGCTTTTACATATCCAAGTGTTCTTCCGAAAAATCCTCCCTTAATAGGAAAGTGTACTTTTAAGTCTTCTACTTTAAGAAACCCCATGTTGCTGTTCCTCCTTACTTTCTTCCGGGAAGTTAAAATGCTTATAGCAAGTACAACGTACAAAATGCCCTGGTTGAACCTCATGTAGTTCAGGATTTGTCTCGTGAGCAGAAGCATCTATCCAAGGTATTCTAGCGGCAAATCTACACCCTTCCCGTGGTAGATTTTGCAGCGAAGGTACAATCCCTTGTATAACGTGTAGCTGATCCTGCTCCTCATTTGCATTTGGTACTGAGTTAAATAATGATCTAGTGTATGGATGAAGTGGGTTTTCAAATAATGTGTGGACATCTGCGATTTCAACAACCTGTCCTGCATACATTACCGCTACTCGATCAGCCATCTCTGCTACAACACCTAAATCATGTGTGATTAGTACGATACCTGAGTTCATGTCTTCTTTTAGATCCTTAATTAAGTCGAGAATTTGAGACTGTATTGTAACGTCTAGAGCTGTAGTTGGTTCGTCAGCAATAAGTAAATCTGGCTCATTAGCAATAGCAGTAGCAATGACAACCCGTTGTCTCATTCCACCTGATAATTCATGTGGGAATTGCTCATATACATGCTCTGGACGCGGAATTCCCACTTTTTCTAATAAATTAATAACCTTTTCCTTGCGTGCCGATTTGGTCATATCTTTATTGTGTAGCAGTAATGTTTCTCCAATTTGTTCACCAATTATCATTAGTGGATTAAGAGCAGTTAAAGGATCTTGGAATATCATCCCCATATGCTTTCCACGTAACTTATTAAGCTTAGAAGTGGAAATATTAGCTATGTCCTCATTTTTAAAATAAATATTTCCGTCTATCTTTGCGCGACTATGTAGACCCATAATGGAAAATGCAAGTGCACTCTTACCACAACCTGATTCTCCAACAATAGCAAGAACCTCGTTCTTATTAACCGTTAATGACACATTATCTACTGCGGCATAATAATCATCTCTTATTCGAAAGGATGTCTTCAGATTTTTGATTTCTAGTAACTTTTCTGCCAAATTAATCCCCCTAACTAAATATTGCGAATATTTCCTCTATAGTAAGCTTCCTTTCCTAATAAAAACTTTTAAAACATATTAAAGAGCAGAGTTTTCATGCTGTCGTTTTTTGTCTGTGTCTGCCCTATTATCATCTATTTGTTTTAATTTTCCGTTAATTATTTGTTGAATAAATTATATATCCGTAACAAACTTGTAATATTGAATTGATTTTTTTAAAGTATATATTATTTTCAGATTTTTAACAAGCTTTTTTTAAATTTTTTATTTAAATTGTTTCGATAATTTTGTAATTACACAGGGTTTTCAAGCTTTACTTATATAGGGGACTTCGTGTAGTGGAGAGGAAGAAATTTAGTCATTGAGAGTTGAACAATGGCAATTGGAGCTGTTATTTTCCAACCAAAGCATATAACCTATTTTGTTCGATTTAGGTACAAGAAAAGAAGAGGCCCTCAAGAACCTCTTCCTACTCACATCTATTATTTTTCTACAGCTGGTTTTTCTGCTGTTACACCAATTTGGTAACGGCGAAGATCAGATGCAGGATCAAGTGTAAAGTTTACAACACGATCATTAACTGGAACAATCACAGCACGATAAAGTGTTGGGAACAATGGAATATTGTCAACCATTAATTGTTGCCATTGGTCATAAACTTCTTTACGGTACGCTGGATCCATAGCCTTCATAGAAGCACCGTCTTTAAGTAGCTTTTCATTTTCTTCATTTGTCCAACGTGGATAGTTTGCTGATGAATTACCAGCAAAAATTCCAGAAGGGTTCACGTCAGTACCAGTTCCCCAAGCACCTTGATAAATATCATATGCAGGGTCATCTGCTTCTAGACGATCATAGAATGTATTGAACTCAATTAGTCTGCCATCAACTAGCTGAACATTTAAGCCAACGTTTTTCCAAGATTGGATATAATATTGCGCAAGTGGCTCAGCTGTGTCTCCACCAGACATTGATGCAAAATTAATAACTAATTCTTCACCTTTTGGATTTTCACGTAATCCATCTCCATCAACATCTTTATATCCAGCTTCATCTAAGATTTGCTTAGCTTTTTCTGGATCAAAGGTAGGTGTTTCAATATCTGGATTATGATACTCTGGGAAGAATGGAATAATTAGCGTTGTTGCATTCCAACGAAGACCATTGTAGAATTTCTTTCCTACTGCATCGTTGTCAACCGCATACCACATAGCACGACGTAGGTTTACGTCAGCCATTTTAGCATTCGGATCTACAACAACCTCACCTTTTTTCGCATCCCATTTACCAAGCTTAAAGCCAATATAAGTGTAAGAATTCTCAACTTGTCCTAAGAATTCAACGTTTGACATGTTCGCATTATCAACAAATTGATCTGTTGGGAAGCTGTCTACCATATCAACTCCACCAGTTTTCAATTCTTGAACTACAGTGGAAGGTGAAACGACCTTCACTGTCACTTTTTCTAATGCTGGTTCACCGCGCCAATAGTTTTCATTTTTCACTAATGTTACAGATTCACCAGGAACAATGGATTCAACTTTATAAGGTCCTATACCAATAGGATTCTTACGGACTACATCAGATTCTGCCATTTTAGCAATATCCATATCGCCAAAGATATGTTTTGGTAATGCATAAGGCCATATTCCTCCAGTAATTAGAGAAGGACCACCTTCTTGGAAGGTAATTTGAAGTGTTTTCTCATCCATAACTTTGATACCAGAAATGGAATCAGCTTTACCTTCATGGTATTCTTTCATACCAACAACATTTTCAAAGTCAGAGCCATAGCGAATACCTTTATATGCTTTGTTGCCAATAACTTCATAAGCGAAAGCCCAGTCCTCAGCAGTAACTGGCTCGCCATCTTGCCAGTTTACACCATCTTTAATTTTTAACGTGTAAACTTTACCTGAGTCATCAACTTCCCAAGTAGCAGCACCAGTTTGTGTGTAAGCATAGTTTTCGTCATTGTCGAAAAGTGGCTCATCAAACCATGCAATTACTTCATAGTCAGGAGCAGCTTGATAGAAGTTAAAGTTAAACGTTCCTTCAAACACAGTATCCGATACGACACCATATGTTAGATTTCCATTTTCAATTGGTTTACCGTCGTTTGAAGTTGTCATGCTGAAGTCTTCAATATTGAAGGTTCCATCTTCACTTGCTTTGTTTTCGCTTGCCTTATTATCTGATTTCTTATCAGATTTATTATCATCTCCACCGCCGCAAGCAGCAAGTGCAAGCAATAAAACCAGCATAAGCGATAATAGCCATTTGCTTGTCTTTCTCATCTTTGTTTGCCTCCCTATTGTCTGTATTATCTTTTTTCCTTGGCCATTCTATAGGCGCGGCCAAGCTATGCACTAAACATCTTAGATGCCAGTACTTAACCTCTTCTTTGTCTTGCGTCTGTTGCACGCTTCAATGCTTGTCCCACGTTATTGATTGATAACATTAGAAGTAGGATTAGAATCGAAGCAGGTACCCAAATCCACCATCTAAATTCTAGAGTTTGTGGATTCGTTGCATAGCTTAAAAGTGTTCCTAGACTTGGTGTACTTTCAGGGAAACCGAATCCTAAGAAGGATAGCCCTGATTCAAGTCCGATATTAGCAGCTAGGTTCAGCGTCATCGTTACAATGATTAATGAACTACAGTTAGGTAAAAGCTGTGTAAAAATAATTTTGAAATTTGAGCTACCAAGTGTCTTGGAAGCCTGTATATAGTCTAATTCCTTTTCTTGCAATGCTTTTGAACGAATCAATCTGGCAATACCCATCCATAGAAATCCGGTCATAATAAGTGAAAACGTCGTAACACTATATTTCGGAACAATTGCAACGAATGCAATAACAATCATTGTAAATGGAAGAATGTTAAAGAAGTCTAAAACACGCATCATCATGTTATCGATGTGTCCGCCAAAATAGCCTGAGATTAGACCATATGCTATTCCAATTATTCCAGTCATTAACGTAACAAGTATTGCTATCGACAATGAGTTTCTAGTACCAATAATTAATTGTCCAAAGATATCACGGCCGCCATAATCTGTTCCTAGAATAAATTGATCATTTGGTGGTTGATAAATCGATAACAAATCTACCTTTACAATTTCATCCTGGTCTAATATAAGTGAAATCCCATATACAAACGAAACAATTAGAATTAAAAATATTAATGAAATTAACGCAACTTTATCTCGAACAAGCTCTCTCCAAATTATGCTAAAGCCTGAGGGACTTTTAATTGGAGTTTGTGCTTGTAATGCTCCTGCTTCTGTTTTCTTTCCCAATTTAATCACCTCACTGTTTACCTACTTTTTATTTAATTCGAATTCTTGGATCAACAATACTTAAAATGATATCTGAGATTAATGCACCTACTATAGATGCAACACCGAATAATAATGTAGTTGCCGTTAAGACGCTGTAATCACGTAATGTGATCGATTCTACTAATAATTGTCCCATGCCTGGAAAACCGAAAATATTCTCAATAAAGATAGAACCACCAATTAATCCGGTAATCTCATATCCAAAAAATGCTGCAATCGGTAAAAGTGAGTTTCTTAAGATATGACGGTTATAAACTCTTTTCTCTGAAGCACCTTTTGCTCTTGCTGTAATAATAAAATCTTTTTGCTTTGTATCTACAATTTCATTTCGTAAATATTGAATTGTACTATACGTAGTTATAAGTGCCATAGAAAATGCAGGTAAAATTAAGTGATAAACTTTACTCATGAAGTGTTCAAATGTTCCAGATACCAGCCCCGGAGTCACACTACCACTCGTAGGGAACCATCCTAATTTAAAGCCAAATAACCAAAGCATCACCAGTGCAAAGATAAATAATGGTGTCGCAAATCCAACATAGGTATAACCAGTAACTAGTTGGTCCTTCCAAGTGTCATTGTAACGACCACTTACTATACCTAATGGAATTGCTATCAAATAGGTTAGGATTAGTGTGACTATCGATAACCAAACCGTATTCATAATACGTTGTCCAATTAATTCAGAAACTGGCATTTTAAATCGGAATGAATCTCCGAAGTCACCTTTAACAACACCGCCAACCCATCTTCCATATTGTTCATACCAAGGGTCATTCCAACCCATCTCTTCACGAATCTCGTCAAGTCTTGCCGGGTCAACGTCCGGACCAATTTGTCCAGATAATGCATCACCAGGCATTAATTGTGCAAGAACAAAAATGATGATACTAAGCAATATTAATTGCGGAATCATAATTAATGTACGTCGTACTGAAAATTTCCACATATTATCAACCTTTCTCTGGTAAAGCCACTAGATGAGTATCAGAAACTGGCTGCAATTTATAGGCTAAACCTTCTTCGTCAAAGTAATCATTATAGGACTTTTCATATTCCGCTTTCACTTCTTCACGGAATTTACGTTTTTCCTCACGTTTGTTTGGATCAATATCTGGTATTGCTGCCACAAGGCGCTTTGTATAAATATGTTGTGGGTTGAAAAAGATATCATCTGCTGTCCCTTCTTCCACATAACGACCTTTATACATAATCCCAATTTGATCACACATGTGTTTGATTACTCCTAAGTCGTGACTGATAAATAAGTATGTTAAATCAAGTTCTTTTTGAATATCCTTCATAAAGTTAAGCACTTGTGCTTGTACAGATACGTCCAAGGCTGATACTGGCTCATCTGCAATAATTAGCTTCGGTTTTAATGCAATTGCTCTAGCAATACCAATACGCTGACGTTGTCCACCAGAGAACTCATGTGGGTATTTTAAAATACTCTCTGGACTTAGGCCTACAAGCTCCATTAACTCTTGAACTCTTTTACGTTCTTCTTTTCTAGTAAGATTTTCAAAGTTTCGTAATGGTTCAGAAACGATATCAATAACACGTTTCTTTGGGTTTAAAGATGAATAAGGATCCTGAAAGATCATTTGGATATCTTTGCGCACATCCGATTTCGCACGTTTGATATTCGTAATATCAACACCATCGAATAATACTTGACCAGAAGTAATGTTGTTTAATCCAATAATGGATCTTCCTGTAGTCGTCTTTCCAGAACCAGATTCCCCAACTAAACCATATGTTTTACCCTTGTCTAGTGAGAAAGATACCCCATCAACCGCTTTGATATGGCCTACTGTTCGACTGAAAAGACCGCCTTTAATCGGGAAGTGGATTTTTAAGTCCTTTACCTCAAGATAAGACATGTTGTTCCTCCTTTGAGTCATCAGGGAAACTGAAATGCTTATAGCAAGTACAACGTACAAGATGCCCTGGTGTTACTTCTTTTAGTTCTGGATGAGCTTCATGAGCTGTTTCATCTACCCAAGGTATTCTCGCACTAAAGCGGCAACCTTCTCTTGGAAGATTTTGCAGCGAAGGAACAATACCTTGAATAACATGAAGCTTGTCCTGTTCTTCATTTGCATTAGGTACTGAATTTAATAACGATCTAGTATAAGGATGTAGCGGATTTTCAAATAATGTTTTCACATCTGCAAGTTCAACAATTTGCCCTGCATACATAACAGCTACTCTATCTGCCATTTCTGCAACAACGCCCAGATCGTGGGTAATAAGGATAATACCTGAATTCATTTCGTTTTTTAACTTGTTAATTAGTTCTAAAATCTGTGATTGAATCGTAACATCAAGAGCAGTTGTCGGTTCATCAGCAATTAGAAGCTCGGGCTCATTCGCAATCGCCATAGCAATAACCACACGCTGACGCATACCACCAGAAAGTTCGTGCGGAAATTGATTTATAACATATTCCGGACGCGGAATTCCTACTTTATTCAAAAGGTCTAACACCTTTTCTCGAATTTTGTTCTTAGATAGATTTTTATTATGAAGAATTAATGTTTCTCCAATTTGATCGCCAATTTCCATTAATGGATTTAGTGAAGTAAGCGGGTCTTGGAAAATCATTCCTAGATCCTTGCCGCGAACTTTATTTATTTCAGCTGGAGACATTTTTGCAATATTCTTGTCCTTATATAGAATATCTCCGTCAATTTTTGCACGTGTATGAAGACCCATAATAGAAAATGCTAAAGCACTCTTTCCACAACCTGATTCTCCTACAATAGCAAGTACCTCATTTTTGTTAACCGTTAATGATAAATTATCCACTGCTGCATAATAATCATCTTTAATGCGAAATGAAGTAGTTAAATTTTTAATTTCTAAAAGCTTCTCAGCCACAACTTCCATCCCCCTATAAATTATTTAGATCCAAGACTTACTTTAGTCTTTTTAGGGTACACTTTTCGTGGTGTATTTATGAGACTATATAATCTTATTATTGTTTAAATTATTCTGATAATTTAGTGTTATATAAATAAGATGATGGAACTTATTATACTACTATTATTTTTATATTGCATCATTTTTTTATAAAAAATTGTTTAAATTTATCGGAAATATCTATTTGTATTTATTTCTTATTTCTCAGTATACAGGCGCTATAAGGATTGTTAGTGCTTACATTAAATGATTATAGCCATTTCAAATTTCCGTCTCTTTAATTATCAGAATGTTCGTGTCGCTAAATATCAGTTTTTTAAAATTATTTAAATGATTTGTTCGTTTTGAAAAACATTTTCTATTCCTAACTATCTATAAAATTATTAACCAATGTTGCTAACTTTGATGAAAACAAAAAAAGTGGCTTCTTTTAAACAAGAAACCACTTTCTTCATATACTACTATAATTATTTTTTAGTTTTTGCCATAAAGATGGCATGCCACCCAATGCTCTGGTTCATGCTCTATAAATTTAGGTTCAATCTTTGAACAAATTTCCATAGCCATAGGGCATCTCGTACGGAAACGACATCCGCTTGGTGGATTAATCGGACTAGGTACGTCCCCTTCTACAATAATTCTTTCTCTTGTACGCTCAATTTGCGGATTGGCTATAGGTATTGCACTTAATAATGCTTGTGTATATGGATGAAGAGGTGTTTCGTACAATTCATTACTAGGTGCCACTTCAACTAGGTTCCCTAAATACATTACGCCTACACGATCACTTATGTGCTTCACCATAGATAAATCATGCGCGATAAATAGATAAGTTAGGCCTCTTTCCTTCTGTAGCTTTTTCATTAAATTAACAACCTGTGCTTGAATCGAAACATCAAGTGCAGAAATAGGCTCATCTGCAACAATGAAATCCGGATCTACCGCTAAAGCTCTTGCTATACCTATACGCTGACGTTGACCACCACTAAACTCATGCGGATAGCGATTACCATGTTCAGCGTTTAATCCAACTGTTTCTAATAATTCATTTACTCGCTTTGTTCGCTCTTCCTTTGTCTTTGCTAAACCGTGTATATCAATACCCTCAGCTATGATATCCTTTACAGTCATTCTAGGATTTAGTGATGCATACGGATCTTGAAAAATCATCTGCATACTTCGAGTTAAATTCTTTAATTCTCTTTTTGACTTTTTCTCATGTACACTTGCACCCTTGAACCGAACCTCACCCGCAGATGCCTGATAGAGCCCCATTATTGTTCTTCCAGCAGTTGACTTACCACAGCCAGATTCCCCGACGAGCCCAAAGGTTTCACCCTTATATATATCGAAGGTCAAGCCGTCGACAGCCTTTAAAATATTTTTGCGATCTACTTTAAAATGTCTTTTTAAATCCTTTATCTCAACTAGCGTTTCCTTTGTCTTAGCCATTTACCTTCGAACCTCCTACATTTGCAAATTCTGGTGGTTCTACTTTTGGAGCACGTTCATCCAATAACCAACATGCGGTTTTTTGAGTGCTTGAAAGCTCATAGTATTCAGGCATATGTGATCCACACGCCTTCATTGCATATGGACAACGAGCTGCAAAAGGACAACCCTTTGGTGGATCTGCTAAATCTGGCGGTGATCCAGGAATTGCCTTCAACTCCTCATCATGATTGTCTAATCTTGGCATAGACCCGAGTAGTCCCCAGGTATATGGATGTCTAGGATTATAAAAAATTTCATCAACTGTACCAGTCTCTACAATTTTCCCACCGTACATAACTGCTACACGATGTGCTGCATTGGCAACAACCCCTAGGTCATGAGTAATGAGAATAATAGCAGTTCCAGTTTCCTTTTGCAATTCTTTCATTAAGTCTAGGATTTGCGCTTGAATGGTTACATCAAGTGCTGTAGTCGGTTCATCCGCAATAAGTATTTTCGGATTACATGCTAGAGCAATCGCAATCATTGCACGCTGTCGCATTCCCCCAGAAAACTCATGGGGATACTGATTGATTCGTTTTTCTGGAGTTGGAATTCCTACTAATTTAAGTAGTTCTACACCACGGTTATATGCTTCCTTTTTAGCCATGCTATGATGTTTAATAAGTCCCTCAGCAATCTGCTTTCCAATTGTCATTGTAGGGTTTAGTGAAGTCATTGGATCTTGAAAAATCATGCCAATTTCTTTACCGCGAATACTTTCCATTTGTTTTTCGGACTTCTGTGTAATGTCTTCTCCATTGAATAGAATGGATCCACCCACAAATTTACCTGGTGGCATTGGAATTAAGCGCATAAGCGATTGTGCGGTTACACTTTTTCCCGAGCCCGATTCCCCCACGATAGCTAATGTCTCTTCTTCATGTAAATCAAACGATACATCACGAACCGCCTTTACCTCAGCTTTATAGGTATCGAATGATACGGAAAGGTTTTTAACGCTTAGTATTTTCTTCATTACGTATCTCCCCCTATTTTCGCCCTTTCGGATCAAGTGCATCACGCATACCATCACCAATTACATTAAATGCCAGCATCGTTAAGCAAATAAAGAATGCTGGGAAAAATAACTGGTATGGATAATATTGAAATGCTCCTATTGCATCACTAGTCATAACTCCCCAGCTTGCATGTGGCATTGGAACACCTAACCCTAAAAAGCTTAAAAATGCTTCAGTAAAAATGGCATTAGGTACTGTTAAAGTTAACGTAACAAGAATTGGCCCTAGGGTATTTGGAATAAGATGCTTGAATAGTAATCTGGAATTACTTGCGCCTAGAGAACGGGAGGCTAGTACATACTCTTCCGAACGGAGCTGCATCACCTGACCGCGGACAATTCTCGCCATATTGATCCATCCCGTTATGACCATTGCGATTATCATTGTCCAAATTCCTTGTCCCATTAAAACCATTAACAAAATTACTACAAGTAAATATGGTAATCCATACAATATGTCCGCTATTCGCATCAGGTACTCATCCACTTTTCCACCAAAATATCCAGCAACGGCACCCCAGATCACACCAATTATTAAATCTAGAAACGCCGCCATTAAACCGATAAATAAGGAGATTTTTGCTCCTTCCCAGGTTCTAGCAAAGATATCTCTTCCTAGTGTATCTGTTCCAAACCAGTGATCCTTTGACATTGTCTGGTTTGTTGCCATTAAATCATTATCTTTAAAGTTATGACCTGACATTTTTGCGCCATTAAAAGCCATAATTCCAAGTAACAATATGACAAAAATTCCTGCTAGGGCTAATTTATTTTTACGGAATCTTCTCCATGCATCCTTCCAATAAGATGTACTTTTGCCAGAAATTTTTTCTAGCTCTGCCTTGTTCGTCAGTAGTGGTTCGAAATCTGTACTGGTAAGTTGTGGATGTGCCATTACTTTTCACCACCCTTTGCTGTAAGTTTAATTCTCGGGTCAATTAATCCATAAATTAAATCTACGATTAATACAGAAAAGAGTAATAAGATACCAAAGAATACGGTCGTCCCCATAATTACGGTATAGTCTCTGTTTGTAATACTAGTTACAAATTCACTTCCTAGACCAGGAATACCAAAAATTGTCTCGATGATAAAGCTACCCGTTAGAATACTTGCTATTAATGGACCCATGTACGAGATAACCGGTAACATAGCATTTCTGAGTCCATGTTTATAGGTGACAACGCGTTGACTCATACCCTTTGATTTTGCAGTTTTAATATAATCTGAGTTTAAAACATCTAGCATACTAGACCTCATTAAGCGAGCTATAAATGCTAAAGGAGTTGTAGCTAGTGCCACGGCTGGTAAAATAGTATCTGCGAAGGACTCCATCCTTGCAACTGAAAACATTTCTAGCTTTATTGCAAAAACGTATTGTAGGATAGATGCCATGATAAAGCTGGGGACAGAAATACCTAAAACCGCTATTACCATTGCTATATAGTCACTAAACTTATTGTGTCTTATTGCCGCAATCACACCCAGCAGGACACCAATCCCAAGTGCAATAAACATTGCCTCCAGTCCTAAAACTAATGAATAAGGAAAACTTCTAAATATAATATCTGTCACTTCTTGTCCAACAAATTTAAAGGAAGGGCCAAAGTCAAATGTAAATGCATTAACAACATACTCAATGTATTGTTTATGAATTGGATCATTTAATCCATAGGCTTCATTCATTTGCTGTTCTAAAGCGGGTGGAATTCTTCTTTCCGATGCAAAGGGACTTCCTGGCGCTAATCGCATTAGTACGAAGGTTGCAGTTATAATTAAATACAAAGAAAGCAGAATATAACCGATTCTCTTCAAAATATACTTTCCCACAATAACACCTCCAAGTAACGTGAACCTAAAAAAGAGGTGAAACGATCCACCCCTTGACCATTCCCTTTTCCATTTCAAGAAAAGAGAATAATAACCTTGTGTTTATGCAAAAATACAGTTCTTTTGCATTTCTAAAAAGGAGTAATTGTTTCTTTTTGCATGTATACATATATTCAGTATAATTCTCTAAATTTCTTGAAAAGCCTTGTCCTTACAAGTTACAAAAGGGTTGTTATGCTATTAATGGAAGTAACCAAGATAGAGAACAGTATATCTGTTTCCTATCTTGGTTTAACTTCAGCATTTTTATATCAAGCTACTATTTTTCGATATATCCCCACTTGTACTGTGCATCTCCAAGTCCGGATACTTCTATACCCTTGACATAGTCTTTTGCAGTCCATACATTTGTATAGAAGTAAATTGGTGCGATTGGCAGAGCTTCCATGAAAATTGCTTCTGCTTCTCTTAGAATAGCTTTACGAGCAGCAGGATCTGTTTCTGTTCTGGATTTCGCTAAAAGCTCCTTGTATTCAGCATCCTCCCAGTTTGTATAGTTGTTTCCACCAACAGACTGGAATATTTCTAAGAAGTTGATTGCATCGTTAAAGTCTGCTAACCATCCCATACGTCCAACCTGGAAGTTACCAGATCCCATTGTGTCGAGATATACGTTCCACTCTTCGTTATTCAGTTCAACTTCAACACCTAGGCCCTTACTCCACATATCTTGTATCGCTTGAGCAATAACAGCATGTGCTTCATCAGTGTTGTATGAAAGCTTAATTTTTGGTAACTTATCTAAGTTTAGCTCTTCTAAGCCTTTTTCTAAGTATTCCTTCGCCTTTTCTACATCATTGTCAGCGAAATATCCTTCCTTGCTTTCTTCCCAAATCGAAGGTGGTACTAACGCCATTGCTGGTATTTGCTCTGACTTTGTGATGTTTTCTACAATACCTTGACGGTTAATTGCAAGAGCAAATGCTTTACGAATATTTGGATTGTCGAAAGGTGCTTCTTCCGTGTTAAATGCATAGTAATACACACCTGCAAGAGGAGTGATGTTTAATTTACCCTCTTCTTTCAACTTTGGTCTAGCTGCAAGTGGTACTGAATCAGTTGGAGATCCAACCCAGTCCAAGTCACCAGCATTAAACATTTCTAGAGCAGTATTTTCATCTTCAATCATATACATATTAATTGTTTCAAGTTTCACAGTGTCAGCATCCCAATATGTTGGGTTCTTCTTAAGTACAATTTTATCTTTGTGAGACCAGGATTCTAACAAGAATGGACCGTTTGATACATAAGCATCACTTGCTTCAAGAGCCCATTTATCGTTCCCATCAACTACATTTTTATTAACAGGGAAATAAGTATAAAATGCTGTTAGATCAAGGAAATATGGAGTTGGTTGTTCTAGTGTAACTTCCAAAGTCTTGTCATCTTTCGCTTTAACCCCTACTTCATCTAATGATCCGCCTTCTTCTTTCGCTTTTTGAGCACCTTTAATTACATATAATTGATAAGCGTAATCTGTATCTGCATTAGCTGGGTCTAATACCCATTTCCAAGCATATTCAAAATCATGAGCTGTTACTGGGTCACCGTTAGACCACTTTGCATCATCACGAATCGTAAATGTATACGTTAATAAATCATCAGAAACTTCTGGTTCTGCCACTGCCATTGCAGGCTCAGGCACACCTTCCTGATTAATACGCATTAACCCTTCAAATACTTGGTAAAGAACTGCACCAGAAGTAGTATCTGTTGCAAGACCAGGATGCAATGAAGGTGGTTCACTCTTTATATTGACATTTAGAACTTGTTCCGCACCTTCTGAAGCGCTTCCTTCATTCTCACCAGAATTTTCACTTTGCTCATTATTATTCTTCTTTTCACCACCAGTTTTGTCTCCGCCACAAGCAGCTAAGACTAAACCTAGACCAAGAATAAGAGCAAATAGTAATGACCACTTTTTCCAATTCATGTGTTTAGACCCTCCTATTAATTAAATGTTCTAACAATTCAGTCCAAAACTTGAACTTGGTTTTTATTATACAACCTATTATAAAATATTTCATCTGTTTTTTTAAAATATTTATTTAATTAATATTATTTCATTTATTCATATATGACTAAATAATCATGATAGGTGGAATTATTAGTTATTTATTCCCAGGACCTTTTACCGAAAAAAAGGCTATTTCCAAAATATACCCTTTAATCGGCTGCATTTTAGAAATAGACCTTCTAGTAATAAGATAAAACATTAGTATATAACTGTATTTACCCAAATATATTAGCAAAAAATTTACTTATAGCATCGAATAGTTGTTTAAAAAAGTTTCCAATATTATCCCAAAATCCTTCATCTGCAATTAAGTCTTCAATTTTATTTTGGACTTTAGAGGCAATATCATTTAATTGACTTTTCACTTGATCAAAATTAATATTCAAATCTCTCATTTTTTCAAACAAATCTATCAACATTTGACGATCCTTTTCACTTAAAGAGATTTCTAGTTTATCTAATTGTTCTTTTACAATTCTTTCTATATCATCTACAGTTGCAGGATTTTGTTCAGCAATTGCTTGTTTAATCTGCGTAATTAATTCACTTACTTGTTCCTTGCTAAGGCCAGCGCTAGAAACTAAATCCGTTGCTACATTAAGCTCTTCATTAGCAAGCGCCATCCGTTCCTTATCAAGCTGTGCACCTTCTTCATCATATGCTTTATATATTCCAGTTAGGGCCGAATGACCTGATACCTTTACCGGTGAAGCTACAACTACGCTAGCATTCTCAACCCCTGCTGTAAGCAGAGCATTGGCATACATTTCACTCGTAACTTCAGTGATATTCTCAGGGGTAATAATCGATACATTTAGTCCTTTCCCTTCTTCCTCTATCGTTATCTTAGCAGAAGAGAACATCCTTGATTTGGAATTTCCCCCTATATATTTTGCCAAATCTTCCCCTGTTACTGTATATTCATCCACCATATTTGAATCTGTAACTTCTAATAGTTTTTTCGTCTGAGTTTTCTGATCGTCTGTTAGATTTCCTCCATAAACAACAATCGGTACCCCTAGCTTTTCATTAATGCCTTCATCAGCACTTACTGGCACCACGAACACTGTTAGCAAACTTATTATTAAAGTAAACAGAGCTGTTAGCTTTATATATTGTTTCATCATCGTTAGCTCCTTTTCCTTCCATTTTATTTACTCACTTGCTTGTCTATTAAAATATTAACTTATTATCTTGATTATACCCAATATCAAAAAAATAACACTCCTAAACTATAAGTATAATACTTTAAATTTATTTCGGTTTTCGTTATATTTAGGTTACGAAATAATTTTACAGAAGGAAGGACATACAAATTAATACTGAAGTAGACGTCAAACGGAATTTAGTCATCATGTGGTTTGCAAACTTTTTTATCTCCGGAAGCACCACAATGGTTATCCCATTTTTATCCTTATATATTGCTTCCCTTGGAAACTTTTCAAATGTTTATATTCAAAATTGGGCAGGGTGGGTATTTTTAGTAACTTTTATCGCTGCATTTTTCTTTTCCCCAGTATGGGGAAGGGTTGGAGATAAATACGGAAGGAAAAAACTATTAATTTTCTTTGCTAGTGGAATTGGTCTTTCTGTATTTTTAATGGGGTTTGCTACCAGTGTTTGGCAATTATTTATTCTACGGTTATTAATGGGGATTTTCACGGGATTTATACCTATGTCTCAAGCACTTATTGCAACACAAACTCCTAGGAAAAGTGCTGGGAGGGTACTAGGAACATTGCAGACCGGTAGTATAACTGGTTCGTTAATGGGACCTCTATTGGGTGGTGCATTAGCGGATATGTTAGGTTTTTCAACTACGTTTAAATGGACTGCGATTACGATTATTCTTTCTGCACTTATTGTAGCCTTCGGTGTAAAGGAACATCGTTTAGAAACAGCAGAAGGGAATGATCATCGATCCTATTCACGGAAGGAAGTATTACTCCATATTATTAGGCACCCAGTTTTACTAGTGGTCATGATTATTTCGACTCTTGTACAGATTGCACACTTTAGTGTTCAACCCATACTTTCCTTGTATGTAGAGGAGATCCATGGTCCAGCTAGTATTGCATTTTTCTCTGGAATCGCGTTCTCAGCAGCTGGTGCTGGTAATTTACTCATGTCTCGCAGATGGGGAAAGTTAGGTGATCAACGAGGATATATTAAAATATTGATCGGGTTATTATTTATGGCAGGTATTGTCTACCTACCAGGTGCATTTGTCACCTCTATTTGGCAGCTAGTTATCGTGCGGTTTTTATTAGGTGTATCGATCGGAGGAATTATCCCCCTACGAATTGCCTATATTCGTCAAGAAGCACCTCTTTCCATGCAAGGAGAGGTGCTAGGCTATAATACAAGCCTACGTTTCCTAGGTAACATTATTGGTCCAGCACTTGGCGGGTTAATTGCAGGATTTTATGGTATATCTACCGTATTTTTTGTAACGAGTGCCATACTAATTCTGAGTGGTATATTTTTATTAGCTGCTTGGTATAAGCATGAGTATACAGACCAAAAACGTTCACTTTCTACCCGTTATTGATTATAGTTTATGTATAAAGCATGAAAATTGATAAAATCTAATGATAATGATATGATTCAGTCCTATTCCTATTTAATTCTGAAAGAAAGTGATGCCATATGGGTATTGTCGTAGTCGAAGTATGTGATGGAAATGCGATCACAACATTAAATATAGAAGAAATACTGGAAAAAGAGTTTCCCGAGGTTGCAGTACTTACTAGTGACTGTTTATCCTTTTGTGGATTATGCCGAGTAAAGCCATATGCTATCGTAAATAACAGACGTATTTTCGGAAAGACTCCGGAAGAGTGTTTAGATAAAATTCGCACAGCAATCAAAGAAGAACTAGCCATTTATCAATAGGCTAGTTCTTTTTTTGATTTTTTTTAGTGATCATTTGTTGCAACTCGTTCCTGTGGTGTGAGAGCACTTTATTGTCTTAATCTAGGTGATAAAATTGTATTGGCTACTTTATTTTATAGCTGGGCTGATTTTCGGGTGGCAATACGCGCTTTGGTTACCGTTTCTCTTGGCTGTGCTGATTTTTGGGTGGCAATACTTACTTTGGTTACCGATTTCTATGGCTGAGCCAGTTTTTGGGAAGCAATATGCGCTTTGGTTACCATTTTTCTTGGATGTGATTTTCGGTAGGTAATCCTCGCTTTAATTACTGTTTCTCATGACTAAGCCGATTTGCGGAACAGCATTTCTACATTCCGGCTATCTTTTTCCACACAAAAAATCGACAAATTATTTCCTAGGAAATAATTTGTCGAAACACTTATTATAGACTCGCTTTAAAAATGGCTATGGAATCTTGCTTGGTAAGCTTTTTAAATACGCCATATTCTGGTCTAGCAACAACTGTTTTGTCTGCCATTAATTCAATAGAACTTTCGTCGATACCGTAGTCAGAGAGCTTAGATGGTGCACCGATGCTATTCCAGAATTCACGGAGTTTATTGATTCCTTCAATTGCAACCTCATGATCAGATTTACCATTAGCATCCACCCTAAATACTCGCTCTACTAGTTGCTTAAATCGTCCAACATTTTCTTCATCTAATACATGCTTCATCCAATTAGGGAATAAAATAGCAAGTCCTCCACCGTGTGGGATATCGTGAACTGCACTTACTGCATGTTCTAAATTATGGGTTGCCCAGTCACCACGGAATCCCATGTTCAACATGTTGTTAAGTGCTAATGTACCAGATAGCATAATGGTTTCTCTTAGCTCATAATTTTCTAAATCAGCTAACAGCTTTGGTGCTGTTTCCATCACTGTAATCAGGATGGATTCACAGAATCGGTCCTGAACTTTTGTATTAGTCTCAAGATGAAAATAATGCTCTAGTACATGAGACATCATGTCTACAATTCCATAGATCGTCTGATCCTTTGGCACAGAAAAGGTATGCACCGGATCAAGAATAGAAAATCTAGGAAACGTATATGGGGCGATTCCCCAGCCATGCTTTTCATTTAATTCCCAATTTGTAATAACAGAGCCACTATTCATTTCTGATCCAGTTGCTGAGATAGTTAGGACAGTCCCAAATGGAAGTGCATCATGTGCTGATTCCTTTTTAGTGATGATATCCCACATATCGATTTCTGTTTTTGCACCAACTGCAATGGCCTTCGTACAATCAATGGTACTTCCTCCACCAACAGCTAGAATAATCTCAATTCCTTCGTTCTTACAAATTTCCACTCCTTTACGGACAGTAGAGATTCTTGGATTGGGTTCAACTCCCGGGAGCTCAAACACCACTGCATTTATTTCAGCTAGTTTAGCCATTACGCTGTCATAAATCCCATTCCGCTTTATGCTACCGCCACCATAAACAAGAAGCACTTTTTTTCCATATTGCTTTACTTGATCTGGCAGGGCATCTAATTGTCCTTTACCAAAAATAAGTTTTGTAGGATTGTAATATGTAAAATTGTCCAATTAGTGTTCCTCCTTCTTATTTAACAACTATCGCATCAATTTCAACTAAAACATCCTTCGGTAACCTACTAACCTCAACGGTTGCACGTGCTGGATATGGTTTTTGTAGATAGCTACCATAAATTTCATTAACAGTAGCAAAGTCATCCATTGAGGATAAGTAAATAGTAAATTTCGCTACATTAGAAAAGTCTGTCCCTGCTTCTTCCATTATATGCTTTAAATTTTCCATCACTTGCTTCGTTTGCGCTTCGATACCCGATACAATCTGACCACTTGCTGGTTCGATTCCAATTTGCCCTGAAATAAATAGCATATTCCCTGCTTCTATCGCTTGTGAATACGGCCCAATTGCCGCTGGTGCTTTTTCTGTATGAATCTCTTTTCTCATTATTTATCCTCCTTGAAAGGTATTATTCTTTTTTTAAGATTACTCTTCTTCCGTCATTTCATCTGCGTATCTCATCACAGATTGTACATAATATATGTCTCCATAACAGGCATTATACTGTTTTGCTTCTTTTCGTAGACAGCTATATATGGAAGGATCTTTTGCATTCTGATACATCTTCCTTGAAAACTCAATTGCAACTTCTTGATTAAATTGCTCCCCAGTGTCCTTAACATATTGAATAAATCCTTTGCCAAAGTTGTAGGATTGTATGGCAAGCTTCAAGTCATAATTTGCTTCTTTTAATGTTTCAGAGAAATAATATACCCCCTGCTTGATAGACAATTCCGGATCTTGAATACAGCCAATGCTTCCACAGTAGCTTTCTGAAGACTGCATTGGATCATTTCCCCTGCCTCCCGATTCTTGCATCATCATAGCCAGGATTATGTCAACATAGTCCTCAACATCATACACCTTCGCATACTTTTCTACAGTGGGCTTATAGGTAAGAACTGCATGATGTACTATTGGCTGTTCATTCGGACGATTTGTCAAAACCGATAGCATTATAAAAACCACGGTTATCGTTAGCATTAATAAAACTGTCTGCTTCCATGCCTTCTTCGTATTCCTTTTCATTCTCCCTCTTCCCATCTGTTAACATGGTTATCCACAATCCCTTCGACAGAACATGTCAATATCTCGTATTATTTTTTATTTTTCCATACAAAATATTGGGGTTATCCTCAACCTATCCACAAAATGTGGATAAATTAATGATGCTGTGTCTTTTTCTTAAATAGCACCTTATCTCTCCATTTTCCATAACGAAAATATAGAAAAGCAAAAACACTACTAATGATAAAGCTTAAGCCCATCCCGATTGCAATTCCTGTATCTCCATACAGTTTGGAAAACAAATAAGATAATGGATATCTTAAAATCCAGAAAGAAATAATGTTTAATATCAGTACGGAATACATAGCACCTGCCGCCCGGACTACACCATTCAAAATAAAATTAATACCTAAAAAAGGATAGCAAAGTGCGATGATTCGTAAATATTTCGTAGCAAACTGAACTGCCGCTTCCTCTTGTATAAATAATTTCACCGCATATTCAGCGAATAAAACTACAAGCACCCCAATAGCAGCCATTATTGCAAAATTATAGATGACCCCATTCTTTGCAATTTTAGCTACACGGTCCCAGTTTCGCACACCAATATTTTGACCAGCCATACTGCCGACAGCAGTACCTAAAGCGTGTGCTGGGAGCATAATAATACTATCTAATCGTCCAGCAGCACCAAAACCTCCTACGACTGATGGTCCAAAAGAAGTAACCACGCTCATAATTGCAGCTGAGCCAGCCGAAATTACAGACATTTGAAGGCCAGATGGGATACCTAAATTTAATATTAGTTTTATTTCATTCCAGCTTGGTAATCTTGGTATCATAAATGGTGCTAGTTTGTTCCGAAGCACATAGAAAACCCCATACATAAAGGCAAATCCCTGTGAAATAATGGTAGCATATGCTGCACCTTTTACACCCCAGTCAAATGCAGCTATAAACAATGGATCCATTACTAAATTCACTAAAACTGCAATAAAAACAAACCGTAGAGGTGTTTTACTGTCTCCCAAAGCACGAAGTACGGTACTAATGAAATTATAGCCAAATAAAAACAGCATCCCAAGGAAGTTAATCTGTAGATAAGCAGTAGCTAGTTGTAACAATTCTCTTGGTGTACCAAGTAACTGAAGCAATCCCTTTGCACCAAAAAAACCTGCTATTCCTAATCCAATCGACATTATTGACATTAGTACAACAAATGCATTCAAATAACGTTTCAATCCATCCTCATTCTTTTTCCCCTTTTGCTGGGATAGAATGGTTAATGCTGCATTATTTAACCCAATAATAAACGAAAGAACAGTAAAAATTATCGTCCCAGAAACGGCAACAGCTCCTAGTGCATGTGCTCCGAGAAGATTACCAACCCATAGACTATCGATTAATTGGAAAGAAGTTTGCAATAAATTGGCCAACATGATTGGCCAAGAAAAGACAATTAACTGCCTCCAAATATTCCCTTGTGTAAAATCATGTTGCCGTTTCATTTCAAACAACCCTTCCTCCTATTTAATCTAATAAATATTTTAACATGAAATAACAAAAAGGGTAGAATCCTCCTTCAGGGAGATTCTACCCTCTTTCCTTATGCACCCTTGGCTTCCACAGGCTGACCAACACCTTGATCTTTTTTAAAGATAAATTGGTAAGCAATCATTCCAATAAATAAGACTAATCCTATCGCATCAGAATACCCTTCTGGATACATCAATAATAATCCAGTAATAACAGATAAGATACGTTCTATCCAATTAAGGCCTTTATACCAGTATCCAATTAAACCGGCACCCACTGCTATCATTCCTGTAAATGCTGTAATAAAGATCCAGACTATACCTAACCATGATGCATCAATCATAAGCATTTGTGGATTTAAAACGAACATATATGGAATTATGAACGCAGCTATCGCCAATTTCGAGGCGTTAATACCAGTTCTAATTGGTTCCCCTCCAGATATACCCGATGCCGCAAATGCTGCAAGAGCAACCGGTGGAGTAATATCAGCCACAATACCAAAATAAAAGACAAACATATGCGCAGCTAAAACTGGAATTGCAAAATCAAGTTGATCATTTAAAGCTAGTATTGCCGGTAATGCAATTGTTGATGTAATAATATAATTAGCTGTTGTTGGTGAGCCCATACCGATAATGATCGATGTAATCATCGTAAATAAAAGAGTCAGTAAGAGCTGGACATTCACATTACTTGTTAGAGTACCAGCCATATCGACTATCCCATTTCCAAGCTTAAGGCCAAGACCAGTCTTCGTCACTACCCCAACGATTATACCAGCACAGGCTGTTGCTGCCGCTACCCCTAAAGCAGTTCTTGCACCAGAAGTTAGCGCGTCAACGAATTTTCTTGGTGTTATTCTTGTTTCCTTCATGAAAAGACTAACCACTACAGCGGAGAGAATACCTAAAAGAGCTGTTCTCTCAATACTGTAACCCAAGAATAGGAAAATAATAATGACAAAGATCGGTATTAGTAAATGTATTTTTTTAAATACTTCCTTCTTTGAAGGTAATTCTTCTTTCGGTAGTCCAACCAATCCCGTCTTCTTCGCTTCTAGATGTGTCATAATCCAAATACCAGAGAAGTATAAAATAGCTGGAATAATCGCTGCCTTCGCTATTTCCCAATAAGGAACCCCAGCAAATTCAATCATTAAAAATGCTGCAGCACCCATAATCGGTGGCATAATTTGGCCGCCGGTAGACGCGGCGGCTTCAACAGCGCCAGCGAATTCCTTTTTATACCCTAGTCTTTTCATTAACGGAATTGTGTAAGCCCCAGTCGTTACCGTGTTCGCTACTGAGCTACCAGATATCGTTCCGTTTAATGCACTGGAGAAGATTGCAACCTTTGCCGGGCCACCAGTCCTCCTCCCTGCTATTGAAATTGCAAGGTCGTTAAAATAGGTTCCTACCCCAGTCTTCACTAAGAATGCTCCAAATAACAAGAATAGGAAAATAAATGTCGATGATACCTTAAGAGGTGTACCGAGAATACCTTCTGTGGTAAAGAACATTGTTTTTACCAATTGGTTCAAATTTAATCCTCTATGTGCAAACATGCCTGGCATGTACGGGCCTAGTAAAGCATATAGCAATGCAACACCAGCTATTATCGTAATCGGTAGACCGACCGCACGTCTAGTTGCCTCTAATACAAGTAATATAGCAAGGCCACCTATGATAACTTGAACAGTACTAATCGATCCAATGTTCTTTACAAGTGAATCATAAAAAATAGGCCAGTATAAACAAACGATAAAAGAAATTAATGCTAAGGCATAGTCATACCATGCAATCCTATTTCGATTCTTATTTCCTTTTTTACTTGCAGGAAACAATAGAAAAATTAAAACTAAGGCAAAGCCTAAGTGAATCGTTCGTTGAATATAGGCAGTATATGCACCGAAGAAACCTGTATATAGCTGAAATAATGAAAATGATATCAGAAGCGTGAATATAATAATAGCAGCAATACCAGTAACATTTCTCTGATTGGATTCTGTATCATACTTTTGCATTAATGCCTCTTGTTCTTCCAGTGTCAATTGTTCTGTCACGAGTTTTTTCTCTTTACTCATGGATTTTCACTCCTTTCAAAAGTTGCCATAAAGAAAGTTTATCAACTTTTATCGTAAAACGTGCCCCAGGCTCAAAGAAATCTTTAAACCACACCATATGACTAAAATCATCTCCCCACACTAATCGATGACGGGGAACAGTTTTTCCATTCCGTAAATTAATAAAAGGAAAGACCCGGTCCATATCTTTAATATGAATTTTCCCATCCTCATATATAATAGTTCCACCTTCATCAGCATCCGAAGGCATCCCAATACCATAATGTTCATAAATAAGCTCCGTTTGTTTGATGGAATGATCTGGTAAAGCTTCGTATATTTCTACTACATCAGTTAGGTGGATGGAATGAGTGTAAATAACTTGAAATGTGTCACCTTCCTCGATTGGAAGGTATGCCTCAACATGACTTGTATTCTCTCTGTAAAATACTAAGGCAGTTCGAAATGGAACAAAAAGTGTCAATGACAGGATAAACAGTAGGAGAAAACCAATAATGAATCGTTTTTGTAAAAGCTTTTGCATGCTGTCACAACCTAAAAAATGGACAGACCGGCTTCAAGCCCTAAATAGGCAGGCAGCCGGCCACCCTCCAACAAATTTAAATTACGAGTTATTTAGTCTAATAGACCTTTTTCCTTATAGTACTTTTCTGCACCTGGGTGTAAGTCAATACCAATACCATTAAGAGCAGTGTCTAAAGAAATTAACTTACCTTTTGCATGCGTAATTTTACTTGTATTTTCATAGATTGCTTTTGTAATTTCATATACATCATCTTCTGATAAGCTATCTGTTACAGCTAGCATCGCAAGAACAGCTACAGTTGTAACATCGCTTTCCAATCCGTAAGTACCTTTAGGAATTGTATCTGCTGCATAGTAAGGGAATTGCTTCACTAGCTCATCGATTTTATCCTGGGCAATTGGAACAATCGTAATTTCATTCGTTGCAGATAAACCTTCTACACTACCAGTTGGCGTACCAGCTGTAATGAAGGCAGCATCAATGTTACCATCTTGGATTCCACCAGTAGACTCATCGAAGTCTAGCTTTTGTGCTTTAATATCTGTTTCAATATCTAAGCCATGAGCTGCTAAGATTTGCTCTGCATTAACATAGGTACCAGAGCCTGGTGCACCAACAGAAACCGCCTTACCTTTTAAATCCTCAACAGAGGTAATCCCTGAATCCTTCGTTGTTACGATTTGAATAGTCTCTGGATATAAAGAACCAATTGCTAATACATTGTCGATAGCCTTTCCTTCAAAGGCGTTAATACCATCTGCCGCATTTGACATAACATCTGTTTGCGTGAAGGCAATATCAGCCTCCCCTTCTGCTAATGCCTCAATATTCTCAGCTGAAGCATTTGAAGTAGAAGGTGTTACTGTTGTATCTGTTTGATCTGAAATAATATTAGAAATTTCTCCACCTAATGGATAATAAGTACCACCAGTACCGCCTGTTAACATCGTTAATTGCTTACTTCCGCCACAAGCTGCTAGTGCTAACGATAGAACTAGTAATATAGCGAAAGAAAGAATATACTTCTTTTTCATAGAAATTCTCCCCCTTTATTTAATAACCTGACTATTATTCTACTGAACAATCCGTACAATTGTCAAACTATTGTTGAAACTGGAAGCGCTATAATTACTGAAAACACTATTAAATAAGGCTTTATCGATGTATTATAATTTTATTTTAAATTATCAAAATAATATGATATTATTGACTCAGCTACTTACTTTCTTTTTGCTATGATTAATTAGATTATTTTCCTATGCTATTAGTCCTATCATGATAATTTGTATCTAATAATCTATTTAATAATAGCCAAATTATAAAAGGAGATGGTAATAGGTATGATGCAAATCCCTTTATCGGTTGGGTCAATGATGGAGCATGCTGAACAGTTTTTTCCCAAGAAGGAAGTTATCTCACAGACACATGATAAACTTCACCGATTAAATTATGGAGAAATCGGTCAACGTACTAGAAGACTTATGAGTATTTTAAACGAAATGGGAATACGGCAAGGAAATCGGGTGGGTACGTTAGCATGGAATCATCATCGCCATTTAGAGATTTACTTTGCTGCACCAGGGATGGGGGCAGTACTACATACGATAAACATACGCTTATCCCCGGAAGACATCATTTACATTATTAATCACGCAGAAGATAAAATCTTATTTATTGACGAAGACATCTTACCTCTGATTGAACACATACACACACATTTAACCACTGTAGAAGCTTTTGTAGTAATGACTGATAAAGCTGACCTTCCAGAATCTAGCATCCAACCACTTTACTCCTATGAGGAATTAATTTCGACTGGTGATCCGTTATATGCATTTGCAGCCAATATTGATGAAAACCAACCTGCGGGTATGTGTTATACATCCGCTACAACTGGAAAACCAAAAGGTGTAATCTATACTCACCGTGGGATTGTATTGCACAGCTTTGCTTTAGGCCTTGCTGATACTGCTGCTATCTCCGAATCAGATGTTTCCATGCCTGTTGTACCTCAGTTTCATGTCAATGCTTGGGGTACTCCCTTTGCTTGTACTTGGTTTGGGTCAACTCAAGTCATGCCCGGTCCTCGCTTTACACCAAAGCGACTAGCCGAATTCATTGAACGGTTTAAAGTAACGATTACTGCAGGTGTACCAACTATATGGCTTGGATTATTGCGGGAGTTGGAGCAAGGAAATTATGATACATCCAGTTTACGAGCGGTTTTATGCGGAGGATCTGCTGCTCCAATTGGACTAATAAGGGCCTTTGAAGAAAAACATAACATTCCATTCTATCACGCTTATGGGGCAACTGAAACCACACCATTAGCTACCATTTCTCGTTTAAAAAGCTACCAACAAACGATTACTCAGGAAGAGAAATTTGAAGAACGAGCAAGACAAGGTATTCTTGTTCCTGGCCTGCAAATGAAAGTGATAAGTGACCAGGGAGAAGTTGAATGGAATGGTAAAGATATGGGAGAGCTATTACTAAGAGGCCCATGGATAGCAAATGAATATTACAAGGATGAACGTAGTAACGATGCATTTAAAGATGGTTGGTTCCATACGGGAGATGTTGTCACGGTCGACGAAGAAGGTACAATTAAAATTGTTGATCGTACAAAAGACCTGATTAAGAGTGGCGGGGAATGGATTTCTTCGGTTGAGCTTGAGAACGCCATCATGGCATATGAGCCTGTATTTGAAGCCTGTGTAGTTGCCATTCCGGATGATAAATGGCAGGAACGACCAATTGCCTGTGTTGTATTACATGAAGGCTTTGAAGGTAAAGTAAAGAAAGAGGATATTCTAGCCTTTCTTGCAGCCCAATTTCCAAAGTGGTGGCTTCCAGATGATGTTTTATATTTTGATGAAATACCAAAATCATCAGTAGGGAAATTTCTTAAACGAGAGTTACGTGAACAAGTAAGAGAACGTTTTAGCATTCAAGAATAGAAGAATAGCCAGTTTCCACTGGTTATTCTTCAACATATATTAAATCTTTACCCACTTGACAATATTATGAAAATTACCTACACTAAGAGAAATTACCGAACATGTCGTTAATTAGTTCGCTAATTAACGTTATTTTTTACATATAATAGACAGAATTTTCTTTACAGTTATCTGTAGTTACATGGAGTTAAATTTACTTACTTCATTTAGGGGGGAAGACAGTGAAAATAAAAGTTGCGATATTCGGGCGGAGTGAGCTAATTGATTACTTTGATGAATTTTTAAAAAGTCATGATGATGTTGAAGTTGTCCCATTTATTTATACAAAAGCAAGTGATACGGTTGAACTAATTGACAAAGCCTTTATGTGTGATGTGTATTTATTCCTAGAGGAGCTTCCGTATCTTTATGTTCAACAAAAAATAAAAAAGAAGCGATTGCCAGCTGTTCAAGTTGCTTTTGACGAATATATGATATTAACTTCCTTCTACCATTTAAAAAACAAACATCAAGTAAAGCTTCGACGTTTAGCCATTGATGTACCAAAGGAAGAGCATGTTTGCGAAGTACTTTCTGAGCTAGCAATTAATCATGATGATATTTACACATTAAGCTATGGTAATGATAAAGAAGTAAATATTAGTAACGTTGTAGATTTTCATAAGCAGCTATTTGCAGAAGGAAAGATTGATTATGTATTAACCTCCTTGAAGGAAGTAGAAAGTAGGCTTCAAGATGCAGACATCCCCTCTTACTTAATGGTAATACCGAAGATTAATATTGATCACGCTATTGCCCAGTGCAAGTCCATTGCACGCTTAAACACAAGTCAAAGCGCCCAGATTGTAGCTGGCTACGTTAGAATCAAGGATATAGATAAAGTAAGGGAAGAAAAGGGAGTAGAATTTCTACAGGAATTACAGCAAAAGCTTTATGAAATATTACTAAAGTTTGGCCATAAAACATATGCTTCTGTACTGACGAATAGTGAAAACCAATACGTCATTTTTGGTACTAGGGGAGTTTTAGATCATATTACCAACCATTATCGCGATTTCCCACTTATTAAGGAAATAGAGAAGGCATTAGCCACTCCTATCGAAATCGGGTTTGGTTTAGGCTTAACAGCCAAGCAGGCAGAAGATCATGCACGGCTTGCAATGGATGCATGTTTACATAATCAAAATAGCAGCTGTTATATTGTGAATGATCGCCAGGAAACCATTGGACCGTTAGGCGTTAAAAAACATTTTGACACTTCAAGACTTTATCAAGCGCTTATTCATAAGGCAAAACTTAATAATGAGCTGTCCTATAATTTTATTGATTTTGTTCAACTACGTAATAATGAGCCATTTTCTTCCAATGATATTGCTAACTACTATCGTGTCACCAAAAGAAGCGCCGAACGTACAGTAAATAAACTCTTAGTTGGGGAAGTCATTAAAGTAGTTGGGGAGGAAAAACCTTACCAAAAAGGAAGGCCAAGGAAGTTATTTCAAATTAATATGTAGAGCTTTGAGGGGCACGCTATTTAGGCGGCCCCTCAAATTCTTTACAATAATAAGAAGCATTAAATATTCAGTAATTCTCTAACGTCCTCTTCACTTAGGCTTGAGAGCATTGTCTCTCCTGGTTGAATCACTTTATCAATTAATTCCCGTTTCTTTTGCTGTAGCTCATATATTTTTTCTTCAATAGTTCCTTCTGTAATTAAACGAATGACTTGAACAACATTTTTTTGTCCAAAACGGTGAGCCCTTCCAGTAGCCTGATCCTCTACAGCAGGATTCCACCATAGATCATATAAGATTACCGTATCTGCACCAGTTAAATTGAGACCCGTTCCACCTGCTTTTAAAGAAATTAAAAATATACTTTTTTCCCCTTGATTAAATTGTTCACTCATTTCTACTCGTTCTTTAGATGGAGTATTACCACTTAAATAAAAATAATCGATACCCTCATCCTGAAGCTTTTGCATAATAATCTCATGCATCGTTGTGAACTGGGAAAAAATTAGCATCCGTTTACCATTGGCTAAAGCTGTCATGATAGTCTCCATCAATAGTTCTAGCTTACCTGATTCCCCTTCATAGTTCTCAATAAATAAGGAAGGGTGGCAGCATATTTGGCGGAGACGTGTTAAGCCTGCTAATATTTTCATTCGATTTTGTTGAAAACCAGATTCTTTGATGGACTGAGCCGCTTCTTGCTGCAACTGCCTTAAATAACCGACATATAGTTCCTTCTGTTGGTTTGTAAGCTCTGAAACACTTACCGTCTCAATTTTTTCAGGAAGTTCTTTTAAAACGTCCTTTTTTAAACGGCGGAGAATAAATGGCTTTGTAATTGATGCAATTTTTTCATGAGAAAGCTGCTTAAAGGTCTTTTGATTTGGCATTAGACCTGGTAAGACCACCTGAAAAATTGCCCATAGCTCCTCGATGGAATTCTCAATTGGCGTACCACTTAAAGCAAAACGTCTGCTTGATTTAATTTGGCGAATCGCTTTGGATGTTTTTGTTGCATAATTTTTAATATACTGTGCTTCATCTAATATTAGTACTTTAAAGATACATTCGCGATAAAGCTCGATATCCTGTCTTAGTGTTGCATACGATGTGATCCACACATTCACATCTTTCAATGTATTAATTTTTTCATGACGTTCCTGAGGTGTACCAGTCATCACTGCCACAGTAAGGCTTGGCGTAAACTTTTCAAATTCATTCTTCCAATTGTATACAACAGATGACGGCGCGACAATAAGATGCGGGTGTTCACCTAGCTCGGAGGCCAAATAAGCTATACTTTGCAAGGTTTTTCCTAATCCCATATCATCTGCTAATATTCCACCCAAATGATAATGACTAAGTGACTTAAACCATCTGTATCCTGTCAGCTGATAGGTTCTAAGGGAAGCCTCCAGTGTGCTCGGAAGCTCATAATTCTGTTCCTCTGGTTCTGTAAGCTGGTGTAATAATTGACGAAAAGCTGGACTATAATTCTTTTTTGTTTCAATCAGTTCATCTATTTGTGTTCCTCGATAAACTGGCATTTGAATTTTTCCGTTGTGTACATCATCTTTTTGAATATCTAAGTCTGCAAAGAAGTGTTGAATGGAAGTAAATGCTTCCCCCTCAAGGGAGAGAATCTCCCCACTTTGCAGTCGGTAATATCGTTTTCTCTCAATGACAGCGTCTAATATCCTATTGATTTCCTCATCATTTAGCCCTTCCATATCAAAGCCAATTTCCAGTAAATCCGTTGAGGACTCCATGGTAACATTGGTCCTAGGTGTTGGCTCATTTTCTATGATAAAGCTACGGACCTCTTGCGTTAGAAAAAGCTCTACATATTCATCTAAAACAGGTAACACCTTATATAGGAATTCATATAGCTCCTCTTCATCTGCATCGATAAATAATTCCCTACCATTATAATGAAAATTAGCATGCTCAATGAGCTGCATAATCTGCTTTTCTTTTTCAACATCACGTATAATAATTACCTCATACTGCTCACGACCGCTAAATGGATCTACTACATATTCACCATAATGATATTCTAGCTTTCCAATAATCCAATCTCCCTTTGCTTCTAAATACATTTTAGCGCGAAGAGGAAACTGGCTTATACCGGAGGAGACATCATCCGCAATGGTAACTTCTCCGACCTTCTTTAAAGATGGTAGTACTTCGGAAAGAAATGCATCTGCCTGCTTTTTGGAAATAGGCAGCTGCTGATCGACTCTCCCAAATTGACTAATTAGCTCTAATATCGGAATTTGTTCTTTTAGCGGAAAATAGAATATTCCGTTGTAAAAGAGAATTTCATAGTTTTTAAAATAAATACTATCCTCCACATCATGCATCGTTAATAATAAATCGTTCTGCTCGTTTTTATTTAATGCAAAATGAAATGGCAGATTCCCTTTTTCCATTTTTACCTCTGAATAGGTCTTTGAATTTGCTTCGACTATAAAGTTTCGCTCCATTAACTTTTCTAACAGGGATTCAAAAACTAGGGGTGGAATGATAATTGCACGCTTATCACTCACATTCCCCCGATAATGATAAACATGGTAACCGTCATATATTTTTTCGTTTTTCTGTATCGATCCAAGGATTTCTAATACTTCCCTATCTTCTGGTAATAGATAATGTTGAGTTGGTGAGTACGTAAACATCTTTGTAAAAAAGTGCTCATTACCTGCCAATACATCTTGAATAAATTGATGAGCATCCTTAACAACATAGCTTCTACTTTCACCGGCTTTTAATTCAATTAAAATATTTTTATCATACGACCACTTCAAGATGTACTCTACATGGAGTGGTGTCTTTTCTGGAACAATATCTGTAACTGTTGCTGATCCACTTATATTGCTAAGTGCTCTGATAAACCGATTCGTCATTTCATAATCATAGGAAGAGAAGGCTTGCGTCTTTGAAGGTGACTCTTGATCCATAATGCCTATTAATGTAGCCACAATATGCTTACAAGAGCCAAATGTTTCAAATGCCGGACAATCACAATACGTATCGACAGAACCCGAATCCAAGTTTTTCATATTAATTTCTACAAAATAATCCTCCGTACCATGAACCGTTGCTGTCCACACATTGTAATTTTTATCGTATGTAAGATCAGATACTTGACCACGTTTATAATATTCTAATCCCCGCTTATAGATTAAAGAAGGGAAAAGCCTTTGGATATTAATATCACTGAGTCTTCTCAAATTCTATTAACCTGCCTTCTATACAAGACTTTACTTTTATTGTATATGAGTTGAGTCAAATTTCAAAACTTCTAATCTATCATTAGGATGGCTTATACTCCTTTAGATTATACGTAGTAAAGCATAAAAAAATCCCCTAGGATAAAACAGATTTCTGATTTTTAATCTGTATACCATAAGGGAAGCATAGCACAAAATATTGCTTCATTTGTTATTCGTTCACTTCTTGAAGTTTCTTAGCTCGTAAGACTAATGCAACATAAATGATCATGGAGACCAAAATTGACCCTGCTCCTGTAGCATAAATCGTACTGTAGTTAAATAAAAATGCAATTTGGCCAAAAATTAATGCTCCTAATCCAATTCCTAAATCGAAAAAGGAATAGAAGGTGGCATTTGCCATTCCTTTGCGATTTCCTGCAGCTTTTTCTACTGCCCAGGCTTGGAGTGCAGGCTGTACGGAACCAAACCCTAAACCATAAAGACCAGCAGCAACTAACAGTACAGAAGTATTTGGAAGCCAAGCCAATAGCATCATGGCAACAAAAATCATGACAGTACCAGGTAAAAATACATATAAATGCCCTTTTTTATCATATATTCTTCCAGCAAATGTTCGCGAGATTAATAGAAAGACTGCATATACAATAAAGTAAATTTCAATACCGGAAACATTTCTTTCTATCGCATGTAATGGCAGGAAGGTCGCTATACCACCGAATGTAAAAGTTATAAACAGGACTAGTATAGACGGTTGAATTGCCGTTTTTTCAAAGATATCAAAACGTGGTGTTACCGATTTATCAGGCGATTGCTCCGCTTTTTTATAATGTACTCTTGTAGATAACAGAAGAGCTACGAGTCCAAAAGCAGCGCATATAAGAAATAATGAAGGGAATGAAATTTTACCAACTAAAGCTAGCCCTAAACCGGGTCCAAAGGCCAACGCTATATTACCGGATAACCCAAAATAACCTAATCCTTCTCCCCGGCGACTTGCCGGTACTATATCTGTTGCAATCGTTCCCGTTGCTGTAGTAGAAAGGCCCCAGCCTACTCCTTGAACAACGCGGATAATTAGTAGAAAGGCGATACTTCCTATAAACGCAAACGACCCAACAGAAACAACGAATATCGCTAACCCTAGCATATAAACGAATTGTCGTCCCTTATTTTCCAGGGCATGACCAGCATATGGCCTTAGCAGCAATGCAGAAAACGTAAATATCCCTACAATTACACCAACCATTTGGTCGCTACCGCCTAATTCCTTTACAAATAATGGAAGGGTTGGCAATGTCATCTGGAATCCAAAAAAGATAAAGAAATTAGCAAGACAGATTAATATAAAGTCCCGTGTCCAAATCTTCTCTTGCTTCATTTGAACTTGTTGTTCTTCCTCGAGTTGTGCGCTCATTGTTTTCCCCTTTCTTTCGATTCTCGAAATACATTATACATGAGTCTATAACGAAAGGGAATGGGATAATAGGAAATATTTATAGACTTCAGTCCTATCGACTATTAGAAACAAAACTAATGGCAACGTAAAAAAGAGATGAGTCCAGCTGTAGACTGAACTCATTAGGAAAGGAATAAGCGGTTCTCTAAGGATATCAGCTTTATCAGTTTAGTCACTTCCTATTTGCCAGTTCAAGTTGGAAAGGATCTAATTTTTATTCATCATCGAAATCACCAAAGCGAGAAGTGAGAGAAGTAGTGTACCAAAGTTTCCGAGTACCATCATAACCTCATACATTCTCAGGAAGCATCACCTCCTATCCAAAGCTTAACCAATACCCTAAAGAGAACATTATTTAGTTGTTGATATAACTTATCCTTCCCAATTATACGAACACATATTCCTATTTTTAAACATATTAACAAAAGCTTTAGTGTAATTACAGCTTTTCAGTAACGCTTTGTGATAATTAACATCCTATTTGGTATTCAATAATTTTTAAACAAAAGAAAAAAAATCCCGAGCATACGCTCGGGAGCTTAGATTAAAACATACGAACAACAAAGTCAGCGATAACTAAGGATACGAGGGATACACCCCATGCGATTGTTGTCGGAACAGACCACACCATAATTTGTTCTTTTACATTTTTAATACCTAACATCCTATTAACTACCCAGAATAAGCTATCATTAAAGTAAGAGAATATCATCGCACCTAAAGCAGCTGCCTGAGAAGCTAGCACAAGGTTAACATCTAGTGTTGCAATAATAGGAGCAGAAATTGATGCTGCCGTTATCATTGCAACAGTTCCACTTCCTTGTACTAAGCGTACAAAAGTCGCTATAAAGAATGGGATTAATATCGCTGGAATAGACCAGGATGCAATTTGTTCGGCAATGAAGTCACCTGTTCCACTCTCACGAAGCACATTACCTAATGCGCCACCTGCACCTGTGACTAGTAGTATAATTCCTGCAGAGGTAATTCCTTCTTCCATACGCTCCAATGCTTCGGATTGACGTAAATGGTTTGCAAGTGTGTAAATTGCAACGATCAAACCAATTGCAACAGCGATTACAGGGTTACCAAAGAACTGAACATAAGAAAGCGTTGTATCATTTATCGATAATATGCCTGAACTATTTAGAGCACCTAATGTGGTATTTAAGAAAATTAAGATGATCGGAAATAAAATTGGCATTATTGCCCTCATAAACGATGGTAAAGCTTTTTCTCTTTCGTCAACAGCATCCAAAAATTCTTGATAAACTTGCCCCTCTTCTAGTCTGACAAATCCATCTCCATTTTCTTCTGGTACTTGATTTATTCGTTTTCCAATCCATTTCGCATAGAGGATACCTACAATTACAATTGGGATTGAAAATAATAGCCCTGCAATAATCATTAAACCAATATCAGCACCAAAGATTCCTGCAACACCTAACGGACCTGGAGTTGGAGGTACGGCATGGTGAGTGGCAGCAAGACCTATGGCTAATGCAACACCCAAGCCAACTACAGATTTACCAGTTTTTCGAGACAACGCTTTCACGAGCGGCTGTAAAATTACGAATGCAGAATCAACGAAAATTGGAATCGCAACAATATAACCCGCTACCGCTAGAGCCCATTCTTCTTTTTTCTTACCAAGCTTTTTAACCAAGGTGTATGCTAGTTTTTCGGCGGCACCAGACACCTCAAGTATTCTACCCATCATTACCCCTAGACCTATGATAATACCGATAGATGCTAGCGTACTTCCAAATCCACCTGTAATGGACGTGACAACATCAGTCGGCTTCATTCCGCCGACAATACCTGTTACTGAAGCTGCAATTAATAAGGCTAGAAAAGCATGAATCTTAGTTTTTAAGACAAAGAAAATTAATAATGCAATTCCTAAAACTAGCCCTATTATCATTTGTGTTCCTGAAACTTCCATTTTCTTTCCCCCCAATTTGTAATGGCTTTCATTATTTATGGAATGGCTAGGGATAGAATAATTATCCCTAGCTAAGTAAAACCTTTTCTTTATTCCATTGTTTCAGCAGTAAATCGTGGTGCGTATTGAGCTGCCAGCTTGATACATTCCTCCATGCTGACACTTGAAGCTATATTTTTCCCAGCAATATCAAATGCTGTACCGTGATCAACAGATGTTCTTAGGAAAGGAAGGCCATTCGTAATTGAAATAGTGCGGTGGAAGTCAGTCATCTTCGCCGCGATATGACCTTGATCATGGTATAAAGATAAGACAGCATCGTATTTACCATGTAATGCTTGATGAAATACAGAGTCTGCTGGAACAGGACCTACCGCATCAATTCCATCCTCAATTGCTGCTTCAATTCCTGGTCGAATTTCATCAACTTCTTCCATTCCAAATAGGCCACCCTCACCACTATGTGGATTTAAACCAGCAACAGCAATCTTACGGCTTTCAACACCAAGACGCTGAAGTGCCTTATCACAACGTGTTAAATAATCCCGAACACGTTCTTTAGTCATTTGGGCTATCGCATCCTTAAGAGATAAGTGACGAGTTAAGAAAAAGATACGCATGCCACGAACCTGGAACATGGTTAATGGATCTTGTGTATTAGTTAGTGACTCCAGCATTTCAGTGTGGCCAATGTACGGAATTTCACCTGCTTTTAACGATTCCTTATTAATTGGTGTCGTTGCTAATGCCTTTACTTTTCCTTCTTTAGCAAGATTTACAGAAGTTTCAATATAGGCAAATGCTGCTTTACCACATTGTGCTTGGACAACTCCATACTGTAATTCATTCATATCGATATTGTTTAAATCGATTAAATCCACTGTTCCATACTCATATTTCCCTTCCTCAGGGGAAGCGATGATGTTTATTTGTAAATCCTTCTCTACAATTTCAATTGCTTTCTTGAATACATTTGCATCACCAACTACAACTGGCTTACACATATCATAAATTTCTTTGTTTGCTAGTGATTTGGCTGTTATTTCAGGGCCAATACCTGCAGGGTCTCCCATTGGTATTGCAATGATTTCTCTAAGTTGTGTCATTTTGCATTGCTCCTTTTTGTTTTTAAGTATTTTACACTCGCAAATATAGCCTTTTTGTCACCAACCATTCCGCCTTTTGTGACAATTGGTAAGTCTGGAAAGTGACCGCCAATCAAGGTTCCATATGCTGCAAGAGGCAAAACTTCATCCTCTAGCTTAATTCCCGAAGCCATACTCAGCGCGCATAAGGATGCTGTTACATCCCCACCGCTTGTGAAACAGCCGTGAATTGGGAAGTTTGTTTGTTCCATAACTAATCTAGTGATTTTTGCAAGGCCATCTGTGATCCGCTTTGCGAGTGCATCTTGTGTTGTATTTTCGGTCGCTGCAATTGTTTTAAAATCAACAAGACCATTGCCCTCTTTATGCGTAGTAATGATAAGAACATCATCTCGCTTAATTTGTTCAAGTGCTTCTACAACCGCACGCTCCACTTCTTTTTCCCAGCTCTGTCCCATTGTTGCAAGCTTCTCAGCTGAAACATACACTGGCTTTGAGTCCGTCTTATCCATTAAATAGCGGAGCTGATGACCTGTTAAGCTTGTTACACTACCAACTGTTACAATAATTTTGCTTTGTTCAGAATGCTGATGTGTATAAGCTTTTGAATATGCTGCTGTCAGTGGTCCTGGATCAACTGGTACTAAATTAATTCCTTTTATATATGCCATTGCCTCTGCAATTGTATCAATGTCCTCATCTGTAACAGCATCAATAACAATAATCCGTTTTCCTTCTTTTATTTCTGCTTCAATGGACTCTTTAATTTGATAGGATTCTGTTAAAACAATATCTAGACCAATATGGCCTACAGGGAATTCACTTTGCTCTTGAATTATTGCTGGAACATAGGATGCGGTAATAGGCATTACAGGATCCTTTGCAACATCCGTGTCCTGTACAGGTATACCATCAACTAGTAGATATCCACCTGAGCAAACACGTCCCGAATCAGGAAAAGCAGCGACAACAATTGCAACACTATTCTCTCCCAATTCACCTAAAACAGTGTCAATTTCCAATCCTATTTTTCCGCGAACCGTACTGTCAATCCGTTTACAAATTACCTTTGCTCCCCATTCGCGAAGTTGCTTTGTTGCTTTTTTGACCCTTCTTACAACTAATTGATCGGGTGCATATCGTGAATCAGTATCTATACAGATCGCATTGAGTTCAGCGGTATCTGGAATATCCCCATCGAACACTACTGTTGCAGCTGTAAACCCTTCCTTACTAAGACGTACTCCTGTTGCATTGGCACCTGTTAAATCGTCTGCAACCACGCCAACCTTCATGATGTTTCACCTCTTTGTTAGAAGATCCTAATTACTTCTGATAACTTTTTACTATCCTCATCGGATAAGGAGTCATCCGTTATAAAACCATTCAATTCCTTTAGATCGCATACTTTAGAAAAAGCTCTTTGGTTTAACTTACTTGAATCTGCGACCAGCCAAGTCTTCTCAGCTGCTCCTATCATTAATTGCTTTACAAATGATTTTTCAAAAGTCGGAGACGTTACACCCTCGTTTACGTCAATTGCATGTGCACCTAAAAAGAATACATCTACATGGATTTGCTTTAGTAGATGATGGGTTTGCGGTCCGAATAAAGCACCAACCTCACTTTGTAACTCTCCACCAGTAACAATAACTTTCAACTTACTATCAACTAGCTCGGAAGCTATTTTAATATCATTAGTTATGACAGTAAGGTTTTGCCATGTAGTTAACAGTTTTGCCAATTCGCGAGTAGTTGTTCCGGAATCCAGCAAAATCGTTTGTCCCTCTTTGATAAATGCTAATGCCTTTTGTGCGATAACTCGTTTCTCGACGATATATCGACTTTCTTTCGTAGTAAAAGGGGTTTCAGTAATGAGTGATTTAGCAGCTACTGCTCCACCGTGAACACGAATAACTTGACCTGAACCTTCTAATTGGTCAAGATCCCTCCGAATTGTCATCGAAGAAACATCGAGTTCTTCTGATAACTGGTCAATTTCAACCTTTCCTTCAGTAGTGATTTTTTTAAATATCCATTTTCTACGATCAGATGGCTGCATGACATCAATCCTTTTTATAGGTTAACGATAAACATTACCTTTATTGTCTTCCACCTTATTATGTTACTCGTTAACAAATTTGTCAATAAAAAGTTGTTAATATTTATCACAAATTGTTCAAAGTTAACATCTTAAGAAATAAAATGACCCACTCATTTGAGAGGGTCATTTTATCATCATTACTCTGCTATTACGCCACAGGCTATTCGCTCACCTGAATTGCCGGCTGGCTGTGATGTATAATCATCAGCCTGTGAATGAATAACTAAGGAAGTTCCGCCTTCTTTTAATAAAGAATTAGTTTTACCCTTTTCCAAGGTAACCATTTCAGCAATTACGTTTGTTGAAACTAATCCATATGGCTTTACCTCAATATTTGGTAAATCTCCTGCATGCGGACCATCTGGATTATTGAATCCATGCTTGGCATTTGTTGGGTTAAAGTGTCCACCAGCAGATTCAAATTTTGGCAACTCACAGGATCCATTCTCATGAATATGAAACCCATGTGTACCTTGGGGCAGTTTTGAAGCATCAAGGCTGATACTAACGCCATTCGGGGTTTGCTCTAGTCTAGCCTCACCTATCGTTTCCCCTTTTGTATTAATCATGGTTACTAATACCTTTTTACCTTCTTCTTTAAGTGGCCCTACTGTTTCAATACTCGGGTTCTCTTTGTCTATAGCTCGTTTATTATCTGCTTTTGAATAGCCATAGCTTGCTATCGCTACAACAGCAGCAATAATTATTAAAGCAAACAAATGTTTTTTCATGTAAATCCCTCCAGTTGTATGGTAATCATTTACATTGTTTACATGTAATTGCACTACTAAACATAAAAACTGGAGGCAAATAAGAAAACCGATCCATGATTGGATCGGCTCATTAATTACTATGTTAGGCAACGGCCATTTTTTTTGTGTTTTTTCGCATTGGTTTATGGCTTTTTAGGAATGGAATTACCCATCTATCTAATCCATATCTACCAGCATTAAAGCCTGCAACTGCTAATAAAATGGTTAGTAGTACCATTTGTGCGTTTGTGCTAACAGTTCCACTGAATAGAAACGCAAAGTTCATAGTCATTCCCATAACAGCAGCAAAGTTCGTAAAAATACCAAGTATTAGTGCAGCACCTACTAAAACCTCACCCAGCATGACCATCATACTAAACAAATCAGCATATGGAAGTGCAACGTTTTCAAGAAAAGCTGCCCACCAGCCTTGGACCGCAGGATGTTCACCTCCTGCACTTGCTATAGCCCCTTGAATGAATCCACTAGCATCGAATCCACCACCTGTAAGTTTACCAATCCCTGCTGTTAACCAAGTATACCCAATATAAACTCGAATAATTGTTAACAAACCTGCAAACACCTTATTTTCACGAATGAAATTCATCATTAGCGTTCATCTCCTTATACATGTTCATCATTTCACAATATATTGTGGTTATATTCCTTATTACACTTAGATAATAACATGATGTTTACGTTTAGTAAATATTTTATTGCTCATAATTTCACATTTTGTTTTGTTTTTGACTAACTTGTGAACAAGGGTTCAGAGCATTTCATTATTCCAATACTATTAGCAAATTCTTGAAACCTTTTTTCACTTTCTTCGTATTACTAACGGATAACTAGCTGGAAATATATACGTTATTCTAATAATGACTATTACTATGGGAGGAATATCATGAAGGAAGTCATGCTCACAGTTGAAGGATTAGAGAAGTCCTTTAAAGATAAACAGGCTTTAAAAGGCATATCTTTTGAGGTTCGCAAGGGGGAAATAATGGCCATTTTGGGACCGAATGGCGCAGGTAAATCGACCACTATTCGTAATATTATGGGTATTATGTATCCAGACAGTGGTTCGATAACGTTCCACAATTATGATGGCAAGGAAATTCCACGAAATAAGATTGGCTACCTACCCGAGGAACGGGGCCTTTATAAAAACGTAAAAGTAATGGATATTTTATTATACCTAGCTGACCTCAAGGATTATCCACTTGATAAAGCAAAAGAAAGAATTTTAATGTATTTAGAGAAGTTTGATTTAGTTGGGAAAGACAAGGTTTCAATGGAAGAATTGTCCAAAGGAATGGGGCAAAAAGTCCAGTTCATAGGCTCCGTATTACATGAGCCGGAACTATTAATCTTGGATGAACCATTTTCTGGACTGGACCCTGTCAGCCAGGAGCTCTTTAAAGAAGAGATTCGCAGTTTAGCTAAAAATGGAACCGCCATCCTACTTTCTTCCCATCAAATGAATCTAGTAGAGGAAATGTGTGATAGATTGTTCATGATTCAAAATGGACAAAAAGTAATTTATGGTTCTCTTGATGAAGTTAAAACAAAGTACGCAAATTTCAAGTGTACTATTCATGGAAAAAATCAATTATCTGTTCTAGAAAATATTCCACAGGTACAGCGTGTTGAGCAAAAAGAGGATACATCTATTCTGTATTTAGAACAAACGGTAGACCCAACAAACTGGCTAAAACAATTACCTAATAATCTAGCTATTCAAGAATTAAAAATCAATCGCATTTCCCTTCATGAAATCTTTATTGACATTGCGACAAACAATAATTTAATCGCGGAAGTAGGTGAGGTCCATGCGTAATTCCATGAAGGTTGCGAGATGGGAAATTAAACGGAATATAAAAAATAAGTCATTTATAATCGGTCTATTCTTAACTCCGCTTCTTATATTAGGTTTCGGATTTTTAGGAAGCTTATTTGGGTCAGAGGATGAAACACAATCAACCACTGTTTTTATTAATGACCAATTAAATGTATTAGACACTATAACAGAATCTGCTGACCAGTTCAATCTCGATTGGGATATACTTCCTACAGATCTGAAGGAAGATGAAATAAAGGATGAATTAGAAAATAATGAAGACACTGCCTACATTTTTTTAACGAAGGAAGCGTTAGACAATGGAGTTATACCAGTTTATACGACAGATGAGATAGACTCTGGCTTCAGTGCAAAAGTACAGCTACTGGCAGCTCCCCTACAGCAAACGCGTATAGCTTCATTAAATTTATCTGAGGAACAGCTTAAAGTAATCTCAAATGGCGTTGTATTTGAAGAGACAGCAGCAGAGGACTATCAAGCAAGTGGGGAACAGTCTGTTGAAGCAGAAGATCCATTAGTAAAGTTAGTTCCTGGCATCTTTGCAGGGGTTATCCTTTTTGCGATAGTGGTTACTGGGATGATGATATTCCAAAGTGCCTCACTGGAAAAGAAAGATAAGATTGCCGAAATTATTTTATCCTCTGTAACACCAAGTGAATTAATGCAAGGGAAAATCGTCGGCTACTTTGTTCTTGGTATCATTCAAGTAGCGGTTCTTCTCGCATTTGTTGTTCCATATGCTGTTATTAAAATTGATGAACCCGTACTAGAATATCTATTTGTTCCGGAGACATTATTATTAGTTTTAATCGCCGTTTTAGGATATTTATTATTTGCAGCCATATTCGTTGGTATTGGAGCTACGATGTCGGATATGACTACTAGTGGAAATTTCCAAGGATTAGTAATGATGTTACCATTCCTATCATTTGCTATAATTGGTCCTGTATTAAGTGATCCAAGTGGAATAGTTGCAAAGGTAGCATCTTATATTCCATTCACTTCACCTGGTGTCCTTATCATGCGTTTAACCGTATTAGAGGATTGGCCATTGTTGGAAATAGGAATCGCATTAGTAGTTCTTGTCTTGAGTATTTTCCTATTTATGAAGCTAGCTGGAAAAATCTTTAAGGTTGGTATTTTAATGTATGGTAAAAATGCTACGCCTGGAGAGATTTGGAAGTGGATTAGATCCTAGACTTATTGCAGGGTTTGATTATTGATAAAGGGTCTGGCGCTAAGCGTCAGACCCTTTATTATATCTCATATTCCCATTCATCTTTTGCTATTAGATATAAGGTTAATAATATATTCTCAAGCTCATCATATCCCTTATCATTTACCTCTATTCCAACCTTTGGTAGTAAAATACCCGCTAATTGCCTGGTTAGAACCACTCTCTCATTGAGGGTAACATGAAGAAATTTCCCACTATACACACGTAAAAGCTCCCATTCCTTCTTCCCTAAGGAACGAAATGCCCATTCCTCCAGCTGTACACTATCCTTAGTCAATCCTCTTCGAACAATTTCTTTTTCCATTTTAGATGTGCCTTGTTTTTTCACTCCACGTTCGTGGACTACAATAGTTCCCGCTACAATATCACCTAATCGCTTATGCTTTGAATGGAAAAACACAAAAATCATTCCGACAAAATAACTAGTAGGTAGCATATCAATAATACGTAGAAGGTTTCGGATTAAGCTTGATAATAGTGTTACACTATGGCCATTCTCCTGAATAACACGAATACCAACCCACTTTTTCCCTAACGTTTTCCCACAAAAAAAATACTCACTAACAAAAAAGTACCCCCAATTAATAACAAACACAATGAGAACCGCAATTGCAATAGGAACCCATGAATCTGATAGGTATAAGAAGCTGGAGGAATTAGCGATTAAAAATAATAAGATGATGATGAAGTTAACAATGATAATTAATAATTGATCAATAATCATTGCTGCTGCCCGACTTCCAAGGCCAGCAATCTGATATTGAAGGGAAACGAATTCCGGCGTTTTAATTTCAACCTTTCCTTGATTCATTCTATATCCCCCTGTTGAAGTTTCACTATTCATTAAATTATAATAAGATAAGTATATGTACACTATTGGAAGGAAGGTTTTCCATTGGATATTAGACAGTTTATCAAGCTTCACCGTGAGGAATGGAAACAGCTTGAACAATACATAGCCATCATAAGTAAAAGAAAACAGATAACAAGGGAAAGCTTAAAAGAGTTTGATCAGCTTTATCAAAAGGCTGCCCAGCATTTGTCCTATAGTCAAACCTATTTTCCTAACGAAGATGTTACCGCTTATATCAACGATTTAGTAGGTAAATCTCATAATTTACTTTATAAAGATCAGGTAACAAGTGGAAAACAAATTCGTGAATTTTTCACGAGAAAATTTGTTGGTTTACTATTAGAGCAATGGAAGTTCATTGTGGCTGCATTTCTTTTATTCACTCTTGGTGGTCTTGCAGGCTTCCTTGCTGTTCTCGATGATCCACTCCATCTATATGCGGTATTACCTACGGATATATCCCAGGGAATTGACCCTGATCGTCTAGGTGAGGGCCATGATTCCATCGATTCCTCTATTATGTCGGCAGAAATCATGACCAATAACATACAGGTGGCTATTCTAGCATTTGCGAGTGGTATTACGTTCGGTATCTTAACTGTTTACTTAATGATCTATAACGGCTTACTCGTCGGTGCTCTTGCAGGGGTATTCTGGCACTCCGGCATGAGCTATGAATTTTGGGCATATATTGTTCCGCACGGCATGATAGAATTAACAGCCATCTTCATTGCCGGAGGTGCAGGCTTACTGATGGGCTATAAACTTTTTGCTCCAGGCAAATATACTAGAGCATACCAGCTTAAACTGCATGGAAAACGGTCTGTTCAATTATTTCTCGGAACTGTTCCGCTCTTTATTATAGCTGGTATTATTGAGGGCTTTATAACACCTTCATCCATTTCCTTAGAAGCAAAATATGCTGTGGCATGTATCACAGTAATTGGCCTTGTCGCATATATGATCATAGGCAGAATGTTACTAGCCAGAAAAAATGCTACAGTAAGCCTTGATTCATAATATGAATGTAATGGGAGACCGCAGCTGTTGCTAGCCGGTCTTCCTTTGCCTCTACTAGAATGAATCCTTGCTTTTCCCATTTTGTCTTTTGTCGTTTGCGGTGCATGATTTGTTCCTGCGCAATACCCTTTACCATTGCTCGATTTAAACTAGTAGGATCTTGTCTTGCTCTATTCACTAGTAATTCATCTTTAATGGTTACAAGCATAAACATATGTCTTCGTTTTATTCCCTCAAAATAAAAGAGTGTCTGTTCTTCTTGTAGAAAGGCTTGAATATCGCTAAACAGAAGAATTAATCCTCTTTTTTTCTGCACGGTCTGTAGATAATTCATAGCTTGTAAATAATTTGATTCTGCTGCATCAACTTTAATATCATAGACTGCATCTAGTATTTTTTGTAGTTGAGCCATTCCCTTATCTGGGGGCACAAAGACCGTTACCTCCTTAGAAAAAGCTATAATACCAACATAGTCACCGTTCCCAAGTGCTGCTGCTGCAACTGTTAACGATGCTTCAATTGCCTTCTCTAAACGATTCGTATGACGTAATTCTGCACCCATCGTACGCCCGCAATCAATCAGAATCATAACATGCTTGCCATGCTCTGGTTCATACTGATTTGTCATGACAGTTTGAAGTTTGGCGGTCTGACGCCAATTTATTTTTCTTGGATCATCCCCGACAACATAGTTGCGAATTTGCGCAAATTCCCCAACACCACTTTTTTGCTTGCGAATTTTCATTCCTTCATGCATCAAAAAGTGCTGTGCATCTTCTAAGTATCTTTTTGTTTCGGATAAATCTGGAATGACACGTATCGCATCAGATACTTGTACAGCCATTTGTTTTTGCCAAAGACCAAGTGAGCTTTGATAACGAATAAACATCTTTTCCAACAAATACTTTCCCCGAACAGGTGCAATGATTGGATATGTAAGCTCTACTGTCCCCCTGCCTGGTACTACTCCCTCAATAGGAAAATTTGAGATGAAGGACTGTGGCATTCCATCAATAAGCTGTATATGACAGGAGAGGTTCGAATTATTTTGCACCTGTAAATTTACTATATAGTTCAGCCCTCGTTCAAGATTTGCTGGGATCGAACGTGTCACCTGTATATCACTTCGCTTTGGTATAGAACGTAAATCAAGTAGACTCGCCAACAATATTAACCCATTTATCATAAATATTTGAAGCCAAGAAAAACCGATGAATGTAAATAATGTAATACAAATCGATATACTAATATAGCCAATTAGGAGCCGCTTGGTCGGAACTATACCTCTATCTAGGAACAGGAACCGAGCCGACAAGCTCTTCAATAACTTGGTCAATGTTCACTCCCTCCAATTCCATATGAGGAGATACATGAATGCGATGACGTAATGATGGCTTAGCAACCATTTTCACATCATCTGGTGTAACATAATCACGGTCATCTAAATATGCCCATGAACGCGCTGCCTTTCCAAGTGCAATAGCAGCTCTCGTACTTGCACCAAAACGGATGGTTTCCGTATTCCTAGTTCGGTGAATGATTTGCATAATATAGTCTAAAACCTCTTCACTTAAGGTAACTGCATCTATTTCAGTACGAATTGCTAGGAAGGTGTCCATATCTAAAACGGATTGGACTTCATCCATAAATGTTTTGTTTTCTAGTACATTTCGTAACACATTCGTTTCTTCCTCTAAAGTTGGAAAGCCGATTTGCAATTTAAAGAGAAAACGGTCCTGTTGTGCCTCTGGAAGTGGATATGTGCCTTCAAATTCAATTGGATTCTGTGTTGCTACAACAAAAAACACTTCGGGAAGTCGATATGTTTCACCTTGAATCGTAACTTGCTGTTCTTCCATAGCCTCAAGGAGAGCCGCCTGTGTCTTTGCAGGTGTACGATTGATTTCGTCAGCTAATAGCACATTCGTAAAAATTGGCCCCTTTAGTGTTTGGAAGGAGCCGTCCTTCATATTGTAAATAGTACTACCTGTAATATCACTTGGAAGTAAATCTGGTGTAAACTGAATCCGATTAAAAGCACCGCCTAAAAGACTGGCTAACGTTTTTACCATTTGTGTTTTCCCTGTACCAGGAACACCTTCCAGCAATACATGGCCACCAACTAGTATTGCAGACAATAATAGTTTTAGGTTCATAGCTTGACCTAAAATACGTTTTTCATAGCTTTCTATTAAGGATGTTAATTCTGCTCTCATCCTTCCTCCACCTCTTTCCGTAACTGATCAATTCGTGTCGACCATAGTAAGTATTCTTGTTTGGATATATCGGGTTTTTTTAGCACGGTATCGATTTCTTTAACAAAAGAAGTAATCGCTTCTCTATTCATAGAAGAAACTTTTAATAGCAACTGTTCTTGAATATCTTCCCAGTCCTTTTGATAAGAAATCCCCCATTTCTCCTGGAAGATTGATCTTAAATAGCTTGCTTGGGAATGTAAGGAATCGCGATATAGCTTACCTTTTTGATACCATGCAGCTAATGCCGTTATATGCTCGTCACTAAATCGAACCATTTCCTCCCGAGGTCTCAAAATTGGCCCGAACCTCTTTCCTTTATATAATAACCAAAGTAATGTAACTATAATGAGCTGTAACGAACCGACCAATAGCCACATCGGGTATACCTCAAATATTGCTTGCTTTTTAGTAGATTGATGTGAATATTCATCAACTAAAATTGTATTCCACTGAGGTTCTTCCAACAGTTGAAATACTAGATTTAGATTATCATTCTCTAGTATAAATTGATTGGTTAGCCAATCCGGTGAATTAACGGCAATTAACGTTCCTTCGCCAATATTTCGCTTAATTGCAATAGCTCCAAAGTCATCCTCTAATAAAACTTTATCCGATTCATCTGGTAAAATTCGCATTTGTGTTAACATGGTCGCTTTATATTCTTCACCATTTTGATCTTTAATGGTGACCGCCTCTTCGTCTGACATACCAAAAGTAGTCTTTATATCAAACATTCCTTCTAAATTACGTTTGAATATAACCAACGTATTACCGGTTTTAACGAAGCTTTCATAATCCTTCCTAGCTTCCTGATTGGATAATAAAGTGGGCTCTATCATTAATAAAAGCTTTTCTTGTTCATTATCATTGGAAAGTGGTGCTTCCTTGAGACGTTTAATTGGGATTCCTTCCTCTTCCATATATGTATAAAATGCCTTTACCCCAGTGGGTGAAGGAGAGGTAGATATGTATGGTGAGTATTCCACCGGTTTTTTCGAACCAAGAAATAAGCTAACCGTACCAAAGATGATGACGAGAGTAACAATCCAAGCCCATGTTTGCTTAACTGATTTATTCAAATGCTCTCGCCTCCTAACCTTGCCCTATTTCTTCATTCAATTGTTTGGCTAGTAAGCTTCCAATAGTCTCCTTGTAGGACATATAGGCATCTCTTTCTACCTTCTGTTCCCCATAGACAACTTCATCAAATATACGAGCAAGTTGCTGGAAGCTTTCTGCTAAGTTTTTATCTGTACGTCTTAATTCCTGTCCGTACTCCCAATTTGTTTTCCATATTCTTGCCTCTACAAATTCCTTATTGTGAAAATAGAGTAAGAGTGCTAGAAACATATGACGAGTAGCTAGTTGTAAATCACCAGCTACTTCTCGTTTATTAGCTTCAGCAATATGTTCCTCATATCCCCAATCCTTTTCATGCTTCTGATAGAGCGGGGCATGCTTCTGAAGTTTTGATTTCCTTCTCCAATTCCGTATCGTAAAGAAACCAGCAACAAGTATTAGCATAACGACAACAACTAACAGGATGACAACAATTCCCGTAGCAAACCCATTTGCTGGATTAATAGAACTAAATAGTTCCTGAAACAGGTTCCCAAACCATTCCTTAATGGAATCCCACCATTTCTGAAGAAAGCTACGGTTATCCTTTAAGTAAACGAGATACTCATCGCGATGCAGAATTTCTTCTATTTTATCATTTGCTTGGTCTAAATCTATCATTTACATCACCCTACATGAGGCCTTTAGTTTTTAGGATTTTCATAGTTTTCCATCATGTCTATTAAATCGTCTCCATCATTTCGGAGCTTTAGATCAAAATAAATAATGGCATAACCAACTGCAAAAAACATTGTGGTAATAAGATTTACTATACTTAAAAGAATATTGTAGACAACACTTGTGCCAAGAAATGAGAAGAACAACAATTCAAATACAGAACTAATAACGACTATTATTAAGCCTAGTACTACAAATAAACCAAATGTTCTCCAGAAATTTCTTCTCGTTAAGCTCCAGCTTCTGCCAAGCCCTGGAGCGCAATGTTCGAATACAACGGCAGGAAGATATAGCCCCCAACGGGTCAAGAAATAAGCTATCGCTCCACCAATCACTAAAAATAAAACTACACCCATTGCAATTCCAATAATAGGATGAAAAACCACTCCAATCGCTGTAAAGATGGAAATTACAATGATCGCAACAAAAAACATTCCAAAAATAATAAGGCCCATTAATAAGGAGCTACCAAATATTGGCCAAAATCTTGAAAATGCTCGTTTAATAGCGGAACCCACTGCAAATTCTTCCTGTCTTCTACTAGCATCAATCACTAAAATAATCGCTGCCTGTGCCATTGGATAGAGCACAATAGATGCTAGCCCCATTATGATGGTACCTATATCCTCACCTATTGTTGTCGGCTCATACGCTACATCAAGTATCGTATTGTAATACTGTTCCAAGAATGAGCCTCCACTAGCCATATCACGGAAAAAACCGGTCCCAGTTAGTAACAATATAAGAGCTTCCAATAATATCGTAGGACCTATCAAAATTAACATTATCAATAAAAAACTAGAAAAATTATTTTTACTCAAGCGAAAGGTTTGGTCTAATACCTCACCAAATCGCATTGGTCTTGTAAAATGTTCGTTCATGAATATCCTCCCATCAATAAAATTATATAGTTCTTATTTTACCATTTTTTCTTCTATTAACCGAGTGAAAGTTTCGAATACTTCACTATTGAGCTGTATATCCTCCATCCAGTACTACTGCTTGACCAGTAATACCTCTGGCTTTTTCACTGGCTAAAAAGATAGTATAATCAGCAATTTCTTGTACATCCAGTAACCTTTTTTGTGGAACTAATGGATAAATAACCTCCTCTAGCACTTGTTCTAACGCTACATTTCTTGTTTTGGCAAGATCTTGTAATTGATTTTGTACAAGTGGGGTATCTACATAACCAGGACAGATAGCATTGACTGTAATACCAGCTTCTGCTGTTTCCAGAGCAGCTACCTTTGTTAATCCTATCAGCCCATGCTTGGCACTATTATAAGCAGCCTTTCCAGAAAACCCAATTAAACCATTAATTGATGCCATATTTAGAATACGTCCACTTCCTTGCTTCTTCATGATAGGGATAACATGCTTAATGGCGACAAATGGGGCAACTAACATCAAATGTACCATACGCTCAAAGACTTCTGTAGAAAAGTCCTCAAGTCTAGCAACATGCTGCATCCCAGCATTATTAATCAATACGTCCAAACGTCCAAATAATTCTCTTGTTTTCTCAAAAGCATGTATTATTTCCTCTTCACTTGTTACGTCACAACGTATTCCAGTCACTTTTAGCCCATTATCTTTTAATGTATTTACAGCTTCCTCTAGTTTTCCCTCATTAATGTCGGTAAGCACTACCTTTGCACCTTGCTTAGCAAATTCTTTTCCAATTGCATAACCAATACCACTCGCAGCCCCTGTTACAAATACAACTTTATTTTCTACCATTTCTATCACTCCTCTTTGGATTATTAATCATTCCAGTAAACTATTTATTCGAACCATCCATTTCTTTTATTTTACAGTTTAAGTATATTTTTCTGCAAAATAGGTAGAGCAGTTTTCGTTTAAAATGAGGTACTTTAGGATAATCCTATCTAAGGATAACGTAGGAAGGAGTTTCTTTTATGAAATACAGCTGTATCTTTCTTGTATTGGTTATCCTTTTTAACATTGCCCTATTCCCCCTTTCTACACTTGCAGAAAGGAACAAGGATAATAAATCTGAAGTATTTCTGCCTAAAGGGCTTTTATCAGGATATACCATTGTAATTGATCCTGGACACGGCGGGAAGGATCCTGGAGCTTTAGGTCAGCAGAATATATTAGAGAAAGACATGATTTTAGTTGTTAGCTTACGAATTGCTGAACAATTAAAGCAGGCAGGTGCAACAGTCATTTTAACAAGAGAGGATGATTCCTTTGTCTCCCTTCAGCAGCGTGTACAGCTTAGTAACCAAAATCATGCAGATGCTTTTATAAGTATTCATTTTAACGCTTATAATGAAGATTATGTAGGCGGGTTCCATACGTATTACTATAGAAATGGAGAACGATTAGCACAGACGATTCAGAAGACCCTTGCTGAAAAGATTCATTTACGAAACCGTGGAGTTATTCACCATGGGTATACGGTATTAAGAGAAAATCATCAGCCAGCAGTTTTGATTGAATTAGGTTTTATCACAAATAAGAAGGAGCTTGCAACTATACAAACAGATGCTTATCAAAACAGTGTAGCTGAAGCTATTATGGAGGCTTTGGTCGAGTATTTGGGTAGTAAATAAAATAGGGCTGTCTTATGTGTCTCCAATTATACTTAGACAGCCTTACTCTATTTCAATTAACTTTTATATAGATTAATCCGAGAATATCATTAAATTGCATAGCTTTAACAAACAACCCTCTTTCCGTCAACCAAGCTAGTATTCGTGATTTATCCGCAAAGTACTCATCCTCTATCGACTCGACCGCTAGCTTATTTCCATTCCGCAAATAAGAACTAATTACCTTCTTACGGTGATAGTTATCATGAAACATTAAATCTGCAATACAAATTTGTCCTCCTGGTTTTATTACCCGAAGCATTTCTTCTAATGCAAATAGCTTATCTTCGTCTGTTAAGTGATGTAGAGCATAGCTTGACACAATCGCATCAGCCGATTGATCTAATAAAGGTAACGCGAGAAAATGTCCTTTCCTTGTTTCAATCTGTGGATATTTCTCTTTACATTTTTGAAGCATCAGTGTTGATTGGTCAACACCAATGACCCTAGCACCGACTGATAAAAATCGTGAGCCTAAATTACCTGTCCCAATTCCAATATCAATCACTGTCTTGCCACTTGATATCTGCACCATGTCCACCACTTTTGCTAGAGCTTGATCATAACCATCATGGATATTAAAAACATGACCATCTTTTTTAATATTATTATCATAATTGGCTGCCTGGTTATCAAAATTCCAACGATCCGTCCAGGAACGGCGAATTTCTTTCAGCTTTTTTAGATGGTTCGTTAATTGACGGATTGGTTCGATGTCCTTCATATCGTCCTGCAATAACATCTTATCAACTGTTTCAATCATATCTCGCATCTCTATCCACTGTTCAAATAGTGCGGAACGTTGGATATCCAAATATTGCTTATCGCTTAATGTAGGATTATCAAGTAATGACTTAATCGCAGGAATTGACATACCTATTTCACGTAAGGATAAGATTGTACTAATCCGATATAAATCCTCATGGGAATAAGTCCGGTATTGATTGCTTTTATCCTTTCTTGGGTAAATCAGCCCTTTTTCCTCATAAAAACGTAGTGTCTTTGGGGTCGTATTTAAAAAAATTGCCGCTTCTTTAATTTTCATATTGCTTTTCCCTCCCTCGTATTTACTATAAACATTACTCTAAGGGGAAGGTAAAGTATTATTTTATTTAATCTCGTATGCTTTGTTATAATGGTAGGAAATAAGACAAAGGAAGGGTAATTTAATGAACGAAGACATTCTTTCCAGAGCTAAGGCATGGCAAGAAAAATTAGGCCTAGATCATTATGTTTTAGAACGTAGTCATATATTTTCAGAAACAAATTTAAATAATCGTACAAGTTATATTCTTTCTTTAGAATTGTTCCCTACGGAGGAAGCTTCTGAAGAACATGAGGATTTTAATCCAGCTGGTACGGCTTCTTTAGATATTGATTTCCATACCAATAAATTGAGAAGAATTATTTTTGTAAATGGGGTTTCTTTTGCAAATGAGCACAGTCTCCCAACCCCTGAAATAGAGAATGTAATAGAATGGGTGGAAGAAGTAACAGATATGATGTTCGGTAGACAGTTTAAGCTAGTATATGAAGGAGATAGAGAATATCGTTTTCAAGCGACTGTCGATAATATGGAAGTTGCACCAACAGGTGAGATAGAGGTTCGCTTTAATGATACGAACCAACTAACAATGTTTTCTATCGATGGCTTATTCCCAACAGAGGATGAGGTGGAATGGGAGCCCTTTTCCTTAACTAGGGATGATATAACGGAGGAAATTCAAGACCATTTTTCATTCTTAGAAGCTCCGATAGAGGAAGAGGAAAAATGGCTACCGATCTGGCAGGTAAATGAATTCTATATACGTAATGATCAATCGGAGATTATCCTTCCTGAATCCATTCTTACTTTGGATACATACCATCAGTTAAATCGTGTGATCAAATGGGATAATACTAGCACCAAAGAGTTCTCACTGAAGGACTTAGAGCTATCTACAGAGATATCCTACGAGGATGCCGTGCATAAGGTAATCGTACAGCCCATTTCACAAAACGAACTTACTCTAGCATTAGAAGAAACGAAGGATTTCCTGAGTCAATTCTATCCAAATGACTCCGGAAAATGGACAGCCACTGGAATGTACCCTGAAAAGAATTATATTTTTGTTGAGCTTGAAGGAGAGACATTTAAAGCATTTAAACGGAAATTAAAGGTAATTATAAATCGCGAGGATTTTACAACTGTTAATTATTGGGATAGTCAATTCCTTCTCGACATGTTTAACGATTATAAGGAAAAAGACCAAGTCTCTGTCACAAAAGAGGAGGCATTTTCAAAAATAGTAGGAACGATTGAAGTCATTCCTGTTTATGTTAAAAATGCTAAATCGGAAAGTTATCAATTATGTGGCCGAGTTTCATGTAACTATGTGGTAAATGCCGCAACAGGCGATTTAATTGATAAGAACGAGTTGTAGTTACCCTTCAGGAATAAAACTGTGTCATTATATCAAAATAAATTTAGGTAAGGGCTCTCTCCAATTATAGTGTAATAAATTATTGACATAAAATAGAATTAATGATTAAATATACTTATAATTTCAAAGGGGAGTAGCTTTAACAGTTATGTCGTCAATTCAGAGTATTCATTACTCTCGGCATTACTGGCAACCCATCGGTGTTGTTAGCAAGACCTTTGCCAATATTGGTAAAGGTCTTTACTTTTTTAGGGGCCTTTACCATCGTACATGGTATAAGCCTCTATTTTTTATGTTGGAAGGGAGAAAACTAAATGGAATCAATATGGCTAGAATATGCCTGGACTCTATTAATTTTGATTGGGCTGGAGGGAATTCTGTCTGCTGACAACGCATTAGTTTTGGCAGTAATTGCAAAACATCTGCCAGATCATCAGAAAAAGAAAGCAATCAATTACGGTATCCTGATGGCCTTCTTTTTCCGCTTTGCTGCATTATTTGCTATCTCATTTATTGCTAATGTATGGCAGGTTCAAGCAATCGGTGCCGCCTATTTAATTTATTTAGGATTAAAGCACGTAATTCAAGACCTTGGTTCTTCTAAAGGAGACAAAGGTGAAAAGGAAGAGGAATCAGCAGGGAAGGGATTCTGGCCAACGGTTGCGAAAATTGGATTGGCTGACCTTGCCTTTGCAATTGACTCCATTTTAGCTGCTGTAGCGCTTGCAATCGTATTACCAGAAACTGGCTTTGGTCATTTCGGTGGTATGGATACAGGACAATTCTTTATCGTTGTCTTAGCTGGTATTGCTGGACTAATCTTAATAAAGTTTGCTGCAGGATGGTTTGTTCAATTATTGGATAAGCGACCTGGACTTGAGACTACCGCTTATTTGATTGTAGCTTGGGTAGGGGTAAAATTAGCTGTCATAACATTAAGTCATGACAAAGTTGGAATTTTACCACATGAATTTCCACATAGTACCGGCTGGACAGTTACCTTCTGGGTTGTGTTACTCGGAATTGCTATAATCGGATGGTTTGCTTCCGGGAAGAGCAATAGGAAAAATTAGAAAATAAAAAAAGAACCCTATTAATGTTGTAATCATTCAATAGGGTTCTTCTTTACATAATACCAAATTTGTTCTTATCGTTTACAAGTCATCAAAGCCATTCAAGTCACTTGTCTTGGTATATTGTCTTGACTTTTGTTCAAAGAAGTCTGTTTTCGTTCCATCGATATTATCAACGTAAGCACGTATCCATTTCATTGGGTTTTCAACTTGTTCAGGATAGATTTCACTCAAGCCTAGTAATCGTAGCATTTTGTTAGCACGGTATTTAATATAGCCTTGCATTTGCTCCAAATCAATCCCCTCAACCTCTGCAAGTACATACGTTGACCATTCCATTTCTAATTCCACGGAGGTTCTAAATTCCTGATACACCCATTCCATCATGGATTCTGTATTCAGCTCTGGGTACTCAGCTAGAGTTGCACGAAATAGCTCAGAAATAAATCTACCGTGCTCAAGTTCATCACGATTTATATAGCTTATCATCGTAGAGGTTCCAACCATCTTATTATCCCTTGCTAAATTATAGAAAAATGCAAAACCAGAATAGAAAAATAGTCCTTCCAAAAGAGCGGTATATACAAGTGTTTTTACGATATTTTCAATGCTCGGCTCTTCCACAAATTGATTGTAGCCAGCAATAAGCCTTTTATTTCGCTTTAATAGAACAGGGTCTTTACGTCCCAACTGAAACGCCTCATTCTGCTCCTTTAAAGACACTACGGAAGAAAGGACATAGGAATAGCTTTCATTATGAACTGCTTCCTGTTGAGCAATCACTGCCATAATAGATTGAACAGACGGATCGGTTGCATATAAAGAAATTAACAGGGCTGTTCTAGTCTGTGGGGCATCCAACGTCGATAGTAAGCCTATTATTTTCAAGTATGCATCCTGTTCTGATTGAGTAAGCATCGGAAATTGCTTTACATCAGCAGACATATTAATCTCATCTGCTTGCCAGTAATTCCCTACTAGTCGCTTGTACATTTTATACCAATGTGGATATTTAATATCATTCCAATTTAAAATACCACTTGACTCCCCTCCGAATACTTTCGTAGATTTATTCGGAAATCGTGGCTCCATTGTTTTTGCCTTTTTAAGCAATGCTACGGACATGCTGTAATACTCCCTTCAGCCATTGATCTATCAATATTTCCTGGAATCCTCTCGGTGACTGTTCAATTTTCAATCCAGCCCATGGGCTTTCATAAAACTTTACAAGCCTATCAACCGCACCGCAAAAGTAACCAAACTGTGTATCCCCTGTTCCAAATACTGCAATATTATTTGGCTTATAGCCTATTTCTAAAATAAAGTCCTTTACCTCTTCTGGCGTACTGCCATTTTCCCATGTAAAGGTACCAATAAATACCACATCATAATCAGAAGGATGGACTGGAGGATCGATGCCGATACGGTGCTTATCCACCATCGCTCCTCTTGTCTCTAACTTCTTTTGAATATACTCGGCAACCTCTTCTGTATTACCACTGTAGGATAGGTAAGCAATTAATGTTTTCAACTGGAACACCACTCACATTCTTCTACATCGGTCGAGGTAGATCTTACATAATAAGTAGTTTTTAGTCCTTCTCTCCACGCCTGAAGATGTAGGTCTAGTAATACCGAAGCACGGATTGTATGTGGAACATAGAAATTAAAGGATATACTCTGATCAATATGTTTTTGGCGTACAGCATTTTGTTTAACAGACCAGCGTTGATCGACAATATATGCCGAGCGACGATAAATATCATACGTACGATGGTCTAAGTCTGGAGCTGTATTTGGAATTTTAAAGTCCTTTTTCTCTTCATGGTAGAACGGTTTAAAAACCGGATCAATACTTGCTGTAGAACCCGCAATCATAGCAGTTGTGGAATTTGGCGCAACTGCCATTAAGTATCCATTACGAATCCCTTTTTCCATTACGGCAGCTTTTAGCTCTTGCCATTTTTCACCGACATATCCTTTTTCATCGAAGTATGCTCCAGTACTCCATTTACTTCCTGTGAAGGCTGGATAGCTTCCCTTTTCCACACTTAATTCCATGCTACTCTTAATGGTCAAGAAAGCAATTTTCTCATACAAATCATCTGCGTATTCCACTGCCTCCTCTGTTTCCCAATGGATTTGCTTTTTCGCTAATAAATGATGCCAGCCGAATGTACCAAGTCCAATAGCACGGTACTTTTGGTTTGTAAGCTGTGCTTGAAGGATTGGTAATGTATTGATATCAATGACATTATCGAGCATTCGAACCTGTATTTTAATTAAGCGTTCTAACACATTATCGGGAACAGCCTTTCCTAGATTGATTGAGCTAAGATTACAAACTACATAATCTCCAGGCTTATACGTTTTGGTGATATACCCATTTTCATCTGTAAACTCTTCTAGAAATTCGGTTGGTGATTGATTTTGGGTAATTTCCGTACATAGATTGGAGCAATATATCATACCCAAATGTGCATTACTATTTTGTCTGTTTACCTCATCTCGATAAAACATAAATGGTGTCCCAGACTCAAGCTGAGAAATCATAATCCTCTTCATAATTAAAATAGCAGGCAGCTTCTTCTTCGTTAGTTTTTCACATTGGATACATTCCTCATATCTCTTTCTCCAGGACCCGTCCCCTTTTTCCTCATCATAAAAGTCCTCTAATGAGTACCCCATTACTTCACGAACTTCATGTGGGTCAAATAAATACCAATCTCCACGACTAGCTACCTGTTCCATGAAATAATCTGGAATGGACACACCGGTGAAAATATCATGCGCACGCATCCGGTCATCCCCATTATTTAATTTCAAATCTAAAAAAGCTTCAATATCCATATGCCAAACATCCAGATAAACTGCTATTGCCCCTTTACGCGTACCAAGCTGATCCACACTTACTGCTGTGTTATTCAGTTGCTTAATCCAAGGAACTACTCCGCTAGACATCCCTTTAAACCCTTTAATGGAGCTACCCCTAGAACGGATTTTCCCCATATAAACACCGATTCCACCGCCATTTTTTGAAAGCTTTGCTATATCGGTATTACTATCATAAATAGACTGTAGGCTATCATCCACTGTATCTATAAAACAGCTAGATAGCTGTCCATGTGTTTTCCCAGCATTAGCTAGTGTTGGTGTGGCAACCGTCATATATAAATTGCTTAACGCCCAATATGCCTCCAGAACTAAATCAAGACGACTTGCTTTATCCTCATCTTTCATAAGATGCATGGCAATAACCATCCATCGCTCCTGAGGAAGTTCATACGTGTTTTTATCATGGTCTGTAGCCAAGTATCGGTTAGCAAGGGTATAGAGACCTAAATATGTGAACTGTAGGTCATGCTCCGGATTTATATGATTAGCTAAAAAATCTATATCTTCTTTTGAATATGTATCAAGTAATTTAGTCGTGTATATTCCCTCTTGTGTTAAGTCTTTTAGGAGCTGATAAAAGCTGCCATATTTTAATGCGACATCATAATTCCTATTTTTTGCAGCTTGATGGTAAAGCTTTTGTAAGTATAATCGGCTAGCAACAAAGCTCCAATTCGAATTTGCTTCGTCAATAATCTCTAGTGCACGTTTAATGAGTGTATCAATAGCCTTGTCAAAAGAGGTTTCCCCAGAAACATCCATAGTTAAATCGGCTGGATTCACCGGTAAATTTTCTACAGCAAAACGGATAATCGGATCTAGCTTTTCTTTTAATGTTACTTCTGTTGTCAGCATCCTTCATTCCTCCTAATAGTAAAACTAGCAACATGCTAAAACAAGGTAAATATGGCTTGGAAATTAGCTCTTTTCTAAAAATAGAAAAGCCGCTCACCACGGGATGAACGGCATACAAAAAACGACAGAAATTATCTAAATATGTATAACTCCATCGCCTCATACTCTTTCAACCCGAAGAAAAATGAAACTATAAGTGATGGCAGGTCTCCTGGCTTGTGCGTCACTCTACTAAAGTCCTTCCCATATCATTATGTTATCGATACAGTGGAATTCTCGTTCGTCAACACTAACAGTTGCGGGGACAGCTCCAGATTTTCACTGGATTCCCTTTTCAGACAATATATGTCACCATTACTTTAAGGTACTATATATAGTATTATATTATTATGTTATCACAATATATTGTATTAATAGCCTATCATAGTTTTATAGACTTTGCAAACATATTTTAATTCCATTCGTAAATGGGAGGGATTTTGGGTACAATAGCATTATCAAGTGGAGGTCGATTTATATGAATAAAATTGTAGAATTAATTCGTTCTGCTTCCTATACAATTGTATTTACTGGTGCTGGTATGTCTACTGAAAGCGGCTTACCAGATTTCCGCTCCAAGGATAGAGGACTATGGACTAAATTTAATCCAGATGAACTAGCTAATGTACATGCACTTCAGGATAACTTTGAAGAATTTACGAGCTTTTACCAGTATAGACTCCGAGAGATTGATAAATATCAGCCCCATGAGGGCCACCAAATTCTTGGAAATTGGGAAAAACGTGGGTTAATAAAAGGAATTATCACACAAAATGTGGACGGCTTTCACCATGATGCTGGAAACCAAAATGTAATGGAGCTTCACGGTACATTTCGAAGGTTTTTCTGTAATCAATGTTTGAGAGACCAGGACCGAGAAGAGTACTTGAATGGCAAAAGCCACTGTAAATATTGTGATGGACCTGTAAGACCAGGAATTGTCCTATTTGGAGAGATGCTTCCTGAGGATGTTTTTCTCCAAGCAGAAATTGAAACTTCTAAATCTGATTTATTTATCGTTCTAGGCTCATCATTAACAGTTACTCCCGCCAATATGTTCCCACTAATTGCAACTGAGCGTGGCGCCAAGCTTATTATCGTCAATCGCGAACCAACACCAATGGACATGTACGCGGATTTCATTGTTCGTGATAAAAGTATCAAAGAGTTTTTAATTATGATTGAAAAGGAATTATCATAAGAGCATGTTCGGCAGTATGTACTTTCTGCGATATATTGGCTTTGGATAGTCTATTAGACTGTATGCCTGTTTTTTTGTCTATTAGAATATATCTTCTATCTAATAGACAGAGTTACTTGTTTTTGAGTGCTTTCTGTCTTTTAGAGTGCTTCTATTGGACTCGGGTGCTTACTTTCTGGCGATTTCTGTCCATTAGAACGCTTCTATTAGACTCAACCACCTACTTTCAGCCACTTTCTGTCCATTAGAACGCTTCTATTAGACTCAAGCACTTACTTTCAGCCGTTTTCTGTCTATTAGAACGCTTCTATTAGACTCAACCACCTACTTTCAGCTGCTTTCTGTCTATTAGAACGCTTCTATTAGACTCAACCACCTACTTTCAGCTGCTTTCTGTCCATTAGAACGCTTCTATTAGACTCACGCGCCTACTTCCAGCTACTTTTTGTCTTTTAGACCGCTTCTATTAGACTCACGCACCTACTTCCAGCTACTTCTTGTCTATTAGCGCTCCTCAATCAGACTTTTCTTTTGAATAATTATTTATTCATGCAGTCTACGAATGAGTGATTCTAAAAAAACAGGAGCGCTCCTCGCTCCTGTTTCGACTATCCCAATACAGCACGGTCACTTTCAAATTGTTCTCCGCGAATACGTTGGAATTCTTTTAATAGATCTTCTATTGTTAAATTCTGTTTCTTTTCACCATGGATATCTAAAATGATTTGCCCTTTATCCATCATAATCAGCCGATTTCCTAAATCAAGTGCTTGCTGCATATTATGGGTAACCATTAAGGTTGTTAAGCCATGCTCTGCAACAACATCCTTCGTTAGTTTCGTAATTAATGCGGCTCGTGATGGATCCAGTGCTGCTGTATGTTCGTCAAGAAGTAAAATATTTGGGTTAGTAAATGTTGCCATCAATAAAGAAAGTGCTTGACGCTCGCCGCCAGATAATAATCCCACTTTAGCATTCAGCCTATCTTCAAGGCCTAAATTTAACGTTTTTAAGTGTTCCTTAAATTCTGCTTTTCTCAGTTTGGTAACACCAGGCTTTAAATTCCGCTTTCTGATGCGGGAATAAGCCATCGCTAGGTTTTCCTCAATCGTCATGGATGGAGCTGTGCCTGCCATCGGATCTTGGAAAACGCGACCTATGTAAGCAGAGCGTTTAAATTCAGGGAGACTGGTAACATTCTTTTCAGCAATAATGACCTCGCCCACATCTGGTACTAGATTGCCAGAAATAATATTCATGAGCGTAGATTTACCGGCTCCATTACTACCTATAACCGTTACAAAATCGCCTTCTTTTAATTCCAAATTTATTCTTTGTAACGCCTTTTTTTCATCTGGAGTGCCTTCATTAAATGTAATGGACACATCTTTTACATGTAACATATTAGGCCTCCTCCTTTAATTCAACTAGTGCAGCACGCTTTTGTAATCGGCGCTTCTTTTCCCTCTGTCCCTGAAGAACTTTCGGTGCAACAAGGGCAACGATAACGATGAATGCAGTAATTAGCTTCATATCACCTGTTTCTAAAAATTCAACCCGTAATGCCAGGGTTACAACTATCCTATACACGATTGCTCCACCAATGACGGCAATGGTTGCAATCGCGATTGTTTTCTTGCCAAACAGAGCTTCACCGATAATAACGGAGGCTAGACCGATAACAATCATTCCGATTCCCATCTGAACATCAGCAAATCCACCAATCTGGGCAATTAACGCTCCACTAAGCGCAACCATTGCATTCGAAATTCCTACACCGAGTATAATTAAATTGTCTGTGTTTGCCGAAAGACTCCGGATCATTCGTTTATTATCTCCGGTGGCCCTTAATGCAAGACCAACCTCTGTTTTTAGGAAATAATCCGTTAAAAACTTTATAGCCAATGCGACAACAATCATGAAGGCTACAATAATCCATGTTGCAGGGGCTCTCCCTAAACCAATAGAATTCCATAAATTATTCAGGAAACTATCAATTCCTTCTGGCCAAATCCCTCTTAGTTGGGAAAATAAGGTTTCTTCACTCGATAAAGATACAGTAGGCTTATCCATTATTCGTAAATTAATAGAATATAAGGCAATCATCATTAAAATCCCAGATAATAATGCGTTTATCTTACCTTTTGTATGAAGCAGACCTGTAATACAGCCAGCAATAAAACCAGCAATGATTGCAAAAATTGTAGCCAAAACAGGCGGGACACCACTGACAATGGATACTGCAGCAACACCTGCACCTGTCACAAAGCTACCATCTACTGTCAAATCAGGGAAATCTAATACGCGGAAGGTTAAATATACCCCTAAAGCCATGATTGCGTATATAATTCCAGATTCAACAGCACCAAATAGTGATAAAGCCATATAATATATTAACCTCCTATTCCACACCTTTTTCTGAAAAATGTGGATATTAACTTCTTAGAATAGAGAAGCAGGCCTAATGCCTGCTTCTCATTGGACTTATAAGGTACATTTCTCTAGTTCTCAGCAGTATCAACGAACTCAGCATCATCCCACTCAGAATTCCATTCAATCCCCTGTTCTTCTGCTGCTTTCTTATTAATGAACAACTGAATTTCAGGTGGATACTCCACTTTAATATCCTTTATAGACTTACCATCCTTTAAAATTTGGACTGCCATTTCACCTGTACGATATCCGATAGTATAGTAATCAATACCAAAAGTTACAAATCCACCCTTAGCAAGTGAATCCGGCTCTCCTACAACTAGTGGAATATCTTGTTCATTCGCAACCCCTACAACACTTTCAAGTGCAGAAACGACTGTATTATCTGTTACTATATAGAAAAGATCTACTTCACTAACTAAGGTTGTTGCAGCCTGCTGAACCTCAGACGAGTTTGCAACCGTACGCTCTTTAAAAGTTAAGGAGGTACCTTCACCAGCAGCTAAAACTGCTTCAATTTGCGTTACTGAATTTGATTCTCCAGCATTATAGATTAACCCCACCGTAGCATCTGGAAAATATTTATCAATAAATTTCACCGTTTCTTGTATAGCATCTGGATGTAAATCTACAACCCCTGTGATGTTCTCACCAGGCTCATCCATTGCTGTAACTAATCCAGCGGATACAGCATCAGTTACAGAAGTAAATAAGATAGGGATATCCCTAGCATCTTTAGTTGCTTCTAGTGCGGACAAAGCAGCAGGTGTCGAGTTGGCAAAGATAAGGTCTACGTCATCTGCAACAAATCCATCTGATATTGGCTTTAGATTGTTTTGATCTCCCTGTGCACTCTGAAAGTCAAATTTCACATCTAATCCGGCATCCTCTAATGCCTTCTTAAAGCCTTCATAGGCTCTATCCAATGATGGATGCTCTACTATTTGTGATGCTCCAATTTTAAAGCTATCCCCTTTACTTGCATTCGATCCACATGCAGCTAGAATGACAATACTGACAATCGCTACAATTAATAATGGTAAACCTCTTTTCACTACCTACTCCCCCTTATTCTCCTTTGAATAATTCATGCAATTTGAGAAATTATAACATACTAGAAATTTGAGTCAAGCGTATTATTAGACTATTCTACCAATTTGTAACCGCTTACTACCAAGCCATTAATGCACTTGAAGATTTTAAAATTTTTCACCCCTTCTAAAAATACATTACTTTTTCAATAGCCGTAAGAATTCGCTGTGGTGTAGGTAAATAATGATTCTCTAAGCTTGATAATGGTACTGGAACATCAAAGCCTGTGACTCTTTCTACCGGGGCCTTTAAATATAAAAAGGCAGTATCATTGATGATGGAAACAACATCATTTCCCAGTCCTCCAGTTCTTGGTGCTTCATGTATAACAACTGCTCTACCTGTTTTTTGAACAGATTCAGCTAGTATGTCATGATCTATTGGATATAAGGTTCTAAGATCAATTACTTCACAGCTAATTCCTTTTGCATCTGCTTGCTTCGCTACTTTTTCTGCAAGAGGAACCATTGCACCCCAACTAATAAGTGTCACATCGTTACCTTCTATCCGCCTCTTACCCTTTCCTATTTCTATGGTATAGTGACCGGTTGGAACTTCTTCGCGTGTAGACCTATAGCTATGTAACGGCTCCATAAAGAGAACCGGATCTGGAGCTTCCACAGCCGAGATAAATAACCCTTTTGCATCAAATGGCGTTGCAGGACAGATAACTTTGATTCCAGGCATATGGGTGAATAATGCTTCTGCACTATCGGAATGTATCTCTGGTGCACGGACTCCAGCACCATAGGGAGCACGTATAACCATTGGTACAGTGAATCTCCCCATCGTTCTCATTCTAATTCGAGAAACATGGGTCATGATTTGATCATAGGCTGGATAAATAAAGCCCATAAACTGAATTTCCGCTATCGGTTTAAACCCATTTACAGCTAATCCCACAGACGCTCCAATAATACCCGATTCAGATAGAGGAGTATCAATAACTCTCTCTTCTCCAAATTGCTCTTGCAAACCATCTGTTGCTCGAAAAACACCACCGTTTTTCCCGATATCCTCACCTAAAATTAATGTTGTTTCATCATTTTCTAAAACAGTTTTCATTCCATCATTTATCGCCTGAATCATTGTCATGCTTTTAGTGGCAATGTACTCATCCTTAGATTGTTGTCGTTTCGTCTTCATTTCACTGCCCCCTTAACAATTCTAGATACGAATCTCTTTGTTCCAATAATTGCTTAGGAGGTTCGGCAAATACATAATCAAACATGTCCTCCACATTTGCTTTACTATAGGACTCCATGGCTTTAACTGCGGATTCGATCTCTTCTTCTACTTGCTGATGCGTTTTTTGGATATATGCATCATCCCAAAAGCCATAGTTTTTCATAAAACGTTCCATACGAATAAGCGGATCTACAACATCCATGCCGATCTCAGTTGATCGGTACTTTGTTGGGTCATCTGCCGTCGTATGTGCTCCAACACGCCAGGTAACAGCTTCAATTAACGTTGGCCCACCACCTGTTCGAGCGCGTTTAATTGCCTTTTGCATCTCAAAATAAACAGCGAAGAAATCATTTCCATCCACACGGGCTCCAGGTATATCGTAGGCAACAGCCTTTTGAGCAATCGTTTTTGAATTCGTTTGCCGTTCAAACGGAACAGAAATGGCATATCCATTATTTTGATTAAACAAAATCGTAGGTGTCTGGAATACACCTGCAAAGTTTAATCCTTCATGAAAGTCTCCTTCAGAAGTGGCACCATCCCCAAAATAAGCAATTGCTATGTGGTCAGTTCCCTTTCGCTTCTCTGCCCAAGAAGCTCCAACCGCATGAAGAATTTGTGTTGCAATTGGTACCGCTGCAGGGAAGATACGCTTCCCCTCTGGTGGAACACAGCCCTCAACGCGACCATTCCAGTACAGAAATGTCCTAACCATATCAGCACCAAAGGTTAGCATTGCTCCATGATCTCGGTATGTAGGAAACATCCAATCATCTGAATCTAATGCTAACGCACTTGCAACCTGTGCTGCCTCTTGCCCCTCAAAAGGTGGGTAAGTACCAATCCTCCCCTGGCGTTGTAGGCTTTTTGCTTTTTTATCGAATGTGCGAATCCGATACATATGATAATAACCATTCTCTACAAGTTCTTTATGTATTCTATCTCTATCCTGCATATCAACTAGATTACCTTGTTCATCAATTATTTGTTTCAATGGATATTCTTCCATTAAAATACCTCCAATATCAATCTAGTAAAAACATTGATAGCGTTTTCATTATTATTTTTATTTATATTACGTTATTTAAACGTAATTTTATCATTCCGTAATAGTAGTAGTCAATGAAAATTTAGAAAAATCTATATCTTTTGAACTAGTTGTTAGAAGTAAGAAAGTCCAGCCTCTGAAAACAAGCTGACACTTGAGCTTTTGCACTTTCTATCATGCTTTCCATTAACTCGCTTACTGTAGGGATATCCTCAATTAACCCAGCTACCTGACCACCATTTATGAATCCTCTATCCAGATCACCCTGAATAGCCCCTATCACATGGTGTGCTTCCGAGGTGAAATCTGCAAATTCTTCTTTAGATAATCCTTCCTTTTCCCTATCTAACAAACTAGTAGAGTAATTTGTTTTCATTACTCTTCTAACGCTACCGAAGCTTCTACCAATGATAATTGCATCCGTTCCACTAGCATCCATTAGCTTCTTCTTATAATTCTCATGAAAAGGGGCTTCTTTTGTTGCGATAAATCGCGTTCCCATTTGTACTCCTTCTGCACCAAGTACTAGCGCTGCAGCTAATCCTCTTCCATCACCAATCCCACCCGCTGCAACAACAGGTGTTTTCACCTTTTGAACAATCTGGGGAATTAATGTAAACGTAGTAAGTTCCAAACTAGAGTTAATTCCTGCTGCTTCGTACCCCTCAGCAACTAAAATATCCGCCCCAGCCGCTTCTGCCTTTTCCGCGTGTTTTACAGATGCAACAATTGTTATGACCTTTATATTTCTTTCATGAAGTATTGGGATATAGGGTGCTGGATTTCCAGCTGACAGGGAAAAAACGGGGACACTATGTTGAATGCCCAAATTAATCAACTCATCAACAAACGGGGAAACATTTATGGCGATATTTAATGCAAACGGTCTAGATGTTAGCCGTTTTGTTTCCAAAATAATTTCTTCAACTTCTTCGACAGACATAGTGCCACAACCAATCGTGCCGAGCCCACCTGCTTCTGAGACAGCAGCGGCTAGCATTGCATTTGAAATATTTCCCATACCACCTTGAATGATTGGATAGGTAATATTTAATAGTTTCGTAACACGATTCATCCTAATCCCCCTTTGTCACTTCCCTTTAAAAATTGGCTCCCTTTTTTCACTAAACGCCTGTAAGGCTTCTAACCTATCTTCAGTCGGAATTGTAAGCTCATAGGCTTTTGCTTCCATATCGAGTCCAGTGTGGAGATCGGTATTAAGCCCTAGTGAAATGGCAAATTTAGCTTGTGTAACAGCAATCGGTCCATTTTTCAAAATTTTTGCTGCTAGGTCCTTTGATTCTTGTAGCACCAATTCTGGCTCTACAACTTTAAGTACTACCCCAAGTGTGTGTGCTTCTTCTGCAGTAATCTTTTTTGCAGTAAGAATCATTTCCTTTGCTTTCATTTCGCCAACTATTCTAGGTAAACGTTGCGTTCCACCTGCACCTGGAATGATGGCCCAACTTGTTTCCGTTAATCCCATTTGAACAGCTTTCGCCGCAATTACAAAATCGCAAGCAATCATCAATTCAAAGCCACCACCAAAACAATAGCCATTCACTGCCGCAATGGTCGGTTGTGGTAATCTGGCAACCGAATCGAAACAGTCACGGATTGCTTTCACATTTCGTCTCACTTCAGATTCTGTTAATGTTTTACGTTCCTTTAAATCAGCCCCTGCACTGAACGCTCTATTCCCTGCTCCCGTTATAATAACAGCCCTTATGTCTCTATCAAGATGAATACGGTCTACGGTTTCTTGTAGCTCAGACAGCATTTGATAGTTGAAGGCATTTAGTGCCTCTTCACGGTTTAAAGTAATGTAAGCAATATGATTTTCTTTTTGAAAAAGGATTGTTTGCATCGCTCTTTCTCCTTTCGTTGGTGTTGGCGTGGTCGTGTTCTAGGTCATTATTCAATAGTGCCTATAACCCTTCCACGATTACGGAAACACCTTGCCCGACTCCAACACACATGGTGGCGAGGCCATATTTTACTTCTCTTTTCTTCATTTCATGGATCAGCGTTGTTAATATCCTTGCTCCACTTGCTCCAAGTGGATGGCCAAAGGCAATTGCTCCACCATTAACATTCACAATCTGTGAATCTAATTCCAATTGTCGAATGCATTCAATCGATTGGGAGGCAAATGCTTCATTTAATTCTACTAGCCCGATATCAGAGGTATTTAAACCTGCCCGAACAAGTGCTTTTCTAGTTGAATAAATAGGACCAAGTCCCATGATGGATGGCTCAAGCCCTGCAGTAGCCCCAGTAACATACCGTGCCATCGGCTTTACACCTAATTTTTTTGCCTTTTCTGCGCTCATTAATAATAAAGCTGAAGCACCATCATTGACACCTGATGCATTTCCCGCTGTAATGGTGCCTTTATCAAATAATGGTTTAAGTTTGCTCAGCTTTTCTAGGGTTGTATCTGGACGTGGATGTTCATCTTGTTCAATCTTCATCTCATTATTCTTTTGATCATGATAGATTACCGGAACGAGTTCATCCGAAAATCGGTTTTCTTCCATCGCTTTTTTCGCTCGTTGCTGGCTAGTAAAAGCAAATTCATCCTGCTCTGTACGACTAATGGAAAAACGTTCTGCAACATTCTCGGCAGTTTTCGGCATAGATTCTGTTCCGTACATCTCCGCAAGCCTTGCGTTTATAAATCGCCATCCAATTGTTGTATCAAAAAGCTCCATATTTCCTCTAGGAAATTCTTTATCTGGCTTAGCCATAACAAACGGGGCACGCGTCATACTTTCCGTCCCACCAGCAATAAAAATATCTCCCTCTCCAATAGCAATAGCGCGTGCTGCATACATGACCGCATCAAGTCCTGACCCGCAAAGACGGTTAATGGTTGTTCCACTTACAGAAACAGGTAAATCCGCTAGTAGCGCAGACATTCTAGCTACATTTCGATTATCCTCTCCTGCTTGGTTGGCATTCCCTAAGACAACTTCTTCTATCTCTTCAGGAATAATAGCTGGATTTCGATCTAGTAACGCTTTTATCACGATTGCTCCTAAATCATCTGGACGAACACCCTTTAGAGCACCTTTGTACCTACCAATTGGCGTCCGTACTGCATCAATAATTACAACATCTTTCATTTTTTTATCAACTCACCATCTTTGGAATACTCGTATACACCACGACCAGTTTTTCTCCCTAGCCTTCCTGCCTTAACATACTGTTCTAATAGTGGTGCTGGACGAAACTTTTCCCCTAAGGTTTCATGTAAGTACTTCAAATTATTCAATCTTGTGTCCAATCCAACTAGATCCCCTAACTCCAGTGGCCCCATCGGGTAGTTAAGACCGAGCTTAATCGCTTTATCAATATCTTCTGCAGTTGCAACACCTTCCTGAAGCATGTAAAAGGCTTCATTCCCGACCATGGCACTAATTCTACTCGTAACAAATCCTGGAAATTCATTAACCTCAACGGTTTCTTTACCCATTCTTTCCGCTACTTCACGAATAATGGTCACCGTTTCTGAGCTTGTTTCAAGCCCTTTTACGATCTCTACTAGTCGCATGCGATGAACTGGATTAAAAAAATGCATAGCAGCAACCTTTTCTGATCTCTTTGTGTAGGACCCTAATTCAGTTGGACTGATGGTCGAGGTGTTAGAGGCAATCACGATATCCTTTGCTGCGTATGTATCAACTGTTTCCAATACATGTTTCTTCAAATCACGCTTTTCCGGAACAGCCTCTATAACAAAGTCCGTACTCTTTACCGCTGTATGTAGCTCCAGTGAGGTTTGGATATTCCCTACTAAATTCCCAGCTTCTATATTGGATAATTTCCCACGTTCCACTGCTTTATTTGCCAAAATGCTCATTTCGTCTAGGGCATTTTGTAGTTGATCCTGTGAAACATCTACAAGTGTCGTCTGAAAGCCAGCAAGGGCCGAGACATAGGCTATGCCTCGCCCCATCACACCAGCTCCAACGACAGTAATACTATTAATTGTCATTGGTAGTCTTCCTTTCTTTCTACTTAACTAAACTTTATCTTTTGCTACCAATCCTTCGAAGGTAAGACATTTAGAAAAGCTTTTATACCCCAAACGGATTTATTGGTTTTGGACCATAATAGGAGAGCACACTCTTGTCTTCCATATATAAATCTAGTGTTTCTACGGTTAGCTCTCTACCGAATCCTGACTGCTTGTAGCCACCGAATGGTGTTCCCGGGAATGCGGAGAATGGGCTATTAACCATAACAATTCCAGCTTGGATTTGGTGGGCAACACGGGTAGCCCTTGCTTGGTTTGTCGTCCAGATAGCTGAACCAAGTCCATATTCTGTATCGTTTGCTCGTGCCACAACATCCCGCTCATCCGCAAACTTCTCTACTACAACAACCGGTCCAAAAATCTCTTCTTGGACGACCTTCATATCTGGAGTAACATCCACAATAATGGTAGGCTCATACCAATAACCATTCTCAAACCCCTCAATTTTTAATTCTCTTCCACCGGTTAAAATGGTTGCCCCATCTTCCCTAGCTGATTGTACGTAGCCATCAATTTTCTCTAGCTGGCTTCTACTAATGATAGAACCAACATGTGTCCCTTTATCAAAAGGATCACCTAGCTTCAGCTTCTGCGTTCTTGATACAAACTGTTCCATGAATTCATCGTATATTTCCTCATGAACGAACAATCGGGACCTTGCTTCACAGGACTGTCCTGTATTAAAGAAGATACCGAACAATGACCCTGCTACTGCCGCTTCTAAATCAGCATCTTCAAAAATAATGCTTGGTGATTTGCCGCCTAACTCAAGAGTCAATCGTTTTAATGTACTTGACGCCTTTTCCATAATGTCTCGCCCTGTTGGAGTGGATCCTGTGAAAGCAACCTTATTTACATCCTTATGGGTAACCAAGTAATCTCCTACCACTTGGCCTGCGCCAGGAATGGTATTTACCACTCCTTCGGGAACACCAGCTTCATGACATATCTCATTGAGAATAATTGCTGTGATTGGTGTTAGACTAGCAGGCTTGACGACAACCGAGCACCCAGCAGCAATCGCCGGTGCAATTTTCCATGCTGCCATCATCATTGGATAGTTCCAAGGGATAATTTGTGCACAAACCCCTACTGGTTCTTTATGTGTATAGTTAAAAAAGCCATTCGGCATATTATTCACTGTTCCACGGTGACCAATAATGGCACCTGCATAAAATTCGAAATCCTCAATGGCTTGACTAATCTGAACCTGTGCTGCACTAATCGACTTACCACTGTTGAGAACCTCCATTTCCACCAACTCATTAAATCGGCTTCGCATAATGGAGGCGATCTTATTTAAAACACGTGCACGTTTTCCAACTGGGTATTTGCGCCATTTCCCATTATCAAAAGCGTTTCTTGCTGCTTGAACAGCTCTCTCAGCGTCCTCGATCGTTGCTTTAGCAATTGTTGCAATTACTTCTCCTTTTGCTGGATCAAACGTTTCAAACACCTCTTTAGAAACACTTTCCACACGTTCACCATTAATAACCATGCCGTAATGGCTTCGTTTCATTTCTCCAACTGCTGTAATCTTATCTGATACGATTTGTTCCATTTTGGTCCTCCTTATTTTCCTATAAAATTTGGATTACGCTTTTCCACAAATGCCTGTAAACCCTCAAGATGATCCGTGGACATGCCAGCAATTCGTTGCGCATATGCCTCCTGCTCTAAAAACGTTCCATAATCGGTATGCATGCTATCTAGCATATAACGCTTCAACAATGAAAATGCCTTGGTAGGTAGTGCCACCATTTGAAATGCAAAGTTTTCGACCTGTTCCAAAAAGTCTTGTTCACTATATACCTCTGTTGCTAACCCCAGTGCCTTGGCCTCTTCAGCTACTATTGGCTTTCCAAGAACCGTAACTTCAAGTGCTTTTGCATAACCTATTAACCGAGGGAGTATATATAAAAATCCTGAATCCGGTACAAGTCCAATATTCATGAAGGCACTAACAAATTTTGCATTTTCCTTCATCAAACGAAAATCTGCGGCAAGGGCAAGTCCCATACCCGCTCCGGCAGCAATCCCGTTAACCGCTGCTATAACTGGCTTTGGTGTCTGCTTTATCGTCTGTAGCATGGGATGATATCGTTCTCTTAAAAAAGTTGCATGGTTAGTTTGTTCATCTACCTCAGCTAAATCCTGGCCTGAGCAAAAGGCTTTTCCACTACCAGTTAAAACAATGCACCTTATTTCTTCATCCTTTGTAGCTAGTTTAAAAGCATATGTAATTTCTTGATTCATCTTTTGCGTAAATGCATTGTAAGAGGCAGGACGATTTAGATAAATAGTGGCTATTTTATTGTTTTTTTCATATAGGATTGTTTCAAAATTCATCTCCTTACATCCCCCTAAATGTTGGTGGACGCTTTTCAGTAAATGCCTGCATCCCCTCTTTTTGGTCTTCAGATGCAAATGCAATATAAAAGTTTTTCCGTTCGAGGTTTTTGCCATCTTGTAGACTTAAATCGACTGCTGCATGGACTGCCTCTTTGATTAATCGTAATGAGATTGGTGGTTGAAGTGCTAGTTGATATGCTAATCTCATTGCTTCTTCTTCTACCAATTCAGATGCTACTAATCGATTAACTATTCCAAACTGATATGCAATTTTTGCTGGCATCGGCTCTCCAAGCCAGATGAATTCTAGTGCTTTTCGTGGTCCCATCGCTTTTGTTAAAAATTGTGTTCCTCCTGCACCAGGCATAACACCTAATTTCACTTCGGGAAAGCCAAATTTTGCATCTTCTGCTGCAACAATCAAATCACAGTGTAGGGCTAATTCAAACCCACCCCCTAATGCAAAACCATTAACAACAGCAATAATTGGTTTTTTGATAAGGCTAATTCTATCCCAGACTGCAAATGGGTTTACCATTTCCAGTGAAAGAGGTGTACTATGAACCATCTCTTCTATATCTGCACCAGCAGCAAAAGCTTTTTCATTTCCCTTTATAATCATCACTCGTATCGCATTATTTTGATCAAAGGATTCGAGCTGGGCTACAATCTCATCAACCATCTCTCTATTCAATGCGTTTAAAACCTCTGGACGGTCTAATTGAATTATCCCTATATCATCTTGTGAAAAAGCACGAATATAATTACTCATCTACCTCTTCACCAATCATTAGGGTGACAATATCACCAGCAAATTTCATGACATCTCTACCAGAAGCCTTCCCTTCATCGGTTCGCATTGCCTTTTGTAATGATTCATGGTCATCATAGTACATTTCACATAGCAAATAGTATTCACTCTCCCCCATTGGTGAACCTACAATTCTCGTAACCTCCATTTTTCGTAAGCCTGGAATTTTACTAGTTATTGGAGCATGTGTATGAAAATAGTGCTCATCAAATTTCGCTTTATCCTCTGGTTGTTTGTATAATGCAATTAGTTTTACCATTTTATTTCCCCCTTGATATATGGTTTTTTTTGGAGGCATAGCTTTGCCTCCGAATTTCATATAGTTTATAGATCATTGGGTAATTGTCTAGCTATTAAGTGGTTGAATAACGACAGGCTTCATTGCTTCAAATGGATTTCTACAGGAACTGCAATAAAGAATACTTCTACAAGCAGTTGGTCCGAACACATTTTCCATAGAGGTATAATCTGAGTCACAATACGGACAGTTAACCGTCCACTCATCACCAGGTCGATAATTTTCTGGTGGTGGAGCAATTCCATGCTTCTTCAATTCTGTCTTTCCTTTATCCGTAATAGCATCCGTTGACCATTGGTGTTCCATTGTAAATTCAACCTGACAATTCTTCACCCATCTAAGCTCTTCTACCGCTTTCTTTACATTCATTTCGATAAAATCTAGAGCAGGACAGCCCGCGAAGGTTGGAACCATTTTGATTTGTACCAAATTGTCCTTCACGAGAACCTGGTGAACCATGCCTAAATCAAACACACTGACAGAAGGGAGCTCAGGATCGTCGACTGTTTTTAATACCGTGTATATTTCTTCCAGTTTAGTAGTCTCTACCATTGTCACTCCTCCTCTCTACTAGTTTATTCATCTCGTATGTTTGGCATGCTATATTACCAGATTGCTGTTTTATCACTTTGAAATACCTCTGCAAGTGTTCCTAGTGCTTGGTCCAAATCGGAAGTATGCTCTCCATTTCTTCCACTACCATATTTTTTTCCTAAAGGACCCTCTGGCATAGCAACTAATACAGTTTTTACTTCTTCTAGCCAATTTCCCTTTATCGTCTCTTCATCGATAGCTATTAGCTGGTGTTGCACCATTTCATTTCCATAATTACCTAACTCAAGCACATCGAGAAATTCTTCCCAAGCCTCTTCAATACGGTTCTGAATTCTCTTTTTTGCCTCCTCAGACGAGGTTTGTAGCTGCTTGATCCAAAGCTTCCAATGGGCAAAATGATAAGGGTGCTCCATTAATACTTTTTTTGCCACATTTGCTAGTGGCTTATAGGAGCTCGTTGAAATCGCTTCCAACTTTACCTTTTTAAAGGATTCATAGAAGTAGTTCCTCACAACAGCTAACGCCCAATCAAAGTAAGGCTCTTCTAAATACTTCCCTTCTCCGTTCCGCTTTTCGAGGTAAGCACCATTTCTTCTATCACTTGCACCTCGATCATGAGCAAGGAAATTGGCATCCCCTTCACCGAGTTCTTCCAATAAATTGTAATACATTACAGCATGGCCCATTGTATTCTGTGTGATAGAGGAATAAGCAACATCTTCTTCTATATGAGGTGCTAAACCTAACCACTCAGAGCCACGAAAAGAGATAATAAAATCATCATCAGCTAATTGAAATAAGAGTTCCCTTAATGCTTGATAATAGCTTGGATCCTGTCTAGCTATTTCAGCTGTCTCAACAATCTTGCTCATTTCCTCTTCACCTCTCTCCAGGACATAATTTCCTTTTCATCTAGCATGCCTTGTTCTTTTTCCTTCCATTTTTGACGTAAATATCCGTAGCCCTTTGTTGTTCGATATTCTTTATTATCCAAACGATTCGTCAAGCCTTGCCTTTCCTCACTTGTCATTTTGCGAATATCACTTTGTCTGACAACCCAAACATCTATAACTTCTTCACGTCTCATGAAGTTCTCCTGTGCCATAAGCATTGCCATTTCTTTATTCGGTGCTAGTAGGCTGAATTGATGTTGCATTGGCGCTTTATTTCCACGCCTGCTAAACACTTCATAGACTTGATAAAAATCGGATTCCTTTGCCATGTTTGTTCCTCCCGCCCTTTACACGCTGACTGGATCTGTGGCTAGCGCTTGCCTTACCCAGCGATTGTTTTCATAAGCAATTTCTCTTACACGTAATCTTTCTTTGGAACGAGGTCCTTTATTCCGAATAATTTGCTTGAACTCTTCCCAATCTGGCTGTTTATATATCCATTTTTCTTCTTTCTCGTCATAACGTACCGTCTCGTCTGGTACGGTTAGCCCTAATGAAAATACCCTTGGCAGGTACTTCGATAAAAATGCCTGACGTAGCTCTTCATTTGTGCTTTTACGAATCTTATAGTTAATCATAATGTCTTGCTTTGAACTTCCAGTAGTTTCTGCGGAGCTAGGTCCAAAGAACATAAGCAGTGCAGGCCACCAACGATTCAATGATTCTTGTAAAATTTCTCGCTGATAGTCATTCCCCTCTGCTAATGCCATAATAATGGATTCCCCATGTTGCGCATGGAAAACCTCCTCCTGACAAATACGCTGTAATGCCCGTTGATATGGTCCATAGGACGCATCTAGCATGTTAGTCTGAGAAATAATAGCAGCTCCATCTACTAACCAGCCGACCATTCCAGCATCTGCCCATGTTTTGGTTGGCATATGGAAGACATTATGAAATTTTAAATCCCCATTTAGTAAATCTTCCATTAAGTCTTCTCTAGTTTTTCCATATGGCTTCATCAAGTCTTCTGCAACACGTAACAATAACTGTCCATGTCCCATCTCATCTTGAACTTTAGCCATAATACCAAGCTTTCTTTTTAATGTCGGTGCTTTCGGTACCCATTCCTTCTCTGGAAGTGCCCCCATAATTTCACTAATCCCATGCATTGATATCAGTTTTATTAGTGCCTGACGATAATCAGCAGGCATCCAGTCATCTGCTTCAATCTTTTCTCCTGCTTCTATTCGGGTCATAAAAGCTTCATATTTTTCCTGATCCTGTTCCATGTAGGCGCTAGTCTTGGAATCTCCGTCCTCCACATAGTTATACATAGTTACACCCCTTTATAACGTTTCTTTAACGTTATGATAACAAAGTGTCATATCTATCGCAATATAATTATTTTAAATTTTCACAAATCACTTCGACAATTTATGCTATAATAGTCTATTGTATAGGCTACAGAGAGGGTATAGGTTGCTCTCTTATCACGCTTTATTTTATAACGTCCTATTTTTATCATTTCATAACACTACAGATAAGCAATAACACAGTCATAGGTAGTCCTATTCATCCATCATCATATCTGCTAAAATTTGGAGAGACAGATGCTAACAAGAGAGAGGGTTTAAATGGAAAAACAATTTAATACAAGATCCATGATTTTCACCTTATTTGGTGATTACATAAGGCATTATGACAATGTTATTTGGATTGGGAGTCTTATCCGCTTATTGGAAGAGTTCGGTCATAATGAGCAATCCGTACGTGCTGCTATTTCCCGTATGAGCAAGCAGGGCTGGGTAAAATCTACGAAGATTGGCAATAAGAGTTATTATTCCCTAACCGAGCAAGGACAAGTAAGAATGGAAGAGGCTTCCCAGCGTATTTATAAAACGGAGCACCCGTCATGGGATGGAAATTGGCGTATTCTTGTTTATACGATTCCAGAAAATAAACGACATCTTCGTGATGAATTACGAAAGGAACTAGTATGGAGTGGTTTCGGTCTTCTATCTAATAGTTGTTGGATAACCCCTAATCCTTTGGAGGAACAAGTTAATCGTTTAATTGATAAGTACCATATTAGTGACTATGTCTCCTTCTTCAATGCTTCCTATATCGGCAAAAATGACGAGGAGGAGCTTGTACAAAAGTGCTGGAGCCTTGATGAAGTTAATAAGAAATATCAGCAGTTCATTCAGGAATACAGCCAAAGGTATGTCATTGATAAAAACAAAATGGAAAAGGATGAACTAAGTGATGGAAGCTGTTTTGTAAAATCAGCTCTATTAGTTCATCAATACCGAAAGTTCTTATTCATTGATCCAAACCTTCCACAGGAACTATTACCTAAAAAGTGGCTTGGTGATTCTGCTGCTTCCCTGTTTAATGATTATTACCAATTACTAATACATCCAGCAAAATGCTTTTTTGAGGAAGTGTTTAGACAAGGTGAAGTTGAAAAGGTAATCGAAGAAATAAAGAGGTAGTAAATGAAACGGCACCCAGCTATGGACACGATCAATTCAGCGGGCGCCGTTCTTCGCTACCTCATATTAAATAAGAAAATCAATTATTTTAGTTGTAGTTACCAAGTTACCTAACCTCTTATAAGTAGAGAGGACACACAAGTTGCTACCTTTTTTTCATTTTGAAACAAATCTGCTACGACGTAGGCTAATGTTTTTCCCATTCTTTCCACTCGTGCAATAATTTCAATCTCACCCTCAAAGGCTGGTCTGTGAAAAGTAGTATCTAAATCTATCGAAACAAAGCCTTGTTCATCTGTTAATTTAGATGCTATCGCATAGGCCATTACTATATCAGCAGCTCCAGCTAGAAATCCCCCCATCACTACTCCATGGCCATTCATGTATTTCTGATCAACCTGCCAAATCCCCTTTGCAATACCATCTTCAGAAGAATTTACTTTTATTTGCATTGTTAAATCACAAGGAGGTGGTGTTCGTCCATTCGTTACTACCTGCTGCAAATCCGTAATTGAATATTTCATCTATTCACCTCTTCCCCTTCTTTCTAATTGATTCATATTCCGTATTTTAAACGTTATATTAATATTAAAACCCACTACATTAATTGTCAATAACATCAAAATATACTGATTATAGCGTTAGATATAATAGTTGGAATTATTAGCCTAATAATCGGCTGTAACAATGATTATTTCGTTAAAAATGTAGGAGAAGATGGATTTAACCGAAAGTAAAATTAAGTTGTTCATTAAATATTGACTTCTATTGGAAATATTTTTATTATTTATATAACAACATTTTTAGAATACGTAAATATTTCGTTATATACATTTTCGTTAATTAGTACATGGACAATAAATGAAAGGGAGTCACGCAAATGAATAAACATGAGTGTATCGATATTACGATAATCGGTGCAGGCCCAGTTGGATTGTTTACCGCATTCTATGCAGGGATGCGGGAGGCAACTGTGAAAATAATTGACAGTCTACCAGAAGTCGGTGGTCAGCTTGCTGCATTATATCCCGAAAAATATATTTACGATGTGGCAGGTTTTACCGGTGTCAAAGCTAAAGACCTCGTTCATGCACTTCATACACAAGCATTAACTTTCTCGCCAAAAATCTGCTTAAATGAGCAAGTTATTGCGATTACCCAGCTAGCAGATGGGAGGTTTGAAATCGAAACCACTAAGGCTATTCATTACTCTCGTAGTATCATTATTTCAGCTGGTGCTGGTGCCTTTGAACCACGAAAGTTAAAGCTTCATAACGCCATAGAATTTGAAGGGACATCTCTCCATTACCATGTAAAGCAAGTGGAGGTTTTTCGAGGTAAGCATGTATTACTCTGTGGTGGTGGAGATTCTGCAGTAGATTGGGCCTTAGCCTTAGAAGAGGTAGCAAAATTTGTTACACTCATCCATCGGAGGGAAGAGTTCCGAGCGCATGAACATAGTATTACACAGCTTAAAAACTCATCTGTATCCATTCTTACTCCATACGAGGTTCATGATATAATTGGTTCCGATGGGCAAATTAGTGAAGTAGTATTACAGGAAGTTAAGGGAGAAAAGGTAGTAAATTTACCAGTAGATGATGTTATTGTAAGCTATGGCTTTATTACCAACATTGGACCAATCAAATCTTGGGGGCTAGATACAACAAAAAATGCCGTATTGGTAAACGGAAAAATGGAGACTACTATCCCTGGAATATATGCAGCAGGGGATATCTGTGGATATGAAGGAAAGCCAAAGCTTATTGCAACCGGGTTTGGCGAGGCAACGATAGCAGTTAATCACGCAAAAACATTCCTTGATCCAAAAGCGAAATTAAGTGTACATAGTACCCACTTATTTGCCGAGTCATTTCAATAAAAGAAAATAGCACCTCTAAATGGATAGTTATCTACCATCCTCTAGAGGTGCCATAACACCGTGTTAATCCCTATTGGTATCCACTTCATACCATTTTTTAATGGCATGAAGATCGGTACCGGATAATTTTTTGAATTTTGCTTTTGGAAGTTTTACTTTAATATAGTCCGCCTCTTCTTCAGATAATCGTAATTCACGGACACTTCTTCCGTCTTTAAAGGATTCGAGTAAGAATTCATCAAATGCTTCTTTATTTGATATCACAGAACTCCCCCCTTACTCTAGATTAGGGACCAACACATCATGCTTTAATCTCTTACCTGATCGAATGATTGCTTCATTCACTAATACTTGCATTGCATCCACACAATAAGGCTTTAATTCATCCACTATGTGGATACAGGAAAGCTCTGTACACCCAAGAATCACACAGTCACACTCTTCAAGCATACTTCTAATAATCCCATTAAATGCTTCCGTATCAATTGGTTTATCGGCCTTAAAATCATAAATAGTCCGCATGACCTGTTCTTGAACATGCCTATTTGGCGTAAGAGCCTTCATATTAAATTTATGACACTCTTGTTGATATATACCAGTATTTATCGTTCCATCGGTTGCTAAAATACCAACAGTTGTATGTTGTCCAAATTGCTGTTGTATACGCTTTACAGTTTCTTCTATCATGTTAATAATCGGGATAGAAGTCATTGCTTGCATCTCATGATAAAAATAATGAGATGTGTTACATGGGATTGCTATATGATCAATGTCTGCAGCTTGAAAAATAGCAAAATCATTCTTAACTGCTTCTAGGAAAAGTTCCTTGTCATTTTCTAAAATAGCCCTTGTCCGATCTGGAATAGTGGCATGGTTAAGTATAACCATGTCAATATGCTCCTGGTCCTTATTTGCCACCGTGTTATCGATAACTCTCTCAAAAAATAGTGATGTTGCAACTGGGCCCATTCCACCTAAAACCCCAAGTTTCTTTTGCTTCAATCTCTCCACCTGCTTTATCCAATGCTGCATCTACATTGATGATTTATTGTACTTCTACGTTTTCCTTATTTAACGCTTCTAGAGCAATTCCTGCACCATAGTCCATACCTTGACAGCCGGCCAGTAATACTAGATCCCCTTTTTTTGCCCGTGAAAGTGCATCTTTAATAGCATCTGGTAATTCATCATATAAACGAACCTTAATATTCGCCTTTTCCATAACATCCGTAAATGCTTTTACTTCGTCATCCGTCACTCTATCCTTATCTGTCGTATGGGAGATGCTTCGCGTTGCAATTATCTCATTAATACCTAGTTTATCTGCCCATTCCACGACTACCTCTGCATTTTCTCGGTTAATTGTAGCACCTCTACTGCCCCTAATTGCATATACTAACTGAAGATTATCGTAATCCATGAAATCTAATGTTTGCAACGTAACATTTATATTACCTGGGTTAGCAAAGTGGTCATCTACTACCTTTATTTCATCTTCATAGATAAACTCAAATCTCCTTGGAACACCAGAGAATTCCTTTAATGTCTGTTGGATTGTTGGAATTCTCGCACCACTAATCAAGGAGATGATAATAGCAACCATTGCGTTATAAACGGAGTGTAATCCAGGAACAGCTAGCTCGATATCAAACTCACTAGGTGAAAACTTCATCCCATTCGCTTCAAAGGGTTTAAGAATTTCTACCGTGAATTTACCTCTTCCAGTCGTTAAATCTAAATTCTTACAATGAATATAGCCATTTTTATTATTTACACCAAACGAAATAACAGTTGCTTTTGTTTTATCCACTAATGAGGCAGAATACTGGTCATCTAGGTTTAAAACAGCATAGCTATGTTCAGAAGCATTTCTAATTAGACTAGATTTTGCCTCGAAATAACGCTCAAAGGTACCATGCATTTCCATATGCTCTTTACTCATATTATTTAATGAGACTACATCATACTCCACAGCTTCTACTCGATGCAGCTCTAAAGCAGCTGATGATACCTCCATCGTAACATGGGTAACATCATTTTGTACCATATCGTTTAAATATCGTTGCAGGTCTAATGACTCCGGAGTTGTTAGCTCAGCGGGAATAGTTTTATCGCCATTTTTAATCACGACAGTACCAATTAGACCAGTACGACGACCTTCATTTTCTAATATAGCATTTGTCATATAAGAGGTAGTTGTTTTACCGTTCGTTGCCGTAATCCCAATCATATTTAATTTCTTGGATGGATTACCGTAAAATGTTGCACTTAGCTTAGCAAGAGCCACTCGACTATTTTTCACAATATATTGTGGAATGTCTATATCCTCTTGAAAATCTTCCACTACTGCAGCTACTGCACCACGCTTAACCGCATCACCTAAATACTTGTGACCATCGGTTTTATAGCCCTTCACACAAACAAACAGATCTCCTTTTTTTACTTTTTGGGAATGATAGGAGACCTCTGTAATCTCTAATGGCTCTATTTGTCTATCATTTAATATTTCAATTGCTCCGAGTAATTCGTTTAGTTGCATTGTGCTACCTCCTTGCCTATTTTCGGCCTCCAAATAGTTTTCCAACTCTCGTTTTCATGAATGTAAATGCCGGCTTTGGATCCTTCCAGCTCCATATTGCATAAGCCTTTGGCCTGAAAAATGATTTCATTACCTCACTTGTTTTCAATTGACCACTTTTTATATAATCCTTTACCGCTAGAAAATCCTCATAACCATACCAAAAAGCACGATTAGTCGTATCCGTCAATGCCTTTGGCTCAAGTGGCTTTCCGATCATTTCTCGATATGTGATATATGGAAAATTCAAGCCAACCTTATAGAGCAAATGATTGAAGTTTGTAATCCTTGCATTTATTTCAATCAAATAAAACTCTCCGGTTTCTTCATCCTTCTTAAATTCTATTTCTGCAAATCCTTTATAATGTATTGCCTCTAAAAACTTCGAACCAATGTCAAACAGTTCTGGGGTATACTTTTGAATTGTATAGACGGATGCACCAAAATTAATTGGATACTGACGTAGTTTTTGACATGTAGTCCAATGTGTTACCTTCCCATCCTGATTAAGATAAGCATCAAATGTATACATATGATCATCAAAGCCAGGAATAATACGTTGCACAAACACTTCTAGATTTGCTTCCTTCGCCTTGTTTATTGCTTCCTCAAGCTCCTCCATATTGTGAACCTTAAATATCTTTTTACGGAATGTCGCTACAAAGCTCGGTGAGTCAAATGGCTTTACTAAACATGGAAACTTAATTTCCTCTTCAACTCGCTCTTTAAAGTTAGGTTCATGGATACGTACGGTTTCTGGAACGCGAACACCATGTTCTACCGCAAGTGCATGCAATGTATCTTTATTCATCACCTTCGATGCCAATCCTTGCTCTGTTTGAGGGATGAGATAGTATTCTTTTATTTTCGGTAAATTTGCATCAATCACCTCTAAATATGTATCATGACAAGGAATTAGAACTGGTTTTTGATCTTGTTTTTTCGCATAATCAATCAATGCTTGTATAAATCCTTCCGTATCATTCTTATAATGTGGAACGATTATTTTTTCCGAACAATATTTCGATGCTGCACCATATCGATCTTCTTCTGAGTAGTCCACAGCAACAGTATGTACACCATGTACGCCTAGACTCCGAATGGCACTCAGCCCTATATAATAATTATTTCCTAAAATAACTGCTTTATTATTCATCGCTCTACTACTCCCAGGGCAGATTCATTTCTAAATCTTATTCCAAACAATGTATATTTATTAGAAACTTATCAGCCAATATTATCTTCATACTTATACTCTCATTATACGCATGCGTAAATGATACTTCAATAAGACGATTTTCGTCAAAACACAAATTGCTAACAGGTTTACTTTTCTATACCTATTAGACGAATTTACTCGCTTATGTGTTGCAAATTGAAATAATATTGAAGTAAATCTACTAAATTATGTTATATTTAGTATAGGAATTCTTGCCCATATCTGTATGAAAGGGGGTAGTAGGTCATAAGATTTTACAGAATTTTCATAATTTCCTTATTTCTGTTATCGGTGGTTGTTGCCGTATGCTCTGGTGGTATAAAGATAGACTTCAATAATTATGTCCTTGCTTTTGCATTATTTTATTTCTTTTCCAATTTGTATAATCATTTAAAAATAGTTGTAAAACATGGAAATACGAATGTAGACTATACTATTTCTTATAGTATAGCATTTGCTATTTTTGTTGGTCCTCTAGGAGCATTTATTTATGAGACCATTTCGATGTTCTCCATATTTTTCATAAGAAAACTAACAAAGACAGCAGATGAAGAGGAATTTTTGCATACGTTCTACAACATCGGTTCTTTTGCCTTAAATGGGGCAATTGTCTATTATCTATTCCGAGCACTTTATCCAATTTTTGATCCGGTACCATTTGGATTCTGGATATTACTATTCACATTAGTTATTATTATGACACTGCTATCCCATCTTTATTTGTCCATTATCTTTACATCTACTGGAGAATTTACGTCGTTCAAAGATGTCATCTCCTTCATTCAAAGTAGAAGTATTTTAGATATTGGGAAAATCGCTTTTTCTAATGCTTTTTTACTTATCTTTCTAGAGAATAAGCAATGGGAAATGCTCGTTGGACTTTTCCTACTAAATTATTTAGTTAGCCGCTCTAATATTGCTATTAACCAGTCACTTCAACATAAAATGGAACGGGATAAATTTGAACAAATGGCTTATACAGATTTTCTAACAGGGGTGTATAACCGCACCTTTATGGATAAGAAAATGAGTGAATTAAATAACTCTGGTGAAAAGCTTGGAATTATTGTAACAGATATAGACTCCTTTAAGAGAATTAACGATACCTATAACCATGCCGTTGGGGACAAAGCTATCCAGCAGGTTGCACATGTGTTACAAAATCAATTGTCCACGGATGATTATTTATTTCGGAGTGGTGGAGAGGAATTTACTATTTTCCTTCGTCATCGTGACTTTGATCAGTGCATGAAGCAGGTGGAGAAAATAAGGGAAGCTGTAAAAAGCACGCCGGTTATAGTTGAACATTTTAAAAAGACAATTGAAATTTCTTTAACTGCTTCATTCGGCTTTTACTATTATAAGACAAATGAAGCATTAGATATTAAGAATGCATATATACATGCGGACCAGCTGTTAATAAAATCCAAAAACTTAGGTAAAAATCGTATTTCAGAAAAAAATGGTATATCAGATGTACCATCATCTTCTATGTACTAATAAGGGGCTGACAAACTTTTAGTCAGCCCTTTTTCATTGGTTAAATGTATATTATATCTCGGTATCCTCTATATAAATTTTATGCCATAGCATAAAGACTAGAACAGTCCATATTTTACGAGCATGGTCGCGCTTATGGGTAACGTGCTCCTCCAATAAATGCTTCACATAGGATTTATTAAGATAATCTTCAGTCTGACTATCATGAATGATTTGTTTTGCCCATTCAACTAGCTCTTCTCGTAACCATTTACGGATTGGGACTGGAAATCCTAGTTTTCTACGATGTACAACATGTGGAGGAACAAATTCTGTCGCTGCTTTTCGGAGGATTGCTTTTGTCGTTTTATCTGTTATTTTACATTCAACAGGTATTTTTCTAGCTACTTCAAATACTTCTTTGTCTAAAAAAGGGGTTCTAAGATCTAATAGATGAGCTGCTGTCATTCGTTCGGCTTTTACTAAAATATCTCCGGGAAGCCAAGTATGAATATCAATATACTGCATTTGTTGTGTGGGATGCTGTCCTTCTACATGAGCAAATAATTCCTCCGTAATGTGCAGGTAAGATTGTCGTGGGGATCGTTTCGAAACCAGTATTAGTTCCTTCTCCTTCTCTTCAAATATTTTAGCGTTTCCAATATATCGTTGGTTTAGTGGTGTTGTTCCTCTTTGTAAAAAGCTTTTCCCAACCATTCCATCCGGTAATATATTCGAAAGCCAGTGAATGATTCTTTGTAAGGGATTTGGAATATAATTAAATAGCTTTAACGATTCAAATTCACGATAAATATTATAGCCACCAAATAACTCATCTGCCCCTTCACCAGATAGGACCACCTTCACATAATTACTAGCCTCTCTTGCTGCAACATAAAGTGGAACACAAGCAGGGTCTGCAAGTGGTTCCTCCAGGAGCTTGATAACAGTTGGCAGGACATCAATGTATTCCTGTGGAGTAATGGTATACGAGATATTCTCAACGCCAAGGACCTCCGCGGTTTGTTGTGCAATGGAGAGCTCAGAATAATCTTCTTCTTCAAATCCAACAGATACCGTTTTGATTTCCGGTTGAATTTGCCTTGCAATACTAGCTAGTAGACTTGAGTCAATTCCACCCGATAAAAAGACACCAGATGGCACTTCAGCAGGTAAATGAACCTTTACAGAATCAATTAAAGCCTCTTGAATCCGGTTAATAATCATATTTTCATTTCCATAGACAGGTTTCAGTGTTGCATGAAAATAGCGGTGTTTTTCCACCGGTTTATCCATCTTTTTAATAAAGTAATGACCGGGGGCAAGGGAAAGGATTCCCTCTGTCAACGTGACTGATGGCGGTACATATTGAAAGGATAAATAATCGGCTAGTGCTTGCTCATGAAGGGGTAATTTGCCTATATATGTTGTAATTGGTTGTTTCTCAGAAGAAAACAGAAAACTCTCTTGATCATAGTAATAAAGAGGCTTGATTCCAAATGGATCCCTCGCTCCATAAAGTTTTTTTTCTTCTTTATCCCATATGATCATAGAAAACATGCCCCTAATTTCTCGGAAGGAACCAACACCATATTCTAAAAATAGCGTTGCGATGACCTCCTCATCAGAGGTTGTAGCAAATGTATAGTTCCTATTTTCAAGCAATTGCCGTAATTGCTTTCCATTATAAATTTTCCCATTCCATATAAGAACATATCGATTATTTCCAAAGATAAGCGGCTGGTCGACTTGATCTAAATAGCCTAAAAGGCCAAGCTGAATGTGTTCATTCTCAAAGACATTCAAGTCATCGTTCTTTGTATTGTCGAAAGCATTGCCTCCCTGCTCTACATTCCTCCCATTTTCTTCTAGCTTTAGAACACCGAAAAATCCAACCATACTAATTACCCCTTTTTAAAAATAGACATTTTTTATTTTTGGTAATATAGTATTCCAAGAAAAAAAGACTGACTCATAAACTTGAATCAATCTTTTTTTGTTCTATCCAATTTGTTGTTTTCTAATTTGCTTACTTCTTAACTGGCCACAAGCTGCATCAATATCTGCACCATTTTCCCAGCGAACACCACTGTTAATTCCGTGCTTTTTTAAGGTCTCATGAAAGGCTTGAATAACCGCAGTATCACTTCGCTTATATTCACTATGCTCAAGAACCGTATTATATGGAATTAGGTTAACATAAGATAGATGGCGCTTCTCTTTTAATAATTTCGCAAGCTGTAATGCTTCTTCCTCATGATCATTTATATCCTTTAGCATGATATATTCATAAGTAATACGACGATTTGAATTTTCTAGGTAATAGTCAACAGCTTTCATAAGCTTTTCTATTGGGAATGCCTTATTGATTTTCATAATGCGAGTTCTTAGTTCGTTGTTTGGTGCATGTAAGGAAATGGCAAGATTGACCTGTAAGCCAGTATCCGCAAACTCATAAATTTTGTGTGCTAAGCCACTTGTTGAAACCGTAATATGGCGTTGGCCAATTTTGAGTCCTTTTTCATCATTGATAACGTTAATAAAATTGAGTAGGTTATTAAAGTTATCAAATGGCTCTCCAATACCCATGACAACGATATGACTAACACGTTCATCATTTCCTTGTTCATCTAAATGCTTTTGCACCTTCATAATTTGTTCGACAATCTCACCACTCGTTAAGTCACGGCTCTTCCTTAGCAAGCCACTGGCACAAAATGTACAACCAATATTACAACCAACCTGTGTAGTTACACATACGGATAGTCCGTAATTAAATCGCATTAATACTGTTTCAATTAGGTTTCCATCTGTTAGTTTAAAAAGAAATTTTATCGTACCGTCCTTTGACACTTGTTTAATTTCTTCTGCTAACGTTTCAATTACAAAATTTTCTTCAAGGAGTGCAATAGTCTCCTTATTTACGTTTTTCATATCGGAGAAGCTGTGGACACGCTTCTTATATAACCAATCCCACACCTGATCTGCACGGAAACGTTTTTGTCCGTTTTCCGTTAGCCATTCTGTCAATTGATCCATTGTTAACCCGTAAATGGATGCTTTTGTCATTATTCTCATCTCCAAAAATCTATAGTAAGCTGGTTTATCCAGTAATAGCTTTGCCTAAATCACTTTACTATCATACTTGATTCAAATGGTATGCGCAAACTAATTTTTGTATCATGAGCTCTAAGCGGAAAACTGGACTCTTATGGCCAAAATAATTATCATTGCTTATTAAGGATTGCAACTGAAAGGAGTTCAATTTATGAAATCTAAAACAGCAAAAAACTTTAAACATATACCTTTATCGGTTCTCGACCTTGCACCTATTACAGAAGGTAGTAATGCTAGTGAATCGTTCAAAAATAGTGTGGATTTAGCACAGCACGTGGAAAAATGGGGCTTTAATCGCTATTGGTTAGCAGAGCATCATAATATGCCTGGTATCGCAAGCTCTGCAACCTCTGTCGTGATAGGCCATATAGCTGGTGCAACCAATACAATGCGTATTGGTGCTGGTGGTGTGATGCTCCCAAACCATGCAACACTAGTAATTGCTGAACAATTCGGTACCCTTGAAGCGATGTACCCGGGGCGAATTGATTTAGGCTTAGGAAGGGCACCTGGGAGTGATCAGGCAACGGCCTATGCATTGAGAAGAACATTAAATATGAGTGTAGAAGATTTTCCAATGCAAGTAAATGAATTACAGGATTATTTTTCGGATGAACCTATTTCAAGAGTAAAAGCTATCCCTGGTCAAGGAGCAAAGGTTCCATTATGGTTACTAGGTTCAAGTGGCTTTAGTGCACAATTAGCAGCACAAAAGGGATTACCATTTTCCTTCGCTAGCCACTTTGCACCAGCTTATTTACATCAAGCCTTGAAGCTATATCGAGATAATTTTAAACCATCAGAAGTACTAGAAAAACCATATGTTATGTTGGGAATAAACGTTATAGCAGCAGATACAAATGAAAAAGCTAAATTCATTGCTACTTCTCAGCAGCAGCAATTTTTAAGCTTGCGTAGGGGTAATCCTGGGAAATTGCAGCCTCCTGTTCATAATCTAGAGGAATTATATTCCCCTATGGAAATTGCTGCTGTAATGGAATCACTCGATCCCAAAACAACCATCGTCGGGGACAAGGAAGCCGTACACAGAGGATTAGAAAGCTTTATAGAGGAAACAAATGCAGATGAGCTAATTATTGGATCACAAATATTCCATCATGAGGACCGCTTACGTTCCTATGAGATTGTAGCGGAAATGATGGATTAATGTTCTGAAGAAGAAGCTTGGTGCAAAAGTATATATATGAAAACCCGATTAATTGTTTAATCTAAATAACCGCTTCGGAAATATACTTTTCTTTAATTCCAGTACAAGGTAGACATCTGCTCGAAAACCTTCGCAGTGTCTACCTTGCTGCTTGGTGGTTGTTGTGCATCAGACAGACAGACAGATCTTCAGCCATAGAGGTGTTACCACAAAGTTCTCCTGGGCGAGTTATCACAGTCCAAGGATGGGGCTCTCTTCATCATCAACCTTCTATTTTCGCACTTTGAGGTCCCACCGTTGTTGTTCCTCTCGTCAAAGTCTCCGTGCCAAAAAGCAATTTTTTTCTCTTTTAATGAATCCGTTTAGGTATAGCCCATCCTCTTCTATTCATCCTTAATCTCTAACCCTAGAAGTCTTGCAAACCCTATTGCTTGTTCCGTAGAAACAATGCAACCTTGCATGCTTTCCGGTGATACTTGTAATCTATCAAATTTACAGGTAGTTAAATCCACACCAGTTAACTTAGTATTTGCGAAATTCGCCTCTTCGATATCACATGTATCAAGTGCAACCTTTTGAAATTTGCACTCATAGAAGTCACTGTTCTTTATCGTGCACTCCGTAAACCTTACCTGTTTTAATTTGGAGTAACCGAATGCACTAAGATTCAATTGACAATTATCAAAAACAACATTACCTAATGACGAATCTGGCATCATAACGCCTATCATTTTTGAATTTTTAAATTCTACACGGTGAATGCTGCCTTTACTGAAGTCAATATTCGATAAATCACAATGATCAAAGACACAGTCGGTCAATTCAATATTGGTAAAATCAGTTCCTTCAAAGGTTACACGATCAAATATTACTTGATCAAAAGCAATGCGGTCCGTATCGTCCCGAGTAATCACACAATCTCTATAGATACAATAATCATAATAGCCATTTTCCTTTATGGTAAACCCTACTTCAGGCAATTCATGTGGCAGCTTTGGCTTATCTATTTTAAATCCTTTTACCATTTCCTTATCCCCTTTTTCGGTTCTTTTTATTAAGTATAATCTATACAGATCTGCAACGCATGGAGTAGCTGCTCAAATTACTTATTTCAACCAAAGAAAAACGGCATTAGATCCCCAACGCCGTTTAACTGTGAGTGTTTATTCGCCAACTATTTTCTTTGCAATTTCAATCGTACGTTTTGCTTGATGCTCTACAGCTCCCTTTACATCCTCTACCATCTTTCCATCCTGCCCCTGTGATACACTTGTTCCATATGGATTTCCTCCTGCACCAAAGAGAACCTGATCTGTATATCCAGGTGGTACAAGGATGGCTCCCCAATGCATCATCGCGGTGTACAGTGAGAGGATGGTAGCCTCTTGTCCACCATGTGCATTCTGTGCAGAGGTCATCGCACTAACTACCTTGTTCACGGTTTTTCCAGATGCCCACAATCCACCCTGGGTGTCAAGAAACTGTTTCATTTGTGATGCCATAACACCAAAACGGGTCGGTACACTAAAGATGATCGCATCTGCCCATTCAATATCAGCTGAAGTAGCTTCAGGAACATCTTTTGTTTCCTCTACATGTGCCTTCCAAGCTGGATTTGAAGCAATTGCCGCTTCTGGGGCAAGCTCAGGTACTTTCACGACCTTTACCTCTGCACCTACTGACTTTCCTGCTTCTTCTGCCCATCTTGCCAACTGATAGTTTATACCGGTAGAACTGTAGTAAATAACCGCTAATTTAACCATATACATTTTCTCCTTTTTAGGTTACATTTCTTTATCGCTTCTATTATCTGTAAAAATTCCTAGTTTAAACCTATAACCTAAGAAAAAAGAGCCTTACATAATATTAATTTTTCCAATTAAATGACCCCCTACCTTACATTCCCCTTCTAACCATTTAGCTAGCGAAAACCTTGTTGGCTCAGCATTTCCACCAACACCAACAATGACCTCCAGTGAATTAGGTAAATAAACAACTGTATGTAATGTTCCAAAAAAATGGTGATAATCTTGAAAAAATAAAGGAGAGTCTTCCTTATTAAACTCATAGTAAATATGTGCGGGGTCATGATGTAGTTCAGTTAGTTCTTGGAGAGTTTTTTTACGGGAGATAGAACTCTTTATATAATTTCTATTTTTATCCTTTAAATGTTTTGATTCAAAATGATTTGTACATTGCAAAGTATCCAGGTATTTCACAACCTGTTTTTCTGGGGATGCCTCCACGATACATTTATTCCCGCTTTTATCCATCAGGGAGAAGTTATAGCAATAGCCATGAGGAATTCTATTTAATAATTCTGTTGCTTCGGTGACATCTTTACATTGGTCTAGTACAATACGGACAATGTTCGTTCCCAAAAAGCCATTTCCCTTATACCCTTCATTGACAAGATGTAAACCGACCACAAGCCCATGTTCATTCATTCCATCTAATCTGCCAATCATTTGTTGGCTAAATCCAACACTCGCATATCCTTCTGTTGCGTTATGGAAAATAAAGCAAGCATCGTACAATTTCGGGCTAAAGTCATAATTTCTAGCATAGTAATCGTCTTTTGCAATAGCTGAACAGCCCATTGGAGGTATTTCTGTATTATAGCCACTAAATATTTTCAAGGCAGTGTCTTGGTCTATTCCTAATCCATTTGCAAGTCCTAATAATTCATTACATAGACCAGGTGAATACCTCTGTAGCAATGCTTTAGCAGTGTTAGCATCTACATCACGATTTAGCTTAGACATGTACGCAATGCTTTCATCTTTATTTGTCTCTCTACCTAATTTAATACCGATATCAACATTTGAACCAACTACTTCCTTAATATCCACCTTAAGCTCCTGATACACCTATTCCCCTCCTAGTTTCATGACAGGCATGAAAATGGTAACGGCATCCAGCTGTTCACCTTGGTACATCTCCATTATCGGTCCGGCTGGTGCATAATTATTAAGCACTATATATTTTATTAGTGATTGATAAGCGTCTTCAATTGCAGTAAAATTCCCTCGAAAATAAGTTGCTACACATAAGGATTTACTTAATTGCTCCTCTACTTCAAAAAAGGATATCTCGGATACGTCATGGTGATTAGCGATCCCAAACCCAATCATAGCGCGAACATTTTGACGACCAGATACGTGCTTCAAATAAGAATGGCTGATTTTAACGCCATGTTTTTCTAGTTCCTCTCGTCCTAACTTAAAGAACTTAGCGAACCTACCCTGCCTTTCCTCAGCGGAAAACCAAAGAATTCTTTCTGTCTCCTTTTCCATTAAGAAAATCTCCTCATTCGGATTGCTATCTAGAAACTTTAGCTGGAGATTCAGTAAGTCTAACTGTCTTCTAATCGTTTCCATCCATTTTCTTCTCATGTTTTGTCGTTCCGATTCAGCAGAAGCTACATACTGTTGAACCTCCTTTAACGGAACATTTATTAATCGTAGGCTAGCTATTAACTTGGCAAGCTCTACTTGTGCATCTGTGTATAAACGATAACCATTTTCTTTATTTCGAATTGGTACGAGTAGCGCTTTTTCCTCGTAAAAACGCAATGTACTTTTAGGTATTCCTGTTTTCTCTGAAAAAACTTGTATATTCATTAGATCCCTCAAGTTATCACCTCTCTATATATAAGATAAACCTTCAAGTAACTTGAAGGTCAAGAACAAATTTATTGAAAATAGAGGTTATCAATTTTTTAGTTTATCAAGATATCAAATGGTTTAGAGGGCTTCACCACATATTTGGCCATACTGTATAAAAAGCTGTAATAAAATAAAATGCCAGACATTTCATCTGACCATACTACCTTTTCACTTATTTTTTAAGCATACCAGCAAGCTGTATTCTTTATTATTCTTTCTCAACATTTGCCAAATGTAATGGAGGAGGTACAAGCCAGCCTTTTTCCTTATTTAATCGTAACAGCTTTGCACCGAATGCTGCTTTCTTTGTATGAATTGATCCAAACAATGTTGCAATATCTTCTCGAATCGCTTGGCCAATCATCGTACTAGCAGACACTAATCCAGCAGCAACATCTGCAGACATTTTTGCAGCTATTTCATTATCCATAAAACGAGCACCTGCTGGAATAGATTCCAAGTCAGCTGTTGGTCTTTCCGGTGGGGAAGGTGGTAGCCCTACACCATTTTCCTTAAGTAGATTTTCAATACTTTCTGTATCCTGTTTGCACTGTTCAATCGCTTCCTGAATCAATTTTCTTAGATCCCCATCACCGGTGTGGTTAAGTAATGTTTGATAAGCAGCAATCATGGACTTCCCAGTTAATACAGCAGACCATGCACCAAATACTTCACCATAATGCATTGGTTCATCCTGTGGATTTCCACTTAAAATTCCCATTATAATCCTCCTTAAAGATTAGATTTGATCAAGCTTTTGTAATCGAGTACATCATTAGATTGTCTAATAGTAAGAAAATAAAACATGAATTCACTGAATGGAAATCATTGGTTTTATGCTGCTACTCATTAGTATAATAATTAAAAGAGTGATTACCGGAGGGATGCATATGAATATAACTAATATTCTTTCCAAATTGGCAGCTAAAGAGCCCGGAATAATGGGACTTGAGAACTTCAGAAGATCATCTGTACTCATACCACTTGTTGAGGTAGAAGGGGAAGTGCATATATTGTTTGAGGTTCGTTCCATGCATATGCGGAGGCAACCTGGAGACATTTGTTTTCCAGGAGGTAGAATAGATCCTAGTGACAAAACTCCAATGGAATGCGCTATTCGGGAAACATCCGAAGAGCTCGGCATTACAAAAGAAAATATCGTCAATGTCACGCCAATTGATTATGTTGTTTCAGATATGGGCAGAATCATCTACCCCTATGTTGGACAGCTTACAGATATAAACAAAATTATCCTTAATGAAATGGAAGTCGGAGAAATATTCACTGTCCCTTTAGCCCATTTTCAAGCTACCACTCCAGATACTTACAAAGTAAAGGTCAACGTCATACCAGAGGATAATTTTCCGTTTGAATTAATTGTTGGCGGAGAAAACTACAACTGGCAGATTCAACATATAGAAGAGCTTTTCTACCGATATGAGGATAGAGTAATTTGGGGATTAACAGCGAAGATTTTAAGACACTTTTGTCAATTAATTAGTAATGAAAACCGCAGCTAATAAATAAACTGCGGTTTTCATTACCATTATTCCCAATTTATTTCTACAGGCAATACACCCATTAATTCCTTACGATACTTATTTTCTTCACTTTCCTTCATCCATATGTGAATAACTCCTTGATCCTCTCTTGTTCGGATTAAACGCCCAATTCCCTGCCGGAGTCTTAAAAGCATGTATGGTGTATCAACTTCCCTATCTGGGTCAACTGCGTGTTTTCTTTTTGCCTGAAAAACAGGATCCTTAGGCGGGAATGGAAGAGAGGTAATAATCACCTGTGATAATGCCTCACCTGGTATATCAAGCCCTTCCCATAGGTGATAGGCGCAAAGGATTGATTCCTTCCTGTTCTGGAATTCTTTTATTATTTCACTAATTTCCTGATCACCCTCATAGAAAATCTCAACTGGCAATGATCTGCTGTTCGCCCAGCTTCTAAAGTGATTCATTTCAGCCACATTAGAAAATAACACAAGGGTACTCCCATTATTTTGGAGAATTTGTTTTTCCACCTTTGTCCATTTTTCATCGGTGTCATATTCAATATGTCCAAATAGCTTCATTTGCTCTTCATAGTCAAAAGGTGACTCCACTGAAAAAGATTGATAGGATTCGATACCAAGACTTTTCGCTAAATAGGAAAAATCCCCACCCTGTGATAGCGTTGCTGAAGAGAAAACAATTGGTATGTCCTTTGAGAAAACCTCGTTTTTTAGGACATCCTCTACTAATCGCGGCATTAATACAAGGGTTGTAGATGCTTTATTTTCTTCTAGCCAGAAAATACCCTCATTGTCCTTTAGAATTATAGAAAGTCCATGGTGATAAAACTCCAAATATTCTTCAATGATTCTTAGATGATATTCATCGATGGTAAACATTTCCGCATCAAATACAAGCTGATCTAGAAGCTTTTCCACCTTTTCAAAAAGCGTAGATACTAACCTTCTCATTTCACTGGTCAAATCGACTTCCTTCCGATTCGAACCTGTAACCGCTATTGCAGATTGACCTAAGGAGTAGAACCAATCCTCATGTAAGGTAATAATATCTTCAATTAAGTAGAGTGATTCCTCACGTACATCTTGTCCCATATAACCAGTAAGGACGTTTTGTAGTGTTTCAGAGTTAAAGCGATAGGTAAGACCCTTTTGCGCAGAAAACTCGAGTAAATGCCCTTCATCAAAAATAACCGTACATGCCTCTGGCAGAAGCGGTATTTGTCCTTCTCGCTTCCGTGAATCCTTCGTCCAGATATGCTCCATATAAAAATCATGCGAGCAAATAATGAGGTCCTTCGCATGGCGATAGTACTCTCGATTCAAGGTCTGACCACTACGGTGGCGAAACTCACAGGTTGCACATTGCTGTAGTGGGTCCCAGGCAATTTTTTCCCACGTTTCATCGGATACCCAAGGATACTCCTTCCTGTCTCCATAACGTTCGAATACCTTCTTTACAGCACTATTATCATAAACAAACTCAGGAATTGCATCATGAACACGAACGATAGCTTCATCCTCTGTTTCATCAACAAGCCCATCTAGCTTACGGGCACATATATAGTTTTCTCTTGCCTTTGCTAGCCTTACATCAACCGTTATACCAAGTGCCTTTTCCAGCTTTTCAATATCACCGTTTCTTTTCACGAGCTGTTCAATTAATGTCTCATCTGCACAGGATATAATTGCTGGCTTACCTTTATAGCGTGCATAGCATATCGCATATATTAAATAAGCAAACGTTTTACCGGTACCAACACCCGCTTCAGCAAAGACGGTGCTCCTGTCCTTAAAGGCCTTTTCCAGCTGAAAAGCCATGTAAATCTGTTCATCGCGAACTTCATATCCCTGTTCAGGTAACACATCATAGAAAACATCCCCGACATAATCACCAAGCTTGTCAAAGAAGTTTTCCGTTTTTGCCACCTGAAATGGTAACCCATTACTATTCGTCATACATTTCCCTCTTTTTCAATTCAACATACGACTAATTCTACCATGCTCTGGCTATATTTATTCAAAAAATGCCTATTGAATGGCCTATGGGTTCAAATTCCAAAGACAAAAAAGAATACCTTCCTAAGTAGCTGGCTCAAGAATCCTAAGTGTTGACGTTAATCTTAGAACAAACCGAACCCCAGACATTATACAAGTACCATAGGGTTCGGTGTTCAATATGCATATGCTATTATAAATAATAAAAAGTAATTTAATACTTTATGTCCAAAAGTCTTCGTGATTAAAGAATAGCTCCTAGTAGCCATTTATTCCTGTACAAAGGTCTTAGGCATGACTACAGCAATTACCTCACCAGCTACAACACATTCCTCACCTGCAAAAACTTCCGTAACAACCCTCCACTTTTTTGGATGAATCTCCTCCACTTTTCCAATGGCCTTTAATGGAACACCTTGTGGGGTTGGTTTTAGAAAATTCACCTGCAAAGACCCGGTAACGAATCGAGGTGGTTCCACTCTATCTCCTGGTTCATGGCCATTTTTTCTATGTAAGGCAAGCGATGCTGACCCGGTTCCATGGCAGTCAATGAGGGAAGCAATAACACCACCATATACAAATCCCGGAATTGCCGTATGTTCAGGGCGCGGCTCATAGATCGTTACCGTATGTTCCCCTTCCCACCCTGTTCGCAAATGAAGTCCGTCCTGATTCAATCTTCCACAACCATAGCAATACGAATAATCCTCTGCATAATCATCCTGAATCGCCTGTTTCACCTTTTCCACTTTATTCCACTCTCCCTCTAAGAATATCTTGTCTTCCCTAAACATATATATATTCCAGATGACAATAATGTCCGTTACCTTTATAATATACATAATATCTTTGCGAAAACAATTTCAAAAATTTAAAAATGAAAGGTGAGAATATGGGAAAGAGAATATTTTACTTTCTACTAACAAACATTTTAGTAGTTCTAACCATTAGTATTATTTTTAGCATTTTACCTGTTAGAGGCTATCTTACTAACAATGGAACCACCATTAACTTTACTACGCTTCTAATTTTTAGTGCTGTTATTGGTTTTACTGGTTCCTTCATTTCTTTAGCTATGTCACGCTGGATGGCCAAGAAGATGATGGGCGTTCAGATCATCGATCCAAGTGGTCTACTAAATGATTATGAAAAGGCTATTGTAGAAAAGGTTCATCGCTTATCAAGAGCAGCTGGACTAACACATATGCCAGAGGTTGGTATTTATAACTCTCCAGAAGTTAATGCTTTTGCTACTGGGCCATCTAAGAAACGTTCTTTAGTTGCTGTTTCAACAGGTTTACTTCAAGAGATGGATGATGATGCAGTGGAAGGCGTTATCGCGCACGAGGTAGCACATATTGCCAATGGTGATATGGTAACAATGACTCTTCTTCAGGGTATTGTGAATACATTTGTTGTCTTCCTATCACGTATTGTAGCCTTTGTTGCATCTCGTTTTGTGAAGGAAGAATTAGCACCAATTGTACACTTTATTGCTGTATTTGTATTCCAAATTGTCTTCTCCATTCTAGGCAGTATTGTAGTCTATGCTTACTCTAGACACCGTGAATACCATGCAGACCGTGGTGGTGCAGATCTAGCTGGAAAAGATAAAATGCGTCATGCGTTAGAAAGCTTAAAGGCGTATACAAATCGAATTAAAAGTGGGGAAGAAACCTCCATTGCTACACTAAAAATTAATAACAAGCGTAAAGCATCATTATTCTCAACCCACCCAGATTTAGATGAGCGAATTAGACGTCTGGCGTAGGACAAATTAGACCAAATCAAAAATGATTTGGTCTTTTTAGTTGCATGAAAACATAGGTTTTTCACACATTTATTACATGCTATTCATATAGTTACCATATATAATAGCCAAGAGAGGTGAAAAAATGTACTATTCATCTAGTCCAGCAAATCCACTCTTTCCTGCTCGGCAACGTGAACATAAAGTAAAGCTGTTCGGAGAGGGTTATGTTCTTGCCACTCCTGACAAAGCAACAATTTTAATAGGTGTCGTAACGGAAAGCAAAAATTTACAGGAAGCTCAGCAAACAAATGCCACAAAGACCAATACGGTCATAAATGCTTTACTAGAAAATGGAGTTCCACGCCAAAACATCCAAACCTCTGATTATCAAATTGAAATAGATTACGACTTCCAAAACGGTGTACAGGTTTTTCGTGGATACCGTATAACTAATTTACTTCAAATTACTATTGATAACATCGAAAATGTGGGGAAGCTAGTGGACATTGCAGTAGAAAATGGTGCTAACACGGTCCGGAATATCCAAATGTCCGTCTCTAATCATGAGGAACTTTATAACCTAGCACTTGCAAATGCAATTAAAAACTCCCAGGAAAAAGCAGCAATTGTTGGTGAAACACTTGGTGTCACTATTAATCAAACACCTTTTAAAGTAAAGGAAATAACTGCTAGACGCCCTGAAATTCCACGACCAATGGTGCTAGGACTTTCCACGGAAAGCGCGACTACTCCTATTGAAGCAGGACAATTTAAAATAACTGCTATGATCGAGGCTGATTATCAATTTTCATAACACATAAAGAGGACTGTTCCTTAAAGCTTAGGTGGAATAATCCTCTTTCTATTCGTTCTTAATCCTGCATATGGTGCTCAAGAAAGAATTTATCCTTATTGTCTTCAAATGGGAAAATCTTTAATTCCTTTGCTTCACTTGCATATTTTTCGAAGATTTCACTTAATATTTCATTTGGCTTTCTGCCTTCTGTATCTATGCCTAATTTTTCAGCAGAGTCATATATCTTTGCCTCGTGAATTTCCATGACAATCTCATGATGTTTCTTACCCTCTGTCTCTACACCATATTCTTTTGCTTCTTTTATCAAGATAGACCGGTTAATCTCCTTTAAAAGAGAACTTCTATTTTTACCTTCCGTTTTGATTCCTAATTCATTTGCTTTATTTTTAAGCTTGGTATCGATTACTTCCTCAGCTAAGACGTCCATTCCCTTACCGTTTGAATCGATTCCCAGTTCTTCTGCTTCCTTTTTCACCTTAGCCTGATGAATCTCAGCAGAAAGTTCCTTTGGATTTTTTCCTTCTGTCTTAATACCCAACTCCTCTGCCTTTTTCAGCAGCTTTTTTTCCCTTACTTCCTTTGCTAGCTCATTAAGATCCTTTCCTTCTGTATCAATTCCCAGCTCTTTTGCGTTGTACTTAATCCATGCCTCATGCCTTTTATGTACACCCTTTTGTGGTTCCTGGCTTTGCTCTTGCTCCTCCTTCTCCTTTTTAATAAAGTCAAACCAACCTTCGTCCATATTTTTCTCGCCAAATACGGTGGAAATTGGCCAGGAGCTGGCAAAGATAAGTGTCACAACCAATAATAATTTTCCTTTCATTACACTCGTTCCTTTCCTTATTTAGTCCGGTAATGCTATCTGTTACTATTTCCTAAAATAAAAAAAGCATGAATACTATTTTTGATAATTTTCTACAAAAAATTATCTTCATATTCCCCCTAGTCGTACTGTCAATTCTTTGTTACTCTTAATGAGAGAAGAAATCGAGAACGTTTTCAAAACGTATCCCAATACTATCAATCTAGATTTCTACCAGGGGATGGGGGTAATAATGATGAAAAACTTAGTGATACTCGGTGGCGGATATGGGGGAATCAAAGTTGCCTTAGGTGTACTTGATAAGGATTTACCGTCAGATGTAACACTCACCATTGTCGATCGGAATCCGTACCAATCCTTAAAAACTGAGTTCTACACAATTGCTGCCGGTACAGTAGCTGATCGAGAAGTTCGAAATGATTTTCCCAAGGATGATAGAATACATTATGTGTATGGAGAAATTGTAAAAATTGATACAGATCACCAATTAATTTTATTCCAGGATCGCTCTGAGCCTTTAGCATATGACTACTTAGTTGTAGCATTAGGTTGCGAAGATAATTATCATGGGATCCCTGGGGCAGATGTGTACACAGAGAGTGTACAAACCTTTTCTAGAGCACGAAAGACTGGTCTTGAGGTAGGAAACCTAAAAGCAAATGGAAAGGTCACCATTGTTGGGGCTGGTCTCAGTGGTGTTGAAGTTGCCTCCGAGATACGTGAGAGTAGAGAAGATCTAAATATTCGAATTTTAGACCGTGGGGGATCTGTATTAAGAGCATTTAACCCAAGAATTCAAGGCTATGTTGCAGATTGGTTTAACAAGAATGATGTCGAGGTGCTTCATCACGCAAATGTAGAGTACGTTGAAAAAGACGGTGTTTGTAATAACGGTGTTTGTTATGTGAATGATGTCACGATATGGACAGCAGGAGTTCGTCCTAATAAGGTCGTTCGAGAACTCCCTTTCCAGAAGGATAATCAAGAGAAGATTATTGTTAATGATTATTTCCAGGTTCCTGAACAAACCAATGTTTATATCATTGGAGATTGTGCGTCATCTATCTTTTCACCGAGTGCTCAGTTAGCTGGTATTCAAGGTGAACAGGTAGCGATAATTCTAAATGCAATCCTTCGTAATCAAGAACCGAAACAGCCGAAGGAAATTCGCCTAAGAGGAACCCTTGGCTCCCTTGGGAAAAATGATGGCTTTGGTAATATGATGAATCAAGCATTAACAGGGATCGTACCAAGACTTGTAAAATCGGGCGTCTTATGGTTGAATAAGCGGCATTAGGGGCGGAAGACTTGTAGCAAGGACTACAAGTCTTTTGTTCTTCTACTCGTCCCTTTTCTTAACCCCATCTCTTTTATGATTCATGAACATAATCTCTAATGGTTTATCTGAGCCTGATAAGAACTTATATAAAATAGATGAAGTCAATCGATAGCTTTCCTCAATTTTCTCAGCAACAAAGCTTGTTCTCTCATAAAGAATGGATCTTAAATTGCTAAGCTGACGGTACGACTTTTCCATCATGGCTTCCTGTTTTTCTAAATTATCAATGACCGTATCCTGCTTTTCATTTTGTTCTGTTATTTTGGTTGACATAGAATCATAAAGTTCCACCAGTTCATCCATCTTACCTACTAATTGTTCATTTAAATTTTCATATGCAGCAAGCTGGCCCACGATATCACGATTAGATTGATGGATTCGCGAAATTTCCTCCTTCATATCCTCTTTGACAATGGAATCATGTTGTATTATTTTTTGAAGCTCCAAGTTATTCTTTTCTAACATACCTAACCACTCCCTTGCCTGAGTCATGAAGGAATCCTGTCTTTCACTTGATTGGCTTAGTTCCTGAATCTGTTTGTTTATGCTACCCCACCGCTTATCTTCAGAATACTGATGCTTTTGAAAGGTGATTTTAAAAGACTTTAATGCACGCTCCAATGACTCATGTAATTCCTTTTGATTCGTTAAAAGCTCCCTCATATAGTCGGAATGGAAATAATCCTGATTTTGAGCTTCAATTGGCTTACTGTTCTGAAATAAATTAGGGTGAGAATTTCGATTGATATATACTCCCATAAACAATACATCTCCTATGAATAAGTTCTAAATTTCTTTTAAAAATACATATACCATCATATGAAATAAACTTAGTATACGGGACAGTTATCTATAATCCTTACTTCACAATAGATGCACATTCATTTCAAGTGGAGGGTTTGAATAGCCAACTATATCGTGTGATAGGTGGCTGAGTGATTCGATTTAATAAGGAGCAGAAAAATTTTAAGCCGATAGGAATGATACCCACCGGCCTTCACCTTCTAATCCTTCTGATTTAAATACTCATCCAGCTTCTCACCGTGAACAGAGCTATTCTTAAACTGACTTTTTCGACCATTCCTATGCTCACCATGTGTCTTATTTTCTTTAAACATATTATTAAATTCCTTACCTTTATTGACCATTTTCTTCCCTCCTTTAAAATCACCTTAGTTTTTGAGTAACCTAATAACTTATTCACATTTGTCACCATTAGAAACTATACTCCTTGTATTATTTATGTATAGTATCTCGCTTTACTTACGACAGCCCAAGATTTAACTAATCAATGACCCATCCCATTTCTCGTTCATATGATATGTAGACGAATGAAACTTAAGGGAGAAGTGTATATGGTTAATGAATTATGGGGTGTTAATTCTGCTGCAAGGGTTACACAAGACTTATATAACTGTGTGATTGAAAATCTTGGAAAACCACTATTTTGGGGACGCTTCTTAAATACGGTTCAAAATGTGTCGGATAGATTGACTGAGAGCGAAATACGTTTTCTTCGTCAGAATGGGGTTCGGATTATACCAATTTACAATGACTTCGCTTCCGCTTCTGGATACCGTAATGGAAGAGTGGCAGCTGCTAATGCTATTTTCCATGCACGCCGATTAGGCTATCCAGAAGGGAATATTATTTTTGTCAATACAGAGCGGTCATTTGAAATTGACGAAGCGTGGATACGTGGTTGGGTAGATGCCATTCGTCCAAGTGGATTCCGTCCTGGGATTTATGGCGATCCAAGCTCTGTCACATTTAATGAGGCTTACTGTACTGCGGCATCCAACAATGAAGCTGTTAGTAGACAGCTCATTTTATGGAGTCATGAACCGAAACATGGAACGACAAAAAAGAAGGATGCACCAGCATATAAACCGATAGTTCCGCCATGTATTGCCAATGTTTGGGCATGGCAGTATGGAGAAAATGCACAAGAATGTGCTGTTGATACAAATCTAATTGAACCGAAGTTGTATGAGGCCATTTGGTAAGATGTACAAAGGAAGCCTAACCATTTAACTAGGCTTCCTTCCATCGGCTAATCGTACTTTCTATTCGCTCTACCTAACCAAGCTCCTTCACTACGCTCTTTCCAGCAATACGCCCGGAAAATAGACAGCCACCTAAAAAGGTCCCCTCCAATGAACGATAACCATGCACTCCACCGCCTCCAAAACCAGCTACCTCCCCAGCTGCGAATAAGCCAGGAATTGGATTCCCATGAGAATCCAGTACTCTTGAGGATAAATCGGTTTGTAAGCCCCCTAGTGTTTTTCTACTCAATATATTTAGACGGACTGCAATTAAAGGTCCTTTTTTCGAGTCGAGGATCTTATGTGGAGTTGCTACACGAATCAGCTTATCCCCACGATACTTGCGGGCACCCCGTAGTGCTGTAACCTGTAAATCTTTTGTAAAAGGATTATCCATTTCTCGGTCTCGAGCAACAATTTGCCTCTCCACTTCCACTACATCCAATAAATTTTCACCTGTTAACTCATTCATTCTATTGACTAAATCATGTAGATTATCCGCTACAATAAAATCCTCACCCTTGTCCATAAATGCTTTGACCGGAGCAGGTGGTCCGGGCAATATTCTATTTAGCAGCTTACGAATATTTTTTTCCGTTAAATCCGGATTTTGTTCCGAGCCAGATAGAGCAAATTCCTTTTCAATTATTTTTTCTGTTAAAATAAACCAGGAATAATTATAGCCTGTTTTCATGATTGCCTCGAGTGTACCCAACGTATCAAATCCAGGGAAATTTGGTGCAGGAAATCTTCTTCCCCTTGCATCTAGCCAGATAGAAGATGGTCCTGGCAAAATACGAATCCCGTGTTCTGGCCAGATGGAATTCCAGTTCTTAATCCCCTCTGTGTAATGCCACATCCGGTCTCGATTTACAATCCTTCCTCCTGCCCTCTCGGTAATCTCTAGCATTCTCCCATCTACATGGGCAGGTACGCCAGATATCATATGGTTAGGTGGACTACCTAACCGCTTCGGCCAGTTCTTACGAATAAGCTCAAAGTTCGCTCCAATACCACCACTCGCTACAACGACTGCCTCTGCATAATATTCGAAATCACCTTCCACCTCACGTGAGCTCTCCTCTCCACGCTTTACATCGCTTGGAACAAGAACTGCACCACGAACACCAACCACTCGATCATTATCTTGAATGAAATGGTCAACGCGGTGTCTTGGAAGATAATTTACAATACCAGTTTTTATATAGTCTCTAAGTTTATTCTCAAATGGAGCCACCACACCTGGACCTGTTCCCCACACGATATGGAATCGAGGCACAGAGTTTCCATGACCATCTGCTATATATCCTCCACGTTCTGCCCATCCTACAACTGGGAAGAATCGAATACCTAAGCTATGTAACCATGCTCTTTTTTCACCAGCGGCAAAATTCACATATGCCTCCGCCCATTTTCTCCCCCAATAGTCCTCATCTTCTTCACGATCAAAGCCTGCCGTCCCTAGCCAGTCCTGCCACGCTAATTCCTTAGAGTCCTTTATCCCCATTCTCCGTTGTTCAGGGGAATCAACCAGAAATAGTCCTCCAAACGACCACCATGCTTGCCCCCCAAGCGAGCTTTCTGGTTCCTGGTCTACCAACAATACTCTTTTACCTGCATCAGCGATTTCGACGGTGGCAACCAAACCCGCAAGCCCTGCACCAACAACAATTGCATCATACTTCATCTTGTTTTGCCCCCAATTCACCTATCTCGTTATAATGCCTATCTATAATCAGTATAGTATTTCATTCAATCACGAACAATGATATGATTGAAAATTTTTAATATAAAATAAATACCGAATTACTTCTTTATTTTTTTATTTCCAAAGGAATATCTATGGTAAACTTACGATAAATAATTCTTGTATGAAACATCAAAGCAAATTATCACGTCTTATATACGAGATAGAAAGTTAGGAGGAAAAAGAGTGGGCCACTCGAAAGCTTTCCGTCCGACGTACAGTAAGGTAGACCTGGAGATATTACAAGCTAGTCCAAGCCAGGCAATTGAGACTATCATGAATACGTATGGAGATGACATTAAACGACTAGTATTTGCGTACGTCAAAAACGCTGCTGACACAGACGATGTGACACAAGAGGTTTTTGTAACGATTTATCAAAAATTGAGTACTTTTCAAGGTAATTCAACACTAAAAAGCTGGATATACGCGATAGCAATTAATAAATGTAAAGATTACTTACGGAGCTGGCATTCCCGTAATCAACGGTTACGAGAGCGACTGATACAATCCTCGCATACCTCAAAGGAGGAGAGCACTACTCCTGAAGAGAAAGCCTTGGAAAAAGATTATGCAAGCGAATTATTTCGTAAGGTTATGGAATTGCCCATTAAGTATCGAGAGGTTATTATACTGTATTATTTTAAAGAGTTTTCCACAAAGGAAATTAGCCAGGTATTAAATATGAATGAAGCAACAGTTCGTACTAGGCTAAATCGGGGACGAGAGAAACTGAAGGAATGCTTTGCTCCTGAAAGAGGTGGTGAAAGCCATGGATAAGCAATTAAAGGATTTAAAATTACAGTTTGAGCAAATACCTACAGCTTTTACAGAAAAGGATAAAGAGGCTATACGTAGTAAAATTGATAAAATCCAACAGAAACCACGGAGAAGAGAAATTCAGCTATTTCCAAAGCTATTAACAGGTTTAGTCGTCACGTTTGCTATTATTATTTTTATCGTGACAATTGATCAACAAGGTCTTTTGAGGAGTGGAAGTAGCCAATTGTCTGATAGCGCTCTCGAAAAATCATCTGATAATAAAGCAGATATGGCACAAACAGAGGCACTGGAAAGTAAAGAGGAAAATTCCATTCACGATAGTTCTACTGAGAATAAATCGTTTGGTAATGATGATAGTGTAAGAGATACGTATCATGAGTCCATTGCATTATCTGAGGAATTAACGAATATTTACCAGGAGTACAAGACAACCTTAGATGACTCTTTATTAGTGGACTTGACCCCGTTTGATGTTTTTAAGCTATACAATTATGCTAATCTACATGATGACTTAGATGTGGTATACGCCTTATATATGAAGGGTAATAATCACTACGTTCCTGACAGGGATACCTTTATGGAAGAAGCGAAAAATGATATCACGGCCAAACAGCAGATAGAAGAAAACTATAATAAAATGCTTGAGATTAATTCCTATACGGTAGTTTATCTACACGAGAATGAGGCTCTTGTCGAATACCAACTAGATGATTTGATTGGGTTTAGGCTCTACAAGGACACAGAACTTAACGTATGGAAGGTGTCCTATATGCCAATACAATAATGCTAGAAGCTACTGGCCATTGTCTTCTTACATGCTAGATTAATCCACTTTAATTAAAGAATCCGTAACCCTCATGAATCGAGGATTGCGGATTTCTTTATTTTGCACGGGGTGCACTTTCAAAGCCAATTTTCTTATGTGTCCCGTCACAAAATGGTTTATTAGAAGAATGCCCACAGCGACATAGGGAGAAGCTACTTTTGGTTTCAAATACGTTCCCCTCTGCATCTACAAGTTCTACATCACCAGTAATTCGATAAGAGCCATTATCATTTACTTTAATAATTACTTTTTCACTCATTACCTTTCCTCCTTTGTAATCGAATTATAAACAAACTTATATCATAAATACGGGTATAGCTCATACATTAATCTTCAGCTATTACTTGATTATCCATTCGCCCGATATTTTCGATCTCTACAGTTACAATATCGCCATCCTGCAAAAACTTTGGTGACTCCATCCCTAAGGCAACCCCATCAGGAGTTCCCGTCATGATAAGGTCCCCAGGCTGTAAGGTTATTAAATTAGAAATAAATTCAATTAAAAATGGAATATCATAGATTAGCTTTTTTGTATTTGAGGATTGCCTTTCGTCCCCATTCACATAGCAACGTATAGCAAGATTACTAGGGTCGCCAATTTCATCAGATGTTACCATCCATGGTCCGATTGGAGTGCTCCGATCGATTGTCTTACCTTGTAACCATTGTGGCGTTCTCTTCTGTAGATCACGAGCAGAAATATCATTACCAATGGTATAGCCTGCAATATAATCATATGCATCCTCTTTTTTTACCCTGGAAGCCGTTTTACCAATAACAATGGTAAGCTCTACTTCATAATCGAGCTTCTCCGTTAATCTCGTCTTATGTATGGCATCATCTGGGCCAATTAACGCATTCGCAAACTTTGCAAATAGCACTGGATACTCAGGAACATCACTATTCATTTCTACAGCGTGATCCACATAGTTCCTACCGACACAAATTATCTTAGATGGTTCTGGAATCAATGTGCCTAAATAAACGATATCACGAGGCAGAATGTCCACACCATCCCAATTATTCGCTAAACAATAGGTATACGCTTCCTGAACACATTCTATCGCCGGATGACCCAACCTAAAAAACGACGTGGGATCCTCTGGTATCAGGATGTCCAGTTCCTCACCATTCTTCTCTTTCCTATACCGATGATATATTTCCTGCACATCTACAATATTATTTTCTACCACTGCCCCTACTCTTAGTGGAACGTCCTGATTTTTCAATCGATAACTTACTAGTCTCATGCTACACCTCTATCATCCAGTTTCTATACCCGACTCCATTCATACCATTATTATAGGACCACTCCTATAATTTTGCCAATTTTCTTTTTATCATTAATTAAATATGCTTTTTCCTAAAGCAGTAAAGTCCTCTGCTAGTAGCGAGTAAACAATCGTATCATGATACCTTTCTCCATCAAAATCTGTTTGTCTTAGAATGCCTTCCTTTTTAAAACCAAACTTTTCTAATAGCTTTCTAGATCCCTCATTTCCGGCAAAAATATCTCCTACGAGTCTATTAAGCTCAAGGGTCTCAAAAACAAATGGAATCATTGTTTTAAGAATCTCTGTCATCACACCTTTTCCTTGATAATCCTCATGAATGACTGCGCCCATCTCTGCTTTCCTATGCCAAAAATCAAGCTTATGTAAGCGAAATTGTCCTATTAGGCTTTGACTATACTTGTCAATAATCACCCAAGGGATTTCCTGTCTATCAGCGAACTTGGTTAAGGATTTTACAATTGCTTTATGCATTTCCTCTTTGCTTCTAATAGGATTTGCAGTAATAAACCGCATCGTATTTTTATTACTCAAAATAGAAAATAATGCATATGTATCATCTATGGTTACACTTCTCAAAATATAATATTTGGTTAATAAAGTTGGAATTTCCGTTAAAAGATGTTGATCATGCATAGCTTTTCCTCCATTAATAAAGAGCTTGATGTGATTCAAGCTCTTTACCGTAACTTATTCACCTGCTGTTGAAACCTGCCATAGGACACCAAACTTGTCCTGTACTTGACCATATAGGGGGCTCCAGAAGGTTTGTTGTAAAGGCATTTCTACCTTTCCGCCTTCCTCTAGCTTAGAAAAAACCGCCTTTGTCTTTTCTGTATCGCTGATCATAATCGCTATGGATAGATGATCACCAACCTGATAAGGACTTCCAGGGTGTGTATCTGAAATCATCAATATTGATTTGCCAATTTTTAGGTGGGCATGTAAAAGACGATTCTTTGACTCCTCTGGTATAGGCATGTCCCCTTCTGGTAAATCTCCGAAGGTCTGTAAACTAATTACTTCTGCATCGAGGGCATCCTTATAGAATTGAACTGCTTCCTGGCCATTTCCGTTTGTAACGAGATATGGATTTATCTCTTGTATCAAAATTACCACTCCTTATTTATATTTCATTCCTCTCTTCATTATATACCAACTTTTGCCAAAATATGTGACTATTTAGTCTATTATTTTTTTATTACACTAACTCTATTATTCATCTATGAAAATAGTACTAAATCCTTTCGTATAATTAGCGCTTTACGAACCGTTACTTTCTTCCTTCCATGGAAATATAGATTAAGTATATTATCTCATTCTTCAGAAAAATAGAGGGTTTTGCCTATTACATCTCGAAAAGATATAAAACTAAAGAGAGGAGGGATTATTATGTGGCAATCGTTAGGACCTGATGTTCAAGACACCTCTTAGAAGAAAGCCTTATAACTGCGTTTCATAAAATAGCTTTTTTCCCACCTAAGAGGTTTCACAAATGCTTTCTATAAAAATTTAGGAGGAGATTTGTTATGAAACTATATTTAGATCCAGGTCATGGTGGTACAGACGGCGGAGCTAGTGGAAACGGGTTGTTAGAAAAAAATGTTAACCTCGATATTGCGTTACGTATTCGCAATACATTATTAAACAGCTATGATAATGTTGAAGTTCGGATGAGTCGAACAAACGACATTACAAAGAGCCTCAAGGCACGCACAGATGAAGCAAATGCTTGGGGAGCTGACTACTATTTATCCATCCATTGCAATTCCTTCAATGGGTCAGCACGAGGATATGAGGATTATATTCACAGTAATTTATCCGATTCATCTTTAACTGCTAGATACCAAGATATTCTCCATACTGAAATTACAAAACTCAATCAATTAACAAACCGCGGGCAGAAGAAGGCAGATTTCCATGTTTTACGTGAGTCTAATATGCCAGCACTGCTTACGGAGAATGGGTTTATCGACAACCCAAATGATGCAAATCTAATGAAGCAGACATCATGGCTTCAAGCAGTAGCACAAGGACATGTAAACGGGTTAGCAATAGCTTTTAACCTCCCTCCAAAACAAAATGGTGGTGGAGAGATTCTGTACAAGGTTATCGCAGGCTCCTTTACTTCAAGGCAAAATGCTGAAGAGCGTGTAGCCTACTTAAGCAGGAAAGGCATCGATTCATTTATCGGTACGGTGAACATTTCTGGAACAACCTGGTACCGAGTTCAAGCTGGAGCATTCTCCAGTCGAGAAAATGCCGAACAACGCTTGCAGCAGGTCAAAAATGCAGGAATAACAGATGCCTATATTGTTACAGAACAGAAAACAGCTAGCTTAGAGCCAATTATGAGCGAATAAAACAAGAGGATTGGCCATAACTAAAATGACCAACTAAAAGGAAGAATAATTCTGTGTTCAACGGAGGAAATATACGTAGACTCCAGCGGGAGGAAAGGCATCGGTGAGACCTCGCCGCAGGTATAGAGTTTTGAAGGCTAAGAGCGCCACGTTCTCGGACTGCCATTACTCGCCCCACCGAAAATCTTTGTGGCAACGCCTTCGTGACCGACATCCTGTCTGCTCGAGGCTCACCAGCCGCCCGCGGAAAGCCAAGTATATTTCCGGAGCGAGTCTTTACACGAACCTAATTATTTAATTTAATATACTGCACTTTTTCACTGAAATGCTCTAATAGACCGAAACTCAGCAAAAAGCTAAATTCAGTCTAATAGAAATGCTCTAATAGACTGAAATCCAGCAGAAAGCTAAATTAAGTCCAATAGAACTGCTCTAATAGACTGAAACCCAGAAAATAGCCGAATTCAGTCTAATAGAACTGCTCTAATAGACTGAAATCCAGCAGAAAGCTAAATTAAGTCCAATAGAACTGCTCTAATAGACTGAAACTCAGAAAAGAGCCCAATTCTGTCTAATAGAAACGCTCTAATAGACCGAAACTCACAAATAAGCCCAATTCTGTCTAATAGAACTGCTCTAATAGACTGAAACCGAGCAAATAGCCAAACTCAGTCTAATAGAACTGCTCTAATAGACTGAAACCGAGCAAAAAGTCTAACTCAGTCCAATATAGTAGTACCCTGTACTAACCATTTAGAAAAGGCGAGTAAATCTGGAAAGATATAATCTGCTTTACTAGTCACTTTCTCCCTTGTACCGACCAATACCGTCTTTGTCCCCGCTGCCTTCCCTGCTTCAATATCTGGATCACGGTCTCCAACCATATAGCTTCTCTTCAGATCTACATTATGTTTTTCTGCCAAATCAACAAGCATTTTTGGCCCTGGCTTCCGACAGGCACACCCTTCATATGGTTTGTGCGGACAATAGGCAACATCATCAATTCTAGCACCAAATTCAGCTAAATCATCCTTCATCCTTTGATGAACCTCTATAAGTGTCTTCTCTCTCATATACCCTAACCCAACACCACCCTGATTCGTAACTACAAATACCTTAAGACCTTTTTCATTCAATAATCGAATTGCTTCACCAACACCATCTAGCAAAAAGAAATCACGTGGTTTATTCACATATTTTACACGACTTGTTAACACTTCATTAATGACCCCATCACGGTCCAAAAAAATGGCAGATTCCATCAGCTCATCCTCCAACGATTCTCTTTTCTATTATGCCCTAGATTGTTGCATATTTAAAAATTGACAACCTGTCTGAACAAAGGTATTTTCAAACTAACAAATACCTATTAAGGAGAAAAATGCATGACGACATTTACTTATGTTTCCTATATTCATACCTCTGCTGAAGAGCTTTGGAAGGCTTTAACTAGTAGTGCGTATACAGAAAAGTACTTTTTCGGAAGTGCCATCGAATCCGAATGGAAGGTAGGGGCAGAAGTTAAATACCTTCGAGAAGGAGAAACCGTAGACTATGGAAATATCATAACGTACGAGCCATACCATCAGCTTACGTATACATGGACCTCGATCATGGACAAGAATAAAGACAGACAAGAACCAACAAAAGTTACCTTTTTATTAAAACAAATGGGACAAGTTGTAAAGCTTACCTTAAAACACGAAAATTTACTTCCAGAAGATATAGTAGAAGAAGAGGATACATTCCAGGGATTTAATAATGGTTGGCCTGCGATCATCAGTAACCTTAAAACACTTCTAGAAACAGGAGATGTATTAGAACCTGTTCATGTATAGGAAAGAGGAGTCAGCATGTCTATTATTGAAAAGCTAAATATACCAAAATATCGTAATATGGTTGTCATCAATGAACCAGATGACTACCATATATTTAAAGAATATCCAACAACCTTAACAAGGCATCACGATGCCATCTTTATTTTCGTTCTGACACTTGATGAGATGATTGCTCATACAAGATATATTATCGAACATAACGATTTTTTAACCGAGAAAGGCTATCTATTCTTCGCTTATCCGAAAAAGGGCAATAAGCGTTATGAAACTTCCATCCTTAGAGATGAGCTTTTCCCTGCTTTACATGTCGACGAAGACGGTTATGTCGAAAATAGTGATTTCAAATTCTCACGGATGGTTAGTATGGATGACGTATTTACTGTTGTTGGGTTAAAACGTGAGAAAAGAAAAACAAAGAAATTTACTACAGCCAGTCAATCTGTTGCGGATTATGTTGGACTAGAAACGAATATCGAGGAATTACTTGCTTCCCATCCAGATGAACTCACATTTTATCAAAGTCTAACTCCAGGTTATCGCAGGGATTGGGCACGATATATCTTTTCAGCAAAACAACAAAAGACTCGTGATAAACGAACAGAGCAAATGGTAAGCATACTATCCCAGGGCTATAAGACGATTGACTTATATCGGATGAAGAAAAAGTGAAAGCAAATTGCCCCACTGGTAATAAGTAGATCCGTTTTTATGGAGAAGATTAGAACATTGCTATGGGCTTCTGTGGTCGATACAAAATATGTATAACAGATAAGTGTATGTGGAATATTCTTTAACGAACAGAGAGGTTACTTCAAAGAAAGTAACCCTTTTTAATTTTTAAAGTAAAGAATTAAAGTTGCTTTTCAATAATATACATCGTTATAATTGGTACTAGATACTAATACCAACTTATAAAAGAGGTGACTAATTTGGTAGGAGCAAGAATTACAGCAATTGGTACGTATGTACCTGAAAAAAGGCTGACCAATTATGAGCTTGAGCAAATGGTTGAAACTAGCAATGAATGGATTATCGAAAGAACAGGAATTCACGAACGTAGAATTAGCCGTCCCGATGAATTCACAAGTGATTTATGTGAGGCTGCAGTAAAGGATTTAATGCATCGGTATGATAAAAATGTGGAAGATGTTGATATGATCATCGTTGCAACAAGTACCCCAGATTTTCCATTTCCATCTGTTTCAAGTATCGTACAAAACCGCTTAAATATTGCTCAAACAGGGGCCATTGATTTAAGTGCTGCTTGTGCAGGCTTTGTTTATGCATTGCATACAGCCCATAGCCTTATTGCTTCTGGACTTCATAAGAAGATACTTGTAATAGGGGCAGATACTCTCTCCAAAATTACCGATTATACGGATAGAAGTACATGTATTTTATTTGGTGACGGTGCTGGCGCCGTATTGGTAGAAAGGGACGAACAAGCGAAAAGTTTTATTGGATTCCATATGGGAAGTGACGGAAGTGGAGCACAAAATGTATACCGAACTGGTCTGTCTAAAAAAGTTAATGGGATTGAGTTAGTCGATACGCAATATCTGGTACAAAACGGCAGGGAAGTTTTTCGATGGGTTGTAAGAAATATTCCCAAAAGCGTACATCAAATTTTAGAAAAAACACAAACGAGTCTAGAGCAGGTTGATTGGTTTATCCCTCACAGTGCTAACTTACGGCTCATCGAACCGATTTGCGAAAAGCTAGGATATCCAATAGAAAAAACGCTTTATAGCTTGATCAATTTTGGAAATAGCTCTGCTGCAACAATTCCTTTAGCACTTGACCTAGGTATTCGTGATGGAAAAGTAAAAGATGGAGACCGAGTGCTTTTATACGGCTTCGGCTCTGGTTTGGTTCATGCTGGTCAATTGCTAGATATCGATTTAGACGAACAAGTAAATGAGCCAAGACCATTGTAGTAGAAAAAACTTATGAAACCATCTACTTGAGCGAATGGGGCAATAGTAAAAAAATATGCTCAGATAAATGAATTTTACTTTTTAGAAATTTAATCGAAGCATTATGTTTCTCGTGAACAACCTTGTACGAACAGCTAATTTCAGCGCGTTTATTGAGGATACAGTGGGTTATTGTGTGATTAAAGAGGGAGTACGTATAAGAAACTAACTGTAGTATTAGACAGCTTATCCACGCTGAAGATAATATCTAGCCATTTATATTCCATATTTTTCAACAGGAACCATCATAGCATGATAACTCCTGTTGATTTTTTTATGTTTTGACACAGTCTACCTAAAAAGGAGAGGTGCTCTATGAGGAAATATGTTGCTATTTTAAAGGATAAAAAGAAAGGGGAACTAACAAAGGAATTATTACACAAACACGTAGGCCATTTACAGCGCTTGACTAAGGATAGGAGGCTATTTCTCTGCGGGCCCTTTAAGGATAATGATAGCGCAATGCAAATATTAATTTGTAAAACAATTGATGAGGCAATAAGGCTTGTTGAAACTGACCCATTTATCAAAGAGGGTTATTATGCTACATATGAAGTAAATGAGTTAATGGAAGCAAACGAGGATAATAATTGGTTGATGGATATACCAGTGACTGAAGAAAACGGAACAGTTGGAAATGAAGGTACTCTCCAACAAACGAGTGAAATGTTAAACACTATTTCCTCTAATTATATTCTTAACCACCTTTTAGGAAAATAAGGTTTCAGAAGGAACATTAGTAAGACTTCTAACGTCCTATTAGAAAGGGGATGTTAAAGTGAGGATACAAAGACTATTTTTCACTTCAATTGTAGTTGCTTTATTTACTATTAGTGGATGCTCTTTAGAAGGAGAGAAAAACAAAGGAACAGTAACAATAGATAACATTGATGCCGAAGAAGTAGTAACATTAGAACCCGATGCTGATATATTTCAGTATGATGGAGTAATTTATAGGACTAACATTGACTGGGTGGAAGAATTATCTTTATCAAAAGGGGAACAAATCGGTGAAATAAAAGTACAAAATGATTCAAATACAGACTTTAAAGATGAAATGGCGAATAAGCTTCCAGTTGGCGCAAAGATTTTTTCCGTAAAGGAAAGAGGAGATATACTAATTGTCGAATCGGAAGCAAAAACACTAAAATACCTTGCGATTGTTGAAGGTTGATAACTGTCCATTTTATCAAACGAATGCTTTCATTCCAATCAAATGATTAACTGTATTACTAAATAAGAAAAGGAAGTCTAAAAGGGAAATTTAGTAATACGTCGAATAAAAGGTGTTAGATCTACTTACAAGGTCTTTGAACCATTACTAAAGGAGCTGAAGCAGCATGCCGCATGTTAAGAAGCTTTTATTAGATCAGTTTTTAGCAAATGCGAATGACCCAAGCTGGTATCTTCCATTTACCGAAGCAGTTGAAAACCTATCTGAGGAAGAAGCTTTTTGGAAGCCAACTGAAAATAGTCATAGTATTGCTGAGCTTGTACAGCATCTTATCTACTGGAATGAAACATGGCAAATAAGATTTAAAAAAGCGAATGTCTTAGCAGTAACCCCGATAGAAAATAATGATGAAAGCTTTGTTATCCCAAAGAATAGTAAGTTTACTGAATTAAGAGAGCAATTAGAAGTGGTGCTGTTACAATGGCAGAACCTGCTAACTGAGGAACAACTCGAAAGTGATGTAGTTGGATTCAGCTTACCGGCAAAATGGTATGAGGTACTCGGAAATGCTATTACACATAACGCCTATCATATCGGTCAAATCGTCTATATACGAAAGCTACAAGAAAACAGGGATACCAGGGGCAGATTATAATATTCTTTCATCCAACAAGAATGATGGATTGATAAAAAAACGCTTGGATTTGAACATACCTAACCTTAGACAGTCCATAAACAGTTGGGTGCCGTTCTTTATCCAAGTGTTTTTGTATGCTATTTCCCACTCTCTTACAGCTTATAATCACCCAATTTTAAAAACACCTGGGAATGATGCAACTTTTTCAAGCATTTAGTACAACCTAAATATGAAATTTGACATATTATTAGAATTATAGTAAATTAGCTAATGTCGAACAATTGATTTTAACATTAAATAAAATATTCGCATTTAGGGGTGTAAGTTATGGAGAATGTATTTGATTACGAAGATATCCAATTAATTCCCGCAAAATGTATCGTTAATAGCCGTTCTGAATGTGATACATCCGTTACATTCGGTGGGCGTAAATTTAAATTACCAGTCGTACCCGCAAATATGCAGACTATTATAGATGAAAAAATTGCTTTAACCTTAGCAGAAGACGGTTACTTTTATATCATGCATCGTTTTCAACCTGAAAAGCGAATCGATTTCGTTAAGGATATGCAGGAACGTGGATTATACGCGTCCATTAGTGTTGGTGTAAAAGAAGAAGAATATCGTTTTATTGAAGAGCTAAAAGAGCAAAATCTTACTCCAGAATACATCACAATAGACATTGCACACGGACATTCCAATGCAGTCATTAATATGATTCAACATATTAAGAAGCACTTACCTGAAAGCTTTGTTATAGCAGGTAATGTCGGTACTCCTGAAGCAGTACGTGAATTAGAAAATGCTGGGGCTGATGCTACGAAGGTTGGTATTGGACCTGGTAAGGTTTGTATTACAAAAATTAAAACTGGATTTGGTACAGGTGGCTGGCAATTAGCTGCACTTCGTTGGTGTGCAAAAGCTGCAAGCAAGCCAATTATTGCTGACGGTGGTATCCGCACACATGGTGATATTGCAAAATCTGTACGATTCGGGGCTTCCATGGTGATGATCGGTTCACTATTTGCTGGGCATGAGGAATCTCCTGGGGAAACCGTTGAAAAAGAAGGAAAATTATTTAAAGAGTACTTTGGTTCTGCATCTGAATTCCAAAAAGGGGAAAGAAAGAATGTAGAAGGAAAGAAAATGCTTGTTGAGCATCGAGGCTATTTAAAAGACACATTAATCGAAATGGAGCAAGACCTTCAATCATCGATCTCGTATGCAGGTGGAAATAAGCTAGATGCTATCCGCAATGTTGATTATGTAGTTGTGAAAAACTCTATTTTCAATGGCGACAAGGTTTATTAAAATACAAAAAGAAGAGGTGAGCATTCAGGTGCTCACCTCTTCTTTACATTAGTCTACCATTTTTTGAAGCTGGTGTAATTGGAAAGTCCGAACTGATCTTGGTAGGAAACGACGAATTTCATCCTCGTTATACCCAACTTGCAGACGCTTTTCGTCGATAATAATTGGTCTTCTTAACAGTCCTGGATTTTTCTGGATTAATTGATACAACTCTTTCATTGGTAGCTGTTCAATATCAACATCCATCTCCTTGAAAACCTTGGAACGTTCGGAAATGATTTCTTCTGTACCATCTTCTGTTAATCGTAATATACCTTTAATCTCATCGAAGGTTAACGGTTCCGAAAAGATATTACGCTCCTTGTAAGGAATGTTATTTTCTTGAAACCATGCTTTAGCCTTTCTGCAGGATGTACAACTAGGTGTAACGTATAAAGTTACCATGCAATTACTTCCTTTCTCTTTAGAAGAGATTTAAATAATCATCCACAGATAATTTCCTATGGTTCATCCTATGGAGACTTCTCCAATTCCCATATAAATCTATATCACTTTAATTAATTATCTTTAATTCAATATAATTTTATTACAGTTTTAAGGCAGTGTCAACCTGCCTTCCTTTACTCATATCAATTGTTTTCAATTACTATAACAACGAAAAACAAGCATTTGCCCATATTCTTCAGCAACTTCACATTCTCCACTAGTACAGGTCTAACAACTCTTATAGTAAAGCCCTATTGAAAAGTATACCCATAAGGCCCCCAATGTTATGCACGTTTATCTAGAATTGAAGCAAGAAAAATAAATAGTGCTTCATACCATTGTTATTTTATCAGAATAGTACGGAAAAATAATGAGAGGGAAGACCTATTTTATTTCTGAGTTTTTGTCTATTTTTAATGCTTTTATTGGACTTAATTGGGCTTTTTGCCGGGTTTCGGTCTATTAGAGCAGTTCTATTAGACTGTGTTTGGATTTCTTCTGAGTTTTGGTCTATTAGAGCAGTTCTATTTGACTGAATTAGGCTTTCTGCTGGATTTCGGTCTATTAGAGCACTTCTATTAGAGTGAATTAGGCTTTCTGCTGAGTTTTGGTCTATTAGAGCACTTCTATTAGACTGAATTAGGCTTTCTGCTGGATTTCGGTCTATTAGAGCAGTTCTATTAGACTGAATTAGGCTTTTTGCTGGGTTTCAGTCTATTAGAGCAGTTCTATTAGACTGAATTAGGCTTTTTGCTGGGTTTCAGTCTATTAGAGCAGTTCTATTAGACTGAATTTGGCTTTTTGCTGGGTTTCAGTCTATTAGAGCACTTCTATTAGACTGAATTAGGCTTTCTGCTGGATTTCGGTCTATTAGAGCACTTCTATTAGACTGAATTAGGCTTTCTGCTGGATTTCGGTCTATTAGAGCACTTCTATTAGACTGAATTAGGCTTTCTTCTGGGTTTCAGTCTATTAGAGCACTTCTATTAGACTGAATTAGGCTTTTTGCTGGGTTTCAGTCTATTAGAGCACTTCTATTAGACTGAGTTTGGCTTTTTTCTGGGTTTCAGTCTATTAGAGCACTTCTATTAGACTGAGTTTGGCTTTTTTCTGGGTTTCAGTCTATTAGAGCACTTCTATTAGACTGAATTAGGCTTTTTGCTGGGTTTCAGTCTATTAGAGCACTTCTATTAGACTGAGTTAGGCTTTATTCTGGGTTTCGGTCTTTTAGAGCACTTCTATTGGACTGAGTTTGGCTTTCTTCTGGATTTCGGTCTATTAGAGCAGTTCTATTAGACTGAATTTAGCTTTTTGCTGGGTTTTGGTCTATTAGAGCACTTCTATTAGACTGAATTAGGCTTTCTTCTGGATTTCGGTCTTTTAGAGCACTTCTATTAGACTGAGTTTGGCTTTCTTCCGAGTTTCAGTCTATTAGAGCAGTTCTATTAGACTGAATCATGCTCTTTGCTGGGTTTCTGTCTAATAGAAAGTGGAACCAAACATGATTTATCTTTACTTTCCTTCATTTTCGTGCCTTCCACTTTCAAATATCTCTCATAACCGTTACAATACCAATAGGAATAATTTACTAACGTCTACGTGAGGTGCTTCTAGGGGGATATCATTGTGCGGCTTACAAGAAAAGAAATATTTTCTATACCAAATATCTTATCTTATATAAGACTAATACTCATTCCAATATTCGTGTTTATCTATATCACTGCAGAAAGTGCGCATGATTATTATGTTGCTGCTATTATTATCCTGTTTTCCGGGCTTACGGATATGCTCGATGGATTAATAGCGAGGAGATTCAATCAGATAACTGAGCTGGGCAAAACCGTTGATCCGGTAGCAGATAAACTTACACAAGCTGCCATTGTTGGTTGCTTAATGTTTCGCTACTACTATATGTGGGTATTGGTTGTATTACTAGTTATTAAAGAGCTTTTTATGGGTATTAATGGTCTGATTTTATTAAAGAGAGGCAAAAAATTGGATGGTGCCATGTGGTTTGGTAAAGTGTCAACTGCTGTATTTTATGCGGCTACATTCATCTTAATTGGCTTCCCAGAAATACATCCACATGCTGCTTCAATTCTTATGCTTATTACCGGTATATTTTTAGGGTTGGCATTCATCCTATACATTCCGGAGTTTATGAGACTTTATAGAAGAACATAGGAGGATATTTGATGGATACACACATGAAAAGAGCAATTGAACTAGCTATTCATAATGTTCAGGATGGTGGGCAGCCATTCGGAGCTGTACTAGTAAAAGGTAATGAAGTGATTTCAGAAGGGGTAAATGAGTTACATAAGAATTTCGATATTAGCGGTCATGCGGAATTGCTTGCGATAAGAAGAGCCCAGAAAAAATTAAAAACGAACGATTTATCTGGATTCACTATGTATGCTAGTGGAGAACCATGCCCCATGTGCCTAGCTGCTATGTATTTTGTCGGGATTACAAAAATCTTTTACTGTCAATCTGTGGACGATGCTGAAGCTGTAGGATTGGGTAAATCTAAATTTATCTATGCGGAATTGAAGAAGGATAAACAGGAAATTTCGCTTGATATAAAACAAATCCCACTTACAGCGGAGCAACTAAATCCGATGGAGCTATGGAAGGATAAAGAAAACTAAATTTCATAATAGAGTTCGATACGTTTTAAGGGGACAGCATCTGTCCCCTTCCTTTATACCTCTATATCAACCGGTACCGATTCTTTGGCCTGCCTTTCTTTCCATACTGAGTAATTACCTCTACCTCACCTTTTCCCTCTAAATAGTTTAAGTACCGATGAACCGTCTGATAAGCGATTGGTAATGCGTCTTTGACTTCATCAATGGTGACCGCATCCTCCTGATTTAATAAATGGCCTTTTATGGACATTAGTGTATCTGATTTTATTCCTTTATCAACAAATGCACTATGATGCTCTTCTGTTAGCTTACTTATTCTAAGGTTTAATCGAATTCTTGAGATTAAATCTGGCGCCTTAATTGGCTTTAAGGCAAAGTCGGTAGCCCCGGCCTTCATGAATGAATCAGCCACCTCCTGCCTTTCATCTACGGTTAAGACTATTATCGGAACATGCTGATCTCGCTTTCGGATTGTTTTTGTAGTGCTAATACCATCTCCATGAGGCAAATGATAATCCAGTAACACAAGATCAGGGCGCATTTGTTTAAACAGCTCTACAGCATCCTTGCCTGTTGCCGCTTCTAGTACATTCCACTCTGCATAATGACAAATTTCCTTTAACGTAAACCGAATATTTTCATCGTCATCCACGACTAAGATAGTTATACTCATCTACCTTTTCACCCTTTTCATATAATGGAAGTGTAATGTAAACCTGTGTATAGCTTCCAGGGGAACTATCCACTTGAATTGTTCCTTGATGGTTTTCTACAACTGTTTTCACGAAAGATAGTCCAATGCCAGTTGAATTTCTCGTACTAAATCCATCCTCCCATATATCTTGCAGATGGGATGCTTCTATACCTGGACCATTATCAAGAAATTTAAATATAATACTTTCCTCTATTCTCGTAACATCAACAGTAATCTTCCCTGCTTTTCCAGCTAGTGAGGCGATAGCGTTTTCGAGAATGTTCGATACTGCTCTGGAAAATCTTATTTTATTTACATAAATGTTTGGTATATTATCTTCTATGCTTATATCGATTTCGATATTCTGTTCTGCTAGAATGAGGTGGCTTGTGACATACTCTAATAGCTCTTTTACAGAAATTGGTTGTTTAATATCTTCATATAATATTTCCGAGATCATATCATTCATTTTTTGAATCGATCCACCCATTCGATCTAGGTAGTTATCAATGGATGTTTCCGCCTTATGCTGTAATCGCATTTTGATTAAAGAGGATAAGCCTTCGATTGTCGAGAGTGGAGTCTTCAAATCATGCACCAATGAATTAACCTCTTCATATACCTTTGATTCTACTAACGCAATCCGTGCTGCCTTTAGTGCAGACTCACTTTCCTGTATTTTTTCCATCGCCATAATCTGTTTGTTCAATAAATGAACTAAAAAGGTCAACGTAATTGGAATAACCAAAAAAACAACAAACAGAATAGATGCTAATGTATTTAATAAATAGTTGTTTGATAAGTAGTGGTCAGTAATTTTAAGGCTAACTGCCATATCATCTGTGCCTAGCCCAAGCACTGATAGAGCTGGAATAAGCTGCACCCAGTTCATTGCCATTAAGACAAATAATAGAATGATAGAATAGATGACATAATAGTATTTTTGTTTGGGAATGTAGTTCTGTAAACATAGTAATATAGCTAATGTCAGTAAGTGACCAATATAGGAAAAGTTTTCCAGATGGAGATAGTTGTATATAGCTATCGTTACTAGAACTAAAACAGCGTAGAAATAAAGTCGATATGGATGGTCCTTTTTTACCAGCATGCCATCCGTAACAAGTATTGCCCCAAAAAATATAAAAAAGAAGATAAAGCAGTATTTAGTCATGTAGACAATCGAAGTAATGACCAATTTCCCTCCATCTTTTAGCAAGATACTTGCTTCAATATTTTCAATGATATAGGTTGTCCAGTCTTCTACAATATTTGGAAATAAAATGCCAATAATTAATAGAATTGTTCCAGATAATGTCTTGGTCGATATCTGATTATCATTTAAGCTCATATCATCATCCTTTTTCCACATACCCTTAACGATAAGCTGAATTAAAAGGAACCTCTATATCCATTATCTGATCAATGAGTGTTATTGGTATATGATGCTCCTTTACTATTGCATGTAGCTTATCCATTTTCTTCGTATGAGAGAAACCAATATAGTATGTACAATGGGGAATAACTTCTTCTAGCAGCTTCCAGGTCGTAGAATCATTACGAAGGGAACCAGAAAAATCAACTACGATGACAGAGATCCCATTAGCCTCTGCCTCCTGTACTAAGTGCTTAGAACGTGATAACTCCTCTTGGAAATTCCTCACAGTTTGAGCTAAGCCATTTTTGCTATAGCCAACTACAATGACTACACTCTTATATTCATACAAGTCCGTGTCCAGAGCACGTGGTCGATAATCTGCTTCTAAGTTAAGATTTTCTGCGATGGATTGCATAATCGCCCCTTCTACAGCTTGTCCCGCTGATGTAATCAAGATCCTTTCCTGTGCGATTGGTGCTGGTAAATTCGGGTATGTATTGATTTTAGAAGTGGTGGATCCTATGGAAATTGGAACTAGAATGAGTGCTAGACAAAAGCAAACAAAGGCAGGTAAAAACTTCTTCATGGCCACTCAACCTCCATTGTAATATGTGTTTTCATGGAGCTTTCTGTTGCTCACTTGAGCTACCTTCTAATCACAATTGATAAAAAGGTACTCCATTGGTAAATGACAAAAGGATAAAGTCATTAACTTTATCCTTAATAATACTATGGAATTACCAGAAATGTTACTATTCTTTCAATTTTGGGTCTAATGCATCACGTAGTCCATCTCCAAATAGGTTAAAGCCTAATACGAATAGAAAGATCGCTAGCCCTGGAAAGGCAACAACCCATGGAGCATGTTGAATAGCTGCTCGACCATCACTAAGCATCGCTCCCCATTCTGGTGTCGGTGGTTGTGCACCTAGGCCTAAGAAACTAAGGCCAGCAGCATCTAAAATAGCTGTACCAATCCCTAATGTTGCTTGTACGATAATCGGTGCCATGCTATTAGGCAGTACATGCCCAAACAATATTCTGCCATGCTTTCCACCTATTGCCCTTGCTGCTTCAATGAACTCTGTTTCCTTTACAGATAACACTGCTGATCGTACAATCCTTGCAAATTGGGGTACTCCTACAATACCGACCGCAATCATCGCATTTCGTAAATTTGGACCAAGTACCGCTACTAGAGCTATTGCTAATAGAATACTAGGAAATGCCATCATGATATCAATAAAACGCATAACAATCTGGTCCACCCATTTACCAAAATAGCCAGCAACAGCTCCTAAGAACACACCAACTACCATTGAGATTCCAACAGCGATAAGTCCAATTTGGATTGAAATTCTAGTTCCAAACACGATTCTACTAAAAATATCCCGTCCCAATTCATCCGTTCCTAGTATATGTTCACTGGAGGGTGCTTGATATCGATTAGGAATACTTTGGACTGTTGGATCATGGGTGGCAATTAACGGCGCGAATAAAGCTGTAATCATCAAAATTAGGATAATTATTAAGCCAACAATGGAAGTCTTACTTCTCAAGAGCCGGAACAATGCTTCCATTCCGAGACTTCTTGATTTTGTAGATTTCACCTTTCCCTGCTCAACTTCTACATTTGGAATTGGTTCTATAGACATTGGCTGCACATCCTTTCTTCGTCTTTTACCGAAACAAATTCCATTAATCGTCAAACCTACTCATACTTTATTCTTGGATCTAGATACTTATATAGAATATCCGTAATTAAATTGACGAACACGAAGATAGCTGCAATTACTAAGATCGTACTCTGGACAACTGGATAATCTCGTCCAAGAACTGCTAGATAGACATACCGACCAACTCCCGGCCAGGAAAAAATGGATTCTGTAAGCACTGCACCTCCTAGCAATAACCCAAACTGAAGGCCAACAACTGTTAATACAGGTAAGGAGGCATTTTTTAAGGCATGTTGAAAGATAATAATCGTTTTACGTAAACCCTTTGCATTAGCAGTTCGAATGTAATCTTGGCGCATTACTTCTAGCATGCTAGATCTCGTCATCCGAGCAATAATAGCCATCGGTATTGTTGCTAGTGCTATACCAGGCATTAACAAATGCAAAAACGCATCCTTTAAAGCTACCCAGTTTCCAGTAAGGATACTGTCTAATAAATAAAAATTCGTAATGGTGTTTAATTCAACCCCAGTTGTTAGGCGTCCACTTGGAGGGAGAATATTAAACGTAACGGAAAATATCCAAATCATCATTAGTCCTAGCCAAAAAATTGGTAAGGAAACACCGAATAGAGAAACCGTCATACTTATATTGTCAAACCACGAATATTGCTTAACTGCTGCTATAACACCTGCTAATACTCCAATAACAATGGCAATTACCATCGCGAATATCGCTAATTCTATTGTTGCTGGTAGCTTCTGAATCAATTCCACTCCAATACTTTCCTTTGATTGAATGGACTTTCCTAGATCCCCTTGCAAAATATGTCCTAAAAACCTACCATATTGCACGACATACGGATCATTTAATCCGAGTTCATTGCGTAATGCTTCTAATTGAGCAGCAGTTGCCTTCTCACCTAATATGCTTCTTGCAGGATCTCCAGGTACTAAGTGAATGAGGGAAAAAGCAAGAATGGAGACTCCGATGAGCACGGGGATTAGCATGAGTAGTCTACTAGTAATGTATTTTAACATCGCTTTATTCCTCCGTTTTCCTTCAATAAAGATGTTGCCTCATAGGGAATATTTACCCTATGAGACAACAATTCTCTAATATCTATTTTTTAATATCTAGTAGATTGAATGGCTCACTTCCTGTTGGGTGTGGCACAAAGTCAACAACACTGCTTTTCGCTGCAAGCGGTGGTGTTGTGTGAGCAATTGGTACCCATGGAGCATCCTCATGGATTATTTCCTGTACCTTTAGATAAAGTTCCGTGCGCTTATCCTGATCCATTTCTACTTGTGCTGCTTTTAAAATGTCATGAACCTCATCACTTTTATAAAAAGCAATATTTCCTGCTGAACCTACAGTCGCATTATCCTTATCTAAAAGAACATATAGGAAGTTATCTGGATCACCGTTATCACCAGTCCAGCCTAAGAATGCCATGTCATGCTCACCGTTTTCTACTGTTGCTAAATGCGTATCCCAATCACTTTCAGTTATTTCCACATTAATATTTACTTCTTTTAGCATTTCTGCAATTGCTTGGGCAGCTAGCTTTGGCTGTGGCATATATGGTCTTGGATTAGAGAATGTGTGAAGGGTAATATCAAAACCATCTGCATAGCCAGCCTCTGCAAGCAAAGCCTTTGCTTTCTCAACATCATAAGCATAAGGCTCAATATCATCATTAAATCCCCACAATGATGGTGGAATTGGATTTTTAGCTTCCTTTCCAACACCTTCATATAATGCAATTAGTTCATCCTTATTAATTGCCATATTGATTGCTTGACGAACCAGTTTGTCTGACATAGGTCCACCTTTATCCATATTCATCGCCATATAGGAAACGTTCATCGAAGGTCTGCGAATAATTTGTAATGCATCATCACCCTCAGCGGTCGCAATATCCTGTGGGTTTAACCCCTCCATGATGTCAATTGTTCCAGCCTGTAATTCCATAAAACGAGCACCATTATCTGGAATCACACGGAATATAACCTTATCAATTTTTGCTACTTCACCAAAATAATCTTCATTTTTTGTAAGGGTAATGCTATCGTCTGGAACCCACTCCTTGAATACAAAAGGTCCTGTTCCAACAGGGTTTTTAAAATAATTATCCCCATGCTCTTCTATTGCATCTGGACTAGCAATTCCAAATGGTGGCATCGCTAATGTCTGTAAGAATGGTGCGTTCGGTTCAGATAATGTAATTTGCACTTCATAATCTCCTGTAGCTTCTACCTTTTCAATAATTCCACCCATATCATCCTCAGAAGCCCCAAACATGTAACCGTAGTATGTAAATTCTGCCGAAGTAGTCCAGCGTTCAAAGTTATAAACTACATCCTCTGCGGTGAAGTCAGTGCCATCATGGAACTTAACATCATCTCGTAGCTGGAAGGTCCAAACTAAACCATCATCTGTAACATTCCACTCCGTTGCGAGTGCTGGTTTTACTTCCGTATTTTCTTCAACATAACGAACTAACGTATCATAAATCTGGTTTGTTACATAGATGGATTCACCATCTGTCACCTTTGATGGATCCAACTGAATCGAATCCGCACCACGTCCAAATACGAGTGTTTTTTCCCCGCCACCATTGTCCTTATTGTTTGACTTACTTGTGCTATCTCCACAAGCACTAAGGATCATGGCTACGATTATAAGTAACATAAACAAATATCGTTTCTTCAACTTTATTCCCCCTCATTTGTCATAATAATATTTATGAAACCTAGGATCATTTCATAAAAATCCTAGCTATTTCTAAAAAGCAACTAGTAACCTATACGATTAAGTAAAATTCCCTTCTGTCACTACCTCTTTAGCAAAGTGACATGCTGCCATCTGACCACCTGTTGACACCAGCTTTAATTCTGGCTCCTGTACTCTACAAATATCCTCTGCAAAAGGGCATCTTGTATGGAATTTACAGCCTGCTGGTGGATTTGCTGGTGAAGGTAAATCTCCCTTTAAAATTATTCGTTCCTTTTCACGATGTGGATTCGTCTCAGGTACTGCTGATAGCAATGCTTGTGTATAAGGATGCTTCGGATTACTATACACCTCACCTGCGTCGCCCAGCTCCACTATTTTCCCTAAATACATCACTGCAACCCTATCACTAATGTGATGAACGACACTTAAGTCATGTGCAATGAAGATATAGGTTAAGTTAAATTCAGCCTGTAATTCTTCCATAAGGTTGATAACCTGTGCCTGTATCGATACATCAAGTGCTGAAACTGGTTCATCACAAATGACAAGCTCAGGCTCGAGTGCAAGTGCTCTAGCAATTCCTATTCGTTGACGTTGTCCACCACTAAATTCATGTGGATAGCGCTGTTTATGGTAAGAGCTTAGCCCTACAACATCTAATAAATAGTCAATTCGCTGTGTTACTTGCCCTTTTGGCATGCCAAAGATTTTAAGTGGTTCAGCAAGTGTCTGCTCAATCGTTTTTCGTGGATTTAATGAAGCATAGGGATCCTGGAAAATTATTTGCATTTCTCTTCGAAGCTTCCTTAATTGTTCCCCTCGATAATTCGTAATATTTTCTCCCTTAAACCAAATCTCGCCCTCTGTTGGCTCTAACAATTTTAGTGCCATCCTGCCTGCTGTAGACTTTCCACATCCACTTTCTCCTACTAATCCAAGCGTTTCCCCTGAACGAACGGACAGGGATATACCATCCACTGCCTTTAGTAAGGGCTTTTCCTTTGTGAAGAGCTTCTCACTTTTTAATGGAAAATGCTTTTTGATATTTTTCAGTTCTAATAATGCACTCATGTCGTTACCGCCTTCTTTGATTCTTCGTATAATAGACAGCGAACAAAATGGTTTTCGTCAATTTCTTGCAATGTAGGATCAATAGAGAGACAGCTATCCATTACATGCTTACATCTTGGAGCAAAGCTACAGCCCTTCGGTAAGTCACCTAGGTTCGGTGGTAGACCAGTAATTGGTATTAATTTTTCCTTATTTGGAGAAATTTTTGGGATAGAATTCATTAGCCCTAATGTATAGGGATGTTTTCCTTGATCAAAGAGCTTCTTCGTATCTGTAAATTCGGCTGGCTTACCAGCATACATAACCAATACACGATCACAGACCTCTGCTACTACTCCAAGATCATGAGTAATCATGATAATCGCCATATCTAGTTCCTTCTGCATTTTTTTAAAGAGCTCTAATATTTGAGCTTGTATCGTAACATCCAGTGCTGTCGTTGGTTCATCCGCAATTAATAAAGAAGGATTACAAGCAAGTGCCATTGCAATCATTACACGTTGTCTCATCCCACCACTAAATTCATGTGGGTAATTTTTAACACGCTTTGATGGGTCTGGGATACCAACAAGATTCAACAGTTCTATTGCTCGGTCCCTTGCTTGTTTTTTGGTCACCTTCTCGTGCGCTAGAACAGTTTCGACCATCTGTTTTTCCACACTAAATACTGGATTTAATGATGTCATTGGATCTTGAAATACCATCGAAATTTCTTTTCCACGGATTTGTCTCATTTGGTTTTCACTCTTTTTTAATAAGTCCTCTCCCTTAAAGAGGATTTCTCCGTCCACTATTCTTCCTGGTGGACTCGGAATCAACCCCAAAATAGACATCGCAGTAATACTCTTTCCCGATCCCGATTCTCCAACAATCCCTAAGGTTTCTCCTGGCTTCACATCAAAATTTACGCCATCAACAGCTCGGACCACTCCAGTCTTCGTAAAAAAGTGTGTATGTAAGTTTTTAACCTCAAGTAGTGGCTTTACAGATTCCATTTCAGCAACCTCCTTTGATGGCTTTTTCAATAAACTGATAAATCGGAATTATATATATTATACATATCATTTCATCAATTTATGTTTTTTCTCTTTTTTCTCGAAAAAAAAACAAGCTATCAAAATAAGAAACTTCGATAACTTGTTTTTATCATAATTAGTTTTTAGCAGTAGGCAGCTCTATTCTACTTGTAGCTTTACTTCCTATTCTTTAACAGATAATCGTTTTTTAGCCGTTCGTATATTCGATGTTATCAAGCGATGATTTTTGGCTTTAGCTAGGCCATATATTGGCATATTCCCATACACAGATTCATAATTTCCTTTCGTCACAAAATATGTTTCGTGATAGATGCCAACAGCCTTATTATCACCTACTTTTTTATTAAATTCTCTCCAAGCAGTTACGTGTTTCTGCCCTTTAGCGTAAGCCAGCAAATCCTCAATCGATCTCCAATACGTAATTAATAACGTGGTTCGCAGGCCAAAAAAGCTCTCCATCGAAAGGAACCCTAGCTCCTCCTTATTCTCATATAGCTCCCGAATCATCGGTGGCATAGCCTTAAACACAGGGAACCATTTTCGAATGGCTAACCGGTTATTAATTCTCATACCTATAAGAAATACCACTATATCCTCATCATTATCTGTTGTATACCTTCCTGTGTACAGCTTCTTTCCCATCTAGATTCCTCCTCTCATACTAATTTTTTAATTGTATCCTCACACCATGCTATTTCTGCTGCTGTTATCCTTTTTCCATAATCTAATGTAAATAGCCAATACTGTGCATCAGCATTATCAAGTGAATGCTTATGTATGACAGACTCAATACCTCCATATGTGTTTAATTTTTCCTGTAATATCTCGTGATAATGCTGCAAATAGTTAATAGTTCGTTCCTTTTCCTGGTGTCTGCTAAAGAACAGCTTTAATAAAACCTCATTCTTATGAATTGGGATATCCTTCAAAGGTGATTTTAACCATTCTCGAAGCTCCTTCTCGCCTTTTGATGTTAGAAGATATTCTTTCTTATCTGGCTTACCATCCTGCTTTGTATCCTGAACAGTTGCCAATCCCTCATCTGCAAGTGTCTTTAATGTAGGATAGATTTGGCCATAGCTAATCTTCCAGAAATGGTTTAAGCTTCCATCAATCATTTGCTTAATTTGATATCCCGTTCTGCATTCAGTGGTCAGTAAGCCCAATATCGCGAACCTTGTATGATTATAATTTTTCTTCATCATTACACCTATCCTTTTGATATATATCTATATGATACATTATATAAATATTCCTGATTAGTCAATAATGTTCAAATTATTCATACAAAAATTAACCGCCTTATTTTTATTTACTTTTCTATTATTTGATTGTACTATTGCTTAGGGACACGAAATATTTTTATGGCAAACGACTGGATTTTCAAAGGACGGGGAAACAGCATGGCGGTATTCTTCCAAGAATGGTCTACACAATTTAAAACATATAATCAGAATATTAAGTTAGCAATTTGGGCCAATATCTTTTCACAAATTGGAATGGGCATGTTTATGGTCATTTATAATATCTATATCCAAGAGCTTGGCCTTAGTCACGAGGTTAATGGACAGGTAATTGCTCTTACCTCTCTTGCTACCGCTATTATTCTTGTTCCAGCTGGAATAATGAGTGATAAGCTTGGCAGAAAACGCGTAATGGTTTTTGGGGTACTACTTTCTGGAATGATTTTATTCCTGCGAAGTATCGTGGAGATGCAAACGCTTTTATTAATTACAGGATTTGCAACGGGGATATTTACAGCCTTCCTACAGGTATCTTCTATCCCCTGGTTAGCAGAAAACTCTAAGCCGAAACAGCGGGTTCACCTATTTAGCCTTCATTCTGCAATTATGACCGCTGCCAATGTTATTGGTAGTTTATTAGGTGGTTTCCTAACGGACTTTTTCCATTTATTTACGACTGATCTTAGTGCGATACGCTTCACATTAATTATTGGCAGTATCTTTTATATTCTAGCATTCTTCCCAATCGCAAAAATGGTTGAAAACAGAAAGGAAAAATTGCCGAAAAATAAAAAGATACCATTTCGCGAGTTTATACGTGCTAATAAATCGGGCTTCAAGGTCATTATTTTATTTGCAGTTGCGCAATTATTAATTGGTTTTGGTAGTGGACTTGTCATTCCCTATTTAAATCTATACTTTGCGGATCGATTTCTAGCATCTAACTCCATCATTGGGTTAATCATCTCTTTAGGGCAGGCAGCAACTGCTGTCGCAATGTTTATCGGACCTTTAGTGGTAAGAAAGGTAGGAGAGGTTCGGGCAGTTGTTTATCTCCAATTAGCATCACTACCCTTCCTGCTGCTTACCGCTTATACAGAAAGTTTATTGTTAGCTAGTATTGGATTTCTATTTAGGCAGGCTCTCATGAATGCTGGTAACCCAATTCAATCCTCTTTAATGATGTCAAAAGTAAATGACTCTGTTAAAGGGCTGGCTAATTCGATTAATCAAATGGTATTTCAGTTAGGTTGGGCATTTATGGGACCAGTATCTACAGCTATTGTCCTAAAATATGGTACATATTGGGGCTACGCAAATGTCTTTACGATAACTGCAGGGTTATATTTAATTGGATCCTTGTATTTCTTAATCGTATTCCGTTCACTTAAATCAACGGATGAAGAATAGGGACTATAAATCAGTCCCTATTCTTCATAGTTTAATTGTTATTTCAGTCCCGTCAGATTCTTTAATATCGATTAAGGTTATCCCACGATAATTTTGAAATTCTTTGATAGTGGTTTTAATCAGTGGTTTAATAAATTGGTTATTTAGCGTGGAAGGTATTCGTGATGAGGTCTTGTCATTGTCACGGCGAGTCATCAGTTGCTTCCAAACAAATTTGGAGAAAATGATGGAAACTGCGAAATGTAATGCAAAATAGGGAACTGGAATAATTAGCTTCATAGACCCTTCCGTCTTGATCTTTATTTTTACCATTGTTGCACCTTATTCAACATATACATCAATTTTGTCGCCATTATTTGTTGAAATATCCACAATACGTCCTTCTAGCTCCTGATCAATTGCTGCTAAAATTAAATCTACATCCAAATCCTTCACATATTTTTCTACTTCTGGAATACTAGAGGCAATACCATGACCGGCTCGAAGCAATACTTGGAAAAGCCTAATCGGCAGGTTTACATTGACCTGATCATTTTCTTCCGATTTAATACGTATTTTTAAGGTTTTATCTAAATAACTAGTAGATTTTGCTGTTGAACCACTTTCTTCCTTTTCTTTTAGTAAAGAAATTAACTCTGTTGCCTTTTCTGCGTCAATTTTTCCCTCTTCCATCATTCTAATGACCTTCGCAATTTCTTGTTTCATTTTCCTTTTCCCCTATTCTTTTAATAATTTTATAGCTTCATCAGGAGTAATCTCTCCCTTTTCGAGCATACTGACAATTTTACTTTCATCCATCGCTTTCTTTTGTTCGGAATCATGACCGAGAGCTTTAATGACCTCATTAAGCTTTCCTCTTACTGTTGGATAGGAGATTCCTAGCTCTTTTTCAACTTCCTTTATATTCCCTCTGCTAACTAAAAAAATCTCAATAAATTCAAGTTGTTCCTGTGTTAACAGAGCAAACTTTGGCAGCGAAAACTTATTTTCAATTACTGTATTACAATGGTCACACTGTAATTGAATAACGGTTAGATGATGTTGACAAATAGGACAGTTCGTTAATACAGGATGTGTCATAGTAAATTCCTTTCCTTATTTTAGTTATAATTATATACATTATTTTAAATATGTAAATAAATAAATTAAAAATATTTATTTTTTAATAAGAAATTATTTAATAATTAAACCACAAATCTAAATTTATTAATTTGAAATCAATTCACTTAACAAATCTCCCCATCATTAAACATTTAGAGATTAATTTCACAATGCCTTAACAATCAATTAATAAATCGTTGGTAAAATTAGCTATATAACATATGCTTGTGGAGGTACGAATTTGATTATTAAAAGGATAAAGAATAATGCCCACAAAGGTAGTAGTTTAAAAAAACGTTTACTAGTACTATTTATCGCTTTACTGACCATTTCTATTATCATTACGGGCTTAAGCTCCTATTCCATTGCCCGTGAGACTACTATTCATTCTATTGAAAGCAGGTTAATACGTGAAACAGAGCTTATGAGTTACATAGCCGACAATTTAAAGTTCTTGTATATTAGTGATGATGATTATTTTATGCAGCAGCTAGAATTAAACGTCCGCAAGCAAAAAGAAAAGCTTGCTATGGACGGGATTACCTCAGATTATTTTTATATCATAGATCAAGAGATTGTTCCCTTCCAAATAAGTAAGAATAACCTACCAAATATACCAGGTTCCTTCATCTCAAAAATAGCAGAGTCGGAAAGTGGAACATTGCATCAGGATATAAATGGAAATGATTACACATTTACCTTTGTGGAAATGGAAGAAATTGGTGGTACATTTGTTTTAATTGTCCCTACAGCATCCTATATGGGCAGCGTTCACACAATGGCCTATCTAATGATTGTCATCATGATAATTAGCATTTTCATTGCAACCATCACTATCTTATTCGTCGTACGCGGCATTTCACAGCCATTACATGTTCTACGAGAAAAAATGCGAGCTGTTCGAGATGGAGACCTTCGGGAAGATTCCAGTTCCATCAAAACGAATATACCAGAGATAGCTTCGTTGCATAAAAGCTATCAAGTCATGATGGAATATTTGCGCTCATTGTTCCATCAGATTACCGAAATTACAACTCATTTAGAAAAAACGGGGCACGAACTGCAATATGCATCAAATGGCACACTAGCTTCTAGCAGAGATTTAATTACTGCCATACATAACGTTAAAATAGGTGCCGAACAAACCGCTAGTAGCTCTGAGGGAAGTGCTAACTCTTTTCAGTTGATGAAGGAAAATATGGTTCAACTAATAGCTCGTATGGAAGCCATTTTTCAAAATGCACAAGATATGACTTCTTCTGCACGTCAAAGTGATAAAAACATGACTGAATTAATACATATGCTTGCTTCCTATAGGGATGATTTTGCACAGTTAACCACATCCATTAACGATATAGATGATTATTCCAAGTCGATACATCAGTTTGCCGGATTAATTCAAGGCATTGCTGAACAGACAAAGCTCTTATCATTAAATGCAACAATTGAGGCAGCACATGCGGGGGAATCTGGAAAAGGATTTGCAGTGGTTGCTCGTGAAGTAGGAAAACTTGCCGAACAATCATCAATTGCTGCAGACAAGATTACTACTTCCATTAAAAATATGGATGTGATTTCGAAAACTGCGGTAGATGCGTTCCATAAAATCCTCCACAAAACCAATAAGACGATGGATCAGTCAACAGAAGCAAAACAAGAGGTGGACAATCTATTACAAGATATATATATGCTTAGTGAAGGGCTACAAGATGTACAAGGAGAGTTAAAGCAACTGGAGCTATATTTACCTCCTTTAGAAACGGAGACGTTACGCTTCCAATCCATCTCACAGGAAACCTTAGCAAGCGCTGAGGAAATGCTAGCTAGCAGTGAAAATCAAATAAATCAAGTAGAGAACACACATCGTATTGGGTTACAGCTAATCGACATATCTAAAAAGCTTACCGACAGCACAAAACAATTTACAATCCAATAGAAAAGAGGATGTTTCGTGATGAAACATCCTCTAGCTTATATAGAAAGGGAGATCTAGAGATTCACAAGCTTATCCAAATCGGCCAGATATATAATCCTCTGTACGCTTATCATATGGATTAGTAAAAATAGTATCCGTATCATTAAATTCTATTACTTCACCATCTAAAAAGAAGGCAGTTCTATCCGAGATTCGTGCAGCCTGTTGCATATTATGCGTAACAATGATAATTGAATAGTTTCTCTTGAGCTCTTGAACAAGGTCCTCAATCTTCAATGTCGACTTCGGATCTAGTGCAGATGTTGGTTCATCCATAAGAATAACGTCCGGCTCGATGGCAAGTGTACGAGCAATACATAAACGCTGCTGTTGTCCACCCGATAGACCATAGGCATTTTCCTTCAATCGATCCTTTACCTCATCCCAAATATATGCACCACGAAGGCTTTTTTCCACTATTTCATCAAGAATTTTTTTATTCCGAATCCCATGGATTCTTGGCCCATAAGCAATATTGTCATAAATGGACTTCGGAAAAGGGTTTGGCTTTTGAAAGACCATACCGACATGTGTCCTTAAATCCTCCACCTTAAAGGCCTTATCCAAAATACTTTTACCCTTATACGTGATAACTCCAGTCGTTCGTACACTAGGAACTAATTCTACCATTCGATTTAATGTCTTTAGATAGGTTGATTTTCCACATCCTGATGGACCTATAATCGCTGTAACCTCTTTTTCATGTATCGTCAGGTTAATCTCCTTTAATGCATGTGTTTCGCCATACCAAAGATTTAAATCCTTCGTATCAAATACAATACCATTAACAGTAGAAGTTGAAATGACTGCATTGGATTGATTTTTTGCCATACTTACATTCTCCTTAACGGTTGCCAGACTCAATTTATGTTCCTCCCTCGTTTAATAACGTTGTTGGAATTTGTTTCGAATAAAAATTGCTACAGAATTTAACAGGAATAATAGAATCAATAAGACTACAATAGTTGCTGCAGCTAAATTTGCGTATTCAGTCACTAATGAAGAGTCAAGTGTCCAATAATAAATTTGCATTGGTAAAGCAGTAAATTTATCAAATATCCCCTCTGGAAAAGGAATAATTAATGCTGGAATTCCAATAACAGTAAGTGGGGCTGTCTCCCCAATTGCTCGTGATAGTGCTAAAATTGCACCGGTTAATATACCAGGTAAAGCGGCTGGCAGGATTATATTTTTTATGGTTTGCCATTTGGTAGCACCCATACCATACGATGCCTCACTAAGATAGCTTGGAACTGCACGAATTGCTTCCTGAGCTGCCACAATAACAATTGGAAGCACTAAAAGAGAAAGGGTTAATCCACCAGCTAATACGATATTTCCCATCTTCATTGCCCGTACAAATATCGTTAATCCCAAGATTCCATAGACAATAGATGGAACACCTGCAAGATTAGCTATATTTGTCTGGATAAAGGATTGTAATCGACCCTTTCTTGCGTATAGTTCTAAATAAATAGCAGTACCAATACCTAGAATGAGCGTGACAGGGGCAACAACCACCATCATCCATAAGGTACCGAGTATGGCACCCATTATTCCTGCGCGCTCTGGGTCATGAGATTGTCTTCCCGTTAAAAAGCTCCAATCAATCCAGCCGATTCCGTCCACAACAACACGATAAATTAAGACAGCAAGTACAATAAGACCAAATAATGTCGCAAGGAAGAACAAGCCTTTCGCTGACTTATTTTTGACAATCCTTCCATTCATCCTTCTCGATACTTGAGTTGGATCCAAATACCTCATTTTAGTATTCCTCCCTAAATTTACGAGAGACAAATCTTGCAAGTAAATTCATCAAAAGTGTAAATACGAATAGCGTCATTGCTACTGCATATAACGAATAATAAATGGTTGATCCAGCTGCTGCTTCCCCACCCGATACCTCTACAATATAAGCCGTCATGGTTTGCATCGATTCAGTAATATCAAAGGTGAAGTTTTTCGAGCTTCCACTAGCGATCGTAACAATCATTGTTTCACCAATTGCTCGTGAAATGCCAAGTACAAAGGATGCGATAATTCCCGATAAAGCTGCTGGAATGACAACCTTAAAAGTAGTTTCAAGCTTCGTTGCTCCTAAACCTAATGCGCCTTCACGAATCGAATTGGGAACAGAGGTCATTGCATCCTCTGATAACGAAGCAATCATTGGGATAATCATAATTCCCATTACGATACCTGGGCTCAAAATATTAGTAGCCTCTACCCCTGGCCATATGGAACGAATCAATGGGGTAACAAATGTAAAAGCAAAAAAGCCATAGACAATGGTAGGAATACCGGCAAGTAGCTCCAGTAATGGCTTTAACACTCTTCGAACCCTATCTGATGCATATTCGCTCAAATATATTGCTGCCATTATACCAATCGGTCCAGCTACGAGCATGGCAATGATAGAAGATATGATTGTGCCATTAATTAGTGGTAATACACCAAATTGAGGATTTTGGCTTAACGGTTTTAACACAGTCCCCGTAAAGAAATCCCATATAGGAACTCGCTTAAAAAATTCAATTGTTTCTGCAAGTAATGTTACTACAATCCCCACAGTTGTCAGAATCGATATAATAGCAAACAAGAAGAGTAGAATTGGAATTACCTTCTCCAATTTTCCTTGAATACTCTTTGATTGTTTATTTTTCTGTATCATTCCTTTAACATCTGCAGCATGGTTAAATTCACTATTAGCTGCCATTGGACAAGGCACTCCTTCCGAGTCTTATAGTCAACAATAAGATGAGAGCCTTTTAGAACTCTCATCTTATTGCATAAGGGGGCTAAACAATATGCCTTATTTTTATTGAAGAGCCTTTAGCTCGTCAACTAGTGAACTAGCTTCTGCCTCAGGGATTGGAGCAAACCCAGTTTCCCCGGCAAATTTATTTGTGTTTTCCATGACATAGATTGCATAGTCTAATACTTCTGGCTTTTCTTTTGCATGATTTACATTTAAATAAGTGAATACTGGTCGAGTAAATCCTGCATAATCGCCATCCTCTGCAATCGTATCGAGTGATGGTTGAACAGCACCTGCGCCAAAGTCAATTCCTACTGCTTTAACTTTGTCTTTATTGCTGTCATAATATCCAAAACCAAAGAAGCCAATTGCATTTTTATCTTCTGAAACTAGTGTTACGAGTGTTGAATATTCTTGTTGTAGATTAATATCGCTAACTAGGTCTTGCTCTTCTAAAATGTTTTCATAAAAGAATTCATACGTACCATGGTTTTCATTTGGACCATACGTTTGAATCTTTTCCTTTGGCCAATCAGCATTAATATCTGACCAATTTGTATACTCACCAAGGAAAATACCTTTGACCTGATCAACGGTTAATTCTTTTGCCCAATCGTTATCCTGGTTTACCACGATAGTTAAACCGTCAAGTGCCACTTTTAATTCCTTAACTTCTATACCAAGCTCATCTGCTTTTGCTTTTTCTTCATCCTTTATTAAACGAGATGCGTCGTTAAAGTTCGTCCCATTCTCTTGTAAGAATTTTTCAAATCCTGCAGAAGTCCCTGCACGACTAACTTCGACTGACACCCCCGGTTGCTCGTTCACCATATATTCCTCTGCTAATCGGGACATTAAAGGAAAAACTGTTCCAGATCCATCAATAACAACACTACCCTCTAATTCTTCTGAACCTTCACTTCCATTAGAAGTGTTTTCGGATTGATTTTTATTCCCGGAGCTGTTCTCTTCTTTGTCGCTCCCACATGCTGCTAGTATAATGGCTAGCGCTGCTACAAATAGGAACATCACAAACTTTTTGAATCTCATCAAAATTGTCCTCCCCAACGTTCAATTTGTGTTTTTCTGAAGGGCTATCCCTCTTACAGCTTTAAGTATAGGGGAGAATTATTAAGTAAATATGTTGTGATTGTAAAGGGTTTGTAAATAATACGGATGAATTGAAAAGAGGATAGCCGATCCCTTATAAGTCTATTCTCCTATTCATCGAGATTAAGGTAGACATCCATGGAAAACATGATAAAATTTAAGTAATAATAAAGGGGAAATGTACCATGAACCGTTGGATGAGAAAAATAGCTGTTGCTTTAATTGCCGTATTAACCTTTGGTTTATATACGCCTACTTATTTAATTGCCGACGAAAATAATAATAAGGAAGTAATATCACCAGAAGACTCCAATCGGGGGAACGTCGCTGTCCTTCCGATAAGGCAAGAAGCACAGGAAGAGACAGACATCATTCGTACGTTGACTGAGAAGGCAAAACAACAAAGCTTAAAGAAATTCGGTCCGAAAATTAGTGAAAAAGTAGAAGACGAATTTATGGAAGTAATATTACCAAACATTGAGCTAGCATTAAAGTCAATTGTAAAAGAAGATGAAGCAGCGTACATTTCCATCACAGAACAACCCTCAAACGGCTACGGTGAACGTATCTTCAATCTTCATAATGAACAAACAAATCAAGATATAGCAAAATTTCATGTTCGCAGGGATAATCGCCCACAAGAAGGCTATTGGTTTAATTTTCACTATCATGTTATGGAAGATAACTTTGAACAACATCATGCATTAGGCGAAATATACTATGATAAAAACACACCACCAAAATGGATGGCTTAAAAATCACAAGAACCTCCCAACTCGGGAGGTTCTTTTATATCTTTTCATATAAATTAGTTAGCTGAACATCAAACTCACGCTGTGGCTCATCTAGAGGAAATATTCTAGCCGTTCCATTTTCGTTAACCCGTTGAATGTAGACAGGCTTTCCATTATAGGTAACTTGCTTCATCTCCGGAGATTGAGCAATCTCCTCTGCTCGCATTCGCTGCATAACCTTCCCTCCAAATTAAAGGTGAATTGGCCCCGATTCATTTAGCCCATCCAAATCAACCTCTTGCACATGTTCCATAGAATCAAGCGGAAAAACTTTCGCTGCTTGTTGGTTTACCTCTTGGATAAAAACAGGAATACCGTGATAATTTACATTGACATAAACATCCGCATTCATGATCTCTTGCGCTCTATTTATATCCATTTTTGCCTCTCCTTTTACAGCCTTACACAATTATTGTCGACCACTTTAATGCGTACTATGCAAGGAGAAAATGGGGTTCATTGAGACAATTTACCAATAAAAACTGCGAAGCCATTCTTTTCTTCAGGCATCATTTAGGGGGCACTAGAAAATGTTTCTTTAACCGTAATAGACGGGATTAATTTGGTGACTTTGCAATCCTTAAACTCATCCTCTTCTACTAACCCCAGCTTAAAGGCAGATTCTAATTTTTCTTTGTCCGTTGTTCTTGTTACTATAATAAAATCCTTAAGGTTCATCTCATCTAGTTTCTTCACTGCAATAGCATCATCATAGCTAGTAGATACCCTTATTTGCCTTTGTAATTTGTAATTACCCCGCTGGATTTCCCCTTTTTTCTCTTTTCCATAAGAAGCATCCAAAATGTCATGGAATTTCTTTTTCAAATGATCCATTTCTTGTTTAACTTCCTTTTGCAGCTTATTTAATTCATAATAACGCTTTATTTCCTCTTCCGTAATGGATAACATTCCTTCCATCCCTTATTCCCCCTATCAAAAAATTCTTTCATTCATATCTATGACGACGGAATATGCTTCATGCTAAAAATAGACAAGCCGATGTGATAGAAAGAAAGCATATTTTTTGTTTTAGGGGAATATGAATGGTGAAAAATATGGAGGTGTCATCAATTTGGGACCAAAAATCATAAAAAAAGATTCCTTTCAGCTCATCGGTTATCATCTTTTAACAAACTTACAGAAAATAGGAGAGGAACATATTACTGAAAATATGGTTTCAAGATTAGGTAAAATAAAAGAAAAAATTGAAAATAAAGTTACTGACGATATTTATGTTTTACAACTATATCCGTTTATAGAGGAATTTAACCCCTTTGAAGATTATTATCATATCTTCATCGGCTATGAGGTACAGAAAGTGAGAGGAGTCCCTTCAGAGGCTGATATCTATACGGTTGAAGAAAATATGTATGTCCACACCGAATTTCACGGGAAACGCACCGACACGTATAAGGCCTATGACTTTCTCTATAATAACTGGATGGAAGAAAATCGCTGCATCCCTCTAGGCATGGAACTGGAGATATGGGATAATAATGAAAATCATACAGAAATTTGTATTGCGATTAACAAAATAAAATAATTCTTTTTCTCCTATAAAGCCTTTCTTCCATTGGAAATACTAGCAAAGTGGTCTTTATACCTAGGATAAGCTTCTTATTCTATTCATATAATTGTAAAAAATGGATGAAGGAGTGGAAATAATGAACACGGCCAAGCTTTGGAAGAAAGGCATTCTCCTACTAATGCTAATACTCTTAGCCTTTGCACCATTTACTTCCCTTGAAAAATCACAACCTGTGAATGCCTCAACTGAAACCACCCAGGACCAGTCCCTAGCTGAAAAACTTACTTCCATCTTAACGAACAATTCACTAAATGGCACAACTACAGGAGTTAGCGTGAGAAAAGCGGACACAGGAGAACTACTCTATTCATTTTACGGTGACCATCGCTTACATCCCGCATCTAACATGAAAATACTTACTACCGTAGCTGCCTTAAAAAAGCTCGGACCCGATTATCAGTTTTCTACGGAAGTTTTAACGGATGGCAGAGTACGGGGCAATGTTCTACAGGGCAATCTGTATCTAAAAGGAAAAGGTGATCCCACGCTTCTGAAAGAGGATTTAGATCAAATGGCAGCAAAGCTAAAATCGCTTGGAATTAAGCAGATTAATGGTAATTTAATTGGAGACGACTCTTGGTATGATGATGTTAGACTTTCACAGGATTTGAACTGGTCTGATGAACCATTTTATACTGGGGCTCAGGTTTCTGCTTTAACCCTGTCTCCAAATGAGGATTATGATGCTGGAACTATAATAGTTGACGTACTTCCGGGAAAGAGCGTCGGGGATAAACCAATCGTTACGCTTACACCACAAACAGAATATGTAGAAATTGTGAACAAGGCTGAGACAGTAAAGAAGGATCATTCCAAGACTATTTCAATAGAGAGGGAACACGGTTCCAACCGAATCTTTATCACTGGCGCTATACCTTTAGAAGGGTCTAGTTCAAGATCTTGGGTTTCGATTTGGGAGCCTACAGGATATGCAGTCGATGTATTTAAAAAATCATTAGAAGAAAATAACATAACCATAATTGGAAGAGGTAGAGCCACTGTGGGTAAAGTACCAGCAAATGCGACCCTACTCACAGAAAGAAAATCAATGCCTTTACATGAATTACTTATTCCATTTATGAAGCTTAGTAACAACGGGCATGGTGAAACACTTGCCAAAGAAATGGGAAGAGCCGTTTATGATGAAGGAAGCTGGGACGAGGGATTACGTGTAATGAAAGAAGTACTTGGAAACTACGGTGTAAATACTAGTACGTTACTACTTCGCGACGGCTCAGGAATGTCACACAAAAATCTGATTCCAAGTAATGAATTATCACAATTATTGTTTGCGATTCAAACTGAGGATTGGTATCCAGCATTTGAGAAGTCATTACCTGTTGCAGGTAATACAGAACGGCTTGTTGGTGGAACACTTCGCTCTCGAATGCTAAATACAGCAGCAGCCAATAATGTTTTAGCAAAAACAGGATCATTAACAGGTGTTTCCTCCCTATCTGGATATGTGACAACGAAGGACGGTCATAAACTAGCATTCTCCATCATCGTTAATAATTACTTAGGCGCTTCAAGTACGATAACTAAAATTGAAGATCAAATTGCAATAGCACTTGCGGAACACGAGCTGGAATAGGGAATGGTGAGGGCTTAACTCTTAGGAGTTAGGCCTTTTTTTAAGGCCAAATGACCACCTCCCAATAATTAGGACCAAATACCCAAATGTCTATCGTTTTAATATATAATCATATTGACTAGGTTTTAATTATATTAATGGAGGTACTTTCATGAGAAAAGGAATCACAAGGCAATTAGGGGTTATTATAATTGGTGTATTTTTAATTTCTTTACTAATAACTTCAGTTTCCAACTATTGGGTTACATATAAGCATACATACGAGGCAGCAGGTATAGAAGCAGTAGGCTGTGCGAATATTACAACTGGTCTAATTAGTCCAGATGATATGGAGGCTCTATTAAATGGTAATATGCAAAAAGCAAAAGAAATGCAGGAAAGTATCAACTGGACTGTTGAGCATAAGCATATATTTGAAGACCAGTACATTATTGGACTAGATGGCAAAATTTTAGTAGCAGATAGAAATTTAGAAGACCAAGGTGTTTCTATTGGTGATTCCTTTTATCTAGATGAAAACTTAGTAAAGAAAATTATCGAAACAAAGGAACCAGATTATTCAGAGATATATGAAGAAGCTGGAATGAAACGATTAACTGGTTATGCACCTATTTTTAAAGACAATGACCCCACCCAAGAAGTAATCGCCCTTAATGCTATTGACTTTAATGCGAACATTGTTACAGAAAGAACGATTAATTCTGTAAAGAGTAGTGTATTACTTGGACTTATTCCGTTAATTATTGCATGTATTTTTACAATTTTTATCATAGGTAGAAAGACAAAACCACTCTCTACGTTCATTTATTATGCAAAACAAATTGCAGATGGTGACTTAACTGTCGATAAGATAAACGTTAAAAATAAAGATGAGATTGGGCTATTAGCCGAAACCTTAAATCAGATGTCCACAAACCTATCATTAGTCATCCAACGCTTTAACGAAAGCGCTGATCAAGTGGCAACCTCTTCTAAAGAACTTGTGGAACATGTTAAACAAACAAATGCAACGACCGAGGAAATAGCAGTCACGATGGAAGAATTATCTGTTGGTGTTGAAACACAGGTACGAACAATGGGAGAAACCAGCATAACTATCCGCGAGATGTCAAACGGTATACAGCAAATTGCAGAGAGTGCAAATAATGTATCTAATATCGCACATGAAGCAACTGATAATGCAACAAAAGGAAAGGATTCCGTTATCGTTGCCATTCAGCAAATGAACGAGATTAAACATACTGTAAATGGATTATCACAGATTATTAAAGGGCTGGGAGAACGTTCCAGAGAAATAAACCATATTATTGAAATCATCACCGAAATTTCTGAGCAAACCAATCTTCTTTCCCTTAATGCTTCCATTGAAGCAGCTAGAGCCGGAGAACAAGGACGCAGTTTTGCCGTTGTAGCGAATGAAGTTAAAAACCTTGCCGAACAATCGGAAAAATCATCATCCCAGATTTCAGCTCTAATAAATGCGATTCAGGATGAAGTAGAGACCGCAGTGAATACGATGGATATTGTTACAAATGAAGTTATCGCAGGAATCGGGGTAGTCACTGAGGCTGGAGATTCCTTTGAACAAATAAATAACTATATTCAGGATGTTTCTATAAAGATACATGAGGTTTCATCTGCCGTACAGCAAATGAGTGTTGGAGCTGGTAATATTTCTAACACAATGAATCATATTACTGCTATATCTGAGACAGCTGCGGCCAAGTCCCAAGAAGTCACCTCTAGAACAGAACAGCAAGTTAATCTAATGAATCAGATTAATACTTCTATCCATAATCTCTCTATTGTTGCAGAGCATTCACGTGAGATTATTAGTAAATTTAAAAGCTAAATCCTCAAATTCAGTTCCATGATTAAACCGTTTGAAAAGGTGGTCCCATCGAAGGTTATATTTTTCAATCTAGCTTTCGGGATATGTACCCCCTTTCATACGGTTATTTCGTGTTAGCTATGCATTTTATAATTACTTTTTGTAAGTAAATTATTTATAGTTGCAAAAGGGACAAACACATGATAAGATTACAAATGTTGATAATAAATATATTGAATTAGAGATAATTTATTTCAATATTTTTACCCGTCTTTAATTCAATGATGTACTACATCTAGAGGAGGAATTAATATGTTAAAAATAGCAGTCGTACTAGGTAGTGTGCGTGAAGGAAGAAATGGTGAAGCTGTAGCTAATTGGATGCTTGACTTCGCTTCAAGCCGTAATGATGAAGGTGTGGAATATGAGTTAGTTGACCTTGCTAACTACAGCCTACCATTACTTGGTGCAAAGCTTCCGGAAGTTGGAAAAGAAGAGGCTCAAGCAACTATTAAAGCTTGGTCAGAAAAAATGGCTTCATTTGATGGATATATCTTTGTAACACCTGAATATAATCATGCGGTTGGTGGAGCATTGAAAAATGCATTAGATTACTTAAATGCAGAAGTAAATAACAAAGCTGCAGGTTTTGTTGGTTATGGTAGCCTTGGTGGTACTCGTGCACATGAAAACCTACGTCTAATCTTAGGGGAATTACAGGTTGCAGATGTTCGTACAGCTGTTACTTTCTCACTTCTATCTGATTTTGAAAACTTCAGCGTATTTAAACCTGCTGATTATCATGCAGACAATGCAAATGGTATGCTAGATCAAGTTATCGCTTGGAGCACTGCATTAAAACCATTACGTTCATAATATAAACAACCCCCGCTTAGCATGCTAAGCGGGGGTTTATTACTTATTATTCTAAGCTTTTTTCAAAAACCTGTTCTGCTTTCATTATACATAATGTGCATTATCCTAAAATAAGTCATCAAATAAATCCAACATCTTCTTTTTCTTCTTTTTCTTATAGCCATACGGATTGTACTTTTCATCATACCCATGAGGATGTGTCTTATTTTTATATTCTGGCGTCTCACGAAACTTACGCTCATAGGAATCAAATGTATCCTCATAAAACTGTTGATCCTCTTTCAACCCTGTACTAATCTTTTCTAGTTCACCTCTATCCAGCCATACACCTTTACAACTTGGACAAATATCAATTAAGACATCCCCCTTTTGAACCTCTTTCATTCGTACATTATCACAAATAGGACAGTTCATTTTATCTTCCTCCACATCAGGCTAAATTTTCTTTAATAATTTGTATTTGCTTTAAGGTTCTTCCGTCAACCTCTAGTATTTTAAACTTCAAGTTATCTCGTTCCAAAATATCTCCCTGCTGAGGAAAACGAATGAATTCGGTTAGTAAGTATCCTGAAAGTACATCTTCTTCTTCAGGTATCTCCGTATCGAAAATGGAGTTTAGACGGTGTAGCGTGATTTTTCCATCACATATAATTTCTGTATCCGTTAATTTTTCAACCAACTTCTCACTTTCAAGGTCCATTTCATCTTCAATTTCTAACCCGATCATGGCCTCAATAATATCCTCATGTGTAATAATGCCCTCTGTTCCTCCATATTCATCTAAAACAATAGCTAAATGCTTCCGATCCCGTGTCATTTGTCTAAAAATCATCTCAATCGAATGGAATTCAAAGAAAACCATCGGCTCCAAGTCACAAAATGATTCTAGTCTTTTTTCTGGTTCGATAGACCAGGTCAATAAATACTTCGAATGGAACACCCCAATAATATTATCGATGTCCCCTTCATAAACTGGGTATCTTGTATACTGATTTTGAATAACAATATCCCGAACCTCTTCATATGTAGCATCATGAGGAACTGCCACAATATCAATTCGAGGAGTTTTCATAACGTCCTTTACGTTTAAATCCTGGAAATCGAGAACTCCTTTGATACGGTAGGATTCCTCTTGCTTAAATGTCCCTTCTGTACCGGCAATATCTACCATTGCTCGAAGGTCCTCTTTCGATATAGAGACATTGTCGTCGTCATCCTTTGAAAGCCATTTAACTACTAGTCCAGTTAAGCCATTTAATAGAAATGTAAATGGCTTAAATATTATCATAAAAAAGCGAATAATAGGATATACAATATAAGCAATTCGATCTGGAAAAGCAGCAGCTATTGACTTTGGTAGTACCTCTGAGAACACGATAATCGTTACAGTCAAAACAGCTGAAGCAATAGCAATGTTAGCGCCAAGCTCCATCGCTACCATGGTTACTAGAGTAGGTAAAATAATATTAGCAATGTTATTTCCAATCAAAATGGTAGTAATGAATTCACTTGGTTTGGAAACTAGCTCTAACAATTTGGCAGACTTATTGTCATGTTGATTTGCTTTTGTTTGTAGTTTCATCTTATTTGCTGCAGTTAAAGCAGTCTCACTACCTGAAAAGAAAAATGATGCACATAATAAAATGATGATCGCAATGATCACTAGAAAGTTCCCCCTTAGGATTTTCAAACATGAATATAGTAATTAATACTTTTAATATTTCTAATTTAGAACAGAGATCATTCTGGTCCCTATTTACTTATAAATGCTCAATGAACAAACGAATTACATCTGCACCACCTACAAAGGTTCCAATTGAACTCCCAATATTAGCAAAGATGACTACTAAAAGAACACGAGTCACTTTATTGTTCCAAAATCCCTTTAAACTATGAACATCCTCCGTTAGGCTTTCGAAATCTCGGACATTTGGTCTTTTAAACGCAGCTTGAACAAAGCCTGCAAACCAGCCTGCAGCAAGGAATGGTTCCAATGATGTAATCGGTGCTGCAATGAAGGCAGTGACTACAGCAAGCGGGTGTCCAAAGGCAAGTAGTGTACCTAGTGCTGACAACGATCCATTCCATAAAACCCAGCTAATAACCTGGGCAACACCAGCTTCTGCATTTGTCATAAAGGTGTATACAATGAGGGCTATAATGAGAATAGGTATCGACCAGCCAATAAGTCTAGGAATTTTCGATTTTGGTGGTAGCTTGGTGAGAAGCCCTAGGTCATGATTCTTTTTAATTTGCTCCTTGATTCCCGGAACGTGTGCTGCACCTAATACAGCAACTATTTTTTCTCCTGGTGCTTCTTTAATTTTTTGTGCAAGATATTGATCTCGTTCGTCAATTAAAGGTGTCTTTAGCCTCGGGAAGCTTTCTGTAAACTCCTGGAGCATAGAATCAATCATATCTTGGTTTTTCATCTTCTCTAGCTCTTCCTCTGTTATGGTCTCCTTCGTGAAGATGCTCGCTATAACTTGAGTTAACAGCATTGCCTTTCCCTTTAAACCAATACCGCGCCAGATCCTGGAAAATGTTGTTTGAATATTTCGGTCTGCAAGCACTAAATTTGCTCCAGTTTCTTTTGCTGACTCGATGCCTTGAATCATCTCTTGCCCTGGATTAATCCCAAATTGGTTAGCCATCCGCTTCTGAAAGGAAGAAATGGCAAGATTCATTAATAGCAAGGATGACTTGCCATTCTTAATAATTTGAAAAATGTCTGTATCCTTCCACTTGTTTCCTTCTGTAATCGATTTATATCGTTGCTCATCTAATTCGATACAAACAGAGTCAGGCTGTTCTCTCTCAATCACTTCTTTAACCTGCTCGGCACTGTTTTTCGATACATGGGCAGTGCCAATTAAGATAATCTCTTTTCCCTCTATTTGCAATCGTGATATATTTTCTTCGGACATTGGTTACCTTCCTTTGTATCTATATAAATTTAATAATAAACTAGTTTGGAATAAATTTGAATAATTTTACTACTAACTTAGAAAAAACGTAACCGCTTCATTAGGGGTTACGTTTTTCCTAAGTTAGTCTTTCTCATTTATTTCACATCGGAAGGTAATTCATTCGCCACTGTAACCATTGTCTTTCTCTTGTTTTCCGTGGCAAAAATTGTCTAATGTCATCCACATGAAACCCTACCTGTAATCGTTTATCATCAAGCATGATTGGGCTTCTTAATAGTCTTGGATGTTCATGAATTAGTTCCAGCAGCTCTTGTAATGGAAGGGAATCAATATCCACATTTAATTCTTTATATACCTTTGATCTTGTTGATATAATTTCTTCTGTACCTTCAACCGTTCTTCGCAAGATTTGCTGTAGCTCCTGTACTGTTAAAGGTTCCCTTAAAATGTTTCGTTCCACAAATTCTATGTTATTTTTTCTAAACCAATCTTTTGCTTTTCTTGTTGATGAACACGCTGCTCCATAAATCATAACAGTCATCGATCATTCCCCATTTCAACTAAAGTTTTGAAAATCTCATACATTTTTTCCTACATGCCGCTTATACGTTTCAATAAATTGCTTTGGAGAAGACTTCACGGTATACGAGTACACACCACGTATAGTATGTAAGTAAAGAAGGCCAACCCCTTTACTACCGATTTCACGGAAAGACATATCTAAAACTTCCTGAATAGGAAATTCACGATGCTCACTCGTAATTTTGCTTTTATATAGACGTAAGTAGCGCCAGTGTTCCAAATCTACCTGTTCCAAACTATCTACCTTACGTTCAATCTTTACATATTCCTGCTCGGCTAATAACTCCACTAAATCCCTCCAGCTAGCGCTTTAGTGACTTATCTCTCGATTCTCTTCTTCCAAGAATCGAATGAAATAATTCATTGCAAATGCAGGCTGCTCTTTAACCAATTTAATATACCGGTCTTTTATGGAATCTACCAAAGCACTACTTTTTTCAATTCGGTTTATAATGAAATCCTCACTTACCTTTATTACTTCTTTGCGCTGTAGCTTCACCTCTCTAGATAAAGCAAAACCAAAGGCACCCATCACCGCATAGATGACTAATGAAAATGTAGTCCTTGTGTCTGGCATAATGAACAACATAAATAACAAATTAATGAGTGAAAACACGATTAACGGAAAAGCCCAAAATGAATATTTTGATATCCTTTTTATGAATGGTGCGATTGCCTCATTTAACGTATCTACTTCTTTCTTGATAAAGCTTGGCATATCAGTTATTGGTAAATAACTCATTAAACATCCCACCTTCTTAACTATTTCGTTCACGAAAAATCATGATGTATTTTACTAATTCAAGTAAAGCGATTAAGGTACTTGCTACATAGGTCAAAGCCGCCGCATTTAAAACCTTACCTACGCCTTTCTCCTCTTGATTCGTAATCATTCCAAGTGTAATTAATTTATTTCTAGCTCGACTCGATGCGTTGTACTCAACAGGTAGGGTGACGAGCTGAAAAACGACTGCTGCCGCAAAAAAAACAATTCCAATTCCAATTAGACTCGGTATGGAAAAAATGAATCCAGCAATTAATAAAAATGGTGCTAGCTGGGAGCTAATATTCGCCACTGGAAAAAGCTTATGACGAAACACTAGCATGGAATAATGATTCGCATGCTGGATAGCATGCCCAACCTCATGTGCAGCAACCGCCAGAGAAGCGATAGATTTCCCGCGATATACAGGCTCCGAAAGTCGAACAACCTTAGCTGTCGGATCATAGTGATCGGATAATGCTCCTCTTCTTGAAAGCTCAATCCTTACATCAGAGAGTCCTTCACTATCTAAAATTTTCCTTGCTACTTCTACACCTGTCATCCCAGAGGATGAGCCTATTTTAGAACCTTTTCGGAAATTACGCTGTACAAGACTTTGTGCCCACATCGCAAGTCCAAAAGCGATAATTATTAAAAAATCCATTGGATGAAAGAACATGTCTATTCCCCCTAGCTGTTCTTACTCTTATATTCAGACTTGCCAATTTCATCCTAGATTAATACCCTTTTTTTGGAGTATCACTTATCTATACGAAATTACTTTGTACTTCGTTTCACAAATAAAGAAATTTCTAATGATCTTATTTTGTTTTTAGTATAAATTATAAATATGAACTGAATATGAACTGAAAAGGACTAAGAACAAAAAATTGTTCCTAGCCCTTTTTTTAGTGCCTGATTGGTATTTTTACTGTGAATGTTGAGCCCACCCCTTCTTCACTGATAACATGAATACTGAACTTATGGATCGATATTATTTTCTTCACGATAGAAAGCCCTAATCCATTTCCATCGATTGAACGGTTTCTAGAACGATCCACTTTATAGAAACGACTGAATAAGTTAGGTATTGCCTCTCCCGGTATTCCAATACCGTAATCTCTAACTAGTACATGAATTTGACCACCAGCAATTTTAATAGCAATTTCGATGGTTCCATTATCATGGGAATATTTTATCGCATTTATAACTAAATTAAGCCATACCTGCTCCATCAAATCCTTATCAGCAAATATTTCAACAGGTTCTAAATCTAGCTCTATGGATAGATTCTTTTTTTCCCACTGTGGCTGGGTTGTTAATATCGATTTTCTTAATTGTTCATCAAGACGATAGGAAACGGGGTGGTATGGATGGTGCTCTGAATCCAGTGATGCCATACGTAATAAGTTATCACTTAACCTCGACATTCGTTCAATCTCTTGATAAATTATGGTTAGGTATTCCTTCTGGTCTTCCTTTGGAACTACATCATCCATAATGGCTTTTGTAAATCCTTTTATCGAAGTAAGGGGCGATTGTATTTCATGAGAGACATTACTAACAAAGTCTGCTCGCATCATATCAATTTTTTCAATCTCAGTTGCCATATGATTAAAGCTATCGATTAGTTCCCCAACCTCATCCTGGTTTTTGCCTTCCTTTTTCTCTACTCGTACTGAGAAATCCCCTTTAGCAAGCTTTCGTGCAGCATGGGTCAAATTCCTAATGGGTTTTACTAAATAGGTCGATGCTAGGAGAATTAAGAGACTACCAACCATTAACACAATAACTAAAGACATAAAGATTCCTTGTTGAATATCCTCAAACTCATCTTCATAATCAATTCGTGTAATTAGTGCATATTTTTTCCCTGATACGTTAATTGGTACACCTATAATTCTAGCTGACCTGTTATCTTTATCCACCAAAACAACGGGGTCATCAAAGGTATGTCTAAGAATCTCCTCTACATCCTTCTTCCGTATCTGTAAACGATCATCGCCTTCATTAACAAAAAATGTATATTCCCCATTGGTAATAAGGATATTTAAATTCTCATCATCAAATCCCCTAATCAATTCCGGTATGCTTTCTGGTCCTGTCATTTGAATTACCTGGGCAATACCCATGGATATTTTTGATAATTCTTCCTTAAATATTTCTTCTTGATTTAGAGAGAACGGTGTTAAAAAATAGGAAATAAAAATACTGATTAATACTACAGAAATAAATGTCTGTACAATTTTTAAATACAGGCTTCTAAACATCCTTGTCCTCCAGCCTATACCCAAGACCTCTTACGGTCGTAATCGTTATATCTTCAAATACCTCTAGCTGTTCTCTTAACCGTTTTATATGCACATCGACTGTCCGTTCATCACCCTCATAATCATAGCCCCAGATTTTCTCGATTAATTGATTTCGGGTGAATATTTTTCCCGGTGAACTAGCTAGCACAAACAATAACTCACATTCCTTTTTCTTTAATGAAACTGTCTCCTCTTCCGTATAAACAGTTAAACGGTCTTTATCAATAGTAACTGACCCAAGCTTAATTCTATTTTCAATGTTGATATTATAACGCTTTAACAAAGCCTCAACTCGCAGAATCAATTCCACTGGATCAAAGGGCTTTACTAAATAATCATCTGTCCCTGCGCGGAACCCCTTTACCTTATCCTGTGACTCCGCCTTTGCCGTTACCATCAGAATAGGAATGTCTAAAAAGGAACGAATATCTTCTGTGAGTTCATAGCCATCCACATGTGGCATCATGACATCGACAATTGCCAAGTCAATCGTGTTTTTTCCTAGAAGATGTAGCGCTTCCTTACCGTCAGCCGCCTCAATCACATGATAATGACTATTCTCCAAATAAAGCCTTATTAATTTCCGTATATGTGCATCATCGTCTACAACTAGGATTGTATTCATGTTTCTTTCCTTCCTCAAAACGTATTCTAATGCTAGTTTAGCGGATAGCTATTTAAACGTAAAATAGGAAGTTGTGTTTTTTATATTTCCATCAATATTTTCTCAATGAACTACTAATACTATGACAAAACCATTAAGGAGTGAAAACAAATGAAAAAAAATTACTTGAGAATTCTTTTCTCTATCGTATTGATTGCAGCATTATCTGCTTGTGGCACTAACAATAATGATAATGCTAATCAAGATAGCCAAAATAATCATAATAACCAAGATAATCGAGATAACACGAATCAAAATAATGACAATATCTCGAGCCTTAGTACAGACCAGTCCAGTGATAACTACCCACATACGCAGCCAATACAAACGCAAGAAGCTAAATATAAGTTCCAGGAGATTCCGAATGGACAAGCTCCATCACCGAATACTGGGACAAATAATCTAGAGAAACAAGAACAGCCACAGAACCAGCCTGCTAAGCAGCAACAATCAAATCAAAATTATTCCCTTAGTAATTTTGAAAGTGATGTTGTTACGTTAACGAACAAAGAACGAGCACAGGCTGGAGTTCCCGAACTACAAATTGACCAAAGCTTAAGTCAAGTTGCAAGGGAAAAATCGAATGATATGCAGCGAAAAGGGTATTTCTCCCACACTAGCCCAACATATGGTTCACCATTTGATATGATGCGTGACTTCGGAATTACCTACAAAGCAGCTGGTGAGAATATTGCCCAAGGGCAGACCACACCTGCGGACGTAGTAAATGCTTGGATGAATAGTGAAGGACACCGTGAGAACATCTTAAATCCAAATTTCACCCATATCGGTGTAGGATATGATCCAGATGGACAGCATTGGACACAGATGTTTATTCAAAAATAGGCTTTATGGAATAGGCTGAGGCCAGGACAATAACCCAGTAAATAAAGAAGAGTGGTACTCGCTAAAACAGGTGAATAGCACTCAATTTGTGTACACAAACAAGGACACCTTTTGATAAATTAAAGTTAACGAACAATAATTTTTGGAGGTGTCCGTATGTTTAAACATTTCTCATAGCACTCATTATTAAACCCAAATTTGGGCTAAAAAGTAGTACCAAAAGGTGTTTCAAAATCCAGGTATCGACTACACCCTTTATGAAAGTGTCTTAACGTACATAAATAGCCTGTTTTTCACTTTAAAAATCCCTTCGCGCACAAAACATCCGAAATGTTTGACGGCACCTCTTTCTGTAGCGATTTTCTCATCCTGGAAATAAATAATCCTCGTAGATTACTTCAACTTATAAAGTCGCTTCTTTTACAATAATGACCAATAGTATCATTTTCGCCATTTAATGGTTTTACTATTTCTCCATCTTTATCTATTACAATACTTTCAGTTTTCTTATCTTCGGTAATAAACAAAAAGTAAGTTAAAAGACCAGTAATAGCAGCCGTTGTTAATATAATCAAACTTCTTTTTTTCATCGTTGACTCCCTTCTCATATGTTTTAAATTATTTGATTGCCGTTACCTTATTTGTTTGTCCTTCAATTGGGTTATCAACGACAAAATAGAAATACTTTTTTGTAATACGTTATATAGTGCTCCATGGGAGATAATAAGATTCAGATACGTCCAATGGACTTGAGAGCATAGTGTGCGTATTGACCCCAAACCCTCCTTTTTTAGAGGTGAGTTTAAATTTGATTTAGTCCACCAACCCCATACGAAAAGCCATTGCTATGATTTGTGTTCGATTCTTTGCTCTCAATTTAATCATTAATTTTTGGATATAATCTCGTACTGTAAACTCACTTAAGAACATTAATTCTGCCATTTTCTTATTACTATAGCCTTCTGTGAGTAAATGAAGAACGGCTAATTCATTTTCCGTAAGATCTAGAGGATATTTGTATCTTTTTCCCATTTGCTTCCGTGCTAAATACATCCCTAAACGATCCCCAACCTTTTCTAAAATATCAAGCTGGAGCTTTGTACAATCAAAAGGTTCTCCACGCTGATCAAGGGTAAGCCATCCGTATAACTCATGCTCATGTGTAATCGGTATAAAAATAATAGAGGACAGTTCAAACATCTCAATGGCTACTTGTTGTACATATGGGTCTGGCTTTTTTAGAAATAATGGCCTTTTCAAAGCAAAAACTGGCTCAGATTCTATTTTCCCCCGTAATAAATGAACCTTCGCTAATTCCTCACCAATCACTCCTGAGAATTCCTTTAACCAGGGATTATAGCTTACAAATACACAGCGCTTGAATCCGAATATCTCTTCTACTCTAGCTACTATATAAGGTAAATCTTCCGTTCCATTTCTTTGAATGAGGACCTCACTAAATTTGTCTAATTGCTGCAAATATTTTGGTTTTCTTTCCGTTATTTCCAGGGGATGTTCCACCCAATCTAAATAGTAGGTAGTTACCTTATGTAACAATTCGTTATGAAAACCTAACAGCGCTTCTTGATTGGATTGTTTTTGCTCAACGAGAACACTCTTAAATGATTCATGAAGTATTTCTAGAAAAATATAAGGATCTAATACTGACATATCATTACTAAACATTTGTACCCAATGATTCAGTTGCATTTCTTCAATTTTAGTATATTTGATCTGTGATGTAACAAAGTCGGTAAATGCTGTGACAAATTGGTAGAGTCCTTGCTTCTGATTGGTTTCTATATTTCTATTCTTTTCTATTAATATAGCAGCACAGTTCATGATTTCATCCTGATTAATCTTACTAAATAATAAATACTGGAATTCGATTTCCTTCATAGTAAACACCTACATTTGCATGGGATATATCCGTAAAAATACCTATTAAACTATGTTTATTATGACACAAAAGTCCTATAAAATGAAATTGATAGATTTATATTTTAGAGTTATTCAAAGGGGAATGAATATGGATTTCAAAAAGATAATGGTCGCAGGTAGTGGTGTATTAGGTAGCCAAATCGCCTTCCAATCAGCATTTTTTGGTTATCATGTAAACGTATATGATATCAATGAAGCTGCTATTAATGTAGCGAAGGAACGTTTTTCTAAATTAAAAGCTGTCTATGCAGGCTACTTCCAGGATTCAGATAAAGCAGAAGCTGCAATTGGTCGTATATCTTTCTATACCGATTTAGCGGATGCAGTAGCAGATGTAGATTTGATGATCGAAGCTGTTCCAGAGGTTGTAGGTATTAAGCAAGATTTCTATCAAAAGCTTGCAGAGGTTGCACCAGAGAAAACGGTATTCGCTTCAAACTCTTCTACCATGTTGCCAAGTCAATTTGCAGCGTTTACCGGTCGTCCTGAAAAGTTTTTAGCACTACATTTTGCTAATTCCATTTGGCAAAACAATACTGCTGAAGTTATGGGACATCCGGGAACTGATGCTAAATATACAGAGCAAGTAACTGACTTTGCTCGCTCCATCGGTATGATTCCTTTCGTACTAAAGAAAGAGCAGCCTGGTTACATCCTTAATTCTTTATTAGTACCACTTTTAGATGCAGGTCTTTCTTTATGGGCAAACGATATTGCAGACCCTCAAACAATTGATAAAAACTGGATGATCTCAACAGGAGCTCCAAATGGTCCATTTGCAATTCTCGATATTGTCGGTATGGAAACACCATACAACTTAAATCTAGCAAAAGCAGAGCTAGACCCTACTTACAAAGCAATTGCAGAAAAACTTAAAACGGAAATGATTGATCAAGGTAAAATGGGAGTGTCTTCTGGTGAGGGCTTCTATAAATACCCGAATCCAGCATTTCTAGAGCCTGACTTTTTAAAGCAAAACTAAATAAAAAGAACAAGTGCGATAGCAAGTTAGTTGGCTTGTTATCGCACTTTTATTTTTATACCTATTTGTATATACGCAATCCTAATATAACTATCGTATTAGTTGTTCACTTTGATTTTCAGGAACGACCAATCCACTCGTTACGCCCTACTTTTAGGGGGAATTACTCTTTTGCTTACCAGTTTTAGCTTCTCCTACCATTTTCGGGACGCAATAGCGCTTTTTGCTTACCGGTTTTGGCTTCTCCTACCATTTTCGGGACGCAAATCAGCTTTTGCTTACCGATTTTGGCTTCTCCTACCATTTTCGGGACGCAATTGTGCTTTTGCTTACCGATTTTGGCTTCTCTTACCATTTTCGGGACGCAATAGCGCTTTTGCTTACTGATTTTGGCTTCTCCTACCATTTTCGGGACGCAATAGTGCTTTTGGTTACCGATTTTGGCTTCTCCTACCATTATTCGGGTTAAGCTACCATTCTATTTGCAATCCCTAATGTTCATGTCGCAATAAACCATCATTAATAATTCTAGATACAGGAATCATTGTAGCAAACATTCTACCAAATAGTATAATTCAAAAAAATCACTAACAAAATTTGATTTATTATGGTTAAATATAATTAATCATGTTATTAGGAGGAAAAACAAATGGATGGTTTTCATATTGGGGACATGCTAGCGCAGTTGTTTTTTCTTGGTTTTATCGTATTAGTTATCGTACTAATTGTAGGATCAATCCGCTCAAATAGGAAGATGAAAAACCAACTAAATCATATAGAAAAGAAGCTCGATACTCTAATAAACGATAAAAGCGATAATTAGGTACAATTTACCCTTCCCTACTTGTGACTATCGTAGGATTACGAACAATCTATGTTAGGATAAACTAGACCTATGCATGGTAAGTCGTTAGGGTGGGATTTTCACTTCCCTCTGGATCCATTTCATGGTGAAAGGGGGGATGCCTTTGGAATTAGTAGTATCAATTCTGATGTTACTAGTCGCAGCTGGTTCATTTTTGATATCGTTGCTTGCGTTCATTAGGCAGTTAATTGATGATAAGATTAACAAAAAGTGAACCCCCACCCGTGACGGCTAATCACTTATTTGGGTGAGGGTTCTTTGTTCATTTTAAATGAATAAATGTTCAGAGGGCATTCCACACCTGAACTTCTTAACCATGCGAGCCGGGGATGGTCGGAAACATCCTCGGTTCATCCTATGAAGATTTGCCATTTATTATACATATCCCTCCTTTTTATGTCCACACCTATCTAACATTATTTATTATCCAAAGATATATAATTAACTGAATATTTATGCTATGATTCTAGAGATAATACTTTCTAATTAGAGAGGGATTCGCGATGAAGGATTTTGAATCTACATTACAAAACTATTATTCTAGCTGGAATGAGGGCTTTAAGACAAAGGACGATACCCATATTCGTAACTTTATGTCTGAACGCTTTGTTGGGTACTGGGCCTTTTCGGGGATTGAAAAACCAGAGGAGTATTTCTTTGACTATGATATTGTTTCCGTTTTAAATCAATACAAGGAAGATACAAAAAAGGAATTTAACGTAATAACCAAAACAGAACGAAAGAATGGCGAGAACTGTTTGGTTTTTGGCACTGAAACAAGCCTTATCGAAGGAAAGCCACATCAGGCTAAAGTGATGTATGTTTGGGGCTTAGAAAATGAAGAATGGAAGTTGCAGCGAGAGTACATCGAGATGGAACAATAAAATTTATTTAATAAACTTTTGAATCAGTAAAGGATGAAAAAAATGAAAGCAAAACTAGAAAGAGCAATTTTTCTTCGATCACAAAATAGATTAGTAGAATCCAATAGCTTATTACTGGAGTTGGTTAAAGCTCATCCAGAGAATGCAGTAGTTCATTATCAATGCGCCTGGAGCTTCGATGTGTTAGGGAAAGAATCAGATGCTGTTCCTTATTATGAAAAAGCAATTGCTCTAGGATTATCCGGTGAGGACCTAGAAGGCGCATTATTGGGATTAGGAAGTACTTATCGTACGCTTGGTAACTATGAAAGGTCTAAGCTAACCTTTGAAAAGGGAATAACCTTGTTTCCGAACAATCATGCCTTACGTGTGTTTTATGCCATGACTCTATATAATCTGAATCAGCCAAAGCAGGCAATGGAAATACTATTAAACTGTTTAGTTGAAACAACTTCAGATGAAAAGGTAAAACAATACAAAAGAGCAATTCAGTTTTATGCGGACAAGCTTGACCAGGTTTGGGAATAAAGCGAGGTTTTAAATTCACTAATTACTGGACGTAAGGGGTAACTAAATGTTTCATCATAAAAGCTTTCGTGCCATTTGGCTTAGCAATGCTACCTCCGAATTAGGAGGGGCTTTACTTACAGCTTGTAACTCCATATTAATCTACCAACTAACTGGCTCAGCAACTGCACTTGGTTCTGTTTGGCTAATCTATTATATCCCTTCATTTTTCATGCAGCTTTTCATTGGTCCTTATATCGACAGGTGGAGCCGAAAATGGATCATGATAGGCTGCCAAATCATACGATTTCTTCTAGCACTAGGGCTACTAATTTCACTATTACTTGATAACTTTACTATCGTATTTATATTGGTTATCCAAATCATTATTGGCTTAATCATGCCTATATTCTCCCCTGCTAATCAAGCAATTTTGCCAACTATCATGGAAAAGGAACAGCTTTCAAGAGCAAATGCCTCATTAGATAGTGTTAGACAAGTTATGGTTATTACGGGGCCGATTGTTTCCGGTGTATTTGTTGACTTCTTCGCATTAGAATGGGTAATTAATATTATTGTTCTTGCCTTTGCAATCAGCACCATTCAGCTTCTAAGCATTCATGAAAACTATCAACGAAGCAAAACTAGAAAACCTTGGCTTCATGAGTTCCAGGAAGGGCTAAAACATTATGGGAAACATAGACTAGTCGTTTGGCTTGGTGTATTTTTTGGATTTGTCCAATTTGGAGTCGGTGTAACTATTGTTACCACGATACCTTATATTACGACAATTCTTGATCAGCCATATTCAGCCTATGGGATATTTATGGCCGGCTTTCCGATTGGTTACCTCATTGGAGCTTTTATCAATCAAAAGATAGGCAATTTAAGAGGTTTAGGTATCCTTTTTGCAACTTTATTTATTAGTGGCTGTACATACCTTTCCCTTGGGTTTACACCTTGGTACACACTAGCTGTAATAACCGAACTGATTGCTGGAATAGTGATAGCATTGTTTAATATTTATAACATCACACTTATCCAACAGGTCATTCCCAATGATGTCATGGGAAAAGTAACTTCTGTTCGCTTATTAATCATGCGAACCATGATGCCATTAGGGATATTATTTGCCACGATAAGTGCGGATTTTATTGGAATTCGAGTGTTGTATTTGGTGATTGGAAGTGTTATTTGTATAACTGCCGCCTTCGGATATTGGTATTTGAGTCGGCAGCAATTATCGCAAACTGTGCCATTATAATATTTCCGACATAATTCATGAGTTGCCCATATAAAAGTGCCATGGATCCCCCCCCATGGCACTCATTCATTTCCAAGTTACTGCAAAACGTTTTATCCGTTCTCCTACTTCATCCCGACACTCTAGAACAGGTTCAAGGTTAAATATAGCCCTATTAATGTGATAAACAAGATAGGAATTGTTAGCAGTATACCCGTTTTAAAATACGTACCCCATGAAATTTTCACACCCTTTTGAGACAAGACATGGAGCCATAATAGGGTAGCTAATGAACCAATTGGTGTGATTTTTGGACCTAGATCGGAACCAATAACATTAGCATAAATTAGTGCTTCACGGATTACACCCGTTGTATTCGTATCCGCTATTGCGATTGCATCAATCATGACGGTAGGAAGATTATTCATGATGGATGATAGGATTGCCGCAGTAAATCCCATGGAAACTGTTGCAACAAATAATCCCTGGTCTGCAGAAAGTTGGATAAGATTAGCTAGTAGCTCTGTTAATCCAGCATTCCGTAATCCAAATACAACAACATACATGCCAATAGAGAAAAAAACAATCTTCCAAGGTGCCCCTTTGATAACGGACACTGTGTTAACTACCTTACTTCTTCTAGCGACTAGTAAAAAGAAAATGGCAATAACCCCAGCAACAACTGAAACTGGTAAATTGATAAATTCACTAATAAAATATCCGACTAATAAGACTGAAAGGACATACCAAGAAACACGTAACAGCTTTTTGTCTTTAATCGCTTCAGTCGGTTCCTTTAATTGGGTAATGTCATACTCTCTCGGAATACTTTTTCTAAAGTAAGTAAATAAAACAAGGATTGTTGCGACTAGTGAAAATAGATTTGGAATGATCATTCTTATTGCATACTCTATAAACCCTATATGAAAGAAATCTGCAGAGACGATGTTGACTAAATTACTCACAACAAGTGGTAATGAAGTCGTATCTGCGATAAATCCACTTGCCATAATAAATGGAAAGACCATCTTTTCCTTAAAATTTAGGTTCCGAACCATGGCTAGGACAATTGGAGTAAGTATTAGTGCTGCTCCATCATTAGCAAAAAAGGCTGCAACTATTGCACCTAATATACTCACATAAAAAAACATCCGTATTCCATTACCTTTAGCTATTCTCGCCATATGTAAGGATGCCCATTCAAAGAAGCCAATTTCATCCAATATCAAAGAGATAAGAATGATTACGACAAATGCTAATGTTGCATTCCATACAATTCTCGTAACCTCTAAGACATCTTGAAAATCAACCACCCCAAAGAGTAGTGCAAGAATAGCCCCTCCACATGCAGACCATCCAATGGATAATCCTTTTGGCTGCCAGATTACTAATGCTAGTGTGGCTATAAAAATAATGATTGCTAGTATAATCGTTGCTGACAAAATAGTTCCTCCTTAAGTTACCACGGGCAGTTCAAGCTCTCTATTCCCAATTCTTAAGGATATAATGATTTGCTTAGAGAATCAATTAATCTTTTTCATAGCGAACCCTTCTCATATACAGTAGGTATTCAGAATTTTATGGTAAAATTGAATTGATTCGAGAAATCTCGTTAATTATCTAGTTTGTTAATTTGATAGAAATAATGGAATAAATACATAGGGGGAATACACATGGGGAAGGTTAGTTTCATTTCTGGAATCGTATGTATTGCATTAGGTGGAATATTGTACACGACGGAAAGATTTATTGCTGTTTTTCAATACGGAATAGAGGTTGTTCCAGTAAAACTTAATGGAAATGGCTCACTCCCAAGCGAGCCAAGTATGCCAGCTATTTTTGATAATTTTTTTGTTGGATTATTATTATTTCTTGGGCTTGCATTACTCGCATACGGAATCGTTCACACCTTCAAAAATAACGTTCATTTAAAATAATAGCTAAATCTAGTAAGGCATCTTGGTAAACAAACCAAGATGCCTTACTATTTAGTAAATATTATAATTCTATTAGTAATACCATACAAGATTTACAGTATGGTAAGGTGAAATATTGATAAGCTAGATGTTCTTCGTTTCAACCCCTGTAGCCATAACCTCTCTTGCTACTTCTATGAAGGATAATATGATTGGTGAAAGCCACTTATCTTTATGCCAGGCCATCTGTGTATATACGTGTAGGTTTGGAATTTGCCATGGAAGGGGCACTAGCTCACCCCGTTCGACTTCGGCTTCCACCGTTATTTCAGGAAGGAAAGCAATTCCTATTTCAGCGATTGCACATTGTTTAATTGCTTCAGCATTTTGAAATTCTAAATACGTAATACTATCAATACCCTTTTTCTCAAATGACCGGTCAAACATGGTTCGATAGGTACATCCCTTTTCATTCACTAGGAACACCTCTCCATGAAAGTCTTCCTGTTGGAGTATAGGTTGTTTCGCGAGACGATGATCTGGCGAGACGAAAAAGCGAAATGTTTCTTCCACTAACGGTTCGACTGTTAGCCCTGTCGAGAGAATGGGTTCATCCAACATAAAGACTATGTCGGCAGTTCCGTCGAAGAGCGTTTGCTTAAGCTCTTGATTAGGAACAGAGCGGAAGATAAGACGAACCCCGGGATGCTGTAAACGAAATTGCTTAAAAACATTCGGAAGTCGATAGGCACAAAGAACCTCGTTGGCACTTATGGTTAGTGTGCCACTTAAATGTTCATTCTCATGAACGATACTACGAGCTTCATCCAACTTGTCTAGAACGCTCTGGACATGAGTTAAAAAACGTTTACCTGCAGTTGTGAGGACAAGTTGCTTACCTAAGCGATCAAAGAGTCGAACACCAAGCTCTTCCTCCAATGCTTTTATCTGCATCGTGACATTGGAGGGGACGTAGTTTAGCACTTCTGCAGCCCGACTGAAGTTTAAGGTGGATGCAACCATGCGGAACGTATTCAATTGGCGCAATTCCATGACACTCCTCCATTCAACTTTCAATATTATTGAACACTACTTTGATTTTTGTTCACTTTTTTTGAGACTAACACAGCTTTATACTAATAACAAGAAATACATTCATAACGTTTGTATTTCAATTTGAAGGGAGAGACAATGCAATGGATTATGAAATTTTTGATTTAGGTGACGTAACATTACAGTCAGGAGTGACGTTACCAAACGCCTTTCTTGCATATAAGACTTATGGAAAATTGAATGAAAGAAAAGATAATGTGATTGTCTATCCGACTGCATTTGGTGATCAGCATATGCAGAACGAATGGTTGATTGGAGAAGGCATGGCACTAGATCCAAATGAATATTTCATTATTGTTCCAAATCTATTAGGGAACGGGTTATCCTCGTCTCCTAGTAATACGCCTCCTCCATTTGACCGGGAAAACTTTCCGCAGGTTACTATCTATGATAATGTACAACTCCAATATCGGCTGGTAACAGAAAAATTCCGTATTCAAAAGATTGCTCTTGTAGTCGGATGGTCTATGGGAGGCATTCAATCATTCCAATGGGGAGCAAGTTATCCAGACATGGTGGAACGAATTGCACCTTTCTGTGGAGGGGCAAAAACTTGGCCACAAACTTTTGTTGTTCTTGATGGTATGAAAGCTGCGCTCATGGCGACAGTTGGCTTCGATTCAAGTAAGTTAAACCAGCTGACTTCTAAAGACATGCGTGCTGTTGGCCGTGTCTATGCGGGATGGGGCTTGTCTCAGTCATTTTACCGAGAGGAGCTTTATCAAGTAATGGGATTTGACTCATTGGAAGACTTTGTAGTGGGAGTCTGGGAAGATAGCTTTATGAAGATGGATCCGCATAATGTCCTTGCCATGTTATGGACAGGGCAGTTTGCTGATATTAGTGCGAATCCGACCTATAATGGTGATTTTGATGAGGCGCTTAGAAGCATCAAGGCGCACGCCTACATCATGCCAGGAATCAGCGATCTATTCTGTACGGCGGACGACAATAAATATGAGGCTAAGCTTATACCGAATGCTACTTTTAATCCTATTGATTCAGTATGGGGCCATTTTGCCGGTCGCGGAATTAACCGTGTCGATAATACATTTATTGATGCCAGCCTAAAACAATTGTTGGCGACTAGTGTAACGGATAGTTAATAACTGTTCAACAGGATGTTTCTATTAAGTGCAGTGGTGTAGGATTCCGGTACAGAAATTGATGATTTATTGTGGAATGTATGATGGGGAATCAGATAGCTACTTGGATTTTTATAGATCGGTAGATGTCTACAAGGTATCGTAGAGAATATATTTCATAGGAATATGTAAAACAAGGATATACTTTATTAATATATAACCGAGGATGCTACTATCATTCTCGGTTATAAAATATGTAGAAGAACTTTTTTCCCTTCGGACAAAAAAAGTGAAATCAACTTTGGTAAAATTTTTTCATTATATGTATTGACACGTATATATGTTTAAGTGTATATTAAGGGCATGAATACAACTACGATGCAAATAACATTACAGACAATCGCAGAGCCTAATCGTTTTAACATTGTGGAGCTTTTGAAAAAAGGCCCCCGCTCTGTAAACGAAATTGTTATGGCACTCAACATTGGCCAGCCACAGGTGTCTCGTCATTTACGCATTTTGAGCGAGACAGGAATAGTACGGTCTCGTACGAAGGGACAGATGCGAATATATAGTCTTGAAGCTCAACCATTTCAGGATTTAGATGCATGGTTCGATTCCTTTAGTGTTTTATGGGAGGAACGACTAGATAACTTTGAGGACTATATGATCGACATTTTACGAAAGGAGGATAAATAGCTATATTTTTTCACTTTCCGCATAGGAAGGTAAACAGTAGGTTAACAAGCTAACAAGGGTGAATTTAATTTGAGAAAAAAAACAAAAATTTTCAAGGATCAGGTACGTCGAGAACTTACAATTGAGCGTACAGTAGCAATCCCCCTTCAGTATGCATGGGACGGATGGACGAAGCCCGAACATATTGCTCGTTGGTGGGGACCAAAAGAATGGACATCCACAGTTTACGAGATGGATGTTAGACCGGGTGGTGTTTGGCGCTATCGTTTATGTCCCGATAATGGTGATGGAGAAGAGGCATACTGTAAAGCTATCTATCAAGAAGTTATTGAACCATTAAGACTTGTGTATATAGACTCATTTACTGATAAGAATTGGAACATTGTAGAAAACAGTGAAATGTACACTGTTGTAACCTTTAGTGAGGTAATGGAAGGCTCAGTACTTAGGATTATTACTCGCTTCAATTCCAGTGAAGAGCTAAACAAAGCCGAAGAAATGGGAATGGTTAAAGGATTTACAGATGCCTTTGACCGTTTAGAAGAATACTTAATCTCAAAAAATGGAGGTACGTTATGAACACATTAATCTCAAAGGATGGGACAAAAATTGCTTACAAAAAGCAAGGGTCTGGGCCATCATTAATCCTAGTAGCCTCTGCTGCTGCTGATCATAAAGATGCTGAACAACTAGCTGTAAAGCTTGCAAGTCATTTTACTGTTTATAATTATGATCGTCGTGGAAGGGGGCAAAGCACCGATTCTTCACCGTATGCAGTGGAACGTGAAGTGGAAGATATTGAGGCTCTTATAAATGAAGCTGGTGGCAAGTGCTTTTTGTTTGGAAGTTCCTCTGGTGCCGTGTTAGCAATCGAAGCTGCAAGTAAACTTGAAGACAAAGTCATAAAGCTATTTATGTATGAACCTCCTTTTATTATTGATGATAGTCGCCCACCTGTACCAGCAAATTATGTTCAGCATTTAAACCATTTGATTGAAGAAGGCAAACGAAATGAAGCTGTTGAGTACTATATGAGTGAAGCACTTGGTATACCATCTGAATACTTAGAGTATGTGAAAGCTGATCCTTCTTGGAAATCAATGGAAGGAATGGCACATACGCTAGCTTATGATGGAATGATTATGGGTGAAACTCAATCTGGTAACCCATTACCAGTTGATCGGTGGAAAATGAATGTTCCAACATCTGTTATGGTTGGAGAAAATAGTGAACCTTATTTCCATGACGCTGCTAAGTCACTTGTTAACCTGTTACCTGTAGCTAAATACCAAACACTTTCTGGGCAAGACCATTCAGCAGTTATGATGGCTCCAGACGTACTAGCCAAAGAAATGGTGAATTTTTATCTGAATTCTCATCATGATCTGAATGAGGTGTCTATTTAATATTTTCAGAGGATGATTACCATTAACGGTAGACATATTTTACAGAAAGATATCGCCCTTTTTTGGGAAGACTATTCTAATTTATGAACGGGTACTATTGCGTAATAAGACATACTATGAAGCAGAACTTCCAGTTAATTGGAAGTTCTGCTTTTCTTTATATAAATATTAAACTTTAGCGGTATCTTTTCTTTGAATATTACTATTCAATTAGTTTGTAAAAATAGACTGGTGATACTTAAGCATATCGCTATTTTCTTTTAAAAGTCTAAACCATTAGGAAAATAGTATACGATTACCAATTACCGCTTAAACACCCGATCCCCATCATAACTATAAACGGTCAGTTTATCATCTACATAAGTCTCTATATAAACTTTCCTACCCCACAACTGATAAATATATGGTAGTACGTTTTCCAAATAATGTAGGTCTAGCTCTGTTCCTTCATACCCATGAACCAAATACAACTCTCCATTACGCATATAATCCCCATCCACTACGGTGATGTACGGGAAGCCTCCATTCACTCGCATGGATACTAACTGATCTCGAATTTTTTCATAGTCCTTATCGGATATTCTGTAGTACGCACCTTGCTTTTCAAATAGATACAGGTCCTCTTGTTCGACCAAATCCTTTGTAAGATAGTTTCGGATAAAGGATATATCTGACTCAATCTCACGCACTTCAAATATTTTCTCACGTCCAGAGCCGGCTTTTACACCTCGTTCTAGCATTTCTTCCGTTGGGTTGTTGTAGCGTTCTTCGATGTCTTCGAATATTTTCAGTCCTAAATAATAGGGATTAATTTGTTGTTTCGATGGCTGGACGACTGCAGAATTTAGCTTGGCAAATTCGATGGTTTCTTGAGAGCTTAGGTCTAACTCACGCAGGATGCGCTGGTGCCAGTAGGAAGCCCAGCCTTCGTTCATGATTTTCGTCTCCAGCTGTGGCCAGAAATAGAGCATTTCCTCCCGCATCATTGTTAGTATATCCCGCTGCCAATCATCTAGCTCACGACTATAGTTTTCAATAAATAGTAGTAGATCCTTCTCAGGCTTCGGTGGGAATTTCTTACGTCGCTTGACTCTTGGCTTATCCTCTTTTGGCTCTTCATCTATATCCCATAAATCATCGTAATCTGTTTTTACTTTTTTATTGGGAGATTCCTCTTCTTCAAAAACATATTCCGGTAGCTTTGGGCGAACAATCGAAGGGTCAATATGCTCTTGAATAGCTAATACCGCATCAAGAAATTTTTCCACCTCGTCCTTGCCATGGATTAATTCATATTGTGCAATACGCTCAGCAGTGGCTGTCATGCTCTCCACCATATCTCTTCTCGTATTGGAAAAACGCACATTGTTTTTAAAGAAATCGCAGTGCGCTAAGACATGTGCGATAATAAGTTTATTTTGAATGAGACTATTCGTATTTAATAAAAAGGCATAGCACGGGTCTGAGTTAATAACTAGCTCATAAATCTGGCTCAAGCCTAGGTCATATTGTAGCTTCATACGATGGAACTGCTTCCCAAAGCTCCAATGCGAGAATCGTGTTGGCATGCCATAGGCACCAAATGTGTAAATGATGTCAGCGGGACAGATTTCATAGCGCATCGGGTAAAAATCTAACCCAAATCCCTCAGCAATTTCGGTAATTTCTTCAATTGCCTTGTGCAGCTCTTTTGTATCGGTCAATGATGATCCCTCCAAATATGCTTTGTATAGTTTATGAAGGAGAAAAGGAATGATGAACAGGATGCACGAATAAAATAAATCGTAACCATTCCTATTTACAAATCGTAACGATTACGATATAATCGTTGTTGACTTTAAAAAAAGGGAGAGTTGTTAGTTGAAAAAAAGCTGGATTATCATTGTTTCTTTAGGAATTATTCTATTATTGGCGGCATGTAGCACTTCATCATCTACCGAGTTAAAGGACGAAGATACTTTAACGATCTATACTTCGATTTATCCACTTGAGGATTTTGCAAAGAAAATAGGCGGAGCACATGTTCAAGTGAAAACCTTAATCCCTGCAGGTTCGGACAGTCATACATACGAACCTACCTCAAAGGAAATTTTGAATATTGCAAGAGCAGATGCATTTATATATAACGGATTAGGCATGGAATCCTATGCGGATAAAATTAAAGATACATTAAAGAGTGAGGACGTTTTAATAGTAGAGGCATCCGATGGTGTGGAAGCGATAAAGCATGCGCATGGGGAAGAGCATGAACACGGTGAAGAAAATCATGATAATGGACATGAGGAAGCAGATCATGAAGAGGATGAGCATGATGAACATGAACACCACCATGGTGACATTGATCCACATGTCTGGTTAGACCCAGTAAGAGCCGAGGTCCTAGCAAGCAACATTAAGGATGCTCTAATTAAATTACAACCTGAATTCAAAGCGGAATTCGAGCAAAACTATGAAACATTAAAGAATGACTTAGAGGCATTGGATGAAGATTTTCATAACTTAGCATCGCAGAAGGAGAACCCAGAAATGATAGTTTCCCATGCCGCATATGGTTACTGGGAACAGAGCTATGGAATCAAACAAATTCCTATTGCTGGTCTATCTTCAAGCGAAGAACCATCACAAGGTGAATTGACCAAAATTATTCAGCTCGCAAAGGAAAAGAACATACAGTATGTGATATTCGAACAAAACATTACTCCAAAGGTAGCGGAGGTTATTCGTGAAGAGATTAAGGCTGAGCCACTATATCTTCATAATCTATCAACATTAACAACAGAGGATATCGAAAATGGTGAGGATTATTTTAGTTTAATGAAGCGAAATTTAGAAACCTTGGAAAAGGCTTTAAAATAATGTAAAATACCTGTGCTGGATTTAATTCTGCACAGGTTTTTACATTAATAGAACCAAATCATTAACTATTTACAGCTGGAGACTGTTAAACTTCATTCGACAGTTAATCAATGACTTGATTAACAAAAAGTGAACCCCACCCTTAATCGCTAAAATAACTTAGGGTGAGGTTCTTTCCTGTCCATTGTGTTCAGGAGGGGAACCCACCTGAACTTCAGTATCGTGCCCAACCGAGAATGTTCGCGCATTCTCGGTTTTTATTATCCTATTACCTTCTAGCTATTATTATACATAATACGAATCAAAATGTCTAATAGCACTCATTTATAAGATATATACAATTTCATATATCCCCACAACTTACTTGGACCCAACCATCACTTTACACATATTATTCGTAAATTCAACCGGATCATCAACTGGTAATCCTTCAATTAGCAGTGCTTGGTTGAAAAGAATCGTTGTGTATAGATTTAATTTTTCCTTATCATTTTCATATGCTTCCTTCAACGTTTGGAAGATTTCATGGTTTGGATTGACTTCTAATACTTTTTCCGCTTTAATCTGTTGATTATCTGGCATCGCATTGATAACTTTTTCCATTTCGATGGAGATTTCACCATCTGCGGTTAAGCATACTGGATGTGTTTTCAAACGCTTAGACACTCGTACCTCTTTTACTTTGCCAGCTAAGTGCTCCTTCATGTATGCAAAGAGATCTTTGTTTTCAGCTGTTTCCTCTTCTGTTGCCTTCTCTTCCTCTGTATCAATTCCAAGGTCATTGCTAGAAACGGATTTAAACTCCTTCTCTTCGTAGTTCATTAGCATACGAATAGCGAATTCATCAATTTCTTCAGTAAAGTAAAGAATTTCATACCCTTTATCCGCTACAAGCTCTGTTTGTGGAAGCTTGTCTATACGTTCGATGGATTCACCTGTTGCATAGTAAATATACTTTTGATCCTCAGCCATTCTAGACACATACTCTGCTAAGGTGACAAGCTTTTTCTCCTTGGAGGAATAGAACATTAATAAATCCTTTAATGTATCCTTGTTTGCACCGAACTCATTATAAACACCGAATTTTAATTGGCGACCAAAGGCATTATAGGACTTCTCATAGCTTTCTCTGTCGTCTCTTTGTAGGCTGATAAGTTGTTGCTTAATCTTCTTATTAATATTTTTCTCAATAAGCTTTAACTGTCTGTCATGCTGCAGCATCTCACGTGAGATATTTAATGACAGATCCTCAGAATCAACAAGCCCTTTTACAAAACTAAAGTGATCTGGAATAAGGTCTGCACATTTTTCCATGATTAGCACACCATTTGAATATAGCTCAAGACCTTTTTCGTAATCTTGAGAGTAGTAGTCAAATGGACGATTTTCTGGAATGAATAGAATAGCATTATAACGAATCGAACCATCTACACTTAAGTGAATATGCTTTAGTGGCTTATCAAAGCCATAGCGCTTTTCACGATAGAAGTTCTCATAATCTTCATCAGTTAGCTCACTTTTATTCTTTTTCCAAATCGGAACCATACTGTTAATAGTTTCTTCTTCCTGGTACTCTGTATATTCATCATCGTCATCATTCTTCTTGCTTTTCGTAACATCCATTTTAATTGGATAACGAATAAAATCAGAGTATTTTTTGATGATTTGTTTTAAGCGATATTCTTCCAGATACTCATCATAGCTCTCATCTTCTGTATTCTCTTTGAGCTTCAGTGTAATTTCCGTTCCAACGGTGTCCTTTTCTACCGGTTCGATGGTATATCCATCAGATCCCTTTGATTCCCATTTATATGCTTGATCACTGCCTAATGCTTTACTTACTACGGTTACAACATCTGCAACCATAAATGCTGCATAGAAGCCAACACCGAATTGACCGATAATATCATAGCCATCCTTAATTTCGTTTTCAGATTTAAAGGCTAAGGATCCACTCTTAGCAATCGTGCCGAGGTTTTTCTCCAGCTCTTCCTCAGTCATACCAATACCTGTATCAATAATTTTTAGTGTACGAGAATCCTTGTCTGCCGTAATTTTAATAAAATAATCACTTTGATTAAAGGTTAAGTTCTCATCTGTGAGTGCCTTATAGTAGATTTTATCGATGGCATCACTTGCATTTGAGATTAATTCACGTAGGAAAACCTCCCGCTGTGAATAAATAGCATTAATCATTAAATCCAATAATCGCTTAGATTCTGCTTTGAACTTCCTTTTTCCCATTCTCCACATCTCCTTTTCTACCTTTATTACTAGAAGTATTAAATGGTCAACTTTATTTTAGCACTCTAACATGTTGAGTGCTAATAATTCTATCAAATAAATACCATATTTATTTTTCTGCTGTCAATAGATTGGTTTATCTCCGCATATTTCCTATACTTTTTGGAAAATTTAAGGTCAGGAGGGATGGCATGGAACACCAATTTTTATCGGTTGAGGAATTTAACAGACAGCTTCAACAGTGGAATGGCCAGCAAATTAAAATTACTAAGCATGAAATGGATGATGTTGATAAAATAGTAATGCATTTACAGGATATTTCCTATGACCTAAACACGAGAAGAATTGACGATTATGTACCGAGGTATAATCTATTATTAAAAGGGGATGGGCGGATTGAGACACTAGCTTCTATGAGTAATCAGCCGCTTCCAGCATCGGTTTATGAAATCCCCCTTGAGAATAATACCCTATATGAATATGATGGGGAAAAATTCTTTATAACGACAGAGCGTGGTGTTTATAAGATTGAACAGGTTTATAGTTAATTATCGTAACTTGTATTCGCTTGCCTTTTTGCGAATGGCTTCGTTCTTCTTATGCAGAAACGAAAGTCGTTTATCCTTACCTATTTACAAATAAAAAGCTCCCCCTAGCATTGAATAAGGGGGAGTCGAATTTCCTCAAACACCAACTGCCTCACGTTGAAAGAAATTCTTCATCGCATGATATACATCTCGCTTTTCCTTTAAAATATAGTGACGGAACTTAGGATTCTCAATCGTATTATATGCGCGCATTAGTGTCGAATGACGATTGTAAATATTCACCTCAGCATAGCCGAACATATTAGACACATCCATTATTTCATTGACCAGCCGGATACATTTCGGGTTATCCGAGGTAATGTTCTCCCCATCTGAAAAATGAAAAGGATAAATATTATAGCGGGATGGCTGGTATCTGTCTTTAATTAGCTCTATCGCCTTCTCATAGGCTGACGAACAAATTGTTCCTCCACTTTCACCCTTTGTAAAAAACTCTTCCTCTGTCACTTCCTTCGCTTCCGTGTGATGAGCAATAAAAGCAATATCTACATGCTCATATTTCGTTTTTAGAAAGCGAGTCATCCAGAAGAAAAAGCTTCTCGCCATGTACTTTTCGAATGTACCCATCGAGGCACTAGTATCCATCATCGCTAATACAACGGCCTGTGATTCAGGCTTCACAACTTCATTCCATGTTTTAAATCGTAAATCATCATTATAGATTGGAATTATTCCAGGGCGACCATCTCTTGCATTTCGCTTTAGTGCTGTTAAAATAGTGCGTTTTTTATCAATATTACCCATTAGCCCCTTCTTTCGCACATCATTGAATTCTATTTTTTCAGTAACAATCTCTGCTTGGTCCTTTTCTTGTAAATTAGGTAATTCTAATTCTTTAAATAGGGCTTCCTCTAGCTCTTCTAATGATACCTCTGCCTCATAATAGTCTTCTCCAGGTTTATCACCTGCCTGCTTTCCACCGCCGGGGCCTTGCTGTCCCTTTGCATTCGGATCCTTGCCAATGACATCTCCTACTTTACTATCTCCATTCCCTTGCCCTACATGCTTTGACTTGTTGTAATTGTAACGAATTTTATATTCGTCTAACGAACGGATTGGTATTTTGACGATATCCCGTCCATTCGACATAACGATACTTTCTTCACTTACTAAATCTGGTAAATTATTTTTGATGGCTTCCTTTACTTTATCCATGTGGCGTTGTTGATCTTGAAAGCCTTTGCGATGGAGGGACCAGTTTTCCTCGGAGACAACAAAGCTGTGTTTACCTTCCTGCATACCTTCCCCTCCTATTCTTTTCGTTAAAAGTAGTGCAATCCTTTTGTGAGGACTACTATACTTTTCTCTATCATATGCAGCTAGGCGCATATTATTGCATTACGAAACGGTTTTTGGTTAACAAAAAGGTAACAAGACTAGCCTTTTCACAGGTTCTTGTTACCTTTTAGTGTATAATTATCGATTTAACAAGCTTCCAACATAACGTAGCAGCTCATTTGCTGAAACAGAATTATAACCATACTCATCTATCAATCTAGCAATAACCTCATTTATCTTCTTCAGCTGTGATTCATCCGGTGTCTTCGAGGACGTGGTAATTTTCACAACATCCTTTAAATCAGCAAATAGCTTTTTCTGAATGGCTTCCCTTAGTCGTTCATGGGAGTTATAGTCAAATCGTTTTCCCTTTCTAGCGTAAGCCGAGATACGAATGAGGATTTCTTCCCGGAATGATTTCTTCGCATTCTCGGAAATACCAATTTGTTCTTCAATGGAACGCATCAGCTTCTCATCTGGATTCATTTCTTCTCCAGTTAACGGATCTCTTAGCTTATTTTTGTTACAGTATGCTTCTACATTATCTAAATAATTATCCATTAAGGATTTTGCAGATTCTTCATAGGAATAGACAAAGGCCTTCTGAACTTCTTTCTTAGCAATCTCATCATATTCTCGCCTTGCAATTGCAATATAGTTCATATAGGTTTCTTTATCTTCCGTTGATATCGAAGCATGCTGATCAAGTCCTTCCTTTATCGATCGCAATACATCTAATGCATTGATGGAAGGTACTTCCTTCCGAATAATCGCTGAGGAAATTCGGTTAATCACATAACGCGGATCAATCCCCTCCATCCCCTCGGTCGGAAACTCCTTCCTTAATTCATCAACATCTACTTGATTATAGCCTTCTACACTTTCCCCATCATACAAGCGCAGCTTTTTTAACAGATCTACACCTTGTTTCTTTGATTCTTTTAATCTGGTTAACACAGAGAAAATGGCAGCCACTCGTAAAGCATGTGGAGCAATATGGACATGGGCCATATCACTTTGCTTAATCATCTTTTCATAGATTCGCTCTTCCTCACTAACGCGCAGGTTGTAAGGGATGGGCATAACAATAATTCGGGAATGAAGTGCTTCATTTTTCTTATTGGAAATAAAGGAGCGATATTCTGATTCGTTCGTGTGCGCAACAATTAATTCATCGGCAGAGATGAGTGCAAACCTTCCTGCTTTAAAATTCCCTTCTTGGGTAAGTGAAAGTAGATGCCAAAGGAATTTCTCATCACACTTCAGCATTTCCTGAAATTCCATCATCCCTCTATTCGCTTTATTTAATTCCCCATCAAATCGATATGCCCTCGGGTCTGATTCAGAGCCGTATTCAGCAATGGTTGAGAAGTCGATACTCCCTGTTAAATCTGCTATATCCTGTGACTTCGGATCCGATGGGCTAAAGGTTCCAATCCCGACACGCTTATCCTCAGAGAAGAAGATTCGTTCCACCATCACATCTTCCACTCGCCCACCATATTCCTTTTCCAGCCTCATCGTATTTAATGGCGAAAGACTTCCTTCGATTCGTATTCCATATTCCTTATAAAAGTCCTCCCGTAAATGATTGGGAATAAGGTGTAAAGGATCCTCTTGCATTGGACAGCCCTTAATCGCATAAATTGCACCTTCATCCGTACGGGAATATTTTTCTAATCCTCTTTTCAACATCGTCACAATTGTTGATTTTCCACCACTAACCGGTCCCATTAATAATAAGATTCGCTTTCGCACATCAAGTCGCTTTGCTGCAGGATGAAAGTACTCTTCAACAAGTCTCTCAATTGCCTCCTCTAAACCAAATATTTCCTCACCGAAGAAATGGTACATCTTCTGACCATTTCGTTCTTCAACTCCAGCTGCTTTTATCATATTGTACACGCGCGAATGCGCTGTCTGGGCAACCTCTGGCCTCTCCTTGACAATTTCCAGGTACTCCGCGAATGTACCCTCCCACTTTAGACGATTTTCTTCCTCTCGATAGCTCTTCACCTTGTTAAGAATATCCATGTTTGTTTTCCCTCCATCTTGGACGCGGTTTATATAGCTTATGCGTGAGGTAGTGTCGTGATGCCGAGAACTTTGTAGGGAGTGATGGCAGCTTCATAAGATGTAATTCACAGCACCAACCACACACCCCACAAACAAGCTATCCAAAAATTCCCCAAGAAATTCTTGTCAAGATATTGTATAATAGTAAAGGTTTTTTATTGTATTATGTATTATCTCTGTATTAAAATTTATAACAGATTCAGATAGAAAGTGAGATGTTCGTAATGGGACGTAAGTGGAATAACATCAAGGATAAGAAGGCAGAGAAGGACAAAAATACAAGCCGCATTTATGCTAAGTTCGGTCGTGAAATTTATGTGGCAGCTAAGCAAGGGGAGCCTGATCCTGAGGCTAACCAAGCCTTGAAGGTTGTATTAGAACGTGCGAAAACCTATAGTGTTCCTAAGCATATCATCGAAAAAGCTATTGAAAAGGCTAAGGGTGGAGCAGAAGAAAGTTATGATGAGCTTCGTTACGAAGGATTCGGTCCAAACGGTTCAATGCTTATCGTGGATACATTAACAAACAATGTTAATCGAACTGCTTCCGAGGTTCGTGCTGCTTTCGGTAAAAATGGAGGAAATATGGGTGTCAGTGGTTCCGTTGCTTATATGTTTGATGCTACTGCAGTATTTGGTGTAGAAGGTAAAACTGCTGATGAAGTGCTAGAGCTTTTAATGGAAGCAGATATTGATGTTCGTGACGTAACAGAGGAAGAAGACACGGTTATTGTCTATGCAGAGCCTGATCAATACCATGCTGTTCAAGAGGCACTCCAAACTATCGGCATCACGGAGTTCACTGTAGCTGAATTAACCATGCTTCCTCAAAACGAGGTTACCCTTGATGATGCTGCAAGAGAACAATTCGAAAAATTAGTGGATGTATTAGAGGACTTAGAAGACGTTCAACAAGTTTATCATAATGTTGATTTAAGTTAATTTTATGTAGGCACCTGCTGACATTTAGTTGTGCGTATAATGATAATTAACAACCGATAATTTCATTAAAAAATGTAACAATTTAAATAACGTAAAAAAAGCTTGGACCTAAGCTAAATTTTGTTCAAGCTTTTTTATTTTAATTATATGATTCTTCTTTGATATCTTTTTTCTGTATCTCCGACGAAATTAATTTTAATCAACAAAGAATGGATCGGGACGCAAAACAAACGACACGAGGACTGCTAAAAGAAGCTATGCAACAGATTGGTGCTTTTTTTGTTCCATCTTTTGAATCGGATACCATAGTAGGTGGAATAAAATATGCACGATAATTGCAGCAAATATACCGGCTTCCAAAAATGCCCACCCAGCAAAAACCCCAACCCATATATTTCCCAAAATAGTATAAACATACATAGCTGGCTTAGGTTCAGTGGAGACCATTTTGATGGAAGGTAAATGTACAAGAGAAAAAAGTATACTTGAAATTCCAATCGCGATAACCACTGCTGTAATCGTCAATGGTTTAAAAGCAAATTGTAAAAGCCATAAAATGAAACTCATGATTCCCCAGCGAAACATAATTTCTTCGACAAACCCAGCATATAGAATACGGCTTAAAATACCAATATTATGATAATGTTTTTCAATTTCTAGATAGTCCTTCGTTGTAATACTTTTTAGCAAGTAAAAATAATACAACACTAAATTTCCAACCGAACATATGACTCCAAAGATTAGGCCATATTTTAAAATACTATATACATTAAATTCTAAAGGAATAATATCTACTTTCGGTACTGCAAATGCCCCAATCGCGCCAAATAAAACAACAATTGCAAAATGAGCAACCAAACGCTCCTTATCGGAAATTTCATCATTATTTGGCATTTTCTTCTCTGTTTGAAACATAAAATAAATGCCCGGCAAACAAATAGCTACAGTCAGTAACAATAGATACCAAAACAAGGCAGTCCCCCCTTTTAATCAACCCACTGTCCCTTTTTTATGTTAATAATCATTTATGGTTTATGATAAATTACACTTCTTATTTAATACCTACACCAATCTTAACATTAACCTCCATTGGATTCATCAGAATTATTGAAATAATTATTTTTCTCGACTGAATAGCACTGTTGTAGATAGCAAGGTTTGATTAAACGATTAATATTGGCTGGTATTATGATAGGTGAGGAGGATTTTTATTAGAAGTGGTCTATTAGTATTGGTTTCAGCAGAATCTGGGTTGGGTGTCTATTAGAAGTGTCTATTAGACTAGAATCCAACTAAATCTAGGTTATGTGTTTATTAGATGCGTCTTAATAGACTGAGTTCTTCAATATTTAGGGGAACTGTCTTTTAGAAGTGCTCTATTAGACTAAACTCAGCTATATCCAGGTTTAGTGTCTATTAGGTGAGTTCTAACAGACTGAGTTCTGCAAAATCCGGGTAGAGTGTCTTTTAGAAGCGGTCTATTAGACTAAAATCAGCGATATCCAGGTTTAGTGTCTATTAGAAGTGCTCTATTAGACTAAAATCAGCTATATCCAGATTTAGTGTCTATTAGGTGAGTTCTAATAGACTGAGTTCTGCAAAATCCGGGTTTAGTGTCTATTAGAAGTGCTCTATTAGACTAAAATCAGCTATATCCAGATTTAGTGTCTATTAGATGAGTTCTAATAGACTAAGTTCTGCAAAATCCGGGTAGAGTGTCTATTAGAAGTGGTCTATTAGACTAAACTCAGCTATATACAGGTTTAGTGTCTATTAGGTGAGTTCTAATAGACTGAGTTCTGCAAAATCCGGGTAGAGTGTCTATTAGAAGTGCTCTATTAGACTAAACTCAGCTATATACAGGTTTAGTGTCTATTAGAAGTGCTCTATTAGACTAAAATCAGCGATATCCGGGTTTAGTGTCTATTAGAAGTGCTCTATTAGACTAAAATCAGCGATATCCGGGTTTAGTGTCTATTAGAAGCGGTCTATTAGACTAAACTCAGCTATATCCAGATTTAGTGTCTATTAGATGGGTTCTAATAGACTGAGTTCTGCAAAATCCGAGTTTAGTGTCTATTAGAAGCTCCCTTTAAACTATTCAGTGAAAGTTCATAGGGAGAAGCAGCACTTCTCCCTTTACTTCAACCAAGTGGACTTAATTCTTATCGATAATCCGTTTTAACATCTTACATATTTCCGTTTGAAACCAAGCCTGCCTCTATCTATTTCTTTTTGGATATTCTCGAGGGCGTTTAGGAAACTGCTCTTTTTATTTTCCCGTTTTACTTCTACTATACCGACTTCCTTTGCCGTCTCTACTGCCTTTTCATGACCCGGTAAATAGGAAATTCCTACAGTATATATAAAATTGTTCATCGAGGATTTGGTCCGTTCTGGTGAATCATGTATCGTATTTTTCACCATATCAAGCATACTGGAAATCTTACTTTCTGAAAACGCATTGTCTTTTCGATTTCCTAACAGCCAGCAATAGCAGCTCCAGCCTGCTGACATTCTAAGTTCATCACCGCTTGCAATCCATTGATCAGCGACCTCTTGTGCAATATCTGACTCTGATAAGGTTACTGCCACTACATAATCAGAAAGCATATAAAAATAAGCATCATCCATCCAACAATCAAAATCTGATGCTGTCATGGCTTTGGGGTCTGCTATAATGCCTGCAAAATACATGGCGTCGTAATTACCAGTTGCATAAAGCTCTTCAGCTAATGGTTGATTTATTTTAATTTTCTTTGCCATCGGCTTCATAGCACCTGTAGCCACGCCAAAGAGCGGCTCGTGGGCGCCATTAGACATGTAAATCTTTTTTGTTCGTTCCTTGCCGAGAGCTTCGAGCTCCTGCATCACTGTTTCGAAATCCATAATATTTGCACTTCCTTACCTAATCTATTTGGCTATTTATTGGCTCTTTAAAACTTCTATACTTCTCGATTTTACCATGAATCTTATTGAAGTATACTACACCATTTACACCATAATAAATTCTTCATTTTGATCGACAATGATTGTTTACTTATAATCCCAAGATTTCATAAAGCTTCTTCCTTTTATAGAACTATAGATCCATCAGTAGTACCATGTGAACAACATAATACCCCACCCAATGAAGAAAGCACAACCGTCGGATAACTACTATTTTCTTAGCAACTTCACTCACCTTAAGTAGAATTCTGTACATACTAATGGTTGGTGATTGCAATTTTCCTAAAGGATATTATAAAGTTAGTTAGTGACGTTATTTAGGTGAAACCTTTAAAATGAACGAATCATCATGATTCTGGAGGAAGTATAATAATGCCTTATTTATTTTTAGCACTTGCAATCGTTGGGGAACTTATTGGTTCTTCTTTATTAAAAGCATCTGAAGGGTTTTCAAAGCCTTTTCCTACCATTGGTGTAATTATAGCATTTGTTGGATGTTTCTTCTTTTTATCATTATCCTTGAAAACAATTCCATTAAATACTGCATATGCGATATGGTCTGGAATTGGGATTATTGCTACGACCATTATTTCCGTTTTAATTTGGAAAGAGAAAATTAATGCGGCTAGTATTGCCGGAATAACATTAATTATAGTCGGAGTGGTCATATTAAACTTATTTGGACCAGGGCATGGAGAACCAAGTCAGGAAGCAAACAAGGCTATTACAATTAATGAAAGTATTGAATAACAAAAAATCCTTCTTACATAAAGGGAAGGATTTTTTTCATTAGGCTCTGTTAATGTTTATTATTGATATTTTTATCAAAATAAGAGGTGTATCTAAACGATGCACCTCTTAAGCAAATTTTATTTTGTTAAATCGTAACTCCAATTAATTAAATTGTAGATTTCTTCTTTAGGAAAAAGACTATCCAAAACAATTGTAATCCAATGCTCCTTATTCATATGGTATGCGGGCAAAATCCCTTGTTCATTCCTTAGTAAGCTATTAAATCCTGGGTCGCACTTCAGGTTAATTATATCGATACTACCTTCCCCTGATAAACCTAATTTGATTCTTGGTACATTCATTATTAGTCCATACCACTTGCCATTCCCATTATGTCTTAATACCGCATAATTTGGAAACTTAAGCCAAGGATAGTCTGGCTCTGAATCGAACTTTTCCTTTACATAGGCAAAAATTTCGTTTCTATTAATCATAAAAGCACCTCCCGAAACACCTTTAATTCTTCTAGCCTGGTTTTTGTTTGTTGATAGCCGCAATAACGAAAACACAAAGCATAATATTAAAGATTTTCTATTATCATCATTTGTCTTTGAAATGACCGACACGTATGACAGTTTGCGATTGTCTAGAATAAATGTAAATTAGTAAAATTATGTTCGAAAAAATTAATATTATACAACAGAGGACCTTTTTGAGAGTATAGGAAATAGGTATCATCAACCTCAACAATACCCTCAAATTGTTCAAAATCGATTTGTTTAAGCGCATTCAAGAGCTTGTTTCTCCAATAAAAAAGCGTAACCCAAGTAACTCCTACGATTTCAGCTGATTTTCGTAGGGAATAGCCTTTGAACATACAATCAACAAATGTAATCCATTCGTTCCCTTTACGAGTGCGGAACAAAACGGTATTGGTTGTGTCTGTAAAAGTTTTACTGCAAGATTTACAACGATAGCGTTGACGACCATTGTACTTTCCAAATCGAACAACGTGCTGAGAATTACAGTGGGGGCACTCGAACCCGTCTTTATAGCGAGTTTCCCTCATTTCATTGATTAAACGTCCGCCAACGGAGGAGGCAGGATCGATATAGCGTTTTACCCATTGATAGACTTGTTCTTTTTGTAAGATCTAATTTACCAATGTGTTTCAATAAATTGCTAAACGCCTTGTCCATCCTTATAACCTACCCGAATATATGCTCTTATTTTAAAGTTATAACGGAATCATGAAGGTATCAATTATCAACATTTACCTTTAACACAGCCTTTCATTAAATAATTTTATAACAAACCTTAATCCACTAACCTGCTATTTATTCAAAAAATAAACTGTGGAATTTTCATTTTAGTTGGAGCATAACAACTAAACAACTACTCGGTAACGCCCCTTATAGTAAAATAACAACATTTCTTTTTAGGTGTTCAGCTATCAGTCCCGAGAAACATAAAATATGTATTTCATAACACTTCTATGGTCCAACAATTATTAATACAATATCATCTGCTATTGTACGCATAACTGCAAGATGTCCTCCATATGGTTTTTCAATTGGTGGTTGAATCCAATGAATATTTTCATTTTCCTTATGCGTATTATAGAAGTCTCTCACATCTTCTACTAAAACCTCAATATCTGGTTCCTTCCATTCTTCACTATCATGTAAAACAAACTCCGTGTTTCCATCAGCAAATGATAGCCCTACCATATTTGAGCCATTTGTTTGTTGAGAACGGAACAATTCAGCTGCACCGAAAGTATTTTTATAAAAATCAACAGAGAAGTCCAAATTTGGGGTGAAAAGAGATACTGCTTGTATGAATTTAATTTTTCCTTTGCTGCTTGAAGTCATTAAATATCCCCCTTTAGTTGCCATTTTGAAATTGCCATGAGTTTAATTCTCCTTTTGTTTCGTGCAATGTCCATCCTGTTTTACTAAAATAGTGATTTATTGATGAATGCTTAGGACATGTAGCACGCACAGGACCTGCATTTATATAGGAAAGCATGTCCTTTAATAATCCTCGATTTCTATGGGTTTTACATATCGCAAATTGATAAAGTGATACACTATTGTCTGTCTTTTTCTTATAAAATCGAAGAGCGCCTACTAAATTATCATCTTTTATGGCGATTAACATCTGGTTTCTCCTAATAGCCGCTTTCACTCCATCAGGACAAACAAATTCTCGATTGTAGATCGTACCACTATCCATGTCTATGTTCTCATCAAAAAATGCCAGTACTTCATTCGTATTCGACTGCACTGCAAGCTTGATGTCTAAAGCATTATTCCTACAGTTTAGCATAATCAGCACCCCTAACAGGAACATATGTTCTAATTATACCATAACATTATTTGCTAGGATAGTGGTTTTCACTAAATTTCACCAGCAGCTTCTTATCTTTCTAATGTATTTTCCCAGAAATATTTTTTCTAAAAGAACAATGTCACCTACAAAAATTACTTTGGTTACCCATCACGCCCAGTTTAACAAGGCATTTATTCATTCTTCTACGTAATTTGTGCTCAATCTTGCATTCTCACTATCTATATAATCTAAATAGTCTGCGTTTCTAATGGAGGTTCCAATTCGTGGGGAAATCTATTAATCAAATCTGTGGCTACCCGAAATTTAATTATTTGTTATTATTTGAAAAATTATAAGAATGGTATATAATCTATGTGAATATAAAATATTTTTATTCATATATTCACATAAAGGGGTGTTTGAATGTCTAGGGGATTTAATGAACATGAAAAGCAAGTCATTACCAATTCTCTTATCGAGCAGGGACGGATCCTTTTCAGCAAAATGGGGTTTCAAAAAACGAGCATTCATGAAATTACTCAAAATGTTGGTATTGCTCAAGGGACTTTTTATAAGTTTTTTAGTTCAAAAGAAGAATTATATTTCGCAATCCTAGAAATGGAAGAAGAAAAGATAAGGGAACAATTTGTTAATCTTAAGGTTAGCAACGAAGATCAGCCAAAGAAAATAATTAAAGGCATCCTTCGAAAATTTATTAATGCGATCGAAACAAATCCACTTATACGTGAATTGTATTTTGGAAGTAATATGGAGGAAATGCTTAAAAGACTATCTCCAGAGTTACTAGAAAAACATTTCGCCAAAGATAATGATGCCATTTTAGCTTTAATTGAAAAATGGAGGGCTTTAGGGATACAAGTGAAGGAAGACCCTGCCATTATTGCTGGTGTACTTCGATCCTTGTTTGTACTCACACTTCATGAAAAGGAAATTGGTGAAGCCGTATATCATGACACTCTCGAGCTGCTTATTGATCTTATTGTTGATGGGCTCATTGAGGAGGATTGAACATGCTTCAAGTTATTCAAACAAATAAGCTAACCAAAATTTATAAAGGTTTTGACGCAGTTAAAAATGTTTCATTAAGTATAAATAAAGGAGAAATTTATGGTTTTATTGGTTTAAATGGAGCGGGAAAAACGACAACGATAAGAATGTTACTCGGTATGATTCGACCTACTCAAGGAACTAGCTATATAAATGGAAAAAAGGTCAATCATAAAAATTATAATATCTGGGAAAAAGTAGGATACATGGTTGAAACGCCTTATTCCTATCCTGAACTAACGGTGGAGGAGAATCTTGAGGTTTATCGCCGCCTTAGAATGGTTTCGAGTCCCGATGCTGTTTTGAATGTGATGAACCTTCTAAATTTAACACAATACGCACGGAAAAAAGCGAAAGATCTTTCCTTAGGGAATGCTCAACGTTTAGGGATTGCTAAGTCCATTCTACATAAGCCAGAAATATTAATTTTAGATGAGCCTGTAAATGGACTGGATCCTGCAGGGATTGTAGAAATAAGAGAATTACTTCAGGACTTAGCATTTAATCAGGGCGTAACCATCTTAATTTCAAGTCATCTCCTTAGTGAAGTTGCTAAAGTTGCTACAAAAATAGGAATCATTCATGAGGGACAGCTGTTACAAGAAATAGAGTCAATCCAATTAAACAAACTGCTTAACCAACGTCTAATAATTGACTCTTTTGATAACAAATCAGCTGCGTCTAAACTGTCATCTGCTGGATATCCTTCATGGATAAATAAGGACGGACTAATTGAGACCTATAACAAGAAAGCCATAGAACATCCAGAAGAAATATCTCGTTTACTAGTTTACCAAAGCTTTCCTCCAACTAAATTAATAGTGGAAGAGGAGGACTTGGAATCCTATTTTCTAAGAATTATCAGAGAGAAAGGAGAAATGTTGAAATGAGCTATTTTTTTCCTGCATTACAAGCTGAATGGCTCAAGGTTCGAAAATCAAAAGTCATTCGGATAACAGCAGTAGTTTTTACAATTGCTCCGTTAATGGCTGGTTTTTTTATGATTGTATTAATAAATCCAGAGTTTGCTAATAGCTCAGGATTACTAAGAGCAAAAACACAATTTGCTGGAGAAGCAGATTGGGCATCGTATTTACGATTACACGCGCAAATTATTGCAGTAGGTGGGATTCTCGTCTTTGGATTTGTCACAAGCTGGATATTTGGAAGAGAATATGCTGACCGCACGGCAAAGGATCTCTTAGCACTTCCTTATTCAAGAGGCGTTATTGTGATTGCCAAATTTATTGTATCTTTTATAACAAATATCTTACTAAGTGCTTATGTTGTGACCCTTGGTATTATAATAGGCTGGATAATTGGCCTCCCACAATGGTCTTCAGCTATCTTCGTACATGGTCTTTCTATACTGCTAGTCGTCACCTTTATAACAATATCTTTATCTACTCCTGTCGCATTCATCGCAAGTTACGGTGGCGGATATTTAGCTCCGTTAGGCTTTGTTATTCTTACAGTTGTTCTCTCCCAAATTGTTGCTGTTACTGGCTTTGGTGATTATTTTCCATGGGCTATCCCAGCAATATTTAGTGGTTTAACAGAGGGTGATGGTGTTCTAAGTTTCAATAGTTTATTCATCATTATTATTACCAGTTTGTTAGGGATCTTTAGTACCTTATTTTGGTGGATTTTTGCAGATCAACATTAAAACAATTAAGTTATTTACAGCATATCAGTTTATTGATACCGAATATTACCGTTGTACACCCGTTAGTTGTAAATTATCTTATTACCCAAAAAGAAGTACTGGTAAAATAACGGTTTCACGACATATCAGAAATGGCTTGGTATTAATGAAGTACATTTGCATAAGTACTATCGCTGTGTCATTACAGAGGTTGAAAACAAGTCAGTATTAGGAGGTGCAAAACCCTAAGTGATTGAACACTTCCTATTTATACTATTATCTCTTTCTCAAAAACTTAATTACTTATTATAACAAGGACTACCTTTAGCTAATACCATTCAAAAATTGATATCCAATATATACCGCCATCACCCAAATAATTACAGCAGACAACTGATTTAATCGCTTTAAAAATACGCCATTTTGATCATATCGACCAACTATTCTTCCCGTAAGTGCAAGTCCAATAAACCATAGCCAGGAGATCAGAATACATGCCAGTGCAAAAACCAGCTTCTCAAGCCCATCATAAACAAGTGAGCCTGTTCCAATTACACCAATTGTATCTAGAATTGCATGTGGGTTTAATAAAGATACAGATAGAGCAAATGTTATTTGGCGTTTCGTTGAAAATTGCTGGGTGTTCTTTTCCTTAACAGGGTTACTTTTCCACATAACCCATCCCATATAGAGCAAAAAGAAAAAGCCGGCAAAAAACAATACCTGTCTTAATCCTGCAAAACTAAGGACTACAACAGAAACCCCGCCAACTGCAAGGGCAATCAACATGGTATCACAGATTGCTGCCGTAATAACGGCGGGGAGAGCTTGAAAGAACCTTGAGTGTGTGGCACCCTGGTTGAAAACAAACACATTCTGTACCCCAAGGGGAAGGATTAAACCAAATGCTAGAATGACTCCATGTATAAAAGGTTCCATTGTTCCTCCCTCCTATATTTCTAGCAATCTCGTCATAAATGGATTTACCCATTCCATTAAGACTGCATGATGCAAGGATTGCTCATCCTCTAGATAGTTTTCAAGAATACGAATCGGGGTACGACCAGCATGCAATAAGAACGTAATAACTGGATCCTGTAATTGACCACGCAACACTTCCTCTAAATATTCCTGAGGAGTCAACCGATTTGCATGTCTATGAAAGCCAGGCATTCGTCCTCCTCCTACTAAACGTTCTAGCCCTAGCTGAACAACTACCTCATACATCGATTGCATGAGTAGCTTCCCCAGAGCCAGGTTACGATAGGCTGGACGAATGCAGATATCCACTACATAAAGTGTATTGCCATCTGGACTATGATTCCGAATATAGCCATCATCTGTCATCTCTTGCCATGTATGGGAGGATTCTTCCTTGTCAAAGTGAACGATTAGTCCCGTCATCGATCCTGCAAGTACGCCATTCACTTCTACACATAACGCGCCTTCCGGGAAAAGTGTCACATGGTTCTCTAGCTGTTCCATATTCCACCAGAGGTCAGAAGGAAATGGTGGTGGAAAGCTCTCCCGCTGAATTTGAATAAGCTCGTCGAAATCCTGCTGTGTATAATTTCTAACGACTACCGGAGCAAATCCTTGACCATTCTTTAAATAGACCTGCTTTCGATAAAGCATCAGGCTACAGCCCCTTCTTATTTACTAAGATCGGGATATAAGTCTAGACGTCTATCATTCCATGTTGTTACCGATCCTTTTTCTCGTACTTCATGTAAGAGTGAAAGATCTAAGTCCGCAGTGATTAGCATATCATGATTGAATTCGCCTTCCATCATGACACCATTTTTCGGAAATGGTATATCATTCGGTGTTATGATTGCTGCCTGTCCATAATTAGCACGCATAAAATCAACATTTCGTAATGCCCCTACTGTACCAGTAGTGACAACATACACTTGGTTTTCAATAGTTCTTGCATGACTCGTATAACGGACACGGTGAAATCCATGTAAATCATCTGTACAGGATGGGGCAAAGATAACGTCAGCTCCCATACCACGAACCTTACGCACTATCTCTGGGAACTCCATATCGTAACAGGTTAACAAAGCAATTTTTCCTTTATTTGTTTCAAAAACTCGAATGGAATCTCCAGGTGTAATATTCCAGTCATGTTTCTCCGTAGGTGTCATATGAAGCTTCGCTTGTTCCTCCACTCGTCCATCTGGATAGAAGAGAAATGCTGTATTATATAGATTATCTCCTTTTCTTACGACATGTGTTCCTCCAATAATATGCATGCCTGTTTCTTTGGCAAGTCCGGAAAATAATCCTATATATTGATCTGTAAAAGAAGGTAAGTCGTCAACTCGGCTTGTTGTACCTTCAGAGATTGATAGCAGCTGCGTTGTAAAAAACTCCGGGAAGAGGACAAATTCTGAATCATATTCTGAAGCAGTTCGAACATAGTGAGTAACCTGGGAAGCAAAATCACCAAAGCTATTTATCTTCTCTAAGTGGTATTGAACCGCTGATACACGTATTTTCATTGTTAAAGACTCCTTTTTGATTCATTCTACTAAGCTGTCTGTAAACCCTCGAGCAAGATAAATCAAGGGATTCACTGTCTATTTGTACTATATTTCATTACTTCATACAATACAACCATTATTTGTCCGCTAAAACATACTTTTTTCATTGCAAAAAAAGAAGTCTCCTGCGATTAGAAGAGACCTCCAATAGAATACACCTTAGAATTTATCGATTACGCATTCCTTCCATAAATGACCTTGCAGCATGATAAGGTTCATCTGCTTGCATAATCCCTGATACTACAGCGATACTCGTAATATCTAGTTGACTTAACGCTGCTAGGTTTTCAATTTTAATACCGCCAATTGCAACAATCGGAATAGTGACAGAATCAATAATTTGTTCAAGCATTCCTGGTGGGAGTACCTTCGCATCTTTCTTTGATTGTGTAGGGAATACTGCTCCTACCCCGATATAATCTGCCCCATGATGCTGAGCAGTCTTTGCTTGTTCCACGGTCGATACTGACACACCGACCAGCATAGAAGAAGGAACGAGACGTCGCACCGCTGCCAGTGGCAGGTCACTTTGCCCAATATGAACCCCATCCGCTTCCACAGCTAAGGCGATATCTACTCGATCATTGATGATGAGCGGAACGTCATAACGCCTTGTTAATTCTCTTAAACGAATCGCCTTCTGAAAAAATAGCTTACTAGAAGTACTTTTTTCCCTGAGCTGAACCATGGTGACTCCACCCTTGATTGCAGCCTCCACGATATGCAGCAGTCTGTCTTCTGGTACAGATTCTTCGGTTACCAAATATAATGTATAGTCTCGTTTCATTTTAATCGTGCCCCCGCTTCCCATTTTTCTCCACTCATATTCGTTATTTCATCCATCAGTTTTACACGAAATGTACCAAGACCCTCATGGCCTTCCAATTGTTCCCTGGCAAGCTCTCCAGCAAGACTCATAACGGACATACCTGCTACTGCAGCAAAAAACTGATTATCGATTGCTCCAGCAAAGCAGGCGATTAAGGATGCAGTCATGCAGCCTGTCCCTGTTACTCTACTCAGCAGAATATCCCCATTTTCAACCGTAACGATATCACTTCCATCAGATATTACATCTTCTTTTCCACTGATGACAGTAACAGCATGAAACTGTTGGGCTGCTTTTAAGACTAAGCTTTCTTTCGCAATAGATACCTCGCCAGCATCTACTCCACGAGTCTGTGCATCTCCACCGACTAAACTGAAAATTTCTGAAGCATTACCACGTACAATCGTGACTTTTACCTTTTTAATAAATTCACGCGCTAATTCGGTTCGAAAGCGGGTCGCACCTACACCAACAGGATCAAATATTACCGGGATCCCTTTTCGATTAGCGGATTGACCTGCTAGAATCATCGCCTGGTACATCGTATTATCAATGGTTCCAAAGTTAATTACTAATGCATCTGCTAGTTGGGCCATATCCGCAACCTCTTCGATTCCAGTTGCCATAACAGGTGAACCCCCAATAGCAAGCGTTACATTAGCACAATCATTAATGGTTACATTATTTGTTATATGGTGAATCAATGGCTGCTTCTCTCTCACCTTTGCAAATAATGGTATTATGTTCGTTTTGTTCATCGATTCGACACCTCTGATTCCATACCAAGATAACCAGCATTTTTATAGAGTTCATAAAAGTGGTTTGCTGGCCCATGTCCACTACCGAGGGAGAGACTGTATTGAATGGCAGTAGTGATATATTGCTTGCCTCTATGAATCGCCTCCTCGAGGCTCATTCCCTTTGCTAGATTTGCAGCTATTGCAGAGGATAGGGTACAACCAGTGCCATGGGTGTTTTTCGTTTCAATTCGCTTCCCTTTAATCCACAGAGTAGTTTCACTATCATAAAACAAATCATTTGGTTCCCCCTGCAAATGCCCACCTTTTAGGAGGACCGCTTTTGCACCAAGGCCAACGATTTGTTTACTCGCTGCAATCATATCTTCTTCTCCCTCAATTACCTGTCCCGTGAGAACCTCTGCCTCTGGAATGTTTGGTGTTACAATAGAAGCTAAAGGAATCAATTTCTCGATTAATGCTTCAATAGCCTCTTTTTGCAGGAGATGACTACCTCCCTTTGATACCATAACTGGGTCTAATACGATATGGAATGGTTTATATTTTTTCATATTTTCGGCAATCAACGCTACAGTAGCTGTTGAAGATAGCATTCCAATTTTCACAGCATCCACTGGAATATCCTCAAAAACAGCATCGATTTGATCCTTAATAATCGATAAATGGATATCTTGTACGGAACGAACCTCCATTGTGTTTTGCGCTGTTACTGCTGTTATGACAGACATGCCAAACACCCCATTAGCAGCAAATGTTTTTAAGTCTGCCTGGATGCCTGCACCTCCACCCGAATCCGATCCTGCTATGGTTAGCGCTGTATTCATCTAATGCTTCCCTCCTGTAAAATCTGTCGTTTAAACTGTCTAAATAGCAAGCTATTTAAATTGGCCAGTCTTGCTTGTAGTAGTTCATCTCCCAAAATAAGTACTCATATTTAGAAGTCATTTGAAAATGTTTTTCTAAAACAGCGAGCTCTCGTTCAGGCTTCCCTGCCGCTAACTCATCCATTAACTCGATTAACCATTTTGCCCCATCTGCAAATGTATCTGAGTTATATGTCTCTATCCACTTTGCATATGGATGGAGTGACAACCGATCACTATATTGCCTGCTTAATAATTTTCCAATCTCCCAGTAATCCCAAGCGCATGGCAACAGACAAGCAACCACCTCAGCAAGACTTCCATTTTGTGCTACATTCAACATATAGTTCGTGTATGCAATATTAACTGGTGTTGGTCTTGTTGCTTCTAGCTCTTCACTGCTGATACCGAATTCAGCCGCAAACTGTCGATGAAGCTCCATTTCAACATGTAATGTATCATGTAATACCTGTGCAAACCTGCCCATTGTTTCTAGATCTTGTGCTTTCAAAACACCTACGGAAAACAGCTTGGCATAATCGATTAAATACACATAGTCTTGCTTTAAATAATGGACGAACTTGTCTCGTTCCAATGTTCCTTTTCCAATTCCCTGTACAAATGGATGGTTATGATTCTTTTCCCATATCGGTTGAACATTAGCATACAACCGGTCTGTAAAGTTCGTTGTCGTCATGACTTTCATTCCCAATTCCTCCTTTAGGCTGATAGCTAGAAATAATCGTTGCCTAGTATTCCTCACCCGAAGATCCTTCTCCATCGAATAGAAAAGCCACCCCCTAATAAAGGAAGTGGCAGAATGAAATAATATAGATCATTATTCGCCTACTTCCCTCCGCTAGTTTTAACTAGTTCAGGTTCAAAGGGTTCTTCTCAGCTTTGCAGCGCCCCTAGTAGAATTTACTAATTATGAAATTACTGAATTGAATACAAACCACCCAGTGGGCAAAATAAAAACCCCCACTCAGACGGTCTGAAGTGAGGGTTGTAACGTTCCATAAACATTCAACCTAATAATCCACTTCCCTCCGCTAGTTTTAACTAGATCAGGTTCAAAGGGTCTAGAACCGAGGTTCAATCTCAGTCTTCGTGAAGACTCCCCTAGTGCAAACGATAGTTTCACTACTAGGTTATCATGTCTCAACATAATTGCAAGCCGTAACTGCTAATATGAGTAAAAAGTACCCTTATGTTCTACTTATGAAGCTTTCCACCCCATGCATAGGTAAAGATGACTTTTTTCATATTGCATTAACGTAGGATACGCATTACACTAAGAAATAAAAATATTAAAGAGGTTAGAGTGTGAATCGATTGAGAAAGAAAGACATCCATGAATTAATCCATCAGCAAAAAGGGACCCGACTTAGTCGAACGTTAGGGCCTTTTGATCTCATCATGCTAGGAGTAGGAGCAATTATTGGGACCGGTATTTTCATATTGCCGGGAACTGTTGCTGCATTACATGCTGGTCCTGGTATTATTTTTTCTTTTATTATTGCAGCAATTGTCTGCTCTTTTGCTGGAATGTGTTATTCCGAATTTGCTTCTTCCATACCAGTCACAGGTAGTGCCTATACGTATAGCTACACCGTGTTTGGTGAATTAGTTGCTTGGATTGTGGCATGGGCGCTAGTACTTGAGTACGGGCTTGCAGCCGCTTCTGTTGCGACTGGATGGTCAGCTTATTTTGTATCCTTATTAAAAGGATTGCATATTACCATTCCCCATGCGCTAACAGGTCCCTTCAATCCAGCAGAGGGAACATATCTTAACCTTCCAGCGATAGTTATCGTACTACTATTAGCTTATCTATTAACCTTTGGTATAAAGGAATCGAATCGTCTTAATAAGATAATGGTCTTAATTAAACTATCTGTAATTGTATTATTTATCGTTGTAGGTGCATTTTATGTTAAATATGATAATTGGCAACCATTATTGCCATTTGGTTGGGATGGCGTGTTTACAGGTGCAGCTCTTGTATTCTTTGCGTACTTAGGATTTGATGCTGTATCTTCAGCGGCAGAAGAGGTGAAAAATCCCCAAAAGACAATGCCTATTGGAATCATTGGTTCATTGTTTATTTGCACTAGTCTATATGTTGTCGTTTCTCTAGTATTAACAGGAATGGTATCCTATACGAAATTAAACGTTAGTGATCCAGTTAGTTTTGCTATGGGACTAGTCAATCAAAATTGGATTGCTGGATTTATTTCACTCGGGGCTATAGCTGGAATGATGACGGTTCTTCTTGTGTTTCTTTATGGAGGGACAAGACTACTTTTCGCTTTAGGACGTGACCGACTACTCCCAAAACGCATGAGTCAATTAAATGCGAAGGGGAACTCACCAGTCTTTAGTACTTGGATCTTTTCCTTTTTGATTGCCTTTTGTGCGGGTATCGTACCTTTAGCCAAGCTAACCGAAATGGCTAACATGGGGACATTGCTGGCATTTTCCATCATATCGCTTGGTGTGATCTTTTTACGAAAGGACCCTAATATTCCAGCTGGGGGATTTCATGTTCCGTTCTTTCCGGTCATTCCAATCGTATCCTTTTTGTTATGTCTATTCCTAATGACACAGTTATCAGCACATACATTAATTGCATCAGGAATCTGGTTTGTAATAGGCTTGTTAATTTATGGCTTATATGGCTGGAAAAATAGCTTGATGCATAAGAAAGGGTGAGCAAACCTTTATGGGCGCTCACCCTTTTTTAACTTACTTTTCTAATAAAGAATTTCTTAACTGATGAATTTCTTCTTTTTCTAATCCTACACCATTTATTAAATAGTTTTCCACATTTCCATATTTCTCTTCTATCTCATCAAAAAATGCACGTATATACGCAACACGAGCTTCGTACATCGCTATGACGACATCACGATCAATATGCTCTGGGAAAGCGTAACCGATTTTCTCAAAACTTTTTTCCATAATTTCTAGAGCATTATTCGTATATAAATAATCCTCCTCGATTAATTGACGTGAAACACCAAGTGCACTTAGAAGTAGTGCAGCAACAGCTCCAGTTCTATCCTTTCCCGCCATGCAGTGGAATAAAAGGGCTTTATCAGGTTCATCCAATAAAATCCTAAATATCTTTTCAAACGCTGCCGTTTTCCCCACCATTGCACGGTTCATATTCAGTAGCATTTCACCGGGTTTACTATTAATTAGCTTATCCTCAAATTTGATAATATCTCCAGCCTGCCTTACCGCAGCTTCATCATTCATCAGTGGAATATGAATCCATTTAATCCCATTGATTTCTGGATCTGGATGGTTCGTTATTTCATCCTGATCACGCAGGTCACAGATATGTTTAATTTCCAACCCCTGCAAGACTTCGATGCCTGTTGCTGTCAATAGGCTCAAATTTCCTGAACGAAAAAGCTTACCTCTTCTAACATGACGGCCATCCTCGGTTATCATTCCACCTACATCTCGAAAATTAAAACTACCTTCCAGCAAAATATCCTTTATTGCCTGTTCCAATTTCCTCTCCCCCATTTTATCTCTGTAGTCTTCACTGCTTCCTATTATAAAAATTATATCTTAATCCAATTAGAAGCGTATGTTCCAAACATATCATAGTGAGGAGAGTTTGGCTATTCCCCTTGGAATCCTTCCTAAGAATAAAAATCAAAATCCAAACGAGACTATAATAAAGCTCATTTAAAATAAATACCTAATTCAAGGAGCAAGGAGATTACGTATGAAGAAACATGTGATTGGTTCACTTTTAGTTCTATCCATTGTATTATTCTTACATTTATCATCCACTTCTCACGCTAGTTCAACCTCAAACCTATATGAAGTAAAGGGTGGTGATACATTACCTAAAATTGCTAAACAATTCAGTACCTCCACATACGAACTTAAAATCACAAATGGTCTCCAGTCTAACACCCTACTAGAGGGTCAGAAGCTAATCGTACCAGTGATCCATGAAGTTTCTCCTGGGGAAACCTTACAACAAATAGCGAAGGAATTTCACTCAACCGAGGAGATCATTCAACATGTGAATCGTCTTCCCTCTAAGCAATTACGTCCAGGGCAAATGCTAACAATTAAGTCAAAGCCATTGAACATGGAAGGACAGCATATTGTTATGACTAGAGAGGAATTTCAAGACTGGCTACTCAACCAAAAGTTCACAAGGGAAATCCATCTCATTCAACAGCATCATACATGGCGGCCTTCCTACAAGCATTTTCATGGTAATAATTATTTTCAAATATTAAACAGTATGCAGCAGCATCATATGAAAACAATGGGTTGGAGTAATATTGCCCAGAATATCACTACCTTCCCCGACGGAAAAATTGCTCTTTCTCGCCCTATTAATATCGCCCCTGAGGGAACCATTGGGCCAAAGGCTAATGAAAATGGAATTGCTATCGAGCACGTCGGAAACTTTGATCTTGGTCATGATGTTATGACTCAGGAACAAAGAGATACAATTATATTCGTAACGGCACTGCTAAGCTTAAAATTTTCCTTAGAACCATCTATTGATACAATCACCTATCATCATTGGTGGCACTACAAAACAAAGGAAAGGGTACTCGACAACGCAAAGGACAATGAGGTTAAATCCTGTCCTGGTACTAATTTTTTTGGAGGAAATTCAACAACTCATGCGAAGAATAACTTCTATCCTTTAGTGGAAAAGAAAATGGAAGAGCTACGGGATTTATTTCATAGAAATCAATAAAATTTTATGTACTAGCCCTACATGGATTAATGGCCAGATCCCTTAAACAGGAACTGGCCATTTCCTCTTCATTAATCCTCGAATCGCTTGATAAAGTCTACAAATTTCACTACAAACTTTTGTAAGAATTCAGCAGTGCCTTCATTAGTAATTGCTCCACTCTCATTCATTAGTGTTGCTACATTACCAATATATGCTTCAGGTTGCTGAAGTACTGGTACATTCACACAAGTTAGCATTTGGCGCAAATGATGGTTAGCTCCAAATCCACCGATCCCTCCTGGGGATTGGCTTATGATTGCTGCAGGCTTTCCACCCCATTTATTATCTGTCTTTGGACGAGAGGCTGTATCTAATGCATTTTTTAACACAGCTGGAATCGAACGATTATATTCTGGTGTTACAAATAAAAATGCATCACATTCCCCAATTTTTTGTCTGAACTCGTGTAGCACTTCTGGTGCATTATTCTCATCATCAAAATCCTGATTATAAAAAGGTAGATTACCGATTTCTATTAACTCTGTTTCAAATCCTTCTGGGAAATAGCCCATTACATTTTTAGCAAGCTTTTTAGAATATGATTCCTTTCGAAGGCTTCCTACTAGAACTCCAACTTTTGTCATCTCAATCATCCTTATTCTTGTATTCTGATACAAATTAAATTGTAGAAAAAACAAAATTATAAGTCAAAACATCAGTTTCTCTACTAACGCTAATAGTATCTCTTTCGTTATACGCTTTATGTATTCACGTTACATAATGCCCTAATATATTTGTCAAAATGACAGGTATTGATTATAGTTGTGATGTACGATAAAAGTTAAATAGTTTTACCGGTAAGATTGGTGTCATAATAGACTTAATAGGGAATCTGGTGAAAAACCAGAACTGTACCCGCAACTGTAAATGCTGACGAAATAATCAAAACCACTGTTTATGAACGGGAAGGGATTAGAGTAGGTTATAGCATAAGTCAGGAGACCTGCCAATAGTACATAGTAATATCTTCTTCGGGAGTTGGGGAGGTATAACGAGGGTAATGATGTTGGTAGCAGTTCAACCACCGCTATTTTTGCTCTTGTTTGTAAACCCATCTTATCGGATGGGTTTTTTTAGTATTGTGAATACTATCTACATTTCACGTCTCTCTCCTCTAACTAGAAGGCATATTGACAAAACAGGAAAAGAGGAAATAATATGACAGAAAAGTTATCGACGAATGTATCCAGAACAAATCAAACAAAGCTGGTACTGCCACCGGATACAAATCATTTAGGTACTATTTTCGGTGGGACCGTACTTGCTTATATTGATGAAATTGCCGCTATCACAGCGATGAAACATAGTAATCAGGTTGTTGTCACTGCCTCAATTGATACGGTTAACTTTCTTTCATCTGCTCGGGTTGGTGATATTCTGCACCTAGAAGGTGTTGTTATATCGACGGGGAGAACCTCCATGGAGGTGTTCGTAAAAGTAGAATGCCAAAACATTCAATCAGGAGAAAAGACGATTACAACAACAGCAATTCTTACGATGGTCGCTGTTGATCAAGATGGAAAGCCTACACCTGTCTGTGGGGTTATACCGGAAACCGAGGAGGAAAAGCGACTATTTTTGAGTGCTCCAACTAGAAGAAACAGGCGTCTACAAATAAGTGCAGAAAAGATGAAATAATTTATCAGCATGATTTTTTAGTGATGGTTATGAGGTGGGACACAAGTGTTCTTCAACACTAATTGATCGGTGCGAAAAACGCTTGGAAAACACATTACACGAAACAGTAAATGATCCGACCCTTCGAAATGATTGTTTCGTTATGTCCCATCCTCTATTAAAATTCCTTCCGTTCTCCCTTTAAGAACTTTTTCCATCATTTGAAATAGCGGCGTCTATTTTCTTATCTAGCTCTGCAATTAAATAAAGCTCTTTTTCCCTATCCATATTTCGATAATGATGCTTGTTTCCAGGTTCTTTGTCAGATTCATCTGCTAGATGTACAACTTTTTGAAGAGGGGTGAATTGGAATTCTCCTGTTGGGAGTGCAGAATCCGTGTGAAAAAGAATAGCATGGGCGATTTCTTTGGCAACATGCTTATCCTCTCCCAAACGTACGAGTAGCTTATGTGCACGTTCCGCTCCTTTTATCGGATGGATATCATACTCACGATAGAGTCGGTAATCCCATTTTCCTTCACTATACCATTCATAATGACCAATATCGTGTAGAAAACCTGCCTTTGCTGCTAAATCAGGATTAACACCATATTTTATTGCTAAGTCATATGCATGGTAGGCAACAGAAATTGCATGTGCCATTCCAGAGCGTCTTACATATTTTTGCGTTATCGGATGAAGGTAAATATTGGTTAAGGTTACTGCTCTCATAGATGTCCCCTCCTGACTGATAAAATTATCGATATATTACCATTTGAAGCGATAGAATGCAATTGAAAAAATCCAACCAAAGTAAAGGTAATCATAAAAATTTCACGGTACTAGTTTATTTCCCTAATCCGTGCTGCCACAAACTGCATATCTTCACGAAGTAATGGATATAAATTAGGTCGACGTCTAGCGGCAAGTGGATGATATGCAGCAGTTACAGTGTGTTCGCCCACTAGATGCGACTTACCTCTCAAACCTTTTACATCCAGTTCCGAATTGCGGAAAAAGGCCTGAACCGCAACATTACCAAGACAAACAATCAGCTTTGGATTTTGCTCAGCTAATTGCTCTAATAAATGCTGCATACAAATAGCTCGTGTCTTCTCTTTATCATAGGCTCGAACTGGTTGCCTTTTTAAGATATAGGTGACATAGAGTTGTTTTTTTGTTAATCCTGCTTCATGCATTGCTTGCTGTAAGGTTTGTCGCGTACCACATACCATAGGATTACCCTTTCGATCCTCACGTGCCCCTGGATTGTCCAGAATAATCATTATTGGAGCTTTCGGGTTGCCTTCACCCCAAATCATTCTTGACCCTTGTCGATATAAGCCACATTCTTGGCAGTCGGTTTGGCATGACGGGACAGGGTCCTCTGGCCAAACTTCTGGGCAAAACTCACTCATGAATTATCACACTCCTTAGGTTTAGATTGTCCCTTAGAAACAAATTCACCCAATAAAGAAATACTGATGTAGGATGTCTTTTTACAATGAATTTCTACGTGGATTATCGAGTATGAGGGATTTAGACAACTTTGATATAATAAAGAAAATAAATTGGTTTCAAGGGGTGTATAAAAGTGAGTAAAAAGTGTTTATTAAATGTTGATTATACGAATGATTTCATTGCTGAGGATGGAGCATTAACTTGCGGGAAGCCTGGACAAGCTATAGAAGAATATATTATAAGCCTAACCAAACAGTTTATTGATAACGGAGATGAGGTAGTTTTTGCAATTGATAAACATCTCGAGAATGACCCCTATCACCCGGAAGCAATGCTTTATCCCCCTCATAATATCGTCGGGACAAAAGGAAGAGAATTATATGGTGATTTACAAAATGTGTGGGAAGCTAATAAATCGAAATCGAATGTTCACTGGATGGACAAAACAAGATATTCCGCATTTGTAGGTACTAGTTTAGAGCTTTTCCTCCGTGAAAGAAAAATCTCTGAAATACATATTGTTGGCACATGTACTGACATCTGTGTCCTCCATACTGCGATTGATGCATATGGAAAAGGCTTTGACATTGTCATCCACGAAAATGGTGTTGCAAGCTTTAATCAAATTGGACACGAATGGGCATTGCAGCACTTTGTGAATACACTAAATGCAACCGTAGTTAAAAATTAAACGTAAGGTTCATGAAGTTAAGGAAAGAATGAATAATAACGACTCTTTTAGGAGGTACTCCAATGGAAAATACTGATGATAGCTTAACCCTCCATACAGATTTATATCAAATTAATATGGCTGAAACTTACTGGGCAGACAATATCCATGAGCGCAAGGCAGTATTTGATTTATATTTCCGAAAACTACCATTTGGAAATGGATATGCCGTATTTGCTGGTTTGGAAAGGGTAATAGAATTTGTAAAAAACTTCAAATTTAGTGATTCTGATATTCGTTATTTAGCTGAACAAGGATATCGTGAGGATTTTCTTGATTATTTAAGAACGGTACGCTTTACTGGTTCAATTAAGTCTATGCAAGAAGGAGAAATAGTGTTTGGTAATGAACCCCTTCTTCGTGTTGAGGCAGGTCTAGTAGAGGCACAGCTTATAGAGACGGCATTATTAAATATTATCAATTACCAAACACTAATTGCGACGAAAGCATCTCGTATTAAACAAATTGCCAAAAATCATATGTTAATGGAGTTTGGTACGAGAAGGGCCCAAGAAATGGATGCAGCCATTTGGGGAACTCGCGCTGCCTTTATAGGAGGGTTTCAAGCAACGAGTAATGTTCGTGCAGGAAAATTATTTGGTATCCCTATCGCTGGTACGCATGCCCATGCGATGGTACAAGCCTACCAAGATGAATACACTGCCTTTATGAAATACGCAGAACGCCATAAGAACTGTGTTTTCCTAGTGGACACGTATGATACATTAAAATCTGGGGTACCTAATGCGATACGAGTAGCAAAGGAGCTAGGTGACCGTATCAACTTTTTAGGTATTCGTTTAGATAGCGGTGACCTTGCATACCTTTCCAAAAAGGCAAGAAAGATGTTAGATGAAGCAGGTTTTACGGAGGCAAAAATATTCGCTTCAAACGACTTAGATGAACATACGATATTTAGTCTTCATTCCCAGGATGCTAAAATTGATGTCTATGGCGTGGGAACCAAGCTAATTACCGCTTTTGACCAGCCTGCCTTAGGTGCGGTATATAAATTAGTTGCCATTGAAAATGAACATGGTGAAATGGAAGATACGATAAAGATTTCTGGCAATCCAGAAAAAGTAACGACACCAGGGGTGAAAAAGGTTTATCGAATTATTAATACGACCAATCATCGTTCTGAAGGGGATTACATCACATTAGAGGATGAGGACCCGAGCAAGGAAAATAAAATAAAAATGTTCCATCCTGTTCATACCTATATCAGCAAGTTTGTAACTAAATTCCAAGCTGTTAACCTGCATCACGAAATTTTCCAGAATGGAAAATTAGTCTATGAGACTCCGAGCTTAGTGGAATTACAGGCATATGCTGAGAAGCAATTACAGCTATTATGGAATGAATATAAGCGTCCTATAAATCCGGAAGAATATCCCGTAGATTTAAGTATCAAAACCTGGGAAAATAAAATGAGAAAGATAGAAGAAGTTAGAAAGAAAATAAAATAGCACTTCCATAAAATTATTTATCAGTGGCATCGCTATACCTATGCGATGCCATATTTTTTATACTTTATACGTATCGAATAATTTAAAATAACGTACATAAGCTGATTATAGAATGATACGACAGCCTGAAGGGAGGAGTTATAGGTTGTTTGATTTCTTACTAGGAGATCAACTAGCGTGGAATATTCCTTTGTTCATGTTGCTCCTTCTCATCGCATTACTTTATATTTGGCTTGTAAAGAATTACTTACATAAAACAATTGTACATAGGAAAACATTTTCCATTTTTCTAGGCTTGGGACTCTTATACCTGGCAATTGGTAGTCCTTTAACGAAGATTAGTGAACTATCCTTTAGCTTACACATGCTTCAGATGAGCATACTTTATTTCATCATTCCGCCGCTTATCATTTATGGAATGCCAGCTTTTAAAGCATTAAACAGATGGCTTCTCCCCCCACAGATAGCTTTAGTAAGCTTTGCTATATTACTTTTTTTGTATCATATTCCAATCGTGATAAACCTTTTATCCGCTTATTCAGCTATTCATAACGGATATGTTACACTATTATTTATCTTATCCTTGCATTTATGGTGGCCATTAGTCGCACCTAATCCAAAGCATCGTATCCAAGGAACAGAGAAAAAAAAGTATTGTAAGTATAATAGCCTCTATATTATGCCAGCCTGTTTGTTATTAATTGTTAGTGCTGTAATCGGCGAGATTAATAATCCATTTCTTACACAAATTACAGCCCATCTATGCATACCTTCCGAAACCAACTCTTTACAAGTACTCCCTCCACTTTTTAATACTTCATATGATCAGATAACAGCAGGAATACTTATGATAGGAATCCATAAACTGTCTTTAAAATTAACCATTCATATTAGTAATTCATGAAACATTTATCGAAGTTACTACGTCTAAGTTTTAAACACCAATATAAATTGAGGTAACTGACGATGAGAAAAATGATTTGGTTTACACTTTTACTCCTTTTTATGGCTAGCACTCTTGTAGGCTGTCAATTAACGAATTCCACAGAACGACTACCGGATGGTAATTCGGACTCCAAAAAATCGTCCAATACAGAGCTGCGTACAGTCAGTATTTCTAGTTCAAGAGGATTTGCTAACATAAACCCAGACTATTTCATTGAATATGATGATACTTCGACTCTATCCTTTTTTGAAAAACTAACTACTAGTGCTGAAAAAGTTCCTGGGATAGTGAATATGGCTGAGCCTGAATTTGACCTATTAATTACTGATGTAGACGGTAGCACCGAAGGATATCATTTGTGGATAGGAGCAGAAGGGGGAAAAAGTACATTAATGAATATTACTGACACCCATACTATCTACTCCATCTCAGAAGATTTGACTTCATCATTAAGAGAATTTGTACAATCAAAATAAGAGGTTCCTGGCATGATAGCAGGAACCTCTATATATTGTGACCTAACCAAAGATCAAAAGATAAATAAATACAATAACCATCACAATTAATCCAAAAGGAACACCCATTTTAGCCCATTCTTTACTGGTAATTCCAAGCTTATTAGCAGATATAATGTTTGGAATGTTACCTGGAATAAGCATTCCACCACTAATAATTAAGCCTAATAATAGAAATTCTATCGTTTGGTAGGACATTGCTGGACTTATTTCTGCAGCAGCTAATGTTGCGTTATCTAAAACCGCTGATATCATATTGATCCAGTACAAAATGGTTGGAGGTAAATCTAATAAATAACGATCCACTAATGGCTCATATCCCGCTCCTAATAATGTTAATCCCATTACAAATAAATAAATTTTAAAGGAGCGGATTAGTATTTCTGAGTAGCTCTCTGCATCATTATCCCCATCTAAGCCACGGTCACTCTGACTAGGCTTTAGAACAAAATAAGATACAATACCAATTGCTAGAACAACGATAATAACCTCTAGCCCTATGGATTGAAACAGATAGGAGAAGCTTTCATTCAGTTTGTTTGTCGTTATTGTTGCTAACGGCTCACCAATTGGCGTTAATACGGCCCCTAGTCCAATCGAAAAACAAGCTAGGATAACGGTTCGAATTTCAGTCTTTCGATCCAGCTTCAAGACACTCACGATGGAAACTAGAACAATAGCTGCGATAATTGCTGTAATAACACTTGATAATAGTCCTAAAACAACAATAATAACAGCAAGAAATAAACTTATATTCATTTTTTGACTAACCTTTAAAATGAAGCCTTCGATCGGTTTCTTTAACCATTTAAACAACAGGCCAGCAATTAGAACGGCTAACGTAATAAAGATAGGATCCTTCAATGCCTCTGCAAATAACTCTATATTCAAAACGCCACTGACAATTGCAGCCAGTAGCCCCATCACAAATAAAAATGGTTCTAAATTTCGTTCAATAGGTTTTACAAAGAAAGGTAAAAATAATACAAGGAATAAGATAATAATAAGACCAACGGTCATTGACCATGCCTCCAGTTCGTAGATGAAATTTTTGTTGTTAATATAAGGTTAATCAAATAATGAAAAAATATTAGTGAGCGGATTCACATTTAAAAATAGGCTTCCCTTTACATATGTCTAATTTTACCACAACTAACCAGAAGTTTTGTTATTGAAGTCCTTATCCTTTTTCACGATTAAATAATATAAAACTAGAACCGGTGATAATAGAATGGCACAGCATACAAATGCAGTTCTTATTGCCAACTTGGTTGCTATAAGACCAATCACTGGGCCACCGCTAATTTGGCCAATAGCATCTATTTGTCCCTTCACAGAAAAGAATGATGCGCGTGTCTTTGAATCGACGATTAGTTGATTCAACCAAACATCCACTAATGGCTCCATCGTATGTCTGCAAATTTGGATTAACATATAGAATACAAGCAAACCAATAACCAATGTTGAAAATGCAAAGCCTAGCAATGAACTAATAATGATAAAACTACCGATAAATAATGCTATATAGATTTGTTTTCTTCTCTCATAAATCGTGCTTCTACTAATTAAATGTAGCGTTATAAAGGAAAAAAGTACAATGACGAACTCAATAGCCCCCATAAATATAACTAGTTGTGAATCCGTAAACTTCGATAGATTTGCAGCATCAATAAAATGTGTCATCCAAAGTCTATCAAAGCCCTCACTATACAGACCAAATAATAAAGCAATTAAAAATAATATCCGCAATAGAAAGCTAGCTTTGGAATATCGAATAATGTTCTTCATATTCTTCTTAAGATGACTCCAGGTAGAATCCCTTTCCTCTTTATTAGCAGGATAAAAGTTCTCTTCCTTCATATAGCGAATTAATAGCACAGCTAATAGCAGCATACCAATTCCACCTAATAGAATTGGGAGATTAACCATAAAGTACCCAACTCCTATACTTAATGGAATTGCTATGATCCGACCTAAATTCCCTGCTCTGGCACCTTTTACAAACGCAGCAGATGCCTCCTTCTCTCCAATCTCATCTGCAATCCATGCTTGCTGGGCACCGCTAGTAAATGTGTACCCTATTCCCCATAACACCTGTGAAATAATTACGGTAACAAACAAAGGGAAAAGTCCCTCTATTAAAAAACCACTCCCTATTAAAAAGTACCCGATAATAATAGATAGCTTCCGACTCTTTAAATCCGCAACAACTCCCGTCGGAATTTCGAATAGGAAAACTGTCAGTTCTAGCACCGTTCCAACTAAAACAAGCTGAAGCGGATCAAGCCTTACAATTTGTACATGATACAACAAGTTTACGGTAAAGATAAATGTAAAAATTAGTGCAGATAAAAAATTGGTATAGATATAGACTTTATAAGGATCTCTATCACGTAAAAACCTCAATTTTTCTACTTCTCCCGATTATTTTTTCATTTAGTATAACACAAATGGGAATAGTTACTATTTTTTAAAAAGGTTGAATAGGGGGGAAATATTAAAGCTGAAGCCTGTTGTGTTATACTCTAATATGGAAAGTTACTAGAAGAAAGAAGGAAGATTAACAGAATGAATTGGTATGAAAAACTACAGACCTATTTTCCAGTTGATGAAATGAAAGCAAAGGAACAGCTTGATGCACTATTAGAAGAAAAAGGGAATATATATGTTAAAGATGAGGGAAAATATCATATTGTCATGTATGCAGAATTTGATACGTTCATTTTTGTCGATTTCTTATTAGTCTCCAAAGAATCAAGGGGAACAGGAATTGGCCATCAAATCATTGAAAAGTTAAAAGCAAAAAACAAACCAATTATTTTAGAAGTTGAAGCAGTTGATCCTAATAGTCCTGACACCGAAAAGAGGCTTCGCTTTTATAAGCGAGAAGGTTTTAACCCAGCAAAAGACATCCAATATCGATTCCAGGCATTTTTATTAAACGATGAGGTACCGTTAGATATATGGTATTGGGCTGACCACTCCATATCCGAAATGGAGATATTTGAATGGATGAAAATGGTCTATTCGGAAATTCACTCCTTCCAAGCAGAGAAAATCTATGGGTGTGTACCAAAACCAACTCATGACGTAATCCAATATGCTGGAAACGAAAATAGCTTGGTTTAAGCCCAAACGAATGAGCCGTAGATTACTATCTACGGCTCTCTTATTTATACTTCCTGAAGTTCACTTGTTAAACATAGTGCTTCTGCGGTGGAAGCTTGAATTTCCTGAACAAGCTCTGGATTTTCTTTCAGTGATATATCATAAGAAGGAACCATTTCTTTTATCTTTGGTTTCCATTCTTCTAAATGCTCTGGGAAGCATTTTTCAATTAACTCCAGCATAATCGATACTGCGGTAGATGCACCCGGAGATGCACCAAGTAACCCTGCCACAGAACCATCAGCAGCATGCACTACCTTCGTACCGAACTGTAGTGTTCCCTTACCACCCGCTTCAGTCTCTTCAATCACTTGAACACGCTGACCAGCAACGACAATATCCCAATCCTCACTTTTTGCATCTGGAATGAACTCGCGAAGCTCTTCCATCCGCTTTTCTTTCGTTAATAAAAGCTGTTGAATTAAGTATTTCGTCAATGCCATGTTTTTTAGGCCTGCACCGATCATATTCACGATATTGTGCATTTTAACCGAAGTAATTAGGTCAAATATAGAACCTGTCTTTAGAAACTTCGGTGAAAATCCTGCAAACGGACCGAATAATAAAGACTTTTTATTATCGATATATCTAGTATCGAGATGTGGTACAGACATTGGCGGAGCACCGACCTTAGCCTTACCATAAATCTTGGCATGATGCTGCTCAACAATTTCCGGCTTATTACATACCATAAATAATCCGCTTACAGGAAAGCCGCCAATACCTTTTCCTTCAGGGATACCAGTTTTTTGGAGCAAATGTAAGCTACCTCCACCTGCACCAAGGAAAATAAATTTGGCATGATGGCGTTCCACCGTACCATTTTGAAGATTCTTTACTTTTAGCTCCCAGGAACCGTCATTGCCACGCTTAATGTTTTTTACCTGATGCTGATAATGAATCGTTACACCTTGATTTTGTAGGTGGGTAAATAACATCCGTGTTAAAGCACCAAAGTTCACATCTGTACCCGAATCAATTTTCGTAGCAGCAATTGGCTCGCTTGATGTTCTTCCTTCCATTATAAGCGGGATCCATTCCTTTAAGGTCTCTGGGTCATCGGAATATTCCATTCCCTCAAAAAGTGGACTTTTTGATAGCGCTTCAAATCTTTTTTTCAAAAAGTTAACATTTTTATCGCCCTCAACTAAACTCATATGAGGAATTGGCATAATAAAATCACTTGGATTTTCAATTAAATTACTGTTTACAAGATAAGACCAAAATTGTCTAGATAGTTGAAATTGATCATTAATTTTAATTGCTTTTGTTATATCGATTGTTCCGTCTGATTTCTCAGGTGTATAGTTAAGCTCACATAATGCAGAATGCCCTGTTCCTGCATTGTTCCATTCATTAGAGCTCTCCTCACCCGGTTTATCCAGCTTCTCGAAAACGGTAATGTTCCAGTCTGGTTGTAGCTCTTTTAACAGTGATCCTAATGTTGCACTCATCACACCTGCGCCAATCAAGATGACATCTGTTGTACCTTGTTTGTTACTCATGTTATCCTTCCTTATCCCCTAAATATTAGGCAGTAAAGGGTGGGCTCACCCGCTTCTTTTCTGAGAAAAACTCGCATTCGCACGTCTTTCGCGAAGTGTTTGCTTTTCTTATGCTGGCGGGAAAGAATTTTTAACTTTCCTATCTGCCAAAAAGCAAGGCGCCTAAGTAGAACGCCCTTTTCTGTCACAAAAATATCATATAACTATTATAACTATTCTTATGTCTTTATTTCTACCATTATTATAAACTATTTTATTGCACTTAAAAAGCGAGATATTATTCTCGCTTTTTAAGGACTACGTTTTGAGTCACTTTATTTCTTTTATTTTAATAACGCTCGATCCATATCTTGGATATTTGCTATATCAGTAAAGACGGTAGTTGGAGTCGTTCAGAGATTGGTAATGAAACAGCAATACTTCGAGTAAAAAAATGGACGATTATGTCGTTTCCCAGTCAGCAATTGCTACTAGAAACGAAATAACCGTCCTTCAAATTACGCTAAATTAATGAACTCCTACAGCATCATATGCTGCCATAACTGCCTGTACCTCAACAGATGGCTCTCCATTGCGATCCGGATACAAGTCACGAGCTGCTTGAACTGCTGCTTGGCGCATGTCACTAAAGTTAGAAGAAGCTGTTAAATAATGGGTTAGTGTACGATAGAAGATTTTTTCCGCCTTTTGTTTACCGATTCCGTTAACGGTTACACCGTAATGTGTGCCGCCTTCTGTTATTAAATGGGCTGCTTTATTGTTGATACTACTATTGATGTGTACACCACCATTGTCCTTCTCACCCAAATAGCGATCATTGTAATGATCAGGATAGTAGCCTGTTTCTGTATAACCTGATAGAGGAACTGAACCGGGATCCTTCATATCACGTAGACCATCACCAGGTATATTTGGGGTATAAATATCTTCACCTAATAGCCACAAATCATCACCTGTTTTATTCTCGATAAATGAACCCATAATATCAGCAAGTGATTCATTTAATGCTCCAGATTCTCCTTCATAAATGAGATCAGCTGTATGTGTAATGACACCGTGGGTCATCTCATGTCCAATGACATCCATACCGCCTGAAGTAGAAATCATGAGCTGGCCGTCTCCATCTCCATATATCATTTGTTTGCCATTCCATCCAGCATTATTCCATTTCTCTCCAACATGAACCGTTGAGATTAGCTTCATGCCATTATTATCAAGGGAATCCCTATTAAACACTCTTTTGTAGTAGTCATACACCTTTCCAGCATTTACATGTGCTGAAACCGCCGCAGGATCATAGAAAAAGCTTGATGAAGTGGTCACTTCAAAGCCTGTAAATCCTAATAAAGCATTGAGTAATAGAAAAGAAAACTCTGGCATACGTTGTGCATGGAATGTGTGAACACCATTTGCTCTTGTATTATCAAACAAATAACGCGCTCCTGTTTCCTTATTTAACGTTGAATTAAATGTTAAGAGGTTACCAAATATGTCCATCCCTCTTGATGTAATTGGTTCAGATTTATCCGATTCTGCTAGAGGAGATATTTCTTGTTCCTCACCAGATGACGCAACAGTGAAACTATTTTTCTGTGAATCTATGGTTGGTGCCATTTCATGAAAGGCATTGTAGCTTTTCATTATCTCACCACTAGTAGCATCTACAAAGTAATGATAATATCCTGGTGCTGGAATAGAAGTGGAAGCTATTACTAAATATGCTAACGTATGACTCCCATTGTCCGGGTACCAGATTAGCTTTGCGTCAATGCCATCATATTCTTTGACTTCTCCAATGTCCGCTTCAATATCACGTTTTGCAACCTCTAATGCTTGATTTTCCGAAAGTGTTGATTCAGATGATAGGATAGACTGTTTACGTTTTGGTGTAACATTTCCAAAGAAGGCCATTACTTGATTATTTTTGTCTAATGCCACCGTTTGTTCAGATCCATAAATTGGAACACCATGAATCATTTCAACCGTTCTAAAATGATATGTTCCGGTCTCTTTGTCGTCTATTTTGTCTATAATTTCGAACTGTTCCTTTGCCTTTGCGATTTGTGATTCTACATTTTTAGTGTTTAACGATGCATTTTGCCCTGATACCTGTGTTTGAAGGAATAAATAAACAGTATCCTCTCTACTTAATCCCTTAGGTGCTTCGCTCAAGACGTTTACATAAGATGGTGTGTCTACTTCTTGCCCACTAGCGGAAACATTGGTGCTAGGTAATGCTAATCCCGAGAAGGCTAACGTTGCTGTTAAAAATATAGGAAGTGCCTTCTTTTTTAAATCCTTTTTCTTCTTCAACACAATCACCTCTCCTTTTGGTTTTGCTTTCACCCTCTATTATTCTTGGGTTTTCCCTAGACAGTCAATTGGGTTATAGAAAACCCTATTAAACTCGCATTTAATAGATTTGAACTGAAAAAAAGTGTTATTTTCTAGTATTTTTATATGAAAAATAACCCAATTTACAATTTTCCGTCTATAACCTACGCTAGAATTATACGCTGTTGGAGGTGGATGAAAATGAAAAAAATCATTTTTGGGATTATGAAGACAGGAACGTTAATTCTTTTTTGTTTATTGGCACTTTTTGTTATATCAACGAAAGCATCTGGTGGAGAGCCGTCCCTATTTGGACATCAAGTTAAAGTAGTTTTATCAGGTTCCATGGATCCTACCTTTAAAACGGGGTCTATCATTTTAACTGAGCTAGTAGGTTCTGATACGACATTTAAGAATGGGGATATCATTACTTTTCAACAGGAAGATAGATTGGTTACGCATCGTATTGTGGATGTCATGGACGTAAATGGTAATCAATTGTTTCAAACGAAGGGAGATAACAACAATGCGGCTGACCGAGATTATGTTCAAGCCCAACATATAGTTGGAAAGTATACTGGGGTCACCATTCCAATCCTGGGATATGTAGTAGGATTCGCAACATCAAAGCTCGGATCTGCACTTTTATTATTTATTCCCGGCCTATTATTGGTTCTATCAGCAGGTCGTTTGATTTTCTTGGCAGCTAGAGAGCTAGAAGGGAAAAAAGTAAAAGAAACGGAAACCGTTTAATCCCCTATCCTTTGAAATGAAGATATAGGGTTAAAAAATTTAGAAAACTAGAGGAGGAAGAAAAATGAGTTTTTCAAAAAAGGTAAGTAAGGGAATACTTACAGCAGCACTAGGATTTTCATTAATGGGAGGAGGAACGTATGCGTACTTCAGCGATACAGTTGAAGTCAATAATACGTTTGCCGCTGGTACATTAGATTTATCCGTTAATCCGGAAACAATCGTTAATGTTACTAATCTAAAGCCAGGCGATGAAATCTCTCGTGAGTTTACATTAACCAATAATGGAACACTAGACATTCACAAGGTATTGCTGAATACGAGTTACGAGGTTAATGATGCTTTGGGTGATAATACAGATGATTTTGCTAACCATATTAAAGTAACCATACTTTACAACCAAAACAATGCAACGGTTCAAGTAATGGAAACAACCCTTAGTGAGCTTTCCAAGATTACACCCGACATTACAGCGGTTGATACATTTGTTGGGGGAGAAAAGGTTCCAAATGGATTAAAGCCAGGTGATATTAACAAAGTTATCGTCTTATTTGAATTCATTGATAATGGGGAAGATCAAAACCAATTCCAAGGAGATGCCTTACAGTTAAAATGGCAGTTTGTTGCTGAACAGACTGAAGGACAACTGAATGAGGGTTAAAAAGCAGTACAATTACTTATCCCCGAGAAATCTATACTTCTCGGGGATATCTTATAATTGATCACCAAGAACCTCCGATGCTTTTAAATACTGGTTTGTCTTAATATAGTGTTCAAATAGAACTTTTCCATAGCGCTTATAGTAAATGACATGATTAATCTTAGAAAAATGGGGCAGCGCCTTTTCCTCGAGAAATTTATAATAAGCATCTTCATTCCCTTGCGCTTTTAGTTTTATTATCTGGAATAAAACGATGAAATGCTTACTATCTAATTTCTCTGCTAGGGAAAGGCCTTCTTTTATTTTTTTCAGTAAAATATTCTTTCTTGAAAGATTACCTTCCAAACAAGTATCTAAATAGTTATAAAGATGTAAAAGATGGCTAGGAGATTCTGGTTCATCCAATTGCATCGCTTCCCAATGGCAGTTTTTCGATAAAGGATATTCACCTTTATGAAAATATTCAAAGCCCAGGTTATTTAGTAAGATAGCCTTTTTGGTTGTAAAACCTAAGGTATCACAATTTTGAATTAACTGATGGTATCGTTCTACAATGTTATCGAAGTCAACGGAATCATCACGACTTAGTTGTAGTAGCATAAACGTTTCTGCATCCATCGACCGTGCATAGTTATTTGTTGCTCGAAAATAACGTAATGCCTTTTCAGCATAATAATAAGCCATGATGTGTGAGCTGATTAAATGGTAGGAAATTGCCAGGTGATAATAATATTCTTCATTCCCGTACTCATCAATTTGTACCTTTTCTAAAAATTGAAGTGGTTTTAAATGACCTCCCTGGGTAACATGAGCACTATCACTAATGTAATAGATTCCGTATATATGATGTAAGAGATTGTATTCATATGGAGTTAGCTCTTGAGATTTTTTTCTAATATTCTCGAGTATTTCAAAAGCCTTTTTATGATTTCGATGTATGATATTGTATCTAGCATGGAGTAATTGGTAGTGGGATATGTAGTAAGATGAGTAGACAAAGGCTATTTCTTCTAATTCATTCTTGATATGTTCTATCATTTCATTTCTGCCCAAAATCATGGATTGATGCCACTGTTGAAGTAACTTTTCTATTCTTTCTACAGATTCTATCTCTTTTTTTATATCTATTGCAAGGCGTTCTGAGAACAGCGTAATAAGCTCTTCAGAATATGCGGTTTTTCCTCGTTCAATTTTACTAATGTGGGTAGTAGTACAGATTCCATCCGCCAGCTGTGCTTGTGTCATGTTATTTTTTTCGCGATAGAATTTAATAATCTCTCCCTGCAGCATCGTATGCCTCCTCTAATAGACTATATTTTCGCAATTTTCTATAAAGAATTATAATATATAGGGAGGTAATTAACCATAGGGAAAAAGTAGCGTTGAAACGTACGATTAAATAGCTAATAGCACCATTAAAATTACGATGTACTAAGACTTTTTACATCTTACTTTAGAACGAGGGTAAATAATAAAACCTATTATTTGTTGTCCCTACTAACGAGTTCCCTTGCAAATTCTAGTAAGGAATAGAAGCTTGTATATTAAGAGAAGTAATCACTTCCTACCTTATAGCAAGCTTTTCTTTCAACTCAATTAACACCTTTTTAAAATTCTCCAGACAAAAGCTGTTAGCTTCCTCTGTACTCGTATAGAATCCTATCCTCTTGCCATTTAATAGAAACGTAATTTATTTCCGGTATCATTATCCATTTATAGCAATCCCCATCACTTCCCCATCGCATAATACTGGATCAAATATTATTAACAATGGATGGGTGCCATTATACTTTGACAAAGAAGTAATGTTATACCTTCGTTCATCCTAATAAGTTAGATAGATTGCTAGTAGATTTCTTAACTATCATCGAAGACATCTCGACAATGCTGAAATATATACAACACTACTTAAAAAAGTATAAAATAGGTTGTATATCTGAACTATTTCTGAATTTACATAATACTAGTAATTTAAAGGGGGATGGCTAGGTTGAGTCATCAAACCAATCGAAAAATGGTGACTGTGGCTATGATGGTGGCTGTATTTCTCACTGCTATTGATGTAACGGTTGTCAGTACGGCAATGCCACATATTGTTGGTGAATTACAAGGCTTAAGCCTATATAGCTGGGTTTTCGCCATTTATACATTAACCACTAGTGTCACTACTCCTATTTACGGAAAATTGGCCGATCTCTTTGGCCGAAAAATTATCTTCATTATTGGAGTAATTTTATTTGTACTGGGATCGGTTCTATCTGGACTAGCTCAGTCCATGGAACAACTAATTTGGTTTCGTGCCTTTCAAGGGATTGGCGCAGGGGCAGTAATGCCAGTTACCTTTACAATTATCGGTGATATTTTTCCAGGAGAACAACGCGCTAAGATGCAAGGGCTATTTAGTGGTGTGTGGGGAATTGCTGGATTAATGGGACCGCTAGTTGGTGGTATGTTCGTTGATCACTTTTCATGGAGATGGATATTCTATATCAACGTACCTGTTGGTGCCATTTCACTTATTCTCGTCATTTTATTTTTACATGAGACCGTTGAACGTCAGTCGAAAAAAATTGATTATTGGGGAGCCCTCGTGTTCACCGCCTCGGTTTCTGCACTACTCTATGCGTTATTAAGTGGTGGGACAAAATATGCTTGGGGAAGCACAACGATTATTCTATTGTTGATTGGGTCTGCCATTGGTATTCTTCTGTTCATTTGGATTGAGACAAAGGTGGAAGAGCCAATGCTACCACTATCCATCTTTAAAATTCGAGTCATTGCCATTTCCAATTTGATTGGATTTTTACTGAGCTTTGTGTTAATTGGAGCTAATGTCTACTTACCAATGTGGATTCAAACGATACTCGGACATAGTGCGACAAGCTCAGGACTAACCTTAATGCCAATGTCCTTAGCATGGCCACTTGCTGCTACTTTTGGTGGACGCTATATGTATCGAATTGGTTCGAAGCGAACAACCCTGATAGGTGTTATTCTTGTCGCATTAGGGACAGGGTGGACCTTGGCCATTCAATTAGACTCTCCATACTGGTACTTTGTCGGCTTAATGATTGTGCTTGGGCTTGGTATGGGATATGCCATTACTCCGACAACCGTTATGATTCAGGCATCCGTTGGTTGGCAAATGCGTGGTGCAGCAACTGCTTCGAATTCATTTGTCCGTTCGTTAGGACAAACGATTGGAATCACTATTTTAGGAAGTATGTTTAATTCGTCTGTTGCTAAATATGCTGCATCCCATCTACCTGATAATGCAGGTGATGCGGAAACGATTAATAACTTACTTCAAACGAATGGTGAGGCAGGAAATAATTTAACCAATATCCCACCAGAATTAATGGATTTTGTTAATCAGTCCTTAGCACATGGGATTCACCTTATATTTATAGTAATTTTCGTTATTGCTGTTGCGGCATTGATTTCAGCTCTTTTCCTACCCTCACATGAGAAGGTATTAGAGCTACAGAAACGTATCGATCAATAAATTAATGAAAAAGAGGCTGGGACAAAACCCCAGTAAATAAAAAAGAGTGGTACTTACCAAAACAGGTGAATGCCACTCTTTTTATGCACACAAAAAGGACACCTTTTGATAAAATTAAAGTTACCACACAATAATTTTTGGAGGTGTCCCTATGTTTAAACATTATACCATGAATCAAGTAATTTTGCCGTTAGATTTAGAAATAAAATTACAAGAAAATGATATTGCATACACCGTTAATGAATTAGTAGAAAGTATTCCAGAAGAGGCATTTGATCGTTTTTTGCGTGATACCGGTTGTCCAGCCTATCATCCACGAATGATGATGAAGATTATTTTGTGTGCTTATACGCAATCTGTTTTTTCAGGTAGAAAGATTGAGG
>NZ_BORP01000001.1 GCF_018333235.1 Ornithinibacillus bavariensis | reverse complement strand
TTCCCAATCCGACAGATACACGTACATTTATTCCTTTCCTGAATACGATTGAACAGAAGTTCTTCTCGTTACCAAAGTACATTGTAGCTGATGCAGGATATGGAAGTGAACAAAATTATGAGGATGTCCTCTCCCATCGAAAACGGACGCCACTAATTACTTATAACCAATATCGAAATGAGAAGAAAAAGAAGAATGACCCTTTCAACTTAGCCAATTGGAAATACAATGAAGTAGATGATTCTTTTACCTGTCCAAATAATAAAACATTAACGTTCCGATATCACTCTAAACGAACCGACAAATACGGTTTTACACGTTCATTTAAGGTATATGAATGCGAGGACTGTTCTGGATGTCCATTACGTTCTTTATGTACCAAGGCGAAAGCCGAAAGTAATCGGAAAATCTTCTATAATGAGAAATGGGAACAACAAAAAGAATATATAAAAGAGCAGCTTTCGAAAAAAGAAACTGGTGAGATCTATGGGAAACGTAAAATTGATGTGGAACCAGTCTTCGGATTTCTGAAGGCTAATTTGCGTTTCACTCGAATGTCTGTAAGGGGCAAAGAGAAAGTAGTAAATGAATTAGGGTTTGCATTCATGGCGGTAAACCTGAGAAAGTTTACCGCCAGAACACCTAATTTACCAATGAATATTGAAAACAAACCAAAAAAAATGGTTCCAAGCACCAGTTTTTAGATGATTGGAACCATTTCTATTTATTTTTGGCTAGTTATGTCCCAGCCTCTTGTTCATATTATTCTTCCTAATTATTGAAGTTAATTAGGTTATTTTCCTTCATCCTTATTACAACTTTTTATCGTCTACAGCATCTAACCATTCTTCTATAGCTTTTACCGTAAAATCAATGGTGCCATCTTCGAACGGTGAAAGCAGGTTTGCTGCTTCAACTAAACCTAGGAATGGTTTTGAACCACCAAGTTTACACAGGTTTAGGTAATCATTCCAAGCTTCCTTACGATTCTCTCTTGAACGCTTCCAGAACTGGAATGCGCATATTTGAGCTAATGTATAATCAATGTAGTAGAATGGACTTTCATAAATATGTCCTTGACGTTGCCAAATAGCACCTGTTCCCCAATAAGGCATATCATCATAATCGCGGTGAGGTAAGTACTTTTCCTCTAACTTCTTCCAAGCTTCCTTACGATCCTCAGGAGTCCAATCCGGATTTTCATATACGAGATGCTGGAACTCATCGACTGCAACTCCATAAGGGAGGAAGCTTAGACCACCGGATAGATGAGAGTACTTATATTTTTCGGTATCCTCTTTAAAGAATAGCTCCATCCATGGCCATGCGAAAAATTCCATACTCATGGAGTGGATTTCTGCAGCTTCATTAGTTGGCCAGAGATATTCCGGAATTCCAATGCTACGACTTTGATAAATTTGGAACGCATGGCCAGCTTCGTGAGTTAGTACATCAATATCACCAGATGTTCCATTAAAGTTTGAGAATATAAATGGTGATTCGTAATCCTCGATAAATGTGCAGTATCCACCAGATTCTTTTCCTTTTTTCGCTTCAAGATCCATAAGCTTACGGTCAATCATGAAATGGAAAAATTCATTTGTTTCAGGTGAAAGTTCCTCATACATCTTTTTCCCATTTTCAATAATCCATTCAGGGGACCCTTTAGGGGTAGCATTCCCAGTATTGTATTGGAAGTTTTCATCGTAATATTTTAAGGAATCAAGTCCAATTCGTTCGCGTTGTTTATCAAATATTTTAGAAACTAAAGGTACGATTGATTCTTGAACTTGTTTTCGGAAGTTTGCAACCATCTCTGCATTATAATCGATACGCATCATACGAATATAGGCTAATTCTACAAAGTTTTTATAGCCAAGAGTTATCGCAATTTCATGCCGTAATTTAACTAATTGATCATAGATTTCATCAAATTTGTCTGCATTTGCTTCAAAGAATCCTGCTGATGTAGACGCAGCCTTTTTACGAACATCACGGTCTTTGTCCTGAAGAAACGGTCCTAATTGGGCTAATGTATAGGTTTTCCCATTAAACTCCACCTGTGCTGAAGCAACAAGCTTAGCGTATTCTGAAGTAAGCTTATTTTCTTTTTGCAACAGCCCCATAACCTCTGGTGAGAATGCTTTAATAGAGTAATCTGCAATCTTGAATAATTGTGAACCCCATTTTTTCTCTAATTCTGCACGGTAAGGAGTTTTAATTAATTCTTTGTAAAAGTCTGTATTTAGCTTCTGTATCTCTGGTAAGATTTCATCCCAGTAATCACGCTCGTTTTGATAAAATTCATCATTTGTGTCAATGGAAGCGCGAATGTATACAAGATTGAACATGGTTGACAAGCGATTACGAAAAGCATTAATCTTTTCAATTGCTTTGTTCTGCTCTTCAACAGAATTTGCATTCACAAATGCTTCTAACAGCATTGAAAATGTTTTCTTTTCCTGATCTAGCTCAGGACGTTCATATGTATAATCTTCAAATGTTTTCAATTAGTTTCCCCCTAAATTTTTTATAATTAATAACTTTATTCTAGTTTACACTATTTTTAGGAAAAATAAGATAATTTTAGTTTGAATGTGGTAAAAATACGTTAATTTGCCGTGAAAGAGTGGCTATAAATTTTAAATTATATCTTTCATTATAAAAACTTATTATTAAAAAGTTAAAAGAGAACTAGCTTCATAGCCAGTTCTCCCAAATCATCGTGTTAGGCAGCTATTTGCTCAGCGTTACGTTCCGATTGCTCAACCACAACACTTGCTGCTGCATCACCCATTATATTTACAGTCGTTCGAATCATATCTAAAATACGATCAATTCCTGCTACTAGGGCAATTGCCTCAAGAGGTAGGTTTACTGCAGCTAGTGTCATCGTTAGCATTACCATACCTGCCCCAGGTACCCCTGCCGCTCCTATAGAAGCAAGTGTTGCGACTAATGCGACAATCACAAGCTGCCCCAGGCTTAAGCTTGTTCCGAAATATTGTGCTGTAAATACTACAGCGATACCTTGATAAATCGCAGTTCCATCCATATTAATCGTTGCACCTAATGGTAATACAAAACTTGTTGTTTCTTTGGATACGCCAAGGTTTTCTTGTGTATTTTTCATGGTGACGGGTAAGGTTCCAGAACTACTGCAGGTTGTAAAAGCAACAGTTGCAGCTGGTAAGATACCTTTAAAGAAGTGAAGGGGGTTCATTTTTCCAAGCGTTTTTAACGCAATCGAATAAATAACAGCTACATGAAGAATACTAGCAATAAGGACAGCTAGGATTAGTTTCATAAGAGGCATCAAAACATCCAGTCCATATTGGCCAACAATTGGTGTAAGCAATCCGAATATTCCAAGTGGTACGAGTGTCATTACGACTCCTGTAATTTTATACATGATTTCTGCCAGTCCATGAAAGAACCGCTCTACTGGTCTAGCTTTATCACCAACTAACGTAATTCCAATTCCGAGAAAAATAGCAAAGAAGATGATCTGTAGAACGTTTGCTGTAGCGAGGGATTCTACTGGATTAGTAGGAATAATGTTTAATAATGTATCGATTACACTTTGGGTTTCAACAGAGGGGATATTTTCTTCTTTTAGCTCTACATCTACACCAGTACCAGGTGAAACTAAGATGGCAACAACTAGTCCAATAGCAACGGCAATAACGCTTGTAGCTAAATAAAAAGCAATTGTTTTTCCTCCGAGTCTACTCAGTTTTTTCATATCACCTGCATTCGTAACTCCAATGATAATGGTTGCCAAAATTAATGGAACAATAATGAATTTGATGAGCCGTAAGAATAAGTCACCAAGTGGCTGAACATACGTCGCGCGTTCTCCAAGCAATAACCCTACAATAATAGCTAAAACAAAAGCTGCGAGTATCTGCCATAAATAACTCTTTTTCATAGATAAAACTCCTTTCATTTGGTATAGTAGAACTAACTATGTCATTTAAGTAAATATCACCACCTTTGAATACATTTGTTTCAATAGTATTCATACTAATCTAAAAATATATTAGTATATCAAAAAATTTTGATATTTACTATAAATAATTTGCAAAGTGAGGTGTAAAAATGTTAGTTCAAGCGGTAGTGACAATAGGAGCTGTCCTAGCAGTAGCAGCAATTATTTTAGGCTATATTTTCTTAAAGGTTTCTCGCGGGAATGGTTATTTACCTTATTATCCAGGTGCAATTCTATTCTTTGGGGGAATTATTCTTGCTTGTTTTGCCACACCGGAAAAAGTAATGGTCTGGGAAGCGGGCCTTGGTGGCTGGGGAATAGCATTTATGTTTGCAGGGGGAATAAGTTTCCTAGTGACAAGTGTTAGTCATGCTTATCAGATACATGATAAGGCATAAAGAAGATAAAGAGCACATAGGATAACGAGTCTGTATGAACTAGATTCGTAATTAATCCTCTGTGCTCTTGTTATTTTTTATTCAGCTACTCCTATTATGGACTATTTCAAATAAGTGTTTCCATCACGTTGTTCAATCTTGCCTTCTTTCATTAATCTTCCTAATGCACGCTTGAATGCGGCTTTACTGATTTTGAAGGTTCCACGAATATCATCTGGGTCGCTCTTATCGTCAAATGGGATGACACCTCCATGAGCTTCGAGGTGTTCTAAAATCATATTTGCATCATCTACCATACCATATTGCTTTAATGGACGAAGGGAAACATTCAATGTCCCATCATATTTCACCTCGATAACTCGCCCTTGAACAAGTTCACCTAGACGGGGTTCGGTTTTTCGTTCAGAGTGATGGATAAAACCTCGAAAGAATTCATCTGTGATGATAGCAGAACCCTCTCGGCTTGTATGATAGACTCGCCCGGATATTGTTTTATTTAGTAGCGATTCAGGAGCACGTTCAATCTCTCTCCAAATGATACCTTCTGTAGCAGGAATGGCAAGAAGTCTCCCTTTTCTGTCTTTCCCTAATGTAACAAAAAGTAAGTCTCCTTCTTTTGGCCAAACATTTTCAAATAATGGCAGATCATCCTTTGAAACAAGAAACTCCTTTGTCGTTCCAATATCAACAAAAACACCTAAACCAGGAATAACATTAACTACTTTTGCAAAGTCATACCGATCCATGACGACAGTAGGGAGTATCATCGTAGCTGTTACGTTCCCTTTTTTATCCTGATATAAAAATACGTCGATAGTTTGATCTACGTCTATTTCACCGGTAGTCTCATTATGGTGAAGTAGTGCTTCTGTAGTATTTTTTTTCACTACATAGCCAGTGTCTATTTTTCGATCTACTGTCATTGCTTGAATAGTACCAATTTCGTTCAACCTTACCCCTCATTTCTTATGTATTGGAAAAGGGATACCCTATCCATTAGGGTACCCCTTAGACTTCTAAAGTAACACATCATTTATTTTTATTAAATCCCGAAATAATAACGGGTGGGAAATTCAATTTAATTATGTTTCGCAAAAGTTGTTACTCGGCAAATACCGTCCGAGTTTTTAGAATTTCACTTAAACCGCGGTAACTCTTCCACCTGGATTATTAGGTTCTGCCCCAGTGGCTTGCAGACTATTAGTTAACCCTATGTCTTCTAACCTAGACAACGTAAGCCCAACCTGCTCTTACGTCCTTGCGACCCTTTAGTCGCGCCAGTGTGAATAAGCATCAACAAAAACATTGTAGAATGCCAGATATGAATGTTACTTTAGTAACTAAAATATTATCGCATAAATTATGTTTTTTGTCAAATGACTTCCTTTAAAAATTGTAGAATTTGTTTTTTATGGTGATTGTCATGATCGATAAATTCTTTAATTATATATAGTAGTGAATAAGGTGTACCAGTATGTGGACAATGAGTCACATCGTTTGAGGTTGTTGCTTTATTTAATGTTTCGGTTGGTAGTGCATGAAGTTCCCTTACAAGTTGTTCTCTTGTACGCTTCGCTTCTTCTAGAAGCTCTGATTGGGATTTACCAGATTTAACATAGTTAGATGCTTCTTTATTATATGTATCAAAATCAGGAAACTCCATTCCTTGCCCATTTTTTACGGCTGGAATTACTTCAGATAAAAGGTGATTATCCCAATTCGTAATATGAGCTATAATCTCACTTATGGACCATTTTCCTTTGGCTATCGGTCTAGACCACAATTCCTCATTAATCCCTTCCAATGTACTTAGCCAAGATGAATATTGACTAAATTGATCAATGATATTTTTTTCCTCACTCATTTTCATTCCCCATTTCTTTGTAAATTAAGAATAGTCTAACATAAATACTGCATTTTGGCAAACGCACGTTCTGTATTCAGGAGTTCTCTTTTTCAGAATATTGACATTATATATCATTTCCTATACTATAGGATTATGATGATAAGAGAAAATAAACAGCAAAAAGTATATCGAATTCTAAAAGGAAGAATTATTGAAAGGGAATATGTACCTGGTCAGCGGATTGTGATTGATCAGATTGCGAAAGAATTGGCGACCAGTTCGATACCTGTTCGGGAGGCGATACGCCAGCTTGAGGCAGAGCGACTTGTCGTGTATAAACGTAACATAGGACCAGTTGTCGCGGAAGTAAATGAGTCTGATTATCTGGACACAGTACACGTTCTTGCGCGACTTGAGGGCTACGCTGCTGGCCTTGCAGCGAAAAGCTTTCCAAAGGAAAAATTAAAGCTATTACGAGAACTGAATATATCTATGGAGGAGGCACTGGAGGATTTCGATATTATTCAGTTTAGCAAGTTAAATGCTACCTTTCATCGTATTATCTGTGAACAATGCGACAATAATTATTTGCTTGAAACAATCCAAAACACATGGAACCGTATTGACTCGATTAGAGGAACTGGATCAACATTATATTCGAAGCGGGTCAAGGAATCGATACAGGAGCATAAAGAAATCATAGCACTATTAGAATCTGGGGATTCAGAGCAAGTAGAAATTCTAGCACGAGATCATAAAATTAAGACCGCGGAGAACTTTGAAAAGCGAAGAAAGAATTTGATAGAAACGAATTCACTTTTCATGTAAAAAACGGAACTAGGGAAAATCTCCTTGGTTCTGTTTTTTGCTATTAAAGTTATTTTGTATTACTGCAGATGATGTGGAGATACTTTCCATCTATTTTTCTACTAAACATAATGGAATTTTTAAATGATATCTTCCTCTACAAAAAATCCTCTAGAAGATAAGCTAAGGAACAATAAAGATCAACTAATGTAGTTCTGTCTTCTTCTTTTCTCCATAACTGCTGAGAGATGAAGATTTTCTATTTTATTTAAATCCTTAAGTGAATATTTCGTATTGACATGACATATGAAATCATATATGATTTAATTGTTCAGAAAATTATCAGTTATTAAATTTATCCCACATCTTTGAACGGTAATCCTCCTAATGGTTTACAATATTTCAGAGAGGATTTCCACAATACTAAATGATGCTATACCTTACTAAAATATGAGTTGGAGGTAATCAAATGGCTTTTGAAGAGGCAAAAGAACGATTCCGAGGCTCGATTGCACCTGTGATCACCCCATTTAATGAGGATGAGTCCATTGATTTTGAAAAATTTAAGGAATTGATTAATTGGCAAATTGCTAGTGGGAGTCATGGCATATCCGTAACAGGAACTTCTGGTGAACCTAGCTCGATGTCAATTGAAGAACGAATTCAAGTAATGGAAACAGCTTGCAAAACAGTTAACGGAAGAGTTCCATTTATCCCAGGAACCGGATCAACTAACCACCAAGAAACACTCCGCATGACAAAGGCTGCACAAGAAATGGGAGCAGATGCTGCAATGGTCATTGTTCCTTACTACAACAAACCAAACCAACACGCATTATACCAACACTTTAAACAGGTTGCAGATTCAGTAGACATACCAATTATTTTATACAACATTCCGGGAAGAACAGCAGTAAATTTGGAAGCGTTTACAATTGCTAGATTAGCAGAGGATTGTCCAAATATAATCGGAGTAAAAGAATCCAATAAGGATTTTGAACATGTTAACAAAGTATTGCTGAAATGTGGTAGGAACTTCAATTTATATTCTGGCATTGAGGTTCTTTGTTATCCAATGCTTGCCATTGGTGGAGCGGGACATATTAGTGCAACTGCAAATGTTGCACCACGTGAAGTGGCTGAAGTTTACAATCGCTGGGATAGAGGGGACGTAAAAAGTGCACAAGACCTGCATTACGAATTAATGCCACTAAACGATGTGCTTTTCCGAGATACGAATCCAGCACCAGCTAAAGCAGCGCTTGGCATGATGGGCAAGATTAAACCAATACTAAGAAAGCCACTAGATGTTCCATCACTAGAAATTCAAAACGAAATACGTGAAGTATTGCTAGATTATCAGTTAATTACGGAAGATGTTGAAATCTAAGGAGGGTCAGATTTTGGGAGAAAGGTTAGAGGATGTAAAACTCTACATAAATGGAGAATTTGTTGATGCTGCAAGTGGAGAAACCTTTGAAAATATCAATCCCTTTACAAATGAAGTCACGAACCTTGTGGCAAAAGGATCAAGTCCTGATATCGATAAGGCAGTAGCAGCAGCAAGTGAAGCATTTCAACATGGACCATGGGGCTCTATGAAACTATCTGAAAGAATGAAATATATAGATAGGATAGCTGATTTAATTGAGGAGGAGGCGGAAACGATAGCGCATCTTGAGTCACTTGATTCAGGATTACCCATCAGCCAAACACGTAAAATGGCGGCTAGAGGTGCAGAGAATTTCCGTTTTTACTCCCGAGTGGTGCAAGCAAGAATGCATGGAGATGCTTATCAGGTTGATGACGAGTTCATGAATTATACCGTCTACCAACCACTAGGTGTTGTGGGACTGATTACCCCATGGAATGCTCCGTTTATGTTACTGACATGGAAGGTGGCACCAGCACTAGCTACAGGAAATACTGTAGTGCTGAAGCCAGCAGAGCTATCCCCATTATCCGCAAATATTTTAGCAAGCGTTATACAAAAAGCAAAATTACCAAAGGGTGTTTTCAATGTTGTGCATGGTTTTGGAGAAACAGCAGGAGAAGCACTTGTAAAGCATGCTACAGTCAAAGCGATCTCCTTTACTGGGGAAACAACTACGGGAAAACGGATTATCAAGAATGCTGCTGATTCGTTAAAGAAAACCTCGATGGAACTAGGTGGTAAATCTCCTTTGATCATCTTTGAGGATGCGGATTTTGAGAAAGCACTGGATGCGGCTATTTGGGGGATTTTCTCTTTTAATGGAGAACGTTGCACTGCGAATTCAAGAGTTTTTATTCATAAAAGTTTAAAAGAAAAATTTACTACTGCTTTAAAAGAAAGAGTCCAAAACATCATTGTAGGAGATCCAAAGGACAATAGGACCGAACTTGGTCCACTAATCGATAAAGGACATTTTCAAAAGGTCACGAGCTATATTGAACTAGCCAAGGAAGAAGGCTGTGAGGTGTATCAGGGTACAGTTCCACCAGTTTTCAAATCTGGAAATTATGTACCACCGACTCTATTATTAAATGCCAAAAATGAGATGCGGGTATGCCAGGAGGAAATCTTTGGACCGGTCATGGCAGTCATTGAATTTGAAACAGAAGAAGAAGTTGTTCATATAGCGAATGACGTAGATTATGGTCTAGCGGGATATGTTTGGACAAATGATATTAAGCGAGCACATCGGGTAGCACAAGCAATTGATTCAGGAATGATTTGGGTCAATTCCCAAAATGTTCGTGACTTACGTATTCCATTTGGCGGAATGAAGGCTAGTGGAATTGGACGTGAAGGTGGACATTTCGCCATCTTTGAATTTTATACAGAGCCAAAAGCAATCCATATCGCAATAGGAGACCATCATATTCCGAAATTTGGTAAAGGGAAATAAGGAGGGAATTATTAGATGCCAGCGAAAACAGGAAAAGAGTATATCGAAGGATTAAAAAAAGCAAATAATAATATTTATATTCATGGGGAAAGAGTTGACGATGTTACAGAACATCCTGCATTTAAAAATGTCATTAAATCAATGGCAAACTTATATGATTTACAGTACGAAAAGCCTGAGAAAATGCTTTATACATCACCGACCACAGGTAATAAGGTTGGGATGACCTTTCTACAGCCGAGGACGATAGAGGATTTGATAGCTCGCAGAGAAGCAACCCAAGAATGGGCAAAAACATCAGGGGGAATGATGGGACGCTCACCAGATTATTTAAATGCCGAAGTAATGGCAATGGGCGTTAATAATAGCCTTTTTGCAGAAGGTGACCCACGCTTTGCCGAGAATGCACGTAATTATTATGAATATGCTCGTGAAAATGATATTAGTCTAACACATACACTAATCCACCCACAGGTAAATCGTGCTAAAATGCAGCACCAGCAAAAGGATGCGAATGTTGCACTTCATTTAGTGGAGGAGCGTTCGGACGGAATTATTGTCGATGGGATTAGGTTGCTAGCTACACAGGGTGGAATCACAGATGAAATCTTGGTTTTCCCATCTACTGTGAAGAAGGCAGGAGAGCTAGACGATCCATATTCCCTAGCATTTGCCATACCGAATAATACTCCTGGTCTTAAGTTCATTAGTCGTGAATCCTTTGATTATGGAAAAAATGAATGGGATCACCCACTAGGAGCTAGATTTGAAGAGGGAGATGCCATCGTATCGTTTGAAAATGTATTTGTCCCTTGGGAACGAGTTTTCGTATGTGGGAACTCTTCAGTATGTAATCGTACGTTTAAGGAAACAAATGCGGTGGTTCATATGTCTCACCAGGTTGTGGCGAAAAATATCGTGAAAACAGAATTTGTATTGGGTGTTGCACTTAGTGTAATGGATGCAATCGGAATTGATGGGTTCCAGCATGTTCAGGACAAAGGAACAGAAATCATGCTTACCCTTGAAACTATGAAATCACATTTATATCGTGCCGAGCATAATGCTAAGCTAGATAATTCTGGAACGATGACACCAGATTTTGCTGCTTTAGATGCTGCGCGTAATTGGTATCCAAGAATTTATCCTAGATTGACTGAGATTATTCGTATATTGGGAGCTTCCGGGTTAATGGGAATCCCAACAGAAGCAGATTTCCACCATGATGAAATTGGTCCAATTATCCACCGTGGATTACAGGGTAAAAATTTAGAAGGTTACGAACGGGTACAGCTATTCCGTCTAGCGTGGGACCTAACATTGAGTGCCTTCGGTAGCAGACAAACACATTACGAATATTACTTCTTTGGTGATCCAATTCGTATGGGGATGACATATTTTGAAAACTATGATAAAGAGCCATTTAGAAACTATATTCAAGATTTTTTAAAAAAGTCTAGTAGTGTAAAGGCCTAAAGGGGGAGAATGGTTTGAATTATAATGTCATTCGCTGTGCAAGGTCTGTTCTATTAGTTACCAATTTAGAAGCATCAAGAAAGTTTTATGTTGATGCATTGGGCTTTATCGAAACAGAGTCAGATGAAAATCATATCTATTTACGTGGCTTAGAAGAACATAATCACCACAGTCTAGTTTTGAAAAAGGCGGATAAAGCTGCAGTAGAGGTATTAGGTTATAAGGTTTCTTCAGAAGCTGATTTAGATTCGTTAGCAATCATGTTTGAAAAAGAAGGATACTCGATTAAATGGGTTGAAAAAGGAGAGCAGCATGCGTTAGGTCGTTCCTTACGAGTAAATGACCTGTCTGGTTTACCATTGGAATTTTTCGCGGAGATGGATACAGTTGAAAGACTCCTCCAACGATATGATTTGTACAAAGGCTCTAGAATGCAACGAATTGATCATTTTAACTGTGCAGTATCAGATGTAGAGGCAGCATATAAATTTTATAAAGAAAATCTAGGCTTTGCTTGTTCAGAATACACGGACACTCCAGAAGGTAATATATGGGCAGCATGGTTACATCGTAAACAGAATGTTCATGATGTCGCGTTTATGAATAGTAAAGGACCTAGATTACACCATATTGGTTTCTGGCTACCGGATCAATTATCACTGATTCATACTTGTGATGTACTGGCGGCAATGGGCTATGGTGAAGCAATAGAGAGGGGTCCCGGTAGACATGGATTGTCCAATGCCTTCTTTCTTTATTTACGGGATCCAGATGGACACCGAATCGAATTATATAGTGGGGATTATTTAACAAGTGATCCTGACTTCGAACCAATTCGTTGGGATATTAATGATCCAATGCGCCAAACTTTTTGGGGACATGAAGCACCAGATAAATGGTTTACCGAAGCATCGCCTGTTTTAAATGTTCACACAGGAAAAGAGATGGAAATACTACCTGCAAAGTTAGAGCAGCATAAACCTACCTTTGTGATTTGATTGCCAACCAAAATATAGAAAAAAGGAGGCAGGTAAATGGATGATCGTATTTTCCGTAACGCAATGGGAAAATTCGCTACGGGCGTTACGGTGGTTACGACCAAGCTAGGCGAAGAAATTCACGGTATGACTGCAAATGCTTTTATGTCTGTTTCCTTAGACCCAAAACTAGTATTAGTGTCAGTAGATCATAGAGCAACCATGAAACGTTATATAGAAAACTCCGGTAAATTTGCGATTAGTTTTTTAAATCAGGAACAAAGAGATTTATCGGCATATTTTGCTGGTCAGATTAACGAAACACGTGAAATAGATTTTTACTGGTTACAGGAAATGCCAACGATAAAGGATGCACTTGTCAATATCGTTTGTGATCTACATGAAGCAATAGATGCTGGGGATCATACCCTATTCATTGGAAAAGTAATCGATTTAGAAATACGAGATGGGGACCCACTCACATTTTTTCAAGGAAAATATCGAGAGCTGGGGAATAGTGAACGGGTTAATTAGTCTTACTTGGTAAGGTTAAACGGTGAAGCGCTTTTGTCGTATTGTCATATAGACAGCAAAAGTTAATTTTTTCAAACTGATTGGGGGTTGGACCATGAAACAGCAATTAGATAAGTCAACTCATTTAACAATGGATATTTTTGAAAAAATAAGTGGACATGAGCAAGTTGTATTTTGTAATGATCCTACAACAGGACTACAAGCAATTATAGCCATCCACAATACAACTCTAGGACCTGCGCTAGGGGGCACGAGAATGTATCCATATGCTAGTTTAGAAGATGCATTAAATGATGTTCTTCGACTTTCGGAAGGTATGACATACAAATGTGCTGCAGCAGATATTGATTTTGGTGGAGGAAAAGGAGTTATTATTGGTGACCCAAAAACAGATAAGTCACCAGCCCTATTCAGGGCTTATGGACAGTTCGTAGACTCGCTAAACGGTAGATTCTTTACTGGTACAGACATGGGAACGACAATGGATGACTTTGTACAGGCATCAAAGGAAACAAATTTTATAAATGGAATTCCCGAGGAGTTTGGCGGTGGTGGTGATTCATCAATACCAACTGCACAGGGAGTTATTTATGCGCTACAGGCTACAAATCAATATTTATTTGGTGATAAGGATCTCGCTAGTAAAACTTACGCAATTCAAGGTCTAGGTAAGGTAGGCTTCAAGGTGGCAGAGCATTTATTACAAGTAGGTGCTAATTTAATAGTAACCGATATTTCGGATGAGACACTTACAGCTATCCAAGATATGGCAAATAGTTCTAAAGGAAATGTAACCGTTGTAGATAGTGAAGCTATCTATGCAGTTGCAGCAGATATTTTTATTCCATGTGCCATGGGTGGTATTTTGAATGATGAAACTATTGCAAAGCTCCAGGCAAAAGCTATTGTTGGGTCAGCTAATAACCAACTAAAGTCAGACCAGCATGCGAAGCTCTTACATGAAAAAGGAATATTGTATGCACCTGATTATATTGTCAATGCTGGAGGACTCATACAGGTTGCGGATGAACTCTACGGTCCAAATAAAGCTAGAGTCTTATTAAAAACGAAAGCAATCTATAACTCTATTTTAGAGATTTATAAGCAGTCAGAGCTGGATGCCATTACAACATTAGAGGCAGCCAATCGCAAGTGTCAACAACAATTAGAGGAACAACGTGTCCGTAATAATTTTTATAAGAGACACAAAAGCCCGAAGTGGACATTTATAAAAGAGGTGTAACCATGGTCGAGGTAAAATTCCATGATATTGGGGAAGGAATGACGGAGGGGGAGGTAGTTAGCTATTTAGTGAAGGTTGGCGATTCGGTTAAGGTTGACCAGCCTCTTGTGGAAATGCAGACTGACAAAATGGTAGCTGAAATTCCCTCGCCAACAGCGGGAATAGTTAAAAAGATTCATTTTTCTGAAGGAAGCACAATATCCATTGGGCAGGTGATTCTAGAGATAGATGATGGTAAAGAAGAAAGCTTATCCTCTAGTCCAGAAAAGGAGGTTTCTGCAGGATTATTAACCCCTGAGAAGAAGGAAGTACAGCCTCATTCTCAGACTACTAAAATCCCACCTAAAAGGGTGATTGCAGCACCGCATACGAGAAGGATTGCTAGAGAGCATGATGTTAATATCGAGCAAGTAGTTGGTTCAGGCCCAGCTGGTAGAGTGACGGATGAAGATATTTTCCGGGTTGTACGTGAACGGGAGGAAAAGGTAGATACTCGTTTTGTAGAAATGGAAAGTTCACCGTTATTGAGATCAACAGATGAAAAAGTGATAGCCGACCATACTGTACCTTTTTCTGGCATTCGTAAACAAATAGCGATAAAGATGACAGAATCATTGGCTAGAATCCCACATGTCACCCATTTTGATGAAGTGGATTTAACGAATTTACTAGAGCTACGTGAAGAATTGAGAGAGGCAGGAGAAAATGTATCGGTAGTGGCATTTTTCTTGAAGGCAATTGCAATTACCTTGAAAGAATTTCCATTATTCAACGCCCAATTAGATGAAGAAAAAAATTTAATTCGTCTTTTAAAAGATTATCATATTGGACTTGCGACAAATACAGACAAAGGGTTACTAGTTCCTGTCCTGCGGGAAGTTGATAAGAAGTCAATAAAAGATATACATGAAGAAATGAAAACATTAACGAAAAAGGCACAGGAGCATAAATTATCGGTAGGTGAGATGAAGGGTGGGACATTTACCATCAGTAATGTTGGCCCACTTGGTGGAATAGCTGCAACACCAATTATTAATCATCCACAAACGAGCATTATTGCATTTCATAAAACAAAACGTACGCCAGTAGTCACAGAAAATGATGAAATTGCTATTCGTTCCATTATGACCATGTCATTATCCTTTGATCACCGAATCATTGATGGTGCAGATGCGGTAATGTTCACCAATCGCTTTATAGCATTAATGGAACAACCCAAAACAATATTATTGTATTTGCGTTAATAGGCACGGGTAGTTGCACCAAGATTGGTTCTGCTGCCCGTTGTGTTATGAATAAAGTGATAAAGTAACAAACAATGATGTCATCAAAAAGGGGTGAATGCTTTCATGCTGTATCCAGCAAAAGCAAGATTTTCATCAACATCCGGCTTGGAAAATATTTTGATAGGTCACTCCCATATCGAATGGAAGGGAGAAAAATTTACAGAAGATGCTTTTTCTTGGCAATCACCAGTGCTTGGGACCGTTTATGGCTGTTTATTCAATTTTCAGGATCAAGTAGAGACATTAGCCAACCAATTTACTCAATCTCCGTACCAAAAGCCTCCAATGAGGCCGGTTTTATATATCAAACCAAGAAACACCATGAATGCACATTTAAAGGAGGTTGCGATACCTACAGGGGAAAATATGGTGGAAATTAATGCTACGCTAGGTGTTGTCATTGGAAAAACAGCGACAAATGTTAAAGAAGCCGATGCATTCGATTATATAGAAGGGTATACGATTGTAAGTGATGTTTCCCTTCCACATGATAATTTCTATCGCCCAGCTATCAAACAAAAAGCACGTGATGGTTTTTGCCCGATTGGTCCATGGGTTGTATCAAAAAAACATGTTTCAAATCCGGATAACTTAACTATCTGGACCTTTAAGAACGATGAATTGATTCATATAAATAGTACAAAGGATTTAATTCGTTCCATTCCTCAGCTCATTCAGGATGTTACAGAATTTATGACATTATCTAAGGGTGATGTTCTACTAGTTGGTGTTCCAAATAACCCACCTACAGCAAGTGCTGGCGACACGATTCGGATAGAAATAGACAGGATTGGGAGTCTGGAAAATCGCTTTGTCTATGAAAATGTCCATATTGCTGGAGGTGATAAGGTATGAAGCGGGCACGAATCGCTTTCCTTGGAGCGATCCATGATGCAATGGAAGAGAATGGGCAATTGAAGCTATCAGATGGTCGCTTCGTTGACCAAAGCGAAGTAGTTTGGTTACCACCAGTTGAAGCAGGTACCATTTTTGCACTCGGACTAAATTATGCTGATCATGCAAGTGAAATTAGCTTTCAAGCACCAGAAGAACCGTTAGTGTTTTTAAAGGGACCGAATACATTAATTGGGCATAATGGCCAGACTCGTAGACCAATTGGTGTTGAAATCATGCATTATGAGTGTGAATTAGCCGTTGTAATCGGGAAAAAAGCGCGTTCTGTTAAACGAGAGGATGCGTATGAGTATGTAGCTGGATATACCGTAGCAAATGATTATGCAATACGGGATTATCTGGAAAACTATTATCGCCCAAATTTAGTAGTGAAGAACCGTGATACACTGACTCCAATTGGTCCCTGGTTTGTTGAAAAAGAAGATATTACTGATCCAATGAACTTAAGGCTCTATACGTATGTTAATGGAGATTTAAAGCAAGAAGGTACGACCAAGGATATGGTGTTTGATATTCCGTTTTTAATTGAGTACTTAAGTAGTTTTATGACGTTGAATGAAAATGACATCATTTTAACCGGGACACCAAAGGGGACGGTGAATGTGGTTGAGGGTGATGAGGTCATCGTAGGTATAGAGGGAATAGGAGAATTAAGGAATACAATCGTAGGAGACACTGAATTTTCACGTTGAGGGGTGAAATAATGCCACATGTTACAGTTGAATATACGGATAATCTTCGTGATGATGGTGATATAAAGGGACTCTTACTGAAAATAAATGAGACGCTTATTGCAGAAGGAGATGCTTTTCCAATTGGCGGAATTCGCTCTCGGGCAATTGAATTAAAGGACTATGTTATTGCAGACGGTACAGGTGGTAATGATGATGCCTTTGTTCATGTTACTTTAAAAATAGGAAGCGGACGTCCTAATGAGGTGAAGATGGCTGCTTGTGATTCCTTATTTCGTGTGCTGGAAGAGCACTTCGAAAAGCATTTTGCTGAGCGTAATATAGCGATATCATTAGAACTTTTTGAGTTCATGTACCCAACATATAAAAAGAATAATATTCATCGAAGGTATCAGTAGGATAATAGATATGAATAAATAGAACCTAGGGGCAGTAGATACATTGGAAGATTCTACGCCCCTTTTTTACGGGTTATTTGTATTAAAGAAATACTTTACGTTAAAAAACTAAGTTATCTACTTATTTTGCCATTCTAAGACTAAAATGGTTTATAAGGACTATTAATTCTTTGACAAAGTATTGGTTATTCAACGATCACACCTGCTTGTTGAATAACCAATGTCTATTAGCCGAGGTGAAACGTCTGATAAAATAGCTGTTCGACCCATTACTAATGAATGTGCATTTTACTTTCTCATAATATGAGTTTAAATAAAGTTCAGATTTTTACGATATCGTCAATCTGTATGATACAATTTTTTATAAACAGAATTACAAAGCAGGTGAATTCTTGAGAAAATCAAAGTTATTAATGGAAGTTCCAAACGGCGTTTTTTTACTCAAAAAGGATTTTGATCAGGAAAGTAACTGGCGATCAGATAATTGTTATAAATTTATTTATTCCTTAAATGGAGCGATGACTTATCAAACGAATCGAAATCAGTTAATCCTGTATGAGCAACAATTTATTTTGTTTAATCCACAAGATGAACATAAACAGTTAGCAGTAGATGATAAGAAATTTCTGATTGAATTAAATCCGTCATTTTTGAACGAGATTGCTAGATTTCTATCTCCGATGCACTACTACGATATTCAATTTGCTTCATTTGTACAGAAATATCCTCAGCTAACAAACTGGGTCCAGTTTGTTTTGCAGTATGTACAACTTGAACAAGATGAGATTACTGAATCAACGGAAATTTTTCTTGAACACAGTATTACGCAATTAGCATTAATACTTGTAAAAAGTGCTGTTGGAACACATACAAACGACATAAATATACATACCCATAAAACGATTCATCCTGAGCTGTATAAAACCATATCGGCAATGAAAGAAAATTTTCAGCATGCATGGACATTAGATGAAATGGCGAATGTTTCTAGACTAAGTAAATATCAATTTGCTCATTATTTTAAAGAAATTATTGGGATTTCACCATATTCTTGGTTGCAGATATATCGCATCATTCGTAGTCAAGAAATGCTTAAAAACACGGATAAAACTATATTAAATATCGCGATGGAATGTGGATTTTCTTCTGTTGCAATTTACAATCAACTATTTAAGCGTTTATATGGCATCACTCCAGGTTTGTTTCGAAGGATGGTTAGAAGGTAAACGCCAGAGCTAACAATCATCATTAGTCCACATATCAAAAATAAGATATGGGTGGATACGAATGAAGAAATAAATCCGAAGATTCCAAGAGAAATGGCATTGGATAAATATAGAAGAAATGCATTGAAACTAAAGCCTCTCCCCAATTTATTTGTTGGCAGGTATTGTTGTAATAAGTATACCCTAGCTAAGCCAGATATTGGCAAGCCAATTGCAGTAACTAACACTCCGATAAAATATAGTGGGGTGTTAGTTGCTAGACCCAAAATAAAGATACCCAATCCCCAAATAAGTGATCCAATCAAATAAATCTTCATATTCAGCTTTTTCCACATTATTGGAACCAGTAAATTTATTGCTATGACTGCAGCACCGTACCAGCCTAATAGAATACTGTACAGTTCTTCTCCGTTCGGTCTTGTTTCCATCAGCTGTAATAATAGACCAACTTGCCATACCCATGTGTTAAAAAATACGATTATTACTGTTACAATAAACAATGTTCGGATTGTGACTTGTCTGTACGCCCAAACAGCAAAATCTCTTATTGAACTAATTATATCCGTTGTTTTTATTCTGGAAATTTCACTGTCTTTTTCTTGAAGACGGATTTTATAAATAAGGATTGCACTTATTAGATATGTAAACGCATCGAGAGTAAAAAAATGTATGATGCCAATCGTATTCATTAATCCAACACTAGCTATCGGACCTAGTACGGTCACCCCTCTTGTAACGGTATCAAGGAAGCTATTAACTGTAGTTCTTTCTTCCTCCTTAGTAATAACCGGTAGAATTGCTCGATGAGCTGGGTTGAAAAAACATCCTAAACATTGAATGATAAAGCTTACAATAATTAGATGCCAGTAGTTCAATAGTTCAAATTGATGTAATGCGACTAGTGATAAGATAAGCGGTACACTGATAAGATCAATTTTTATCAACAGCTTCTTTTTATCTACCGAATCAGCAATGACGCCACCAACTAATCCAAATAAGAGATATGGTAGTACCTGTGAAATAGCAACACCTGTTGTGTGTAGGGTTGATTCCGTCATCTCATAAGCTAAAAATAAGAAAGCAAGTCCTGTTATAACATTACCTAAATTAGATGCTCCCGCTCCTAGTAAGTAGAATAGAACATTCTTATTATTTTTTAGAACATTCAAGTACATATGATTTCACCTCACTTAAAGATTACTAAATTAGTGAGTTTATTTTCTTCTAGATTCTTGCGGACTTTATTAACAAGATTATATAGCTTTGGAATAGGACTTTATTAAAAACACCTTCCTAATCTTCTTTTTACATTACATATAAAGAATCCATTTTGAAAAAAATAAATCAAAACGGATCCTAATCCAGCAGATATAGGTTTGGGTTATGTAAGAGGTTTGAACATTTCAGTAATCCCTTTATGCAAAGGAACCGTTCCTCTAACTTTTTTTACTTTATTAATGTTACTTCTTTTGGCAAAGTACCTTCGTGTATCCAAGTTTTTATCAATTGGTTAAAGAAATCAGGATTCACCAAAGATATTCCGTGGCCAACCTTAGGGATAATTATTCCAGTGCAATTTGAATTATTTGCAACTATATCTATTGCTGATTTTTTCATTATTGATTTTTCTTTTTTCCCAACAGTAACGAGTATTTTACTTTTTGATTTCTTAAAAGCTTCGGGTATTTTAAATGACATATTTTCCTTTAATATTCTAATCAGTGTATCTGATTTCATTTGTGAGCTTTCCTTAAAATATGTATCAAAGTATTCCTGTCCGATATATAGTGTTTTCGCTTGAAGTTTTGAAAAGAATTTATTTTTAACTAATGGAAAGGACAATTTTATCATCGGTCTTATCATTTTTCTAATTATTGAGTTGGGTCTTACTAATGCACTGTTAATAATGGCATAATCAATTAAATTGGAATTTAGGCTCAGCATTTTTATAGCAACCTGTGCCCCTAGTGAGAACCCAATAACAATTACCTTTTTACCGTTTGCTTCCTTCTCTATTATCTCATTAACTTTTTCGGCACTAAACTGAATGGAGAACTCCTCTGTATCTGTACTTGCTCCTTGTTCTGGTAGATCTATGGTAATACAATGATAATTACTGAAATATTGAACTTGCTTATCCCACATCCAGCTGCTTACTCCACCCCCGTGTAAAAACACCATCAATGGAGCATTCTTATCTCCATACACTTGATAATTTAAACTCAAACCATCCACCCTCTTTTTAGTTAAGTTATTAAGAAAACGGCGTCGTTCGTTATAAGTACATGGTTTCACATACTACCTTTATGTTAGCATAAAAATCGAAATAAACTGATATTAAAAAGGAGAAAAGAGATATAATCTCTTAAATTAACCCAAAACAACGCACTTTCAAATATAATACGTCTTTTCAAAACAACTTACTTACAGCAAAAGTCGATCTATCTTAAATAGTAAAAAGGACTACCTATTAGATAGCCCTTCATAATTTTATATACCTTCTCCATGCTTATATTAAGAATTTCTTTGTTCTACTTTATCACTACTAAATTATTAAAATTGGAAAATGAGTTTAAAGCTATTCTCAAGCGAATAAAGCTTTTTTACTTTATGATGCTACAGCGAGACTATAACTAGATTCTCGATTTTTCGAAACATGAGGAATCCATTTTCTAGATTGTTACCATATAATAATACTTTGATAATGGAACATTATTATAACTTTTCTAAAACAAATTCAAAACCCCAATGGTAATTAACAATACTGGTGGTAAAAAGTTCATTCGTTCCAGGCGTTTATTTTTTGATAATACGATTCCTATTCTTATACCAAAATGAACAAATAGTCCACTCATTAACGCGATTAAGAGTGGGGTAAGAATCACGGAATAACCCAAAATGGCAGCACCTATTCCCGCACCAAATGCATCTAATGCTAGAGCAGTGCCAAGTAAAACTGCTTCACCAATGGATATCGTTCCAGAAAGGTCAAGATCTGCTTTATCAGGTGTAGCTATAACGGTGCGAAATCGATGGAAGTTGTTCGGTGATGAGGCTTGATTTGTTTTCCCATCATCTTTTTTTAGTTGACTTCGAATAGCGTTAATTAAGGAGAATACTCCAATAAATATTAGAATTGCTGCTCCAATAGTTTTCGCGAAGTGTATGGATAAATAGGAACTTATCACATTTCCAAGAAGCATGGAAAAAAGAACAACTACTCCTGAACATAGCATAATGATTGAAAGTGCATTTCGTGGTACTAGTATCTTACGCATTCCATAGGAAACGCCAACACCAAAACCATCTAAGCTTACAGCAATGACTAGGAATAATAATCCTGTATAGTATAGCATATCACCATATCCTTTACTTAGCAGATGGAACATCGTTTTCACCTGCATTAGTGTAACCTAGTCTTCGCTTCATGCGATGTATTACTAGGTATTCTATCTGTAGGTTATATTATGGGATTTAGTGATGTTGTGTGCTACAAAGGGCAAGCCCTTCGAAATATGGTATAGTAAGGAATAGATGTTTTTAGAAAGGATTATGCATATGAGTAAAACATTAGTTCTAGCAGAAAAACCTTCCGTAGGTCGTGATATAGCACGAGTTCTTAATTGTTCTAAAAAAGGAAATGGCTTTATGGAAGGTTCGAAATATATCGTGACCTGGGCACTTGGTCACTTGATTACGCTTGCGGACCCAGAAGCATATGATGATAAATACAAACAGTGGCGCCTAGAGGACTTACCAATGCTTCCTGCCCCTTTAAAACTTATTGTCATGAAGCAAACTGGAAAGCAATTTAGTGCGGTAAAAACACAGCTTAATCGAAAAGATGTAGGGGAAATTGTTATTGCTACAGATGCTGGCCGTGAGGGGGAGCTTGTGGCAAGATGGATTATTGAAAAAGCTCGGATTAATAAGCCTATTAAACGACTTTGGATTTCGTCTGTCACAGATAAAGCAATACGTGATGGGTTTAAGCAGTTAAAGCCAGGTAAAAACTATGAAAATTTATATGCCTCTGCTGTTGCTCGTTCCGAAGCCGATTGGTATGTAGGACTGAATGCTACACGCGCACTTACAACAAAATTTAATGCCCAGCTATCTAGTGGACGTGTCCAAACACCAACATTAGCAATGGTCGCTGCAAGAGAAAAGGAAATACAAGAATTTAAAGCCCAAACATTTTACGGAATAGTAGCAAAGACTAAAAGCGGTATTACATTTACATGGCAGGATAACAAAAACAACTCGAGGATTTTTTCTAAAGAAAAAGCAGATGGATTACTTGCTAAACTAAGAGACCAGTCGTTAAAAATTATTAAGGTCGATACAACGCTGAAAAAGAAACATTCGCCACAGCTATATGATTTAACTGAATTGCAACGGGATGCAAATCGTATATTTGGCTTTTCTGGGAAACAAACCTTATCGATTATGCAAAAACTCTATGAACGTCATAAGGTTTTAACTTATCCTAGAACGGATTCAAGGGTTATTTCTACTGACATTGTTCCAACATTAACAGATCGTCTAAAGGCATGTGGTGTTGATCAGTATGCTCGATTTGCTAAATTGATCCTGCAAAAGGGCATCGGCAAGCTACCGAAATCTGTTGTTGATAATGCAAAAGTCAGTGATCACCATGCTATTATTCCTACCGAGGAGCCTGTAATTCTGGAGGGTTTGGATGATAAGGAACGAAAAATATATGATCTCGTTGTCAAGCGTTTCTTAGCAGTGTTAATGGAAGCATATGAGTACGATCAGACGACAATTCACGCAAGTATTGGCTCAGAATCCTTTACAGCAAAAGGGAAAATCGTTAAAAAACAAGGCTGGAAAGCTGTCTATGATCGTCATTTCGATGATGAGGAGGAGGTAGACAATCAGCGTTTACCGGTTGTAAAACAGCATGATGTAATGGCAAATATAACAATTAATTTGACAACTGGAGAAACAAAACCTCCAGAACGGTTTACCGAGGGTGCTTTGCTACAAGCAATGGAAAATCCTGTTCGATACATGAATCCAGATGAAAAGCATTTAGCTGGAACCCTGCAAAAAACAGGAGGAATCGGGACGGTAGCAACTCGTGCGGATATTATTGAAAAGCTATTTAATAGTAGCTATATGGAGCTAAAAGGAAAACATATTTTTATTACCTCCAAAGGAAAGCAACTGCTGGATCTTGTACCAGAGGATTTACGGTCCCCGGCTTTAACTGCTGAATGGGAGCAAAAACTTAGTTTAATAGCAGAAGGTAAATTAAATAAAAATCAATTTATTCGCGAAATCAAGGATTATACAAAAGAAGTTGTACAAGAGATTAAAGGAAAAGACAGTAAATTTAAACATGATAATATGACCGGGACAAAATGTCCTGAATGTGGAAAATTAATGCTTGAGGTTAATAATAAGCATGGACGTATGCTTGTCTGCCAGGACCGCTCCTGTGGACATAAGAAAAATATAGCAAGAAAAACAAATGCACGTTGCCCAAATTGCCATAAACGATTAGAATTACGTGGTGAAGGCGAAGGACAATTATTTACTTGCTCCTGTGGCTATCGAGAAAAGCTGTCAACCTTTAACAAGCGAAGAGAACAAGAGAAGAGACATAAGGTTTCTAAAAAGGATGTTCATAAGTATTTAAAAAATCAAGATGATGGATTTGCCAATAATGCTCTTGCAGAAGCTTTAGCCAAGTTTAAAGAAAAGTAAAAGAATGAATTTCTAAAAATCATTAAATAATATAGATATACGAGTTTACCACAGCTTATCTTGCTGTGGTTCTTTTATTTGGAACTAATTTAGGCATAAAACATAAAACTAACGTACAGCATTCATATAAACGTCATTATGGGCAAAGAGAAGAAGAGAAATGAAGCATAGAGCGCTCCTAAGCATTATTTTGAGGAAAAAGAAGAAGAGAAATGAGGTCTAGGGATCTTCTAAGCATCATTTTTGGCAAAGAGAAGAATAGAAATGAAGAATAGAGTATCTCCTAAATACCAATTTGACCAATGTATTGTTGAAAAGGAGACGTAGCAAGGATTAAATCCTACAGTTGTCTAAATCCTTGTTAGTTTCATTCGTTTTTTTTTTGTTAAATAAAGAAGGAGATATGATGAACGAGAAGAATTAATATAGTAGTTAGTAAAAGGGGGAAATTAAATGATAGAAATTAGAGAAGTTAGTCCAGAAATGACCTATGATATAAGGCACCAAATCTTAAGGCCACACTTACCGTATGAGGAAAGTATATATGATACAGATCATGATGAGGGTGCATTTCATTTGGGTGCTTTTTTAAATGATAAATTAATCACAATTGCATCATTTTATAAGGAAAGTTTTCCGGATTTTTCTAGTGAAAAGCAATATCGTTTACGAGCTATGGCCACACTGGACGAACATCGTATGCTTGGAGCAGGTAGAAGAGTCGTTACTTATGCTGAAGAAAAGCTAAGGGATGAAGGGTTTGATTTACTCTGGTGTAATGGAAGAACGACAGTACAAGCATATTATGAAAAGCTGGGCTTTTATGCACATGGTGATGTGTTTCATTATCCACAAATTGGACCTCATATAATTATGTATAAGGAACTTTAGTCTTCTTTATCTTTATGAATTTTCCGTGAAGCAGTTTACTTGAACTTCTACTAGTTGTATCATTAATATGAAGATGTGCCTTGTATTATGGATTAGGGAGGGTTAAAATAGATGGCTTTTGTAATATTAGAACCATGTCAGCAAGAAAAGGCAGCAGAGTGTGTTAGTGTCTGCCCAGTTGATTGTATAGAAGAAGGTCCAGATCAATTCTACATAGATCCAGATATTTGTATTGACTGTGGAGCATGTAAAGCTGCTTGCCCAGTAAATGCAATTGAAGAAGAATATGATTTGACACCTGAACAAGAAGTTTATTTAGAAAAGGCTGAAGAATTCTTCGCCAATCGTTAATCATACACAAAAGTCCCGTTAACATCATAAATGTTAGCGGGACTTTTTATCTTGCATCGTTGTAACAAAAAGCGAAGGGCAAATTTGTAATTTTATTGCCGTAATTTTTTTGAATGAAATATGCAAGGATATAGGAAACCAAGAAACGCTTTTGCGGTACATTATAGAAGTGAAATCTATGAACTATTCTTCCTCAGCCTTTATAGCTAGTTTGCTAGCTATCCATCTTTTAGCCGTTTCTTCATCAACCTCATAAACCTTGCCTGCCCGAAATAATTCACCATGATATGCCGTTTGTACATTCATTTTTACTTTTACCATATCCCTAAACTCCTTCCTATCTCTATTATAAAGAACAAAAAATAGAGATGCCATATTTAAACTACAGAAGATGCCAACCGAATTGAACATTCATTTTTACGGTAAAACGTATGAATAGATGCACTGTAATAGACTAAAATTGCGGAAACCAAGCAAATCTGCCTAATAGAAGTGCCCTAATAGACTAAAAATCGGGGAATAAGGAAAATTAGTCTAATAGAAGCGTTCTAATAGACTAAAAATCGGAAAACAAGGCGAATCAGTCTAATAGAAGCGTTCTAATAGACTAAAAATCGGGAAACAAGGTAAGTCAGTCTAATAGAAGTCATCTAATAGACTAAAAATCGGAAAACAAGGTAAGTCAGTCTAATAGAAGTCATCTAATAGACTAAAAATCGGAAAACAAGGCGAATCAGTCTAATAGAAGCCCGCTAATAGACTAAAAATCGGAGAACAAGTTAAATCAGTCTAATAAAAGTCATCAAATACAGAAAAACTCGGGGAGCACGACTGAAGAGTAGACATTACGAACTACAGACATTTGCCGGTTGCTACAATTTTTGGTATTGGAATATAAATACATGAGCCTGTAAAATATTTATTTTTTGTAAATATGTCAGATTACTAAAAATGCTCATTAATATTCAAAAATGATATACTTTGCTTAAAAGATCCTTTAAGAAAAGGAGCATGAATATGAACAGTCCTCACAAGTTACTTAGTAACCTTAAAGCGTTGGAGGGACCATTTCCGAAATTTGATTATACCAATGTTCCGGAAAGTCCTCATAAGCTTTTTCAAGAATGGTTTCAGATTGCAATAAAAAATGGAGTACATGAACCACATTCCATGACACTTTCTCCTATCAATCGTTTTGGGAATCCTGATGCGCGAGTACTCATTCTAAAAGATATGGATGAAGAAGGGTGGTACTTTGCATCTGGTATTAATAGTGCAAAGGGACAGCAATTAAAGGAGAATCCAAATGTTACATTAACTTTTTATTGGTCCTTGATCGGCAGGCAAGTTCGAATACGTGGTACTGCATCGGAGATAGGAAAAGAGCAAAGTGCTAAAGACTTTTTAGGAAGAGGAGAAACTGCACGAGCCATAGCTCTAATTGGTAAGCAAAGTGAAGTGATGCCTAGCAATGATGATTTTGAGCGATCTTTTCTAGAGAATTATCAGCTTGTCGAAAATAATCCTAATTTAGTAGACCCTAATTGGTGTCTATATCAGGTAACTGCATGTGAGGTGTAATTTTGGCAGGGGGACATAGACAGAAAACATATACGCGTTCTGTATCGAAAGGAAAATAATAATTGGGTCAAAGAACTTCTTTGGCCATAGTCGCTAATAAATAGATGATCTGGTAGGCTGAAGTACTCTTCATCAAGAAACAAACTAACCACCAATCAGGAAAAGAAATTGATAATCCTGTAATAGGTAAGCTTTGGTATGAAATACCAGATGGTTTATCAATTCTATTTTAGAAAAGACAACAGATAAGATTTTAAAATCCTAAATTAAAGGCTACACCTCATCATAAGAAAAATGGATTCCATTTTTATAAAAAAACCGCATGAAGCTAAGTGATAACCAATTTGATTTCATGCGGTTTTTTATTAGTTCTGCAGTTAGCTCTATATTTCTATACCTACTTCTCAGTTGAAAATATGTTTGATATCGCCACCTCAATATCTGTGGTGGGCTGTCTACAGGCGAAATTTTCACAAACATAGATAGTAGTTTTTTCATCTAACTTTTTGTAATCAGTAGCAAATTCTGCAATTTTAGCAAACTGCTCAGGGTTTTCAGCTACCAAAAGTGATATATCTGGTGTAAACTTTTCCTGAATTAATTTTACGACTTCCATGCGAGAATAATCGTTTTCAACAAGAGCTACTACTTCTTTTGTCGGGTTTTCCGTAAGTAATAAACTTTGGAGGAAGAATGCTCCAGCTGAAGGCTGTCGATTAATATCCTCAAAAAATGTATAGTACATTTCCTCTAATTTATCTAAGTAACTCATTTCACCAGTTGTATATCCCAACTGTGCAAGTACTACAGCTGCAACACTATTTCCAGAGGGGATGGCACCGTCATAGATTTCCTTATCATTGGAGATTAGCTTCTCGTTATCTGCACCACTAAAGAAGAATCCGCCATTCTTTTCATCCCAGAATAAACGAATCATTTCGTTAACAAGATGTTTACCCTTTACTAGAAAATCTAAAGAAAAAGTAGCATTATAAAGCTCTAAATACGCCCAACTTAGGTAGGCATAATCACCTAAATAGGCTTTATATTTTGTATCACCTTCACGATATCTCGCCATTATCCTACCTTCTTGAATAAGCCTAGACTCTATAAACTGGATAGCTTTTTTGGCAGATTGTAAATAGCTTTCCTCTTGAAAAACGATGCTAGCCTTGGCTAATGCAGCAACCATCATCGCGTTCCAGGAGGTTAGGATTTTATCATCCACATGAGGATAAATTCTTTCTTCACGTGCCTTCAATAATTTTTCTCTTGCTATTTCAAGCTGTTCCAATAATTCATCCATGGAAAGCTCAAACTCCTCGGCAATAAGTTCAAGCTTCACACCAATTAAATGAGGAATATTTTTTCCTTCAAAATTTCCATAAGGAGTAATACCGTATGCTGTTGCAAAAATCTCCCCTAAGTCCTCATCAAGGATGTCATAAATTTCTTCATTCTCCCAAACATAATATTTTCCTTCCACACCTTCTGAGTCGGCATCGATAGCAGAATAAAAGGCTCCTTCTTTACTGGTCATTTCCCGTTCAACAAATTCTATGATTTGTTTAGCAATTTGCTTATAGAATGGATTTTTTGTGAGCTGATAGCTCTCTGTATAGACCATCAGCAATAGGGCATTGTCATAAAGCATTTTCTCAAAATGCGGAACAAGCCACTTTTCATCGGTTGAATATCGAGCAAAACCAAATCCTACATGGTCATAGATTCCACCTGTAGCCATTTTCTGGAGAGTCCTTTCAACCATTTCTAGAGCAGCAGGTTTGCCAGTGAAATGATAATAACGAAGCAAAAACATTAAATTTTGTGGCTGTGGAAATTTCGGTGCCTCCCAAAAACCACCATATGTATGGTCAAATCCTCTTCCTAATTGTTGGTATGCGTGATCTGTTGTTTCCTTTGTTAAACGGCTTTTGCTTTTTTCTCTAGTGGATTGATCTAATGCTTGTTTAACACTTTGGGTAACTTCGGAAATATGATCTGGATCGGTGGTGTATTTTTGATGTAATTGTTCCAACGATTCCAGTAATCCAGGTCTTCCATATTTACTTTCTTTCGGAAAATAGGTTCCAGCATAAAACGGTACCTTCTCTGGTGTCATAAAAATGGTTAATGGCCATCCACCATGTCCTGTCATCATTTGACACACTTTCATGTATATCGAGTCGATATCAGGGCGTTCTTCACGGTCAACCTTAATAGCAATATAATGGTCGTTTAGAAGCTTAGCGACTTCTTCATCCTCAAAGGATTCATGGGCCATAACGTGGCACCAATGGCAAGTGGAATAGCCAATAGAAAGGAAGATAGGTTTATTCTCTTGTTGTGCCTTTTCAAATGCTTCTTCTCCCCATGGATACCAATTAACTGGATTATGTGCATGTTGAAGTAGGTAGGGGGATTTTTCATTGATTAAATTGTTGGATCTTTGTTTATGACTCATAAGGGCACCATCTTTCCAAAATGTAATTCACCTATTTTACTTTACCACAACTATCCAAATATATGAGGCGATATCATTTTATGTAGTGGAGAACAGAAAAGTTTCTCCTGTTAACTGCCCTTAAATAGTTCTGTTTTACGAATCTTCCTGATCTTGATAATGCAAATCTTTTTTATAGTAATAAGGCCGTATAGTTAGATTACATCGAACACCATTTCTCTGTTTTTAAATCTACTGCTAGTCAGTGAGTGAATATCTAGTACCTTGACCTGGGAGTGAAAGGGAAGCATATTTCCGAAGGGTTTTACATTGTAACTTTTTAATTATATGGGTTATTAACTTGTAGCCTCTACACATTTTTACATGACATATAATGTTTCAATTCCATTTCCCTTAATGTTGTAGGGTATTTAGCAAAATGTAATACGCTTCCATAGCCTCTTGGAAGGCTTCTGTTACTCGAGTTTTATCGACAGTTGTTTCGAATTCTATATTTACTCCAGTAAATAGTTCTCCAAACATCTCAACCTTTTTCATGAATGATTGAACCACTTCTAATTGTCCAATCTTAGGATCCATATATGTATACACCCGAAAAGAATGTTCATTTGCACAGAACTTTTCAAATAAGTCAGCACGTTCCTTATTCTGCTTATCAGCTTTACCTTTCAAATTCTGCATGCTTGTGATCGTGTTTTTTCCCTGTTCTACAATAAGTTCAGCTACATTAGTAGTGTCCATAAAGTTCGGAGCCTTCTTTCTTTAATACTTATGTTGACATTATATCATAGCTGAATCTTAGTATTATCCGTTTTGCCTATAAGCATTATCTCAATAATAAAAAGGTGTCCGCAACATAGGTTACGGACACCAACTAATTTATGCAGTTTGTTCATTCAAGCTATTTTCATTCTTAAATTGTTTCTTATGTTTCCAAACAAAGTAGATTGTTGTAATAATAATGGAACCAGCAATATATGCGAATAATATTCCTGCATTATGCCACATGAATCCATAATCCCCATTTGAGATGACAGCTTTAAATCCTTGTACAGAATACGTCATCGGTAATAATGGGTTAAACCATTGTACGGCTTTCGGAATAACCTCAAGTGGGAATGTGCCAGCACTACTAGTTAATTGCAAAATTAAGATGATGATGGCAACAAATCGACCTGGATTATTACCTAATGTTACTAAGAATTGAATTAATGTTATAAATGTTAGGCTTGTAATTATGGTAAATAGGACAAATAATGGTACACTTTGAACCTCTATATCTAACCCATATAGAATGATAATGTCTGTAAGGATGGCTTGAATAATTCCTACTAACGCCATAACACCGAATTTACTCATAAACCAACTTATTCCGTTGTTAGGAATACCTGCAGTATCATTTAGTGGGAAGATAATTGTTAATAGTAATGCACCGACAAATAGACCTAATGAAATGAAGTATGGTGCAAAACCAGTACCATAATTCGGCACTTTATTAGCATGGTGGATATCTAGTTCCACTGGGCTAGCCATCATGTCATACGTATCTTGATCAGCATCGATAGAGCTAATTTGATCAGCTGCATCACCGAGTTTAGAATGTAATTCATCTGTTCCTTTTTGCAGTTCATTCGTTCCATCTGAAAGCTGTACAGACCCTTCTGCTAGCTTGGCTGAACCGTCAGAGAACTGTGTGGCTCCATCATTTAATTGACTCATGCCAGTCACTAATTGGTTCGTACCATCATCAAGTTTGTTGGCTCCTGCTTTTGCTTCACCTAGCTTTTTAGTGAATAACTCCATATTAGAACCGAATGTTTCTTGCCCGGTACCTAACTTTTGTGCACCGGCATATAAACGATTTAGTCCGGTATTTAATTGTTCTGCCCCGCTTTGAACTTTTTCCTGGCCATTATTAACTGCATGAAGACCACTTGAAAGTTTGTTGAAAACAGGATTAACAGCATCGGCAATTTGTTTTTCCATAGAAGTTGCCGCTAATTGCTTCGTTAATTCTTCTTGGTAATAATCGAAGCCGGCATCAATTTCTGATACGGTTTGCTGTATTCCATTATTGATTCCTGCTTCAAAGCTTGGTTGCAGTGATTGATATAAATTTTGTTGTAAAACTTCTTGTGAAGGAGCGTCTTTGGTTAGGGCAGCTAATATTGCATCCTTGTCCTCAACTCCATAATCAGTTAGAAGTTTATCTAAGGTATTGATTTGCTGTTGTTGACTTTCAACCATGCTCTCTGAAATTTTACTTGCTGTGTTTTGTGCTAAGCCTTCAGTCAATTGAGGCGCGAGTTTGTCAGTTAGTCCAGAATCGATCGATGCATTTAATTGGTTAATGCCTTTGCTCATACCACCGGAAGAACCAGTTAATTGACTACTAAAGCTTTGGGCCAACTGTTTTGGTAGTTGTTTTTGAAATTCCTTTAAACCAGCTTGCACTTCTTTTGTACCATTTACGAGTAGTGGCATATTTTGATTCAATGCTTCAGTTCCATTCTTTGCCTCTGCAATTCCAGAGATAAGTGTTTTGGAACCGGACTGCAAATCCTTAGAACCATTTAATAATTGTCCACTAGCGTCTGTCAATTGGCCTAATCCTGCTGCTAATTCTCCAGAGCCATCATGTAATGCATCAACACCGGATTGAGCGGTTTGAATACCATCCTGAAACTCGATAGACTTCGATGCTAGGACCTCTAAATTACTTTTTAATTCATTAGCACCGTCCTTCAAATCACTAGCCCCTGAATCTAATTTTCCTGAACCATCACTAGCAGCCTGTAAGCCATCCTTCATTTCGAATACCTTTGAAAATAAGGTTTCTGCATATGTTTTTGATACTTCTGTTGCCATTGTTGTTTGGATTTTGCTGATAGCAGTTTCACCAATTTGACTAGCTAGAAAATTATAGCTGTCATTCGAAATGTATTGTAGTTGAAGCTTTTTAGGATTTTTATCTAATAATGTTGTTGCATTTTCGGAAAAGTCTTTAGGAATTTTAATCACCATATAATAGGTTAAGTCATCGAGCCCTTGCATAGCTTCCTTTTCAGAAATTATATGAAAGTCAAAGGCATCACTATCCTCTAAATTCCTAACCAAATTTTTACCTAGTTGTAATTTTACACCTTCTAATGTTGCTCCTTCATCACTATTGACGACTGCAACTGGTAGTTCATCCATTTTCGCGTATGGATCAAGGAAGGACCATAAGAACATACCAGCATAAATTAATGGAACCATCAGAATTGCAATGATTGGGATTAACAATTTCTTATTTTTAGCAATTCGTTGCAACTCTTTACCAAGTAATTTAAAACCATTCATGTATCAAAACTCCTTTGTTGAATTAATGACCATTTTGGTATTTCGGTCATTGACGTGAAAAATAATAGGACTATCAGTTACGTTGATAATCCTGTTCGATCCCGCAAAAATATTAGGATACTGCTAATCCTTTGAAAATATACAAATTCATTAAATCAGCAATTTCTTCTTTTGAAAGGGAAGGATTATTTTTTTCCCAATCAAAGATTAATGCAACATACATTTTCAAAATGATATAGGCTGTGATTTTTGGGTCACATGGGTGAATAAATCCTTTGTTAATTGCTTCTTGGATAATGTGACTGATATAGTTCACAATTGCATCCTCAAAGTATTTTAACGCTTCAACAACTTCAGGCGTGCCAAATTTGCCTTCTTCAAAAAGCTTTATGGCTAGCTGATGTTCCATCCGGTACTCAAGCATTTTGTAGATGGCGCGATGAACAAACTTGTGAAAAGAAATGTTTTTATCGTATGTCTCTTCTGCGGCTGTCTTCATTTCCTTTATTAATTCTTCCATGATAAATTGAAGGAGCTCTTCTTTATTTTTGAAGAATGTATAAATCGTTCCTTTACCAACATTAGCTAATTTAGCGATTTGATCCATCGTTGTTGCCTTGTAGCCAAATAAGGAAAAGGATTTTTCTGCAGCCTCTACAATATTCCTTCTTCGATCGATTTCCACCTTCTCACCACCTCTGATTGACCAAATGAACATTCCAGTCATTTCGTACAGAATATAGATTACAATTAATAAAACAGGAAGTCAAGTTTTTACCAATGAAAAATTATAAATCCTTCAGCCTCTCCTTTGCCTGTATATCTCCTTTCAATGCAGCTTTTTGATACCAATACTTTGCTTTTTTTCTATCGATTACAGTCCCAATCCCATTTTCATAACAAAGTCCAAGATTAAATTCACCATAAGAATCGCCACGCTCTGCAGCCAGCTTATACCAGGATATCGCTTCTTCTCCATGTCCATTTTCTACAGCTTCATGCCCTAAGCGATTTGCAGCAAAAACGTCACCAGCCAGTGCAGATTTCTTAAACCAGTTGTATGCTTCTTCCTTATTTTCTATTGTTCCGACACCATTGCCATGCATATATTCAAGTGTATACATAGCCTCTGGTACCCCTTTATTAGCAGCCTGTGTAAAAAGCTCAAGTGCTTTCCTTTCATTCTTTTCTACATATTCCCCTCGCAAATACATATCCGCATAATTATTTAATGCATCAGCATGACCTAGTTCGGCAGCACGTTTATAGCAATTAAATGCTTTTTGCATACTCTGCTCCACTATCGTTCCATCATAATATATATTTCCAAGCCAATATAACGCATCAGCGTTTCCTACCTCAGCTGACAGTCGTAACCAATCAAATCCCCATTCTGCACGATGAACACTTTTATAGAAGAGGCCTAATTCAACTTGCGCCTTACTATTTCCATTTACTGCCTCCTGATAGAGAGATGCAGCTTCTGACATTTCATCCTTATCCATGAATATCTCAATTGCATCAGCGGAAGGATTAATATACGCTGATAAAATAGTACTTAGGTCACGAAGCATAATAAATTTGTAATCTTCCTGAAAGATTGAAACTTTGCTTAGTTGGGTATAAAGAATATATAAATCATCAGGAAGTGTACTTTTTGCAGCTGAGCATTCGGATAATAGAAGTGCAAGGTCTTGTAAAAAGTATTCACTGGATTGGATATTCTTAAGCAAATTTGCTGCCTTTGTAAAACCCTTTTTCTCCAATTCAATTACCAAATAATCAAATTTCAATTGCCATACATCCTTATGTAGCTTTTTTTAGAGTATCTCATAATTTAAGAACGGATGCACCTTTATCAATTTGAAATGAAATTTTTATCGGAATTACCAATTTTTAACTAATGTTAAAAACATCAATCGTTGCAATACTAGTTACTAGAGCGATTACATAAAGATGATTCGTTATTTTAATATATTTTGGAAGAGTTTCACTTCTTTAAAATCCCTTTACGTCCATTAAAAATTCCCTTAAAATGGTTTCATTAGCTTCATTAGAGTTTTCAGTTTATTTACGGAATTTAAACAACAGGAGGCAGATCATGAAATCAAACGATAAGGATGCTATTCTGAAAACCATTCCGCAAAAAGGTTTTTTTGGTCATCCAAAAGGTTTATCTACATTATTCTTTACTGAATTTTGGGAACGTTTCTCATACTATGGAATGCGAGCAATCTTACTGTTCTATATGTATTATGAAGTTTCTAAAGGCGGACTTGGTATTGATCAAACAACTGCGAACTCCATCATGGCGATTTATGGTTCGCTTGTATATATGTCTGGTATTATTGGTGGTTGGATTGCTGACCGTATATTGGGAACAGCAAGGACCGTTTTCTATGGTGGAGTACTCATTATGCTTGGTCATGTCATCCTGGCATTACCACTAGGAGCACCAGCCTTATTCGCTTCCATGGCGTTTATTATCATCGGAACAGGATTACTAAAACCTAATGTTGGTGGTATGGTGGGTGATCTGTACAGTAAAACAGATCCTCGTCGTGATTCTGGTTTCAGTATCTATTATATGGGTATAAATATGGGGGCTTTTATCTCTCCATATATTGTTGGAACACTTGGTGAGGAAGTAAACTTCCACTTAGGATTTGGTTTCGCAGCAGTTGGTATGTTTATTGGTTTAGTTGTGTATGTAATCACTCGAAAAAAATACCTAGGACTTGCTGGTTCCTATGTGCCAAACCCTCTAAAAAAAGAAGAAAAGGGCCGCATGGCAACCATTATTATCCTAGCGTTACTTGTTCTAGGAATAATTGGCTGGATAGGAGTTTCTGGTGGATGGCTAACGGTAGATCGTGTCATTTTCTTTATTAGTATTCTTGGGGTAATCATCCCAGCCGTTTATTTTATCTTTATGTTTCGTAGTCCTAAGACAACGAAAGATGAAAAGTCTCGTTTATTAGCGTATATCCCGCTATTCGTTGCAGCTATGATGTTCTGGGCTATCCAAGAGCAAGGCTCAACCATTCTAGCAACATATGCGAATGAGCGTACAAACTTGAATTTCATGGGAATAGAACTCCATGCTTCTTGGTTCCAATCACTTAATCCTTTGTTTATTATTATCTTTGCTCCAATTTTTGCGGGATTATGGACAAAACTTGGCGATAAACAACCAACAGTTTCACAGAAGTTTTCATTTGGATTAATCTTTGCTGGCTTATCCTTTATAGTGATGATGTTTCCTGCATACTTCAATGGAACAGAATCCTTAGTAAGTCCACTATGGTTAGTGCTTAGTTTCTTCTTGGTTGTTATGGGTGAATTGCTCTTATCACCAGTTGGTCTATCTGCATCAACAAAACTAGCACCAGCAGCATTTGCTGCACAGATGATGAGCTTATGGAACCTATCGAATTCATCTGCACAAGCAATCAATGCACAGGTGGTACGCTTTTATACAGCAGATACCGAAGTAATGTACTTTGGAGTTATAGGTGGTATTGCAATTGTATTGGGTATCATTTTATTTATGTTCTCTCCGAAATTGAAAGAGTTCATGAAAGGTATAAAATAAAAGTAAGAAGATATGCTGGCCTTAATACCCTCTCATGGTGTAAGGTCAGCTTTTTATGCCCTTTTAAGCTACTGCTTTTGCTCATCCAAAGTCTTAATAAAACTGGTCATAGACTGTGGCTATCTATACTTTAATTTAGGATGAAGAGTAGAGGAAAAAGAGTTAGCACAAGCTATTAGGGAAATAAATGTATAAAAAATGATGGATACATATGATAAAGTAAGTATATAGAGTTAGAAACGAACTAGGAGAGATAACATGGAACCTGTAACTCGCTTCCAAAAAGACTATCATATCGATTTAAGGGATGTTGATTTTAAAAAGGAATTAAAGTTAAGTACACTATTTGGTTTCTTTCAGGATGTAGCGAATCTTGCTTCTGATAATCTTGGGGTAGGGTTTGAGGCACTTGATAAAAATTATGGAGTGGCATTTGTCCTAATGCGAATTAGGGTAGAGGTGATTCGGATTCCTAAATTAGATGAAGAGATAGAAATAGAAACCTGGCCACTCGAGCCTGGAAAGCTTGAATTCGAACGTGATTTTATTGTTAAAGACAAAGATGGTAATATTATTGTTCGGGCAACGTCGGTTTGGGTACTAATGGATTTGAGAAAACGTAGATTAAAGCGAAGTGATTCGATTGATCTCGTCTATCCGGAAATAATAACCGAGAGAGCAATCGAAGGTTCTTTAGATAAACTAAGAGCTGGAGAAAACCTAGAAACTACCTATCATAAGACAATTGGATATAGTGATATAGACTTTAATGGTCATTTAAATAACTCAAGGTATGTGGATTATATCATGGATTGCTTTTCTGTTGAACAGCACCGTAACTATCGAATACATACAATAGAGGTAAACTATTTAAATGAGGCATTACCAGGTGATACGATAATCCTTAAAAAGGACTTATCCAATCTTAATGATAATACTGTAATTGTCGAAGGGATTCGAAGCGAAAATGAAAAAATGGTCTTTCGATCACAGGTGAAAATAATAAAAAAACAGGGATGAGAAGAGCTATTACTCATCCCTGTTTTTTTATTAGCAACACCGTGGGTAGTTGTCTATAGATAGGTTTATTTCTCCTTACACTAATAATCTAGCAGGAACCTAGCTCAATTAATAAGTGAGTGATAAATACAATTATGTATTTAGAATGCTATCTTTTTCCGCTAAGTTCCCGGATTCTCCTATATATTCTGAGGTTCCCTTTGCCATTCGAGATCGACATTGAAAAACCTTCTTAAGGAGAAGAGCTTACACCAGCACTTGTTTTGAAAATATATTTCAAGATATTTATTAATTTTGGAAATGGAATTTATAGTAATTTTCTATGTAAAACATAAATAGAACTGTTTAATCCACATGTAATGAGGGATTACTTCTAACTAACTGAAATTTTATTTCAAAAAAACAGATTGACTATCGGAATATAATTTAATATACTTAGGTTGTGATTTGAAAGGGTTTACAAATAAAGGTGCTTTTAAGCTACTAGATTACTAGAATTCAGATAGATAGAAAAAAATGGGTTCTGTAATCCAAAAACAAACTAGGTGAAAGCAGAAAGGGGAAAAACAATGAAAAAGAAATTAGGTTTCTTAGCCCTATTACTTGTTATTACGATGCTTGTTGTTTCAGCATGTGGAAGCAAGGATGAAGGTAAATCAAAGGATTCTAAGAATGCTTCAGGAGATGAACAAATCGAATTAGAATTCTGGACAATGCAGTTACAGCCAACGTTCACAGATTATATTAACGGTATTATTAAGGACTTTGAGGGAGAAAATCCAAATATTAAAATTAAATGGTTGGATGTTCCGGCAGCAGATTTAAGTAAGAAAATTCTATCTGCAGTTACAACGAACACAGCTCCAGATGTTGTAAACCTTAACCCAACATTTGCATCTCAGCTAGCTGAACTTGATGCACTAGTTAATATGGATGAAGCAGTATCTGATGAAGACAAGGCTTTATATGTAAAAGGTGCTTGGGAAGCAAACAATATCAATGGTACAACCTTTGCGATTCCTTGGTATCTATCAACTTCTGTAACATTAAATAATAAAGCAATATTCGAAGAAGCAGGATTAGACCCAGAAAAACCAGCAACTACTTATGAGGAAGCTGCTGAGTATGCAAAAATCATTAAAGAAAAAACTGGTAAGTATGGATATTTCCCATCAATGGATCTATCTTTAGTACTTCAACATATGGTAATGATGGGTGCAGATTTAACAAATGAAGATGGAACAAAAGCTGCATTCAATTCACCTGAAGGTCTATATGCATTTGAATATTTCACAAAACTATATCAAGATGGTTTAATTCCTAGAGAAGCTTTAACTGGAGACCAACGTTCTACAATTGATATGTATCAAGCAGGTCAAGTAGCGTTCTTTGACGGTTCTCAATTTATTGTACAAGTTAAAGAAAATGCTCCAGATCTATACGCAAACACAATTCCTTCACAAGCAATTACAGGTAAATCTGGTAAGAAAACAATGTCAGTACAAAACGTTGTAGTTCCAAAGCAAACAAAACATCAGGAAGCAGCAGTTAAATTTGCTTTATTCCTAACTAATGGAAAGAACCAATTAGAATTCTCGAAACTAACACCAATTCTACCATCTAACGTAGAAGCTCTAGCTGATCCATACTTCACAGAAGCTGGTGACGATGCAGAACCAACGGATTTAGTTCGAATTGTATCTGCATCACAATTAGATAGTGCTGAGCTATTAGTTCCTCCAATGAAAAACTATGATGAACTAAGACAAGCAATGTACGACGCTATTTCAGCTTCTATGCTTGGAGAAATGACTCCACAAGAGGCACTTGACCAAGCAGAACAAGAATGGAATGACATTTTAGCAAAATAATGAAGACGAGGGGGGATCACCCCTCTCTCTTATTATTAGGTTGTATTTTATAAGATGGTTTTAAAATGGAATTTTACTAGAAATAATAATAAACCTCAAATAGAGAATGGGGTGTGAAACCTTGAGAACGAATAAGCTAACACCATATTTATTTTTACTTCCCGGATGTATCATTCTTGGGGCTTTTATTTTTTATCCAATGTTGCAAGCGATCTGGATGAGTTTCACCGATTACAATATGGTTACCGATCCATCGTTTGTGAAATTAGATAACTATAAGGATCTTTTCCAGGATGATTTATTCTGGAAAACCTTAAAGAATACCTTAATTTACTTAATTGGTGTTGTACCTGCTCTTGTTGTATTACCGATATTTTTAGCAGTATTAGTAAACCAGAAATTAAAAGGGATTGGCTTTTTCCGAAGTGCCTATTATATTCCAGTTGTGACATCATTAGTTGTTGCAGGAATTGCATGGGACTGGGTATATAAAGAGAATGGACTTTTGAATTATGTTCTTGATTTGTTGAATATTATCTCTGAACCAATTCCGTGGTTAACTCAAACACAGACTGCATTATTTGCGGTCATGCTTGTAACCGTTTGGAAGGGTTTAGGTTATTATATGATCATTTATTTAGCAGGACTTCAATCAATTCCAGAATCCTTATATGAAGCTGCTGATATTGATGGCGCGAACTGGTGGCAAAAGATGACTCGTGTAACGATACCAATGCTTATGCCTTTTGTTTTAATTGTTACAATTATGTCATCAATTGCAGCAATGAAGGTGTTTGAAGAGATTTATATCATGACAGGTGGGGGACCACTTCATAGCTCGGAAACTTTAGTATTTTACATCTACACCCAAGCATTCGACCGCCTAAATATGGGTTATGCTAGTGCTGCTGGTGTTATTCTATTCTTATTAACTTTAGTATTCTCACTCATTAACTTAAAAGTAATGGGTAAGGACAACTCAGAATAAGGGGGATTCGAAATGGCTAAGCAAAAGAAATTATCTTCTAATCGACAAATAGTGAAAAAGATATCCTCATATATTCTATTAATCGCTATCACCTTATTTATGATTGGACCTTTCCTATGGTTACTTTCAACATCGTTAAAAGCTGGTAGTGAGAATATCTTTCAATATCCACCAAAGCTATTACCAGAACACCCTACATTATCAAATTTTTCAAAGGTAATGGAAGTATTCCCATTTTGGAGATATTTGTTCAATAGTGTTGTGGTATCTGTATTAACAGTTGTCTTAAACGTGCTTTTTTGTTCACTGGCGGCTTATCCGCTTGCTCGAATGAACTTTAAAGGAAAAAATATAATTTTTATACTAATTATCACGACGATGATGATACCTTTCCAATTATTAATGATTCCAGTTTATATTATTTCATTAAAGCTTGGACTACAAAATACGTATTTAGGGATGGTTCTACCACATGTCACGACCGCATTTGGTGTATTCTTAATGCGCCAGGCATTTATGACTGTACCGAAGTCGCTTGACGAGTCTGCGAGAATGGATGGGGCAAATAGTTTTCAAATATGGCTCCGGGTCTTAATGCCGCTTGTGAAACCAGCAATGGTAACACTAACCATCTTTACGTTTGTGTCAGCATGGGGAGATTTCCTATGGCCATTGATTATCGTCAATGAACAGGAAATGTTTACATTACCACTTGGTCTGAACATGCTTTCTGGAACGTTCACATCTGACTGGCGTTTAATTGCAGCTGGTGCGATTATTTCGATGATTCCTATTATCACGATATTCCTATTACTACAACGACACTTTATTGGTGGGGCAATGAGCGGTGCAGTAAAGGAATAGGCAGGAGGAATGACGATGAAGCTTGGCTTAGAGGTCTTTTTGGAGAAACATACAGAAGCATATGTTGGTAAGAAAATCGGAGTATTAACAAACCTAACAGGTGTAAATAAAAAACTAGAAGCAACCATTGACTTATTTCATCACCATCCTAATCTAACTCTTTCTGCATTATTTGGGCCTGAGCATGGACTAAGAGGGGAAGTGCAGGAAGGAAAGCTTATTGATTCGAGTGTTGATTCCTACACAGGAGTGCCAATTTATAGCTTATATAATAAAGATAAAAAGCCTAATCTCGAAATGCTTGAGAATGTTGATGTTGTATTTTGTGACCTGCAGGATATTGGTACACGTTATTATACGTTTATCTATACGTTAGCAAATATGATGCAAATGTGCGGTATCGCTGGAAAGAAAGTTGTCGTATTAGACCGACCTAATCCGATTAATGGTTTAACCGTTGAAGGCAATATCGTAGAAAGTAACTTTACTTCCTTTGTTGGGCAATTCCCGATACCAGTACGGCATGGGATGACAATAGGTGAATTAGCAACTCTTTTCCAGCATGAATTTTCCATTGATTGTGAACTAGAGGTAATTCCGATGGAGGGCTGGTCAAGAGAGATGTATTTTGACCAAACGGATTTATTCTGGGTTTCACCAACCCCAAATACAACAACGATGGATATGTGTGTCTTGTATCCAGGAACTTGCTTAGTTGAAGGAACTAATCTCTCAGAGGGAAGAGGTACCACAAAGCCTTTCGAAGTTATTGGAGCACCATTTATTGATGGACGAAAATTAGCAGACGAAATGAATGCTTTACAGCTTGAAGGAGTATTATTTCGGCCAACAGTCTTTAAACCTATGTACCAAAAGCATGAAGGAGTAGTGTGTGAAGGAGTTCAGCTCCATGTCTCAGATCGTGATAAGCTACGAGCTTTTGAGGTGGGTGTCTTATTATTGGAGACGATCTATCGTCTTTATCCAAATGACATTACATTTATACAATCCGGGGAAGAGGAACGGTACTTTTTAGATTTGTTAGCAGGAACTGACCAATTACGGAAGCAGATTACAAAAGGGAAAACAAACGCATTTTTAAATCAACTACCTCAAGCTATAAAACAGTTTGAAGAAAAACGAATAAAATATTTACTATACACAGCTAAAGATGATGCATGAGGGAGTGGATCGTGTGGCAGGAAAATTAGATACGATGACTGTGGAAGAGCTGCTAGCAGAAATGAATGCGACTGATCAAACAGTACCATCCGTTGTAGAGAAAGCTATTCCACAAATAAAGCCAGTAATCGAATCGTGTATAAGGGCAATCCAAAATGGTGGAAAAATAATTTATATGGGTGCAGGAACAAGTGGACGACTGGGAGTTCTAGATGCATCAGAATGTCCACCGACTTTTGGTGTGAGTCCAGATTTATTTACGGCACTAATTGCGGGAGGCGAGCGTGCAATTCGTCAAGCCGTTGAAAATGCAGAAGATGATGAAGAACAAGGTGCGAAGGAATTAGCGGAAATTGCAACAAGCAACGATGTACTTATTGGAATTGCAGCTAGTGGAAGAACACCTTATGTTATTGGTGGAATTAATAAAGCAAAGGAGTTAGGGATTCCTACAGCTGGAATTGTTTGTAGAGATAGCTCTCCAATTGCTGCTATTGTAGATAACCCAATTGAATTAATAGTGGGAGAAGAGTTCATCCTTGGCTCTACTAGATTAAAATCAGGTACAGCACAGAAGCTTGTGTTAAATATGATCTCGTCAATTACTATGATTAAACTTGGAAAGGTTTATGATAATTATATGGTTGATGTGCAGGCTTCCAATATTAAATTAAGAGAGCGGACAATACAAATCATTTGTGACATTGCAAAAGTGGATGAAGAATCAGCAAAAAATTCATTGCTAGCTTGTAATTATCGATTAAAAGCAGCTGTACTAGTTAGTAAATTTCACGTTTCTGCAATGGAAGCATTTGAAATTCTTAAGGATTATGACGATAATCTAAGAGAATCGATTGAATATTTAGAAACAAAAGATGCTGTTTAAGGTGATGATAGGATGAATTATGTTATTGGTATAGATGGTGGAGGTACCAAAACACAAGTCATGTTGGCTGATCAACATGGTAATATCTTGACCAATGAACAATATGGTTCGACAAATCCGAATACTGTTTCAAAGCAGTATTTACGGGAATTATTTCAGCAAATGTTTCAGGATATTCAAGAAAAAATTCCTAATAGTCTGGAACAGGTGAGCTCTGTTTTTGCGGGAATATCTGGTGCAGGTAGTGCCGATTCCGCCTTCTATTTAAGAGAATTAATAGAAGGCTCGTTTCCGAATGCTCCGATAGTTAGGGTTGAGCCAGATGCCCTTAATGCACTATATTCTGGAACCTTTGGTGGACCGGGAATTGTCCAAATATGTGGAACTGGCTCCATTACATATGGAATTAATCAACATCAGGTGCAGGATCGTGTCGGTGGATGGGGCTACCTTCTTGGTGATGAAGGTAGTGGATATGATGTGGGCAGAAAAGGAATAATGGCAGCACTCCAATATGAAGATGGGCGTGGACCAAAGACAATACTTCTAGATTTACTCCATGAACATTTTGGTGCCAAGACGGGAAGACAGCTTATTGACAAGGTTTATCAGTCTGAAAGTCCAAAGCTGACAATTTCTCCAGTCTCTCCGCTAGTATTTCAAGCGTTTGAGCAAGGGGATCAGGTGGCAGCAACTATTTTACATCAGGTCGCGGACGAGATTTATCATAGTCTGAAAACATTAGCTGATAGATTATTTTCAACAGAGGATTCGATTCCTATTATTCTATGTGGTGGTCTATTTCAAAATAGCTCGATTTTATCGGATCTATTAGTGGAAAAATGTCAACGGAATTTTTCTTTCTTGTTACCTGACGTACCACCTGTTGTTGGATCATTAGCAGGAGCTATTCAAGGTGAGCTAACAAGTGATGTTATTACAAGGTTAAAATACACATCGAAATAATATAGAAACATGATAGGAGGTGAAGTCAACATGGCAAATCTTAAAGGTGGATTGATTATTATGAAGGAAATGATTGACAGTCTGCCAAATTCTGAGCAAAAGATAGCTGCATTTATTTTACAGCATCCGGAAGATGCGATTCTACTAACTGCACAAGCACTTGGTAAAAAAAGTGGAACAAGTGGTGCAACTGTTATTCGTCTTTGTAAATCCCTAGGATTCAATGGTTTTCAGGAGCTGAAACTACGTGTTGCAGGTGACCTACAGGAACGAAATATGACGGATTATCGTGATATCGAGCCAAATGAAGATTATATGAAAATCATTGAAAAAGTAACAGCCAATACGATGCAAACGATAAATGAAACCGTTAAGATGATGAATATTGAACGGCTAAAAGAGGCTGTTCATACATTAATTCAAGCAGAGTCCATCATTTTTATTGGTTTTGGCGCATCATTTATTACAGCAAAGGATGCAGAGCAAAAGTTCCTCCGGATTAATAAGCATGTCCATGCTTTTTCAGATCTCCATATGGCTTCAACCGCTATCGCTAATAAAGGAACAAAAGATGTTGTTGTTGGTATATCATTCTCGGGGAATACGGTAGAAGTTGCAAAATTATTGGAGCTGTCGAAGAAGAGAGGAGTTAAAACAATAAGTATTACGAAATATGGTAACTCCTTATTGACAAGCTATGCAGATATTAATCTCTTTACATCAACAGCAAAAGAGGCTGTCATTCGAAGTGGTGCAACATCGTCACGGATAGCACAGCTACATTTAATTGATATATTATTTATGTGTGTAGCTTCAGAGGAGTATGAAAAAACGGTGGAACACCTTGATTCAACCCTGGAAGCAGTTACCTTTTTTAAAAATCAGATGGTCGCAAAGAAATAAATATTCAAAAGAAAACTACTTGATAACGAGTAGTTTTTTGCTTCTAATGCTATAAAGTTCTCACTTGTTTGGAATGTAAGTGTGATAAGATTATTGTCTAAAATAATGTGAGGATTTTATTTATCCTTGTGACAGGTTATAAAGAACTAATGGCTGAAGCGTCAAAAAGGATCAGTTTTATGGTAGTGACTCTCAATAGTTAGAGTTTTAATTATACAACCGATTGGCTGGTTTGAGTTCGGTACTGCACTGGACTTAAACCAGCCAATTTTCTTCTGCTACGTTCGTTATTGTAGCAGTAAATATAGTTTTCGACTCTTTGTTTAGGTTACATTGTGATTTGTATTAAAAAATAACATGATTGGCACTAGGGAAGCCCAGTTTATATGAGGCTGGGACAAAAGAATTTATTTGAAAATAAAAATCGAACAATTCATATAGTTACAGCGTAAACCCGCTTCGGAAATATACTTCGCGTTCCGCGGGCGGCTGGTGAGCCTCCTCGTGCTACGCACTCCGGGGTCTCACCGTAGCCTCTCCTCCCGCAGGAGTCTACGTATATTTCCGAAGCTAATTTGGCCATTGTTCGTTTTTAGAATAAATCTCTTTGTTATGTGCCAGCCTCTATAAATCCGGCTTTTCTACCTTAATCAAAAGATTTTAGGTATTCGGGTTAGTATGTGGAAAGCATGCTTTAACTATCAACTTAAATCCTTTATTTAATATGTGTACTTTTTAAGCTTTCGTATTGATTCCGTCAGTTAGCAATTTTATATTTTATTACTTTTAAAATCACATTTAAAATTGCTCTTCGGATTTATGGTAGGATCCTACTTCCTTTCATTGTCGGTTCATTCCACAGGGTTTATATTAGAAAACAAGTGTTTAACTAATATATCATTGGTTGCAAAGTTCATTTAAGTGGTGAGTAATAATTTGTTCTGTTTTTTCAATTGTGAATATATCCGGTCTTAATAGAGCATGTATGGATAAACCTTCAATGACTGCCGAAAGCCTTAATTTTTCTATTTCAATATTTATGTCTTTTCTTATATAGCCTGCTTTAATCAATATTTCAAGCAGTGCTTCCATTAAAATATATTCTCCTTCAGTTAGTTCATCTTTTTTTGTGTTCAAAGCTACACTTGTAAGTGAGCGAATGGCGAAAACTAGCCAAACGCTAGTTTCAGTTTGTTTATCCTGATCCACAGGAACCAATTCTAACAACGTTTCCTGTACCGCAATAAGAGGATTTTTTGACCATGATTTATTCTCCGACCGTTCTTTCCCACGAGCAAGAAAATAATCCATGATAAATAATAGTAATTCATCTTGATTTGAGAAATAATGTCTTAGTGCTCCGGTAGACATTCCAGCTTCAGATGCAATTCTTCGGATAGATACTTTTTCAATGCCTTCTGTTTCTATGATTTTCCAAGCTGTTTCAACGATAATTTTCCTTTTGTGATTATGATCAACTTTTTTAGGCACTCAAATCACCTCTTGTTTTTATTTCACACACTGTGTTATTATTTATTTTAACACAGTGTGTGAAATAAATAAGGGGGGATGTTTAGGTGCTTGAAATCATTGAAACATTAATTCCTACCAACATAGATTTCACAACAGCACTTCTCATTATTGTGCTCTGTGCTTTCATTGATATCTTAAGTCCCGGTGTTTTGGCAATTACAGCTTATATCCTTCTAGTACAAAAAGAAAAATTGACATCGCGTTTATTCGTTTTTTTATTATCGCTACAATTTTGCTATTTTACGATGGGGATTTTAGTTTACCTAGGAGTTGGACCAATTCTTGGTTTTATAGAAAGTATGACCAAGAATCAAATTTCAAGTTGGTTTAATACGATATTTGGTGCCGCACTTGTACTGATTAGCTTTTATAAGCCTAAAAAAGGAATGGAATCAAGATTTATGGAATGGTTACCAAATCAAGTATCTTTAAGGGCGATGATTATACTTGGTATCATTGTGTTTACGATCGAGTTTGCTACTGCTTTACCGTATTTTTACTCAATTTTATTAATGGATGGTTTAGCGTTTAATACCGCGATGTCTGTTAGTATTTTATTTGGTTATAACGTAATTATGGTACTTCCTTCAATCTTACTATTGATCATTTATATACTATTTAGAAGCTGGATACAGAGCAAGCTCGAAAGACTAAGAAAAAAATTAGTAAAAGCTCCATTGTCTTCTGTATTAGTGGCAGTGGCAGTTATTGGGGCGATTTTATTCAATATTGGAATTAGGGGGATTTTGTAATGATTTCAGGAGTTAATTTTTTGAAAGGGGATATAGTGTTATGAAAGAGATTGTAAGCGGTGCAAGTATACTTTTATTTATTCAAGGAGTTGGAGGTATCATAAACCGATTAACAAATGGAGGGCCAAGCTGGTTTCTGGTAAATTACATTGACGCTTTGCAAGGATATGAAATCATTGCCAGTATAGTTTTAGTTATACTGGGAGCAATTATTGGTGTAGGTTCTCTCAAAATAAAAGATAGAGATGACTAACCTATTATCTCTTCAAGATTTTAGTGACTTCATTCAAAAAAATTTTTTAAATCGGAATATAACTTTACAGTTATATTCCGATTGTGTTATATTCGATAATATGAATATGTCAAACATCGGGAAGGGGATGCGATGAAAATAGACATTGAATTAATGAGGTGAACAACATTGATGGGTAAACTGAAAAGCATAGATATATCTATGCTGAGCGCATTGGCTGAACCTAAACGGATGGCAATCGTTGAGTTGCTTCGCGATGGACCCCTAACGGTGGGAGAAATCGCTAAACGGCTGGAACTGAGCCAGCCACATGCTTCAAAGCATTTAAAGGTGCTAAGTGATAATGGAATTGTAGAAGTAAAGCCAGAAGCTAATCGTCGATATTACAAGCTACGACTAGAGCCTTTCCAAGTAATAGAATATTGGGCAACTTCCTTTCAAACACATCTGGAAAAGAGGCTCGACAACCTGGACGACTATGTACAAAAATTGAAAAACGATCGAAAAAGGGATGAGTGAAAAAATAAGGAGGAAAAATTATGTCAAATAACAAGATGGTTTCAAGAGTAGAGAATGAAAGGTTTCTAGTTTTAGAGCGCGTTTATGATATGCCGCGTAATCAACTATTTCAATTATTTAAAGAACCAGAGCATTTAAAGCGCTGGTGGAGTACGGACGGTTGGGAACTACCAGTTTGTAACATGGACTTTCGTCCAGGGGGTGTATGGCACTATTGCATGAAATGTGTTGATAAGAGTCAAGAAGAATATGGAATGGAATCTTGGAACAAAACCATTTATAAAGAAATTATTGAACCAGAAAAGATTGTCTATAACGATTATTTTTCAGACGCAGAAGGTAATATCAATGAGTCTATGCCATCTCCAGAGGTCACGATGGAATTCATCGATTTAGGCAGTCAAACGAAATTGGTCAGCCGTTCTGAATTTGATTCAGCAGATTCTCTTCAAGCTGTTTTGAACATGGGATTGCTAGAGGGTATCAAACAAACGTGGGATAGTTTAGATGCACTGGTTGGGAGCTTAAAGTAACGTAGGGGACAAGACTTTGATAATTTAATATGAGTTTAACATGATGAAAAATATTCACAATGGGGATTGACCAAATTAGTTAGTCGCCTTTTAATACATCTTGAAGGGATCGCAAATAAATAGAAGAAGTTACGGAAAAAGGAAATAGCTTTAGATACTAGATTGAATAAGCTCGAGAATAAAGAGAAAACAAAAGAACTCCCTCCACTTAAAATGGATTTATTGATTTCAGAAACGTTTAAAAATCGAGTTATACCGTGTTGAAGATGTTTCTGGTGTAAAACGGGTATTATGAAAGGCAGTCAGTTTTAATGTCAGGGGTGGTGATAAGCTGGCAATTATCGGCTCTAACGGTGCAGGTAAGACCACCCTCATTTAAAAAACCATTCAGAATAAGTCAGGCTTAATTAGGTTTTGGTATTCTTTTTCTAATTTCTCTGTGGGGTTAATACCCAATCTACTGAGAACTTCTGTGATTCTTGTTTCAAGTAAGAGCTTTTTATCCTCTTTTATATCTAGGGGAAGGGCAAGGGTACTGCACCTCAAAAGTTAGATTGGTTACTCTAACTTTTGAGGTGCAGTACCGATTGACCCTATTTTTACTTTTCCAATTTAATATTGCTTCTCTAACTCAATTCCTGTATAGAAATGCTTTAGTATCTCCTCATAAGTATAACCGTATACTGCCATCCCCATTGCGCCAACTTGAGACATTCCGACACCATGCCCCCAGCCACCGCCTTCAGCCTTGAATCCGGTTACAGAGTTAGTTTCCTCATCGAGGATTGGCTCGATATGGAATAATGTGCTACGTAATACGCTCATGTCACCATTTTCGTTCATATATTTTAGTGCCCAACGGATGCGATCTTTATATTCATAGAAGTTGCCTTTATCAGTAACGAATTCAATTTCTAGAACCCTACCATTGGAGCGATTCAACACATTAATTTCATAGACCTCATTGATATTCGTACTGAAATAGTCGTTCACGACTAACTTCATCTCTTCACTTGTCCATTCATGACTCCAGCGGTAATATTTTGACCAATCCTTTTCAAATTCAATACCCCTTTTAATTCGATTTGCGTTCTGTGATTGATCTTTTTCATTTATGGTTACTCGCTCGGAGACAGGTACAGATCGTAAATAAGGGATTGGTTCAGAGGACCAGACATCCTCATTGTTAGCAGTGATACCCCCGCTAGTTGAATGATAAACCGCGTTGATTAATTCTCCGTTATATGTTGCAACAATGCCTTCTGTTTCTTGTACAGCTTGAGTAGAAAGAGATTGCTCTACATCATATCCACCATATACTTGATCAGCTGTAGTTGGAAGTAAATCATATCCATCAACACTACGCTTACCTAGTCCAGATATGGCATATGTCCTAGCAGCTACTGCCTGTGACTTCTGTGCTTCAAGCTCATTGTAGGGTGATGGTGATAATTCAAGAGGAACTACACCATATAAATATTCTTCTAACGGTAGCTCATTTATACCAGCCAATGTACCACTACTGTTAAAACCAACTTCACCTATACCACGATATTGCTTTCCATTCATCGTAATGAATCCATTTTCTGACTTTATTTGTACAGCTCCTTGGACAATTTCCTCCATGTCGTCAGCTCTAACTAGTATCGTTTCTTCCCCACTTGATGTAGTAATTAGTCTCCAAAAGGAATCACTGCTAGCAAGCCCTTTACTGATAACTTCTTGACGAAACGCTTCTCGTTCTCCCCATCCCGCGTTTTCAGGGAATTTTCCTATTAGCATGCGCCAGCCACCATTATAATCCTCAATAAAGGTTTCATAGCCAGCTGTTTCGGCCCTTCTTACCCAATCCAACATATTAGCTTCATCCGTGGTCCAGCCAGTCTGAAGTCGATAATTCGTCTCAATTATTGCCGAAGAGGACAGTTCTACTGTTACGGTACTATTTACACCAGTGTAAATAATCGCACCAGTATCTTTGTTCCTGATAGTAAAATCTTGCTTGCCGCCAATAATAATTGATTCAGCGGATGGTACAACACCAATTCGAATCATTTGAATCTGGGTGTCTGCGAAGCTAGTAATAGAGTTTCCAAGAAAGGTTAATAAGACAATCAAGCCACAGCCTAGAAGTCTACCAAGCTTTTTAATCACAACTTCACCTCCGATTTTTAAGCACTTACATTTACTATTCAACACGGACAAGAGGATTCCTCTTTCTTTCCTATGAGGAAAAAGAACTTTTTTTCATAGTTTTGTAGGCTTAAAGTATGAATCTGCCAATAATTTACTGAAATTAAAATACATTTTTTTGTTAAAAAATATGAATTTGTATTTCAAAATGTTCGTTTTCATGTATAATAGTAGTGATTTTATAATTCTGAAAAGTAGTCATAGCAATATGTATAGTACAAAGATATATTTTTTCGTCTTTTAAAGGGTAATGTAAGCGTTATCAAATTTGAATTAGTCTAAAAAATTCTTTAAAAGAGGTGTTGTGATGAGTGATAAGTATCATGTCATGATAGTTGGAGCACACTGTGGTGATGCTGAAATTCAAGCAGGGGCTATTGCGTACAAATATGCCAAAGCAGGTCATAAGGTTACTTTTTTACATTTAACTGCAGGAGAAAAAGGAAATCCTCCACATCTTTCAGTAGAAGCATATCGTGAACAAAAAATAAGAGAAGCAGAGAAGGCAGCCGTAATACTTGGTGGGAAGTGTATTACTTTAGACTATAAAGATGCCGAATTGAAAGAAGATGATGAGACGATTACAGAAGTTGCTAAGCTTTTCCGTAAAGAGAAGCCTAATGTCGTCATTACACATTGGGAAAACAGTATGCATCCAGACCATGCACTTTGTCCAAGAATAGTACAGTCTGCCTGGCTAAAAGCAGCACTTCCTGGTTTTAATATAGAGGGACTAGAACCTCATTCGATTACGAGAATGTTCCATAGTGAAAACTGGGAGGATATGGAAGGGTATGTGCCAGATGTTTATGTTGATGTCACAGAGGAGTTTGATACATACTTAGAGGCATTATCCCAATATTGGTTTATTATGAATTCTAGTTCCTTTCGTTACTATGACTATTATAAGGCATTAGGAACAATGAGAGGTTGCCTAGCGAGAACCACCTATGCACAAACATTAAAATTCCCGACTGGTGCAAACACAAGAAAAGGGAAATCAATCCCAGGCTTTGAAATTTTGACAACAATGGAGTGATTAAGATGGAAAAAGATTTAAAAAAGAAAATCGGACAGCTCATGGTATTTGGATTCAAAGGGAAGACTGCTACGCCTGAGATTAAAAAACTTATACGGGAGCATCAGGTTGGTGGCATTATTTTATTTGCTAGAAACATTGGAACGACAGAGGAAGTACTTGCATTGACAAAGGAGCTTCAACGGGAAGCAAAGGAAGCAGGACATGAAAAGCCACTGTTGATTTGCGTCGATCAGGAGAATGGTGTTGTTCGTAGACTTGGCGACGGTGCGACAATATTTCCAGGTTCTATGCTACTAGGTGCTGCTGGTCGAAGTGAAAATGCCTACATAACAGGATTATTAACAGGTAGAGAATTAAAGGCTCTAGGGATTAACTGGAACTTAGCCCCCGTATTAGACGTCAATAATAACCCGAATAATCCGGTAATTGGTGTTCGTTCCTATAGTGAATCAGCAGAGATAGTGGCTGAATTCGGAAAACAAGCTGTGAAGGGAATGCAGGATGCTGGATTAATAACAACAATAAAGCATTTCCCAGGTCATGGGGATACTAGTGTGGATTCCCATCTTGATTTACCTGTTATTTCACATGGAATGGAAAGACTAGAAGAAGTAGAGCTAAAACCGTTCCGAGAGGTGATAAAGCAAGGCGCTGACACAATCATGTCTGCACATGTGTACTTCCCAGCAATTGAGGACCGTGAAAATGTACCAGCTACTTTATCTAGAAAAGTCATTACAGGACTACTTCGTGAAAAATTAGGCTATCAAGGTGTCATCACGACAGACTGTATGGAAATGAATGCTATTTCCGAGGGGATTGGAACGGCTGAAGGAGCGGTTGAAGCATTAAAAGCTGGAGTTGATTTAATTATGGTTTCTCATCTCCAGTCGCGACAATATGAAACATTAAGTCTAGTTGAGGCTGCTGTTGGATCGGGGGAAATCGCTGAAGAGGTTATTGATGCTGCTTACGGTAGGGTTATGGCCTTGAAGGAAAAGTATTTAGCATGGGACGATATTTCACTAGATTCAATGGAAGTAGTTCCTCCAGTTGTCGGGAGTAAGTTACATGAAGTAGAGGCTCGTGAGATTTATAAGCAGGGAATTACTATCGTGAAGAATGAAGGAGATTTACTTCCTCTTCAACTAGAGGATGCCGACCGAATTTTAGTAGTTTACCCAGAGAATAGTTATGCGATGCAAGTAGAGGATAAAAGATATGCAACCTTTTCACTTGGTGAAGCGGTTCGACAATTACACAAAAACACAGAAGTTGTTGAATTATCAAACCCACCAAAGGTTGAAGAAATTGAACAAGTACAACAAATCGCTAAGAATTTCGAGGCTGTTATTGTAGGCACACTAACCGTTATGCCCGATGATCAACAAGTAAGATTAGTAGAGGCATTATATAAGGAAAATAAACAAATCGCGGTCATTGCAACTAGAAGTCCATATGATATTGCTTATTTACCAGATATTCCTGCCTATATTGCTACCTATGAATTTACTACACCAGCATTACAAATTGCTGTGGATGCATTATTTGGAAAAGAGAAGGTAAAAGGGAAATTACCTGTAACTTTGCCATAGAAGAAGGGATGAGGATGATGTTTTCTGGAAAAGAATTTTGCTACGCTATCGGACTTATGTCTGGAACCTCTGTAGATGGAATTGATGCTGCTGTCGTAAAAATTTATGAGAATGATGATATACGTATGGAACTAGTGCATTTTGATTCCATCCAATATGAAGCGGCTATACGGAATGCAATCCTAGCACTTTGTAATCCAAAGCAAGCTAGAATTGAGATGATTTCGGGTATGAATATGCTGCTTGGTGAGCTTTTTTCAGATGCTGTAAGGAAGGTTATTCAGGACGCAGGACTTCAACCAGAAGATATTTCCTTTATCAGTTCTCATGGCCAAACTATTTTTCATCAACCAGAACCACAGCTAATCGGCAAACATCCAGTTACCTCTACATTACAAATCGGCGATATTAGCATGATAGCTGAAAGAACAGGAATTACAACAGTTGGGGATTTTCGCACTAGAGATATGGCGGTTGGTGGACAAGGGGCACCACTAGTACCGTATGCTGATTATTTATTATTTCGCCATAGGGAGGTTGGTAGAGTACTAGTCAATATTGGAGGAATCTCTAATTTGACAGTACTCCCGGCTAATGCCGAAGAATCAGATGTGTTAGCCTATGATACTGGCCCTGGGAATATGATTATCGATTATTTTGCAAATCAAATTACACATGGAAAGCGTTCATTTGATCAGGATGGACGTATTGCTAGTGCGGGTAAAGTTCATGGACCATGGTTAGAAGAGTTGTTACGTGAGCCTTATTACAGTCAAACTCCACCCAAATCAACGGGTAGAGAGCTTTTTGGGGAAGTGTATGCACGTAAACTATGGGATGAAGCCAATCGACTCGGTATAAGTGAAGAAGACCGCATTGCAACCGTTACAACCTTAACAGCAAAAACAATAACGAATGAAATTGACCGTCATATGGCGAAAGGAAGTATTCGTGAAGTTTACATTAGTGGTGGAGGAAGTAACAATTCATTCTTAATGAAACAAATTGAAAGCGCTTTACCTAATGGGGTAACCTTACGAAGAATGGATGAATTGGGTGTATCGGCTGATGCAAAGGAGGCAATGGTCTTTGCATTACTGGGGTATCAATATTTAAATAAGAGAACCAATAATTTACCATCCGCAACAGGTGCTACCAAGAAAGTAATGATGGGTAAGGTAGCCTGGGGAAGCTAAGGAGGTGAAATAGTTTTTCGCAATCATGATTTAAATATTAACTATCGATTACTTAAAAGCTAGGGGGAAGTATTTAATGAGAGGAAAGTTGAAGTTAGTTTTTATGTTGCTATTTGCTTCTACATTTGTATTCATATTGAGTGCATGTGGAAAAGATTCAGCAGGGGAGACAGATGAAGACGGTAATTGGAAAGGGAAAATTACGATTTGGGATGGTCCAAGATGGGCACAAGAAGGGGACACTTCTGGCGAAGAAGGGAAAGGAAATCAATATTTTTGGCTAGAAGGAAAAATTGAAGCGTTTGAAAAGTCTCATCCAGGTGTTGAAATTGAGCTTATTAAAGTTCCTTGGGCAGAGTTACCAGATAAGCTAGGTGTTAATATTGCTGGTCAATCTTGGCCAGATATTGCTCCAGTAGATATAAGTGGTAGTGCTGTAAGTATAGATCATATTGATCAAGGTGTTATCGAGCCCTTAGATGACTTCTTTACCGAAGATGAGCTTAAAGATTTTTACGAAAATGCATTAGATGCATACACCTATGATGGAAAACTATATGGTATTCCAAACTCACTAACCGTTCACTCCATGTTACTCAACCTTGATCTATTTAAGGAAGCGGGTGTGGAGCCACCAGCTAATGGCGAATGGACATGGGATGAATTTCTTGATACAGCCAAAAAATTAACCTTTGACCGTGATGGTGATGGAAAGATAGATGTATACGGATTTTCTACCTATATCCTACCTGGATATTATGAGGCATGGCCATTCTTCTATATGAATGGAGGTCAGCCTTTAAGTGATGACTTAACTGAATTCACATTTGATTCACCTGAAGCTATTGAATCCATTCAAGCATTAGCAGATTTAAAGCTAGTAGAAGAAGCAGCCCCTGTATCCATGGGTGGTGCTGATGTAGGTGGTACGTTCCAGGCTTGGGCAAATGAAGAACAACGAACTGTAGCAATGGAGCCTTGGGCAACCTGGGCAATTACCTCGACTCAGTCGTCTTATCCAACGAACTTTATGGTTGCTAATTATCCTACTGGTTCCACCGGAGAGCCTGTAACCATTGGTGGTGTTGGCGGCTGGACAATGTTCCATCAAGAGAGTGATGCTAAGAAGGAAGTTGTAGCAGAATTTATGAAGTTCATCTCTTCAACGGATGAGCAATATCTAATGTCAAAAGAATATGGTATCTTCCCTGCACGAATCAGTGCTGCTGAGAAGGAACCTTTCGCAGACAACCCAGAAATGGCACGTGCACAAGAAATGTCTTCACAGGTTGTTATGCTTCCACGTCACCCAGAGTGGAAGAAAATAGACGAAATCATTCAACGTGAATTACAGCTTGTATTTAATGGTGAGAAAACCGCTGAAGAAGCAATGGCAACGGCGAAGCCAGAGGTAGAAGCATTACTGCAAAAATAATAATGGGTAATCCAGTAGGCTGCAGTATATAAAAGTCTACTGGATTACTTAATAGCTGAGAAGATGTTGCTCGACTGTAGAAAATCAAAGCGTAAAAAATTCACAACAATAAGTAACACATATAAATCTACTAATTTATAAAATTACATATTTAAAACAAACAGCAGGGAGGGAAAGCTTTGGAAATATCAGGGGCGTTCAAAAATGCTGGAAAGAATTTGAAAAGAACCGGTAAACAAATTCGCAAAAATTATGCAGCCTATCTTTTCTTACTTCCTAAATTGATCTTATTTACTTTATTTATAGCTATTCCAGTTGTGTGGGCATTTGTTCTGTCTTTTCAAGAGTACCGCATTACAGAGTCTAATATATTTGCAGGATTAGACAATTATAAGCAAGTGTTGGAAAGTGAGGCATTTAGAGAAGCGTTACTAAATACAACGATATATACTGTAGTGACAGTTCCGTTTAATGTTATCACTGCGTTAATTGCGGCATCCTTAATACATTCACTTGGAAGGTTTGCTCAGAACTTTTTCCGGGCTGCATTTTATTTACCTACAGTTACTTCCATGGTAATTATTGCGATGGTTTGGCGTTGGATGTATAACTACGAATTTGGTTTGTTTAACTATGTAATAGGTTGGTTTGGTATGGAGCCGATTAACTGGCTGGGACAAACGAATTCTGCATTAATGGCAATTATTATTATGCAAATGTTAATTCCATTTGGTGTTGGAATTATTTTATATTTAGCTTCCATGAGCTCGATTTCTGAATCACTTTATGAGGCAGCGACAATTGATGGTGCAAATGCTTTCCAAAAATGGGTTCGAATTACGATTCCAATGCTAACCCCATCAACAGTATATCTAACGCTACTTAGTACTATTGGTTCTTTCCAGGTATTTACACAAATTATATTAATGACTGGTGGGGGTCCAGGTTATGCAACGGAAACTTTAGTGCATTTAATCTATAAAACTGGATTTAGAGACTTTGAGTTTGGATTAGCAGCAGCACAGTCTGTCGTATTATTCTTGATTATTCTCGTCATTTCTGTGTTTCAATACAGAGTGTTAAATCGTAGGAACTAGGAGGGAAATACATGAAAAAGCGGTTTAGTATTCAAAAAACAATTACATATTTGTTGTTATCTGTTGCTGCAGTTATTTCCCTTTTACCACTATACTGGGTATTTAGTACTTCTCTACAGCTTAAAAGTTATCAGGACGAGGATCTTGAGAGGCCAACCTCCTATGTTAATGCAAACCCACCAAAAATGTTTCCGGTAGGTATTACGGAATACTTTGAGCATTGGGGGAAAGCAAGGGATGCTGAAAAAATCGGGGATAGTGAACAGGAAGCATATCATCGACAGGTTATGGATAATATTGTAACCGATATGTTTTCTGGTTTTAGGCAATTGTTCCAACAAAACAGTATGGGATTATGGTTCTTTAATAGTTTGTATATTGGGATTGTAGTGACACTCGGAATCCTATTATTTGACTCGATGGCGGGCTATGTTCTTGCGAAAAAGAGATTCCCTGGTCGTAATTTTATCTTCTGGTTGATCATTTCTACGATGATGATTCCTTCACAGGTTACGCTAGTTCCGATGTTTATTATGGTCCGAGATTTAGGTTTAATGGATACACATTGGGCATTAATTTTACCAGACCTATCCATGGTATTTGGAGTATTTTTAATGCGTCAATTTATGTTCTCAATTCCTGATGAGTTAATCGAAGCGGCCAAAATTGATGGGGCAAGCGAATGGAAAACATTTTGGAAGATTGTCCTTCCACTTGCAAGGCCAGGTCTAGCAGCGCTTGGAATATTCACCTTTATGAATGTGTGGAATTCCTTCCTATGGCCGATCATTGTGTTGAATAATGCTAAACTATATACTCTCCCAGTAGGTCTAAAAACATTACAGGATGCAAACCTTGCAGACTTCAAGCTACTAATGAGTGGAGCAGCAATTGCAGCAATTCCAATGATTATTGTGTTCCTTCTATTCCAACGTCATTTTGTAAAGGGATTAACCTTGGGTGGTGTAAAGGAATAGAGAATGACTTAAGTTAAAACCTAAAACATTATAGGATGGTATGTGCATGAATAATTTATCAGCTTTGGTTACAGAGATGCGGAATGAGCATTCGATGACAATTGATACGATGTCGACTGCGGAAATCTTATCGGTCATCAATCAAGAGGATATGAAGGTTGCCCAGCAGGTTCAGGAGGTTTTACCTCAGGTTGAACAGGCGGTTGAGAAAATCTATCAATCACTTAAGCGAGGCGGTAGATTATTTTACGTTGGAGCAGGTACAAGTGGCCGACTAGGAATCCTAGATGCAGTTGAATGTCCTCCTACCTTTAGCACCCCTCCAGATTTGATTCAGGCTGTTATAGCCGGTGGTTTTAATGCATTTGAACAGGCAGTTGAGGGTGCAGAGGATAGTGAGGAACTAGGTGCAAGTGATTTAAAGAACCGGGGTCTAACCGAATTGGATGTTGTAGTAGGTATTGCTGCAAGTGGGCGTACACCTTATGTTCTTGGAGCACTTAATTATGCTAGAAAAAACGGTGCTGCGACAATTAGTCTTACAAGTAATAAAAATGCTACCATTAGTCAAGCTGCAGAGGTCAATATAGAGGTTGAAACAGGTCCAGAAGTTATTACTGGATCTACTAGAATGAAGGCTGCTACTGCACATAAACTTATTTTGAACATGCTAACGACAACAACGATGATTAAAATTGGTAAGGTTTATGAAAATCTGATGGTCGATGTAAAAGTAAGTAATTATAAACTAAAGGAACGTGCGATTAATATTGTATCGACCATTACGGGGGTATCCTATGAAAGTGCTAAGGATACATTAGACGAGACAAATCAGGAGGTTAAGCCCGCGATTGTTATGCTTAAAGCGAATATCACCTTTGAGGAAGCAAAAAAAGCTATATATGAGGCAAATGGCTACGTTAGAAAGGCAATAGAACTTGCAACTAAAGGGAGAGATTAGTATGGTAACTTATAGAAGCTATCAATCTAGTGATGAAGTTGAAATCGTCAATTTGTGGAATAACTGCTTACCGAAGGATCCGATTACAGCTTCTAGATTTCGAAATCTTGTATTACTAGATGCCAATTTTGATCCCAATGGACTGCTGTTAGCTTTTGATGGGGCAAAATTAGTTGGCTGCATGTATGGCGTTCGAAGATTATTACCAATGATAGGAACGGAGCTTGAAGAAGAGAGTGGTTGGATTACATTTTTCTTTGTCGATGCCAATTATCAAAGAAAAGGAATTGGATCCGAATTATTGAATCAGGTGATCCAATTTTTCCAAGCAGCTAACCGAAAGCAGCTATTTTTTGCTTCCTATGCTCCTAACTATATTTTGCCAGGGCTTGATAAAAATGTTTATCCAGAAGCCTTTCGTTTTTTACAAAAGTATGGATTTCAGACTTTATATTCACCTGTGGCAATGGACAGGAGTTTAATAGATTTCCATAAAACAGCTGAAATTAAGCAATTAAAAATGGAACGAGAAGCGGAAGGGTATACGATAACGACTGCTAATAATGGGGACTTATACGAGGTTATACAATTTGCCACTACTATCTTCAATCCAGATTGGGGAAGAGCTATTCGAGAGGGTATCCTTCAGGTTTTACCGCTAGAGCGTATATTAATTGCCAGGCACCATGGAAAATTGGTAGGATTTTGTTTATATGGAGGATATGAGGGAATAGCGGAAAGATTTGGTCCCTTTGGTGTTGATCCGAATCAACAGGGAAAGGGACTTGGTAAGTTGTTACTTCATGAGTGCTTGTTCCATATGAAAGCAGAGGGGCTTCATAATGCTTGGTTCTTGTGGACAGGTGAGAAGAGCACTGCTGGACATTTATATGTAAAAACTGGTTTTCAAATAACCCGAAAATTTCACGTCATGAAAAAGGATATTTGAACCTGATAGAAAGAGGTTTGAAATTGTATGTCTTATATGACTGGTGGTCTAACCATGCTAACGGAAATGTTACCATTGTTACCTCCCTCCGAGAAAAAAATTGCAACTTATATTATTAAACAGCCAGAAGAAGCGATAAAGCTTACAGCACAGGAGCTTGGTAAACGAAGCGATACAAGTGGTGCTGCAGTTATTCGATTGTGTAAATCACTGGATCTTAAAGGTTTTCAGGATTTAAAATTTCGTATTGCTGGTGATTTACAAAAAACATCTGACGAAGGCTTTCGTGATATTAAACCAAATGAAGGACTAAAGTCAATCATTGATAAAATGACCTCTAATACCATTCAAACCATTCGTGAAACTGCCGAATTGTTACATATTGAAGAGGTAGAAAAGGCTGTTCAACTGCTTCTCCATGCCAAGAAAATCCATTTTGTTGGAGTGGGCGCCTCTGGAATCATTGCAAAGGATGCACAGCAGAAGTTTTTACGTATTAATAAGACCGTCTATGCTTTTTCTGATATTCATATGGCGGCTACACTTGTGGCAAATGGTGATGAGGATGATGTCGTTGTTGGGATCTCCTTTTCTGGGGAAACACCTGAGGTTGCGAAAATTCTAGAGCTTGCAAAGCAGAAAAACATGAAGACAATCAGTATTACGAAATATGGAAGCTCCAAAGTAACAGAACAGTCAGATATTCGGCTGTATACATCTGCAACAAAGGAGCCGACTTTTCGAAGTGGTGCTACCCTTTCTCGTATTGGACAATTACAGGTGATTGATATTCTTTTCATGCGTGTGGCAACATTGAAATATGATGAGACTGTAACATATATTGATGTAACAAGAGACGCTATTAACTTTATAAGTAATAAAGGAAAGAAAAAGTAATATATAGAAAGCTAACTCTAGAAGGGTTGGCTTATTCTTGTTAGGACAACTGGAGGGAATCGTTATGAAATTTATGCCTTGGCAAAAAGAAAGATTAGAAGAGCTTGTTGCGTTATGGAATCAAGAATTACAGGAAAGATTTCCAATGCGCTTCGAACTATTTCAGCAAAACAGCTTTTTAGATAAAAACATTTCCTATGAAGGATCAAGAATGGTAGTAAACGAAAATGATAAAGTTGTTGGCTTTATTGTGGCAAAGCATTTTAAAGAAAATACTCCCATAAAATTGGGAGATGGAGTTGGCTGGATACAAACGATGTTAGTTGATTCTAATTACCGTAACCAGGGAATCGGTACACAGCTATTACAGCATGCGGAGTCAATTTTACAACAAGAGGGTGTAAAGGAAATACTGTTGGGTAGAGATCCCTATCATTATTTTCCTGGAGTCCCAAGTGAAGATAAAGAGACAGCTCGTTGGTTTGAGAAACGTGGCTATCTACATCTAACAACGGAAACAGATCTAAGTAGAAGCTATGAGGTACAAGAACCTATTGATTGGCCGGTAATACCGAATGTTGAATTTTCTATCTTACAAGAGACAGAGAAAGAAGAATTTCTGGCATTTTTACATCGTTGCTTCCCAGGAAGATGGGAATATGAAGCGGTTCATTACTTCCAAAAAGGCGGGACAGGACGAGAATTTGTTGTCCTAAAGGAGAATGACGTAATCATCGGATTTTGTCGTGTTAATGATGGTAATTCACCGATCATAATGGGAAATATTAACTGGTCACCATTGTTTAATGGGTCATATGGAGGTATTGGGCCACTTGGTGTGGATGCTGAAAAACGTAAAAATGGTTATGGACTTGCGGTAGTTAAGGCTGGAATTGCTACTCTTCGTGAACGTGGCATTACTCGAATCGTTATTGACTGGACAGGATTAGTGGATTTCTACCGAAAACTTGGCTTTGAAAGCTGGAAGAGCTATGAAGGCTATAAAAAGGAGCTATAATCATGCGAGAAAAAGTATTGGGGTTTTTACAGCAAGAGATTGAATTGGAGCATATACCTGGGGCTGTGATTCATGTCTCCCATCAAGGAAAGGTACTGATGCAGGAAGCAATCGGTAATCGAGTTGTATACCCAGAAGTAGCACCAATGCAGCTTGATACGGTATTTGATTTAGCATCACTAACAAAGGTCGTTTCGACATTGCCCGCTATACTCAAGCTTTTAGATGATGGCTTGATTCGATTAGATGACAGCGTATCCTTCTTTTTACCTGAATTCGGAAATGAGGGAAAAGAAGATATTACGTTAAGACATTTATTAACCCATACATCAGGTCTACCATCTCATATTCCATATTTTTTGGAGAAATTGAATACTGAACAGATATTAGAGCGTATTTACCAACAACCATTAGAATTTAAGACAGGGGAAAAGGTAGTCTATAGTGATTTAGGACTAATAACTTTATATAAAATAGTAGAAATCGTAACTGGAGAGCGTTTTGAAGAATATTTAAGTAGAGAAATTTTTAATCCTCTTGAAATGTATGAAACAAGCTATAAGCCAAGCTTTGAACATAATCGCTATGCAGCAACAGAATACAGTGAGGAGCTAAATGCATTCAAAGTAGGAATTGTTCATGACGAAAATACTGAATCAATGGGTGGCATCAGTGGCCATGCTGGACTTTTCTCAACAATTCATGACCTCGCTAAATATGCCCAGATGATTGAGAATCACGGCGTGTACAATGGAAAATGCATTCTATCGGAGTCGGGCTTACGTCTAGCTAGGAAAAACCATACCCCTTTTGATGATGAATACCGTGGTCTTGGCTGGCAATTAAAGAGCCCAATGTATTCTCCATGTGGTGATTATTTCTCGAATTCTACTTATGGCCATACTGGATTTACTGGCACAAGTATTTGGTTTGATCCAGAGATTGATTTACATGTGATATTATTGACGAATCGAGTGCATTTTGGAAGAAAACCTCCTATTCTAAGATTGAGACCGAGATTGCATAATTTGATACGATCGCATTTTTAGCGGGTGAACTATTGTAAGTTTCTTACAAAAAGAGAAGGTGGTTTTATGAAATCCACAAATAAATTCACAGACAAGGCTAAGGTATATGCAAAATATCGTCCTAATTACCCTATTAAATATATTGATTACTTAATTGCTGAAACAGGTATTAATGAGGAGTGTATAATTGCAGATATTGGCTCAGGGACTGGAATATTAAGTAGACAGCTTCTGGAAAGAGGATTTACTGTAATCGGAGTGGAACCAAATGGTGATATTAGAACATTAGCGGAACAAACCTTGAATCCGGATCGTCGTTTTACTTCAGTTAAGGCAACGGCTGAAAATACTACAATAAAAGATAATAGTATTGATTTAAGAACAGTAGCACAGGCATTTCATTGGTTCAATATGGAGCAGTTCAGGTTGGAATGTCAGCGGATTTTAAAACAAGATGCGAAGGTAGCTCTTGTGTGGAATAGTAGGGATGGGACAAGTGATATCAACAAGGAATGTGCTAATGTTTGCCAAAAGTACTGTCCCAATTTTAACGGTTTTAGTGGAGGAATGGAGGAAACTTCGATTGCATTTCAGCAATTCTTTAAAGATGGAAAATATTATTTTAAGCATTTTCGCAATGATTTGCAATTTAATTTAATTGGATTTTTGGGGAGGTATTTATCTGCTTCCTTTTCCCCGAAAAAGACCGACAAGGAGTATAAACCCTTCATTGCTGCATTAACAGAAGTATTTGAAAAGTATAGCGACAATGGGCAAATAGTTATTCCAACTAGTACAAAAAGCTATTTGGGTGAAGTGTAATTGTTTAGAGGTTGATTATATAAAAATACATTTCTGGAAATTAGTATAAAAATACAGTAAAAAAATATTTACAAGCTAAAGTGTATAGAGTTTTATTCATGGAACCTAATAGTAGGATTAGACGTACTACATAATACATATTCAATGGTGCAGAGGAGGAGAATTTTGTGAGTAGTATTGGAATACCAGGATTAGTACTAACGTTAATTCCTTTGCTAGTACCTATAGCACTCATTGTGTTTCTATTAATTTGGATTTACCAAATAAAAGTCAGCAATGACGTACAAGTGAAACAAAACCAAAAAATAATTGATTTATTAGAGAAATTAAATCGGAAATAGAAACGAACATCGATTAAGGAGGAAAGTGTTGTGGATTTTGATTTTTTTTGGTTGGCATTAGGAATAGCTATTGCCGGATACTGTATAGGAGAAGGCTTGAAAAATTTCAAGAATCCTAATGCGAAAAATCCGATAGATTTTTTAGATGAAGATGACGAACATGAGTTAATTAAAGAAAATGAAGTACACTATTTCATGGGAATAGCAAAGGAAGATGCAAAATCACTAATAGAGGAATATCCAGATATCCCCCATATCGTTATTAACGAAAAAGTGTACTATCCAAAGGCAAAATTACGTCAATGGCTTTTAAGCTTGGGAGATGAGAAGTAATATTTACTAAATAAATTTGTTGTTATAACTAAATCAAAGTATAGGCTGGTAAAAGCATGAAGACTTGTTGTCTCATGCTTTTTTATTGAATTATTGGTTTATGTTATTACTGATTTCATAAATCCCGTTCATCTTATATATGTTAATGGCTGCTAAGAAAATGTTTCAATATTGTATTAAACTTTTCATCATGCTCCCAAAACATCATATGCCCGCCTAGTACCTCCAGTTCTGTGTTTGGTGATATTTTTGATAGATATTCAATCGCCGATTGGGCCCAATGCTCTGCTACAGTCATTAAGGTTGGAATCTTTTTACTTGTCTCTTCTACTATCTGTCTGTAATCAGAAAACATACCAGATGCATATAGATTACTAGCTATGTAATAGGGGGTTCTCATGGATTGTTCAACAAGCCATCTAAGTTCCTTTTCAGACAAATTCTTTTGTACCATCACATCAGTAATGTAACTTGTAATAAAATCTCTATGGCCCTGTGGAGTTCTTAAATACGTGTTATAAAGAGAAGCGATATCATCAAGTGGACCCTCAACCCAATCATCTTGATTAATGGATAATGACTTCGGTGGCATATCAATCATTACTAGTGATTTTATGTCTTGTATTCCATTTTGCTTTATATATTCCCAAGCGGTGAGACAGCCAAATGACCATCCTACTAATGTTACATGATGAATATTTAAAAACTGTAAAACTTTAGCTAAATCATTTCCATGTGTAACATAATCATTTCCGTGTACAGTAATCGTTGATTTCCCATGGCTTCTGGGATCTATTACAACAACCTGATTCGTTTTGGAAAAATAGTTTACTTGTTTCTCAAAAACTTCCGTCGTAAAGGTGAACCCTGGAATGAAAACTAGTACATCACCTTCCCCAATAGTCTCTACGAACAATTCAACACCAGGATCTACTTCTACATATTTTCCAGGCATATGAATCCACCCCCAAATTTACTTTTTTACCATAGCATATTATGAATTCTAGCCATTCATTCCGATAGAAGTACATGAGGTAAAAGTATTTTTTCTGAAGCATGAATTCAAAAGCTGTACATATATTTCTAATAGAAAGATAGGTGGAAAGCAGTCATTCTTTTCTCTAGTTAATTGAATACATCTATCCACCTTGTTTTATGAATTTTGGATAAAGAGGGGGTTAATTGGTGAAGCATAAAAAACGATTATGGTTGATGTTGATGATGGCTGTCCTGTTGTTGGTAGTGGCAGCTTGTTCTAAGGATAAGGATTCTAGCTCAACTGTTGGCAAGGATGGTGAGATTGCCGGAGATTTGGAGATTCAATATTTTGTAGGTGGCTATGGTGATTCTTGGTGGAAGGAGGTCATAGCAGACTTTAAAAAAGTATATCCAGATGTTAATGTCATTGAACATGCCGGTCCCAATATTAACGAGGAGATGCGTTCAAGATGGGTATCCAATGATCCGCCTGATGTCGTCTATATTGATGGTGCCGGTTCTAGTGAAACACAAATGGTCGAGGACGGGCAGCTTATGAATATAACAGAATGGGTCAATGGAATTGAATTAGAGGGCGGAGATAAACTGATTGATAGTTTCATTGTTAAACCAGCCACCTATAATGGGGAAATCTATTCATTACCACTAGTTTTTGATACGTGGGGAACGTGGTATGATAAGGCGCTATTTGAAGAAAAGGGATATACTGTTCCTAAAAATTTTGATGAGTTTATAGATTCCATGAAAGAAATTAAAGATGGTGAGGGGATTGATCCGTTTGTGACGTCTGGTCAGCATCCGTATTATTTCTTGCGTGGCATGCTGTATCCTGCGTTTGCAGCAGCGGGTGGGGAAGAGCTATTAGAAGACGTAATTACTGGTAAGGAAGGTGCATGGTCCAGTGAACAAGTATTAGATATTATGAAACGGGTGCAAAAAATGGTAGATGAAGGAATGTTCGATTCCGGTCTAGGTGCGCTGAATCATACACAGTCACAGATGAATTTCCTTCTTCATGAAAATGCCTTTATCCCAGTGGGGTTCTGGCTACCAAATGAGATGAAAAATGATATTCCAGAAGGATTTGATTTCGGATTTATTCCGTCGCCTATGAATGCTACAGATGAAAAGTATGCTATTGTGCCAGATTTACGCCCACTTGCAATCGCGGAAGGGGCAGAAAATCCTGAAGCAGCCAAGGCTTTTGTTGCGTTTGTATTTACAAGGGAATATGCCAGTGCCTTCAGTGAGCATACAGGGGCCATCATGAACTTAACAGGAGTAGATTTGACGAAGAATGATAAGGTCCCAGAATATTTAATGAATGCGAATGCGATGATCAATGATCCGGATATTGTTCAAATTTATGAAAAGCCACATCCAATGAGTGCGGATCTCGAAACACCGATAGGTAATGCATTAGTTTCCTTAATGCTAGGAAACATGACTGCTGAAGAATTTGTAGTCGAAGCAGAGAAGGCTGCAGAGGAATACCGAGCCGGATTAAATTAAGGGATTATTTATAGGGGCGGTTCTAGGAATTGCCCCTGATAAAGAAATGAGTGATGGCATGGTACAGACTAAAAAACAAAAACATCTGTTTTTAGCGTTTTGTTTATTACCAACATTTATCTTATTTGCTGTTTTTACCTTGTATCCGTTGTTTAGTGGATTGTATTATTCGTTTTTCGATTGGTCAGGATCATCCAGTAAGAAAGAATTCATAGGATTTGCCAATTATGTGCAATTGTTTAAGGATTCCGTCATACCAGATACAATTATTCACGATTACTTCTTAGTCGTAACAAAAGTTATTGGAATCATGATTTTAGCCATCTTTTTTGCAGTAGCATTGACACAATTGAAAATAAAAGAAGCACCCTTTTACCGAATTGTGTTCTTCTTTCCAAATATTATGTCTGTTGTAGTAATTGGGATATTATGGACGTTTATTTTTAACCCTAATTTAGGACTAGTTAATTCTGGCTTAGAGGTTTTAGGCTTAGAGTCACTTGCAAAACCTTGGCTTGGTGATGAAAAATGGGCACTTCCAAGTATCATGGTACCAGCGATATGGGCTGGGATTGGACTATTTATGCTCATGCTTATGGGAGGTATTGCAAACATATCGAAAAGCTATTATGAAGCGGCAAGGATAGATGGGGCATCGGAATGGCAGCAATTTTGGAAAATAACATTACCACTTGTTTGGCCTCAAATAAAGGTTTCTATTCTGTATATTGTTATTACAACACTGAATGGATCGTTTATACTCGTACAGGTCATGACAGGTGGGGGACCAAATAACGCTACGCATGTAATGGGCTCGTACTTATATCAGCAAGCCTTTAAGCAATACAACTTCGGATATGGTGCAACTATTGGTGTTATGATTCTAGTTCTATCATTGGTAACTGTTTTGCTATTACAATTTTTAATGCGACGGGAGAAGGTTGAGTATTAGCGAGTAGGAGATATTTACCCGTCATGTCGGTAGGGGGATATGTATGGAAAAAAGTGTAGGGCAATTTCTCGGAAGGACAGGTATTCGAATCCCATTAATCTTGTGGACGATTGCGGTATTGTATCCGATATTCTGGATGTTTTTAGGTTCATTTAAATCCAATGCAGAGATTTATCGTAATCCATGGGGATGGCCGGAAGTATTTAATTTTAATAATTTTTCCCAAGCATGGTCGAATTATAATATCGACACGAGTGTGTTTAATAGTTTATTTGTTACGGTAATTGGTGCTGTACTTACACTTGTCTTAGCTATACCGACCGCTTATGCGATTGAACGGATAAATTTTCGCGGTAGTAAGGTTCTGTTTACAATCTATATCTCAGCAATGATGATTCCAATGGTATTAGGCTGGATCCCTTTGTTTTTTTTACTATCTAAATTAAATCTATTGGATAGTATAATAGGGCTTTCGATTGTTTATGCAGTTAGTCAATTACCATTTAGTATTTTTGTTTTAACTAGCTTTATGAGTACTGTTCCAAAGTCACTAGAAGAAGCAGCTGCCATTGATGGGATGTCTCCTTATGGAATTCTATTTAAAGTAATTACACCACTAACGATGTCTGGAATTATTACAGTCTCCATCATGAATTGCATCCAATTTTGGAATGAATACTTCATGGCACTAATCTTTCTGCAAACAAAAGAAAATTACACACTGGCATTGGCAATTGACTACATCAGTAACGAAGCTCAATACACCAACGCTTGGGGAACACTATTCGCAAGCTTAGTCATCGCCATTCTCCCTGTGATCATCCTCTACATTATTTTCCAAAGACGCATCGCAAAAGGCATGACGGAAGGAGCCATTAAAGGGTGAGGCGGCTACTGCTACTCCCTATGTCAAAAGAAAAGTGAAAATAATAGTACTGAGCTGACAAAATTGTCATGGTAAATAGAAAATAACCTTACTTCTAGTCTCGTGCAACATATTCTCAGGTCAACCGCTCTTTATGCGGTTTATAATCTACCGAGTGGTTGCTGCCACTCGGTTTTTCTTATCTTATAGCATATAAGCAGTAATGATATAACCTTCTGATATAAAACTCTGCTAAATTATCTATTTTTACCCAACTGTTCATTCATAGAATCCACATTCCTCTTGTAATAAATAAAAAAACCTGTCCAATACAAAGAATACAGTACTGTAAATAGTAATATTCCAATTGCAACAGCCTTAAAGTTAAACGGGATCCAACCAACCGGAAGGGCAATTAAAATATATACGAAAATAGAGAGAGTATAATGGGTTATCGTTTTTCTTAATGGACTCCATTTTTCGGTTTCGAAAATATAGGAAGCTAACCCAAAATAAATCCCTAGTCCAAAGCTTGCTAGCATATGATTCCAAACCTCAGCAGCAGTTTCTTCAAAATGAGCAAACTTTATAATGGTAAGGGCAATAAATGTGGCGATTCCACCAAATGCAATCCCATATACCCCCCTTCGTAGGATTTCTTTAATCATTTAATTGTCCCCCCATCAATAACTTTTCCTTCACCTTAGCTACATAACTTCGCGTAATATATTCTTTATTTCCAGAATGAAAGTAAACACATAGATTTCCGTTAAAGGATAATTCGAATCGTTGTATCTGATTTAAATTACCGATCACCGATTTGGAGAATCGCATGTAATAATGGGGGATTAATATTTCTTCTACTTCATAAAGCTTCATTTTAAGTTCAATTTTCATTTCCTTGATTGCGGCAAAGACCTTTCTTTTTTCCGCATAGACATAATCAATATCTTTTGGATCAAGTAATACAGTTTGATCCTCAGCCACTCCAAACAATCGCTTTGGCTTTTGCTTCTTTAAAAGATTAATAAGTTCTTCTAATTCTTCAGACCAATTATTGGTTTTAATGGTAACGATCGTTTCTTCATGCTTCTCATCAATATCAATGTTTACCTTCATTCTATTCCCCCTAACAAGATATCCGGTTAACCACGAGCTTGCTTTAAAAATTTAGGGTAGCGTAATACAGCAAGTAAATAACCGCCACATCCAAAAGCCATAATGATAAGAATGGTTTGTAAGAAATCTTTATGAATTAATACTCCATTTAATGCATCCTGAAATGCTTGATGAGCCCAGTACTGTGGCAGAAAATATGCTATCGTTTGCAGGAAATCAGGCATAAATTTAAGTGGAACCCAAAGACCTCCAAGCATTGCTCCACCAAGCCCAATCACCTGTGTAAGGGCAATACCCATATTTTCAGTTTTGACAAGCAATGCTAGTGAAAGCCCAAATCCTGTAGCAGTGAAAGCTAAGGCTAGTGATAAGAAAAGGAGCAAGAAAGGTTGCTCTATTGGAATTTGGTAAACTAGTTTTCCGAATACTAGCAATATAACAATTTGAATCCATACTATAACCATATATGGAATCCATTTTCCAAGCAAATAGAATTTTGGAGTGATGGGTGTACTAGCAATTCTAGCTGTCATCCCTGTATCTTTATCTTTTAGAAATGTCGTAACCATGGAAATCATGATGAAAAATACAAACATTACTGCGTATCCTGGTATAATAGACATAATCACCTGTTGTTTAGTAGCTTCATCTGATCCTGATGTAAATATTGCAGTCGCTAGAATAATAAAAGCAATCGGTAAAATAAGCATCCAAAATAACAGACCATGATCCTGTAAATTTTTCTTCATTTCTAATAAAAACATAGCTCTCATTAAGACACCCCTCCTATCTTTGAACTCTCCTTAGAGGAGGAATGTACTCCCTCTCTTAGCTCACTTCCGGTTAACGTGAAAAAAACATCTTCTAATCGAGGCTTTACAAGCTCAAGTCTCTCTAGCTCGCTTGTGTTTGCCTGGTACATCAATAAGATTTGTTTCATGACAGCAATTGGCATTTCGGTCTTGATTAAGAATCCTTGCCTATATGCAGAGATTTGGCCGAGTTTATCTAATGCTGTTACTTGGAGATTCTTTGCTTTTACAAAAACTGATGGGGTAGTATATTTTTGGATCAAGGTGGAAATATCCCCTTGTTCAACAATTTTTCCACAATCTAAAAAGGCAACCTTGTTACAAAGCTGTTCCACCTCTTCCATATAGTGTGTAGCATAGATGATCGTACAACCTGTCTCCTGTAAGTGTCGAATCATTTCGAAAATATGCCTTCGAGATTGTGGATCTATCCCAACAGTGGGTTCATCCATAATAATAAGCTTTGGTTGGTGCATTAGTGCACATCCAATATTCAATCTTCTTTTCATTCCCCCAGAGAAATGCAACACTTTATTCTTAGCATGACTAGATAAGCCAATTTCTTCTAACACTTCCGTCGCTCTTTTCTTAAGTTGTCTTCCGCTTAGTCCATACAGTTTTCCGAAGAAACAAAGATTACTATAAGCTGATATGCTTTGTTCCAAGCAGATTTCTTGAGGAACATATCCAAGTACTTTCTTTTGGAAAGTACTCTTAGTATTATTCAGCTGAACCTTGCCTTGATAATCTTGAATGATAGAGGCAAGAATCTTTAGTAAAGTAGATTTTCCAGCACCATTAGGTCCAACCAGTCCAATGCAGCTACCTGATGGAATGTCTAAAGATATATGCTCCAGTACCAACTTATTCCTATAATATTTTGTTACATCATGAATCACTAACAATAAAATCACCGCCTTTTTATTTCATTATGGCAGTGAATAACTACCCTTTAAGATAAAAGGAATAATATGTCGTTAATATGGAATAAAATAACGGAAGTAATGTATGAAGTGGATTACTAAATGGGGATATAATAATGTAAGTGAAGGCAGATCTCATGACTCTTTTGACACACAAATAAGGCATGATGAATAGCTATTCATCATGCCCGTCTACTTATAACTTTTTTCGTAATTAATATTGAAAGAAAGTAAGTTATGCAGAATTTTTACTCGTGAATGTTTACAATTAAAGCTTAAACTGGTGAATCAAATCGTTTAGCTCTTCAGCAGATTTAGCAAGGTGATCAGAGCTACTTGCTACTTCCTCCATAGAGCTAGAGGTTTGCTCTGATGTAGCAGATACTTGTTCAACACCTGCAGCCGCTTCCTCTGAAATAGCAGCAATTTCTTGTACAGCACCATTCATTTCTTGTGTACCTGTAGCAACTGTAGTTAGAGCTTCTGAAATTTCTTGTATATGATGAACCATCTCATTGATAGCTTTTTGTATTTCATTAAAAGTTTCAGCAGTCATTTTTATTTGGTTTGTACCTTTTTCTACCTCATTATACCCATCTTGTAAAGCTATTGTTACGGAATTTGATTCCATCTTAATACCCTCAACAATATCAGTTATATCGGAAACGGAGTTGGATACTTGTTCTGCTAATCTTCTAACCTCATCAGCAACAACAGCAAATCCCTTTCCATGTTCTCCGGCTCTTGCAGCTTCAATTGCAGCATTTAATGCAAGTAGATTTGTTTGTTCAGCTATATCATTTATAAGAGAGACTAAATTAGATATTTTTTGAGATTGTTTATTTAATGCTCCTACCTTTTGAACGGTATCTTGGAAAACCTTGTTAATTTTAACCATTTCTTCAGAGGACATTTTCATTAAATTACTACCTTTATCTGTCAAGTTGAGAACGGTCTTGGATGAGAGGTTAATTCGTTCTCCTCTTTCATCCGCAGTTTGCACCCTATTAGCAAATGTACTCATAACATTGGAGAGCTCGCTAGTCTGATTTGCCTGTGATTCTGCTCCTAAGGATAATTCGTGCATAGTTGTGGCAATCTGCTCAGAACCTGCTTTTACTTCATTCGCTGATTGAGTCAATTCTTCACTTTGTGTACTTACCGTATCCGATACCAAGCTAATCTTATAAAGTAAATCTCGTATCGAAAGATTCATTTTGTTTATCGATTGAACCAACTGACCAATTTCATCGTTAGATTTAGTTTGTAGTTCCTCTTGACTTAAGTCGCCAGATGCCAGTAATTTCATGCGTTCTGTAATATGAGGTATTGCCTTAAGCATTTGTTTTATTAGGATAAATACTACAATCATTAAAATAACGCATGCTATTCCGAATAGCATTACCATAGTTATCGTGTAGGAATGAAGAATATCCAAGGCATTCTTTTCAGGAATTGACGTTCCAACTGACCATCCAGTTGTAGATACTGGTGCGTATCCTATATATTCCTGTTGGTTATTGACCTCACTTAAACGTAGCCCTTTTTCGCCTTCAATCATTTGAGTACCTATTTCCCCTAAGTCCCCTGACATATTTTGCAGCTTTTCTTGTAATATTAACTCATTGTTTGGGTGATAAAGAATGGTACCATCACTTGATAATAAAAAGGAATAGCCGCCTTCTCCTAATTTATATGATTGCATTGTCTCTGGAAGTCCATCTAGAAATATATCGATTGCCACAATGCCGATAGGTTGATTATCTACTTTAATAGGTTGCATCACACTTAAAATTATTTTGCCAAATACTTCATCCATATACGGTTCGGTGAAGTACACATCATCTTTAGCTAAAGCAGGTTCATACCATGGACGACTAGCAATATCGAAGCTAGGGTCAGATAATACATTGTTACTTCCAATCAAATAATTTCCTTTATTACTGGCTACCCAAGCCATTGCAATGGAATCGTTATTTTTCACTATTTCATCAAGTGTTTTCGACACATCATCAAAGTATGAATTGTCTTTTACGTCATCTCTTGATTTTGCAGTATCTAATAATCTGATTACTTCTTGATTTGTAGCAAACTGCTTAATTATAGCCCCTTTTTCCGCAAAAAGGCTATCAACTTGGGCTGCAATCGCTTCACTCTTCGTTGATAGTTCTGTTTCTACGTTATTTACTAACAATGATCTCGTATACGAAAAAATTATCGATCCTGTAATAGAAAAAATAACGACGATCATTATCAGCAATATGAAAGCTACCTTCATCGAGATACTATTTCGAATCCTACCAAATCCTTTTGTATTACTATCCCTACCTTTTTCCATCATTTTCACCTCGTTGTTTTCCCCTGTTGAACATTTTTCATCTTTCTCCCATTAAGGTCACTTTTGGTTTATCGGCTAAATTAACATATTTTTGAATGATATTAAAAAAAATAGAGCTAATATATTGAGATACCATTAGTTACCTCCTACATTCAATTATTTGACGAATTAATTGAATATTTTTAAAAATATACTGTAAAAATTTTTATAACATGTTACATTACGAAATGTAACAACAAATATCAATAAAGAAGGGAAGAAACAGTCGTATGAAGTTTAGAGAAGAAGTCATTCCAAACCATCGAATAGCTTATATGCGGAGAGTTGGTCCATATGGTCCAGCAAATAGCGAGGTAATGGAGCCTTTGAAAAAGTGGGCGAAGGAGAAAGGTCTTTTTAAATCCGCAGCAATACTAGCAATCTCACAAGATGATCCGAAAACAACAAAACCTGAACATTGTAGATTTGATGCTTGTATTGTCCTTCCAGACAATTATCAACTAGACGATTCAATCGATGAGGGGGAACTCTCTGGAGGGAAATATCTTATTTTTGAAGTGGAACATACAGATAAAGCGATTCAAGAAGCATACACTAAGATTTTTCCAATTTTATTTAGTAATGGCTATCAGTTAGAAAACAAACCGATTATAGAAAGATACATTGCTGAAGTGACCGATAACCCTTTTAGCGAAATATGTGTACCGATTAAACCCTAGTGATTTGATTACTCTATTTTCCCATATAAAAAATAAAAAAATAAATATAAAAAAACTATTGAATAGCATGCCCAATCGTGCTATATTTTTTTTAGCATTGTAATAAAATCTATTTGAATAGATATGGAGCTTTGCAAATTTTTCATGTCTGATAATAGTAATGCATACATTATTGGGGAAAGGATAGTAGCTTTTATAAAAAATTAGTTGTTGATTTTTGGTAATGTTGAATAGATTCACCGAACAGTACGCACCCAACGGGGAAGGAAAAATCGCGTGGCGATGCCTTTACCTGGTAGAGAAGGGTGTATTTTTAATGCCAAAAATTATGACTGATTGTCATTCTTTCTCTAATAAACGATGAAAAATGTCAAAAAACAGTACTTTTTCCTCTGTTTTTGAATAGCAAAACACAGCAAGGAAAAAGTAATGATTACGCAATGCTTCAAAATTGCAGGCGCGAATAGTGGAGAAAATTCACTTACCTCATAGGAAACAAAGAAATAAAGGAAACGGAGGGAAGCATGTTGGGTGTTCAAATGGTAAAGCTGGAACATGTAACAAAAGAGTTTGACGACACAATAGTAGTGGATGACTTGAACTTGGATATTAAGGCTGGGGAGTTCTTAACCTTACTCGGCCCATCAGGATGTGGAAAAACAACCACATTACGGATGATTGCTGGCTTTGAAAAGCCGACTTCTGGAAAGATTCTTTTAAATGGTAATCAAGTAGATGATATGGAGCCATATAAGCGGGAAGTCAATACTGTTTTTCAAAGCTACTCTCTATTTCCTCATATGAATGTATACGATAATGTCGCCTTCGGATTGAAAATGAAGAAGGTCGGTAAGGAAGAGATTAAAGAGCGAGTTACCAAAGCACTGAAGCTTGTACAATTAGAAGAATATGGGACTCGTAAGCCAAAGCAGCTTAGTGGTGGCCAGCAACAACGTATTGCAATTGCCCGAGCAATTGTGAATAATCCTAAGGTGCTCTTACTTGATGAGCCACTTGGTGCCCTGGATTTAAAGCTACGTAAACAAATGCAACTGGAATTGAAACATCTGCAACAGACACTAAATATTACGTTTATTTATGTAACACATGATCAAGAAGAAGCATTAACAATGTCTGATCGTATCGTAGTTATGAATAAAGGGAAAATTGAGCAGATAGGTACACCGCGTGAAATATATGAAAAACCGAGAACGCGATTTGTCGCTGATTTCATCGGTCAAACGAACATCTTAGACGGTAATGTTTCGGCGGTAAATGGTGACATGGCAACATTGGAACTAGCAGATCAAACGATTGAAATTCCTAATTCGTCCGAAGTGGCTTTGAAGGAGCATGCATTCCTCTCTGTCCGACCAGAAAAAATGAAAGTTAGTAATACTCCAATTGAGGGTCCTATAAATTTAAAATGTACCTTCAAGGAGAAGATATACGTTGGCTCCGTTACGAAGATTGTTGTTCGTTTATCAGATGGTAAAGAACTCACGATCAATGAGTCTCATGAAAATATTGCGGAATTAACGAATAATAATGATGTGTATGTAAGCTGGAACCCTGAAAATGCAGTTATGCTTATAAAATAATATATAGTAATGCTGTCCATCTATGACAGTAACCTAATTTAAATGATTGGAGATGGGAAGGATTGAAAAAGCTTTTTCTATTTGGACTTTTAAGTATGATGATATTATTTCTAGCAGCATGTGGCTCCGATAAAGAGGACAACGCTAGTGGGGAAAAGAAATTAAGTGATAAGCTGTATGTATTTAATTGGAGTGAGTACATTCCACAAGAAGTACTAGATGATTTCGAAAAGGAATTTGGGGTAGATGTCGTTTATTCTACTTATAACTCTAACCATGAAATGCTTACAAAGGTACAAAGTGGAACTGTTGCTTATGATTTAGTTTTCCCTTCAGATTATTATGTAAAGCAAATGGTTGATAATGATTTGCTGCTAGAAATTGATTTTGATAATATTCCTAACTATAAAAATATTGGAGATGCATGGCATGATATGCCATTTGATCCAGACAATAAATATTCCGTACCATTTATGTACGGTTATGACGGAATTGCTTATAATAAAGAATTCATTAAAGAACCTCCTACAAGCTGGGCAGACCTATGGAACCCAGAATATAAAGGGAAAGTTGCACTACTAGAGGAGTCTAAAGAAGTATCAAATATGCTTCAGCAGCTATTAGGTAATGATATGAATGATCCTACTAAAGAACAGCTAGAGGAAGGATTTAATAAATTAAAAGAAGTAGTTCCAAATGTATTAGCATTTGATGCAACACCATCTGATCGATTAGTTAGTGGTGAAGTATGGATTGCACATGCATACTCTGGTTCTGCATCTACTGCTTGGTTAGAGAATGAAAACATCGATTTTGTTCTTCCTAAAGAGGGGGGAATTGTGTGGCTAGATGCTATGGCAATTCCAAAAACAGCTAAGAATAAATACACGGCTGAAGTGTTTATTAACTACTTGCTACGTCCAGAAGTAAGTAAAAAGCTTTCGGAATTTATCCCTTATGGAAATCCGAATGATGAAGCATTGAAGATTTTACCAGATGAAATTAAAAATAGCCCTGGAATGCAATTCCCTGATGAAGTCATCAAAAATGCGAAGTGGAACCTTCCACTTGATACAGAGCGGACACAATACATGAACCGTTTATTCCAGGAAGCCAAGGTTGAATAATTCAGAATTTCATAGAGAGGCTGTCTTAAGTTAAGGTTTATTACTTACTTAGGACATCCTCTTCTCATATGTTTATTACGAAGTTGTCTAGCTTCATGTGTCAATCACTAGCGGACTTCCTTCAGTTCAAGATAATTCTACATTAACTTTTGATAAAAGGAATGTCGACTAAAATCGGTCGTTACGGCCAACGTCGACCCACCTGGCATTGCCAGGCACAGTTAGTACGTCTATACCCGGGCGTCTTATGCTTTTCTAATAGGAAGGTAGGTGGAAAATGTGAGAGCTAGAACGAAGAAAATATTATTTTCGTTTTCCCTACTCGTCTTTTTATTCTTTTATATCCCTATTTTATTTGTGATTATATTTTCATTTAATGATTCTAAGCTAGGAACGGTTTGGACCGGCTTTACCCTAGAATGGTATGGTTCATTATTTAAGAACAGCCAACTAATTGGAGCGACATTAAATAGCTTATATATAGCGGTTATTACCACTATTATTGCTACCATTTTAGGTACTCTTGCAGCATTAGCATTACATCGCTATACCTTTATTGGTAAGAAATCTGTTGAGTTTCTATTTTATATTCCGGTTGTTATTCCGGATATTGTTGTTGCGGTAGCATTGCTTGCAATTTATGGACTACTAAATATGTCTTTAGGCTTGAATACAGCAATTCCCGGTCATGTTGCCATCACGATTTCCTATGTAATGCTAGTCGTTTTAGCTAGATTATCCTCCTTTGATAGTTCACTTGAAGAAGCGGCAAAGGACTTAGGTGCAAACGAATGGCAGACCTTTTGGAGAGTAACATTTCCACTCATTTTTCCTGGGATAATGGCTGGAGCATTGTTAGCATTTACCATTTCATTAGATGAATTTGTCATTTCGTTCTTTACTTTAGGGCCTGGTAGTAATACGTTACCGGTACTTGTTTATTCGATGGTACGTCTAGGCGTTTCACCAGAGGTTAACGCATTATCGACGATCATCATATTATTAATGGTAATTGTCGTAGTAGTGGTAGGACTAAGAATGAGGAAGGGGGAAAATTTAAATGAGAAAAAGCTTTAAAAAAGCCTATTTACTGTTATCCCCCAGTCTGTTTTGGTTAACATTATTTTTAGTAGTACCAGTTATCTTTATTGCGGTAATCAGCTTCACAACCAATGGTGATTTTGGTGCTATTATCTATAAGTTTAGTACAAAAGCCTACGCTTCTGCATTCAGCTCACTTTATGCCAAAGTTATTTGGCAATCCATTTGGTGGGCATTAGTAGCAACTATCGTATGCCTTATTGTTGCATATCCATTTGCATATTTTATCGCACACGCTGGTAAGTGGAAAAACTTATTACTCTTACTTGTTATGGTACCGTTCTGGACGAACTTACTTGTTCGATTATATTCATGGATTATCTTAATGAATAATAAAGGGGTTATCAACAATGTATTAATGGATTTAGGTATTATTAAAGAGCCATTAGCATTGCTGTACTCTCCAGGTGGAGTTATCATCGGTTTAGTTTATGGTTTCTTGCCATTTATGATATTACCCATTTATTCATCGATTGAACAGTTGGATAAAACCTTTTTAGAAGCATCAGAGGATCTCGGTGCAAGACCGATAAAAACATTCCTGAATGTTACTCTACCGTTGACTTTCCCTGGTATTCTGGCTGGATTCATCATTACTTTCGTACCAGCAATAAGTGTATTCGTCGTAACGGATTTATTTACTGGCGGTAAACTGTTGATGGTTGGAAATGTAATTCGTGATGCATTCCTAGTTGAGATGAACTGGCAGCTTGGTGCAGCATTGTCGTTATTATTGATGGTGCTTGTATTACTATCACTGATGTTATTTATGCGCTTTACAAATCGGAAGGATCGAAAGCTTTTAACATAATGGAAGCATGCATTGTTGCATGCTTTTTTTGTTTAGAGAAAGAAAAAGATTCAAAAATAATCCGGGGACACTTTAACCATTAAAGAGGACTTATGGAATAGGTCTTTTCTATTATTTTTATTAATTGCTATGGTTATTTAGTATTTTTAATAGAAAATTTGTCGAATTATGGAAATATTTATAGTATAATGGCACTAGATATATTTTTCGAAAAAGGCAAACCTGTCGAAAGATAGGGACGCAAAGCAAAGGGCCTAATACCGTTTGAGTGATGGCTGCCTTGCTACCGAAGAAAGCCGGAACTATAGTTAGGGAGATACTACTTGGGTTCTCCTAAATTTCATTAACTCTTCACACCTATTTTCGAAAGCAAATTTAATTAAAGTGAGGTGAGATAATGGATTACACAGTATGGATTTATATTCTGTTGGGAGTTGTATTCCTATTAATACTGTCTTTATATTTATTATTACGTAAATCATCCCAAAAACCTCATTTAACAATGGAAAGCACAACTACCCAGGATAAGAATGAACCTCCAGCTTACCCAACTTTCACTGGCATAAACCTTAGAGAAAATTTTCGTGTAAATTTAGATGATGTTCCATGCTTTGTAGAATTTCTCGACATAGAGAATGAAGCATTAAACCCAAAATTCTTTAATGGTGTATTGAAGAACATAAGCGTGGGTGGTGTGAAGGTTGTTGGGGAGTTTGAATATCCAATTGAGGAAGAAATTAGGATTAAACTGCGGTTTTCCTTAAAGGATAGTATGTTCATTGTCAAAGGTAGAATTGTTAGGAAGGAATTATATCCGGATAGAGATAGATTTGGATATGGGGTTCAGTTCACCAATCTGTTTGACGAAGATAGAGAGCTGTTATATCAACTATTGAATCAGATAATGGCAGAGCGTAGAAAAAAGCGAATAAAAGTAGGACTGATTGGGGAAGAGTCTATGGTTTAAGTACCGTGGACTCTTTTTTGTTCAAATTTTTTCTTTTTTTATTGTGAGTTTCTATGATTCTACAAAAAATAATAATTTTTTTTCAAAAAAGATTAAACATATTTTTTTTGTGCCGATATAAATGGTACATCATCATGATGAATGTAAATGTTTAGGCCAAACATTTAGAAAACAAATTTGATAATAACTCAGGATGAGTTGTTATACATGCGAGCCATAAGGATGTGACTCGCAAAAAATAAAACAATTACATGGAGGTAAGAAAATTATGATTATCAATCACAATATTTCTGCGTTAAACGCACACCGTCAATTAGGTGTTAACACTGGTGCAGTTCAAAGCTCACTAGAAAAACTTTCTTCAGGTCTTCGTATCAACAAAGCTGGAGATGATGCTGCAGGTCTAGCAATCTCTGAAAAAATGCGTGGACAAATTAAAGGTTTAGAAATGGCTTCTAAGAATGCTCAAGATGGTATTTCTTTAATCCAAACTGCTGAAGGTGCTTTAAACGAAACTCATGCAATCCTACAACGTATGCGTGAACTAACTGTTCAAGCTGGTAACACTGGTACTCAAGAGCCAGAAGATCTAGCAGCAATTCAAAAAGAAATCTCTGCACTTATTGAAGAACTAGGTGGAGAAGCTGGATCTAAAGGTATTTCTGACCGTACTGAATTTAACGGTAAAGCATTGCTAGATGGTACGTTTGAAGGTACTTTACAAATTGGAGCAAATGGTGGTCAACAATTAAATATTACAATTGGTGATATGTCAGCAGAAGCTCTAGGAGTAAACGAAATTGATGTTACAGCTTTCGAAGAAACTGATTTCGACACTCAATTAAAAGCAATTGATGATGCTATCAACACAGTATCTACACAGCGTTCTAGCCTTGGTGCTATTCAAAACCGTCTAGAGCACACTATCAATAACTTAGGTGCATCTGCTGAGAACTTAACTGCTGCAGAGTCTCGTATTAGAGATACTGACATGGCAAAAGAAATGATGGAATTCACTAAGAATAATATCCTAACTCAAGCAGCACAATCTATGTTAGCTCAAGCTAACCAACAGCCTCAAGGAGTATTACAATTACTTCGTTAATTTCATAATATGAGTAAGCGAGAAGCTATGTATATGGCTTCTCGCTTTTTACATAAAGAGGAAGTATAAGGATCCTTCCAATCTATAAATTATCATTCAGTAGGTTATACAGCATGGATTCCGTGAATCACGTACTACTTTTTAGATAGTTAAAGGAGTGTAAACAAAACTGTGTAAGAAAAAGAGTATACATCTCTTTCTAATTCGTTCGTCTACACTCCTAATTATTATGGATTAATTCTAGTAGCATTGTCAGCTAGTAGCATAATATTTTCGGCTAATTCTATTGCATGATAGATTTTATTTGGGCCACTTGGATCAACCTCTAAGATGCAGAGTTCACTGTTGCTACGTATTCCAAAAGTGATATTTAGCTCCGATATATTCCTAAATTGCGAATCAAGTTTTCTTGCAACTTTTTCAGATATATCCCTGACATCAGAAAGAATGCTGCTTGCATCCAGGGAATACATATCTTCAATAGTCTTAATTATTATGTCTATATTGTCTTCAAACATTTCTTCTAACATGTCTGTTTCTCTTTCCAAATATATACTAGAACTCTTCCAATTCGCTGTAGCATCCTTAATAATGTGTAGATTAATAGTGTAGGAGACTTCATTATTATCAGTTAAACGATTATCCCTTTGCACAATATACTTTCCTTCGTCAATTAACTCTTTTAATTTATTTAATAATTGAATTTCGTTATATAGTTGTTGTGGTTTAGAATTAGTAAATAAGTACTTTCCATCTAATAGCCTTGAAATATAAAGTGGAAATCCAGCTTTGTTTTCACGTAAAATTACTCGACTATATTTTTCGAGGAATTGGAAAATATCTCGTGTCCGATTTACTTCTTGATAAGATGAAAGGTACTGATTAATGCTATTATCCGATTTTAGTATTGCATACAAATTAAGACGCTTGTAATTGTGTGGCGACCAAACATTGGTAAAAGGAATCTCTTCAAGTTCTTCATACACCCAATTTGCATTTTCTACTCCACGTAGCTTTAGACGATCAAATATAACATCTGGAAATTGAACCTGTTTTGGGACAAGCCCTTCATCTTCATAAAAGTATCCCCTTATAACCATTTCTTCATAGTCGATATCAGTTGGTGTAAAGAAGTATGAATTAAAATTACTTCTTTGTGCAGCGTGAACAATTTCTACTGTTAAATTATCATTCAGAATCTTTTCCATTAAAATTCCTATTGTGCGATTTTTATTTAAATCTGCTATAGGTAGACTTGAAGTTCTAGATTGAAAGAATCCAGCCTTCATTTTTTGAGAATAGTTCGTATGGAAAATGCCGTTTTTTGCTATATATTTTGCATATGCAATTGTATTAACAGCTCTTTTCTCTTCATGATAGGCAGTTTGTGGGCCATTATTCGCTTCGTGCATCCAATACTTACCATTTTCATCAATAGCAAAGTCAATACCTAGCTCGTCTAAAGCGAGATCATATAATTTATCTAAGTGTTGGGCTACTTCAATAGAAAGTCGAAGGATATCTTTCTCATATTTTGAGCCTGTTATTTCGCCATATTCATGAACCATAAAATCATGAAGATTTTCTACTCTTCCTTCTGTAGCAACGTTACTTAGGTTACTTTTCTTGTTCCCAACACGAGGATATATATGGGTTAATACCCATTTTCCTTCACCATCTTTTTGAACATGTGCACGTATGTGATAGGGCTCATTATTCTTTGTGCGTGTATGGATATATTTCTGTATGATATAGCTATCCTTTTCTTTCAGTATTACAGATTTTATCCATTGTTCAAATGCTTCGTTACTCAAGATTCTTTCTTTTTTATGATCCAATAATATAAATCTGTTATTTTTTTTAGTAATAAAGTAAATATTTTCTCCTCTATTACTTAATAAATATTTAAATACTACTTTATCGTTTTTCTCAAGAAAGTCATAAATTTTTTCTTCGTCACTACAAACTCTAAACGGTACTAATAACTCAATAAACTTTCTATGCTGTACGATTCTTTTTGGTAAAGACAATTTGTTTCCGACAAAGAAACTTGTGAATGGAATAAATCTTCTAAGCTTTTTTTCTGTATGGGCTTGTTTTACACTACCGACATTATTAATAACATCAGGAAAGGGCTTAATTACACGTTCCCAATTTCCATTATTATAGAAATCGGCAGCAACAGTTTTATTTGCAAAGTCAACATCATTTTTACTGAAGAAAAGTAATTCTGTATTTTGTTTTTTACTTTCTCTGACTAATGCTTCGATTCGTTCCTTAGGATATATCTCTCGTGGATTTTTATAGGAAGAAAATATTCCTATTGAGTATGTTTTATCTTGTATTTGATCACCTAATTCAAGTTCTATTCCTTTGTTTATTTTTCTAAATAAAGGTAGGAGTGAAAACTGGAGAATCTCACTTACTTTTATAAAATGTCCTTTTTCCATTGATTCTGCAATTTCTAGTAGATACCTTTCAGCCTTCTGTTTTTGTTCATTCCAATCTGCTTGATTAAATAATATATCCATACTTCCAACTGCAGTGAAACCATCAACTATAGAACTAAAAATATAAATGCTCTGGTTCAATTCTTTTTGTTTAATTAGTTGATGAAAATGCTCTGTTGCTTCAAGTAAAGTATTAAAAATATTACTAACCTGAATTAGCTGTTTTCTATTAGACATGTATTACACTCCTAATGTATGATTACTAAAATTTAAGTTTACAGTAATTATATCGGCTTTATCAGGTGGAAAATTAAACGTAAACCAAAAAAATAACCTGGAGAACGAAATAATTATGTCCCAGGTTAATCATAAAAGCTAGCTATTTTTTTGAGATAAATCTGATTTACCAAGTATTAAATAGTTTAAATCGGATTCTGATAATGTATTAAGATCTCTTCTTTTTATTAGGTAAAATCCGATGCCTAGTAATATCCAAATTGCTAATGCGACGCGGGATTCAAAGCCTAAAAGGGCAGGTGATCCAGGAATTAAAAGTAAACCTAAAAACAGGATACTAACAATTGTTCCTATACCAGCAAGCACTTTTTTAATAGGTGAAATTTCATGGAGCGATGGAAGATAATCTGGTCCCATATTCCACTTAAATAATTTGTAGGCCGTAAAGCAAGTATAGAAATAAGCAATTGTAACCCCTATCGATGACATATCGACTACCCATGTTAATGCCTGCCGCCCAAACCATGGTGCTAACAAAGAAATTAGAATGGTAAAAAGGATACTTATATAAGGTGTGTTGTATTTAGGATGAAGCTTAGAAAATATTTTTGGCACAAATTTTGCTCGGGACATGGCAAATAGTAACCGGCTTGATGAAACTATAAATCCGTTTAACCCTGTAAAAATCCCCATCGAAACGGCTATCACTAAAATTATTAGACCAAAATTACCTAATAGGTTTTTTACTACAGTACCAGTTCCCCACAATAGCTGCTTGGATATAAAATCATTCCATGGAAGTGCCATCGAGGTTGCTAGAATCATTAGAATGTATAATAAACCCGAAAAAAATAAGGCAATGATAATAAGGTTAAATGCCTTCTTTGAGGAAAAGCTAAATTCTTCTGCCAATTGTGGAACATTGTCAAAACCTACATATGCCCAAGGGGCAATAGCTATGATTGAAATAATCGCAGCAAGAGCTGTTTTTTCAACTGGAAATAGTGGGTGTATATTGGCTAGTCCAGCTTCAGGCTGTACGCCTACTAAAAAGGTCAGGATTATTACACTCAAAACCATAACTACACAAAATATGAATTGTATTTTTCCAGAAAATCCATTTCCTCTTATATTAAAATAACCGAATATTAGAAGAACAAAGGTAGCTAAGATAATTTCTGTACCATATACATCCCAACCGGCAATTTGATACATGTGGATATTTTCTATGAATCTAGGAAATATAAATTTAAACATTAAAACAAAAGCAGAAGCATTCAATGCTACAATACATATGTAACCAAGTGCTAAGAACCAACCACAAATAAAGGCGTGTACCTTACCTAAACCAATGAATGCATAAGCGAATTCCCCACCCGAAACCGGGAAACTCCTAATCAAGAACCCATAACTTACTGCAATAAGCATCATTAGTAAAGCACCTATACCAAAACCTGCCATCGCTCCAACAGGGCCTGCGGTAGCGATCCAGTTTGTGGGCTGGACAAACGCACCCCAACCGATAGAAGAGCCTAATGCAATTGCCCATACCCAGTGCTGTTTATAGGACTTTTTGAGTGTGATTCTTTCTTTCATTCTATTATTCCTCCGACTAAATTACCGTTTTTTCGCTACTATAATATTAATTTTTACAATAGCCATTTAGCAATAATGTCATAATGTTCGTACCAGTGGAGGAAATAGTTTAAAAAGATTTTCTTGATAGATTTATTTTAAAGGAATACATATCTGATCGATAATGCGCAATTTCAAATTCTACAAAGTTCCCCTTAATATCGGTAATCTTTCTTTCAGCAATTAATATGCTAGATGCTGGGGAAATCTTAAGTAATAGTGCATCTTGCTTACTAATTTTACCTGCCTTAATGTATTGTTCTGATTGAAACGTATTCACCCCAAGTTCTCGTTCTAAGAGATCATAGAAGGCTTCCTTATTTAAATCAAATTTAATAAGCTGTTCCCCAATTGGAATAGGATAATAATGTCTTTCAACACCTACAGGAATATTATTAGCATAACGAACTCGTTCAAAATAATAAGCTTTTTCAAGCCCTGAGATATCCTTCATGTCTTTGTTTAAAGGAATAATTTCAGCTTTTATCAGCTTTGCACCTGGTTGCATTCCCATTCGTTCAATCGTTTCTGAAGTACTACTGAGGCTACCCAACCAATCATTGATAGGTTTAAGGACAATAAAGGTTCCTTTCCCAGGCCTTCTTACTAATATACCTTCCCTGACAAGCTGTTCAATGCTTTGTCTAACAGTGCTTCGACTAACATAATATTCGTCCATTAATTCTCTTTCACTTGGGATTTTATCATTATATTGACCAGTAAAGATTTTTTCTTCAATTTTTTCTTTTAATTGAACATGTAGTGGAATGGAATTAGTGTAATTTAATGACATTGATATCCTCCATGAAATACGTTCTCCTTCAAAACTTTTATGTAGAAAATATACTATTAATAATACCACTTTGCAATGTGAAGCATTTGATAACAATAATATCGGAGTCAAGAGGCATTTAATTAAAGATTGGCCTTGAACTGGAATAGAAATTATTGTCGTTAATGATACATAATCGGAAAGTCTCTTTTTGCGATTAATTTACAGACAAATCAATGATTAGATGACAAGAATAAAGGCAACTAACAAAAATTTTAAAAAAGCCCTTTAAACTATCTGTTTTTGTACGATATAAATAGTAGGTCTAAATTACAACCATTTTTGGCTATCCAATGGTGTTGGGATAGTTATTTTTAATTTATGAATAAGAGAAGAATATCATTGGGGGTCTACAGATGGATAAAACATCATTATTAGGAATTATACTAGGAGTCATTGCTGTCGGAGTTGGGATGGTTTTAAAGGGTGTTGGCCTCGATGCATTGATTAACCCTGCAGCATTTCTAATCATTATAGCTGGTACAATCGCTTCGGTCATGGTAGCTTTCCCATTAAGCACACTTAAAAAAATTCCGGCACTTTTAAAAATTATCTTTACTGAAAAGAAGGAGCAAAACATTGCAGAACTAATTAAGTTATTTTCTGAATGGGCGAATCAAGCGCGTAAAGAAGGGATTTTATCTTTAGAAAATCAACTAGATAAAATTGATGACCCATTTCTTTCATCTGGCTTACAGCTAGCTGTAGACGGTCAGACACCAGAATTTATTCGTGATGTCCTTCTTGAGAAAATAGATGCAATGGACAAGCGTCATCAAGAGGGTGCAGCAATTTTCTCTCAAGCTGGTACATATGCACCTACATTAGGAGTTTTAGGTGCTGTTATTGGTCTAATTGCCGCACTTGCAGATATGACAAATATAGATGCAATTGGTCACGCTATTGCAGCTGCCTTTGTTGCTACATTATTAGGTATTTTTACTGGATATGTGCTTTGGCATCCTTTTGCAAACAAACTAAAGCAAAAGTCTAAAAAAGAAATTGAAGTTAAAGAAATCATGATCGAAGGTATTATATCCATTGCCACTGGGGAGTCAGCTAAAATTGTTAAGGATAAGCTTGGTTCTTATCTAACATCAAAAGAATTTGATATGTTAAATCAGGAGCAGGGTAATGAGGAAGAATAAGAAAAGACATGATGATCATCATGTTGATGAATCGTGGTTACTCCCCTACTCCGATTTATTGACGCTACTTGTAGCATTGTTTATCGTTCTCTTTGCAATGAGTGAGATTGATACTCAAAAGTTCAAAGAGATGGCATCTGTATTTAGAACAGAATTTTCTAGTGGAAGTCCTGGTATCATGGAACAACCTATACCGGTTGAGGATGATAGCAAAGAAAAGGAAGAAAATGAGGAAGAAAAGCCTGATGAAGGAACTACAGAGGTTCTAAATCTACAGGAATTGCAAGAAAAAATTAATAACTATATTCATGAAAATAATTTAACAGAATCACTAGCAACACAGCTTTCCGAAGAAGGACTGATGATATCGATAATGAATGATGTTACCTTTGAACCAGGAAGTGCTGATGTTAATAAGGATGGTAAGGTAATCGCCAAAGAAATTTCCCAACTATTGATCACAGATCCTCCACATCAGGTTGTCATTAGTGGTCATACGGATGACGTTCCGATGAATAACGCAAAGTTTGGTTCTAATTGGGAACTAAGTGTAATGCGAGCTGTTAACTTTATGACATTAATTCTAGATAATAAGCAACTTGATCCAGATAAATTTAGTGCAAAGGGATATGGTGAATATAAACCTATTGTTCCTAACAATAGTACGGAAAATCGATCCAAAAACCGTCGTGTTGAAGTGTTAATTTTACCGAATTACGATATTGCAGGTAAAATTGAAAAATAAAAATTACTTCATTTATCCATTCAGTAATACTTTACAAAAAGAGTTAGCTCCTTGTAATACTATTGCAGGTGCTACTCTTTTTTGTGTTTTCTTGGATAATATTACCAATTAATCTCTTAGCAATTACTATTAAGAATCGTGCAATCCATCTCGATATAGAGGATAGGTCTTAGTGTGGGCAGTACCTTTAACGTATAACCTCTGTCTCGTCATTAAGGAAAACTACAGAAGAGAGGTATCTATAGGTGAAGAATTTATTTAATTTTAAGAGTGTGAGAACGAAGGTTTTATTTGGCTTTTTAGCAGTAATAGTTCTAGTGTTACTATTGGCATTATTCATCTTAACGAATATAAATAAAGCTGTTGAGAATACAAAGGAAATGATTAATAAACAAGTACCTTTGTTAATTGCTGATGAAGAGATTTCCTTTAACATGGTAAATCGAGCTGGGCTAGTTCGATCATATTTTTTATATGATGATTATCATGCTAGAGACTTATTTGAAGAGCAAATAGAGGAAAGTATCAATCTGGAAGATACAATCATGGAATTAAGTGATTCAAAGGATATTAAGGCATTAATTGATAAGAAGGTTGAATGGGGAACATTAATCAATGAAGCTTTTTCAGAATATGACAGTGGAAATAAAGAAGCAGCCTTAAGAATTATGCAGGATCAAGTAAACCCACTAGAAAGTGAGATAATCAATGGGTTTAAAGATTCCGCTAAATTGAGAGAGGAGCTTATTATTGAACAAGGACAGGAAGTCATTAAAAACGGAACCTTAAGTACGGTTACTAGCTTTATAGTTTCAATACTGGTGATTATTTTAGGAGTGATAATCGCAATTATCACTTCTAAAACAATTACCACTCCTATAAAAAAAGTAATGATCAAAATGAAGCAAATGGCTTCGGGGGATCTACATCAAGATGCATTGGTTACAAGCACAAGAGATGAAATAGGCCAATTAGTTGTTGCTACAAATGAAATGCATGAAAATATGCGAGCGATGCTTAACCAAATTAATGTAGTTTCAGATATGGTTTCTAGTCAGAGTATAGAGTTAACACAATCCGCCAATGAAGTACGCGAGGGTGCAGAGCAAATTGCATCCACTATGGACGAATTAGCTTCTGGAACAGAAAACCAAGCGAATAGTGCTGGAGATCTATCAGCTGTGATGAATTCCTTTTCAGTTCGTGTACAAGAAGCGAATGAGAAAAGCAAACATATTGAAAAAGATTCAAAAGAAATATTACAGCTAACCGATGAAGGGAGTAGCTTAATGAAATCTTCAACCAAGCAAATGTATAAAATTGATCAAATTGTTCATGATGCTGTCAAGAAGGTTGAAGGTTTAGATACACATACACAAAACATATCTAATCTAGTTTCAGTGATCAAAGCTATTGCTGATCAGACAAACTTATTAGCACTTAATGCAGCAATAGAAGCAGCAAGGGCTGGCGAACATGGTAAAGGATTTGCAGTAGTTGCAGATGAGGTTCGAAAACTAGCAGAGCAGGTCTCTTTATCAGTTAGCGATATTACGCAAATTGTGACTAATATTCAAGTCGAATCGACAATTGTGACAGAGTCCCTACAAGAAGGGTATAAAGAAGTTCAGGTTGGAACAGTAAACATTGGAGCAACAGATGAGACCTTTACTAAAATCAATCAAGCTGTTTCAAGTATGGCTAAAGGTATTTCTACGATAACGAATAATCTAACAACTATTGCAGCTAATAGTCAAGAGATGAATGGCTCTATCCAGGAGATAGCAGCTATTTCTGAGGAAGCTGCTGCAGGAGTAGAGCAAACTACTGCCTCTGCACAACAAGTTAGGAGTTCTATGGAAGAAGTAGCAGTTAGTTCCGAGCAATTAGCGGAGCAATCAGAAGAATTAAATCAACTCATTCGTAAGTTCAGACTATAACATATATACCAGTTATTGCCATTTTGTTCCAAAATAACTGGTTTTTTAAGAGCGAATTAATTTTCCAATATCTCTCGGTTGCTTTTTTATAAGAAGTTCGATAACATTGACTTTGTGTTTTTAAATCAAAAATGAACACTTGTAAAAGGCAAACTATCTGAAAAGGTAGGACGCAAAGCCTAGGGTCTAAGGTTGAAAGACTATGATAGCCTGGTTGCCGAGATGGATGTATCCATATGATATTGACACCGGCTATTCTATTTTTTGGAATAGCTTTTTTTCTTGTTAAGTATGGGGAGTCTATACATAGCGCCATTTAGGTACAAGGCAATACAGTTACTTGGATGGGGGATAAATGAATGAGTGTGATAACAGTAGTTAAAGAAAAAGATTTAGTGCGGGATATCATAATAGAAAAACTACAAGAGAAATTGCCAGAGCACTCATGGAATGCAGTAAGCTCAAGGGAGCTTGAGAAACAAACTACTTGTACGTATCAAACTGATCTGCTCTTAGTGGACATACATGCAAATGTAGATTGTAAAAAAATTATAGAAGATTGTCGTAGTCACAGTACCAGAATTGCAATTTGGGCAACTGAGGGCGATCAAAATGTATTACGAGACTTTTTTCGATATGGCTTGAATGGTTATTTTTATAATGGGATGGAATTAAGTGAACTTATCTTTGCTATTAATTCCATACTGCAAGATCAGCAGTATATCCATCCTAAACTATCTGCTGTATTATTAAAGGATTATGTTAAACTCACTAGCCAAGAACCGGAAAGACCAAAAGGGATATTAACTGAACAGGAATGGAAGGTTCTTGAAGAGCTTGGGAAAGGGCTTAACAATTGTAGCATTGCTAAAGAATTGTTTATTTCAACGAGAACGGTTAATAATCATGTAAGTTCCATTCTAAAAAAGTTACATGTTTCTGATCGTACAAATGCAGTGATTAAGGCCATTAAAAATAAGTGGATAACGCTATAGTATTTAAATGGACAGAGGATTTAACTCTGTCCATTTTTAAAAGGAGAAATTAGCGATTACATAAGCTGTACGAAAAGATAGAAAGATAGTCTAAATCAACCTTTTTTTAACGCTTTGAAAAATCTTCATAAATTTCCATAATAATTAAGAAACACCGCCTAATAAGCTTTTGTCATTTTTCGACATTAAAGGATTATTTCCGAGGAAATATCTTCATTGCTTCCTAAAGATGTATTACTCCAATTTTTTGTAATGAATAACGCTGATTTTTTTTCTAATACTCATTTCTTCAAAAATTCCAATCCGCCATCTTTCCCTATAGCTTATCCAATATGCTATAGTAAATGAAGCAATATATCGGAGGGGGTAACAACTTTTGGACTTAAATCAACAGCACGTACAAGAAGACCAGCTATATAAATTTATGTTAATTGCAGGAATAATTATTGTTTCCTTTAATCTACGTCCGGCAATTACTTCTGTTGGACCTCTCATTACAACCATTCGGGATGATATAGGATTAACAAATTGGAGTGCAGGTCTGTTAACTAGCTTGCCTCTACTTGCCTTTGCGTTTATGTCACCTATTGCAGCTAAGCTAGGCAATCGTTTCTCAAATGAGCGTACAATGCTATGGGGCTTAATGATTCTCACAATTGGAATTTCCTTAAGATCAATATCCATGATTTTTTTATTGGTCGTTGGAACGATTCTGGTTGGTATTGGTATTGCAGTGTGTAATGTGCTATTACCAGGGGTTATTAAGGAAAAATTTCCTTTGAAGGTTGGATTGATGACCAGTGTGTACTCGACGGGAATGGGAACCTTTGCCGCTCTAGCTTCTGGGTTAAGCGTGCCTTTAGCCAGTGGGTTCAAATTAGGATGGAACCTTGCACTTTTCGTGTGGGTTATCCCAACACTACTTGGTATTGTAATATGGTTCTATCTTGCCAGAAAAGAAAACGGAAATAAAAACGTTGATTCTCTTAATTTTGCAGATAACTCCCATAGCTTATGGAGTAATGCATTAGCATGGCAAATAGCTTTTTATATGGGATTACAATCATTTCTATTTTATGTGACGATTTCATGGTTGCCAGAAATTTTGCATGCAACAGGTGTTAGTATGGAGGCTGCGGGATGGATGCTATCATTAATGCAATTCATCGGTCTGCCGGCAAGTTTTTTTGTTCCGGTATTAGCTGGAAAATATTCTTCCCAACGGTTGCTAGTCGTACTGCTAGGCATATCGTCAATTTGTGGCTATTTGGGATTATTACTTGGTAATTCGCATATGGCCATGTTTATCAGTATTGTATTCTTAGGTATTGGCTTGGGTGGTACGTTTCCATTAGCACTTACATTATTAGGACTCCGTTCTCGAAATGCTCGTCAAGCTGCTAATTTATCTGGAATGGCTCAGTCGCTTGGGTATTTATTGGCAGCTATTGGCCCGATGTTATTTGGATTTTTATTTGATATTACCCATGCCTGGACTCTTCCGTTAATAACATTAATATTTATTACGGTTTTAGTTATTACTTTTGGATTAGGGGCAGGTCGTAACAAATTTGTGTAAGTGGAGGAATAGTCATGCAAATTCAACCGAATGGGGATCAGGCTGTAATCATTCAATTTTCGGCAGATGTTTCTCTGGAAACGAATATAAAGATAAATCAATTTTGCTTGAAACTTGAAAGTTCTAACTTAAAAGGAGTAGTAGAATGGGTTCCCTCGTATAATTCGGTTACGATTTATTACGATCCAAGTATTATTCTATATCAGGAATTAGTAGAAAGAATCAGTTTGCTTGCACAGGAAACTGATAATGATTCCCCAATAGATCAAAGAACCATCTTTATCCCAGTATTGTATGGGGGAGAACATGGACCAGATTTACAAAAACTCGCTAATTCGAAGGGCATCTCGGAAGAAGAAATCATTGCCCTCCACGAAGAACCAACCTATCTCATTTATATGCTTGGCTTCTTACCTGGGTTTCCTTATTTAGGAGGTCTTAATCATAGATTATCTGCACCTAGATTAGAAAAACCGAGGGCTATAGTACCAGCAGGTTCTGTTGGTATAGCGCATGGACAAACAGGAATATACCCAATTGATTCTCCTGGAGGTTGGAATATTATTGGACGGACACCTGTTGAGATATATAATCTAGCTCAAGCGCAAAAGGCTTTTTTATTTCAGCCTGGTGATTGGGTGAAGTTTTATCGTATTACAGAGAGCGAATATAAAGAAATAATTCAAGATAGCACCTTTCAAGTAAAAATAGTGAGGTGATTGTAAATGAAAAAGAGCATCGATTTGAACTGTGATATGGGAGAGAGCTTTGGACACTTTTCCTTTGGCTATGATGAGGATTTAATGACGGCCATATCTTCGGTAAATATAGCTTGTGGAGGCCATGCAGGCGATCCAAATGTAATGGACCGTACAGTAAGACTTGCCAAGGAACATGGGCTTGCTATTGGGGCACATCCTGGTTATCCAGATCTAGAGGGATTTGGGAGGCGTTATGTAGAATATACACCAGAAGAAATCTATCATTTTATGATTTTTCAAATAGGTAGTCTACAGGCATTTTGTCAAATACACCAAGTACCAATGACACATGTAAAACCACATGGAGCTCTATATAATGCCGCTGCAAAAAAAGCGTGAAATAGCAGATGCAATTGCGAAGTCTATTAAGGATTTGGATCAAACACTGATTTTATATGGTTTAGCTGGCAGTGAGCTTGTAGCAGCAGGGGAAAGGTATGGATTAGCAGTTGCTTCGGAAGTTTTTGCAGATAGGACTTATCAACCTGATGGCTCATTAACACCACGATCACATCATAATGCCTTGATTCATGATCCAAAGCAAGCAGTGGAACAGGTGAAACAAATGGTATTAAAAGGTACAGTCTGCGCCATTGATGGAACGTTGATTCCCCTTGTAGCGGATACGGTTTGTATTCATAGTGACCATCCACAGGCCGTACATTTTGCGAAAAGACTAAATGAAGCATTATGGAACGAGGGACTAGCTGTTAAGCCCATTAGAGAGAGGTGTTGACTTTTTATGAATTCAACGGAAATCTTTCGGGTTATTCGACCAGGTTTAAGAACAACCATTCAGGATCTTGGAAGAAAAGGTTATCAGCGATTTGGTATCCCTGTTTCAGGTGCAATGGATTCCTATGCAATGCAGCTAGGGAATATATTAGTGGGAAATCGAAGGAATGAAGCCTGCTTAGAAGTGGCATTAATTGGTCCAGAGTTAGTAGCAAAGACACAGCTTACAATTGCTATTACAGGGGCTAACTTTACCCCAAAAATTAATGACATACCGGTACCAATGTACAGTACAATACGAATGAATGAAGGAGACTCCCTTTCTTTTGGAAAACATCAATCCGGTTTATTTGCCTATATTGCTGTCGCAGGGGGGGTTGGGTCGCTTTCTTATTTCCATAGTAAATCGACTGATATTCAAAGCGGTTTAGGTAGAGAATTATGGAGGGATGACACTGTATTGGGACTACCAATAAAGAGGAAGCAACGAATAAGGCTTCATCCGAAATTTATTCCAACCATATCAACTGAACTGAAGCTTGGGGTATTGGAAGGACCACACACTGCTTTTTTTTCGAATAAAATTCGAGAAAAGTTTTTTCAAACAGAATTTATCGTATTACCGAATTCCAATCGAATGGGATATCGACTGAGTTCTAGTAATGTAATATTAGAAGAGGAACTCCCAAATATTTGGTCGGATGCTGTACCACTAGGTGGGATTCAAATTTTGCCAAATGGTGATGCAATTGTTTTAATGTCGGACAGGCAGACAGTAGGTGGTTATCCGCGAATTGGTGCGGTGATGACTACCGATATTCCAAAGCTTTCCCAGCTTATTCCAAATGGAAAGCTAAGGTTTTATCCTGTTACAATTGAGGAAGCTCAAGCTCGTTATAGGCAAAGAGAACAGATTCTGTCCACACTAGAAACATTTCGATTTCATATAACTTGAATAGAGGTGCAAAAATGAAAAAACTACTACTTACTGGTTTTGAACCGTTCCTTGATTTTCCTATAAATCCAACAACAGAAATAGCTAACTACTTAAATGGTGAGTTAATAGGTAGTTACAAAATTATTGGCGAGATACTTTCCGTTGATTTTCATCAATCTGGTAGTCAAATTTTAGAGCTGATCGAAAAGCATCAACCAGATGCGATTGTATCGCTAGGTCTTGCGGCAGGTAGAAATTGTATAACCCCTGAACGTATCGCAATTAATTGTAATGATGGCCCAGTTGATAATAAAGGCCATAAACCTAATGGGGAGAAGATATTCGAAATTGGCCAAGATGCTTACTTTTCGAAACTACCTATCTATGAAATGGTAGATAAACTAAAAAAGGAGGGACTTCCAGCAAAAATTTCGAATACTGCTGGAACATATCTTTGCAATAATGTGATGTATCATGTTCTTCATTATTTAGCTCAACATAATCTTGATCTACCAGCAGGTTTTATTCATATACCAGCATCACACGCCTTAGCCATAGAAAAACCAATGCCAAGCTGGTCTCAATCGGATTTACTTCGTGGCATAAAGCTAGCATTAACAAGTCTATCTGAGATGGAGAGATAGAAAAGCCGAGCTGATTGCAGTTACTTTCTATTTTTAGGGGGCATGCCCCCCTCATCTGAATTATAGAAAAATTTATCGCGCCATTGCTTTCCTTTTCTATATATATTAAAATTACCTAGTTAATGAGTAAACAAGAATGCGAGATGATGAAACCATGCCGAAGTTTATATGGCTCCTTGTGATTGCAACTACCATTAGTGTAACGGGTGGTTCATTTTTATGGCCTTTAAATACTATCTATATGCATAATGAACTCGGAAAAAGCTTGGCATTTGCTGGCTTTATTTTAATGTTTAACCAAGGTGCAAATATTGTAGGGAACTTAGTTGGTGGAATATTGTTTGATAAATACAGTGCCTATAAGACTATTTTATTAGGAACATCTCTCTCCTTGTTTGCAGCAATATTTTTATCTTTTAATCATGATATCGTTCCATATTCTATTATGTTAATTCTTATTGGTCTTGGCTCTGGTATGACATGGCCAGTAATGTTTGCAATGGCTGGATCTGTCTGGCCTGAGGGTGGCAGACGTGCATTTAATGCAATCTATGTTTCGCAAAACTTTGGTGTTGCTTTAGGTGCAATGATTGGCGGATATGTTGCAAGTATTTCCTTTAATTATATATTTATCGCTAATGCTTCGTTGTTTATTGTCTTTTTCATTTTTGTCCTAATTGCTTTTCGGGGAATGGACGAAGAGAAGAATCGTCAAATGCATACGACAGTCATTGAGCAGAGTGGAAAAATACAAGATAAGCCTGCCTTTATCGCGTTATTAATTTTGAGTAGTGGATTCTTTGTAGCTTGGTTCGCTTATAGTCAGTGGCAATCAACTATTGCATCCTATACACAGGATATCGGTGTCCCCCTTGAGCAATATAGCTCACTATGGGCGATAAACGGATTTTTGATTGTATTAGGGCAACCCTTATTAAAATTGTTTACAGACAGAGTTACTTCCTCAAAGACTCATATTTATGTAGGATCTGTGATCTTTTTATTATCGTTTGTTGTTGCAATGTTTGCCGAACAATTTACGATGTTTGCGGCAGCAATGGTCATTTTAACGACAGCAGAAATGCTTATATGGCCAGCGATTCCTACACTTGCCAATAATCTTGCGCCACATGGACGGGCAGGGTTTTATCAGGGCTTTGTAAATAGTGTTGCAGCTGCGGGGAGAATGCTTGGGCCATTTCTTGGCGGTATGCTAGTTGATTTCTTTAATATTCAAGTGCTATTCTTTATCCTTATTGCACTATTATTTATTCCTTTTGCTACGACTACGCTATATGATAGAGGAATTAAGTATGAGAAAGACATTGACAAATAAGGTATAATAAAGCTCTTTATTTCTAATTGAAATAATAATTAGGAGTCAAGGGCTTTTTCTTTTGGTCTAAGCAAAGTGCTTGAAGTTCATGGATGATACCAAGGTCACTTTCTTTGTGTTTCGAAAAAGGGTATAATAGAAATACATACGATGAAAGGGGATGCTGTCATGTCTTTCTCAAGAGGACCTAAGGAGCCAGTCCCGGAAGTTGAAACAAATGTATGGGCTTGTACTAGTGAAGACTGTAATGGCTGGATGCGTGAGTCATTTAGCTTTAAAGAGGAACCAGAATGCCCATTATGCCATTCATCCATGATTCAAGAGGTACGGACACTACCTGAAGTAAAGTAGTAATAACTATAAATGAGGCAAACACTCCCCATTGCAGGGAGTGTTTCGTTATAGTTATGGAAATGAAGTGAACAAAACACATCATATTATGTTCATAAAATAAATATAAATAGAAAGGCCTTAAGTTTCACTTAAGGCCTAGTTCTAACATAATTTAATTAATAAAATCCTAAAAAAGGATGTGTCTCTTTGCCAAATAAACAAGGGTATTATGTCAGTGGAAATACTGCTGAGGGCTTTGTGAATTTCTTATCCTCTAATACTTCAAATTTTCATCACCATATCATCTTAAAGCATCCATCCTATACGATAAAAACAGCTATTATGCAGGAAATTATCTGTGAATATGAAAATGATTTTACGATAGAAGTTCTTTATAGCTCGGTTGGAAAAGAATTTTTGGAAGGTGTTATTATCCGCGATAAAAAGCTAGCGGTAATAGATGAGCGAATTGCTATCCCTAATCTAAATGGGGCATTTGAGTTAGATTTAACCTTATTCTTCGCGCAGGACCTATCGACTAATATTTCAGAGGAAAATACTGAAATAATAAGGTTAACACAACAGGCATATAATCATTTTGCCACTGGTCTTTCCATACATGATGATTTAGAGACGGTATATATTCAAGAAATGGATTTTACGAAAGCTGATACATTATTCACTAATTTTATCACTTCATTATTGGGAGAGGTGCCGAAGAAGGAGGATAAGAAGCCTACTATCACGAAACGATTATTTGGAACGAATACGAAAGATGGAGTTGTAAATGTTGTTCCAGAGATCCTTAAGCAATTAAATACCAAATATTTTCTAAAAGGGCGAGCTGGTACTGGTAAATCGACTTTTATGAAGAAGGTCATGGAAGCATGTCATGAACACGGATATGATGTTGAGCTTTACCACTGTAGCTTTGATCCGAAGAGTGTTGATATGGTTTTAGTTCGAGATTTAAGCTTTTGCATATTTGATAGTACAGACCCTCATGAATTTTTCCCGAAAAGTTCGAATGAAATCATCATTGATATATACGAAGAGGCTGTCACCCCTGGTACAGATGAAAAATATGCATATGAAATAGAGAACTTAAACTCACGCTATAAATCTTTTATGAAAAAGGGGATTCAGGAATTAAAGCAGGCAGGAGAAATTATTCAAAAGGTGGAAGAACAATTTATAGTGGACTCTCGCGAAATAGAGAAAGTTAAATCATTTATTTTAGGGAGAATCCTCGTATAACTTACGTCCTGCAAGGTCTTAAAGAATACTTGCAGGACTTTTCTCACATAGTAGGATATTCGTATCAAATGGTCGATTACCATATTTTTTCACTTGTTTTTTGATTGTAAATAATGTAAAATAAATTAACTGAAAATTAAGAGTATATTAAATTAATGGGAGGTGGATACCGTGATATCTGTAAAGATGCTTAAACCATACTATATTAAAGCGGACGATCAATTTGTACGGATTATTTTAGCGTATCAATATTTTTCCGTAGTTATTAATAAACAAGTATTTCAATTTATCCCGATTGAGGGAAAAGAAATTCGCATCAATCGCAGAACACGAAAAGTTGAGAATGTTGGGTCTCGTTTCGCTTTTCAAAAAGGAAAAGATGTCATATATTTAACGATGACTGAACTCATTTCCCTTCCCGATTTTATGACGCAATTGCATCATATTGCTAAACCATATTATGGAATCGATTATGAAGTCGATGAGGAGTTTGAAAGCAAGCTTATATTCGAGGAATTAGAACGATTAAATATTAAACGTTTAATAGATAAAGCACTGGACGAACGAGATGAGAACACTTTTCGAGAATTAGTAAGGTTATTATAAACGAAAAGGAGTATGTCATTATACCTAGCTAGCATTAGGTTGACATACTCCTTTTGGTCTATTTTATTTAAATAAGTTTAAGTGGTGGAAAATCTGGGTATTTCATAATAAATCGTAGCTGTAAAAGGGGAGAAACTATGTTAACCGTTAAAAAATTTGAGCCATTTTTCATCAAGACTGATAATGAAAACATTTATGTTCTCCTAGATCAAGAGCATTTTACCATTTCGATTGAAAATGAAATATATCATTTTACACCAGAACGTTGTAAACAATTTGTCATCAACCGTTTTACGAAGAAAATTGAAAATTTAGATGCTACTTTTGCTTTTAAAAAGGGTGATGCTTTATTATATATTCCAATGAATAAACTCATTAATATTCCTGATGTATTGATAAAGCTATATTTTATTACAAAACCACATTTGGAAGAAATGAAAGTTAAAAATATGAATGATGATATTGAAGTCATTATGGATGAATTAGAACGTCTAAACGTGAAGAGACTTATTGATAAAGCGTTAGATGAGCGCAATGAAGAGACCTTTTATGACTTAATAGCACTACTGTAGTTTGTTGATGAATCCAATAGAAGTTGTCAATTTTGTTTAAAAAATAGCCGCGCACTGGCGCGGCTATTACGTTTCTTTCATAAACTGTTTTATTTCCGTTGATATACGATCGAACTCTGATTCAGGTACGATATAGTACCATACGGCACCAATAATCTGTCCACTACCGGTGATTTCCATCATTTCAATATTGGCTCTCGTGCTTAAATAGTTGGTAAACAGATTCTGGATGTTTTTCATATTAAGATCTGTATTAACATTATCACCAAGAATATTTAAGATTTCACCTATTTTCGTAATACCTGAGAAACTCGCTGCCTTCTCTAGAGCGGCGGAAATAACGTCACGCTGTCTTTCGTTTCGACCCATGTCACCTCTTGGATCACTTTTACGCATTCGTATATAAGCAAGAGCTTCCTCCCCATCTAGATGAATTTCTCCTGTAGGAAAGTGTACACCATCCTGAGTAAATGCTAAATCATTTGTAACAGTAACCCCACCTAATGAGTCTACCCCCTGTTCAAAACCTTCCATATTCACTTTTCCATAAAAATGAACAGGTACATGAAAAGCTTCTTCAACAGTTTTAACGGATAATTCGACACCACCACGTGCATAGGCATGATTTATTTTGTCCATTCCATATCCTGGAATATTGACATAGGTGTCACGCGGGATGCTTAGCATAACCATAGAGTCTGTATTTGGATTTAAGGACATGAGTATCATCGTATCAGAACGTCCCTTGTCACCAGCGCGTTCATCCACACCTAATAATAAGATATTCAGTGATTTTTTCTTGTTGAAAATATCCTTTAATTCTTCCTGACGCTCTGGATTTTCATCTCTTTCCAATGGATCATGCATGTTACTAACTGTTTCATGCAGCTTATCCCATATATACCATGCATAGCCACCACCAATAAGCAGGATAAATAATAGAATTCCTCCAACTATGTATGGCCATTTTCTCTTTTTTACTCTCTTTTTATATTCCTCTCTTGTTTCAGCCACATTTATTCTCCTCAAGAATTTCTAGAATGGTAAGACTTGTTAATTAGTTGAAATAATTATATCGAATCTCATGTCCATAGTCTATTTCAAAATAGGAGAAATTACTCATTTAATTTTAATAGGTATGGAATTGAATATGTGCCAGTACTGAGCAGCATCAATAATTTTCATCCGATAAAGGTTTTAAGGGGTTACTTTTTAGGAAAGTTAAAGTAATAAAGGTTTGTCTGAATAGTATTGCTGGATTTGATTCCCTAAATACGTTGATTTAAAGAAATATCTATTTTATATAACTATACTTAAGCAAAACCTTCAGATTGATTTTACTTGTCTTCAGTTGCTGGTAGATAAGTTTAAAAATCATTACTTATCATCATTAAAATGTATTATTTTTTTAGTATCTCCGATTTCTTTTAAAGAATAAACATATAAATTATAGCTTCTTGTGTTCATTATAAAGAAAGATATGTGTTTGAAAATAGAATTTATAAGTAATTTAAAGAATTTCTAAGTAAAAACGAGATAATTGTTCTTAATAACGAAAAAATGAGCGATTTTGAGGTTTTTCTTTCTAGTTCAAATACCCTATACTTCAAATGTGTTGTTCTTAATGAAGAACAACACATGCTCTTAGTACATTTGTGTTTAACTAGTTAGATACATAGGTAATGAAGGTTAAATGAACGAAACAACGAATAGAAAGCCTTTTTAGCAAAAACGAAGATATTTCGTCTGATCATAGCAGAATACATAGTTTATAGAGAATTAGCCTTCAGGGCACTTTTAAATATGCGCAGATTTAAAAGTGCAGAGCGTTACATCTATTTTTTTGGGGAGGAATAGGAGAAATGGAAATCAAGAAGAAATTAGGTATGAGTTTAGCAACAGCAGGATTAGGGCTTGCATTAATTGCTGGAGGAACTTTTGCGTACTTTAGTGATGCTGAAGAAACGAACAATACGTTTGCTGCAGGTACATTAGATTTAAGTGTTGATCCGACAACTATTGTTAATGTCGATAACTTAAAGCCAGGAGATACTGTTGTTCGTGCATTCGAATTAATTAACAATGGGTCGTTAGATATCTCCTCCATTGATTTATCAACTTCATATACTGTTGATGATGCAAAAGGAGATAACCAAGATGATTTTGGTAAACATATTAAAGTATTATTTCTTGAAAATGCAGACAAAACCGGTGATGGATGGGTTATTGGGGATTATAATGATGTAATTTCGGAAACTACTTTGTACGATCTGCAAAATATGACTCCAGATGCAGTTGAGAATTTAAATAGCTTCTGGACTTGGCTACTAGGTTTAGGTGGCGAAGATAGTGGCTTACAAGCAGGTGATAGTGATCAAATGTTTGTAGCTTTTGAATTTGTAGATAATGGGAAAGACCAAAATGAATTCCAAGGTGATGCCCTACAACTTACCTGGACATTCAATGCCCATCAAACAGAAGGTGAACTGAGATAGTACTGGTTTAATAGATTCTATATTCACCTAGTGTAAATTTAATTAGCTAAAAGGGAGGAGATCTCTTTTCTCCCTTCTTTTATATGTATTTTCAAGCATGAAAATTCTTCTGTGTTTGTAAATGCATATAAATTATCTATATATATCATTATTGAGGAAGGCGGAGCTATTCTTGAAAAGTACACGAATAAGAAGAGATAGAAAAAAGAACAATCATTTATTTTTAGTTGTAAAAGTTGTACTTTGCTTTTATTTATTTGTTTATATTATTGGGGAGATTAGTGAAAGCACTTCTGCGTATTTTACAACTACTAGAAGTGTTAATCATACCGTTTCATCAGGAACATGGAGTGTTGAACCAGACTTATCTGGCTTAGTATTTCTCCCTACTGGAGAACAAAATATTAAAACATGTCCTGCAACTGTATCTGTTACCTTGAAAAACAACGGAAAAGAGAATTTAAAGGATGAAATTAAGTATGAAGTCTATTTAACAGCAGGAGGCTCTGCAGTTGAAACTGGTACAGTCCCACCTTTAGCAAAGGGTGAAAAGATAAATTTACGATTTGTGACTAGTGAATCTGGGACTTACTATTTTACGACTGGAAATAAGACGTCGGGATATATAACAAGTAAGAGTACAACAGTGGATTGTAGTAATGGAAGAAAGAAAACTTCAGAGGAACCTAACAAGGATGAGGGTGAAAATAAGGAGAGTGAATCTGACTCCTCCAATATAGAAGATTCAAATGAAGATGGGCAAGACAAACTTCAAGAATCTGAAGGAATAGATAATGAGCAACAAGAAAAATCTAAAGTGGAAACAGATATAAATAATGATGGCAGTTGAAAATCTACGGACAGATTAAAGAAAGAATATGCTCAGGATGGTGGAGAAAATGAATAAGAAGAAAGTCTTTAAATGGTTTAACAATATACTGACTGGAATGCTTTTTTTACTATTAGTAATAGTGGGAAGTATGGTATTGGTAACAAAACTTTCAGGTGGGGAACCACAGATTTTTGGATATCAATTAAAAACGGTACTCTCGGGATCCATGGAGCCAGGGATTCAAACAGGATCTATCATTGCAGTTAAACCTGGAGGGGATATGACCCGTTTTAAGGAGAATGATGTCATTACTTATAAGGAAAGTAATGGAAAATTAATAACACATAGAATCATAGAGGTTATTCATAGTGGTGATAAAGTTTTATATCGAACGAAAGGAGATAATAATAATACAGCAGATATTAATCCTATTCTTTCAGAGAACGTAGTTGCTGAATATACGGGTATCACCATACCATTTGCTGGATATTTCACTAACTTTGCGCAGTCAAAAAATGGCGCGTTCTTATTATTAATCCCGGGTATTGTTATATTTCTTTTTTCGATTATTTCTATTTGGAGGACATTGGCATCACTTAATACGTATGGGAATCCAAAAGATAAAACAAATAAAGAGGAATTAGCATCCAAAGTATAGGGAGATGTATCAGAAAGTAAAGGGGAGATTGAATCTGAAAAAATTAATTCTAATTTTTTTTACCATTCTTGTTATGTTAAGTTTAACTACTATTACTACCTTTGCTAATTCAGTTAAAGAGATAGATATTGAGATCTCACATAAAGAAGCTTTATTTGATGTATCAAATATGAAGCCTGGAGATTGGGCGCCTAGAAGTATCACAGTCAAAAATGTAGGTAAGAGAGATTTTACCTATACTATGAAAGTCCAAAATAAAGGCATAGATAAACTTTTTAATGAACTATTATTAGAGGTAAAGGATGCAAATATAGTTATCTACAATGGTAAGTTGTCAGATTTTGATATGCTACCTGAAAGAAAATTATATAGAAACGGTGAAGAAGACTTAGCTATAACCATACGATTCCCCGAACATTTGGGTAATGACTATCAAGGATTAGGTTCGAACTTCAGCTTTTTGTTTATTGCTGAAGATATAACCTCAAATCCTGGAGGTGAAAATCCAGAAGAGAATAATAAAGAAGAAAACCCTAAAAATGAAAACTCTAGTGAAAAGGATGAAGAAGTGGTAGAAGGGATTATTGATAGTGGGAGTAATTCCCAAGGTGGTTCCACCCTTCCTAGTACTGCTACAAGCTTATTCAATTTCTTATTTATTGGCGTAACATTAATCATTACTGGTGCACTAATTATACTATTGGCTAAACAAATAACTACTAACAAAAATATAAAATGGATACGAAAATGAACATATTATTATTTTCGATAATATTAGTACTTTTCTCCTACAAAACTAGTTTCGTTTTGACAAAACAAGACACACAAAATGCCTTAGATATTTAGTATAATTATACTTGAAATAAATTCCATAAAGAAATAGACATACTATATGGAGAAAGAAAGCTAGTGGTTGAAATTAGTGTATATTAGGAATGGGGGCGTAATGTTGAATAAAACAGTAAGTAAGACTGAACTTGATTACGAATGGGTAGCTTTAATTATAGAAGCGAAGAAACTTGGGATGTCGATTGAGGAAATACGCCTTTTCCTTCTTGAGGCAAGACAGCATACATAATACTTTAGTAGCAAAAGTGTCCTTTATATAGAACTGCTCACCTGTTTGTGATATAATTCGCTTGAAAGAGGTGAGACAACTTGATCGGTGAAAAAATAAAACTATTACGGCAGGAACGCAAGATGTCTATTTCGGAATTAGCAGAGAAAGCAAATGTTGCAAAGTCCTACTTAAGTTCTATTGAACGAAACCTCCAATCCAATCCATCGATCCAGTTTATTGAGAAGATTAGTTTTGTATTAGGTGTCTCTGTTAATGAACTTGTTAATGCCGATGCAAATGAAGGACTAGAAGAATTAGATGGGGAATGGCTTCAAATAGTGAAGGAAGCTATGGAATCAGGTGTATCAAAGGAGCAATTTAAAGAATATCTTGAATTTAATAAATGGAGAAATGAACAACGAAACTAGACCGTAGGAGACTACGGTTTTTTACTGCCAGAAAAAAGTATTGAAGAAATACGAATTCATATTTTATGGACAAGCAATAAACAGTTTTTCTAGAGGTTATTACATCACTCAATTGGAAATCGAATCGTTTTGTTTCCTTACGACATATGCTACTACAAATGGATATATTCTAAGCTAATATCAAATTAACGCCTCCTTTTGGGGATGTATAACAACGAATATAATAATATAGCAGGTTCACTATATATCATTGTCTAAGTAATAATGAGCGATATAAATTTGTAATGTGATTTTAAAAATGCAAATTTTAAAAATTATGATATGATAGGCTGTACAAACCAAATACTAAATCAAGGCGGTAATTAAATGGTTGAACGTGAGTTATTTAAAAATATGATGAAAAGGGTAATTGATGATACTGAAAAAAATAAGATTCGCTCATCTGATGAGTTAATTCAAACGCTTATAAAGGAAATAAACGACCAAAATATTATTACGAAAAACAAACATATTGCGAATTGACTATTGGAGGAGGGTACATTTTGGACACCCTCTAATTCTTTACATAAAAATTTCCTTGTGCTAACTTGAAATTATATAAAATAGTTAGGGAAGGGAAATTACATCAATGAATAATCAACTATCACTTTATATTAAAAATGTAACAATATATGCAGAAGACAGGATGATAGAAAATGGCGGTTTAATGATCGAAGAAGGTAGAATTTCGAAAATTTTTACTGATAAAGAAAAACCAGAGAGCTACCCTAGTCGATTTAAAATTCTTGATGGACAAGGATTAAATGTTGTCCCCGGATTTATTGATGGTCATATCCATGGAGCAAATGGTTCCGATGTTATGGATGCTACGGAAGAAGCGCTGGATCAGATAGCGAAGGTTCTACCGAAAGAGGGTACAACTAGTTTCTTGGCAACTACGATTACACAGTCTACTGAGAATATTGAACGTGCCCTTCGGAATGTTGCAAGTTACCGAAATAAGGATGGTTTTGCTGATATTATTGGGGTGCACCTGGAAGGCCCATTTATTGAGCCAAGTAAAAAAGGTGCTCAACCACTAGAGCATATTAAAAAACCAGATATTGACCTTTTCGAGAGGTGGCAAGCACTTTCCAATAATAAAATAAAGACTATTACGATGGCACCTGAGCATGATGAGGATGGCTCTTTTATTCGTCATTTAGCGGATGCAGGAGTAAATGTGTCTGCTGGTCATACGGGAACAGATTTTGCTGGCATGAAAGAAGCAGTATCACGCGGAGTTCGACAAGTTACTCATTTATGTAATGCTATGTCAGGAATACATCATCGTGATATTGGAGTTGTTGGTGCAGCTTTTCTATTAGAGGAACTACGTGCAGAATTAATTGCGGATGGTATTCATGTTGCACCTGAAATGCTTCAACTAATTTATGAAAATGTAGGTAGTGAACGTTTAATTTTAATTACTGATGCGATGCGTGCTAAATGTCTACAGGCAGGGAACTATGATCTTGGTGGCCAAAATGTTTTCGTAGATGGGATTCGAGCTGTTCTGGAAGATGGAACTCTAGCAGGTAGCATTTTGAAAATGGGTAATGGCGTAAAGCAAATGTTAAAACTTGATGGCGTATCGTTTGAGGATGTTATAGCCATGGCTAGTATGAATCCCGCTAAACAAATAGGTGTCTTTGATAGAAAAGGTAGTATAAAAATTGGAAAAGATGCCGATTTATTAGTTGTAGACGATCAATTTACTATAAAATATACATTGTGTCGTGGAACAATTGCGTATGAAGGAGAGGAATAAAATGAATATTATCTCTGTGAAAGACTACCAGGAAATGAGTAAAAAGGCTAGTGAGATAGTCGTGAAAACAGTAAAAGAATTGGAAAAGCCAGTACTAGGACTTGCTACAGGCTCTACACCGGAAGGACTTTACCAATGCTTGATTGAGAACAATAAAGATAAACAAGTCTCTTTTCAGAATGTGACAACCTTTAATTTGGATGAATATGTTGGTCTAGCTGCCAATGATCCAAATAGTTACCGATATTTTATGGATGAAAAGCTCTTCAATCATATCGATATTAGCAAAGAAAACACATTTGTACCGAATGGGGTTGCTGCTAAATTAGAAGAAGAATGTGCTTCCTATGAGGAGTTAATACGTTCTCATGGGTCGATTGATTTGCAAATTCTTGGAATAGGGCTTAATGGTCATATTGGATTTAATGAACCTGGTACACCATTTACAAGTCGTACTCATATTGTTGAGCTAGATGAATCTACTCGAAGTGCGAATGCTCGATTTTTTGCATCCATGGATGAGGTACCAACACAAGCTATTACTACAGGCATTGAAACGATTATGGAAAGCAAGAAAATAGTCTTGTTAGTTTCTGGTGAGAATAAGGCGGATGCCATAGCAAGATTGGTGAATGGTGAAGTATCTGAAGATTTTCCAGCTTCGATATTACAAAAACATCAAGATGTTACGATTATTGCTGATGAGGCAGCACTTTCTAAATTAAATTAGCATATTGGGAAAACTGGCACCATACGGTTGCCAGTTTTTTGTAAGTATAGAAGATGGCTGCTTTTTCTACTCTCTATTCTTTTGTACTTTCTACTGGAATTTCGATATATTTTACTTCTAATGGTAGAACGGTTGCTTTCGCATTTGAGAGGTTGATGATCCACTCTTCGAAATTGTTTTCGGTACCAGCTTCTACATAAACGATAAATTCAACGTTTTCTAAGTAGTTTATGGTTTCTACTATATGCTCAGAATTTCTTAGTTCATTTTCAAATTTTCCTAAAAGAGAATAGTCTACTGTCACAGAAAAACCTTTCATTAATTGGCGCTTGACAATTCCAACCGCCTTTAAGGCTTCAGTTGTTGAGCTTCCATAGGCGCGTATTAGTCCACCAGCACCAAGCTTAATTCCTCCAAAATATCGTGTGACAACTACAGCTGTGTCTTTAAGATGTTGCTTTTTTAGAACCTCTAGAATAGGTACTCCAGCTGTTCCACTTGGCTCACCATCGTCATTTGCTTTTTGGATTTGATCATGTTCACCAATAATATATGCCGAACAATTATGAGTAGCATCATGGTATTTCTTTTTCATACCTTGAATAAATTGCTGTGCTTCGGTTTCCGATTCAACTCGCTTGATAGTGCCAATGAACCTAGACTTTTGAATGACTATTTCATGGGAGCCGGAATCTTGATTGACTGTAAAATAGCTAGATAACATGGCTTTTCCCCCTCTAGAGATTGTTTTAGTATATAATAAGTAAAAAGAAGGTTTGAGTAAAGTAAATAATGGGTAGAAGTAACTAACAAATATTGATAAAATAGTATCAAATGAAGAATTTTTAGGAAATATTTCTTTAAAACCCTATAAAAATAAAGATTGAGCACGTATAATTATACCATAGGTTGGTGAGTGCTAATGGTAGTGAAAACTAGGGAAAAAGATTTAGATTACATACTTGATGAAATGGTTGACGTTGTTGAGAATAGTAAAGACGAAATATTTAATATTAGTGAAGAAGCTCGTTCCGAACATGAACAATTGCTACGTGAGCTAGAATATACAAAGGCGAAAGTGCTACAGTATATTGAAGACGGTGACAAGCTTGAACATAATGTTCGCTATTCAAGAAGACGTTTATCTGAGGTCAGTAAATACTTTGATCGCTACACGGAAGATGAGATACGGGAAGTCTATGAATCTACTCATGAGCTACAAACTAAACTAGCAGTGCTTAGGCAAGAAGAGAGAATATTGCGTACTAAACGAGATGAACTTGAAAGAAGACTACAGAATTTAGAACATACGATTAGACGCGCGGAGAACCTTGCAAATAAAATAGCAGTAATATTAACTTACTTAACAGATGACTTTAGACAAGTAAATGAAATGATTGAAGAAGCCAAAGAAAAGCAAGAATTTGGATTGAAAATAATCGAAGCTCAGGAAGAGGAAAGAAAACGTATTTCCAGAGAAATTCATGATGGTCCTGCGCAAATGCTAGCCAATATATTACTGAGGTCTGAACTAGTTGATCGTACTTTCCGTGAAGGCAGTCCAGAAGATGCACTAGAGGAAATCAAAAATGTTCGTAAGATGGTACGTGGCTCTCTATATGAGGTTAGACGTATTATCTATGATTTAAGACCAATGGCGTTAGATGATTTGGGGCTTATACCAACTATTAAAAAATATATTTCGACAACAGCTGAGTACAATAATGTTAAAATAGATTTTAAATCTATCGGTGAGGTAAAAAGATTAAATCAAAAGTACGAGATTGCATTTTTTAGATTAGCTCAAGAAGCGATTCAAAATGCAATCAAACATGCAGAAGCAACATTAATTAGTGTAAAGATAGAAATTTGTACACGAAATTTAAATTTAATCATTCAGGATAATGGAAAAGGCTTTGATCCTACGATTAAACGAGATAAGTCGTTTGGATTGATGGGGATGCGCGAGCGTGTTGAAATGTTCGATGGCGTGATGGAAATAGACTCTGCTATCGGAAAAGGAACGAAGATCATTATCCAAGTTCCCCATAAGCGGGCACTTGTTTAATATAATAGAGAGAGAAAGTCGGTCTATCATTTGAACGTAATAGGGGAAATAGATATAGATTAAGATATTACGTATTGGGGAGGAATTGTCATGAATTTGGATACTACCATATCGATTGTACTAATTGATGATCATAAGCTTTTTCGTGAAGGGGTTAAACGTATTTTGGAATTTGAGCCATCCTTCAATGTAGTTGCAGAAGGTGACGACGGCATTATGGCTTCACAGCTAGTTAAGGAATATAATCCTGATGTTGTACTAATGGATATAAATATGCCGAATATGAATGGTGTACAGGCAACAGCAGAGTTAGTTCGTAATTTCCCAAAATCAAAGGTTATTATTTTATCGATTCATGATGATGAAAGCTATGTAACCCATGCATTAAAGACAGGTGCTCAAGGCTATTTATTAAAAGAAATGGATTCTAATTCACTTATTGAGGCTATCAAGGTTGTAAGTGAAGGTGGTTCATATCTTCATCCTAAAGTTACACATAATCTAGTTCAGGAATACCGACGACTTGCAAAAGAAGCAATTACAGTTGGTGGAGGAAGCCGTGTTGAATACCATCGTCCACTGCATTTGCTAACGAAGCGTGAATGTGAAGTGCTACAACTCTTAGCAGATGGAAAAAGTAACCGTGCCGTGGCAGAAGCTCTTTACATAAGTGAAAAAACGGTTAAGAACCATGTGAGCAATATTTTACAAAAGATGAATGTAAATGATCGCACACAAGCGGTCGTTTCCGCTATACGTAAAGGGTGGGTTGAAGTACTATAAGCACATAAATAGAGGCAAGAATCTTGTACCTCACCAGGAATAGGAGGGACTGATTCTTGCCTCTATTTTATTGTAAAGGTGGTCTTTATGTTAGCGTTTATTTTTCTATTGATTTTTCCACCAATGTTATAATACCCTTCCAATTATAGGGGAATGGGAGATTGCTTAATGTTGTGTAATTATACTTAACGATAAGACTTTCCCACTTAGGAGGGTGCATTTTTTATAACATTCATGTAAAATATAAAGAAGCATGCTTGAAACAACAGTTAAATAAATAGAGAAAGGAAGGTATTCATGAAGGTTGCTGTAATGACAGACAGCACGGCGTATATCCCGGTGGATATGCGGAACGCTTATGGAATACATATGATTCCTCTTAGTGTTAACTTTGAGGACGAAACCTATCAAGAGGAAGTCGACATTACAACAGAGGAATTCTACCAAAAAATTAAAAATGTGAAAGAGCTTCCGACGACTTCACAGCCTGCTATCGGACTAATTACGGAAAAATTAGAGGAACTAAGTGAAGAATTCGATGCAGTAGTATCCATTCATTTATCGAGTGGTATTAGTGGAACATATCAAGCAGTAGTTAGTGCAGGGGATATGGTTGAGGGAATCAAGGTCTTTGCGTTTGATTCCGAAATAAGCTGTATGGCACAAGGGTTTTATGCGCTAGAGGCTGCTGAAATGGCAAAGGAAAACAAATCGCCTGAAGAGATAATGGAACGTCTAAATGAAATTAAAAAGACGATGCATGGTTATTTTGTTGTGGATGATTTAACTAATCTTCATCGTGGAGGAAGACTGAACGGTGCACAGGCAATTATAGGAAGTCTTCTGCAAGTAAAGCCTGTTCTTCATTTTGTAGATAAAGTGATTGTTCCTTTTGAAAAAATTCGCACGCGCAAAAAAGCTATTAATCGAGTTATGGGTATGCTGGAGGAAGATGCTAGAGAAGGCAAGATTGCAAAGGTAGTTTTTGTACATGCTAACCATGAACAAGATGCGTTGGATCTACGAGATGAATTTCTGCAAAAATATCCAGATACAGAAGCATTAATTAGTTATTTTGGTCCGGTTATTGGTACCCATGTTGGGGAAGGTGCAATCGGAGTTTGTTGGTACTATAAATAAGCAATTATAATTTATTATTATTCTGTTTGACTGTCAGTTTAAAAACCTGGCAGTCAACTATTATTTTGGAAAGTGAGTGAGATAATGTCCCCACCGAATAATATCCCATATATTCCATCAAGGTTAGATTCAAAGGTTTTATATGAATATGCTGGTAAACTGTTACTTGCGAAAGAGCTTCCTCTTAATACTCCACTATTGCAGGAAAACTTCACGAAGATTCCTTCTATCAAACGTACTCTTTTTTATCAAGAATGTCTTCGTTGTGGCAATCGTCAATCCCACCTATTTGGAAAAATTCCCTGTGCAGGCTGTAATAAAATACATTCCTATTGTCGTAATTGTATCGAGATGGGTAGAGTGCTAGAATGTGAGCCACTTTATTATTGGATAGGCAAAGAGCCCATCTGGCCCGTTTTCGATTCTCCTTTAACTTGGAGGGGGACCTTATCAAAATACCAACTAGAAGCCTCCAAGCGTATTGTACAAGCCGTTAATCGTCTTGAGAAGGAACTCCTCATATGGGCAGTTTGTGGATCTGGAAAAACAGAGATGCTGTTTCATGGGATTGAAGCAGGTCTAAAACAAGGAAAAAGAATTTGTATTGCAACACCTAGGGCAGATGTAGTTCGGGAATTAAAGCCACGGGTTCAGGCTGCATTTCAAGAGGTGCCTGTTCAGGCCTTATTTGCTGGAAGTGATGAAAGAGCGGGGTCAGCACCAGTAATTATAGCCACTACCCATCAACTTTTACGATACGTTAAGACATTTGATATCATGATTATCGACGAGGTAGATGCTTTTCCCTATCATCATGATTCTACGCTTCTATTCGCTGTTAACCGGGCAAAAAAAGAAAAAAGTACAACGATATATCTAACTGCAACTCCACGAAAAAATCTTCAGATGAAAGTAGCCTTCCACAGATTACCACATATATTTGTACCCGTTCGATACCATGGGAAGCCATTGCCAGTCCCAAAGCTTAGGTTATGTTTTTCCCTAAAAAAAGATTTAAAACAAAACCAGATACCAGAAATATTGAAAGAATGGTTAACGTTAAGGGCGAATCCTAACCGCCAGGTGCTTATTTTTGTTCCAACCATTTCATTAGCGAATGCTTTTGCGGAAAAGCACGAGGAATTTCAACAACTAGGTTTTATTTCGATAACATCTGTTCATTCGGAAGATCCTTTACGTATTGAAAAGATTAATCAATTCCGTTCTAGAGAAATTGACCTTCTTGTGACAACGACAATATTAGAAAGAGGCGTTACATTTCCATCCGTAGATGTCATTATTGTGGATGCCGGACATACTGTTTTTGATGAAGCTGCACTAGTACAGATTGCTGGTAGGGCAGGAAGAAGTTCCGCTGACCCTACTGGAGAAGTAATTTTCCTTCATGATGGCAAAACGGAAGCTATGGCTAGTGCTGTTCGTTCTATTGAAATGATGAACAGGAGAGGGGGATTTTGATTATGAATTGTCTTTGGTGTCATGAAGCGATAATCTTAGATGTAAATTGGTTGAATATACTAATTCCATCTGTACCTCGTAATCTATGTGATACATGTGCAAGCAATCTTGAAAAAATTAATGGAAAACGTTGTAGAAAATGTAGTAGAATAGCCAATATCGAAGTATGTGAGGATTGTACCAAATGGGAAAAGTATTATCAGGGTTATGATGTACTTGAATTTAATTATTCTATTTTCCAGTATAATGAACATATCAAAAAAATCATTGCCAAGTGGAAATATCGTGGTGATTACGAACTAGGAAACATCTTCAATGAGACATTTAAACAAGAGTTTGTAAAAAAATTTAGTCATCTTAAGAATGCGGTAGTAGTCCCAATCCCTCTAAGTAGAGAAAGATTAGAAGAGCGATGTTTCAATCAGGCTGAAATGCTCGCTGACTTCCTGCAAATTCCTAAAGTGGATATTTTAACAAGAGTTCACGGGGAGAAACAGTCAAAAAAGACACGACAAGAGCGGATAATTTCAAAGAATCCGTTTTCTATCCAACAAAATCTAAACAAATATGCTATTCTTGTCGATGATATATATACAACAGGTACAACATTGCGCCACGCAGCTAAGCTATTACAAATGAATGGCTGTCCAAGGGTGTTTTCGTATACATTAGTACGAGGGTAAGAATTCATGTTATCAATTAATTTGTTAAAGAGGAGAAGCGAAAATGGCGGATTTAGCAAATTGCTCACGATGTGGAAAGGTTTTTGTGAAACATTTACGAGACGTATGCCAAGATTGTTATAAAAAGGAAGAAGCCGATTTTCAAATCGTATATGCTTTTTTAAAGCAACAGAAAAATAGAGAAGCCACATTAATGGAAGTGGTTGAGGCAACTGGTGTAGAGGAAACGCTTATTACAAAGTTCATTAAGGAACGCCGCCTGCGTACATCAATGTTCCCAAAATTAGGGTATCCATGTGAAAAATGTGGATCTACTATTGTAACTGGTAAACTTTGTGGAAACTGTGCAAATGAAATTCAGCAGGATTTAACTATGCTAAAGGAAATTGAAAAAGTAAACGCACGAAATAAAGAGGTTGAGTCCAAAAAAGAAATTTATTACGCAATTGATAAACATCGTAGATAAATGCTACAGAAAAGTGAAAACCTGTCGATATTAATTATAGAACGATGTACGAATAGAAATTTTTGTTTGAAATAGAGGTGATCTCATGAAAATTAATGGTCCAAATCAAGCAAATTTTAATCCATATAAAAACCAAATTCAAAAACAAGCGGAATATAAAAAAGCACTAAAGCAGCAGGACCAATTAGAAATCTCGTCACAGGCATTAAAGCTACAAGAGAATACGAAATCCAATGCGAAGCGAGATGCTTATGTACAGGAAATTAAGAACCGTATTGAAACTGGTGAATATGAAATTAATTACGAAAAAACAGCACAGAAAATGATTGATTTTTGGTCAAGATATTAGGAGGAGGACGGCACTCGTGTCCGTAATTTCGATTATAGATAAGCTAGAACAGTTGGTGGAAATTCATCAACAATTAATCCAGTTTTCATTGGAAAAAACAACGATAGTAAAAAATGGTGAAGTTGACAAACTACAGTCACATTTAGTCAAAGAGCGTAAACTTGTTCAGCAACTAGAAAAGGCAGAAGCAGCACGGGAAAAAGAAGTGGAAAAGTGGTTTATCGATAATGGGCTGTCACTAGATGATACTACTATTACTACTATGTTACAGCATTTACAAGATGAGGGAGAACAGCAAGCACTTGAAGCAAGTGCAGTACGTTTAGCAGAGGCACTCATCAACTTAAAACAACAAGAACAGTTAAATGTTGCATTAATTCAGCAATCCATGCAATTTGTTCAGCTTTCTATTGATTTATTAAGTCCGTCCTTAGCAAATATTAACTACAGTAATAAAACAGATATGGACAAATCATCAGCGAATCGTTCTCTTTTCGATTCGAAGGCATAAATGATAAGACGTTTTGAGAAGGAGATAATCAATGAGTACATTCCATGGTTTAGAAATGGCGAAGCAAGCGCTATTTGCCCAACAATCTGCACTATATACAACTGGTCATAATATTTCAAATGCAAATACGGAAGGGTATACTAGACAGCGTGTTAATTTTGAAACTTTACCAGCATACCCTGCGGGATCACGTAATCGTCCACAAATACCCGGACAAATTGGTCAAGGTGTTCAGGCTGGAACAGTGGAACGTATTCGTGATAGTTTTCTAGATTTACAATTTCGCGCGGAAAATAGTAAGAATGGCTACTGGCAAACCATGGCTGATTCCCTTTATCGTATGGAAAGTTTACTTAATGAACCATCTAATAGTGGATTAGCCAATACGATGGATAAGCTTTGGCAATCACTTCAAGATTTAGGAGTAAACCCAGATAGTAGTGCAACTAGATCAGTAGTTGTTCAGCGGGGGCAAGCTGTAGCAGATACATTCAATTATATAAGAAATAATCTTGAAAAGATGCAATCAGATACTCGAAAGCAAATCGATGTAACCATTGACGATGCAAACTCAATTTTAAGGCGCATTAATGACTTGAATGAACAAATTAAAAGAGTGGAACCTCATGGTTTACTTCCTAATGATTTGTACGATGAGCGTGATATGTTGATTGATAAACTTTCAGGGATTGTAAATATAAAGGTAGAACGAGTAAAAAGTGCTGAGAGTTCACTAGATATTGCTGGTGGACTAGCTAAGATTACATTAGTGAATGATGATGGAACAACTGTAGATTTGGTAAGTCCATTAGATGACCCTAGTTATAAACAGTTTTATTTAGATGATACTGCTACAGATGTGAACCAGATTAAAATTGGTGTAGCTGGTAATTATAATGAAAACTTTGTAGCATCTTCTACTAATGGTTCATTAAGTTCTTTATTAAAAGTCTATGGAAATCAGGAAGTTTCTTTTGCAAATGTACAAGAAGATATGAATAAACTGGCAAGAGAATTTGTAGACGAATTTAATAGAGTTCATACATTAGGCTTTGATTTCAATGGAGATCCAGGTCAAGCATTTTTTGAATTTGATAGTCAAGGTAATATGGTGGTCTCTTCAGCTATAGTTGATAATCCAAATTTAATTGCCGCTAGTGATGATGCAAATGCAAAAGGTAATGGTAAAAATGCATTGAATTTAGCTAATGTATTTGAAAATAAACTAGGCGGTCTCGATAACACTTCCATTAAAGACTTTTTCGAGGGATTAATTGGAAGGCTTGGAGTCGCCGCACAAGAAGCAAATCGAATGGCTGCAAATACTGAAGTATTAAAGTCACAGGTTGAGGTACAGCGTATGTCAGTTAGCTCTGTTTCACTAGATGAAGAGATGACGAACATGATTAGATTTCAACATGCATATAATGCGGCTGCAAGAAGCATGACTGCAATGGATGAGATTCTTGATAAAATTATTAACAGTATGGGAATTGTTGGGAGGTAGGATGTAGATGCGTGTAACACAGTCTATGTTATCAAATAGCATGCTAACTAATCTATCGAATAGCTACAAAAACCTAGGTACATATATGGACCAGCTTACAACAGGCAAAAAAATTAACCGTCCATCAGATGACCCAGTAGTTGCAGTTAAAGGGATGGATTATCGAAGCCAGGTATTACAAGTAGAACAATATAAGCGTAATACAAGTGAAGTGCATAATTGGATGGATAATACAGATGATGCACTTGACCAAGCTACTAAAGCGCTTCAACGTATTAGAGAGCTTACAGTTCAAGCAAGTAACGACACATACGATGAAACGGAAAGAAAAAATATAAAAGAAGAAATCGAGCAATTAAAACAACATTTAGTTGATATCGCTAACACGAAGGTAAATGATAGATATATATTTAATGGAACACAAACAGACACACCACCAATTACTGATCCAGATAACATAACAGGCTTCAATCAAAGTCCTGTGAATATTGAAGTTTCTTCAGGAATACAAATTCAGGCAAATGTCAATGCAGAAAATATTTTTGGACCTAGTAGTAATCTTTTTAACAATATCGATGATCTACTTGGTGCTTTAGATTCTGACGATCAAAGTGCTATTCAAGCAAGTATCGATGCAATCGATGGGAATATTAATAATGTCCTAAACGCTCGTGCGGATCTTGGTGCAAGAATGAATCGTCTAGACTTAATAGAAAACCGTTTAGATTCACAGGAGATTTCTGCTACAGATATGATGTCTAAAAATGAAGACATCGATTATGAAAAGGTAATTACACAATTGATTACCCAAGAAAGTATCCATCGTGCAGCATTATCAGCTGGATCACGAATTATTCAGCCAACATTATTAGATTTTCTACGTTAATTTGACCCTGGCCCGAATTAGGGTTCAGGGATTTTTCTTTATAGGGGGATTGGGATGGAGCTACCTCAAATTCGAATGCAATCTCAAATGGCAAAAATCTATATGGTTTCTCAACCAGCCAGACAAGCGATTAGACAACCAAAAGCAGATTTATCCATTCAGCAGCCACATGCAGAAATTTCGATGAGGACTATCCCAGCGAAATTAACCATTGATCAAACACAGGCATGGGAAGAAATGAATTTACTATCTGTGGAACGGTTAAATGAAAAATATGCCCAGGATGGAAAACAGGCTGTTTTAGAGGGAATAGGGAGAAGGTCTTCCCAAGGTACGGAACTTATGAAAATTGAAAACAAGGGTAAACCTTTAATAAGTCAGTCGTTCCAAAATGCATATGAGCCGATGCGGGAATTAGGAATTAAGTTTGTACCATCTCCGTTTTCAGTAAAAACTCATTATCAACCATCTAATGTTGAGATAGATATACAACCTAAAAAGCCGATTATTCATGCTCAATCAAACAAACCGGAAGTCACTTATGTCCCAGGTTCTGTTGATATATCTATGGCACAATATCAGAGCTTAGAGATAGACTTTATTAATCTGTTTCCGGAAGAAAAATAATTATATGTTAGGGTGACAGATATGAACATACAAACGAAATACTTAGGTGAAGTTACAATTGATGATGAAATGATTATTCACTTTCCAGGAGGAATACCTGGATTTTTGGAACAGTCCGAATTTGTGCTGTTAGATATACCAGGAAATCCAGTCTTTCAGTTTTTACAATCAGTAAATACAGTTCCATTAGCTTTCGTTGTAACAAATCCATACCATTTTTATCAGGACTATTCTTTTGAACTAGATGAGGGGACATTAGAGTCACTACAAATTAAAAGTGTGAACGATGTTTTAATAGTAAGTATTGTTACACTGAAGGATCCATTTGAGACAAGTACAATCAATTTAAAAGCACCTCTAGTCATTAATCAAAAGAAAATGCTTGGTAAACAATATATACTTAACACGGATGTATATCCAAGTAAGGCTTCGATTAAACCTACTGTTGGGAAAGGGGTATAGTGATGCTAGTACTTACACGTAAACTTGATGAAGCAATCCAAGTAGGGGATGAAATAGAAATAAAAGTGCTGGCAATAGAAGGAGATCAAATTAAACTTGGAATTAATGCCCCAAAGTCAGTAGAGATTTATCGTAAGGAAATTTATCAAGATATTCAAAATCAAAATAATGAAGCGGCAAATATGCCTTTCGATTTATTAAAAATACTAAAGAAAAATGGATAGAGTAGACCATATCTATCACTAAACTTTTTGGTTTTTATGCCGATAATAAAAAAAAATGTTTGTAAGGGGTGAATTGGATGCGAGTTGATTCGTTTTCAGTTGGAATAGAGACCTTGCAAAACAGCAACAGCGATAGATTACTAACAGAGAATAGAACTGTTGTGCAAGATTCATACCAAATACAAGAAGGTAATACTAAAGAAGTAACCGTTTCAAAGGTGGAAACGGCCATAAAAAAAATGAATGACTTTATTGAACCATTAGAAACAAATCTAAAATTCCAATTTCATGAGGAGCTTCATGAGTATTATGTTGCGATAGTGAATCCAATTACAAATGAGGTAATTAAAGAAATACCTCCTAAGAAAATGTTGGATATGTATGCGGCTATGGCAGACTATATGGGTTTTTTGATTGATAAAAAGATTTAAAGAGGTGAGTTAAATTGGTAATGCGTGTAGGTGGATTAGCGTCCGGTATAAATACAGATGAGTTAATAGAAAAATTAATGTCAGCAGAAAGACTGCCTCTTGACCGAATGCAGCAGAGTCGTACCCTTTTAGAGTGGCAACGTGATGGATTTAGAGAAATCTATCAAAAAATGTATGACATGGATACGAATATGTTTTTAAACATGAAAATGAGTAGTACATATAAGCCAAAATTTGTTAGCTCTTCTATGGAGAATGCAGTTACAGCTACGGCTAATTCTAGTGCTTCTAATGGGACTTACAGTATTCAGGTAAACAAGCTAGCTACAGCAGCAATCAATTCTAGTGAAAGCAGTATCGTTAAGCCTGGGGAAACGTTTGATCCGAGTAAGCCATTAAGTGAGCAGAAAGCTAATCTCGTGAATGGTGATGCTTTTGCTCCTGGAGATTACGAATTTTATACATGGAATGAAAAGGGAGAAAAGCAAACACATAAATTTTCAATTGCTGAGGGCGATTCGTTAAATAATGTGTTAAAGAAAATTTCTGCCGATGGTGATGTAAGAGCTTTATATGATAATACTTCAGGTCGAATTATTTTAGAATCTACCAAAACGGGAAACAATAATACTACTACAGAATTTGGTGGGGCTGAAATCGGATTTGATAGTACTTCTAATAGCTTTTTTACAGATGTATTAGGGCTTAAAGTTGACCAGGAGAAGGGTGGAGAAGACGCTGAGTTTGTTTATAATGGTCTCACCCTTACTTCAAAATCTAATAGCTATAAATTAGGAGAAATAACGTTTGAATTTAAAAATGTTACCAACGGTCAAAACGTGAATTTAACAGTCAGCAATGATGTCGATGCCGCATTTGACGCCATCAAGAATTTTGTTGACAAATATAACGAAATAGTTGAAATGATCAATAAGACACAAACAGAAGAAAGATATCGTGACTATAAGCCATTAACAGATCTTCAGAAAAAGGGAATGGAAGATAGGGAAATCCAGCTATGGGAAGAAAAAGCAAAAAGTGGAATTCTACGTGGTGATTCAATTTTATCTTCTGGTCTCTTTGATATGCGACAATCATGGTTCTCCAAGATTGAAACAGGTGGGGAAATCACTTCGATTACGCAAGTAGGTATAAAAACATCAGCCGATTATATGAATGGTGGAAAGCTTGTAATTGACGAGGAGAAACTGAAAGAAGCTTTAAGAAATGACCCTGAGGGAGTTTATAAGTTATTCTCTAATAATACGGAAGATAAAAATGATAAGAGCCGTGGATTAATTAATCGATTAGAAGATTCCATCGAATCAACAATGAAAAAAATCGAAGAACGTGCCGGTAAAACTACGAGTACACTTGAAAATTATACCTTAGGAAAGAGTATCAAGGATCTTAATACTAGAATATCTGATTTTGAGGATCGTTTATTACGGATTGAGAGTCGATATTGGAGACAATTCAGTGCAATGGAACAAGCTATTGCGCGTTTAAACAATCAATCGTCTCAGTTACTTTCCCAATTTGGCGGTGGAATGTAAATCCAATAAATGATAAAGGAGTTTTACCAAATGGCTATTAATAAACCATTTCAGGCATACCAGAATAATGCAGTTAATACTGCAACTGGCGGGGAATTGACCCTTATGCTTTATAACGGCTGTTTAAAATTTATCAAGCATGCTCAGAAGGATATACAAGACAAAAATATGGAAGCAAAAAATACCAATATCCAAAAGGCACAAGCAATTATCCAAGAATTAATGCTTACGCTAGACCAAGAGGTAGATATTTCACAGCAAATCTTGCCTTTATACGATTATATGTACCGCCGTCTAATGGAAGCAAATATCAAGAATGATGTCGCGATTTTAGAAGAGATTCAAGGCTTTGTTGTAGAATTCAGGGATACTTGGAAACAGGTTATTCAAAAGACGAGACAAATGCAATATACACAAGGCGAGCATGTATAATGAATCGAGTTCAACCAATTTATGATATTACAATAAAAATACAGAGGATACTTGAAGGTGACATCTCTGCCAATATGCGACAAGAGGTTATTGATCAAATAAACACTCTATTGCTTGAAAGAGGTACATATATGGAGCACGCTTCTGAACCATTTACAAAAGAAGAACTGGAGCTCGGGAGAAAACTATTACCTATTAATCAAGTAATTGAAAGAAAAATGGAAGCTATTTTTGCAGAAATAAAAGATGAAATGAAGCAAGTAAAAAAACAAAAGCAATCTAATCGTAAATATATTAATCCATATGAAAATATTCATACCATAGACGGTATGTTTATGGATAAGAAGAAATAATAGATATATAGTAGATTTAAAAATGTCTTTATAGGGGAATTTCTCTTATAGAGACATTTTTAATTTACACAATAAAAATAATGAGTTATGGGACGAAACATGTCTTGATTGAAGCTTTTATGAATATTCTTCTAAGTATTTACAAAATATAAACGTTTAAGCAGGAATTTTACAGGGAAACATAGTATAATATATATAAAGATAGAAAAGGAGGACACTTTATGAAATTCAACATTCGTGGTGAGAATCTAAAGGTTACCGAGGCAATTAGGGATTACGTAGAAAAAAAGATTGGTAAGCTAGATAAGTATTTTGAGAGTAAACCTACCTCTGATGTACATGTGAATTTAAGTGTCTATAATGAAAAACAGCGTATCGAAGTAACGATACCAATGACTAGCCTTCTATTAAGAGCTGAGGAAGAGCACACTGATTTATATGCAGCAATTGATTTAGTTGTGGATAAGCTTGAACGGCAGATTAGGAAATATAAAACAAAAGTAAATCGCAAATTTCGTCAGAATGGAATTCCTAAAGGGATAGAGGACCTACAAGTTGAAGGAAATGATTTTGACGAATCTGATGATATAGAAATTGTAAGAACAAAACGTTTTGACTTAAAGCCAATGGATTCAGAAGAAGCTGTATTACAAATGGATATGCTAGGGCATGCGTTCTATGTATTCCAAAACGCTACGTCAGGGGATACGAATGTTGTATACCGACGTAAAGATGGTAGATATGGCTTGATTGAACCAAATAATTAATAACACCATCTATGGCGATCTCTTTTATGAGGTCGCCTTTGAATTGTAAACCTACATGGAATCAAGACTTATAGCATATATCTGATATTGGCATATCGAATTAAGTAGTGTTATTATTTAATATATGTAAAAAAGTAAAAAATGGTAGAAAGAGTTTCATGAATTTGTTTAGTGAACAGTATAGTACGAATAACAATTATTCATGTTCCACTAAAGGATTGAGGAGCGTAACATATGGCAGGAATTCTTAAAAAATTATTTGATGGTAATAAAAAACAATTAAATCGACTTCAAGGTATGGTTGACCAAATCGAATCATTGGAGCCAGATATTGAAAAACTAACGGATGAACAACTAAAACAGAAAACTGAGGAATTTAAAACACGATACTCGAACGGAGAAAGTCTTGATGACTTATTGGTAGAAGCTTATGCCGTTGTTCGTGAGGCATCTAAGAGAGTACTTGGTATGCGTCCATTCCCAGCGCAATTAATGGGTGCAATTGTACTTCACGAAGGAAATATTTCAGAAATGAAAACCGGTGAGGGTAAGACATTAGCCTCTACAATGCCAGCATACTTAAATGCTCTTGCAGGTGAAGGCGTTCATATTATAACGGTGAACGAATATTTAGCAGAGCGTGACTCTAAGGAAATGGGTCAGTTATTTGAATATTTAGGATTAACTGTTGGTCTGAATACAAATGGCTCGACCAAGGAAGAAAAACGGGAAGCTTATCTTGCAGATATAACCTATGGTACAAACAACGAATTTGGCTTTGACTATCTACGGGATAATATGGTCCTTTATAAGGAACAAATGGTTCAACGTCCTTTAAATTTTGCCATTATCGATGAGGTTGACTCTATTTTAATTGATGAGGCGAGAACACCATTAATTATTTCCGGATCAGCACAAAAGTCAGCTTCATTATATACTCAGGCAAACTCCTTCGTTACAACATTGAAGCGAGAAGTAGATTATACGTATGATGAGAAAACGAAAGGAACTCAGCTTACCGAAGAGGGAATCAACAAAGCAGAGCAATATTTTAATGTAGAGAACTTATTTGATTTAGATCATGTGACATTAACACATCATATTGGTCAAGCATTACGTGCTCATGTTGCTATGCATCGTGATACAGATTATGTCGTTGAGGATGGCGAAGTAGTTATTGTAGACCAATTTACCGGTCGCTTGATGAAGGGCCGTCGATATAGTGATGGTCTACATCAAGCAATTGAGGCTAAGGAAGGCTTGAAAATTCAAAATGAAAGCATGACACTTGCTTCTATTACATTCCAGAACTATTTCAGAATGTATAAAAAACTTGCCGGTATGACTGGTACTGCAAAAACTGAGGAAGAGGAATTCCGGGCAATTTATAATATGAATGTGGTTGCCATACCGACCAATAGACCAGTTGCTCGTGAGGACCATCCAGATAAGATTTACAGTACGATGAATGGTAAATTTACTGCCGTTGTAGAAGAAATTAAAGAACGTCATAAATTAGGTCAACCTGTACTTGTAGGTACAGTTGCTGTAGAAACGTCAGAATTAATTTCCCAGCTACTTAAAAAAGCTGGAATTAAACACAATGTACTGAACGCAAAAAATCATTATCGTGAAGCCGAAATTATTGAGCAGGCAGGTCAAAAAGGTGCAGTTACAATTGCAACAAACATGGCCGGTCGTGGTACTGATATTAAGCTAGGTGAAGGTGTAAAAGAGCTAGGAGGACTTGCGGTAATTGGTACAGAACGTCATGAATCAAGACGTATTGACAATCAGCTACGTGGTCGTTCAGGTCGTCAAGGTGACCCAGGTATGTCACAATTCTATTTATCCATGGAAGATGAATTAATGCGCCGATTTGGCTCTGATAATTTGAAATCAATGATGGATAAAATGGGTATGGATGATTCCCAACCGATTATTAACAAATTTGTTTCTCGAGCAGTAGAATCAGCTCAAAAACGAGTTGAAGGTAATAACTATGATGCACGTAAAAACGTATTATCCTATGATGATGTTTTAAGGGAACAACGTGAAATCATTTATAAGCAACGCTTTGAAGTTATTGACTCAGAGGGAAATGAGCTTAGAGAAATAATTGAGAAAATGATCGAGTCTTCATTACAACGAGTAATTAATACGCATACACAAGATGATGATGAAGATAAGTGGGAATTACAGGCGATCATTGAATATGTCCATGGTAATCTTCTTGAACAAGAAGATCTGACTATCTCGGATCTTCAAGGAAAAGAACAAGAGGAAATGGTGCAACTAATTTTAGAAAAAGTCCGGAAACGCTATGATAAAAAAGAACAGGAAATTTCTCCAGAGCATATCCGTGAATTTGAAAAAGTTATTCTTCTTCGTACCGTTGATACGAAGTGGATGGATCATATTGACCAATTGGATCAACTCCGTCAAGGAATTCATTTACGCGCTTATGGACAAAATGATCCATTACGGGAATATCAGTTTGAGGGTTTCGCCATGTTTGAAAGCATGATTGAAAGCATCGAGGACGAGGTATCTCGTTATATTATGAAAGCACAAGTACGAGAAAATATGCAACGACAAGCTGTTGCAAAAAATACCCAAGCTGTTTCAGGTGGTGGGGAAGAAAAAGCCCAAAAACGAAAGCCTTATGTTAAGAAGGAAACAGTTGGCCGAAATGATCCTTGTCCGTGTGGAAGCGGTAAAAAATATAAGAATTGTCATGGAAAGAACGAATAAGAAATTAAGTTAGGAGGGTCTGACCCCTTTGGGTGTCAGACCTTTTTAGGTGAAGGAAAGTCTTTCAAATGTCTTTAGCTGTTCATTATTCACTAATTGACATTCGAAAAGCCCATTGGTTTTGAACGATGAGAAAAATAAAAAGTGAAGCATAATATTATATAGAGGTGAAAGATATGGAGTTTGCAGAAATTAAAAATGAGTTAGAGAAAATAAATAACCGTATATCGGAATTTAGGGGGTCTCTTTGACTTAGATACGAAAAAGGCTCGGATTAGTGAGCTAGAGCATGATATGACAGCTCCTGGATTTTGGGATGATCAACAAGCAGCACAAGCTGTCATTAATGAAGCGAATGGACTAAAAAGCTTTGTGAATAGCTTTGAGGGGATTAATAATCGGTATGAAGATTTAGAAGTTACCTATGAACTTGCGAGAGAAGAAAATGACCCTGAGCTATCTGACGAATTAGAAGAAGGAATCACAGCCCTTAAAAAGGATATAAGTGATTTTGAACTGCAAATGCTTTTAAGTGAACCATATGATGCTAATAATGCAATATTGGAATTACATCCTGGTGCAGGCGGAACGGAATCACAGGATTGGGCGAGTATGCTCTTACGAATGTATCAACGTTGGGCGGATCATAAAGGATATACCGTCGAAACCTTAGATTACTTACCAGGTGAAGAGGCAGGAGTAAAAAGTGTTACCCTAATGATTAAAGGACATAATGCCTATGGTTATTTAAAAGCAGAAAAGGGCGTACACCGCTTGGTTCGTATCTCTCCTTTTGATTCCTCTGGCAGAAGACATACTTCCTTTGTTTCCTGTGATGTGACTCCAGAGATGACAGATGATGTTGATATCGAAATCCGTCCAGAGGATATTAAAGTGGATACGTATCGATCTAGTGGTGCAGGTGGACAGCATGTTAACACGACTGATTCGGCAGTACGTATTACACATATTCCAACTAATATTGTGGTGACCTGTCAGAATGAGCGCTCGCAAATAAAGAACCGTGAAGCAGCAATGAAAATGCTAAAATCAAAGCTTTATCAGCTGGAAATTGAAAAACAACAGCAAGAGCTAGCTGAAATACGTGGGGAGCATAAGGAAATAGGTTGGGGTAGCCAAATTCGTTCTTACGTATTCCATCCATATTCTATGGTTAAGGACCATCGAACAAATGTAGAGGTAGGTAATACACAGGCAGTGATGGATGGTGACCTGGATCCATTTATCGATGCATATCTTCGTTCACAGCTTTAAAATATCTCCTCAAAAGTTAATGAAATTGTCAAAAAGTGCCAAGAACCTAGATAATACTTCATGTTTAACCAAATTGTGGCATTTCTGTGGCTTTTATATTTTTGTGTAAAGGATATACTATATATGACAGTTCTAAACTTTACAATGATTGGGGGAGTTTTCAAATGAAAAAATGGCTATTTGCTGTATTATTTGGCTCTGTATTAGTTCTTGGTGCTTGTGGTAATGATGATAATAACGACAATGGCGCAACTAATAATACAGGTGACAATGGTGGCGAAACAGCATCTGCAGCTGAAGACTTATTTGAGGCAAACTGTGCAGCATGTCATGGTGCAGATTTATCTGGTGCAGCAGGACCTAACCTTCAAAAAGTTGGTGCTGATCATTCTGCTGATGATATCAAAAATATCATTCTAAATGGTCAAGGCGGAATGCCAGCACAAGGTAATAGAGTTTCTGATGATGAAGCTCAACAGATTGCTGATTGGTTAGCTGCAAAAAAATAATATGGTTGAATAAAAGGACAGTTCCAGTATGATTTATACATGGGACTGTCCTTTTTCCTACTATTGACCCACTTCTTTTTGCCTACTTTTCAAAAAATTCGACAAATAACTACATAACCCATTAATATTTCTCCTTTGAAATATAATTGTAATATAATTTTGTCTAAAAAAATTGTTGAATAATGTTATAATATATAGGAAATGTATCTAGACTCAGACTTTTTGACTATAAATTTAAAAGGTGATTAATTATGATTTTAATGAAGGATGTATATAAGACATACGAAAATGGTGTTACTGCATTAAATGGAATTAATGTTGAGATTGAACAGGGTGAGTTTGTCTATATTGTTGGCCCAAGTGGTGCAGGTAAATCATCATTTATTAAATTAATGTATCGCGAAATTAAGCCAACTCGTGGCACACTTTTTATCAGTAATAAGGATGTAAGTGAACTAAAGGAAAAAGAAGTACCATATTTACGACGTAATATCGGGGTTATCTTCCAAGATTTCCGATTGCTACCAAAACTATCAGTCTATGAAAATGTTGCCTTCGCTTTAGAAGTTATTGAAGAGCCTCCGAAGAATATTCGTAGACGTGTAATGGAAGTACTAGATCTAGTAGGACTAAAAAGCAAGGCGAGATTTTTCCCTAATGAGTTATCTGGTGGTGAACAACAACGTGTATCAATTGCTCGTGCGATTGTCAATCGTCCGAAGATTGTGATTGCTGACGAACCAACTGGTAACCTTGATCCAGATACATCATGGGAAATCATGCGCGCTTTTGAAGAAATAAATAATAGTGGGACAACCATTATCATGGCAACTCATAGTAAAGAAATAGTTAATACAATAAAGAAACGTGTTATTGCAATTGAGGATGGCTTAATTGTTAGAGACGAACATCGAGGTGATTACGGATATGAGAGCTAGAACAATTAAAAGACATTTCCGTGAAGGTATTAAGAACATATTCCGTAATGGATGGATGACTGTAGCTTCTGTTGGTGCAGTAACCATGACATTATTATTAGTTGGTGCCTTTTTAGGCTTAATTTTAAACTTGAATCATATGGCAGAAAAAATAGAAGATGATGTTGTTGTAAAGGTTCTTATTGATTTGACAGCAACAGATGATGATGTGATTAGTCTAGGTGATCAAATCAAAAAGCTACCAGGGGTAGAAACAGTCGTATTCTCCTCCAAGGATGATGAGCTACAAAGTTTAATAAATAGCATGGGGCAAGGTGGAGATGTATGGAAGCTGTACGAGCAGGAAAATCCACTCAATAATGCTTATATTGTAAAGGCTGATAAACCACAGGAAACAGAAAACATCGCTAAACAGGTTACAAATTTGGCCCATGTAGATTCCGTTACCTATGGACAAGAAGTAGCCCAAAATTTATTTAAATTTACGAGTTATGCTAGAACAATAGGAATTATTTTGATTGCTGGACTAGTATTAACTGCGATCTTCTTAATCTCTAATACTATTAAACTAACCATTATGGCAAGAAGTAGAGAAATTGGGATTATGAAATTAGTTGGTGCAACTAATGGATTTATTCGTGGACCATTCTTTGTTGAAGGATTGCTGCTTGGAGTATTAGGCTCCATCATACCAATAGTTGGTGTTCTCGCAGGCTACAAATTGGTTGAAAATAGTATCACTGGGGTAAGTTCGATAGGATTTGTTGAAATACTACCGTTTAACCCATTCGCTTGGGAACTATCTGCCATTATTTTAATCGTTGGTGCAGGAATTGGAATTTGGGGAAGTCTCATGAGTGTTCGTAAGTTCCTTAAAGTTTAAAAGACTATATAGATAGATTACTTGAAGGGCAGGGGAATTTTCATTGAGGAAGAAGCTAGGAATAAGTATGTTAATTGGTCTTATCATCCTAGGATCTGTACCAGTTAACGGGATCCATGTATCCGCGAAGACAAAGGAAGAATATGAGCAGGAATTAAAAGATTTAGAGAAGGAACAGTTACAATTAAAGGAACAGAATAAGGATATACAGAGTTCAAAAAGCGAGACAGAAGGAAAAATTGAAGAAAATTTAGATAAACAGGCATCTGTTCAAAGTCAAATTGATTCACTTGATGAAAAGCTAGCCGAAACGAAGGCATCGATTCAAAGTAAGCAAGGTGAAATTGATACCACTAATAATGAGATTAATGATTTAAAAGCAAAAATAAATGCTTTAAAAAAAGAGATTGAACAACTAAAAGAAGAGATTGAAATACTGTTAGATCGCATTGAGGATCGCGAGGCATTACTTGCTGAGCGCCTCAGAGCGATTCAAAAAAGTGGAGGACCGATGGTATATTTGCAAGTCCTCTTAGGTTCTACTAGTTTTTCCGATTTTATTACGAGAACAGCAGCTGTCAATATTATGATGGACCAGGATAAGACTATCATAGATTCATTAGTTCGTGATAAAAAGGAAGTAGAAACAAAAAAACAAACGGTTGAGGGTAACAAAAAGAAAGTAGAAGAAAATAAAGACCAGGTTGAAAAGAAGAAAATAGCACTAGAGGGCCAAAAGCAGGAACTACTAGCACTACAAGGTCAACTGGATAATCAAATGGCAGAACGCCAGACCTTGCTAGCAAAGCTTGAAAAGGAACATCAGCATTTGGAAGAGTATATGTTCACTTTAGAGGATGAGCAAGCTATGCTACGTGCACAGCAGCAGGCTGTTGCCAAGGCAAAAGAGGTTGCAAAACAAAAATTAGACCAATTATCAAATAGTAGTGGCAACAACGGGAACGCTGGAGGTACTAGTAGCACAGGATTCATTTGGCCAGCAGCAGGATATCGTGCATCTAACTATGGTTGGCGTGTAGATCCAATTAATAATTCGAAGAGCTTCCATTTAGGTGTTGATATCTCAGGACCTGTTGGAACACCAATTTATGCAGCAACTAATGGTGTTGCAGTACGTGGAAATTTATCAAGTACATATGGTAACCATATATTAATTGTTACGACAATTAATGGCGTTGATTACACTACACTATATGCCCATATGAGTGGGTTTGCAGTTGCAGATGGTACAGTAGTCAAACAAGGTCAGTTAATTGGTTATATGGGTGCTACTGGAAGAGTAACAGGACCTCACCTACATTTTGAAGTACATAAAGGTGGTTGGAATGGTTTTTATCCACCTAACTCAAATGTTGTTAATCCGTTAGATTATTTACCATAAAGATTAAATGAATGGAGCAAAGGTATTGCAAGTACAAGCAATTCCTTTGCTCCTCCTATTTTTTGGGGCTTTCAAAAAAATGAAAAGAGAAAAAATTTGGCGTAAGTAAGAATTTTTCGTTATGATAATAGAATAGTGTATACACGTTTTATAGAAGACCAAAAGAGTAAATAGATTTTCGATGAAGGTGATTTCATTAATTTCACTTAGGTTTTAAAGCGTTTCAGACACATATTAATTACATTGGGGTGATCGCATGAGATTAAATAAAATACATATTGTGCTCATATTAGTCGGTGCACTTGTACTTGGATTTGTGGGGGCCTATGTAGGAGTACTTATAGCAAATCCAGATCAAGCAGAACAGAAGATAGACGATAGCTCTTCTAAAGAGAAGGTGGATTCTACTGATCAGAACGCAAATTTACCTGCAGAATGGTCGAAGGTTGCACAAGCATACAACTTAATAAAAGAAAATTATTTAGAGGGTGCAGATGAACAACAACTAATGACAGGTGCAATTGAAGGAATGCTCTCGACCTTAGAAGATCCATACAGTACTTACATGGATGTCGAAACGATGAAACAGTTTAATGAGCAAATTGAGTCCTCTTTTGAAGGCATCGGTGCAGAAGTAAGTATGGTTAATGGCGTAGTTACAATTGTCTCCCCAATAAAAGATTCTCCAGCAGAAAAAGCGGGATTACGACCAAACGATCAAGTATTAAAGGTAGATGGCAAATCACTTGAGGGGCTTGATTTAAATCAAGCCGTTTCGAAAATACGTGGTAAAAAAGGCACAGAGGTTGTCGTAACTATTTTAAGAGGTGGTTCAAGCGAGCCATTTGATGTAACAATTGTACGAGATACTATTCCAATTGAAACGGTTTATTCTAAAATGGAAACAATTAATGGAAAGAAGACAGGTATAATTGAAGTTACAAATTTTGCAGAGACGACATCGAAGGATTTTAATACACAATTAAAAGCTTTAGAAGATGATGGTATGGAAGGATTAATCATTGATGTTCGAGGTAATCCAGGTGGTTTATTAAGCTCTGTAGAAGAGATTTTAGCGAATTTCATTCCGAAAGATGTACCATATGTTCAAATAGAGGATCAAGAAGGGAATAAAACGCCTTATTATTCAGACTTGAAAAAGAAAAAATCATACCCAATTAGTGTGTTAATTAATGAGGGTAGTGCATCTGCATCGGAAATTTTAGCAGTAGCGATGAAAGAGGTTGGTTATGATATAGTTGGTATGAATAGCTTTGGTAAAGGTACCGTTCAGCAAACAGTACCACTAGGAGATGGAAGTACTCTTAAACTAACCTTCTTTAAATGGTTATCACCCGAAGGAAATTGGATTCATAAAAAAGGTGTCGAGCCAACTGTTAAAGTAAAGGAACCAGAATATTATTATACAAACCCGGTACAAATAGAAGAGCCACTTGCATATGATGAGTCAGATGTTAAAATCAAAAATATACAACTGATGTTAAATGGTCTTGGATATAAGACAGATAGAAAAGATGGCTATTTCAGTAAATCTACAGAAGAAGCTGTTAAGGAATTTCAAAAGAAAAATAATCTGAAGGTTACAGGTACTGTGGACAAAGAAACCGGCGGATTAATAGAAGCAAAAGTAATTGAAAAAATCCGCACCGGAGAAGACGACCTCCAACTAGAAAAAGCACAACAAGAATTGTATAAATAATGCTTATTGACAAGAGATTGACCCAGAGGGTCAGTCTCTTTTTTTTAAACTAAGTCACCTGATAACTAAGTTCGAGAGTAAAATCAATAGACTAGGTAGTATTGCTTCCCGAAAACCTGCGCCGCTAGCAAAAACGGTAATCAAAAGCTGTTTTACAGCCGGAAAACATGTGTTACTGACAAAAGTGGTAACCAAAAGCTGGTATTGGCTCCCGAAAACCTGTGCCACTGGCGAAACGGTAACCAAACGCTGTTTTGCCACCCGAAAACATGTGCCGCAATAAAAAATGGTAACCAAAAGCTGTTTTGCCACCCGAAAACATGAGTTGCAAGCAAAAATGGTAACCAAAATCTGTATTAGCTCCCGAAAACGTGTATTACTGGCAAAAACGGTAGGCAAAATCTGTTTTAGCACCCGAAAACATGTGTTACTGGCAAAAGTGGTAACCAAAAGCTGGTATTGGCTCCCGATAACCTGTGCCACTGGCAAAAACGGTAACCAAAAGCTGTTTTTCCACCCGAAAACATGTGCCGCAATAAAAAATGGTAACCAAAAGCTGTTTTGCCACCCGAAAACATGAGCTGCAAGCAAAAATGGTAACCAAAATCTGTATTAGCACCCGAAAACCTGTGCCGCTAGCAAAAACGGTAATCAAAAGCTCGTATTAGCTCCCCAAAACATGTGCTACTGGCGAAAACGGTAATCAAAAGCTGTTTTACCTCCCCAAAATAAGCCCCACGAACAATATCAATAGCCTAAAATCAGTTTTAAACCAATATATCACTTACAAACTTAAATTGTAATCATAAATGAAAATCCAAAAGAAAAAAACCTCGCTGGCAACTCATTTTTTAACGATTCTTTATACAAACAAGTATCTTTTACGAAATCTTTTCCAAAAAAGCAGGAAAAAATTCGACAAATGGAGAATATATAGGGTTATAATTAGGTTTAGGTATGTACATCGGAAGGTGATTAGCTATGTTACAGGAGTGGTTAATAGAAATAGGAAAAGGGATTGGTAAATTATTTGTAAATCCACTATTCTATTGGGCAATTATTTTTATAATTTTGTCGGGGATAAAGCGTATTAAAGAAGAGCGAAAGTACTTTGGTACGAAGGTATTTGATATACTTTTTGAATGGAAGGATACATGGAGTTTCTCAATTTTAATAGGGATTGTATACTCCATTCTTATTGTCGGTTTTGGTATGGTTTTTACATATGAAACGATTCTCATATTGAGTGTAGTAATGATATTACTTAGCCTATCTTTTCGATTTTCATTCCTTTCCCCAAGTTATACGATAGGGATAACCTATGTTGTTTTACTTATTATATCTAGTTATCCAGAGTATTTTCGTTTCTTACAGATGGATGGAGAGGTTAATTTTATCGGACTGGCTATTTTAGGAGGGTTATTCTTATTTGTAGAGGCCCATTTTATCAATAGGGTTAAACGAAATGGTACGTTTCCAACACTTGTAAAGGGAAAGCGTGGAGGCTGGGTTGGTAAGCATTTTATCAAGAAAACAGCTATAATACCCGTATTTTTATTAGTTCCAACCGGACTCATTGAACCATTTGCCTCCTACTGGCCATATCTTTCATTCGGAGATGAACATTATGCTCTAATTCTTTTTCCATTCTTACTTGGAATAGAGCATGGTATAAGAGGTGGGCTCCCACATAAGGTTGCACAAAAGTTATCCATGTCTATGCTGGGCTTAGCAATGGTTGTCTTCGGAATTGCAGTAGGCAGTATCTTTATCCCAGCGTTATCCAGCGTTTCAATTATGGTAGCTATTGTAGGAAGAGAATGGATTAATTATCGAGAACGTGTGAAGGATCTTCAGAAAAGTCCCTTTTTCAACCATACGAATGATGGTTTAAGGGTCCTTGGAATTATTCCAGGCTCACCAGCAGACCGATTAAACATATTGATAGGTGAAACAATATCGAAAGTGAATGGTATAAAAATTCAAAGTGAAGAAGAGCTCTACGAAGCTTTACAGCAAACTGGTTCATTTTTCAAAATGGAGCTATTTGATTTGGATGGAGAAATTCGCTTTGTTCAAAGTGCTATGTATGAAGGCGATCATCATGAATTAGGGCTGATTTTTGCTGGAGAACCTTATCGAAAACTTAATAAGTAGGTAGTATTCTTAAAATCCGTTCCACATTCATTGTGATACGGATTTTTTAGTAAAGTGAAATATAGCTTTCCTTCCTATAAAACTTATTAAGCTTAAGGATAGATAAGATTTTAAATTGTGTACTCCTCTAGTCATAATTTATTGTTTTTCACACAAACTAAATATGTAAATTTTTACAGGAAGGATAATCGTATGAATGAAAAGCTATTTATTAGGGGTTTGGCGTGTATTAGATCCTGTTTATTATTCATTAACAAGACTAAGATATGTTATGGATGAAGAACAGAGACGCACCTTGTTTCGCGTGCGGTTAACAAAATACAAAGGGAGAAGTACAATTCTACAGGATGGCACAGTTATTTATAAAGATGACCTATTGATTAAGATTCATCTACATAACGTCAAAATAATGAATGAACTTTATGCGGTTACTAGTGATACGAAAAGAGCTGTGTATATTTATCACATGGTGAAAAAAGCACTTCCCATGCTCGCGGAGTACGTAAATAATCATCAACGAGCAAATGAAATTAAAGGCATCATTGGAATTACCACTTTACACAAGGGTTCAGCAAGGCTCGGTTTTGATAATGTAAACATTTCAAACGCATTGTATCGCAATTATAAAAGACTAACATTTTCACCGATAAATTATCTTGCTAGCTCATCCCTTCATCAAGAGCCAGTCTATTTATTTATGTCAAAGGATGAGCTAATCAGTAGATATGGATTATGAAAAAGAGGGACTAAATTGCAATTTCATGAAAGGTGATTTCTGGACGGCTACCAACTCGAATATTAATTCCTGTTTGGCCCAATCCTTCACTAATGTAAAATGGGGAATCATTATGCATCTGCATGCCTTTAATCATGTTAAGGCGAGGCAGCTTACCCATTTTAGCAAGATGATAGGCCTTTGGATACCGAATTTGACCTCCGTGGAAATGACCTGCTAACAAATAATCAAACGGATAGTTATCCATTTCTAATACTAAATTTGGGTCATGGGTTAAAACAAGGTTTATACCTTCTTGGATACTTTGATAAGACTTTTTTAGGTCACTACGATTAGTACTGTAATCATCTACTCCAATAATATTAATGAGCTGTTTATTGATTTCAATCGTTAAACTCGAATTTTGCATCACATGACAGCCATATCGAGTTAAGCATTGAATAAGCTTCTGTAAATTGTATTGATTTAGTACATAGTCATGGTTACCGAGAACAGCATAAATACCGTGTTTTGGCTTTATTTGTTGTAGGACCTTTAAATAAGCCTCGAGCTTAGGTATGGAACGTTTTCGATCGAGAAAATCACCTGTTAATGCAATGATGTCAGGTTTTTCATACTGAAGTTTTTCTGCCAGTTCATTAGCAGTTATAGAGATATTCTCTAAATGCAAATCGGATAAATGTAGGATAGATAGATAAGAATGGTTGGATGAATGCTTGGTAGATAATTGGATTTTATTGAGCTTTATGTCCTTTGTATTCTGATTAGCTTTATATAAGAAAATACTCAAAAGTATAAATAGCAATATTAGCAAAGAAATAATATATATCATTGGTAATCCTCCTTCGAGAAGGATTATAACATGTTAAAGTTCTTTGTGGCATTGGTAATTGAAGGGATTGAAAATATGGAAATTAGGCAAAAAGAAAATGCTCTATTCCTACCATTTCTAAAGCTTCCTACTGGTCACCATCATGTGGCAGATGCTGTCATGAAGGAATTACAAAATACCTTTCAAACGCTGAATTGTGAAAAGGTAGATATACTCTCTTATAGTTACGGACCAATAGAGAGACTTGTTTCTACAGCTTATATAAGCTGGATTAAGATAATGCCAAAAGCTTATGATAAATTGTATCAGTATCTTGCAGTTAACAACCAAACGAACCGTTCAAGACAATTAGTCTATGAAGTATTGTTTACTTCATTTTTTAAGAGGTTAATGGAAAAAAATCAGCCTAGAATTCTTTTTTGCACCCATTCCCTCCCCTCCAATCTAGCAAGTGTCTTAAAGCAAAAAAATCAACTGCAAGCGACTACTGTAAATGTATATACCGATTTCTTTGTTAACCGTGTTTGGGGAATATCAGGGATTGATTATCACTTAGTACCCTCTATAAGGATGAAGAATTTTTTACTAGAACTAGGTGTTGATGAATCAACTATTTACGTTACTGGTATTCCTATCCATCCTATTTTTAAGAAAACAAGCCAATGTCTTTCAAGGAATAAACGGTTAACTGTTCTGATAACAGGAGGAAGTCTTGGAATGGGTGCAATTGAGAAGCTAATTCCTACGAAACCAACGATTCACTATATCGTTCTATGTGGGAAAAATGAGAAACTGTATCAAAGATTACAGCAAAAAAATGATCCTTTGATTACCCCAATAAATTATATCGAAAATAAAGAAAAAATGAATGGAATTTATGATCAAGTAGATGCCGTTGTTACAAAGCCAGGTGGGGTGACAGTTAGTGAGTGTTTGATGAAGCGTAAACCTATTTTCACTTGCTCCGCGCTACCAGGCCAGGAAAAGGTGAATGAGCTTGAATTAAAAGAATTAGGAGTAATCTATCCAATTGATATAGGATTAGGAAATGTCGAATCACATATTAAAGATTTCTTTCAAAATAAGGAAGCAAAAACGTTGTATGAGGAAGCTGTAAATGTTTTTCATCGTCATCTAGATAAAAAATCTTTACCAGAAATATTGCAGGAAATTTGCCTGTAGTCAAGATTTCAACTGCTAACCGTATTGGCAGTTGTTTTTGTGTTTAAAAGATTGGATAAAATAATAGTAAGAATATAATGCAAAATAATCGAATGTTAGTTCGTATTTATGTTAAAATAGATTTATTCTGTGATAAACTAATAAAAGATTTAGGAACGGAGGCGAAGGTATGGAGAATAACAAGTTTGAATTAGTTTCAAAATATGAACCACGTGGGGATCAACCGCGAGCAATTGATGAGTTGGTAGAACGGATATTAGCTGGACAACGTCATCAAACATTATTAGGGGCGACTGGAACAGGTAAGACATTTACTGTCTCCAATGTGGTAAAAGAAATAAATAGACCTACATTAGTTATTGCCCATAATAAGACACTAGCTGGACAATTATATAGTGAATTTAAAGAGTTTTTTCCAAACAATGCGGTAGAGTATTTTGTCAGCTACTATGATTATTATCAACCAGAAGCATACGTTCCTTCTACAGATACGTTTATTGAAAAAGATGCAAGTATAAATGATGAGATTGATAAGCTTCGTCACTCTGCAACGTCTTCGCTCTTTGAACGAAATGATGTATTGATTGTGGCAAGCGTATCCTGTATATATGGATTAGGTTCTCCTGAGGAATATAGAAGCCAGGTATTATCGCTTCGAATGGGAATGGAGAAGGACCGAAATCAGCTTCTGCGAGAATTAGTTGATATTCAATATGCACGGAATGATATTGACTTTCAACGTGGAACATTTCGTGTACGTGGAGACTCTGTTGAAATTATCCCAGCTTCTCATGAAGAGCATTGTATTCGCGTTGAATTTTTTGGAGATGAGATAGATCGAATACGAGAAGTTGATGCATTAACAGGGGAAATTATCGGTGACCGTGACCATGTGGCAATTTTTCCGGCATCTCACTTCGTTACTCGTGAAGCGAAGTTGAAGCTAGCTATCGCTAATATTGAAAAAGAACTAGAAGAGCGATTAAAGGAACTACGTAGTCAAAATAAATTATTAGAAGCACAGCGCTTAGAACAACGTACAAATTACGATTTGGAAATGATGCGTGAGATGGGATTTTGTTCAGGAATTGAAAATTACTCTAGACATCTAACCCTAAGAGAAGCTGGTGCAACACCTTATACACTATTGGATTACTTTCCAAAAGACTTTCTCGTCGTAATAGATGAGTCCCATGTTACGTTACCACAGATACGTGGAATGTATAATGGTGACCAAGCTAGAAAACAGGTTTTAGTGGATCATGGGTTCCGCTTACCATCTGCTTTAGATAATAGACCTTTAAAGTTTGAGGAGTTTGAATCAAAGGTTCAGCAAATCATATTTGTTTCGGCAACTCCTGGACCATACGAATTGGAACATACACCAGTCATGACAGAGCAAATTATACGTCCTACTGGATTATTAGATCCAAAGGTCGAGGTGCGACCAATCGAAGGACAGATTGATGATTTGATTGGAGAAATAAATAAGCGGACAGAGCGAAATGAACGTGTACTGATTACGACATTAACGAAAAAGATGTCAGAGGATTTAACTGACTATTTAAAGGACATTGGGATTAAAGTCGCATATTTACATTCTGAAATTAAAACGCTAGAAAGAATTGAAGTTATTCGTGATTTGCGGATAGGGAAATATGATGTATTAGTTGGAATTAACCTACTACGTGAAGGCTTAGACATTCCTGAAGTATCTCTAGTAGCTATATTGGATGCTGACAAGGAAGGTTTCCTTCGTTCAGAACGTTCGTTAATCCAGACAATGGGACGTGCAGCACGTAATGAGAACGGTCAGGTAATTATGTATGCAGATAAGATAACCGATTCCATGCAACGTGCCATCGAAGAGACAGAGCGTCGTCGTGAAAAACAAATGGCATACAATGAGGAACATCATATCACTCCTAAAACAATTAAGAAGGATGTCCGTGATGTTATTCGAGCAACATCAGTGGCAGAGGAACAACCAGAATTGGAAAGCAAGACAAAGAGCTATTCAAAATTAACCAAAATAGAACGGGAAAACGTAATCGAAAACATGGAAAAAGAAATGCGAGAAGCTGCCAAAGCGCTTGACTTCGAGAGAGCTGCTGAGCTTCGTGATATCGTGTTTGAACTTAAGGCGGAAGGATGACCAATGTATGGCTGAGAAAATGATTACTGTAAAAGGTGCAAGAGCACATAATTTAAAGAATATTAATGTATCCATTCCAAAGAATAAACTAGTAGTTATAACTGGTTTGTCTGGATCGGGAAAATCATCATTAGCTTTCGATACAATCTATGCCGAGGGACAAAGGCGTTATGTCGAGTCCTTATCTGCATATGCCCGCCAGTTCTTGGGGCAAATGGATAAACCAGATGTCGATACGATAGAAGGGCTATCACCGGCCATTGCCATTGATCAGAAAACAACTAGCAGAAATCCCCGCTCCACAGTTGGTACCGTTACGGAAATTTATGATTATCTTAGATTACTATATTCAAGAATTGGTCACCCAACCTGCCCAAAGCATGGTATTGAAATCTCTTCCCAGACAGTTCAACAGATGGTAGACCGAATTACGGAATACCCTGAAAGGACAAAAATGCAAATCCTAGCACCAGTAATCTCTGGACGTAAGGGGGAGCATGTGAAAGTAATAGAGAAACTTAAGAAGGAAGGCTATGTCCGAATTCGCGTGGATAAAGAAATGCGAGAGGTTACAGAAGAAATTAAGCTTGATAAAAATAAAAAACACTCCATTGAAGTAGTTATTGACCGTGTGGTAGTAAAACCTGACATTGAGGCAAGATTAAGTGATTCGATTGAAACCGCATTGAATATTGGTGAAGGAAAAATAATCGTTGACGTAATGGGGGAAGAGGAACTGGTCTTTAGTGAAAATCACGCTTGTCCTATTTGTGGATTCTCCATTGGTGATCTGGAGCCAAGATTATTCTCCTTCAATAGTCCATTTGGCGCTTGTCCTAGTTGCGATGGTTTAGGTACAAATTTAGTTGTCGATTTAGATCTTGTTATTCCAGATTGGACGAAGACCTTAAATGAGCATGCTATTGCTGCTTGGGAACCAATAAGTTCACAGTATTATCCACAGCTATTAAAAAGTGTATGCGATCATTATAAAATTGACATGGATATCCCAGTGAAGGATATTCCGAAAGAGCAAATGGATAAGATTTTATATGGAAGTGGTAAGGAAAAAATTCATTTTTATTATGAAAGTGAATTTGGCAATGTCCGAAATAGCATGATAGAGTTTGAGGGTGTACTAAATAATATTGCACGCCGTTACAAGGAATCTTCATCAGATTATGTTCGGGAAAGTCTAGAAAAATATATGATGCAGAAAGACTGTCCAACGTGTAAAGGAAATCGCTTGAAGGAAGAAGCACTAGCAGTATTAATCAATGGACTTCATATTAGTAATGTAACAGAGTTTTCAATTACCGAAGCCATGAACTTTTTCCATAGCTTGGACCTAACCGAGAAGGAAAAACAGATAGCAAGGCTTTTATTGAAGGAGATTAATAATCGCTTAGAATTCCTAAACAATGTTGGTCTAGATTACTTAACATTATCAAGGGCAGCTGGTTCCTTATCAGGTGGAGAGGCACAGCGCATTCGTTTAGCAACCCAGATCGGTTCATCTTTAACAGGGGTACTTTATGTTCTTGATGAACCTTCTATCGGTTTACACCAACGGGATAATGATCGCTTAATCCATACATTAAAGGAAATGCGAGATTTGGATAATTCGTTAATCGTCGTTGAGCATGATGAAGATACCATGATGGCTGCAGATTGGTTAATTGATATTGGACCAGGTGCTGGTGAGCACGGTGGGCAAATAATTGCCAGTGGAACACCAGAGGAAGTAATGAAGAATAAGGCTTCCCTTACAGGACAATATCTATCTGGACAAAAGTTTATTCCATTACCAGCCAAAAGGAGAAAACCGGATAAACGATATATTGAGGTAATTGGCGCATCGGAAAACAATTTGAAAAATGTTTCCGCAAAAATTCCAATTGGTCTATTTACTGTTGTGACAGGAGTTTCTGGTTCTGGAAAAAGCTCACTTGTTAATGAAATTGTCTATAAGACATTGTCACGTGAGCTCAACCGTAGTAAGCATTTGCCAGGACAACATAAGGAAATAAAAGGTCTAGAATATTTGGAGAAGGTTATTAATATCGATCAATCACCAATTGGACGTACTCCACGTTCAAATCCAGCTACCTATACCGGTGTATTTGATGACATTCGCGACGTCTTTGCATCAACAAATGAAGCAAAGGTAAGAGGCTATAAGAAGGGTCGTTTTAGCTTCAATGTCAAAGGTGGCCGCTGTGAAGCTTGTAAAGGTGATGGAATCATAAAAATTGAGATGCACTTCCTGCCAGATGTTTATGTACCTTGCGAGGTTTGTCATGGACAACGTTATAACCGTGAAACATTGGAAGTAAAATATAAAGGGAAGAGTATATCCGATGTATTGGAAATGACAATAGAGGAAGCGGTAGAATTTTTTGCAAACCTTCCAAAAATCAAACGAAAGCTACAAACGATTGTAGATGTTGGTTTGGGATATATTAGGCTTGGACAACCAGCAACCACCCTATCTGGTGGGGAAGCACAACGTGTCAAGCTTGCTAGTGAGCTACATCGTCGCTCCAATGGGAAAACTCTTTATATTTTAGATGAACCGACTACAGGACTTCATGTGGATGATGTAAGTCGTCTCCTTAAGGTTTTACATCGTTTAGTGGAAAATGGTGACTCTGTCTTGATTATTGAGCATAATCTAGATGTAATTAAGACAGCGGACTATATTATTGATTTAGGTCCAGAAGGTGGAGCAAGAGGTGGACAGATTATTGCTACTGGAACTCCGGAGAAAATAGTTAAAGAGGAGCTTTCTTATACTGGTCACTATTTAAAACCTATTTTAGAGCGGGATGCTAAACGTCAAACAGAAGAACTTAAGAAAAAGGAAAAAATTAAGTCGAGCTAAAGGATAGGCGGCAAGTAAATTGCTGCCTATTTTTATTTGGTCTTGAAGTTCAAACTTTTGACGAAGCTTTTCCGTTTCGGTAATCTAAAAATAGAATGTAAGGAGGTTTACGCAATGAAACCAATAGAACTAGAAAAAGTACAAGAAAAGCTAGAAGGCTTTATCAATAAAGATGTTTATGTTCATTTGGAAACGACAAATGGTGCATATGCAAGTCATGTAAATGAGAAAGCATATAATGTTGGTGTTTATATCCGGAATGCGAAGGTACGTTTTAACCAAGCTAAAATTGTTGGTGATGGAAAATCCTATCGAGCTGGGTTAAAAATGGATATTGGCTGGATTTATGCGGAGGGACTTACCGATTGGGAAATTTTCGAAGGAGAAAAGCTCTTAATGGCAGGTCATGACCGTGAAGGAAGATTAATGGTAGCACTACAAATTAGTGAAACGCCATTTAGTTACTAATAGTAAGGAAGGTGAAAATTATGGAAAAGCATGTTGTTGTCATATATCCGCATCCTGATGATGAGTCATTTGGTGCTGCAGGAACCATTGCAAAATTTCGAGAGCAAGGAGTACCAGTGACCTATCTTTGTGGGACATTAGGTGAAATGGGGAGGAATATGGGAAATCCCACCTTTGCAAATCGTGAAACTTTACCAGCGATTCGCAAAAAAGAACTGATGGCTGCCTGCAGGACGTTAGATATGGAATTACGACTTTTAGGCTACCGTGACAAAACTTTAGAATATGAGAATCGAAATGAAGTCGCACAGCATTTGAAGGGAATCCTAGAGGAAATTAATCCTAGCCTAGTAATTACTCACTATCCGGAGCATGCAGTTCACCCAGACCATAATGCGTTAGGTGCTGCAACAGTCGAAGCTGTACGCTTAATGGATCCAGAAAGTCGTCCAGTTGTTTGGGCACAGGCTATTACGAACACGTATATCGAGGACCTTGGAAAACCTGATATCATTAATGATGTTCGTGAAAACTTCGATACAAAAATGGAAGCAATTTTATGTCACAAATCACAAGCAAATGGAGTCATCCGAAGCTGGAATCAAAGTGAAGGTATTTCAGATGACTTAAAGGAACAGGCTAAAAAACGCTTAGGTGTTGAGCAATTTTATATTTGGAAGTATGAATAATTTTTTAACTTAGCAATTGTAAATTCCAATCCCAAACGTTAGTAAACATCGTTTCTATCGTTTGGGTTTTGTTTTATAAATTTACGAACTAGGATATCCTGGTTGTGTATAAAAAAGTGTTACGGGAGTATCCCAATCATAGAAAGAGTAATTCTGAACTGCGGGAAAATACTCCTCATTCCAAAAAGATAAATATAAAATACGCTGGCTTTCCTTAAGGTACCCAATTTGTATAAAGAAGGAAAAGAAAGTTGATACGTCGAATAATATAGTAGGATAGAAGGGATGGTTGATGTTTATGCGTTGGATATTATCTTTAGTTTTAAATGCGGTTGCTTTAGTTATTGTAGCGGAATTGTTTGACTCATTTCGGTTAGAAGGTTTTGGTACAGCTTTATTGGCAGCTCTCATTTTGTCTGTGCTAAATATTATCGTTAAGCCTATCCTAATAATTTTGACATTGCCACTAACTATTTTTACTTTGGGCCTATTCTTATTTGTCATTAATGCAGTAACGTTAATGATTACGCAGGCTGTTATTGGGGATTCGTTTGTCATAGAGGGATTTGGAACGGCGTTACTTGCAGCAGTAATCCTATCCATCTTAAACCTAATATTAACCAAATTAGTAAAAGATCCATTATCCTCAAAAAAGGCTTGAACTGATATTCACTAGAATATTTTACTTTCAGAAATCCAAGTAATCGTAATTTCCTAACCCAAATACGCGTTCTTCTCTTAATACATCTTTATTCCTACCTGCTAGAAAAATATGCTACAATGGGTAACAGTTAGGGCTCGTAATGGAGGGAAATTAATGACTACCATTGTTCGTACGAAGGATTTACTCGAGAATTTTAATTTGGAACTCGTTGCTGGAGAAGAAGGTATTCATAGGGAAATTACAACTAGTGATATCTCCCGTCCAGGAATTGAAATGACAGGTTACTTTAAATATTATCCAAAGGAAAGACTTCAACTAATTGGAAGAACGGAAATGACATATTTCCTTGATTTAAGTCCAGAAGATCAGCTAGATCGAATTACAAAGCTCTGTACTGATGTTACACCTGGAATCGTTATAACTAGGGGAATGGCAGTTCCACAGATTATTATCGATGCTGCCAATAATTCAGGCGTACCTATTTTACATTCTCCTCGAAAGACAACTAGGGTTATCAGCAGACTAACGAATTACTTAGAGGTAAAATTTGCCCCTTTTACAGCAATTCATGGGGTACTTGTGGATGTTTATGGGGTTGGTGTCCTCATTACTGGTCAAAGTGGTGTTGGTAAAAGTGAAACAGCACTTGAGCTCGTTAAAAGAGGACATCGTTTAGTAGCAGATGATAGTGTGGAAATTCGCCAAGAGGATTATGACACCCTTATTGGAAATTCTCCACCATTAATTGAGCATTTATTAGAAATCCGTGGTTTAGGAATTATTAATGTAATGACTTTATTTGGTGCAGGTGCAGTTCGTAGCAACAAGAAAATTTCCCTTATTATCGATTTAGAGATATGGGATCCCCTTAAGCAATATGATCGTTTAGGCTTAGATGAAGACAAAATGAAGATTATGGATGTAGATGTTCCTAAAGCTACTATTCCAGTTCGCCCTGGCCGAAATTTGGCGGTAATTATTGAAGTTGCAGCGATGAACTTTCGTTTGAAGCGGATGGGAGTAAATGCGGCAGAGGAGTTTTCGGAGCGTTTAACAGATATGATAAAACTAGAAAATGATGAGATGGAATAGGGGTGGAAGTATATGAGCTGTGATGCACCAGCATTAGACCGCGTGTTTTTGCAAATTGGCTCTTTACCGATTTATTGGTATGGTGTCATTATTGCGACAGGCGCTTTTTTGGCTCTGCTGATCGGAATGCGTGAAGCAGATCGTGTAGGAATGAAAAAAGATTTGGTAATTGATTTAGTAGTATATGCAATACCGATCTCAATTATATGTGCCCGTCTCTACTACGTTATATTTGAATGGGAGCGCTATGCAGGTGGTCCATGGTGGGATATCTTCGCAATCCGTGAAGGTGGCATTGCTATTCATGGAGCATTAATTGGAGCAATGCTAACAGCAATAGTGTTTACTCGAGTTAAAAAAATTTCATTTTGGAAGTTAGCTGACGTATTAGCACCAAGTTTAATCCTTGGACAAGCGATCGGTCGTTGGGGAAACTTTATGAATCAAGAGGCACATGGTGGTCCAATCATGAATCAGAGTGTCATTGATATGCACTACAACTTGCTTCCAGATTTTATCATGGATCAAATGTGTATTCAGGGAATTTATTACTTCCCAACCTTTTTATATGAATCATTATGGAATGTACTCGTTTTAATTCTACTCTTATGGTTAAGACGTAGAAATCCAATTCGTGGTGTAGTATTTTTAACATATATAGCAACCTATTCTGTTGGCCGATTCTTTATTGAAGGAATGCGGACAGATAGTCTATATATCGTTGGCAATCTACGTACAGCTCAATTTATTTCTATTTTATTGATCGTCGTTGCGGTGGGTTTGATTTTATACCGCTGGAAGACTGTTTCAAAGCGCTACGAAGATGTTGATAAAATAGGACCGATAAATAAGAAAAAGAATACGAAAAAGAAAAAATAGCAACGATAGAGAGGAAGTACTGGATGTCTGGAATTCTGAAGAGAGGGCTGAAGCAAGGCCTACAAACAACATGGACATTAGGAAAAGTTATTTTTCCTATATCATTAATTGTCACCATACTACAATATACACCAGTATTACCTTGGATTATCGATAAAATTAGTCCGCTAATGGAGTTAATTGGATTATCAGGTGAAGCTGCGGTTCCAATTGTTTTAGGAAATGCGCTTAATCTATATGCGGGAATTGGAGCAATTATTTCTTTTGATTTTACCATTAAAGAAGTTTTTATTATGGCGATTATGCTATCGTTTTCTCATAATCTTTTTATTGAATCCGCAGTAGCATCGAAGGTAGGCATAAAATGGTGGATTATTGTTGGAGTTCGTGTTGGGCTAGCACTAGTAGCTGCAACGATCATCAATTTCGTGTGGACTGGTGGAGAGGAACTAGCCAATTATGGGCTGATCTCTCATGAAGCAGAGGCTTTAACCAGTTGGAAAGAGATTATTGTAGCGGGACTGCAAACAGCAATTATTGCTGTTATTCAACTAGCAGTTATTGTTATTCCATTAATGATTATTATGCAAATTTTACGAGAAAAAGGATGGTTAACGAAGCTATCTAATGGTTTCGCACCATTTACCAAAGTATTAGGAATGGAAAAAAACACTTCGATGACGCTGGTAGCTGGTTTAACGATTGGACTTGCATACGGAGCAGGACTGATGATTCAAGCTGTAAAAGAAGATAATGTTTCCAAGCGTGATATGACGTTAGCATTGATATTCCTTGTAGCCTGTCATGCGGTTGTTGAGGATACATTAATCTTCCTGCCACTTGGAATTCCTGTCTGGCCATTACTACTAATTCGTTTAATAACGGCAATCGTGTTAACTATCATCATTGCTTTTATTTGGAGAAGACTAGCAGAACGAAAAAGAAAGGGACACACCAATGAGCATTCGTACAATACTATTTGATTTAGATGGAACATTAATTGACACTAATGAATTGATTAATTTATCCTTTTACCACACTTTTCAAAAATTTGGTTATCAATTTACACATGATGAAATTCTAGCATTTAATGGACCACCATTAGTGGAAACCTTTCAAAATATTGATTTAGCCCAATCGGAGGCTATGATAACCACTTATCGGGAACATAATTTAGTGCATCATGATGACTATGTGAAGGCTTTTCCAAATGTGAAAGAGACACTTAAAGCCTTGAAAAATAGGGGCATTTCATTAGGTATAGTCACCACAAAAATGCGAGATACGGCGATAAGAGGCTTAAAGGTAACAGGAATCGAAGCATATTTTGATACCATTGTAGGTCTGGATGATGTGTCGAATGCTAAACCACACCCAGAATCCGTTTTAAATGCCATGAAAGTGCTTCATGCTGATCCCGAAACTACCCTCATGGTTGGTGATAATTGGCACGATATTAAGGCTGGCCATAATGCCGGTGTCAAAACTGCTGCAGTTGCATGGTCTCTTAAGGGAGAAGAATTCTTGCAAGGATACGAACCAACTTATATGCTATATGACATGTTTGATTTATTAGAAATCATTGGAGTGTAGGACATGCGAAGAACAGAGCGCCATCCGGTAACAGATGCTAATTCCCTATGGCAAATCTATAAGACGGTATCATTCTTTAAAGTTGTTAAAAATTTTATCATCATTCAAATTGCAAGATATACACCTTTTTTAAGTGTGAAGAATTGGTTATATCGAGTTTTTCTTCGTATGAAGGTGGGCAAGAAAACTGCTTTTGCGCTAATGGTAATGCCAGATATTATGTTTCCTGAAAAAATTATTGTAGGAAATAATTCGGTAATCGGTTATAACACGACAATACTTGCACATGAGTATTTGATTAAGGAATATCGTCTAGGAGAAGTTGTAATTGGGAATGAAGTAATGATTGGTGCAAATAGTACGATCCTACCCGGTGTTACAATTGGTGATGGGGCTATTGTATCTGCAGGAACATTAGTTCATAAAGATGTACCAGCAGGTTCCTTTGTTGGAGGTAATCCGATGAAGATTATCTATACAAAGGAAGAGATGGAAAAACGCAAGGAGATTTAAGTAAAAATTCTTGTAAAATAGAATAATTATGGTATGATTAGCTTAATAGAATAATTTCGGACGGAGAAATGGAGAACCGCAATCAAACTAATGAAGTCATTAGTTTGATTGTGGTTTTTTTATTTAGGTATTTTTACTAATACAATTACTTTTCCCCTAGAAATTAATTCTAAAATAAATGAAAGAGTAAATAATATTAATAATAAACCACTATTTAGGGGGACTAAGGCATGGTGACATTTTCTAGTTATGAAAGAAATACCATTCTTGATGCAATGAAAAGGGAGAAACTGGATTTATTAGTGATTGGTGGGGGGATCACAGGATCTGGGATTGCACTAGATGCTGTAACGAGAGGCTTAAAAACAGCTGTTGTCGAAATGCAGGATTTTGCTGCTGGTACATCTAGCCGTTCAACAAAGTTAGTTCATGGTGGACTTCGATACTTAAAACAGTTTGAAGTGAAAGTCGTTGCAGAAGTAGGAAAGGAACGGGCTATTGTGTATGAGAATGGGCCTCATGTAACAACACCGGAATGGATGCTTTTACCATTTCATAAAGGCGGCACATTTGGACCATTCACCACAAATATAGGATTAAGAGTATATGATTTCTTGGCAGGTGTAAAACGTCAGGAGCGAAGGAAAATGCTATCACCTGAGAAAGCATTAAAAATGGAGCCACTTATAAAAAAGGAAGGGCTAAAGGGTGCAGGGTATTATGTGGAATATAAGACAGATGATGCTAGGCTAACGATTGAAGTTATTAAAAAAGCGGTTGAAAAAGGTGCACATGCTCTTAATTATATGAAGGTAATATCATTTATCTATAGCGAGGATAAAAAAGTAATTGGAGTTGTCGTAGAGGACCAAACAAATGGCGAGAAGCATGAAATTTATGCAAAAAAAATAGTTAATGCATGTGGTCCTTGGGTGGATGACCTTCGTGAAATAGACGGCTCTAAACAAGGAAAGCATCTTTATTTGACTAAGGGTGTTCATCTTGTATTTGATAAGGAGAGATTTCCATTAGAACAGGCAATATACTTTGATACCCCTGATGGGAGAATGGTTTTTGCTATACCACGTGATCAAAAAACTTATGTAGGTACAACGGACACGAGCTATAAAGGAGACATCGCTCATCCAACGATGACAATTGAAGATCGGGATTATATTATAGGTTCGATAAACTATATGTTTCCTTCCTTGAATATTACGGCTGATGATGTGGAGTCTAGCTGGGCAGGACTACGGCCATTAATAGCTGAGGAAGGGAAAAAGCCTGGTGAAATATCACGGAAGGATGAAATATTTATATCCAATTCTGGACTCATATCGATGGCTGGTGGAAAGCTTACTGGTTACCGTAAAATGGCAGAACAAGCAGTCGACACAGTGGTTAATCAATTAAAGAGCGAAGAAGGAATTCTATATTCTCCTTCTGAAACTGTTAATTTACCTATCTCTGGTGGTGAGGTAGGAGGAACTCAGGGATTCGTAAAATTTAAACAAGAAAAAACGGATTATGGGAAAGAAATAGGGATAAGTGAAGAAAATGCCGTAAAGCTTGTCCAAAAGTATGGAGCAAATGTTGATAAGGTTTATCAAATATATGCAGAAAGAAAGCAAGAAGCGGAAGCGGAAAGCATCGATCCAATCGTATTTGCCCAGCTATGTTATGGAATAGAACATGAGCTTGTATATAAGCCTGTGGACTTCTTTATCCGCAGAACTGGGGCTTTATTCTTCGATATTGCTTGGGTGAAGACGCATAAGAATCCTGTTATTGCGTATATGAAGAAGAAGTTTGCATGGGATGAAAATCAGGAAGAAGAATATCGTAATGAGCTTGATTTACTGTTGAATGAGGCAGTTACACCAACTAAATAGGCTATTTATTTACGAAGGGTTTGTCCTTGAAAACAGCATTATTTGCTTTGTTTTTGGGGTCAGACCCTTGTTAAGTAGTACAAAATATAAATTTCAAAGATGCCTTCGTACTAGGCTCCTTTCGCTTTTCTAATGAATAAGTATATAATTCCCCCATTAAATATGGTATACTTTTGTCGATATGTGAAAAAATAGGGGGATTAGCATGCAACTAGAAAAAAATGAAAAGATAGTAAAAACTAATAATGTTATCCCTTTTATCCCAACAGGTGATTTTTATTTTGCGAAGGGTGTTGAATCATTTCGTAAAAGAAGATTTGATACTGCATTAAAGTGGCTAAAAAAAGCAGTCGATACAGAGCCGAATAATCCTCTATATCAATGTCAAATGTCCATTATTTACACCGAAACAGGTGCTTATCATAAAGCAAATCAACTATTGACTAATGTCCTTCAGTCGACAGGAGATCAATATGTGGATTGTTACTATTTACTAGCAAACAATTATGCACATTTAGGTTTACTAAATGATGCAAGGAAATTTGCTATTTCATATTTAGATAAAGAACCAGATGGTGATTTTAGCGAAGATGCAAAAACATTATTGGATTTAATAGAAATAGATGATTATGACGAGGAAGATTGGGAGCTTGATGAAGAGGATGAGCTTCTTGTTTATCAGGAAACTGTATTCCACCATTTAGAAAATAATGAATGGAATCAGGCACTAGTACTACTTGAAGAGATGATTCTTCTATTTCCAGATTATAAAACAGCCCATCATGAGTATACACATGCCTTATTCTTTACTGGGAAACGGGAAGAAGCCATTCAGAAAGAGTTGGAGTTGCTCGAGGAAGATCCTAATAACCTTTATAGTCATACGAATCTCGCACTATTTTACTTTGAGATACAGGAATATGAGGAATATCAAAGGCATATTCGAGCATTACTAAACATATATCCAATTCACGAACAGCAAAAGCTTAGAATAGCAACTACATTAGCTAGGACAGGCTTTCTAAAGGAAGCAAATATTCGATTTCGAATGCTTGATAAAGGGGTTGTAAAAAGTCATATTTCTTATTATCGCTGGTATAGCATGACTGCTTATCGATTGGGTGAACCAGCGAAGGCACTTGCATTATGGGAAGAGGGCTGCCGTCGACATCCTAAGCTATCCGAGGAAGAAGGCCCCTGGCATTAATGAGCAGAAAGTTAGACGTAAAATAGGAAATCCGATACGCTAAACATAGGAAGTATTTATTGTTTTGGAGAGGAGCGTTAACATGTCCGAAGAAAAAATTTATGATGTGATTATCGCTGGTGCAGGTCCTGCAGGTATGACTGCTGCTGTTTATGCATCACGAGCAAATCTAGATACATTAATGATTGAACGCGGTATTCCGGGTGGACAAATGGCTAATACAGAAGATGTAGAAAACTATCCGGGATTTGATAATATTTTAGGTCCTGATTTATCCAATAAAATGTTTGAACATGCGAAAAAGTTTGGTGCACAGTATGCCTATGGTGACATCAAGAGTGTTGAGGATTATGGAGACTATAAAATTGTAAATGCAGGTAGTAAGGTCTATAAGACAAAAACCCTTATTATAACCACTGGTGCACAATACAAGAAATTAGGAATTTCTGGTGAAGAGGAATTAGGTGGACGTGGAGTATCTTATTGTGCCGTATGTGATGGAGCATTCTTTAAAGAGAAGGAATTGATTGTTGTTGGTGGTGGAGATTCCGCTGTTGAAGAAGGTGTTTATTTAACAAAGTTTGCTCGTAAGGTTACGATTATACATCGACGTGATGAACTTCGTGCTCAAAAAATTCTTCAGCAACGTGCATTTGATAATGAAAAAGTGGACTTCATTTGGAATACAACCGTGGAAAGAATAAATGGTCCAGAGGGTAAGGTGTCCAGCGTAACATTAAAGGATGTTAAGACTGGTGAAGAATATGAAAAGCAAGCTGATGGTGTCTTTGTATACATTGGAATGGTACCTTTGAGTGAGCCTTTCCAGTCACTTGGAATTACGAACAAAGAAGGATATATTATTACAAACGAAAATATGGAAACTAGTATTCCTGGTATTTTTGCTGCGGGAGATATTCGTGATAAAAAGTTGAGACAAATTGTCACTGCAACAGGTGATGGATCCATTGCTGCAGAAGCTGCTATTGCTTATATCGAAGAGCTAAATGATAAGCTAAAAGCAGTAAAATAGTAAAGTAAAGGCATCTTAACGTAGCTGTAACACGTACGAAATATTAATGAAGTACAATAAAAATAACTAATTGACCCCCTTTTTAATAGATAGATTAGTTATTGGCGCAGATGTAATTGCATCTGCGTATTTTTTTGCTTCTATAAAATAAGTTGCTGGCAAAGGAAAATTATCTACATGAATCCAATGTGCTTTACATAATTCTATAATAAAGGAAAGTATAGTCATTTCCTTGTAGCAATAAATTAATTACATGTATAATAGATATAGTATTTTGGATAAATGACACAATCTAAATATGGTACACCTTTCGTAGGTGAATATCACGTATCTAGCATAATTATAGGTAACCATGAAGAGGTGATGGAGATGGGAAATATTGAACAAGAGACAAAAATGGTAATTATTACTGGTATGTCTGGTGCTGGTAAGACAGTTGCAATTCAAAGTTTTGAGGATTTAGGCTATTACTGTGTGGATAACTTACCACCTGCTTTATTACCTAAGCTTCTTGAGCTGATGCGAGATTCTACCAATAGTATCCACAAGGTAGCGCTTGTGATGGATCTAAGGGGACGTGAATTCTTTGATTCATTATTTGAAGCGCTTGATATAGTAGGCGATGAAGAATGGTTGGAGGAGCATATCTTATTTCTTGATGCAAATGATGAGAAGCTCGTAAACCGATATAAAGAAACTAGACGATCACATCCATTAGCTGTTGGTGACCTACCTTTAAAAGGAATTAAGCAGGAACGGAAATTGTTAGATGAAATGCGTGGCCGTGCACATCGAGTTATTGATACAAGTAATTTAAAGCCACGTGAGCTTCGAGAGAAAATTCTCAAGTATTATTCTGAGGAAAAACAGGAGATTTTCTCCGTTAATATGATTTCTTTTGGATTTAAATATGGAATACCGATTGATGCTGATTTAGTATTTGATGTGCGGTTTTTACCTAATCCACATTATGTAACACAGTTGCAACCATTGACAGGGCTTAATCAGGATGTCTCTTCTTATGTGTTTAAATGGTCTGAAACACAAAAGTTCCAAGAGAAGGTTCTTGATTTGTTACAGTTCATGCTTCCACAATATAAAAAAGAAGGAAAATCACAGCTAGTTGTTGCTATCGGTTGTACTGGAGGGCAGCATCGTTCAGTAGCTTTAGCGGAATATTTTGCTAAAAAGCTTGCTGAAGCGAATTATATTACACACGTTAGTCACCGTGACATTGATAAGAGAAAGGGCCATTAATATGTCAGATAATAACCAGCCAAGAATCGTCGTAATTGGAGGAGGAACTGGGATGCCAGTTCTACTCCGTGGATTAAAAAATTATCCGATTCTATTAACGGCTCTAGTAACTGTAGCAGATGATGGTGGTAGTACGGGAAGATTACGGCAGGATATGGCTATACCGGCACCAGGAGATATTCGAAATGTTATTGCAGCAATGTCTGAGGTTGAACCAATGCTTATCCAGCTTTTTCAGCATCGCTTTTCAGTTGGAAATGAGTTATCGGGACACTCGCTTGGAAACCTGCTTTTGGCAGCGATGACTTCCATTACTGGAGATTTTTATACAGGGATTAAAGAAATCTCAAGAGTTTTAAATGTGAAAGGTAAAATATACCCAATCTCGAATGAAAATATTTCGTTACGAGCAGAAATGGCAGATGGATCATTTGTGGTAGGAGAATCCAATATCCCATTAGCAGGTAAAGAAATACACCGAGTATATTTAGAGCCTACAGATGTAAAACCATTGCCAAACGCTTTAACTGCAATAGAAAGAGCAGATTTAATTGTTATTTCTCCTGGGAGTCTATTTACTAGTATCATGCCGAATTTAATTATTCCTCAAATAGCTGATGCATTACGTAGTGCTAAAGCTAAAATAGTTTATGTTTGTAATGTAATGACACAAGCAGGTGAAACTACCGGTTTTTCTGCTGGTGACCATGTTCAGGCTATCATAAACCATATAGGAGAAGATATTATCGATGCAATCGTAGTTCACAGTGAAAAAATCGATCCTAAAGTTCGTGATCGATATGCTGGGGAGAATTCGGAACCTGTTGAATATGATATTGAAAGATTATTAGACATGGGGCTTCAAATTATTGAAGGGGATATTATTGATCATTCAAAAACAACCATACGCCATGATACAGGAAAGATTGCCAAATTACTATATTCTTTGATTGCGAAATAAAATGAAGGGGGGAGTATTATGTCCTTTGCTTCAGAGATTAAAAAGGAATTAACAACTGTGGAGTCAGATCCTTGTTGCTCGAATGCGGAGCTAGCTGCATTAATAAGGATGAACGGAACCATTTCGGTATCGCAAATGCAGTATACGTTAGATATCCAAACAGAAAACGCAGCTATAGCAAGACGTATCTATACATTACTTAAGGCTGGTTTCTCTCTTACTCCTGTGGAACTTTTAGTACGAAAGAAAATGAAGCTAAAGAAAAATAATGTATATATCGTTCGGTTAAAACAAAATGTCCAAGGGATATTAACAGAGCTAGGAATTATGAAGGACGGATATTCTTTTTTTCGTGGAATACCGGAACAGTTTGTAGAAAAGGATTGCTGTAAGAGAGCTTATCTTCGTGGAGCTTTTCTTGCGGGAGGGTCCATTAATAATCCAGAAACCTCTTCCTATCATTTAGAGATCTTTAATTCTAATGAAGACCATAATCAGGCATTATGTGAATTACTGAATACATTTGATTTACGGTCAAGAGTTTTGGAGCGAAAAAAAGGCTATATTGTATATATGAAGGAAGCGGAGAGAATAACGGAGTTTTTAAATATTATTGGTGCACATAATGCACTATTTAAATTTGAGGATGTTCGGATTGTTCGAGATATGCGAAACTCTGTAAACAGACTTGTTAATTGTGAAACGGCAAATTTGAATAAAACAATTGGTGCAGCCTTTCGCCAAATTGAGAATATAAAACTAATTGAACGAACAGTAGGACTTGAGTCGCTACCAGAAAAGCTACGAGAGGTCGCAATTTTACGAGTACAGCATGAGGATGTTTCCTTAAAGGAGTTAGGCGAGCTTGTATCAAGTGGAAAAATATCAAAGTCGGGAATTAATCATCGTTTAAAGAAAATTGATGAATTTGCAGAAAAAATTAAACAAGGCGAAATTTTATCATAACTTTACTTCTAATTTTCAGAATCCATGGTATAATAGTTTATCATGGATATTTTTTTACATTTTTTTAGTATAAAATAAAATGTTACCGCTTTAATTTTGAGGAGGATGAGGAGACAATGGTTGAGAGGGTTGTCACAGTTGAGCTTGAGACAGGGTTACAAGCAAGACCAGCTGCACAATTTGTGCAGGAAGCGAACCGCTATAGTGCGCATTTATTTTTAGAGAAAAATGGTAAACGAGTAAATGCAAAAAGCATTATGGGACTAATGAGCTTAGCAATTACAACTGGCGAATCAATTAAACTTATTGCAGATGGATCCGATGAGGAAATAGCATTAAATCATTTGACATCATTTGTGACGAAAAGAAATTAATAGTATTCCCATTTGTGAAATAGATAACAATTATAAATAAAATAAATAATAAAGAGGATGAACTAATCATTCATCCTCTTAGCAATTAAGTATATTTTAATCTGGCTTACGTTCTAATACTTTGTCAATTAATCCATATTCTACAGCACCTGCTGCAGTCATGAAATTATCACGCTCTGTGTCACGGTTGATTACCTCAATTGGTTGACCAGTACGTTCAGAAAGAATTTTGTTTAGGTTTTCTCTCATTTGTAATATACGTCTTGCATGAATTTCGATATCTGTAGCTTGCCCCTGTGTCCCACCTAATGGTTGGTGAATCATTACTTCACTATTTGGTAAAGCATAACGTTTACCCTTTGCACCAGCTGCAAGTAGGAAAGCACCCATTGATGCAGCCATACCAGTACAAATTGTTGATACGTCTGATTTAATATATTGCATTGTATCATAAATTGCCATACCTGCTGTAATAGACCCACCAGGTGAGTTAATATAAAGTGAGATATCTTTCCCTGAATCTTCTGCTTCTAGGAATAGTAGCTGAGCAACGATTGAATTCGCTACATTATCATCAATGGCACTTCCTAGCATAATAACTCTGTCTTTTAATAAACGAGAATAGATATCATATGCGCGCTCACCACGGTTTGTTTGTTCAATAACTGTAGGGATTAAATTCATTGGAATTCCTCCTTAATTCTATTCTAAAGATATATCCAATCTTTGGATATTATCATCATATACTAATGGTCAATGAAGGTCAAACAAAAACTTTCGACGAATATTGCAGTCATATTTTTCAAAAAAACACATATTACATCTTGCCCGGAAGCATGATGAATTAAACCTTTTTGCACTGAAAATACTTGTTAAATCAATCTGTAGGCGTTATAATAGCCTATGTGTCCAAGTAATGGATGATAAAAATCATATCATGCGCCCATAGCTCAGCTGGATAGAGCACTGGTTTCCGGTACCAGGTTTGCCGGGGGTTCGAATCCCTCTGGGCGCGTCGTTGAAAGTCAAATGTAGCAAGGGTTAGAAAGTGATTTCTTCCCTTGCTATTTTTCTGCAAAAATACCCAATTGCATACGGAATGCAAACCTTCGAGTTTCGAAGTAATTTTTAAAAGTTATTTTTTACTGTTTGAAACGACATTATCAGGAACTATTTCTTTCTCTCTTTCTTTCCATAAAGTGAAGCTTGAATACTTGTTGCAGCTATTTCTTGTATACCTGGAATTAAATGAGAATAAGTATCTAAAGTTGTTTGTATTGATCTATGACCTAATCTTTCTTGAACAACTTTTGGATGAATGCCAGCTCTCAATAATAAAGTTGCATGAGTGTGCCGTAAACCATGGAAGCTAATTCATTTTACACCACTTTTTTCAATCGTGCGATTAAATACAGTCCTTAAATAGGTTGGTCTTATAACACCACACGTTGAAGTGCAACATACTAGATTGTTTTCCTCATAATCTGGACTGCATTTCATTTTACCCTTTTCTTGTTGCTTTTTATGGTTTTTTAGCAATTCGATGGTGTCATCATCGATGTCTAAAGTTCGGTAGCTAGTTGAGGTTTTAAGTTGAGGTGATAAATTCCATTTTCCATTATCATCCTTTGCTTCTATATCCACCATGATGCCTTCTTTGATACCATGCCGTCTTCCAGTCTTTAAAGCGCTTGAGAGAATTCTATAAATGTCTTTTCTAGTTCTTTGCGATATGTTTTTATCGCTATTTGGCAACTTGGTGTGATTGAGTTCATTTAAAAATGATTCTATATGATGATGTTCTAGTTTGTTTATTTTCCAACTGCCTAAACCTGGAATGAAAAATATGCAAAGAGAAATAGATCCACTTGATGTAATTACTCGTTTAATTCCATTGGGAACTCGGATTGAGAGTGAAGATGAAAACGCAGCAGATATTTCACAAGCTAGGTTAACAATTGCTTCTGTTAATGGTGGTCTTGATTATCTCGATGATTTAGATCTACAAGAAGAATTTGGAATTGTTGAGGGTGAGGTAATCTTTGATGATGTAACCCAACCAAATATTTTAAAAACTCGTGGCCAACAATTTTTAAATAGTCAAAAGGCTTCTAAAACAAGCTACGATGTAAATCCAGTTGATGTATCACTTATTGATTCATCATTCGAAGCTTTTGAATGTGGGAATTGGCATCAAATCATCAACCCTGTTTTTGAAATAGACGAGCCATTGCAGATTATCGAACAGACCATTGATATTAACGTGCCACAAAACGCTAGTTTAACTATCGGAGAAAAATATAAGTCATTAACTCACTACCAAATTGAAGCAAATAAAAAGACTAAAAGCGTGGCGCAATAAGAGCAGACTGTTGCTAGTCAATCGCAAACAATCAGTACTCTAAAAACTGAATTAACACAAATAGACAATTCTGTTGGCGACATTCAACGGGCATTAGAAGATAGTGACTTTCCAGCACTTGAAGATGCAATCGAAAACCTAAACCAAGCTGTTGATAATCTTATTGCTGCAATTGAAGATATTCCAGTTTATGAAGTTGCAACTCCAACGAAGGATGGATTAATGAGCACAGTTGATAAGAGGAAATTAGACTTAATTTCTGTGATTAATCCAATAGATTTAGATGCTTTAGTTGCAAAGGTGGAGGCGTTGGAGAGTGCAAGAAGCTAAAAAAAGCAGAGCTAGAATACTAGCAGAACAAGTAAGAATAAAATCAGAGGAACTTCTGAATAGGAGTGAAGTGGATCATGGCGGTACCAGAGAAGATAAAGAAACTAGCACACTAGGTGAGGACAGCGATTTACGGTAAAGAAGTAGGGGAATCAATAGCAGAATCCATGGAAATAACTGCAAATGTAGCAGATGAAGCTAAAGTTACAGCAAATGAAGCAAAGGAAGTTACCCAGCAGTTAATTGATGGAAGCTTTGATACAGGAGAGCTAAATACTCATATTAAACAGAGGTTAAATAACTTAGAAACAGAATATGCTCCTAGGCTATCTGAAGCAGAACAAGGAATAAGAGATAATAGGAAGTATATAGATGAACAATTAGATGCTCAACAACAAGAAATTGAAGAAGTTGAAAATAAAACTGAACGTACTAAGTTAGTAGATTTAGAAGAACCACTTTATATTTGTCATAGGGGGGCTATTATTTTTCCCGAGAATACACTTGAAGCTTATAAAGGATGTTTAGCGGTTGGCAATTCTTTCATAGAAATGGATGTACAAACTTTAGCAGATGGTAGTTTAGGTGTTATGCACGATTTAACAGTGGATTGGACAACTGATAAAGATGGAAGTGTTTCAAATTATTCTGCAATGGGTTTTAGAAACCTAAATGTTGATATTCCTTCCTGGGTACAAAAATGTGAATGCTCCATTGTTAGAAGATATTGTTTCTACATTTGGAAAATCAGCAATCTATTGTTCGGAATCAAAAGATAAAAAATCTGTAAGAAAAATTGTTGATACGCTCGAAAGGTATGATTTAAGAGAATATGCATTGGTTCAATCTGTCGATATGAATGTGTTGCAATACGCAGTATCTAAAGACTATCAAGTATTGTTATTAACAAGTAGCGTACCTCCCGAAACTCTTTTAGATAACGGAATTGGATATGTTGGAGTCTCTAAGACTGCTGTAACTGATGAATACATTCAATCTTGTATTGCGTATGGAATAAAGGTAATATTATTTACTGTAAACCATCGCTATGAAAGGGACATATTTTTGGCAAAAGGTGGTAGTGGGTTTTTTACAGACGAACCTTTTTATTTATCTGAGGCTGTAGATCAGTTATCAAAAGATCCATTTAATAATCAAGTGTTCTATCATGGCATGGTGAAATCTTTGACTAATAGAGGAGATTTTACTGGTGGAAATCGGTGGGGATATATATACTATTGATTCCAGTTTTCCTAATGGTGGAAGGGACTTTGTTTTGCAAGGTTGGGTTGGAGAACTATCAGAATCATTTGTTTTGGAATTTGATTAAATATACAAATCACATAACAGGTGGATGGTTAGCGACACAAATATGTACGCAGAATGATATTTTTGATGATTTTGGCAGCCTATCTACAGGATATAATATTATTCTCGCAAACAATGGGAAACATAGATGTTTATAGAAATATCAATGGTACGTCAACAAGAATAGATTCCTTATTAAATGGTGGAACAGTTGGTAACAACATCATACCAATAAAAATAGACGTATACCCTACTACCATTACAATAACAAGAAAAGACACTGGTGTATCAAAAATTTTATCAGACAGCACATATAGGGGAGGTTATTTACATTTTGGACGTAAATGGTCAGGTGGTACTTTCGGGAATATTGTGATAAGTTAGGAGTATGAAAAAGTACATTATTATCCTATTAATCTTATTATTAGTGGGCTGTTCACAGTCAGAATCACAGGAAGAAAAAGTTACCCTCATTGCTCACAGAGGGGCAAAAAATTTAGCGCCTGAACATACATTGACTGCTTATAATAAAGCAGTAGAACTTGGTACTGATTTTATTGAAATTGACTTGCGAATGACAAAAGATGGCCAACTTATTTCGATTCATGATGAAACGGTTGATCGAACAACAAATGGGGAGGGAGAAGTGTCACAGTTTACTCTAGCAGAATTAGAACAGCTGGACGCAGGTTCATGGTTTAGCAATGAGTATCAGGGCGAAAAGATACCCACACTTGAAGAAATATTTGATACCTTTGGTAAAAACACAAATTATTTTATTGAGACACGCCCAATGAATGGTGAGCTTGTGATGGAAGATGAGCTATTAAGACTTATCGAAGAAAAAGGATTAAAGGATTACGTTATTATTCAATCATTCTCCAGGGATAGCCTCAAAAAAATTCATCAACAAAATAGCGAAATACCTTTAGTGCAGTTACTATATGTGAATCTTACTAAAGAAGTAAGAGAAGATGAAGTAAAAGAATATGCTACCGGAGTAGGTCCATACGCTCCAACGATTGATAAGGAATTTGTTGAAAGAATGCATGAAGTAGGATTAGAAGTTTATGTGTGGTTTGACAATAAAGACGAAAAAGAGTTTATGCCAAAGGTATTGTCTTATGGTGTAGATGCAGTATTTACAGACTTTCTTGATAACACTGTAGAGGTAATGTCGCAAGACATTTCTAAGCAATAAAAATTTAAAGGATTCCCTTCCTTTTTGTAGAATTAATATAGGAGAAGGAGGGGTGACAATGTCATATTTTGAGGATGAGATACTAAAAGAACTTACCATAGGTGAAGTGTATACCTCAAGACAAGTCCAAATTTTTTGTATGAGAGTAGAAATGTAATAATATTAACTGACGAAGGTCATTATTGCAGATAATAATGACGTTAAGTATAGGGTGAGAAGCAGGTTAGAAAAGTACATTCATCAATTAGACAGGACTAGTCAAACGTATCTAATACCTAATAGAACATCTGTTATATATGAACTTGAAAAAGTATAAAGCACTCTTTATGGGTGCTTTTACTTTTGTCTTATATTAAATGATGCTACTCAAAAAAATGATAATTTGGTACACTTTTCTAAAGAAAATAAAAGGTTAGGATGTGTAAATTTGTCATTATTTAATCAGGAAGTTACTCTTTCAGAAGACTATGTTTATCACTATACTTCTTTAGAAGTTGCCATTGAGAATATTCTATTTGAGGGAAGGTTAAGGTTTAGTCCTTTCATTCAAACTAATGATCCTCGGGAGTCAAAAGACTGGAACGTCTCCATTACTCATACAAATGGTATTGAAATTAGTACTGAAAGCTTACTAGAAATAGTTGAAAAATTTAATAGAAAACTGAAAAAAGATATAAAGATCCTCTGCATGACTGATGAAGATAAGAATTCTTATAATCAAATTAATTATGGGGGTAGAGGATTTGCGCATTCAAGAATGTGGGCTCAGTACGCAAGTAACCATCGAGGAGTTTGTTTGGTGTTTGATAAAAGAGAATTACATCATACAATTATTACTGAATTAGATAGACTAAAACAAATTTACTTTGGTCGAGTAGATTACAATTCATATTATCCAATTAATGTGGATGATTATGAGGCATTTAATATAAATCAAAAAGATATGATAAGTAAGGAAATAGATGAACTGCTAAACGACCACGTAACTCGATATTATAAAACTTTGTATTTAAGAAAGGCTCCGGATTGGAGAGATGAAAATGAATTCCGTTGGGTCATACAATCCAGTCAAGACTATGAATATGTATCTATTGATAGTTCATTGAGAGCTGTAATACTTGGTGTTGAGACTCCACGAGAATATGACAGTGTATTTAGTGAGTTTCAGGAAAAATATAAAATTGAAGTATCTAGAATGCATTGGTACAACGGGAACCCTACACCACTTCCAGCTTTTTAAGTCCTTCATTAGAGGACTTCTTTTATTGTTGTCCTTTTTCTAAATGCTATGTAGAACACTTATTCAAAGTTAGGGGCAAGTTAGAAATCAAGGGTTCTAAAAAGGAACCCTTGTAAAATTCATAATATTACCCTAGTATTTGTAAATGGGGGTGTAATATGGAAAGAGACTTACGAATCAGTAATGCTAAAGGATTATTGATTTTTTTAGTAGTTTTTGGACATTTAATAGAACTTAGCAAATATAGTAATTATGAATTATTTGTATTTATTTATGCGTTCCATATGCCATTGTTTATATTTATTAGTGGCTATTTGGCTAAAAGAGTAAAAGTAAGTAAAATAATCAATCTTATATTACTGTATCTAATATTTCAAACTATATTTAATTACTTTAGGTATTTGATGGGTACGTATGAAACTATTCCTTTTCACTACGGAACTCCACAATTTCATTTATGGTATTTAGTTAGTCTGGGGATATGGTATGCAGCTGCATTTTTATTGCTTAAATTAAAATTAACCAAGTGTGTTAAGTGGGTAATATTTATTGTAATAGTGGCAATTAGTTTTATTTCCAGATGGTACGCTTCTGAAATTTTGGTTTTAGTAAAAAATAATTTATTTGTAGGATTTGATACATATACTCTTAGTTACCAACGAACGTTATCCTTTGCTCCATTCTTCTTTGCTGGATTTTTTATCAATAAGGAATGGTTCGATAAAATATCAAATCTACTTAGAAATCAAACTTTAAAAGTTATTGGAAGCATTGCCATTATCACTTTTGCATTTGTATTCATTGAAAACACCAACAGAATAGAAAATGCCTTTAGAGGTAGCTTTGGTGGAGTAATGTTTTTAGATGAACAAAATCTAGGTGCTTTTTCCGTAGTCGTATTAGCGCACTATTTAATTGCCACTATTCTATGTATACTTATATTAAATTGGGTATCTAAAGGAAATACAGCATTAAGCTATTGGGGAGACGCATCCCTCACAATCTTTTTGTTTCATCCAGTGTTCGTATTCATTATACAAAAGCATGAATTGCTTTCATTAGTCAAACCTAATACACAGATTGTAATTTGTATATTTATTTCAACGCTTATCTGTTATGTATTAGCTTCAAAACTTTTTGTGAAAATAACTAATCCTTTATGTAATCCTTATTTTATTATAAAGAATATCAAGAATAAGGGTTAATTAAAGGATTCCCCTCTCTTCTGTCGAATTAAGTAGATGGGAAGGGAGGTGGAAATTATGTCTAATATTAAATTGTATGATCCTGATATGCTCTTAATACATGTCGAAGGACAAACAGAAATATACAATAGAGAACTAGAGGAACTAAAAGAATTACAAAAGAAACAACAGGATAAATTATTGGAAACAATTAAGTTGTACAAACCTATAATGAAGAAGATTTATGAAAATGATTTTTTATTTACACACCCTACTCTGAATTACCAGACTTCAAAAGGTCCTATCTTAGGTTATGATAAGGATAATAACTCACTAATTACCTATGACATTACTAGGGAAGTCATTGTGTCAGTAAATTTATATGACCACGAAGAAAAAGGGTATCGAATTGCTAAACTAGTTGAAAACGGATTTTATAATGATGCAATTACGGGAATAAAATACATTGGTGTGATGATCGATAATTATTTATCTTCATTAAAGGATGATATCTCTAAAGCAAAAAGTGAATTAGAAAACAGTTAAAGCATCTCACACGAGGTGCTTTTTATTATGTCATAAATTAGGAGGCAGTCATGGATGAAACATTAATTCAATATTTTCTCACACAAGGACCATTTGCGGTCCTTTTCGTTTGGCTTTTTTATTCAGGCAGGAAAGAATCAAACGAACGTGAGAAACAGTTATACAAAACAATAGATGCTCAAAACGAAACCCTTAAAGGATTCAGTACAAAATACGATATTGTCATTACAAAATTAGAAGATATTGAAGAGCGTTTGCCACCTCGGTAGACGCTCTTTTTTCTTTGAAGGGAGGTGAAAGCTATGTTTGAAATTGCGTTAATTATTGCAGTTGTCTTGGCGCTCACAGAGTTACTTAAACAACTTGTTGTATCCAAAAAATACTTGCCTGTAGCATCCTTGATTTTAGGATTGTTAGCAGGTGTTTTTTATGTCGGAGGTACTTTGCAGGAGCAAATCATGTATGGATTAATGATTGGATTGTCTGCAGCAGGGTTATTTGACCAAAGTAAAATCGTTACAAAAAAATAGGAGGCGGTAGAATGTCATTCGAAGGATATAGAGTCACAAGTCCATATGGGTACCGTACAAACCCAATCACAGGTCAAAAGAATACATTCCATGATGGTATTGATCTAGTTTAAAGTCATCAAGCGCCGATTGGTGCATTTATCCCTGGTAAGGTGCTTTATGCTGGTAATGGAGTATCTGGTACAGGTGTTGGGGGCTATGGTAATGTGGTCGTTATTCAAGATAAAAACAATCGAGCTCATGTCTATGCTCATCTTGCTAGTGTATCCGTTAAATTAGGACAAACTGTTAAGAAAGGTGACATTATCGGCAAACAGGGAGCTACAGGTGTAAGAGTAACTGGCTCTCATTTGCATTATGAGGTACGTAAAAAGTCTAGCCCATCTCTTTGTTGGGTTGATAATCCAAAAGCAAGGACTCTGGATCCTACTCAGTATGTTAAGGAATATTATGCTGCAGATAAGCCTACAGTATCTCAAATGGCCGACATGATAATTAATAACTCCAAAGCACCGAATGGTCATGAAAATAGGCGCAAATGGCTAGGGATAGATAATCCGACATATCAAAAGGTGAGGGCGGAAGTAAACAGGCGCTTAAGCACTCCAAAAAGCATTACCCAATCCATTGAACAAATGGCAAATAGGATTATCATTGATACTAATGCTCCGACAGGACACGAGGCGTGTCGTAAATGGTTAGGAATTGATAACGCAACGTATAAAAAAGTAAGAGAAAGAGTTAATCAATTAATGTCATAATAACGCTAAATCTCCTGCATCCTTAAAGTTATACATGATATAATACCAGTAAGGACACATGAAAGTATTGGAGGTTTTATATGACTAACCCCAAAGATTATACAGGCGATAAATACGGTCGATTAACTTTAATTAAAGAGGTTGAACCCTACATACCACCCAGTCGTAGTTATAAAGCAAGAAGGTATTTGTGTAAGTGTGATTGTGGTAACGAGATTGAAGCAGTATTAAATGCTATTAGGTCGGGGAATACGAGGTCATGCGGATGTGTAAGTAGGGAGAAAACTATTAAAAGAAACAAAGAAAGTTCGAAGTATGGTGAGTATAAAAATCATTCACATTTTAGTAGATGGAGAGGTATGATTGAGCGTTGCTACTACCCAAATCATAGAGACTACCATCGTTACGGTGGCAGGGGGATCGAAGTATGTAGCGAGTGGAGAAACCATCCTAGAAAATTCATAAACTGGATTGAAACAGAAAGTAACTGGAAGGATGGCGAAAATTTAACGTTAGACAGAATAGACTATTATGGTAACTACGAACCAAGTAATTGTATTTTCTCAGACTACTCAAAGCAATCTTTAAACAGGGGCGTATTCTCATCTAACACTTCTGGGTATCCCGGAGTTAGTCGACATGGAGATAGGTGGAGATCTCGAATTACAGTCAATGGTAAAAGGATACATTTAGGAGTTTACGATACCAAAGAAGAAGCAATTAAAAGTCGAATGGAAAACGAATTAAAGTATTTCGGAAGGGTAAGAGCAGAAATTAATAAACTATTATAATGTAGAACAAATAAATGACTAACAAATTCTATTAGGAGTTTAATACAAAAGCCCTCTTGCGGAATCAAGAGGGCTTTGTTTTCTTCTTTATCTTTTAAGTCAGAAATAATTGTGAATTGATTTGTATCTTATTTTATTTTAATAATATATAAATGATTAGTAGTTGAAGTCAAATCTATTTCGTGACTACCTTTTCTGTAAAGAACCGATGCTCCTTCACGTTTAACCTTTTCCCATCCATTAGATTTGAGAACCATTTCATAAGAAAAGGGTATGCCATTTTCTTCGGATGCTCTAGACCAATAATAACTTATCCCATGCTCATCTTCTTTTATAAGTTTTGCAGTAAAGGGAACTGGAAAATCATATAGATCCTCTGCTTGTTCGTAATAAAATAGTGATATAAGATAGTAAAGAATACCAAGCCCTATAAGAGCTGCTAATAATGTATATTTCCATCTAATCTTTTTTTTCAATTCCCACACTTCTTTCTGTAGATAGAATTAATAATGTTAGTTATCGTAGACTGATTCAACAAAGAGAATAAATTGATAAGTCCCAAATTTGGAAGGAGAATGGTTAGGGATTTCAAAATTCAAAATTTTTAACATTGTTGCTAATTAATGTGATACATTAAATAAGCATTACGACCTAACTATTACGAATCTATAGAAAGGTCGTAAGAGGATTAAGCTTGATATTAAATGTAAAATATTGAGGAATTTTACATTTTAATAATGCGAAACGTAGTAAAACTGGTTATATAAGTTAATCTTTTAGTTAAGGCGGGATCAGAGTGCCCCGATAAAGCTATATCACCATCATATTTTGTATATACCCACATTGAATGGCTAAATCTCTGTGCACCTGGCTTTTTAAATTGTATTACATCACCAGTTTTAGCTTGGGCAACAATGTTTTTCTTACTTGTACTTGTGTAAGTAGCATGATTTCGATATAAGTGTTTATATAAATCTTCAACTACAGTCCATGAAGTACTTCTAGTCCATACAGCATCTGAATATCTCTTCTGAACAAACCAATATTTGGTATCATAAACTAAAGTAGTTACTGTACCTGGGCTAACTTGTTTCTTTCCGCCAGCCTCAAGGATTTGTGATACAAAGTTAGTACAATCGGCACTATATTTCGGGTAAAGTCCATTAAAGGAGTTATAAAACTTTGTTGCATATGCTCTTGCTTTTGTAATATTAATTGTATTTACAGCCATTAATTCAGGATTAAGTTGTTTAATTTCTTGTAACTTTGCTAACTCGTTTTCTTCTTGTAAAATTTCTTCCTCCATCTCACCGAGAGTAATGTCTTTTAAATTAGACATACTAAATTTTTCACCTGAGATTTCTAAGATAGTTTTATCTGTGTTCGATAAATCTGTGCTGTAAGTAAATGAATCATATTCTGACATTAGTTCAGTTTCAAATAAAGTTAATCGATGAAGATACTCGGCAAAGTAAGCAACAAACAAATGATATTCCGATAAATTTGCTAGTTTTTGGTCAGCATCATAAAGCATCTGTTTATTAACAAAATCAGTAAACTCTGGAGTTCCAATTTCTAAATGGTATCCATTATTGTCCAGATATTTCACTAGCATTTGCTCTATTTCGCCAAACGTATAATCATTGCGAGCTTTTTTTTCAGCCATTACATCGTTGCTCATGAATCCAAAGAATAGTATTAAACTGAAGAAACTAATAAAAATTGTATATTTTTTCAAGAATATCCTCTCCTTTCCATTATAAATATACAATGTTTTTTTAAAAAAACAATATATTTTTAATAATTCGACATAATTTAACAAAATTAGTGTTGATATGCTTTTCTCCTTGAAAAACATATCAAAAAGAAACTTTGTTTGGATAAGAATCTGCATGATTCCTTTGCAAACAAATAACCCCCGGCTGCGTAAGCAGTTAGGGCTTTTTAAATAATTTTTCCTATAAGTATATACAGGAGATATTTATAATGATAACATAGAAACATACGTTTCTTTTGTAAGCGCTTTTACAAAAAAGCTGGAAAATAGTCCCTCTTTGTCGACTGGTAAATATTCTATACAGGGGGGAATATAATTTGGCAAAGAATAAAAAAGTAGGTTTTAATTTTTTTGACCACTAATAAATACACATACAGGGGACGTAAGGTTATTTACTTTTTTCCATATTCTAGAGGATATTAGGAGCGAATACATAAAAGCTAGGGTACGGATCAGTAAGGGTATTGGTCCAAAAGAATATAAACTTATATACAGGTACAATGATGAACCAGCAAGATTGGCAGATGTATCTGTCGACATTGAAATGAGGTATTACCATTTAGTTTTCGAAAGACTTGATTATCAGGTACCAAATCGAACCACACTACATGGAGAGTCAGAAGCACTAGATCTGCAAGACGACGAGTATATTGGTATTGATGTTAATGTTTTATATGATCCACATCATCATATTTTTATGATTCAAAGAAATAGAAGTTCACTTGGCCCATCTGGAATTGAATCATTCTTAAGAACAATAATTAGTGACTATCATCACGATTTTAACGATGAATTTAATTTAGCTATCGTTTCTGACGAACTGGCCAAAAAAAGGACATTTAACCAAAGTGCTTATCGCAAGCTCCATGTTAAGGTGGCTGGATTAAAGGCGAATGGTCTTGTAGAAAAGTTACGTAGTAAAAGTGGTGTTGCGGGTGGTGTTGGGACAGTTGAAATAACATTCAATTTAGATACTCCTAGGAATGCAAAAATTGATGAGGATTTTGCAAAGAGCATACTAGAAAAATTTTATTGACGATCCCGAAGTATTAAAGTTGCAAATTCGGGCAAAAGAAAATGAGAATAGTGTTGTAGAACCCATCGATTTAATTGACCATAAGCTTCAAACGTTTATAGAGTTTGATTTTAGAACAGATAGGCAGCTAAATCTGATTACTGCATTTTATAAAATGGTAAAAAGATATGATATAGAAAATGGAGGTTTCAAAAATAAAGTGTTAAGGGCGTGATAAAGTGAAGTGTAGGTTTTCATATGTCTTTATCATTGTAGCTTCTATAGTTTCAATCTTATTAGGCGCGCTAGTTTTCAATTTTACCTCTTTTTATTCTTTTAAAGGTTTTGATAAAGCTTTGGATGGAGTACTATTATTCTCTAGTACTAGTATTAGCCTAGGTTTTTACGGGGCATGTTTAAGTGTTATTGCATCGATTTTTAATAATAAAGTAATTAGAGAGATTATCCAAGAAAAAGAAGAAAAAAGGAATTTATTATCTTAGTTTGTTTAACCTTATTGGTAGGATTCATTACAGTAGTTGTTACTATTTTGTATCAGGTTTTATTAGAAAACGGCGAAGTATCTAATGGTTTTTATAATACCATTAGTTCCATATGGTCAGCAGCGACATTGATGTTTATATTTATGAATTTTATTTTCATTTTAGTTTCACTTTTAATCTTTTTTGGTAATTCAGAAGGTAATGAAGTAAATAGTAATGAAGATGTTTATGAATTACCTCTTGAGAATTCGCCCTTTAAATAAACCCATCTTACATGGGTTTATTTTTTGGACTAATTAAGATTCAAAGCATAAAAAAATAGCACTAAAAGGCTTCGTACAACATGAGTTTATATTCTGCATTTCCTGCCTAATTCACTATCTTTATCCCCTTAAATATTTAAAGAATCTCTGTATGTTCCTGTAAAATTTTACCACTTGAAAACGAACTAATGTTCTTATATAATAAATGCGAACAAGTGTTCTATAAGTTGGTCTAAATATGAAAGGATTATTCCAACAATCTATTGATAACAAAGAGAAAATTGTCATCTTTTACATTGATAATAATAACAATGTTACTCAGCGGTTTATTCGTGTTATCAGCATGAATGGCAATACCATAGTAGCTTTTTGCTATTGGCGTAAGAAGGTAAGAACCTTCAAACTTGAGAATATCCTTTCAGCAGGACCAAACAGAAAGAGAGTGGGAGCATAATATGGATGTGAATGATCGTGGTAGTATTAAATGGACGGCTATGATGCTTCCAGAGCATCAAGAACTACTAAGGAGAGTGTGGAAACAGCAGGAATACAAGGATAGGCCAAATCTTGACGAACAACAGATCGAAGAAATAAATATGAAGCTGCAGCTCGCTATTCATGATGACCTGTCTGTTATTATTAAATACTATAGTGACAATGATTATAAGCAAGTCAGAGGTAAACTTACTAAGATTGATACAATGAATAAATGTTTGTTACTGAAAGACGGAACTAAAATTGATTTTATTAATATAATTGATGTAAAGATAGATTAGCCCTCCAAGCAGGAGGACTTTTATAGTATATAGGGTTTGTTACTTTACTTCAAATGTTTATAGTCTAATACTTCTACATTAAAATTATTATCACACGCGATTTTAGGACTATCACAAGATGGATATATCCTTACTTTTACAAGATCCTCTGAATATGCAAATGGGCTATTTTCGAAAGTAGGAACTTGAATTTTTATGGATATATCATACGAATGGTTATTGTTATAAACAATCTTAACTATTCTCTGTTTCTGCCAGCCGAAGCCAGAATCCTCTTGTCCTCCATATTCTTCTATGACCTTTTTATCAATAGCAGGAAATATGATATCCCAAATAATATCTTCTGTTGTCACATACCAGTCTTCCGCAAAGGGTTTAATTTCCTCTGTGGTAGCATCAACCAAGTTATTTAAACTAAACAGTAGTAAAGCTGCAAATGAAATAATTACTCTACTCACGATAGTAACTCCTATAAGCTGTTTTCCATTATATTTTTCCCTATAAAAATAAAATTATTGGCACTTTCACTTTACTATCATGTGATTATCTACAAAGGAAGAGCAGAATGTCGTATCAGAACCGAATCTTTGCGGGTTTATTTTATGTGTAAAAATAAAATATAGGCTAATCCAGCAAGTTCAACACAAAGTATATTTTCATGGATTTATAAAAAGATATTATTAAACTATACAAAATGTGCAGGATTATCAGTAGAAGGAGAAATATCAATGTTCACTGGAACAATAACATTTATAGTAAGTTGGTTGGCGTTTTTTTCTTTTTCTAACAAGAAGAAACTTCCTTTGTTTTTAAGCACTATATACTTAGGAATAATCTATTCATTTATTACAGATTTACTGATATTGATTTATCCTTTATGGTACTATCCGGGAACAAAGCTAGAAATCTTTTTCATTCAGATATTAAATGGATTTGGAATATATTTTGTAGTTATTTACTTTTTCCTACACTCATTACCGAAAAAACAAACGAACTTATCAATTATTAGGTATATATTTTATTGGACTGCTTTTTCTATTGTAATTGAACTTATTTATCTGTATATCGGGTTTATTGAACATAGATTATGGTGGAATATAGGGTTATCATATCTAGCAGATTGGATATTATTCGGTATGTTCTACCTCCATCATAGGTGGGTATCAAATAAGTGAACATTAATACTAACTTAGGAGGACTAATATGAAGGAAAGTTGGGAAGAGGTTGTCAAGATAACAAGGCAGTTTAATAATATACAATTGGAACATTGGTTAAATGATACCTTATTTACTTTCAGATGGTGGATTCTATTGTTCACAACCTTAGTTTTCCTTTTTGTATGGTTGATTATATTAGACAAGAAGAGAATTTTTGAGATTACTACATACGGATTTATGGTTGCATTTACAGCAGTAATTGCAGATATAACAGGGGTTTTCCTGATGTTATGGCAATACAAACATACGTTAACACCACTATCTATAGTTATTGAAATTGATACAATACTTATGCCAATAATTTATATGATTATTTATCAATATTTTAATACATGGAAATCCTTTATAATCGCTGTCATAATTCAAGCGTTTATTTTTTCATTTATTTTGGAACCATTATTGGTATGGTTACAAGTATACGTACTATACCATTGGAAACATATCTATTCGTTTATCCCTTATATCATTATAGCAGTGGTATTTAAGGGTGTAATATATAAGCTTAAGCAGCATTATGAATAGCCTGGTATAGAAATCCATCTTTAGAATTGAACGTATTCTTCTAGAAGAATCCCCCTCCTGCTTCCACAAGAAGGGTAATCTTGTTCAAATCCAATTTCTTAATCCCATTCCGGAGTAAACTCTAGGGTCACATTCTTATCTTCCTTTTCTTCTTCCGGTTTTTTATCATACCAACCTTGTCCCGGTCGATGAAAGGATTTAATAATTTATCTAATAGGACATCGTCTCCATAACTCATTTATATCACTCCATTTCAGTTTTTTTATAGTGTACCAAAATGGATCTGTAGAAAATGAGGAAAGTTTTTAAAGCAAAGCGATCTTTTTATCTGTATTTCAATAAAAATCTGGAAACTTTCCTTGATTAACTAAAGATTTGTATCTATTAATCTACGAATAAATGTTAGTTCTTTTCAAATCGTGTTAGCAATTTCGTTTGTAATTTTGTTAGCAATCCATTAAGTTTTAACATCCATTAACCTATACCAAAAATAGCAATAGACTACAGATTTTTTTGCAAAACCACAGTTAAACACATTATGATAACTTTAATTGAAGTACCTGTTTATATAGGTTGTAGTTTCCGATGGTATAGTAAATAATTAAAAATTCAATTGACAACCGATAAAAAGACAATTTTGTTATTCAATAGCCCTTTTTAAATCACCCTCTATCTACATATTTCGACAAGGGTAGCAAAAATCCTGCTGGATTATATATAAGTACGCCCAACACGGTGTGGATTAAATCTTGACTTCCTTCTGAAATTAATAGGTTTATTTCAGAACCCGATGGTTAGAATTTGGTTAGAATTCCATAAAAATAGCAAGGGAATGAGATTCACTCAAACCCTTGCAACATTTGACTTCAAATACGCGCCCAAAGGGATTCGAACCCCCGACAAACCTGGTACCGGAAACCAATCGAGCCGATTTCACCACATTTTAAACCGCTATAATTATTACTTATTAATGCAAAGGAAAGGAATATTATTATGCTTATGCAGGTCTTACTTTTCATGTTTTTTCCACCTTGTGTAGTTATAAAAGAATTGTATTAGAAAAAGAATTAAGAAGAAAACTGAAACAATAAGAGTTTCCTTAAAATCGAAACTAGCCAATAAGTTTATAGCGAAAATTAAAATAACTAGCACTGGAAACAACCATAGGGTTCGAATCATTTTCCTTCTATATGTCAATCTATCGTAAAAAAATACAAACCCACTATCTTTCTTTTCTTTGTTCTTGAAAATTAACGAAAAAATTAAAGAAACAATAAGTCCTACTATAAGTGATAAAATGATAATTTCATATGGTATAGACACAATAATCCCCCCAATTTAAACTATCCTTATCTATTAATACGAACAAATATGTATAAAGTTTCCCCCTATATTTATTTAAGAACATTATCATAATCGTATGAAATTAAGTAAAGCCTCGTCTGAGGTAATAGGTTCTGGAGCTTTTCTACTTTAGGAAAAATTAGAAAAGTTTTTATGGAGTTTTAGAGGTGAACTTTCCCAATTTGTAAATAAAGGTGTTTCGTATAATAAAGACGATAGTAGTAGATGAATAGAGAAGTAGTCTTAGAAAAAGAAAAAGAAATATATTAAAAGATTTTTAAGTGATTGATTTTTTCTTCTTAGGTCTGCATGTACAGATAGACTAAAAGCTACCTTTATAGTTAGGATTTAAAAAATTGCATTTTTACCTTTTTGGAATTCGAACTAATTTGAGGATCATTATTCATCTACCAAAAAATCGTTAGTATTCAGTAGTAATTTTAGTAAATCAATCAGACTGATTCATTTTCTAGATCAAATTAGACATGAACACTTTTAATATCTTAGTGGTATATGCTTTATATTTAGCCTTTTGCTGAACTGATTTTCATAAAAAGCAGTCCAATAATAATTATAATAATCCCAGTGACGTCAAATAGAATGTCGTATAAAAATTGATTTGGACCTGGTTTCACATGGTGTATTTGTAGAATATGGTGGTTTAAGATACCTTCTATAAAATTAAATATACCTGCACCAAGAAATAATCCACTTAAAAAGGTAAAGTTATTATTTTTTGAATCTGATGGATCGCTTTTCCATAAGATAACTGCACCAATAAAAATAACAATTGTAACAATTAAATGAAACAAGCCATCACTGACTATTTGGTTAAACCTATTCGTGTGCATATAAATACTATGCCATTGTAAAATTTGGTGGAAAACAATACCGTCCATCATTCCGATTGTTCCAATTCCTAGAAGGAAAGATCCTACAAACGTTGAACGCATAATAGAAAACTCCTTTGTTTATTCTTTATTAAAATAATTGACATAAAAGTAAGGGTTTATAAGCTTTCATTAAAAATGAAAGAAGCAATTAAAATATATATGAATTATTGAATCGCCCTCGATGCGGTACTTTTTCCTCTTAGAAAGTGCAGAGAAACACTCCTTTTATGTCTATGTTAATGCCTTTTAAGGTAATGCTTAAATAACCTTTTTGTAGGAACAAGGAGAAACAAAGTAATACATATCAGGGCAAAGGTAAGTGGGATGAGTTTGGAGTAGGAGAAGAGTTTTAAATAAAAGAGGACCTCCAATATCGAAATTCTGTTAAATTAATGGCAACTTTAGAGTGCTGTTTATTCTAGAAATGTCAGGCTCACTGAAAACCACTTGCTCATTTACTTCTTGTAAAATTTATGTACCCTATTCCATTTAAATTAATTTTATTAATGCAAGTAAGTAAAATCACTAGTAGCTACCCAGCTTTTCTAGTTTATTATCCTTAAAGGAATAAACCTATGATTAAAAATTATCTATGTAGATTAGGTTAAAACTACAGGCTATTTCTGTAAAGAACTACAATAAACTCGCTGGATTAATTTTAGATAGAGAATACATAACGATAGCACAGAAAAATAAACAATAAAGGAATATAGCAAATTCCATCTAATATAAATAAATACGTTGAATAATGAAGCAATCCATTCCGAGAAAACTAGTAAAATTGACCATAGAAATATATAGAGAATGGTAAACATACCTTTTAACTTCCAACTAGCTAAGAAATTCACAAAAAAATAACCAATTAACGGGTATGCTATTTCCAGACATAACCAGTCAAATAAATCTTGCTTGAACGTATCTAAAGCAAGATAATGTTGAAACTTAATACCTACAACATAATCGGTCCATTTTCCTATCGTAGCAAAATAAATTAATACTGCTACAATCACAGCTGAAGATAAAACATTACGAAAAATAATTAATCCTAAAGTTAATAAAAAAAGAGCCATGATGACAAACCACTCATTTTCATCAAAATGGATAGGAAGTAATAACATAATCTATTTAAACTCCCTTCAATAGTGAATAGAAAAAACTTCGAAATATATATGCAATGAGAAGTACGGAAGTCCAAACGATAAGTGAGTCCCATATTGACATTTGGTAGTGCTCAATTAGTCCTACGACATCAGCAAGATATTCGATAAGAATGAGCAAAAAAGGGCTTATTATGATAAACAAATATTTCCAAACTAGTGTACGAATGGATAAAATAATCCCAAGCATACAAGTTATGAGTGCGGGCATCATTGCTGCTGAAACTAATACAAATGAAATAAATTCTTCCATTCTATCTGAAGTTTTTATATGGTTAAGGTTTAAACCCCACATACTATACACATTATTTACGATGTTAGAGATAAACACTATTAGTACAATTACTTCAATTTTATGGAGACTTTTTGTGCGAAACGCGAGAATAGTTAATAGTACAGTTAGTAAGAGGGCTATGGAGAGTATCATTTAAAATACCTCATCTTTGGAACTTTTATTTTCTTTATATTTTCCAAACTTAAGGATTTAATTCTTTTACTACTTATTATTGCAAAGAAATTAATGCAATCTATTTTTTTCAAATACATAAAAGAGCGTTGGAATATATTTCTTCATTGCAAGGAAATAGGTGAACCAAGTAAAGAAACAATAGTTATCCTAAGAAATGTAATTTGGGCTATAGCGAGGTGTGGTAAGAATTGTTTGAAAATACGAAGAAGAAGCGAGCGTCATTAAATTAATGACGCTAAAGTTTAGCTTCTTCTACGGTTATTTGACGGTATATTATATAATTTTGGTGAACTCGCGTCATTGTTATATTTTATAGGTCTTCTCTCTTTTCTCTCCATCAAAGAATCGAATTTTCTTATTGCTAAATCGAATTCTTTACTATTTAGACGATTAGTGGCATAAAGAGAACATAACATAGCATAAGCAATTGCAGTTGTATCAATGTCTATTGTGATATCGACATCAGAATTACCGCTTTTCCCAACAGTTGCGTTATCTTCATGTTTAATAAACCGATCATGCATGCAAATCTTCTCCTTTGCTTAAAAATAGAAGGATACTAGCCGGAGCTAATATCCTTCCAATGCGGAATTAGTCTCGGTCCCTCTCGTGCCTACGTTCCCTCTCACTCTCTCTCTGTCTCTGCCTCTGATTCTGCTCCTGATCTTGGTCTTGTTCCGCTTCGGCTCTTGACCTTACTCTTGAGCGTGATTCACTATCTACTCTTACATCCAGATCAACTCGGGCGTTACCACTTCTAATTACTTTTGCAATATTGGTATTTTTGTCTCGAACATCAATATCATTATCATTGTCGAGATCGTTATCCAACCTTGCATCTAGTTCATTTTCTACTCTATTTTCTACTTCATTTCTGGAGCGTGATGGATTAGTATCGAAATCATTGTTTCTCCATACTCTACTCATCCATATCACCTCCTTTCCTATTCACTTATTAGTTAAAGTATTCAAAAGTCATCATATTGGCTGGTTATATATTCTACTAAATTAGCATATTTTTTGTATTATCTATGGGAAGAAAGATGTCTATTTTATTGAGTTCTTTCTAATTCATATCATCTGAGATTGTAAAAGGATGGACTGGGAACAGCGATATGTATTATTTGAAGAAAAAGATGTAAAAAGTTAATCGGAAAATCAAGGATGTAGTTGTTAAACGAAAAGCATGATGTAGAGGATTAGGAAAGGAAACTATGTGCATGTGGGAAATCATGTATGTATTGAAATAAATTCCCAAATTTGCTGTTCACTCTAGTTAGGGAAATTATCGTTATTTGTAAGATAACCAAATAACTGTTCATATCACAAGTTTTCAAAAGTTTTTTATAAAAAATAACAGCAAGGACTTTACCTTGCTGTCATCATGTATTTCATTACATATTAAAATCATAAAAAATAGGCGTGAGTATTAGTTTCAATCATAAGTTACTGATTAAAAGTAAAAAATAAATTCAGTGTTAAATTTTTTTCTACATTTGTTCTTGTTTTTTTAAGAATTTATGATTTGTAGATTATCAAGTTATAAATGTACTTATTTACATACAGTTGCTAATACTTTTTGAACATCATAAATGCTTTTATCTTTTTTAAATTGCTTCTGTATAGCTGGAAGCTCCGCACCTGAAATCCAAATTTTTAACTCAGCATCCAAGTCAAAATGTCCTGCGGATTCTACACTGAAGTGGGAAATGCTTTTGTATGGTATCGAGTGATATTCTGTCTTTTTACCGGTTAGCCCTTGCTTATCCACCAATATCAGCCTGCTATCTGTAAATACAATTAAATCTCTTATTAATTTGAAAGCTACATCGATTTCTTCTCCATTTGCAAGTAAGTCACCAATTTCTTTTTGTACTTCCTCTTTCTTGACTGTTGATGCATTACCCATGATTCCACTTAGAAAACCCATTGTTATTCCTCCTTTAATCCAATTTGAAACCTTAGTATATTTACAAGATATCTTAAACAATTAGGTAATTATTGAATATTTCAACTTCTACTTATATATTAGGGATATTATTCAAATATTGCAAGAAGATCATAACGGAAAGGACTAACCACCAAAATTGCTTAAGTGCGAGCTACTTTTGTATACTAGCACTAGATAACTAAAGTAGGTGATTAAAATGGATAAAGTATATTTTTATACAAAAGAAAATTGTTCACTTTGTGATGATGCAGAGGCATTTTTAGAAATGTTCCAGCAGGATTATGAATTCGAGATAGAAAAAAGAGATATATATACGAATGATGACTGGCTGGAAAAATACCATTTATTAATTCCGGTAATTACTATTAAAGACATTGAACTTGATTGTGAACATGTTGACTATGGTACGTTACAGCGAACGATCGAAGATAATCTTCCAATAAGAAAAAGATAGAGCTATTTTCTTTGTATATTTTTAACAATGTGGTAAGATACTACTATACATAGTCATCTATGTGATTTTTTTTGGGACATGTGGGACACATTTTATAGCAGTGGGACATTTTCGCTCCCGATATTCAAAGGAGAAATGTCATGAAGGCATTGATCGATTTGCAAAAAGTACTAATACCTGATTTGTTGGAAGTAATGCGAACTAGATATTCTCTTTTACACAGTGTGAACCTTTATCAACCGATAGGAAGAAGGGGGCTAGCTGAAAGTAGTGCATTAACAGAAAGACAAGTTCGAAGTGAAATTGATTTTTTACATGAACAAGGATTATTAGAAGTCACTACTAAGGGAATGCTTATTACTGAACAAGGGAAAATGTTACTCGATCAGTTAGCACAGGTAATGAATGAAATAACAGAACTAAGTGTTTTAGAAAAAGAAATTAAGGAAACATTACAAGTAGAGAATGTTGTAATTGTCCCAGGTAATAGTGATGAGCATGAATGGATTAAGCAAGAGATGGGGAAAGCTTGTGTTGCCTATCTGAAGCAAATCATTCGACGAAATTCGACCATAGCAGTAACTGGAGGAACAACCATGGCCTCTATTGCAAGTGTCATGACACCATTAGAAAAGGCAAGTAACTACTTATTTGTTCCTGCCCGTGGTGGTATTGGTGAAGAGGTCGAAAATCAAGCAAACACGATTGCTTCACAAATGTCTCGAAAAGCACAAGGAAATTATCGATTGCTATATGTCCCAGATCCGATAAGTGAAACATCTTATCAAAATATGATTAAAGAGCCTTCAGTCATCGAGATTTTAGAGTTGATACGTAATGCTGATATTGTTCTACATGGTATCGGTGATGCAATTACAATGGCCAAACGTCGAAAGACACCTGATGAAGTTATCCAGCATTTAGTAGAAAAAAAGGCGGTTAGCGAAGCATTTGGGTATTATTTCGATCAAGAGGGTAATGTGGTCCACAAGGTTCGTACAGTTGGTTTACAGCTAGAAGATTTAGAGAAAATGGATAATGTGATTACCGTTGCTGGTGGACAATCTAAGGCAAAAGCAATCCAATCCTACTTCAAGCATGGTAAAAGTACGATGCTAATCACGGATGAAGCAGCAGCACACCAGATTTTAAGGGATGCTTCCCTTTAAAATAATTTTTAAGATTAGAGAATTTTTAGGAGGAATATACTATGACAGTAAAAGTTGGTATTAATGGTTTTGGACGTATTGGACGTAATGTATTTCGTCAAGCTTTAAAAAGAGATGATGTCGAAATCGTAGCAGTAAACGATTTAACAGATGCAAATATGCTAGCACATTTATTAAAATATGATTCTGTTCATGGCGTATTGGAAGAAGAAATTACCGTTAATGGTTCCAATATTGTTGTAAATGGAAAAGAGATAAAAGTTCTTGCTGAGCGTGACCCAGCTAATCTTCCATGGGGAGAGTTAGGTGTGGAAGTTGTTGTTGAATCTACTGGTCGTTTTGTAGACCGTGATTCTTCTCAAAAACATATTGATGCTGGTGCGAAAAAGGTAATTATTTCAGCTCCTGCAAAAAATGAAGACCTTACAGTAGTTATGGGTGTTAACCATAATCAATATGATCCTAGCAAGCACCATATCGTTTCTAACGCATCTTGTACTACAAACTGTTTAGCTCCATTTGCTAAAGTATTAAATGATAAATTTGGTGTGAAGCGTGGTTTAATGACAACTGTTCACGCGTATACAAATGACCAACAAATTTTAGATTTACCACATAAAGATTATCGTCGTGCACGTGCGGCTGCTGAAAACATTATTCCAACTACTACTGGTGCAGCTAAAGCAGTTGCTCTAGTATTACCTGAATTAAAAGGTAAATTAAATGGTATGGCAGTACGTGTTCCAGTTCCAGATGGATCAATGGTTGATTTAGTGGCAGAGCTTGAAAAAGAAGTTACAGCTGAAGAAGTGAACCAAGCATTTAAAGAGGCTGCAGAAGGTGAACTTAAAGGTATCTTTGAATACAGCGAAGCTCCTCTAGTATCTAGTGATATTGTTGGAAACACTCACTCTTCTATCCTTGATGGCCTATCTACTATGGTTATGGAAGGTAACCTAGTAAAAGTTCTTTCATGGTATGACAACGAAATGGGTTATTCTACTCGTGTTGTTGACTTAGCTTCATACATGGGACAAAAAGGTCTATAATATAAAGATGAATTAGTGAAAAGGCGGAGGAGCAAATTCTCCTCCTTTTCTCATGTTTGTCGCAAGGTATTACTTCCATTCCTTTATGGCTTTTTATAAAATGAGTATGGACGTAACTTAAGGGAAACCTATCAAGTAATGCTTACATAATGTTGGGAGGTAAATCGAAGTGAATAAGAAGACAATACAGGATCTTGACCTTAATGGGAAGAAGGTTTTTTGTCGAGTTGATTTTAATGTACCGATGAAAGATGGAGAAGTAACAGACGATACAAGAATTAGAGCAGCATTACCTACCATCAAGTATTTATCTGAACATGGAGCAAAAGTAATTTTAGCAAGTCATCTTGGTCGACCAAAAGGCCAAGTAGTAGAAGAATTACGTCTTGATCCTGTTGCGAAGCGTTTAAGCGACCTAATCGGAAAAGAGGTTTCCAAAACGGATTCCGTTTATGGAAAAGAAGTAGATGAAGCTATTTCTGAACTTCAAGCTGGTGGCATTTTACTGTTAGAAAATGTTCGGTTTGAGGCTGGTGAGGAGAAGAATGACCCAACTTTAGCGGAAGCATTTGCTAACATGGCAGATATTTATGTAAATGATGCATTCGGTGCCGCTCACCGTGCACATGCATCTACTGCAGGTATTGCTGAAAAGCTTCCATCTGCAGCTGGTTTTCTGATGGAGAAAGAATTATCTGTATTAGGTAAAGCACTAGAAAATCCAGATCGTCCTTTTACAGCCATCATTGGTGGTGCAAAGGTTAAGGATAAAATTGGTGTTATCGATAATCTTTTAGATAAAGTTGACAATCTTATTGTCGGTGGCGGTCTTGCCTATACTTTTGTTAAAGCCCAAGGGTATGAAATCGGGAAGTCATTATTAGAAGAAGATAAAATTGAGTTAGCAAAAGAGTTTATGAAAAAAGCAGAAGAAAAAGGTGTTAATTTTGTATTACCAATCGATGTCGTTGTTGCAGATGACTTTTCCGAGAGTGCTAATACAAGGATAGTGCCTATTTCTGAGATTCCTGCTGATTGGGAAGCACTTGATATTGGTCCCGAAACGAGGGCAAAATACAGTCAAATCGTAAAAGATTCGAAGCTCATCATTTGGAATGGCCCTATGGGAGTATTTGAGTTGAATGCATTTGCCAATGGTACGAAAGCTGTTGCCGAAGCATTGGCAAATACAGATGGTTATACCGTAATTGGTGGAGGAGACTCTGCAGCTGCAGTAGAGAAATTTGATTTAGCTGAAAAAATGGATCATGTATCTACTGGTGGAGGAGCTTCTTTGGAATTTATGGAAGGTAAGACTTTACCAGGGGTCGCGGCATTAAGTAATAAGTAATGAAAATGATAAATATAGAGGTGAGAACATGCGCAAGAATATAATAGCTGGTAACTGGAAAATGAATAAAACACTTGCAGAAGCAACGCAATTTGTTGCTGAAGTAAAGAACAAAATTCCAGCAACTGATCAAGTAGAAGCAATTGTTTGTGCACCATTTCCTTATTTGGCGTCTTTAGTAGAGCAAGCAAAAGGCAGCAATGTTAAAATAAGTGCGCAAAACATGCACTTTGAAGATAACGGTGCTTTTACAGGAGAGGTTAGTCCTGTGATGTTGAAGGATATTGGTGTATCCCATGTTGTTTTAGGTCACTCTGAGCGTCGTGAATATTTTGCTGAAACAGATGAAACAGTTAATAAAAAAGCACATGCTGCATTTAATCATGGCTTAACACCAATTATTTGTGTGGGTGAAACACTTGAACAACGTGAAGCCAATGAAACGAAATCACTAGTTGGTGAACAAGTGAGAAAAGCACTAGAAGGACTTTCTAAGGACCAAGTGACTCAATCAATTATTGCTTATGAACCGATTTGGGCAATTGGTACTGGAAAAACTGCATCAAGCGAGGATGCGAATGAAGTATGCGCACATATTCGCCAGGTTGTAAAAGAGTTAACAGATGCTGCAACTGCTGAAGCAGTAATCATTCAATATGGTGGTAGTGTGAAGCCTTCCAATGTTGATGAATTATTAGCACAATCTGATATTGATGGAGCATTAGTTGGTGGCGCAAGTCTTGAGGCTGATTCTTTCTTACAGCTTGTGGAGGCTGGTGCAAAATGAGTCAAAACAAACTTGCTGCATTAATAATCCTAGATGGCTTCGGGATTCGTAATGAAGTAAAAGGTAATGCCGTAAAACAAGCGAATAAACCAAATTTTGATCGGTATTGGAATAGCTATCCACATAATCAATTGAAAGCAAGTGGAGAAGCGGTTGGACTTCCTGAAGGACAAATGGGAAATTCCGAGGTAGGGCATCTAAATATTGGTGCTGGGCGAATTGTATATCAGAGCCTCACCCGTGTAAACCTGTCCATTAGAGAAGGGGACTTTTTCGAAAATGAAGCGTTCTTAAAATCAATGCGAAGTGCGAAAGAAAAAAATAAGGCATTACATATTTTCGGACTATTATCTGATGGTGGCGTGCATAGTCATATTGATCATATGTTTGCCCTATTAAAATTAGCCAAAGATGAAGGCTTAGAAAAGGTCTATCTCCATGCATTCTTAGATGGTCGTGATGTAGGTCCACAAACTGCTAAAGCCTACATTAAAGAAACCGAAGAGAAAATGCAGGAATATGGTGTTGGAAAAATTGCAACCGTAAGTGGGCGCTACTATTCTATGGACCGAGATAAGCGCTGGGATCGAGTGAAGAAGGCATATGATGCAATGGTTTATGGAGAAGGTCCGAAATATCCAAATGCAGAAGCTGTTGTTGACGATTCCTATGCGAATGGTATTTACGATGAATTCGTTATTCCATCTGTTATTGTGGATGAGAATAATGAACCAGTTGGAAAAGTAGAGGACGAAGATTCCATCATTTTCTATAACTTCCGTCCTGACCGTGCCATCCAAATTTCACGTACATTTGCCAATGAGGATTTCCACGACTTTGATCGTGGCCCGAAAGTGCCAAAAAATCTAGATTTCGTTATGTTAACGAACTTTAGTGAAACAGTAGACGGTTTCGTTGCATATGAACCGGTAAACTTAGATAATACAGTAGGGGAAGTTCTATCACAAAATAATTTAAAACAGCTTCGTATTGCGGAGACTGAAAAATACCCTCATGTCACTTTCTTTATGAGTGGTGGACGTGAAAAGGAATTTCCTGGTGAAAAGCGTATCCTAATTAATTCTCCTAAAGTAGCAACCTATGACTTAAAACCAGAAATGAGTGCATATGAGGTCACAGATGCACTTCTTGCAGAGCTGGAAAAAGGAGAAATAAATGCAATTATCCTAAACTTCGCAAACCCTGATATGGTTGGTCATTCTGGTAAATTAGAGCCAACTATTAAAGCAATCGAAGCAGTGGATGAATGTCTAGGAAAAGTAGTGGATAAAATAATCGAGTTGGGTGGTCATGCGATTATTACTGCAGACCACGGGAATTCAGATGAAGTCGTGACATTGGAAGGAAACCCAATGACCGCACATACTACGAATCCTGTACCGGTTATTGTAACGAAAGAAGATGTGGAATTACGTGATGGCGGTATTTTAGCTGATCTAGCACCGACATTACTTGATTTATTAGATGTTGAAAAACCAAAAGAAATGACAGGTTCATCATTAATTAAAAAGTAAAAGGAGAGAGTAAGAATGCCATACATTACAGATGTATATGCACGCGAAGTATTAGACTCACGTGGTAATCCAACAGTTGAGGTAGAGGTTTACACAGAATCAGGAGCTTTCGGTACTGCAATGGTACCTAGTGGAGCTTCCACTGGGGAATATGAAGCAGTTGAGCTTCGTGACGGTGATAAGAGCCGTTACCTAGGTAAAGGCGTAGAGAAAGCTGTTCACAATGTGAATGAGATTATCGCACCAGAAATAATTGGAATGGATGTTACTCGTCAAAACATTATTGATGCACTTATGATTGAACTTGATGGAACTGAAAACAAAGGAAAACTAGGTGCGAATGCAATTCTAGGAGTATCCATGGCAGTTGCACGTGCAGCAGCTAACTTCTTAGAAGTTCCTTTATACAACTATTTAGGTGGATTTAATGGTAAAACATTACCAACACCAATGATGAATATTGTCAATGGTGGAGAACACGCAGATAACAACGTTGATATTCAAGAATTCATGGTTATGCCTGTTTCAGCTCCTACGTTTAAAGAGGCATTACGTATGGGAGCAGAAATCTTCCATTCCTTGAAAAACGTACTTAAATCAAAAGGCTATAATACAGCTGTTGGCGATGAGGGTGGTTTCGCACCTAACCTAAGCTCTAATGAAGAAGCTCTACAAACGATTGTAGAAGCAATCGAAGCAGCTGGCTACAAGCCTGGCGAAGAAGTAAAACTAGCGATGGATGTTGCATCTTCTGAAATGTATGAAGATGGTAAATATGTTCTTAAAGGAGAAGGCGTAACACGCACTTCTGAAGAAATGGTAGCTTGGTATGAAGAAATGGTAAGTAAATATCCAATCATCTCTATTGAAGATGGTCTTGATGAAAACGACTGGGAAGGTCATAAGCTATTAACAGAACGTCTTGGAAACAAAGTTCAGCTTGTTGGTGATGATTTATTCGTGACCAACACGAAAAAACTTGCTCAAGGTATTGAACAAGGTGTTGGCAACTCAATCCTTATTAAAGTAAACCAAATTGGTACACTTACTGAAACATTTGATGCTATTGAAATGGCTAAACGTGCTGGTTATACAGCAGTTATTTCTCACCGTTCTGGTGAAACTGAAGATTCCACAATTGCTGACATTGCTGTTGCTACAAACGCAGGTCAAATTAAAACTGGTGCACCATCCCGTACTGACCGTGTAGCTAAGTATAATCAATTACTACGTATTGAGGATGAATTAGCTGGCATGGGTGAATATGCTGGATTAAATGCATTTTATAATTTGAAAAATAAATAAGATATCATAGAAGTAGTCTGTGCCCTAAAAGTTGGAGAAATCTAATTTTTAGGGTGCTTTTTTTTTTATAAAGTAGTTCTTAGCTTTTTGAAGGAATGCCTTAGTAATTGTTGTAGAGAATAAAAAGGGAAGAGGAAATACAAATAAATGACTGGAGAAATTAAGAAGAAAGAACAAAGGATGAGTTTTAAGCAAAACTCCACCCCAAATATAATTGTCACGGGACAATTTCTCCAAACAATAGGTTATAAAAAGAACAATTTCCTGAGAGGAAGAAAATATGTGGGCAAGAAGGTATTACTATTTGGAGACATTGGTATTGATGATATAGTTGCATTAATATATGGCTACCTTAATGAAAATATTGATTTAGTTGGAATTGTCACCGATTATGGCAATATTCCACGTGAAAAGGCACTTGCCACCGTTCAATATTTACAGGAACAGATTTTTTCTTCGAGTGAAGCACAGAGGACAGCTATTATTGCAGGTGCGAAAAATCCGATGACAGCCGAGACAGTTGAATACTTTCCAGAGATTCATGGGGAGTATGGACTTGGACCAATTATCCCACAAAACATCCAGGATGGTATTACTTTTGAGAACTTTTTTCGAATCATTGATATTATTAATCAATATGGTGAGGAACTATATATTGTCAATATTGGCAGGTTAACTTCTCTTGCTACCATGTTTCTACTATATCCAGATACTATGAATAAAATAAAAGAAATAATTGTAATGGGTGGTGCCTTTTGGGTTCCGGGAAATGTGACCGCTGTATCGGAGGCTAATTTCCATGGTGATCCAGTAGCAGCTGAGATTGTGTTAACGTATTTTGATAAAGTGACAATCATCCCTCTAAATGTTACCGAACGGGCTATTGTCACACCTGAAATGGTTGATTATATTGATCGAATGGGAAGTATTCCTATCTTTAAACCAATGATTGATTATTACTATAACTATTATAAGAAGCGGGATCCGAATGTCCAAGGAAGTCCAATGCATGACGTGCTTACGCTGATGGCTGTCAATCTAGAGAATATGTTCACATTTGAAACATATCCTGTTCATGTTGTCCAAGCTACGAAAGGCACAGAAAGAGGGCAAAGCATTGCCGATATCCGTTCATTTGGAAATCTTGCTAAAGAAACGGAAAAAGAAATTAAAAAACACCGAATTGCCTTTGATTTTGATTATAAACTATTTTTTACAAATTTCATGACGACAATGACAGGACAACGATTTTAAAAAGTGTACTTGTAAACCTAATTATCAAAACGATATTAGAATGACTCTCCAATCACTATCATGATGGAGGTCATTTTTTGGTGGATTCTAAGTATATTTTAGATAAAATTAAAATTTATAATAACTAACCTTTATTTAGAATGGTACTATTAATATAGTTGATGGATTGTAGGGAGAATAGAAGGTATAACAAGGAGGCTGAATATGAAAACGGAGAGATTTAATGGATTAATGTCTTTATTTTCAATACTAGGAATTGTTGGGTTAATATTCATATGCTTCAGCGATAACTTCGGTATTTCTATTGCTGATGGTTGGCTGGCAAAATATGATTATGTTGACTCTTCTTTATATGAATTTAAAATAAAGGCGAATACGATTAAATTTGTAGTAACTGGTGGAATTCTTTTCAGTATTAACCTTATTGCTATCTTTCTAGTTTATTATAAAATGCTAAACAGTAGGGAGTAGATAACTCTTTGAATCTACTATGGAGAAAGGGAATGGGGACATGACAGTACTAAGAACAATAAAAGAACGGCGTAGTATTCATACTTTTGAAGAAAAAGAGGTAGATATCGAGCTATTAAGAGAGATTTTCACATATGGTTCCTATGCACCTACCCACTATATGAAAGAACCATGGCAGATGAAGCTATATCAAAGAGATGGTAAAGATACGCTTATTCATGCAATAATCAGAAGCTATCAGCGAATTGGGATGATTCGTAATAGCAATGATCCGAAAACAATCAAAATGATAGATTCCATGAAGAGTTTTCTTCACAGTATTCCCCACCATGCAGTAATATATTTTGAAAAAGAAGAGGATCCTGTCCGATATGAAGAAGAATATGCTGCTGTCTGTGCATTTATACAAAATTCTCAGCTCGCAGCTTGGGAATTTGGGGTGGGAATGCTTTGGACGATTACTCCTTATATGCATGACCCTGGATTCTATTCGGATATTGAACTAGATGCAAACAAATCGAAAATTGCTGCAGTACTTCAGATTGGTTATCCAAAGAAGGTTCCAAGGAATAAAGGGAGGACATCCATAACAGATAAAATGCAGATAATAGAATAATTATTCACAAAGTAAGAAGAGCAGGGAAATATTTTCTGCTCTTCTATTAGCTTACTTATTCTGTTTTTTCTTTTACAAATGCAACAACCTCTTCAGCAGTGGACATAGAAAGTAATTTATCCTTATAAGAAGCCATTTCTTTCTTCGAGATATTCTTTAGCTGTGTTCGAGCTGGAAGAATGGATGTAGCACTCATACTAAATTCATCAAGTCCTAAGCCAAGTAGGATTGGAATAGCAATTGGATCTCCTGCCATTTCTCCACACATACCAGCCCATTTTCCTTCACTATGTGCAGCCTCAATGACATTATTTACTAGGTTTAGGATAGCTGGATGATATGGTTGATACAAATAGGATACTTGTTCATTCATACGGTCAGCTGCCATTGTATATTGAACTAGGTCATTTGTTCCGACACTGAAGAAATCAACCTCTTTCGCAAATTGTTTCGCGATAACAGCTGTGGATGGGATTTCTACCATAATTCCAACTTCAATATCATCCGATACGGAATGTCCTTCTTGCTTTAGGTTTTCTTTTTCTTCTAATAAAATCGCTTTTGCTTTACGGAATTCCTCAAGTGTAGCAATCATTGGAAACATTATCTTTAGGTTACCATAAACACTAGCACGAAGAAGCGCTCGTAGCTGTGGACGGAAAACATGTTCATTTTCTAGGCAGAATCGGATAGCTCGGAAGCCTAGGAATGGATTCATTTCTTTTGGTAAATCAAGGTATGGTAGCTCCTTATCTCCACCAACATCCAGTGTACGAACAACTACAGGCTTGTCTCCCATTTGCTCTAAAACAGATTTATATGCTTCAAATTGCTCATCTTCAGACGGTAATTCACTTTTACCCATGTATAGGAATTCTGTACGATATAGACCAACACCTTCACCACCGTTGTTTAGAACACCTGTAACATCATTTGGAGTGCCGATATTACCGACAAGTTCAATCTGTTCACCATCAGCAGTAAATGTAGGCTCGTCCTTTAATTGAGCCCAAAGAGCTTGTTGTTTTGCAAAGTTTTCTTGTTTTGCTTTGTATTCGTTTAGTTCTTCCTCTGTTGGATTAATCACGACGTTTCCGTCAATTCCATCAATAATAACGATTTCATCTTGAGAAACGGATTTTGTTACTTCCTTCGTACCAACTACTGCTGGAATTTCTAATGAACGTGCCATAATAGCTGAATGGGAAGTACGTCCACCGATGTCTGTCGCAAATCCTTTAACAAATTGACGATTAAGCTGTGCAGTATCAGAAGGAGTTAAATCATTTGCAATGACTATTACCTCTTCATCAATTAAAGCAGGGTTAGGGAAAGAAACGCCAAGTAAATGTGCCATTACTCGTTTTGTTACATCGCGAATATCAGCTGCACGCTCGCGCATATATTCATTATCCATGCTTTCAAACATACCGATAAACATATTAGCAACATCTTCAAGTGCAGCTTCGGCCATTGTTTTATCGTTATTAATTTTGTCCTTAATTGGATTGATAAGCTCTGGGTCACTTAGAACAAGTAGGTGCGCAGAGAAAATTTCTGCATGCTCTTCACCAAGTTCTTTTAGTGTATGTGCTTTTATTTTTTCGAGCTCTTGTTTGGAAACCTCAAGTGCCTGTTCTAGACGCTGTATTTCGTTATCAGGATTATCTATTTCTTTTACAGTATAGGATAAATCTGGTGTAACCAGCTGGTAGGCTTTTGCAATAGCAATTCCAGATGAGGCTGCAATTCCTTGGATGTTCGTCATGACTTTTTACTTCCTTTCATTACAAATCTATACGTTATCTACTATATGTTACCTGTATAAAGGTATGGATTCAAGCAATACATCATCTTGCAACAAAAAGTTCATTTTGAAACCGCTTTACTGGAAAAATATGTTGCAATTTGCTTGATTATCCAGTTTAGAATTTCTTCATAGATTTCTTCTTTGTTAATTTCATTTAAAACCTCATGACGTGCTCCCTCTATCAGAGACACAGTGATATGCTCTATACCTAATGACTTGTACATGGATGCCGTTTTCCAAACACCTTTTCCATAGTTCCCTACTGGATCTTGATCCCCACTGATGATGAACATCGGCAAGTCCTTCCGTATTTGATTGTTCCGCTCTGGAGAATGAATCCATAAAAGCCCGGTCATGAGATCGAAGAAAAAGCGTGCTGTTGGGATGTACCCACATAAGCTATCCTCTAAATAAGCCTGTACGACAGCATCATCTCTTGTTAACCAATCAAATGGTGTTTTTTGATTTATTATTTTCCGATTAAAGGTCCCAAATGCTAATTTATTCATGAATGGTGATTTCTTTTTTGGAGATAGTCGGGATGCTAGTAGCTTTCCAAAAGTAGCTGTTGCCTTTGGATAATAACCAGTGCCAGATAGTATGACCCCTGCTATATCACTGGCATATGTTTGGATGTAGTTTCTAGATAAAAAGGATCCCATACTATGACCAAGAAGGAAAATAGGTTTGTCCGGATACGCTTTTTTTATCAGTTGGGTGATTTGATGTAGATCATTGGTCGTTTTTTCAAATCCATCCGCTTCTGAAAAGTAGCCCATTAGCTCTTGCTTTTGCCCTGTTTTTCCGTGTCCTCTATGGTCATTTCCATATACGTATATCCCATTTCGTACTAAAAATTGTACAAAGTCATGATATCGTTGAATGTGCTCTGTCATACCGTGAGCAATTTGGACAATGGCCTTAGGCTCCTTACTTTCTTCAAACCATTTTTCAACATATATTTCTGTTTCATCTACTGACTTCATCCAAAAGGTAGCTTTCACATGAATCACCTCTATTATTTCTATTTCTTCCATCATAATAGATAGCGCGTATAAATTCTATTTGTCTGGTCCTTTTTCGAAAAATAGCTTGATAAATTATTCAAAATTATGCTAAAGTAGGAATAGTTACTGTCCGATATGTTCAGGAGGTGTCATGGGAACATGGCTAGTTTTGTAAATTTTCTACTAGTGCTTGATGCAATTATTATGATTGTTTTAGTTCTATTACAAAGTGGTAAAAGTGAGGGCCTATCTGGAGCAATCTCTGGTGGTGCAGAACAATTATTTGGAAAGCAAAAGGCTAGAGGAATAGACTTAGTATTACACAGAATGACAATTATTACGGGAGTATTATTCTTTATTCTAGCTTTTATAAGTGCATATGTTTTACAATAGTTTAAAGTAACTCTTATCACAACTAGTGATAAGGGTTTTTTATTAATGCTTTTAAAACCACAGGCTCTGCCTGTGTGAAAATAAACCTTCTAGGGATGTAACAAAAGAATCTCCAATCGTATAATAGAGATGGCCGTCAAACCAAATCTAAAAAACGAGAGGAGATCTACTCATGTCGAGTGACAATAGTTTATCACACACCCGATGGAATTGTAAGTATCATATAGTCTTTATACCAAAATACAGAAGGAAAGTAGTATATGGTAAGTTAAGGAAAGACATCGGGGCGATTTTAAGACGTTTATGTGAGATGAAAGATGTAGAAATCATAGAAGCACATGCAATGCCAGATCACATTCATATGTTAGTGAAAATTCCACCAAAGATGTCAGTATCGTACTTCATGGGGTATCTAAAAGGTAAAAGTTCTTTAATGATCTATGATAGACATGCAAACTTAAAATATAGTCATGGGAATAGAACTTTTTGGGCTAAAGGATATTACGTAAGTACGGTAGGGCTCAATGAAAAAACAATAGCTAAATACATTCGAGAGCAAGAATCAGAGGATCGTTTGCGAGACAATATGAGTAAACGAGAATACGTCGATCCATTTAAAGAAGTATAGGAAGATAAACGGTTGACGGTCAATTCAAAAAGCCCCTTTAGGGGCCTCGTTGGTAAAGTGCCCTTATAGGGCGAAACTAAAACCGCCCGTTTTACGGGCGGATAATTATTGGTTGATAGAAAGAAAAAAATCGTAAGACCGTTTCTTCCTATTAAGGCAAGGGGTGGACCTTGTTTTCATTTATTATTAAATAAACCCGAAACATGCCTAGAAGTGCATTTCTCATGTGTAGATTAATGAATAAAGGGTACAGTATATAGTATAAATAAGGAGATTTAGTGAAATGAAAGTTATTCAACCAAAGCCATTTACTTTTGAACGAGGCCCAAGAGCCGTTTTATTATTGCATGGGTTTACAGGTCATACAGCAGATGTACGTATGCTTGGTCGTTTCCTAGAACGAAATGGTTATACATCACATGCACCAATTTATCGCGGACATGGACTGCCACCAGAGGAATTAATTCAAACAAGACCAGAGCAGTGGTGGGAAGATGTCCAAAAGGCTTTCCGGTATTTGAAGGATTTGGGCTATAATGAGATAGCTGTTGCAGGCCTGTCATTAGGTGGTGTATTCAGTCTGAAGTTAGCATATATGGAAAACGTAAAAGCTGTAATCCCTATGTGTGCGCCAATGTACTTCAACAATGAAAGTCAGCTAACCGCTGGATTCCAGGCGTTTTCTAAGGAGTATAAGCAATTAGAGGGTAAGGATGAAAACACCATTGAAAAAGAAGTCTCATACTTAATGGAAAATTCTAGCCCGATGTTTCATGAATTAGGAAAAACGATTACCAGTGTTAAAAACCATGTGGATATGATTTATACACCTACAATGGTTGTTCAGGCAAGATTAGATAAAATGATTGACACGAAAAGTGCTACATATATTTATGAGAATGTAGAAGCAGATCGAAAGGAAATTAAGTGGTACGAGGAATCAGGTCATGTTATTACAATCGATAAAGAAAAAGAACAGTTACATGATGATATTCTTCAGTTTTTAGAATCACTAGATTGGGAAAACTAACAATAATAGTAAAGTTAGTGAAGAGAAAGAGGGTGTTTTCGTGAGTGAAATAATGCTAGATCGTTTACGGGACTTTTTTAATACATATGATTCCAAACCACTGGCAGTTGATGAATTAGAAGAAATATTAGAAATAACTGATGCAGTTGAGTTCAAGGAATTAGTGAAAGCCTTAAATGAGTTAGAACATAATGGAGAGCTTGTTCGCACGAGAAAGAATCGTTTCGGATTGCCAGAAAAAATGAATTTAATCCGGGGTAAAATCCAAATGCATGCAAAGGGATTTGCCTTTTTAATCCCAGATGATGAGACTGAAACAGATGTATATATTCATCATTCTGATTTGGCTTCTGCCATGAACAATGACCGTGTATTAGTGCGAATTGAAAAACGTGATATTACTGGAAGTCGACCAGAGGGTACGGTCATTCGTATCTTAGAACGTGCTATCACAGAGGTAGTGGGAACATTTGAGGATAACAGAGCTTTTGGATTTGTTATTGCAGATGATAAGCGGATTCCCAATGATATTTTTATCCCAAAGGGAAAAATGAATGGTGCAGTCGATGGACATAAGGTTATAGCAAGGATTACGAAATATCCAGAGAACCGTATGAGTGCGGAAGGAGAAATTATTCAAATTCTTGGTCATAAAAATGACCCTGGAATTGATATTATTTCGATTATATATAAGCATGGAATTAAGATGGATTTCTCAGCGGAGGTTTTAGAGCAGGCATTAAATACTCCTGATGAAATAGATCCATCAGAGCTAAAAAATCGCCGAGATTTGCGTAATGAAGTGATTGTAACAATTGACGGGGCAGATGCAAAGGATTTAGACGATGCAGTCAGTGTTAAGAAGCTTGAAAATGGAAACTATAAGCTAGGCGTTTATATTGCTGATGTCAGTTATTATGTAACAGAAGGTTCACCGATAGATAAGGAAGCCTTTGAGCGTGGGACAAGTGTCTATTTAGTTGACCGTGTCATTCCGATGATTCCACATCGTTTATCGAACGGAATATGTTCCTTAAATCCTCAGGTTGATAGGCTTACTCTTGGCTGTGAGATGGAAATTGATCCCACAGGAAAAGTAGTTAACCATGAGATTTTTCAAAGTGTAATAAAAACGACGGAACGAATGACTTATCGTGATGTCAATAGTATCCTTGTAGATAAGGATGAGGAGCTTCGTGAGAAATATAAACTACTCGTTCCGATGTTTGAACAAATGGAAAAACTTGCGTCCATTCTACGTGCTAAGCGCATGGGGCGTGGTGCTATTGACTTTGACTTTAAAGAAGCACAGGTACTGGTTGATAAAGGTGGTAAAGCAACAGATGTCGTTATTCGTGAACGGTCGGTTGCCGAACGATTAATTGAGGAATTCATGCTAGCAGCTAATGAAACAATTGCTGAGCATTTTCACTGGATGGAAGTTCCATTTATTCATCGTATCCATGAGGACCCCGATCAAAGTAAGCTACAGCATTTCTTTGAATTTCTAGGTGGTCTTGGCTACAGGGTAAAAGGAACCGCGAATGAAATCCATCCGCAAAGTCTGCAAAAGGTATTAGAGGATGCAGAAGGAAAGCCAGAGGAAATGATTATATCCAAGCTAATGCTCCGTTCCATGAAGCAAGCGAAATATGATCCGCAGAGTGTCGGACATTTTGGCTTAGCAACGGAATTTTATACCCATTTTACGTCACCAATTCGGCGTTATCCAGACTTAATTGTCCATCGATTAATTCGGACCTATCTCATTGATAAGAGCTTGGATAGTAAGACAATTGGTACATGGAAGGAGAAGCTTCCTGAGATTGCAAGACATTCATCCGAACAAGAACGGAAAGCCGTTGATGCAGAAAGAGATACAGATGATTTGAAAAAAGCAGAATATATGCAGGAAAGAATTGGAGAAGAATTTCCTGCTGTTATAAGTTCGGTGACAAGCTTTGGGCTTTTTGTTGAATTAGAAAACACGATTGAAGGACTTGTGCATGTCAGTTATTTAACCGATGATTACTATCATTTTGATGAGCGACATTATGCGATGATTGGCGAACGTACAGGAAAGGTTTATCGGATAGGACAAGAGGTTAAGGTTCGTTGTACAAGTGTTAATATGGATGAGTATGCCATTGATTTCGAAATAGTTGGTGGCGGAAAGAAGCGGAATCTCGATGCTGCTGAGCGAGGGAAAGCTGGAAAGAAATCAGGATCACTAAACGGTAAAAGCAAAGGGAACGGAAAAGCAGTAAAAGGCTCACAAAAATCAAAGAAGCCGAAGACACGTAAACGAAAATAGTTACATTATATGAATAGCTGTATAGACTAATTCTGTCGAGTAAGCAGAATTAGTCTTTTTTATTAAATAAATTTTTATTGCACTTTTTTGCTACTCCGAATAATATAATCTTATAAATGTTTCCCTAAGTCAAAAAAGATATGTTAGTACAACATTAAGAGGAGAAGAATACATGTCACACGACGTATTGCTTGCATTTCTGTTCACATTATTTGCAGGTTTGGCAACAGGTATTGGTAGTTTGTTAGCATTTTTCACGAAAACAACGAATACGAAATTTTTATCCTTTGCACTTGGATTTTCAGCAGGTGTGATGATTTATGTCTCAATGGTAGATATCTTTTTTAAAGCCCAGGATTCCTTGGTACAAGAATTAGGAAAAGATGGTGGTAGGTGGCTAACTGTTAGCTCTTTTTTTGCTGGGATGCTTTTGATTGCTTTGATCGATCGCTTTGTCCCAAAAGGCTCGAATCCTCATGAAATCAAAAAAGTAGAGGATATGAAAGCCAATGGTGCGATAACTAACAATCCTGAATTATTAAAAATGGGGGTATTCACCGCTTTAGCAATTGGGATTCATAACTTTCCAGAAGGAATAGCAACCTTTGTTTCAGCTATTCAAGATCCGGCACTAGGACTTGCAATTGCTGTTGCAATCGCGATTCATAATATACCAGAAGGAATAGCTGTTTCCGTACCAATCTATTTTGCAACAGGTGATAAGAAAAAAGCCTTTAAATTTTCATTCTTGTCAGGACTTGCAGAGCCTATTGGGGCATTAGTTGCATTTCTAATTCTAATGCCATATTTGTCGGACATCATGTTTGGCGTTATCTTCGCTGCTGTTGCTGGTATTATGGTATTTATCTCACTTGATGAGTTATTACCTGCTGCAAAGAAGTTTGATGAAGCCCATGTGTCCATCTATGGGGTAATAAGTGGAATGGCATTAATGGCTTTAAGTCTATTATTGTTACAATAGATAGAGGTGGAATATCATCGTGATGTTCCACCTTTTTATTGGAATACAGAGGATTATTTGGTAAAATGAATCCACGGAAGTTTTAGGAGGGCTAAAGATGCCTAAAGGTGAAGGTAAAGTAATTGCACAAAATAAAAAAGCATCCCATGATTATTTTATTGAAGATACATATGAAGCTGGAATCGTATTGCAAGGTACAGAAATTAAATCCATTCGTGCAGGACGGGTAAATTTAAAGGATTCCCATGCTAGAATAGATAAACGTGGGGAAGTTCAGTTAATCAACCTGCATATTTCGGAGTATGAACAAGGGAATCGCTTCAATCATGATCCGACACGAACAAGAAAATTATTACTACATCGCAAGCAAATTGATAAATTAATCGGTCTAACCCAACAGGAGGGCTATGCCCTTGTCCCTTTAAAAATTTATATCAAAAATGGTTTTGCTAAGGTATTGCTTGGTTTAGGTAAAGGGAAAAAGAAATACGATAAACGTGAGGATTTAAAGAAAAAACAAATGAAGCGAGATATTGATAGAGCCATCAAGGATTATAATCGTTAATAGGTAACCATCAGCTAGTGTATAAACGTAGCTGATGGTTTGATTATTTGTGAAGGAAACTGGAAAACGATTGTGACGTTGGGAAAACATCCCACGCTATACGTCTTGAAAATGTCGTTTCATATGATATAATAAGTATGTCGCTGATACGTCAGTGATATGAAACTTAATAATAATAATAATTAAGCTCGATTATTTATCCCGAGCGTTTTCCTTTTATGGGGGCGTTACGGATTCGACAGGGGTAGGTCGAGCTCAGGTTGCGCGTCGAGGTTACGACTCGTAAAACGTTAATCGCCTAAATATAACTGGCAAAACTAACAATAACTTAGCTTTAGCTGCGTAAGCAGTCTTTAGCTGATCCTTCCTGCTCTCGCCCGTGGAGCAGATTGAAGGGTCTCAACTAGAGCGGGCTTTTACGGCGTCCACCGTCTGAGGATGACCGTAGAAACTAATCAGACTAGCTATTTGGAAGCCTGTTGGTAGGCTGAAAAGCTAGCGAAAGATAATATGCCAACTACACGTGTAGACGCCTGAGTGCCGATACCTTTGGACGTGGGTTCGACTCCCACCGTCTCCACCAATACATATGTTGGTGGTTTTTTTTTTTGTGTGAGACATCAAGCATAAGTTTTCAAAATGGAAAGCTTATGCTTGATTTTATTTATTGAAAGCATAAGCTTGAATTCTGATATACTTATAAATGCAAGAAAGATAAAATACAGAATGACCTAGTGCTGGACATAGTATTTCCATTGAATAATAAAAAGAGTAGTAGTAAATGAGAGACTGTTTACTAACTCATATTTTCTCGATAAACAAATAATAGTAGTCTTTAGAATCCAAAAGTGAGATTATATTTGACTTTTTCAAGTACACGAATAAGAAAATTAGTGTAAACTAAATTTACCGAATAGTCAAAACCCCGCAAGAGGATATAGTTTCTAAGAAATGTATTTAAACTAACGGATCAGATTAATGCAAGAATAGGGCAAAAAGGTATTTGGAGGATAGAAAACATGAAGAAAATAATAGAAACAGAGAGACTGTATCTTAGGGAACTAGTAATGGAGGATGTACAAGAGTTATCTAAAGTTCTTTCGGATCCAGAATCGATGCAATATTATAATGAGCCGTTTAATGAGGAGAAGGTAGAAAAATGGATTCAATGGAATATTGATAATTATAAAAAATATAACCATGGTTTGTGGGCAGTTATTCTAAAAGATGGGGAAAAATTTATTGGAGACTGTGGCATTACAATGCAAGCAATAGAGAATGAAATAGTACCGGAGATTGGTTTTCATATTATAAAGAAGTATTGGAATAAAGGGTATGCAACAGAAGCAGCAATTGCCTGTAAGGATTATGCTTTTGATGTCCTGAATTACCCCAAGATATTTTCGTACACTACACTTGAAAATATATCATCACAGAAGGTTGCGCAAAAAATAGGAATGCAGACATATAAGATGTTTGAGAAAAATGGTGAAAAACAAATTGCTCAAGTGATATTTAATATATAAGAGATAAGATATTTTCTTTAGCAATTAAATTCTTAGAGGCTTTGAAGAAATATACTTAAACCAAAGGTTCAGTATTGATTAGCGTGAAATAAATTTTTTTGGCTTAGGAGGTGAAATAAGTGAATATTAGATTTGCAGAGACAAAGGACATTCATCAGTTAATAAAAATGAGATGGGATAATACCATCGAATTTGATGAGAGCAAAAAGGACGAGTCTTATGAAGAGTTTGAAAAGGAATGTCAAATATTTTTAGAAAATGCACTAAATAGTAATCAGTGGTTTATTTGGGTTGCAGAGGATAAGGGGAAAATCATTTCACATATATACATAGAATTAATACATAAAGTACCAAGACCTGGTAGAATTACTCATCCATTTGCATATATGACCAACGTGTATACGATTCCTGAATATAGAAGTCTAGGCGTAGGAAGTAACGTATTAAGTTCAATAAATAAATGGATTAAAGAGAATAAATACGAATTTGTAATTGTATGGCCAAGTGATGAAGCAATCAATTATTACAAGAAAAATGGTTATGTTCATTGTAAGGAACCTATGGAATACTTTCCTTCTTAAACCAACGAATGCACCGGCTTTATAAGATAAACTAGGTTATTGCACCAACAGTTCAGAATGGTTGATATTATATAGGAGGATGGTAAATAGTGAAAAAATTGATAACTAATACTAATTTTGCATATCTAACAACTGTGTTTATTTTAATAGCTGTTATTTATAGTTTTATTGTCAATGAACCAATTTACAAAGTAACAACATTCTTATTCGAAGCTACGATTATAGTATCTATCATTACAGTTGCAATTCACCTAAATGCCTTAAAGGAGAATAAAGTGAAGAAAAAACTTATTTTACTAAGCCTTGTGGTTCCAGTTACTGTCATAATTTATTATGTGGTAGGGGTTATCTACTGGTATAACACTGGAATGTGAGGTTATAGAAAGTTTATAAAGCTAAACCAGCTAATAGTTTTCAAGATTTTTTCTAAAAAACTAAAATAGCTTATGATATATTAAATGCGTATGCCACATAACCTTTCTAACTTCGTTGAATGGAAGAATCCGTAAAACGGTTGAATTGTAGGTGTGAGATATAAAATTTATTGCATACAGGTGTGGTTTTCCTATATATTATCGACTCTATGTAAAAGTTATAGTATTAATAGGACTGGTTTGTCTAATAAGAAATTACAATAGGAATGGTAATTTTCTATAAGACATTATTTATGATATGAGAGAGGTATTATAATTGAAAGAATTTATTGGTACATTATTGGTTTGTATCGTTATTTGTTGGATTTTTGCATTTTTCTTTTTCGGTCTTATTGTAGAAAATATATGGGTTTTAATTATTTTTATTGCATTGGTATTAGCGGTGCTAATTACAATTCTTATCAAACAGGATGCCAGAATTGAAGAATTAGAAAAGAAAATGGAAGCGTTATTGAGTAATAAACAGGATTAAGGAATAACTGTGAATTATTCTACTGAAACAGAAGGAGAATCACTTCAAAGAAAAGTAATTGTACCAGTTATTAAACTAAAAGAGCAGGTTAATGGAAAAGGAACTATAATGAAGGACTATTAGTGATGGATCAAGATACGGAGAAGCAAACTTTAGAGGAATTAAAAAAATTAAATAGAACATTGGACAATATAATTTATACGATCGATTACATTGATAGAGATGGAAATCCAAGTTTTATTATACTGGATTTAATGAAGTCATTTTTAATAAGAGTTGTTATTTTGGTCCTTCTTTAGCTGTTGCAATAATAATATTTCAAGTTTACAGTTGGTTATTCGACTTGGCTGTAGCTTTTTATCTAGAACAATTTTTTCTTTTATGTAGTTATTTGTTTAAGTTAATAAGTATTTTAAATAATTGCACATATTAGGTTGAATTTTTTAAGGAATTACTTTGTATCACTATATACATAGAATATCTATATATGTAGATTATATAGATATAGTAACTGAAATAGGGAATTTCACATAGGGTGTTAAATAGGCCTAAACAGGATTGAAAAAAATCGTTGATTTAACAACATTTTTGATTGAAAGGATTTATTTAAATGGTGCAAGAGTACTAAGGATACGTCATGTTAATACGGGGTGAAATTATGGGCTTTTGGTATTTCTTAATATTATTTGTGGGAATATTATTAGTTTTTAAGGGGCTACGTGGAAATAAAAAAATTAGTTTGGTATTTATAGGGATTTTATGTATTGCCTTCTCTATATTTATGTTTTCTCCAGGGAGTGCTAAAATCATTTCGGAATTATTAAATTTAGATTAAAGTATAGAAAGATTTTAACTCACTTAATAGGTATTTTTTATGAACCGATGCTTTGCTTTAACAAGGTGATCGTTGATGATCGCTCCTTTTTAGGTAATATTTTTGCAATATTGTGTTAATGTTAAGGTGCGCATTTAAGGAACAAACAGGGAGTTTTATTGAAGAAGGATTTTAATATCACTGGATAGAGTTATTTATAATAATGCATTAAATAGGAGAGATAAAATTATTATGGAAAAGGGAAAAATTGAAAAGTCACTTACAGTACTTTTGGTATCAGATTAAGAGAAATCTAAGAAATACTACGAAAATGCGTTAGGATGCGAAGTAAATGAGCAATGGGCAGTTCGGGACGATTTTAGATTAGGGTTTAAATTAATCCAGGCAAAAGCGTTAGATGATGTTAGACCCAATAAAGGCATTTGGAATACATACGCTTATGTGAAGACACACGATGAACTTGATGCATTGTATGATGAATTTAAATCCAATGGTGCAATTATCGCTTCAGAACCTAAATTATCAGAATTTGATTGGGGTGTTTGGAAGGAATTTTCAATTAATGACTTAGATGGATATATAATTGGCTTTGGTTCAGGAAGTAAAAAATAAACAAAATTGATTCCATGTAAAATAAGCGTTGCTACGCACTTCCTTTCAATTTAGTATCTAGATAGTAGGTATAAAGCTAACGAGGATATTTATTCAGCAATCAAAGCCAAATTCAAGAGTATTTAATTGTGAAAGAATTTGGTAATCAAAATAAAGGCTATATTTTTCTGTAAGGGTAAATCTAAACCTAAAATAGTTTAGGTGGTTGCTATGACAAGAAAGTTTTTCCTTGTACTATCAATTTGGTTGTTGATCATGCTTTTCCAGCCAAATAGCACTAATGCCGAAAAAAATATAATCGATAATAGATTATTGCTCGACACTTTGGTTACTTTATTGAACCCGTACATATCAGGAAGCATAGAACATTATTATGGATATCATAAGTCTTATGGTTTACATGACATAAAAATCCTCGATATATCAAGGGAAGAAGAGAGTGAATTCAGTTTTACAGTCAAGATTCAAGTAAATACCTTTGATGAAGCTCATAATCCTCCTTATGGTAAAGAAATAATAATACTGGAAGTCGATGTGGACAAAGTTAGAGTAATTAAATTCATCCATGAAGGGGATGTATGGGAAAGGAAAATAACAGATTTTTATGAGGAAGTTATTTCAGATATAATACAAACATATAAATTAAACTTAAATTCCTTTAAAAAACTTAATTACGAGCAATTGACGTTCAAATCAGAAAAACAAAAGGAATACAAATCTCTTTCAGATATTGTAACCGAAATCATAGAAAATGAGCTAACTACCGAAATAAGTACCCCTTATAATCCTTATAAAAATGTAATAGCCCCTGTTACTTTTATTAAGGGTAATCAGGGATACATTCTTTTTAAAAAGGCAGATGGGACAAACATTGTTATAGAGGTGTTTAAGTTAAACGATAAATGGGTGGTTGTAAACAAGGAAAGTAAACAAGGTATGAAAATGAAATATGCTTTGCTCTGGTATATGTAGTTATAAGGTTCAATGAGTGAGATACGCCAAGTATTTCATTAAGGAAGCAATTGGGTAATATCATATGCTAAATCCTCTTAAAAGAAAATATTTAATAAAAAATAAAAAGTAGCTAAAAATTGATTTAAAAATAAGTATGGTTAAAGTCATATGGGACTTTAACCATGAGTTTTCAAATATTAATTAAGGAATAGTTAAGCTGAGATATATCCATTTGTGACAGTTACTAAAAATTTCTCAACTGGCTTGCTACTTAAAAAAGTCTTGCTTCTCTTGCGGCTGCTCTACTTGCCCTCGCAAATTCAGCAGGACTCATTCTTACATCCTCCCAATGTAAATACATTAGACGAGGTTCTTCAAACAACCAGTGGTTATGAAATGCTGTCACGATAATTCCTCTTCTTTGTAATGCATGGATCATTGGATTGACTTCTCTTTGTAGGACTACAGATTCACCTAGGTTTAGACCATTATCTTCAAAGGATAACATAAATGGAAGAGCTAATGGGGAGCGGGTGCGACGACCTAAAATAGTTGCTCTAATATTTCTGAGTCGCATAATAACACAGACAGGATCTGCAGTTACTACCTCCCCACCAATAATATTGGCAAGCTGCTGGCAAGATGGCTTATGCCTTCCTCTCATATTACTATGACTACTATCTCTATGCCTTTTTATTGTCCTATGAATCTTTGAATCTGTAACTGATTCAAAAAAATCATCTAAATCAAATTCTGTATCATTGCTTTCGGAACCTGTAAAATCGTTACTTCTTCTGTTCACTTATATCACCTCTCTTTCCAGTTACCTCTTAATAGTGTATTCAGATATATTAGACAAGAATAGACATGTTATCTAGCACAAAAGCACTTTTATTTCATCAAAACCTATTAAAATATTACAGATAACTATATCAATTTAAAGAAGAAATTAATCTGCCGATGGTTGTACACTAATAATTGGTTCTTGGGATTGTAATTATCTTTTTGAAATATAATGCCGTATTTTTATAGAGGTTAAGAAGATTTTTTTTGAATTTGTCGAAAAAAATCAACGAATAAAAACTTGAAGAGAAAATAGATAAAAACAATGAGAGAAAATGAATTTATTAAGCAATGGTGTGATAATTGACGACTTGTTATAGCTTATTTTGCTAAGGTTATTCTAGAAAGGAATGGGAAAGTTGAAGTATTAGTAACTGAATTGTATAAATATAATAGAGTATTGCTAAAATTATTTGAGTATGCTACACTCACAATAGTTATACAGGTGACATAAGTGAGATAGCTTATGTTGGTGTCCTTAATGGTTAAAAACAGTTATGTTGCACAGTGCCTCCAATCATATTGGGGGCATTTTTTATTTTTCAAAGGAGAGTGGATAAATTGCTATTAAAAAAAGATTATACAAACTTGTTTGAAGAAGTACATACTCATGTAAAGGAAAGTGCTGAAAAGCTGGGGGCGAGTGGTGCCGCTCTATTTATTATCCATAACGACAAAATCGTAACAGAGTCTTATTTTGGTAAACAGTCGCTAGCTAAACATTCTCGAGATGTTAAAGCAGATACTCAATTTCACATTGCATCAGTAAGAAAGGCTTATATCGGTTTTGCTGCTGCTTACGCTATTTATCATGGATACTTTTCCATTAATGATCCGATTCAACGGTTTGTTGAAGACTCTCATTTACCTGCATATAAAGGTGTAACCATTCGTCACTTATTAACCCACACACATGGACTTAAAATAGCTGATGGTAAACTAGTAAGTGAGTACAAACCAGGTGAATCTTGGGCATATAGAGGTCCTAGTATTGAGTTGTTAACAACGATTATCAAAAAAACAACGGGATATTCCGTTGCTGATATTGTAAAAGAGCAGGTCATTGAACCACTTGGATTTCAATCGACAGAATGGATTAAGATGAGTCAGCCTCATTCAAAAATTGCAAATACGATTCGAGATGCGGATAACATTTTTTGGACTGAGACGGATGTAGTAGATGGTTCTGGAATGAATATGTATGTGTCTGCAAAAGAGCTTGCTTTATGGGGCTACCTTCATTTAAAAGAAGGGAAATGGGGAGAAAAACAGCTAATTCCTAGAGAAATCATTCAAATGGCAACATCCATTCAGACTCCTAACCCGAGACTTCCGATACAAAAGAATGGATTTTTATGGTTTGTAAAAGAAACGAACCATTCCTTTAACCAAATAGGCGATAAAGTACCAAAAGGTTCCTATCAATTACTCGGATACACAAATGTAGCTCTACTCGTCATTCCAGATGTAAACGTAGTAGCAGTAAGAATGTTCAATCGATATGGTTCATCTGAAGGATATGATTATCTCAACGACATTCGGTCTTTTGGAGACACTGTTTATAAATGTTCGATAAAAACAAGTACAAAGCACTAATGGAAGGTATTTTTGATAGGAGAATTGTTCCATAAAGTTGAGAATTACTATAAGACCTTGATAAATTAGAGCCTATTTTATTATTCTGCTAAAGGATGCAATATTTTTAAAAAGTAATTGAAATTTGGTATATTATGTTATAATTTTTGTGATATTTTGAAGGGGAATTTCTATCTAAGAAGTGGAAAAGAGTCTATAGAATTTTGTGGGGATGTAGAGGAAGATTGGTAAAGGGGGAAGCACATGAAAAGTATCTTTAATCAATTGCATACAGAGGAAATTCTAGACCGAATTAACAAATTAAGTCCAGATTCAAAACGCCAATGGGGTAAAATGGATGTTGCTCAAATGCTGGCACATTGCTCATCCTTTCAAGTCATTGCAATGGGAAATGCTTTTCCTTCGAGAGGTTGGCTAGGAATATTAATTGGACCATTTGTGAAACCAATTTTTTATAACGATAAGCAATTAGCCCAAAATATGTCCACAATCCCAACCATTTTGATTGTAGATGAAAAAGAATTTGAAACAGAAAAGGAAAAACTAAAACAAAAAATTATCGAATTTCAAAAAAATGGTCCAGAGAAGTGTACAACTCATCCACATCCTTTTTTCGGTAAACTTACTTCCGAGCAATGGGGAAAAGGAATTTATAAGCACCTTGATCATCATTTAAAACAATTTGGTGTTTAATAATCCGAGGGGGATAGGTTTTTCACTAACAAGATCAGAATCGAAATAAAGGATCAATAAATTAATGATCCTTTATTTTTTATGGTGAATGTTTTGAATATTGTGTTAGTATTTAGTTGACGGTTATTCGATTAACAGAGTAGTAGTTGGATAATGTTTGTTAGGAATTTCAGAACTACATGTCACAAAGGAAGCTTTGACCAAAGTGACTATCAATTAAAGGGAATAAATTGGAGGGGATAGAAAATGGATGTAAAGACACTTTTGTTACAGCAATGGGCAAGCTGCTTAGATGAAGAAGATTGGTTTCCGCCACTGGAAAAAGTACTAGAGGATATTACTCTTGAACAGGCGATTTGGAAGCCGGTTGAGGAATTGAATTCCATTTGGGAAATAGTTTGTCATTTACTTTTCTATGAAAAGAGATTTCTGATGCGGTTTCTTGGTGAAACAGTGAATGAACCAAAGGCAGAAAATAATGATGCTACATTTCAGTTACCTTCTGAAACGCTAGAAAATTGGATAAAAACGAAACAAGAGTACGTTTATGTTCATCGTGAACTTGAAAAACTCCTAGCAAAATCAGAACATGAAGATTTGTATAGACAAGTCCCAGGAGAAGATCATTCATTAGTGCTTGAACTGAAGAGTTTAGCAATGCATGACGCATATCATATTGGGCAAATCGTATTCCTAAGTAAAATGCAAGGAGCTTGGCCAGGGAAACGCAGCTTTTAAAATCTTTATTAGATTTACAGTTATTCCGCTATAGAAGCATTTTAAATAAAGTAAAGGGCCACTACATATGATGGGTCCTTTTTTGCTATGATCTATCTTTAAAATACTAAGCTAGCACACAAGACATTGGAAAAGTGTATAGTTCGAATGAATTTGTCAAGATTTTGTAAAGCTGACGATTATGGGTATCGTACAAAAAAGCAAAACCAAAAACCAGTTGCAAAAGCAAAGTGATTTTTGGTTCCTTCATCGTTATCAAATAGATATTTAGGTACTAATCGTATATTACAGCCTTACCTTGTTCACGTAACGCTTTTAACGAGGTAAGCATATGATTTATTTCATCATCGGAATGTCTTTCCCATGAACCTAATTCAGCTACTATTTTCAATGGAGATTTAGACCGATAAGAACGTGTTGGGTTTCCCGGAAATTTCTTGTCTGTTAGGTTCGGATCATTTTCAAAGTCACCTAATGGTTCTACGATATAAATTCTTTCTTTTAAATTAGATTTTGCTAATTCGGCACCCCATTTAGCAGCATCTAATGTTGCAGTAAAATAGATATAGTTAGATTTTTTATCTTGATAATTTGATAAATGTTGTGGTTCTAATAGATCGCCAATTTTTAGTTCTGCTTTCGTACCATGGAAAAAAGGACCGTTATCTAAGACGGCTTTTTTGTCATTCATACAGATATACCTCCCATCTTTTTGTGTATACAGTATAATATATGAACAGCAAAATGAGTAGTCTATAATAAATTTTCTTGAACTGGGCGAAAGGTGCATAGAGTTTCCATAAGTATGAAGAGATTACTACCTGGTTATTGTTGGAAGTAGATTGCGAGGTGCCTCATGAATAATATTCCATTAAAAAGTAGATTAAAAGAATTACTTGTTGATTATCTAGTCATACTCGCATACTTATTTCTATTGTTAATTATCAATCTAGGATTCATTTTCTTCTTGTTAGAGGAGTTCCCAGAATATACAGAACTGCAGACCCAATTGCTAGCCACATTTACTTCAGTCATACCAATTATCTTTGTATTTTCATATTTAGATTACTTCAAAAATGGAACTGTAGGAAAAAGAGTATCCGGGCTGAAACTGACTTACAAAAACCGTAATTTTAGTTCAAGTTTGATTAGGAATATCATCAAGTTTTTACCTTGGCAGCTAGGACATATCGGTGTTATTCATGGGATGTACAATGATTTTTCGATAACCTCGATTATCATCATGAATAGTGGTACCCTGCTTGGGTTAATATTGATATACATGGGGTTATTCAGAAAAGATAAACGTCATTTGGGAGATTTAATAGCAGGTACAAAAGTAGAGCAGTAGCAATAGGATTCTATATAACTATATTACGTTATAATGGATTGATACAGCACTTTTTAGGAAAATGCAATCTTACTTTGAGTGGATAAGATATTAAGGGCATTACCCTCAAGAAATCATGCACTCGGTATTAAACAATTGGGATAGAAGCGTAGAATAATCAATACATAAATTACTTACAAATGTAGATAGTAATAAAACTGAAATATTAGTAAACGTTAGGAGAATCTTATTGTTAAACACTTTATCTATTATCGGTAAAGAAATAAATAAAACCAACATTTCTTGGGGAGTGGGCGGATCTCTACTTTTAAGTTTTTATCAATTAATCGATCGGCCTAATGACATCGATATTTTAGTAGATGAACAGAATGCTGAGCAATTAAATGAATTATTGTCTAATATTGCCAGAGCTAATGAAGTGATCCATTATGCTCCATATAAAACTGTTTATTTCTCAAAATATAGTATCGATAACATTAATATAGATGTAATGGGTGGGTTTGCTATTGAACATGATGAAGGTATTTATAAATTGCCGTTTAATAAGGAATCGGTTGTAGCACACAAAAAAATTAATGGGGTAGAAATTCCACTCTGTTCACTTGAAGATTGGTATATCTTATACTGGTTGATTCCTGGAAGGCAGGAAAAAGCTATTCTTATTGAAAATTACTTTAGAAATATAGGAGTTAGTCACCCTGAACTTTTATGGGAAGCACTAAATCAGCCATTACCAATTACAGTCAAAGAGAGGGTGGAAAACTTATTAAACTATATTAGCTAATAGTTTTTAATATTTTCTATGAAATCATATTTGAAAAGATACTCTATTCATTTAAAGTCATAAGAGTTACTTAGACATACATTAATAATAGGAAAATTACTAGGGTTAATGTAAAGTTATATCTAATGTCACTTATTAAACCGGTCAGAGTAACAAAAGCCCCTCCGAATGAGAAGGGCTTTTGAGTTTGATTAAAATATACGTCTTCTAAAGCGAAACGAAAAGACAAAAATAACTGCTGCAAATGGTACAAATCTTCTTCTAAAGCCTGATATTAAAAAGAACCCGCCTCTAGGAGGATCTCCACCAATTACTCCACGATATACCCTTCCGTCACGCATTCTTACTTCAACAGGTTCGCCTCGATATCTCATCATTGGGTTCATTTTTCCACTTCCTTTCTTTGTGGGTTAAACAAAAGGACAGAAGTATCTGTCCTTTTGAGAGGGATGTTCACTCAATATGACCAATATGAGGCTCCTACAATAATAAGCAAAATAAACAATACAACGATTAATGCGAAGGAACTACCACCACCATATGATGCTCCACCATAATTACCGCCTGATCCATACCACATATATACATTCACCTCCACAAAATGATTTGGAGTTCTTTCTTACATAAGCGGATTATTGATTATAAATTAGAAATAATTAATAGCCACCTCCCGTATAAGAAGTACCTACAATGATAAGCAAAATGAACAATACTACAATTAAAGCAAATCCCATTCCTGAGCCATGCATATTAACACCCCCTGCTCATAAATTGGATATTCTAATCTATCCACTATTACATTATGTAAATACTTATTTTATGAAGTAGATAAACGTGTAAAATAATAGAAAATCCATGTTTGTCTAATAGATTTATACCCTATGAATAAAAGCGTATGTACAAAGACATACGCTTTTTTGGAGGTGATCCATATGATGCCGCTGTAGGATACGGCTACTATAAACTATGTAAAGATTATTAATCTGTTTGGACGTCTGAATTATTATTTATAGATTTTAGATTTTATATGTAATTGTTTATAGTAAAAATACCTTACCAATAAAGTCAGATGAACTATAATTGGTATATTTATGTAATAGATATTAGTCTATTACATTTGTTTGTTCATTATAGACTTTACTTCATTCCGAATTAGCAATACTCTTGATACGAACATCATTGAAAAAACTATGAAAGAAAATAATTTTCAAAGACCCTCTTTATTGAGAAGAGACTTATCAATTGACGTAATGTACGGATTGCTCATTCATAAATTTTTCCTGTTCCGGGCATATTATTCTGTGACGAATGGAATAGGAGGTTGTCTTATGGAATACGCCGATAAAGAATTAAATCCATTTCATGTTATGAAACCACTTAGTTTGAGTACAAGAGAACAGGATGAATCACAACCTTTAACAGTTATTGAAATGGGTAAATTATGGACTACTTATGTTGGAAATAGTATGTCAAGTCAAATCCTCTCTTATTTTCTTCAACAGTGTGAGGATGAGTATATTAAGAAGTTATTGGAGAATGCCTTAGCATTAAGTAAGGACTTTTTGCAAAGGGTTGGAAAATTTCTAGAGGATGAAAATTTCCCTATACCAGCAGGTTTTACTCAAGAGGATGTAAATCTTGGTGCCCCGCGTTTGTACGAAGATGAATTTTATGTACATTATTTAAAATATGTAGCTAAGGGTGGTATGAGCATATATGCAGTGGCAATCCCGTTGGTAATAAGGGAGGATATAAGAGAATTTTTCATTTATGCAAATCAATGTACATCTATCCTTTTGGGGCAAATTAATAATATTTTATATGGCAAGAAATACACTGTAATGCCTCCAATCATTCCAACACCTGAGAAAAATGATTTTATAAAAAACCAAAACTACTTAAACGGTTGGTTTGGAGATGTCAGACCACTACATGCCATGGAGATTGTTCATCTATACGATAACATTGAAAATAACACAACAAGTAAAGCTTTATTATTAGGATTTTATCAGACCGTTAAAGACGAAAAGATAAAGGCTTTGTTTAAACGAGGCTTAGAAATGACTGATAAGGCAGTGAAGCAATTTAGTGAAAAGCTTCATGTTGAAAACTTACAAACACCTTCATACATAGACCATTTGGTAACAACATCCACTTATTCTCCTTTTTCGGATAAAATAATGGTATATCATAAATTCGACATGTTCTCTATAAAGATGCGGTCATTTGGGAACGCATTGGCGGTAAATGGAAGAAGAGATATAGCTGCATTATATGGAAGAGCGATGATTAACGTTGGATTATTTGTCGATGATGCTGCAAATATCTTAATTGATAAAGGCTGGCTGGAATCACCACCAAAAGCATTCGATAGAAAATAATTTTGATGGCTTACAATAGCTAAGATTTGTTACCAATGACACAAAACTACTAAATGTAAAAACCTTGTTGAATCAAGGTTTTTTTATTAATGCTTTTAAAACCACAGGCTATGCCTGTGTGAAAATAAACCTTCTAGGGATGTAACAAAAGAATCTCCAATCGTATAATAGAGATGGCCGTCAAACCAAATCTAAAAAACGAGAGGAGATCTACTCATGTCGAGTGACAATAGTTTATCACACACCCGATGGAATTGTAAGTATCATATAGTCTTTATACCAAAATACAGAAGGAAAGTAGTATATGGTAAGTTAAGGAAAGACATCGGGGCGATTTTAAGACGTTTATGTGAGATGAAAGATGTAGAAATCATAGAAGCACATGCAATGCCAGATCACATTCATATGTTAGTGAAAATTCCACCAAAGATGTCAGTATCGTACTTCATGGGGTATCTAAAAGGTAAAAGTTCTTTAATGATCCATGATAGACATGCAAACTTAAAATATAGTCATGGGAATAGAACTTTTTGGGCTAAAGGATATTACGTAAGTACGGTAGGGCTCAATGAAAAAACAATAGCTAAATACATTCGAGAGCAAGAATCAGAGGATCGTTTGCGAGACAATATGAGTAAACGAGAATACGTCGATCCATTTAAAGAAGTATAGGAAGATAAACGGTTGACGGTCAATTCAAAAAGCCCCTTTAGGGGCCTCGTTGGCAAAGTGCCCTTATAGGGCGAAACTAAAACCGCCCGTTTTACGGGCGGATAATTATTAGTAATTCTCCTGAGATTTATCAATGAAATGTCAATAAATACTAGAACTATTGGAAATACTGAAAATGACATTGGAAAGCAGCATAATGACATTCATGGATTAGGAGTGAAGAAAAATGGCTCAATCAAAAGAATTGCCACAATATCCAGAGCCTTATTGGCGTGACGGCATAGATTTTCCGCATTTTTCCAAGCTAGATGAAGATATTCAAGTTGATGTGGGGATAGTTGGAGGCGGTATTGTAGGCATAACCGCAGCGTATTTACTTTCTAAACAGAATAAAAAGGTAGCATTAATTGATGCTGGAGTTATTCTTAATGGTACTACGGGACATACTACTGCAAAAATAACGGCTCAACATGATTTAATCTATGATGAACTGATTCAGCATTTCGGAAAAGAAAAAGCGAAATTGTATTATGAAGCACAAATGACTGCAAGGAGCTTTATAGAAAATACGATAAATGATCTTGGAATTGATTGTGATTATGAGAAACAGGATGCAATTGTTTTTACTAATTCGAATGATTACATAATGCAATTAGAAAATGAAAAAAAAGCCTATGATGATTTAGGGATTGAAGGAGAATTAACAGACAATATACCTTTAGAAGTTCCATACAAAAAGGCTTTGATTATGAAAGACCAGGCTCAATACCATCCACTCAAATACTTAACTACTTTAGTAGAGGAAAGTATCAAGAACGGTGTGCAATTTTATGAAAATACAACGGCAGTAGATATTGAGTATAATAAGCACCCTGCTATCATTACGAGAGATGGTAAACGAATTGTAAGTAAATACGTTCTAGTTGCTTCACATTATCCTTTTTATGATGGATTAGGCTTTTATCCAACAAGAATGTATGCGGAAAGAGCCTATGTGTTAGCTATAAAGTCCCAGAAAAAATATCCAGGTGGAATGTATATTACGGCAGAACAACCAACTCGTTCCATTCGTTCTGTAAATATAAATGGGGAAGAGGTATGGTTAGTTATTGGTGATAACCATAAAACTGGTCAAGGAAAATCGACTATTGAGCACTATGAAGCATTACGTGATTATGCCGAGAGCAATATAGGAATTGAAGAAATAGTATATCGCTGGTCAGCCCAGGATTTAACAACTTTAGATAAGGTACCTTATATCGGAAGTATCACATCTGAACAAGATAATATTTATGTAGCAACAGGATTCCGTAAATGGGGGATGACAAACGGTACCATTGCGGCCAAAATGTTTTCTGAGAAAATAATGGGTCAAGATAATCCTTATGGAGAACTTTTTACACCTGCACGTTTTCAGCCAGATCCTTCTCTGCGTAAATTTGCATCGATTAATGCAGATGTGGCAAAGCATTTAATTAAAGGTAAACTAGAATTTACCGAAAATAATATAAGAGATTTATCAGCAGATGAAGCAACCATAACACGTATCAATGGTAAACGAGCTGGTGTCTATAAGGATAAGGATAATAAAGTATATGCTCTAGATACGACCTGCACCCATATGGGCTGTGAGGTAGAATGGAATTCTGGTGAAAGAACTTGGGACTGCCCATGTCATGGGTCAAGATTTTCTTATACTGGTGAAGTAGTAGAAGGGCCTGCAAAGAGACCCCTTGAGCAAATTAATATAGACTAAGAAAAACGGAAGCATGCAGAGTTTTAATATTCTTATTGAACTCTGCATGTTATTTTTATGTAGTGAAAATAATTAGAATTATATGCTACAATAAGAAAACTACTGTAACGCTTCAATGGAAATGATGTTCTTATTTACTTACATACGAATCGTAGGTTTTGTTATTATATTTAACTATAATGGCATAACTGTTAAGTCGTTAATAGGTTAGGTAAAGGGATATCGAAGAAAATAATAAATGGTACAATGGAGGAATTTATGGAGAGGCTAATAAAAGAGATAGTAGATAAAGTGGATAATACTAGTCATAGAATCATGATTGGTATATCTGGTCATGGTGCATCCGGAAAAACAACCTTCGCAAAAAAGCTTATCGAAGTATTTGGGGAAAATAATGTAAATTACCTTAACACAGACCCATACATTATTGATTCAGCTGTTAGGAAAAATACCTTAATAGATTATGAATATAATAATCAAAGGTATCGCTATAAAATGACTGCATGTCATCCAGCTGCCCATCATTTACTGTCCTTAGAAAGGGATGTGATGATGTTGAAGGAAGGAATGGATTTATATACGATAGGAACTCATTGGAGCGCGAGTACGTTACTTACGTCTAAGAAAAAAGTAACTATTGTAGAAGGAATGAGTGTTGCTTTCATAAAACCTAGTATATTTGATATCACTATATATTTTTATACGGATAGTCATACGGAATATGAGCGAAGAAGTGTTCGCGATATAAAATACAGGGGAATGGATATAAATTATTTAAAACAATCTCATAATGAGCGCAGAAATCAATATGATGTATTTATGCATCCTTTCCACGAAAATTTCGATGTTGTTGTGAAGACAGCGAATGGTGAGGTAATTGTAGAAAAAATGATATTAGTGTAAAGAAATCACTGGAATAATATTGATACATAACGTTTCTTTATATTCTACAAGAGTTGTATACATAGAGTACTGTCTAATTTTTATTAAAATTATAAATTTTACTGGATATGCTATTGAATTATGAATTGTTTAAATGGTATAATATTCCTATAATTTGTGAAGGGAGTGAGATTAAGCAATGACTAATTTAATGAAGATAACCTTGGAAATTAATTGTATTGCCTCTCACTCATACGGAAGAATCTATTTTAATTTTTGATTTATAAATAATTAGTTTATGGCAATGGCAGCATCCGCTTTTTGCAACAGAACGTATCAGCCACAGGGTTATATTATTTACCCTGTGGCTTTTTTATTATTTAAATTCCTATGAGCAAGAGACTCTCATAAAAAAATTTCCAGTTATTCTTCTAAAATTTATAACTGGAGGGAAGTATGCTATTTCAGACAAAGTAAGTTAGTAGTTACAAAATTATTAGCTGGTAACAAAGATCACATCGAACGTTGATTATTAAAAAAGCAAATAGGGAGTTGTCTGTTTATGTTGAAATTAAAATATCTCTTTAATAATGTGGATTTAGCCGAAATGCTGTTAAGAAACTGGGAATATGATAATCAGTCTCTTGATATGTTTAAGTACTACAGAATATCGTCAAATGCTATTTATCCTTTTCAGGTCCATGGCAAGACGCAGCTTTTAAGATTTTCTCCAAAAACAGAGAAAAACGGAGATAATATTTTAGCAGAACTCGATTTTATTACTTATCTACGTTCCAAACAATATGGAGTTTTGGAAACGGTTGTATCCAAAAATGGGAAGGAGCTTGTCGAAACACGAACACCATGGGGCGAATATTATGCCTCTGTATTTAAACGTGTAGCAGGGAAGCAACTCAATTTAACGGACTTAAGCGAGGATATTATTTTCTGCTATGGAAAAGCTTTAGGGAAGCTTCATCAATTATCTAGTGAGTATAATCCCAGTAAATACAAACGATGGTCATACAATGATGTGTTAAATTGGATTTATACTATTCTAGTTGATTTTCCAAATGAAGAATCGGCTTTGAGGGAAACTAAGCTATTACAAGATTATTTTGCTGATATTCCAATGACAAAAAAGACCTTTGGATTGATTCATTATGACTTTGAATATGACAATGTATTCTATGATGAGAATACTAAATCTTGTAATATTATTGATTTTGATGATTCGATGTATCACTGGTATGTAATGGATATTGAGCAATCACTTACTAGTTTACAAGATTGTGTACATCCAGAAATGTATCAGCAGAAAAAACAATACTTTTTGGATGGATATCGTACTGAGTTCGAGATCTCTGATGATATGATGTCACTAATACCTGCTTGCAGACGATTTGCTAATTTGTACGGATATGCTCGAGTAAAAATATCCGTACAAGATCAGTGGGACAATGAGCCAGAATGGTTAAAAGACTTACGAAAGAATTTATCAGAGGCGATGAAAGAGGATGCGTTGTGCTTTGGAATGGCAATGTAGTATTGAGGGATCTTTTGTCGTGTAGTAGTTATACTACAATTAATGCTTAAATAGCTATTAATGAAACATTGAAAAAAGCCTTATTTCCTGGTTTAAATGGAAAATTAAGGCTTTTTTTCTATTTTTGGAGAATAAGTCCATCAACCGACTTATATTCTATTGGAATCTCTTAGAAGGAACAGATAATGACATGATAAGCGAAAGTGCCGTTTATTAAATTCTTATCAGGTAAGTATCCATCTGAAGCACTAGCGGTCTTAGTTAAAAGAACAAAAAATATTGTTACATGAAAAAATGAAAAGTCTGTTTTGAGATAGAATTAATTAATATTTTATGCCTTACTTACAATTGTTCCATCTTCTTTGGTCAGGTAATGAACCACGGCGAAATCGTTAACTGTTGCACCAAAATGAGAATACATTACAGTATGTTTAGGGTTTAGATATGCCTCTTTTCGCTCTTCAAAGAAGTCTTTATCATACCATTCAACGCCAAATCGAACAGTATTGCCCTTGTACGATGCTATCGACCAGTCCCATGGATTTTTCAAATCGACGATCTGACTCCTTCAAGTGGGCAATGCATACGTCTAGGTCCTCCTTTGAATGGAGTTGAACCTCAACCTGTGACCAGGCATAAACTTTCTTGCCTTGTGCTTGTCGACGTCCTGACTCTGCACCGGGTGTAACTACGGTCCAACCATCTTCTGTAACATAAGGTTGGAAAACGTCTTGTTGACCGATTCCCATGATATCCTCAGATTGGTTTATGTCTCTCATAATATTCCTCCCTAATTGACTCCATAAAATTTCATTATAATTTATTTCTATAAACGAAAAAATATTCCAGTAAAATGCGATTACTAAAATAAAACTATTTGAATAATATGAAACCAATTGTACCAGCACCCTCTATAACTAATTCAGTGAGGCTATAATGAATTGCCTCACTGGCCGTTAATGAAACATTGTAAAAAGCCTTATTTCCCAGTTTCTATGGAAAATAAGGCTATTTTCTTCTATTTTTGAGAAATAGTTCATTAGCAGACTTAATTTCTATTGGAATTGCCTAGAACGAACAAATAATAGCATGACGAACGATATTACCATAATTGATATTACCCAAGCCCAAGCAAGATTTGTATTACCTGAATCCATTGCAATATAAATTGCTGTCGGAACAGTCTGTGTCTTACCAGGGATATTGCCAGCAAACATTAACGTTGCTCCGAATTCTCCTAAAGCACGAGCAAAGCTTAAGATACATCCCGATATTAGTACCCTGGAAGCAAGGGGAATAGATATAAAGAGAAACACTCTCCATTCATTTGCTCCATCCAGCCTTGCAGCAGCTTCAATATCACTATTTACGCTTTGGAATGCTGCTTTTGCAGACTGATACATCAATGGAAACGCAACTATTGCAGAAGCAATGACTGCAGCCCACCATGTAAAGATTACCGGTTGATTAAAAATCCATTCTATTATTCTACCCATTAAACTGTTTCTACCAAAGACTACAATAAGTAAAAATCCGACAACAGTAGGGGGGAGAACAATAGGGAGCATAATGATAGTTTCTAAAATGGACATTCCTTTAATTTGTTTTCGACTAAAATATTTCCCTATCAATGTACCTAACACTATAACGATAATGCCAGAAACAGTTGAAATTTTTAGTGACTGCCAGATAGGACTCCAAAATTCATCGGTTAACAAGCTACTGTGTAATAAATCCATATTCCTCAAAGACCTCAATTGCTTCTATACTTTGTAAATAGTTTAAAAATTGTTTGGCAGCTTCATAGTTTTGGGAATGCTTAACAATTCCTACAGGATACTCAATAGGAATGTGGGTAGTTGAATCAATTGTATCAATGATTGCAATTTTGTCAGAAATAAGTGCATCTGTTTTATAGACTATACCTGCTTCCACATTAGCTGTCTCTACATATGATAATACTTGGCGGACATCTTTAGCAAATACTAGTTTAGGCTCTAAATCGTTCCACAAGCCACTTTTTTCAAGGGCTTCCTTAGCATATTTCCCAGCTGGAACCGTCTCTGGAGTACCGATAGAAATATGATCAATTTCCTTATGTACTAAATCAGTTAAGCTTTTAATCGGATATGCATTTTCTTTTGGCGTGATTACTACAAGTTCGTTGAATAAGAGAGTAGTACCGTCATCCGGTGTAATTATGCCTTCGGTGATGAGTTTTTGAAACTTATCGTTAGCTGCCGAGAAAAATAGATCAACGGGAGCACCTTGCGATATTTGCTGTTGAAGGGAACCTGAACTTCCATAATTAAATTTTAATTTAACGTGTGGGTTGTCTGCTTCATACTTCTTCTGGATAATTTCTAAGGACTCCTTAAGACTAACAGCCGCTGAAATAGTTAATTCAATAGATGTGTCATTGGCTAGAGAGATGTTAGATTGTTTATTTGAAGTACAGCCAGCTATGATGAAAAGCATTAAAACTATACCTATATAACGAGAATATTTTTGCATGAACACACCTCATCTGAAATCTATCATTTTAGTTATTTTTAGTTTACTATAATTGTGAAAATTTATCTTGATTGTACAAGATAACTAGCTAAAGTGGAAGGAAGCGATAAAATTCATTAGCTCCGGATCAAATTGATGGTTGTTTTTATATAAAAAATACATGCCAGCTCGAGGCGTTTCAATAAAGTGAACAGGTATTTCTAATAATCTACCTTCAATTATCTCCTTATTAATACTTGATAGAGGGAGAAAGCTAACCCCCATACCTTCCAGTACAAATCGTTTTGTAACGTACGTTTGATTGACTTTCATCATTCGAAGGGAGGGAATCTTTAAAAGGAGTTGTTCTTTTAGCTTTCCCCAGTAGTAAGGATGGTTATCGGTAAACAATATATGTTCTTCTAATATTCCCAAGCCATCTAAAATAGGGCCAGATTCAGCATCGTACCCGTCATGACGCATTACTAAAACAACATTTTCCTCATGAAATTGAATTGTTTTAATAAGACTAGACCCTGGTAGGCTTGATAGCCCTACATCAACATCACCATTTTCTATTTGCTGTGAAATTAGCCTTGATTCCATCACTTGAATAGTAAATTCAACATTCGGGTGTGTGGCCATATATTTATGCAAAATAGTAGGTAAAATTGTATCGGCAAGTAATGGTGAAATAGCAATTCGAAGTAGCTTATGATACCCTTGTTTAAATTGATTCATTCTGTGAAGACTTTTTTCAAATTGCGAGATAATCTCTGAAGCCTCGTGATAAAACATTCTACCAAACTCCGTTAAAACAATATTTCTACCATCTTTATGAAATAATTGTCCACCCAATTCTTTCTCTAACTGCTTTATTTGAAAGGTAATTGCTGGCTGTGTTAAATATAATTTTTCAGCCACCTGACGATAATTTTCATATTCTGCTGCAAGGATAAATGTTTTTAGATTCTTAATATCCATCTAGCACCTCAATTAATAAGAATTATTTATTATTATATTAAAAAATATTAAATTTTAATAATGTTTTTACTTTATTATAATGTAAGCAAAGGGAAGAGGGAGTGGTCAAAATGTTTCAACCAGGATTAAAAAATGTTACAGCAGTACAAACAAAGCTGAGTAACATTGATGGAGACCAAGGTCGATTAAGCTATCGTGGTAAGGAAATTCAACAATTAGTAGAAGGTTACTCTTTTGAGGAAGTTGCATATTTTCTTTTATACGAGGAATTTCCTGACCCAATTACAAAAGAGGAGTTTGAATCAAAATTAAAGGATTATCGCTCTCTTCCAGATTATATGGAGAGAATCCTTCTTGAACTACCGATTGATATGGAAATCATGGATGTACTGAGAACACTCATTTCGTCTCATCACATAAAGCATGGTGTTGAAATAGAAGAATCTGCGTTAAGGCTAATTGCAGTCATTCCTACAATTATATCCTACCAGTATCGTAGAATGAACCATCTACCATTTTTGAAACCTGATAAATCATTAAATCATGTGGAGAATTTAATTTATATGCTAAATGAAGAGACAAACCATATTCACGCAAAAATACTAGAAACTTACCTAATATTGACAATGGAACACGGTTTAAATGCATCTACATTTGCAGCAAGGGTGACAATTTCAACAGAAAGTGATTTAGTATCCGCAATTACTAGTGCAATTGGAACCATGAAAGGCCCATTACATGGCGGCGCACCATCTGGAGTGATTGAACTATTGGAAGAAATTGAAACAAAAGATAATATATGTGAAATAATTCACAAAAAATTAAGAAACAAAGAGCGAATTATGGGATTTGGTCACAGAGTATATAAAACAATCGATCCACGAGCTGAAGCATTAAAATACACAATTTCACAACTTGATCAATTACCAGAATGGGTTGAATTAGCATTTGAAACGGAACTAAAAACAATAGAGATATTAAAAGAAGTTAAACCAAACCAAAATCTATATACCAATGTAGAATATTATGCAGCAGCGATTATGAAAGCATTAAATATTAATCCAATGTTATTTACAGCGATTTTTAGCTCAAGTAGAATAGTTGGTTGGTGTGCACATGCAATCGAACAAATGAGTAATAATACTATTTTTAGACCAAATGCTATGTATATAGGAAAATAATAATTTCAGCGCTATAAAATTAAAAATATTTTATAGCGTTTTTTGTTTCCGTCTCAATATCAGGAGTAAACTTTAATTATGAGATTAATAATATTGATTCCATTGTAAGTTCCTATAAGATATATTATGTAAACTAGATAAAACAAATACCAAAGTCATCAAGGCGTATATACATATTGCTAACGAATCTCACAATAATACTTACACCTACCTTTTTTTAGGTTTTTCTGTGAATTTTGTTTTTACTTTGCCTTGTACATTAAAGACCTTCAGGCAACTCTACTTCACTAAGAAGTTCACCACATGTAAAACAATTACCCAATACTTCTTCAAGTGGGATAACATTCTCATAAGTATATTTTAATTATTTTTCAATTTCGGCTTCACTAAAGCTTTTCATGTAATTCTCCTTTCTTTATTTTTTAAATAATTTAGTAAAGAACCCGTTAGTTTAAGTGTATCACATCACATTACACATCCAAATTAGATATATTATAAGCAATGTCACAACTCTAAAGTTACGACACCAAATAGAACTGTTATAGTTTTAATCGAAAACAGGAAAAGAAAAAAACTTGTTTTTCTTCTCCTGTTTCATTTTAAGGGCTTATAGGACAGCCCCTCCATTTTTTCTATTTACCCCGATGCACGTAATGCTGTGTGGCAATTCCTGCATTAAATTGCGCAGTAATAAATTGAACAGCCTCTTGTAGAGCTAATTTACTGTTACAAGTGAAAACATCTATTGCCGTATAACCGTACTCTGGCCACGTATGAATCGTTAAATGTGATTCTTGAATAATGACTACACCGCTAACCCCGTAAGGTGAAAAATGATGGAAGTGTTCGGTCACAATCGTTGCCTTTGCTTTAAGGGCAGCTTGACACATAATCGATTTAATTTGTTGCACGTCATTGAGTAATTCAACATCGCAATCATGCAACTCTAATAAAATTTGATGTCCTAATGTATGCTGGGATTGTGTCTTATCTACTGTTCTCTTAATTTGTGAAAACTTATTATTTTTACAACTCGGGCAACCACTGGATTGAAGCTGAGCAATAGTGGTGTATTGATGTCCAACGCCGACAGTAATTGAGTGCTGACAATGGGTACACTGATAAACCACAGATTTCCGTTCAATTTCTCCTGTGTAAATTGGTTGCGTAAATTTACGCTGATTAGTAATATAGGGAATCATTTGCTCTGTTGTTTGTAATACGAATAATTGACTTTTGGCGCCTAAAATTTGTGAACCTTCATAGGTGTTTATATCGTATTTAATACTGTCAATAACAAAACCCATAGCACATAAGCTTTGCTGTATTTGCGACTGCTTTTGGTAGCTTCGCTTAGCGTAGGAAAAAAATACATGCCGCATTGCTTCTGGCTTTAGTGCGTTAATTGCACGAGATAAAAAAAGCTGTGAGCCAATCAAGGTATACGGGGTATCTGTGTATACGCAATCAAACTGATGGGCGTATTTTTTAGGCAAAGGCTCCTGAACGTTATAATAATCTGTTTTAATCGGAAGCTCATAGTCCTCAGCTATTTTGTTAATCGTATATAAAATTCGCCTATCAATATCTAACACAACAATTTTAGTTGTGGAATGAGGAGCGATTTTCTTTAGTAAAAACGCTAGTGCAATACTGATGAAATCATCATCGCCTAAACACAAAATTCCCTTATTGAGTAGCATCGTATAGTCTAGTGCGAGCAATGCACGTTTTATGGCTGTCTCAACTGTACATTTTGATTGATCAATTGCTACATCAGCTGTAGGTCTAGCGTCATAAATCGTGCTTAATTCGCTTATATTTTGTGTAATCCATTCCGTACGAAATGCATCATCAGTCGTTAATTGAAGGTAGAGTTTAGTATCAGCACCTAAGAGTTGAAAATATTGCGAGATAGCAAGCTGACCCTTTTTCGTTAAGCTATGTTTGCCCCATCCTCGCTTTGCGAATTCTTTCTTCATTGCTGAAACGATTGGTATTGGTAAGCCTGTCGTATGAGCTAAAGATTTAGTTGTGCAATTTTTATGGAAATATAAATCAAGTAGAGCTTTTTCTAATGTGTAGTAATTTTCTTCAAGCTGCATATCAGCTGTAATTTGTTGTAATTGTTTTTGCATTGTAGATTCGTCCTCTCAATTTTAATAAGTAAAAAATTAAAATTGTCTAGATCAACGAATAGAAAAAAGCGCGACTAAAATTAGTCGCGCCAAATGTTTATACGAAGCTAACTAATTCTAATCTTGCTTTTTTTCATAACAAATAACACCCCTATATAGGAGGTTTGTTTAACAAAATTAAGCTATTACGTTGATTTAGATTAGAATTCTACAATTAACAAAAAGTTCACCCTTTAATACAATAGTACGTCAACTATATAATAGATATAAAAATTTTGCAAGTCTACGTATAGCATCGATTGAAAGTGCAATAATTCCTGGAAAATGAATTGAATTGGCGATACGGAATACTTATATAGGCAACATTTTAGTGTTATTAGTCAGATACTGTTCTGACGAATTGCACAATTATACTCAAAAATTACGTTTATTTTATTAAGTAAAAGCGACTATCCCCTTTATACTTTTCAAACCTTTCAAATACTGTAGTTTCATCATTTACATAGCTATAACCAGCTAACCTTACAGCATACCTACCTGCACTTTCTCCAGTTAAATTTTGATTGATATTTGTTCCCTTTTGTTTTGCAGGTTCTATAATATTTTGAGAAGGAAATACCCAGTGTGCATTTGCTCCTTCAGAATAAAAGTATTATTGTGCAAGTCGTCAATTGCTCCTTATTCTCTTTTCTTATCACTCTAAAGTATCTAATTCCAAGTCATTTGTTTCTGCTACGTACCATTAGCTGGTTAATCCAATAAAATTAAATAATATGTGTTTCAAAGTATTGTTATAACAATATGGAAAAAGTGGGTTCATCGAAGGTCATTTTATTGTCATCTGAAAAACCATATTTCAAATAAAATAATCTTCCTGCTTCATTTTCAGGATGAACCGTTAAATTCAGACGGTTACAAGAAGGATTGCTATTTTTAATATGTCTAATTAATTCATTTAATGCTTTTCTGCCCAATCCTCTTCTTTGAAATCTTTTATCTATGAAAAAATGAAACAGCCAATAATCATCTTTACTATCTGGTGTATAATGCAGATTGAAAAAGCCTACCATCTTATTTTGATTGTAAATTCCATAAGGCTCTACCATCTTTCCTCCTGGTCTTATATATGCTTTAGCAAGAGCAATAGCAACAGGAGGATTAACAGATGCAACAAACCTTTGTTGTGCATCGTGTATGGATAGTTCAAGTGCTTCTCTCCAATTATCTGAAGTTATTAATCTAATACATATTTCCGACATAGTACACCTCATTTTAAAAAACTGTTGTCTTCACATACCCTGTTTTTATAAGTTCTTTTAATCTATCTTGATCACGTATCCATAGAAAAACCTATTATTATCCCTAAAGGAATGGAAATCCAAGTAATTATAAGTGAAATAACAAAATAGGGTATTATATCCTTAAAAAACTGAATCAAAACGAATATTGCACCAATCCCCCAGATAACAAGAATTATGAAAAACTCTGGTGCAACATATGTTTTGTCTGTGTAATTTTCAGAAATGGCTCCGCCCGCAAAAAACATAGATATCATAAGAGCAATAGAACCACTTATTAAAAGGTTACCCAGTGCTATTATCTTTCGTTTACTCATGATTTTCCCTCCCTTCGTTTCGCAAGGATACTGCTCTTTGATTCAACAAGTCATTGCCCTTTTCATACTAAAGTTCTCATTCGTAAAAAATATGGGGTATAATAATCTTTCATGTAAGTTTAACTCTACTTACTAATAATCTTTATTTCTTTAAGAGGATAATAGACAATATTTGTTGTTCCTATTACCATTTCCATTGGAATAGCCCCCAGGTGACGACTATCTGTACTATCTCTTCTATTATCACCCATAACGAACAAATGACCTTCTGGAACTACATCATCGCCAATTGGAGTTTCGCGTAATGTAAATGAACCGGTTAGAGGTCCATCCTCTACTTTTCGTTTGAGTTCGTCTAAATACGGTTCATCGTAAGGTGTTCCATTTATATACAATGTATCATCTTTATACTCAATGCGGTCTCCTGGTAATCCAATCACACGTTTTATGTAATCTTCACTTTCTGATTTATGGAATACGACGATATCAAATCTTTCAGGTTCACCTATTTTTGTTACAATCATTCGTTCTTTATCTTGCAAAGTAGGTTCCATTGAATAGCCTTGAACTACAACAGGAGTAAATAAAAAGGTACGGATTATCAAGGCTATAATAATTGCTATAAACAGTGCCTTAATCCATTCCCATAGCACATCTTTGCCTTTTGTATTTTCCATTCCCACTCAACCTCTCTTTATCCAATGTTCATCTGTAACCCTTCAATAGTAGTAATCTAAAATGTCTAAATTTTATATGGTGTCAAATAAATAATATAGTTAAATTAGAAATCAACTTATAGGAGGGAATTCATTTTAAAAACCATTGTTTTACTTTCACTATCCTGCCCAGATCGTATTATAAGGGTAACCAGAATTTACTGGTTGAACATACTTTAATTGAAGAACCCCTAATCCCATAATACCATAATATTCAAAAAACTTTAACAAAGAAAAAGACGACCCTCTTTACAGTTGGATCTTTTAAACAGTTATCCAAAGTAATTATGAAACCACCAAACAATAAGAATCATACTCACTATTCCCCAAGCTGTAGTACTCACCATCCACCAAATAATGGATTTTGCTTTTGCTGAACTTTCCTCGTCTTCCATACCTGCTGTTATAAAAGCGAGCTTATTTTCCATTCCTTTTTTCATTGAAGTGAAAAAAATAAATCCGATTATTATGAAACCAATGGTAATCCAAAGTAATAAGTCCACCTGCTATACCTCCCTTTTTTGTTAACAAATTTCATTTCAATCTTCTTTATACAATTATCTAGTCGTTAGTTAAAGTACTTTTCTTCAAATTCTATCTATACCTTATCATAAAATTTAATTTATTCAGAGTAATCTTGGGGAATTTATTATCAATTGGTGTAATAAATGTTTCTCCACATTCCATTTATCTCAATAACTGTTATACTACAGGTGTGAAGAACTGCTTTTTTAGCATCTACTCCTGAAAAACTTCATGTGCTCTTTTATTTCATTGTTTGCGTATTCTTTCCAATTAACCTCTTTTAAATCACTATTTGATTTAGCAGGATCCTTCTCTGTACTAATTCATTAATTTAGTCGTTTTATATTCCGAATAAGTACAATTCAAAATTAAAAATCCCTATTTTTATTGTTTGCAGTATAGTTCTCTGGCAAAATCTTAAACACAAAAACATAAATAATTGCACTAATCAAAGCACATACCATAATAAATCCAAATATTAAAACTGGCGATAAAGAAACAGAGAGAATGACGGTAAAAGGAGCAATTAATCGACCTAGAGAATACTGAAGATCAGATGCTCCCATATACTGTCCTCTTGCATGTTTAGGTGCATATTTACTGACAAAATTTTGCACAACTGGACCATGTATTATCTCTCCAATTGTCAATATAACTGTAATACCAAATAGTAACCAAGCACTTGTTGTAAATCCCACTAAAAACATGCCTATTCCAGATAAACAAGCTGAAAGTATAAGTGAATTTCGATCGCTCCAGCTATCCAGCATTTTGGTTACTGGAATAACACATAAAACAAATAAAAGCCCATTCAATCCTATCATCCACCCAAATACTTCCTCACTACTTAGTGCGACTGACCATTCCCCAATTGAAAACAGCTCTTGAGCCGGTACAAAATTTCGAACATATATGGCTAAATAAAGATCCAATTGCATAATTGAAACGGTTATGAAGATACCACCAAGTATATAAAAAAAGAACACCCTATCTTTAAGAATTTCGCAATAATTGACAAATTGTTGCTTTACAAGCAATAGCAACGTCTTGCTTTCTGCATCCTCTTCCTCGTGCTCTGGCATTGTTTCCCTAATAATGTATAATATTGCAATAGAATAAAGTAATGTAACCACTGTACAAGCCCATAAAAGCTCACTACGATATTGGAAAAATAAAACCGCACCTATAATTGGACCAAGAACTGCACCAAGATTATTAGCCGATGCAAAGGTTGCAAACACACTTCGCCTTTCTTCATCTGGTACAAGATCGGCTACCATCGCAGTACTAGCTGGTCTATAGAATGATTTCCCAAGGCTAATTCCAATGAAAGCTACATAATCGAACCAAGGTGAAAAAGAAAGTGCAAATAAAGCAAAAAATGCTGCCTGCATAAATGCACCAACTAGCATGATCTTACGTCTTCCGAATTGATCAGTTACATAACCTCCAATCATTCCTCCAAATATACTAATTATTGAGGGGGCAGTCATCATAATACCTGCTTCAACCACGCCCAATTCATCACTAAAGTAAATCGTAAGAAATGGAAAATACATCCAAAACAACATGTTAAATAACGTTTCTCCAATAAGTCTAGTTTTTAAATTAATATCCCATGATAGCCATTTCATATTAACTCTCCTCTTACTTGAGATTCCTGGCCAGGTATAATTAACAATAAAATAATTTTTTCGGAAAATATAGACTTATATTTAAAAATCATTTATACTAATATTATAAAAGTTAGCCAATAGGCATCTTTAATTTAGATGTCACATGAACAGAACGTATGATCTCGAAGCAATTAATTATAAAGTAAAGCTCCTCTTCCCACTTATGGTTGAGGAGCTTTTTGTTTTGTTTTGGTATGATATCAAAGTTTATGATTTTTTGTTTAACAAGTGATAGTTTACCCTGCAATTCTTTCTATTCATTAAAGGTAATTTAAACTATTTTCTAGATCTAATTTTAACAATTTATTAAACCTTTTAGGATTAACTAAAACCAGATTGATACAATGATAAAGCTTTGACGTTTCTACCTAGCAGGTATCTTTCTTTTCATACAGATATATACTCCTTTATATCTGTATGATCTTGTTCTTTAATCCCTTCTCTTATAACTCTAACAGTAGTCTTTAAGCAAAGGAAAACCTCTCCACTGTATGGGCGGTTAATTGAACTATCGTATCATTTTTCTACTAATTGCTTTGTTTTGTTTTGTGTAAAGCCATTTGGTTTAATAGAATAATTCCTGCATCTCTTATTATTCATTAAGAATTGATAAAAAGCTAAATATCCGTTTTGATTTTTTTCAAAACGGGTTTAAATTATTTTATAAAATTGGTTTGTTATTACATGCAACTATTATAAATCGATGCTCAAAGTTTAAAACGTAGCCATTTAATGTTAACTCATTATAAGCATCCAGTAGTTGTACAAAGTTTTCATTTACATTAAACCCTGGAAATTCCCATTCAATAACTTTTGCATAGTAAATTAGCGATTCCATGTTAAAAAACTTTTGGTAAGGAAAGTATTCATTAGCGAATATAATCTCAAAATCACTTTCCTCTAAATCATGTTGTGTATTTTTCAAATTTAAGTTCCTAAATCTTGGTTGAAAGTCTGGAATAAGCATATTTGATAAACGGTTTCCATTTTCTCCGCCAACCTGTTGAGTAATGAATATACCGTTTGGTCTTAATACTCTTTTTACTTCATTAATATTAAATGATTCATGTCTATTAATAATAATATCAAAACGATTATCATCGTAATCAATTAGGTCATCGTCATCAATTGGAGCCAAATTTATCCCCAAAGGAACTAATTTTCTCTTTAAAAGTTCAATATTTGGTTGCCAACCTTCTGTTACTGATGTTTTATCATAAGGATGATTTAAGGACAGAAGAAATTCTCCGCCTCCCGTACCCATATCCAGTAGTTCTAAATCTGAAGACAAATATTTATTTATGATTCTAGCATAATCCCATGGGAGAGTTTCATTTTCCCAGCCGTCCTTTATATGAGAAAAATCCCAGCCTTTAAATTTCACTTTTTCATATTTTGTCCATTCTTTTTTAAACGCATTGATATTCATAATAACTATTCCTCCACTTTTTTATTTACAATGTGGACGATACAGTTAACTGATAGATGTTTAGGTTAAGCTCGATACAGACTCCATCAGATTTACTAACTGTATCGAGTAATTAATTCGTTTCATTTTATTAAGTTCCCTCCTTATAAAATATTTCTTCATTTTAATTTTAATTGTAAAATTACATTTTTTCTTATTAATTTAGAAATATCAATCTATTTAATATATTATCATACCTTGTTTTAAAAATACAGTTAGTGGGTACTTTTTCACACGCTTTCCTCACAACTCTCGATTATTTAACGCTTGTATTAAAAGAACAAGGAAATTTTCACCATTGAATTATTTCCCCCTTTGGATACAGTCTCCAAGGGGGATTCGAATAGGATAATCAATTAAAAGGATATAATGAATCAGTTCTTATAATTAATAAAAAGTTCCAACTTGTACTTTCGTTTTTCTACAAAAAAATGGCGACTAAGCTTCTATGTTCACCTTGTTTAAATCATCTCCCCGTCAGTATTTTCTATTTCCGTCAATAGCTATACTTGGCAAAGTCCGACGATATCGTCTACAGCAATTCCAAGTATCATCTTTGAGCCATACTTTCAAACAAAACACTATGATTGTGTCACTGCAATAATAATAAAAAACCAATAGAATTGAGGAATAAAAAAATCCTGCATTCAGTACAGGATTAATTAGGAAGAGGAATCATTCAGTCCCTCTACTTTAGAGGCTTATTTAACAATACGAAATTCTTCCAGTAACATTTTTTCCGTTTGTGGCATCGTGAGTCCTAAATGCCAGCATCCCATTCCAGCTAATCCGTATTCCTTAACTAAACGGAATTTAGCGAGAAGACTACGAGGATCTTCAAACCAAACTTCATGTATTTTACCGTTTTTGTCAACATATCGAAACCACGGGGCACCCGCATTTTCATCATAATTTATGTTACTTTGATAACCCGTATATAAATCAATTGCATGCTGGGTGGAGTATGAAGTACCTAATTTTTCATCCCCTGTGATTGTCCAATCATAAGCATATTGTGGAATACCTAGCATTAGTTTAGACTTCGGAACAACGGATACAGCATAGTTTAATGTTTCTCTTACTTTATCAATCGGAGCAATAGGGCCCGATGGACCACCTGGCCAATGCCAATCATATGTCATTAAAAATATCCTATCCAAATACTTACCTAACGTCTCATAATCATAAGCGATAGAGTAAGACGGGACCTGGTCTCCTTGTTTTGGGGGAACAGCCATCAAGACTTCCATGCCTGAAGGATGCAGTTTAGCAGCTAGTTCTTTAATAAATAGATTTAGGTTTTCTCGATCCCTCGCTCTAATCTGTTCAAAATCAATGACTACTCCTTTATAATCATGGCTGTCCAGAAGCAAATATATATTATTAATGAATATTTTTCTTTGACTCGGATTACTTATCAATTTGTGTGTTAGTTCGGGATCAAATCCCTTTTCGCTCAGATTGGATAGTGTAGCATATGGGGTCATGTTTTGATTCCAAGCCATTTTATGTGCTTCGTTTTCCGCTATTCCAATAATATTACCTTGATCATCGGAATGATACTCAAATAAGAAAACACTGGTAAGTGTACTTTTATAATTATTAAGCATCCATGCATTTGTATTTTTATCTTTTGGAACAAAGTACGTACCAGTCCAAAGATCCATTTTGGACTGTCTAGGTATTTTTAATTTTTGCCCTGGGATAATGACTCGGCTCTTTAATTTATTGTGGTTGATTAATTTTTCTTCACTAATGGCATGACGGTATGCTATTTCCCAAATACTATCTCCTGGCTGGACTACATAAGTTGAACTAGGAATTAATAGAGACTGGCCAAGTACTAATTGAATATCTCTGGCTATGCCATTTAATTTTGCGAGCTCATCCTTATTAACACGGTATTGTTTAGAAATTTTATATAGACTATCGCCTGGTCTCACTTCATGAATCACTTGTGCATGGGAAATCGTTGGAAATAGTAACATAAAACAAAAAATAACTAGAAATAATATTTTCGTATTCATCAAGACCCTCCTGCTGATGTTCTTTTGCATAGTATCAACTGATTTCAATCTAAAATCACAGGTTTTAATTTCCATCTAAGCATGGAAGGTTACATTTTCAAAAGTCCTATATTATTTATTTTGTTCCCCCTGTTATTAATTTACTCGCGAGCCTATATCGAATAAGTGGTTGATAGGTCCAATTGTATTGACGGAATTTGAACAAGCTTAAGTATCGCTTCAACTCCATATTTTCAGGTGACTATCCCTAACAAAATAAATTTCTCTATGATACTTTAGCATTGGACGATTAGTAGATATACATTACTTTAGTAATTAAAAAACGCTGCGTACTAATCCCCCATCTATTCGTAATGCGGAGCCATTAATAGCGGATGAAAGAGGACTACTTAAGTATGTTACAAGATAGGCAATTTCTTCTGGCCGAATAAGCCTTTGAATAATGGAGGTTGGTCTATTTTCTTTCATAAATCGCTTTTCAGCCTCTTCCATTGTTAATTTCTCATTTGGATAAAGGCTATTTAACATCGATTCGACTCCTTCTGTTAATGTGGAACCAGGCATAACAGTATTGACAGTCACGTTTGTTCCTTTGGTTAACTCCGCTAAACTGCGAGAGAGTGAGAGCTGCATCGTTTTAGTCGCACTATAATGTGCCATTTCTAAAGATGGCATGATTGCTGCCTCGCTAGCGATAAAGATGACTCTGCCTTCTCCTTTTCGAATCATTTGTTTTAGGTACCAGCGAGTAAGGCGAACGCCACTCATGATATTGGTCTCAAAAAACTTAAACCAATCTTCATCTGGAATAGCAAAATATTCAATGGGCTCAAAGATTCCCAAATTGTTTACAAGAATGTCTAATTCAGCGTATTGCTCAATTACCTTTTGGCACCCTTGTTCTGTTCCTAGATCAGCTACTACTGACTGAAGATTAGCATGAGGATATTTTGCTTGGATTTCTTTTATTGTTTGATTAATTTTTTCTTCACGACGTCCATTAATAAGTACAGTTGCACCTTCTGCGACTAATGACATGGCGATCGCTTTTCCAATTCCAGATGTTGAGCCGGTAACTAGTGTCGTTTTTCCTTTTAAATTCAGATCCATGTAGGTCCCTCCCAGATTCTAGCTTTATGCTGTATCCATGATTAAATTACATGAATATTATTAGTAGTATGGATTACTTCTTATACTTTTAACAGAGAAGCTATCTATAGTAAGAACATCTATTTTGGACATTGTAAAATTCTTATGTCAAAGCATTACTTCCCACTGTTTTTATAAACCTTCAATGTAATATATTTTGAGTTAATACAATTTTATATAACTATTTAGTTGTGCAGCTGATATAAAATATGCTCACCTAGTCAACTTATGCTTCATTGCTAGTGAGTATATGTCCTAATACTATTCTCCCATTTGATTCATCTTTAAATAGATTTATAATAGTTAAATTCGAGCAACTATCTTCAGCATTACTCTCCTATTTGCCATATAAGAAAACAATAAAAACGTGATACCTCACCTTTTTAAAGGATGGTATCACGTTTTGTTATAATTAATAGAGTTCTTTTTCTAGCTTCTTTGCTCTATTGCTTATTATTAAAATAATCTACATACCCACTTGACAATTCTTCTAAGGAACCATAGGTTTCTTCCAAAGCTTGAATAGCTCGTTCAAACACGATTTTTTCTCGATCTGGATTATCACTATCTACGACTTCGTCTTTCTTCAGGATTTTTGTCATATCTACATATTTTTCAATTCCGTTTGTTTGTATTAAATAATCTGTTATTAAAAAACCCATCCCATAAATATCAACATCATCATCTGTATAATTTAGGTCTTTTAGATTATCTATAGGTTTTATTTCTTCCATATTTTCTAAAATTATAGATTCTCTTTCAGCTATTTTTGAAAAATCCAATTGTGGTTTTCCAGAATTATCTTTCGTTACTGCTGTTGAAACAAAAGTCGCTAGACCTTCCTGTAAAAAGGTAGGGGTATTGTCGTTTGCAAGATCTGAAAACATCATGTGCACTATTTCGTGTTTCATCAATGAATACGTTGATTCGGAGTAACTTCCTTGAACCAAAAATTTAAGTGAAATAAATGGAACAGCAACCCCGTATAGATGTGGCCATCCGGTGGAAGCTGAAATTTCTTCAAGCGATGTATAAAGCTTAATATTTAACTCCTCAGGCTCCCACCCAAATGTTTCGGTGTATAAATTAACTAGATCCTTTATATCCGCTAGTATAACTTCTGCGTCATTCTCTATGAAAGGAAGATAGTAGAGATTTATTGGTCCATCTACTATTTTCTTAAAAGCAAGATCATTTACTTTCCACTTTCCATCTATTTTATTAATCGGATATGTAATATGATTACTGATATCTTCATCGTTTAACTTCATATTAATTTTTAACTCTAAGCTTCCGTGATCCAATGATTCCAGGGTTATATTATTAATCCCGACAGAAATCTCCCAGCCTTCATTTTTCCTTTGTATTAACTCCTTCACCCAAACTTCTTGTTCCTTGTAGAATAACTCATTGGATTCATCTTGATAGGACATAAATTTTGTTTTATCATTATTTTCCACCGCTGTTAGCATTTCTTCAAAATAATTTCTAGCACCATTTTGTTCCTTTTCCAATGCTTCTTTGTCTACTTTCTCTACTTCATCTACTTTGTTCCCTGTATCTTTTTCTTTTTCTGTGTTTGGCGAACTGCAGCCTGCTAACAATCCTATGATTACGCAAACTGCTATTGCTCTCTTTAACATATTAATTCCCCCTTTAAGTTCATAATTATACTATTCATACAACTATTTTGTAAATTATAATCAATTCAGGCAGTTGTTAAATATGATGCCAGGATTGTTCTTTTGTTAAGCAAAATTTTTACTAGAGTAGGATCATTATTAATAAAAACACTATTTATAATGAAAAATTTAGCAAAAATAGAATGGAATTTTCATAAATCACTTAGATAAGGAACGTTGTAAAAACGTGTAAAGACATCACATTTGTGTTTTACAAAATGGACACAAATGTGATGTCTTTTAAAATTGCGAATTTCTATTCCATGACTGCTCGAATTTCTTTTTATTGTTTTATTTCAACTCATCATTATTCCTTAGTCAAGCAAATGCGGGACCATACAATCCATACTAGTTCGAATTATTAAACTCTATCATTCTGTTACGTTATCAAATTGACTATTAATTAACTTTGAAATTAAATTCACGTCAATTTTTATTATTTATTTTCCCCCTTTCATTTAATAACAAATTTGTAGTTAAAAAAATTTACAAACTATATCCCTTATTTTCTCGGCCATAAGTAAGGTGGCACATATTGGACCATAGTATTGCATATCGTTGACCAATGTTCTTCATTAAGACTATTCACTGTTTGCTCAGGCACAACATTAATTTCGGCCCTAACTTTTTTCGCTTGTGGTGCAGTAAAAATACTTCTTAAGAAATTATTAACTGGCAGGGTAGGATATTTCAATCCGTATGATAATAACCTTGCAACGTTTTCACATTTTTATAAGAAACTAGTGGCTGCTTCTTTCTCACTATGGAAATCATTGCTGTGTCAACTCTTGGTGGTGGCGAATAATTATCTCTCGAAATTCCTTTTTCGACTCTTATGTCAAACCACATTCTCCAAGCCATCACATACCAATCTTTAACTGATTTGGATGTAAATCGTTTGGCTGCTCCTTTTCCATAATAATAATCGCACGTTGAAGACTCTATTATTTAGCTAGGCTAATTGATAAGTATCTTGTTGAACAAATCAAGAGTACCCTTATATTATTTTTCTTATAAATAGTTCCAGCGCCTTCACTCCAATCAATCTCCCATCCTTCTTTTTCCAACTCTTTCTGATATCTTTTAGGAATACCATCTTCTTCAGATGCCTTCGACCAACTATATGCTATAAAGTTTTTCTCTTCTTTGATTACTTTGGCACCCTTTGGAATAGGAAAATTACCAAATTCCTCCTCCTGCTCAAATGAAATATGAGTTAGAATAAAGTAGCCAAATATTAAAGCTATAATGATTCCAAGCAATCTAAGTAATGAGTTCTTATCCAAATTTACACCTCCATTACAAGAAGAAACAACGACTGGTATTATAAAGACTCTAACTTTATGTAAGAAAGGAGTCATACATCATGTGTACCACTCCTTCATTTATTATAGTAACACCTCCCTTCCCTCATTTCCATGCTAAATATTAGCATGCCTATTTTTTTTGGAGTTCGAAGAAAAGAGTAGACTATACCTGTTCATCGTATTAACATTAGCTTGATAATACTAACTTTTTATCGGATATCACATAAATATAGTCAGCAACTTTATCAAGAAAGCTACGATCATGTGACACTAGGAGAATAGTGCCTTCATACGCTTTAATGAATCGTTCCAACGCTTCAATACAAAATACATCAAGAAAGTTTGTCGGCTCATCCAAAATAAGAATATTGTATCTTCCTAAAAATAGTTGACACAATACGAGACGTACTGCTTCTCCACCGCTTAAGTTACGAACATCCTTTTTTAAATCATTTCCTGTAAAACTCATGGAATGCAAGACAGAACGAATCTTACTCTCATCGTAATCACTTCTTTCTTTCATATATTCCAGTACCGTTTCTTCTTTGGTAAACTGATAATCCATTTGTTCATAAATACCAAAAACAGCCTTAGGTGAAATAGTTATCTCCTTCCCCCTCAGTAGGATATAGCGAAGCAACGTAGTTTTACCTGAGCCATTTTTACCTGTGATAGCAATGGTCTTGCCTAATGGAAATTGAAAGCTTGATGTATCGAGAAGCGTATTCTCCCCTACCTTTAGCGTTAACCGATCTGCCATGATCGGAAATTTATTGTGTAATTGAAGAGCACTGGACTGCTGAAATCGAATGCGTTTATCTTCTCTAGGTGCCTCTACCACTTCAAGTTGTTCCACTCTTTGTTCGATTGCTTTTGCTGCTCGTTGAACTGCTTTTTGACTTGTATCCTTGGACTTCGTCATGAACATTTTGTTTGCCTTTGCTTTTGTTTCTTTTTTGGACATATGACCGTTTGCCTGTGTAATTTTTTCTGCCTTCTTCATTTTTTCTTCAGCAGCTTTCGTTAGACGTGACTTCTCTTTAACATACTTTTCATGTAGATCCTGCTGCTGTTTTTTCTGAAGTTCTTTTTGAGCTGCATAATCAGAATAATTGCCTGTATATTCGGTTACAATTCCATTCGCTACTTCCCATATCTTCGTCACAAGTTTATCTAATACATACCTGTCATGACTTACAAGTATGAGAGCACCGTAGTAATATGTTAATTCATCGATAAAAAATCGAATACCTTCGTCATCAAGATGGGTTGTTGGTTCATCGATTAATAATCCTTCATGATAATTTGAGAATAGTTGGGCTAATTTTAGCCTCGTCTGTTCGCCACCACTAAAATTTCCAATATCCGTTTCTGGGATTGCCAGTTTGCCTTTAAGCTCGTAATCTACTTCAGTTTCTTGTGACCTTGTTAGTTGATCAAAATAGGCAAAGTCTATAAATCGTTTCACTCGCCCTTTATCTGGCTTTAATTGGCCATCCATAAGTTTCAACAAGGTACTTTTACCTGCTCCGTTCTTACCAACAATACCAATTCGGTCAAACTGGTGAACAGAGAGTTGTGGGATAGTTAATACTACTCTATCTAAAAAAGTCACTTCAATATTTTCCATTTCTATACATACATTTTCCATTAGTATCTGTCCCCTTTCGTCTTCTTGTTTATTCCTATTAAAATATCTAGATCCACAGTAACAGCAGAAATACCTTGATTTATGATTCGATTCATATCCCTTTTACTTGTATTCCAAGCTAAGGGAGACATTTGTACTAAATGAATTAGTGCTGTTTGTGTTAACTTCTTGGTATACTTGAGATTAATCACATCTAGTAGATGGAAATGATTATTGAACAGTGCGACTGTTTTATCATTTTTATAAGACTTTTTATCTGTATTATTGAACAACGCTTCTCTTAATTCTTTTAGATAATGAGAACGAGGAACAATCTTAAGAACGATACCATCTGAAACTAAAATCCTTTGGAATTCTTTATAATTTGCAGGAGATAAGATATTTAAAATAACATGGCACGATTGGTCAGCTAAAGGTGAGTTTGCTAAATCACCAACAAGCCATATGGATTCTTTATAATTACTTGCTGCCATTTTTATACCATCTTTTGAAATATCTAATCCAATTCCTGTAACGGCTAGATTTTCAGCATTATCTATTATTTTTTGTAAATGTGAACCCTCACCACAGCCCGCATCAAAAAACATGATTTCACTCATTGAGTCTTCTAAATATTCCTTAATAATTTCTAGTATTTTCTCGTGAAGGAGAGAAAATAAATCACTTTCCTTAATTACACTTTTTCTTGCTTTAAATAATTCTTTGTCATAATGACTATTTACAGAACGAGTCAACAAGTTTATATAGCCCTGTTTCGCTAGATCAAACGTATGTTCATTTAAACAAACGAGACTCTTTAAATCCATAACCTCCATAGGCATGTTACAAATTGAACAACGTAATACATGAACAAATTTACTAACCATTTCAGCACTTTTTTCTTTATTGGTCATAGCTAATCTCCTTTTCAAATAAAAAAATCACAAGCATCTGCTTGTGACCTGAGAGTAAAGGGAAGAACCCCATCCTTATTCTGTTAGAAGATTTTTAAAAGAAGGCAGCAATATACCTACCTTCGAAAGACCTTAGAAAAGCTAATTTAGACAAAAATAAAGAAAGGCAGAAAAGCTGCCTTTCACTACATTACATATTCTCCACATATATACTTAGCTAATCCGGACCCACTTTAAAAGATAATTAAGTAAGGTAACAAATTGCCTGAAAATGGTGAAGAACTATTTCACATATATGAAATGAAGATTATTAAAAAAGGACAGACTAATCCCGTTTACTCTGCATACCCAAGCAGAGCCTTTGACCGTATTCAATTACTGGTTCAAAGTCGGGAATCGTAGTCTACCTGCACACATCATTTTTTAATAATCCTCCTTAACATTTATAAATTCCTTATTCATTATATATTGTCATTTCGTAATAGTCAAAGGGTAATAGCGTTTTATGTTCCAAGACCATAGGACGATATAGTGAAATAGAATAAAATTTATTATCCCTTTTACATTTAACTTTACTAACTATGAAGTTCGTAAACACTACAAAAGTATGTTACTAAATTTTTTTACCCTTTTTTTCGATAATAAATTCTCGAGATGATAAGAACTAATCCAATAATGAAAACAATAGCCAATAATACCATAGCAGCTGGCCAAAGTCCAAATGCATCTACTATCGTTGAACTATTATCCTCCAGTGATGGAACAATGAAGAATAACCATCCGATTCCAACAACAGGCACAAGCTGTGGGATTAGGCGTAAATAAAACCTCCAAGGAGAATTATTCTTACGTTTATCCGACCAATTTTTACTACGCAGTATCCCTCTAATTCCTAAAATCAAGTAAATCACTGTGATAACTCCAAGGGATAAATCGATTATTTTAGATACCGGTGCTTTTAATTCAGGTTCTTGTCCCTCGGTTAATTGGATAATACCCGAACTAATCTCATAAGCATGCTCAAATGTAGGGGTAAAACTATTTAGCATAACTGCAACGGCATAGCCACTACTTGGTATGATGTCTTGTTGCGTTTGATACGTCGTTTCCACTCCGCTATGTGAAATGCGTGCTGGCTTTACATCAGGTGAACTTAGCTCCCAACCTAGCCCGTATTTATTGGTTACTGGCTGCGGCGAATAGGATTCTTTCAATAATTTTGTTGATAGTAATTGCTCTCCTGTTCTAGACTTCCCCTGGTTCGTTTGCATGGATAGCCATTTCCCCATATCTGATGCTGTTGAAATAATACTTCCAGCCCCCATATTCATCGCTTCAAGCTCTGTCCAGGGTACTGCAATTCCATATGCAGTTACATATCCCTTAGGTAGTCCTTGTACAAAGTCTCTAGAATTACCAGTAGTGAGTGAATCATTCATTCCTAATGGTGAGAATACCTTTTGTTCTAAGTATTGAGAGAATTCTATTCCACTTACTTCCTCAACCAAAAGTGCTAAGACCCAATAATTCCCATTACTATAATAATATTTCTCTCCTGGGTTTGCGTGTAACTGCCAATCATTCAAACGTTCCACACCCTCCTTTAAGTTACTTGCTGGTGGAACAATAACTGGGTTTGGAAGTCCTGATGTGTGGCTTAATAGTTGACGTATTGTAACCTTATTCCATCTTGAATCATCGATTTTTACCTCGGGCAAATAATTAATTACTGATTCATCCAGTTGGATTTTGCCTTCATCAACAAGTTGTAAAACAGCAAATGCAGTAAATGATTTAGATGCGGAACCGATTCTCATTAACGACTTTTCTGTAATAGGTTTTCCTTCAGAATCGTGACCATATCCTTTCTCATATACTAATTTACCGTCTTTTACAACAACAATGGATGCGCCGGGTAGTCCATTGCGTTCGAGATAATTATTAATAAATACATCAATATTATCCGTATTAAGAGGACTAGCAGCATGAGCTGATAGAGGAAGATTCCACATTTGCAAGCAAATAATTGTTATAAGAAGAATAATACTTCGCTGTTTTTTACGCATACCCTATACTCCATTCTTTATTCAATATTTTTAGTTCCACCTATTTACATTCACACATAATTGATAATTCCCAATTTTTTAGATCACTCGAATTGTTTCCATTAATTTACTTCCTTTAGAAAGAATTCAATGACTAGACAACTTGTTCAAATCGCTACCTTCTCATTGCCTGACAAAGAAGTTGACTGGAGGGTTTGATACTAAAAGAATGGTCCATATTTCATTTTGAGTATTATTTCAAGTATGAAACACTGTTACAACGCATTAATTTATTATTCATATTATAACAAATGATATTGCTGAATTATTCGGAATTAAAAAAAGGCTATCGAGATTTTCTCGACAGCCTAAGAAGCCAGTTATGGCTTATTTCTCAGCTTTGTTAGTTTTTTGAAAATATAATCTAATTTTAAGGTTTAGTTCGGTAGTTAATGTTGTTCATTTAATGAAAATGGAAATACGATCACCACTTGACAATCTTGTACTAGGTTTAATAACTTGATTATTTAATAGAATAAAACCTTTACCAATCTTTTTTCTATGATCTGTGTTCTACTCCATTCCTCAATTTGTTTTGCTAGAATTTTATCTATACGATGTTTTCCTATTACATCATCTAGAACAAGGTATATCACCTTTGTTCCTTGTTCTTCTAAGCTGGTTATAGGCATGGTTGACGTATAGGAAGATTCTTCCTTCTGCTCATCAATCTCAGCAACATGCTCTGAGAACGTTTTATAAATAGCTAACTTTTTATTCCACGTATGATTTTTTTCGCATTTATAAATCGCAACTTTATATATCGTTTTTCCGTTTGCATTATGCCTTCGCACATTGGTATCTGTAAAAACTGATAATTTACCACACATTTTGCAGTGCTTCTTTACTTCCCGTACAGATATGTTAAAAAGTTTCCAGTGGAATGTTATATTTGACATATCGCCCCGATGTCTTTCCTTAACTTACCATATACTACTTTCCTTCTGTATTTTGGTATAAAGACTATATGATACTTACAATTCCATCGGGTGTGTGATAAACTATTGTCACTCGACATGAGTAGATCTCCTCTCGTTTTTTTAGATTTGGTTTGACGGCCATCTCTATTATACGATTGGAGATTCTTTTGTTACATCCCTAGAAGGTTTATTTTCACACTGGCAGAGCCTGTGGTTTTAAAAGCATTAATAAAAAGGAGATCCTATACAAGGACCTCCTTTACATCGAGATTGCAGGGTTGCTCGGTTCCTTTGTAATGAGAAAATGGGCATACTACCCCCTTTGAGAAAAACATTGTTTTTCAAGGGTGATGCTATCCAATTTGTTGATCATTACAAAGTAAATATTGGCATACGTGTTCCCCAGTACCCTTTCTATCCAAATAGAGTTACTTTCAATATACCGCATCATTACATTATAACGCAAGCACGCTTGCATCATTCTATCTCAAGTAAATACTCCAAATCCCACTGATGTGTTTAAAAATATCTCGTATTTCAATTTATTTATAATCAATTTTATTTAGCTGTAATTAGTTCGTTCCAAATCTTTTAGCTGCTCTAATACGTGCACGCTCAGCTTCTACCTCTCGATTACGAGGTTCTGCACTAGTCTCTAATGTATTCAATAAATTCCTAGTAACATTAGCTATTTCATTAATTGCCTGATTAAATGCTTCTTCGTTAATTTTTGAGGGTTTGTTAAAACCTGTAATCTTTCTTACATATTGAAGAGATGCCGCATGTACCTCCTCATTGGTAGCTGGTGGATCGAAATTATATAACGTTCTAATATTTCTACACATAAGATACTCCTTTTTAATTAATTTTGTTCTTAAGAACTTATATTTCTGATACATCTCGATAACCCATTTTTATAGATTAAGGATACCCCATTTAATTAGTTGCAAGTTCGCTCTTAACTGCGCCCTCCTTCATAGCATCCATAAGCATTTTTCCACAAAGTGCTTGGCCATTCCTTTACCTCTATGGGTATTTGAAGTAAATTCATCACTCAAAAAACATACCTTTTTATCTAATATTAAATTGCGTCCATATGATACAGGCTGTCCATTTTCCTCACCTACGTAAAAATGTAGGTTTGGATAATCTAATTTTTTCAAATTAATACGATAAGACCTAAATTAGTTTTTCCATAATATATTCATCATATGGGAGATTATAAAGTATCCGCTCTCCAACGATTCTATATCCCTTCCCCTCATACATTTTCGGTAAGTATGGGTGAGTTTGGGCGACGGTAAGCCTTATCTTAGTTTCTTCTTTCTTAGATAGCATCGATTCTGTATACGCTAATAATTTCGTGGCAAGCCCTTTCCCTTTATGTGTTGATTTTACAGCTAATCTACTTAATACATAACATTGCCAATCTTTACTATATTTTAGCCTCACAGTTGCTACTATGTTATTTGTAGTGTTTTCTTTGACTTTCAATATAATAGTATTCTGTAGCCAGTCCTTTACTTCTTCAATCTTTACCTTAGATGCGCTCGCAGGAAGCCCTAATTTTTCATTTTCAGAGTATGCATCATGATATATTTCTACTAATGACTCTGCATCAATATTTTCTGCCTTCTCTATAACTATTGTCAAAGACCTCTCCCCTTTATCTACTATTTCGAAAAAATTATCATTTACTTTAACCCTTGTTCTACAATTGTGCCCTTACTTAGATAACTTATTTTAACTTTAACATTAATTCCCGTCTGATTCACTTGAATATTAATAAGAATCAATTTATTTAGCCCTTCCAAAAGTATTATGAATACTAAAAATTTGGGAAGTGAGTAATTAGTTGTCGCAAAGGGTAAGGGGGCAGTAAGTAAATTGATGGGATTTATACACAAATATCATAAAACTTTCATCCTTATCTGTTCAGGTATTTTTACACAATGCAGCTGTTAAATCACGGTGCTCCACTAGAAGGTTCAGATCACTACAAAGTGAACCTCCAAAAGTTCATGCACAACAAAGTGGTAGTCTATGAGAAGAGCTTTTTAAAAAGTTTTTAAAATATTTAGGAGCAGCGCCAATTATACCAGCGTTTCTTTTATAAGCTATTGCGACCTTTAGTGGAACAAATAAGCTGTGTCCATTGACACAGCATCGGTTCATCTTTTATATATCTTTTTACCCTCGAATAAAACCACCTTCGGAATGAATAATTTGCCCAGTTATCCACTCAGCTTCTTCACTTGCCAGAAAAGCAATAATCCGCGCAACGTCATTTGGAGTTCCAATACGCCCCATTGGAAATTTTGGTAGAAGAAACTCTCTTATTTCATCTGTCATCCATGTTGAGTCTGTTGGACCCGGATTTACTGCATTAACTGTTATTCCCAACGGAGCAAGTTCTTGAGATAACGACCTAGTAAAAGCAGAAATAGCCCCTTTAGTAGCTACATAGGCTAACTCTCCAGGCATAGGAGCTATATCCTGTCCAGAAGTCATATTTATTATTCGCCCTGAACTTAGAGTAGTTTGTTCAAAACGACGTGCAAACTCTACACATAGTAGAAAATTTGACCTCATATTAACTGCATAATGCTCATCAAGTGTTCTTGCATCTAATTTCAAATAACCGTCGCTTGTTGAATGGGCAGCATTATTAATCAAAATGGATGGGAAATCAAGTTCATCGCTAACGGTATCAAGTATTGTAAATGCAGCATTAGCATCAGATAAATTAATTTTCATTTCTTTACAATTAACACCTAGTTCTACAATTTCTTGTTGGAAATCCTTTGCCCAACCAGCATCAGAATTCCAGTGAGTAAAAAAAACATTAATTCCCTGAGAGGCTAATTTGTGACAAATAGCGGAACCTATATCTCTTTGACTGCTTGCTCCTGTAATTAGTGCTGTTTTATTTTGAAAATGACTCATATTATTTCCCCCATTTTTAGGAACTATATGGTAAATGAGATGTACTTTCTCATATGAACAAAAGCAAATCTCTATAACGGCATCTGCCAAGTCGATAGATATTTAGACTTCTTACCACGCATCCCATGAGTGTTTACAATTTAAATAAATAGACACACCGTAACTGTAACGGTATATTAAGTTATCTACTTGTTTGTATTAACTGTCTTAAAATCTTCAATTATATTCCGATGCTTCACAGGTACTAGATGCCCCCACTCGTTGTAAAGCTGCTCCTTTGAAAGTATCTTCCAAGGATTAAGCATCGTTTGTCCATCCTTATTAAAATATTATTCTTCATCAATATGATATGTTGCATGTAGAGTAACACCTCTTTCATCTTTCCAAATTACAATATCCCTGGTTGAGTTTCTTCACCCAAGTACTCTTTATAGTTTTACTGAACTAAATTATCAATAAATGTTTGCTGATGAATCCGTTCATAAATAAACCAGTTTTGTTGCCCTTTTGAAATTGCAAACAAAACTGCTGCATTGTACCAATATTTAAATAAATTCACAACATCTTAGATTATGATAACATATTAATAACTGATTATAGTGTAATATTTAGTAATACCATTAAATTTCTATTTCAGTTTGAATGTGATTAGGTAAATAAAAGCCCTTGCGATTTTTTTAAAAAATTCGCAAGGGCTTTAAGGTTCTTTATGAAATTATCTTTCTTTAGGTCTATACTCGAACAATAATTAATTGATGTATCTATGGAACATGGATGGTGTTTTCTATTTCAAATATCCAGAATTATACAATCGCATGATAGTAGATTGTTCTGCTTTCTATTCAACGCACTAGATAACTTGTCATAGTTTCTAATTTAAAAAATCAGGGAATAATCCCTGATTTTTTATTCTTCTACGATATTTAGCACGGTTACTTTTTCGTGTGTCATTGACTCTAGACTTTTACGAATACCTTGTGCTCCCATACCCGATCCTTTTACACCGATGAATGGGAAATGGTCTGGTCCACGCTCTGTACGACCATTGATTTGAACAGATCCTGCTTCAATACGTTTGGCGATGGCAAATGCTCGATTGATATCTTTAGTAAAGATACTTGCTTGTAAGCCAAATTCTGATTCATTTGCGATGCGGATCGCTTCTTCATCAGAAGTAACTCGTATAATTGGAAGAATTGGGCCAAATGGTTCTTCCCAGGCAACCTGCATTTCACCAGTTACATGATCAAGAAGTGTTGGATAGATTAAGTTACCCTCTCTGCGATTACCTGTTACTACTGTTGCCCCTTTTTCTATAGCATCATCTAGTAAACCTTGGACAAAATCCGCTGATTTATTATTAATTAATGGGACAATAACACTATTTTCTTCAGGTGAACCCACAGATAACGTTTCAATTTGTTCTTTTAACAAGGAAACAAGCTCATCAGCTACCCTTTCATGAACTAATACACGTTTTATTGCTGTGCAACGCTGACCAGAGTAGGAAAAAGCTCCACTAATAATATGCTTTGCAGCTTCCTGCAAATCGGCATCATCCCTTACAATACCGGGGTCTTTTCCACCAAGTTCAAGAACTAAAGGAACCATAGTAGCTTTTTTCGCAAGATGTACACCGGTTTTGGTACCCCCTGTAAAAGAAATCATGTTTATCCCTTTATGTTCCACTAAATAATCTCCAATTACAGATCCACGTCCAGTAACTAGTCCTAATAAACCTTTTGGTAGTCCAGCTTTATCTAGTGCTTCTATCATCTTGATCCCGCTTATTGCTCCCTGTGTAGCTGGTTTAAAGACAACAGCGTTACCTGCCATTAATGCAGGTGCTAGTTTAGCAGCTGATAAGTTTACAGGATAATTAAACGGAGAAATTGCTAGAACAACACCACGGGGCACGCGGTTAATTATCGCAATTTTTGACTTAGAGCCACCTGGAAAACTGTCACCCATCATACTTTCCCCATGCATATGAAGTGCTTCCTCAACTGTGTAACGGATGAAATCAGCTGTACGTACTACCTCTTTCTTTGCGTCGTTCGCGCCTTTACCTACTTCTTTCATAATAGTATCTGCAATTTCATCTTGCATATTGATTAGCTCATCTGCCCACTTATATAAGTACTTCGCACGGTCTTGTAGTGAAACCTCTGCCCATTTTTTTTGAGCAGCATGAGCTGAACGAATTACTTCGTCTACCTCGTCTTGCGATATCGATTGAATTTTACCTAATGTTTCTGTAAGATACGGGGACTCTATATCAATAGTTTGTCCAGAACTACTTTCTCTCCACTCGCCATTTATATAAAATTTATATGTTGGTAGTTTCGTCTTTGATGTCATAATTATCTCCTATCTTTATTTAATGTATCTAAATTGTGCATAAGGAAAAGACAGTTTGAAAGGAATGTCTATTATTATATATAGAGTACCGTGTTTATACTAAATAATATGCTCACATTCAACTATATTATATGAACAAATTTTGAAGTTAAGAAAGGCTGCATAGCTCTACACCATATGCAGCCCCCGATAGATTAATTCTTGTCTACTAGTTTCAGGAATGGTTTTTTAATTGTATGTTGAAGCATCTTCGATTAACACCCCTGGTAGTTCACAGAAAATATAGTAACCTTAGTTGAAGCTTTTATATAGATTACCCATTTCTATTGCTCCAACAGCTGCTTCGTAGCCTTTATTTCCTGCTTTTGTACCTGCACGTTCTATAGCTTGTTCGATTGACTCTGTTGTCAGTACACCAAACATAATGGGGACTCCACTTTGTATCGCTATATTTGCTATTCCTTTCGCTACTTCACTGTTTACATATTCAAAATGCGGTGTGGCACCTCTTATTACGGTTCCTAACGTGATAATCGCGTCAAAACTACCGTTGGTAGCTAATTTCTTTGCTGCAAGTGGGATTTCAAAAGCTCCTGGTACCCAGACGATTGTAATATCATTCTCGTTAACACCATGTCTCTTTAGTGCATCGTTTGCTCCGACCAATAATTTGCTTGTAATAAACTCATTGAATCGTGAAACAACAATTCCTATTTTTAGACCTGTACCTACTAAGTTTCCTTCAAATACTTTTTCCATCATACTAATTCACTCCATTAGAAAAATATTTAATGTCCTAATTGTCCTATTAAACCTAACAACTCATATCAATCCCCTTATTCGGTAGGAGATTTATACTAGTCCTGCTTGAGTCGATACTCAATCAAGGCTTTGATTGTAATCATTTTTAAATCAAACTTATTTGCGACTTCTTTTAAGTCTTCAACTCGTGCCATTGTTCCATCATCATTCATGATCTCACAAATTACACCTACTGGATGTGATTGAGCTAATTTAGCTAAATCGATTGCAGCTTCTGTATGACCAGCACGTTCTAATACTCCACCTGCCTTAGACACAATAGGGAAAATATGTCCAGGCCGTCTAAAATCACTAGGAAGCGTTTTTTCATCAAGTAATTTTTGTATTGTTAAAGCTCTATCAAATGCACTTATTCCTGTTGTGGAATCAATATGATCAACGCTAACCGTAAAGGCTGTTTCGTGACTTTCTGTGTTAACTTCTACCATTGGCTTAAGTTCAAATCTGTCTGCAATCGACTCAGAAATCGGAACACATATGAGTCCTCTCCCCTCTTTTGCCATAAAGTTAATCATCTCTGGTGTCGCAAACTCACCCAGTCCTATAAAATCGCCTTCGTTTTCACGGTCTTCATCATCACAAACAATAATAACCTTTCCTGCCTTTAAATCTTCTAATGCATCCTCTATTTTATGGAACATAAATCTATTACTCCTTCCTAGTTTTAAACAGAAGAATCTCTCCCATTTACATGAACCCGGTATCTTTGAGAAAATCAACGGAAACACTATTTTTATGATTGCGTGGTTCTTTCTTTTCAAAAAAGGAATGTACATACTTACCGATCATATCGAATTCGATATTAACCTTGTCCCCAACCTTTTTCATACCAAGGATACTTTCCTTAGCGGTATGAGGAATGATGGATACGGTTAACTCATTACTGGATGTCCTAAATATAGTTAAGGAAGTACCATCTAGGGCTATAGAGCCTTTATACAGGGATAGATGGTTGTATTGATTGGGATATCGAATATCAATATATATTGCATTTTCTTTTGGTTCTCTCTTTACAATTTCTCCTACTGTATCAATATGCCCCGTAACAAAGTGACCTCCAAAACGTCCATTGGAGCTCATGGCCCTTTCTAGATTTACTAATGAACCTAGCTTTAGGATAGATAGAGAAGTGCTATGAAACGTCTCTGGCATCACATCCAAAAGAAATGAATCATGGTTAAATTCTGTTACAGTCAAGCAAACACCATTTACCGAGATACTATCTCCAAGCTGTATCCCTTCTAAGACCTTTTTTGCCTTTATATTTAAGACGAGTGTGTTTCCTTGGGGGATTATCCTTTGAACGGTTCCTAATTCTTCGATAATACCGGTAAACATTTTTCGCTTCCCTCCCGTATAAGTACTTTTGCAGTAGTATTGATATCTCGAACTAGCTGTTTAGTTCTTTAATAGGTATAGTTGTTCTCCTAAATTTACTGGCTTCGGATCAGATGCCCTGTCATAGGGGAAAATATCTCTTCCACTAATAACTTTTGGAGCATACGAAACTAGTTGGTGAAAATTATTTTCATTGATGAAATAAACCATCACTCACTGATCCAGCCTCTACAATAAAGGTATAAATCTTCTAATTCTAACTTCCTGGAGTAAAGATATAACACTTTCTTGAAAAAAATAGTTACACCAATCCTTTCAAATTATTACCTCCTTTTGAAAAATTATTGTGCTCGTAACGCGATCTTGAGCTACATTTACAGACATTGGAAATTTTTATTTCCGAGTCCAAATTAATTCGAATCGGATTTTTTCCACCTTGGGGTCTTCGGTGGTTAAACGAAGGGGTTCTTGAAAGATAGTGTTATTTCCTACTAGTAATACATCTTGTTTATGACCAAGATGATAAAGAGTCTTTTGTGTCTAATGAGAGGTACTCCATTTATTATCTTCTAGCTATTGCTATAGTTTTCGATTCATGAAATACTTTCTTTAAATATTAAATGGATTGCTTATTTAGATATAGTGAATAAACAATCTTGTTGAATTACAAAGCTTCTCGTATACTCAACCTCAAAATGGCCATAAGCATCTCAATATCGTTGCCTGAAGCAAGAAAATTTCCTCTAAAACCGCTATGAATAACAGCTTTCAAAAAGAATCTCCAAACAAACAAATCTCCCTTACCTATATTGGTAAGGGAGAAAAAAGAGCATAACTAACGAACGTCAAAAGACAGTATTTTTGACAAATTGTTCTTCCTTCTCCCATCCAGACTTTAACTGTCGGCTTTGGAATTTCACCAAATCCACCGTTTTCATATTAACTATGAATCCGGGTCACGGACTTAGAGGCATGCCTCATCACCGCCGGTTGGGAATTGCACCCGACCCCGAAGGAAATCCTATTGAATTAAAGAAATAATAACAAAATCGAATTAGATATACAAGGATTACGCTTTGTTTCAAATAAAATATAGACATCTGCCTTCCATTATTGGATGCGTAAAATAATGGAGGGCAGATGTCTTTTTTACTTCTTCGATTTAATTAAATGCTTAGTATTATTAATTTATTCACTACTCTAATGCTTATGGTCATGCTCATGATTTTGACACATTAATGAATCCTCATGAGGATGGTCATTATTTTCCATTTGAATGGTCACATGGCCTATTCCTTGGTGCTCTAATTCATGCTCTATTTTTCGTAATATTGTTTGTGTTTCATAAAAAGACAAATTCTCATCCACTACCGCATGGCATGAAAGTGCATTTTGTCCACTGGTAATACTCCAAACATGTAAGTCATGAATACTTAATACACCTGGTACATTTTCCATCGTCCTAATAATAGAATCCAATTCTATATTTCTTGGGGTACCCTCCATTAAAATGTGAACAGCATCTTTAGTAACGCGCCATCCACTTATTAATACAAGAATTGCTACAAGAACACTCGCTAGCGGATCTGCCCAAGCCCATCCAAAAAATATGATTAACAATGCTGCAACTATTGCTCCAACTGAGCCAAGTAAGTCGCCTAGTACATGAAGAAATGCAGCACGCAAGTTCAAATTCTCTTCTGTATCTCCGTTTCTCATTAGAATCCATGCTACAAATACATTTACTAATAAACCGATAATAGCAATTATTAGCATTCCAGTTGAGGCAACTTCAGGAGGCTCTGTAAAGCGGTGATACGCCTCGTAGAAAATATAGATTGATATTAATACGAGTGTTACACCATTAAATACTGCAGCCAATATTTCAAAACGTTTATATCCATATGTTTTACTATAGTTAGCCACTTTTTCTCCAAGTGTAAAGGCTAATAAACCAACCCCAAGTGCAATAGAGTCACTTAACATATGTCCTGCATCAGATATTAACGCAAGACTATTCGTAATGAATCCGCCTATTGCCTCGATTATCATATATGCAGTAATGATAATAAAACTTAGCAACAGTGCTTTTTTATTTGCTCCATGTGTATGGTTATGTCCATGATCGTGTCCCATTATATAACCTCCAATAGTTAAAATGATAAAATTAATATATGAACATATAACAATATATAAAACAAAGATTATTATTACATGAACCTATTCTATTCATTTTCAGCAAAACTAATTATGACAAGCGTGTTCTATTGTTTGTCTTAGTACATTCATAACATGTTCATCATCGTGTGAATAATATAAAGTTGTGCCCTCTCTACGATATTTCACCAACCGTAAATTTTTCAGAAATCGTAGCTGATGAGATACAGTTGATTGTTGTAAGTGTAAAGTTTCTGCAATTGCATTAACAGAATATTCATTATGAAACAGTAGGTTAAGAATTCGAATTCTTGTAGGATCACCTAGTGCTTTAAATGTTTGTGAAACAACAAATAATGTTTCTTCGTCTAAGTCTTTATTATTTATTCCGAAATTCTCCAAGTTCTTTTCCATATATTTTCGCTCCCTTCTTTTCAAATCCAAACTATAAATTGGTCTTTAATAAGAACAATAATAATAAGCATATCGTTTTATTAATATGTATATATTAGTATATGTTCATATTATATTATGTTTCTTATAATTTGTCAAACAACCTTTTAAATAATCCGTATATTCAGCTGGATTTAATAATATAAAAATTAAAGACAATCTATTTTTAGGAGCGATATTATGGCTACTACATGGTTTATTGGGGCATTCGCTTCTGCTATTGGCATTGGTGCTGGTGGTGGGCTAGCTTGGATGTTAAAAGGTGTCGAACGCGGATTTGGCTTTATTTATTCATTGTGTACTGGACTCATATTAGGGATCTTGTTGCTTGAAATGATTCCAGAAAGCATTGAACTCGGGGGATGGGTTAACCTTGCTATTGGAATTACGATAGGCATAATACTTTTTCAATACATTCATCAATTCATGGATAAAATTATTATTATTACGGATAGTCACCAAAAGGATATTTTTGTTCGTTCCGGTGTACTTTTAACTTTAAGCATTGCCTTTCACAATTTTCCTGTAGGTGTAGCGCTTGGTTCAACAATTGGTACAGATTTTGGTAGTCTGATGCTTACAACGCTTATTTTGCATAACATACCAGAAGGAATAATTGTTTTTACTCCATTATTTCTTGCAGGATTTGGTATTATTACTTTTGCTTTAGTTACACTTATTATTTCGTTCCCGATCGCTTTAGGTTCATTCCTAGGACAATTTATTGATGGAAGTATATCTACAATACTTGCTCTTATGATAAACTTGGCCATTTCAATCATTTTTATGGTCGCAATAAAGGAAGTTTTCAGAGAAGCAATCAGAAATTCAACAATATTATACTCCTCCATTGTGGGTTTTTTGGGATTTGTGATTATTTATGTATACTTGAAATTGTCAATCTAGTTGTACTCCTAATGTTGTCAACTCGTAATTCCTCCAAGATATTACAGATATAAAAGGATTTGTAAATAAAAAGTCTCCCCACTTCGTAGTAATACCAATGGATAATATACAATCTCTAGCTATTGATTATCGTAAAGCTTCTATCTCTGGTTTCGTAAACATCTATTAACTTTTAATATAGATGAACATGAACAGGTTTAATTATAATTTGCTCTTCTACTTACCTAATGAATCTAATATGAGTTTGTAGCTGGAGTATTCTCTTCCTTTTTCGTCCAAACCGTTTTCTGTTTTTGTAAAGCCTAAACTTTCAAACATTTTTCTCGATGCAACATTATAAGAATATATCTTATGTACATTAATTTGCTTCCAGTTTAGTTCTTTTGCTCTTTTTATTAGAAGGTTAATTACACGTTTACCTACACCTTTCCCTCTAAATTCTTTGTGACCGATTACGACTGGAATCATTTCATTTGATAATGTCGCATCACCTATTGGAATCCATTGATCACTTATTCTTATTTCGATTATATAGACTTCACCATTTTTTGTTAGGTAATTATACATTCTTTCAATAGTTGTTATGTCGTAGGGTAAGGTACCTTCTCCTTCAGAATAGTATAGTACTTCTTTGTCCTGGTACCATGGCAGAGCAATGGATAAATCCTCTGTCAACTGTATTGGTCGTAACTGTAAATCATTATCATTTATTATCTTCATATTTTTCACACTAAAGTCACTCCTCCTTTGAATTATATCCGGAAATTCAATAAAAACATAACAAAATTTTAAGGATCAAGAAGAGCTTTATAGTTCAAGCTTAAATTTGTCAATAACTTTTACCAAATGTACTTGTTCATTTTCTATAAAACTAATAATATACATCTACCAGCACTACCAACCAATTATATTTACGGTCATTTCATCCTGAACAAAATCTGTATGGTTATTAGTTTCAATACAACCCTTTCCGGGATAATATATTCTAATAACGACTATATTTAGATATAACATCCTGTATTACTTATGAAAGATCCGATATAATTGTGCACCAAAAGTCGGATAGATACATTCATTTCCTGCTATTCTTTTGGTAAGGAGGTCATACAATGGATTTGCTTAAAAACATGAATGGCGCATTAGAGTATATCGAAGAAAATCTTACGAATGAAATTGACTTTAAAGAGATATCAAGGCGAGCTTTCTGCTCCGAATATCATTTTAAAAGGATGTTTTCCTTCCTTGCTGGTATTTCATTATCGGAATACATCCGTCGCAGACGGCTTACGCTTGCAGCATTTGATCTGAAGGATACCAGTGTAAGGGTCATTGACATTGCAATTAAATACGGTTACAGCTCACCTGACTCTTTTGCACGAGCTTTTCAAAACCTGCATGGGATATTGCCATCCGAAGCAAGAGATCATGGTCATTCTCTGAAAGCATACCCACCAATGACTTTCCAATTATCAATTAAAGGAGGAAGTGAAATGAATTATCGAATTGAAGAAAAAGAGGCATTTCGCATTGTCGGTATGAAGAAAAGAGTCCCTATCATTTTCAATGGAGTTAATCCGGAAATTGCTGCTATGTGGAAAGAATTAGATGGAGAAATGATAAATAAGCTAAAGGAGCTATCTAATGTTGAGCCTAAGGGACTTCTTAGTGCATCCACGAATTTTTCAGAAGGCAGAATGGAGGAAAATGGGGAGCTTGATCATTATATAGGTGTAGCAACAACTAAAGCGTGTCCTAATAACCTAGCACTCCTTGAAGTCCCTGCTTCATCATGGGCTGTATTTGAAGCGATCGGTCCATTTCCAGATACGCTTCAAGACGTATGGGGGCGGATTTATTCTGAATGGTTTCCATCCTCAAATTATGAACAAATAGAAGGTCCAGAAATCCTGTGGAATGAGAATAAAGATATTACCTCTCCAACGTTCAAGAGTGAAATATGGATACCGATTTTAAAAAAGTAATGATAATAGATTCAAAAAACAATTGAATTTAAAAATTGACCAGAATGTTTATGGATCCATTAAAAAGCCTAGTTTCTCAATAAATGAAACTAGGCTTTTATACTTTCCATCAGCATATTTTGTTTAGACAGCTTATTCATTTTTAATGCTTTCCATTTCTTTCGTCCAATTGTCTACTCGCTCTTTGATCTCGTTAACTACTTGATCTATTTCTTCTATTTTTTTAGTTTGTAAATCATTATTGATATCCATACTAGCAGAATACCTCTCCAACATCCGATCCTTGATAGCAGAGCCTAACTCGGAGGTTACGAAATCCTCCTGATAGCGAATATTAATGGCAGTTTGAATACGGTCGTGTTCCTTTTGGATGAGGTTTCTTATTATCCAATACTCTTCCCCGTATCGATCCCTCTCAGCAATGACTTCCCACGGACCGGGAGCTTTCATATGTGCCCACACAAGATCTGCCATCGTAGGTAACCACTCATATTCAATCGTCTTCTGAATTTCATCAGCATTGTTCGCTGAATAATATTTACCATTACCTGCTTCAGATACAGCAACTAACTGTTCTTCTGCTTTTTTGTCGACATTAAATCCAATGATATTAACGGTGCGTTCTTTGTTTTCGTTCGCAAACTTTTCAGCTTCTTTGACGGGATCCCCATCACAGGTTTCAATACCATCACTAACAATATAAACTGTAATTGGTCCATCCATATTACTACTCATTTTAGTTGCTTTATTGATTGCACCTGCTAGAGGTGTCCAACCTTTACTTTCAAATGTTGTTAATGACTTCTCAAATTCATTAGCATCATAGCTGCCCATTGGATAAACCTCTTCAATTCCTTCACAGGAAAGCTTTTTATCTGAGTTCGATTCAGAACCTTTATGTCCATAAACGACTAATGACACGTCACTTTCTTGCCCAATAACATCAGCAAAACGTTTTACAGCATCTTTTGCGATGTCCATTTTGACCTCACCATTCACACTAAGGAGCATACTTGAGCTTGCATCTAGTAGAATGATTGCTTTTCCTATTTCTCCCTTGCTCTCTCCTTTGGTCACTTTTTTTGGATTTGGAAGATAAGGGTCTTTAAAGGAAGGCTTGAATGCTTCAGCTTTTTCAATTGCTTCCTTATAATTAGGACTACCTAACAATTTTATTATTTCGATAACGATTTCATTTGCATCATCTGTATTACTAGTAATTTTTTTTATTTGTTCCTGTAAATCAGTATCAATACGTGACATTAATTCATTTGTATCTGTTTCTAATTCCTTTTGCAGGGAAAGCTCCCCAACTAAAGTACCGCCTGGTTGATTCTTCAAATCTTCCAAAGTATTAGGTATCGCCTGGAACGAAGATTCTTCTGAATCAGTTCCTTTTTCTTGTTTAAGAGTATCCTTATCGATATCCTCTTTTTGTGTGACTTTAGGTTTTTCATCTTCTTTTTTAGTAGAATCCTTGCTACATGCTACTGTTAGGAATAAGAGACTAATACATAGTACTGTAAATAACTTGCGCAATGAATGACACTCCTTTTTTACCAGTTCTATTTATAGCTTGGCGTGAGGACTTGTATTCGTCAATATATCAAAGATACTATTTGTTTTATCGTATATAGGTCTTATGAACTAAATATTGTTGCAGATATAACCATTTAGATGAAATGAGAACAAAAAATAATCCCATCTAAGAACAATACCAGTAGATGGGATGTAGAATTAGTCTTTTGTTTTCCGATTTTTAGCCTCTAAGAGTCGTTTCATGCGTTCATGTTTGTCTGAGGAAGCTTTACTTGTCTTTGGAGGACTATTAGATTGATTTGGTTTATTCTCTTTACTATCTTTCTTTGGAATATTTCTAGTATCTTCAATAGATTTCAGCGTATCTGACTTCTCGCGTTTCTTTACAGTAGCCTTTCGAAAATGCTCGAATGTTCGCCCACTCTTCCCTTGTTTATTTTCAATAGATTTTACTGGTTTAGCTCGAGAGTTGATTAGTCTGCCGAGAAGATGCTGTATTCCGAACCTACGAATAGCAATTTCTATAAAGAATAACAAAAAGGCTATAAGTAACAATGGCATATATATAGGCTGCTTCCCACTAGTTTTACGATCTACGTCGCGAAAGGCGTCCCCTGGGTTGTTTAATACTGTTCCATTGCTCAGTTCAGCTATTTCATGAAGTAGCTGTTGATTTTCGCTTACAAGTGCAAACTCTTTTGAATAAGGGACAACTACGCTCGTTTGATAGGTACTGGTCACTTGACCGTTCTCTAATTTAGATAAATTAATAAAATAAACTCCAGTATCAGCGTTAAAAGTAATCTCATGTTCTCCTGGTGCAGTTGGACGAATTTCCGACTGTAACTCATTTCCTTTTTCATCAACCACGCTTACGTGAAGTGGTAGAAGATCTATTTCATCAGAGGTTACCTTTAACGTAACTTCCCTACCATTAATTTGTTCCTCAATGGCGTACAATTGTTGTTGATATGAAGGCAAGGTCCACGATAATACTTCATTCCATAGAATCGGCCAGTTTTCCCATGCTGGCCAATTTCCTGCCCATTCTCCTCTGACATCCGTAGTCCATGCTATTGTGTTGCCTAAACCATATTGCCATCGGATGAGGATTGGATCACCCTTTTCACTTTCTAGGATCTTTTCCGCTCTTGGTTTTGGCTCTGTTGCGATATAGGCATTCATTTCTGGAACTCCCTCCTGGAATATAAAATCCCAGTTTGTACCAGCGAAGAAGCTTGGATAAAAAGGATTATCCTCGATGTAGGTTCTAGTAGTTAGTACTGTCTCTCGTGAAAGAATACTAGGAATCGTGGAGGCATCTTGTACATCATAAAATCGCCCAGTGCCTTCCTCTGCAAGCTGTTCTAACAATCCTCGGTCGGCATCACTTCCAATAGCAACAGTTGATAAGGTAACATTCTTCTCTATTCCCTCGTTAATAAGTTCGAAATAATCGTTATTCGTAGCAGATTGCCCATCGGTTAAGAGAATGATATGTTTTCGTTTTAGTTCAAGTGGTTCAAGCTGTTCATAAGCTAGTTGTAAAGCTGGGAAAATCTCCGTACCTCCCCCCTCTATGATTGATCGAATCTTCTCTGACGCTTTTTCTTTTTCACCGATTACATCTGTATCTATAATTTGCCAAGGTTGATCATCAAAGGCGATAAACCCAAATGTGTCTTTTTCTCTTAGTAGTTCTACAGAGCGAGCAGCAGCCTCCTTCGCTAAATCCAGCTTATAGCCTGCCATACTTCCAGAACGATCTAAAACAATCACCATCCCTAAGGAAGGTAACTCTTTTCTGCCTTTTAAATCCATTTCAACAGGAAGTAAATCTTCAATAGGTGTCTTAAAATAGCCACCTAAGCCATAGCTCTGGTTTCCACCGGTCATCATGAATCCAATCCCAAAATCCTTTACAGCACTTTCGATAACCTCCATCTGTTCCCTTGTCACATCTGTTGCTGAAACATTACTAAATATAATCGCTTCAAAATCTAGTAACCCAGTAAGTGCTGTGGGAAGCATGTGTGGTTTAATCGTCTCTACTTGTAAATTAGAGGATAGGAATACTTGTTCAAGATTTTTACCTTCACCCTCCTTGCCCTCAACTAAAAGAACAGTCGGTGTCCCCTTTACATTTGCGATGGCATAACCAACATTATTTTGTAAGATACTATCATCTTCCGAGATAACATCTACTTGAAAGCTATGTGTTCCTGTGGAATCAATGAAGTAATCAAATGTATAAGCATTTTTCCCTTGTCTGACAGAAACTTGCTCATCAATAATAACTTCATTATTTTTTCTAATTCGTACCCTACTAGTTGAATTATGAGTGCTAGACAGTACTAATGACATCGTGACTTCTTCACCTAAATATAGATTATCCGGTACTTGAAAATCTTCTAATACGATATCTTGTTCTACGGACACAGAGAATGGGATAACATCAACTGATATTCCCTGTGAGCTTAATAGATTTACTTGTCGTTTCACATCTCCTATATTTTCGTTACCATCACTTAGTAATACTATTCTCCCTTTAGAATTTGAAGGAAGGAGACTTGCAGCAAGTTGAAGCCCTTCTTCTAAATTCGTATAAGAGGTTTTTTCGATTGCTTTAGGAGCTAGGATTCCTTTATCTCGTGATGATAACGTTTGTAAAACTTGTCCTTCCTCTGCAACTGATACAATCGCAAAACGATCGTCCTCATTCATCTGTTCAATTGCTTCTTCAATTGCCCCAAACATGATTTCTTCTTGATTTCGTACGCTTTCAGAATGATCTACTACGAAAACTGTTGTAACTCCTTTAACTGAAAACGTTATATTTGGCATACAAAGTGCAAAGATAACGAAAGTAAATACGATAACCCTTACGGTCAATATAGCTCGCTTTTCTAGTTTTGAAGATAGTTTAACAGTTCTCCAATATAGAATTAATAGACAAATTACCGGAATATACAACAGGAGGAATAAGGGCTTGTCAATTTGAAATCCCATGACGATATACCTCCCATTCAAGTAGTAAAAGTAAGAAAGCAATAAAAACTAGCAACGGCCAAATTTCGTTAGGGTTTTTTTGGTCTTTTGAATTCGTATTATGTTTGGATTGAATGGAAAAACTTTCACTTGGCTTTATATATTTATCTTGTTGGTCAATAGATACTGCAAAGAGCTTTTCCGATATCGATTTCCCATTGTACTCTAGAACTCGATATAAACCTGGGAATCTAGGGGCTTGAAAGAAACTATTATTCATATCTAAGGAAGTGACTTTTTTCCCTTCTTCCGTAACAATCTTACTTTCCGTCGCAACTGCACTGTGAGAAAATTCAACAGGTTCCAGTGGTTTTACGTACCCAAGCGTCTCCTGATTTTCTGTTAAATAGTTCATAACATTATATAGAAAAATAGGAAAGCTTGCATGTAGTGGCCAATCCGTATCTGCAATGTCAAATCCAAGAAAAACAATTGGATTGCCTTGGTAGTTTCCTTTACTGATCAAGGGAATATCTCCACTTGTAAGGATGGTGTCAAACTCCTCATCTTGATAAGACGCACTTGATTGGATATAGACCTCATCCATATTAACAAATTGAAAGATTGGATCCTGTTTGACCACTTGAGGACGGATAGTTAATTCTTTCTTTTCGCCAACCTGAAAAGTTCCTCCAGTCGGAGGTGATAGAATGAATAATGGTCCATTTGGCCATTCCTTTTCTGGTAATTGTTCTACTATAAATATTCCGTTCTTATCTATTCCTTCTTGATCGGATTTCATTTGTACGATATCATTGCTAAGGTAATTTAATACCTTCGTGATAAATGGATTTATATCCCCAATTAAATAAAACGTTGGCTTTGACTCTGTAGCTAAAAATGCAATGGCAGTATTATCAGCTTCATAATTATCTACAGTTGTAATCATTGCTTTATAATACGGTTTAACAGGCAAATCCGGAAGAGAAAGTTGATGCAGCTTTCCTTGTTCGACTATGTCTTGAATTTCTTGAATAATCTTTCCTTCACTTTCTATCGTAATCCGAACAAGCTGTTCTTCTTCATCTTCATTATAAATAGTGAGTAGCCCATGAACGTTACCGTCTTTTTCTGCTACTCCAAAATTGTGTAATGAAATATTTTTTGTAGTTATCCCTAAATTGTTGACAATCAAATCACGAGATAAATTAAGATCGTTCACATCGGCCTTATTTACACGATCTGAAAAAACATGAATTTCCCCGGTAGTATCAGAAAGTAATTGATTTGCTACCTGTATAGCCTTCCGAACATCAGCGTGTCGATAGCTGGAAGTGACTTCACTTATCATTGATTCCATCTTTTGCTTTGACGTTTCATTAGCTAGCAATATTTTAGGTACGTCTTCAACAAGAATAATGCTTAATCTCTGGTTATCTAAGTGATCAATGAGGTTTAATAATTCATTCTTTGCTAAATCAAGGCGAGTTAAGTCACCCTCCTCTGTTGTCATCGAAGCGGAGCTATCTAATACCACTATAATATGCTCCCCTGACAGTTCAAGATATGACCAAAACGGCCTAGTAATGGAAAGCATTAATAGGAATAATATGAGAAGCTGTAAATATAGCAGAATATGGTTTTGTAGCTTTTTCCACCATTTTGTAGCCTGCCATTCGCGCATTACCTGCTGCCATAAGAGAGTTGATGGAATTATTTGATTTTCATACTGTTTACGGAATAAGTAAAACAAGACAGTAATAACTAAAAATATACTAAGTAGGAAATATATTGGAGCTATAAATTGCATGGAATCACCTCACCTGGATCCACCCTTTTGCAATCAATTGACCACAAATGATGTCTTCTAAGGAATCATCTGTCTTGCATTGGATAAAATGGATGCCCCGTTCATAGCATAACTTTTGAATTAACTCTGTGTGACTTGATAAGCGCTGTTGATAGCTGTTTTTTACCGCTGTACTCATGGTTACATGAATCGTTTCACTAGTCTCGCTATCAATTAATTGTAAATCCCCTTGGTAAACTGGTCGTATCTCCTCATGTGAAAGGATTTGAACAACATATAACTCTTGTTTGTAGGCTTGTAATTTCTTTAAGGCATTTTCTATTAAGTCGTACGGTTCCAATAAATCACTGATTAATATTGAAAAACTAGATTTCGGTTGTATCATTTTTTGTAGAGATTCAGAAAAGCTATTACTCGTATTGCTTGATTGTATCTTTTCGGCATATTGAACAAAGCGATTTGCGAATGCTCGTCCCTTTTTATATGTGAAAGGATGATTTGGTGCACCGATAGGGAATATGCCAACTCGATCATCCGCACAAAGTGACATATACCCCAGTGAAGCGGCAATTGCTTTAGCAAAAGCCCACTTACTCGGAAGAACAGCCATCGACTTCGTACAATCAAGATAGATAGACACAACTAACTCCTGTTCATCTAGGAAACGTTTAATGTAGTGCTTATTTGTTCGAGCAAAAACATTCCAATCAATTTGTCTCAGATCATCACCAGGCTGATATGGACGAAAATCAGAAAACTCTAGAGAAGTACCCAGCCTATTAGATCGTCGAGTCCCTTTATGATGTCCCCTTTTCATAGTTCTAGATTGCAAGCGGTACATAGGCAAGCGATACATTAATGTACTAGTTAGTAGCTCTTTCATCGTCAAGATTCTCCAATGGAAGCAAGTATATCTTCCATTATTTGGTCACTCGTGAAGCCATTAGCTTCCCCTTCGAAATTCATGAAAAGGCGATGACGAAGTACTGGTTTTGCTGCTTGCTTAATATCACCAGTTGATACATGATATCGTCCAGCACAAAGTGCACGAACCTTTGCAATCTTAATTAATGCTTGTAACCCACGTGGCCCAGATCCATAACGTACATATTTTTTGACTGATTCAGGTGCTTGTTGCTCATCTGGATGTGTTGCCATTATTAATGCTATCGCGTAATCAATCATTTCCTCTGATATGAGTATTTCTTTTCCTAGATTTTGAATTTCGATGATTCTATTTCTGTCGATTACTTTACGCACCTTTGTTACTTCCGTTCCTGTTGTAAGATGGACAATTTGCTTTAATTCTTCTTTTGAAGGATACTCGACGTATAGTTTCATCAGAAAACGGTCCATCTGTGCTTCGGGTAAAGGATAGGTTCCTTCTAAATCAAGTGGATTTTGAGTAGCCAGAACAAAAAAGGGTTCTGGTAGCTGCTTCGTTTCGCCCATTACAGATACGGTTTTTTCCCCCATTGCCTCCAATAGTGCGCTTTGAGTCTTCGGTGTTGCTCGGTTAATTTCATCCGCTAATATAATATTTGAGAATACCGGTCCTTTATGAAAAGTAAACGCTTGTCTTTTACCATCCTCAGTAGGTTCGATAAGCATTGTCCCCGTAATATCGGATGGCATTAAGTCAGGTGTAAATTGAATTCGAGAAAATTTTAAATCGATTACTTCTGATACTGTTCGCACAAGCATTGTTTTACCAAGACCAGGCAATCCTTCTAGCAAAGCATGCCCTCCCGAGAAAATTGCCCAAAGTACTTGATCAATTATAGCTTGTTGTCCGACGATAAATCTTGCAATTTCACTCTTAAGTTCATTGATTTGTTCAGCTACTTCCTGTAATTGCTTCTCTTTTGTTTCAATATTTAGCACAACCTATTCCCCTCTCGGATTTAAATCACTAAAATAATCTTTTACTACATCCTCTAAGTAGGCTGGTAATTGTAAGCGGTCAACACTTTTGCGATAGGAATCAGCATATTGTCCATAAACTTCCTCATGGGATCGAACAGATCCCTTTAATATTAGCCCATCTGGTGTCTTTTGCATTTCGCTGCTCCCTTTTCCCAATTCCCCAAAATCACGCTCAATTGACTTCTCGCTATCTATTCTTTCTGGGATCGTAAGCTTACGTGAGCCTTGACCTAATCCGGCACCAGAACCCACACTATTATTAGCCCCGCCATTTCCACCTTTTCCATTACCTGAACTAGAGCCTGAGCTACCATTTGAGCTGTTACTTGAATTACTGCTTTCTCCAGTTCCATTTCCTGTATCAGCATTTTTCCCATTGTCTTCATTACTATCATCGTTCTCCCCATTCGTTTGACTCGGGTTACTAGACTTACTTTGTGGACTAAAGGCTAGCTCTGTTGTACTTGTCATTCCATTATCGTTCATATTTTTATGAAGCTTCGTAGCAATATCCTGAATTTGTTGCTGTAGAGATGCAATTTCCCCCAAGGCGTTCACACTATTTATAAGACTTTCCAATTCATTTTCCAGTTTAGCTAGTAATTCTTCCAATTGCTCATCGGTCAGCTCATTCAATTGCTGAATATCCTCATTCAGTAAGTTAGATATTAAATCTTCTAATGCTTTTTGTTGTTCAGGGGTTAGAGTAGACACATTATTTTGCATAATATCTTTTAAGGCACGCTTCATATTTTCTGAATCAGCTTGTTTAAATGCATCTGCTAACTTATTAAGGCTCAATGCTTCTTGTGCCATTTCTTTTAATAATTGCGCTTTTTTCATTGCGTCCTGCTTATCTTTTTCAAGTGTTGTTTCTTCCTGGAGTAATTTCTTTAATAGTTCTTCACTCTCTTTTATTTTGTCTGTCTGTTCTTGTAAATCTTTTACTCTATCTTGTTTCTCAGTTGATGCTATTTCTTTAATAGCTTCTCTCGTCTCTTTAACGATCTCTTGTTCTTTCTCTTTTTCTTTTGCCAGATTCATGGAATCGGCTGGAAATATAAACGCAGCTACAATGAATAAACTCAATAAGCCTATGATTAATAGGTGCCCAGAGTTGAATAACTTCTGCTTAGCAGCTTGAAGGGCTGGGATTTGATTTTTCATATGTGAAATAGCGTCTTTTCGCTGTAATTGGCTTAATGGATCATCTCTTTGCAAAAAGTGAAGTGCTGTTTTTACACGATCCTCTTGGACAAACTCATCAAAGTAACGCGCTGCATCACGAAGCGAGGGCCGTTTTATAAGAGAGATTGCGGTAACAATAATTAGTGAAATAAAGGCAATGATTCCTAAAATATCGGTTAGATTTGTAACAACCACGAATCTAGCTAATACGACAACTAAGAACATGGAAACGCCTGCAATTAAACACCATCGTTGGATAAAATTTAAAAAATGTTTAAGATAAAGTTTTCGCTTAGCAGTCTTTAAAAGTGCTAAAAACTGTTGATAATCATTCATCTTATCCAATCCTCTTTTGAGCCTTCATTCTTGGCCGTAGTTTTTTGATACTAATGCCTATTGCTAGGACACTAATTAGTACATAAATAATGATAAAACTTGCCATTAAAGGAAAATCTATTCCTGATAATCGTTGAATTTCATCTGTCAAATAGGATTCAAAGTTTGATAATAAAATAAAAAATGGATTAAACATTGCTGTTAAGTATGGAACAATTGACTGGCTATATTGTTGATACATAAATAATTGACCAATAATGGTTGTTAAAAAAGCAGTACCTCCTGCTAGAAATACAGTAACCCCATACGTGACAATAGTAGAGATAATCGTTTTACGAATTAAGGTAGAAAACATGACACCTAAACTGGCAATTGCAATCATCGTTATGAGGTATATACAGAAAGTTGAAATTAATAAGCTTGGCGAAACACCACCGAATAAAAACACAATACTATACAAAGGCAGAGATGCAATCATCATTAATAATAAATATGAAATGGACGAAACTAATTTGCTAATAATAATCGTTACAGATGATTGTGGAGTTGTTAATAATATATTCAATGTTTGTCTTTCTCGCTCACCACTAATTGCTCCTGATGTAAGTCCTGGTGTCATAAATAGAATCAAAACCATTTGAACAAAGGATAGTACTGTGAACATCATACGACTTTCCTCTGGACGAAAAATAGCAGCTTGACCATACATTGTTGAGACAATAATAAAGCCTAAAGCCACTAAGCCAAGGGCAAATAAATAGAAGATTACCCCTAAAAATCCTTTAAACGATCGAAAACGGAGCTTGATTTCTTTATTTAATACTGGGTTTATCCATAAAGATTTCATGAAAAATCTACTCCTTTCGTAATTTCTAGGAATACATCCTCAAGATCTGTCTCTTCTTGACCAAAGCTAATGATTTGTAGTCCGTTACTAACCGCCTTTTTTAATAATTCTACTTGTTCTACATCCGTACCAGAATATGAAAAGGTAATTGTATCGTCATGCTTGTCGTTCTTTGAAAGATTTGAAATTTTCGGTTCATCCTCAAAAAACACAATAGCCTTTTCCAAATCAGCAGTTAATTTAACATGAATAATTTTATTTGCTTTCAGTTGGTTTTGTATCGATGTAACAGAGCCTGAGGCGACTAACCTTCCATTGGTAATTACGCCAATTTCATCACACATCTCGGCCAACTCTGGTAATATATGGGAGGAAATTAATATGGTCTTCCCCATACTCTTTAATTCCTTTAATATTTCTCTCATTTCAATTCTTGCCCGGGGATCCAGACCTGATGCAGGTTCATCTAAAATTAACACCTCAGGATCATGTATAAGTGAACGTGCTAAACAGAGACGTTGCTTCATCCCTCGTGACAATACATCCACATATTCATTTTTTTTATGGGATAAATTAACTAGCTCTAATAATTGTGGAATGAGGATCTCTCTTTCATGCTTAGGAATCCCATAACTAGCACCATAAAAATCAAGGTATTCCACTGTTTTAAATTGATCATATACACCGAAGAAATCTGGCATGTAACCAATATGATTTCGAACCTTTTTAGGCTCTCTTGTAACATCATAACCGTTAACATAGGCTGTTCCTGACGTTGGAGCAAGTAAAGTTGATAGAATAGAAAAGGTTGTAGATTTCCCTGCACCATTATGTCCTACAAAGCCAAAGACTGTACCCTTTTCAATCTTTAAATTTAAGGAATCTAATGCTGTAAACGAACCATATTTTTTCGTTAAGTTAACTGTTTCAATCATGGTCGTACTCTCCTTTCAATTCGAGAGTAGGAACATAAACCTGTGGATCCGTATCATTGTTTTTCTCAAATGTTATGATAATTTCTCCTTCATCAGTAATAAATTCATTGACATTCTCCTCAAATGTCACACGGTTATCATCTAATGTGATATATTCCTTCTCCTTCGCATTATATATTTGAAAACTATTTCCATTTCCTGAAGAAAGTCTTACCAATAAATTACGTAACGAAATATTATCCATATTTATTTGTACCGGTATTTGGTATGTAAGCTGGTATTTACCATTTTCTACATCAACAAAGTTCTCGGCATACAATAATCCATTATAATGAATGAATCCCGTATTCGATACAATACTTAGTTTTGGTGTCATGCTTTCACTTTTTAACACAAATTCCCCACCCTTAAGAGACTTAATTTGCACATCTACTTGTTGTGTAAAAAGGGTTAATGCATTAATATCTGCTTGCTTACTTGTTGAAACAACCTCTGTCATCGATTTAGATGTATACCCTGCTATTAATGGACGATTTAAATCCTTCTGATGAATATCGTAAGTCATTAACGTATCAAGCATTTCAAATTTCTTCCATTCCGTCAGAGACTCTTTATCTTTTGGTCCTGCGCTTCCCCCATATGGAGAACTATTATGTCCAGGGTAGAGTGACGAAGCAATAGAAGTACGCGGTGCACCGATTAAATTTTGCATTTCATTATTTTTATTGTTAATTTCAATATTAACCTCAACTGTTTCACCAGCTTTTAGTTTACCGAGTTCATATACCCTTGAGCCACTTAATAGATATACTTCCTCTAAATCGACTTGAAGAGAATTCGTAACAAAACCTAGCATTTTATTATCTACTATTTGTAAGTCAGTGTTTAGCTTACCAGATTCTATTCCTTGTATTGGTCCCATAGCTGAACGTGTAGACCAATATTCCACATTGGTAAAGGTAATCTTCGTTTGTTTTCTACCTTTTTCTATCATAGGATACTCACTAAACGAGCTAGTGTCATCAAAACCATAATTGTTAATTGGTAATGGCTGGTACTCTATTGGTTTAATCGTAATTGGATAGTCTCCTCCACTATTCGTTAAAATAGAAAATGCACTAAATCCATTAGCCATACCTTCCTCGTCGATGGATAGTAGGCTAATATTATTTATCTGTGTACCCTCTAATCTATCATTAGCGCCAACAATAAAAATAGCAATACTAGATAATATAGAAACTGCTGGGATAATAATCCAGGAAATTTCACGTTTATCTATTTTTTTTAATAGAAAGTACAGTCCTGGAATTACTAATACTAAATAGAGGACAAATAAGATTACTAATGCCTTTACGGGTATAAAGGATGAAGGATACATTTCAACAACATTTCCTAAGCGGCTGGAAAGCTCTTCTAACATGTAGAGCTGTTGTCCACTCAGGTCCTTATCAACAGCCTTTTGTAAAAATTCCGACCAAAACGAGGGATAACTATCCCATTTAATTAAGGTATCACTTCCAACATCAAAGGAAAATTGGGTTACTTCTCCTAAACCGTAGTTTTTTGTCATCACCATAGGTAAAGAATGATCTGCATATAACACTTGCGTATCTTCTACTAATATTCCTTTATTTATTTCAACTTGACTAAAATTAGGTATTTCTCCCTTTTCACTATCTTTAGTTGAATTTAAGAATTCCAAATTTTCGAATGAGGTTTGATCGTTTATTTGTAGTAGAAAAAGCTCTTGTAAACCTTTATGCTGTTGAAGTGAGGGGTCACTTCCTAACATCAAATGTCCACCAGCTCTGACCCACTCTTTAATAGCTATGATTTGTTCATCTGAAAGCTTAGAGGCATTATAATTGTTGATTAGGATTACATCAAATACCTCTAACGCTGTGGATTCATTTGCAATATTATCCTCTGTAATCGTTAAGAATTCTGTTGCTTCACCGTTATAACGAGAAGCTTTTAGTGCATTTAATGAATCAGGGGAGTCTGTTAAAGCTCCAATGACTAGCCGATTATCAGGGAAAATAGATGGCATTAGGTTTGTATTTCCTTTTAACTTTATTTCTTTCCCTCTTTCCCAGCCACCTTCAAAAAACTTTATAAATTGCTCCTTTTTATTTGTTGGATAGTAGGAATAGTAATCATTGAATCCTGGTGAAGCTAGAGTAATAACACTCTCTTCTCCTTTAGATAACTCTACTGGAACAACGTTATTGCCTAGCATATTATAATTTGGACCTGCAAAAAACACTAGATCACCAGTAATTGCATCCCCTTCATTTTTGATTTTTACAGTCATTGGAAAGCCTTTTCCTACTTGTACTTTCCCATTAACCCCATATGTAACCGTTACTTCAATGCTTTCCTCTGCTGAAATGGAAATCGGTATAAGAAATAAAAGGATACTTAAAACCATCACTCTTCTAACAAATGAACCCACAATAATCCTCCCAACTAAACGTACTTTTGCTTGTCTGTAACATTATTGTAAATTAACTATAACATTTTGAAAACTATATTTATATTAATTTACAGATATTTCTGTCCCCGTTTAGAATAAAAAAGTCCAATTAGTTTTAACCTAATTGGACTAATGATTGTCATCTATACTTTATGAGCCTGTAAACTCCTGTACCCAAACACCATTATAATAACCAACTCCAATTGAATCAAAGTTTGGATTTAAGATATTTGCCCGATGTCCAGATGAATTCATCCAAGCATTCATTACTTCTTGTGGTGATTTTTGCCCCTTGGCAATATTCTCACCGGCAGTTCGATAACTAATTCCAAAGGTCTTCATCATATCAAATGGAGAACCGTAGTTCGGACTATTGTGCGAAAAGTAATTGGAGTTAACCATATCCATCGCTTTTTTCTCTGCCACATTTTTAAGGTCGGCCCTGTGTAACAAAGCTTTAAGACCTTGTTTAGCTCTTTCCTGATTGACAAGCTGTGCTACCTGCTCTTCAAAGGTAGTTGGGCTTGAAGCAGTTGCTCGTAATCGAATAACTGAACCAATTTGCATATTAGTTGGTACAACAGTAGGATTCAAGCGCATTAATTCACGATAATCCAATCCATAACGTTTTGCAACAAACCAAAATGTATCACCTTTAGACACTTTGTAGAAGTCAAATGGTGGTTCTTTAAATGTTTTGCTTTGTGCACTTATACCTATAGGTAAAACTAGCATGAACACAATAAACAAGGGAAAAAGTCGTTTCAACATTTTTTAGTCACCCCAGGTGTAATTTATTTGTTATCCCCTGCTTCTATTTTTTCTTATGCCCATATACTAATACATTGTTTTTCCTGGAATTTTTTTGAAGAAAATCCTTATCAATTCAATTTACATCGTTAGAACTTAATAAAAAAATGTTAACCCTATTAAAATAATCATTATATCAGCACAAATATGAATCATCCAAGAAGACCAAATGGTTTGGCTTTTTTCATTTACTTTGTGAAAAATCAAACCGATAAGCCATAGCCCGATAAAACATAGTGCAATAATCAGTGGCTTAAACCATAGGAAGATCATGGGAATGTGATAAGAAGCAAATAGTAAGGGACTAAAAATATATCCAATCCTTCTTGGTAAGTTAAAAAAGACAAATCCCCTAAAGAAATACTCCTCAATAAATGAATTTCCGAACGTCACATACAGACCAACTAATATATATGTTGATGCTGTTATTCCTAATCGATCAGTTAAATCACTTTTTATTGAATCGAGTTCAATAATTGGTAGGAATATTAAATAAGCAGCTAAAACAATAAAGGCAGATGTTAATCCTAGAGTTATAATTTTTTTCCACTCTTTTAATGTTATCTTTTTAATACTAATGACATCACGAAATCGAAAATCCTTAAACATAATTATGTAAACAAAAATAATAAGGAAAAACATCGATATTTTACAAATCGTTTTTATTCCATAATTAATCTCCATACCATGCTCTATAAATGCTAATAAACAACATACTAGTGTAGTGCTTACGATAATATACAATATTTTTCTCATGATTATCCCCTTTTGTTCCCAATAATTAGAATATTACTAGCAAATGAAGTATTGACTAATTATCCCATAAACTCTTATGACATGACAATATAATCCAAGGTTATCAGGAAAATGTTATAAAAGATGAATTAATATAGAGAATCGGGGAAAGATACTCTTGTAAAGTGAAATCACTTACTTAACATCTGATGAGAAATGTAATCAGATAAAAGTAAGAAAATTTCACTAAAAACAATTACAGGAGGGCTACAAATGGCGAAAAACAACAATCGCAACAACAACAACAACAATAATCGTAACAACAATAACAACGATAATGTTGAATTTGCGAACGAGTTTCTAAACGATGATTTAGACAACAACAATAACAATAACGATCGCAACAACAACCGTGACAACAACAATCGCAAAAATAATCGTAACAACTAATTGAAGTTTTTCGGATTGGAAAGCTATCCATTCACCACATGAGTTGGTGAATCCCTTGGTTACAATGAATAGAAAATCGTTTTTTTAGCTAATGTTAAACAAAAACCTGTATTTCAACATACAGGTTTTTGTTCTCTATATTAATTTAGCTAAATTTGGAAGTTCTAATTCCTCAAAACGCTGTATTACGCTTTCTCGATTGTACTTCCATTTTGCTTCATCTAAATTAAACTCAATAGGCACATCACAGCGAATTTCAGCGAGATTCCTGGAAAGATGTAACATGTCCATGTTTGCCATTATTTTAGTCTGAACTCCCTTAGGTAACTTGTCCAGATTTTCTAATAATCCTTCAATCGTATCATGTTCCTGCAAAAGCTTAATTGCAGTCTTTTCTCCGATTCCCTTCACTCCTGGATAATTATCAGATGTATCCCCCATTAACCCTTTTAAATCTATAATTTGTTTTGGGCTTAATCCTTTCTTCTCATAAAAGTTATCCATCGTGAATACTTCATAGTTTCCTTGACCTTTACGCATGATTGCTACATTTACGCCTTGTCCAACTAGCTGGAGAATATCTTGATCACCTGTTAAAATAAGCACCTCACTTTCCGTTGACAACTGCTTTGCAAGTGTACCGATACAATCATCTGCTTCATAATTTTCAATACCAATATTCGGCATTTCGAATGCATCCACTACCTCTTTTACTAAGTCGAACTGTGGTATTAATTCCTCTGGTGGTGCAGAACGATTAGCTTTGTACGCTTCATACATCGTAGTTCGAAAGGTCTTACTACCCATATCCCAGCAGCAGATAACATGTGTTGGCTGAAATGTATCTACAGCGTCCAGTAGGTAACGAAGAAATTGATATATACCGTTCGTGGGAACTCCTCTTTCATTTCGCATAAAATTTCCTCGGAAGGATGTTGCAAAAAATCCACGGAATAGTAGTGCCATTCCATCTACTAATAGTATTGATTGTTGCATCATTAAACCACCTTTTTTTAATTTAAGCTAGCTAAAATTTCATTTACTTTTAAATGTTTAGCTGTTAATAATTCTGAATCAATTGTGTTATCAACAAATGCTGTATTGCTTGCTATATAATCGTTTATTTCCTTCATGAATTCAGCTTTCATTCTTTCCACTAAACTACTCCATTGTTTACCATAATCATTTACCATATAAACCTGAATATCGCGAAGGTATTCTTCAATGAAAGGAGCTAATAACTCATAGAGAGAATCCTTCATTTTTTCCTTTTCATTTTTCTCAAAGAAGGCCTTTGTTCCTTTAAATAATGAAAAAGCAGATTGGAATTTCGATAAATCAATTTTTTGTAAGGCCTGGTGGTATTCTGGAGTTACCCAGTCTATTTCCTTAGAAATGGATAAACGAAACTCCTTTTCGATTTGATTAAATTGATACTGATAGCTCTCTCTACATTCCATAAATTGTTCATTTAAATAGGATTCTACACGTAATGATACTGCTCTTGCCTCCTGTAGAAGTTCAAATCCTGTATAGTCTAATAAATCCAACGTATTTTTTTCTAGCTGGCGCATAGCTTTTCTACCAGATTCAGTTACGGTTGTTGGATTAAAATAATCTTTGAAAATATCATGAAAACGAATTCCTATTCTCTCGCCTACATAGTGCAATTGCTTCTGAATCTTTTGTCGTATTCGCTCTAGGTATAGGTTACCCGGATCTGTTTCAGCTGCTAGTAGTAAATCCTTTTTCTTTTCTTGTAATGATATCTTATAGGAGGCTTTTTCCATTTCATCTAAATTAGCTTTTTTTATCATATGGGATAGTTGTTGACCTACCCTTTCTAGGTCAAAGATTGCAGCACTTACAGCTATTTGAGATAGTTCATTTTCTAGGAAGGCATAAAAGTCATTCTCAAAAGTAGCAATTTGCCTATTTAAAGGTTGGTTAGTCAATTTCTCTTCTAATGAAATTTTACTTGATACTGGATATAGTCTTGGGTTTCGGATTCCAAATTTAAGTAGCTGATCTTTAACATAATTTAGGACAAGATTTAGTTCTGGTTCATCTTGAGCTAAGTCCGCAGCATTAACGAGAAAGAACATTTTATCCATCTGGAAAGCATCCTTTACACGACCAAGCTGAGTGACAAAGTCCTTATCCGCCTTTGTAATCGCGTGATTATAATAGGTTACGTAAAGTATAGCATCCGCATTTTTAATATAATCAAACGCTACGTTCGTATGTCTTGCATTGACTGAATCTGCTCCTGGTGTATCAACCAAGGTAATTCCTTTTCGAGTTATCGGGCAATCATAATAAAGATCAATCGACTCTACAAAACAAGCTTTCGATTCATCTGTTACATAAGATGCAAATTCCTGTAAGTGAATAGTCTTATTTTTTCCGAGTACTTCTTGATGATCCGAATACCCCTTTAATAAAGCCTTGAGATAGGATTGATACATATGATTGAGTTCTGAATGATGTTGTAACTTATTTTCACTTATCCAATTAACTAGTTCAGTTAGATTATTCGTATTAGGAGGGGAAAAATGCTTTACCATTCCAAGTAAATCTTGTAGTAAAGTCTCCTCTTTCTTCAAATGAATGCTAACCGTACCATGTGAAAACTCCTCTGATACTGGAGCAATTCGATTTATTACTGCAGTCGTTGGATTAGGAGAGGATGGTAAGATTCCTTCTCCAATCAAAGCATTAGCAAAGGATGATTTTCCTGCACTAAATGCTCCAAATAATGCAATCGTATATTGCCTGTGTTCTAGCTTTTCTTTTTTAGCAGACAGCTCATTTAGGACGGAAGTAAATATATCTGTTCCAGTAAAGGTTTGAATTGTTTTATCAATTGCATGAATTACTTGTTGAACATTTGGGGCATTTGCTACTAAATGACCTTGAATATTGTTCTTTTCATCCTTTGATTTTATTTCTTCTTGTTTTTCAAGAATTTCTACACCCTTTTTAAACGTTCTTGGTGCTAATTTTATTTTTATCAGCTCAACCGTTTCATCTAGTACCGTTGGGTGTTCTAATTGTTCATCCAAATATAGAGCCTTTTCTTTAAATTTCTCTTTAACATTATTGTATTGTTTATGGGCTAGTAATACATTGTTATATTGCTGTAATTCAGCCTCATATCTCTGAAGAGCTAACTCACTATCCTTCTTAAGGAAATCCATGATACTAGATAATAATTCTTTAGATGCCTGACGATATTTGTTTTTTATAAATTGACCTAGTTCATTCGTATAATTTAATACATAGTCCCCATTAACCTTTGCACCCGTTTTTACTAATGACAATAAATCATCTTCAGTTAGTGAAACGGTTAATTGCTGAGTCAAATTGTATAATGATTGCTCTGGAATAGAATAGGCTTTTAATAGCTCACTGAATTTTTCTCGAAGCTTCCATTCAATATTTGCCCTCATCGTCTCTTCTAAATTCTTCAAGAAAATTCCTGTTCGCCTGTCTTTTTCTTCATCCGTTTTTCTCTTTGCATTCAAAAAGCCAATCTTAAAATCCTTTTGCTGAGACTCTAAAAAGCTTTCTGCATAATCTCTCACAATTGCAGGCATCAGATACGCATTTTTCAAGGTATGATCCATATCATGTAAAAAAGCATTAGAAAAAGCATTGGGGCGAATTTTTAATTGATTTACAGAATCTCTAAGCGATTCCATTTGGATGAATAGATTTTCATCGAAAGTGTTATCTGCTAATAAGTTAGCGATCTCCTCATTCTCTTTCTCTTGTAAATATTCCTTATGGCTCACAATGAGATTCTTAACAGCTGCATCAATTCGAAGTGTTCTTTCATCATGAAATAGACTATAAAGCTCCCTTTTCACATCCTCAAACTGATTATAAGGTGAATCTGTTTGGACAAGTGAGGTAAAATATGTTGCTCGGGGAGACAAATCCCATTGTTCAAACGTTTGTTTTACACTCTCTTCAAAGGATTGAAAGGATAATTCCTTTTCATTATGTTTATCCACTTGATTAATAATTACGTAAAAAGGTATATGCATTGCTTGAATCGTTTGCAAAAATTGTAAATTCACTTCGGATTGGACATGGTTATAGTCCATTACATAAAACAATATATCAATCAAATGTAGAGATGATTCGGTAATTAGTCGATCTGTGTCGTCTGCAGCATCAATACCAGGTGTATCGATAATGGCACATGAGCTGGGGATAATTGAATTAGCTGTGCTAATTTCTATTTTCTTAATAGTATCCTTATCCTTGCAATATTCTTTTATCATGTCTAAATCATATGGTTCTTCATACTCGGTTGGTTCTTCATGATGAAAAAAAACACGTGCTACACCTTCTCCAGATGTCAATTTAACGATATTTGCACTTGTTGGTATAGGACTCTTTGGTAAAATCTCACTGTCAACTAACGCATTTATCATAGAAGACTTTCCAGCAGAAAAATGTCCTGCGAAACTAACGACATATTCATTATTTTGCATTTTTTGATATAGATCTACTACTTTTTTAGCATTTATTAGATCCCCATGGTCATTTAATACATGGTATATCCCAGTCAAATTTTGAAAAGTTAATACCGTTTTATTCTGTTCCGTTGCCCTCAACATCATAAACCCCTTTGCCAAAACTTATACATTAATTATAACGTATTCCCCAAAACTATGACATAGCTAGTTTTTTCTATTATTGTATAAGATGATTAGTAATATGACGAAGTAAATCTCCCCTACTTATCACACCTACTACACGGTGACTATCATCTATAACAGGTATCTTTTTAAAATGATAACGTGCAAAAATTTGTAGTGCTTCATCTAGTTTATTATTAGGATGAAGTGTTTTTAAGTCTCTCGTTCTCATCATCCTTTTAACTGGGTTCTTTAGTGCGTACGTTAGCTTATCTACTAATTCCTCACGATCACTAAATAAAATAACTGAGAACATATCAAATACATTCCGGTTACTAGGCTGAAGATATCGTATTACGTCACCATCACTTATTACACCAACTAACACATTATCATTGTTAACAACTGGGACTCCACCGATTTTGTTGTTGACAAGAATTTGTAGAAGTTCTTTAACTGTCGTATCTTCTTTTACACTGATTACATCAGAAATCATAAAATCTTGTATTTTCATATCCTTATCACCATCTTCAATAATTAAATATTATTTTTTATAACCTTACTTTATCATTTAGACATTGCTTAGATTTGATGGTTATAAATTGATGCATCTATTCCAAGTTGAGATTTTCATATTGCTCTTTTGAATAGACCATCACCATTAACTTCCCCTTTTTTCCCTTTTTCACTATAATTTCATCTCATCTTAGATATAACACAAAACATTTCAAATTGTGAATTAAGTTCATTGGTTTACATAATAAAATTATGGTTAATTTATATCCATTTTTCTTCTATTCGTATAAGTATTAATTAAAATAAAATTTAGATAGTAGTTCATTGAAAAAGAGCCTTGGAAAATCCAAGACCCTAAAATTTATTATACAGGATAGACACCATGTTTACGTTCGGTAAATATTACGTTTTTCGCTTCGTAAATACGATAACGATTAATTAACTCTGTTCTTAAGTTATTAGGCTCGATGATGGCATCAATGACCATCTCACTAGCTAAACGATAAATATCAATATCACTTCGATATTCATCTTGTTTTTCTTGTATAAAGCTAGCCCGCTCTTCCTCTGGTAATTCTGCAATTTTATTTGCATATACTGCATTAACTGCTGCTTCAGGACCCATCACAGCAATCTGTGCAGTAGGTAAAGCAATACAACAATCTGGTTCAAATGCAGGACCGGCCATTGCGTATAAACCAGCTCCATACGCTTTGCGAACGACAACTGAAATTTTTGGTACCGTTGCCTCACTCATGGCAGCAAGCATTTTTGCCCCATGGCGAATAATCCCTGCGCGTTCAACCTTTGTACCAATCATGAATCCTGGAACATCCATTAAGAATAATAATGGGATATTAAATGCATCACATAATTGAATAAATTTTGCAGCTTTATCTGCTGAATCTGGGAATAGTACTCCGCCCTTCATACGTGGCTGATTGGCTATAATGCCAACTGACTTCCCATCCATTCGAGCGAGTCCAGTAATTAACTCTGGAGCAAACTTCTTTTTAATTTCGCAGAAGCTATCTTCATCAATGATGCGATTAATGAAATCATACATATTAAATGGTGCATTCTGATTCTCTGGTATAATTTCCTCCATGCTTTTTTCGAATTCTTTTGCATTCTTCGCTTCCCAAGCCCTCGGTTTTTCACGGAAGCTTTTCGGAAAATAGGTTAAATAATTTCGAGCATATTCGATTGCTTCTGGTTCAGTTTTCACTAATACATCGCCAACACCAGAGACTGAGCAGTGCATTTTTGCTCCACCCATTTCCTCTAGTGTTACTTTTTCCCCGATAACCTTTTCCGCCATACGTGGTGATCCGAGGTACATGGAAGCATTACCATCAACCATCACGACTATATCACAAAAGGCTGGAATATATGCTCCGCCAGCTGCTGATGGTCCAAATAATAAGCAAACCTGTGGCACTCTTCCAGATAGTTTTATTTGATTATGGAATATTCGTCCAGCGCCTCTTCTACCAGGAAACATTTCAATTTGATCGGTAATACGTGCACCTGCAGAGTCTACCAAATAAATAATAGGTAATTCTAATGTTAGCGCAGTTTCTTGAATACGGAGAATCTTTTCCACCGTTCTTTTTCCCCAGGACCCTGCTTTTACAGTAGAATCATTCGCCATCACACAAACATCCTGACCGTGTATCTTACCGATACCTGTCACAACACCATCAGAAGGCAGTGAATCATCCATACAGTTTGCGAAAAATGCATCTTCTATATCAATATTTTCATCAAATAAAAGCTCCAGACGTTTTCGGACAAATAATTTTCCTTTTTCTTCATTTTTTTGGTGGTATTTTTCATGTCCACCCTTTTCGATTTGGCTTATACGCTTTTGTAGTTCATCTACATATGACATGGATAAACCTCCTATTTTATTCTCCTCGATACACTGGTAAACGCTTTTCCCTAAATGCCTCTAATCCCTCTACTCTATCCTTGGTTGGAATCGTTTGTTTATAGCATTCATGCTCTATTGCTAATCCAGAAGGTAAATCCACTTGCATTCCTTGGTTAATAGCTGATTTCGCCATTCGTAATGCTATGGGACCATTTTTAGCAATGGACTTTGCCATGGAAAATGCAGCCTCTAATAGGTCATTCTTTGAAGTGATTTCTTCCACTAACCCAAATGCTAACGCTTGTTCTGCTGAAATCGCCTTTGCAGTATAAATTAATTGCTTGGCACGCCCTAAACCAATTAATCGAGGTAAACGTTGTGTTCCACCAGCACCTGGAATAATTGCCAAGGATGTCTCAGTCAACCCTAATTTAGTATTGTCTGCTGCTATACGAATATCACAAGCAAGAGCTAACTCTAAACCACCACCAAAGGCTACACCATTTAAAGCCGCTATGACAGGTACTTCCATTGCTTCCAATTTGGAAATGGTTTTTCCGATATAAGAAACAGTCTCGATTACCTGTTCATCTGACATTCCTCTTCTTTCCTTAAGGTCTGCACCAGCACAAAATGCCTTCTCACCTGATCCAGTAACAATAACACAATGAATGGTTTTATCCTGATTGACCCTATCTATCATTACATTTAACTCATCTAATAGCGCTTTTGACAAAGCATTCGCAGCGTCACTCCTATTCAATTTTACAAGGGCGATATGATGATCTACTCTTTTTAATTCTACTAAGGCCATAATGTAAGTACCCCCTAAATGCGTATAAAGACTGAGTCAGTGCTATTTTCTCAACAATTAATACAATGTAATATTATGGAGGAACCAATCCGTTCCAAAATATACTACGCTGAATGAGAAATTCATTTGATGTTGAATGGATTTAATAGCATATTCCAACTTCATATTTTACTCAATCACTGCAATTAAATCGCCTTCATTTACAAAGTCGCCTTCTTGTACCTTTATTTCTTTTACAATACCGCCATCCTCTGTAGCAATTGGAATTTCCATTTTCATCGATTCTAAAATGACAATATCTTGATCAGCTTCGACCGCTTCTCCCTCTGATACGACTATTTTCCAAACATTACCTGCCATCATTGCTCTTACTTCTTCCATCCTTATTTCCTCCTTCAGTTACTTCCTTTTTAATGGTCTAAGATAATCTACTATAAAGCTTGTTGTTGTATTACCAGCTTGATATTCATGATGTTGCGCAATCTCAAGTAGTAAGGGGATATTGGTCTTAATCCCTTCGACCTTTGTTTTTTCTAATGTGTGTATAAGTAATTGAATTGCTTCTTGTCTTGTATTGCCTTTAACAATAAGCTTACTAATCATTGGGTCATAAAAAGGTGTTACTTGATAATCACTAGTAACTGCAGACTCAAGCCGGATATTCTCTCCTTTAGGTATATCAAATACTGTTATATGTCCAGGAGATGGGAAAAAAGTATTTGGATCCTCCGCGTAAATTCTAGCTTCAATTGCATGACCCTTAATGGTTAAATCTTCTTGCTTTAAAGATAAGCTATTACCATTTGCTATGTTAATTTGTTCCGCTACAATATCAATACCAGTAATTTCTTCAGTTATCGGGTGCTCGACTTGAATTCTAGTATTCATTTCAAGAAAGTAATAATTTTCGTTCGCGTCTACTAAAAATTCAATCGTTCCAGCATTGGTATACCCTAGAGCTTTAGCTGCGTTTACTGCAGCCTTTCCCATTCGTTGACGAGTGGTCTCCGATAGAAAAGGAGAAGGTGCCTCTTCAACAACCTTTTGGTTTCTTCGCTGAATGGAACATTCCCGTTCAAACAAATGCACAGCGTTCCCAAACTTATCTGCTAATATCTGTATCTCTATATGACGAGCATGATCAATCTTTTTCTCTAAAAACATTGCTCCATCACCGAAAAAACTCTCCGCCCGCTTCGCGTTATTCTCAAATGCCTTAAGTAGCTCTTCATCGGAATGTACCACTTGCATACCGATACCGCCACCACCTGCTGAGGCTTTCAGCATAATAGGATAACCAATACTTTTAGCAACTTCAATTGCTTCCTCTTTCGAATGAACTGCATCCTCTGTACCTGGCACTATTGGAATATTAGCCGTCTTCATTGCTTTTCGTGCTTCAATCTTACTACCCATCATTTCCATCACTTGACTAGTTGGACCGATAAATGTAATGCCAGATGCTTCACATTTTTCGGCAAAACTACCATTTTCACTCAAAAAACCATAACCTGGGTGAATCGCATCTGCACCACATCTTTTGGCTATATCTAATATCCTATCAACGTTTAAATAACTCTCATTCACCCTTGCAGGACCTAAAAGATAGCTTTCATCAGCCATCTGTACAAATGGTGCTGCTTTATCTCCCTCAGAATAAACGGCAACCGATGAAATTCCTAATTTTTTACACGTTCTCATAATCCTTACTGCTATTTCGCCTCGATTGGCAATCAGTATTTTCGAGATCATCACTTCACCCCTAACCATATCAAGAAATCTAGTTTCTAGCAGCCTAACTGTCTAGCAATTACTAGTCGTTGAACTTCCGATGTTCCCTCACCGATTTCAAGTAATTTAGCATCCCGTAAATATCGTTCAACCTCATACTCACGCATATAACCATAACCACCATGTATTTGAATGGCCTGATTAGCTGCACGGAAAGCTGTTTCTGTTGCAAATAATTTCGCATAGGCGGATTCTTTCGTAAATGGTTGGTTATTATCCTTTAACCATGCTGCCTTATACACCATATTTCGAGCAAGCTCCACCTCCATTGCAATATCAGCAAGCTTAAATTGAATTGCTTGGAAGCTCGAAATAGATTTACCAAATTGCTTTCTTTCTTTAGCATATTGTAAGGCTTTTTCTAGTGATGCTTGAGCAATTCCAAGTCCTAAAGCAGCAATAGAAATTCTTCCACCATCCAGCGTGTATAAGAATTGACTAAAGCCTTTATCAGGATCTCCTAAAAGGTTCGTTCTTGGAACACGTACATTGTCTAAAACAATTTCAGCTGTATCTGAACCACGAACACCCATCTTATCATAATTACTTGTTATCTTGACCCCTTCCACATTCGTCGGAACAATAATAGCGGAAATAATGTTTCTACCTTTTTCATTTTTACCAGTAACTGCAGTAACAATTAACGTTTCGGCATAGCTTGCATTCGTTATAAAGCATTTTTCACCATTTATGACAAAATCATCACCATCGATGATTGCTGTCGTTTTAGTTCCTCCTGCATCTGATCCGGCATTTGGTTCTGTTAATCCAAATGAACCCAAGGCTTTTCCTTCTGCAAGAGGAGTTAAAAATTTTTCCTTCTGCTCTTCTGTTCCAAAATAATATATTGGGCTTGCACCAAGAGATACTGCTGCAGCATAGCTTAAACCAGTACTACCACATACACGGCCAATTTCCTCTACAGCAATAGCGTAGGATAATGTGTCTCCACCTGAGCCACCATATTTCTCTGGGAATGGAATCCCTAGTAAACCAAGCTCACCCATTTGTTTAAAAATATCCAACGGAAACTTAGCTTCCTTATCAATCTCAATTGTTCTAGGCTTAATTACTTCTTCAGCAAAATCTCGAACCATTTTACGAATCATGGATTGTTCTTTGGTTAAATTAAAATCCATATGTTTCCCTCCTAAATCAGTAGATAGACCGACTGGTTGGTCTGTAAAAATAGAAAAAAATGTTACTAAACTAGTATTCTATCAAAATAGAGCGCTTACATTTAGTCGTTTACTATTGATCTCATGATTAAGTCGACATATAAGTCACCGATTTCGTCAATTGATTTTTCTCCTGATTTACGGTACCACTTATAGGTCCAGTTTACCATTCCAAGTATTGCCATACTGGTAATTTCATCCGAAAGATCATGACGAAATTCTCCACTTGCCTTACCCTCACGAATGGTTTCAAGGATAATATTCTTAAACTGATCACGTTTTGCTTTAATCAATTCTTCATAATTTGATTTTAAGTAAACATTTTCCTGATAGAATACAGAAATATGTGGCTTATACAAATCAAATACTTGTACAAAGCTCTTTATAATTGCTTGTAACTTTTTAGTTGGAGATTCGTAGGTGTTCTTTGCTATGTAGGCTTTTTCAAGCACATACGTAATAAATGTATCGTGAATGACAAAAAGCAATTCATCCTTTGACGTAAAATGATGATAAAATCCACCTTTTGATGCACCAGTTTTTTCTACAATTTGGTTTACTGTTACACCATGGAAGCCATATTTTTCAAATAAATGTAGCGCATTATAAATGATTTTTTGTCTGAGATCCGTTCGAAGCCCTCCTCTCCTTTTTTCATTTATAGCGTATCACACTTTTCAGAATTTAAAAAGAAGAAGTTACCTATAAAAGTTCTATAGTCCCATAGTGAAATAAGGATGTTTTCCGTATATGCTGTGTGAACCCAAGCCTTTTAAATCTCGCACTTTTATAGTAGTCCTTCATAAGGATACACTGCCTAGCAACTCGTTTTGCTTCGGTAATTACCTCTGAGCTTATATCAGTCCATAATGCTTGCTCGCGTATAGAATTTATACCACTTGAAGATTCGATAGCTTCTTGAAACATTGGGTCAAAATAAACGACATCATAGGATTTATCAGGAGTTTGTCGTAAATATTCAAGATGATCAATATTGACGACATTTATTCTTTTCATAGCAGTATCGATTTCCCTATTTGCAGTTGAAAAGTCTTTTAATCCTTCTCTTGCAAGCAAGTACAATAAGTCATTACCTTCAAGTCCCGTTACAGCACCAGAAGTCCCAACAGCAAGACTAGCAATAATACTATCAGATGCTAAGCCCAGCGTACAATCGAGAAACTTCATCCCCTCCTTAAGTTTTGCTGTCTGAATAAGCGGATCATGCTCACCTTTTAAAACACGTTTTGCTCTTACCATAGCTAAATTAGGGTGAAAGAATAGACGTGTTGAACTATTTAAAGGTGAAATAAATAAACCATTTTTTGCCACGACGATAATATGTTCTTGTAATTGATTTTTCATTGCTTCAATTGATTCACTATTTCTTTCTTTATACAAAAATCCATATTGTTTGGCCAGCTTTTTAGCCTTTAGTGATAGAGGACTAGAAGCTCGCCCTGCTGTTGTAATTATCATTCTACATTACCTATTCCATAAATTTTTATCTTTTTTATAGCCTTCGTATTAATTAAAAAACAGACTACTAAAAAAATCTAGCAGTCTGTTTGATTTTTTTTATTTTACCAAAATAAATAATTATTATTCCGCCTTTGTCTCTTGAATCTGTTCAGTTGTTTGGTTCTTACTACCAAGTTGAGCTGGTAACTGCCATGCAGTAACAACTGCAAGTAAGACGAAAACAATATCCATTCCACCAAACAAAACAGAAATATTATCACCAAAATGCATAATTACCTCACTATTAAATATGCCTGAAATACTGTTCTCATAGTAATAGCCTAATATAAAATATTTACCTAGTAAAATTCCAATTAAACTTCCAACTACGGCAATTACTTGATGTAATGAGGTTACGCTTCCTTTTGCCAAGTAGAAAACGATATAACCAGTTAGTCCACCGATTGCCCAAGCAACAATGCCAATTTCGTATTCTGTTATAATGGCGATTAATGCCCATACAACTCCCCCTACGATAGCTGCTAGTAATGCCCCTAAAATCGGTAACCCATAATTTTTACTTTCCATGAAACTTTTCCTCCTAATGAATTTGTCTAGTATTAATTCTACAAATCGACATAAAAACCCTTTATTTTCCATAAACTATTTTTATTCTTTACAAAAAGTCTATAAAAAGACAGACTGCTTCATAAACAGTCTGTCCTCGAAACATTAATCAATAGTTGGGTCAAACGGCTTTTCATAATTTGCTTCTTTCCAAACCTCTACAACTTCTCCTTGTTTGTCAGAATCGATAATAAAGGAGCCATTACTACTTCGATCACTTGTGGCTAATTCAAAAGGAATAATATGGTGTGTCTCTCCTTTAGCAGTTTGGAAGCAAATCGTATCATTTTTATTTGTTGCATAAAATCCAACGATACGGTGAGGTTTGTTTTTTAGCTCACGTAGCATCATTAAACCACGTTTTGCCCGTGTTGTCTTCTCAAATTCCCTTAGTTTCATTCGTTTGGCAGCACCGCGTTGTGTGACTATCACTAAAGAAGGTTCGGATAAATCATCAAAAACCTGTCCACTAATGACAAAATCATCATCTTTCAAGTTAATTGCCTTTACACCAGCAGCTCGTTGTCCAACAATAGGTACCTCTGTTTCATGATACCAAAGTCCGTACCCCTTGTGAGTAGCAATGAATACATCTGAATATCCCTTCGTCTGACAAACGCTAACAACCTCATCACCCTGCTTAAGATTAAGAGCAATTAAGGCCTTCGAATATCGTTGTGCCTCATAAATCTTTAATTCACTTCGTTTTATCATTCCGTTCTTCGTGAAGAAAATAAGGTATTCTTCTTCCTTAAATTCTCGTACCGGTATGCATTCAACAATATATTCGTCCTTATCGATTGGAACAATGTTAGATATATGTTGACCAATATCCTTCCATCTAATTTCTGGTAATTCAAAAACCGGCACATATAGGTATTTACCCTTATTCGTAAATAATAGAATTTTATCAGTTGTATTCGCTTCGATAAGCCCAACTAAGTAATCATCTTCTTTTATTGCAAGGTCTTCACCATTTGAAGCAGCATAAGAACGTAAACTTGTCCTTTTAATATAACCTTCCTTAGTAACGGAAATTAAAACATCTTCACTCGCTACTGTAACTTCGATATCGATTGTTAATTCTTCAATTTCCTCTTGTATAATGGTTTTACGACGGTCGGCATACTGTTTTTTCAATTGTTTTAAATCCGTTTTGATTGTATCAAACAACTTCTTTTCACTAGCTAAAATAGACTCATATTCAGCTATCTTTAAACGTAGTTCATCCGCTTCACGTTCAAGAGCTGTAACGTCTGTATTGGTTAAACGGTAAAGCTGTAACATAACAATTGCTTCTGCTTGTCTTTCAGTAAAATCATATTTTTCCATAATAGAACGCTTCGCATCCTGCTTATCTTTTGCAGCTCGAATGGTTGCTATTAGCTCATCTAATATGGAAATAGCCTTGATTAACCCTTCTACAATATGTGCACGATCTTTAGCGTGTTTTAAATCATATTGTGTTGCTCTTGTTACAACTTCCTTTTGGTGCAGAATATAAGCATCAAGCATTTCCGGTAAAGATAGAAGCTTTGGTGTACGGTCTTGAATCGCTACCATATTAAAATGGTACGCAATCTGCAATTCCGTATTTTTATAAAGATAGTTTAGAACACCTTCACTATTTACGTCTTTTTTTAATTCAATTACAATACGTAATCCAGTTCGGTCTGTTTCATCACGAACCTCTGCAATTCCTTCTACCTTACGATCAAACCGAAGCTCATCTATTTTCTTTACAAGATTTGCTTTGTTAACATCAAAGGGAATTTCATCAATAACAATTTGTTCTCTATTTCCTCGAAGTGGTTCTACTGTCGCCTTGCCTCGAAGAACAATTTTCCCTCTTCCAGTTTCATAAGCTTTTTTAATTCCATCAATCCCTTGAATTATTCCACCAGTAGGAAAGTCTGGACCTTTAATTGACTTCATTAATTGATCAACTGTACTATTTGGGTTATCAATACGTTTAATTACCGCATCAATAACTTCACCAAGATTATGTGGTGGGATATCGGTAGCATACCCAGCAGAGATTCCAGTTGACCCATTTACGAGTAAATTAGGAAATTTTGCTGGTAAAACAACAGGCTCTTGATCCGTATCATCAAAATTCGGAACAAAATCGACTGTTTCTTTATTTAGATCGCGAAGCAATTCTGATGAGATGCTAGACAGTCTTGCTTCTGTATAACGCATTGCTGCAGGTGGGTCACCATCTACGCTACCATTATTACCATGCATCTCAATTAATTCATTTCGCATTTTCCAGTCCTGACTTAAACGAACCATAGCATCATAAACGGAAGTATCACCATGTGGATGATAATTACCAATAACATTACCGACAGTTTTTGCCGATTTACGAAAATGCTTATCATGAGTATTCTTTTCTCGAAACATCGCATAAAGTATACGACGTTGTACTGGTTTTAATCCGTCTCGTGCATCTGGTAGTGCACGATCCTGGATAATGTATTTACTATATCTACCGAATCGATCACCAATTACTTCTTCTAGTGGTAAATCGAGATATTTTTCAGACTGTGACAAGTCATTCCCCCCTTATAAATTCCCAAGGTCAGTTTAGTATTATGAATGTATTTTATCGTTTTCTAATATGTTTGGATCATCGTCTAAACCAAACGCTACATTAGACTCTATCCATTTTCTCCTAGGCTCAACCTTATCTCCCATTAGAGTTGTAACACGACGTTCAGCACGTGCAACATCATCTATCGTAACACGAATTAGTGTTCGCGTTTCTGGGTTCATGGTTGTTTCCCATAGTTGATCTGCATTCATCTCACCCAAACCTTTGTAGCGCTGAATGACATAACCATTCTTAAAATGGTGAACTGCCTTCCTCATTTCATCCTCATCCCAAGCATAAATAATTTCTTCCTTTTTACCAGTTCCTTTGGATATTTTATATAAAGGTGGAAGTGCGATATATACTTTACCTGCTTCAAGTAATGGACGCATATAGCGATAAAAGAAGGTTAGCAGTAACACCTGAATATGTGCACCATCCGTATCTGCATCTGTCATAATAATTACTTTATCGTAGTTAATATCTTCTAAGTTAAAGTCTGCACCTATTCCAGCACCAATTGTATGAATAATCGTGGAGATTTCTTCGTTTTTAAAAACATCCTGAAGTTTTGCCTTTTCCGTATTGATAACCTTTCCACGCAGTGGTAGTACAGCTTGGAATTTTCGGTCTCTTCCTTGCTTTGCTGACCCACCAGCAGAATCACCCTCAACTAGATATAGCTCATTTTTATCAGGATTTTTAGATTGTGCAGGTGTTAATTTCCCGCTCAAAATTGTATCCTTACGACGTTTTTTCTTACCGCTTCTTGCGTCATCGCGTGCTTTTCGCGCTGCTTCTCGCGCTTCTTTAGCCTTTATTGCCTTTTTAATCAATGTCCCTGAAACGTCTGGATTTTCTTCAAGGAAGAAATTTAATTTTTCGGATACGACAGCATCAACTGCAGAGCGAGCTTCTGAAGTACCCAATTTACCTTTCGTTTGACCTTCAAATTGAAGCTTTCCCTCTGGAATACGAACAGATACTATCGCTGTTAATCCTTCGCGAATATCTGTTCCCTCTAGATTCTTATCCTTTTCTTTTAACGCGTTAGTTCTTCTAGCATAATCATTGAATATCCTTGTAATTGCAGAGCGTGCACCAGACTCATGTGTTCCCCCATCCTTTGTGCGGACATGATTTACAAATGAAAGCATGTTTTCTGCGTATCCATCATTAAATTGAAAAGCAAATTCTACTTCAATTCCTTGTTGCTCTCCCTCAAAGAAAATAACCTCATGAAGTGGATCTTTGTCTTCATTTACGTATTGTACAAATGATTTTAAACCATCCGGGTATTCATATACCTCTTTCTCCTCTATTCGCTCATCCGTTAATACAATCTTAAGTCCCTTTAATAAAAATGCTGATTCACGCAACCGTTCTGAAATGGTTTCTAGATTAAATACCGTTGTCGAAAAAATAGCAGGATCAGGTTTAAAATGAATTAGCGACCCCGTTTTTTTACTGTTTCCAATTTTTTTAATCTTGCCTACTGGAATACCTCCGTTTTCGAAACGAAGAAAATAAGATTCCCCATCACGATGTGTGGTTACTTCTAACCATTCAGATAATGCATTTACAACAGATGCCCCTACACCATGTAAACCTCCACTAGTCTTATAACCACCTTGGCCAAACTTACCACCGGCATGGAGGACGGTAAAAATAACTTCCAACGTTGATTTACCAGTACTATGCTTTCCGGTTGGCATCCCCCTACCGCTATCTTCAACTGAAATACTATTATCCTTATGTATTGTTACATGAATAACATTTCCAAAGCCCGATAAGGCTTCGTCAACCGCATTATCAACAATCTCAAAAACTAGATGATGCAGACCACGATGATCTGTACTCCCGATATACATTCCGGGCCTTTTTCGAACAGCCTCAAGACCTTCTAATACTTGGATGGAGTCATCTGAATAGTGTAAAGATGTCTTGTCCAAAATTAATTGCTCCCTTCACCGATAAATCAAATTACTACATTTATTCATAGTAGAACATGTGTTTGTTATTGTAAAGATTGTAAGGAATTATAACCAAAATAAATAATGTATAAATGGCAATATCTTAATTAGTATACTACAACCTTTTTAAAAAGGTAAGAAAATCTAGTAAGCACAGTCCGATAGGAAAAGGATGACCAGAAGCCATCCTTTTCTCATTTCTTATTTACTAGAACTGCATGTGCTACTTTAATACATAAATCCATAATAACAGTAAAACCACGCTCTTGTAAGTAATTATAGGCTTCCTCATTAACAATTCCTTGTTGCGCCCAGAAAACCTTGCAACTCGTTTGAGCTGCTTCTTTAGCTACTTCCGGCAAGTACTCAGGACGACGAAATACATTAATAATATCAATAGGTTCTGGAACGTCAAGTAAGGATTTATATGCCTTTTCACCTAATACTTCATCAACAGTTGGATTGACAGGAATAATTCGGTATCCAACTTCTTGCATAATTTTTGAAATTTGGTAAGATGTTTTTCCGGGGTTATCCGATAAACCAACCACCGCTATGGTTTTTGATGATTCTAGGAGATCTTTAATAATATTATTACTCGGGTTTTGCATGTAGGTAACTCCCTTCCATTTAGCTTATACTTATAATAATGTAGCATGTCCATTGAAATCATACCGTTTTTTTAATTTAATAGCCATCATTTCACACAGCTATGGCATTTGTAATAAAAAAAGAATAAAGTTTATTAGTTTTAGTACCTTCTATTAATACTTCGTGTTAAAATAAAAAATAAGCTTACATATTGTGATAATAACAAGGAAAGTAGGAATTTTTATGGAATTTGCGCTCTTTGCAGTAATTGCCTATCTTCTTGGTTCTATTCCTTCAGGTCTCATTGTCGGTAAACTCGGTTACAACATTGATATACGACAGCATGGAAGTGGGAATTTAGGTGGAACGAATACCTTTAGAGTGCTAGGTGTAAAAGCAGGCATCATCGTAACACTCGCTGACATTCTTAAAGGAACTCTTGCAACATTACTTCCTCTATTTTTTGATGTCGAGGTTTACCGACTTGGAATTGGGATTTTTGCTGTTTTAGGTCATACATACCCACTTTTCGCTAAATTTAAAGGTGGCAAAGCAGTGGCTACTTCAGGTGGGATAATTCTAGGTGTTAGTCCAATATTATTTGGTGTAATGGTGTTAACCTTTTTAATCACTCTATACATTTCTAAATATGTGTCACTTTCATCTATGATTACTGGTATTATTTCATTTATCGTTTCCCTTTTTATTGGTGACATCGGATTAAGAATTGTAATCGCTGCACTTACTCTATTTGTCATTTTAAGGCATCGCGCAAACATTAAACGGATTATTAATAAGACGGAACCAAAAATTACATGGATGTAAGACGGGATAATTGAAAAATAACAATAACATGACTTATACTTTGAGAGTAGTGATGTTATACGAGAACTTGGCGTTCGCTTATTGCGGATGCCTTCATTGTATATAACATAATTGTTGGGGACAGAAAAGAAAGGGATTATTTTATGAATGTAAAAGACAATTCGCAAAAAATTTTACCAAATAAAATAGAAAGACTTAAGCTGTTTGGTTCAGTTGAGCCTGGGCCAAAACATAAACCTACAGAAAAGGATAAAATGTCGGATTTGCAAAATTTACAAAAGGACTTTCTATTTGAGCTAGATGCAGTAGGAATAACGAATGTAAAATATCCGGTCATCCTAAAGAGCAAGTTAAAGCCCTATACTCAGAACAGCATTGGTACCTTTACCTTCACCTCAAGTATCAAACAAACAAGTAAAGGAACGAATATGAGTCGTTTTATGGAACAACTCGAGTTGTATAGTAAAAACGGGTTTATTTTCGAACTTAATACACTAAAAGAATTTACAAAAGAGCTCGCTGAACGACTTGGACAACGGGATGCTACCGTTGAAATAAACACCACCTGGTTCTATGAACGTAAAGGGCCAAGTAGTCAAATTGCTGGACTAAACCATGCAGACATAAATCTAATCGTATCCTATCATCAAGATTCGGGTTACAAGGTAAGTGCTGGGCTTTCAGTATTCGTTACAACACTTTGCCCTTGCTCCAAGGAAATCAGTGAATATAGTGCACATAATCAGCGAGGCAATGTTTCGATTCAGGTCTCGCTTACAGAAGACTTTAACGAAGATGAATTTGATTGGAAATATGCGCTATTAGAAGCAGCTGAAAGTAATGCTAGTTCAAGGCTGCATCCAATTTTGAAGCGTCCTGATGAGAAGATGGTCACAGAAGGAGCATATGAAAATCCTAGATTTGTTGAAGATATGGCACGACTTGTAGCAGCTGATTTATATGAATTACCTTATGTGAAAAGCTTTGAGGTTACTTGTCAAAATGAAGAGTCAATTCATATGCATGATGCTATTGCAACAATACGTTATACGAAAGAATAACGTTAAAGAAGGGTACTAAAATGAAATATATTTTTATTGGAATTATAAAGTTTTATCGGAAGGCTATTAGTCCCTTGACACCCCCTTCTTGTCGCTTTTATCCAACTTGTTCGGAATACGGACTTGAAGCGATACGAAGATTTGGAGCATTTAAGGGTGGGTACTTAACGATTAAAAGGATTAGTAAATGCCATCCATTTCACCCTGGTGGTGTCGATCTAGTTCCAGAAAAAAAGGTTAAAAATAAGCGTTCAGAATAAATATACTGAACGCTTTTTCACAATTTAAATCTATTGATTTGTTCCCACTGTCCCTCTTTCAATAGTATTTCTTTTTGTCTTTCTCCAAATAAATCAAAGTGAGGATATTTTTCATCACGATGGATCCAACTAGGCTGCAAGCCATACTTTTTACCCCAAGCAACTAAGGCATTAATATCTTTACAACCAACTTTTGTAACAGTGGTACAGCCTGGGAAACGATCATCGAGCCAATAATGTGTTATGAATGCTATCTCACCACTATCAATGCTCGCCTTCCATTTTTTTACATCTTGTCTTTTTAAACCGAAAGCCACTATTTTTCACCTTCAACATTCTTTAAATATAGTTCATGCCATGTTGGAAAAGCTTTTCGCAAGGATAAAGGTCGGAAATTGTCCTTTATTACTATTACATGCTTAGTAGACCCAGTCACGAAAACCTCACCTTGACTATCGATGATTTGATAACCATAAACAGTTCGAATTCCGTCATATTCTGCTAACCATGTTTCGACGAATACCTTTTCCCCATAGCGCACCGGTTTTTTATAGGAAATATGCGCATCTAGTACAGGTGATACTATATTGTTCTTTTCCATTTCTATGTAGTTTAAACCTAAATGTTCAATGAATTTAGTCCGTCCAATTTCAAACCATACTAAATAATTCGCATGATAAACGACACCCATCTGATCGGTTTCTTGGTATCTAACTTCTATTGGTGTTTGCACGCTTTTCACATTTACTTCCTCCTATCAACTATTGGTAAGTTTATCATATTCTCTTTATTAATTCATAAATAAGGCCTCAAATCTATTTAGATTTGAGGCAATTTATTCCTATTGCTGGTCACGAACTTCATCTTTAATCTCTGCACGAAAACCTTCAATCGCTTCCTCACGGCGTTTATTCTTTTCTACAATCTTTTGTTTTTCTTCACCAGAAGTAATCTGCATGGTTTCATGTGCAGCTTCAATATTTTCAATGGTATCTTGAATCATGTCTTGAAGCTTTTCAACATTATCACTACGGTCATCTGGTTTTGGTGAATATTTATCAGTCACTTGACATCCTCCTTGAATCGTTGTTGCCAAAGGCAATGTTATTTTTTGATATTACGACAAGCTCTATACTCAAATAACAGCAATTCAAAAAGGAAAAACCTCATTAATATGTAATAAACTGGTTACATTTTAATGAGGCTTACATGTAATTGGATTGGATCATAGTCTAGACTATGCTTCTCGACGCCTAGAAATTTCTTCCCTTGCTCGTTTTTCTAAATTATCCTCGATACGGTCCAAGATTTCTCGATCTTCCAAAATTTGTTGGCGATTGGCTTGAACCAGCTCTTCAAAAGTAAGACGTTTCTTTAAAGAAATGGTAATCACTCCCTTTTTACAACTAAGTATTACCATCTCTTATTCTTTTTATAATAATTTTTGCAAAATTATAACCGTTAATTTAAGGAGTTCAGCATGTCTACCATGAAATCATAGGTCATTGGACCAACATGTCTTGGTACTTGTATGACCCCATCTGAACCAATAAAATAGGATGTTGGAATAGTCATTGCCAAATACTGATCAGTTATTTTATTATCCTTATCAATACCTACCGGGAACGTGTAGTCGTTTTCCTCAAGAAAATTCCTTACTGCTTGCTCATTACGCTCAGATCCAGTTGCATTTATTGCAATAATTTTGATTTGATCTCCATACTCCTCATAAAATCGCTGTAATTCAGGCATCTCCTCCTTACAGGGTGGACACCATGTAGCCCAAAAGTTCACAAGTACCTTTTTACCTTTTAAATTGGAAAGCTTAATCCTTTCACCATCAATCATTGGAACCTCAAAGTCAGGTGCCAGTTCCCCCTCGTTAAGAAATTTAGCATTCGGTGAAACAATGGAAACACCTTTGACTGAGGTGTCACCTGTTACGTCAACCAAATTTGGACCAGACTCCTTTTTATTTAAGTCAGTTACATTTATGATAAGGATGACAGCTAAAGCTATCATGACAATTATGGCAATAATTCTTTTCAGCATATGGTTAACTCCCTATAAATTATTGTATATGTTTATAATATACATCTTAGAAGGTATTTATAAAGTGTTTGTACTTTTATTCATAGAGATTTCACATTTGGAATCGATATCTTCAAATAAAAAAATCATTATAATCATTTACATAGAATATTTAAGTGCTTTCATAAAAAAAACGAGCCCTGTTAGGAACTCGTTTTTTTTATCATTTGGAGCTAGTGGCCGGAGATTTCGCAACCTCACGATCTTGAGCTTAGTTAGCCAATTTATCACGTAATACCATCTGTAAGATACCACCGTGACGATAATAATCAATCTCAACTTCACTATCAAAACGAACTACTGCTTTGAATTCAGTTATTTTACCATTTTCATCAGTAGCAGTTACTCTTACAAGATCATGTGGTTTAACATTTTCACCTATTTCAAGATTGAATGTTTCTTTACCTGTCAAACCTAACTTGTCAGCGCTTTGCCCTTTTTCAAACTGTAATGGTAGAACACCCATCATTACTAGGTTAGAACGGTGAATACGCTCGAAGCTTTCAGCAATAACCATTTTAATACCTAATAGGTTAGTACCTTTAGCTGCCCAGTCACGGGATGATCCCATACCATAATCTTTACCTGCAAGTACTACTAATCCAGTATTATCTTGCTGATACTTCATAGCAGCATCATAAATAGGCATAACTTCACCAGTTGGCCAATAAGTTGTGTAGCCACCCTCTGTTCCAGGAGCTATTTGGTTACGGATACGGATGTTTGCAAATGTTCCGCGCATCATGACTTCATGGTTACCACGACGTGATCCGTAAGAGTTGAAGTTTCTTGGTGAAACTCCTTTTTCCTGTAAATATAAGCCTGCTGGCATATTTTTAGCGATTGCACCAGCTGGTGAAATATGGTCCGTTGTTACTGAATCCCCAAATTTTCCGATAACACGTAGGTTACTAAGTGCTTCAACCTTACCTGGTTCTTTTGATAACCCTTCAAAGTAAGGTGGGTTTTGAATATACGTTGAGTTCTCATCCCATTCAAAAATAGGTTCATCTGTTGTTTTAATTTCATTCCATTTATCATTAGAGCTGAATACATTTTCATACTCTTTACGGAAGATTTCAGGGTTTACAACCTTTTGTACTTCTTGTTTAATTTCATCCATTGAAGGCCAGATATCTTTTAAGTATACTGGTTCTCCATCAACGTCTGTACCTAATGCTTCGTTAGATAAATCAATATCTACAGAACCAGCAAGCGCATAAGCAACTACTAATGGTGGAGATGCTAAATAGTTAGCTTTTACTAATGGATGTATACGACCTTCAAAGTTACGGTTACCAGAAAGTACCGATGCAACAGTTAAATCATTAGCTGCTATAGCTTCTTCAATTTCAGGAAGAAGTGGACCAGAGTTACCGATACATGTTGTACAGCCATATCCTACTAAGCTAAATCCTAGTTTATCAAGGTATGGCATTAAACCTGCGTCCTCTAAATAACGGGTAACTACTTTCGATCCTGGTGCCAATGATGTTTTAACAAATGCAGGAACTTCAAGTCCTTTTTCTACTGCCTTCTTAGCCAATAGACCTGCACCTAACATTACATAAGGGTTAGATGTGTTTGTACAAGAAGTGATAGCTGCAATCGCAACAGAACCTGTTTTCATTACTGTTTCTTTTCCATTAGATAGCTTAACTGTTACTTCTTTATCAAATTCTGATTTATCTAAGCCAAATCCTTGGTTTCCTGAAGGAGCAGTAATAGCTTTATTAAATTCCTTCTTCATTTGAGAAAGAGGAATTAAATCCTGTGGACGCTTTGGTCCTGAAAGGTTTGGTTCTAGCTCAGAAAGATTGATTTCAACAACCTCAGTATATTCTGGATCTTTAACATCAGAAGAGTACCATAGGTCGTTCTCTTGACAGTATTTTTCAACTAGCTTAATTTGTTCTTCACTACGTCCCGTTAAACGTAAATAGTTAAGTGACTCCTCATCAATAGGGAAGAATCCACATGTTGCACCATATTCTGGAGCCATATTTGAAATCGTTGCACGATCAGCCAGTGGCATATCCTTTAATCCTGGACCAAAATATTCTACAAACTTACCTACTACGTTTTTCTCACGTAAAACTTGTGTTACTTTAAGTGCTAAATCGGTTGCAGTTGTCCCTTGAGGGAAACTACCTGTAAATTTAACTCCAATTACCTCTGGAGCTGGGAAATATGATGGTTGACCTAGCATTCCAGCTTCCGCCTCAATACCACCTACACCCCAACCAAGAACACCTAAACCATTGATCATGGTAGTGTGGGAGTCGGTACCAACTAGTGTATCTGGGAATGCATCATATTCACCGTTTTCGTTTTCATTTGCATGAACGACATTAGCAAGGTACTCAAGGTTAACTTGGTGTACAATACCAGTTGCAGGTGGAACTGCACGGTAATTTTCAAATGCTTTTTGAGCCCAGTGTAGGAACTCGTAACGCTCACCATTTCGTTCAAATTCAAGATCCATATTTGCTTTCAACGCAGCTGGCGTTCCATATTGATCGACCTGAACGGAGTGGTCAATAACAAGATCTACTGGTACTTCTGGATTAATTTTGTTTGGTTCTCCCCCTAAGTCCACCATTGCTTTACGTAAGGAAGCAAGGTCAACTACTGCAGGCACACCTGTGAAGTCTTGAAGGATAACACGTGAAGGCTTGAATGGAACATCGACACCTTCTCCTTCCTTTGTTCCCCATTTTGCTAGTCCTTTTACATGTTCATCATTAATTACGCGGCCATCATATTGGCGAACTAGAGATTCTAATAGTACACGAATTGAATATGGTAATCTATCAATTTTACCTAATCCGGCTTCTTCTAATGCCTTTAGTTGATAGAAATTATATGTCTTACCATTCAATTCAAACTTCTTTTTTGCATTGAAGTTCTCTCCCATATTCGCTAACCCCTCTCTTTCATTGTTGTACTTTAAAAAACATCATCGCTATAAAAGCCTTTCCAAAATCTATTGGATTACTACATTATTCATCATAAAGTAAAATCAGGTATAAAACAATTGTTTTATACCTGATTTTACTATACGAATATCTTATTCAAGGCGATAAGATTTCCTTATCATTATAATATGATATAATTCAGCAAAAATTATTGCGTTAATAAATATGTAAAAATTATAATGGTAATCTAATTCGAAAGGTGCTTCCTTTAATTTCATTTTGTAAGATTTCAAGATTCGCTTGATGTCGTTCTAATAGTTGCTTCGTGATCATTAAGCCAAGTCCGGTACCGTGTTGCTTAGTCGTAAAAAAAGGTTCCCCTAATTTGTGTATCACTTCTTCAGGAATGCCTGGACCTTCATCTGCAATATCAATGATAACTTCATCATCTTCCAAACGAATAGTAACGGTGATGCTTCCAGGCTCTTCCATCGCTTCTATCGCATTTTTAATAATATTGATGAATACCTGCTTAATTTGTGACTTATCACAATAAATAGATGGTTCTTCGCCTAATACATCTAGCGTGATATTTTTTAATTTTGCTTGTGGTCTGAGTAGCTCCAAAACATCTTCTATCATTTGAGATAAAGATTCCTCTTGCTTATTATCTGTTAGAGGCTTGGAAATAAACAAGAGTTCTGAAGTGATTGTTTCCATTTTTTCAATCTCATCAATCATAATTTTATAATAAACATCCTTACGATTAACGCCAGCCTGTAATAGCTGAAGAAAACCTTTAATAGATGTTAAAGGATTACGGATTTCGTGTGCAATTCCGGCGGCTAATTGGCCTGCGATTGACATTTTTTCGGAACGAATCATCATTTCTTCTACTTCTTTTTTTTCAGTCATATCACGAATAGTTGATACGTAGTAAACGTTACCATTCATAGGATCAACTAACTTAGAAATCTTGCATTCACACCATATTAATTTTTGATCGAAATTCTTTAATCGAAGCTGAAATGTTTGATTTGTAAAAGATTCTCGAACAAATTCCTTCCTTACATAATTAGCATCCTCATCGACAAAAAGTTCCAAATATGAGCGTCCTACTAATTCATGTGGCTTATATCCGAGCACTCGCTCAATTGCATTTGAAAAGAATATTCCAATCCCATTCTCGTCCCAAACGGTAAAGAAATCACTGCTATTATTTTCAATCCAAACAATGATAAATTCGGGTAAACGTAGTAAATTAGATTGCTCTAAAGAGGGGCCATTTTTTGCCGAAGCTTGGCGCAATATGTAATTGTTTAATTCATTCTCCATGGAATTCGCCCCTTTACTGCAAATTGTAACAAATAAAATCTTTTTATTACTATATGTATGTCCAATTACAAATATGAAAGTTTGTTTATTATGTATTTTATATTATAATTATATTAGCATACATCATTACTAATCGTAACATGTTTATCTGAATTATTACTACTCTTCATATGTAAAATTACCGCAATGTTATCATTTATTCAACTAAAAAGATAAAAAAGTCGACACGCGAAGGACTAGAAAAGGTGATATATATGTCATTATTTGATAATTTTCTTATCGTATTTTGGGGTTTCTTTATGATTGGTATAATGGCGATTGGTGGCTATTTCATGTTCCGAAAGTTTTTAAAACAACTTCCTAGGCAGGATGGGAAATCGACGATGGACTGGGAAATCCACTATCTCGAGAAGACGAAACATATGTGGGAAGATAATGAAAAGAATTTACTAGAAGAATTAGTGTCCCCTGTTCCTGAGTTATTCCGAGATGTCGCTAGACAAAAAATTGCCAGTAAAATTGGTGAAGTTGCACTCCATAAGGGTTTGAATAAAATAAATCAGGAAGTATTAATTGAAGGCTATATTCTTGCGACACCAAAGCGTGATCATAAATTTTTACGAAAAAAATTAAAGCAGAAAGAAATAGATATTGAACCCTATGAGGAATTATTTTCACTTTCAAAAGATGATTATCGTTCGAATTGGCAGGCGCAGTATAAAAAGAACAGCTAAAAAAGGTGTCTTCATGTAGAAGACACCTTTAACTTTTTTTCAAGCTGTTTATATTTATAGAGCATGGCCAGTCTCCAAGAAACTATCATACCGAATGCTAGTAAAAAGAACATTCCGCTAGTCTCACCTAGGGAAACTGCACTTCCTATTATCAGTTTTAAAATAATACGAACAAATAACAATCCAAACAATATAAATATAAATGCTTTAGATGGAATAAGATAAATATTATTTTCTCGAATTTCAAATTTAGAATATCTTATTAAGAAAATCGAGAATACAACCCCTACAACAATTGATTCTACCACCTGTGGCCATTCGAGTTGGAATTGGGGGAACAAAAACATTGCTGCCCCAGTACTCATAAACAATGGTGGTAATATAATTGATTTAACCGATGCAGGTCTTCTTGAAGCCTTTAATCTCATAAAAATCATAAATGTAGCCATAAAAAAAGCCAAAACCGTTGTTGCAATAATCCAAAACATATTGACACACTCTTTCTGGTGTAATGAAGTTAGTTAACAGTATATGAGAGAATTCGACTTACTGTTTCTAAAACACGATGCTCGTCAAATGGTTTTACGATAAAATCCTTAGCTCCAAGTTCGATGGCCTCAACAACAACTTTTTGGTGCCCCATCGCCGAACATACAACAACCTGTGCTTTCGGATCCAACTTCTTAATTTCTTTCATAGCATCTATCCCATTCATAACTGGCATAGTAATGTCCATGATAACTAAATCAGGGTTTGTATTTTTATAAAGTGATACAGCCTCTTCCCCATTTTCTGCCTCACCTACAATTTCATGCATGTCCTTCGTAAGAATTGTTTGTAAAGTAGCTCGCATGAATTTCGCATCATCAACAATTAGAATTCTTGCCATTTTCACTCCGCTCCCCCATTACAAAAATCAACTACTTACACTTCTTTTTTATCGTTTGCTATGTTTACAATAATTGTTACTGTGACACCAACAACTGTGAGATATACCCCTAAATCAAATAAAGTTGCTGTAGCAAGCTCCACTTCTCCAAAAACAGGAAATTTAAAGTAACCATAAGTATGTGATAAAAATGGAACATCAAAAAGAAATGAACCCATACTAGTCAATAATGCTACCAAAAGGCCAATCGGTATCAACATACGGAAATTTATCGGTATTATCTTTTCTACGAATTTGATCCCATATGCCATGTATAGTAATACAATAGCAGCTGAAGTTACGAGCCCTCCAACAAATCCACCACCTGGGGAATTGTGACCTGCCATAAACAAATAGATGGAAAACCCTAATAGAAGAAAAGCGATTAAAGCTGTAGCGGTTTGCAATATTAAATTATTAGGTTTATCCATGAATTCACTTCCTTTTATCTATCTATTTGATACTATCATAATATAATTTGGTATTAAAATCCATAGAAACCGAACCAGCCCGCTAGAAAAGCAGTAAGTTTAGTCATCCAATCAAAAAATAGCGCAATACCTAAAGCAATCATAATATAGCCACCAATTTTAACTAATTTTTGGCTATTTCGTTTAATCCACCCTAGCTTCCCAATAAAGAAGGATAAGACAAGGAATGGAATTGAAAAACCAAGGATATAGGCAATCATCATCACCATACCTTTACTTGGTTCTGTTGCGGTTAAAGTAAAGACCACGCCTAAGATTGGGCCAGTACATGGAGTCCAACCTAATGAAAAAGCAAGTCCAATTAAAGTAGATCCTAAGTATCCTGATGGACGATTCTTAAATGTTATTTTCTTATCCTTCATTAAAAATTTAAAATTAAATATACCAACTATTACAAGTCCAAAGAAGATGATTAATAATGCTCCAACCTGTCTTATTATATCCTGGTATGCAATTAGAAACTGTGACAAGGCTGAGGTAAAAAATCCAAAAACAATAAAGATACTAGAAAAGCCTATTAAAAAGCAGATTGTATGCAATAGACTTTTTCGATTTAACATGGTGTTTTCTTCTTTTATTTCACTAACACTCATACCGGTTATGTATGATAGGAAGGCCGGATATAGTGGTAATACACATGGTGAAATAAAAGAAAGAAATCCTGCACCAAATGCAAGAAAAATATTAATTTCTGACATAGTATGCCTCCTGATTACATTCTTTCATCTTATTATAGCAGAAAGAAAACGATTACCAATGACAGGAATATGACAATTAGAGAAACAAATCAAGATTAGATAATATTAAAAAAACACCCCATACTCCATAGTACGGGGTGTTTGTGCAATGTATTCATAAGTATAGTAATTCATGATTCCTGTACAATACTATTTATCCATTTGATTATTCATTGCACGCATCATTTGATTGATTTTCTTCTGCGAAGGCTTTTGACCCATTTGCATCATTAGCGTACGAAGCATTTGCTCATTAATAGGTGGATTCTTTTTCAAGTAACTCATCATATACTTTCTTGCAATAAAAAATCCAAGAGCAACACCGGCTATTAAAGCTGCTAAAGCAATTAGTACAACCCAAATTGTGCCCATCTTTCCATTTTCCTCCTTCGTGTTGTCTCTTATCCAGTATAGTAAAACAGTTCTAAGAATACAATACCTCATCATTATTATACACAGAACTTGTCCTTACAGGCGAGATCCAACCATAATTTTCATAATGATTATCCACGATAAAAATATATGGATAGAACCGTCGTAAGGTAGCGAATAATAATTCCTCAGCATCCTGTAATGTTTCACAACGAAATTTTATATGTTTTTCATAAATATGTAAAGCAATATAGTAATGCCTATTACCTAGTTCAACAAATTCACTTCTTTTTTCCTTATATAAAGTGTTCTTAGGTTGTCTGATTAACTGTGACGTTAACGATTCTTTTGGGAAGCCTTTAGTAATAAAATTAAATTGCATCCTTAAGTCATTTCGAGATTGTTCATCATGATATTCCTGTAAAAAACGATATAATACATCACTTTTATAGTAATAATGTATGGCAAATTCTTCTTTGATCAAATAAACCATATACTCTTTCAATTCAACAACCCCTTCCCTTTTCTACTATAATATACGTAGTCTATTAAAAATAGTGTCATATCCTGTAAGGATTTCGCACTAGTTTTGTCGAAAAGGAAATAGCTTGCCTCTTTTGCCGTACTAAATACTGAAACTTCTTTTTTCAATCTGGACTGTCCCCTAAGAAAGGCAGGTATTAACTTTAACTTGCAATGCATTGAATACAGTGCAAAAATATTTTTTCCTTATGAGTAAACATAAAAATGCCAATTAATTCGGAGAAAAATTAATTGGCATTTTTGTATCCATTACATTCTGTTTATTTAGATAATGATTTTACTTGTTTAACAACATTATCAACAGTGAATCCATATTCTTCTATCAGCTTCTCACCATTTGCTGAAGCTCCAAACGTATCAATTCCCATTACCTTCCCGTCTAGTCCAACATAGCGTTCCCATCCGAGAGGTGAACCCATCTCAATAGCAACTCTAGATTTTACAGATTTTGGAAGAACTGTTTCTTTATAGCTTTCATCCTGTGCATCAAATAAATCCCAAGATGCCATACTTACAACACGAACATCGATATTATCTTTACGAAGTTCTTTTTGTGCCTCAACAGCAAGTTGAACCTCAGAGCCAGAAGCGATTAATATTGCGTCTGGTGTATCTTTTTCAGAATCACTTAATATATAAGCACCACGCTTAACACCTTCATATGCTTTTTCCTTCGTACCCACAAGTGTAGGTAAATCCTGTCTTGTTAAAACCAAAATAGTTGGCCGATCCGTTGATTCAACCGCTAATCTCCACGCTGCTTGTGTTTCATTACCATCTGCAGGTCTAATAACAGATAGGTTTGGTAATGCACGAAGCGAAGCAAGCTGTTCTATCGGCTCGTGTGTTGGTCCATCTTCCCCTACTGCAATGGAGTCGTGAGTAAACACATACGTTACAGGCATTTTCATAATAGCTGACAAACGGATAGCCGGACGTAAATAATCACTAAATACAAAGAATGTTCCTCCGAAAACCTTCAAGCCACCATGTAACGCCATTCCATTAAGTGCAGCACCCATGGCATGCTCACGCACACCAAACCATATATTTCTTCCAGCATAATTATTTCTTGAAAGATCATCCTCATCTTTGATGGTAGTTTTATTAGAACCTGCTAAGTCAGCACTACCTCCTAAGAAATACGGTACAGCTGTAGCAATAGCATTTAGCACTTCTCCAGATGAAGAACGTGTTGCTATAGATTTCCCAGGTTCATATACAGGTAAATTGTTTAACCAACCTTCAGGTAGCTCACCTTTCATTGCTAGCTCAAATTCTCTTGCTTCTTGCGGATACTTTTCCTTATAAGCAGCAAATAATCGGTTCCATTCCTCCTCTAGCTGTTCACCCTTTACCACAATTTTTTCTTTGAAGTCTGCATATACTTCCTCTGGTACATGAAAATCATCATGTCCCCATTGATAGAATTCTTTCGTTAAAACTACTTCATCCTTTCCAAGTGGTGAACCATGGGAAGCAGCTGATGCGGATTTATTTGGTGAACCATACCCAATGACCGTTTTAATTTCAATTAATGTAGGCTGTTCTGTATTTTCTTTTGCTGCTTTAATAGCTGAGCGGATTTGCGTAATATCATTACCATCTTCCACTCGAATAACCTGCCAGCCGTAAGCCTTAAAGCGCTCCTCAGTATTGTCAGAAAATGCCCGGTTTAATTCTCCGTCTAAAGAAATATCATTCGAATCATATAATGCAATTAGCTTACCTAATTTTAAATGACCTGCAAGAGATGCAGCTTCATGGGAAATTCCTTCCATTAAATCCCCATCACTAATTAAAGCATATGTATAGTGATCTACAATGTTCAGATTGTCCCTATTATATTTTGCTGCTAAATGAGCCTCAGCTAATGCCATACCAACAGACATCGCAATACCCTGCCCAAGTGGACCGGTGGTAGCCTCTACACCATCTGTATGGTGTACCTCGGGATGACCTGGCGTTCTTGAGCCCCATTGACGAAACTCCTTAATATCCTCTATCGTAACATCATACCCCGAAAGATGAAGCATTCCATATAATAGCATAGAACCATGACCTGCTGATAATACAAATCGATCCCTATTAAACCATTTTGAATTTTTGGGATTGTGATTCATAAAGTCCGTCCAAAGTGTATAGGTCATTGGTGCAGCTCCCATTGGTAGACCTGGATGCCCCGAATTAGCTTTTTCTATGGCATCAATAGCCAATGTACGGATTGTGTTAATCGATAATTGTTCAACATGATTTACCATGATGTAGCTCCTTTCTCTTGCAATCGATTTATTTTTTAACCATGTTTATCTTATACTGAAAATGGTTGGTAAACAAGTAATACTATAATCGTTCATATATTCTCCACGCTTAGTGATTTCTATTTCTTTCTTGCATATCACGTAACTTTTGAGGTGTTACATCATTTCCAGTGGGATCAATAACTGTTAAGGTTTTTAATTGGTTTTTAAAGGAGCTACGCACATTCTTCAAATATTCTCCACGAAGCTTCTCTTGTTCCACCTTTTCTTTCTCTGTTAAACCTTCTTCACTCTTTGCCTTTTTTGCAAGTTCATTTATTCTTAAAAGTTTTTCCTTTGATAACAAAATAAATTTCCTCCTTCATCTTTCCTGCTAAAACAGAACCCCAACACGGGTCAGAATTCACATAGAAAAAGCAAGAACATTGATCTGTCCTTGCTTAAATATTACCTGTTCGTTTTGTCGGAATCAATTAATTGATACTCCTGATATCTTCTATGTACGGTTGCCTTTGAAACCTCATACCCTAACCCTCTTAATGTTGCGGCAATCTCGCTAAAGGTCAATTCCTTCTCACGGAGTCGAACTATTTCTTCAATCGGCACTTCCTTCCTTTCTCTTCCTGGTGCAAATTGGTGATTGGAAAGATTTTTAGTAGGATTATATCCATTGGCAACAGCCCTTTTCATTCCTCGTTTAATTTTAGCATTATGTATTTTTCGTTGATACTCTTCAACAATTCCAACAATTTGCAAAATCATGGAGTCTGCTTCTGCGATTTCAAGTTTTCCTTCATGTATGGCTGTATAAATAGAAATATTATGCTTTAATAATTGATGAAATAATGCAATCTTCGTGTTTCCTCTTCCAAGTCTTGTTTCATCTTGAATCAATAGACAATCCGCACGACCAGCTTCAAAATCCTGCAGCAATTCAAAAATGCCTTCCCGTTCGATTTCGAATCCACTTGCTTGTTCCTCTATACATTTGACTACTTCGAAGTGATAACGTTCCGCTAAATCATAAAGCTCTTCTTTTTGTCGTTTTAGTGAGGTTTCCTGTGATTTCTTTTCTGTACTTACTCGGCAGTATATAATAGCTCTCAAATTAAAAAACTCCCATTATGCACTAATTAGTGAAAGGTATAAGAATCCTAATGTCACAGCAAAAGCAGCAATATAAAACAAATCTGTCTTGTTAACTTTTCCAAACATCTCTTCATCACCCTTTCCTATCATATAAGAACCTTTGTTCGCTAAATTTATTATAGCAGAACATACGCTCTTGTCAACACTTTTCTCGAACGAATGTTTGCGTTTTAATTTGATAGATGATAAACTAGCATTAATAAATAATATGAGCGAGGTGTTTAATAGATGACAAAAATGTCAAAAAGGCAACAGGCGATATTAGATTACATAAAAGATCAAGTTAGATTAAAGGGATACCCGCCATCTGTTCGAGAGATAGCAGAAGCTGTGGGACTTGCCTCCAGTTCCACTGTTCATGGCCATCTATCGCGTTTAGAGAGTAAAGGATATATTCGTAGAGACCCTACAAAGCCACGGGCGATTGAAATACTAGATTTAGAAGAGGAAAGTACTATTCCAAAAGATGAAGCTCGTTATGCACCGGTTATTGGAAAAGTAACAGCGGGAATACCGATTACCGCTGTGGAAAACATAGAAGAATATGTTCCAATCCCAAGTTCAACTGCTGGACCTGATGAAAACCTATTTGTTTTAGTTATTGATGGAGAGAGTATGATTGAGGCAGGTATATTAGATGGGGACATGGTTATTGTCAAACAACAAAATACAGCGCAGAATAGCGATATTGTCGTAGCGATGACAGAGGACAATGAAGCTACTGTCAAACGCTTCTTTAAAGAAAAAGATCATGTGCGCTTACAACCTGAAAATGCAACATTGGAACCATTAATCTATAATAATGTATCCATTCTAGGCAAGGTTGTTGGATTATACCGTCATATTCATTAGAACATTGAATTGAAAAGCCGATAAGCTAAGATTTCCCTTGGCTCATCGGCTTTTTTGAATTTTTCTTTTATTGATGCTACTTAACTCTACTTTTATTTTTCATCTCTTTTAAATGCTATGAGGTAATGGATTACCTAAAACGGAAAAGCATTTAAATTATAAGTCTTAGCCTTTTACAGTAGGAAAATAGAAATTAAATAACATATAAAACGAAAAAAGGCACTCCCAAAACGGATGCCCCTATAAATCATATTTGTACGATATTCCAGCTTTTTCAGTAGCTGCTTTAGCTGCATTTCTTATTTCTTCTTTAACTTCATGCGGATTTTTGACCTTTTTCAAGGTAATCCGAGGGTTGGATTCATTAGCACTAATAACTACAATGTCACCTACGTTTCTCACTTTATCTGTCAATGTCTGATTGACAGATATATCTTTTACTTTGAATAATTCGATATCATTTAAGGTTTTAGTCATCACGCCCTGTTTCCTAATCAGTATTCGCTCGTTAGTTAAAGTGTAATGCTCTTTCGGAATTTTAAGTACTCCTTCTTTATTCCCTTTGATTCCAAAATAATCAGTCTCAAACTCTAGCAAAGTTTTTTCCTCGCTCACACTTACCACTCCTTTTAATTAATAACTCCCTTAAGCCTAGAAAAAATAACAAAATTATTACAATATTACTCATAATTATAATATCGTATTTCGACTATAAATAAAATTACTAGTTTTGACATAAACGAACTTTATCCCAACTATGGGAACGTCTGTTCAGACGTTTATTCCAGCGTACCACTAAAAACAGAACAAAAAAATACTGCCCTATTAAAGACTACAAGGACAGTATTTTAAAATAATATTTTTTTCTAATTTCGGGGGTAAAATGGGGGTAATTAGCGTACAGTCGACCCAAAATCACCTACCACCCCAGACAAAAACATTAATATATCAATCTTAATACATCGTTAAGTATTGTTCTCTTTCCCAAGGATGAACGGTTGTTCTAAACATATTCCACTCAATTTCCTTCGCTTCAATAAAATGCTCAAACAGGTGTTCACCCATAGCATCTACGATAACAGCATTCTTTTTAAGCTCTGTTAATGCATTCATTAGTGTAGATGGTAAATCTTCAATATGATTTTCCAAGCGTTCTTCTTTCGTCATTACATATATATTTCGGTCTACTGCTGGCGGAGGAGTTAGTTTGTTCTCAATTCCATCAAGTCCTGCAGCAAGCAACACAGATAGTGCAAGATATGGGTTTGCAGATGGATCGACACTACGAACCTCAACACGAGTACTTAGGCCACGGGAATTCGGAATACGTAATAATGGACTTCTATTCATCGCTGACCAAGCCACATAACTAGGTGCCTCGTAACCAGGTACTAGTCGTTTATAGGAATTAACGGTCGGATTAGTAACAGCGGTAAAGCTAGTTGCATGCTTCATGATTCCTGCTATAAATTGATAAGCTGTATCACTAAGCTGTAGTTTTCCTTTCGGATCAAAAAACGTATTCTCACCATCTTTAAATAGGGACATATTTACATGCATGCCTGAACCATTCACGCCAAATAGAGGCTTTGGCATAAATGTAGCATGAAGATTATGCTTTCTAGCGATTGTCTTAACAACTAGCTTAAATGTTTGGATATCATCTGCGTGCTTAACTGCATCGGAATATTTAAAATCGATTTCATGTTGGCCAGGAGCCACCTCATGGTGTGATGCTTCAATTTCAAAGCCCATCTCTTCTAATTCTAAAACGATGTCACGACGGCAATTTTCTCCTAAGTCTGTTGGTGCAAGATCAAAATAACCACCATGGTCATTCAGTTCTAGCGAAGGATCACCATTCTCATCCAATTTAAACAAAAAGAATTCCGGTTCTGTTCCAATATTAAACGCATCATAACCTAACTCAGCCATTTTCTTAAGGTTGCGTTTAAGGTTATATCTTGGACAACCTTCAAAAGGAGTTCCATCTGGATTGTAAATGTCACAAATAAAACGTGCAACCTTCCCTTTTTCAGATGTCCACGGAAAGATAACAAAGGTATCTAGGTCAGGATATAAATACATATCTGATTCTTCAATTCGAACAAATCCTTCAATGGATGAACCATCAAACATCATTTTGTTATCAAGTGCCTTCTGTAATTGACTAAGAGGTATTTCTACATTTTTAATCGTCCCTAACATATCAGTAAATTGGAGGCGAATAAATCTAACATTCTCGTCTTTAATTTTTTGCTCAATTTCTTTTCGTGTGTAGCTCATAAAATCTCCTCCTACGTTTTTAGAGCTGTACCTACTCACCATTCCTTAGCGTTGCGTAAAAAACCGTGCTAATTCTCCTTGGCGGAGGCTTGCTCTTCCGAATCTTCCAGCATCATTAATTTCTCTTCTCAAGATTTCTCTAAGTTCTCGTTCAGATAGTTTGGGTTGCTTATTACTCACTTCTTGCTTTTCTTCTCTCTCTTCTTCGCCTGTAAGTAAAAGCTTAATTCCTGCAAGGTTCAAACCCTTATCCAAGTAGTTTTTAATCTCAAGAAGACGATCAACATCATTAAATGAAAACAATCGTTGATTTCCAGAAGTTCTTTCTGGAGTAACTAGCCCATGCTCTTCATAATAACGAATTTGTCTAGCGGTTAATTCTGTTAGCTTCATAACAATTCCAATCGCAAATAGAGGCATGGAACGACGATCCTTATCATTCATGACTAAGACCTCCCTTTAACATTCAAAATTATATTACGTGTAAGGTATTCTGTCAATAACATGTTAGATAACTTAACACAAGGATAAATTCTGTAAAACTTATGTAATAGAATAGTCAGCAGGAACCATTCCTACTGACTATTCATTATGCTTTCATTTTCTCTAACATTACCTGTGCAGCCTCTATAATCGCAATTTTTACATGTGCATAGGTTAATCCACCTTGGACAAATGCTGTGTATGGCTCTCTAATCGGCCCATCTGCAGACAGTTCAATACTTGAGCCTTGAATAAATGTTCCAGCTGCCATAATGACATCATCCTCATAGCCAGGCATTTCACTTGGATATGGAGTCACATATGAATTAACTGGAGAGTTCTTTTGTATTTCCTGACAGAAAGCAACCATTTGCTCTGCGGTTTGGAATGTTACAGACTGTATAAGATCCGTTCTATCCGATTGATAATCAGGTTTTGTCATAAAACCTAACAGTTCAAGAAATCGTGAGGTAAAAACAGCTCCCTTTAATGCCTCTCCTACAACATGTGGAGCAAGGAAAAACCCTTGGAACATTTCCTGCAGAACATTAAATGTAGCACCAACCTCTTTCCCTAAACCAGGTGCGGTTAAACGATAAGCACATAATGTAACCAGATTTTCTTTTCCAACAATATATCCACCAGCTCGGACAATGCCACCGCCTGGGTTTTTAATTAATGAACCTGCAATTATATCTGCTCCAACATGTAATGGCTCTCTTGCTTCCACAAATTCCCCATAGCAGTTATCAACAAATATTATAATATCGTTTCGAATACTTTTAACAAATGTTACCATTTCCTTAATGTCCTCTATTGAAAAGGACGGGCGATCTGCGTATCCTTTAGAGCGCTGAATAGCTACGACCTTGGTGTGCTGATTAATCTGCTCTTTCACCTTTGGATAATCTATTCTTCCCTCACTAGTTAGGGAAACCTCTTTATAGGAAATCTGGTATTCTCTTAGAGAGCCTGTATTCTCTCCTCTTGTCCCGATAACTTCCTCTAATGTGTCATATGGTTTGCCAGTAATGTACATTAATTCGTCACCTGGTCTAAGCAAGCCATATAAAACCGTTGTGATGGCATGCGTTCCAGATACTAACTGCGGCCGAACGATAGCGGACTCCCCGCCAAATACTTCAGCATATACAGATTCTAAGGTATCTCGTCCCATATCATCATAGCCATAGCCACTAGTCGAATTAAAGTGGCTATCACTAACTCGATTGTTTTTGAATGCTTCTAGTACCCTTTTCTGATTTTTCTCTACCGTGCGATTTATATTGGCATGAATAACTGCAATGTCTTGTTCTGCTTTTAATACTACTTCTTCCAACATCTCTTATGCTTTCTCCTTTACAGTGCCTTGTAGTGGATGATCCATCCGGATATATCCACTTACTACATATGTTTCTGTCTCATTATCAAATTTTTTCTCGGTAATTATTGTCTCATGCCCTAAACGATTTAGCAATTGGCCATTATCAGCTTTCACTCTAATCTGGTAGGATTCCCATTCTTTTATTAATACCTCTTCCACTTTTTCACGTAGCCCTAATAAATCTTCGTTATTATAAGCACTAATCATAATATAAGGATGATTCATTGGGATAAAATCCTTTTCGAGCAAATCCTTTTTATTGTATACAGTTAGCATTGGAATGGTACTACTATCTAACTCTTCTAATAGTCCTATAACGGTTCTCTGATGCTGCTCATGGTCAGGATGGGAGCTATCCACGACATGTAATATGAAATCAGCTTCCTTTACCTCTTCAAGCGTAGAACGAAACGCAGCAATAAGTGTTGTAGGTAAATGTTGAATAAATCCAACCGTGTCAGTAAGTAATGATTCAAAGCCAGACGGAAAATGAATTTTTCTTGTTAATGGATCTAGTGTAGCAAATAGTTTATTTTCTTCTAATGATTCACTATTTGTTAAACGATTAAACAAGGTCGATTTTCCTGCGTTTGTATAACCAACAATGGCGATTTGGAAAACGTCATTTGTTTTTCTCCGTTTACGATATTGATCACGCTGCTTTACAACTTGCTTTAATCTCCGTTTAATATCGTCAATTCTTCTGCTAATATGACGCCTATCTGTTTCAAGCTTTGTTTCCCCTGGACCTCTTGTTCCAATCCCTCCACCGAGTCGGGATAGCGCTACTCCTTGACCTCGTAATCTCGGAAGTAAATATTCCAGCTGAGCCAATTCTACCTGGAGCTTCCCTTCCTTTGTTCTAGCTCTACCAGCAAAGATATCTAAGATCAATTGACTTCGATCGATTACCCTAGCATCAAGAAATTGGCTTAAATTTCTTGATTGGCTAGCAGATAATTCATCATTCGCTATAATTAATTCAATATCTAGCTGGTCAATTATTTCCTTAATTTCTGCCATTTTACCTTCACCAATATAAAAAGCAGAATGTATTCGTTCCCTATTTTGCGTAACCACTTCCAGAACCTCTCCACCTGCCGTATCGGCTAGAGATATCAATTCTTGAAGGGAGGACTCAAATAAATCATCCTGCTGGTTTGGCTTCTTAACGGCAATGATTAGAATTTTTTCCTTCGACATGTATTACAACCTTTCCTAAGATGATTCTACAATAATTATTCGTATATTGACATTACCATATTGCGTCCATATCTTCTAACTTTAAATCATTACCAGTCAATAGTATTAGTTCGTCTGGAGATATACTGTCCTTGTATAGTAGACGTACCGCTTGCATTCGGATGGCATGTTCAATAACATTTCGGATAAATCTAGCATTGGAAAAATTTCTTCCAGGATTATTACGTTGCTTATATAAAAAGTTCCTCAGCTTCCATTCCGCATCCTTGGATAGTTTATACTCTCGATCAGAAGCCATTTGCCTTGCGATTTCCATCAATTGATCAACCTCATAGTCTGGAAAATCTAAAATAAATGGAAATCTGGATTTAAGTCCAGGATTAAGTGTTAAAAATCGGTCCATCTCATACGGATAACCAGCTAAAATTAAGACAAAGTCTCCTCCACTATCCTCCATATGTTTAACTAGGGTATCGATGGCTTCTTTACCAAAATCTCTTTCTCCACCTCTTGCAAGAGAATATGCCTCATCGATAAATAGAATTCCCCCCATTGCCTTTTGAATTAGTGAACGAGTTTTTTGGGCAGTTTGACCAATATATTCACCAACTAAATCAGCCCTCTCCGCTTCGATAAAATGTCCTTTTGACAAAAGATTCATATCAAAATATATTTTAGCCAGCTTTCTAGCTACAGTTGTTTTTCCTGTACCAGGATTCCCTTTAAACAACATATGCAAAACCTGCTTTGTATTGGTTAGACCCATCTGACTCCGTTTTTCATTAATAATAATTGTTGCATAGATCTCTTTAATTTTTCGCTTTAAGCTCTCCATCCCTACAAAGGAGGAAAGCTCTTGATCGATGTGAGCAAAGGGGGCTTTTCCATGATAATGTTGATTGTTATGTTCTTCCGTTTTCGTTACCTTATTATCATGTAATACAATATTTATTTGACCATTTTTTTGATGAATCTTTTGAGATGCCAACTTTATCACTCCTTAGTCAACATATTATACGTCTGGAAGTAATAAGTTGTGACAAATGCCTATATTCTTAACTTAGAAAAAGGTCTGTATCCCACCGTACAATAAATTGTAATGTACTGGAGGGAGAACAGACCTTTTATGCACTACTTAATTGGTTAAGCTATTACTTATTCTTTATCAAGATTTACATTTTTAGCTGGTGCAAATGTGGATATAGCATGCTTAAAGATGAGCTGTTGCTTTCCTTCAGACTCTAACAATACCGTAAAATTATCGAATGCCTTGATGATCCCTCTTAGCTGAAATCCGTTCGTTAAAAATACAGTGACTGAGATATGTTCTTTTCGCAATTGATTTAAGTATTGATCCTGGATATTTACCGTTTGTGCCATCACATTTCCTCCTCTTTTCTATCTATACTATATAATTCTACTTATCTTTTTAGAAATCCTGCTAAAGCTGTAAAAATCTCAGCAAATTTCTCATTTAATGTTAATGGTTCAAGTTTATACCAATTAACATCCATTTTATTCTTAAACCAAGTAAATTGCCTCTTAGCATATCGTCTTGAGTTCCGCTTTAATAACTCAAGACAGTCCTCTAAGCCTTTCTCACCCTTTACATAAGGGATTAATTCCTTATAACCGATTGCTTTCATTGATTGATAGTTTTCATAACCATTATCCAGCAAAATTCGAACCTCGTCTATTAACCCATTCGAAACCATTTCATCTATTCGGTTATTAATACGGTTATACAGAATGTCACGTTCCATTTCAAGCCCGATTAACATGCTATCATATGGACTTTCATTCGATTGTCTCTGCTGATATTCAGTCATGGTTAAACCGGTTTTTTCATATATTTCAAGTGCCCTAATCACTCTTCTAAAATTGTGAGGATGAATTTTCGCTGCTTGAATTGGATCAATTACTTCTAAACGACGAAACAATGGTTCAATTCCTAGGGTATTCATTTCAGCTTCTAGTTTTTGTGTTAGAACGTCATCCCTCTTTTCATCAGAAAAATTATAACCTTGAAGTACTGCTTGTATGTACAGACCGCTCCCTCCCACAATAATTGGAAGACGGTTTCTTGATGCAATTTCCTCTATATATTGTTGAACATAATACTGGAAATCTGCCACAGAAAAGCTCTCATCGGGGTTTTTAATATTAAGCATATGATGTGGAATACCTTGCATTTCTTCTTCTGTAATTTTAGCAGTGCCAATATCCATGCCCCGATAAACTTGCATGGAATCGCCACTAATTATTTCTCCATTAAACCTCTTTGCGATCTCTATACTTAGCATTGTTTTACCAACAGCTGTTGGTCCAACAATAGCTATCACTTTTTGTTTCATTCTCTTTCCCCTAAATATTACTTATTTATATGCACGATATGCGGAAAGCATCCAAATAAATTTTTCGTAGCTTCCTAGTAGTGTAATTAATAAATCCTTTGTTGGTTCATCCTGTCGCTCATCAGCAAGCTTGAAGCCTTGTTCCCGAATTTCCGAAGCTAATTGCTTATAATCCTCATGTAGCTGATCTATCATTTCATCTTCTTTATCGTCAGCATTCGCTTCTACTAGTGTGGCTTCTTTTAGGTATTTAGACATCGTTGCTAAAGGCTTCCCATCAATCATCAAAATTCTTTCTGCAACAGCATCAAGATCTTCGGCAAATTTTGTATACATCTCTTCAAACAATGCGTGGAGCTGATAAAAATGGCGACCTTGAACAAACCAATGATAGCGATGAAGTTTTACATACATGACAAATTGATTCGAGAGTAATTGATTCAAAAAATTTATTAAGCTTTGATTTTCCATGAGCACTCCACCTTTTCTAGATATCTAGCTATAGGCGCCAATGAAGCTTCCTGAACATGCTTCATTGCTCTTTGTCTCGAATAATTGTAGCAGTAGACACCCTAAGCTGTTCTTATTATCATTTGCGAAGTGCTCTGGTTTTATACCTATTACATCACTCGTTTGAACATTTTTTCCAGTTCGTACGTAGAAAAATGGATGATGATTGGTCGTCCATGAGGACATGTGAATGGATCAGTAGTTTTACGCAAGTCCTCTAATAATCGAAACATATCATCGTTATTCAAATAATGATTTGCTTTAATGGACCGTTTACAGGACATTAAAATAGCTGCTTCCTCACGTATCGATTCAATATCAATTTTTTCACCCTCCATGATTTGCTCAATCATTTCGCGGATAACCTCTTCCTCAAAACCCTTTGGAAACCAATTTGGATGTGCGCGGATAATATACGTTTGATTCCCAAAGCTTTCAAAAAATAAGCCAACCTTTTCTAGTGAATCTTTATAGTGTTCAATAAAAATGGATTCTTGTTTCGAGAATTCGAAGGTCAACGGAATAAGAAGCTCTTGAACTTCATTAGTCGTTTGACCTAACTTTTTCTTGAAAAATTCATATTTAATACGTTCCTGAGCAGCATGCTGATCAATCATGTAAAAACCATTTTCATTCTGGGCGAGGATGTAAGTACCCTGTAGTTGGCCGATTGGATACATCATTGGTACTCTTTCGTTATCAGTAACTATAGCTTCTTCATGAACAGAAGGAATATCATTTATATTTTTTGTATAATCTTCTATTAACATACTGTCAGCGGTATTCTGTATTTCTTTGGGAGCATCTTCTAACTGAATTCCAATTGTATTGTCATTAACCTGTGAATCTATAATAGGCTGCTGGTAATATGTGTTTGGAACGGACATAGTTTCTCTAGAAAACTGTTCGGACTTCCCAAAGTCCATTGTATGTTGAATGGATTGCTTCGGCTTTTCCATCCGCTTTCCTTCAATTTCTGGTATTAAACGAGTTTGTCGAAAACTTTCTCGTATCATTTCTTCAACTAATGCAAATAACTCTTTATCCTTACTAAATCGGGCTTCTAATTTCGTTGGATGTACATTCACATCAACTAATATTGGATCCATTTGAATGCTTAGAACCACAATAGGAGAACGTCCAATAGGTAGAAGCGTGTGATAACCTCTTAATATCGCCTGATTTAATGGTATACTCTTAATGTATCTTCCATTTAATATTATCGAAATATAAGATCTAGATGCCCGCGTAATTTCCGGCTTTGCAATATAACCATAAATCTTAAAGTCTAGTGTTTCTTTTTCAACCTTTAGCATTTTTCTCGCTACACCCATCCCATAAACCTGAGCAATCACCTGAAGTATATCTCCAGTTCCAGGTGTTTTAAACAATGGTTTTCCATTATGGGTCGCCTCAAATCGAACCTCTGGGTGTGATAATGCTAATCGATTTAAAAGGTCTGTTATATGGCCTAATTCAGTATGAATGGTTTTCATATATTTTAAACGAGCAGGCGTATTATAAAATAAATCAGAGACCGTGATTTCTGTACCTTTTCTAGCATCGCTTCTACCCCTTTCGGTAACAATGCCTCCTTCTAGTGACAAAAAGGTACCAGCCCCATCTCCTTGTGAAGTCTTAATTGTTAAACGGCTAACAGAAGCAATACTTGCCAATGCTTCACCACGAAAGCCTAATGTCTGCACGTGAAATAAATCTTGTTCGTTACGAATTTTGCTTGTAGCATGGCGGAGAAAGGCATTTTCGACATCTTCCTCTGCCATCCCTTCTCCATTATCCGTTATTTTAATTTCTTGTAATCCTGCTTCCTCTATATCGATTTTGATCCAGGTACTACCTGCATCAATACTATTCTCAACTAACTCTTTGACTACGGAAGCAGGTCTTTCGACTACCTCTCCCGCTGCTATTTTGTTCGCTAAGGCATCAGGCATTTGAAAAATTTTCATTAGAAAGAACCCTTTCTATTCTTGCAAGCTAGCTTTCACCTTTTGTTTTGCAAGTTTTTGTAGTTGATGAAGCTCATTCATCGCTTCAAGTGGTGTCATATCAAATAGGTCTAGTCCTGTTAATTGACGAATTAGTAATTCATCTGTTTTATCAATCGTTTTTGATTTCTTAGGCTCCACTTCTTCCTCTACAAAGAAAGATAGCTGATTGGTTTCTTCTACTTCAGTGTAGGAAGTCTGTGAATCATTGTTCTCCAGCTGGTTTAAAATAATGCTGGCGCGTTTAATTAATTTATCCGGAAGATTAGCGAGCTTAGCTACATGAATTCCATAGCTCTTATCTGCTGCACCATCTTTTATTTGGTGGAGAAATACAACATTCCCCTCATATTCCTCTGCTCGCACATGAATATTCCGTAATCTAGGCAGATTATCCTCTAGGGCTGTTAATTCATGATAATGAGTAGAGAATAATGTCTTTGCATGAATATGATCGTGAATATACTCGACAATCGCCTGTGCAAGGGCCATACCATCATACGTACTTGTACCTCGACCAATTTCATCCAGCAAAATTAAGCTTCTTTCGGTAGCATTTTCAATTGCATGATTTGCTTCTAACATCTCCACCATAAAGGTACTTTGTCCTGAAACCAGATCATCTGCAGCACCAATTCGCGTAAATATCTGATCAAAAATAATAAGCTCTGCCTCATCACAAGGCACAAAGCAACCAATTTGTCCCATAATAGCAATTAGGGCAAGCTGCCTCATATAGGTACTTTTACCAGACATATTAGGACCAGTGATTAGTAAAATACTTTTTTCATCATCAAGTACAATATCATTTGGTACAAACGTATCATTTTCCATTACTTGTTCAATAACAGGGTGACGACCGTTTTTAATTTGTAGCTTCTTCTCTACGAATGTTGGACGTTTATAGTTATTAGCCTCACTAACCGTAGCGAATGCTTGTAAAACGTCAATCTTACTAATCACATCTGCAAGATATTGAATTAGTGGTATTTGTTCCTTAATTTTCTCGCGGATTTCAGTAAAAAGCACGTATTCTAAATCAACACTTTTTTCCTCTGCTTCTAGAATTAACTGCTCCTTTTCCTTTAGCTCAGGAGTTATAAACCGTTCTGCGTTCGTTAACGTTTGCTTCCGTTCATATTTACCCTCTGGTAACAGGTGGAGATTTGCTTTTGTTACTTCGATATAGTATCCAAAAACTCGATTATATCCGATTTTTAAGGATTTAATATTGGTCTCCTGTTTTTCTTTTTTCTCGAGTTCAGCAATCCAACGTTTACCATTTCGTGAAGCATCTCGGTATTGATCCAATTGCTCATGGTAACCATCTTTGATAATAGATCCTTCCTTGATGGACATTGGTGGATCCTCCATAATACTCGTTTCCAATAGGTTAACCAATTCCTCTGGGTATTCGATTTGAGAAGCAAGTCCATTAATCTGTTTATGATCAAACTGATTCAATAATCCCTTGATATCGGGAAGTCGTTTTAAAGACTTTTTTAATTGAATCAGGTCCTTAGCGTTCACGTTGCCAAATGCTATTCTACCTGCAAGTCGCTCCATATCATATACAGATTTTAGACTTTCTCGTAAAGAATCCCGTTCTAGGAAGGCGTGGAAAAATCCTTCAACTACAGATAATCGCTCTTCGATTACCCGCTTATCTAATAGCGGTCGCTCCAACCATTTCTTTAATAGTCTAGATCCCATTGCAGTAACTGTTCTATCTAAAACCCATAATAAACTACCATGTTTACCCTTACGGAGTATTGATTCGGTTAATTCTAAATTACGCTTCGAATACATATCAAGAGATAGGTATTGATCAAGCTCAATTATTTCTGCTTGCTTTAAATGATCTAACGAACGCTTTTGCGTATATTGTACATAATTTAGTAGTCTACTAAACGATTTTACAAGCCTTTCGTCGTTCAAATTTTCACATAAATCTCGATATTCCCCATTAAATGTAACCTCATCCTGATAAGACAATGTTACCTGTAATCTGTCCTTTAACTGTCTTTGTAAATCCTCTGGTAGATTAGAAGAAATGACTATTTCTTTAATCGGTTGATTATACAATTCGTGAATGACCCGATCAAAGCCTAATGTAATATGGGCAACCCTACTCTCTCCTGTTGAAAGATCACAATAAACTACAACAAAAGAACCGTCTTTAAAATGCGAAAGACTAGCTATAAAATTATTATTCCGTTCGTTTAACATTGTACTATCCATGACAGTTCCAGGGGTTATGAGTTGAACAACTTCTCGCTTTACTACTCCTTTAGCTGTCTTCGGATCCTCTACCTGCTCACAAATGGCAACTTTATACCCCTTCTCAACTAATGTTCTGATGTAATTTGTAGCAGAGTGATACGGAACTCCGCACATTGGAATAGGTTCATCCTGTCCACCATCTCGCTTCGTTAAGACTATTTCTAATTCCCTAGATGCCTTAATAGCATCTTCAAAAAACATTTCATAGAAATCGCCCAGCCTAAAAAATAAAAAAGCATCTTGATGATCTGCTTTAATTTTCAAATATTGCTCCATCATTGGTGTATATTTTGCCATTACAAAATCCTCCAAAAGCCTACATTTTATTCTATTATTATAGCATAAAATGGATTAGAACCAATGAAATGATTTAGCTATTGAACCGATAGGACCTATAAAAAAAACTTACGAGGAACACCCCCTCGTAAGCTAATTAGTCTTTACTTCTACTGCTACTTTCAAGAAAGTCAGGATTTACATCAGCTAACTCATCTTCTGTGACGACATAATCCCAGCTTTCATCGTCATCATCAGCCATTTTATGGCCTTTTGGTTTTACCTTCACATAAACTTTTGTCTCACCAACGACTTGAACTAAAAACTCTCGCTCAATATCTACTAGAATTTTATTACCCTGATTAGAAATACGGCACTCAAGGCAATTTGGTTGCTGAAGCACTTTACAAATAACATCATAATCATCGTTAATGCAGTTCTCATCCAGAACTCCTAAAGGGATGTAATCACAATATGTTACTCTTTCAGTGACAACCTCCGTTTTTGTATTATCATTATAGGAATACCAAATGTTAATGTCGTAGCTCCCATTAACTTCAATGGTATCTTCTGATTTTTTCTTTGCATTATAGAGATGATTAATTACCCAGCATCCTAGAATACTGGTCGGTCTATGTGATGGCGTAACGGAATGAGTAGCTTGCGTGAACTTTTTACCTTTTCCAATAACCGCTTTTGTAATTACTTCTCGGTAATCTTTATCTAGAAAACTCATAATTACGTTTACCTCCTCTTTTTTCATAGTCATTTTATGCAAGACAAATACCTAAAGTGCATAACGTTTCTAGGAAAGGTTGAGGAGAAAAAATAATGCTGAGTGAGAAGCCGATAGGTAGCAGTTTTTTCAAAGGATTGGACCAAATTTTCCATTTAAAAATTTAATATTATTTATTCAATTGAGTCCTATTTGAGGTATAAATTTTGTTAATTGAAGAAGTAACTTTAGCCGATTTGCATTCACTTCATTCACATCATAAAAAGAGGCGAGAATTTTCTCGCCTCTTTTAATGGTCGCAGCCAATACTGTGTTTCTCACCTGAAGCTGTTTTACCGGTTAGAGGATCTCCACCAGTTGATTCTATTACACGGTTTGTCACTTCTCGAGCAATAGTAGTAGAAACTAATTGCAATACATCATTTACAACTATTTGTGTTTCTTTAAATTCCTGTACCACTGGAATTTCATCAATTTCCGTTTGCAAACGGTCAATTTCTTCTTCAATACGCTTTAAAGCTTCCCTTTTTTCATATGCTTGGAAATTAACTGCTTGCTTTTGTAAGGTTTTTATTTTTTGAATCGTTTTTTGCACCTTTTGATTCTCATTTAACTTTGCCTCTACTTGCTTAAAACGATCTATTTCCTCTGTATTAGCAAGCATTTCAGCTAGCTTTTTCGCTTCCGCAAGAACTTCTGAACGTGTATATTCCGCCATTTATTTCACCTCAACTGTATTTTCAACCATAATACCATTTAAAGACCATGTTTTAGCTTCGGTAATCTTAACATCAACAATTTTACCTATTGCAGACTTAGGTCCAACAAAGTTAACTAATTTATTCTTCTCCGTATAACCAGCAAGAATATTTGGATCTTTCTTACTTTCTCCTTCAACAAGGACTTTTACTATTTTATCCTTATAAGTCTTCATGGAGTCAGCAGATTGCTTGTTTACTAATTCATTTAAACGATAGAGACGCTGCTTCTTCACTTCCTCTGGTACATCATCCTTCTTCATCGCTGCAGGAGTACCTTCACGTGGTGAATAAATAAATGTATATGCAGCCTCAAAGCCTACCTCTTCTACTAAGGATAAAGTCTCCTCAAATTGTTCCTCTGTCTCATTAGGGAATCCTACAATAATATCTGTAGTTAATGTAGCATTTGGAATAGCTTTTCGGATTTTACGAACTAACTCCAAATAATCCTCACGCGTATATTTACGATTCATTCGTTTTAAAACTTCACTACTACCGGACTGTACTGGTAAATGAATATGGTCTAACAGATTTCCGCCTTTTGCTAACACTTCAATAAGGTGATCATCAAAATCTCTTGGATGTGAGGTCGTAAAGCGCACCCTCGGAATGTCAATTTTTCGTATGTCATCCATTAAATCTCCAAAACGATAATCAATGTCCTCAAAGTCTTTACCGTAGGCATTAACATTCTGTCCAAGTAGGGTTATTTCTTGATAACCCTGAGCAGCTAGTTGACGAATTTCTTGGATAATATCCTCTGGTCTACGACTTCTTTCCTTACCACGAGTCATTGGTACGATACAGTATGTACAGAATTTATCACATCCGTACATGATATTTACCCAAGCCTTAATTTTACCATTTCTAACCTTAGGAAGGTTCTCAATAATATCTCCTTCCTTAGACCATACTTCTACAACTTGGGCTTTACCAAACATAGCTTCTTTCACTAAATGTGGTAAGCGGTGAATATTATGGGTACCGAACACCAAGTCTATATGCTGGTGTTTTTTCATAATACGGTCTACCACAGATTCTTCTTGTGACATACAGCCACAGACTCCAAGAATTAAGTCGGGCTTCTCTACCTTCAGTGGTTTTAAATGACCAATTTCTCCAAATACTTTATTTTCTGCGTTTTCACGAATAGCACAAGTATTTAATAGGATAAGGTCTGCCTCATTCGTTTCTGAAGTTGCTTCATATCCCATTTCAGTTAATATTCCTGCCATTACCTCTGTATCATGCTCATTCATTTGACAGCCATATGTACGAATCAAAAACTTCTTTCCTTTTCCTATTTGCTGCATGTCCTCAGGAATGGAAAAATCATAATGAAATTGTACCTCTTCACGACGACGTTTTCTTGCTTTCTTTAAATCCGGTGGCTGATAACTAGTTTGAAAATATTTTGCAATCATTTCATCACTAGTCATATTCTTAATCCGTTCCATATTATCTTGAGCAGATGGGTTATCTACTCTATTTATCTGAGCTTGTTCAAGCCGTTGTTGTTCATTCACATTACATACTCCTTTCTAATCAGGAAAAAATCTTATGTATAGGTGTACATTATAACAGTATATAGCCTTTTAACCATTTTAACAATATTTGTGAATATACGACACAATATTTTCGGTTATTTATTTATAATCCTTTTTACCATATTTGTAGTAAAGCTATACTTTATAAAATAAAAAGTGCTACGCATTATCGCGTAACACTATCCCAAGATTTTTCCTATCGAGGTTCAACAATCAATTTTATCGCTGTTCGTTCTTCATTATCAATCATAATGTCGGTAAAGGCTGGTATACATATTAAATCTACACCACTTGGGGCAACAAATCCTCTAGCGATTGCAACTGCTTTTACGGCTTGGTTTAATGCTCCCGCACCGATTGCCTGTATTTCCGCTGTGCCACGTTCACGTAAAACATTCGCGAGTGCTCCTGCTACTGAATTAGGATTTGATTTTGCTGAGACTTTTAATATTTCCATTACTAGTACCTCCCTTATATCCTATTATAGTTCTATAGCTACTATATTCTTTTAGGCGTTTGCTTATAACCTTATTATGCATCAATAATTCGAAAAATTCAAATTTCCTTAAGGTATAATACTAGTTTATGAATGGATGGTCATCATTTATCATGATGCGTTCTATATTCGTTGCTTTACTACTAGCTTGATCTAATGTAACTAAGACAGCATTAAGCTGTGCTCTTCCAGTTTTATCGGGCTCAAATCTTACCGGTAGGCTTGTTAAAAATTTCTTAATAACTGAATCTCGCTCCACTCCAAGAATTCCATCGTACGGACCTGTCATACCCACATCTGTAATATATGCAGTTCCATTCGGTAAAATGCGATTATCTGCTGTTTGTGTATGGGTATGGGTTCCGACAACTGCACTAACACGCCCATCTACATACCAGCCCATTGCTTGTTTTTCGCTTGTTGCCTCAGCATGAAAATCCAAAAAGATGATATTTGTCCTTTTTTTGGCTTCTAAAATCAGTTCATCTACTTTTCTAAACGGGTCATCAATAGCAGGCAAGAAGGTTCTTCCTTGTAAATTTAAAACTGCAACCTCAGTTCCATTAATATTAATATAGGTTAATCCTTTTCCTGGTGTTCCTTCGGGAAAATTAGCGGGACGAATCAAATTTTTGGCATCATCAATAAACTCATAGATTTCCTTTTTGTCCCAAGTGTGGTTACCCATTGTGATGACCTGTGCACCCCATTCCATAAATTGTTTGTATATCTTCTCAGTAATCCCTTTTCCTGAGGCACTATTTTCACCATTAATGACAATAACCTGTGGCTTATATTTCTCTTTTAACTTAGGAAGGTATTCTTGTACCATATTCCTTCCAGGAGAACCAAAAACATCCCCAATAAATAAAATTTTCATTAATCTCATCCTAACATTCATTCTATAATTAGTTTTCCATATATTTCTATGAAAGTCAAAGCAGTAAAATATGATAATACAATATTGTTTATTCATGAACCGCGTAAAGAAACACAAAAGTGGAGGATGTTCATCCCCCACTTTTCACGTTTTTATTTCGCATATTCTACTGCTCTTGTTTCACGAATGACAGTCACTTTAATATGACCAGGGTAATCTAGCTCACTCTCAATACGTTTGCGAATATCACGAGCAATGCGTGCGGAATCAATATCATCTATTTCATCCGGCTTCACCATAATACGAATTTCTCTTCCTGCCTGGATTGCATACGATTTTTCAACACCTGAGAATGATTCAGATATTTCTTCAAGCTTTTCTAAACGCTTGATATAGTTCTCCAAGGTTTCACTTCTTGCACCAGGGCGCGCTGCAGATAAAGCGTCTGCTGCGGCAACTAGGACTGAAATGACGGAAGTTGGTTCTTCGTCACCGTGGTGTGATGCAATTGCATTAATTACTACCTCGTGTTCCTTGTATTTCATCGCTAGCTCTTTACCGATTTCAACGTGGCTACCTTCTACCTCATGATCAATGGCTTTACCAATATCATGTAGTAATCCGGCTCTTCTTGCTAATCTTTCGTCTTCACCTAACTCAGCAGCTAATAAGCCTGACAGGTACGCTACTTCTGTTGAATGCTTTAATACATTTTGACCATAGCTTGTACGATATTTTAAGCGACCAAGAATTTTAATCAAATCAGGATGTAGACCATGTACGCCAACCTCAAATGTTGTTTCTTCACCGACTTCTCGTATATACTCATCCACTTCACGTCTAGCTTTATCCACCATTTCTTCGATCCTTGCAGGGTGAATTCTACCATCTTGGACAAGTTTTTCTAATGCTATACGAGCTATCTCTCTTCGAATCGGGTCAAAACCAGATAGTATTACCGCTTCTGGTGTATCATCAATGATTAAATCGATTCCTGTTAATGTTTCTAATGTTCGAATGTTTCGACCTTCACGACCAATAATACGACCTTTCATTTCATCATTTGGAAGATTTACAACAGATACAGTTGTTTCAGCAACGTGGTCTGCAGCACAGCGTTGTAACGCCATAGATAAGATACTTTTCGCTTTCTTATCTGCTTCTTCTTTTGCACGATTTTCTGCCTCTTTTATCATAATGGCTGATTCATGTGCCAATTCTTTTTCAAGCCGCTCTAAAATAATTGTTCTTGCCTGATCAGTAGTATACCCAGAAATGCGCTCAAGCTCTGTCTGCTGCTCTTGTAGCGTTGTTTCCACTTTGCTTTCCATTTCTTCAATTTGTTGTTGTTTTTCTGCTAGTGATAGTTCTCGCTTTTCAAGCATGAGCTCTCGCTTGTCTAAAGTTTCACTTTTTCTATCCAGATTTTCTTCTCTTTGCATCAGGCGATTTTCTTGCTTTTGTACCTCAGAACGACGTTCACGTAATTCCTGCTCTGTCTGCTGGCGAAGCTTATGATTTTCGTCCTTCGCCTCAAGAAGCGCCTCTTTTTTGGCGGCATCTGCATTTCGATGTGCTTCTTCAACTATTTGCTTTGCTAATGTTTCCGCACTGGAAATTTTTGCTTCCGCAATAGATTTACGAATCAGATAACCAACAAACAAACCGACTATAAGGGAAATTACGACAAGCAAAATGGAGATGAGAAAGTTTTCTCCCACGTTTTCACCTCCTCTTGCTATAAAATTGTTTCGGCTCATTCATTTAAATTTGTCGGTGTGTACCATATTCAATGAATAAATTTGTCTTCGTATAATAAAATTATAAAATTATACATACTAATTTTATCTTTATGGAAAAATAATGTCAAGGAATCGACATAAAAAATATCTTTGCAATAAAAGAGGTCTATCACTCAAAATATACTACCTAAAACGGTTGTAATTTTGAATGATAGACCTTTTAGAGATTGTTATACATCTAGTGTTTCTTGTGTTGGTTCTTCTAGATCATCTTGTGGTATCTCTACTTCACCATCTAAATTGTAATGTTCACGAATAGCTTCTTCAATTTCAGCAGCCATATCTTTATTTTCAATTAGGAAAGCCTTAGCATTTTCTCTACCTTGTCCAAGCCTTTCTCCTTGATAGGAATACCATGCTCCACTCTTTTGAACAATATCAAGTTCAGCACCGATATCAATTATTTCTCCTTCTTTTGAAATACCTTCACCGTACATGATATCCACTTCTGCTTGTTTAAAAGGAGGCGCTACCTTGTTTTTCACAACCTTAATCTTCGCTCTGTTACCAACCATGTCATTGCCTATTTTTAAGGTTTCAGCACGGCGCACTTCCAGCCTTACTGATGAATAGAACTTCAATGCACGACCACCTGGAGTAGTTTCAGGGTTACCAAACATAACACCAATTTTTTCACGTACTTGGTTAATGAATATAGCCGTAGTTTTTGATTTGTTTATTGTTCCAGATAACTTTCTTAAAGCCTGGGACATTAGTCTCGCTTGTAATCCTACATGGGAATCTCCCATTTCTCCCTCAATTTCTGCTTTCGGTACTAGTGCTGCTACTGAGTCTATAACGATAACATCAACAGCTCCACTACGAACTAATGCTTCTGCGATTTCAAGTGCTTGTTCCCCAGTATCTGGTTGTGACAATAATAGTTCATCAATATTAACACCTAATGCTCTTGCATAGGTTGGGTCTAATGCATGCTCCGCATCAATAAATGCAGCTTGACCACCATTTTTTTGCACCTCTGCAATGGCATGTAATGCTACTGTTGTTTTACCCGAAGATTCTGGACCATATATTTCGATGATTCTTCCTTTAGGGTAACCACCTATTCCTAATGCAATATCTAATGCAAGCGACCCACTTGAGGTTGTTGCTAATTTTACATCTGCCTGTTCACCAAGTTTCATGATGGAACCTTTTCCGAACTGCTTCTCTATTTGCCTTAATGCCATCTCTAAAGCTTGTTTTCTATCACTCAACGAAACTACCTCCTTATATTAACTATATCTATCATACATGGTTTTTAATGTTTTGCCAAGTAAAATCCGAATAAATGTTCCCCTATTTTGTTAGGTAATTAGTTTTCTATTTTACTATTTTTATAATAAATTACTTGCTATTAGTGATTTTTACAGGAAAAAACCTACGTAATTATATCATTTTAAGAGATTATATAGAAGTTCATAACCCTTCAATACCGCACGATGTCTTATTCCCTCACGATCACCAGTAAGCTCATACTTATTCACGATATGTTTCCCGTCTTTGATATACACTGAAATATAGACAGTTCCAACCGGCTTCCCTTCGATTGAATCAGGTCCTGCAATACCAGTAAAGCTAATTCCAACAGATGCATGCAGTAATTCTGAAACTTTTTTAGCCATTTCTAGTGCACATTCACGACTGACAGTACCAAAGGTGTCAATTATTTCATTCTTTACTTTTAAGACATTTCTTTTTACGGACTCGTCGTAACACACGATTGATCCTTGGCAAACCTGTGACACTCCTGGAACAGAAATCAATTTTTCAATAAACTTTCCGCCTGTAAGACTTTCAGCAGAAGCAATTTTAAGGTTATTTTCTATTAGTCTGGAAACGATCGTCTGTTCAATTGTTTCATCATTTGTTCCAAAATAATATTCTCCTACCTTCGATAGAATTTCTTCCTTTGTCTGATTAAGAAGCAGCATAGCTTCTTCCTCTGACGATGCCTTAGCAGTTAACCGTAAAACAACACCATCGTTTTGTGCCAATGGAGCAATGGTTGGGTTGATCTGGCTATCTATAAGTTCTTTAAGCTCATGCTCGAGCTGTGATTCACCAATCCCAATAAATCGTAGAACTAGGGATTGAATAATATCCTTCTGTTTTAGTTTTTTACGCAAATATGGAATAACATCCTCAAGCATCATAGCCTTCATTTCACGAGGAACCCCGGGTAGGAATACCCATATCGTTCCCTCGTAATGAACAATCATTCCAGGAGCCATTCCCATGCTGTTTCTAATGACCTTTGCACCACTGAATATTCTTGCTTGCTTTCGATTGTTTGGGGTCATAGTAACGTTTAGTCTAGAAAAATATGCTTCTATTTTATCCATGGATTCTTGATGCTCATCTATACTTAATCCACTAAGTAATTGAAATGCTTCCCGAGTTAAATCGTCATCCGTAGGTCCAAGCCCACCAGTGACAATAACTATATCTGAGCGCTCTTGCGCTAACTGAAAGGTATTCTGAACACGGTTGAGATTATCACCAACTACTCCGTGATAATATACATTTATACCGTGAAAAGCCAAATGCTCAGATATCCACTGAGCATTTGTGTTTGCAATTTGACCCAAAAGAAGTTCTGTACCAACTGCAATGATTTCTGTTTTTATCGTTTTCATTATTTTGAATCCCTCATTACATGCCAATTTTTAGCAAAATAATCATAGCCAGAAAGAACCGTAAAGAATAGTGCGATATAAAGCATAATTGTACCAAACGGAATAGCTATAAACGAGAACGGGAAATTATGTAGTAATAAACATGCAATTGCGATCATTTGTGTTGCTGTTTTTAATTTACCCATTTTACCTGCCGCTAACACAATTCCTTCTCCTGCCGCTACTAGTCGTAAACCAGTGATAGCAAATTCTCTACTAATGATAATTATGACAATCCATGCTGGAGCAAGCCCCATTTCTACAAGTAATATAAGTGCAGCCGATACTAAAAGCTTATCTGCTAAAGGGTCTAAAAACTTCCCTAAATTGGTCACTAAATTATGTTTTCTAGCATAGTGACCATCAATCCAGTCTGTGGCGGAAGCAATAATAAATAGTACAGCACCAACAAAATGAGAAATTGGTAATGTTGTATTACCTATATCCCATTCTCCCCAATTAAATGGTACAGCCATTAATATAATAAAGATTGGTATTAATAAAATTCTAGAAAAGGTTATCTTATTCGGTAAATTCATTATCCGATTCCTCCCATTTGATTCGAAAGAAAGAAAGGGAATGTCCAAGGAGGGCCCTCCTTTACTAAGACATCCCCTTCTGCTTATTCATTTTCTTTAATTACATTTAACCAAATTTTTTGATGATCAGCACCTCTTTGACTTGGGTCAACAGGGTATTCTAGTGTTTCATCATTAATCGTTATCGTTAAATTTGGTGCAGAACCAACATTCAAATAGATTTGCTCCTGTCCAGTCATATCGACAGTAGTTTTTTCAGTTGGCTTAACAAACCCACTAAAAAACTTTTGCCCATTACCATTTTCGACATCAAGCCATACTTGGACATTAGCAGCTTCAAATTCGAAGGTTAATGAATCACCCACATTAGATAACTCAATGGTAGATGTTGGCTTAATACCAGTGCCAGCTTCTACCACTTCCATCGAAAGAGTCGAATTCTCATCAGTTTCAGCTGATGAATCCTCATCATTATTATCCGAATCTTCCGTTGCATCACCAGTATTCTCATCTGTATCCTGATCTTCTTCATTATTTGTATCGTCATTCGTATTTGTATTTTTATTCTCTGTTTCTCTCGTAATGTAATCATCTGAATTTGCATTAGGAGTAGTTTTATTTTCATCATTTGCTTTGGAGATTACAAACCACCAAACTACAAAGATTATACCAAAGATTAATATAATGACAAATAATGTAGGAATGATAGAAAAAATAGCTGAGTTTTTTGTTGGCATATTATCTTTTCGAGAACGATGGATTCTCGTATACTGAGTAGTTGTATCCTCACTAGGCGAAGGTATTTCTTCACTAAACTCAGCCATCAACTCGTTTGGGTCTAAACCAACAGCAATAGCATATTCCCTAATAAATGCTTTTGTATAAAACTTCCCTGGCAAAACAGAAAAATTTTCCTCTTCGATTGCCACGAGATATCTTTTTTGAATTTTAGTCGTTTCTTGTAAGCTATCTAACGATATTTCTTTAGCTTCTCTTGCATCTCTAAGTCTTGATCCAATACCCATATCTAACACCATCCAGTTTAATAATCGAACATAGAAAATCCACTACCCTGGTTAAATTGTGCTCTTTCCACTACATCATAAGTTATTTCTTCATTTTCGTCACTTCGGAGTTCGATAATATAATCAAAATCGTCGATATTATACTCAGTCGCCTGAACAAAAATATCTGGATGCTCCACCACTTTTATTGCGGGAAGTTGCATAATCTCCCGGATTAATTGCCAATGTCTCTCATTTGCCTTTTGTTTGGAAACAATCCCGTCAATAATGAAAATATTATCACTACTATATTCTCCCTCAATCAATTGATTGCGTACCGTTTGTTTGATGAGCGTACTTGATACAAATAACCACCGCTTATTTGCACACACACTGGCGGCAACAATGGATTCTGTTTTTCCAACTCTAGGCATACCTCGTATTCCAATTAATTTATGCCCATCTTGTTTGTAAAGCTCCGCCATAAAATCAACTAGTATCCCAAGCTCGTCTCGTATAAACCTAACTGTCTTTCTATCGTCCGCATCTCTATGTATATATTTGCCATGTCTAACAGCTAATCTATCACGTAATTTTGCTTTTCTTAGTTTTGTTAATCTTATTGTATCCATTGTATTTAAAATCAATTTTAAACGAGTAATCTGTTCGTTATTATCAGCTAGCAACAGCATTCCTCTTCGGCCATTTTCAACACCATTTATGGTTACAATATTTATTGATAACATACCTAGTAAAGAAGATATTTCACCTAGTAGTCCCGGGCGATTTATTCGTATTTCATATTCTAAATACCATTCTATCTTCCCCACTAAGCTCTCTCCTTTGTACATAAAATCAAATTTTAAAGTACGTATACATTTATAATAAATGATTTTCACATTTGTTTAAAGACATTCGTTGAAATTTATTTTCTAAAGTTTTCCTTTAGAAAGGAAAAGAAGCTACGACACACACGCAGCTCCTTTTTTCACTTGTTAGTCTTAGCCATTATTAGCTTCGTTTTGTACCAATTTCACCATTGAATTGGCAATTGCCTGCTGTTCTTCCTTAGAAGCAGCATTCCATAATTCACGCAAAACAGCTTCTTCACTATTTTTAGCATCAACACTTTTTGCAAGATAGTCTCCAACCTCATATGCAACTTGAGAAATCGTTTGTTGTGACATCCCCTGTGCTTGAGCTTGCTCTAATCTATTTGCTAAAAATTGCTTCCAAGAATCAAAATTTTCAAGAACAGACATTTTTCATTCCTCCTTCTCGTTATACAACTATAGTATTTGAAGTTATTTTTTGATTATACATGCTGTAAACGAGAAGTTAATATATATATATATCAGATCAATGCCATCCGCCTGTTACTCTTATTATTTCACCGTGAATGTAGTTTGATTTATCACTCAGTAAGAAGCTTACTGTATTAGCAACATCCTTAGGTAAACCGGGCCGATTTAGGGGAATTTCTTCTAGTAAAGCTTCCTTTTCATCGGCACTTAGTGGATTCATTTTTGTATCAATAAAACCAGGGCTAACAGCATTAACTAGTATTCCACTTGGACCAACTTCCTTTGCTAATGCTTTTACAAAACTATTTTGGGCACCTTTTACAGTGGAATATAAGACCTCATTGCTTGCTCCTACCTCTCCCCAAATAGAGGAGATAAAAATTATTTTTCCGTTTTTCCTCAGTAGCATATCTCCAAGAAGAGCCTTCGTAATTAATAGAGGAGCTCCTATATGAATAGAAAACATCTCTTCCATTACCTCATCTGGTGTTTCTTGAAACAAGCCATAATACGCAATTCCACTTGCGAAAATAATCGCATCTACTGGATACGCTATTTTTTCCAAAAAGTCACTAATATTAGCCATTTTACTTAGATCGGCCTTAATGAACCCTAATATTGATTCAGCTTTAGCATTCTCCAGTATAGTATCAATTGCATCTCTATTTTGATGATAATGAAGGATCAATTGGTGACCATCCAATATTAGCTGCTCTGTAATGGCGCTACCAATAGCTCCACTCGCACCAATAATTAAAATGTTTTTCCCCATCGCAGTTTCTCCTACTCCGCTACAATTTTACAAACGCCTAAACGCTCTTCATCAATCCAGTCCTGTAGATACTGATTGGCATCTTCAACAGATAGGTTTTGAATGGTTGGTATTAACTCAAAAAAATCAACCCCAACCGTATGATAATGAATATATTTGCCAGCAATATTTTCAAGCGAATTCATTGAACGTAGCAATTGGCCAATTTTCTTACGCTTCATACGCTCAAAATCCTCTGTCGGGATTTCCATTGTTTTAGTTGAAAGTAATAATTCTTTAATCTTCGCTGTAAATTGGTCGGGATTATCCGTATTTCCACCAATAATCGAATAACCAAAGTTTTTTTCTAAATTAGTCTCAAAATAGAAACTAGAATCAATTAGTTTCTCCTGATAGAGCTCATCATAGAATTGCCCACTCTTTGAGAAGAAGTATGTCATCATAATGTCCTGTAAAATATCTTTACGAATAAAGTCTTCTCCTTCAAGCTCTTGAATGGATTCCTTTATTCCCACTGTACATTTTGGAACAGATACAGGCATGGTAAGTTTGTATTCTTTATGGGCAACCTCTTCAGGCTCTTTCGGATAATCTCGTTGAATATCTTCTAGCTTAGCAAATTCTTTTGCCTGCTGATTTTCTTTCACTAATGATATCATTTGTTCTGGATCAAAATTTCCTGCTATAAATAAGGTCATATTTCCCGGATGATAAAAGGTGTTATAGCATGTATATAGATCATCCTTAGTAATTTCCGCAATAGAATCTACTGTTCCCGCAATGTCAATATTTACTGGCAAATTTTTAAATAAACTTCGTAACGTACCCATAAAGGACTGCCAATCAGGTTGGTCATCATACATTTTAATTTCTTGGCCAATGATTCCTTTTTCTTTTTCTACAGAGGCTTCGGAAAAATAGGGATCCTGTACAAAGTCAAGTAATGTTTTCACATTTTGATCGATATTGGTTGTAGCAGAAAAAAGATAAGCAGTTTTTGTAAATGAAGTATAGGCATTTGCCGATGCACCTTGCTTTCCGAAATCAGTAAACACATCACGATCTTCCTTTTCAAAGAGCTTGTGCTCTAAAAAATGGGCAATTCCGTCTGGAACAGTAATTAACTCCGTTTCCCCTATCGGTACAAAGCTCCTGTCGATAGCCCCATAATTCGTTGAAAAGATAGCATAAGTCTTAGACATGGCTGGTCTTGGTAATAAAAAGACAGTTAACCCACTATCTAATTTCTCGTGATAAATTGTCTCCTTAATATGACGATAATCTTTATTACTCATTCGCAGAAACTCCTTCACTTGTTAATAGATAGACCGTATCCTCTTGGATTTTCTTGCCAACCTCTATAACCTCGTCTATTGTAACGTTCTTTATTTGTTCAATTAATTGATCAGGTTTTAATTCTTTTTCCGCTATAACTTGTTGATACAGCATTTCGATAATACCTTGTGGATGATCTAATGTTTCTAAGAGCTGATTTACAATTAACTCTTTTGTCTCAGATAAATCGTCTTCCGTGATGTCTCCTTCTTTCATTGCTTTCATTTGTTCTTCTATAATATCTTTTGCCTTTTGATAATTTTCAGGAGCAATTCCACTAAATACAAGGAGCAGCCCCTTATGGCTTTCAATTCGGGATGATGCATAATAGGCTAAACTATTTTTCTCACGTACATTAATAAATAACTTTGAATTCGGAAATGCACCTAATATCCCATTGAATACCTGTAAAGCCGGATATTCTGCATCTTGATATCGAATATTGGTGCGGTAACCAATATGCAGTTTTGCTTGTTGGACATTTTGTTTATCCACCACTTCTCTCGGCTCTTTTCTCTTTGATGTACTCTCCTCTTCTACATCATTTTTAACAGAGGTGGTTCTTTTCTCTTGCTCAATAATTGGAGAGATAATTTTTTCCATTTTATTGGAGTCGAAATCACCTAATACATATACATCTATTTGGTCCTCTTGAAGAAGCTCGATGTAATATGTGTATAAATCTTCTGGAGTAATCTGATCTAAATCTTCTTCATAACCATGGACATGAAGCTGAAATAGCTCTCCATCGCACATTTCATCAATTAATCGCATATTGGCATATCTCATCTTATCATCTATAACAGACTTTATCTTCTGTCTAAGCGTTTCACGCTCTCTATTAAATATCGATTCGTTAAATGCTTGATCCTTTGTATTAGGTTTAAAAATCACCTCATTTAAAAGCTTAACCGCGTCCTCAACAATACTTGATTCATTTGGTATGAATTTTTCATTTGCAACTTCTAATCGAAAACTTAGAATATGATGGTTTCCTTTTTTTCCTCCATCAATCGATAACACTGCACCATATAAATCATCTAAAGCGATTTGCAGTTCTTTTCTACTAGGATACTTGCTCGGACCTTGCTGTAGTACATAAGGCAATAATGCTCGTTTCGTAATTGATTCTCTATTAAGTCTCGCTTTAAATTTTACTACAATATTAACCGTCTTAAATTTTTCGTTTGGAATCAAATGTAACGTAATGCCGTTCTGATTTTTCACTTCTTCATTTATCGTCACCATACTATTTCCTCCAATTATCGATATACATTTGTGGGCTACCCTTTAGTTTGTACGTATTTTCTCAAATCCATTAATTTTTTATTATCCATAGTTTACCATTAATCGTTTTTAGTAGCTATTGACAACGATAAAAAAGGCCTGCCTCTTCTGTATGATATACAGAAAGGACAGACCTTGTTTTGTTTATCTACTACCTTTAACGTAAGGTATACCATTTGCACGTGGTGCATCTGCGCGACCAATAAATCCTGCTAAAGCAAGAATTGTTAATACATATGGAGCAATTAGTAAATAGATTTGTGGAATATCCTCTAACAAAGGAATTCCAGTGCTTACGACACTTAAGCTCTGTGCAAAACCAAAGAACAATGCTGCTCCCATTGCACCAAGCGGATGCCATTTCCCGAAAATAACTGCTGCCAATGACATAAAACCTTGTCCAACAATCGTTGAGTGAGAAAAGTTAGAGACGATGGTTAAAGCAAAGACAGATCCACCTAAACCTCCTAAAGCGCCTGAAATTAACACGGCAATATAACGCATCTTATATACGTTAATTCCATTAGTATCTGCTGCCATAGGATGTTCACCAACAGCACGTAGGCGTAATCCAAAAGCTGTTTTATATAGAACAAACCATGCAATAAATGCAACGATAATGGCAACATATGAGGTAATATAAATACCCTCGAAAAAGATAGGTCCTATTATCGGAATATCCGATAGTATTGGAATGTTCGTTGAGTTAAACGGCTCGGCAACCATATCTGTTTGACCTTTTCCGTACCAAACCTTCGTTAAATAAACTCCAACACCAAGAGCGAGCATATTGATTGCAACACCACTTACTGTCTGGTCAGCTCTAAACGATACAGACGCTACTGCGTGTATAGCCGAGAATAATGCTCCGACAATAGTAGCAACGATAATTGAAATCCATGGGGTAAAATTCCCAAACACATCAGCAAATGTAAGGTTAAAAATAATTCCAACAAATGCCCCTATTACCATTAAACCTTCTAATCCAATGTTAATAACACCAGACCGTTCACTAAATACTCCTCCCAATGCAGTAAAGATAAGGGGTGCTGAAAAGAATAATACAGTAGGCACGATGGATGCTAAAATATCAAGCACTTATTTCCCCTCCTTTTTAAAGCGAGTTAATGTCCAGCGAATAATGTAGCTTGACGCTACGAAGAATATTATGATAGCAATGATAATATCAACTAACTCAGTCGGAACACCGGCACTTGGCATTTCTCCTGCACCTTCTTTTAATACTCCAAACAGGATAGCAGCAAGGACAACTCCTAAAGGATTGTTTGCTCCCAGTAATGCAACAGCTATTCCATCAAAACCAAGGTTCGTAAAGCCAGAAATAACTGAAACTGTTCCATATGTTCCTAATCCTTCCATTACACCTGCCAGTCCAGCAAAGACACCCGATATTACCATGGAAAGGACAATATTTTTGCTAACATTCATACCAGCATATTTGGATGCATGGCGATTAAAGCCAACTGCCTTTAATTCATACCCAACTGTAGTACGGTTGATAACAAACCACATCACAGCTGCAGCAAATAAGGCTATTAAAATACCATAGTGTAGTCTAGAATAGAAGGTAATACTTTGTAACCATTCTGATCCTAAAGATGCAGATGAAGCAATCTTTTCTGTAGTTGTCTTATGTTCTGTTAAAACAGAACGAACAATTTCATTTGATACAAATAAGGCTATATAATTCATCATTATAGTGACAATTACTTCATGTACACCCAATTTTGCTTTTAGTATTCCTGGAATAAATCCCCAAATTCCCCCAGCTAATGCACCTGCAATGATAGCAAGTGGTAAGTGAATGATCATTGGAGCCTCGATAGCTATTCCAACCCATACTGCGGCAAGCCAACCAACTATTACCTGCCCCTCAGCACCGATATTAAATAAACCTGTACGGAAAGCAAAAGCAATTGCAAGTCCAGTTAAAATTAATGGTGTAATTCTTCTAATTGTTTCTCCAATGGTGAATGCATCATAAAACGCTCCGTTCCATAGGGCAGTATATCCTTCAATAGGGTTGTGACCAGAAACAAGCATTATAAGGGCACCAACAAGTAATCCAAGTAAAACAGATATAATTGGTACAAGGATACCGAATAGACGATTATTTGATGTCATTTGAATCACCTGCCCCATTTATAGTACTACCCGCCATTAGCAATCCTAGTTCTTGCTCATTCGTCTCTGTCGGCGTAAGATTTGCAACAATTTTCCCATCAAACATTACGGCAATTCGGTCACTAACGTTCATTATCTCGTCCAATTCAAACGAAACTAGTAATATAGCTTTTCCTTTGTCTCGTTCTTCTATTAACTTTTTATGAATAAACTCTATTGCTCCAACATCTAAACCACGAGTAGGCTGGGCAGCAATTAAGAGATCAGGTGAACGGTCAATTTCTCGTCCAATTATTGCTTTTTGCTGGTTTCCTCCTGATAATGCCCTAGCAGGGGTATATTCACTTGGTGTTCGTACATCATACTCTTCAATTAATTCTTTCGCCTTTTTATAAATTTCTTTGTAATTTAGTACAGATACTTTTGAAAAAGGCTTTTGATAGTATGTCTGTAATACCATATTGGCACCAATTGGATAATCCAGAACAAGTCCATATTTATGGCGATCCTGGGGGATATGTCCTAATCCGCTCTTAGTAACATTTCTTGGACTAAGATTTGTAATATTTTTGTCGTTAAGCATAATTTTTCCAGAACGAGACTTACGAAGTCCAGTAATTGCTTCTATTAGTTCAGATTGACCATTCCCATCAACACCCGCTATCCCTACAATCTCTCCTGCACGGACATCAAGATTTAATCCTTTTACTAAATCTATTTTTCTTACATCCTGAACAAATAAATCTTCAATATGTAAAACAACCTCTTTTGGTTCAGCCGGTTTTTTATCTGTTTTGAAATTAACTTCTCTGCCGACCATGAGAGAGGCAAGCTCGTCTGGGTTAGTATCCTTCACCACTACTGTTCCAATACCTTTACCCTTACGAATTACCGTACAACGGTCACATACCTCCATGATTTCTTTTAATTTATGCGTTATTAGAATAATAGATTTTCCTTCCTTCACTAATGAACGCATTATATCCATAAGCTCATTAATTTCCTGAGGAGTTAGTACTGCTGTCGGTTCATCAAAAATCAATACCTCGGCGCCACGGTATAAGGTTTTTAAAATTTCCACTCGTTGCTGCATACCAACAGAAATATCTCTGATTTTAGCTGATGGATCTACCTTTAAGCCGTAGCGATCAGAAATTTCACGAATCTCTTTTTCTGCTTCTTTAATATTTACACTACCAAACTTACCCTTTGGTTCGCTTCCAAGAATAATATTTTGTGTTACGGTAAACGGTTCTACTAGCATAAAATGTTGGTGAACCATCCCTATTCCAAGATTATTCGCTACATTAGGATTGGTAATCTTTACTTTTTCCCCGTTAACACGAATTTCACCAGCTTCTGGTTGATATAAACCAAATAAAACGTTCATTAATGTGGATTTTCCAGCACCATTCTCACCTAAAAGGGCATGAATCTCCCCTTTTTTTAATTGGACTGTAATGTTATCGTTTGCAACAATACCCGGAAACTCTTTTCGGATATTCAGCATTTCAATTACATATTCCACTGATGTCACCTCTCTTTTATTCTCTATTCCATTCATGGGTTATTTTTAATAATTGAATGATTATATTTTAGTATAAAATCACCAAATGAAAAAGACGAACCTAGTTTCATCAGTCTTCATTTGAGGATTTTAATGAAAAGATTAGAAAAGACCCTCATAAGGTCTTTTCTAATCTATTATATTTCTTATAGCCCTTCTTCAAACGTTTTTAATTCCTCACGGGTAGTAGGAACCTTTACTTCACCCTTCAGAATTTTATCTTTCCATTCATTAACAGTGTTAATAATTTCTTCAGTCATAGCTTCTTGATTTGTAGTAGCAAAGCCGATTCCATCTTCTTCAATACCAAATTCTAATTTTTCTCCACCAGGAAACTCATTTTTCATTGACATTGTAGACACGTTTTCTACAGCTACATCTACACGTTTAATCATGGATGTAAGTGTTACGTTTTGGTCTCCTACTTTACCTTCTTCGTGTTGGTCACGGTCTACACCAATTACCCAAATTTCACGATCTGCATCATTTTGTTTTAGGTCTTTTGCTTGGTTAAATACACCATTACCTGTTGCACCTGATGCATGATAGATAACATCAATACCGTTATTATACATGTTTGTAGCGATTAATTTACCCTTAGCAGGATCGCCAAAGCTTTCTGCATATTGTACATCAACTTCGATATTAGGATTTACTGATTTTGCACCTGCAATAAATCCCGCTTCAAATTTATTAATTAGAGGAGAATCAATACCTCCAACAAATCCTAATTTGTTTGTCTTGGTTTTTAGAGCAGCAGCTACACCAACTAAAAATGATCCTTCATGCTCTTTGAAAGTAATACTTACTACGTTAGGTAGTTCAATAACGTCATCAACGATTGCAAAGTGTAAATCAGAATTTTGCTCTGCAATTGTAGTTAAATCTTCTTTAAGTTCGAAACCAATTCCATAGATAAGATCATATTTATTACGTACTAAACGAGTTAAGTTCGGAATATAATCTTCTTTTGCATTTGATTGTTCGTAAGTATAGCCTTCTCCTTCAGTTAAACCATTTTGTTCACCAAATACTTTTAACCCTTCCCATGCGGATTGGTTAAATGATTTATCATCCACTCCACCAAGGTCTGTTACCATACCAACTTTAAAATCATTAGAATCTTCATTTTTAGCAGTGTCTCCAGAGTTATTGTTGTTACCTTTTTCTTTGTTATCTCCACCACCACAGGCAGCTAAAAATAATCCTAAACTTAGAATCAATACAACTAGTAAGCCTAATTTTTTCATGGACAAAGCCCCCTAAATAAATTTTTTTAAAAAATAGTAATGTTATTATGTAACCACATTAAATTCCTCGACAGTAAAAAATCACCTCCTAAAATGCGTGTTTCCATCCTTCTATATACGTTTCCGGAAGACATGAAAACTAAACACATCTGAACGAAAGTAGTTAAGAGAATAAAGAACTGGTTCGTCATTATCCGTATAATGCATTTGTTTTAACAATAACAAGGATTGTTCGAAATCACAGTTTAATATTCCATAAATCTTTTCATGATAAGTTACTGGTTCTATATAGGTGATAGCATAGCTAATTCTTTTTCCCGTATGTTGTTCAATTACCTTAAACAAGGAATCCTCTGTATGGGCAGCTTCAATAGGAATTAGGTCTTTTGGCACCTTATCAATACAATATACGACTGGTAATCCGTCCGCAGTACGGACACGTTCAAGTTTTGCCAATTCTCTTACTTCTAAAGGCATAAATTTAGACTTTTCTTCCTCAGTTGGTTCGATAATATCCGTTAGGAAGAACTGTGAACCTGGTTTTTTACCAGCCTGCTCAATCATATAAGTCACACTTGTTAGCTCTTCAATACCAGAAGATACAATAGGTTTAGGATTTACAAATGTCCCCACCCCATGCTTTCGAATAACAACATTGTCTTCTTCTAAAAGCCGAAGTGCTTCACGTAAAGTAGCCCTTGATACACCTAATTGCTTTGATAATTCAAATTCAGATGGAAGCTTTTCATTTGCTTTATATTTACCGCTTTCAATATCTTGTTTTATTCTATCGATTACCTGTAAATATAAATGCCTCGAGTCCACTTTTATAGACATAAGAGCCCCCCTGCTTTTTACCTAGAAAAAATTCAAGGTAAAGGAATTACGACAAACTCTGACAACCATACCTTGAATAATATATCATTATTTTATAAACAAATAAATAGTTTTATTTAAAATTTCGAGTCTTACCACATTTTTATTCTTTTTTTCTAACAAAATAGCCAACAAACTAATAGTTAAATAGACAAAGCATGGAAAAAAGTAGAGTTTTAACACTAGTTTACAAAAAAAAGCAGGGGAAACACTTATTCATTCCAATGTAACCCCGCCTTAAAATTACACAAATGGTGCATTATGACGATTTTTCTTCTGTTTGAGTTATTAAAACTGCTCGAGGTTTACTTCCTTCGTACGGTCCAACAATTCCTCTTAATTCCATTGCATCGATAAGTCTTGCTGCTCTTGTATAACCAATTCTAAATCTTCTTTGTAGCATCGAAACACTTGCACTTTGCATTTCCATTACAAGCTGAACTGCATCATCAAACAATTCATCATCTACCTCTTCAACAACTTCATTCGTATCCTCAGGTATCATTTCTTCTTGGTAGCTTGCTTTTTGTTGCTCAATACAATGATCAACCACCCTTTCAACTTCATCATCAGATAAGAATGCTCCTTGTACACGAGTAGGCTTCGAAGAACCAACTGGAAGAAATAACATGTCCCCTCTTCCTAACAATCTCTCTGCCCCACCGGAGTCTAAAATTGTACGTGAATCTGTTGATGAGGACACACTAAAGGCAATTCGCGATGGAATATTCGCTTTAATAACCCCAGTAATAACATCCACAGAAGGACGCTGTGTTGCAATAATTAAATGAATTCCAGCAGCTCTAGCCATTTGCGCCAGTCTTGTTATAGAATCCTCAACATCGCTTGAGGCAACCATCATTAAATCTGCCAATTCATCTACTATAACAACGATATAAGGTAAATTTGGATGTTCATTTTCGTTATTTGAAGAATGATTATATTTTCGAACATATTCATTATAGCCTTCAATGTTACGTGTTCCCGTTTCAGAGAATAGCTCATAGCGTCGCTCCATCTCAGCGACTACTTTTTTAAGTGCACGAGAAGCCTTCTTTGGATCTGTTACAACAGGTGCAAGTAAATGTGGAATACCGTTATATACATTTAATTCTACTTTTTTCGGATCAATCATCATCATTTTAACTTCATGGGGTTTTGCCCGCATTAATATGGTTGTGATAATCCCGTTGACACAAACACTTTTCCCACTTCCAGTAGCACCAGCAATTAACAGATGGGGCATTTTATTTAATTCTGCTAAAACTGCATCACCTGAGATATCTTTTCCTAAAGCGACAAGGAGTTTAGAAGATTGATTACTAGATGTACTATCTAATACTTCCCGTAGTGAAACCATGGCTATCTCCTGATTTGGAACCTCTATTCCAACAGCTGATTTTCCTGGAATAGGTGCCTCTATACGAATATCCTTGGCTGCAAGTGCTAGGGCTAGATCATCATGTAAATTAACTATTTTACTTACCTTAACGCCTGCCTCTGGATAAACCTCATATTTCGTGACTGCCGGACCAACATTTACCTTCGTAACACGTGCTTTCACACCAAAACTGTGAAAGGTTTTTTCTAGCTTGCGAACTACCGCTTGTATCTGTGCTTTATCATGCTGTTGAGCATTATTTATCGGCTCTGATAATAGATTTGGTGATGGTAGAATATATTCTGGGTTTTCGGCTTCTACCATCGGCATTGCCTGCTCTAAATCTATTTCATCATCTTCAGCTTCTTCTAACGCTTCTTCTGGAGTTGAAGGCTCTTCAATAGATGACATCCTTTGCTGCTGCTCGAAAGCATAGGTTACCGCCGGATAATCCTCTTCTTTATTTACTGTAAGTGGCTCTGGCTCAATCAATACCTCAACAGTATCAGTAGTAGCTCTCTTTGCTTTCTTCTTTTCCTGCCCAGCAATTTTTTTTCTTGTCTTTTTCCATAAAGACTTTACATCATTGATTAGTTTGATTGAGAAATCACCTAATGAAAATTCTGTTAAAAACATTACACCAATTAACACAGAAAATATAGCAACGATCTTTGCTCCTACAGATGAAAATAAATAGTAGCAGAACGCAAAAATCATAGCACCAATCATTCCTCCACCTGTTTGTCCAGTTGATGCTTGCCCTGCAACATAATCAAAAAAAGTATTCCAAGTCGCTTTCATAATAGAGGTGTCAGAAGCAACCTTAAGAATATTTTCATAGACCTGTATATGGGTATATAAAAGTATTCCAGCAATTACAATATAAAGTCCTATCATTTTTTTATGTAAGAAGTTCGGCGTACGCCTTTTTACTACTAGGAACAAACCAGTTGCTAATAGGAACAGGGAAGCAATAAAATACCAAATTCCCAAAAAGAATTTAAAAATATGCTCCAAGCCTCCTGGGATTGCTCCACCACTAATAGCACTAGCACCACTACCAAAGATTGCTAGAAAAATAAACAATAAACCAATAAGTTCCAATTTGACTTGTTTTTTTAATGCGCTTTTCTTCTTTTTTCTTCTTTTTTTAGCCATTTTCTCACCTCTTAAAACTTGCGCGGCAACTAGTAATAAACCCCTGCCTTTCATTTGGCAAGGGGTATAATGTTCCATCATATATAGTATATCATAGTGTTGTCCATATGACATTCTCATTATGGAATAATTGTTCCAGGAGTAAACTTTTCATTTAAATAATCCTGAGGATCTGTTGAGAGTAATTGCACTAATTGATACTCACCATTTGTGTTTTTTTCGACAAACACTGTTTTGCCTTCATAGTTGACACACTTTCGATTTGTATAAGCCGCTTCGTCAATTGGATAAATATCTGATTCTGACAATGGCGTATAATGGATCATTGAATGACCTCCTGTTGTTCGTTTCCTTTACCTTCGTTGATTAATTCATTTAACTTTGTCATCGCTTCTTTTACTCCCCCAACCTCATCAATCAATCCATATTCTACCGCATCTTCTCCAACTACATTTGTTCCAATATCTCTCGTTAAATTACCTTTTGCAAACATTAGGTCTTTAAACTTTTCTTCTTTAATATGGGAATGGTTGACTACAAAGTTAATTACCCGCTCTTGCATCTTATCTAAGTATTCAAATGTTTGTGGCACACTAATCACCAGACCTGTTAACCGTACAGGATGGATAGTCATAGTTGCAGTAGGAACTATAAACGAGTAATTCGTCGATACTGCTATCGGAACCCCAATGGAATGACCGCCACCAAGCACAATAGATACTGTTGGCTTCGAAAGTGATGCAATCATCTCTGATAGTGCAAGTCCAGCCTCTACATCACCACCAACCGTGTTTAATAATAGTATTACGCCTTCTATTTTAGGATTTTGTTCAATAGCAATTAATTGAGGTAGTATATGCTCATATTTAGTTGTTTTATTCTGTGGAGGTAATTGGATATGACCTTCAATTTGGCCAATAATAGATAACACATGTATGTTAGAGTCTGGTGCTTGTGGGATGTTTGTTTGCCCAAGTGCTTGAATTTTTTGAACGATTGACGATGGTGATTGTTGTTCCTCACCTTGTTCCTGTTCCTGTCCATCTTTCTTCTCGGTGTCTTTTTCCATTATTCGTACACTCCTTTTAAAAACTTACTGTCTACGGTTCAGAACTCCTATTACCACTAGGGAAGGAAGCCTTTGTATCCTTGTCCTCAAATAGGCTATAGCTATAGTATGGGCTAATAGAGCAAATACATTCTTTAGAAATTTGCCAACAACTAAGTTAAACCAATAGTGATAAGCTTATTTCCCACTTATTAATTAATTCGTTTGGAAAAAGAAAAAGCAGTCAAGTGACTGCTTCAGTTATTTTTATAGATGAAATTCAGTAATGATCTTCATTAATTTTAGCTCTTCCTCTTCTGTTAATGGAACAAGTGGTAGGCGTACCCCACCAGCACGAATTTCCTTCTGTATTAAAGCTGCTTTTACTGGAGTTGGTGATGGCTGAGCAAATAGGCTGTTCATTAACGGAAGTAATTTACGGTGAATGAAAGCAGCTCGCTTCGTGTCTCCTTTCTGGAATGCGTGGATCATTTCCTGCATTTCATTCCCAATAATATGGGAGGCAACAGAGATAATACCATTACCACCAATTGCTAGCATCGGTAAAGTTAACCCATCATCCCCACTATACACACGAAAGTCTTCACTAGTATTCTCTATAATTGTAGCTGCCAAATCTAGATCTCCACTTGCCTCTTTAACAGAAACTATATTATCAATTTTGCTTAACGCAATAATCGTTTCTGCAGACATTTTCACTACTGATCTCCCGGGAATGTTATAGAGCATTACTGGAAGTTTTGTTTCACTGGCAATGGTCTTAAAATGCTCATATAACCCCAATTGATTTGGTTTATTATAATATGGTGCTACAAGCATAACCGCATCGACACCACAATTTTCCGCTTCTTTCGTTAATTCAATAGAGCTTCTCGTACTATTCCCCCCTGTACCAGCGATAACTGGTACACGATTATCGACAATTTTAACTACATGAGAAAATAATTCAATCTTTTCCTTTGTTGTGAGTGTTGGTGATTCACCAGTTGTTCCAGCAACTACTAACCCTTCAGTTCCATTATTTAAAAGATAATTTACTAATTTTGTTGTTTCATAAAAATTGATCTCTCCATTAGCATCGAATGGAGTAACCATTGCTGTTAACAAGTTTCCAAAATCCATTTTTACTCACCTTTCTGTTAAAAAATCATGCAAAATTGTCGACTGATTACTTAAATCAAATTCTTCATGCAATGCATTCACCGCAGTAAACAAGTCTTTACTTGGAATCAACACCCATATTGTTGTATGACTATCAGCGGACTGTAGTATTTGTACTCCTTTACTAGTCAAAGCATGAACTATCCGCGAGGCAACTCCTGGTACCCCAGTCATTCCAGCTCCTACGACAGATACCTTCGTACAATCGTCTAATATGGATGGATTGAAACCCTTAGACTTTAAAATAGTAATTGCACGCTTGGCTTGTTGATTTGGAACCGTATAGATAACACCTGTAGGCGAAATATTGATAAAGTCAATGGATATCCCAGCATCTGCCATTGCTTTAAACACCTCAGATTGCAATCGATATGCTTCTTTTTCCTTTGTCTGTACCTTGATTTGGGTAATATTTGCTAAATGTGCTATTCCAGTTACTACACGGTCAGAAATATCGACCCCAACTTTTCCATTCCTAGTATTCGTAACTAAGGTTCCACCGTTTTCCTCATAAGTAGAACGCACTCTAATCGGTACCTTGGCATGCATAGCAATTTCTACTGCACGTGGATGGATGACCTTTGCTCCTTGATATGCTAAATTACAAATTTCTCTATACGACACAATATCCAATGCACGAGCATTTTTTACTACCCTTGGGTCTGCTGTCATAATTCCATTAACATCGGTAAATATTTCAATACTTTTCGCTGCTAGAGCTGCACCAAGGGCAGCTGCTGTTGTATCACTTCCGCCTCTACCAAGGGTAGTCAACTCCCCTTGTAAATTTTTCCCTTGGAAGCCGGCAACGACAACGACGTCATGTTTTTTTAACTCTGTTAGAATACGTGATGGTTCTACTTCTTTTATTTTAGCTTGATTAAAATCTGCATTCGTCTTAATACCCGCTTGTGCTCCAGTTAAAGCGATGGATGAGATACCACTCTTTCTTAGTTCATTGGATAGAACAACAGAAGCGATTATTTCTCCACAAACCATTAACATATCGAGCTCTCGATTAGTAATGGAATGCTCTGGATAATCAACTAATTCTAAAAGAGAATCGGTTGCATAGGGATCTGGACTCCTACCTAATGCAGATACGACTACTACCAGTTTAAAGTCATTATTTAGTGCGTTTTCTATATGACGAAGAACATGTTTTCTACTTTGATTACTTTGTACAGAAGTTCCACCAAATTTTTGAACTAATATCTGCACAATTTCACACACCTCTAACTAAATACAATTTTATCAACATACTGCCTGTTAAACAGTAATTAATTGGATAACAGTCCTTTTTCAATGAGCTTTTCAGCTATTTGAACAGTGTTCCACGCTGCTCCCTTAAGCAAGTTATCAGATACAATCCACAGATGAATGCCATTTTGCTGATCTAAATCTTTTCGTACCCGACCAACAAATACTTCCTTCTTACCAGATGCAGCAATTGGTGTAGGATAATTCTGAATGCTTGGGTTATCTTGTAAAATGATACCTTCTGCATTTTCTAAAACCTTCCATATATCCACTGTGGTTATTCCATCTTGCTCTACTTCAATATATACACTTTCTGCGTGAGAAGTGAAAAAAGGTAATCGAACACAGGTAGCTGCAACGGAAAGTTCTTCCGCATGCATGATTTTTTTTGTTTCGTTTATCATTTTCATCTCTTCTAATGTATAACCATTGTCTTGGAATAAATCAATTTGAGGCAATGCGTTAAAGGCTATTGGATAGTGATGCTTATCACCTTTAACTGGTAATATTTCAGCAGTTATTTCTTCATTATTTATAAATTGTTTAGCTTGTTTTCGTAATTCCTCTACTGCCTGATTTCCTGCTCCTGATACTGCTTGATATGTTGATACAATAACCCGCTTTAAGCCAAACGCATCTTTTATAGGCTTTAAAGCTGTCACCATTTGAATTGTAGAGCAATTTGGATTAGCTATGATACCTTGATGTAATTGTAAATCATCTTCATTTACTTCTGGTACAACAAGTGGTACTTTCTCATCCATTCGAAACGCACTCGTATTATCTACAACCACTGCACCACATCTTACTGCTTCAGGGGCAAAGCGTTTAGAAACCGTTCCCCCTGCAGAAAATAATGCTAGATCGATATCTTGAAAGCTATCATCAGTAGCCTCTTCTATCGTTATCATCTCTCCATTAAATTTTACCTTCGTTCCAGCTGATCGTTTTGAGGATAGAAGCTTTAATTGTTTAATTGGAAAATCTCTTTCTTCTAGTAACTTCACAATTTTTTCGCCTACAGCACCTGTTGCACCAACAACTGCTACATTATACTTCTCCATAGGATACTATCTCCTTCCTCTGATACAACTTTATAAATATTGGCAAAACTATTAGTTTTTTATTTTATCACACATTAATCCAAATGTGGTATTAATATTGGCTGTAGCTGTTTTCCCTCTAATGCTGAAATAATTGTCTCCGGTAATAAGTCCATATTAGCAACGAGTGAATTTGGCTTTTTATATGGATCATCCTGACCATACGGGACGAAATATATAAATTTACTTGCCATTAATCGCATTAAATTTATGCCATTTAATCCTAACGCATCATTTGTGGAAATACCTAACACAACTGGACTTTGATTCCTCATTGTAGCTTTTGCCGCCATTAACGGAGGCGAATCTGTTTGGGCATTTGCTAATTTACTTAAGGAATTACCTGTTAATGGAGCAATAACCATACAGTCTAGTGGGTAGGTCGGCCCAAGCGGCTCTGCCTCTGGCATAGTGGAAATTACTTTCTTTCCTGTTATGGATTCTATTCTGGCAATATGATCCTTTGCCTTTCCAAATTTCGTGTCAATATTCATTACTGTATACGTAACGACTGGGACGACCTCTGCACCAAGTTCCATTAATTTTTCCATCGGACCGAACACTTCACTATACGTACAATGTGAACCAGTCACCCCAAAACCAATCCGTTTACCTTGTAATTCCATTCCTTATAGCTCCTTTTCCTTTGTTAAAATTTGAATAATAACATCTGCCAAAATCTTTCCTGCTGTCTTTGGAGCAACAATACCTGGTAGACTACGTGCCAATATCGCTTCAATTCCTCTTTGTTTCGCAAATTCAAAATCCGTTCCACCCGGTTTTGATGCAAGATCGATAATGACTGCATTGGAGGGAAGATTTTGGATAGAGTCCTTTTTAATCACCATTGCAGGTATGGTGTTGATTAATAAATCACATTCACTCGTATATTCGGCTAGTTTTTCTAATTCAATTGGGGTAAGCCCCATTTCGGTAATTCGTGCCAAGTCCTTTGAACTCCTAGTGGCAACTGAAACATTGGCTCCTAGTGCAGCAAACTTATTCGCAACAGTATGACCGACTCTACCAAATCCAGTAACAATCACACGTGATGAATGAATCGTGTAATCGGTATTTTCAATAGCCATCATAATCGTTCCCTCTGCTGTAGGAATAGAATTATAGATTGCTACATCATCCCGATCAAATAATGGAACTAATGTTGTGTTTGTTTTATGGGTTATCATAGATAAATGCTCATTGGTTATCCCGGTAAAGACCACAGCAGATTCCTTTAACCTGGATAACCAATCTTCTGTGATTCGAATGTCTTGATCTGAGAATACAGTCTCAACGGATCCTTCCTCATCCATACCTGTAATTGGCAATATCACGACATCTAAGTCTTCCACATCTATTTCGTGGAAATCTGTCTGCTTTAAGCCTGTAAAGCCTTGCTCAAGTTTATCGTAACCGACTAATATTAATTCATTATTTTCAACTCGTTGTAGCTGTCTAATTAATTCTAAATATCTTGCATCTCCACCTATTACAGCAATTGTTAGTTTCATTACCTAGAACACCCTCCAACCTTTGATAAAAAAAGTAGTAACGAAAGAATTGTCTTATGGTATAGCATTTTCTTTATAGCTTATGTGTTTCTAGGCGGATAGTGAATATTAGTTTGAAAAAGGATGAAAAAAGGCTAGTATCTAGTTGATACTAACCTTTCATAAATTATTCAGCTTCGATCATAATCATATCCTCGCCAATCTTTTTAATGGAGCTCCAATGAATTTTTGCAACTGCACCTTCTTTTTTAAGTCCAAACCATTTGTAGTTCGGTAAAATAAATGAGCGTATTTGTCCTGTGTCCTCGTCTATTTCTAAGTCTGTTTGGCCAAGCATACCTAACCGCTTACCATGGGTTATATTGACGATTTCTTTGTTACTAATTTCATTATACCGCATACACAGCACTCCCTTGTTACTTATACTACATATATATGCAAGAAAAAAGAACCTATGTTAGTAAGGTTCTTTCATTAGTTCTTTAAAGGAGCTATTTGAGCAGTACAAGGTTCCTGATTAAATGTATGTTCAATTATTTGGTTAATGGATCTATGTGTCACATTATCAATTTCTTGAATCGTTTCATCTAATGATTTATGTTTCCTTAACAATAATTCATTTTTTCCATTTCGACTCATTCGACTATTCGTGCTTTCCAGGCTAAGCATGATACTACCCTTTAATTGTTCTTTACTATTTTTTAATTCTTTATCTGTAATTCCTTCTTTAATTAATCCTGTTACAGTATTCTCTATCGTCTCTTTTAATAGCGGGAGCTGTTCATTTCCTGTTCCAGCGTATATAGTTAATAAACCATTATCTTGAAATGATGAATGGTAGGAAAATACGGAATATGCAAGTCCTCTCTTTTCTCTTACCTCTTGGAAAAGTCTAGAACTCATACTTCCACCTAACACATTATTTAATATAATTAAACTATAAACGTCTTCTGCTCCAATTGGTAATCCATTATAGCCAATACAGAGATGAGCCTGTTCTGTTTCCTTATGACGCTCAATTTGATTAGCTAAAAAGCTCGGCTCTTTAATAGCTGATCGTTGAATTGTAGAACCATATGTACCGAAATAGCGATCAATACGGTCAATAAAATCGTCTTCCACGTTACCCGCAACTGAAATAACGACATTTTCAGGAAGATAATGTGTATGAATATAATCACGTAATTGATTGGGAGTAAAGGATTTTAAATGCTCTTCCGTCCCTAAAATTGGGTATCCTAATGGATGATTGCCATATGCAGCTCTAGCTAAAAGATCATGTACGATATCATCAGGTGTATCCTCATACATTTTTATTTCTTCAAGGACTACCTTCTTTTCCCGTTCCATTTCCTCTTCATCAAATGCAGAATTGAAGAACATATCTGCTAAAATTTCTAATGCATGATCCTTATGCGTATCCAATACTTTAGCATAGAAACAAGTATATTCTTTTGATGTGAAAGCATTCACTTGACCACCTATTGAATCAAAGGCTTCAGCTATATCAGCTGCTGTTCTATTCTTGGTACCTTTAAAAAACATATGCTCGATAAAATGAGAAATGCCATTATTCACTTCGGTTTCATTTCTTGAACCTGTTAAAACCCATATACCAATTGTTACGGATCGCACAGCTGGTATATTCTCTAATACTATTCGAACTCCATTTTTGCTAATATGTTTCTGAATCAACGTTTTTCCTCCTGTTACACCATATTATCTGCTTTCAGATAATAGCTTATCAATAGTTCCAATTTGATAACCTTTTTCTTTTATTTGGGCAATTAGACTAGGTAATCCTCTTGCAACGGAAGGGGTTGGGTGCATTAAAACCGTTGCTCCGGGATGAATTTTCTCCATTACGCGATTAAGCATAACATTTACGGTTGGATTCTTCCAATCAATTGTATCAACTGTCCATAAAATTGTTTCCATTTTCAGTTCATCTGCTACTCTTATAACCGTTTCAGAAAAACTGCCACTTGGCGGTGCGAACCACTTTGGTGTTTCTCCAGTTATTGCATAGAGTACATCATTGGTATCTTTTATTTGGTTATAAATCTGTTCCCTATTTAGCTTCGCCATGTCTGGATGATTATACGCATGATTACCAATAGTATGTCCTTGTTCTTGTATCATTTTCACATATTCCACATTTTGCTTTGCCCATGTACCCTCAATAAAAAAGGTTGCCTTAACCTTATGCTTCTTTAATGTATCCAATATGTCTGGAATATGCTCCGTCCCCCAAGAAACATTTATTAAAAAAGATACCATTTGTTTTTCTGGATGGCCCCTATAAATTGGCGCTGGTCCTAAATCTTCCAAAGAAACTTTAGGCGGAACTTTATCAAAGACAAGTAGTTCTTCATTAAACCCTTTATTTTTCTTCATTCTTTTATAAGACTCTTCCACATTTACTTTTTGACCATTCCTACCAGGAGTCTTTTTCCAAACACGATCAATATAAGCATCTTCTGGCTCATCTAGATAACCTGTGCTTTTTTCTTTAATTTCTCTATATAACGGATCTTCCTTCATATTCACCATGGTCATTTGTGAAAAAACCGCTTGATCATTTGTTTTAAATGGATTTATTTCAATGTTAAAGGAAATAGCAACGATAATAATAAAAACAATGATATGTATATAATTTCGATATTTATGCATCCTATCACTCCTTCCTTCCAAGTATATGAGAAAGGAGGACAAGATATGAAAATTCATTCGTAAACGTGAATGTAAAAGAAATAGTTAGCAAGAAAAGTAAAAAGAAACTGGATATCCAGCTTCTTGTTATTGTTATAGTGTTGATTTTTCTGCTTTTTCTTTTTGTTCAATTAATACAGCTTTTCGTGAAAGATTAACTCTTCCTTGATTATCGATATCTTTAACCTTAACCATAATTTGATCGCCAATTTTCACGACATCTTCCACTTTATTCGTACGCTCTTCCGCTAACTCGGAGATATGAACTAAGCCATCTTTACCTTTAAAGATTTCCACAAAGGCACCGAATTTTTCAATACGTTTAACCGTACCTAAATATACTTGTCCAACTTCAACCTCGCGAACGATATCTTCAATAATTTGTTTAGCCTTCTCATTCATTTCTGAATTTGTCGATGAAATAAAGACACTACCATCTTGTTCGATATCAATTTTAACCCCAGTTTCATCAATAATCTTATTGATTTGCTTACCACTTGGCCCAATTACATCACGAATTTTGTCTGGGTTAATCGTCATTGTCAAAATTTTTGGCGCATATTCTGAAAGTTCTTCTCTCGGTTTATTGATGGTTTCCATCATATGCTCAAGAATTTGCATTCTTCCTTTTTTAGCTTGTGTTAATGCCTCTTCAAGGATTTCACGAGAAAGTCCTTCGATTTTAATATCCATTTGAAGTGCTGTAACACCTTTGGATGTTCCGGCAACCTTAAAGTCCATATCACCTAGTGCATCTTCCATACCCTGTATATCCGTTAAGATAGTATAGTCATCACCAGACTTCACTAGTCCCATTGCGATACCTGCTACCGGAGCTTTGATTGGAACTCCAGCGTCCATCATTGCAAGCGTACTTGCACAGATACTAGCTTGTGATGTCGAACCATTTGACTCCAACACCTCTGATACAAGACGGATTGTATATGGAAAATCCTTCTCAGAAGGTACCACTTTTTCAAGTGCTCGTTCACCTAGTGCACCATGTCCAATTTCACGACGACCCGGCCCTCTCATAGGGCCTGTTTCACCAACACTATATTGTGGAAAATTGTAATGATGCATAAAGCGTTTGGATTCTTCTAAGTCTAAACCATCTAATATTTGTACATCGCCAAGAGCACCTAATGTACAAACACTTAATGCTTGCGTTTGTCCTCTTGTAAATAGACCTGAACCATGGGCTCTAGGTAGAATTCCAATACGTGAGGATAGTGGACGAATTTCATCAATCTTACGACCATCAGGACGAATCTTTTCCTTCGTAATAAGTCGACGAACTTCCTCTTTAACCATTTTATCTAGGATAGAGCTTACTTGTGAAATGACCTCTTTCTCTTCTTCCTCATAACCTGCTAAAATCTCTGCCTTTACGTCACTAATCGCTTCTTCTCTTGCATGCTTTTCTTGTACTTGGATGGCAGCAAGTAGCTTCTCGTGTGCTTCTGCTTCTACCTTAGCCTTTAAATCCTCATCCAGTTCAAATAATACAACCTCAGATTTCACAGGGTTTATAGCTTGGATTATCTCCTCTTGGAAGGCTACTAAGCGCTTAATTTCTTCATGACCAAACATGATTGCCTCTAACATGACTTCCTCAGGCACTTCATTCGCTCCTGCTTCAACCATATTAATAGCATCTTTTGTACCCGCAACCGTTAATTCAATATCACTATGTGCCTCTTCCTCTACTGTTGGATTAATGACAAATTTACCATCAACTCTTCCAACATGAACACCTGCAATCGGTTGTTCGAACGGTATATTAGAAATAGATAAGGCAATAGATGATCCAATCATCGCTGCAATTTCAGTAGAACAATCCTGATCGACACTCATTACGGTACTAATAACTTGGACCTCATTACGATATCCATCAGGGAAAAGTGGTCGAATTGGTCGATCGATTAGTCTAGATGCAAGTATTGCTTTTTCACTTGGTCTTCCTTCACGTTTTATAAATCCACCTGGGATTTTACCAACCGCATATAATCTCTCTTCATAGTTAACGGTTAATGGAAAAAAAGGTAAGTCTTTCGGTTCTTTAGAAGCTGTGGCAACTGCTAGTACGGATGAATCCCCGTAGTGTACCATGCAGGCACCACTTGCTTGCTTCGCTAATTCTCCGATTTCGACGGTAAAGGGTTTACCAGAAATCTCAGTGGAGAACACTTGTTTTTCATTAGACATGTTGTGTAGTACTCCTTTCATTAAAAACATTCTTTTTTCTATTTTATAGCTATCAAACAGGAAAGTAAATTCTATGTATGATAAGTTTTAAAAAACGAGAAAAAAGCAGGATTTCTCCTGCTTTTTACACTATCTACGTAATCCAAGTCTTTGAATTAACTCACGATAACGTGTAATGTCTTTATTACGTAAGTAGTTTAGTAAGTTACGACGCTTACCAACCATTTTTAAAAGACCACGACGTGAATGATGATCCTTCTTATGAACACGTAAATGCTCATTTAGTGTATTGATTTCTTCCGTAAGTACAGCAATTTGTACCTCTGGTGAACCAGTATCATTTTCATGAACCTTGTATTCGTTGATAATTTCGTTTTTACGTTCTTTTGTAATAGCCATTAATGGCCACCTCCTAAAATATTATATTATCCCCTGTCCCCTAGCAATCGTCGGAGTTACGATTTGCCAAGAGAAGGTTGTAACTTTTTTAGTTTACATCTTTTCCTTGGTAATATCAAGTTTTCCAACAAAAAATTTATAAATTATGATAGCTCAGCCAAAACCTTGCGAATTTCCTTTTCATCTTCTTGCATTCTTTCGATTAATGCCTCAACACTATCAAATTTTTCCTCATTACGAATGAATTTATACCATTCTACAACAACATCTTTACCATAAATATCTTGATTAAAATCAAAAATATAAACTTCAAGCGACAAATCTAACCGTCCCTCCGTAAAGGTAGGATTTGTTCCAAGGCTTGCCATTCCCCCATAAACCTGCCCATCAACATGAAAACAAACTGCATATATTCCTGGCTTCGGTAGATGAGCTTCTTCATTATAATTAATGTTTGCAGTAGGATAACCAAGCTCTCGTCCACGTTGATCGCCATGTATCACTTTACCACTTGTGCTCAGAGCCCTACCTAGTAAGACATTTGCTTGTTCTATATCTCCAGAATCAAGAAGGCTACGAATCTTGGTAGAACTTATTTTCTCATTATTAAGTGTAACCTTATCAACCATCGTGTACGAAAATACACCACGGGAATGCTCTCCAATGACCTCCATATTTCCTTGTCCTTTATGACCATAGGTGAAATCGAAGCCAGCAACAACATGCTTAATATTTAATCCAATAATGAAATGATCAATGAAGTCTTGAGGACTTTGAGATGATAATTCTTTATTAAATGTAATAATATATAAAATATCGACATTTAAGCTATCCAAAATTTCTTGTTTTTCATGAAGAGGGGTTATATATTTCACATCATGATTATTCTTAAGGACAACGGATGGATGAGGATAAAATGTTATAACCGCACTTGCCATAGCCTTCTGCTTTGCTTCGTTTACTGCATGTTTAATAACAGTTTGATGTCCTCGATGTAGACCATCAAAAAAACCTATTGCCGCTACTGTTTCAGGTACCTCTTCCCTTTTTAAGTTATGTGGGTATGTTAGATAAATTGTTTTCATTTTTCTCACCTACACTTCTAATCGCCAAAAACGCGAATTGGTTTGATTTGTTCTTCGTTTTCTGGGTGAATTTGATAGATAGCTATTAATTCATCTCCACACATTACTTTAACAGGAGATGTGCGAAAACTATTTTCTGGCTTTTTAAGTTTTTGTCCGTAAAGAACCTTCTTCTTTGTTTCTTCATCAACATGGTATGTATCTAAATGTTTAAGTCCTGCTGTGATTGGTAGCAGTAAACTCTCACCGTTTCCCTCTTTGCAAGCTGCTTCAATAGTTGAAAAATCAACTGTATCACGTCGGCTAATGTCTCCGGTCTCCTCACGAACTAAATAAGACATATGGGCAGGAAATCCCAGTGACTTGCCAATATCAACACATAAGGTTCGGACATAAGTGCCCTTTGAACAGGTCACCTTAAATCGAATGGTTGATTCCACCGCATCACTTGATAAAAATATCATTTCATGTATGGTAACTGTTCGCTTGGGGCGTTCAACAGTTTGATTAGCTCGAGCATACTCATATAGTTTTTTGCCTGCAACCTTTACAGCTGAATACATCGGTGGAACTTGAACAATTTCTCCCATAAATGATTGTAACACGTTTTCAATTTCCTGTTTAGTAGGAAAATGTTCAACAGTAGCCTCTTCCACAATGCCTCCGTACGCATCTTCTGTTTCCGTAGTAGAACCAAGCTTAACCTCGGCAATATAAACTTTCTTTGTATCGGTGAGAAATTGAACAATTTTTGTAGCTTTTCCAATACAAATTGGAAGAACTCCTTCAACCTCTGGATCAAGTGTTCCTGTATGTCCTACCTTTTTAGTTTTAAATAGCTTCCTTATTTTCAAGACACAATCATGAGATGTCATGCCCTTTGGTTTCCAAAGTGGTAAAATACCGTTCATTTATTAACACTCCAAACAGAAAAACTATTTCTGAATAAAAATCTGACTCCTCGGAGCCAGATTTTTATGAAAAGATTAGTGGTTATTTAAATCCTTGAGAATTGTCTCAATTCGATTACCATACTCAAGCGCTTCATCAAATTCAAAGCTAATTTCTGGAGTCTTACGTAATCGAATTCGACTACCTATTTCAGAACGGATATATCCCTTTGCTTTTGCAAGACCTAGTAATGTATCCTTTTTCTTGTCTTCATCACCAAGAACAGAAATATAAACGGTTGCTTGTTGTAAGTCGCCTGTCACCTCTACATCTGTAACAGTTACAAAACCAACGCGAGGATCTTTAATTTTTCTTGTAAGGATTTCTCCTAACTCTTTTTTCATTTGTTCTGCTACTCGATTTGCTCGTAAGTTACTCACAAAATCACCTCTCAACACGAACATACGTCAAAAAAACCTATAGGAATTCTATATTTGTGATTGTTCTGTCCAATTCAGAGTAAGTGTCAATTACTCGAAGTATTTCCTGCATTACCTTTTCACCATGGCTATATTCATTAGTTATGGTTACAATTCCAAGCTTCGTGCGTTGCCATAAATCATGAAAGTCTAATTCAGTTATACTGACATTAAAATCCTTCTGTATCCTTGCAATAAGGCGTTTAATTACGGAGCGCTTTTCTTTTAATGAATGACCATCGTATAGCATGCATTCTACTTCAAGAAGAACAATCATTGACGTTCTATTTCCTCCATGACGTATGCTTCAATAATGTCGCCTTCTTTAATATCATTATAATTCTTAATTGTAATTCCACATTCGTAGTTTTGGGCAACTTCCTTCACATCATCTTTAAAACGTTTTAATGTATCAATTTCACCCTCAAACAGTACGACTCCGTTACGAATTAATCTTGCACCAGCATCTCTTGTAATTTTACCGTCTGTTACATAGCTTCCGGCAATTGTTCCTACCTTTGAAACTTTGAAGGTTTCTCTAACCTCAGCTTGCCCAATAACTTTTTCTTCAAATTCAGGATCAAGCATTCCCTTCATAGCTGCTTCAATTTCTTCAATTGCCTTATAAATAACGCGGTGGAGACGAATATCAACATTCTCAGATTCAGCAGTGTTCTTAGCATTTGCATCTGGACGTACATTGAAACCAATTACAATCGCGTTAGATGCTGAAGCAAGTATGATGTCAGACTCTGTAATAGCTCCTACACCGGTGTGAATAATTTTTATTTTAACGCCTTCTACTTCAATCTTTTGTAAAGAAGAAGCTAGTGCCTCAACGGATCCTTGTACATCAGCCTTGATAATGACATTGATTTCTTTCATTTCACCTTGTTTAATTTGCTCAAATAAATCATCGAGACTGACTTTTGTATGCTCATGACGGTTTTCCTGGATAAATTTCTGGTTACGAGCTTCTCCAATTTGTCTTGCTTTTTTCTCATCGTCAAATACTAGGAATTGGTCACCTGCTTGAGGAACATCATTTAATCCAGTTATTTCAACTGGTGTTGATGGTCCGGCTTCCTTTACTCGCTGTCCAAGATCATTAACCATTGCTCTAACTCTTCCATAGGTATTACCAACAACAATCGGATCCCCAACGCGCAATGTTCCATTTTGGACTAGTAAGGTCGCAACAGAGCCACGCCCTTTATCCAGCTGAGCCTCAATTACAGTTCCTGTTGCATTTCGTTTAGGGTTCGCTTTTAATTCCTCAACTTCTGATACTAGAATAATCATTTCTAGTAAATCGTCAATGCCCTCACCCTTTAATGCAGATATAGGTACAAAGATAGTATCTCCGCCCCAATCCTCCGGTACTAATTCATATTCCGTTAATTCTTGCATGACACGGTCAGGGTTAGCAGTTTCCTTATCCATTTTATTAACGGCTATAATTATTGGTACCTCTGCAGCTTTAGCATGGTTTATTGCCTCAACCGTCTGTGGCATTACTCCATCGTCTGCAGCAACAACCAAGATAGCAATATCAGTTACTTGTGCACCACGTGAGCGCATGCTTGTAAACGCAGCATGCCCAGGTGTGTCCAAAAATGTAATCTTTTTACCATTGCGTGTCACTTGATATGCACCAATATGCTGTGTAATACCTCCAGCTTCTCCAGCGGTAACCTTTGTATTACGGATAGAATCTAGTGTAGTTGTCTTACCATGGTCAACATGCCCCATAATTGTTACAACTGCTGGACGTTCTACTAAATCCGCTTTGTCATCCTCTTCCATATACTTATCAAGATCAGTATCTTCTAAGATAATTTCTTTTTCTACTGCTACATCATATTCAGCGCATATTAATTCAATAGCATCATCATCTAAATCTTGGTTTTTGGTTGCCATTACACCTAAGAACATAAGCTTTTTAATAATCTCAGACGCTTCTTTATTCAACTTTTCTGCTAATTCACTTACGGTTAATGAACCATGATATTTGATTTCTTTTGGTGTCTCTTTCACTACTGGTTGCTGACCCTCTTTTTGTTTATTCTTTTTATTTTTTGGACCTTTATTTTGTTGATATTTATTTTGTTGTTGTTTATTTTGTTGTTGTTTATTTTGTTGTTGTTTATTGTTTTGTGGTTTGTTGTTCTGTTGTTGCTTATTGTTAGGCTTTGGCTTATTATTCGTTTGCTTCTTATTTTGATGTTCTTCGCGCTTTGTATTCAAACTCGAATTAGAATTAGAAGGCTTAGAATCTTTCTTTTTGCTATCACTATTAACCGGACGGTTCGTTTCAGGTAGCTTCTTTTCTGGACTAGCTTTGACAGATCCTTGAACGACCTGTTTATCTTGTTTTGGGTTAAATTTATGGTCAAGCTTATCAATCGTTTCGCCTTCAATTGTGGACATATGATTGGCAACCTCTATATTATTCTCTTTCAAAAAGTTAATAACATCCTTACTGGTAATATTTTGCTTCTTTGCATACTCATATACACGCATCTTACGCATATGTTCACCCCCGAATTTATTTACCCGAGTAACGATTTCAATTTTCCTGCAAAGCCTTCATCTAAGATGGCGATAGCTACTCTTTGGGATTTTCCGATAGCATCAGATAATGTATCTCGATCATCTGCTACGACTATAAAAGGAACTCCATAAGAATTACATTTATCCGTAATCTTCTTTCGTGTTTGGGGACCTACATCATTTGCAATTAGTATTAGTTTTGCTTTTCGCTTTTGTATGTCTTTCACAATCGTTTCTTCCCCAGTAGAACATTTACCTGCTCGAAACGCTAAACCGACAATATTTAAGTAATTATTTTTCGTCATGTACGAACGACCTTAATTCTTCATAAATACTTTCTTCGATTTGCACATTTAGATGCTTACTTAGGATACCAGTTTTTTCTGCCTTATTTATTACATCTAAATCTTTCGTCAAATAAGCGCCTCTACCATTTTTCTTTCCTGTTGAATCAACAAAGACTTCCCCTTCTTTGTTGCGAACGATACGGATTAATTCTTTCTTAGGTTTCATTTGATTTGTGACTACACATTTACGCTCTGGAGTTTTACGCTTTTGAACCATGAAAAATCTCTCCCTTATTCGAATAAGTCCTCTTCGAAATTTACGTAATCTTCTTCCGGTTGTTCTGATAAAAGCCCCTCTTCACGAGCTTCAGTCTCACTCTTAATGTCTATTTTCCAGCCTGTTAATTTAGCTGCTAATCGAGCGTTTTGACCACGCTTTCCAATCGCTAAAGATAGTTGATAATCAGGAACGATAACAGTAGTAGATTTTTCTTCCTCATCTACTAACACTTTAATGACCTTTGAAGGACTTAATGCGTTGGAGACATATGTCACTGGGTCTTCTGACCATTCAACAATATCAATTTTTTCTCCTTTTAGCTCGTTTACAATAGCCTGAACACGCTGTCCCTTCTGACCTACACATGAGCCTACTGGATCAACTTCTGGATTTTCAGCATACACGGCAATTTTTGATCGATCACCGGCTTCTCGTGCTACTGACTTTATTTCTACAACACCATCATAAATTTCAGGTACTTCCATCTCAAACAAGCGTTTTAATAATCCAGGATGTGATCTTGAAATATAAATTTGCGGACCTTTGCTTGTATTTTCAACCTTTGTCACATAGACCTTAATACGGTCATGAACTTGATAATCCTCGGTTGGCATTTGCTCTGCCTCTGGTAATTTAGCTTCGATTTTTCCTAAATTCACATATACAAAACGTGGATCAATACGTTGAATAATACCAGTCATGACATCTTCTTCTCGATCAACATATTCACTAAAGATGACACCACGTTCTGCTTCTCGAACTCGTTGGGTAACGACCTGCTTAGCAGCCTGTGCAGCAATTCTTCCAAAGTCCTTAGGAGTAACCTCAACTTCTATAACATCATCAATGCCATAATTCGGATTTATATGCTTCGCTTCGTCCAATGAAATCTCTTGTTGGTGATCCTCAACATCCTCTACAACGGTTTTGCGTGAGAATACTCGCATTGTTCCAGCATCTTCATCTAATTCAACCCGAACATTAGTAGCTGATTTAAAATTCTTTTTGTATGCAGAAATTAGAGCTGCTTCTAAAGCCTCGATTAATACTTCCTTTTCAATTCCTTTTTCTTTACCCAAATTTTCAATTGCATCAAACAATTGACTACTCATTTCCTTCTTTTCCCCCTTTATAATACAACTGCTAATCTTGCCTTAGCGATTTTATCAAATGGAATTTCCACTTGTTTAGTTCGAGTCTTTTCTTTATATTCGATTGATGCGATGTTATTAGAAAAATCTTTTAAGATACCTTGATATTCTTTTTGCCCATCGATTGGCTCATATAATTTCACAAAAACATTTTTATCGATGCTTTTTGTAAAATCTTCTGCTGTTTTTAATGGACGTTCAACACCAGGAGAAGACACCTCTAGAAAATAGGCCTCTTTTATTGGGTCTATCTCATCCAGTTTTTCACTTAATATCTCCGAAACCTCTCCACATTCGCTAATATCGATTCCACCTTCTTTATCGATAAAAACACGTAGGAACCAATTCTTGCCTTCTTTTACATATTCAATATCCACTAATTCAAGATTTTTTTCAGCCAAAATTGGTAGCACTAATTCTTCGGTTGTTTTTACAACTTGGGAGCTCAAACTCATTAACCTCCTTTTCCTGTAACAATCCTCATATTTGTTATTATGGGCAATCTGGTCTATTTTCATTTCGCCTTCCAATCAATACAAAACCCTTGCCAATAGGCAAGGGAAGTTTCAACAGAGCGAGCAATTTACGAAGAAAGAGTGGGAATACCCACTCTTCATGACCGATACTATCATTGACTTACTACTAAAATATACCATATAATATGGTACCATGCAAGAGTGTATACTATATTAAAATATAGTTTTATCTTGAAAACAAATGATTATTCGACTCCTTAGAGGATTTATCTACAGGCAAATAATCCTGAAGTGCTTTTTGTAATGTAGCCTTCGTTGTTGCCTTCGTTCCAAATTCAACATCTAGCTTGATCATATTCCGAACAATTTCTGGTCTTAAACCAGTTATCACAAGCTTACTTCCCATCATAGATACCCCATCAAGAAGCTTTAAAAACAGCTTAATCGCCTCATTATCCATCTCGGCAATACCAGATAAATCCATAATCAAAGTCTGAATACGTAGTCGACCTACCTCAAATAACACCTTTTCTTCAATGACATTGGCACGATTAGTATCAATAGTACCAATCAGTGGTAATATACTAACATCAGGAGTAATGGGAATGATTGGTGCGGATAGATTGTTAACCAGCTTCTGCTGTCTATCAATTAATTCATCTTTATATTTGGAGTAGCTAATAAAGAATCCATTAATAAATGAGTCAATTAATTCATTATAATGGCTTGTTTCCTTATAGAAGTCATCACTTAGCTTTTCTGTTTTTCCACTTAGTACATCAAAGTGGAATAAAAATTCCCACAATGTCTTTCGAATAGCACGTAGCCATTCCAACTTAAAACTAAGCGTCATTGAATATTTTGCCCATACGATGCCTTCTTTTCTAGCAAAGCTATTAACTTCCTCTTCCTTTTGATCTACAACTAACAGAACTAGATTGTGTGCATTATCTAGTAAATTGATATTACCAATTAAATGTATTTCATTAATTTTATCTCGAACATTTACTGCTTCATTTAGTAAGCTTTCTTCAAATAATGGACGATTATGTACAAGAAATTCATGTATATCATTGCTCTGTATAAACTTAGACACCGAATCACTTCCTAACAGTAATTTATTCGTTATGTAATGAATGTGAAATAATTGTGAACTAATTATACATACATATCATGTTGTTTATCAAGATATTTAGTAATGAGGAATTATAAGAAACCCGCACTCTAAAGCACGGGCTTCAATCTAATATTACGATGTCTTTCAATCCATTTTTGTTAATAGATTAGAATAAGGATAATTGGTTTTTCTCTTCCATTCCTTCTAGACAACCAAGATTATCTAAATATTCAAGAATAGTCTTAGATATTTTACTGCGCTCTCGTAAATCCTCTTTTGATAGGAATTCCCCTTGTTCTCTTGCATTTACAATGTTGATTGCCGCATTAGTACCCAGACCTTCAACTGCATCAAAAGGAGGGATAAGTGTGTTACCTTCCACTATAAACTCAGAAGCTTGTGACTTATATAAGTCAACCTTCTGGAAGGAAAAACCACGTTCACACATCTCAAGTGCAATTTCTAATACTGTTAGTAAACTTTTTTCTTTTGGAGACGCATCATTACCTTTAGCATTAATATTCTCAATCCGCTTACGAATAGCATCTGAGCCTTTAATCATGGTTTCTAAGTCATAATCACCTGCTCTAACAGTAAAATAAGCAGCATAGAAATATAATGGATAATGTACTTTAAAATAAGCAATACGGACCGCCATTAATACGTAAGCAGCTGCATGGGCTTTCGGGAACATGTATTTAATCTTCTTACAAGATTCAATATACCAATCTGGAACATCATGCTTCTTCATTTCTACTATCCACTCATCCTGCAGTCCCTTACCCTTACGAACAGATTCCATTATTTTAAATGCTAACGATGCCTCAAGTCCTTTATGCATTAAATAAACCATGATGTCGTCACGACAACCAATAACATCCGGTAATTCACAAATACCTTCATTAATGAGCTCTTGCGCATTTCCAAGCCAAACATCAGTACCATGGGATAAGCCAGATATGATAACAAGCTCTGCAAACGTACTTGGTTTTGTATCTTCTAACATTTGACGAACAAACTTAGTACCAAACTCTGGTACACCTAAAGTACCTGTTTTACAATTTATCTGTTCCTCTGTGACACCTAATGATTCGGTAGAAGAGAATATTTTCATTACTTCTTTGTCATCAGTAGGAATAGTTTTCGGATCGATTCCACTTAAATCTTGAAGCATCCGAATGACTGTCGGATCATCGTGTCCAAGTATGTCCAGCTTAAGGAGGTTGTCATGAATAGAATGGAAATCAAAATGGGTAGTACGCCATTCACTTTTCCGATCATCGGCCGGATATTGGATCGGAGTAAAATCAAATATTTCCAAATCTGCAGGTACTACAATAATTCCCCCTGGATGCTGTCCGGTTGTCCGTTTAACCCCTGTACAACCTTTTACTAATCGATCGACTTCTGCATTTTTAAAGACCAGTCCTTTATCAGATGCATAGCCTTTTACATAGCCATATGCCGTTTTTTCAGCAATGGTACCAATTGTTCCTGCTCGGTATACATTATCCTCTCCAAACAATACTTTCGTATAATTATGCGCTTGAGGCTGATATTCACCTGAGAAGTTCAAATCAATATCGGGAACCTTATCCCCTTTGAAGCCAAGGAAAGTTTCAAAAGGAATATCTTGCCCATCCTTATTAAAAGCTGTGCCACATTCTGGACAAATTTTATCCGGTAAATCGAATCCACTAGCATACGATCCATCTGTGATAAATTCACTATGATAGCAATTCGGACAAACGTAATGTGGTGGTAAAGGATTAACCTCTGTTATCTCCGTCATGGTAGCGACAAAGGAAGATCCTACTGAACCCCTGGAACCTACCAAATAACCATCATCTAACGATTTTTTAACTAGTTTATGGGCAATTAAATAAATAACAGCGAATCCATTACTAATAATACTATTTAACTCTTTTTCTAGACGATCCGTTACGATTTTCGGTGCTGGCTCACCATAGATTAATTTAGCTCTTTCATAGCATAACTCCCTAATCTCTTGTTCAGCACCTTCAATGGTTGGTGTATAAAGATCATCTTTAACAGGCGAAATTTCTTCTATTTCATCAGCTAAGGCTTGTGTGTTTGTAACTACAATTTCTTTTGCCTTTTCTTCCCCTAAAAACATAAAACAATCTAGCATTTCATTCGTTGTTCGAAATGGTGTATCTGGTAATGTGACACGGTTTAGAGGATTACCAGATTGAGAAGCAATTAGTATCTGCCGGTACATCTTTTCGTGGTTATCAATATAATGTACATTTCCTGTTGCTATTACTTTCTTGTTCAACTTTTTCCCTAATTCTACTAACTTATTAAGAATATCTAGTAATTGTGCCTCATTTTGGACTAACTCTTTCTCAATTAAATGACTATAATTTCGAGGGGGCTGTACTTCAATATAATCATAGAATTCGGCTACCTTTTCTGCCTCATCAGCTGATTTTTGCATCATGGTTTCGAACACTTCTCCATTATCACATGCAGTCCCAACTAAAATACCATTGCGATGCTTTTGTAAAACAGATCTTGGAATTCGTGGGACTCGGTAAAAATAATCAATATGAGCGTAAGAAACGAGTTTATACAAGTTTTTTAAGCCCTCTTGGGTTTTAGCAATAAGTGTACAATGGAAAGGTCTAGAACGTTGATAAGCATTTCCTTCTCCCATATGATCATTAAGTTGATTATGATTCGTTACATCCTTTTGTAAAACTAGCTGTATTAATTTCCAAAGCAAATATGCCGTTGCTTCCGTATCGTAAATAGCACGGTGGTGTTGAGTTAATTCAATGTCTAAATGCTTACATAATGTATTTAAACGGTGGTTTTTTAAACCTGGAAGTAAAAATCTGGACAATTCTAATGTATCAATGATTGGATTACTTACCTTTTCATAACCTATCTTACTAAATCCTTGGTTAAGAAAACCTATATCGAATGTAGCGTTATGTGCAACAAAAACAGCATCCTGACTCCAAGTGTAGAAATCACGTAGCACATCATCTACTTCAGGTGCATCTTTCACCATATCATCTGTAATTCCAGTCAAATCAATAATTGTCTGTGATAGTGGCTTATGTGGATTAGCGAATGACTCAAATCGATCAATTATTTCACCCTTATGAATCTTTACAGCTGCAAGTTCAATAATCGTATCATAAACAGCCGAAAGCCCAGTCGTTTCAACGTCAAAAACCACATATGTTGCATCCTCTAATCCAATGTCCTTTTCGTTATACGCAATCGGTACACCATCATCAACTAGATTTGCCTCCACACCGTAGATTACCTTTATACCATTTTTCTTACCGGCTCCATGTGCTTCTGGAAACCCCTGAACCCCAGCATGGTCGGTAATCGCTATTGCTTTATGTCCCCATTTAGCAGCCTGTTCAACTAATCTTCCCGGTGAAACCACTGCATCCAATTGACTCATCGTTGTATGTGCATGAAATTCTATTCGTTTTTCACCTTCGGGGGCGTTATCCTGCCTAGTTTCAACCTTTATTTCATGAATATCATTCGCCATCATTGCAAGCTCATTAGAATACATATCTGTCTGAATACTTCCTCTAGCCTTTATCCACATTCCCTTTTTTAATTGTTCAAATTTTAATGCATCCTCATCACCCTTGGAGAACATCTTAATCTGAAGTGAATCCGTATAATCCGTCACCTTCGCAATCAACAGACTTCTACCTGAACGAAGCTTGCGGATTTCGACATCGAATACATACCCTTGAACTGCTTTTCTTTTTTCTTCTTCTTGAATATCTCTCATTTCAGTAATTTCGTCTTGAATTTTATAGCCAATCGCAAATGGTTGGTTCTCCTGAACAGGTTTTTCCTTTTCTCGCTTTTCCTTCTCTTGAATGGATTTTAAGATTATTTGTTGATCCTCTAATGCGGTTTGCTGGCGGAAACGTTGAATTGCTTCTTCTTCTTCCTTCACATCAACTGTCAAAGGATAATAAGCAAGCCCAACCTTTTGACAGAATAATTTAAAGCTCTCGTCTAGTCTCTTTTTTAATGCAGTTGCCTCTGCTTCATTCCTTGCAGTTAACATAATCTTATTACCGTTAACTCTAGGCGTTTGATTTAATACTAAATCACGATATGCAGGTGAAATATCTGGGGTTAATTGTAAATAGAGTTGCCAGTATTCACTTACTATGCTTTCATCCACGGATTTATCACGTGTATGTATCGTTAATTCCACTGTAGCTATTTGCTGAAAAGCTCTCTTAATGCTAGCAGTTAATTCTTGATATATAGCTGTTGGCAATACTTGATTTACCTCTATATAGAAATGCCATAACTTTTGTAATTTAAAGATATCAAGTTTTAACAGAGAACTATCTTGAAAATAGTTCTGGATAACCTGATCTTCTATTTTAATTTGTTGGAGTAACAAACCCATTTTCTCTTTACTAGAAATATCCATTCTCATATCCTCCTGCAGCTTGTACCATTTTCATAACATCAGGAATCATTAAAAGATGGAAACCCTTGTCAAATTGAAGAAGACAAGGGTCCATGTAAATTAATTATTCTATTTCTATAGTAACTGCTTTATAAATGAGATACAACCTTTTTAAACACGTAAAAATTTGTATCGGTACTTTTATAAAAACAATCGTTGTATATCATTCCATGTAACGATAATCATTAGAAGCATTAATAAAGCAAAACCAACAAAATGAAAAATACCTTCTTTTTCGGGTTCAATTGGTTTTCCTCGTAGAACCTCAATACCTACAAATAGTAAACGTCCACCATCAAGTGCAGGTAAAGGAACTAAATTAACCACTCCTAGGTTTATACTTAGAATCGCCGTCCATAATAGGAAGTTAACAAAACCAGTTTGTACCACCTGATCTGTGGCATCGTAAATTCCTACAGGTCCAGAAAGCATATCAATACCTAATTGGCCAGTAACTAGCATCGCGAGATTCCTTAAAATCATTGAGGTGGTTTCATAAGTTTGTATAGCACCATACTTGAACGAGCCTAGAAATGACTTTTCATTTGCTTGATATACCCCTATTTGTCCTATCGCCTTTTCCCCTTCAGGTCCAGTAACAGAATTAGGAACAACAGTTATTGTTATTGTTTCACTATTACGCAATACTTTCAATGTAAGTTCTTCACCAGGATTCTCCCTTACGATAGAAGTAAATTCCTTCCATGTTGACACTGGTTGATCATCGATTTGAATGATTTCATCGTTAGCCAGTAATCCCGCCTTCTCCGCCGGACTGCCTGGTTGAACTTGACCCATTTTAGCTTCATCAACTGGAACACCATGGGCAACTCCGATAATGATGAAAATAACGATAGCAAGAATGAAGTTCATCATTGGCCCTGCAAACAACTGCATTGCTCTTTTGCCAGCTGATTTAGATGCAAACTGCCGATCATATGGAGCAATTAACATTTCCTTTTCATCCATTACAAAAAGAGCGCGTCGATCAACATCAAAGTGTAATAGATTCTCTTCTTCGTCTATTTCATAGCCTTTAATAATTAATTCATGATCCAAGTCAACTTTTTCCACTTCAATTACACGTGCATTCGGATGCTTCGATTTATTATTAACAATAATCTTATTTACCTTTCCCTCATCATTAAATTCAAGCCCTATATGATGCCCTGGCTTTAAATCTATGATTTCCGGGTCATCTCCAGCAACACGAACATAACCACCTATTGGCAGTAACCGAATCGTGTACAGTGTATCACTTTTTGTAAAAGCGAATATTTTTGGTCCAAACCCTATCGCAAACTCTCGAGCTAACATACCAGCACGCTTTGCAAAAATCAGATGTCCGAGTTCATGAACAAATACCAAAAGTCCAAACATGCAAATAAATGCTATAACGGTTGTCAAACTGTAACACCTTCCTTTTCCTGAAGTGAAAAAAGCTAGCCTTATTAAAAGTCAACTATAACCTATAAAAGCTGTAATATAAACTGAAGAACTGGGAAAACAAATATAGCACTATCAAATCGGTCTAAAATTCCACCATGTCCTGGAAGGATTTTTCCAGAATCTTTTACATTATAATGCCGTTTAAATGCAGATTCTACTAAGTCACCAATTTGTCCAAAAACAGAAACTACTATTGAAATAATAATGACCGTTACAATACTAAATGGAAAAGGGAAAATCAAATGAAAGATAACCCCAACAATACTAGCAAGTATTATACCACCAATAGCACCTTCAATAGTTTTATTTGGACTAATCTCCGGCCATAGTTTATGCTTTCCAATTGCCCTACCGGTAAAATATGCACCTGTATCTGTAGACCAAATTAAGATAAGTGTAAAGAAAATTTGAGCCAGTCCATTTACTGCATTTCTTGTTTCCAGAAAATAAAAAAATCCCATTCCAACATATAAGACAGCTAATAAAATGAAACCAACATCATCAAAGGTAAACTTATTCTTCAGTAATACAGTATAAGCTAATAAAAGTAGGACAAATAAGACAATATTTTCAGCTGTGCTAGTTGCTAAATTAATATTGTGTATCCCATTAGTTGCTGGGTATAAAAGGAGCCAGAGAAAAATTATCGCAAGTAAGCCAGGAAATGAATTCCATTCAACTTTATGCATTTTCAGTAGCTCCGTTAAACCAATTGTCGCTAGTAGGTAAATTGCAACCGCAAACGGCCAACCACCATAGATAACAAATGGTATGAATAATATTAGTGCTACAATTGCTGTTAAAATTCGTTGTTTCATCTACCATTCATCACCTTATATACCTCCAAATCGCCTTGCTCTCTTTTGATATTCTAAGAGCGCCTCCGAAAATACTTGTTCATCGAAATCTGGCCATAATACATCTGTAAACCAAAATTCCGTATAAGCCAATTGCCAGAGTAAAAAATTACTTAGCCGTTTCTCACCACTTGTACGAATTAAGAGATCAGGATCTGATAAGCCTTCCGTATATAAATATTTTGAGATTAAATCCTCATCAATATTATCCATAGAGACTTTATCATCATCCAAATCATTCATTATAAGCTTAATTGCTCTCATTATTTCACTGCGACTACCATAATTTAGTGCAAAGTTCAGTAATAAACCATCGTTATCCTTCGTCTTTTCCTTCGCATATTGAACTGCTTCCTTTGTATAGGGAGGTAGTGAGTCAAAATCACCAATAGTTTCAATTCGTACATTATTTTTCATTAAGTCAGGTAAATAGATGTGTAAAAATTCCTTAGGTAGTCTTAATAGAAATTCTACTTCGGGCTGAGGTCTTTTCCAATTTTCTGTTGAAAAAGCAAATAGCGTCAAGATTTTTACATTATATTTGATCGCCGCCTCGACAATATTTTTGACAACATCCATACCTGCTTTATGACCTGCTACTCGTGGAAGTCCCCTCTTTTTTGCCCAACGACCATTTCCGTCCATAATAATTGCTACATGTTCTGGGACATTTGTTAATTCGTTATCTTGTAAAGGGTTTTCCTGTTTTGATCTAAAAAAAGGAATTTTAATCGACATAATCTGTCCTCCGAACACTGATGTTTATCCATTTAAAAATACGATTATAATTATGCTTAAGAATATACATATATGACACTATACCAATTGTATATTCTATCATAAGTTTGTCGTTCATCACTAGCAAAAACAAACTATTTTCCATTTTATTATAACGGTAAACCGAAAAGAATACAAAAGCCCCCTTGAATAAGAGGGCTTAAACAGTTGAATTAATGAAGATAATTTATACTTCCATTATTTCCTTTTCTTTATCTTTAGCTAATTGGTCGATTTCAGCAATATGCTTATCAGTCTCTTTTTGTACATCGTCTTGAGCAAGTCGTAGCTCATCCTCAGTAAGACCACCGTTTTTTTCTTCTCGTTTTAAGGCATCATTTGTATCACGGCGTACATTTCTCACTTGGACACGATATTCCTCTGCATACTTTCCAACAACCTTTACAAGATCTTTTCTACGTTCCTCTGTTAATGCAGGGATATTAATACGGATAACATTGCCATCATTTGTTGGCGACAGACCTAAATCCGCTTTTTGAATAGCTTTTTCGATATCATTCATTGCTGTTTTATCATAGGGAGTAATGACAAGCAATCTAGCTTCTGGAGCACTTATCGTTGCTAATTGATTTAATGGTGTGTTAGCTCCATAATACTCAACAAATACGCTATCTAATAGACTAGGATTTGCTCTACCAGCACGCACAGTTGCCAAGCTTCGTGAAAATGACTGAACAGCCTGTTTCATTTTATCCCGACATGAGCCTAGAATTTGTTCTGACATAAATTATTTCCCCCTTATCGTGGTTCCGATTGTCTCACCTTGGACAACCCGTTTAATATTTCCTTCTTCTGTAATAGAGAATACTACAAGTGGTATATCATTTTCCATACATAAAGTGGAAGCAGTTGAATCCATTACACCTAAGCCTTCATTTAACATATCCATATACGTAATATTGTCATATTTCTTCGCACTTTTATTAATTTTTGGATCATCAGTGTATACACCATCGACATTATTTTTTGCCATTAAAATTACTTCTGCCTCAATTTCTGCTGCTCTTAATGCAGCGGTTGTATCCGTTGAGAAGTATGGATTTCCAGTTCCTGCAGCAAAAATGACAACGCGTTTTTTCTCTAGATGACGAATGGCTTTTCTTCGAATATAAGGTTCTGCAACTTGACGCATTTCAATGGAGGTTTGCACCCGAGTCGGAATACCAATTGTTTCCAAGGAATCTTGTAATGCCAACGAGTTCATGACTGTTGCTAGCATCCCCATATAGTCAGCTGTTGCCCGGTCCATTCCCATTTCACTACCGACTTTTCCTCTCCAGATATTTCCTCCGCCTACAACGACTGCAACCTCTACACCTAGTTCTACAACTTCTTTAATCTGAGTTGCGATAGATTGAATTATTTTGGGTTCAATGCCATATCCTTGGTCTCCGCTCAAGGCTTCACCGCTTAATTTTAATACAATTCTACTGTAATGAGCTGTTGTCATAGTAACCTCCACAAGAATAGATTTTTATGTTAACTTAATTGGTTGTACTATGTAATGGTGAAATAGGGAACATTAAATGTTCCCTATTGATCAATTAGTTATTCTTTACTTGACTCATTACCTCTTCAGCGAAGTTGTCAGAACGTTTTTCCATTCCTTCTCCAACCTCATAGCGAGCAAAGGATTTAACAGTTGCTCCTTTTGCAGCAACATACTTCTTAACCTTTTGGTCTGGATCTTTTACAAAGCTTTGTTCTAATAAACAAATTTCTTCGAAGAACTTACCTAAACGGCCTTCAACCATTTTCTCTACGATATTTTCTGGTTTACCTTCGTTTAGTGCTTGTTGTTTTAATACTTCACGCTCGTGATTAATAACATCTTCTGATACTTCTTCACGTGACACGTATTTAGGATTAACAGCAGCAATATGCATTGCAATATCTTTAGCTAATGTAGAATCAGTTGTACCCTCTAATAAAGCAAGCACACCAATTCTTCCGCCCATATGAAGGTATTCACCAAACGCATCATTGTCTGTTTTTGTTATAATTTCAAAGCGACGTAAGGAAATCTTTTCTCCAATTTTAGCAACTGCAGCATTAATAAATGTTTCAACAGTATCTCCATCACCATTAATCTTTTGTTGCAAAGCTTCTTCAACTGAAGATGGTTTTTGAGAAAGCAGGTGATTACCTAAAGCCTCAAGTAAATCTTTAAATTGTTCATTTTTCGTTACAAAGTCTGTTTCACAGTTTACCTCTAATAGCACAGCAGTATTGCCATTAGAAGCGATGTATGTAGAACCTTCCGCTGCAATACGGTCTGCTTTTTTAGCTGCTTTAGCAATACCTTTTTCACGTAAGTAATCAATTGCTTTATCCAAGTCACCGTTTGTTTCTGTTAGTGCCTTTTTACAATCCATCATACCAGCACCTGTTTTTTCACGAAGTTCTTTTACCATTTGTGCAGTAATAGCCATTATAAATCCTCCTTATATAGTAACATTATTATCTAGGTTTACGTTTTTTATAGTTGTCTTTAAAAAAGGTGATAAAAGGCATATCCTCTTATCACCTGACCTTTTCAGAAATTAAGCTTCTTCCGTTTCAAGAACTGGATCTTCAACTACAGCCTCTTCAGCTACTTCTAATTCTTCGCCTTGTTTAACTTCAAGGATAGCATCTGCAATTTTAGCAGTTAGAAGTTTAACAGCACGGATAGCATCATCGTTAGCTGGGATCACATAATCAATTTCATCTGGATCACAGTTAGTGTCAACGATTCCGATAATCGGAATGTTTAATTTGTGTGCTTCTGCAATTGCGATGCGTTCTTTACGTGGGTCAACCACAAATAGAGCATCTGGAAGCTTCTTCATATCTTTAATTCCACCTAGGAATTTAACAAGACGTTCTTTTTCTTTTAATAGTCCTACTACTTCTTTTTTCGGTAAAACATCAAAAGTTCCATCTTCTTCCATTTTTTCAATCTCAACAAGACGGTTAATACGTTTGCGGATTGTTTGGAAGTTTGTTAATGTACCACCTAACCAACGTTGGTTTACATAGTACATTCCAGAGCGGATTGCTTCTTCTTTAACGGAATCCTGCGCTTGTTTTTTTGTACCTACGAAAAGAACTGTACCACCTTCTGCTGCAAGTTCTTTCACATAGTTATAAGCCTCTTCAACCTTCTTTACAGTTTTTTGAAGGTCGATAATATAGATACCGTTACGTTCCGTAAAGATGTATTTTTTCATCTTTGGATTCCAACGGCGAGTTTGGTGTCCAAAATGTACACCAGCTTCAAGTAATTGCTTCATTGAAATTACTGACATAATAAATTTCCTCCTTGGTTTTTTCCTCCGCTTGCATCATTTCTGTATAAAGACCTAACAAGGCACCATTTATACAAATCAACAAACGTGTGTGGTTATAAATAATTAATTTGTATTTACACCAAAAATAAATATAACATACCAGTTTATTGTTATCAAGGATAAATCTTATTTTTCTTCATGAAATTTAATGATTAATTCAACCTCAGTCTTACCACAGGATAGCTCACGTGCAATATCTTCAGGAGAAAGCCCTTCTTTATGAAGTTTTAAGATTTTCGACTGTAGTGATACTTCAACTTGATCTAAGGGTTCATCTTCTATACTAGAAAATGGCAATACTTCTTTTACATCTTCATTCCTAAGCGTTGTTTGCATCACGGTAGTATGTTTCCTAGAGGAATCATTATTATCCCTTTCAGCAAGCCTGTCCTGAAGCATTTTATTTTCCTCTTTTATTTCTTCTAAATAGGATTCCATTAAAGCTACTATTTCTGTAGTGTCATTTTTCTTTTCAACACGTAACTGCTTACTTAAGGCATATATAGCTGTAATAGAAATAATGTGTAATAAAAAGCTAATAATAAGCAAAAATGAAGTCATAAATGTTAACTCCTACTATCAAAGTGATTACCTAAATATGGATGTTGTATATTCTGGTTATTGGTTTTTAATTCTTCTTTGGCCTGATCCTGATTGATTTTCTGATTTGTTTCCGATTTATCATCCTTTAGTAAATGAATGTCTTCAAATTCTTGTACTTTTTTTCTTTTTTGATTTTCTTGAATGACCTGTGTTTGGGCAAGTGCCTCCTGGAAATGCTGATTTTGCTTTAGTATTTGATCCTGAAATTTTCCCGCATCTGTTGTTCTAGGAAGCGCAACCTGCATTTCAACAGATTTCCAACTCATAACCTTCACTTCCTTTAAGCGAAAGAATCCTCCAGAGAACGCATATATATTTCGTTTCGTACTAGCTCAAATTGAACCTTATTATATGATGTGTCAATCATTCGCTTATATTTTCCAAATGCTACAACTGTATTAGCAAATATATTACCTATTACGATTAGTTTAGCATACTTCTCATTCGTTTCATGGTTTAACGATTCCAGCTTTTCCTTAATGGAATCCAGAAGTTCAACGTTTTTATCGTAAGATGCCTTTTGTCTCTGGAGAGCCTGGAATAACTTCGGGTTAGATTCTATATTAGGTACTTGTGATAATTTTTCACCTAAAACCGCTAACTTTTTTAACGTATCCTCGATTTCTTTTTTTTGGCTTTGTAGCTCTTCTGTCTCTTGTAATTCCTTATGATTTTGACCAAGAATTAACTCTGTCCTTGTATTCATATGATTTCCAACATGCTTAATTTGGATAGAGTTACCAGCTGAAGAGTGTCCACCTATCACACTACCTCTTTGACAAATAATCTCATCACCAGCTATACATTCACTATGAAGGATAGAATTTTCTACAAACAATTTATTCGTTGCATAGACATTACCTTGATTAATATAGCCTATTTGTATTGTTTCTCCCGCTTCAATTGTTCCTTTTTGCTGACCTGCTAGTCCTTCAGCCACATAGACAGACCCTTCCGCTTTCACAGTAGCAGCTTCAACCATTCCATAGATTTTAATATCTCCACCTGCTTTTATGGTATAGCCAGAAGGGACATCCCCCTTTATGATAACGGTACCAATAAAATCTATATTCCCTTCCTTCATCGAAAGTGAATCAGACACCTCATAAACCGGATGAACATGTATCGTATTCCCTTGAACATTTGCTTGTCCAACAGATTCTGAATAAAATGTTAAAGATTTTTCCTCAAATCTTACATTTTTACCCGCTTTCATCCGAATAGGCTTACCTGGCTTACTACGTACTAAATTACCATACACATTTGTCCCATCTGTTCCTTCTGTTGGTAAAATAAGTTTAGCAAGTATTTGATTTACTTCTACAGAAGGGATTCGCATTACTTCACGGAAGTCCCATCGATCATCATTTAAGTCCTTTTCAATCATAGGATTAAAATTAATCGTATACTGCACTTTCCCGTCCAAACCAGGTATTGGTTCTATTCCTCGTGCAATGACCATAGGGAAGTCTTCTAAAGGAACCCCCCCAGAGACCACCTTTTCAATACTTCCCTCATCTAAACCAAAGATAATTTTATTATTATGTAGAAATTGCGTGAATTCTTCCATCGTGACATTAAGCTCTTGATGCATTAAATACTCATCTGTGTAGTGGAGTTCAGCAATCATTTGATCATTGGAAACTTTTAATATAAATAGCTGACTAAGTTCTGCCATTGCTATGCCACTCCTTTATCAAGATACTATAAAGCTTCTTTCAGTGTATTACGCAATTTATAAATAGCTTTTTTATGAATCTGAGATATTCTCGATGTAGTTAAGCCTAAGACTTGACCAATTTCCGTAAATGTTAGACCATCGTTATAAAACAAGCTAATAATCATTTGCTCATTTTCTTTCAAACCTTTAATACTTTTTGCAAGCTCTTTATACTCTTCAACCTTTTCCATATGTGCATCTGGTTGGATACTTGTTGAATCTGGAATCGTATAGCCAATACCCTCTTTATGACTGCTATTTCCGTCTTTCGGTTTTTCCTCTATGGAAAGCATATTCGCAAACAATGCATCACGTACATAAGATTCTACTTCTTCTTGTGAGATATCTAGTACGCTTGCAATTTCTTCCAGACTAGGTTCACGTTGATACTTCTGCTCAAGCATTTGTGTAACCTGTTCAATTTTTTTTGTCTTTTCACGGATTGACCTTGGTAACCAATCCTCTTTCCTCAGTCCATCAATAATTGCTCCACGTATACGGAAAGAAGCGTACGTATCAAATTTAAGATCCCTCTCAAGATCAAACTTCTTCAATGCGTCGAATAGTCCTAATAGCCCTAGACTACGTAGGTCATCTTTCATAACAGTACTAGGTAAGTGACTGATCGTTCTTTCAACATGATAAGAAACTAAGTACATATAATTTTGAATTAATTCATTGGCTGCTTCTTCATCTTGATGCTTTTTCCAACGTTCCCATAATTCTTGTTCCAGAGGAGAGATTTTTGTACCCAAACGACATGCTCCTCCCTATCCATATTTTTGTAGGCATTATATGATTTCTTCACCTTTTGTAATGGTTTTTATTCGAAGATTTGCAGTTGCTGGATCGAATTCAATTGTTCTTCCGAAATTCCCTCCAACATCTGATGCAATAACGGGTATATGATGTTCTGCTAATTTTTGTAAAACAGCTTCAATATTCCTTTGCCCAATGCGCATCATATCGTTATTCGAAGAAAATTGAAACATTTGTGCTCCTCCAGCTAGTTTAGCTTGTAGACTGGACTTACGTAATCCTTTTCGGCAAAGCTGGTCTACTAAAATATCAATTGCTGTATCTGCGTATTTATATAAATTTAAGTTAGTTTGTTTCGCTAATTTAGAATTCGGTAGCATGATATGGGCCATGCCTGCTATCTGTTTTGGTTGGTTATATAATACGACCCCAACACATGAGCCAAGTCCAGTTGTTCGTATACAGTCTGGCGCTGAAACAATATTTAAATCTGCTATACCGACTTTTACAATTGTATGCTCGTTATTTATCATCCTGAATACCTAAAGCCTGAAATATTTTAGTGAATGATTCAGGCGAAGGTAGTAACAGAAATTGACCATTAACACCATTATGTTCTCCCTGGACATCATTCATTTTAGTATTAATAATAATTGCATAATCGGTAAATTCAGATATTGGAAGTAATCCAACTGTTAAAATAGCTCCTGCCATATCAATGCTTAAATGTGGAATGGATGGCTGCATATTGATATTAGTAAAATCAGATAGTGCAGATAAATAAGATCCTGCTAGAATATTCCCTGCTTCTTGAAGTGCAGAAAAGGCAATACTGTTTGGTTCTTCACCGTTATATAAGGTCATGCTATTGTCATTAGTCATCTGCTTCACTAATAGTTCCGCTTCCTCCAAAGAAAATAATAGATATACTATTCCAGGTGCTTTCCCATGAATTTCAAACAGAATTCCGACAACCAAGTTCTCAGCTCCGCCTACCATCTCCATTACTTCATCAAAAGCAACAATATTGATATTGGGAACCTCCATATCAACCTTTTTTTGAATAAGTTTTGACATGGAAGTAGCTGCATTGCCAGCCCCAATATTCCCAATTTCTCTTAACGCATCCAATTGAATTAATGAGAGCTGTTCATATTTCATGCTATTGACCTTCAACCATTTTCAACTCGCCGATTTCTTCATTTGTTAATACCTTTTTCAGGTCTAAAAGAATTAGTAAACGGTTATCTAGTTTTGCTACTCCATCAATGTAGTCTGCATTAACCGCACCGATTACTTCTGGAGCTGGTTCGATAACAGTAGAAGGGATATCCATAACATCATTAGCTGCATCCACAATTAGCCCTACTTCCATCTCTTCCAAATTAACAATAATAATACGTGTCGATTCATTATAAGGAGATTCCTCTATACCAAGACGTGTACGTAAATCAATGATTGGGGTAACGACTCCACGTAAGTTTATTACTCCTTTAACAAAGTCAGCAGTATTCGGTACTCGAGTGATAGTTACCATTCGTTCAATCCCGCCTACCTGCTGTACCGATACAGCAAATTCCTCATCCTTTAATTGAAAAACTATAACCTTATTCTCAGTTACTAACTCGTTACTCATTATACTTTCCTCCAGTTCTTCACCTATTTTATAATGGCATTGCTATCGACTATAAGTGCGACTTGTCCATCTCCAAGAATGGTAGCACCTGAAATTGCAAATGTATTACTTAAATAAGAACCAAGTGATTTTAACACTACCTCTTGTTGTCCGATGAAGGAATCAACAACCAATGCTGCCAATTTATCGCCTTTTTTAACAATTACTATGGAAGTGTATGATTCATCCTCATTAGTATTCGGACAGTTAAAGATTTCCTTTAGGTCAATTAAAGGAACTACCTTGCCTCGGAAGTCAATCACTCTCTTATGGTGTGCCGACAAAATTTGATCTTTGGAGATAATTGCTGTTTCAATGATTGATGACAATGGAATCGCATATTTTTCTTGATTTAGTTCTACGAGTAAAACGGAAATAATCGTTAAGGTGAGTGGTAACTGAATAGAGAAAACTGATCCGTTACCCAAGCTAGAATTAATGGAAATATTTCCACCAAGTGATTCTATTGTATTTTTAACTACATCAAGCCCTACTCCACGTCCAGATATATCTGAAATTTTATCTGCTGTGGAGAAACCACTCTCTAATATTAATTCGTAAATCTTCTGCTCTGGTAATGTTTCTGCTTCTCTTTCTGTTAATAACCCATTTCCGATTGCCTTTTTAAGTACTTTGTCCTTATTAATTCCTGCCCCATCGTCAGTAATCTCAATAAAAACATGGTTTCCACTATGATAAGCCTTTAAAGTAATGGTTCCCTTTTCTGGTTTCCCATTCTTTATTCTTTCTTCCTTTGTTTCAATACCATGATCGACCGCATTACGAAGTAAATGGACAATTGGATCACCAATTTCATCTATGACGGTTCTATCCAGTTCTGTATCAGCACCGATAATTTCTAAATCTATATTTTTATGTAAATCTCTCGCAAGCTTTCTAACCATTCTCGGGAATCTACTAAACACATGGTCAATTGGAACCATTCGCATGGTCAAAATAATATTTTGTAGATCACTAGAAACCCTAGCCATTCTCTCCACAGTTTCCTGAAGGTCATTATTCCTTAAATCTGAAGAGATTTGTTCAAGACGTCCTCTATCAATAATAAGCTCCTCGAATAAATTCATTAGGATGTCTAGTTTTTCAATATTCACTCGAATTGTCTTTTGGTGTGCTCCTTTTATTGAATCATGATCTACTGTATTAGATTTTGACTTGTTTTCTTCTGTATTAGTTTCTACTATTTCTAGTATTCCACTAGCTACTTCTTGTTGTGCCATAGATTCACGATATTGGTTTACCGAAAAAGCATTCACAACGACAGAATCGATTTCAGATACCTTCTTAATTTTTTCTTCAATTTCGGTTTCCTCATTTTTACTAACAAGTATTATAGAAAATGTTGATTCAAAGTTTTCCTCTTCCAGATCATTTACGGAAGGCACAGATTTAATTACTTCACCTAATTGTTCAAGAACCTCAAATACCATAAATACGCGAGCACCTTTTAAAAGACAGTCCTCCCTTAATTGGACGGTTACCTCATAATTATGAAAACCTCGTTCATGGGACTCATTTAAGATCGATAGCTCAAACTCATCTAGTTGTGTGAAAACGTTCGATATGGTTTCCTTCTGAACATTGTCATTTGTTAATCCATCGCTTTGAACTGGCATAGTCCCTTTTTCAATTGCTTCTAACTGTTTGGCAATTTCTGTGATATTCAATGAACCTTTACCCCCGCTGGCAATATCCTCTACCATAGCATTGAGACTATCAACTGTATCTACCAATAAATCAATCATACTAGATTGTACTTGCACCTTGTCATAGCGAATGGCATCAAAAACATTTTCAAGTGTGTGGGTTAAGGTTGCTAAATCGGAAAACCCCATCGTAGCTGACATACCCTTTAACGTATGTGCTGCTCTAAAAATTTCTTCTATAATAGCCTTCTCACCAGGATTTTTCTCCAGCTCTAGTAATTTCTGATAGAGAACCTCAATATGCTCATTACTCTCATCAATAAAAACGTCTAAATACTGTGAAGTATCCATTCTACATCCCTCCGGATTTGTCGGTTAGTGCATGTATCATATTACCCATTTGGTGTAAATGTACGATATGGTTTACAGCATTTGTTTTAACTGCTGCTTTTGGCATCCCATAAATTATGGCTGAATCCTCAGACTCAGCTAAAACAACAATTTCTGGATCTTTTTGTTTTAATGAAATAATGCCTCGTGAACCGTCACTACCCATTCCCGTAAGTATTACGACAATTTTATTGACTTTTTCTATCTCAGCTGCTGATTCCAAGAGGACGTCAACAGACGGTCTATGGCCGAATCTTTCTTCTTCCTGAGTTAGTTCGATTGCAGTGGCAGTACCAACCTTTCTAAGCTTCATATGAAAGCCACCAGGTGCAATATATACTGTTCGATCCGCTACAATTTCACCATGTGATGCTTCCTTTATATGTAAATGTGAAAGGTTATTTAATCTTTCTGCAAGCGATTTAGTAAATCCAGCAGGCATATGCTGTACAATTAATACCGGTGCGGTAAAATCTTCAGGAAGATCTAGTATGACACGCTGTAATGCTCTTGGTCCCCCGGTAGAAGAGCCCACTAATACCATTGACCTCGAATAGCGCTGCTTATTACTTTTAGCTACTGGATCTGGTGATTCGATCTGTGCTTGATTTCTAGTAACATCGACATTTGCTGCTGCAACCACCTTCTTGACAATCTCTTGCTTAATGGTTGCAATATCAAGCGATATTGATCCAGACGGCTTTTGAATAAAGTCGACTGCTCCGGTTGTTATAGCTTGGAGTGTATTTTTAGTGCCTTCCTTTGTTAAACTCGAAAGCATGACTACAGGAATTGGATGTTCCTTCATTATGAATGACAAAGCTGTTAGCCCATCCATAATTGGCATTTCTACATCGAGGGTTACAACATCAGGTGCAAGCAATTTTATTTTTTTAATTCCTTCTTCCCCATTCCTAGCTGTTGCAATTACTTGTATCCGTTTGTCACTATCTAATATATCTGTAATCATCTTGCGCATAAAAGCAGAGTCGTCTATGACAATTACTCGAATGGGAGTCATGTTTTTCACCTACCTATTCTTTAGGAGATTTTTTAGCCTTTCAACAAATGAAGTTGGGTGTACACTTTCTATTTCTAACTCCTTTTGAGAATAATTATTTACTAATTGCTTCATTGCTTTGGCAACTGGTGCCTTTTCATTAGTAAGTACAAATGGGGCTTGTTTCATGACTGCAGAAGGAACTGTTTTATCCTCTGGCAAAATTCCCAATAGCTTTAATTCAATTCCTAAAAATCGTTCGATTACTGTTTGAAATCGGTTCACCGTACGTAAACCACTCTTTATACTTTCAGCACGGTTTAGGACCATTTGGATTGGTATATTTTTCCCTGATGCCACTAAATGTTTAATCATACTATAAGCATCAGTAATGGAAGTAGGCTCACTCGTAGTAATTACAATACATTCATCAGAAGCAAGTACGAAATCAATACTAGCTTGACTCGCACCGGCACCTAAATCAAAAATAATATAATCAAATTTGTGTACAATAGATTCATATTGCTGAAGGAAATAATCCATCTTTTCCCCACTCATCGAAAAAATATTACTCAAACCGGAGCCGCCCGCAATAAAGGATAGATTCATAGGTCCTGATTCCATAATATCCGTAATAGGTAAATTGACTTGCAACATTTCTACTATCGTCTTTTTCGCTTGTAACCCAAGAAGTATTTCTACATTGCCCATTCCAATATCCAAATCAATTAACAGTACTTTTTTTCCCAATTTGCATAGCGAAAGCGAAAAATTAACTGCTATATTTGATTTTCCAACTCCACCCTTTCCACTTACAAAAGATATCGTCTTGGCGTGCTTTGGAGTTTTCATCATCTTTAATTGTCTTCTTAAACTATCAGCTTGATCATGTATCAATAAGATCACCTACTATATACTCACTGATGAGTTCTTCTGTTGGTTTTAAAATGTTATCGGGAACTTCCTGGCCATTTGTGATATAGGCAATCCCAATTTGGTGTGCTAACGGTATGTTCAGTAAACCCCCGTATTGTCTTGTCTCATCAATTTTTGTAAAAATTAATCCATTCAGCTTTATATGTCTAAAGCTATGATAAATATCATTCATATCTTTGGATTTAGCTGTTAAAGAAAGAACTAGAAAATTAATAGCCTGATCGTGTCCGTCTATATTTACTGATAGTTCTTTAACAAACTTGTCATCACGATAATTTCTTCCTGCTGTATCAACTAAAATTAGATCGTAGTTCTGAAACTTTGTAATAGCATGATGGTAATCCACCGCGGAGTATGCTACCTCTACCGGTACTTCTAAAATTTTGGCATATGTCTTTAACTGTTCAATAGCTGCAATACGGTATGTATCCATCGTAATGAATGCTACACTCTTTTTGTCTTTAAGCATACTGTTCGCCGCTATTTTCGCTATTGTAGTAGTTTTCCCAACTCCTGTTGGACCAAGAAAATGGATAACCTTAGCATTACTAGGAATACCATCGAATGATAGTCCACCTAACTGTCTTTCTATTTCTAGTTTTAATTCCTGTGCTATTTTAGCAGGGGTCTGAGTAGCCCCTACTTCTGTCAGGTGTTGTTTTACATTTTCTACAATATTTGTAGCTACCCTCTCATCTACCTCTTGGTCAAGAAGATATTGATAGACTACTTGATAATCAAGCTCGAACTTATTATTTTGACCATGTGCCTGTTGTTCGAGAATACGTCGCATATTCTTAATCTCTTGCATCATGTCATTATCTATTGATAGGTGTTGCTTCTTATAATTCGACCTATTCTCATTTTTATTTACAGTTGCTTTTATTTGTTTTGATGGAAGTGGTGCCTTATCCAATGCGGCAACTACTTCTATTTTACGTTTCTTAAAGAACCCTAGAAATCCACCTTCTTCTATTTCCTTAGAGCTCAAGATAACTGCATCGGAACCGAGTTCTTTACGAATTTTGCTCATTGCTTCAGGCATTGTTGGTGCTATATATTTTTTTACCTTCATGCTACATTCACCACTCCAACACTTTGGACTTGTACTGACGGTTCTAGTTCGTTATAGGATAAGACAATAACTTGAGGTAAAAATCTATCTAGTAATTGTTTCAAATACATTCGTATTGCAGGAGAACATAATATAATTGCATTTTCTTCTTGAAGGGTTAGTTTTTCTACCTCTTCATTTATTGCCTGTATGATCTTCTGTTGGGTATCTGGATCTAATGCTAAATAATTCCCATGCTCAGTAGTTTGAATACTCTCTGCAATTATTTTTTCTACCTTACCTGATACTGTTACGACACGTAAAGAATTATCCTGACTCGTATACTGTTTTGTTAACTGAATGGATAACGCTTGTCTTACATATTCTCCTAAAAGCTCAGGATCATTGGTTAGCTTCCCAAAATCAGCTAATGTTTCAAAAATAATAGGCAGATTTCGTATGGAAACATTTTCCCTGAGTAATTTTGCAAGTACTTTTTGAATATCTCCTATAGACAACGGATCTGGTGTTACCTCTTCTACTAATATTGGATAATTTTCTTTTAAGTGGTCAACCAGTTCTTTCGTTTCCTGTCTACCGAGTAATATATGAGCATGTCGTTTAATTACTTCTGTAATGTGAGTTGAAACAACCGATGGTGGGTCTACAACAGTATATCCGGATAGCTCCGCCTCATCTTTAAAATCCTCACTAATCCATTTAGCAGGGAGACCAAATGCTGGTTCCACTGTTTCTATACCTTCAATTAAATCATTATCCATGTCTGGAGTCATTGCCAAATAATGATCAAGCAGTAGCTCTCCCTTAGCAACTTCATTCCCTTTTACTTTTAAGCGGTATTCATTTGGATTTAGTTGTATGTTATCCCGTATTCTTACTACAGGAATTACAATTCCAAGTTCAATGGCTAATTGTCGCCTAATCATAATAACCCGGTCTAATAAATCTCCACCCTGTTTAGCATCTACTAACGGGATGAGAGCATAGCCAAACTCAAATTCAATTGGGTCCATACTTAATAAATTGATAACATTTTCTTGTGTTTTAAGTGCGGTGGTTTCTTCTTGGTCTTCTGCTTCTTCATCCTTAACAAGTGGCTCCTTCTTCTTTTGTAGCATATAGAAAGCTCCAATTGCTAGCAGACCAGAAATTGTTGTCGTTAAAAAGAAGTTAATTGGTGTTAAACCAAGCAAAAATATTGTTCCAGCAGCTATAAATAGTAATCTTGGATATTGCAATAATTGTGCACTCACATCGGTACCAAGATTATCTCCTGTAGCAGAACTTCTTGTTACAACAATACCTGTCGCGGTAGAAATTAATAAGGCAGGAATTTGACTAACTAGTCCATCACCAACCGTTAATCGCATATACGTATCAATTGCTTCTGGAAAGGAGAAGCCCATTTGCGTCATTCCAATAATTAATCCAAAAACGATATTAACTAGAACAATGATAATTCCAGCTATTGCATCACCTTTTACAAACTTACTAGCACCATCCATTGAACCGTGAAAATCTGCTTCATTTTCTACCTTTTTACGTCTCTCTCTAGCTTCTTGCTCAGATATTAAACCTGCATTTAAGTCTGCATCAATACTCATCTGCTTACCAGGCATGGCATCTAATGAGAATCTTGCAGCAACTTCAGAAACACGTTCCGAACCTTTTGTAATTACTAAAAAGTTGATAATAACTAAAATAATGAAAACAACAAAACCAACTAAAGGATTATTACCAATTACAAACGAACCAAAGGTATCTACTACTCCACCAGCTTCTGCATTACTTAAAATTGAACGTGTGGTAGAAACGTTCAATGCAAGCCTAAACAAGGTTAATAGTAATAATAGCGTTGGAAAAACAGAAAACTGTAACGGTTCCAGAGTATTCATGGAAACTAGTAATACAATTAACGCTAGAATAATATTTATTAAAATAAGTACGCTAAGTAGCCATCCAGGTAGCGGGATGACTAACATGACAATTACTAATATGACACCTATTAAAACAGATAAGTCACGGGCTTTCATGGATGTCTCTCCTTAATGGTTAAACTTTTTTCTCCATTCTATACACATAAGCTAGTATTTCTGCTACTGCTTGATAGAATTCTTCTGGAATTACTTCACCTATTTCTACCGATGCATAAAGCGATCTAGCAAGAGGCCTGTTTTCCACAGTCATTACATTGTTCGCTTTTGCTATTTCCCTAATTTTAAAAGCTATATGATCAACACCCTTCCCTATGACATAGGGTGCACTTGCTTCTGTTTCATCATATTTAATAGCAACAGCAAAATGCGTAGGGTTGGTAATTACAACGTCAGCATTCGGAATTTCACTCATCATTCGACGCATCGCAATTTGGCGCTGTTTTTCTTTAATTTTCGATTTAATGAGTGGGTCACCTTCAATATTTTTATATTCATCTTTTATATCTTGCTTTGACATGCGAATATTCTTTTCAAAATCGTAGCGTTGGTATGCATAATCGAAAACTGCTAATACCATCAAAGCAATGATGGCACTAATTCCCATGACAAGAGTTACTTGACCAAAGAATTGTAGCGCACTTTCGGCATTTTTAAAAGCTACCATAAGCATGTCATCTTTATACATCCAAATTATCGAAAAGGTAATGGTACCGATAACTGCTATCTTGAAAATAGATTTAAGCAGTTCAACGATAGCACGTAAAGAAAAGATTCGTTTTGCTCCTTGGATTGGATCAATTTTCTTCAAATCAAACTTTAATGGTTCAGTTGTGAATAAAAATCCTATCTGCATTAAATTCGAGGCAAATCCAGCGATAATTGCAATTAAAAAAACTGGACCGACAATCTTTAATAATTCAATGGCCACTTCTGTAAAAATTTGAAAAAGCGTCTTCTCATTTAATTCCCAATGGATATACTCTGTAAAAGAATGTTGATACAAAGCAAGCATATTATCCTTCATAAAGCTTCCAAATATCGCCATAACAATTAATGAAAAAAGTAATAATAATGCTGTATTTACGTCTTGGCTCTTCGCCACTCTTCCCTTTTTTCGTTCGTCATGTTTTCTCTTTGGAGTTGCTTTTTCTGTTTTTTCGCCTGCAAAAAATTGCAAATCCAATCTTAGTAGCAAGGTTAAGCACCTCCAAATAATTGCATTAACCCACGAATTGTATCAAACATAATATGAAAGAGATTTTTCACTAGGACTACATAAAGACTTATAAAAACAAGTAAAGCAATAAAGCTAACAAGAATTTTGAGTGGTAGTCCTACAACAAATACATTTAATTGCGGTACAGTCCTAGAAACGATACCGAGCGCAATATCCACTAAAAACAAGCATCCAACTATCGGGATTGATATTTGGAAAGCGATTAGAAACATCGTATTAAATGCCTGAATAACAAATTCAACCAAATTTCCATCATGAAACGGTATGTAGGAATCGATTGGAATATATTGATAGCTATTTACTATTCCATCTATTAACAAATGGTGGCCATCGACCGATAATAAAAATAAAAGTGCGATAATATAGAAATATTGACCCGTAATAGGACTCTGTGCCCCAGTTTGAGGGTCCATTACGTTGGCAATTGCAAAGCCCATTTGAAAATCGATGAACCCACCAGCTACTTGAACTGCTGATAGAATGATATAGCCAATTAGTCCTATTAAAACTCCAACTAATATTTCTTTCAAAAGTAAAAAGAAATACATTTCATTGATGGTTATCCCAGTAGCATCAACTGTATAAAACATAATAAAAGCTAAAAAGAAACTAATCCCTATTCGAAATGGTAGTGAGATTGAGCGATAAGAGAATAAAGGCATCGTAACAAAAAATCCTAAAACACGAACTAATATTAATAGAAAGATTGGGAAATTGTTGATACTAATTAATTCAATCATGGCTTACCCTACAAATCGATTTAAATTTTGAAATATATCTAATGTAAATTCAACCATATTCGTAAGCATCCATGGTCCGAAAACTACTAGTCCCACTAAAACAGCAACGATTTTAGGTATAAAAGCAAGGGTTTGTTCCTGAATCTGTGTAGTTGCTTGAAAAATTGAAACAAGTAAACCAACTGCTAACGCTAATATAAGCAGTGGTCCAGTCACTAATAAAACCGTATAAATACCTTTTTCTGCAATGTTTAATACAAATTCACTGCTCATTACAAATACCCCTTCCTTAATATTACTGTCTAATCACTAAAATCCTGACAACAAGGAATTGGTAATTAAGTACCAGCCATCTACCATGACGAATAATAAAATTTTAAACGGTAGTGAAATCATTACAGGTGGCAACATCATCATACCCATGGACATCAGAATACTAGCTACAGCCATATCAATAATTAAAAATGGTATAAATATCATAAATCCCATTTGAAATGCTGTTTTTAGTTCACTAATTGCAAATGCTGGAACTAATGCAGTAATTGGTACATCTTGTATGCTTTCTGGTTTCTCAATTTGTGCATAGCTTAGGAATAATTCCAGATCCTTTTGTCTTGTATGCTTTGCCATAAAATTTTTAATTGGCTCACTTGCACGGTCATATGCTTCATCGAGTGTTATTTCTTCATTAAATAGCGGCTGTAGGCCCTGCTCATAAACCTCACTAAAAGTAGGAGCCATAATAAAAAATGTCAGAAATAAAGCAAGCCCAATTAACACTTGATTTGGTGGCATCTGTTGTGTAGCAAGTGAAGTACGAACGAATGACAATACAATAATGATTCGTGTAAAGCTAGTCATCAATATTAAAATACCTGGAGCTAATGAAAAGACTGTAAGTAATAATAGTAGCTTTATAGATGTCGAGACGTTAGTCGGATCAGAACTAGAAAACATATCTATAAATTCATTCATGGTAATCTTCCTTCTCGGCATGTTTATTCATTAGCTTTTTACGATTAAGCTTTAATTTCTCTAATTCACTAGAGAACAGTTGCTGAAAGTCCCCGGATGATTCCTTTGATGGCCTTTCTTGCTTTGTCAGCTTTTGTTGGAATGAGGTAATTATATTCCCCGGCTTCATCGAACTTTGTTGCTCATAACTGTTCAATATCTCAGCCTTTAATTGTTCATCTTCAATCTCTTCAAGTAATTGAACATCTTCCCCTACGCCGACAAGAAATAGCTTACTTCCTACTCTAACTATTTGAATGGATTTGCTAGGTCCTACAGAGATTCCACCCAAATTCTCTAGAGCCTTCACTTGATTAAGAAGCTTATTCCGTTTATTTAAAAACTTGAGCAGTATGTATATTAAAACAAGAATTAGGAATAGAGCAAAAACCATTTTTACTAAATTAAATACTAGTTCCCCAGTCCCAGTATCCTCTGAGTCATTTTTTTGAGCGTTTTTCGTTTCAGTAGTTTTTCCTTCATTTTGTTTGTCAACAGAGTTGTCATCCCCGTCAAACATATCAATGACCATATTACTATCAGCAAAGATCTCTATAGGGGCACTTAAGAGAATTAATAGAAATCCTGTAAGTATCCCCACCCAAACTTTTTTAATCAATGTAACCCACTCGTTTCTTAATCCAATGCTTTTTGGATTGCTTCAATAACACGGTCAGCCTGGAAAGGTTTTACGATAAAATCTTTTGCGCCTGCTTGAATAGCATCAATTACCATTGCTTGCTGACCCATTGCAGAGCACATAATAACCTTGGCGTTTGGATTTGCTTCTCTAATTTTCTTCAGAGCAGAAATTCCATCCATTTCTGGCATGGTAATATCCATTGTTACCAGGTCAGGGTTTAGTTCCTTGTATAATTCAACTGCTTGTGCACCATCCTGTGCTTCTCCAACTACCTCAAAACCATTTTTTGTTAAAATGTCCTTTATCATCATACGCATAAAAGCTGCATCATCTACGATTAAGATGCGTTTACCCATGTAATTTTCCTCCTAGTATGATTATTTCAGCTTCATTAAACGATCCGTCTGACTAATAATATCTGTCACACGTACACCAAAGTTCTCATCAATGACTACTACTTCCCCTTGAGCTATTAATTTCTCATTAACAAAAATATCAACAGGTTCACCTGCAAGCTTATCTAATTCAATAATAGAACCTGCAGTTAAATCTAAAATGTCTTTAACAGTACGCCTTGTTCTTCCTAGCTCGACCGTAACCTTAAGTGGAATATCTAGAAGCATATCTAAATTCCTTGGTTGACTAACTACAGTCTCTTGTTGTTCAAAGGAAGAAAACTCTGCTTGCTGTATATTAGCATTAGTTTGAATTACATTATTTCCAATAAATTGTGGACTAGTTTTTTGCATCATTGGTTGCATACCTACATTACCATTTCCATTCATTTGATTATTCATTGTCGTGGTCGCAAATGAATTTGTTTCTTCTTGGACTAAAGTCGAATGATCGCTTGCCTCTAAGGATACAGCTACTTCAGAATGTGATTCCTGGTCTTGATTCATTAAATCCTCCACTAATTGTTTGGCAAAATGAACCGGCATTAACTGCATAATATTAGAATCGATTAAATGACCTACCTTTAGTTGGAAGGAAACTTTTACAAATACATCTTCTTGCATGTTATCAGCTTCAACTGTAAAGTTTGATTCTGTAATGGAAGGTGGAGATATATCAACCCGTTTATCAAACACCGTTGACATACTAGTAGCTGCCGCCCCCATCATCTGATTCATTGCCTCTTGAACAGCGCTTAAATGAATTTCATTTAGCTCTCCAAAAGGTCCCTCACCAGTCCCACCGAGCATAATGTCTGAAATGACTGCTGCATCTGAAGCTTTAATTACGAGAACATTCTTCCCTGAGAAACCTTCCACATAATTCACTTGGACACTTACATGTTCAAACTGAAAATCCTCTTCAATTTGATTTCGATGTATAATAGATACCTTAGGTGTTGTGATTTCTACTTTTTGATTTAATAGTGTCGAAAGCGTGGTAGCAGAGCTTCCAAATGAAATGTTTCCAATCTCACCTAGTGCATCTATTTCAATAGTTGAAAGATATTCACTACTGTTTAACATGTTGTTGATTGTACTTTCAGGCTCATCTTCAGCCCCTACGTTTAAAAGAGCATCGATTTCATCCTGGGAAAGCATTCCGTCACTCATCATTTTCAGGCTCCTCCCTTATTTCTTCCAACACCTGTACAGATAATTTATTTTTATATTTTCCAGGCTGAACGTGGAATTTAGGTTCATCATTAATTTTTAACATCAACGGCTGATCAACGGATTGATTTAAGGTAATCAAATCACCAGTTGATAGCATTAGTAATTCATTCATGTTAATTCTTGTTTCACCAAGAATTGCTTTTGCATCGATAAAGACTTTTTCTATGTTTCTAGCAAGCTTATCAACAGCCTCTGGATCTCGTTTCTTAGTAGCATTTTGCATCCAATATTGTACAGAGAGTCGAGATATAATAGGCTCTAATACAATGTGAGGAATGCAAATATTTATCATACCGCTAACTTCTCCAATTGCTGTATTGAGTGAGACGACTACAACTGTCTCATTTGGTGAAACTAGCTGTAAAAACTGTGGATTTATTTCTAAATCCTCTAAAACTGGATCTATATCAATTAAAGAAGACCAAGCTTCCTTTAAACTATGGGTCGCTTTATCAAATAACTGTGTGATAAGTATGGTCTCTATTTCCGTTAAGTTCTCAATCTTATTAATAGAATCTCCTCTACCACCTAGTAATCTATCAAGCATTCCATAAGCAATATTCGGATTTACTTCCATAATAATTCGTCCATCAAGCGGGGAAACATTATAGAGATTTAAGACGGTTACTTTCGGTATAGATCGAATAAATTCTTCATATGGAATTTGGTCGACAGAAGCAACCGTAATATTGACATAGGTTCTTAGCTGTGAAGAAAATAACGTTGTTAATAACCTCGCATAATTCTCATGAATTCTCCCGATACTTCGGATTTGGTCTTTTGAAAATCTGAGAGCCCGTTTAAAATCATAAACCCGAACTCTTTTTTCGTTTTCTTCTTTTTTAAGCTCTTCTGCATCCATATCTCCAGTTGTTAATGCGGATAAAAGGGCATCGATTTCATGTTGCGAAAGAACTTCATCTGCCAAAGATACTCACCTCCATATCGGAGTAATATTAATTACTGTAAAATTTTACTTATTGTATAAACGTCTACTACTTTACCTTTTTTCATTACTTTATTTAGTTCGACTTGGAGAATATCCTCTACATCGCTTAATCCGGATTTAAAGGATTCCTCATCCATTTTTGCCAATTCTTTAATTAAAATGTTTTTAACTTGAAAATCACGTTTTTCAATCTCTTTTCTAGCCTTCTTACCATCAGTTACAATTTGAAATTGCACTCGAACAAAACTTCCATCACTAAGGTCGGTTGTAATTTCAGGTGTTTGATAGGAATACTCGACAATTTCGTCAATGGTCTGTTCATTGCCCTTATCTCGCTTTTCCAATACGTTTAAAACTATCACTGCTGCAACTACACCTACTAATATAATGATAACTAGTGATAAAAGCATAGTTTTTACTAATTTACTCACTTGATCTTTCCACCTCGCTTAGTGAATATACAATTCCTATCCGCCTATAATAAGATGTTATCCGTTCAGTAACCTCTTTTTCAGATTCCTTAACAACTATTTTTTTGCCATTAAGTAACGTAATAGTAGTATCTGGATAGGATTGAATTTGTTCTATCATAAAAGCATTTAAGGTAAATTCATCACCATTAAGTCGCTTGAGTTTTATCATGGTATCAGATGATGTCTCATAGAAGGCTTATCCCCCTATGAGACATCATCCTACCTCCCTATTATCGTTTTAAGTTTACTAGTTCTTGTAAAATCTCATCTGATGTAGTAATAATACGAGTGTTCGCTTGGAAACCACGTTGAGCTGTAATCATTTCAGTGAACTCTTCTGATAGGTCAACATTAGACATTTCAAGTGCGCCACTGACAATTGAAGCACCTTCTGATTCAGGGAAAATAAGACCGGTGTAGCCTGCGTTTGTACTATTTAAAAATAGGTTACTACCAGCCTTTTGAAGACCAGCAGGGTTTGAAAAGTTTGCTAGCGCAATTTGCCCAGCAATCCGTGTATTTCCATTTTCATCAACATAATTTACAATTCCATTCGCTTGAATACTAAAGCTTTGAGCGTTTTCTGGAATTTGGATAGTACCTACCTGTCCGGTTGTATTAATGCTGTCTACCGGGATATTAGAGGTAGTGTAGTCTGCAGGTGCATCAAAATCAACCGTGCCAGAGCCTCCTGTTATACTAACAATACTTGTCCCATCAAGCGTAATTGTTGTACCATCTGATGGTAATGTATATGTTCTCGTTGTACCATTATCAGTGACAGTCACTCCTGTTTCAGTAACGACTTCTCCATTGCTATCAACATACTGTACAGTAGTTTCACCATTTACTGTGGTAATAGAAATTTCATTTCCATTAGCATCTTTAGCATTATATTGAGTTGCATTACTTTCCACCTTGGTAAATCCCATAAGATATAACCCTTGAGGATTAACAATCCTACCATCTTCATCAAGATAAAAATTACCTGCACGAGTGTATGCAACGTTTGAATTTTGTAAATCACCCGGAACAAGATCGGTAGCAAGTACGAACATGCCATCTCCTTCAAGTGCAAAGTCTAATGGATTATTCGTTGTTTGCCGAAACCCTTGTGTGTGTATATTGTCAATTGAACCTAATTGTGAGCCTAAGCCAACTTGAGCTGGATTAACTCCACCTCGAATTAAATTCCCATTGATGCCAACAGTGGGTGCCTGAGCTCCATGTGTCATCTGGCTCATCATATCTTGAAACGTCACACGGCCTTTTTTAAATCCAGCTGTATTCACGTTTGCGATATTGTTACCAATAACATCTAATTTAGTTTGGAAGTTTTTCATTCCTGAAATACCAGCGTACATTGAACGTAACATATTTTTTCTCCCCTTTTAATTGGTTATATAGCTGTATCAATCAGTCAACAGCTTATGGCTTCCCATAAGGGTCCAGCCTAATCATTTATTAAAATAGTTCCATTAATGTTTGTAAAAATTCTATTGGATGCTTCTTCCAAATTCATAGCTGTCACAACCGTATTATTTCTTGTGCTTACTACCAAGGCAGCATTGTTCATCACAACAAGAGAATCCGTTATTCCCTTTTCTTTTGCCTCAGACACCTTGTCATTAATCAATTGCCATTGTCTGTCGTTTAATTGAATATTTCTTTCTTGAAGTCTTTCATTCGCATGCTTGCTTATTTTAAGTTCCTGCTGTTCCTTGAGAACTGTTTTAAAGTCAAGACCGGATTCCGTTGACTTTGGCTTTTTAATGCTAGGAAATTGTAAGGCATACTGTCTTGGTACCTGATGAATACGATGATCCATAACGCTCACTTCCTTTGTTGTAGACCATATTACTCTATAGCGGATTCAGAATCCTCAGGAGTTTCAGGAGCTTCAGGATCTTTAGGATCTTTAGGATCTTCAGTAGACTCCCCTATTGCTTTTACCTCCAGAATGGCATCCGCATATACCCTTTCACCATTTTCCAATTCCAGAACGGCATATCCTTGATGCTGGCTGACTGCTATTACCTTGCTTGTCTTATTTCCTAAACTTTCACCAGTTTCTATATCAAAGCTTTGATAGGTTACTATTTTACCAATCATATGACTATATTGAACTATTGGCGAAATCAATTGGTTTTCTACAAGTGTATTAATAGATTTGGTCATATTCATCATTTGTTCTAAAGAAGAAAACTGAGCCAATTGAGATATAAATTCTCGATCCTCCATTGGATTAGTTGGATCCTGGTTTTGTAATTGGACCATTAAAATTTTCAAAAATTCATCCTTCCCAAGTTCGTTACTTGGAACTCGAGTATTCGATTGATTCTTTAAATATAATGTGGGATCAATTACCGGCAACTTATTCACCTACACTTTCTCATAAATCAATTCACTTAGACGAGCTTCAAAATCTTCCCCGTTTGAATTCTTTTCTGGATGATTAGATTGGTCAGAATTACTTTGTCCTTGTTCATTAAATGATGGTTGATCATTGTCTTCTTTCGACTGATTCTGGGCTTGTCCACCAGTAACATCTTGTCTTTCAATAATGACTTGTTGTGGTGAAAACATATGTCTTAATTGATGCATATTAGATTCAAGCATTTCTTTTGCAGCTTGAGTTGAAACAACAATTTTAACAGTCATCTCACCATTAATTTCTGTTAAACGAACCATCATCTCACCAAGATTTTCTGGTCTAAGCGCAATTGATAATTGATTTATCCCATTCGGCATCGCTAGAAACTTACTTGTTTTAATTACTTGCTGAAATTGTTCCATTAACTGTTGCTCAACAGTGTGCCCACTTTGATTCGGATTAACATAGATGACATATTGCTCTAACTTATGCATCACTCCATTATTCTGGTAGTTCATCTCTCCAGACACAATAGGTTTATCAGATAACGGTTGATTCTTCAGAGCATTTTCAATCCACTTTACTACATCCTTTGTAGTCACTTGGGCATCACTTTGGAATTGCTGTTTAGACATTAGTTTCGTACGTTTTTGGTAAGCTTGAAGAATATCATGCCATGCTTGATTAACCTTTACATTAGTTCCTTCACTCTCTATTACCTGATCAGTAACTGTATTTGAACTTAGCATTTTTTGCTCAATCATTGACCATTGTTGTAAGAGCTCTAAAATTTTTGGAGCAATTTTCTTAATATCCTCAGAAGCTTGAGCAGTTGATAGTAAGTCTTCAAAGTTTGCTAATATAGCAACTAATTGTTGACCAAGTTTTGCATACTCTTCCTGATTCAATTGTATAGGACTTTCCACCAAAATGGATTGAAGATAATTCTCTATCTTATCTTCATCAACCTTCATAAATTCCTCTGAATCTAAGTTCAAGCTCTTAAATAAATCTAATAAGCTTAGTTCAGCACTTTCTGATTCAGTTGATGAGTTCAGAGGATTTGGGATGTTGTCAGAAAAAATCGGATTATCAGTTCCCATTTTTGCTAACAGAAAGGAAAATAATGCGTCCTCTTGCCCTGCATCCAAAGTATTAACCGTCTTTTGAGATTTAGTTGTAATTTCTCCAGTTAATACTGTTGGTTGCATTAACATTCTCACCGCGTCCATTTCTTCACCTCCTTTCAAGTACTTCCATTCTTAATTTGCATTAATAAAGAATTTAGTAATTTCTGCTGCTACTTGAGGGGACATATTTTCCATAATGGAACCACGATCATCAGTTGACATTTCACTTAATATGACGTAAGCAGTTCCTGGTTCGAGCTGTTCCAATATTAAAGCAGCCTGTTTTCCTTTCATATTCGTAAAGGATTTCGAAATTTGTTTAACGGTTTTTTTATCGTCTTCTTGTCCAGGTTTTTGACGTGCAGCATCAAGATCTCTTTCAAGCTTTGTAATCTGTTGCTTTAATTGCTCAACGGTTCCCTCAAGCTCCTTTTTCTCCTGACTTACCTTTTCTATTTCGGCATCCTTCGCGTCTAGTCTCGATTCTATACTTTCTTGCTGTGCTTTCTCTCTTGCCTCATCATCAGTTGTAATAAGCGAAGAAAGAACTGGTATATTATTACCTGTATTCTTTGCCCAGCTTACGACATCTACCCCAGCCACAGCGAACACAACAACCGTTAATGTTATCGCAATTATCACTGGTATCACGATAGCAAAAAGGAACCAGAGAAAAGGATTCATTTTTTCTTTTTCATTTAAAGCTTTTTCTTTCGCCATTGTACTCACCTATTTTTTGTGACTAAGATATTGTTGAATAGACAATTCATTCATGAAGGATTCTTCCATTTTATTTCTCATTATTGTCTCTTCGTTGTTACGAACTTCAATAATCTTTTCGAACTTTTTTGTTTCGACATGTGCTTCGGAAAGTTTTTGTTGTTTAAATTCCATTATTGAACGAGCCTGTTGTACTTGTTTCTGTAGCTCATCAATCCGTTTCGTTAAGGTATCTATGTATGTTAGCTGATCTTGAATAAAATCAAGATGCATACTAGAAAGAAGAGCTTCTTCATAGGCTGCCTCAGCTGCTTCTTTTTTTTGTAATAGATTGAAAAGCTTCGTTGCGATATCCTCAAATACATCAACAGCTTTGTAATAATCAATCTGTGCATCTTTTTTCTCTCGTTCTCTAATATCTAGTATTTTTGATAAGACAGCTGTTCCTGCCATCATCAATTACCCCCATTTAGCACATCCTTAAGTTTTTCTACTGTTTCCTCAAATGTTAATTTTTCATAAATGCTTTGCTTTAGAAATGTCATTATTTGAGGATGATATTTAATCGCCTTATCAATTTCATTATCAGAGCCACGTTTGTAAGCACCAATCTGGATAAGATCCTTATTCTCCTCATACTTAGCAAGTAGAGTCCTTACTTCTTGTGCTAATTTCAATTGTTCTTCTGAAACGACCTGATTCATGACCCTGCTAATGGATTTTAACGTGTTAATAGCGGGATATTGCCCTTGCTCCGCTAATTTTCGATCCATTACAAAGTGACCATCCAAAATACCTCTTACTGTATCAGCAATTGGTTCATTCATATCATCACCATCAACCAATACCGTATAAAACGCAGTAATCGTTCCATTCTTGTTCGTGCCTGTTCGTTCAAGAAGCTTTGGCAAAACAGAAAAAACAGAAGGTGTATATCCCTTTGTCGTTGGAGGCTCACCAGTTGCAAGACCAATTTCTCGTTGTGCCATTGCCACACGCGTTACGGAATCCATCATGAGATTAACGTTATAGCCCAAATCACGAAAGTACTCGCTAATTGCCGTTGCGGTATATGCTCCTTTAATTCTCATGAGTGCAGGTTGATCAGATGTTGCTACAACAACTATGGATTTTTCTAACCCCTCAGGACCTAAGTCCTTTTCAATAAATTCATTTACTTCTCTTCCCCGCTCACCAATTAGTGCAATGACATTTATATCAGCTTTACTGTTTCTAGCAATCATGCCAAGTAATGTACTCTTTCCTACACCACTACCAGCAAATAACCCGATTCGCTGTCCTCTACCAACTGTAAGTAGTGAATCTATTGCCTTAACTCCGACTTGTATTGGTTCAGATATAGTTGGTCTAGACATAGGATTTGGTGGTGATTGTTCGGTCAGATAGCTGGTCAAGCCTTTTGGTAAGGGTGAGCCATCAAGTGGAGTTCCTAGAGAATCAACTACTTTACCAATAAGACCTCTACCAACTTTTACAGTTAATGGCTTCCCAGTAGACTCTACTAAGCAGCCTGGTCCAATTTCAGACACCTCGTTATAGGGCATTAATATAATATTTTCATTATTAAATCCTACAACTTCTGCTAGAACAGGCTTTCTGTTGTTTTTAATACTAGAGTGAATATAGCAGACCTCTCCGATGTTTGCTGCGGGGCCGATAGATTCAATCATGATACCAATTACGCGCTGAACCTTTCCGTAGCGTTTGTATAAATCTGCTTCTTCAATTACTGTTTGGTAAATTGATAGCTTCATTCTCCCTGCTCCATTACAAGTTCATATAATACTTGTTTAACTTGACTTAACTGTGTGTCAATGCTTGCATCGATTCTCCCAAATGGATGTTCTATCACACAACTGCCATCTTGAAGGCTTTCATTGACTAAAATTGACAGTTCAGCACTCGAATCAAGAACCCTTTCCAGCTCACTCTTTTGAGCAAGTACAAATTCATAATTAGAAGGGCTAAGGTATATAGAAAGAACTCGTTGATCCTTTATGGCTTGAATCGCATCCTTGACAATGGGTAAAAATGATTCTGGCTCCTCGCTAAGCTTTTGTTTCATAATCTTCTCTGCCACTTTAATTGCTAGCATAAGCATCGATTCTTCACTTTTTTCCAAAGTGGCTTCATAGTCCTTTTTAGTTGCTAGAATAATAGAATTAGCTTGTTCGATTAATTGTTTAAATTGGAAAAGACTTTCTGCTTTCCCTTGCTCAAATCCCGCTTGATAACCCGCTTCATTAGCCTGTTCAATTAGAGCTAATTTTTCTTGTTCCCAATTTTCACGCTGCTCTTCGATTTGTTTCTCTGTCTCTTCAAGAACTTTTAATTGCTGTTGTTGAACTAATTCAAGTTCCTCTTTCGCACCCTCAAGCTGGGCCAACTTTGATTGAAGTAGCGTATCATCAGCATTATCCTGAATTGGACGCTGAATCGGTTTAAGCTGAATTATACGTTTCGATTGGGGTTCGGAACTAAACAATGATATCGTCTCCTCCACCACGAGCTATTACAATCTCGCCAATGTCCTCTAATCTTCTTATCGAAGCTACGATTCGAGTCTGGGCTTCCTCTACATCACGCAACCTAACAGGACCCATATATTCCATTTCTTCCTTAAAGGTTTCAGCCATGCGTTGTGACATATTTTTGAAAACAATTTCCTTCACTTCTTCACTTGCTACCTTAAGTGCTAGACGTAAATCTTCATTTTCGACTTCACGAATAACTCGTTGTATTGCCCGATTATCCAGAATAACAATATCCTCAAATACAAACATCCGCTTTTTAATTTCATCTGCAAGCTCTGGATCCTGTATTTCTAATGCATCCAAAATAGTTCGCTCTGTGCTTCGGTCAACACCGTTAAGCACTTCTACAACAGCTTGAATACCACCAGTTTGCGTATAGTCTTCTGTAAAGGATGATGAAATATTTCGCTCAAGCACCTCTTCCACCTGACTAATAATTTCTGGTGAAGTTGAATCCATTGTAGCTATTCTTTTAGCGATATCAGCTTGCATTTCCTGAGGTAGGGCAGATAAAATTTGACCTGCTTGTTCAGGGTCTAAATAAGATAAAACTAGTGCAATCGTTTGTGGATGCTCACTCTGAATATAATTCAATACTTGCTGCGGATCAGCTTTTCGAGCAAAATCAAATGGCCTGACCTGTAAAGAGGATGTCAGTCGATTAATGATATTATTTGCTTCCTGTTCACCAAACGCTTTTTCTAAAACTGTTTTAGCATAACCTATACCGCCTTGTGATATATAGTCTTGTGCAAGAGCAATTTGATGAAATTGATCAACTACCTCTTCCTTCATACCTGTATCTACTTTTTTAACAGATGAAATTTCTAGACTGAGCTTCTCAATCTCTTCTTCAGTTAGATGCTTATATACTTGAGCGGAAACATCTGGCCCTAGAGAGATTAAGAGAATAGCTGCTTTTTGTCTACCTGTTAACTTTGTTTGTTGCCTAGCCACTTTACTACCTCCCTAATCTTCTCCAATCCAGCCACGAAGTAATTTCGCAAATTCTTCTGGTTTATCTTTCGCTAGTTTTTCTAATTGTTTCTTACGCTGTATCATGTCATTATCTTCCACTTCAATATCAGGAACTGTTTCCGTTGAAGTATCTATATAATCTTCTTCAATTTCTTCATCTACTTTTGGCTTTCTAACCATGAGCAGAATAATTAAGATGACAATTACTAGTAGCAAGAGCCCACCAACAATGTATAGCCATAGCGGGATTTTAAATCCTGGTTCTTTCTGTAAGGCATTACTTCCATTGAATTCTTGGAATACAATCGATGTTTTTTCATCAGGAATAACCTCTCCATCCTGTCCATCAATTGAAGTTGTGATAATCGAATTTAAGATAGAGGTAATTCCTTGTTCTACTGTCATTTGCTGTTGCGCATCTAAGTCATTTTTATTTACAGCAACCTGTATTCCTAAGTCGCGAACCTTATAAGGTGCCTCTGCTATTTCTTTATGAATACGATTAAATTCATTATTTACAGTTTCTTTAACATATTCATATTCACCGTTGTCGCCTTCTTCTCCACCTGGATAATTAGCAATATCCTCATCACCTGCACCAGCTATCCCGCCAGCTGCAGCTCCATTACCAGTATACGTTTCACGAATTGTTTCCACACTAACTGGTAAACCCTCCATACTTTCGGGGTCAACCGGCTCAATGATTTCTTCCACACGATTTTCTTTTGTGAAATCAACATCTGCTGTCACGGAAACAATCACATTATTCATTCCTACCATCGTACCAAGCATTTGCTGCAGTCTTCTTTGAATATCACGTTCAATATCCTGCTTGACAGTTTGTTGGTATGCATAGGCATCTTCATATCCAGAAGCATTTTGTGCGTTTTGGTCATAGTATTCAAAGTATTGATTCATAATACTAATGTTCTCTGGTTCTAAGTTCGGAACCGCCTTAGATACTAATTGGTATAGAGCATTGATTTGATTCCCCTGGAATTTATATCCGGGTGCAGTCTCTATCATAATGGCAGCACTTGTTGGCTGTGTTGATTCACTTACGAAAACTGGTTCCTTCGGCATTGTTATCATTACGGTTGCATCATTAATTCCATCAATGCGTTTAATTAAGTTTGCTAACTCCGTTTGCATCGCATCTAATTTCATTACATTGAATTCATTATCCGTTATACCCCAAGAAGCATTTTTACTAAAAAAGGAATAATCAATATTTCCACTATCAGGAATACCTTGTACCGCTAAGTCAACCAATAAGCTATCTGCTTGCTCATCTGGCACTAAGATTGTTTTCCCAGCATCTTGCAATTCATACGGGATTCCTCTAGCGTCTAATTCTGACTTGATTTGCCCTACCTCTTGCACGGATAGATTTCTATATAATGGTACATAATTAGATTTCGTCGCAAATAATGAAATAACTGCTATTAATACAATAACTGCAATCGAAGAACCAATTATTATTCCCTTTTGACCCTTTGATCGATTTGACCAAAAGGTTTTTGCCTTATCTGTAAATTTCATTATTTTTTCGTTCATGTACTCCCCCGCCAAATTCCAAAACAATAATTGTAGAAACCATGGCTTCCTTAAACACAACCGGTACCATAGTTTTCATCCATCAAGCCTATAAAATTATTATGTATTTTAAATGTAAACATTAAATTAATGGTAAATCTTCCGATATATTTATAAGAAGACTACACTTGCATTCGCATAATCTCGTTATATGCATCAATTACTTTTCGTTGAATCTCTACAGTTGCTTCTAATGTAATACTTGCCTTTTGAGCTGTAATCATGACATCGTGTAAGTCATTAATTTGCCCTAATGCTAGTGCCTCTGTCTTCTTATCAGATAAATTTTGTAAATCATTAACATCGTTAATGGCATTCTTAAACACATTTGCAAAGCTTGCTTGCGCCTCACCAGGCGATTTGACCTGTTCTTTTACAGTAGTACCAATTGGTGTATTTGTAATGCTATTAACTCCGAGATTCATAACTATTCTCCTTATCTACCAATTTCTAGCGCCTTCATAAGCATACTTTTACTTGCATTTAGTGCTGTGATATTCGCTTCATATGACCTTGTTGCACTCATTAGATCAACCATTTCTTTTAAGGGATCTACATTTGGCATAAGTACATATCCTTCTTCATTTGCATCAGGATGTGTAGGGTCATAGACTAATTTAAAAGGCTCTTCATCTTCTACAATTCTTGTAACCCGCACACCTGTAGTAGGGTTAGTAGATTTATTTTGTGCTTTCTGAAGAAAAGATTGGAAGCTTTTATCTGTAGGCTCTATATTTACCATTTTTCTTCGATATGGTTCATATTCTCCGTTTTCATTTATTGTTGCCCTGGTCGTATTTGCATTGGCCATATTTGAGGAGATAACATCCATTCTCAAGCGATTGGCGGTTAATGCACTCGCACTAGCATTAAACGCATTAAATATTGACACGATTATCTACCTCCTTTTATCACCGTTTGTAAACTATTAAACTTACCGTTTATACGTTCAATTAAACTTTGATAATAAATTTGATTCTGAGCTAATTCAGCCATTTGCTTGTCAATATCGACATTGTTTCCATTGTGATTGTAGGTAGTATCCTGGTTGACCACAATTTTATATGGTTGATTTGATTCATTACTAAACGGGATATGTTTAGGATGTGTGCGTTTAGCTGTAATAGAATTGGAAATTTCGTTTTGAAGGATATCTTTAAAAACAACGTCCCTTGCTTTATAATTAGGTGTGTCAACATTGGCAATATTGGACGTAATCACCTGGTTCTTAACTGAAGCATAATTTAATGATTGCTGTAATGTATTAATCGTCCCACCAAACAACTCCATTTATTTCAAACCTCCCTAATAAATTTCTTTTTTTATTATTGACGGTCAAAAAATATAATTTATATACGAATATTGTAATTTATATCCGCTTTAAAGTCCATCAAAATTCGACATTATTTACCCTTTAACACCGAAAACAGTAGCAAATAACTAGGTATTATTAACTATTTGCGAAAACAACAGCAAATATTGGTGTAGAAATTTGTTATACTACCAAGTGATAAAATTTAGTGAAGTAAATTATCTTTCAAAATAAAAAATCCTAGACCTTTTGGTCTAGGATTTTTAGCTTATATAACTTATACACCAGATAGAAATAAATTACATACTTCCTACTCTTGCTAGTATTATTTATCTAGAGCGTAATCTATCTAATTCTACTAAGAATTTATCATTTAGTACCTTGATATATGTTCCTTTCATACCAAGTGAGCGTGATTCAATAACTCCAGCACTTTCTAATTTTCTTAGTGCGTTTACGATAACGGAGCGAGTGATACCAACTCGGTCAGCAATTTTACTTGCTACTAGAAGCCCTTCATGTCCATTTAATTCTTCGAAAATATGATCAATAGCTTCTAGCTCGCTGTAGGAAAGGGAGCTGATAGCCATTTGCACTACTGCCTTACTTCTAGCTTCCATTTCAATTTCCTCTGTCTTTTCGTGAAGGATTTCCATACCTACAACTGTAGCACCATATTCAGCAAGCAGTAGGTCATCATTGTTAAAGCTTTCCTTTAATCTACCAATAATTAATGTACCTAAGCGTTCTCCGCCTCCAATTATCGGAACGATAGTCGTAAGACCTGTTTTAAATAATTCACGATTCTCCACTGGGAATACAGTATATTGACTGTCGATGTCTAGGTTAGCTGTAGTTTCATGAATATGAAATAGCCCTTCCGTATATTCCTCTGGAAATTGTCTCTCTTCCAGCATAGATTTCATGCGCTCATTCTCAATTTCCTGGTTAATAGCATAACCTAATAACTTACCTCTTCTGCTAAGAATGAAAACATTTCCTTTGATAACATCTGTAAGAGATGCTGCCATGTCATTAAAGTTTACTGATTTTCCTGTAGCCTTTTGCAACATTGAGTTAATTTTTCTTGCGCGATCTAATAGTTCCATTTTACTGATTTCCTCCATTTAATATATTTTATAAGATAAATTGACTTAAATCTTTATTCTTAACAATTGTGCTTAATTTTTGATCAACGTATTCAGGAGTTATTTCCACAGTCTCCATAGAAACGTCCGGTGCTTCAAACGATAGATCCTCTAATAGCTTCTCTAGTATTGTATGAAGCCTCCTAGCACCAATGTTATCTGTATCTTGGTTGACCTGATAAGCGATTTCAGCAATTCTATTAACAGCTTTGTCGGTAAATACGACATTTATACCTTCCGTTTTTAGCAAAGCTTGATATTGCTTTAATAGAGCGTTTGAAGGTTCGTTTAATATTCGTACAAAATCATCTATGGATAATTTTTCTAATTCTACTCGAATTGGAAACCTTCCTTGTAGCTCTGGTATTAAATCTGATGGTTTTGCCATGTGAAATGCCCCAGCAGCAATAAATAGCATATAATCCGTTTTGACAGGACCATATTTTGTTACAACTGTTGATCCTTCAACTATTGGTAAAATATCTCGTTGCACTCCTTCACGCGAAACATTTGGTGAGTTGTCATGTTTCCCTGCAACTTTATCAATTTCATCAATAAAAATGATTCCAGATTGCTCTGCCCTTTTTATTGCTTCCTGAGAAACTTCCTCCATGTCCACCAACTTCTGTGCCTCTTGCTGGGTTAACACTTTTCTCGCTTCGGAAACAGGTAGCTTGCGTTTCTTTTTCTTTTTCGGCATAAATTGCCCTAATGCATCCTGCATATTCATTCCCACTTGTTCCATACCAGACCCCTGTAATAAGTCGAACATGGAAGGGGGAACCTCTTCAATTTCAATTGTTACAATTGTGTCCTCTAACTCTCCTAATGCTAGCTGATGTGCTATTCTACTACGTTTACTTTTAATCTCTTCATCCTTTTCTCCGTTCTCTTCAGAGTCTTCATGACCTCCTCCTCCAGAAAAAAGCATTTCAAATGGGTTGGTAATAGTGGATTGCTTTTTAACTTTAGGAACAAGCAGTTTTACTAGCTTTTTGTCTGCCTCTTCTTTCGCTTTGTCTTTGACACTTTCCAACTTTTCTTCCTTGACCATCCGCATGGACATTTCCACAAGATCACGAACCATGGATTCGACATCTCGACCCACATATCCAACCTCAGTAAACTTTGTCGCCTCTACCTTCACAAATGGTGCACCAACTAATTTGGCTAGTCTTCTTGCTATTTCTGTTTTACCAACACCAGTAGGACCAATCATTAGAATGTTTTTTGGGACTATTTCGTCTCGCAACTTATCGTCTAGTAATGTTCGACGATATCTATTCCGAAGAGCTACCGCTACTGACTTTTTGGCACTGTGCTGACCTATGATATAGTTATCAAGTTGATTCACGATCTGTCTCGGAGTAAAGTTCATTTCCATTTATTTATGGCCTCCTCATTAGTCTAGTACCTCTAGAGTAATCTGATCGTTTGTAAACACACAAATTTCACCGGCAATTTTCATTGCTGCAAGCGCAATATCTTTAGCTGACAAATGCTCTGCATAGGATACAAGAGCTCTACCCGCACTTAGTGCATAATTTCCACCTGAACCAATAGCCAATATTCCATCATCCGGTTCGATTACCTCACCGGTTCCAGAAATAAGTAGCATACTTTCTCTGTTCATCACAATTAACATTGCTTCAAGCTTTCTAAGTACTTTATCACTGCGCCACTCTTGTGCTAATTCAACCGCTGCTCTTGTCAGATTGCCATTAAAAGCCTCTAATTTCCCTTCAAATTTTTCGAAGAGGGTAAAAGCGTCTGCGACAGATCCTGCAAAACCTGCAAGCACTTGACCATTATACAATCTTCTTACTTTTTTTGCTTTATGCTTCATGACAACTGAATTGCCTAGTGTTACTTGCCCATCACCACTCATAGCACATTCACCTTTATGCTGAACGGCAAATATCGTGGTAGCATGAATTTCTTGTGCCAATAAAATCACCTCATCCGTTATTCTCGACTTTTAGCTCTCGGATGGCTATTTAAATAAATATTACGTAAATGATCCTTTGTCACATGTGTATAAATTTGTGTAGTAGATAGATTTTCATGTCCGAGTAACTCTTGAACTGTCCGTAAGTCTGCACCTTCATTTAACATATGAGTCGCAAATGTGTGCCTGATCTTATGAGGGTGAACATTTACAGTTAGCGCTGCTTTTTCTACCATTTTATCAAGTACTAAACGAATTCCTCTTGTTGTGATAGAATTCCCTCTAGCGTTTAGAAATAGAGCTTCAGCATTCGTCCCGTTCTTTTCAAGTAGCTGCCTTCTACCATCCTGTATGTATACCTGAAGTGCCTTTTCGGCAAAGGTACCGAATGGAACGTATCGCTCTTTCCTACCCTTCCCTTTAACAAGCAACGTACCAATTGAAAAGTCTATATCTCGAATCCTTAACTGCTGACATTCACTTACACGGATTCCAGTTCCATATAAAATTTCAATTAGAGCTTGATTCCTTTGACCCAACGGATCTGCTAAGTCATTGACTTCAAATAGTTTTTCTATCTCTTCTTCATATAGGAAGCCCGGAATTGTTTTAGCTGCCTTAGGTAATGTAATTACCATAAAAGGGTTGGAATCTACTATTTCCTCTCGCTCGAGAAACTTATAAAATGTACGTAAACTAGAAATTTTTCTAGATACCGATTTCCGCGATAACTTTCTATCGTAAAGTGTTGTTAAGAAAAGTCGAACAGTTTGTTGGTCAATATCTTGTAACACAATAATTCCCTCTTGCAATAAAAAAGACAAGAACTCCTGCAAATCATGTTGGTAATATTCTATTGTGTATGGTGAAGCATTTTTTTCTATTTGAAGATATTCTGTAAACAACTGTTGATATTCACCAAAGCGTTCCAAATCCTCACCTCAACTTGACAGCCATTTAAAAATATACCATACACAGAGGCGGAAATGCAATAAATTTAACAAAATTGTAACAAAATTCTGAATTGATTGCAATACCTACCCATTCGTGACTATTTTGAAGCATTATCTTACATGATAAACCAATTCTAGTATATAATAGTGTCAAGTACATTCGCTTACCAATGCTTTATTATAGCGATTACGAAATAATTAGTCAACGAAGAAGTCTTCATTTTTCGACATAATTCGATACCTTCAAATATTGCGAATTAACTTTATACACATTATTTTTACCAATTATCCAAAAATTATAATCAAAAGCTATATTACTTTCTTTCCCTTGATAATCCAATATCAAACTTTTCCTATGATTATCCTAAATAGAGTCACTCAGAAACCTGAGTGACTCTTTATTACCCTTGACTATTTTCTTTATAATCACAGTTGGTACATACAATTTGCGTTTCTTTCTTCCCGCGTTTTTCAACGAGTAAAGAATCACATTTTGGACATGGCCTTGCAATCGGTTTATCCCATGAGACAAAGTCACACTCTGGGAATCGATCACAACCATAAAATAATCGCTGTTTTTTGGATTTTCTTTCTACTACATTGCCTTCTTTACATTTTGGACAGGTTACACCTATGTCCTTTAGAATCGGCTTTGTGTTGCGACAATCTGGAAAGTTTGAGCAAGCTAGGAATTTGCCATATCGCCCCATTTTATAAACCATTTCATGACCACAGTTCTCACAAGTGACTCCTGCAGGCTCATCTCTTATCTCAACTTTATCCATTTCCTCTTCAGCTTTTGCTAATCGCTTTTGGAAGCCATTGTAAAAGTCATCAACAATATTAACCCACTCTATCTTTCCCTCTTCTATCGCATCTAAATCATTTTCCATTTTAGCTGTAAAGTCTGCATCAATAATTTCAGGGAAAAACTCTTTTAAGGATTCTATGACAATAATTCCCAGTTCAGTAGGAACAAATCGTTTATTATCTAGTGTGACATAGCCACGACGTTGTATCGTGTCAATTGTTGGTGCGTAAGTAGAAGGTCTTCCAATTCCTAATTCCTCCATCGTTTTTACAAGTCTTGCCTCTGTATAACGTGGAGGTGGCTGTGTAAAATGCTGATTTGGATTAATTTCTTCAGCATTAATTTCCATACCCGCTTCTAAATCAGGTAGCATCCTATTCTCTTCTTTTTGATTATCATCTGATCCCTCTATATAAACTTTCATAAATCCTTTGAATTTTACAGTAGAGCCTGTTGCACGAAATTCTACATTATTATTCAGCATTTTGACAGTCATCGTGTCTAGGATTGCTGGCGCCATTTGGCTTGCCAAGAAACGTTCCCAAATTAATTTATACAGACGAAGCTGATCTCTTGAAAGTTTATCTTTTAGCATGCTAGGTTCTCGAAGTATGGAAGTAGGGCGAATGGCTTCGTGTGCATCTTGTGCATTCCCTTTTTGTTTTTCAGCTTTGTTTTCACCGAGATACGAAGCGCCATAGGTTTGTTCAATAAACCCTTTCGCTTCCTGTTTAGCAGTTTCCGATATACGTGTTGAGTCAGTACGCATATATGTTATTAAACCAGTAATACCTCCTGCCGATTTCCCTAAATCTATTCCTTCATACAGCTGCTGAGCAATCATCATTGTTTTCTTAGCGCGGAAGTTTAGTTTTCTAGCTGCTTCCTGTTGCAAGGATGAGGTTGTAAATGGTTTTGCAGGATTTCGTTTTCTTTCTTTTTTAACAACATTATCAACAGAAAACTTTTTATCCACCATTATATCTAGTATTTCTTTTACATCCTTTTCGGAATTAAGCTCTAATTTCTTACCGTCCATTCCGTAAAAGGAGCCCTCAAATGTATCTTTTCCTTTTTTAAAAACCCCTTCAATGGACCAGTACTCTTCTGGGTTAAAATTATTAATTTCATTTTCTCTATCTATTATTAGTTTTAATGCAACAGATTGAACGCGCCCAGCACTTAGTCCTTTTTTCACTTTTTTCCATAGTAAAGGACTAATATTATAACCGACTAAACGGTCAAGTACTCTCCTTGCTTGCTGAGCATCAACAAGGTCCGTATCTATCGACCTTGGATTTTTAAATGAGTCCTTAATCGCATCCTTCGTAATTTCATTAAATACTACTCGACATTGAGAGTTCTCATCAACATTAAGTGCATGAGCTAAATGCCAAGCAATCGCCTCACCCTCACGATCCGGGTCGGCAGCAAGAAATACTTTTTTCGCTTTTTTCGCAGATTTCTTCAAATCCTTTAAAATATCACCTTTACCTCGAATGGTAATATACTTTATCTTATATCCATCTTCTACATCAACTCCCATTTGACTCTTCGGTAAGTCAATAACATGTCCCATGGAAGCTTTTACTTTATATTTTTTTCCCAAGTATCGTTCAATTGTTTTAGCTTTTGCAGGCGATTCAACAATTACGAGATAGTCAGCCATTCTATTCCTCCTTAACTGAGGTAACGAAAATCTAGTACAAGTAATCCTAAATCCTTCGTGTCCTAAAAAGTGCTATACATCTTAATGTAAGAATAGATAATTAAAATGTCAATATTTTCAGTTTTAACTTTCTATTCAATAATAAAATTCTTCATTAAATCCTCACTAATATTAAATATATACGCTTCATTTGTCAAACATACAATATAACTTTATTTCAAAATACCTGTAATGTGGTACCAATTATCCTTCAAAATTTCCCAGTCTAAAAATATATCTTCATAGGTTTGGACTAGTTTTGCTCCGTCTTGTATCAATTGCAGACAACCCTTTGATTCTAGAATATAAGGTGGTCCTGGTACTGCATATACCTCCCTGCCTTGATCTAAAGCTTGATCAACTGTTATTAATGTCCCACTTTTTTCAGTTGCTTCGATTACAAGTGTACCAAATGACAACCCACTTATTATACGATTTCTTTCGGGGAAGTGATAAGGCTTTGGTCTAACATTAGGCGGATATTCTGATATAGCTAGTCCATTTTGAGTAATATGCTTGAATAGCATACTATTTTCTTGTGGATATACATGATGAAATCCACTACCTAATACGGCTATTGTTTTCCCTTTATGAAGGAGTGCCAATCGATGGGCATAGCTGTCTATCCCCCTAGCCATTCCGCTAACAATGACCCATTTCTGCTGAACTAGTGGCGTTACGATAAATTTCATATTAGGATATGCCAAAGGAGATGGTTTTCTAGTACCAATTACACTTAATAAGGGGGCAGATGTTAATAGGGATAAATTCCCAGCTGCATATAACACGATTGGGGCATCCTTAATAGCTTTTAACATAGGAGGATAGTTATCGTCAAGTATAGTAATAATCGAATATCGTTTTTGATCACGATAAATATCTTGTATTATCTCTTCATTATGTAAATCTTGGTATAGTAATTCAGATTTTTCTTGGTTAGTGGAAAGATATCTACTTAACTGTGAGGAGGATAACTGAAAGACATTTTTAAGGGAAGGATCAATTTGAAGTAGCCTACGGAGTTTTTGGCGTGATATGCCTCGACATCGATGAAGATGTATAAGTCTAATTTTACGATTTATTAGCAAAGCTTCACTTCCTTTCTATATTAAGGAAGGAATCTAAAAGAATTAACTCTTTTAGATTCCTTTTCATTTCGAGAAAAAATATTAGTGAAAATTACCTAAAAGGTATTAGTGAGTTTTACATTTTTCAGCTAATCCTTTTTCCTTAAGAACACGAATCATTGTTTCTCCAATAACCGCTGGTGTTTCAGCAACTTCAATTCCGCATTCATTCATCACACGTATTTTCTCTTCTGCGGTACCTTTACCACCAGAGATAATTGCTCCAGCATGGCCCATTCGTTTTCCTGGAGGTGCTGTTGCTCCACCTATAAAGCCTACTACTGGTTTTGTCATATTTGCTTTAACCCACTCAGCAGCCTCTTCTTCTGCAGTACCTCCAATTTCACCAATCATTACGACTGCATATGTTTCTGGGTCTTCATTAAATGCTTTTAGTACATCAATGAAATTAGTACCGTTTACAGGGTCTCCACCGATTCCTACTGCTGTAGTTTGACCATAGCCAGCTTGGGATAATTGATGAACTGCTTCATATGTTAATGTTCCAGAACGAGATACAACTCCAATATGTCCTTTTGTATGGATATATCCTGGCATAATTCCGATCTTACATTCACCAGGAGTGATGACACCTGGACAGTTTGGTCCTACTAAACGCGTTTTCTTACCTTCCATATAACGCTTTACTTTAACCATATCTAGGACTGGAATATGCTCTGTAATACAAATAACTAGGTCTAGCTCTGCATCTACTGCTTCTAAAATTGCATCTGCGGCAAAAGGAGCAGGAACATATATTACAGATGCAGTTGCACCTGTTGCATCTACCGCTTCCTTCACAGTATTAAATACAGGTACACCTTCAACCTCTGTACCGCCTTTTTTTGGTGTCACACCACCAACTATTTTAGTGCCATACTCAAGCATTTGCTTGGTGTGGAATCTAGCAGTACCACCAGTGATACCTTGGACAATTACTTTTGTATCTTTATTAACATAAACACTCATTTTCGTCCGTCCTTTCCAAAAACTAGTCTATTAATATACAAGATTTATTATCCGATTATGCACCTTTTACTAAAGATACAATTTTTTCTGCACCATCAGCCATAGAATCAGCAGGAATAATATTTAACCCAGATTCGTTTAGAATTTTCTTACCTAGGTCAACATTCGTTCCTTCTAGACGAACAACTAAAGGTAAATTTAATCCTACTTGTTTTGTAGCTTCTACAACACCTTCAGCTATAACATCACACTTCATAATGCCGCCAAAGATATTGACAAAAATACCTTTTACATTTTTATCGGACAAAATGATTTTAAACGCTTCTGTAACCTTTTCAGCAGTTGCACCGCCCCCAACATCTAAAAAGTTAGCCGGTTCGCCGCCATAGAATTTAATAATATCCATAGTTGACATTGCAAGCCCTGCACCATTAACCATACAACCGATATTACCATCTAATGCAACATAGCTAAGGTCATACTTAGATGCTTCGATTTCCTTTTCATCTTCTTCATCATAATCACGATATTCCACTACATCATTTTGACGATATAAAGCGTTATCATCAAAGTTTAATTTTGCATCTAGTGCTAACACTTCTCCATCACCCGTTGTAACAAGTGGGTTGATTTCTGCGATCGAACAATCTTTTTCTACAAATGCTTGATAAAGGCCAGACATGAATTTCACTGCTTTATTAATTAATTCATCTGGAATATTCATATTAAATGCTAGTCTACGAGCTTGATATCCGGATAAACCAACAACAGGGTCAATAATTTCTTTGAAGATTTTTTCAGGTGTCTTCGCTGCCACCTCTTCAATTTCAGTACCACCCTCTTCAGAGCCCATCATGACAACTCGAGAGGTAGCACGATCAAGTACTACACCGATATAATACTCTTTCTTAATATCACAGCCCTCTTCAATTAAAAGACGTTTCACTTCTTTACCTTCAGGGCCAGTTTGATGTGTTACAAGGGTTTTACCAAGAATTTCATTTGCATATGTACGAACTTCATCTAAATTCTTAGCTACCTTAACACCGCCCGCTTTACCGCGGCCACCTGCGTGAATTTGTGCTTTTACTACAGTAACAGAAGTGCCTAATTTCTCCGCTGCCTCTACAGCTTCATCTACTGTATATGCAACATATCCATTAGGAACTTTTACACCATATTTGCGTAAAATTTCTTTCCCTTGATACTCATGAATATTCATTCTTTGTCCTCCCATCAAAATTCACTGCATTTTTATTGTATTAAAAAACAGAAAATTGCACAAGAAAAGAGTAAAAAATATGTCGGAAATACTAGTCTTTCTTAATCCCTTCAAATCGTTGATCAGTTCGATAAATAAAAGCAAAGACTTCAGCCACTGCATGATAAAGCTCTTTAGGGATTTTTTCATTAATATCTAACTCTGCTAGTAATTCGACAAGTGTATGGTCTTCCATAATAGGAATCTGATTTTCTTTCGCTTTCTGAATAATCTCTTCAGCAATTAGTCCCTTCCCTGTTGCCGTCACCTTAGGCGCATAATCTTTTCTCGGGTCATATGATAATGCTACTGCCTTTTGTCTTTTTAGTTTCATATCCGATAATCAACTCCTCGATAGGTTTCATGCTGTTTTTCAGGAATTTTATCCTTTTTGTCAGCTAATTGATTATTCGATAATGGTTTATATGTAACGGATGTTAACTGGTAATCAATTTTTGCCAAACCTTCTTTTAATCCAGATTTTAAATGATGGATGGTTTCATCTATTGGATAATCATTTAATATCGTCAAGGATATAGTACGCTTTTGAACGTGCATATCAATCACTGTTTTTTCAATATGATTCAATTCTAAAAAGAACATAATTCTACAAAACTCTTTATTCAACTCTCCATCTTTATTTTTAGTACCCTCAAAGGATAATTCAATATCGGAGCTTAGCCCAAATTTACCCGCTGGAATAACTAATTGCGCTTGTAAAAAATTGTCAGATTCCTGAATAGATTGTAATTGGACACCATTCATAAAATGTAACAACCTTGTAGCCACTTCCTGCGTATTACCATCAGATTGTTGCATTAATTGAGTTACCAAGCCTTTTAACGTATGCTGAGGATTCATCTCCTCCTGGTGAATTACTTTTTCATAATTTAAACCAGATTGAGTTAGAACATTTCTTGTTTGTTCCAAAAATAAATCCTTTAGTATTCTAGTATGATGTTCACCTATTTTTGTTTGGTTCTCTTGGTTTGCTAAAATCTCTAGATCAATAATAATATTTCGCAAATCCTTTGGAGTATTAAGGACCTGAAAATCTACTTGTTGCGCAACAGTTCTCATTGTTTGCTGTAAGTCATATGTAAGTTTTCCAAACTGCTCTTCAGGTAATGCCATTCCCTTGGTAACACTTTCATGTAGTAAATTTCCCCATGTTTGTAGAAATAAAGCTGCCTGATCGCGGATTACTGGGGCTTTAGGTAAAATATTCGTTAGCACTTGTAAAATCCTATTATGATTATACTCAGTAACCATAACACTAGCATCTTGTTTATTTGTTTGCTGTAACTGTTGTCCCCAATCTGAATATTGCATGTCACGATTAATGAAACGAATTGCTTTTAAAAAGTTAAATGTTGCTGGATTATCTGTCAGTCGCTGAACTAATTCAAATTTGTAATTCTCTGAACTCCCTGTATATCGAGCTAACAGTGTCATTAATTGCTGCTTTACTTGGTGATTGAGTTTCTGTTCTTGTTGAAGCGTCTGTTCAAGTAACAGAAGCTGACTATAAAATTCATTACTTTCCCTTAAAAATAGGGAGAGATAAATATTCGGTGTTATCGGCATCCTATTAGAAAACATTTCTAGTAATACCTGCTGAGCTAATAACCTGTTTCCTGCGCGATCTAATAACAACACTGCTTGCTGTAACTGGTCTTTCTCAAAGGGGATTTTCTGTTGTAATAAAAGCTCAACGAATTCTGCATTGCCTTTTGTTGGTTTTATTCCAAATTGCTGTAAGAGACTTTCAGCGTTACTGAGCTGTGACTGTCTTAGGGCCTCTCCAATTACCTTTAATTGAGGAATTTCTCTTCCCTCCTGAACTTGAAAATGATACTTAGCACCAACCTCCAATGCTGCCTCTAATTGGGCAATCAATAATGTTGTTCCGAGCTGAATCTGAGCTTTATTATTTGGATAAATCGCTACTATTTTCCCTTGTACAATTTGACCAGGTCTTAAAGCTTGACCATCTTGTCTCAGATTTGCAATCACTTTTCCCATTATTTGTTGTATATTCAGCTTAAAACACCTCACTTTATCCTTTTTGACAATCGCGAACAGGTGCAAATGATTGACGATGATATGGTGATATTCCGTACATTTGTAATCCTTCCAAATGAGCTTTTGTACCATAGCCCATATTCGATCGAAAATCATACATCGGATATTGTTTATCAATTTCCTTCATGATACGATCTCGAGTTACTTTTGCTAATATGCTAGCAGCTGCAATTGAAATGCTATTCGCATCACCTTTAATAATAGATTCAGATGAACAATGTAGATTCTCAAGTTGAACAGCATCTATTAATACATGCTCAGCTGGAGGTTGTAATTGACCTATTGCTTTATGCATTGCCATTTTGGTTGCTTCAAGAATATTTAGATTGTCTATTGTTTGATTATCTATTATTGCAATTCCATAGCTTATAGCTTCCTCTTTAATTACAGCAAAGTACTCTTCCCTTTTTTGTTCTGCTAATTGCTTAGAATCATTTAAACCTAGTAACTTAAAATCTCTTGGTAGTATCACCGCTGCAGCCACAACAGGTCCAGCAAGTGGGCCTCTTCCCGCTTCATCAACCCCAGCTACTAGATATTTTCCTTTTTCATAGCTAACTCTTTCATATGTACTCATTTCTTGGAAAAGTTGCTCTAACGCTTTCTCTTTCAATAATTGTTTTTCATAGGACGAGACAATCTGTTGAACGCCTTTGCGCTGATCGTTTTTTAACGTCAGAATGTCCGCTTCTTTTAGCTTCCCTGCTTGAAACAATGCCTTTATTTCATTAATAGATTGAGCTTTCATTTTTAATTTCCTTTCCCTTATGTTCTATATCGGCAGAATTAGAAAAAAGAAAAGACATCCATCTAAATTGATGGATGCCTTATTCTTCCGTTACTGGTTTTTCTAGGGTAATATTTCCAAGTCTACCAGTCCTTAAATCACGTAGTACAATCTCAGCAACCTTATCAAAATTAACATTTCCCCCGCTTTCTAAGGCACCTCGAAGCTTACCAATTTGGATAAAAACTTCCAGCATATCATCCTCCGAGACTTCTATTTGGTACCGTTCCAGCAAAAGGCTAGGGTAATTCTCTTGTAAATAGCGAAGAACAAAAGCAACGATATCTTGCAATGACAATAATTGGTCTTTAATCGTACCAATAGCAGCTAATCGATAGCCGACGATCTGATCCTCAAATTTAGGCCAAAGGATTCCAGGCGTATCAAGTAACTCAAAATCCTTTTTCACTTTTATCCAAAGCTGCTGTTTCGTGACACCTGGCCTGTCTCCAACCTTAGCAATTTTCTTATTTGCTAGCCGATTAATTAAAGTTGACTTTCCTACATTCGGTATACCCACAATCATAGCCCTAGCTGGTCTAGGTTTAATACCCTTTTTAATCATTTTTTCTAATTTTTGCTGTCCTAATTCTTTTGCGAGCTGAATTACACGACTAATATCAGCCTTATCATTTACGTTTACGGCTAATGCGGGAATACCTCTCTCTTTAAAATAAGCTATCCAATCTTCCGTAATTTTTGCATCTGCTAAATCACGCTTCATGAGTAACATCATTTTTGATTTTTGCTGTAATATTTGCTGGAGCATTGGGTTTTGCGAAGATAGTGGTGCCCTTGCATCGACTAGCTCCATGACAAAGTCAACTAACTTCAGTCTTTCTTCAATTTCCCTTCTTGCTTTTGCCATATGTCCTGGAAACCACTGAATTGTCATATAAAATCTACTCTCCTAACAACTGCATACGATCAAATGGCCAATAAATGACACTCGCCTTCCCAACTATTTGATCAATTGGTATCGGTCCAAGTATTCTACTGTCAGTAGAATTCGTACGGTTATCTCCTAATACAAAGACATGTCCTTCGGGAACGGTTGAATAATTCCCGGTAACTTCTTCTAACGTAAAATCATATGTCATTACTATATTATCATCTTGAAAAAACTTTTCCTTTATAGGTTGTCCATTTATGTATAAAACATTGTCCTTATATGCTACATGATCACCAGGCAGCCCAATAACTCGTTTTATAAAGTCCTTTTGATCATTCGCATGAAAAACAACAATATCAAATCTTTCTGGTTCATCAATACGATAAATAAATTTATTTACTATCATTTGGTCACGATTATGTAGTGTTGGCTGCATAGATGGGCCATCGACAACTATTGGTGTGAAAAGAAATGTTCTAACGAGAAAAGCTAATACAAATGCTATTAATAAGGCTTTAACCCAATCAAACCAATCACTTTTTTCTTTTGTCTTTGCCATTTTCTAGAACCTCCAAAACCTACAATATGGATGACATTATTAATATTATCATTCTTTTATCCCTTATGAAACTGGCTGAAGGATTTTCTTAAGTAAAAAGGAGCTTGAACATGTACCAAGCTCCTTTCTAACTTTTGATTTTGTATTCTTTTCTTATCGACGCTCTTTAATACGCGCTGCTTTTCCGCGTAGGTTACGAAGATAGTAAAGTTTCGCACGACGAACAATACCGCGGCGAGTAACTTCAATTTTATCAACACGAGGTGAATGTACTGGGAAAGTACGTTCTACACCAACACCATAAGAAATTTTTCTTACAGTAAATGTCTCGCTGATTCCACCGTTTTGACGTTTAATAACGACACCTTCGAAAACCTGGATACGTTCACGAGTTCCTTCTACTACCTTAACGTGAACTTTAACAGTATCTCCTGGGCGGAAATCAGGATGATCAGTACGAAGTTGATCTTTTGTGATTTCTTCGATTAATTTTTGCATCCTGCTTCACTCCTTCCAAACCAATGCTCTTATTACACGTTATGTAACAGCGGAACATCGTTTATAAGCACTTAAGCGCACTTAAGCACAATAAATAATATACCATAACAAGAAGTAGACTTCAATCTTTTATTTTTTATTTTTCTACGACGAAGATGTAATCTAAATCCATACGACATCTTCCTTATTTATCGTCCATTATTTCCTTTAGAATCAATCTATCTTCTTCCGAAAGAGGATAATTGTTTAATAAGTCCTTACGACGTTGAAGTGTTCTCTTTAGTGATTCTCTATGTCTCCAAGCATCGATTTTTGCATGGTCACCTGAAAGTAGCACATCTGGAACCCTCATTCCCCTAAAATCAGCTGGTCTCGTATAGTGAGGATGCTCTAATAAACCAGATGAAAACGAGTCCATCGGAGCTGACTCACTATTGCCTAGTACATCAGGCAACAATCTAACGATACTATCCACTACTACCATTGCACCTAGCTCTCCACCAGTTAATACATAATCTCCAATGGAGATTTCATCAGTAACTAAATGTTCTCGGATACGTTCATCGTACCCCTCATAATGACCACATATAATGATTAAATGCTCTTCTCTCGACAGTTCTTCAGCTTTCTTCTGCGTATATCTCTCACCCTGAGGACACATTAATAAAACTCGAGGTTTAGAGGGCCTTTTTTTCGTAATTGCTTCCATAGCATCAAAAATAGGCTGTGGTGCTAAGACCATCCCAGCTCCACCACCGTATGGATAATCGTCCACTTTATGATGTTTGTTGGTTGTATAATCGCGAAAATTAACCAGTTGGTAGCTAAAGCTATTTTTATCCTGAGCCTTCTTTAGTATGGATGTATTAAACACGCCTTCAATCATTTCTGGAAATAGCGTTAATATATCAATATGCATTACTCTAGCAATCCTTCCATTGGTTCAATTACTACTTTCTTTCCTTCCACATCGATTTCAAGAACAACATCCTCGATGTATGGAATCAGTATATCCTTCCCGCTTTGTCGCTGAACTACCCAAACATCATTGGCACCCGGTGATAGGATTTCTTTTATATGTCCGACTGCTTCACCAGAGGTTGTATACACTTCACAGCCAATTATCTCATGATAGTAATATTCATTTTCTTCTAATTCAGTTAGCTGGGATTCTGTAATTTTTAAAAAAGAGCCTTTAAAATGCTCTACATCGTTAATATTATTTAACCCTTGAAAATGTATTAAATCATATCCCTTGTGTATCCGATGTCCATCGATAATCAGTTCTTCTATCTTTTTCTGATCACTTACCAGGTAAAGCGTATTCCCAATATTAAATCGTTCATCAAAATCACTGATACGCAAAACCTTTACATCGCCACGTATTCCATGTGTATTAATAATCTTTCCTACCGTGTACATTTTTTCATTCATTCTATCTCACCCACTATTTATCAATCCGAATTACAATGTCATCTTTTATAACGATTGCTGTTTGTTCTATTAATTCATTCCAATGCGTACCAACATTCACTTCAACAAGAGCCTCAACTTCACCTTCCACAATTTCACTTCCAATATCGAGCATTTCTAGTTGTTCTATTTTAAAGACGATAAGGTTGATTTTTTCTTTCCGTTTTTTGATTTCTTGCTGAAAACGACTTTGAAGCTGTTGCTTAGAGATACCTTTTTTATTTTGTAATTTTCGCTGTTCAAATAACAGCTGTTGACACTCTTGTTCAAGACGCATTTTTTGATTATTGAATTTTTGTTTTAAAGCTGATTTACTATTTTCAGTAATGACCTGTTTAATGACTACCTTTTTTATGATATTCATTTAAATTCCTCACTCTCAATCATACCTCTAATAGAAAAATTGAAATCTATTCCAGCACTACTAGAACAGAAGTTATTGTGTTTTCGTGAAGTGAAAATTTAAATTGTTTCTCTAGACGGTGTAATCACCTGTAGGAGAATGAGTAAAAAGGGAAAGGTTTCCCTTTCCCTCACATGATATCTAGATAGATTCGTTTATTTGCATCCGTTTTGGCTGCATAAACCACAGTACGAATCGCTTTAGCGATACGGCCATTTTTGCCAATTACCTTACCAACGTCATTCTGATTGACAGTGAGATGATAAACAATTTTAGTTTCCTCTTCTCTTTCTGTCACATTAACATCCTCTGGATAATCAACTAATGGTGTAACAATCGATTCAATTAGGGCTTTCATGATATCACACTACTTTACTTATTAGTTTTTTGTTCGTGGAATTTCTTCATGATGCCTTCTTTAGAAAATAAATTACGTACTGTATCACTTGGCTTAGCACCTTTTGCCATCCAATCAAGTGCTTTTGCTTCATCTATTTTAACTTCAACTGGATCAACTACAGGGTTATAAGTTCCAATTTGCTCAATAGAACGTCCGTCACGAGGAGAACGTGAATCAGCTACAACAATACGATAGAATGGATTTCTTTTAGAACCCATACGTTTTAAACGAATTTTTACTGCCATTACTTGCACCTCCATTATTATGTTCTCACAAGAATTGATTTTAACAGAAAGTTTTTAGTCTGTAAAGTGTTTTTACATTACATCTTGTTTTTTATACTATTTTTAAACATTATCAATAAATGCTGGTTGTTAGGCCATGTCCGTGATCCGAATACACTTCGCTTTCCACGGGCGGCTGAAGAGACTCCTCGTGTATCGCATTGCGGGGTCTAACCTAGGCCTATCCTCCCGCAGGAGTCTTCGTGTATTCGGATCACTCTGTGCATCAAAAAAATAAAAATACTTAACTCACCACAATTAATCTAAAACGGGTTAAATGGTAGTTTGAAGCCTTTTCCTTTTTTGCCTTTTTGCATGTTTGTCATTTGTTTCATCATTTTTTTCATTTCATCAAACTGCTTTAATAAACGGTTAACCTGAGAAACCGATGTCCCGGATCCTTTTGCGATTCTTTTTTTACGACTAGCATTCATAATTGACGGATCATTTCGCTCTTGTTTTGTCATAGACTGGATTATTGCCTCCACATGAGCTAATTGTTTTTCGTCTACCTGAACATTTTTAAGTCCCTTCATCTTATTAGCCCCGGGTATCATTGCTAATAAATCATCCAGTGGCCCCATTTTCTTTACTTGACTCATCTGTTCTAGAAAATCGTCAAAAGTAAAGGACATTGTACGCATTTTTTCCTCTAAAGCTTTCGCTTGTTTTTCATCAACTGTTGCCTGAGCTTTTTCAATGAGAGTTAGAACGTCACCCATTCCTAAAATACGTGAAGCCATCCGCTCTGGATGAAATGGTTCTAATTGATCTAGCTTCTCACCCATACCTGCAAACTTAATGGACTTACCTGTTACAGCTTTAATTGATAATGCAGCACCACCACGAGTATCCCCGTCAAGCTTAGTTAAAACAACCCCAGTAATATCAAGTAGCTCATTAAAGCTTTCTGCTACATTAACTGCATCCTGTCCTGTCATAGCATCTACAACAAGGAAAATTTCATCTGGTTGAACGGTAGCTTTTATTTGCTCTAGCTCTTCCATTAAATCCGTATCAATATGAAGTCTACCAGCTGTGTCGATTAACACATAATCGTGATGATCTTCCTTCGCCTTCTCCATTGCTTTTTTTGCAATATCGACAGGGTTTGCTTCTGTTCCCATAGAGAAAACAGGCATATCCAACTGTGATCCTAATGTTTCTAGCTGCTTGATTGCGGCAGGACGATATACGTCACAGGCAACAAGTAAAGGCGAGCGATTATGTTTTTTCCTAAGCAAATTAGCAAGCTTACCGGTAGTTGTTGTCTTCCCAGCACCTTGAAGTCCTACCATCATAATAACTGTTGGTGGCCTATCACTTACTGCAATTTTACTCTGTTCCCCACCCATAAGCTCTGTTAATTCTTCTTTTACCACTTTAATAACCTGTTGACCTGGAGTAAGACTTTCCATTACCTCTTGGCCAACTGCACGTTCCTTTATTCGGCCAATTAATTCCTTCACTACTTTGAAATTAACATCTGCCTCTAGTAACGCTAACCGAATCTCTCGGGTCATTTCCTTTACATCTTGCTCTGAAACTTTACCTCTTCCTGTGATCTTCTTAATCGTATTTTGCAGGCGGTCGGCTAATCCTTCAAATGCCATAGAAGGTATCCCCCTAATCTAATTCTTTTAATTGATTCATATAGTTTATCAACGATTCGTCACCGATTGCAGTGACTCTTTCGTCTAGCTTTTGAATAATCTTCAATCGCTCCATAAATTTTTCATATAAATGTAGTTTTTCCTCATAGGATTCAAGCATTGCTTCTGTACGCTTAATATTATCATATACTGCTTGTCTGGAAACATTTGCTTCCTCTGATATTTCACCCAATGAGTAGTCCTCTAGATAGTACATTTCCATATAGCTTCGTTGCTTGGGTGTTAATAATGCTTGATAAAAATCTAATAAATAATTTATTCTTGTTGTTTTTTCTAGCATTCCTCTACACCCCTTGTTAAGTGAAAGTCCTTTACAAATTATGATAACGGACGATGACTGGTTTTGCAAGTAGAAGTACTGATAAAACTGGCATCCGAATATAATTGCGGATGCCAAAAAGTAATTGTCATTTTAACGATTTTACTGTTCTAATTCAGCAGCGTCTTCAATCATGTCTGCAAAGAGTCCGTATACAAAGGCATTTGCATCAAATGTTTGCAGATCCTCTGATTTTTCACCTAAACCAACAAATTTAACTGGTATGTTTAGCTCGTTTCGTATTGCTAAAACAATACCACCCTTAGCAGTTCCATCTAGTTTAGTTAAGACAATACCTGATACATTCGTAGCTTTAGAGAAGGTTTTTGCCTGAGTTAATGCGTTTTGGCCAGTTGTTGCATCTAGAACTAGTAAGACCTCGTGTGGAGCACCTGGAATTTCTCGTTCAATAACTCGCTTAACTTTTTCTAATTCATTCATCAAGTTAACTTTATTCTGCAATCTTCCAGCAGTGTCACATAGTAACACATCTACATTACGAGATTTAGCTGCCTTAATAGCGTCGAAAATAACTGCTGCTGGATCACTTCCTTCATTTTGTTTGATTACTTCGACACCCGCACGCTCGCCCCATACTTCTAGTTGCTCAATAGCACCTGCTCGGAACGTATCCCCGGCAGCTAGCATAACCGTCTTACCTTCACCTTTCAAGCGATGTGCAAGCTTTCCAATTGTCGTAGTTTTTCCAACACCATTTACACCGACAACCAATATGACACTTAAACCATTCTCTAGGAGATGTAACGTTTCAATCACTTCATTGTCATCTCCATAATAAATATCTACTAGTTTTTCAGAGATTACTTCTCTCACTTCTTTAGTATCTTTAATATTTCGACGCTGTACCTCGAACCTCAGCTCATCTATTAATTCCATTACCGTTGTAACACCAACATCAGCGGAAATTAAAACCTCCTCGAGTTCCTCGAAAAAGTCTTCATCAACTTTTCGATAACGTGCAATTAAATCATTTATTCGACCAGAAAATGATTTCCGCGTTTTCTCCATACCTTCCTTATATTTTGCTGAAACCTCTTCTTGATTATCTTGCTTAAATTTATTTTTAAGTTTTTGTAAAAAACTCATTGCTTAACACTCCTTTCTAAGATCGCATTAACTCTTTCGTTTCTTCTAAACGGACTGAAACTAGCCTGGATACCCCTGACTCTTGCATTGTTACACCATATAATACGTCAGCATTTTCCATTGTTCCCTGACGATGTGTGATCACGATAAATTGTGTGTTTTCACTATATTGTTTTACATACTTTGCAAATCGAACAACATTTGCCTCATCTAATGCGGCCTCAACCTCATCAAGAACACAGAAAGGCACTGGTCGAACCCTTAAAATGGCAAAGAGTAATGCAATAGCTGTCAAAGCTCTTTCACCACCTGATAAAAGGCCTAAATTTTGTAGCTTTTTACCAGGAGGCTGTGCAATGATGTCTACTCCTGTTTCCAGTATGTTACTTGGATCTGTTAGTTTTAGCTCTGCATGACCACCACCAAATAATTCTTTAAATACAATCGCAAATTCCTCTTTTATTTGCGAGAAGGTCGAGCTAAATAAATGCTCCATTTCCTCATCCATTTCTTTAATAGCAGAAAAGAGAGTTTGCTTTGCTTGAACTAGGTCATCACGCTGTTCCGATAAGAATGTATAGCGTTCCGAAATTCGTTCATACTCATCAATTGCTCCAAGATTTACGTTTCCTAGTCGTTCTATTTTTAGTTTAATTGCTTTTACTTCATTCTTTGCTTCCTCGATATTTTCAACCTTATCATAATCCTGCTTAGCTTTTTCAAAGGTGATAATATATTCCGTTTGAAGTACTGTTAAACGATTTTCAAGCTCTACATCTATTCGATTCGCTTTTACTTCTTTTTTCTGTAGCTTTTCCAATAATGCTTGATGGTTTTTATTTTCTTCCTTCAATTCTCTCTCATCATCCTGAAGTCTTTTCGTACGTTCCATCCTTTCAGATCGCAGTTCCTGAATGCTTTCGGTAATTGTTGTTTTTTCATTGCTTTTCTCCATTACCTTCTCGCTGATTTCCTCTTCAGTCTCATGAGATTCGGATAATTGTACTAGCTCGTCAAGTTCATCCTCTAAAGTGCGTTGACGCTGTTTTATTTCATTCAGTTGTTCCTGCAGCTTACTTTGATTTTCCTGTTGGTATTTTACACGCTCTTCTTGCTCTGCAAGCTGTACTTGATACTTATGAAAATCCTGCTGTAGTAGATCTTGATTTTCTTTAAATTCAACCTCTTCTTTTGCTAACAGGTCAATTTGAGCGTTTAGCTTTTGTAACTGTTCCTCAATTTGATTTAATTCATCATTTAGTTGACTGTCTCTATCTTCTAAAGTTTTCATATCAAGATGATATTGTTCTTTATCTTGATCATAGATAGAAAGACTATCCTTTAAGGATGCTAGTTTTAATTCTAGTTCTTTATGGGCGGCTCTTGCTTCTTGGAGCTGGAATTGGTCGTCTGATAACGTGTCCTCTAGATTCTGAAGTGCTATCTCCAGTTCTGCTATTTTGTGTTTCTGCACGTGAACCTGCTTCTCAAAATCAACTGCTTTCGCTTCGTAATCTGCTAATTTTTCAGTCAGCTCTGCTAGATCCTTTTCTCTAGTGAACAAGGATTGATTGGTCTTTTTCTGTGCACCACCTGACATGGATCCCCCCGGGTGTACTACATCACCATCTAAGGTAACGACACGATACCTTCTCAAGGTAATTCGCGCAATTTCATTGGCATCCTTTAACGTTTTTGCAATAACCACATGCCCCATTAAATGGTCGACCGACTTTTGAAAAGCACTATTGGTATTTACAAGTTTCCCAGCTATACCTACATATCCGGGATGTGATTCTATTTGTGACAATACATCACTTGGGATAAATCTTGGCTGTATGGATCCTAATGGAAGAAATGTTGCTCTACCTCCATTTGTTTTTTTCAACCAATTAATTGCTTGTCTTGCTGTCTCATCGTTTTCCACCACGATATGCTGAGCTTGTCCACCAAGAACAGTTTCTATTGCTGTTATGTATTCTTTAGGTACATCGATTAATTCAATAACAGCACCATGAATGGAAGATAGTTTCCCTTCTTCTCGAGCTCTTAAGACAGCTTTAACTCCTTGAAAGAATCCTTGAAAGTCCTCCTTCATCTCTTCTAGCATTTCTTTTTTCGATTTAAGTTTTTCTATCAATTGATAGCCTTGGAATAGCTTTGTCTGTGATTCCTGATATTGTTTACGTCGCTTCTCGATATCCAGTTTTAAATTCCTGATGGACTCATCCTTCTCCCGATAATTAGCCTCAATCGTTTGAAGAGTCTTGGTAGCTTCATCAAGGTTTTTTGTATAAATTTCTCTTTGCTTCAGCAAATCATGGAACTTTTCTTCTTGGATATCTTTTTTGCCAGTAATTTGTTGTAGTTGTTGTGCGATAGACTGTTTTTCATTTCGTTTTGCTGCCTGTTGGTTCAAGAACTCAATATATTCAGATTTCAGATCCTCAATTTGCTCTGCTAAGCTCTCTTTATCCGTGGTCAGTTTTCGCCTTAACTCTTCCACAACTTGTTTCGTTTTTTGTCTGGCTTCTATTAATGATTGTAATTTAATCTCTTCTTCTTTAAGTTCTGATTCTAAGATAAAAATCCTGCGCTCAGCTTCTTCTTTATCTGCTACAAGCTTTTCTTTATTTTCAGTATAATGCTTTATTCGTTCATGAAAAACCTGTTTCTTTCCCTCATATTGTTCCAGCTGCTGTGTAGTGATTAGCAGACGTTCCTGTAATTCATTAATTTTATCATCGATTCGATCAATTTCCTGTCTCTCACTAGCAAGAGCTGCTTCCTTCTTCTGAATACCAGTCTTCAATTCAATTTCTGCCATTTTTTCAGATTCTATTTCTTTTAATATAGCTTGCCATTCATCATGCAAGAGTTCAATTTCTGTGATCAGTAAGGAAATTTCATGGTTTTTTAATAACTCTTTTTGGTGTAAATATTCTTTTGCTGTTTCAGCCTGGGCTTTTAAAGGTTCCAATTGACTTTCAATTTCATAAATAATATCTTCTACACGATTTAAATTCTCTTGTGTTTCTGCCAGCTTATATTCCGCTTTTTTCTTTCGCTGTTTATATTTAAGTACGCCTGCCGCTTCCTCAAAAATGGTTCTTCGTTCTTCTGCTTTGGAGCTAAGGATTTCCTCAACTTTACCTTGACTTATGATAGAAAATGCTTCTTTTCCAAGACCAGAGTCTAAGAATAAATCGACAATATCTTTTAACCGACAAGACTGTTTATTAATATAAAACTCACTATCACCAGAACGATAAACTCTTCTTGTTACACTTACCTCATCAAAATCTAGTGGCAATGCATGATCGCTATTATCAAGGACAAGTGTTACTTCGGCAACATTTAGTGGTTTTCTAGTATCACTTCCTTGAAAAATAATATCCTCCATTTTGGATCCACGTAACGATTTTGCTGATTGTTCCCCCAATACCCAGCGCATCGCATCTGTAATATTACTCTTACCACTTCCGTTAGGGCCTACAACCGCTGTAACACCGGGAACAAATTCAACATTAATTCGTTCTGCAAAGGATTTAAACCCAACAGATTCTAATCGCTTTAAATACATAGACATTCTCCTATAGGAAAAAAAATCTTTATTCAGATTTAGTTTCCTTTTCTCTTTTTATACTCGAACTATATAAATTTCTATATTAAACAGTTATAGATTGGCTTTTTAACGCATTTATTTTATCATAATCGTAGACACAAAAGAAGTGTGTCCCTGTTTTTTACTCTATTAAACGTATAAAGAGGTGTATTATGGACTTAGAAAATCCTTCCATGGAAAATTTAACATATATATTGGAAGACATGGCTAAACGATTATCCGTTGTTAATCGTAGCCTATTAAACCCTGATGACTATGATCTTTCAAAATATGAAGATATTAAATTTATGTATGATGTTATTATACAAAAAGGGAGCTTATCTGCTTTCGAAACTCAAGCATTCATTGAGGAATTACGTCATGTACGAAAATAATTGTAATAAATTAAGAAAGACTGCTGTTCACGATGAACACAGTCTTTCTTCGAATACCTTACGTATTTCTCCATTTATACACCTAATTTATCTAGTGCATCCTTAGCTGCTCGTTGTTCTGCCTCTTTTTTTGTCCTTCCAATTCCCGTCCCATATAGCTTTTGATTAATTAAAAGTTCAGCAACGAATTCTTTATTATGAGAAGGCCCTTTTTCTTCTACTATTTGATATTCAATCGTTTGATTTTTGTCTTGTTGAATAATTTCCTGTAGCTTGCTTTTATAATCCATCCCATGCGAAAAAGCACCTGTGTCTATTTTAGGAAATACATGCTTTTCTAGAAAGTCTAACGCAATTTCATATCCTTGATCTAAATAAAGCGCACCCAAAAATGCCTCAAAAACGTCCGCTAGTAATGCAGGTCTGTTTCTTCCCCCAGTCATTTCCTCGCCTTTACCTAAAAGTATGTGACTTCCAAAATCTAGCCCACGTGCAAAAGATGCCAGTGAAGGTTCACAAACGATAGAAGCACGTAGTTTTGTCATTTCTCCTTCAGGCATTGTAGGATATTTTTGATAGAGGTATTGAGAAACCCCAAGCTCTAATACAGCATCTCCTAAAAATTCTAACCGTTCATTATCGGAATAGTTTAACTCACGATGCTCATTCACATAAGATGAATGGGTAAATGCCTGTTGAATTGTTTTGATACGTTGAAATTTAATATTTAACAAGGTCTCTAATTTCTCACGATTCATATAGACCAGTCACCTCTTGTTGTATGGAAAAGTCTCGCATGAACGCGAGACCTCTCTAGCTTCTTATATTATCCCTGTAAATTTTTTATGTAATTTACAGCATCACCAACAGTGTTAATTTTCTCTGCTTCTTCATCAGCAATTTCCATGTCAAATTCATCCTCAAGCTCCATTACAAGCTCAACAACATCTAATGAATCAGCCTCTAAATCATCTTTAAATGAAGCTTCCATCGTTACTTTTGATTCTTCAACATCTAATTTATCAACAATAATTTCTTTTACACGATCAAATACGTCTGCCATACTTCGTTCACCTCCCTTCAAAGGTAATTGTAGTTACATAACCATCCCACCGTCAATATGTATGGTTTGACCCGTAATATAACTTGCATCATCGGATGCTAAAAAGCGAATAACTTTAGCCACATCCTCTGGTTGTCCGAATCTTGCAAGAGGAATTAATTCAAGCATTCCAGATTTTTGTTCATCTGTTAATTCATCGGTCATGTCAGTAGAAATGAACCCTGGAGCGACTGCATTAACGATAATATTACGTGAAGCAAGCTCTTTTGCGGTTGTTTTAGTAAGACCTATAACTCCTGCTTTTGCTGCTACATAATTAGCCTGTCCTGGATTTCCACTTACCCCCACAATGGAAGCAACATTGATAATACGACCTGAACGCTGTTTCATCATTTGTCTTGTTACAGCTTTTGTACAAATGAAAACACCTTTAAGATTTGTATTTATAACTTGGTCAAATTCAGTTTCTTTCATTCTCATTAGCAAGTTGTCGCGAGTAATTCCAGCATTATTAACCAGTATATCAATACTTCCAAAGGTATCTATAGTAGTTTGCATTAATTCTTTCACTTGAGCTTCATTGGCAACATCTGCTTGTACCTTTATTGCTTGAACTCCCAATCCGATGATCTCTTCGACAACTTCTTGTGCCCTAGCTTCATTTCCAGCATAATTTACAACTACATTTGCGCCATTCTTCGCCAATTCTATGGCAATTGCCTTGCCAATCCCTCGTGAACCACCTGTCACGATAGCTGTCTTTCCAGTTAACATTATTCCTCCCCCTTATACCAGGTAATAAAATCTTGTAAGGAAGTTTCATCCTGAATCGTGAAAATAGTTGCTGTCTTATCAATTTTTTTCACTAAGCCGCTTAAGACCTTCCCGTTTCCAACTTCTACAAAAGCATCTACACCTTGAGCGATCATATTACGAACAGATTCCTCAAAACGGACCGGAGAATATAATTGCTTTAATAGTAATTCCTTAATTTCCTGGTGATTCGTTACAGGTTCTGCTGTTACATTAGCAAATACTGGTACATCAGCATCCTGTATTGTAACCCGATTTAAGTATGTGGAGAAATCCTCATTAGCTGTCTTCATCAGTCTAGAATGAAATGGACCACTAACATTTAATGGAAGCACCCGTTTAGCACCCTTCTCCTTCAAAAGAGCTGTCGCCTTTTCTACTCCTTTTTGCGATCCAGAAATAACAATTTGTCCAGGACAATTTAAATTGGCAATATCAACTACCTCATCTGTAATTGTCCCAATTACTTCTTCGATAGCTTCTACCGTTAACCCCAAAACTGCTGCCATGGTACCTTGTCCCTTTGGAAAAGCACGTTCCATTAGTCTACCTCGTGTTGCGACTAAAGGTAATGCTTCTTCAAGCGAAATTGCGCCAGCTGCTACCAATGCACTATACTCTCCTAAGCTATGACCAACAACCATATTTGGCTCTATATTTGCTTCTTTTAATAAGCTGAATAATGCAATACTTGATAGTAATAATGCTGGTTGTGCATTTTCTGTTTCAGTAAGCTCCTCAGTAGGCCCTTCAAACATTATTTGCTTCAAATCTTTTCCTATTGCTTCATTTGCTCTAACGTACATTTCTTGAATACTAGGAAAGGAATCGTGGATCTCCTTCCCCATGCCTACGGACTGTGAGCCCTGACCCGGAAACATAAATGCTATTTTTCTCATTCATTATCCCCCTCATTCGCTTGCATAGCCTCAACAGTATCTTTAATCGTTTCCGTTACATGATTTTCTACCATATTACATGTTTGTTTAATCGCACTGTAGATTGCTCTCCGATTAGAAGAACCATGTGCCTTAATTACCGGAGCTGCTAATCCAAATAGTGCTGCCCCACCATACTCTGAGTAATCTAATTTATTTTTTAATCCCTTCAAATCACCTTTTAACATTCCTGCAGCAATCTTCGTTTTAAAAGATGACATAAAGGTTTCTTTGATCATGGAAAATAATGCCGATGCTGTACCTTCAATAGTTTTTAAGGCAACATTACCACTAAAACCATCGGTCACAACGACATCTGCTACACCTTCTAGTAAATCTCTAGCTTCTACATTTCCTATAAAATTAATAGGCGCTTTTTTCATTAAATCAAATGCCTTTTTCGTCAAATCATTTCCTTTACCATCTTCTGTTCCAACATTTAGTAACCCAACTTTAGGGTTATTAATCGAACGTACTTTTTCTGCATACACAGAACCCATGATGGCATATTGCAGTAAATGTGAAGGCTTTGCCTCGACATTTGCCCCTACATCTAACATCAGGAAGCCCTTGCCATCTAATGTAGGAAGAGTTGGTGATAATGCAGGTCGGTCAATGCCTGGAATACGTCCAACAACAAATAAACCCGCACTCATGAGCGCACCAGTATTTCCAGCTGAAATACATGCATCTGCTCTATTCTCCTTTACTTCAACCGCCATTTTAACAAGGGAAGAATTCTTCTTCTTTCTAACAGCCCGAACAGGTTCATCATCACCTGTTATTACTTCATCTGCATGAATAATTTCGATTCGCTCTGCGTTAGTTAAGAATTGCTTAATCTCATCCTCATGTCCAACCAATGTTATATGTAAATTTGGAATTTCCCTTACAGCATCCATCGCACCAAGTACAATCTCTTTCGGTGCATGGTCGCCCCCCATGGCATCTATTGCAATCTTCATTTTGATTCTCCTCTTTTCTCAGTTGACCGATACATATGAAATTCTCCAGTAAAAACCAGTTCACTGTCTACATAACTATCAACTTTAACAACGGTAAGACCTTTTTCATTTACTCCGTGCACAAATGCCTTTGCCACTACTCGCTCACCTTGATGTACCTGCCGTTTAAAATTCAGTTCAGATTTCGTTGTCAGTGCTAATTCGTCATTAATGACTGCAACAGCGAGAGAGTTAGCTTGTGCAAATAAATGATGTCCTCTTGCAATATTATTTCTTGTAAAAACATGTTCCTTGCCAATATCTAAAATGGAAATCGCACGTTTATCTAATTCTAAATCAATTATTTCCCCAATAACGTCTTCAAGTGGTAATGACCGGACGGTTTCATTCCATTGGTTCTTAGCGACTGTTTTTATTCGTTCACGCAACTCTGGAATCGCCAATTCCATACGGTCTAATCGGATAGTTTGTATACTGACATCAAACTTTTTTGCTAAATCTTCATCAGTAATGAACGGGGTTTCTTCTATTGTTTCCTGTAAACGCTCTTGCCTCTTTACCTTTGGTAATCTCACTCAAAGCACCATCCATCTATTTTTATTCGTCATGATAATACATGCTACTATTATGACTTGGTACTAATAGTAATATATACGAACAATCATAAATTTGCAAGCGAGATTAGTCCAGCTTCGTATCGAATACTCCTTCATTTTCTAGTAGAATTCGTAAATTATTATAATCTGGGTCCTTGCCCAACAGATCAAATTCAATAATTTCCTGAGCATCATTTCGTGCGGTCTCCAGCGCTCGGTAATCATGAATCACATCAGCAACCTTGAAGTCTGGTAATCCACTCTGCTTTGTTCCAAAAAAGTCACCAGGGCCACGTAATTTTAAATCCTGCTCCGAAAGTTCAAATCCATCATTCGTTTCCGTCATAATCCGCATTCTTTCTTTACCTGTATCTCCTTTTGGGTCGGCAATTAAAATACAATAACTTTGTTTATCACCACGCCCCACCCTTCCACGAAGCTGATGAAGCTGAGATAACCCAAATCGTTCGGCATCATAAATTACCATAATGGTGGCATTTGGTACATTGACGCCTACCTCAACTACGGTAGTTGATACTAGGACCTGTATCCGATTAGCTGCAAAATCTTTCATTACTTCTTCCTTTTCATCTGTACGTAACCGCCCATGCATTAATCCAACCCGAACTTGTGGCGGATAAAAATCTACTAATTCTTGATACAAATCAACGGCATTTTGAATGTCAAGTTTATCGGATTCTTCAATAAGTGGACAAATGATGTATGCCTGTTCACCATTATCTACACGTTTTTGAATAAAACCAAGTACCCGATCAAATGTATTTGCCTTGGTCCAGTATGTTTCAATTTCTTTCCTTCCTGCAGGCATTTCATTTATGACTGATACATCCATATCACCAAATGCTGTAATAGCAAGTGTTCTTGGTATTGGTGTTGCCGTCATGAATAATACATCAGGATGAAGGCCCTTATTACTTAAGGCACGTCTTTGTTCTACTCCAAAGCGGTGCTGTTCATCTACGATAACTAACCCTAAATCATCAAAAAACACATCCTCCTGAATTAATGCATGTGTCCCGACAAGAATCTGAACTTGATGCTTCTCCACTTCAGAAAGTATTTCTTTACGCCGTTTTCCTTTGATAGATCCAGTTAACAGTTCAATTCTAGCTCTTTCACCAAAAAGCTTCTGCAATGACTCAAAATGTTGTTCTGCAAGTATTTCCGTTGGAACCATTAACGCCCCCTGCTTATTTGCCGTGATAGCTGCATAAAGGGAAATTGCAGCAACAGCAGTTTTCCCAGAGCCTACATCACCCTGTAGTAACCGATTCATTCGGTATGGCGATTTCATATCCGCTAATATTTGCTGTAATGACTTATGCTGTGCATTCGTTAATGAAAATGGGAATGAATCAATAAAATCTTGAAGTTTCAATGGGTCATAGCTCAGGGAATTTCCAACAGAAGCTTCCCGTCTTCTTTTTCGTAACACCTGCATTTTCAACTGAAAGAGCAATAGCTCCTCATAAGTAAGCCTCCTCCTAGCATGCTTTAAGGAGAGCCGACTTTCTGGAAAATGCATCGTTTTGATAGCAGCTTTGCGGCTCGGAATCTTATAAGCCTGAAGCATATCATCTGGTAATATTTCAATAATTTGATCAGCATATTCGTTAATTGCTTGTTCAATAGCTTTTCTAAGTTTGTAACTCGTGACATTTCCTTTTACAGAATATATGGGATGAATCTTTGTTTCTTTCTCTAATGAACCTTTTGCATAATTACTTACCGTAATTTGCAATCGATGTGCATCCCACTTACCAGTTAACGTTACTGTATCTCCTACTTGAATTTGCTTCTTTGCAAAAGCTCTATTGAACATAACTGCCTTTACAGCAATATCTTCTACTTCAATTGTAAAACTAAGTCTTGATTTTTTTCTTCCATAAAAAGAAAGAGAAGGTGCACTTAGAACCCTTCCCTCAATGGTTACCTTATCCTCATGTACTAAATCACTTAGCGGTAATATTTCTAGCACATCATATCTTGAGGGGAAATAAAACAATAAGTCTTCCACTGTATAAATATTTAATGCCTGCAAATCCTCGGCAAATTTTTCCCCAACGCCTTTAATTTCTAATACAGAGTTACGTAACATAAGAAATCACTCTTTCTAAACTGACATACCAAAAATCTTTTCCTTTAAGAATCTACCTGTTGGTGTATCTGCTAAACCGCCTTCACCTGTTTCACGTAAAGAAGATGGCATCTGTTGTCCAATTCGATACATCGCGCCAATTACTTCATCACATGGAATACGGCTCTGAACACCAGCTAATGCCATATCAGCAGAAACTATTGCCAATGCTGACCCACCAGCATTTCGCTTCACACATGGTACCTCAACAAGTCCCGCAACTGGATCACAGACGAGACCAAGCATGTTCTTTAATGTCATGGCAAACGCATCGGCTGATTGCTGTGGTGTGCCTCCTGCCATTTCTACTATAGCGGCCGAAGCCATCGCACCTGCAGATCCAACCTCTGCCTGGCAGCCACCTGCTGCACCCGAGATGAAAGCGTTATTTGCTACTACTAAACCAAAGGCACCTGCTGTAAACAAATAGCGAATCATTTGTTCACGGGTTGGATTTAATTGTTCTTTTACAGCAAACAATGTACCAGGTACACAGCCTGCACTACCAGCTGTAGGAGTAGCACAAATAACTCCCATTGCTGCATTTACCTCATTTGTACCCATTGCTTTACTAACCGCATCTAACATTAAATGACCAGATAATGGTTTTTTTTCCCGCATATATGCTTGAATTTTTACGGCGTCTCCACCTGTTAACCCAGTAACAGACTGAACTCCTTTTAAACTATCCTCGATTGCCTTTTCCATGACCTGAAGGTTTCTTTCCATTTCTGCAAAAACTTCTTCACGTGTCTTATTTTTAACATCCATTTCCTGCCGTATCATAACCTCGGATATGAGGATATCTTCTTTTTCTGCAATTTCTACCAATTCAGCAACAGTCCGAAACAATTTTACCCCCCCTAGCTAACAATCTTTGAAATTTGTATAATATGATCTGCTTCTTCTAATTCTAGTAATATCGTATCATCCACATTTTGATCGACTTCAATAACCATTAACGCTTCTTTCCCGACATCCTTACGATTAACCTCCATATGCCCAATATTAATCTCATGTTTCGCTAATATTTTCGTTACAGAAGCAATTGCTCCAAAACGGTCATTATGCATAATCAGAATTGCTGGATGATTGCCAGAAAGTCTAAGCTCAAAGCCATTTAATTCGGTAATTTCGATCTTTCCTCCACCAATAGAAATACCGACTATTTCCAAGCTTTCTTTATCGTCACCAATAATTAATCGAACAGTGTTAGGATGATCTGTCTTAGCACTATCCTCAATAAATTTGATAGCGATTCCCTTCTCATTTGCAGCATCTAACGCTTTACTCATTCGTGTATCGTCTGTTTCATAGCCTAGTAATCCACCTACAAGAGCAAAATCAGTTCCATGACCTTGATAGGTTTTTGCAAATGATCCATATAAATGAATTTTTGCCCATTTTGGTTCTTTACCAAATAAACGACGAGCTGTTAATCCTATTCTTGCAGCACCTGCTGTATGAGAACTAGAAGGTCCTACCATAACAGGGCCAATAATATCGAATACGGAGTTATATTTCATAAATGCACCGCCTTTATCTCAAATGTGAAGCCTATTGTAAATTATAACAAAAACTATTATAATAATCATTCATGGATTGTAGAAATTTATAGTAAATGTTTCTATAGTCGGGTGGGAGAGGGATATAGTTAGTTTGAGGAGATTTACATGCCTTTATTTTCAAGAAATAATGGGGCATCCTTCAGAAATGAAATAATTGCAGGAGTGATTGGATATTTAACAACGGTTTATATCGTGGTTGTTAATGGGTCTATCCTCAGTGAAGCCGGTATCACGTTACAAGCAGGAATGATCGCTACCATTTTAGCTAGTTTTATAGGGACAGTCCTAATGGGTATTATCGGAAGATTACCGTTAATCCTCATACCAGGTATGGGAATTAATGCACTATTCGCATATTCTATTATTCAAGGAAATGGTTTAACCTTCCAAGAAGGACTATTAGTAGTACTAATTGCATCGTTAATCTTTTTAGTTACTGCCTTTACGAAACTGGGAACGCTATTAAAAGAAGCAATTCCCGATTCGTTGAAGCATGCGATTAGTGTTGGTTTAGGATTTTTCTTAATCTTAATTGGACTAGAAAAAAGTGGACTGATTCACAATGGAACGAACACAATTATTGCAATTGGTGACTTCGGCTCACCTGCTATTCTTGTGAGTCTAATTACGCTTTTTATCGCGATATTTTTGTTTGTGAAAAATGTTCCTGCTAATTTTCTAATTACGATGGTAATTGGAACTATATTAGCTTCCTTGTTTGGTATTCTAGAGCCTAGAGGAAACACTATTGATATTAGTTCTACTTCTTTACTTTACGTACCATCATTTACCGCTATTAGTGACTTGTCATTTTGGCTTGCAGTTTTTCCTTTAGCAATGATACTGATTTTTGAAAATATGGGACTTATAAATGGACAGGTTACCATGTTAAATCGTGAAGAGTCGTACGGTGCTGGTTATCGTGCAACAGCGATTTCGACTTTAACCTGCGCATTCTTTGGGACATCCCCTACTGTATCCGCAGCGGAAAATGCAGCAGTGATTGCATCAAAAGGGAGGACTGGAATAACAGCTCTAGTTGCAAGTGGATTATTCCTAGCAACCATATTCATTATTCCATGGATCTCGATGATTCCTAATGCAGCGATCAGCCCGATATTAATTATCGTTGGTTTTATCATGGTACAAAATATCCGTCACATACCATTAGATAATTTATCTGAAGCTATACCAGCATTTCTAATTATTGTAATGATTCCATTTACGTACAGCATTGCAGATGGAATGGCATTTGGCTTTATTGCTTATCCTATCGTGAAGATTGCCTTAGGTAAAAAGAAGGATCTGTCAATGGCTATAATCATTATATCTTTCTTATTTATTTGCGATTTTGTATTGAAGATAACTGGAATATAAATAAAAAAAGATTCACCATTTGTCATGGTGAATCTTTTTTTATTGTCTAGCATAACTCTATAGGTAGTTACGCTTTTTTCCTTATTCCACTGAAAAAATATACGAATAAATTGGTTGCTTACCGTCATGAACTTCGATTTCAACTTCTTCGTAATTTTCTTCGACAAAGCTTACAAGCTGATTCACTTCTGCTTCGTCAACATCTTCCCCATACAGAATAGTTAAAATCTCGTCATCCTCCGTAATCAAATCTTTGAAGAGCTCTTTTACTGCTTCAAATCGATCTTTATGGGAGGTAACAATTTTTCCATCATTAATTCCCATGAAGTTACCATTCTCAATATGAATTCCATCAATTTGCGTATCCCTTACTGCATACGTGATTTGGCCGGTCTTAACATGAGAACTTGCTTCAGTCATATTATTTTTATTGGCCTCCAAGTCCTCTTCTGGGTGGAAAGCTAATAACGCACTAATTCCTTGTGGGATTGTTTTTGTTGCAACCACTGCAACATTTACATCTACTACATCAGCTGCTTGTTCTGCAGCCATAACAATATTTTTATTATTTGGTAATACAACGACATTCTTTGCATATGCTTTTTCAATAGCAGTTGCAATGTCCTGTGTACTAGGGTTCATAGTTTGTCCACCTTCAATAACCACAGTGGCACCAAGACTTTCAAATAGAGTCTTCAACCCTGAACCCATTGCAACTGTTACGATGCCAAATTCCGCTTTTTCCTTTGGCTTTGTAGCTGCTTTTTGTTCACCGACAATAGCAGTATGCTGTTCACGCATATTCTCAATTTTCATATTAATCAAGCTACCGTGACGCTGTCCTATTGTTAGCACATTACCTGGATACTCTGTATGAACGTGCACTTTAACAATTTCATCATCCGAAACAACGAGTAAAGAATCACCATGTCCACTTAACTCGTTACGAAAAGCTGTTTCATCAAAAGGATGTTCTTTTAATTTTTCTTCTTCAAACTTAACCATAAATTCCGTACAATAACCGAATTCAATATCAGCTGTATTCATAAAGTCCTGTGCAGAACGATGATGTTCTGCACTTACTAAATCATCCATTTCAACTATATCAGATTCTTCCGGAAGCTCTTCACCTTTTAGCGCTGCCAAGAAGCCCTCATATACTGTAACAAGTCCTTGACCACCTGAATCCACCACTCCTACTTCCTTTAAGACTGGAAGTAAATCTGGTGTGCGCTTTAATGATGCTTTTGCTTCTTTGAGTACCATTTCCATTAGTGTAATGACATCATCTTCATTTCTTGCTACTTCTACAGCTTTCTTTGCGGCATCCTTTGCGACGGTTAGAATAGTTCCCTCAACTGGTTTCATTACAGCCTTATATGCAGTTTGGACACCTGAATCGAAAGCAACCGCTAAATCATGTGTTGTTAATGTAGCTTTATTATCCATTCCCTTTGCAAAGCCTCTAAAAATCTGTGAAAGAATAACACCTGAGTTTCCTCTAGCACCCATTAATAGACCCTTTGAAAAGGCTCCGGCAACCTCAGAGATATTATCAGACTTTTGTTTCTTTACCTCATTTGCGCCTGAGGTCATGGATAAATTCATATTCGTACCTGTATCACCATCTGGTACAGGGAATACATTTAGCGCATCAATTTTCTTGGCATTATTCGTTAAATGGTGTGCTCCAGCGAGTACCATTTGGGAAAATAATTTGCCATCTAGCTTTTGTACTGCCACAATAGTTCCTCCCTTTAAACCGGTGAGCAAAATTAGTCTTTTGCTACACGTACTCCTTGTATGTAAATATTGACAGAATCGATTTCTAGTCCAAGTGTTTTACTCAATGTATATTTAACCTGTGACTGAACATTATGCGCAACCTCAGATATTTTCGTTCCATAGCTAACGATGATATACATATCAATATGTAGTGCGTTATCTTCCTGTCTAACCACAATTCCTCGTGAATAGTTTTCTTTTCGCAGTATTTCCGCTATACCGTCCTTAATTTGGCTTTTAGAAGCCATTCCGACAATACCATAGCACTCGACTGCGGTTCCTCCAGCTATCGTTGCAATTACGTCATTTGTAATGGTTACATGACCGTCTTTTGTATTCAACTCAATGGACATAATTATCCTCCTTTAGGTTCCTTGATCTTAAGGATATTTTACTACAAGCGATACATTTTTGCACTTTACGGTCGTTGAATCTCTTTATATACTTTCCTAATTATGGCTATAAAATTTAGCAAGAAATGGATAGGGCGAACGTTTTCGCCTCTTATTACAATGAACGATTCCATTAATTCTGTCAAGTGATATTTCTTTATATACTTATTGCAATAATCTCTTACTTGTGGTAAATTGTATAAGTATTCAAAGACATTTGTTAGAGTAGGAGGGATTACCATGGCAAGAAAATGTGTTGTAACTGGTCGTAAAACTAGCAGTGGAAACCAACGCTCTCACGCTATGAATTCCAACAAGCGTAAATGGAAAGCTAATGTGCAAAAAGTTCGTATTATGGTAGATGGAAAACCTAAACGTGTTTATGTATCTGCACGCGCTCTTAAATCAGGTAAAGTAGAACGCGTATAATATACTGTTACATTAGTTATTAGCCAAAAGCACCCTTTTAAACAGGGTGCTTTTTTCGTTTATTCACTATTTTAATAGCTCAAGAGGAGAAACTAAAATATTTTTCGGACTGTGATTGGTAAAAAGGCTAATATCCCAAGAATGTTAGCTCTAGAAGGAAAAGACCCAACAGACGAAGAAAACAATGCAAGGTTTTACCAAGCTACCGCGCTCCTAATCCTTATTTTTTAGTTTAGAGTAACATCGGACCCGTGTACTTCGTATAAAATTTTTATGCCTGTACTTTTTCCAAAAAAATTGCTTCTGCCTAATAACGACAAAAGCAAAGGGTTGATTACTTCTCTCTTTTAAAAATTCCAATTACTACACGTACAAATCCTCCGACTACTCTAGGGAGCTTAATTGTATAAAATTTCATGAGTTCGCCCTCCTCCATATCCAACACGCTTACCATGAGTCGTATTTTTAACCACGACTCCTTACAACTAATACTATGCCTTTATCGTACGAAAAAGTACCATAATTTGAAATCAATTGATTAGATATGGAAAGAGTTGAGCCCATTTTAATAGTATGATTTGTTAATGGATAGTAAAACCCTGTCAGGGTCAATCCTCGAACTTCCTCTGTCATCGAAAGAAACGAAATCATCTCATATTCTTCGTCCTTTTCGATCGTATAAGTTCCGGGACATGTCCATTCGATTTTGTTTTGTTTATCAATAATAATAGCGTTAATCTGTTGTTTCACAACAATGTTTAGTAATTGCACATTAATTAGCATATGATCTAGACGACCACCTGTCGCCCCAAAAATATAGATTCTATCTGGCTGAAGGGATAAAGCATGTTCAAGTGCAATCTGTAGATCCGTCTTATCCTTCTCGATAGGATATTCTTGAAAATAGTTCGCATTGTTTTTTATCCGTTCTCTATCTATATCAGAAACAGAGTCAAAGTCTCCATGTGCATAATCGAGTTGAAGCTTATGCTCCAAAATAGTTAATGCACCTCTGTCAGCACCTATCCATATATTAACCGCATCCCGATAGAGAGCTAAGTCAGGTATATTTTCAAGAGGTCCATTTCCAACGATTGCTACAGTACTCATACACTTTTCCCTACTTTTCTACAGCTTGGCGAATCTGTAGGATTGCTTGTTCTCTATCATTTTGATTATAGACTGCACTACCTGCTACTAATACATCTGCTCCAGCTTGTGCACAGCTCTTAGCAGTAGTCGTATTAACACCACCATCTACTTCGATTTCAAAATTAAAGCCATATTGATCCCGCCACTCGGCAATTTGCTTAATTTTATCAATTGTAAATGGTATAAAGGATTGTCCACCAAAGCCAGGATTTACTGTCATGATAAGAACTAGATCTATTTCACCTAATACATCCTTAATCATTTCAACTGGTGTTCCTGGATTTAGTGCAACTCCCGCTTTTACTCCGTTACTTTTTATTAACTGAATCGTCCGGTGTAAGTGCACCGTTGCTTCTTGATGAACAGTAATAATGGATGCACCAGCATTTGCGAATACTGGAATATATAAATCTGGATTATCAATCATTAAATGAACATCAAGTGGAAGACTTGTTATTGGTTTAATAGCTTCCACAATTAATGGTCCAATGGTAATATTCGGTACAAAATTTCCATCCATTACATCTACATGTATGTAGTCTGCTCCTCCTTTATCTACGTCTATTATTTCATCGCCAAGCTTAGCGAAGTTTGCTGATAAGATTGAAGGTGCTATTTTTACCATGTTAATACCTCGGCTTTCTTGAATGTATTTCTTCCAAAAAACTAATGTAATGCTCATAGCGATAGCTTGGAATTCTATGTTCTTCTACTGCAGCTTTTACTGCACATTTCGGTTCCTTTGCGTGCAGACATCCTCTAAATTTACACTGGTCATGAAGCTCTCTAATTTCAGGAAAACAATCGGACAATTCGATAGCCTCTATATGTTCAAAATCTAAAGCACTGAATCCAGGAGTGTCTGCAACTAACCCTCGATAGATCTCAATTAATTCAACATGTCTTGTCGTATGTTTTCCACGTCCTAAGCTTTTAGAAATATCTGCAGTTTGTAATAATAAATCCGGACGAAGTGAATTTATTAAAGAAGATTTACCAACACCAGATTGACCTGCTATTACAGTAACATGATTGGATAAGTATTTCGTTACATTTTCAACTGTTTGTGGTTCCTTTGATGAGAACAACTCAACCTGGTATCCGATGTTTTCGTAATCCTTTTTGTACGCTTCTATCATTTTCAACTGTTTTTCTGTCAATAAGTCTATTTTAGTAATGAAAATAATTGGTTTTATTCCTTTTGCTTCTATATGGACAAGGAATCGATCAAGTAGAGTTGTACTAAAATCTGGCATTACTGCAGAACTAACAATAAATGCCTGTGTGATATTCGCAATAGGGGGACGAATTAATTCATTCGTCCTAGGCTCTATTTCTGTAATATACCCTTCACTTTCCTCTCGAATATCGAATGAGACAAAATCTCCAACAAGTGGTGTTATATTCTTCTTTCTGAATACTCCTCTACCTTTGCACTGAAAAATTCCTTCATCTGATTGTACGTAATAGAATCCACTTAAAGCTTTAATTATTCTGCCTTCTGGCATTTATTCACCTTCTTCATATGGAATCGTTTCGTCATAAATTACTTCATCGTCTCGTAAGACACGGTACCTTGCTGTACTTTTAGGAGCTACCTTTAAATCAATTGTTCGCTGTACATCATCAGTAATTGTAAACTCTTCATAAACGACAGCAATATCCTTGTGTACCATATCTTCTATATATATTCTTACCTTTTGTGGACTTGGTTGTTTATTTTCGTGATCTTCTTCATTGTTATTGTCATCTCCGGTATATTTAATAAATAGCTGTACCGTATGAGACCTAGGGGGTAGTTCCTTAGGTCCTATTGAGATATAAACAACTACAGTGTCTCCCTCATTTACCTCTGAATTTGCATTGGGATCTTGTCTAATAACGTGGCCCATAGGAACTGATTCGGAATTTTCCTTTTTCACACTTACTCTAAGACCATTAGACTCGAGATATTCACGAGCTTCAGCCTCAGTTAATCCTTCTAAATTATTTAACTTAATTGGCTCTTTTCCTTTACTCACTTCGAAGATCACCGATGTTTCTTCAGGGATTACCTCTTCCCCTGGCTCAGGCTCAATCTGCTTTAAAATTTCTCCTACAGGACGATCAGAAAATTCTTCATATACAATGACGGCCTTATACTTTTTCGCATCAAGAATTCTCTTTACGTCTTCAATTTGTTGTCCAACATAATTACCAAATTCTATTTTTTCTTTTCCTTTACTTACAAAAACAGTAATTGTGGAATCCTCTTTAACAGTTCTACCTGGCCTTGGGTCGGTTCTTACAACTAACCCTTCCTCCACATCATTCGAAATAACCTCTTCTTTCGCTACCTTTAATTTATTTAATTCTAATTCTTCCTCTGCTTCACTAAATTCCCAGCCTATTACATCAGGAATTTTGACATCCTTAGGCTTTGTAGCAGAAATTACAAGAGCAGTCACCAAAAGAATGGCTAATAAGGCAAACAATACAATGGAAATAATAAGCCATTTTTTATTTCGTTTCTTTTTCTTTTTAATTTTCTTTTTAATGGCCCCATCTGGAGCCTGTCCAGGTGTAACTTTTTTCGTCTCACCATTTGTTTGGTGAACAATCGTGTCTTGGTGAAGATTAGCTAAATTACTCTCAGTTATTATTGGGATTGCTTTTGTTTCCTCTCCTACTTCCTCTGGAGGAACATATTTAGGTTCATTTAAATTTTCAGGTAAAAGAGCTACTTCTAAACTTTCTTCCATATCATAAACTGTATTATACCGATGGAAAGGATCCTTGGCGGTGGCCTTTAATACTATATTTTCCACACTCTGTGGAACATCTGGACTATAATTACGTACGGATGGTGTTTCACTTTGTAAATGTTTTAAAGCAATAGAGACAGGCGATTGTCCAGAAAATGGTAATCTACCGGTTAGCATTTCAAATAATACAATTCCTAAAGAATATATATCTGACTTTTTAGTTGCCAGCCCTCCCCTTGCCTGTTCAGGGGACAAGTAATGTACAGAGCCTAATATTGAATTTGTTTGTGTAAGAGATGTAGCACTTAATGCTATAGCAATACCAAAATCCGTTACCTTTATATGACCATATGTATCAATTAATATATTTTGCGGCTTTATGTCACGATGAACAATACCATTTTCATGGGCATGGGTAATCGCAGCAGTAATTTGCTTCATGATATTAATAGCCTCAGTAACATCAAGTGGACCATACTTTTGAATAAATTCCTTCAGTGTCATTCCGTCAACATATTCCATTACCATATAAAGGATCTGGTCTTCTTCTCCAACATCAAAAATCGAAACAATGTTTGGGTGGGAAAGACTTGTAGCAGATTGAGCTTCTCGATCAAATCTTGCAATAAACTCTTCATCATTTGCATATTCTAATCGTAATACCTTTATCGCTACTTTACGATCTAAAATAGTATCATCAGCAAGGTAGACATCTGCCATCCCGCCTCCACCTATTTTTTCAATTATTCGGTAACGTTCATCCAGTAAGTGACCTTTTAACATGATGTTTCACCTTCCTCCTCGGTGGAATCATGCTGTAGAATAACTATTGAAACATTATCCTCACCACCACGCTCGTTCGCTAAATTTACTAGTCGTGTGCCAACATCAGCTAGCTTATTAGAAGACTTCATAAATTCTGCTAGTTCTTGGTCTCGTACCTTATCGGTCAAGCCATCGGAACAAAGTAAAATTCTATCGCAAGCCTCCCAGCTAATGGTTTGGATGTCGGGTTCAACAGATTCACCTGTTCCAAGGGCCTTAAGGACAACATTTTTCCGTGGATGAACAAGTGCATCATCTTTTGAAATCTGTCCGGATTGAACAAGTGCATTGACTAAAGAATGGTCCTCTGTTATTTGTTTAAAACTATATTCATTATATAAGTAACAACGACTATCCCCAATATGGGCCACAGTGATAAATTCTGATGTACATATTGCGACAACAATAGTAGTTCCCATACCTTGACATTCTTCCTTCTCTAAGGAATGGTGGTAGATGGCAGTATTAGCTTCTTGTAAGGCATGCTTTAACCATTCTTCCGCTTCCTCAGGCGAGGAAATCCCCTCACTGTCTAACCACTTTTTTTCAAGTATAGTAGTAGCCATCCCACTAGCAACATCACCAGCTTGATGTCCCCCCATACCGTCAGCAATAAGGGCAAGATACTGACCTAAATTATTTTGGTATATTCCACCTGCATCCTCATTATGACTTCTGACCTGACCTCTGTCGGTCCAAAAGTGTCCTTCCATTGTTCCACCCCTTAAATCTAGCAACACCTAATATTTGTATATAAGTATTACACAAATTGCCAAATAAGAATATTTTTTTCTATAACTTTTATTACGAAAATAACTATTTATTACGCTTCAATCTTGTTAAGAAAAATCCATCGGTTTGATAGGTTTGTGGAAAAAGCTGCAATCCGTATTCGGAAACCCCTAACGAATGACGTAACTCATTAGATAGTTCAGCAAAAAAGTGTTTATCAATTTCAAAGTTCTTGTGTGATTTCAAAAATTTATTGACAACATCTTCATTTTCCATTGAGTCAACCGTACATGTGCTATATAGTAACAAGCCACCTATCTTCAACAACGGGGAAACGTTAGCTAAGATATGCTGCTGTATTTCAGCTAGTTTTTCAATATCTGACTCTTTTTTGTTATATTTTATATCAGGCTTTCCTCTCATGACTCCCAATCCAGAGCATGGAGCATCCACTAAAATTCGATCAAATGTATTCGGTTCATAGCATTCCTGTAATTTTCTAGCATCCCAAGCTTTAGCATTAATAATGGTAATATTGAGCTCCTTCGCCTTATTTTGAATGAGCTTGATTTTCTTTTCATGTAAGTCATGTGCATATATGACGCCTTTGTCTTCCATTTTCTCAGCAATATGTGTTGCCTTTCCACCTGGAGCACTACATGCGTCCAATACCGTCTGACCTGGCTTTACAGAAATCATTTCCCCTGCAAGCATCGAGCTTTGATCCTGAATAGTAACTATGCCTTCATTAAAGAGGGAGGACTTTAGAATGTTTCCTTTTTCAATAATAATTCCTTGCGGAGAAAACATAGATTCAGATACTTCATATCCTTCTTTTCTTAAAATGTCTATGGCCTGTTCCCTAGTTATTTTCATCGGTTGGACACGAATTGAAATCGGTTTATGGTGTAGATTTGCTAGACACATTTCTCTCGTTGTTTCATAGCCATAATGATTCATCCATCGTTTAATTAACCATTCTGGGTGGCTGGTTTCCACCGATAATCGCTTCACATCATCTGTGATTGTATTGGTATCTGGTACCCCACTTCGTTGAATATTTCGAAGGACAGCATTCACTAAAGATGCGATTCCTTTATGACCTCTTTGTTTAGCAATTTCAACTGCTTCATGAATGATTGCATGGTCTGGAACTTTATCCAAATAAATCATTTGATAAACGGACATACGAAGCAATGTATGTACCCATGGCCTCAGTTTTTTCTTTTGACTAATAAAATTATTAATATAATAATCCAAAGTTATCTTTCGTGCTGTAGTTCCGTATACAATTTCGGTTAATAATCCCTCATCCTTAGGTGCTATATGCTTAGACTTCATTTCATGACTAATAAGTAAGTGGCTATATCCATTGTCTTGTTCAATACGGAGTAATAAGTCAATTGCAGTATTTCTTAGCAAGTATTTATCCATGTTATTCTCCCAATTTCATTCCTACTTTTATCCGGTCACCGGATCCTTGCAAATAATCCTTAACAGACATTCGCTTTTTTCCTGCAGGTTGTATTTCGGTAATGCGAATTCCCTTATTATTACCACATATTACGATAAATGCTTCATTGGTAGGCTCTTTTTCTACAACCATACCAGGGGTTCCACTGTACTGCTTATCAATAGGCTCACCCCACCAAATTTTCATTGTTTGACCAGCATAAGTTGTAAAAGCGACCGGCCATGGATGTAACCCTCGAATATGATTATAAATTTCATTATTGGCTTTATTCCAGTCTATTTCTTCCTGCTCTCGCTTAATATTGGCAGCAAAGGTAGCCTTTTCCTCATCCTGCTTTACAGCCGTAATCTCCCCGGCAAATAGCTTCGGTAAAGTTTCCATTAAGAGCTCTGCACCAACAATAGAGAGCTTATCATGCATCGTTCCAACATGATCATTAACCTCTATTCGGATACTTCGTTGCGTCAAAATATCTCCAGCATCTAATTTCTCTGCCATATACATAATCGTGATTCCCGTTTCCTTCTTACCTTCCATTATCGCGTAATGTATCGGAGCCCCACCTCTAAGCTCTGGAAGAAGGGATGCATGAACATTAACACAGCCAAACTTAGGTCCTTCCAAAAGTTCTTTAGGTAATATTTGCCCAAATGCCGCTGTAACAATAATATCGGGCTTATAGGATAGAATCTCCTCATATTCATGACGTATTTTTTCCGGCTGAAAGACTGGAATTCCATGTTTTTCAGCTTCTACTTTAACTGGTGGTGATGTGATAACCTTTTTTCTTCCTTTCGGTCTATCTGGCTGTGTTACCACTAAAACTACTTCATACTCTGAATGTATAAGTGAATTTAAAATTGGAACTGAAAAATCCGGTGTTCCCATAAAAGCAATTCGTTTCATCATCATACCTCTTTCTACATTAGGTGATAAGGCTGCATATCAACAGTGATGGATAGATCCTCTTTCCGCATTTCGTCTGCATATAAATCCATCACTTTTTTAATAGTTGATCTTAGCTCCGGTTCATTTTTGTATTTTATCATGCATTGGTAGCGATATCTATCCTTCATCCTTGCAATTGGAGAAGGTGTTGGGCCTAATACAATTGTATCCTTTCCCACAACTTTTAAAAGAAGCTGTGCGATACGACTTGTAATTTGGACAGCTTTTACGTGGTTTTGATGGGATACTGTTATTAATGCTAAATACACATAAGGTGGATATCTAAATTTCTTTCGAATTTGCATTTCATACAGGAAAAACTTTTCGAAATCGTACTCACTTGCTAATTGGATACTGTAATGGTCAGGTGTGTATGATTGAACAATAACCTTTCCAGATAACTCATGTCGACCGGCACGGCCACTGACTTGAGTTAGTAACTGAAATGTTTTTTCACTAGATCGAAAGTCTGGCAGATGGAGCATCGAATCAGAAGTTAAAACACCAACTAAAGTGACATTAGCAAAATCGAGACCTTTTGCTATCATCTGGGTTCCAAGTAAAATATCAGCTTCTTTATTGGCAAACCGCTTTAATAATTTTTCATGGGCTCCTTTTTTCCTTGTAGTATCTACATCCATTCGAATGACTCTAGCATGTGGCATTAATTGGTTTAGTGCTTCTTCTACCCGTTGTGTACCAGTTCCGAAATAACGAATAGACTCGCTATTACATTCTGGGCAAAGATGGGGCATTCTCTCCTCATATCCACAATAGTGGCATTTTAATTGATTACTATTTTTATGATACGTTAAGGCTATATCGCAATGTGGACATCGTTTTACATGACCACAATCACGACACATTACAAATGTTGAATATCCTCTACGATTTAATAGTAATACTATCTGTTCACCACGTTCTATCCCACTCTCCATCTCCCTTTTTAAAGCTATAGAAAACATCGAACGATTCCCTTCGTGCAGCTCATTACGCATATCAACAATTTCGACCTTGGGCAAAGCCTGATTATTTGTCCGTTTATCAAGGGTTGCTAACTGATATACTCCTTTTTTGGCACGTGCATAAGACTCCAAGGTTGGTGTCGCACTTCCAAGCACTACTGGACACTCATGATATTGACCGCGTTTTATTGCCACATCTCTAGCATGATACCTTGGTTGATCCTCTTGTTTATAAGTTGTTTCATGCTCTTCATCAATTATTATAATTCCTAAATTCTCAAAAGGCGCGAAAATAGCGGACCTTGCACCAACCACTACTTTTACTTCCTTCGCATGTATTTTTCTCCATTCATCGTACTTCTCTCCATTCGAAAGCGCACTATGCATGACAGCAACATCACTTCCAAAACGACCTTTAAACCTTTTGACCATTTGTGGTGTGAGCGAAATTTCGGGTACAAGAACAATTGCTTCTTTACCTTGCTTTATTACTTCTTGAATCGCCTGCAAATAGATTTCTGTCTTACCACTCCCAGTAACTCCATGAACTAAAAACACATCATGCTTATGATTATGAATCTTCTCTATAATAGGATGCAAAGCCATTTCCTGTTGTTTCGTCAATGGTAGTGGTAATGTCTTCTCAAATGAAGTGTCATCATACGGATTCCGATATACCTCTTTTTTGTATTCCCTTAAGATACCCTTGTCAACCAACGCTTTTATAACTGCCCGATTCGTATTAGTTAAGTTATATAACTTTTGTTGCTCAACTGGCTCTGGAAACTCTAGAAAAAAGGAAAGTACATGTCGTTGTTTCTTTGCAGAGGGTGATAAATCCATAAATGCCTCTTCCAGTAGATGTGCTTCCTTGTTAGGCTCTATAAACGTAATAACTTTCTTCGTTACCTTTGATTTAACTAGATAATTAATTGAAATAGCTCCATCTTGGATAGCATTCCTAAGCGTTGTATAAGGAACGGTCGATTGAACAAATTCCTCATAACGAATTACATCCCGACCTGCAAATAAAAACTCTAATTCATGGGCTAATTCTTCATCTGTATTGCGAATTAGTTCTTTTTTATATTGCGCTTTTAGCACCTGTGGTAGCATTGCTTGGTATGCAGTAATATATAAGGTCAATGTGTCTTCTGCCACCCATTTTCCTAGCTCTAATAATTCCTCAGTTAAAACGGGATTGATGTCCAACACGTCAATTATTTCTTTTAGCTGTTCAAATTCTGACTCTTCCTTTTTCCCAACAACAAAACCGGTTATTTTCCTAGGTCCAAAAGGTACGATAACCCGCATCCCCTCAGAGAGGATATCACGAAATTTTTCAGGAATTAAATAATCAAATGTCTGATTGATGGCCTTCGCTTGGACATCAACGATAACCTTTGCTATATTCACGCTTCCTCATCCTTCATATCTCTCCATATTAATTGTAGTAATTGTCGGGCGACCTCACTTTTTAAAGCGACAGGAATCTGATATTCTTCATGGTTACGATTGACATAGGTCACAATATTCGTCTCACTTTCAAATCCTGCGCCCTCTTGACTCACATTGTTTATCACGATAGCATCTAAGTGCTTCCGGTGTAATTTTTCCTTTCCATATTCAAGAACGTTTTGGGTTTCGGCAGCAAACCCCACTAGGAATTGATGTGTTTTTTTGCTTCCTAGTTCTGCTAGAATATCTTTCGTTCGTTCCATTTCAAATTTAATACTACCAGCTTGTTTTTTTATTTTGTCATCAAAGACTACCTTAGGTCGATAATCAGCTACGGCAGCAGATTTTATTACAATGTCGTTGCAAGGAAATTCACGCAGCATTGCTTGATACATTTCTTCAGCTGTCGTAACATTGATTCGTTTAATGTTTTTATGTGAAGTATCTAAAAATACTGGACCAGTAACGAGTGTAACCTCTGCACCGTATTCAGCAGCTGCTTCAGCTAGAGAAAACCCCATTTTCCCTGTAGAACGATTGGAAAAATAACGAACAGGATCAATTTTCTCCCTAGTTGGCCCAGCAGAGATTAGTACCTTTTTTCCAGCTAGTAAATTACCATTGCTTTGATGTGATTGAATTACCTGGATAATGGTTTCAGGTTCCTCCAGCCTTCCTTTACCAACCCAGCCACAAGCTAAATACCCTGACCCAGGTTCAATAAAATGATAACCATATTCCGTTAAAGTTTTCATATTCTTGATTACGGATGGATGGTTATACATATTCACATTCATAGCTGGAGCAATATAGATAGGAGCTTTTGTTGCTAAGACAGTGGTGGAAATCATATCATCCGCAATACCAGTTGCTAATTTCCCAATAATATTAGCTGTTGCCGGAGCTAAGATGATAATATCTGCCCAATCTGCTAAATCAATATGTGCTATTTTTTCAGGATCCTTTTCATCAAATGTGTCCGTGTATACTGGATTCCGTGATAAGGCTTGGAATGTAAGTGGGGATACAAACTTTGTTGCATTATCTGTCATGATTACTTTCACATTTGCACCCTGTTGCTGTAATTTACTAGTCAGAGCACATGCCTTATATGCTGCAATTCCTCCAGTAACTCCAAGTAAAATATTTTTATTAATCATTCTTAACACCTTTCCCGGTCAAAATTATCTTCTAGTCTAGTTATACCATAATTTAATAAATAAATAATCCCTTACATACCAGATGTAAGGGATTCATATACATTATTATTATTCATCTTCTATTTTAAGCTTTTCTGCTGCTATTTCCTCTAGTGCCATTCCTACATATTTATGAGACTTAGGACTTTCAATTCGTAAATTTTTTAGTTCACGTAATTGTCTAGCTCTCTTAGCAGACAAGGTTACAAGGGAATACTTTGATTTAATCTTTTCTTGTAAAGCATCAATAGACGGTTCTAACATCATTATAACTCATCCTCCAATATCTTTTTGTATTGTGCAGCTATACGTTCTCTTTTACAATGTTCACTCTGAATAATCGATTGAATCTTATTAACTGCTTTGTCAACATCATCATTAACAACTACGTAATCATAAGCATCCATCATTTCAATCTCATTACGGGCTTCTTTTAATCGATTTAGTATTAAATCCTCTGTCTCCGTACCACGACCAACTATTCTATTTTTTAATTCCTCTAAGCTCGGTGGAAATAAGAAGATAAAAACACCCTCAGGAAAATTATGCTTTACTTGCATCGCGCCTTGAACCTCAATTTCAAGGAATACATCGTAGCCTTCTGCTAGTGTTTTCTCTACATACTCTCTTGGAGTTCCATAATAATTATTAACAAACTTTGCATGCTCTAAAAGTTTATTTTGTTTTATTAAAGATTCAAATTCCTCGTTTGTTTTGAAGAAATAATCAATACCATCTACTTCACCTGGACGCTGTTCTCTAGTCGTAATAGAAATTGAATACTTTAATTCAGTCTTTCGTTTGAATAATTCCTTACGTACAGTTCCCTTGCCTACACCGGATGGCCCAGAGAGAATAAATAAAATTCCTTTCTCATCAATCAAGTTGCTTCCTCCTATATATAAACCAAATCATTCATCAGACATTTCTTCGTGACTAAGTACTCGCTGTCCAACTGTCTCGGGCTGAACTGCTGATAATACGACATGATCACTATCAGTAATAATAACAGCTCTTGTTCTACGTCCATATGTAGCATCTACTAATTTATTATTATCACGAGCGACGGAGATAATTCGTTTGATAGGTGCTGATTCTGGCGAGACAATGGAAATGACTCGATTAGCAGAAACAACATTACCAAACCCAATATTAATTAGTTGTAGTCCCACTTCACTTCCCCCTTATCATTCTTACCTATTATAAAGGCTTTTGTAACAAATTAAAAGTACAAGAATATTAGAAAATTAGTCCTATCTACTTTATAGGACATAACATATTCAATAAAAAAGGAATTACTCTATATTTTGAACCTGTTCCTTTATTCTCTCAATTTCACTTTTCATTGCAACAGTCCATTCACTAATTTTTGTATCTGTTGATTTCGATCCGACCGTATTCGCTTCTCGGTTCATCTCTTGCAGGATAAAATCAAGCTTTCGGCCAATTGGCTCCTCTAGCTTACTCCATTCCTCTAACTGATCCAAATGACTATGTAATCGTGTGATTTCCTCCGCTATATCCCCTTTTTCTGCTAAAAGGGCAATCTCTTGGTGTAGTCTACTAGAATCGACAGTGATTGGATCCTCTATATACTCTTCCATTCGTTGTTTAATTCTAGTACGGTACTCATCGATAACATTTTCTCTTCTACTTTCTATTGACCTTACTATATTCCGAATAATCGTAGCCCGTTCCAAAATATCATCTAACAAATTTTTGCCTTCTTCTATGCGCATTTCAAGAACCTGCAAACAGGCATCCTCTATACATGCTAATATATTTTCCTGTAAGTTATCTGGTTTTTCTTCATTCTCTTGAATCGTAATTAAGTCAGGGAGTTGTGTAAGAACGGAAAAAGGTATTTCACCCTGTAAGCCATAGCGCTCTTTAGCAACCTTCAATTGTTGTATAAATTGATCCAATAATTCCCAATCGGTAGAAATTGATTTTTGAACAAATCCTTCTCCTTCTATATTTATATGTAATTCCACACGGCCTCTGCTAAAAAAATTCTTAACTAACATTTTTATCTTATCTTCAAGGAATAAAAATGTTCGAGGATATTTCGGTATGATATCAAGAAAACGGTGATTAACAGAACGAATTTCTACTGTAATTGTTGTATTTTCGAACTGAGTAGTACTTATACCATAGCCTGTCATGCTTTTTGCCACTACCAACACCTACTTTAATTTTCTTTCATCATTATAGCATATGAAATACTGTTTCTTCATAATGTTGGCTTTTTAAGTTGATATTCGTTAGCTACAGTACTATCTTGAAAAATGAAGACCCTTCCACTTCTTATTGTGAAAAGGTCTTCAGCTTTTATCTTTTTGTAAAGCCAAATAATACAGTAGGGATTGCTGCTAAGCCAAGAATAAGCATCCAATCTCGTAGTCCTAAGGAAATTGTGTGGAAGATTGGCTGTAGTGGTTCCCAGTATATAACTACTAATAACAATAATATGGAGGAAATAACAGCGAAAACAAGGTATATATTTTCAAACGGGTTGCGTTCAAAAACGGATTTTTCACTACGACAATCAAATACATGAATAAGCTGTGCCATCACCAATGTCGTAAATGCTACTGTTTGACCATATACTAGATTTTCCGGATTGTTCTGGTAAGTAACCATAAAGGCAATTAAGGTGACAATTCCGATTAGAATACCTCTAGTAATAATCTTAAAGCCTAAACCTCGGGCAAATACACCTTCTTTTGGACTGCGTGGTCCATGTTTCATAACATCAGCTTCTGGTTTATCCAGTCCTAAAGCCATAGCTGGCAAGCCATCTGTTACCAAATTCACCCATAAGATTTGAACGGGAACTAATGGTAGCGGCATTCCCAGTAATACTGCAAATAGCATGACCAAAATTTCTCCTACATTTGATGCTAAAAGATAACGAATAAATTTCCTAATATTTTCATAGATATTACGGCCTTCTTGAATTGCTGACTTAATCGTTGCAAAGTTATCATCCATTAATACCAATGATGATGCTTCCTTTGTAACGTCGGTTCCACTTATACCCATACTAATACCTATATCACTAGCCTTAATCGCTGGGGCATCATTGACACCATCTCCTGTCATTGCAACAATATGCCCCCTGGCTTGGAATGCTTTAACAATTTTTAGTTTATGCTCTGGTGTTACTCGAGCAAAAACATAGACATCTTCAATAATATTTTCAAGCTCTTCTACAGACATTTTATTTAATTCACTACCCTCTAGAACTAGCCCATTATCTGGTAATAAATTCAAATCCTTTGCAATGGCCCTTGCTGTTTTAACATGGTCGCCTGTAATCATTACCGTTTTAATTCCTGCTTCACGACATTCAGCAATTGCTGCTTTCACTTCCTTACGAGGTGGATCAATCATCCCATATAATCCAATAAAGGTTAAGTCCTTTTCAAGAAATGCGGAGTCTAGTGAAACGTCTTTCGATAAAGGCCGCATACTTATAGCAATCGTCCTTAATGCCTTATCTGCCATCTGATCAATAGCTTGTTCAATTAATTCCTTATCATGTTTCTTTAATAGTTTTCTTCCTTCTTGGTCTACTACATAATTACATCTTGGTAGTAATACATCAGGGGCTCCTTTTGTAATAAGGAAGCGTCTACCATTATCATCTTCTATAATTACACTCATCCGTTTTCGATCCGAGTCAAAAGGAATTTCTTTTACAATTTCAACGTTTTGTCCACTTAATGGGGATAATCCTATTTTTCGGGCTGCAACTAATAATGCACCATCAGTTGGATCTCCATTTACTATATACTTCCCTTTTTTAATTTGTAGTTCTGAATTATTACAAAGCTGTCCATATAAGAGCATGTTTTCTAAATTAGGATGATCTTGTTTAATTTTCTTGTTTCCAATTAAAAAGTCCCCTTCAACGTCAAACCCATCTCCAGTAACCGTAATAGTTTCACCATTTAAGTATATTTCTTTAACAGTCATCTCATTTTCTGTCATCGTACCTGTTTTATCGGAACAAATAACAGATGCACAGCCCAATGTCTCAACTGCTGATAATTTTCTTACGATAGCTCTTTTTCGAATCATCCGCTGTACACCTAATGATAATGCAACAGTAACTATTGCTGGTAATCCCTCCGGTATTGCAGCAACTGCTAACGAAACACCAGCAAGAAACATATTATATATCGGGTGCCCTTGTATAACACCAAGAACTACTACCAAAATAGTCAAAAGAATGGCTACCACGATTAAGATTTTGCCTAACTCTGCCAGTTTCCTCTCTAATGGGGTTGGTATTTTCTTCGTACTTGACATTAAGGAAGCTATTTGCCCCATTACCGTATTCATTCCTGTACCTACAACAATACCTATACCAGAACCACGAGAAACCATCGTGCCTTTAAAGCCCATATTAACTTGATCCTGTGCGTCCAGATCGCTTCTTGAGATAGCAGCTGCATGCTTCATAACAGGTAGTGATTCCCCGGTTAATGCCGATTCTTCCGTTTCAAGGCTCACTGATTTTACAATGCGTATATCTGCTGGTACCCTGTCACCAGTATTTAACCTTACAATATCACCAATAACCAATTCTTTAGAAGCTACCTTTTCCCACTTCTTATCACGAAAAACATTCGCCATCGGGGCTGATAGCTCTTTTAGCTTTTCAAGAGATTTTTCAGCTTTCTGCTCTTGGAAGTAACCAATACAGCCATTAACTAGGACAATGACCATAATCGCTATTGCGTCAACAAATTCCCCTAACATTCCTGCAATCAGGGTGGCAGCAAGTAACACTAGTACCATGAAATCCTGAAATTGCTTTAAAAAAATAATCCATCTAGGAGTTTGTTTATTTGTTTCTAGCATATTGTAGCCATATTGACTCTGTCTTTCACTGACCTGCTTTGAGGTTAATCCCCTACTTACTGTTACTTGCAGTTTTTGTTCTACTTGTTCGACATCTAATTGATACCACTTTTTCACGTTGCATTCCTCCACGCTTATTCGAGAGCATAAAATCATCTCTAGTGTGTTCTTAGTGATATCTATGCAGACTTGTCCTAAATAATGCTATAATTTAATTAGAGAGGTGAGTCGAAATGCCATTTGACGGAATTGTAACAAGAGCAGTGACAAAGGAATTATCGGACATGTTGCTACCAGGAAAAATCACAAAAATTCATCAACCAACAGATACTGAAATAATTATGACCATAAGAAGCCAGGGTAAAAATCATACCCTTTTGTTGTCAATTCATCCATCTTATTCAAGGATACATTTAACAGAAGAAAGCTTTCTTAACCCCGCTGATGCCCCAATGTTTTGTATGGTGCTTAGGAAGCATCTATCAGGTGCCATCATTGAATCAGTGGTACAAGATGGAATGGAACGAATAATCAACTTCCGAATAAAAACAAGAAATGAGATTGGCGATATTTCAGTGAAAACGCTAGTACTTGAATTGATGGGAAAACATAGTAATTTAATTTTAGTTGAAACAGATAAAGGTCATATCATCGATAGTTTAAAGCATGTATCAATGGCACAGAACCGTTATCGAACAGTTTTACCAGGTGTGGAATATATTCATCCACCAATGCAGGATAAACTGAATCCTCTTGAGATAGATGGAGAGACGTTTATTAAAAAACTAGATTTTAATGCGGGTAAGCTAGAAACACAAATTGTTAATCTATTTACTGGTTTTTCCCCATTTATTGCGAATGAGCTTGTCAATCGTGCGAGACTCGGTACGCAGGAGGTATATAAGGATACATTCATTGAAATGCAAGAAAAAATTCTTCACCACCGTTTTCATCCTGCGATTTATCAAGGGAAGAAAGAAGATTTTCACGTATTAGAATTAGTTGATTTTAAAGGAGACAAGAAAACGTTTCCGACTACAAATCAATTACTAGATCAATTTTATTCAGGTAAAGCAGAACGGGATAGAGTAAAACAGCAAGCGAAGGATTTATACCGTTTTATTCAAAATGAAAAGGATAAAAATGATCGTAAACTAAAAAAACATGAGCGTACATTAGAAAAAGCACAGAAAGCAGAAAGGTACCAACGATTAGGTGAATTGTTAACTGCCAATATGCATGTGGTAAAACAAGGAGATACATCTGTTTCAGTAGTGGATTATTATGATCCCGAGCAAAATGAAATTACCATTGATTTAAACCCACATAAAACACCAAGCGAAAATGCCCAGAGCTTATTTAAGACCTATCAAAAATTGAAAACCTCCAAGGCAAAAGTCGAGGAAGAAATAGAGAAAACGTTAAAGGAAACAGCCTATCTTGAACAATTACTACAGCAAATAGATGTTGCTGGTGTAGAAGATATTGAAGAAATACGAGAAGAGCTTCGTGAAGAGGGTTATATTAAAAAGCAAAAATCTGGGAAACGTAAAAATAAACAAGTAGCTCCAAAACCAGAGGAATATATTGCTACAGATGGTACGTCCATTTTAGTTGGAAAGAACAATAAACAAAATGAATTTTTGACGATGAAGTTGGCACACCGAGATGAAATTTGGTTACACACGAAGGATATTCCGGGGTCACATGTGATTATTCGGTCCAAAGAACCGAGTGAAGAGACAATCAAGGAAGCTGCCCAGCTTGCGGCGTACTTTAGTAAATCACAAAATTCATCAGCTGTGCCGGTGGACTACACAAGAGTAAGATATGTAAAAAAGCCAAACGGATCCAAGCCTGGATTTGTGATTTATGATAATCAAAAGACAATTTATGTTACTCCAGAAAAAATGAAGGTAGATAAATTAAAGAAATAATAGGAGATGGATTCCCATCTCCTATTATTTCTTTAAGAATATTTACAGTGATTACATAAAAGTTTCATTAGTAAGCATTTTAATAAATTCATCAACCTGAGGGAGCTCACGGATTCCTTCCTGATAGGAGAGCCATGTATAGCGTGTAACTGGCTTCCCGTCAAGTTCTAATGCTATATGTGGAAACTCATCCATCATAGAATCCGATACGCTTTTTGGTAGAACTGCCATGCCTATTCCCTGTTTCATAAATTGTTTACATGTTTCGATTTGATCCACTGTCATGGTTCGAAGTGGTTTAATTTGTTGTTGATGGTGGTACAACCAATTATCTACTAATTCATGCATACTATCATCACTTTTAAAGGAAATTAGAGGTCGTTCCTTAATTATATCTTTTGGAAATGGCTCCGTATCAAAAATATATAAAGGATCATCAAACAAGTGAATGGAGGTGCTCTCTTTTAATTGTTCACCTCGAATAATACATACATGGTAATCCTTATGATTCCTTCGTATATCCTCACTAATTCCTGTTACTAAATCAATCGTTACCTTTGGAAATTTATTCGTATATTTTCCGAGAATTTTAGGAAGAAAACGTTGGCTAATTAAGGATGAACAGGCAATTGAAAGTGTACCAAGTACTTCATCACTTGATTGAGACAATTTATTTTTTAGAACCTCCTCTTCCTCTATTACTCTTTTTGCATGCTCTAGAATAATTTCTCCACAAGGTGTTAAGACTAAGTTTTTTGGTGTACGAATAAAAATAATTTCACCAAAATAATCCTCAATATACTTTAGTCTTTGTGTAACAGCTGGCTGAGAAATAAGTATAGCTTTTGCTGTACCTCGAATAGTACCTATTTCATTCAATTTTAATAGTAGCTCGTAATCTTCTATCCTCATAATAGAAACCTCAATTTGATAATATTTTATTATACAAATTGATTATATAATAAAACTCTACTTATTGCATTACCTTATCTAGACTCCATAGAACTACGCCATTCTAGTAATTGGGCTTTTTCTTCATTTCCGATAGCCTCATTAACTACCAAAGTTTGAATGAGATCTTCATAGGATGTAATCGTTTGATAATTAACACCAGCCTGTTCAAAATTAGCTGTTGCTTTCGTTAATCCATATGTAAAGATAGCCATTACTTCAAGTATTTCAGCTCCAGCATGCTTTAAAGCATCCACAACTGCAAGTGATGAACCGCCTGTTGAGATTAAATCTTCAATAACTAATACTTTCTTCCCTTGAACATTTTCCCCTTCTATTTGGTTTCCCCTTCCATGTTCCTTCGGTTTAGAACGGACATAAACCATGGGAAGATTTAATTGATCTGCTAACCAAGCTGCGTGGGGAATACCTGCTGTTGCACAGCCAGCGATAACGTCAGGCATTGTTTTCATTTGCTGTACCTTTTCTACAAAAGCTTTGGTAATTTTTTGTCGAACCTCTGGGTAGGACATTGTAATTCGATTATCACAATAGATGGGTGATTTGATGCCTGATGCCCATGTAAAATAATCATTCGGATTCGTTTCAATCTGTACTGCCTTTATTCTTAATAAATCGCTTACTACTGCTTGGCTTAATTTCATTTTACTTCCCCCATTCTTTTACAGCTTGGTCATATGCTAGTCTTGGATTTTTTGCATTAGTCACACTTCGTCCTATTACTAAATAGTCAGCACCATTTTCCCGAGCATAGATAGGAGTAGCAATTCTCTTTTGATCATCTGTATTTGTTTGGTGAAGACGTATTCCTGGAGTAACAGTTAAAAATAAGTCGCCACAATCTTCCTTGATTTGTTTTGCCTCATGTACCGAACAGACTACACCATCCGCACCATTCTCCTTCGCCAATCCAGCTAAATGAATTGTCATGTTCGTAAGGTCGCCAGGTATTAATAGTTCTTTATTTAATTGCCTATTATCCATTGAAGTGACCACTGTTACTGCAATTAATTTTGGATGATTCGTAGAATTACCACTAATTAACCCCTCTTTTGCGTAATGAATCATCTCACTACCACCTAATGCGTGAACATTTACCATATCGACTTCAAGGCTTGATAATATTTTCATAGCTCTCATTACTGTAGTTGGAATATCATGGAGCTTTAAATCGAGAAAGATAGTATGATTGTTTTTTCTTAGTTTTTCGATTATTGATGGTCCCTCACGGTAATAAAGTTCCATCCCTATTTTCACAGGAATTCCTTGTAAATCATTCCTAATTAAAAATGATTCGGTAAGTTCCCAGCTAGGAAAATCAAGTGCCAAATAGATTGATTCTGTCATGCAACTATCCCCTTTCCAATCGCATCCTGTACAGAGTTAAATCCATACTTATCTAAAACCTGAGGCAGTTCATTAATTATTTCGGAGCAAACAAACGGATTTTGAAAATTAGCAGTACCTACTGCTACTGCACTGGCACCTGCAAGAAGAAACTCTAATACATCTTCAGCATTTTTAATTCCGCCCATGCCAATAATTGGTATTTGAACCTGTTTACTTACCTCATAAATCATTCGAACTGCAACAGGTTTTATAGCTGGACCTGATAGTCCCCCTGTTTTATTCGCTATTATCGGTCTTCTACTTGGAAGGTGAATTTGCATTCCAGTTAGGGTATTTATCATGCTGAGACCATCTGCCCCAGCCGCTTCTACCGCCTTAGCAATCGATACAATATCTGTCACATTTGGAGAAAGCTTTACATATACTGGCAGATTACTAGCTTTCTTCACAACTTCCGTTACACGCGAAGCCATAGTTGGATCAGTACCAAATTGAATACCGCCTTCTTTTACATTTGGGCAAGATATATTTAATTCCAATGCATGAACCTTATTCGTTTGGTTAAAGGCTTGTGCTACATATTCATACTCTTCTAGTGTACTTCCTGCAATATTTGCAATAATTTTCGTATCAAATTGTGCTAAAAAAGGAACCTCATTAGCAATTATTTTATCTACCCCTGGATTTTGCAGGCCAATCGCGTTAAGCATACCTGACGATGTCTCCGCAACCCTGGGTGTAGGATTCCCAAGTCGTTCATTTCCTGTTGCTGCCTTCATGATAACAGCTCCTAGTTTACCAAGGTCATAGAAATCACTATATTCACGACCAAATCCAAAGCAACCAGAAGCTGGCATGATTGGGTTTTTTAATGCTAGACCAGGTAACTCAGTGGTTAATCTTGTCATAGCTTGACCTCCCCTGCTACAAATACTGGACCATCTTTACATATTTTTTTATAATTAGTACCATCTTTTGTTGGTACTACACAGGCATAGCAAGCCCCAACACCACAGCCCATCCGCTCTTCAATGGAAATATACCCACGTCTTTCTTTTAGCTCTTGACTCACTGCACGAAGCATTGGAATTGGTCCACAGCTATAGTAATAGTCGAAATGATGAACATGATTTATTACGTCTGTCACGAGCCCACTTTCTCCATACGAACCATTATTCGTTACGATAAAATTTTTACCTAAATTTTTAAATTCGTTTTCATAGAATACATGGTTCTTATCTTGGAAACCTAAAACAGATATAATCGTACATCCCATCTCTCTTAGTGTTTTTCCAAGATAATATAATGGAGGGACCCCAATTCCTCCGCCGATTAATAGAGCGGTAGAATTAGCATGTAGTGGAAATCCGTTACCCATTGGACCAAGTACATTTAGGTACTGTCCTACCTGATAGGCAGATAATTCTCTCGTTCCCTGGCCATTTATCTTAAATATTATTGTCACAGTACTACGACTTGGATCACAATCTGTAATTGAGATTGGCCTTCTTAACGAATGCTCTCCCACTTGAAGATGCAAAAATTGTCCTGGAACAGCATAGTTGCTAATAAAATTATTTTCTAAAATCATTTCAAATGTATCTTGTGCAATACACCGAATCGATATTATTTTCATTCCTACTTTTCTAATCATAGACTTTTTACCTCTTTAGCAAATAATGGGCTTGCACTGAAGGTAGTAGAATCAATTACATGTAAGATTGCATTCACCGTATCTAAACTAGTTAGACAAGCTATCCCTCTTTCTACCGATACCCTTCTAATCATAAAACCATCGGAGCGTGGTTGTTGTCCAGATGTTAATGTATTAATGACAAATTGTACCTTTCCTTGCTCAATAATAGATAGTACATTTGGATCCTTCTCTCCAACCTTATCAACCTCTACAACTGGTAGGTTTGCTCCACGTAAGAAGGATGCTGTGCCAGTAGTAGCATATAGCTGGAAGCCCAATTGATGAAAGCGTTCTGCAATACCTAACATTTCTAACTTATCTTTATCTGCAACAGTAATTAGTACGGCCCCTTCTGTCGGAATTGATATTCCCGCTGCAAGTAACCCCTTATATAGTGCCTTTTCCATCGTTTTATCATAACCGATTGCTTCACCTGTTGATTTCATTTCAGGACCAAGAATCGTGTCAACACTACGAAGCTTTTCAAATGAAAAGACAGGAATTTTAACAGAGACCTGTTTCTTTTCTGGCAGTATTCCAGTTTTAAAGCCCAAATCTGCCAGCTTCTCACCTAGAATACTTCTAGTAGCAAGGTTTGCCATGGTAACTCCTGTTATTTTACTTAAAAATGGGATTGTCCTGCTTGCCCTTGGATTAACTTCTAATACATATACATCATCATCACAAACGATAAACTGGATATTAATAAGTCCCTTTACATCAAGAGCTTTTGAAATTTTTAACGTGGCTTCCAAGCATTTCTCTTTGACTAAACTAGAAAGGCGTTGTGGTGGATAGACTGCAATAGAGTCTCCAGAGTGTACCCCAGAACGTTCAATATGCTCCATGATGCCAGGAACAATGGTCGTTACGCCATCACTAATGGCATCAACCTCTACCTCTATACCAGTGATATATTTGTCAATTAAAATGGGATGACGATCGTTCATCTTTCCCGATTTACTTAAATACGTTAGCAGTTCGTCTCTGTTGTAAACAATTTCCATCCGGCTTCCACCAATTACATAGGATGGTCGAACGAGAACTGGGTAGCCAATAGATTCAGCAACATTAATTGCATCCTCCATCCGTTTAACCGCCTTACCCTTTGGACGAAGTAAGTCTAATTCAGCTAATAATAATTCGAACTTATCTCTATCTTCCGCTTTATCAATTGCTGTTAAGCTTGTTCCGAGAATAGTTACTCCACGCCGGGATAACCCATCTGCTAAATTAATTGCAGTTTGTCCACCGAATTGGACAATAACCCCTTCTGGTTTTTCTAAATTCACAACATGCATAACATCTTCTAAGGTTAGCGGTTCGAAATACAATTTGTCTGAGATGCTGAAATCTGTTGAGACAGTCTCTGGGTTACTGTTCATGATAATCGCCTCGTAACCCATTTCTTTAATCGCCAATACCGAGTGAACTGTCGCATAGTCGAACTCAATTCCCTGCCCAATACGAATTGGCCCAGAACCTAAAACCAATACTTTACGATTTAATGTTGAAACAGATTCATTTTCTTCTTCATAGGTACTATAAAAGTATGGTGTTTGTGACTCAAATTCTGCCGCACAGGTATCAACCATTTTATACACTGGCTGAATATCTGTATTCATCCTATAATGAAACACTTCATCTTCTGTCATTTCCCATAATCTAGCAATTTGTTTGTCTGAGATCCCTTTTTCCTTTGCCTTGCGTAAAATTTCCACCTGATTTATATTTTCCCTAAGTAGTACTTCGAATTGAACAATATCTGCCATTTTTTGAAGGAAAAACGGGTCTATTTTCGTATATTGATGCAGTTGTCTGACAGAATACCCCCTACGAAATGCCTCTGCAATGACATAAATCCGTTCATCGTCAGCTTTCTCTAATCGTGTTTGAATAGTATCATCTGATAAATCCGCTAACGATTCTAACCACAATTCCTCAGTGCCATTATCCATTGATCTAATTCCTTTTAGAAGCGACTCTTCAAAGTTTCTTCCAATTGCCATGATTTCTCCTGTGGCTTTCATTTGTGTACCTAGCTTGCGATCCCCAGAGACAAATTTATCAAAGGGAAACCTTGGCAGTTTTGTCACCACATAATCTAATGCCGGTTCAAATAATGCATAGGTTGTTCCCGTTACTGGATTACTAATTTCGTCCAGTGTCAGCCCAACCGCAATTTTAGCCGCCATTTTTGCTATAGGGTAACCTGTTGCTTTAGAGGCCAGTGCAGAGGAGCGACTAACCCTTGGGTTGACTTCGATTACATAGTAGTTGAAACTGTTTGGATCTAAAGCTAATTGCACATTACATCCACCCTCAATTCCTAAAGCACGAATAATTTTTAAGGATGCATTTCGTAATAACTGGTATTCGCGATCACTCAATGTTTGGGAAGGGGCGACGACAATTGAATCTCCTGTATGGATACCTACCGGATCTATATTTTCCATATTACATACAACAATAGCTTGGTCTTTTTTGTCTCGCATTACCTCATATTCAATTTCCTTATAACCAGCAATATTGCGTTCAATTAAGCATTGGTGAACTGGTGATAATGATAGTCCATTACGGGTTATTTCTCGCAATTCGTGTTCATTATAGCTCATGCCACCACCTGTTCCGCCCAACGTATAAGCAGGTCTAACAATTAAGGGATATCCGATTTCCTCTGCAAAAGCAATTGCTTCCTCAACAGTGTGAACAATTTTACTCTCAGGTATCGGTTCATTTATTTCCTTCATCAAGTTACGAAACATTTCTCTGTCTTCTGCTTTTTGAATTGCTTCTAGTGATGTACCGAGTAATGTCACATTGTACTGGTCTAATATACCAGTATTGTTTAAAGCAACTGCAAGATTTAGCCCTGTTTGTCCTCCTAATGTCGGTAATAATGCATCTGGTTGCTCTTTTCGTATTATTTTCGTTAAAAATTCTACTGTAAGTGGCTCCATATAAACCTTATCTGCAATAGTTTCATCCGTCATTATGGTAGCGGGATTAGAATTAGCCAAAATAACTGTATATCCCTCTTCTCGTAATGCCTGACAAGCCTGTGTACCAGAATAGTCAAATTCTGCTGCCTGACCTATCACAATAGGTCCAGATCCAATAACAAGAATCTTTTTGATAGTTGTATTTTTAGGCATAAATCGTGTCCCCCTCTCGTAAAACATGCTTATGAACCTCTTCCAAAAAGACATCAAATATATAATTAGCATCCTCTGGTCCAGGTGAACTTTCAGGATGATATTGTACAGAAAATGCTGGATATAATTTGTGCTGTATTCCCTCCACTGAATGATCATTTAGATCAATTTGTGTTAGCACTAAATTAGTATGATCTAAGGAACGTTTATTCACTGCATATCCATGATTTTGTGAGGTTAAAAATACGTTTCCTGTCTTGAGATCTTTTACAGGATGATTTCCTCCACGATGGCCAAACTTCATTTTTTCCGTGTCAGCACCACACGCAAGAGCAAGCAATTGGTGTCCTAAACATATCCCGAGGAGGGGAATGCAAGGTAATATCTTTCGGATCATTTCAATGGCTTCTGGTACATCCTTTGGATCTCCAGGTCCATTTGATAGAATGATACCATCTGGCTTTAAACGTATAATATTTTCAGCTGAATAACTATATGGTACAACCGTAACATGGCAATTTCGTTTCGTTAATTCTCTTAAAATATTATGCTTCATCCCAAAATCAATAAGTACGACACGATGCCCCCGACCTGGTACGATATAAGGTCTAGTTGTCGATGATAGCTTAACTTGATTATGGCATTCTTTTATTGCATGTAGTTTACGGAGTACTTCTCCATTCTCTAATGATTCATCTGCAATATATCCTCTAAGTGTGCCTGCCTTGCGAATATGCTTCGTAAGCTTTCGTGTATCAATTCCTGCTATACCTGGTATATCATGTATTTTTAAAAAGCTATCAATAGCTTCATCACTTCTAAAATTAGACGGATGTTTACAATATTCCTTTACAATTAAACCGTTGATAAATGGTGCTACCGCTTCAAAATCTTCGCGATTAATACCATAATTACCAATTAGTGGATAAGTGAAGGAAACGATTTGTCCATAATAGGATGGGTCAGTAAGAATCTCTTGGTAACCAGTCATACTAGTATTAAAGACTACCTCACCGCTAATCTCACGTTGACTTCCAAATCCTTCTCCAAAAAAAACACTCCCATCCTCTAAAACTAATTTTCTCTTAAACATCTGTATCCTCCTCGTAAACTATACTCCCATTACAAATCGTTAATACTGGTGTACCCATTACTGACCATTCATGAAATGGAGTGTTTCGTCCTTTTGAATAGAAGGAATGTTTGTCAATTTTTATTTCTCTCTCTAAATCTATTAAGGTTAGATCTGCAAATGCTTGTTCTTCCAATCTTCCATAAGGTAAATTAAAAACATTTGCTGGTTTAATTGTTAACCAATCGATTAACTGTTTAAGTGTAATTTTGCCTGATTTAACTAGTTTGCTATAAAGTAATGGAAAAGCTGTTTCTAAACCAACAATTCCAAATGGTGCTTTTAGCATTCCTTGATTCTTTTCATCTTCACTATGTGGAGCATGATCTGTAGCAACAAAATCAATTGTGCCGTCTAGTAATCCTTCTAATAGTGCTTCCTGATCCTCTTTACTTCGAAGTGGTGGATTCATTTTATAATTTGTATCATCCTCTAGTACTGTATCTTCATTGAGTAATAGATGATGTGGAGTCACCTCGGCAGACACTGGTATACCTGCCTTTTTTGCATCACGAATTATTCGTACAGATTCCTTTGTACTGACATGGCAAACATGATAGTGACAACCTGTAGCTTCCGCTAATAAAACATCTCGAGCAATTTGTACAGATTCCGTTATGGATGGTATTCCTGGTAGTTTTAATCGCTTACTAACATCTCCATCATGTACAACACCACCATAAACAATGGTATTATCCTCACAATGGGCAACAATTGCCTTCCCATTTTTTGCTGCAGTTTTCATTGCTTGGAGCATTGCATCTGCTGTTTGGATTCCCACCCCATCATCGGTAAATGCAAAAATAGGAAGCTTAGATAGTTGTTCAATATTTGTTAGTTCTTCCCCTTTTAAACCTTTTGTTATCGAGGCATATGGTAATACTCTAACAACAGCATCTTGTTCAATTTTCTTTAACAAGCTGGTAATAGCAGTTTCACAATCTGGAACCGGATTCGTATTTGGCATTGCACATACAGTTGTGTAACCACCTCTAGCTGCTGCTTTTGTTCCGGTTTTTATCGTTTCTTTATGCTCACCACCTGGCTCGCGTAAATGTATATGGACATCAATAAATCCTGGGGTTAACAATTTTCCCCGGCAATCGATTATTCTATCAACTTGATTAGCAGCTTCTATTTTTGTATTGATTTCACTTATTATTCCTTGTTGGATAAGCACCTCACAATCTATCAACTGGCCATTATCCGCTAATTGTTTCGCATTTTTTAATAAAATTCCCATTGATAATCCCCCATTCTGTTAACATATGAACGATAATTGCCATCCGCATATAAACACCATTTGACATTTGTTTAAAGATTCGCGACCGACCACACTCAACAAGGTCACTATCGATCTCGATTCCCCTATTTATCGGCGCTGGGTGAAGAATAATTGCTTGTTCCTTCATTCTTCCTTCCCGTTCTTTTGTCAAACCAAAATATTCCAAATAACCTTCTGTCTTCAATTCTCTTTGATGTCTTTCATGCTGGATTCTTAAAAGCATTAAGACATCTAAATTTTCAACTGCTTCATCAATGGTGATACAAGGAAAACCCAATGTATGGTCCTCATATCCTGGTGGTGAACATAAAAAGACGTTAGCACCTAGATTATGCAGCGCATAAGCATTAGATTTTGCAACACGACTATGCTTGATATCCCCCACAATCCCGATATTCAAGCCAATAAATCTTCCAAATTCCTGATATATGGTCATTAAATCTAACATGCATTGTGTTGGATGCTCCGCCTTTCCAGCACCGGCATTAATAATTGGAATATTAATACCTGTATCCAATTCGGTCATCCAGTCATCCGATTCATGCCTGATAATTGCAATATTTGCCCCAATAGATTCAAGTGTTTTCACTGTGTCATATAAGGATTCACCTTTTTTAAGGCTCGATGTTTCCGTGTGAAAATCTAACATTTCAAGTCCTAGCCTTCTTTCAGCTACGGTAAAACTCATTTTTGTTCTCGTACTAGGTTCAAAGAATAAGTTCGCAGAAAACAATTGATTAGGAATTTTCACATCTAAGGATTTACATAATTCTGCAGTCTCGATCAAATGAAAAATGGTGTCATTTGTCAACTGCTTCATGGAAATAAAATGCTTCATGTTACTCTCTCCTTATATTTTTCTATTTTTAGGCATAAAAAAACCTCTTTGCAAATGGTCGCAAAGAGGTAAACGTGTGGTTTAGAAGATCCAACATCCGCTCATCACTTTTGCGAATGTGTTTGATTTCCTTAACAGACGAGAAAGCTTTTATACTTTCCCTTCTGCAAAAAAACACACGTAAACAAAGCAACCTTGTAAATCTCTCTGGATTTAATTAAAGGTCCTACTTTTTACTTTTCATAAATCGAAACTAGATCCGCTTGATCTACTTCATTTAACTGAACAACAATAATCTCCTTTTCCGATGTCGGTATATTTTTTCCAACATAATCTGCACGAATCGGCAACTCCCGATGACCGCGATCGACAAGTACTGCTAACTGGATTAAAGAAGGTCTTCCTACATCCATTACGGCATCCATGGCTGCTCGAACCGTTCTCCCAGTATAGAGTACGTCATCAATTAAAATAACTTTCTTATTCGAAATATCAACAGGGATATTTGCACCAAGAATTTCAGGCTCATCATTTTCTACCGCCATTTGCAAATCATCTCGATATAACGTTATATCTAATTCACCTATAGGGATCGTGACTCCTTCAATTTTCTTGATTTTTTCCTGTAATCGTTTAGCTAGTGGTGCGCCTCTTGTCTTTATTCCAACGATGACAAGATCATCTCCACCCTTATTTTTTTCAAGGATTTCATGAGCAATGCGGGTTAATGCTCGATTTATTGCTTGCTCGTCTAGTAAGTCTGTCTTTTTATTCACTTCATTCCCACCCTTACATCGTTTTATCATATGCATTAGCTATGAGAGTGGCTTGCCTGGTAGTTACTATTTTTCCCATAAAAAAACCTTTTCTCCATGAGGAAAAAAGGTTTTTATGTAGACATATAGCTACAATAATATCCGCTACCTTCTTGCCTCTCTGGACATGTTTAAAGGTTCTATTCATCTGTTTTATTATTTCAAACTTCCCTCTTACTGTCAATATATTTTTTCAAGCTTTGTTAATAGCTCTTGAAAATACGGTGGAGCATCCACTTCAAAATGTAACCATTCCCCAGTTGTAGGATGCGTAAAACCTAATACTTTGGCATGTAATGCTTGTCCTCCTATATCAAACGTTTTTCTTGGACCATATTTTGGATCACCTACTAATGGATATCCAATATAACGCATATGAACACGAATTTGATGTGTTCTTCCTGTTTCTAACCGACATTCAACATAGGTATATTCCTTGAAACGCTCCAAAACATGAAAATGGGTAACTGCATGTTTCCCATTATCTACGACAGCCATTCTCTGCCTATCATTTGGATCTCTGCCAATAGGTGCATCAACCATACCAGAATCATGATTTATGACTCCATGAACTATAGCCTCATATTTTCTCTCTACATCTTTATTAGCCAACTGCCCTGCTAAACTGGAATGTGCCTTATCATTCTTAGCCACTACTAATAATCCACTGGTATCTTTATCAATTCGATGAACGATACCAGGCCGCTCCACTCCATTTATACCCGAAAGATCGTTACAATGATATAATAATGCATTAACTAGTGTGCCAGATTGATGTCCTGCTGAGGGATGGACAACCATACCCTTTGGCTTATTCACCACTAATAAATCCTTATCTTCATATAGGATAGAGATTGGGATGTTCTCTGGCTCAATATGAAGTGCCTCTACTTCTGGAATTTCCCAGGTTATCACATCACCAGTTTGACATTTATAATTTGCTTTCACAATTTCATCATTAACTGAAACAAGTCCTTTCGTAATCCAGCCTTGAACTTGCGATCTGGATTGCTCTGGATTGATTTCGGCCATCAGCTTATCAATACGCATTTTATTTTCAGTATCTGTTACAGTATGTTGGAATGACATTATGACTTATTCTTCCCTTTCTGTTTCTTCTCTTCGATGATCGTTGCAATGATTACTAGGATTATCCCAACTGTCAGTGCCGAATCAGCAATATTAAAAATTGGGAAATCATACCCGAAAATAGTAAAGTCAAAGAAATCTACAACCTCTTGATGAAGTAGTCGATCAATAAAATTACCAATTGCCCCGCCAAGGATTAATGCTAGGGCAAAAGCAAATAGCCTATTTTCTTTTCCAAACTTATGTAAATAATAGATTACTCCCACAATGACAAGGATTGTAATCGCATAAAAGAAGCCCATTTTCCCTTGAAGCATGCCCCATGCAGCACCACTATTACGGTGTGAGGTTAACGAGAAAAATCCATCAATTATTGGAATTTGTTCATATAGTTCCATGTTTTTGACAACTAGATATTTAGTAAATTGATCTACGGCAATAACTATTACCGCAAGTATGTAATAACGATACATTCCCCATCCTCCGATGTATACGATTTTTATCTACGTGTTTTTTGAAAATCCTTAGTTTATCTTATACTTTATTATAGCAAATTTCAATGATTTACAGGAGATGATAAGAAAAGGAGGACAAATTCATTAACTAATTTGTCCCCCAACATTTAATAATTAATTATACATGGTAATGATTCTCTACAACATCTGCACAACGAGAACATAGAGTTGGATGTTTCTCATTTTGACCTACTGTATCGGATGCCACCCAACAACGTTCACATTTCTCAGCAGGATGTTTTTCTACAAGCACATCCACAAATTTATATGCAGTTGCATTTTCATTATGCTCTACCACATCTGCCTCAGAAACGATTAAGAACTGATGTAAATGCTCGATTGAAGCTAGTACTTCACTCGTATTGTTGTCCTTTGGTATTAGGGTAATCTTTGCTTCTAATGATTTACCGATAACCTTCTCATTTCTTGCTTCCTCTAAGGCTTTTAATACGTCATCCCTGATAGCCATAAAGTGATTCCACTTATCTTCTAGTCCTTTAAAGCCTTCGATAACTCTTTGCTCTGGAATATCTGTAAGCTGTGGACTCTCTGATTGTACACCAGGAATATATTCCCATACCTCATCCGCTGTATGTGGGATGATTGGTGTTAATAGCTGTACCAAGGTCGTTAAAATTTCATAATAGCCTGTTTGGATACTTCTTCTGCGTTGATTATCTGCTGCTTCGATATACAATATATCTTTAGCAAAATCTAAATAGAATGAACTTAGATCATCCGCACAGAAATTATGAATACGATGGAATACTGGTGAAAATTCATATCGTTCATAGCTTTCTCTTACTTCCTTTACTAACTCTTGTAAGCGATGAAGCATAAAGCGGTCTACTTCCTCCATCTGTGCTTCTGGGACACGATCGGTATCAGGGTTAAAATCTGCAAGGTTAGCAAGCATAAAACGGAATGTGTTTCGAATCTTACGGTATGCTTCTGATGTTTGTTTTAATATATCATCCGAAATTCTTACATCTGCTTGGTAGTCAACCGATGCTACCCATAGACGCAAAATATCTGCACCTAATTGCTTTAGAACCTTACTAGGTACAATAACATTACCTAATGATTTACTCATTTTACGACCATTTCCATCCAATGTAAATCCATGGCTAATGATAGTTTTATAAGGTGCTTTCCCTGTTACTGCGACAGCAGTTGATAAGGAAGAATTAAACCATCCACGATACTGGTCACTTCCTTCTATATAAACATCAGCAGGCCTTCTATGGTCTTCACGACGAAGTAATACACCAGCATGTGATGAACCAGAGTCAAACCAAACATCCATAATATCCGTTTCTTTTGTGAAGATACCATTTGGACTATGCTCTGATGTAAATCCTTCAGGTAATAAATCTTTTGCCTCTCGTTCAAACCAAACATTGGAACCAAACTCAGCAAATAAATTTGCGACATGTTCAATCGTTTTATCGGTAATTATTGCAGTTCCATCTTCTCCATAGAAAACAGGAATAGGAACTCCCCATGCACGCTGACGAGAGATACACCAATCCTCACGATCACGAACCATATTATATAGTCTTGTTTCTCCCCATGAAGGATACCATTTCACTTGTTTAATTTCTTCTAGAATATTTTCACGAAAATCCTTAATAGATGCAAACCACTGTGCTGTCGCACGGAAAATGGTAGGCTTCTTCGTTCTCCAATCATGTGGATAAGAGTGAGTAATGAAGGTTAATTTTAATAATGCGCCTACTTCTTCTAGCTTTTCTGTAATCGCTTTGTTTGCATCATCATAAAACATGCCTTCAAATCCTGGGGCTTCACTCGTGAATACGCCTTTTTCATCCACTGGGCAAAATGCCTCAATTCCATAACCTTTCGATACATAAAAGTCGTCTTCCCCATGACCTGGTGCTGTGTGAACACAACCTGTACCAGCATCTGTTGTAACATGTTCACCAAGCATTACTAATGATTCACGATCATAGAATGGATGCTTTGCAATTACACGATCAATAGCTTTACCTTTAAATGTCTTTACAACTGTAGGATTCTCCCATTCTAATTCTTGGGAGACCGGCTCCAATAAATCTTCTGCTACTACAAATTTGTCACCTTTTACTTCAACTACTACATAATTAAACTCTGGATGAACACTAATACCTAAGTTTGCTGGGATTGTCCAAGGTGTTGTTGTCCAAATAATAATTTTGTCTCCCATATCCAATACACCTTTACCATCTTGTACTTCAAAAGCAACGTAGATGGACGCAGATCGCTTATCATAATACTCGATTTCTGCTTCAGCAAGTGCAGATTCTGAAGAAGGTGACCAATAAACTGGTTTTAAGCCTTTGTAAATATAGCCTTTTTTAGCCATTTCACCAAAAACTTTAATTTGTTCTGCCTCATAGTCTTTTGTTAAAGTAATATATGGGTTATCCCAATCCCCTCGAACACCTAGCTGCTTAAATTGAATACGTTGATTATCAATTTGCCCCATCGCATATTCTGCACATAATTGTCTAAATTCTGCTACAGATAGCTTTTTACGGTCTACTTTTTTATTTTTCGTCAAAGCAGTTTCAATTGGAAGTCCATGAGTATCCCAACCAGGTATATATGGCGCATGGTATCCTGACATTGACTTGTAACGAGTAATAAAATCCTTTAGAATTTTATTCATCGCATGTCCAATATGAATGTCTCCGTTAGCATATGGTGGTCCATCATGTAGAATAAAAAGAGGCCTACCTTTTGTTCTTTGTAAAGATTTTTCATATAGATGAGATTCTTCCCATTTTTCCTGACGCTCTGGTTCCTTATTTGGTAAATTCCCACGCATAGGAAATTCCGTCTTCGGCATTAATAAGGTTTCTTTATAATCCACTTTAGTTCCTCCTTATGTGCTACTACTAATTAGCAATAAAAAATAAAAAATCCTCTCAATCCCAAAAGGGACGAGAAGACTCGCGGTACCACCCTTAAAAATTCAACACGAAAATCATGTCAAATTCACTCGGTATTCGTAACGTGAATAAGCCGTCCATGTCTACTAATAATGATTCGAATGGATACTCAAGAGTGATTTTCTAAAAACCTGCTGTGCTAGGCTTTCACCAGCCCTAGCTCGCTTTAACAGCATTCCGCTTTTATACTGTCTCTGTCATCGTATTTTCATATTTTATCCTATTGTGTAAGCATTATATGTAACTTTTTTAAAAAGGTCAAGGTTTATGACTCGTGGTTGGTTAGCTCTAGCTCTTTCCCCATTTCAAGATCAAATAAATCTTCCCAATCATCGGAGCCTATCATATCTAATTGCGCTTCAACTAGCATTCTGAGTCGAGTGCGAAAGACCTTTGATTGTTTCTTTAATTCTTCCACCTCGATAGAAATTTTACGGGACTTATTTAATGCTTCGTTAATAATCCGATCAGCATTCTTCTCTGCTTCTTTAATGATTAGCTTCGATTCTTTAGTAGCATTTCCCTTTAATTCTTCTGCGGTTTCTTGTGCAATTAAGATAGATTTATTCAATGTCTCTTCAATATTAGTAAAGTGGTTTAATTTTTCTTTCATTTGATCAAGCTTTTCTTTTAATTCCTTCTTTTCCCTAATAACAATTTCATAGTCCTTGATTACTTGATCTAAAAATTCATTGACCTCATCTTCATCGTATCCGCGAAAACTCCTTGTAAATTCTTTGTTGTGAATATCAAGTGGCGTTAGTGGCATGATAGTCAACCTCCCTAGTTTATATGTATCTTATAAGTGCAATTTAAGTATAACAATAATATTCGACAAAAAGTAAGGATTTCCTGCAACTTCTGATAATTTTTATTTGTACCAAAAGAACTACTCCTTGATACCCATTATATATCAGAAAGTAGTTCCTTTTCTATACCTCTAGCCGGGCAGCTGTGATCTTATATTTATCCTTTTTGGTTTGTCCATTAATACCGACCAACTTACTTCTCCCTTTACCACGTAAAGAAATCATATCACCTTCTCGTAGTACAAATTTACTGTCATCCACTGTTCGAAAGTTTACTTTTACTAGACCCTTATGAATAAAGTCCTGTGCAGCAGTACGTGAGACAGAGTAAATTTCCTTCAAGATGGTATCAAGCCGTAATGATGAAACCGTTCGTTCCATATTCAGCCATATGGATTCTTTTTCGAGTAGGTTTGATAAAGGAACCTCTGCAAATTTTATTGTTGCACGTTTAATTCCTGTTAAGTTCATTAAAACAAAAGGCGATATTTCCTGATCAATAATGATTTGTATTTTACCAGATTCCACAACAATATCGCCTGCTTTTTGCCGTTTAATTCCTAAAGACAAAAATGCTCCTAACACATCACGATGTGATATAGATATAAACTTTTCATGAAAAGAGGCTTCTAGTAATATTAATTGAAACGATGCATTTGTAATTTCTTCATAATATGGTGCGATGATTGCCCTTTTTCTCTCGGAATAATTTCCACCACCATAGAAGGTTAAGGTAAGATCTTCTCTGCTAGTTCCGATCAACATCTCCATGATTTGTTGTTCTCGCGGATCAAGAAAATCAGTCAACCTAGGTTGATACGTACGTTCCACCTGTTCAATCCACGATAATGCTTGGTCGATAAAGCCCTGTTCTTCCTTACGAAAATGTTGATAAATATCCATTGTAAGCACCTGTTTAGATCCAGTTTAGAAGCATGGAAAAAAGTGCAACTAAACCTCTTCCAGCGAGCTGTAGAACTAAAATAGCAACTACCGGAGAAAAGTCAATCATACCAATTGTTGGTATAAATCGACGGAACGGCTCTAAATAAGGTTCGCAAATCTTCGCAAGAAAATTTCCAAACGATGTATCTCGTGCTCCTGGAAACCACGACATAAAAATATAAATAATCAACCCTATGCTATACACTTGTAAAGCAGTTGCAAGAAAATTGTATACATATACAAGCCACATATATTATCTTACCATCCTTTATTAAAGTCCTCTTCCAATGTTTCAGAAATTGATCCAGTGATATCCATATTATCAGGGGCACATAGGAACGTTTGTGCACCTATTCGTTGTATTACACCGTTAACTGCATATATCGTCCCACTTAAAAAGTCTATGATTCTTTTTGCATCCTGATGATTCACACGTTGCAAATTAATTACAACTGCACGCTTACTCACAATATTATCAGCTATTTGCTGTGCCTCATCGAATGTCCTTGGTTCATATAGAACCATTTTAGTAGCGGAAGCTTTAACACTTTTTAAATCAATCACATTGGAAGATGTTTGTCTGATTTGATTTGGTTGAGTAGAAGTTACTTCTTCTTCAATATATTCATATTCATACTCATCGTCCATCGTAAAAAATGTTTTAATCTTATTTTTTATACTCATGGTCTCCACCTCACTTATTTAAGATCCAACCAATTTTGAGCCGATTCTTACATGGGTTGCGCCTTCCTCAATGGCAATTGGATAATCATTACTCATTCCCATTGACAAAAATTCACAAGGTGCGTGTTGCAGATTACTCTCTTTTACCTTATCACGTAATATACGAAGCTCTCGGAAAACATTATGTAATAATTCTTTGTCATCAGTATTTGGTGCCATTGTCATTAAACCAACGACACTTATTTTCGTAAGATGTGCAATGTCATTTATAAATGACATTACTTCATCTGGCTTCAAGCCATGCTTCGATTCCTCTCCACTCACATTTACCTGAACAAAGCATTTTACAGGCTTCTGTGCTCTTTTTTCAATTTCTTCTGCTAATGATAGCCTGTCCAAAGAATGAAGATAATCAATCTTATCAATAATATCTTTTACTTTTCTCGTTTGTAAACTTCCAATAAAATGCCAAATTGCTTCATTACCAAAATGCTGGTATTTTTCACGAAAGCCCTCAAGACGATTTTCGCCAAGGTTTATGATTCCAGACTGAAGCGCTTCCCTCGTTCTTTCTATTGTAACATATTTCGTAACGCCTATGATGGTTATTTCTTCAAAATTTCGATTGCTTTTTTGACAGGCAGCTTTCATCTCTGTTTGTATCTGCTGTAAATTTTGTGTGACATCCATAACTACCTGGTCCTCCCTATATTATTTTATTTACTGTATCCGATATATCCTAACATTCGACCTGTATTCCCATTATCGCGACGATGAGAAAAAAATAAATATTCATCACGAAATGTGCAATATTTTGATACATCTATATTATTACGAAATACTCCAGATTGCACAAGAATTTCTACATTTAATTGTTTTAGATCCAATAAATAGTGCTCATTCCCAACTGGTGTTAGAACTTTATCTTGAAATTCCACTGGTATCCGTTCTTTTACATAGCTGTCTACCTCATAATTATCCTTTGAAATACATGGACCGACTGCTACGAATAAGCTTTTTAAATCAACACCCAAATCTACTAACTTACTCGTCATGACCTCAGCAATTCTGGCAACAGTCCCTTTCCAGCCAGCATGAGCAATTCCAACATAACCAGTTTTTGAATCAAAGAAAAATATAGGTACGCAATCCGCAAAAAATGCTGTACATAAAAGTCCCTTTTCATTCGTAATTAATCCATCTATTCCTTTAAGAGCAGTATCTAAGGAGGTTGAACCTTTACCAGCATCCTCTTTATCTACAACATGAACAGCTCCTTGGTGAACTTGTTCCGCCGCAATCCAGTTTTCAACTGGTATATGAAGGGAGGAAGCAAGATTAAGTCTATTCGTTAAAACATCCTCGTATTTATCAGAAACATGTAACCCAAAATTATTACTTTCAAACTGGGCCTTGCTAACTCCACCATTTCGAGATGTAAATCCAACTTGAAGTGCTGGTGCCATGTCTGACCATTTTCTAATATGTAATAATGACTTTCCGTCATACTCAAAAATATCTTCCATCTTGTAATCCCCCTAAGAACGAATGAAATGATTCGTAGTATTATTCCTCTAGGTAAAGCTTAGGCCCATCAATATCCTTTACGAGTATAACATCAGAACCTATCGTGACGATTTGTTCCCAATATATCATTAATTCGTCTGGCTTTCCAAAAAAACCACCTTTTTTCTCACGCAAGTAAATGACTAATGCTATTATTCTACCACGGTCTGGATCAATTTCTAAATCAGAAATATGACCTAGTCTTCTTCCGTCATTAACAACAATCACTTCTTTCACTTGAAGCTCTGACAACTTAATCATCGAATACACCCCACCTTTTAGAAAATGTATATGCACTAGGCGGTTACTTCATTCAGTTAAGAAAGAAAGAGGAAGCAGGAAGCTATTCTTTCTATTTCTATCAAAAAATCTGGGGAGTATGGGGTTGATTATCACATTACAAGTAAAACAAATGCTTAACTTTCTTGCTGAGTTTATGTGTTTTTGTGAGGTAATTGCTGTTATGGTGCGTGATTAAAGGAAGAGATTAACTTTTTTCGGGAAGTAACAGCTTCTTTGGGGACCGTTTAGCTTGGGTTTTACTTTTTTCGGGAAGCAATAGCTTCTTTGGTGACCGTTCAGCTTAGGATTAACTATTTTCGGTAAGCAATAGCTTCTTTGGGGACCGTTCAGCTTAGGATTAACTATTTTCGGTAAGCAATAGCTTCTTTGGCGACCGTTTAGCTTGGGTTTTACTTTTTTCGGGAAGCAATAACTTCTTTGGGGACCGTTCAGCTTAGGATTAACTATTTTCGGTAAGCAATAGCTTCTTTGGGGACCGTTCAGCTTGGGTTTTACTTTTTTCGGGGCACAATAGCTACTTTGGGGACCATTCAGCTTGGGTTTTACTTTTTTCGGGAAGCAATAACCTCTTTGATGACCATTCAGCTTGCGATTTACTTTTTTCGGTAAGCAATAGCTTCTTTGGTGACCATTCAGCTTGCGATTTACTTTTTTCGGGACACAATAGCTCCTTTGCTTACCGTTTAGCTTGGGTTTTACTTTTTTCAGGACACAATAGCTCCTTTGCTTACCGTTTAGCTTGCGATTTGATTTTTTCGGGACACAATAGCTCCTTTACTTACCGTTTAGCTTGCGATTTGATTTTTTCGGGAAGCAATAGCTTCTTTGCTTACCGTTTCTCTAGTGAATCTCGTAAATTCGGCAGTAATATCAACCATCAACAAAAAACTTGTTTACCTCGTTATAACTCCCTAGTTAAGCAGCAGTAACTTTCAATCTAAGGATAAAAAGTAAAAAGAACAGACGTCATTGTCTGCTCTTTTGACCACATCATATTATAATTCAAACATCTGTTTATTCATTTGACTAATTGCAGCTTTTTCTAGACGTGAGACTTGTGCCTGTGAAATCCCGATTTCTTCTGCAACCTCCATCTGTGTTTTGCCCTGGAAAAAGCGCTTGTTTAGAATCATTTTTTCACGTTCATTTAATTGAACCATGCCCTCTTTTAAAGAAAGCTTGTCAACCCAAGTATCATCCTTATCCTTATCATCTTTTATTTGATCCACAACATAAATTGGATCCCCACCATCATTGTAAATTGGTTCAAACAATGATACTGGATCTTGTATCGCATCCATAGCAAAGACAACATCTGAATGGGGAACACCCATCTCCTCAGCTATTTCTGCAGGTGTCGGTTCTTTTGAGGTTTTGTTTATAAGCTTTTCTCTTACTTGTAATGCTTTATAAGCAATATCACGTAATGATCTTGAAACACGGATTGGATTATTATCTCGTAAATATCTACGGATTTCACCAATAATCATTGGAACTGCATAGGTTGAGAATCTAACATTATGACTTAAGTCAAAATTATCAATTGATTTCATTAACCCAATACAACCAACCTGAAACAAATCGTCAACATATTCTCCACGATTATTAAATCGTTGAATAACACTTAGAACAAGACGTAAGTTTCCATTCACTAATTCCTCTCTTGCAAGTAAATCCCCTTCCTGCATTTTAACAAACAGCTTTCGCATTTCTTCATTTGTTAGAACAGGTAGTTTCGATGTATCAACACCACATATTACAACTTTATGTCTAGTCATTCTGTACCCTCCCAGTTGGAGATGCTGTTCATGGACAGTATCTCCCCTAGAAGGGAAATTTATGCAGGGGAAAATTGCTAAAAAAGAGTGCTATAACCTAGCAAATGTAGTGCTACCAAGGCTATACCATTTTATTAAATTCTTTTTTTAAGCGTCGAATAATTTTCTTTTCTAAACGTGAGATATAGGACTGAGATATTCCTAACATATCTGCTACGTCTTTTTGTGTTTTTTCCTCTTCACCAACCAAACCAAACCTCAATTCCATAATTTGCTTTTCTCTAGCATTTAATTGAGCCAGGGCATTTTGAAGTAAGTGCTTATCAACCTTTGTTTCTAAATTCTTCGTAATGATATCATCATCTGTACCTAAAACATCAGATAGTAGAAGTTCATTACCGTCCCAGTCTATATTTAAAGGCTCATCAAAAGAGATTTCAGATTTTATCTTATTATTTCTTCGTAAATACATTAAAATCTCATTTTCTATACATCTTGAGGCATATGTAGCAAGCTTAATCTTTTTTTCTGGATTAAATGTATTCACAGCTTTTATTAATCCGATAGTTCCAATACTAATTAAATCCTCTATGTTAATTCCAGTATTTTCAAACTTACGTGCAATATATACCACCAGCCTGAGGTTACGCTCTATTAGAATAGAACGTGCGGTAGAATCTCCCTTCGTTAATAAGACAAGTAATTCGCTTTCCTCTTCCTTAGAAAGGGGTGGGGGTAATGCTTCACTTCCTCCAATATAATAAATCTCCTCAGACTTTATTCCTAGCTTTCTTAATAATTTATACCACCAAATCCGCATCTTCATTTTAAGTTTTACCACAGATATCGCTCCTTTTTACTTTATGCTGAATGAATAGTTGCCAGTTTTATAATTTGTGGGTGAAGTAGACAGTGATAGCTCTGATCCTTTGTTAGTGTTGAAAATTGGATTCCCACTAAGAATTTTGTTGCTATAATTTTTTGTTCACCATACCTTATGGATAATTCTTCTGGTTTTAGAGCAAATAAAAAGTTACTCTTTCCTTCTACACCATGAAATGGAACTATTTGAATATACTTCTCCCAACTTACCGGAATCTTATCGATATCAAAATTTTCAAATGCCCCTTTTAACTTTATCCAATCATCCTCCTGAAACCATTGCTGTAAAAATGATTCATCACAGATAATGACTGGTTTTTTGGTTAGAGGATCTACTAATTGATTTCCACTATCTACATATCCAGTAGTGGAAAAACGTATCCCTCTGATTTGGAGTGTAACATCATAAATCTGATCATATCGGATTTTATCAACGACGTGCTTGTCCATACGGCTTTTCGTAAACCAAAATGCAATTGGAAATCCTATGATGATAAATATCCAGCTTACCGGGTCTCCTAAACCACTGCTAAAGGTTAATATACCGTTTACGGATAAGGCTACTGGGTTTTGTAGCAAATAATGTGCAGCAAATAGCCCACCTCCGATGGAAAATGTAACAAAATAGAACATTAGCAGTTGTTTTAGGAATAGCCTTATGGTTGTAAACTGGAATGTTACCAAGATGATTAGAATAGAATAAAGTAACTTACCATATACCGTATTCAGAAAAGCACTTGGATAATAAATTGTTGCTGGTACAATTAAGGATGCAACTATGGCCCCAATAACCAGTCTCCTTTTCAGTGTGTACACTCTACTTAGTGCCTGTGTTAGCATTAACAGCATTAAATCTAGCAGAAGATTAAGCACCCAAACGGCATCCAGGTAGATGGTCATGCATTTTCTTCCTTTCTAGAACAGAGAACTCACATAAATATTTCATTAATGACTGAGATTATACTGACCTCTAATCTTCGGTAAAAACTGATTCCTAATAGAAACGCTATCGCTTATCCCTATGCATAGAAGGATACTTCCGGGTAAGGTACTACCTGCAACTTTGCAATTGCACTACTTCCTTTCATACTTGCAGGTACTAGGAACGCCATTTTACATATGAAGGAGTATCTATCTTTTTGTCTAATCTACCAAGAGAAAGTTGCCAGTAGAGAGTAATTTTTAAGATAAGCTATAAAGTGAAGTATAAACTAGTGAATCAGCGAAGTCTGTCACATCCTGTGTGAAAATTTGTGCTAATTTCAACTAGTTATGTCGAGGAAAATTTTGGAGTAGCAGGTTGATTATTACGTTTTAAAAGATACAACAAAAAAACGTATAACTTAATCAGTTATACGTTTTCTCGTTTTTCATTTAGCGATTTCTATTTCTATTTCGTAAAAATGTAGGAACATCTAAGTCATCTTCAACTTGAGGACGAGATGGTTGTTCTCTAGTATCCCTCACAAATTCTTGACTTTCTCTTGTAGCAGCATGTTGATGTGTCTGATTAGTTGCAGGACGCTGTCTTACTTGAGGTTCTACTTTTTTGTTTTCGTCAAACCCTGTTGCAATTACCGTCACGATTATCTCATCTTTTAAGTCCTCGTTAATTACAGAGCCAAAAATAACATTTACTTCATCATCTGCAGCATTTGTGACTAAATCTGCAGCTTCTTGAACCTCATAAAGACTTAAATTCGTACCACCTGTTATATTCATCAAAATTCCATGTGCACCATCAATAGAAGTCTCTAGTAATGGAGAAGAAATAGCTTTTTTAGCTGCTTCTGTTGCACGGTTCTCACCAGTTGCGATACCTATTCCCATTAATGCAGAACCTTTGTTGAACATAATTGTTTTAACGTCAGCAAAGTCAACATTAATTAAACCTGGTTTTGCAATCAAATCAGAAATACCTTGTACACCTTGACGTAAAACATTGTCTGCTTCTCTAAATGCTTCAAGCATTGGAGTATTTTTATCAACAATCTCAAGTAAACGGTCATTTGGAATAACTATTAGTGTATCTACATTATTCTTTAATGCTTCAATTCCTGAGATAGCTTGGGTAGATCTTCTACGTCCTTCAAAAGAGAACGGACGAGTCACAACACCTACAGTTAGAGCACCTAAGTCTTTAGCTATTTGAGCAATGACAGGGGCAGCACCGGTTCCAGTACCTCCACCCATTCCTGCAGTTACAAAAATCATATCAGCACCTTGAAGTATCTCTTCAAGTTGTTCTCTACTTTCTTCAGCTGCTTTCTTACCAACCTCTGGATTGGCTCCAGCCCCAAGACCTCTAGTTAGCTTTCCGCCGATTTGAATCTTCGTCTCTGCTTTGGAAAGGTTCAAGGCCTGTGCATCTGTATTAGCAGCAATAAATTCAACACCTTCTACGCCATGGTCAATCATACGGTTTACTGCGTTATTTCCGCCTCCACCGACACCGATAACCTTAATCGTCGCTAATTGATCAATACTTGTATCAAACTCTAACATTTTCGTTCCTCCTAATATGCAAATTACAAGATTTCTAGAAGCTAATTTTTAGTTTGGGAACGCCGATTAATCGAAGAAATACTTAAACAAATTAGCAATTCCAGATTCTTTTTTCTCGCTCTCACCTGAATTAGTCGTTTTAATCGGTTGTTTTTTCATTCGTTTTACTTTAGGTTCTTCTATTGCTTGTGTGATAGCCGGGAATAATTGTTTTCCCTGAATTTTTGCATTATGATATGCAAATTGTAAGATACCAACACCAGCTGTGAATTGTGCTTCTCTTACGCCTATGTAATCTGGGATTGCAATGCGAACATTCGCTTGGAAACAATCACTAGCCAATTCTAAAGCACCAGGCATTTTCATCGTACCTCCAGTTAAAACATATCCCCCTGGAAGCTCTCTATAGCCCATACGACGAATTTCTCTTTCGGCAAAAGCATATATTTCTTCTAGTCTTGCCTCAATCATATCTGCGATTTGTAATTGATTAAAGGACTGTCTTGTATTACTACCAATAATAGATGCTTCAAACACTTCGTCTTCTTGTGCATCATTATAAAAAGCATGACCATGATTTAGCTTAATATCCTCTGCTTCCTCAGTGGTGGTGCGAAGCCCAATGGATAGATCTTTCGTTATATTATCTCCACCAAGAGGTATCACACTAGTTGCAGCAATATGGTCGTTTTCAAATACAGAAACCGTAGTACAACCTCCACCCACATCGATAAGAGCAACACCAAGATTTTTCTCATCTTTTGATAGTGCAATTGTACCTGCAGCTAATGGCTGAAGGGAAATATCTGCAACTCTTAGATTTGCTCGCTCAACACATTTTAAAATATTATGTAAAATAGTCTTTGAGCAAGTAATAATCGTACCTTCCATTTCCAATCGCACACCAATCATACCTCTAGGATCAGTGATTTCATCTAGTCCATCAACTATAAATTGTTTTGGAATAACATCAATAATTTCTCTTTCTGGTGGAATAGAAATAACTTGAGCACCATCAATGACGCGTTTCACATCTTCATCTGTAATTTCACGATTTTCACTTTGTACAGCAACTACCCCATGGCAAGGCAGTAATTGAATATGATTACCACTTATTCCAACTACAACACTGTCAATATGCATACCAACCATACGCTCTGCCTGCTCAACCGCACTCCGAATAGAGTGAACGGTTTGATCAATATCAACAATTGCACCTTTTTTCATACCATTTGATTTTGCAGTACCTACGCCAATAATGTTTAGGGAATCATTTAAAACTTCGCCAATTATTACTTTAATTTTTGTTGTACCTATATCAAGACTGACAAGTATGTCATTGTTGTTCAACAAAGGCACCTCCTAGTTCAAAAGCTCCAAAAAAAATAATCTGTATTCATAAAAACCATGATAATAACTTAAATAGTAGATTAACTTACTATAATCTATTATTTTAAAGGATTTTGTATAAAAAAGAAACATATATCTAGCATTTACCTAAAAACTAATCATATTTTAATAGAATAGTAATATAATTGAATAAAACGATTTAAATAATCTCTATTCAACATTTTCATTCATTAACTTCTCATCATCGGTTAATTCCTTGTTAAACGGCTCAAAATAAGCCCCAACACCGATGTGAATAATTCCTTCCATAGCTGGATCAAGCTGGGTAACAATCGAAGGATATACAGACATTTTCTCAGCAAAATTACGAATTGATGACTCCACCATAAATCCGTCTGTCATATAAAGCGTAATCGCGTTTTTGTTTTTGTCAGATGGTGTCCAGTGTAATTCGGAAATAAGGTTAAAAATATTGACTGGTAGCTTACTTAATTCCTTAGACATCTCCATAAGTGCCTTTTCATCTTGAAAACCAACTAATAATGGAGCATCTCCTGCCATATCTTTTTTACTGTCAGAGAATACCAATCCGTTTGATAGAATTGGATGATATTGATTGTCCTTCTTTATGTAGCCTATTCGCTTATGCTCGACAACTTGAATCTCAACAGTCCACGGAAGCTTTGTCTCCACTGAAACAGTATTAATCAAAGGATTTCTTCTCAATTTATGTATAATATCCTCTTTATCAATTGTCCAAATATTGGTATCCTTTTTAATTCCACTCTGTTCAATAATTTCTTTATCAGGCAAAAATGAATTTCCTGAAACGTTTATTGTTTTAACATCGCTGAGTGGAGATTGCAGGTAGACAATGATAGATATTAAGAAGAAAAAAATAGTTAAGTAAAATACAAGGCGTCTATTAGCCTTCTTTTTACGAGCTTGCTTCAATTTTGGAATACGATCCTCTATCGAAACAATTTTTTCTTTCGTCATTCTATTCTATCCTTTTTGAAAAATTAACACATGAAAACGGCATACGTGATGCCGTTTATCCCCTGCGTTATTTTGATTATATCATACAATAGATAAAAACAAATAGTAGACTTACACAAGAATTAGTATAAAAATATCAACAGCTCTTCAATTACACTCTTGCATTTCTACTAATGTTTAATAATATTCCGACAGAACATAAAGTAAGTGTTAAAGAAGAACCACCATAGCTAAGAAATGGGAGTGTTATTCCTGTAACAGGTATGAGACCAATAACAACACTGATATTAATCATAACTTGAACTGTTAGCATTGATACAATTCCTAGTGCTAAAAATCTCCCAAACGAATCCGGTGCTTCTATAGATACTCGAACACCTCTCCAGAACAAAAGAATAAACAAAAGGAGTAAAATAGAGCCGCCGATAAAACCTAATTCTTCTCCTAAAATAGCAAAGATAAAATCTGTTTGTGGCTCTGGCAAATAGAAATATTTTTGTAAACTATTCCCTAAACCTACTCCCATTAATCCCCCCGGACCAATTGCGTATAAAGACTGAATAATTTGGAATCCATCACCAAGTGGATCTTCCCATGGATTAAGATAGGCGGTAATTCTACTGATTCGATACGGAGCAGATAAGATTAAAAGTGCGAAGCCTCCTAAACCTAACAGCCCTAATCCTATAAAGTGAAGTATTCGTGCACCAGAAACAAAAATCATAATCATGCAGGTTAATACAAGTACCATACCAGTTCCAAGGTCTGGTTGTAACATAATTAACCCAAATGCAGTAAAGACCAGGATCAATGATGGCAGAAATCCTTTTTTAAACGAGGTGATGTATTTTTGATTCGTAGATAAATAGACAGATAAAAATATAATTAAGCCCAGTTTCATAAATTCAGAAGGCTGTATACTAAATGCACCTACTCCAATCCAGCTCTGCGCTCCCCCTCGAACAAGCCCTACACCTGGAATAAGTACTAGTAATAACAGACCAAAGCACACTAGCAAGATTACTCTAGCATACTTTGCCCAATTATAATATGGAATGGTCATAAAGAAAAACATGCCTGCTATTCCCACACCAGCAAATAATAGCTGTCTTTTTACAAAGTACATGGAATCTGCATATTTATATTCTGCCCAAACATAAGAAGAGCTATATACCATTACTATTCCGATCAGAAGCAATAGTAGAATGATGGTTAATAAAAAGTAATCCGGCTTGTCCTTTACCGATAATTGCTTTTCAAACAAAAAAAACACCCCTAACTTTGTTTGTTTAGGGGCGAGCGTAAAATATTCTATTATGTTATATATACAAGCCCCTACTTAATTGTATGCACGGCTTGTATAAACATGTCTCCTCTTTCTTCAAATGTCTTATATTGATCCCAGCTAGCACATGCTGGAGATAATAATATTACATCACCCTTTTCTGAAAGGGCATAGGCTTTGTGCACAGCGTCTTGCATATCGTTTGCATGTTCTATTATGGCTACTCCTGCTTTTTCTGCAGATGCTTTTACCTTGTCAGCTGTCTGACCAAACACAACCATTGCCTTCACATTACTTAAGTAAGGAATTAATTCATCAAAGCCATTCCCTCGATCTAGACCACCTGCTAAAAGAACAATTGGCTGTTGAAAAGCTGATAAGGCCTTTTGAGTGGCAAGAATATTTGTGGCTTTTGAATCATTATAGAAAATCCGTTCATTAATCTTATCCACATATTGAAGACGGTGGTGAACACCAGAAAATGTCGTCAACACCTCATAGATTCCTTCATTTGTTGCTCCGGCAAGCTTCGCTGCACTTACAGCTGCTAGAATATTTTCTAGATTGTGTGCACCTACTAATACAATATCTTCAATAGCAATTATCTTTTCCTCTTGAAAATAAATGAATACTTCATCCGTCCATGCCCCATCAACTAATTTCTGTGAAATGGAAAATGGCACTCTTACAGATTTAATATCCTTACTTACTTCTAGTACGTTTGAATCATCAGCATTATATACGAGAAAATCATCTTCGGTTTGATTGATAAATATATTCGCCTTTGCCTCTTTATAATTCGAAAACGTTTTGTGATAGTCTAAATGTGCTTCATAAATATTTAAAAGCACTGCAATTTTCGGACGGAACTTCCTTATGCCCAAGAGCTGAAAAGAGGAAAGCTCCAGTACCATTTTTTCATCTGTTGCTAATTCTCTAGCTACATCTGTTGCAACAATTCCAATATTTCCCGCAACTTTAACTTTTTCGTCACTTGCTTTTAGCATCTCATATAATAATGTTGTTGTTGTTGTTTTTCCATTAGAGCCAGTTATTCCAATAATGGTTCCTTCTGCTAACATTCCAGCTAATTCAATTTCTGTAATTATCGGAATAGCTCTTTTTTCTGCTTCAGATAAGATAACATTTTCATAAGGTATTCCTGGATTTTTAATTACTAAATCAATACCTTCTAGTGCTGACAGTGGATGGGACCCGACAATTACTTCTGCTCCCATTGCTTGTAAGTGGATTACTGCTTCATCATGCGCACTTGCCTTATAATCATTCACTCGAACCTTAATGCCACTCTCAAGCAGTACAGTTGCTGCTGCTGTTCCACTTTTGGCTAGTCCTAAAACAAGAACATGACGATAAGGAAAATCAATTAATTTGTTCAACCTAACCACACCTCGATGTATATACCTAGAGCAGCAAAAACAAGCCCCATGAACCAGAACGTTGTTACAACTCTCCATTCAGACCAACCAACAAGTTCATAGTGGTGATGTAGTGGACTCATTTTAAATACCCTTTTTCCGGTAGTTTTAAAAGAAATTACTTGGATAATTACCGATAGAGTTTCCATAACAAAGACTCCACCAATAATAACCAATAGAATCTCAAGTTTTGTTAAAATAGCAACTGCTGCAATTGCTCCACCTAAAGCTAGAGAACCTGTATCTCCCATAAAGACCTTAGCAGGATGTGCATTAAATACAAGAAAACCTAATAATGCGCCAACAACAGCTAATGCAAAGATAGAGACTTCACTTTGCGAATTAATGTACCAAGCTAGTATACCAAATGCACCAAATGCAATTGCTGCTGTGCCTGCTAATAGCCCATCCAAACCGTCAGTTAGATTGACGGCATTAGAAGCTCCAACTAGCATAAAAATAATTAATAATGCATAACCAATTCCTAAATCCCATTGAATATCAGTTCCAGGTATTTGTATATAGGTTGGAAACTCGTTTTTCTTTAAAATAATATAAAAGATTATTGCAATTATCAGTTGTCCTATTAATTTTTGCCTAGAAGTTAGACCTAGATTTCTTTTCAGGGCAACCTTTATATAATCATCTAAAAATCCTAATAGCCCATATCCTATAAGGACAAATAGGAGAAGCCCTATTTCATAACCTATATCTCCTTGACCATATTTATAACCCATAATTAGCGATGTAGCTATTATACTTAGAACAATCATGATACCTCCCATTGTAGGAGTACCTTTTTTCTTCATGTGAGACTTTGGTCCCTCTTCCCGTATGCTTTGTCCAAACTTTAAACGCCTTAAAAACGGAATTAAAATTGGAGACAATAGGACGGCAATTAAAAACGCTATCGCTAATGTTATGATTAGTACAATTATATCCACAATTCTTCCTCCTTATATTACCAACCGTCCAACCAAAAAAACTGTATCTATTCTATGGATCGTCGTGTTGTAATTCCCATTGATGCACTACTTTATTTTGTCAATTATTGATTCTAGCTCCATTCCTCTGGAAGCTTTAAATAATATAAGTGAATCCTTGCTTAAAAAACGTTTCAGCTCAGGTAGAATGTCCTCTTTTTGATGGAAATGTTTCACCGTAAGATTAGGATATTTTTTTCGAACTATTTCGGCTATCACTGAAGAATCCTCACCAACCGTATATACAGCTGTAGGACTGTCATCAATTACTTCTGCGACAGTTTTATGAAGAGTGCGAGAGTCTTTCCCTAACTCATAAATATCACCTAATACTAATACTTTATGTTGAAAACCACTCATTTCCTTTACTACTTGAATTGCAGCTATCATAGAAGTAGGAGATGCATTATAGGCATCATTAATAATAGATACGCCATTCTCTCCTGTTAACATTTCAAAACGCATGCCTGTTACAGTAAGGGATGATAATGCATGCTGTATCTGTTCTACGCTAATGTCTAATAGTTTCCCTAGTACAATACCATATGAAGCATTTTTGGCATTGTGCTTACCAAGTAATGAAACCGTATAAGAATTCTCATCAGATGCTGAAAAGGTAGTTTGATGATGGTGCAGCTGAATATTAGTGATAACAAAATCATTATCCTCACTAAACCCTACCTTTTTAACATTGGAATTGGCATGGACATGAGAGAGTAACGCCTCATCTCCATCAATGATTAACTTTCCAGTTGGTTTAAGACCACTAGTAATCTCTAATTTCGCCTTCGCAATCCCTTCACGTGATCCTAAATATTCAATATGGGATTCCCCAATATTAGTGATAATGGCATAGTCTGGTTTCGCTATTTTGGAAAGCAATTCAATTTCACCAAAACTACTCATCCCCATCTCTAATACTAGAACTTCCGTATCTCTGTCCATAGAAAGGATCGTAAAAGGTACACCAAACTCATTATTGAAATTACCATTTGTAAAATGTGTTTTATATTTCTCTTTCGTAATAGAAGATACAATGTCTTTCGTTGTTGTCTTACCATTGGATCCTGTTATACCAATAACAATTGGATTTACTTCATCACGGTAACAACTTGCCAAATGCTGTAATGCTTTTGTAGTATCCTCAACATAAAAAATAGGAAAATCCCTAGGTAATTGATCTGGTACAGACTTTTTCATGTCCCATAATGCTGCAGTAATACCATTTTCATAGGCTTGTAAAATGAAATCGTGTCCGTCAAAATGCTCACCTATTATTGGTATAAATAATGCATCACTTGTTTCGATTCTGCTATTTGTAATAACTTGTTTTATTTCTGTATGTCCAGTAATTTCTCCATTCGTATTCGGAAAAATTGTCTGAAGCCAATTCAAAGTAAATAACATCTTCATGTCTCCTTAGCTATCAATGCTTCTTTGGCAACTTCTCGATCATCAAAATGATACTTCGTATGCCCAACCAGTTGATATGTTTCATGTCCCTTTCCAGCAATTAGAATTACATCGTCCTCTTTCGCTTGCTGGATGGCATAGAAGATTGCCTTTTTCCGGTTAATTATAACCTCATAGCTTCCAAATGAATCTGGAAGACCTTCTGTCATATCGGATAAAATGTCATTCGGATCCTCTGTACGAGGATTATCGGATGTGAAAATTGCATTATCGGCATATTTTATTGCTATCTTTGCCATTAAAGGCCTTTTTGTTCGATCACGGTCGCCGCCACAGCCAACTACCACATATACCTTTTGTTTTGCAAATTCACGGATAGTCTTTAATACATTTTCAAGCGAGTCTGGTGTATGTGCATAATCTACAATCACTGAAAAGGGATGTTGATGCTGAACCAGCTCAAACCGTCCATGAACACCTTTTATGCTTTCTAATGCTTTTTTTATCGTCAATAATGGTACTCCTGTAACTAGTGCCGCACTACTCGCAGCTAACATATTCGACACATTAAATTTACCGATTAAATTACTCCTGATTTCCACATTTCCTCTAGGGGTACATAATAAAAACTGCGTTCCAGATGGAGTTAGACGAATGGATTTTGCCATAATCAAAGAATCTTTTTCTATTCCATACGTAATTATTGCTTGTGAGGTTGCACGTTTTAATTTTTTACATGCTGGATCATCATGATTGATGATGGCATATTTCCTATCATTTAATCGATATGCATTGCCCATTTGAGCAAATAAAAGACTTTTTGCCCGGAGATAGTCCTCCATCGAATCATGATAATCTAAATGATCTTGTGTCAGGTTAGTGAAAATGGCTATATTATAATCGCAACCATATACCCTTCCTTGGTCAAGTGCATGGGAGGATACCTCCATTATGATCCGGTCTACTCCTTCGTCAACCATTTTTCGAAAGGTTTTCTGTAAGAATAATGCATCAGGAGTTGTATTATCTACTGGATATACTTTTTCTGCAATCTTCATATGGATTGTGCCGATAACTGCTGTTTTATTTGCATGAAGTTGAAATATTTTTTCTAGAAGGTATGTAACGGTAGTTTTTCCATTTGTTCCAGTAACACCAATTAGCGGAACCGAATTAGTGGGAAAGTCATAATATTTTGCGGCTGCCATTGCTAAAAATCTAATCGTGTCAGAAACGACTATAACTGGAACAGAAGCTGTGATATTTTTTTCTGCTACAATTACTACAGCTCCATTGGTAATTGCTTCATTAACATAATCATGTCCATCCACCGTAAAACCACTTATACAAACAAATAAGTCTCCTTTGGTTATCTCCCTAGAATCCATTTTGATTTCGTTGATTTCAATGTCATAGGTATCAGAGAATTGTTCCGAAAATGGATATAAGGAAAGAATTTCTTTCAGTCTCATATATGACATCCTTCCTTTATTTCTCCATTATACGATTCTCTCATGAATATATAAGAGGGAGGTACCCTCTTATATATTCAATCTTATCCATTATAACAAAAATGAAAGTCTTTCTGAATCATTTTCTTTTCTTCTTAGACATGAATTTTCTCGTACAAACTATTCGTTATCTTTTTTGTCTTTATTATCGTCTGACAGGTAAATTCGAATTTTTGATCCTGCATCTACCTTTGTTCCTGGGTCAGGGTCCTGATTAATAATATAGTCACCCTTACCACTAGATTCAATGGAAAGATCTGACATCATCTTAACTAACTCACTTTTAGGCAACCCAATTAAGTCTGGAACCTCTACCTTTGGTTGTTCTGGCCAAATATATTCTTTATCTAATCCATCTTTTCTAGGTTTTACCCCCATGACTGGCAAGCTATCACCAATAATAGTTCCGACAATTGGTGCTGCAACTGTTCCACCAAATTGTCGAACTCCTTTTGGATTATCGACCGCCACATATACTACAATTTGCGGATCATCTGCTGGTGCAAAACCGATAAAGGAAACAATATGGTTATTTTCCAAATATCCACCATTTGGACCTACCTTTTGAGCAGTTCCTGTCTTTCCTCCTACCCGATAACCATCAACATATGCAGGTCTACCAGTTCCTTTTGCAACAACACTCTCTAGTGCCTTGCGAATTTCATCAGAGGTCTCACTAGAAATAACTCGACCTCTTAATTTCGGCTCTATCTTTGATACTACTTCTTTTGTTTGAGGATTTAGCCATTCCTTTGCAATATGTGGCTCATACAGATATCCACCGTTTATCGTTGCAGAAACAGCCATGACCTGTTGAATTGGTGTAACTGAAACTCCCTGACCAAATGCTGTAGTAGCTAGTTCCACAGGGCCAACATTCTCTTCTTTAAATAGAATCCCTGACCCTTCACCTTGAAGATCAATTCCCGTTTCAGATCCAAAACCGAATTTTTTAATATAGCTAAATAGCTTTTCCTTTCCTAATTCCTCACCTAGATGAACAAAGCCGGGGTTACATGAATTTTGAACAACTTCTAGGAACGTTTGGCTACCGTGTCCACCAGGTTTCCAACACCGAAGTCTTGCTCCCCCTACTTCCACATGACCTGGATCATGGAAGTGGTCATTTTGTAAATCTACAATTTTTTCTTCTAATGCCGCTGCAAGTGTAATAATTTTAAAGGTGGAACCAGGTTCATATGTACTCCATATTGGTAAATTTCGGTTATAAACGGTTGAATCCACCTCTTGATAATTTTCAGGATTAAAATTAGGTCTTGATGTCATCGCCAATATACCACCAGTTTTGGGGTCTACGGCAATCGCTAAAGCACCATCAGGATTGTATTTTGCGACTGCTAAATCCATCTCTCTTTCCATAATCGTTTGAATCCTAGAATCAATTGTGGTAACCAAGTCAAAGCCATCTTTTGGTGGTTTATACACATCGGCCAACTGGTTTAAACGCCTACCTTTTGCATCAGAATAGAAGGACAAGCTTCCTTCTTCACCATCAAGCATATCATCATAATACAACTCTAGACCCATAAGACCCTGATTATCAATTCCCGCAAAACCTAATACATGCGCTAAATCGTCACCGAACGGGTAATGCCTAATGGAATCCTTTGCTAAATATACACCTTCTAAATTTAAGGTTCGGACAGCTCTTTCCTGTTCTTCCGTTAATTTTCTTCCTTCTGGATGAATATTAACAGAACTAGCTGATTTCGTAACATATTCGAATGCTTTCTTCTCAGGCATGTCCAAGATTTCAGCTAACTTCTTTGCAGTATCCTCCGGGTTTGTGATCTGCCTAGGTACCACTACAACAGAAGGTGCAGTAACGTTTTCTGCCAAAATTTCTCCATTCACATCCAAAATGTGTCCTCGTTCAGGTTGAAAAGCAATATTTCTACTCCATGATTCGTCGGCTTTTTCCATAAGCTGATCACCGAGTACAAATTGAACATAGCCTAATCGAAGATCGATTATCCCAAATACAATTAAACCAATAAGAAAAACAGCGACTAATCGTTTTCTAACTGTTACCGTTGATACTCGTTTCATCTTCCATCTCCTTCACATACATAGGTAGGCTTGTATCAACTATATGTTTAAAAAAACTGATTAGAACACTGTTTTTCTATGGTAAACTATTCAAATGTGTCGTTAGATTGTGCTTGATTGTTTTTACTATTATCGTTTGGTTTCGTTTTCTTTACTTCCATTGGCGTTTTCAGTTCTACTCCTAGATAACTATTTTCTCCTAGTTTAGTGCCCTCCGGAATACTTTGTGAGGTAACATATCCGTTTCCAATAATTTCTGTCTTAAGTCCTACCATTTCTCCTAGCTTTAGAACATCTCGCTGTGACCAGCCAATAATGTTTGGCATGGCAGGATCGTTAGTAAGAAGTAAAACACGCTCATTCGGTAAGACTTTATTGCCCTCTTCTACACTCAACTTCACAACCTTATTACCAGATCCAATCACACTATAGCTTACTTTCGCAGAATTTAAAATACCTTTAACTTCTTCTGTAGATTTATTGATTAAATTAGGAATCTTATAATCTGATACCTCGGTTATCTCACCTTTATCAGGTTCGATATTCCAATAATGTAAGGCATTCTCCATCACATTATTAAAAATAAAGGATACTGGTACTGAACCCGATTCAATTCCAGATTCGAATTCTAGGGTTGGCTGTTTAATAGATACATACATCATTAGCTCTGGATCATCTGCTGGTGCCATTCCTAGAAAGGAGAATACGTAATTTTCTTGACCACGTAAATAACCCCCACCATCTGGATTAGGAATCTGAGCTGTACCAGTCTTACCTCCAACAGAATAATCGTCTAACTTAAATCTACTTCCGGTTGCACGTTCCGATTGAACTGCTTGAATTAGTAAATTTCTAACTTGTTTAGCAGTATCCTTAGAGATAGGTTCTCCGACCACCTCTGGTTTATGCTGCTCTATTACTTTCCCAGTATCGGAATCTACTATTTTATCAATAATATAAGGTTTTACCATTTTCCCATCATTGACGATTGCAGTTGCAGCCTTCATAATCTGAATGGGAGTGGTGGTGCTTCCCTGTCCAAAAGCAGTTGTAATTTGTTCGATAGGATAATTGTATAAAATTTGGCCTTCTACTTCACCAGGGAGATCTATATCTGTTTCCTTATCAAAATCAAATGCTTTTAAGTACTTTAGAAACGTATCAGGTCCCATCTTCTCCCAAACTAGTTTACTCGCAGCTACGTTTGAGGATAATGCAAAACCTTCGTCATAGGAGATCATACCCCATCCTTTTCCACCATTAAAGTCACCAACAGGTTTATTGTTTCCAACTTTATATTGACCAGATTTATACTGTTCTCCCCCATTATAAACACCTGATTCTATTGCCGCGGCCCATGTAAACATCTTCATTGTTGATCCAGGCTCAAACGGAGTAGAAATGGCATCGTTATACCAGTTTTTCACATTTTCAGGATTGTTCGGATTATAGCTAGGACGATTACTCATAGCAACTATCTCCCCTGTTTTAGGGTTCATCACAATTGCCGACATCCGTTCTGGTTTATATTTATTATCCACCTGTGTCATGACATCCTCAAGAAGTGTTTGTATCTTTTGATCAATAGTCAAATATACATTGTCACCATTATCTGGCATCTGAATCACTTCATTAGGATCTAAAAGTTTTTTATTATAAATATCTCTTTGATAAGATATATATCCGTTAGCGCCCTTTAACAAATCGTCCATCTCATGTTCGATACCAGTTACTCCCACTATTTCATTTTTTATACCATTCTCTGTTTTGTTTTCCTTTTCTCTAGCAAAACCTATGATATGGGAAGCAAATACCCCATTCGGATAATATCGAGAATTTTCTTTAATGAACTTTATACCAGGTAACTTTAATGCATCAATTTTTTCTTTCGTTTGTATTGATATTCCTTTCCCTGCAGAACCAAATTCTATTTGTGATTGCCCATTTTTAACACCATTATTTAAGCGTTCTAACAAATAGGCTTTATCAACATTTAACAAAGGAGCCAGTTGTTCTGCTGTACCTTCAGGGTCAACTACATGCTGTGGCTCCTCACTATCCTTTGAATATTTATCTGTCACAATAGCATACATTCGAAAAGTAGGCATGTCATAAGCTAGTGTCATGCCATTTTTATCAAAAATCTTTCCTCGTTCTGAATCTAGTGTATAAGTGGTTGTCCTAACATTATCCGCCCACTCGTTAAGTGAAACTCCAGCTACTGAACCTGAAGCTTGAATGTATAAAAAGCGCCCGGATATCAATAAAAAGGCCACGACAAATAAAATCATTAAAATACCCGCCATGGCATGTGTCGTTTTATTTTTTTTCATAATTTATCACCTGGATTAATGATTGTATGAATTAGCCTGCTTTACCTCTGCTGCTTGAATGGTCAAACCATGTTCTTTTGCATATTGTATAATTCTCTCTGGTCTACTTAATTCTTTTATTTCAAAGCCTAGACCTTCGTTTACGACTTGCTGATTAGTTATCTTTTGTTCTACAGATTGTATATTTCGATTCAATGTGTCCAAGGAGGATGAAAATGATACGATATACCATAATGCAACGAGTATGCAGACAGCTACAACAGAATATAATATTTTTTCACCCTTTGTAATCCAGCCCGCTTTACGTACTACTACTCTTTTCTCGACTTGTGGCCGATACGAAGTATATGAATTCTCCCAACTTCTTGCATGATTTGCTGCCATTACTTATTCCACCCTTCCTCATATTTAAAATCATCAGACCATGGGTTCACTTTTTCTACAATTCGTAGCTTTGCTGTTCGTGATCTTCGATTTTCTTCTAACTCTTCATTACCTGCTACGATTGGTTTTTTACTAACCATCTTAAATGGTGCTTCATATTCTTTTGGTATTATTGGTAGATTTCTCGGTGTTTCTTTTGGTGTACTCCATTTTTTAAATGCTTGTTTACAAATTCGATCCTCTAATGAATGAAAGGTTATAACCGCTATCCTACCATTCATATCTACTAGACGCGCAGCTTGATGTAGTGCATCATTAAACGCATTTAGCTCATCATTAACAGCAATTCGTATGGCTTGAAATATTCGTTTTGCTGGATGGCCACCTTTTCTTCTAGCAGCTGCAGGAATTCCTTCTTTTATAATATCTACTAATTCAAATGTTGTTTCTATTGCCTTTATTTTACGATGCTCTTCAATTTTTCTAGCAATTTGTTTAGAAAATTTCTCTTCTCCATATTGAAAAAAAATCGAGACTAACTGATTGTATGACCAATCATTAACAATTTCATGGGCTGTTAATTCTTGCTCTTGATTCATCCGCATGTCCAATTTTGCATCATGCTGATAGCTAAAACCTCTATCACCTCTATCTAGCTGTGGAGAAGAAACTCCTAAGTCAAATAGAATTCCATCTACCTTTGAAATAGAGTGCTTGTCTAGTTCTTCAGTCAAGTTACGGAAATTATTGTGGATAAATAGGATTCTATCCTGATATTGCAAAAGTCTTTCATTAGCGGCATTTATGGCGTCAGCATCTTGGTCAAACGCAATTAATAAGCCATCTTGATCGAGATGAGAGACTATTTTTTCTGAATGACCTCCACCACCTAGTGTACAATCCACATATGTACCATTTGGTTTTATCTGTAGTCCTGTGATGGATTCTTCTTTTAGTACTGTATAATGTTTGAACATAACTACACCTACTTCAGCGATTTCGTTTTCGGTTATATATCAAAATCCATTAAATTCTCGGCAATTTCTGCAAATGACTCCTCGGAATCAGTAAAGTAATCATCCCAATTTTCGCTAGCCCAGAATTCAATTCGATTGGATACACCGATTACCACACACTCTTTGTCTAAACCTGCATAATTACGTAGAGGCTGTGGTATGTTTATTCTTCCCTGCTTATCAACTTCGCATTCTACAGCTCCAGAGAAGAAAAATCGCGTAAAGGCTCTAGCATCTTTTTTTGTGAGTGGGAGTTTTTTTAACTTTTCTTCCAATATAGTCCATTCGCTCATGGGGTAAGCAAACAAGCATTTATCAAGACCACGGGTGACAACAAAACGCTCTCCAAGCTCTTCTCGGAACTTAGAAGGTACGATAATTCTTCCCTTTGTATCAAAGTTATGCTGAAATTCACCCATGAACATTTACAATGCCCCCACTTTCATAAATCAATATTACCACATCCCCCCACTTTTCACCACCATTTTTTTAATATAACGGATTATTATTGATAAAAAGTGGTTAAAAACAAAAAAATAACCGCCTTATAACCATGAGCAGCACTTGAAAACACCTGATTAAATAAGGGTTTTCACTGATACTGCAATGAATAAGACAGTTATTCAAATAAGTGGTGGGAGGTGGTGGGGACTATAGATAGATAATAAAATGCTCTTCTTCCACCGAACACTCTTTACAGCAGATTTCTCTAAAGAAGTCTAATCCATATTCGTTTAGAAAAGGTAACGGATTCCAAACTCTTTCCTGTAAACCATCAGGATGTAATAGATTTTCTAACAATGAGAAATCTTCTAGCTCTTTATGATATTTTTCCTTTAAGGCATTTTCAATTCGCTTTTCTAAAAATTCGATATCCCGAATTAAATAAGCCAAATTTTTATGTGCTAATTCACCAACATCTGAACGAGTTTTTTCAGCTATCTGCAGCAATGGCCGATGGATTTCGGTGATACTACGTTTGATTTGACTTGCAGTTTCGCCTACTGGAGGTTCCATTTTAGCTTGAAACCATTTATCGCGAATAGCCACTACCCCGTGATTAACAGCTACTTCAATTGGTATGTTATATTTTTGCATAATCTTTTTAGCCTTTGGTTCTAAATAGGTAAACGATAGTCGAGGAACTACAGGTGGCATTTTAATACCTAACCCGTGAAAAGCAGGTTTTAACACAGACCAATAGCTAATTTCTCCTGGCCCACCTATAAACGCTAAAGTAGGAAACAATAAGTCTTGCATTAATGGACGTGTAATAACATTATTGCTTAATTGCTCTGGATGTTGTTTTGCCACATGAAGAATTTCTTCCACACTAAGAATAATTTCATTCTGCTTTCCAATCCAATTACCTTCTGCATCTTTGTTTAACAGTATTCTTTCTCCATTCAAATGATAAAATAGATTACCACTTTCAAGTGATACATCGAGATCAATGGTATACCCTTTATTCGTTAATTTCTCAATACTTTCTACAACACCTGCACTGATTTCTTCTTGCTTCATAATCATTTGTGCAAAATATTCACTCTCTAGCTCTCGTACTTGTTTATTACCGGAATCTATTAGGACAAGGCCTTCCTCTGGAAATAGGCGAAAAATAAGCTGCGCAAAGAAATCTACATAATTATTGGAGTGCTCCAAGCAATCTACTATCATGTTATTTAATTCATTCGTAAATTTAGTTTCTGATATTTGATTAAGAATTGTTTTGAGCCAGTCCTGTACAACCTTATGATCTATATCCATTTGCGAAATGGACAACTTTTCGTCGTTTCGTATTGGAAGCTTATATTTTTTAAATGATTTACGCCCCATGTATACATGATTAATTTCTTCAAAATCATGATCTTCACCTGCTATCCAAAAAACAGGAATTACTGGAATACCTAATTCCTTTTCTTGTTGTCTTGCCAACTGAATAATAGATATTACCTTGTTTACCGAATATAACGGACCAGTTAATAATCCCGCTTGCTGACCGCCTACCACTACAACACTTCTAGCCTCTTTTAATCTTTCTATATTCGAAAATGTGGCAGAAGTCGCACCCCACATTTCATTTAATTGTTTAAGCACATGGGCTAACTGTTCACGATTATAGGTACGACTTGATATTTCATTTACTCTCTTTTGAAAATCCAACATACCATAATCGAAATGCTCCATGATGGATAATTTAGCATCACGATAATCGCGAATCAATTTATTTTGGTTATCGATATGTATCGGTTCAATTTGCATGCATTACGTACTCCTTTAGGTGTTCTATTTAAAATTATTGTACAGGATAAAGACCGTTTTTTCATGTAATCTGTTTTGGAACAAAAGGTTAACCTATTATCCTTTCAATAATTCCATACAACACAAGAACGATATAGAAGCAAAAAAATATTAGAAAACATAGTCTCCATGATAGCTTCAATGCTTTTTTTATATCAACCTCTGTATGTTTTTTCCACTGAAAGGTAATAAGTATCGTTAATAATAAAAGTAAAAAAACAATAATATAGCCTATGTAATTGCCATTAAATAAATTGGTTAATAGTACATTTCCAGCAATAATGTGTAGAATTGTGGTCCAGTTTACTGCCTTATGAAGTGCTCTAATTGGATTACCATATACTAATTTCAAGATAAAATATAATCCAACCGTTGCAACAATGGGTATCGTAATAATAAACGCTACTATAAATAATACAAAATCAAACATTTTCTGATATGTCCCTTCACCATGAACGTTATTCCATTTCTTAATTGTAACAAAATATTTATATTTTGCATTTTATTTAGAATCCAGATTTTATAAAGTAGTCTGCATGTTAAGTTTAATTATGCAGGCATTTATATTATAATTAAATAGATCAACCATTTTAGCTTTTGCAAAGGGGGAGCTTTACTATGAATGAAGTTAGTGTACAAAAGCTGTTAATAAACTATAAAACATTAGAAGAATTTAAGCTCTTTAAGGAATATGGAAACCAAGAATTATCGATGTTAGAGGATCTACAAAATAACTTTGTGGAAAATGACAGTGAATCTCCTTTCTATGGAATATATTATGGGGAAACATTAATAGCCAGAATGAGCTTATATAAGGTAGAGAAGAAGTACGATAAGTATTTTGAACCAAGGCATGATTACTTAGAGTTATGGAAGCTTGAGGTACTGCCTCATTATCAAGGTAAGGGCTATGGTGAAAAATTAGTAAACTTTGCAAAATCATATCAGCTTCCTATTAAGACTAATCCTCGTATTAATTCACATGGATTTTGGGAGAAGATGGGTTTTCAGAAGGCTAAATACGAAATGGAAAGAGATTTTGGCCAAAACCCATTAATTTGGCTTCCTGAAGGAATACACGAAAAAAATATTCATTAAAAATGTAAGCTATTTCATTTTTTTATTACAAAACTTTAAAAGTGTCTATCCCTTTGGAGTAGACACTTTTTTAGCTTCATAATTTTCATCTTTCCAGTAAAATATAGTATGATTGCTTAGGGAAGGATTAACCATTATGCTTATCTTTAATCCACTTCCATAGATTTCCCATCTCTTCCCAAGCATTTTCATATCGTTCCAATTGAGATTTCAATTTATTATTTTCATCCTCTAATTTCTTAATCAGCTTTTCCTGTTCGCGTTTAGCTAAATCTTGGTGATCTGCAAAGGTTGATTTCATTTTTTCAAGTAAAATGATAGCTGATTCGATTGTATCTTTTTCTTCATTCGGCTTCAGATTATTAGAATTCCATAAAGATTTTCTTCCACCAAGCTTTCTTTCTTCTTTGGCTCTCATTATTTCCTGTTGATAATGTTTACGAATGGTAGCATTCCATCGAAATCCACAAGCAGCCGAAGTTCTAGACAATTGATTAGCAACTTCCTTAAAGGCTTCAAGCTGTGTTTTCCCTTCCCGAATATAACGTAGCACTGTTTCAGCTAATATAACATCTTCATCTTCCGTCCAGGCATCCTGCCTCGTTGCATTCATAACATCACTCCTTATCTATTTGCTATCAATGTATGCACAAACTAGGAGTGATAGAATACACATTATGATAATTTTCAAATTACAGGATTACTAATCTCGATTTAAAAATGCCTCTACCGCATGTCTATGCTCTTCTGTTTCCCATAGTGACGCACACTTCTTAACTTCATTCATCATCCTATCCTTTAAACCTATTACTCCTATCTCCTCTAGGTATTGGCTCTTAAAAATTTTCATTTGCTGAAATGATTTCGCTATATACGGAGCTAAAACCTCATCCTTATCCTGCCAATCCTCATTATTAATCAATCTATGCAGCCAGCCTTTCGCTTCCAATTCTTCCGCTTGATATACTGTACCTTCCATAATCCATCGAAAAGCAAAGCTAGTATGTACTCTTTTTGCTAATAGGATTCCCCCTCCCCAGCCAGGCATAATTCCCAGACTCGACTGAATGAACCCAAACTTAGTTGACCGTCTAGCGATACGAATATCACATGCTGTCGCTAATTCACACCCTCCACCAGCAGCTCCACCATTTAATAAAGCAATAGTTGGCACTGGAAAAACGGCAATCTCATGAAGCACCCCCATCATTGTCAATAGTCTTCGTTCCGCCTCTTCCACTGACAAATTTCCATGTAAGTCATTCAGATCACCGCCTGAGCAAAACATCCTATCCCCTGCTCCTGTAATGACAAGAAATTTGATAGAGTCTTTTTTTGCTTTTTCGATAGCAGTCATCAGCTCTTCTGCCATTCTTAAGGAGATAGCATTCCGCTTCTCTTCACGATTAATCGTAATTACACTGTAATCCTTGTCGCTCATATACTGGTACGTAATAACCCCCACTACGTCTCATCCCTTCGATAATTTTTTTGTATATAAAAAAAACAGACCACAAACATTCGGTTAGTGATCTGTCTTCATTCTAGATTAGTTGCTAACAACTTCTTTTCCATCATAATGCCCACATGATTTACATACATGGTGTGGCTTTGTTAATTCACCACAATTTGAACATTCTACCATGCCAGGCACGTGTAATTTTTTATGAGTACGACGTTGTCTTTTAACTTTTTTAGAAGTTCTTGTTTTAGGTACTGCCATGACTTACACCTCCTTCAATTGCGAAAGCAAAAACAATGAAACGATTCTTATTTTTCTTTCTCGGTATCTTTGAATAATGACTCCAGTTTTTGAAAACGTGGATCAATTTTCACTTCTTCTGTTTTTTCGGAAAGTACTTCCCAACCATTTCCCGCTCGAGGTGCATCTTTCTCAAAATCTACCTCATCAGAAAATACTCGAAAAGGAACCTCCAATAGAATATTTTCCTTTATATACGGCATTAAGTCAAGCACTTCTCCATGAATTGAGTGGATTTCGTTATCATCTTCCTCATTGATATAAGGTGAGGTCGTAAAAATCTCCTCTGCCTTAATGGTAAACGGATAAGGAACATCAACAAGAGTACGCGCACAAGGTAATATCATTTTACCAGTAATAGTAAATGTAAAAAAGAATTGATCACCTTGCATCGTACAGCTTCCTTGTACATGAACAGGAGTAATATCGCGAATATCCGTATTCATGGTTGCTAACACAGAAACATCCACTTCTCTTGAAAATTCAAAGGGCTTATTAAAAGCATTTTTCTTTAATTGTGCAATTGTAAATTTCATTGATTTCACCTCAAGGCAACAAGAGTTATTTTAAAAGGAAATTGCTCTTTTGTCAATATTTTTTCTTTACAGTGAAAAAAATAATAGAATTATTCCTTATCGGTAGCATTCCCAAAGGATATTTTCTATAATCAACCATTATAGGTAATAATTATGAATGCTAGTCTGAATCTTCAACAAAAGTAATAAGGCTAAGCTTTTGTATGTATCAGCTAAAAGATAATTTATCTATTATTGGAGGTGTTCATGTGAATGTTTGTGGCTTAATTGTAGAGTATAACCCATTTCATAACGGGCATGCATATCATATTGATCAAGCCAGAGAAATAGCTAATGCAGACTACGTTATTGCAGTGATGAGCGGTTCTTTCCTACAACGAGGAGAACCGGCAATAATGGATAAATTTCATCGTGCCCGTGCTGCCTTATCAGCTGGGGTTGATATCGTCGTTGAGCTTCCCTATGTTTATGCTGTACAAAGTAGTGAGTTATTTGCAAAGGGTTCCGTGCAAACACTACATGAACTAGGAATAAATCGTATCTGTTTTGGCAGTGAATCCGGTGATATCCAGGCTTTCACGAAAGCTTATCACGAATTTACGGAGAATCAAAATCAGTTCCAATTACAAGTAAAACAATCCTTAAAAGAAGGACTTTCATTCCCTGAGGCAAGTAGAACCGCCTATGAATTAATTGGCCTTACTAGTAAAGAGATGGATTTATCTAAGCCAAATAATATTTTGGGTTTTAGTTATGTTCGCACAATATTTGATAATAATTTACCTATTGAACCCTTAACTATTAAACGTATAAACAGCAACTACCACGATACAGAAATTACTAGCCCTATCGCCAGCGCTACTAGTATTCGGAAACAAATATTTGAAGCGCAAACTTCTATAACTGATCTTAAATTTACTATGCCCTCATCTACTTTAGTAGAATTAGATGCTTATCAAATTAAGGCAGGTCTTTTACATAGCTGGGAAGAATATTTTCCTTTCTTACAATATCGGGTTCTAACAATGCCTACTGCTGAATTAGCTTCTATTCATGGGGTAGTTGAAGGAATGGAACACCGAATTAAGAAAACCGCAAAAGAGGCACGAACCTTTTATGACTGGGTAGATCGAATGAAAACAAAACGATATACATGGACTCGAATACAGCGGATTTTTGTCCATCTCTTAACAAACACCAAAAAAGCAGAAATTGAATATTTTACAACACTTCCTTCTGTACCATATGTTCGCTTACTAGGATTCACACGGAAAGGGAGGGAGTATATAAATACGATAAAAAAACAACTAAATGTCCCATTATATTCAAAGCTATCACGGAATATTCACCCTATGCTAGAAATTGAAGAAAGAGCATCGAATGCATATTACAGTATAATACCTACCCTAAAACGCAGTGAATTGCAGAAGCAGGAATTGATAGGACCTGTTCTTCATACATAAGAGGGAAAGCCCGATTAGATTCATCTTTTTTAAAAATGAGTAGAAACTAATCGAGCTTTTTTCTTTGTCACTTTCCTTATTGAACTTTTTCTTGTAAATACTTCAATGCTTCATCAAAGGTATCAACTGGAACTATTTTCATATCACTACCGATTTCTTCGGCTGTTTTCTTTGCCACTTCGTAGTTGGAGTCTCCTCCACGTCCACCTTCATATGGTGCGAAGAATATCTCTATACCCTCTTTATCTGCTGCAACAACCTTTTTATCAATTCCACCTATTCTTCCTACATTGCCATCATAGTCAATTGTACCAGTACCAGCTATCTGATGTCCCTTCGTTAAATCTCCCTCTGTTAGCTGATCATATATTTCTAAGGAGAACATTAACCCTGCACTTGGACCACCTATTCCTCCACTGGAGAACGTAATGTTAGGTTTTACTCGAACATCCCGATCTGTTACTAGCGTGATACCAATTCCAATTTGTTTCGTACTCTCATCTATTGTTTCAAGGGTAAGGCTTTTCTTTAGCTGCTTATCCTTCCGCAAAATTGTAAGCGTTACAGTGTCACCTGTTTTTTTCGATTCGATATAGGAGATTAAATCATTGGACTCTTTAACCTCTTGATCATCAATTCCAACGATGTGATCACCAACTTCTAGAACACCATCTGCTGGTGCACCAGATTTAATACTGACTACATATACCCCTTTATAGTCAATTTTTATTTCTTTATTTGCTGCAGTATACGCAACTACTGTGGAAGCCTCTTGAGAGCTTTCCATCATTTGAAACTGTGTGTGGAGATAATCATCCTCGGAAATCCCTTCCGGTCGTATATCTTCTATATCAACAATTTCATGATGTGGCAAAATTTTTGCGAGCGCATATTGTAGTGGTGTTGCTTGCCCGCCTCGAACTGTTACTAAATGAAAGTCCCCTTTACTCTCCTCGGCATTATCCACATGTACGATTGGACTTAACGCATCTGCACCACCTGGTTTTTGAATATAGTATGGCATTTTGTAAGTAGATAGAAGTACAGCTATGATTACAGCTACTATAATGGATAGCAACTGTCCCTTAAAAAGTTTCATTTGATAGACCCCCTTCTTTACCTTGTAACAGGCCTTTATCATACCAGTTTCAGAAATATTCTTTAAGCATAAAAGTCTATGGCATAATTAGGCAATGTATGTGCGTATATTGGTATAGATATTTAAAAACTTGTCCTATTTCAACGATAATACATATCCCATATTTTACTACTATCAAAAAAATAAGTACAGTTTAGCAAGTTTTTAGGAGGCAGCGTATTGAAGCAAATACTTAAATCATTCATGTTAGCAGGAATAACAATTTTCTTTGCATTCACATTAATTAAATATCCAAATGATGCATTAGAGGCAAGTATCCGTGGCTTGGATATGTGGTGGGAAGTTGTCTTTCCATCACTTCTACCATTTTTTATAACCGCAGAATTACTTCTAAGCTTTGGTGTTGTTCGATTTTTAGGTGTTATTTTCGAACCAATCATGAGACCACTCTTTAATGTCCCTGGTGTCGGTAGCTTTGCTTGGATAATGGGAATGGCTAGTGGTTATCCTACTGGAGCAAAAATCTCAGTTAGACTACGGGAGGAAAATCAACTAACACGTTTAGAAGCAGAAAGACTGGTTGCCTTTACCAATTCCTCCAGTCCTTTATTTATCTTTGGAGCAATTTCTGTCGGTTTTTTTCATGATGCTAAGCTTGGTCTTTTATTAGGTGTTTGCCATTATCTTGGCAATACTTTTACTGGAATTTGTATGCGTTATTATGGACGAACTGTGGATAAGTCTACCGTAAAGGAAAATCATAAAATTTCACTTAGAAAGGCCTTTCTTGCGATGCACGAAACAAGATTAAAGGATAAAAGACCGTTCGGTGAAATTATGGGGGACGCTGTACTTAATTCCATTAAAACGCTTGTTATGGTTGGAGGTTTTATTATATTATTCTCTGTTATTAATAAAATGCTCTTTCTGATTGGAATAACACCATGGATATCTTTAGCTTTTCAACATGTCTTTCAACTATTGTCACTTCCATTGGAGCTATCATTACCATTTATATCAGGTCTATTTGAAATTACGTTAGGGGCAAACATGATTTCCAAAGAAAACATTGATCCCCTATTATCAAGCTTAATCACCATCAGTTTCATTTTAGGCTTTAATGGATTTTCCATTCAAGCTCAAGTTGCAAGTATCATATCAAAAACAGATATCCGTTTCTATCCATATTTTTTCGCAAGAATCCTTCACGGGTTTATTGCTAGTCTTCTCACCATTTTTCTATACAAGCCTCTGTATTTAGATAGACAAGTTTTTGATTTAGAAAATATGCCCGTAATTAATCCAGTTGGTAGCAATGGTTGGATGAATACCCTATTCTTTTTGGAAGAAATTGGCCCTATCATTACTATAGGCTCCTTTGCCATTGCTGTAACCATAATATATAAGCGGATACGGAATAATTCCTAATAAAAAGCTAACCTAGAAGAGATTCCCCTCTAAGCTAGGTTAGCTTTTACTTCGATTGATATTTTTCCTTTAGTGCTTCAGCAACTACTACAGGTACTAAATCCGTTACATCTGCTTTGTATTTAGCTACTTCCTTAACGATACTCGAGCTTAGGAATGAATATTGATTATTCGTCATCATAAACAACGTCTCAATCTTAGAATCTAATTTGCGATTCATTGCCGTAATCTGCATTTCATATTCGAAATCACTAACAGCTCGTAAACCACGTAAGATAACTTGAGCATTTTTTTCTTCTGCATAATCAATTAATAACCCGTCATTCGAATCAACTGATACATTTGGGATATGCTTTGTTGATTCTTTAATCAGAGCAATTCTTTCCTGTACAGAAAATAGTGGGGATTTTGCTTGATTATTAAATACCGCAACAATCACCTCGTCAAAAATCTTTGCTCCTCTTTGGATAATATCTAAATGACCGAAAGTTATCGGGTCAAAGCTCCCTGGGCAAATTGCCAATCTAGTCATTACTACACCCCTCTGTGAACATTAATTTTCCTTTTGAAAAATAGTAATCGCAATAGTGCCACCATAATTGGTATGTTTCTTCATCGAAAACCCTGGCAAAGTTTCTGGTAAAATATCATTTGCATCATGCTCACAATAAATAACTCCACCAGATCGAAGTAATTGTTCTTTCTCAATTGACTCTATTAATTCTAAGTAATCCACCTTGTTATATGGCGGATCTAAAAATATTAAATCAAAGGATAAACCACGCTTGCCTGCAGCAGATAATGCTCGATAAGCTTCAGCCCGAAATATTTCTACATGGTCATTTAGCTTTAGCATACTAACATTTTCTCTTACGGTTTGAATGGCTTTAGGATGTTTATCGACAAAAACACATGTCTCCATTCCGCGACTTAATGCTTCGATTCCTAATGAACCGCTTCCTGCAAATAAATCTAAGCAACTACCACCTTGAAAAAAAGGACCAAGTATTTGAAATACTGCTTCTTTAACCTTATCTGTTGTTGGTCTTGTATCCTTACCTGGTACAGCTTTTAATTGTCTTCCTTTATGTATTCCCGCTATCACACGCATTATTAACACCTCACGACTACCATCATTACGTTTCCATCCTACCATAAAGGAAATAGATTAGAAAACAGAAACATTTCATAGAAAAAAATAGGGAACTGATGTATATTATTTTTTCCAATGTACATAATAGCATAATGGAACAGCTAATGCGTAGCTTGGTTGTTTCAAAACACGGAGAAGACTTACACTTCCCCATAAGTTCTCCTCCGGTTTCTCCTCTCCCTTTGCCTTTTTGTTTTCTACAAGAAAACAAAGGGACCTGCAGAATAATTTCTGCAGGTTTTTTTATTTTCTATTTGAACAACGTCTATTAACTATACTTTACTACCTCTCGGTCAATTAGACTAATGCTCTTATCTCTATTTACAAATAGTATTAATTCTCCATTTCTAGGCTTTTCGGTTATTTAACTTACTTTATAAGTTTACTTAAAAGAAATGCTATCAAGTACCGATATTCTGTTAGTATCAAAATTAGAAACAATTTAGCGATACCAATTCTATACTGATTATGATTATATACAAAAAAACCCCTTGCATATGCAAGGGGTTTAAATTCCCATCTTATAATCATATTGCTTGGCTTTATCTGGCTTTGCATTTTCGTATTCCGTACGAACGAAAGGCTTATAGGAACGATCTACCTTTGAGATAAACGGGTATTTTAGTAATTTCTTTTCAATTTCTTCAATTTCGTCTTGTTCCACATACATTACGGCGTACTTCATTCTTTTAGATGTATATAATATATGTCCTAAACGCTTCAATTGTTTTATGTTCTTTGTATGCTGGAACCAAACAATTAATCCTTGACGATTCGTTCTCATAAAAAAATCCTCACCATTACAAGTTATTTTCAACTAGTTTATCAGAATACTTTACAAAATACAATGGAGTAGATGCCTAGGATGCCTTGCACCCGCAGCTCCCTCCACTACCACAGCCACAGCCACTATCTGTTAGTGCTGCACCATCTTTTGGTACTTTAATATGATCACTTACACTAAGAGCAATATATTGACTGATTTCATCTAGCAGACCTTGAAAGCTTCGCTCAGCAATCTTATATGCTGCTACTTTATCATTTAAGTCCATCGCACGTTTTTTCGTACGGACTAATTTCATTATCTCGGAATAATCGGGATGATATCTACCAAAACGTTGTACGTCTTCATATAGATCCTTAACATTATTAAAATCCTTTATAAGCCGGTTGGCCTCATCATCATTATATAAAGCTAGCTTTGCATCTCTATACGCTTCATAAACCTCTGACTTAAGAACCATTTTCCCCAGCATCTCGGATTTATCTAGTATCTCGACATATTCAAGGGTAGCTATCATAGTTATTCACCTCCACCATTAGTTTATCATCATTTTGGCGAAAATGAAAAACAATTAATCTTTCATCATTTCTGCAAATTGCAATAGCACTCCGACCATCTGAACATTTTGATTTACTTTTTCAAGCCTTTGGGAGAAGGTTCTTCCGTAAAATCGCTTCGCTTCTAATTCGCATTCACTAATTCTCGAAGGATCCCTAGTTAAATATCGATACCATTCTGGATTATGTCGAATGAAATGAAGTAGCTCCTGGCTACTTTTTACATAATAATATACTTCCTTCTGCATTGTAATCACTAATCCCTGCCCCAACCAAATGGCTGGCGATTATTCATTGGGCGTGCTCCACCTTTAGATCCTTGATATTGATCAATTAATTCCTGAACTGTCGATATAGTACCACTTAATTGATGAATCTGTTTTTGTACTTTTTCAATATCAATATTTTCCGTAAGCTTTACAAGTTGTTTAAATAAATCTGCCTTGCTATCATCCTTCTTAGTTGTTTTTTCCTCACTAGAATCTTTTTTATATACATCCCAGAATTCATCATCTTCACCAAGTAAGGACCATTTTTCATAATATTCTTGCCAAGTCCTACCTGTACGCCTAATTTCTTTTCTTAAGCTCGGATGTCTGTTAATAAAATCTCGAAACTGGCGAACAGTCGGATGCAACTGATTATCACTCATCATCATTCACCTCATTCATCAAGCATTCTCAACCAAAATACGATGATATTAACTATTAATAATTTATGCTTATGTGAATGTGACTGTGCATAATGCCTAATCCCAGGAAAGCAAAAGACGAAGACAATAGTATTTAGTCAAGATTAAATCCGATAAGTATAGTACAAACACCACACCGAAAATATAGTATACTTATTCTTCGCTCAGTCAACCCGTTCCCTGGGACTTAGCCTCCCTGTAGATTAACCGTTAAAAAGGCTTCGTCAAAAAGTTTTGGGTGTAATATAAATGGTATACCCCTACACCTAAATGTGTATAATCATCATGCAGCAATGCTTCCCGATGACCTTCACTATTTAACCACCCTTCTACAGCGGCAGGGGCATCGATATATTGTGCTGCAATGTTTTCTCCAGCAGCAAAATAGTTCACATCCTCTTTGTCTAACCTTTCCTTCAACCCATCCCCGTTTTGACTATAATGGGAAAAATAATGATTTTCCGCCATATCTTTACTATGCAAAAAGGCAACTTCACTTACTTTATCTTCCCAAACTAAGCTGTCTTTTTGAAAACGATATCGGATAATATTTGTCAAATCAAAAATTTGTTGTTCCATACCATATTCTACTTTTTTCCATTCATCATCTGATAATACTATACTTTCCGGTAATTCCCCGCGGTAACGTAATCCATATGGCCTTTGCTTCAGCAACATATCTCCTGTCATCAATCGAATGGATGATAATTCGTTAGTAAAGGTATCAAAATATAACTGTAAAAATAGATCATTTGTAACTTTTACTAATGGCCGCATTCTCATATCCTCTTTGTCTAATTGAAAGGTATATGACGAAATATCCTGATTATAGGTCACTTCATTTGCAAATTGAAGCTCTGTATTCACTGATTCATATGTCGCTCCAATTGATAAGGGTTCAATCTTGATATCTTTCCCGGTCGCAAATACTGTTACAATTCTATCATCTAAGATACCGAATTGGATATATTGTGTTTTATGGTTAGTATAAACCCACCAAGTATAACCATAACTGCTCAAATCCTTACGTATAGGTTCACCAATTGCCGCTAATAATTCGCTAGTATTTTTACCAATCCACTGGTAGATTTCACCTTGAAATTTTTGATTGCCAATAATATTCTCTGGTACCGATTTATCCGCAATTTCATTTTTCTTCTGCGTAATCATATGACTTATTCTTTCTATCGCCTCATCAGGTTCAATGTCCTTCTTATCTAATATATAAAACGTTATTAGTGCAACAATAGTAAATAATACTAATCCCCTAAAAAAACGCATTTCGATAAACTCCCTCTATTAAATCTTATATTTAACACTATGTTCTACTATATAAGAACATGCATCATATCTATTAAAATAATTATCATTTGCTATAACAAGTTATGACCATGCTATATAGGTAATTATACAGGCTTTGGAAAAAAATCGTTACAATTTAATGGCGGAATGGAATGGCTGTACGTCAAATTTTTACCATTACCATTGCAAGTTATGGGAAATAATACTATTATTAAATTAATGAGCAAAAATGTGAGGTGAAATAAATGAAATTAGAAAATTTAGGAATTGAAGATACAGTTGTAGACCTTAAACCATTAGATCATATTATGGGAAAACACGCATTTATTCGTGCTGGTCAGTGGGATTATGAGCGTGTTACATATGATTATAAGATTGGTTCTAACGAAACAAATGTTACATATTATATCCGTGTTCAAGGATATGCACTAGAAGGTGATGTGGACCGGAAGGATGCTGTCATTAAACTTCTTACCCCTTTACTAGGTAAACATTATTACCCACACGGTATCGAGTATGGCGAAGAAGAGAACTTCCCAGAAAATTTAGTAGAACGGGCAAGAAAGATTTTACAAAGTCTTAGTGAAGAATTACAATCACTTAAAGGTGAATAAGTTACAACGAAATGAATCATATAAGAACCTGGTATACTCTTATTTCGAGGATAACGGGTTCTTTTTTTGTAAACAATACCAATTTATAATTATTTAGTCCTATTCATTGGAATAGTTTCATGCTATATTTTGTATAGATAGTATATAACCATTCCCTTTAATCGAAAGGAGTACAATTTTTTGTTTCGGAAAATTTTTATCTTCCTAATCGTCGCAGCTCTCTTAATCGTAGGATTTTATGTTCTATCATTATCCATACCACTTATTATTGCAGTACTTACAGCACTTTCTTTGAATCCATTAGTAAGGCTAATTCAGAATAAGGTTAAGCTATCTAGAAAATCAGCTGTAATTATTGTTTTTCTTTCGTTCATCATTATAGCAGGTATAGCAGGTTCCTTTTTAGTTACAAAGGCCGTCGGACAAACAATTAATTTTGTTGAAGATGTTCCATCCCATATTAATAAAATAAACAGTATCTATGAAGATTTAGAAAAAAAGTTTAGTGAATATGGTAAAAATCTGCCTACTGAATTTGTCCAAACAGTAACCGATAGCTTTGATAATTACATTAGTCAGCTAAGTGATACTATTAAAGAAAAATTAACGATTAATAAGGTTGCAAAGATCTTTGCGGAAGTACCCCAGTATATTGTTAGTATATTAGTCTATCTAATTGCACTGTTTTTATTTATGCTAGAGTTGCCTATACTTAGAAAAAAGATATATCAATTATTCACAGAGGAAACAGCGAAAAAAGTCGCCTTTATGAATAGTCGGATTAAAAGTGTTATTGTAGGATTCTTTAAGGCACAATTTTTGGTAAGCTTATTAATTTTTGCAGTTTCTTTAATTGGCTTATTTATAATTGCTCCAGATGTAGCGCTTATTATGTCTTTAATTATATGGGTTATCGACATCATACCAATTATCGGCTCCATCATCATACTTGGACCATGGGCACTAATTATGTTTTTAGCAGGTGATGTTCAAACCGGTATCGAATTATCTATTCTAGCAATCATATTATTAGCGATTAGAAGAACAGTAGAACCTAAAGTAATGGGTAAGCATATGGGACTTTCCCCACTAGCAACCTTAATTTCTATGTTTTTAGGTCTTAAAATCTTTGGTATTTTAGGTTTTATTATCGGACCATTAATCATTATTATTTATAATTCTGCACGAGAAGCAGAAATTATCCGTATTAATATTAAAATATAAAAAAAATGTGATAGCTAATTCGCTATCACATTTTTAATTATGTACCCAATATTGCTTTAATTAAGCTCGTGGTTTGACCACCATGAAAAAACACATAAAGCAATAAATAAACTGCGATACCTGTTATCGCACTACCAAACCATATAACAGCAGTTATAGGGCCGATTTTTCGATGCTTCGAGATTTTCCGTTTAAATGCCAAATATAATGTAACAATCCCGAAGACCGCACCGGTAGTCGCTAAAAAGATATGGAATATTAAAAATATCGTATAATAAATTTTTATGTTTTCCGGACCACCAAAGCTAGTGTTCCCCGCAAATACTGTACGAGACATATAAATAATAAAAAACAATAGTGCACTAATTGCAGCAGCAATCATCACTCTCTTATGAGCTTTTGGTTTATTGGTTACAATAAGTCTCCAACCAATTGCTACTAGAATAGCGCTTAATAAGATAAAAGACGTACTTAATGTAGGTAAGATTTCCATCTATTGTATTTCCCTCCCTAATTATAAAAAAGAGATGAAAAGGAGGTTCTATCCCTCCTTTCCGCTCTAACTTCCTTCATGTATTGGTTTTGGTGGAAGTGGATCAATCTTTAATGTTTCAGGACTGAACCAAGCATAAAATACTTTTGCTAAGATGATTCCATAGGTAATTTCCTGCATTATTTTCATGATAATTCCACCAAGCTGTTGATCCTCTAATGTGCTTAGAGCAGAAAACATTTCGGGACCCGACAACTGGATGGTCGACGCAAGACCATTTAATACATCACCAGGTACACACAATGCTAAAGCTTGAAGCCAAGCGCCACTAGAGCTATATGCAGCATAAAGTGGGACATCTGAGAAAATTATAAGAACACAAGCAGGTGTTATAAGAACACTATTACCAAAAATATAAAATATTTTTACTAGTGGATGCTTAATTGGACCAAACTCTTCTACTGGTGACATGACTGGAAACCAAACTAAAAAACCAAAAATTAAAAGTACTAAATGAATCGCAATATGTGCAACATCCGACGATTTTGTCAAATCAAAGATGGACGGTAAATGATAGAATGAAAAAGCTCCGTTAAAAAGCACAATTGCGATAAGAGGAAAGGTCAATACTTTTAGAATTGGTTTTACCACTGGTTTTAATAAAATCCTCTCCCATATCCATTTAGGAATTCCTTTTATCATTAAAATTGGAAATACCAATATGTATATTGCCATTTGCGCCATATGTGCGGAAAGCATAATATGGGTTAACAAATCCACTGGAGATCCCTTTACAATATAAAGTAAGAATAAACCTATATAAAAGAACCAGTATTGTTTTATGGTCGGTTTATCTACAACTCCAAATTTATGTCGAAGTGGACCTGTAATTAAATAGTAAGCAACACCTAAAGCAACAACAAATAAAAAGAAATATGGGCTCCATAATGCACGGAAACCAAAAATTTGTAAATTAAGCCACATGCTATTCACTCCATAGATATCCTATTATATACCTTTTCATTATAACCTATTTGATAGACTGAAACACAAAGATTATGTGACAACTTTTTAACTCTCAAAAAGTTTATATAATAACCTCATTAAAAAAGACCGGAGTTTCCCCCGGTCTTTATTTTACCACCATATTACTAAAGTAAGAGCCATCACAGTTAGGAATGCGGCCCATACGCCACCATATATCATGACTGCAGCCATTCCATGTCCTTTATCTTTCAAGTGCATGAAATAATAAAACTGAAATCCTACTTGAATTAAAGCTAGTACTAGTAATAATGGGATAGCAACCATCTTGCTCATCATCTCTGTTCCTACAATCAGAAAAGCTAGGATTGTAAAGATAATCATTAAGGCAAATGTGATAAGTTGCTTTTTCATTTCCTCTTTACTTTGTTGTTTATGAAATTCATTGGATTTGGTGTTTTCTGCCATAACTTATCCCACCTTTCCCATTAGGTAAACAACCGTAAAGATGAATACCCAAACAACGTCAATAAAGTGCCAATATAAACTGAATGTATTGAACTTTGGTGCATTGTACAGATTTAAGCCACGTTTTGCATTTCTAATCATTAATGCTGATAACCAGCAAAGACCAAACAATACGTGCCCACCATGGAAACCAACTAATGTATAGAATGCAGAACCAAATGCTGAAGATCGGAATGTGAATTCAAAGCTATGAATGTAATGGTAGAACTCATAAATTTCACAGCCTAAGAATCCTACACCAAGTAGACCTGTAATTCCTAGCCAAAGCATCATCTTCTTAAAATTATTATTTTTCATATGATACATTGCATAAACACTTGTTAAAGAACTAGTAAGTAATAGCATTGTCATAAGAAAAACTAATTCAAGTCCGAAGAGCTCTTGTGATGACGGACCTCCTGCAGTTGAATTTTTTAACGCAAGGTACGTACCAAAAAGGCTGGCAAATAATACTGTTTCTCCACCTAAGAAAAACCATAACCCTAGGAATTTATTTTTCCCTTCAAGCGTTGCCTTTTCTGGGTGTTGTGGCATATTTTCAGGAGTTAAGGAGTGATCTGCCATTATTAATCAGCCTCCCTTTCAAGTTCTTCTTTGTGAATATGGTAACCATGATCATCCTTCAATGATCTAATTAACATACACACTAATGCAAGCGCCATACCACCAAATAGTAGGATATACGCTAAATTATTGTCCATATGATAAATAAAGCCAAGTCCAGCAATAAAGAAGCCTACAGACATAATAAATGGTAGGATAGAACCATTTGGCATATGAATGTCACCGATTGGTTCTGCTGGAGTTAATTTACCATTTCCTTCTGTCTTTTCAATCCATAGAGGATCAAGACCACGAACTAATGGAAGCTGCTTAAAGTTGTAATGTGGCACTGGTGTAGCTACAGCCCATTCTAATGTACGTGCATCCCAAGGATCATGTGGTGCTGGTTTTCCTTTAATACCACTGTAAATTGCATTAATTACAAATACAATTACACCAAATGCCATGAAGAATGCTCCGATACTACTAATTAAGTTTCCAAGGTCTAGTTCTTGATTCTTTAAGAATACCCAGTAACGACGTGGCATACCCATTAGACCTAAGAAATGTTGGATAAAGAATGTTAAATGGAATCCGATAAAGAATGTCCAGAAAGCAAGCTTACCTAGTTTTTCATTTAGAATTCTATTGAACATAAGCGGCCACCAATAATGTAGTGCAGCCAAAATTCCAAATACAGTTCCACCAACAATTACATAGTGGAAGTGAGCAATTACAAAGTATGTGTCATGATATTGGTAATCTGCTACAGATGTTGCAACCATGACACCAGTCATTCCCCCAATCGTAAAGGAAGGGATAAATGCTAATGACCATAACATTGCAGAGTTAATGGTAATATTACCTCCCCATAGGGTGAGTAACCAGTTAAAGATTTTAATACCAGTCGGTACAGCAATCGCCATTGTTGCAACCGCAAAGATGGAGTTAGCAACAGGTCCCATACCTACTGTAAACATATGGTGTGCCCAAACCATGAATCCTAAAAATGCAATTAAAATGGTAGCAAATACCATTGCAGTGTAACCGAATAAACGTTTCTTAGAGAATGTAGCAAAAATTTCACTAAAAATACCAAACGCTGGCAGAATTAAGATATACACTTCTGGGTGTCCAAAAATCCAGAATAAGTGTTGCCATATAATGGAGTTACCTCCAAGAGCAACATCAAAAAACGCCGAGCCAAACATACGGTCAAACATCATTAAGAATAGTCCAACAGTTAACGCTGGGAATGCAAATAATATTAATACACTTGCAACAAACGTAGTCCATGAGAACAACGGCATACGCATAAATGTCATACCTGGTGCACGCATATTTACAATAGTGACTAGGAAGTTAATACCCCCCATTAATGTACCGGCACCAGATATTTGCAGACCTAAAACGTAATAGTCTACGCCATGTCCTGGCGAAAGCGTGGAGAGTGGTGCATATCCTGTCCAACCTGCATCTGGAGCACCAGTTAACCAACTTACATTTAGCATGATTCCACCAAATAAGAATAACCAAAAACCTAAAGCGTTAACAAAAGGAAATGCCACGTCACGTGCCCCAATTTGTAGTGGCATGACCGCGTTCATTAACCCTAGTAAGAGCGGCATGGCCGCGAAGAAAATCATGGTAGTACCATGCATTGTAATCATTTCATTATATAAACCAGCGGAAATAAAGTCATTCTCTGGTTTTATTAATTGAATACGAATAATCATAGCCTCTATTCCACCAAGTAGGAAAAAGAAACCTCCACCATAAAGATAAAGTTTACCAATCTTTTTATGGTCAACAGTGGTTAAATAATCCCACAAAACGGCAGCGAAGCTTCTTTTCTGAGCAATTGCAGTACTCACAAAGATAAACCTCCCTTTTCAATCTCTTGAAACCCTATATCAAAAACTTACTTACCAGCATCTTCTGTTGTAATTTCAGAAGGCTTTAACTGCATTAAGTATTCCGCAATTAATGAAGCATCTTCTTCACTAAGTTTTGGATATGCACCAGTCATCTTGTTACCTGGTTTAATTTTCTCTGGGTTTAAAAGCCATGCAACGATATTTTCCTTTGTCATGTCTTTGACTCCAGCTAGTTTCGTACGATTTCCGAAATCAGTTAAGTTCGGACCTACCGCAACAGGTGAAGAACCAATCGCATGACAGCCTATGCAATTATTCTCTTGGAATAATTCTCTACCTTGTGCAGCCATTTCATTATCAGGCACTGCCTCTGGGTCAACACTTTGCATATCAGCTACCCACTGTTCAAACTCTGTTTTACTAACTGCTACAATTTTGAAATCCATTAATGAATGTGAAGGTCCGCATAACTCAGCACATTTACCCCAGTATACGCCTTCCTCATACGCTTCAATGTAGAATGTATTTTCGTTTTCAGGGTTTACATCTAACTTACCAGATAGTGTTGGAACCCAGAACGAGTGAATAACGTCTGAAGATAACATATTTAAGTATACTTTTTCTCCAACAGGGATATACAAATCCTGGCTTGTTTGAATATCCATACCATCATAATTAAAATGCCACCAATATTGATTACCAGTTACACCAATGTTGATGTGATCCTTCGCATCCGCTTTATCTGCTAAAACAAATGTATACCAAACAGTTGGTACTGCGATGATGATAATTAACAGAATCGGGATAATAGTCCAAACAGTTTCTAGCGTTTTGTTTCCCTCAACCTGCTTAGGAATGAAGTCTTCCCGTCCTTTTCTTTTACGGAAACGGACAAGCGCAATTGTAAAGATAACCATTACAACAAGAAAAACAAATGACATTATCACTGTAGGTAGAATTATTAGATCTAAAGATTTTTCTGCTCCATAACCTTTTGGATCTAATGCAGTTAAGTTTTCCTTACCGCAGGCTGATAAAAATAGCGCTACAAAGCCTAACAGGGACAAAACTTTAAATTTTCCCATCCAACCTTTCATGTATTCATACCTCTCTTTCTATATTTCCTTCCTTTATCATAATTGGAGTAAGGACAAAATAATACCAAGTAGAGATTTACCCCCTACCTCAATTGTAAAAAACAGCGTTCAAGTTGAATATGTTCCATTCATCATAACATACTGTTTTTTCTTCCAATGATACATTAGCATTCCCGTTCTTAAGGAAGTCATTTCTGTTCTCTCCATCTTGCATATCCCCCCTTTTAACTTCCATAATAAGGGACATAGTGAAAGAAGCATACTTAATTAATAACCTCTCTGTTACTATTCCCAGAAAGTATGCTATCTATGATGCCAGATGTATCATGGTTTAATATTTTATTTTACTTACACTTGGGTTCATCTGATTCATCAACGAGTAACTTCTGACTATTTTGTGAATTCTGTAAAGAAAATAAATAAAAGGCTTTTGCCGCCTTTATGATTGCTAACTATTATGTATCTTCCACAAAATTTATATCATTGTTTTTCGTTAAACTCAGAATTTCCCCTACCTTATTTCTAGCAGACAATGAATAACTTTGCAAGGTTTTTTTATTGAAGTCTGATACAACAAGGATTATTTCCATGATAGTTTAACAATTCTGTGTCAAATATCATTTTATTGTCATATTTATTTGATTTATAGTGACGAAAAAGCTTATCATGGAGAGTGGAATATTATCAGAATACAGGTAGTTGGAATGTTACAACAAGTTATAAAGTGAGGAAAATAGAAATGATTAAAACATTGAAATGGCTTTCTGTTTTTACCACCATCGGAATGATATTTGTTTTAATTGGCGGGGCGCTTGTCACAAAAACAGACTCTGGTGATGGATGTGGTGATAGTTGGCCATTATGTAAAGGGGAACTTATCCCTAGTCAGATAGATATGGAATTAATTATTGAGCTAAGCCACCGATTAGTTTCAGGAGGAGTAGGGATATTTCTTATTCTATTAGTAATCCTATCATGGAAGCATATTGGACATATTAGAGAAGTGAAATTTCTTTCCCTGCTGTCCATTATTTTTCTTGTTTTACAGGGGCTAATTGGGGCAGCGGCAGTTATATGGGGCCAGTCTGACTTTGTATTGGCAGCACATTTTGGTATATCACTTATTTCCTTTGCTTCTGTCTTTTTACTTATGCTATTAATTTTTGAAATTGATCGGAAATTTGATGCCGATTCCTTACATATTAAAAAGAAGCACCGAATAGAAATATACGCACTGACAGGCTATACTTTGTTAGTAGTTTATACAGGGGCGTTAGTTCGGCACGTAAATGCAAACTTAGTTTGTGGTGATTGGCCATTTTGTACCAATTCGTCTCCATTAGATTTTGGCTCCTATAGCTTTGAACAGTGGGTACAAATGGGACATCGACTTGCTGCGGGAATATTATTTATTTGGACACTTAGCTTATTTATTCGGATTCTTAGACAATACCATCATAGTAAAGTAATGACCTGGGGATGGACAACTACGTTTACTTTAATTACTTTGCAGGTTTTCTTTGGTGCCATGATTATCTTTACTATATTAAATCTAATCGTCGCTTTAATGCATGCTTTAGTCATCACCTGCTTCTTTGGTATGTTGAGTTACTTTATCCTTCTGTCTACTAGAAGTGCTGTAAAAGAAAGAAGAAATATAGACATCGAGGAAATCATTAATTCTAATATTAAGTAAATTGCTAAGCAAAAAGGCGCCTTATTGGGCGCCTTTTCTGTTATTCTAGCTCAATCAGTAAATCATTCACCTCAATAGCATCGCCATCTCGAACAAAAATATCTTTCACCACACCAGAAAATGGCGCTTGAACAGTAGTTTCCATTTTCATTGCTTCTGTAACAACTAGCTGATCACCTTTTTCAACCCTTTGTCCCCGTTCACATGCAACCTTCAAAACAGTACCAGGCATCGTTGCTCCAATCTGCTTTTCGTTATTTTTATCAACCTTTTGTCTTAATGTGATGGTCGTTTTGACACTCTTATCACGGACAATTACTTGACGTGCCTGTCCATTCAATTCGAAATAAACAACCCTGGTTCCATCTTCACGTGGTTCTGAGATGGATACAAGTTTTACAATTAAGGTTTTTCCCTGTTCAATTTCGACTTCAATTACTTCCTCTATATTCATTCCATAGAAGAAGGTCGGTGTGTCAAGAACTGATACGTCACCGTACATCTCATAGAAATGGTAGTAATCCATAAACACCTTTGGATAGAGAGCATAGGAAATCATGTCAAAGCTAGTAACTGGTTGATCTAGTGTCTTTTGTAAAGTTTCCTTCAAATGATCAAAATTAATCGGATCTAGTAGTTTTCCTGGTCTTTCTGTTATTGGTTTTTTGCCCTTTAATATGATGCGCTGTAATTCTCTAGGAAAACCTTGATATGGTTGACCTATATAACCACTGAAAAATTCTATTACTGAATCTGGAAAGTCTATTGTCTCCCCTCTTTCATAAATATCGTCCTCAGAAAGGTCGTTTTGTACCATGAATAATGCCATATCTCCAACCACCTTAGAAGAAGGGGTTACCTTGACAACATCACCAAACATGTCATTGACTCTCCGAAACATCGCTTTTACTTCATTCCAACGCTCTCCTAAACCAACCGCCTTAGCCTGCTGCTTGAGATTACTATATTGACCACCTGGCATTTCATGCTCATAGATTTCACTGTGTGGTGCCTTCATCCCACTTTCAAATTCCTGATAGTAATCCCGAACTCCTTCCCAATACGAGGATAGTTTTTCATAAGAGTGAATGTCTACCTTTGGTTGACGTTCATTCCCTACTAAAGCATGGTAAAGCGTTTGTGCACTTGGTTGTGAGGTTAAGCCGGCCATTGAGCCACAAGCTACGTCTACAACATCAACTCCAGCATCAATAGCCCGCGCATACGTATAGATTCCATTTCCACTTGTATCATGGGTATGCAAATGTATTGGTATATCGACTGTCTCCTTTAATTCAGATATTAATTGATAGGCTGCCTCTGGCTTTAATAAGCCGGCCATATCCTTAATGCCTAATATATGCGCTCCAGATTGTTCTAGCTCTTTTGCAATAGTCTTATAGTAAGACAAATCATATTTAGTTCGATTCGGATCGAGAATATCACCAGTATAACAAATAGCTGCCTCAGCAATTTTATTCTGATTCCGAACTGCCTGTATAGCAGGCCTCATTCCCTCAACCCAATTCAAACTATCGAATATACGGAAAACATCAATTCCTTCTGTTGCACTCTTTTCTACAAATTCTTCAATCAAGTTATCCGGATAATTCGTATATCCAACAGCGTTACTTGCGCGTAGTAGCATTTGAAATAATACGTTCGGTACATTTTCTCTTAGCTTACGAAGTCTTGCCCATGGGTCTTCCTTTAAAAATCGATATGCGACATCAAAGGTGGCACCCCCCCACATTTCAATAGAGAAAAGTTCAGGCAATAAACGGGATGTTGGCTCTGCTATTTTTACTAGGTCCTTAGTCCGAATACGTGTAGCTAGTAAAGATTGGTGAGCATCGCGAAAAGTTGTGTCAGTTAATAATACTTTATTTTGCTCCTTTAACCAGCTTGCCAATGCATCTGGACCTTGTTCATCTAATATTTGTTTTGTGCCAGGTTGTACCGGTACGTTTGCAATAGCCGGTATAGGAGGAGTATCAAATACAGGCTTACTCTTTTTAGACATTCCTTCAAATCCATTAACAGTTGTCTCTCCAATAAACGTAAGCATTTTTGTTCCTCGGTCCTTACGCTTCGGAAAAACGAAGAGTTCAGGTGTTTCATCAATAAATGTCGTATTATACTCACCTGTCATAAATTGTTCGTGCATCATAACATTTTCGAGGAATGGTATATTCGTCTTAATTCCGCGAATACGAAATTCCTTTAAATTTCGGACCATTTTTTGAACAGCTTGTTCAAAGGTAAGTGCCCATGTAGAAACTTTTACGAGCAAGGAATCATAGTGCGGTGAAATTTCCGCACCTTGAAATCCATTTCCCGCATCAAGACGTACCCCAAAGCCACCACCGGAGCGATATGCCATTATTCTTCCAGTATCTGGCATAAAGTTATTTAATGGATCTTCTGTCGTAACACGGGACTGAATTGCATATCCTAATGTTCTTATTTCAGCTTGTTGCGGAATACCAATAGAAGAATCATGTATATTTTGCCCTTCGGCTATTTTTATTTGGGTTTGAACAATATCTACTCCAGTAATAAGCTCTGTAATTGTATGCTCTACTTGGACTCTCGGATTAACTTCGATGAAGTAGAATTGATTATCTTTAACAAGAAACTCTACTGTTCCGGCATTTAAATAATTGACATTCTTCATTAACGTTACTGCCGATTGACAAATTGCGTCCCGTAATTCGTTATTTAGTGAAAGACTTGGTGCTACTTCTACGACTTTTTGATGCCTGCGCTGAATCGAGCAGTCACGTTCATATAGATGAACGATATTTCCAAACTGGTCTCCGATTATTTGTACTTCAATATGTTTTGGATGCTCTATCAGCTTCTCCACATATACTTCGTCACTACCAAAAGCAGCTTTTGCCTCCGATTTAGCCCTTTCATATCCGTCTCGTAAGCTATGTGCATTACGGACGATACGCATGCCTCTTCCACCACCGCCAAGTGCCGCCTTAATAATAATTGGATAGCCGTGTTTTTCTCCAAACTCTTGGACCTCTTCCAAGGAACTGACAGGACCATCACTACCAGGAATTACTGGTAAACCAGCTTTTAAAGCCTGCTCTCTTGCTCTTACCTTATCACCAAACATATGTAAATGTTCACTTGTTGGTCCGATAAAGATAATTCCTTCTTCCTGACACCTTTTTGCAAACTCTATATTTTCTGATAGGAAGCCATAGCCTGGATGAATGGCATCTACTCCTACCCGTTTGGCAATTGCTATAATTCCTTCAACATCTAAATAAGCATCAATTGGTTTTTTTCCTTCCCCGATTAAATAGGACTCATCTGCCTTATAACGGTGATAGGATCCTAAATCCTCCTTGGAATATATCGCTACTGTACGAATATTTAATTCCGTGCAGGCTCTAAAAACACGTATTGCAATTTCCCCGCGATTTGCAACTAAAACCTTTTTGATCTTATTTAACTCGACCATTTTGTTCCTCCTCTATATTGAAATCTATTTTCTGGAATTGGTTCTTCATTTACAGGAACAGGTTCCTGTTCTTTTTTCTTAACTGATCTAGCAATATTATTTAAAATCCCCATAGATACAAGCAGTATTAATAAGGATGAACCACCATAACTGACAAAAGGTAATGTAACACCAGTTATTGGTAATACTCCACTTGCAGATCCTAAATTAATAAACGCCTGAATACCAATCATTGAAGAAATACCAATTGCAAGTAGAGCCCCGAAGCTATCATCACATTTTCTTGAGATAAATATTCCTCTTAAAACAATGGTTGCTAATGAACCAATGACAACAAAAACACCAATAAAACCAAGTTCTTCTGCGATCACTGCCATAATAAAGTCCGTATGAGGGCCAAATAAATACCCTAGTTTCTGAACACTTTGTCCAAGACCTTCTCCGGTTAAACCTCCGACACCTATCGCTAAGTAGGATTGAATTAAATGGTAACCATCATCATCAGGATCTTCAAATGGCTGGTAAGCACCTGTAAATCGTGAAATCCTCTCATCCGTTATCATATGCGGAATCGCAACAGCTACCAATAATAATCCTAATGCTATCAATAAGAATAGATGCTTAAAGCGTATTCCTGAACTAAAAATAACAGAGCAAGCTATTAAAAAGATAATAGAGGCTGTACCAATATCTGGCTGTAATACGATTAAACCAAGAATAAATGCGGTTAAAATTAATGGAGGAAGTACTCCCCTACTAAAATTATTGATATAGGCCTGTTTTTTAGAATAGACAGAGGCTAAATACATAATAATTCCGAGCTTTGCAAATTCTGACGGCTGTATTCTAATCGGCCCTATGCTTAACCATGATTTCGCATTACCACTTACATCCCCAAACAATCTAACAGCTATTAACAATACGATAACACCTAAGATAATTAACTTAATTAGCTTCTGATAATTTCTGTAAGGGAAAAAACTACAAAATACAAATCCAGCTATGCCCAGGACAAACCATTGTAATTGTCGGATTAAATAATAATTGCTTTCATACCCCTCCACAATGGCCAAAACCATACTAGCACTATAAATCATAACTATTCCGAATCCAGTTAAAAAAAGTGGAATAATAATAAGTGTAAAGTCAAAATTCTTAAGTTTGCGTAGCAATTTGTCCCTCTCCCATTAATAAACTAACCCATTTTACTATTGAATCAGTATATAGCAGTTTTTTTCTAATTCTATTGTTTTTAAACAAAAAAACCTTGCCATTTCATATGCAGGCAAAGTTTTATGACAAAATCCTACCACACGAAATTAGTGCAGTCTTACACAGATTTTTGTGATGCTTCATGAAGAATATTAAGCTGCCTCTCTAGGTTTTCAAGAAGTGCTTTTCCTTCATCCTCACTAATTAAATGTAGTCGAACCGCAAAATCAATCTCTCTTGACAGACCAAACATTTGCGTATCTAATACTTCTTCGTATAACGGACATTGTGGCATTGTTAAATTATCAATCTGCACCTCAATTAACCGTAAAATTTTATCAGCATCAGCCTTGAGAAGGGCATAGGCTTTTTCACGATGGTCAATCGTTACCTCTTGCATCAAATTATCCCCTCCGGACAAAACAAACCTACAAGTATAAATGTATAAGCTTGTTTTTCTTTGATCAGATCAATTCTTCTACCATTATATTATCGTTTACTACTATAAAATGCAAATGTTACTTACAAGAACCTGCAAATAAAATTACCACTAGGAACGGTTTTTTTCGTTTTATTTATTATCCATGTCTGCTATTCTTAATAAGTATACATATATTTGAAAGGTGGATACTTATGATTGTTCCGATAATAGGAAATGTAAGGTATCAAATTACCATGGATCCAACCGTATGGATATTTGATGATCGTAAAATAATATTGGAGGAAGCCTTTTCGGTTCAAGAGAAAAATGAGAAGGATCTTCTAGAAGAAGCTGCAAAAAAATGGGAACGTGCAATTGAGAAGCCTCCTGTTAATAAAACATTAACTAGGCATGAACGAGAAGACATTCTTCAATACTCCTATGTTATGCCAATTCATGATTTTTTAAATCATGCTGAGATTAACGATGATGCAAAAGATGCCACACTTATTACGAGCGAAGGTGAAGTTTCTATTTCTATTGATCAGCTCTATAATAGCTATTTACTTTTCGCATTAAATGGAAAGCCACTAAAGGAAGATGGCCCTGTCCATCTACTATATAAAGATGGTACCAATAAAGATAATCCAATAAAAGGGATAAAAAAAATCCAGTTTAATTAAATTGAAAAGCAGCTACATGATGGCTGCTTTTCTTTTATTAGTATAATTTGTTCTCGTCTACTTAAACTAACAGTAAAGTTATTCCCCTTATATTTATTCTACTAGGAGGAGAAATTAATGTTAGTTAAAAAAGCTATCTTAGTCCTTAGTTTACTGTTACTATTCGGCTGTCAGCAAAATAATGCAGACCGCGCCTTACCATCCGAAAAACAGGATCCTAACAATAGAATTGTAAATGTCAAAAATTCTTCACCTGTCCAAGATCAAAACTATTCTAATCAGGAAATTGCCAATCACTTAGCAAGTGTTGCCGATGAGGTACCTCAAGTAAACGATGCAGTAGCAATTGTAGTCGGTCCTTATGCAGTTGTTGGAATTGATGTGGATAAAGACTTAGACCGTTCTAGAGTTGGTACGATTAAGTACTCTGTTATAGAGGCATTACAGCACGATCGCTATGGTAGAACTGCTGTCGTAGTAGCAGACGCGGATATCACACAACGAATTCGTAATATGAATGATAAGATAAGGCAAGGCTACCCAATTCAAGGTGTTGTTGATGAAGTTGCCGCAATCGTTGGTCGATATATGCCTGATTTTCCAATGCCAGAAGATCAACCTGCTGAGCCTAATCAGAACAAGAAGATAATTGATGACAATAATGAGGAAAAAAAAATGGATGACATTATTGATGAACAATCAAAGAATAACCATGATAAGCGTAAGGATTAAAAGTGATGTTTCAGTAGACCTTATGGCTAAATATTTCCTGTTTTTCTTAAAAGAATTCTTTATTAAACAGGAATGAGGTTGTCTTAAGATGAGACAACCTCATTTTCTTTTATTCATTAGCCTTTAACTCATTATAATATTGAACACCAAATTGAGAACCTTCAGATACCATTTTCGCATTTTCTAGTTGTTCAAGTTCTAAATCATCTACTTGATCAGGCTTACCTGCATGAAGTAGAGTTAAATCCTCATCCATTTCCATATCAATTGAATTAGACTGGCTTTTAAACTGCCTCGCCCCTAGTATAAATCCCGCAATACCTGCTCCTAATGCTGAAATAACATAGCCTTTCTTCATATTATCACCCTTTCTACCTTTATCTTAATGTACCTCTCTTTAACAGAAAATAAACATATCTTCATTAGATATGATATAGTAAAAGTATATTTTGATTTGAGGTGGTAAGATGCAAGTAAAGTGTACTCTATGTGATACAGTGGAAAATATAGAAGATTATTCCTTACAAGCTAAACGATTGAGAAACCGTAGAATATATATGTATTTATGTAACAATTGCTATGAAAGAGTTAAGGATAATACGTTAAAACGTCATGCTACAGGAAAGTTCCGTTTATATGAAGAGAAAAAAAAGGAAGACGAGTTAATATAAAAGGCTGTTTTAATATGAATTGTGGTTTTAGGACTGGGTTTATATAATGGGAATAGGAAGTTCATCGTTATCCACGTAAAAACGAACTCCTTCAAGAGTTCGTTTTTACGTAATAGTTATGAGCCTTCCATTTTTAAAGCATCAACATATTGTTTAGCTTCTATCAAGGATAGACCTAATGTTTCTCTAGCTCTTTTTACTCCTTTTACATCTTTTCCTTCATTCAATAGTTGTTTCAATTCGTTATCTAATGCGTTATTAGGCACATCAGCTTGTTTATAAATTTTGTCTAAGGTATATTTCAAACCTTTGACACGACTATTAAGTTTAACGACTTCATTTAGTAAATATAGAACAATAAATAGTATCAATAATTCAGCACAATTAATTTCCACGAAAATGCCTCCTGCAAAATGACCTATTTCATTATTTAGTAGATAATAATCCTATTCGATCTGAATATTCCATATTCAAAAACTCATTAAAATGCAACAATCTTTTAGAAAACAGCCACAAAATAATAATGGGGTCTATACCAAATTAATTCAGAAATAGACCCCGGTTCAAATTTTATTATGAAGCAGTCTTCCCATTTTTGGCTTTTCGTTGTAAATGTAAACGAATTCGATAAATGGCAAGAACGACACAGATTACGAATAGACTTTCCGTTAGTGGAAGAGGCTCACCCGCTAAAACAGCTGGCCACACAATAAACAATAAATAAAGCACCAGAATTCCTAGCGCCAGTAAAATATATACAATAACTGATTTTAATATTGGTAGTTTTTTAGCAAAACCCAATTTATATGCTATTGCAGCTAATACGAGATTTGTTATGTATAATATCGTGAATAAGTTCTCAACACCATAGTTCTCCATTACAAAATTATAAACCATATAAATAAATCCTCCATTAGATGTATTCCAGTTTAACTATACTAAATTTCATATAATCACGCTAGTATGAGGTGTGAAATTAATATTTTGTCCTATCAAATTAGATACGATATACTTAATATGTATACAGTAAGGGGTGACACGAATGAAACAGATAAACATTCCAGCTCTACTATTAGCAATGCTAGTCGTCCTAATGTTTATAGGAGTTGGTTTTGCGATTGCTCTTCGTAGTATTTTGCTTATTCTTTTATTTATCGTACTTGGTTTTTCCATCATGGGCAGTGGATTGGCTTTGAAAAAACGAAAAGTGACTCGCTAAGGCGAGTCACTTTCTTCCTTTTTTTATAAAATCTTCTAAAATTCTCTTATGGACCTCAGGATGTCCTGTAAAAACAGAATCTCTCTTTAAAATATCTAAGACATTCCCATCAAGATTGGTTGATACCCCTCCGACTTCATTTACCAAAATCATTCCTGCGGCAATATCCCAAGGCGATAAACTCATCGTTAAATAGCCCTCTAAAACTCCTTCAGCTACATAGGCAAACTCAAGTGCTGCTGAACCATAGGTTCTCGATCCACGAGCAGTCTGAACTAATTCTTGCATAACCCTTTCATCTACTAGAGGATTCTCACATAACCATAAATGAGTTAATCCAACGATAGATTCCTCTAAAACCACTCCTGATTTTAGAGGTGGTAATTTTTGTCCATTTTTATAAGCACCTTCACCACGTGTTGCTGTGTAAAGAATATCTTCCATAACATTATAAATAAGGCCAATTTCACCAATACCCTCATGATATATGCCAATAGAAATAGCAAAATTTCTTTTTTGTTGAACAAAATTCATCGTCCCGTCTATCGGGTCAATAATCCAAATTGTTCCGTCCACTGTTTGGATATTATCACCAAATCCCTCTTCTGATAACAATAAATGTTTTGGATATTTACTTTTTATCTTATTGACAAAATATTCTTCTGTGCTTCTGTCTACTGAAGTTACAAGATCATTTGGGTTAGACTTAGACCCGATCTCCATTGGTTCATTTATTTTATTGCGAATAATATTACCTGCCTCTAAAATCCAACTTTTAGCAGTGTTAAATATTTCTTCCCGAACTAACTTATCCATCCTAAAGCCTCCAATTAATCTCTACTCTTATACAATAGTATCAGAATATTGGAAGCGAGTATACATGAGAGCCTTATCACAAAAATTCAGAAAAAAGCTCAAAGTAAGTGTTGGAAACCTACCTTGAGATAGAAACTATTAATTATCCTGTAAAACCATCAATTGCTTACGAAGCGTTTTTAATCTTTCTTTTGATTTTATAATTTGAACGGTATCATTGGCTTGTAAGGCATCATATAGGGTTAATAATTCATAATCAATTTCCATACGAAGGACTGGTAGTCTTTCTTTTTCTTCTAAACGTCTTACCTCTTCTAATAAATATTTCAACCATTCCACACCCTTTCAAGAAGCTGGTTTTGAAAAAATACTATGTTGTCCATGTTTTTATGAACATTCTCTTTGTTTTCTTTATATATATGTATTTTTATCGGGATTCGTTCAAAAAACATTTTGTTTTTCAAACGGTATACTTGACTTATTTAAAGTAATTTGTTCATAATAATTAATATAATTAGCTTAAAAAAGAAGGGTTGTTTTTGAATGGGAAGTACTGGTTTTACTAAAAGCGATTTTGATACTTTTAAAATAGATGGATTAGATGCAAGAATGGAGGCAATTCAAACTAACATTCAGCCAAAGTTTCGTGAAATAGGTTATGAATTAGTTGAGTTTTTATCTACAAGACTTGGTAATGAAGTATATTTACATATAGCCAAGCATGCTAGAAGAACTGTTAATCCTCCGAAGGATACATGGTTGGCAATTTCGAATAATAAACGTGGCTATAAAAAGCACCCACATTTTCAGGTAGGTTTATTTGATGACCACCTATTTATTTGGTTGGCTTGTATTTATGAATTAGATTTCAAACAAGCAATCGCCAAAGAATTCTTAAAAAGCTATACCCAAATTAAAAAGTTACCAGCTGACTTTGTCATCTCCTTTGATCATATGAAAAAAGATGCGATTTCTCTTGGCGAATTAGAAAAGAAACATTTAGACCGTTTCCGTGATGTAAAAAAAGCGGAATTCCTTATCGGTAGGAGACTATTACCAAACAATCCTATTGTCTCGGATGGTGAAGCTTTAGTTAAACTGGTTAAAGAAACTTATGAACTATTGATACCATTTTATCAAAAAGCACTACAAGTAAGATAGATAATGGTTAACATAGGGTCTTAAACCAATCCATTGGCTATAGACCCTTTCTATTCTAAAATTACATTCTTATCTTATGTCTGTCCTCTTCCTTTACTTTCTTCATAACTTGATATCCGGAATAGCCTGATTCCCTTTCGAATTCAGTAAATAGTCTCTTCTCTTCACTCTTCGATGGAACGACTTCTTTAAATTTCCGATAACCTGCTAATAAAATATCCCTCTCAATCCCGGATTCATAGGCTCTTTCAACTAAAGTAAAAAACTGTACGACAATAATTATTTCATCCTTTGACCAACTCGTGTCAAAAGGGTAATTGTAACTCAATCTAGAGCACCTCCATCTTTCCATTTATTTTTAATCTCTTCTGCTTCTTTTATCATTCCATCTATTAATTCCTGTACTGTCGGAATATCATGGATACTGACAATTCCTTGACCAGCCCATCCAAATCCGTTTTCAGGGTTACCATCATGAATATAGTTTTTATTGGCAGCTCCACTTATATAATCCCGTAAAACGTCATATCCTCCATCTTGTTTCTCAAGCTCTAAAATTTTCTCTGTCCAGCTATTTTTAAGTGCACGTGCTGGAGCACCTAGTGAGCGTTTAATTACAACTGTCTCATTATCGTCCGCATTTACAATTGCATCTTTGTATATAGGGTGTGCATGGACACACTCCTTTGTAGCAATAAATCTTGTTCCCATCTCTACTCCCTCTGCACCTAGAGCAAGAGCTGCCATTAATCCTCTACCATCGGTGATTCCACCGGATGCAATAACTGGGATAGACACATTATCTACTACTTGTGGCGTTAGAACTACTGTCCCTGTATCGGCTCGTCCTAAATGGCCTCCCCCCTCATGTCCAACAACGATTACTGCATCAGCACCTAGCTCCTCTGCTTTCATTGCCTGACGTTTAGCGGCAACTAAGACCATCGTTTTAATGGGGTGATCTCTAATCATATCGAATACACCTTTAGGATTTCCACCTGTCACAGAAATAACTGGAACTTTTTCCTCAATTACTACTTCTATCATATCTTCAAATGGACGATTATGCTGTCCTATTGCAAAGTTTACACCAAACGGGTTTTTCGTTAATTCTCTAACACGGTTTATTTCACTTCGTAGGCTATCTGGATTTTCCAAGCTCATTGCAGTTATCTGTCCTAAGCCTCCTGCATTAGAAACAGCGGCAGCTAGATCCGCATAAGCCAGATGTGCTAATCCTCCTTGGATTATTGGATATTGAATATTAAACAATTCCGTGATTCGTGTATTCCAGCCCATATTCATTCCTCCATCATACTTTGTATATCCATCCTATCACGCCCCTGGATTCACGACAAAACAAATGGCTGCAAAGTTTGCAGCCAAATGTATGATAGATTATTTATTTTTGCATTTTTTTCGTTTTACAATCAGGACATGTTCCGTAAAGAACGACAACCTTCTCATTTTCATAATGCTCAATTGTTTGCTGACATGTTTGACAAATAATTGTACCCACTATTCCCAGCTCCCTCAATATAATGTATAACACTTATTGTTAATAAAGTATAATACATTTACGATATATCACATAATTAGTATAACATAATTAATAAAAAGTACCAGTGATTTTTCACTAGTACTTGTTTATTAATCAGAAATCGTTTCGATTAAATGCGGATCAACCATCTCGTAGCCTTGTTCACGCAGTCCTACTACAATATCTCCCAGTGCTTCACTTGTCCATTTTCTGTCATGCATTAATAAATTTGCACCTGGATTTAATAATGAATTTGGTTCACGCGCCTCTGGACCTTCCCCAGTAATCATAGCTTTGGTTAATTTTTCTTTATCCATATATGGCTTGAAATAATCATAACCATATGACCAGTTCATTAATACCATCTTTTCTTCCTTGACAAGATTCTTGGAATAATCAGTATTAGCACCATTTGGTGCTCGAAAGAATTTCGGGCGTTCTCCAATAATTTCTTCTACCATATCATTTACACGTATAATTTCATTCTTCTGTTCCTCTTTTGTTAAATCTGGTAACTTTTTATGAGAATATGTGTGATTTCCAATAATGAATCCCATGTCATGAATTTTTTTCAATATTTCTTTGTTTTCAGGAGTTTCTAGAAAATGACCATTTACAAAAAATATTGCCCCTGCATCCAGATCCTTTAGCGTTCTAGCCATTTCTAATGCATACTTATCTGGTGCATCATCAATAGTCAGTAGAACAACTTTTTCATTTATTCCTTCTTTAATCGGGGTAATCGACCAATTATCTGCGATACGATACGCTGCTTCAACTGCTCCCCCCATTTCCTTATCATTATTTGCTTCCTCTTGATTTGAAGCTTCTTGATCTGCACCTTTATTATTCTCGGTATTTTCAGCTATATTACTATCTTCATTCGAATTACTAATTTGTTCTTTCGGTTCATCTTTTATTTGATTATCTTTCGTTTCTTTACTTTGATTCGAATTACTGCATGCTACCAAAGACACCATCAGTAGCACGGAAATTAACATAAAGATTTTTTTCATGACGAATCCTCCTGTTGTATTTTATTACTTGTCCAATACAAGTTTAAACGACAGGACAAAAGAATACAATATGCGAAAACATTTCGATTCACGCAAAAACCCCCAAAAAAAAAATAAGAGTAATGTATCCTTTATGAATACATTACTCTTATTAATTCGTTTCAATTAAAGCATATGGATTGGTGTTCCTAATGCTACTTCAGCTGCTTCCATGGTTATTTCACCAAGTGTTGGGTGAGCATGAATAGTTAATGCGATATCTTCAGCAGTCATACCAGATTCTACTGCTAATCCGATTTCTGAGATCATATCACTTGCATTAGGACCAGCAATTTGACCACCAAGAACAAGTCCATCCTCTTTACGAGTTACTAATTTTAAGAAGCCATCTGTTGCATTAAGTGAAAGAGCACGACCATTTGCACCGAATGGGAATTTTGCTACTTTTACATTGTATCCTGCATCTTTTGCTTCTTGTTCCGTCATTCCTACTGTAGCAAGTTCAGGTTCAACGAAAGCTACTGCTGGCATACCGATATAATCAACTTCAGATTTTTCTCCGCTGATAGCTTCTGCAGCAACCTTACCTTCATAAGATGCTTTATGAGCTAAAGGAGCACCTGCCACAACATCCCCAATTGCATAAATGTTAGGTACATTAGTGCGGCATTGCTTATCTACTTTGATTAATCCTCTTTCATCGACCTCAATACCAACTTGTTCTAAACCAATCTCTCTTGTATTTGGACGACGACCAACTGTAACCAATACGTAATCCGCTTCAACTGTCTCTTCTTTTCCAGCAACTTCATAGCTTACCTTCACGCCGTCTTTTGTTTCTTCGACGCCTTTGGCCATTGCTTCTGTAATAATCGTTGCACCTTTCTTCTTAAGGCCTTTCTTAACTAATTGAGTCATTTGTTTTTCAAAGCCACCAAGGATATCTTTCGCACCCTCTAAGAAGATTACTTCAGTACCAAAATTAGCATATGCAGTACCAAGCTCAGCACCAATGAATCCTGTGCCGATTACTACTAGCTTTTTAGGAACTTCTTTAAGATCAAGAGCAGCTGTAGAATCTAATACACGCTCAGAGAACTTAAATGTAGGAATTTCAATTGGTGATGAACCTGTTGCGATAATGCAGTTTTTAAATGTGTATGTTTGAGAAGTCTTCTCATCCATAACTTTTACAGTATTTCCATCAACAAAATATACTTCACCTTTAACGATGTCGACTTTATTCCCTTTTAATAGGCTCTCAACACCGGATGTTAGTTTATTAACAACGGATGCTTTCCATTCTTGTACTTTAGAGAAATCAACAGTTACATTTTCGGTTTTAATACCAATTGCTTCACTGCCATGAGCTCTCTCTACTGAATGTCCAGCTTCGATTAATGCTTTTGATGGAATACAACCAATATTTAGGCACACGCCACCTAAAGCTCCTTTATCCACGATAGTTACTTTTTGACCTAATTGTGCGGCACGAATAGCAGCTACATATCCCCCAGGGCCTGCACCGACAACAAGTGTGTCTAGTTCAATTGGAAAATCTCCTACTACCATAATCCTTACGCCTCCATCATAATTAATTGTGGATCATTTAATAAACGCTTGATTTGATTTAAGGCTAGCTGAGCAGTTGCACCATCAACAATACGGTGATCGAAGCTCAATGAAACTGCAAGTACAGGAGCAATCACAATTTCTCCATCACGAACTATTGGTTTTTCGGCAATACGTCCGATTCCTAATATTGCAGCTTCTGGATAGTTGATAACTGGTGTGAACCATTGTCCTCCCGCAGAACCGATATTAGAAATTGTACTTGAAGCACCTTTCATCTCATCTGGTGCTAGTTTACCACTTCTAGCTTTATCTGCCAATTCATTAATTTCTTGTGAAATAGCAAAAATTGATTTACGGTCTGCGTTCTTAACTACAGGAACAAGTAACCCTTTATCTGTATCAGCAGCAATACCAATGTTAAAGTAATGTTTTTGCACAATTTCTTCTGTAGCATCATCAATGGAAGCATTTAGAATAGGATATTGTTTCAATGCAGAAACAATAGCTTTAACAACATAAGGTAGGTAAGTTAATTTAATACCTTGATCTAATGCAGTCTGCTTAAATTTCTTACGATGCGCAACTAATGCTGTTACATCTACTTCATCCATTAAAGTAACATGTGGTGCTTTTGATTTTGAGTTAACCATTGCTCTAGCAATAGCTTTGCGAATTGGGCTCATTTTCTCACGTGTTTCTGGGAAGTTTCCTTCTAAAACAGGTGTTTTTGCTGGTGCTGTATCTTGAGCTGCAGTTTCTGCTTCTGCTCTATCTACCACAGGTTGACCACCGTTTACGAAGCTATCAATATCTTCTTTCGTGATACGGCCATTATTTCCAGTACCTGTTACTAGCTTAATGTTCACATCATTTTCACGAGCATATTTGCGCACAGAAGGCATTGCTATAACGCGCTTATTCTCATCTACATCTGTAGTTTGTTGAACAGCCTGTGGAGCTTCTGCTTTTGGAGCTTCTGCTTTTACTGCTTCATTCTTCTCAGCAGCAGGTTCTTCACTTTCTGTACTTTCATAGCCTTCAGCATCAAAAGAAATAAGAGTGTCGCCAACTACTGCAACTTCTCCTTCTTTCACAAAAATCTTCGTAACTGTTCCTTCTACTGGAGAAGGGATTTCAACGACAGCCTTATCGTTTTGTACTTCACAGAGCACATCATCTTCTTTAACCGCGTCGCCCTCTTTAACCATCCATGATACAATCTCACCTTCATGGATTCCTTCACCGATATCCGGTAATTTAAATTCAAAAGCCATTAGAAAAGCCTCCTATCAAAGTTAGAAATTCATTACAGTGTTTACTTTTTCTATGATGTCATTATAATTAGGTAACCAAACGTTTTCCGCTTCAGAGAATGGATATACTGTGTCTGGTGCAGTAACACGTAATACTGGAGCTTCTAAATGTAAGATTGCTCTTTCTTGAATTTCAGAAACAACATTTGCAGCAATACCAGCTTGTCGTTGTGCTTCTTGAACAACTACGACACGATTTGTTTTCTTAACTGATTCCAAAATAGTATCAATATCAATAGGTGAAACAGTACGTAAATCGATAACCTCTACATCAACACCGTTTTTCTCAAGCTCTTCAGCTGCCTTTAGTGATGCATGTACCATAGCACCATATGTTACGATGGTTACATCTTTACCTTCACGCTTAACGTCTGCTTTACCAAGTTCAATTGTATATTCGCCTTCTGGAACCTCTCCACGGAATGAACGATATAATTTCATATGCTCAAGGAAAATAACTGGATCATTATCACGAATTGAAGAAATTAGTAACCCTTTTGCATCATATGGAGTAGATGGAATAACTACTTTTAAGCCTGGTTGCTGTGCTACTAATCCTTCTAAGGAGTCAGCATGCAATTCTGGAGTATGCACACCTCCACCAAATGGTGAACGTACTGTAATAGGTGCATTTTTTGTTCCTCCAGAACGATAGCGCATACGGGCCATCTGACCACTGATTGAGTCAATTACTTCATATACGAAGCCAAAGAATTGAATCTCAGGAACAGGGCGATAGCCTTCTAAAGCAAGTCCAATTGCTAGACCACCAATTCCAGACTCTGCTAATGGCGTGTCAAATACACGATCTTCCCCGAATTCTTTTTGAAGGCCTTCTGTAGCACGGAATACACCACCGTTTTGGCCGACATCTTCACCAAACACTAGCACATTTTCATCATTTTTTAATTCTGTGCGTAGTGCATCAGTGATTGCTTGAATCATTGTCATTTGTGCCATTGTTTATTTCGACTCCTTTGCTTTGTACTCTTCCATTTGTTCTTGTAAATTCTGTGGAAGTGTTTCAAACATATTAGAAATTAAATCAGTAACTTTTTGCTTTGGATATTGATCCGCTTTTTTGATTGCTTCTTTAATATCCTCTTTTGCTTGTTCAATTACTTGGTTTTCGTCTTCTTCTGTCCATAGTTTCTTGCTTTCTAGGAACTTACGGAAACGAACTAGAGGATCTTTTTTCTCCCATTCAGAGTCAAGATCTTGAGAACGGTAACGTGTTGGATCATCTCCTGACATTGTATGAGGACCGTAACGATAGGTCATCGTTTCAATTAACATTGGACCTTCACCAGCTATTGCACGTTCTCTTGCATATTTAGTTGCAGCGTAAACAGCAAGTACGTCCATACCATCAACTTGAATTCCTTCAATTCCAGCAGCAATTGCTTTTTGTGCTAGAGTTTTAGCTGCAGTTTGTTTTTCTCTTGGTACAGAGATAGCAAATCCGTTATTCTGAACGATAAAAATGTTATTAGCACCATATGCTCCTGCGAAGTTCATTCCTTCGTAGAAATCACCTTGTGATGTACCTCCATCACCAGTGTACGTAATCGCTACCGATTTCTTACCACGCATTTTCAGACCTAAACCAACACCAGCAGCTTGCACATATTGTGCACCAATAATAATTTGTGGAGGAAGTGCATTCATACCCTCTGGCATTTGATTTCCATGAAAATGTCCTTTTGAAAATAAGAATGCTTGATATAATGGTAATCCGTGCCAGATTAATTGTGGAACGTCACGGTATCCAGGCAGTATATAGTCTTCTTTTTCTAATGCAAAATGACTACCCAATTGAGATGCCTCTTGACCAGCAGTTGGTGCATAGAAACCAAGACGACCTTGTCTGTTTAATGCGATAGAACGTTGATCAAGCACGCGAGTATATACCATTCTCTTCATTAATTCTCTTAATTCATCATCTGACAAATCAGGCATGTCATCCTTATTGACAATTTTCCCATCTTCATTAAGAATCTGGAACATTTCGAACTGACTTTCAACACTTTCTAAAACGTGTTTCAAAATAGTTCACCTCTTCCTTTCTTTCATCCTTTTGAAATAATCTTTACTATCCTTCCCCAAAACAAGGAAAATCTGTACCGATTTGCTATTATTTGTGTCTTATTTACGTCAGTAAGGTTCATACGATGGAAAGGAACACAAACTGTTACATTTTTCTCGCAAAAAAAACTGGTACAATATATTGAATACAAATAAAGTTTAGCTCAACTAATTCCATTCGGTCAACTACTTTGACTTACATTTCTTGATATGTTGGCATACTCCCTCATTCATCATTATCCAACTGTTATAGTTGATTGTATATTTTGTACTAAAACACCATAAAAAAAGACGCTGTCACATAATAAAATTATGATGTCAGCATCTTTTCACCTACTTATTCTCTACATACTTTACATTTATATTGGCAATCTTATAAAAATCTTTCTTTAATTCGTTGTATTTCGTTGTAAGCTCATTGAATGAATCATTGGCATTAATAACTTCCTGGTATTTAACATTTAATTTTTCGATATGTGCCTGCAAATCCTCTTGTTGTAGATCTTCTATTTGCAGCATTTCATATAATTCTTTTTCCAAGTCTATGGATTCATTGTACACCTTATTCAGAGTCTGATATGCATCATAGCGCTTTTCCATCGTGTCATATAGGGTTGTCGCTTCTTTTTTAACCTCTGTATCCTTTAGTTTATCAATGACGTCCTTTGTTTTCTCAAATTCTTCCTTTGCTTGATCTAAGCTTTCTCTCTCTAATTTGATCTTCTCAGAACGCTTGTCAATAGAAGTAATTGCTTCCTGTGATAATTGCTTAATTTTATCTAGTTCATCAATACCAAGTTCAATAATTTCTTTGTAAATATCTTGTTCTTTCTTCTCCAATCCTGCTATCTCGTCTTGTTGCTTTTTAAATCCATCTTCCAGGTGAACAGCTTCTTCTAGATGGTTATAAATTTGTGTTTCAGGACTATCTCCACACCCTACTAGGAATAGTAGGATTCCAAAGCATATGATGAAAAATGATTTCGATATTTTCACCTTTGATGATCCCCCTCTTGCCTGCTGCAATTGCTAGATTATATTACTGTCATTTAGTATATCATAAAAATAGCTATCTGGATTTATATTTTAATAGCTTGCTCATGGTAAATTTATGCCAGAAGCACAAAATATATGATAAACTATTTAGTTGATTGCACAATGTATATTCGGTAAGAATATGATATAAAAAAGAGATGGAGTGAAATAAATGCTTACAATGGATGATATTGTTCGAGAAGGACATCCTTCCTTAAGAGAAGTGGCCAAGGAAGTGAAGTTACCCCCAACAGAAGAAGAAACTAATTTATTAAAAGATATGCTTGAGTTTCTTATAAATAGTCAAGATGAAAAGGTATGTGCAAAATATAATCTTCGGCCTGGTGTAGGACTAGCTGCTCCTCAACTCGGTATATTAAAGAGAATGATTGCAGTTCATTTTGAAGATTCAAATGGGAAACTTTATAGCTATGGCCTATTCAATCCTAAAATAGTTAGTCATTCCGTTGAAAAGGCATATTTATCGGTTGGTGAAGGCTGTCTATCTGTGGATAGGAATGTAGAAGGTTTTGTACCTAGACATGCACGAATAACTGTGAAGGCGACAGATATAGAGGGAAATCAGTTAAAACTTCGATTAAAGGATTATGCTGCAATCGTTTTTCAGCATGAAATTGATCATTTAAACGGTGTTATGTTCTATGACCATATCAATCAACAAAACCCATTTGCTATACCAGAAAATTCAAAAGCAATTGATTAGCTATCCAGCAACAGTCTCCCCTAACTGTTGTCCTTTTATTATATACCTAGTTCCAATTATGCTTATGTCATGAGGCAAGTATCCGACATTTTTTAGCTTACATGCTATGTATAGAATTTCAGGAAATGAAGAGAATACTCATTAGATACTAGCCCTTATTACCTAGCAAAATTGGGAAGCTTTTCATTTACTGTCAACCGTTTGAATAATATTTTTAAGGAAATTGTTTATTTCTATTTCCAATTTTTTAATTCCATACTATACTATAAGTACAAGGGATTGGACGGTAGAACTTGATAGTGCTTTTCTTTAACCTTCCTGAAAGGAGTGTATGTCCTTATGTTGCGTCGCCTAAAAGAAAAGCTTAAGAAGCGTTGGAGAGATTTTTTAGGCCGGGGACGTGTACCGACAACTTTTAAAGAATAAGCAAAATTAATGGCAGGTAGTATAAACAATAGCCAATCTACCGATAATGAAAATCTGACATTTGTAACCTGCCATTTTGTAAAGTTCCAAAATATTACCATAGGAATAGTAAACGGAAACGGATGCGGAATTATTAAAATAGTTAAGTTATCATTTAAGATCATTTATTAAAATGAATTGAACATATCTCTATGTATGGTCGAAAACTAGACGATAGGATATGTTACATAGAAATACTTAACAAGGATTAAATAGTTTTATTTTCGTACATTGACATCAGTATTAGAAAATAGAAAAAACGTTCATCATGCTTTATGTGAACAAAATAAATACATTTGTACAGGAAAAGTAGATTTACATTCTTTTCTGGCAAAAAGTTTTTTGAAGAGAGAGACAGGAGAGATAACATGATATTCAAAGTAATTTACCAAGAGTCCTCATATGAGGTACCTATTCGTGAGCGTTCTAAGTCGCTCTATCTAGAAGCCGAATCACAAAAAGATGTACGTAAAAAATTAAGTGATCGCGGATACAACATCGAATTAATCCAACCATTAGATGAAGCACATTTGGAATACGAAAAGCAATCTGAAGACTTTAAATTGGAGAACGTGTAAGTTATGAAATTTGTAAAAAATGATCAAGCAGCGGTATTTGCACTTGGCGGACTCGGTGAAATTGGTAAAAATACGTATGGTGTTCAATTCCAAGACGAAATTATTTTAATTGATGCAGGGATAAAATTCCCTGAGGATGAGCTTCTTGGTATTGATTATGTTATTCCAGATTATACGTATATCATCCAAAACCAAGACAAAGTCAAGGGACTATTTGTAACTCATGGACATGAAGATCATATCGGTGGTATTCCCTATTTACTTCGTGAAGTAAATATTCCAATTTATGCTGGCAAGCTTGCAATAGGTTTAATTCGAAACAAATTAGAAGAACATGGACTATTAAGAAATGCAAAATTAATTACAATTCAAGAAGATGATGTCATTAAATTCCGTAAAACTTCCGTAAGCTTTTTCCGTACTACGCACAGTATTCCTGATTCCTATGGGATTGTTATTAAAACACCTCCAGGTAATATTGTTCATACAGGGGATTTTAAATTTGACTTTACCCCTGTTGGAGATCCTGCGAACTTAACAAAAATGGCTGAAATAGGTAAAGAAGGCGTACTCTGCCTTCTATCTGATAGCACGAATAGTGAGGTACCTGGCTTCACCATGTCTGAGAAGGTTGTCGGAGAAAATATTAAAGATATATTCAGTCGTGTTACCGGTAGAATTATCTTTGCTACTTTCGCTTCCAATATCTACCGACTTCAGCAGATGGTAGAAGCAGCGGTTGCAACAAATCGTAAAGTAGCCGTGTTTGGACGTAGCATGGAATCTGCCATTACACTTGGGCAAGAACTTGGATACATCCAAGCACCTAAGGACACATTCATCGATGCGAACGAAATTAATAGACTTCCTGCAAATGAAGTAACCATTCTCTGTACAGGATCCCAAGGTGAGCCGATGGCAGCTTTATCAAGAATTGCAAATGGTACACATAGGCAAATTCAAATTATACCAGGCGACACAGTTGTATTCTCTTCCTCACCAATCCCAGGGAATACGATAAGTGTTGGAAAGACTATTAATTTGCTTTATCGTGCTGGAGCAGAAGTAATTCATGGTAAACTTAATGACATCCATACCTCTGGACATGGAAGTCAGGAAGAACAAAAATTAATGCTACGACTAATGAAACCAAAATTCTTTTTACCTATTCACGGTGAATATCGCATGATCGTAGAACATACAAAACTTGCTGAAATGTGTGGGATAGATTTAGAGAATTCCTTTGTTATGGATAATGGGGATGTATTAGCTCTAAGTAAAGATAGTGCCCAAGTAGCTGGTAAAATTCCTTCTGGCTCTGTCTATGTAGATGGAAGTGGAATAGGTGATATCGGAAATATCGTATTACGAGATCGCCGAATCCTTTCTGAAGAAGGCTTGGTTATCGTAGTAGTAAGTATAAACATGAAGGAATTCAAAATCGCAGCTGGTCCTGATATTATTTCTCGAGGATTTGTATATATGCGTGAATCAGAGGACATGATTAACGAAGCACAGAAGTTGGTCTCAGCTCATTTAAATAAAGTAATGGAGCGTAAAACAACCCAGTGGTCGGAAATTAAAAATGAAATTACCGATACCATTGCACCATTCCTATATGAAAAAACAAAGCGCAGACCTATGATTTTACCAATCATTATGGAAGTATAAAAAAAGGAAGTATCCGAAATCGAAACGGATACTTCCTTTTAATTTTCTTTACTACCGTACACGGTTATATAGAAATTTTATGGCAAAACAACTCTAAATTCTTATTCATCTATGACTAGTTGTCTTTCAAATCTAGCAATATCTTTATCTGCTCCGACAACTATTAAAATATCCCCTATTTTTAGAATGTCTTCGGGGGTTGGTGATACATTAATGTGATTACCCTGCTTAATAGCAACAACCGTACAACCATATTTTGCACGAATGTCAAGTCCTATAATTGATTTACCAATCATTTTCTTCCCTGCTTTTACCTCTACAATACTGTGCTCATCGGATAGTTCTAAGTAGTCAACTATATTATTAGACATAATACTATGGGCTATTCTTCTTCCCATATCTCGTTCAGGATGTACTACTTGATGGGCACCAATTTTATGCAGGATTTTTGCATGATAATCATTTTGAGCTTTAACAGTAATTTTTTCAACTCCGAGTTCTGTAAGCACTACAGTGGTTAGAATACTTGCCTGTATATTATCTCCAATTGCCACAATAACGTGATCGAAGTTTTTAATTCCTAGCTCTTTCAAAGTAGTTTCATCGGTAGAATCCGCAATCACTGCATGAGATGCAATGTTCTTATATTGATTAACACGTTCTTCATCTCGGTCAATTGCTAATACTTCCATACCCTCTTTACTTAACTCCTGACAAATACTCCCCCCAAATCTGCCTAAGCCTATAACAGCAAACTCTTTTTTCATACATGTTCCTCCAAACCAAACGCACTTGTATCTATTACTTTAACAATTGAAATAGAAAAGTGCAAGATGCTCCTATGGAGATGTAGAACTAAAACTAGGGGATCTCGTTGCAGAAATCGTTGACATTTTTAATTTCTTATCAAGAAGTTTGCAGATCAATTGTCGAATCAATACTGTTCTAGTAACTTCCCCTATTACAATGTACAACATAAAAGAAGCAAATTTCCAAAGTAGAAAATTTGCTTCTTTTCACTAAATGGCATCCAACATTTGGAATTGGGAGCGTACTAATTCATAGTATTCACCCTTTTGTTCCATCAATTGCTCATGATTACCACTTTCCAATATTTTCCCTTGCTGCAATACAAAAATATTATCTGCCTCACGAATGGTGGAAAGCCTGTGAGCAATAATGATTGCCGTTCTTCCTTTCAGCAACGTCCGGAGTGCTGCTTGAATTTTTAATTCGGTTTCCGTATCAATACTTGCAGTAGCTTCGTCTAAAATGATGATACTCGGATTAGCAAGTAATGCTCGGGCAAAGGATAATAATTGTCTTTCCCCTGCAGAGAGAATATTTCCTCTTTCTTCAACCTCGGTTTGATAACCTTTTGCTAACCGTGCAATGAAATCATCAGCTCCAACAACTCTTGCTGCTTCCATTACCTCTTCATCTGTTGCACCTGGATTACCAAATCGTATGTTATCCATAATAGTACCAGAGAAAATAAAGGTATCTTGTAAAACGACACTAATATGTTTTCGTAAGCTATTTAAGGATACATCACGTAAATTATGTCCATCAATCTTAACCTGACCTTTGGTTGGGTCATAAAATCTGCTAATTAAGTTGGCGATGGTTGATTTTCCACTACCTGTATGGCCAACTAATGCAATTGTCTGACCTGCCTTCATTTCTAGTGAAACCTCATGAAGGGCAATCCGGTTCTCATCATAGGAGAATTGAACATGGTCAAATTCGATACGTCCTTTCATCTCCTGAAATTCATACGGATTTTCAACCTCATCAACATTAGGTTTTTCATCTAGGTATTCAAATATTCGTTCCGAGGAAGCCATAGCTACTAAGAGCTGATTATACATTTGACCCAAACGAGAAATAGGATCCCAAAACATACCTAGGAAAAACGCAAAGGATACGAAGGTACCTAGCTCAATCCCTCCATTAGAAGGGCCGAGAATGATAAGATGTGCCCCGAATACGATCAAAATGACTGTACCTATAGCATTACTCATTTCCACAAAGGGACGGAACATTGCACTTTTCTTCGTTGCACTAACCCAAGCATTGTACGTATCCGTATTTAACCCATTAAAAAACTCTGTATTTTCTTTTTCCTGAGTAAATGCCTGTGTAATACGAATTCCTTGGATACTTTCGTTCAGGTGGGAATTCATCCGAGATTGTTGTATCCGAACTTCTTGCCATGTCCTACGTATTTTTCTTCTTAGAACAGTAGTTACATAAAACATGAGTGGAATAACTACCATAACAGCTAAGGCTAATTTTGGACTTAGTGTAATTAAGATAGTTACAATTCCCAGTAATGTCGCAATATCCATTAAGAGATTGATTATCCCACTTGAGAATAGCTCCTGTAAAGAGTTTGTATCATTCATGATCCGAACTAGAATAGAACCAGCTGATTTGGAATCAAAGAAATTATTCGATAGCCCCTGAACATGGGTAAACAAATGCTGCCTCAAATCATATATAACATTTTGTCCTAATAAATTTACCCATTTTATTCGAAAATAGTTGGCGACATAGCTAAGTAAATAAAGAATACCAATCGTAATAACTAAGTATAGTAACAAAGTAGTATCTTTTTTAGCGATAGCGATATCAATTGCAGCTTTACCAATTAAAATAGGTATCGCTAAGCGAATTGCTGTTGACACGATCATCGCAATAATTGCACCTAATAAATAGGTTTTCGTATAAGGCTTTAAATAGTATAGTAATCGCCACATTTGCTTCCAGTTAAAGGGCTTCTCAATTGCTTGATCCACTGTATAATAAAATCGTTTTAAATGTCGTTTATTCTCTATTTGTGCTCCCTTGCTTGACATGCTTTTCCCCCCTTTAATTGACAGCATTCATAATGGCGTCATGGTCTTGATATTGGATACTATAAATTCGCTTATATACACCATTATTTGATAATAATTCTTCATGTGTGCCACGTTCTACTACTTCCCCATCATCTAACACGATTATCTCATCAGCATGCTTTAAAGACGAGATACGGTGCGCAATGATAAATGACGTACGGTCTTTCATAACTTCTTTTAATGCCTTCTGTATCTGGAATTCCGTTTCCATATCTACTGCTGATGTTGCATCGTCAAGGACTAGAATACTAGGGTCAGTACATATAGCACGGGCAATTGCAATTCGTTGTTTCTGACCTCCGGATAACCCCATTCCTCTTTCCCCTAATAAGGTATCATAACCCTTTGGCATTTCCATGATAAAGTCATGGGCCTGTGCTCGTTTAGCTGCATCAACAATTTGTTCATCTGTAGCTTCTGGATTACCATAAGCAATATTTTCCTTAATTGTTGTTGAGAACAAGAAGGACTCTTGTAAAACGTAGCCAATGTGCTTCCTTAATGTCTTAATACTATAATCTGTTACTGGTCTTCCATCTACAAGTACATCACCGGCTTCTGGCTCATAAAACCTAGTAATTAATTGTGTGATACTAGTCTTACCTGATCCAGTTGCCCCTATTAAGCCAATTGTCTTACCTGGTGGTGCATCAAAGCTAATATTTTTAAGTGCGGAGTCATCATCTTTTGTATAAGTGAGCGTAACATTGTGAAATGTAACATGCCCCTTAATCGGAGTAGTTATTGGATTATCCTTTTCAACAATATCTTCTTTTGCTTCTAAAATTTCTCTTAATCGTTCTCCAGAAGCTTTTGCTTGTGAGAACATATTCACCACATAACCAACATTCATTAATGGTCCCATGATATACCATACTAAACTAAAGAAGGCAACGAGCTCACCAAGTGCTAATGTCTCATCAATGACAAGGAATCCTCCATAAGCAAGCAACGCTACTGCACAAACATTCCCGATAAATTCCATTAGTGGGAAGAATTTCGCCCATAATTCCGATGTGCTAATATAGTTTTTTCGATAGTCATCATTACTGGTTGAAAACCTATCAATTTCAAAATCCTCACGTGATAAGGACTTCACTGTTTGCATCCCACTTATATTCTCTTGTACCCTTGTGTTTAGTTTTCCAAAAGACTTACGGATTCCGCGAAAGGCAGGATGGGCTCTCTTTTCAAACCTCATAACTACTATTATGAGGAATGGCATAGCAGCCATGGTAACCAATGTGAGTGGTATGGAATAATAAAACATAACACTTAAACTAATACCAATTAATAGAACAATCCGGATAAGTTCCGCAAAGCCAAACGATAGGAAGAAACGAAATCCTTCCACATCTGATGTTAATCGAGACATAATATCCCCGGTTTTTGCATTATCATAATACTTAAAAGACAATACCTGCAGCTTCTTATACAGTGCATCACGAACCTCATACACTGCACTGACTCCAAAAAGGTCACCTAAATATTGATGATAAAATGTAGCTATTCCTTTAATCAGCATTAGAACGACGAAGATGGATGAAATCCATGGAATTAAGTCATATCTCTCTTTTGCGACTACTTCGTCAATCGTTAACTGCAAAATTATCGGATACACAACCGTTATGACCGTTACAAAAAATAAAAAGAATAATGAAGCATAAAAATACTTTCTATAAGGCCAGTAAAACTCTTTTAGCTTTTTAAATGTATCCATTCTAAATCCCCTCCCCCAAGAAGTATTTTCTATAACGTAATTACTAATATAGCGGTTTCCGAAATAAATTGCTACAACTTTTACTTTATTTTTTAAAAATTATTTCTAATTCATCAATAGAAAAAATTTAAACCATAATAAAAACAAGGCCTCCTGCTAGTAGGAGCCTTGTTTTAGTAATTCATATAAACTTTTGTATATTTATTAACTTAATTTATTATTTACCATTTGGCAAATTTCTTCAGCATTTTGTCCATTTGCATTAATCACCGGACCTGAAATGCTAGTATCAGCCATACCCATAACATCCTTATCTAAACCGGAAATTACACAACAATCACAATGAGCTGTATCCGCTTCGGATTTTAGCTCGATTACTTCATGTCCCATTGCCATTAGTGCTTCTTTTACATCAGTAAGGGATTCTTCTACCCCGATTCTAGCCATACTTTTTTCACTCCTCTAAGTATCCATTTTTACATCCTTAGTTTGACCGAAAGTATGGAAGATATTCTAGGATATTTTCCCTTCCATAGACAATTCACGAAGCATATGAATAACAGTATTTACTCCAACCTCTAATGCTTCTTCCCTAGGTTTTAATTTAGCATGATGAAGACCGTAGCTTGAATTTACACCAAGCCAAAACATGAAGCCAGGTATATCCTTAAGCATGAAGCCAAAATCTTCACCTGTCATTGCTTCTTTTGCTTCTGCATAGTGAATACCTATTTTTTTTGTAACATGCTTAAATCGTTGGACGAACTGTTCATCATTATATACCTGATAATAGGATGAACCATAATCTAATTTGATATGACAATCATGCATGATTTCGAAGCCTTTAGCAAGACGTTGCAATAGCTCTTTTACTTGTGACATAACCACCGGATTTAATGTCCGTATCGTTCCCTCTAGTCTAGCGGTTTCAGCTATTGCATTTTGGACATGGCCACTAGTCATTTTGCCAATTGTAATAACAGCACTATCTAGGGGATTTAAATTTCTTGCTATTATTCCTTGTACATGGGAAATGAAAGCACCTGCTGCAACTGCCATATCCTTTGATAAGTGTGGATATGCTGCATGACCACCTTTTCCTTTGAAATTGATAAATAACTCACTCGTATTTGCGAATAGTAACCCAGTTTTACTCGCAACTGTCCCTACTGGATACTCAGGTGCTATATGAAGAGCGAAGATACAATCTGGATACCACTCTAAAAACACATCGGAAAGCATCAGTGGCAATGCTCCGCCTGGTCCCTCTTCTGCTGGTTGAAATATGAATAGTACATCATCTGTGATTCGATGCTCAATAACGCTTTTTAAAGCTCCTAAAGCAATTGTCATATGGAAGTCATGTCCACAGGCATGCATATTGCCAGGATGTTTTGAGGCAAAATCATATCCTGTTTCTTCAAAAATTGGTAGTCCATCAATATCCGTACGAAAACCAATTAATTGTTTTGATTTCGTTCCAGAAACCTTCACTAATATTCCTGTTTTCCACGTTTTCACTTCTACATGATCATTAGCGATTGAGTGGATATAATGAAGTAAATATTCATGTGTCTTGAATTCTTGAAACCCTAATTCAGGAATTTGATGTAATTCACGTCTAATTTTACGCAGCTCAGCCAGATCCATTTTGTAGTCCCTCTATTCATTGTCTAGCTTACGTAGTTCTTGCTTAATTTCCGTCTTGGCTTTCGTTCCTTCATCAATTTCTTTTAAAACTTTTGCAGGTGTACCTGCTACTAGTGTGTATGGAGTAACATCTTTGGTTACGATAGCACCAGCTGCAACGATAGCTCCCTTACCTACAGTTACCCCTTCTAAAACAACAGCATTTGCTCCGATCACTACATCGTCCTCTATAACTACCGGTTTTGCTGATGGTGGTTCAATGACACCCGCTAGAACAGTTCCAGCTCCTATATGGCAATTTTTTCCAACTGTTGCGCGCCCACCAAGCACGGCATTCATGTCAATCATCGTACCATCACCAATAACAGCTCCAATATTGATCATAGCACCCATCATAATTACAACCCCGTCACCAATTTTTACTTGATCACGAATAATCGCACCTGGTTCAATTCGAGCATTAATATTCTTCATGTCCAATAATGGAATTGCTGAATTCCTACGATCATTTTCTACGACATAATCTGCTATAGCTGAACGATTGTTCTTTAAGAAATCAGAAACTTCCTTCCATTCTCCAAACAGTACACCGTTTTTTTGTTCTACAAAAGCTTGGATGTTTCCAAAGTTAAGTCCAGATAACTCTTCCCCTTTTATGTATACTTTTACAGGCGTGCTTTTCTTACTATTCGAGATAAAGCTAATAATTTCTTCTGCATTCATCATACCCATGATCGATCCCCCTTAATTTTTATAATCTTCACTCTATCAGACAGTTTATCTTCAAGCAATACGAAGAGGATACCAAAAATAACTTCCTTTGATATCCTCTTTCCATGACAGGAGAAGCTTGATTCTCAATCTGCGAATCCCTTACTATAAAATTTTTATTCTTAACACTATGTCTTAAGTCATTAATTTTTACTTTTTCCTGAATATATATCCTTTCGTAATTCTTTCAGTAATGCTCTTCTCGTTAAAATACCATCAAAATAGCCTTCTTCATCAACAATGCAAACAAAAGGATAATCAATTAGCGCCTTCAATCCATCAAGGATTGTATCCTCTTTTAAGAGTCTAGGAATATCTGTTACCATAACCTCCTGTACCTGAAGTGTTGATAATCGTTCAATCTCAAATTGTTCTAATCCCAATATTTCATTTAGAATTCTCGTTTTTCCAATTGTACCTTGTAATCTATAAGTTGAATCAAGTACAGGCACAGCAGAGTATCCTGATTTTACTAAAACTAATAAAGCATGTTCTAGTGGATTGTTTAGTTGGACATGTGCAACCTTCTCAGAGGGAATCATTAAATCTCTAATTGTAAGCGATGTCAAATCTCTATCTTGCAATATACTCATATTACCCGCTCCTTTTTATCAAACTAACCTGAAAGACAATTCTAATGAAGGGGCCTACCTTAGATCAGATGAAATATTTTTTCCACCTCAACCTTAGTGTAACATATATGGTAATAATTTAGCATGTACGATATAGAATGATTGAAGATGAACATTAATAAATGCCCGTATTACAGTTATATGTTAAAGAGAATTGAATTTAAGTCCTAAGAAAACCAAAAAATATTTTGGGTATCACAAGTTTTTTCGGTTCTCTTGGTGCTAAAAAGAATTTGAATCACTTCATCTACCTTTCCATATTTTCTGTAACAAAAATTTTGAAGACCTAACCCTGTGAGGATGAACAGATAAAAATGCTTGAAGTATGATAAATGGTGTAAAACTACTTATTTTATCCCTTTATGTATTCTATGAAGGAGTAACTTGTTTTGTTGATTAGCCAAGAGTCGATAGTAAGATTTCATAATAGTCCTTAGAGTTAGTATGCTTAATAGCATTTCTTTTTATTTGATGAAGGTGACTTTAAGAAAATTAAAGGGCCTTTTTTAGAGATACTGTACCAAAGGCCCATAGGACATTTAAAACGGAAATTTATTTAGCCACTGCCCACCGTCCATCGTTACTACTTCTCCATTAATGTAGGAGGCTTTATCAGATAACAAGAAATAAGCTAGCTCTGCTATTTCCTCTGGTTTTCCTAATCGCTTTAATGGTACTGAGTCTAATGTCCGTTTAGCCGCTTCTTCAGACAGAAATAGCTTTTCTGCTCCTCCTGTTCTTTCAATTGGTCCAGGGGCAATTGCATTAACACGAATACCATATTTCGTTCCCCACTCTACTGCTAATGTTCTTGTCATATTGAGTACGCCTGCTTTTGCAGCTGATGAATGGATAACTCCAGCACCTGCATTCCAAGCATATGTAGCTACCATATTAATAATCGTGCCTTGGATATTATTTTCTATCCAGTACCTTCCTACTTCTCTACTACAATAAAAAGTACCATTTAATACTATATCAATGACCGCTTTCCAGCCGTTGACAGATAAATCCTCTGCTGCACAAATAAAATTACCTGCAGCATTATTCACTAAATGGTCTATTCTACCAAATCGATTAACTGTCTCTTTCACCATTCGTTCTATATCTTCTGGATTACGAACATCTAATGGAACTGAAAGGATATCTCCCTTTGCACTTTGTGCAAGCTCTTCTTGTACAGCTAATAATTTTTCCTCAGTTCTACCTGTTAAGACAACATTCAATCCCTCATCAGCAAATTTCTTAGCCATGAATTTCCCCATGCCACTAGAACTTCCTGTAACGATTACTGTCTCTTTAACCATACATTATCTTCCTCTCTATAGTACTATCTTCATACTATTTCTATTATAAGGAAAAGTCAAAAATCATATGTTGTATTACAGATAAAGCTATGTATGATATAATGAATAACACTATTGAATAAAAGGTGAGAGAATGAATAGAAGGTCTTTTCTAAAAAAACTTATTGGCAGTACACTCACATTTTTGGGTTTAACTGGCGGAACATATTATTATGCAAGGAATATTGAACCTAGTATGCTCACCATAAAAAAAGAAACGATTACCCATACAAAAATCCCCGCTTCATTCGATAATATTAGAATAGTACAATTTTCAGATACACACATTGGTTTCCACTACACGCTAAATCAATTTGAAGAGCTAGTTGAGAAAATTAATAAATTAAATCCGGATATAATTGTCTTTACTGGTGACTTAGTAGATGAACCAAATCACTATAATTGGAACCAGAGACTGATCAATTTACTCCACTCACTTCATGCACCATTAGGGAAGTTCTGGATATATGGTAACCATGATCATGGGGGATATGGTACCGAAATTGTCCAAGAGACAATGGAGAAAGCTGAATTTATTCTACTTAAAAACACTCATCATGTAATTGAAAATAATTTAGACAGAATCATCCTTACCGGTATCGATGATGTAATGCTTGGTAAGCCAAATCTAGCGAAAGCACTTGAAAATACTAATTCTGATCTGTTTACTATATTACTTGCACATGAGCCGGATTATGCTGATCATACAATTGACTATCCAGTAGATATTCAACTTTCCGGTCATAGTCATGGAGGACAAGTACGCTTTCCTTTTATCGGTCATTTATATACACCAAAGTTTGCAGAAAAATATGTAGAAGGAAAATATACATTTGAATCCAGCAACTTAATTTTATATGTTAGTAGAGGTATTGGTACAACTAGACTTCCTTACCGATTCCTTTGTGTGCCTGAGATTACATGCTTTACCTTAAAACAAAAATAGTAGACTTTCTTTTATAGTCTCCCATCAAGTTTGTAACAGTTTGTCCATAGTTTCTAGAACGTTTACATGCTAAAATAATGGAAGAATATATTACTGGAGGAAAAACTATGAAAAAAAAGATTTCCGTCGTAATCATGCTTGCACTTGTTGTATTTCTAGCAGCATGTGGACAAAAATATAAAGGGGACTTTTCAAATGAGGTTCAGGACTTTACCTTTACGAATCAGGATGGTAAGGAAGTAAGTAAAAGTGATTTTGACGGAAAAATATGGATTGTAGACTTCATCTACACATCATGTGAAACGGAATGTCCACAAATGACATATAACAAGCAAAAGATTGAACGTGCATTAGAAGATGAAGGAATTAATAATATTGAATTTGTATCATTTAGTATTGACCCCGAGCGTGATACACCAGAGGCTTTAAAAGAATATGGGGAAGTACGTGGAATTGAATTTGATCATTGGACATTTTTGACAGGCTATGATTATGAAACGATTAAAGAGTTTGCTGTTAAGTCTTTCAAAATTCCAATTGAACAACTTGAGGATAATACCTTTATGCACGGTGTTTCGTTTACCATAGTCAGTCCAGAGGGAAACGCAATAAAGAGTTACAATGGCTATTACCTTGAACAAGATCAAATCAAAGAAATGGTAGAATTTATAAAAGATATGCAATAAAGAGCCATATGGTAGTGACCCCAAAAAGATAGATTGTAATTATAGCTTTTGGGATCACAACCTACCGGCTTCTTTTTTTATCTTTATTATTTGAAAAATGGACAAGCTTTACGTTACTATTTATTTTAGATAGTAAGTTTATAACGTACGCCAATACTTATAGAAAGGAGGAGAGCTATGGCCCAACACGAAACAGTATCCATACAGGATTTAGCAAAAGCAATATATACGGTAAATCGTCACGCAAAAACAGCACTTGAGCCACAGCACCTGTATTTTATTAAGAAAGAAACAATTAATCGCCTATTAAAGGAACAAAAAGCAAAAAAAATTGGTCTTCATTTTTCTGAACACCCAAAATTAAGTAATCAACATTCAACACTATTAGTTCAAGTGGATGACTATTTTTTTCACATTCCTCCAACGAAGGAAGACTTTCAAGAACTTAAGCATTTAGGCTCACTTGATCATAATTTTCGAAATCCCCAAACAAAAATGTCTTTAGCGCAGGCAAAAAAAATTATCTATCAATATATAGACTATAGAGAACCAAAAGAGAAAAAAAAGAAAACAAAAAAGTATACTTCAACTTACTACACGCCATCATCACTCGGCAAAATGGAATGGCCCCCCAAGAAAACCTTTCGATAAATTGTTAGCTTGTCTATTGTAATAATTGAGAACCCCCTCATACAAATAAAATTAAGTTTAGTATGAGGGGGTTCTTCATTCATACTCTTTTCTTTCTCTTGCTTATATTACGAAATAGGTGTATCACACAGAGGAACAATCCTAGTATTGCCAAAACCTGTAATGCCAATTTTAATAATTGATAGGTTATTAGTTCAATATGGCCATTCAATAAAACAACAATGAAAAAGAGTACGATAAAAAGTAATCCACTTAAAACGTATCGTAATAACGTTTCAGAACGTATCGATAAAAGAAATACTGAAATTGGTCTAATCAACACATAACATCCAGCAATTCCAAATAGAATAACCAATGTATAAAATAATTCTTCTTCAATGCCTATCGATTGTAGTTGCGATATCTTTATCCAATCTGAAATGGTTAAAAACATTCCCTGCACCCCTCTTCTAGTAACCTAATAAGCATTCTAAACGATTTTAATAGGAACTATACCTACAGGTCTAACTATTTTTGTACGTTTGCTATAATAAAAGATAATTTTATCAGGAGGGGTAGGAAGTGAACAAAGCAGTTACTTATATTTTGCTAGGTGCATCCTTATGGGGAACCATCGGCTGGTTTATAAAAAATCTATATGTATATGGTTTTACTCCTATGGAGGTTGTGACACTTCGAGTAACAACCTCAGCAATTATCTTACTCTTATTTTTGCTAATAACATCTCCACAAAAAGTTAAATTAACTTCCCTGTCTGATATAAAATATTTTATTGGAACGGGAATTTTTAGTATTATATTTTTTAATTATTGTATGTTTACAGCTATAAGCTTGTCCTCCATACCTGTTGCTACTGCACTGCTCTATACAGCGCCTGCATTTGTTGCCATATTATCTTTTTACTTATTTAAAGAGTCCTTTACCAAAAGAAAATCGGTGGCACTATTCGTAACATTAATTGGCACTCTATTCGTCGTACAACTAATACCTTTAAATGTAAATAATTTGCAGCTTGGGAGTATCCTATTTGGTATTGGATCTGGAATTGGTTATGCTTTATATAGTATCATTAGTAAATTTGCATTAAACAAGTACTCAAGTCTAAGTATTACGACCTTTACCTTCGTCGTAGCAGCAATTGCACTAATTCCATTTTTTCCATATCAAGAAAAACTACCACTTCTTCTAGATAAAGAGGTTTTATTCTATGCTTTTGGATTGGGACTCTTTCCAACAGCGATAGCATATATTGTGTATACATATGGCCTAAATCAAACCGAGGCATCAAAAGCTGCTATTTTATCAACAATTGAACCCGTAGTTGCAGCATCAATTGGTATTATTATTTTTAAAGAGACCTTCAACATGTTGCAAATGCTTGGCATGACAATGATTATAGGAGCAGTTATATTAATGCAAACCGAAAACAAGAATAATGCCCAGGTGATTAAATTGAGGGGGAGAACTAGTGGAAAACCGTCTTAATCAATATATACATTCAATAGAGATTTCTGGTATTAGAAAGTTCTTTCAAATGGTTGAGGAAGAAGAGAATATTGTTTCTCTTACAATTGGTCAGCCTGATTTCCATACACCTAGCCATATTAAGGAAGCTGCGATCCATGCATTAAATACGAACAGAACAACCTATACAAATAATGCTGGTATCTTCGATTTGAGAAAAGCTATTTCCGCCTTTTATGAGTCTGCATATCATGTTTATTTTAATCCTGAGAATGAAATTATTGTAACAACTGGTGCTTCTCAGGCTATCGATATCGTATTTCGAACCATATTAAATCCAGGCGATGAAGTAATTCTACCTGGTCCAATTTATCCTGGATATGAACCATTAATTACCTTAGCTGGGGCAAAAGCAGTATATGTCGATACAACAAATACTGAATTTAAATTAACAAATAAGGACTTAGAAAGGGCTATTACTAAACAAACCAAATGTGTCGTACTCCCCTACCCTTCTAATCCAACTGGTGTATCATTGACTGCTACAGAACTAAAAAAGTTGGTTGAGGTTTTAAAAGGAAAGGAAATTTTTGTTCTGGCGGATGAAATTTATAGCGAACTTGTTTATGATTTTAAACATACTTCTATTTCCAGCTTTGAAGAAATTAGGGACCGAGTTGTAGTCATTAATGGCCTATCGAAATCCCATTCCATGACTGGATTTCGTCTTGGATATGTACTAGCACCTAAATGGCTGGCAAGTCACATACTTAAAGTTCATCAATACAATGTGTCCTGTGCTTCCTCTATAAGCCAATATGCTGCACTCGAGGCACTAACAAACGGTTTAAGTGATCCGAAGAAAATGAATGAAGAATATCTTGTTAGAAGAGACTATGTTTACGACCGGTTAGTGAGGATGGGTTTACAAGTAATGAAGCCGAATGGGGCCTTTTATTTTTTTCCAAGATTTGTCATTTCTGAGATGACCTCATTTGAATTAGGTATAGATTTAGTTAAAAAGGCAAGACTTGCACTAGTACCTGGAGATAGTTTTTCATTACTTGGCGAAGGATATATGAGATTATCTTATGCCTATGATTTTCTCACACTAAAAGAGGGGTTAAATCGATTGGAAGAGTATTTACAGAAGCGAAACGTTTAGTCAGTGGATATAGTAATAGAAGGGATAATGCATAATAGCGATATCCCACCTATTAGCTATATGATAGTTAAAAATTAATATTCTCTCTATTTTTTGTGCATACTTCCTTTTTATCATATCTTAGTTTTTCATACATATTTAGCAAACGATCTAATTCTTGACTGAGAGCGATAGATTCTAGGCTTGTTATGCCTTGTGATAGGGCAACAGAACTCATTTGTTCACGAAGCCTTTCTATTTGTTTTAGGAGCTTGTCAGTTTCGTGCATGAATATTTAACAATACCTCCTTTTCTATTTCTATTAATGTAGCACAGAAATGAACCGAATAACAATTATTAATTACATTTTTTGAACTTTTTACTTACATTTAACTATTTTATCTAGGTATAATTGATATAATAGAAGTAACATTATTTTTATTTAGTTGTCAGTTACTTCTGATGAGAAAGGAATGTCTTCTTTGACCGAAACGAAACAAAAAAATGAATGGATAGAATGGGGTAAAGCAATCCTTATCGCCATTATTCTTGCATTCTTATTACGTACATTTATATTTGCAACTTCCATAGTAGAAGGAGACAGTATGGATCCTACATTACAAGATGGAGAACGGGTTGTTTTTAATAAAATTGTATATCTCATCGATGAGCCGAAACGAGGCGATATTGTCATAATCCATCGCCCAGAAAAAAATTATGTTAAGCGTGTTATTGGCTTACCTGGAGAAACAATTCAGATACGGAATCACAAGCTATATATCAATAATGAACTTCATGACCAGACCTTTTTATCAGAGGACGCAAAAAATCACACGGGTAGCTTTGGACCAATAACTATTCCAGAAGGAAGATATTTTGTGATGGGCGATAACCGATCTATCAGTAAAGATTCTAGAAATGGATTAGGCTTCATTACCGAGGATGAAATTATAGGTCGTTCGGAATTTGTGTTTTATCCCTTTAATCAAATGGCTAAAACAAGATAATATAAAAGGCAGTTCAAAGGTTGTGTAACCTTAAATGAACTGCCTTTTTTGTCTTGTTAGTCATTGTTGTATTACTTTTCATTATCAAATATACAGCTTCCAAAATTAAACAATAATATAACAAAGCATAATATTCCTAAAGCTAGTTCCACAGATGACACCTCCCGTAAACTTATGTTATGTATTATTCTACTTTTTAAGTAATCGTAACCGTATTTATCATACCAATATCCACCTTCTAAATAAAGGGAAATATGTTACAATAAAATTAAAATAATTGTTGCTTTTTATCGAAGCTCTATAAGAAGTAGGTGAAAATAGTAATGCACTGTCCCTATTGCGGTTCTATCGTAAAGGAAGAAGAAACGTATTGTATAACCTGTGGTAAAAAATTACCTACCGATATCCATTTACGATCGAAGAAAGAGAAATCGTTCATAAAATTATGGGGCATTCCCATCCTTACATTTGTGCTAGTGTTATTGTCTAGTAGTTTATTCCATACATTTCTTAATGCTCAAGAAGAAGACGCAAAGCATTTCTATGAGCTTGGTGAAAAGAGTTTACTCGCTGAAGATTATCGTGCAGCTAAAGACTATTTTTCAAAAGCTATTGACCAAAAATCAAACTTTACACAGGCACAAATGGCATTAGAATTTATTAATAAATCAGGTGCAATTAAGGAGTATCTACAGAAGGCTGAAAATGAATTAAAGGATAAAAATTTTCAAGCCTCCCTATCACTATTACATGAAGCAGAAGAATTGTTAAAAAATTATGATGGGAAACCAGCTACTAATCTAGTTAATAAAATTGACTCCTATCGTAACACTGTAAAAATTGAACAGTTAAAGAGCCTTTTATCTGAGTTCCCGTCCATTGATGAATTAAAAGCTTTACTATGGGAAGCTGATGCAATAAAAACGGAAGAAGCTCAGGAAATAACAGAAACAATCCGTGAACAAATTATTGATTATGCCTATACAAAAGCTAGTGAAATGTTATCCGATAAACAGTTTGGTGATGCTCAATTTATTGTAGAGGATGGTTTGAAATATGCACCGAATTCAGAGAAACTGCTTAGCTTAAAGACAACTGTTGAAAAGGAAAAAGTATCTTTTGAAATCACGCAAGAACAGCGGATTCAACAGGCAATAGATTCGGCTGAAGAAGAACGGGAAAAGAATGAAAATGATGCAATAAAATTAGTTTCCGTCAAACTTGAAAATGATAAACAGGGAAATTTAGTAGTCAAAGGTGAAGTGAAAAGTGTTGGAACAGTCCCTATTAGTTCTGTTCTAGTAGAATATGCTTTAATGACAAAGGATAAAGAGTTCCTTAAGAATAATGTTTACGTGTATCCAGACACACTTTATCCAAACGAAAATGGAAAATTTGAGTTTACTCATTTTGACATTGATAAGAATGTTAAAAAAATGAATATACGTGTTAAAAAAATAACATGGTATACAAATTATTAAGGATCTTAGCGGAGTGAAACTATGATATTTTTCAAACAAAAGCTACCGATAATTGTTACAATTGTGGTCATTTTATTTGGTGGCCTAGGTTTCTATTATCTTTATTATGTCTGGAATTCAAAGGACATTGTAATCAATAATCCTGTCATAAAACAGATTCAATTAGAAGATGAGACAGTAGACTTAAAATCTATTATTCATGAAGCAGAAAAGAATGTTGTTCAGATTGAGGCAAAGGGTGAACAACAAACCTTAACTGGCTCAGGCTTTCTTTATAATGATCAAGGAGATATTATTACGAATGCACATGTTATAAAAGATGCGGAAACAATCTATATTCGTACAGCAAATGCCCGGACCTATCCAGCTGCAGTTATTGGAATTGGGGATCGAAACGATGTAGCTGTCCTTCGCGTCCCACAGCTTGCAGGTGAAAATGTATTAGAAATAGAAAAGGATAATCTAGCCGAAATTGGTGATGAGGTAATTGCATTAGGTAGTCCGCATGGGTTTCAAAATACGGTCACACTAGGAATTATTTCTGGTACGTCAAGGAATTTTACTTTAGATGGATTTGATTATAAAAATGTATATCAAATCTCTGCACAGATTACTCATGGTAATAGTGGTGGACCTTTAATTAATCGAAATACGGGTAGAATTATAGGTATTAACTCTGTCGGTACAGAAGATGGAACACTTGGTTTTAGTATTCCAATAGTAGATGTAATAAAAGAAATCGAAACTTGGTCTAATGAAGCACGAAATGATCAATTAACGTTTACAAACACGGAAGATATTATTAATTCAATAGATCAAAAGCAGTTTTTACAGGATGCAAACTATGTAGTGGAATACTTTTTGGATAGTATTATCATTCGTGACTATGTCGCAGCTTATTCACTATTAGGCGACTCTATCCTATCAACTACCTCTTATACTGACTTTCGTGAAGATTATATTCAGGTAGTAAATGTAAAATATACGCCTGAAGACCCAACTATGACAGATGAAAGTCATGTATCAATTCGAGTCGATATTGAGCTTACTAAGAATCAACCAAATGAAGAAGAGCTATTGAAAAAAAATGTACATTATCAATTTACTGTAGGATACGAGAATGATCAATTAAAGATAATTCGTTTGAATTACGAGTAGACAACCGAAAATAAAGAGGCTATCCCCCTATTACGTTCAAAGCAACAATTTGAACGTAATAGGGGGATAGCCTCAAATGCATTTATTTAGACAAGGAATTCCATTAGCTTATCAGCTGGCAGTGGTTTACTTACATAGTATCCCTGCATTTCATCACATTTTTCGTTCGTCAAGAAATTCAATTGTTCTATCGTCTCTACCCCCTCTGCAATAACCTTCATGTTAAGTGCATGTGACATATGTATAATTGATCGCACTATTGCTTGATTTTCCCTTTGGAGTCCATTTAAGAACATCTTATCAATTTTTAATTTTGATATCGGGAAAATACTCAAGTATTTTAAGGAAGAATAGCCTGTTCCAAAATCATCAATCGAAACAAGGACACCAAGCTTTCTTAGATCATGTAATGTCTTTAATATTTCTTCTTCATTTGCCATGGCCATGCTTTCCGTAATTTCAAGCTCCAAATACCGAGGTTCCAATCCCGTCTCCTGTAGAGCACATTCAACCTTTTCCAAAAGATTGCGTTGATAAAATTGTTTTGCAGAAAGATTAACACTTACTGTCATTGGGCGAAAGCCTTTATCCTGCCATTCCTTGTTCTGCCTGCATGCTTCCATTAGAACCCAATCACCTATATCAATAATTAATCCAGTTTTCTCCGCCAAAGGGATAAATTTATTTGGACTTATATAGCCTCTATCAGGATGATTCCACCGAATTAGAGCTTCTAAACCAACTACCTCATTATCTATTAGATTCTTCTGTGGCTGATAATAAAGCTCAAATTGCCCGTTTTTTAATGCTTTTCTTAATTCAGATTCCATTGTAAGCATTATTCTAAAATTCTCAGATATAGAGGAATCAAATAAGTTATAGTAGTTTCGCTGTTTCTCTTTTATGATATACATAGCAGAGTCTGCATGTTTAACTAAATCAGATGCTGAATTTCCATTCTCAGGAAAAATACTAATACCAATACTAATTGTAATGTAAATTTCATACTCTTTTATTTGAATAGGTTTTTCAAATTCCGTAATAAGCTTTTCGGCTAGTTTCTTTGCATCTTCCCTCGTTGTATGCCTTTGCAAAATTAAAAACTCATCACCACTCATTCTAGAGATAAAGGTATCTGTTTGCTGAAAGATTCTTAGCCGGTTTGAACAAGCCTTTAAAAGCTCATCCCCAAAAGCATAGCCGAGTGTATCATTTATCTCTTTAAAATAATCTAAATCAAGAAAAAACACTGCAATATGCTCTTCAGTCTCTTTGGCCTGATTGATGGCTTCTTTTAGAACGATATTAAAAAAGTTACGATTCGGTATATCCGTAAGCTCATCATAATATGCTATGTATTCAATTCTTCGTTCATTTTCAACCCGATCCGTCACATCTTTAATACTTGCTGTCCGAAGAATTTTTCCGTTTGTTTGATAAGGATATTCTAGAACCTCTACATAGAATGTTGACCCATCCTTTTTAATTCCTCTAAGCTCTAAAAGCTCTTCTGTTGTCAAGTGCTCCATATCTACTAACTTTTCATAGCTTTTTGGATCAATTAATGCGCTCATTGCTTTTCCGATTATTTCTTTTCTTGTATATCCAAACATTTCGGCAAAGGTCTCATCACAGTCTAAAATTAAAGATTCCCCGTATAAGACAATTCCTTCCGTAGCATTGTTGGAAACTTGATTAATGTATCGCTTAATTTCTTCTACCTTATCTTTGACGGATAACTCATTTAATATCAAACCATATAGATTTTCATTTAGTAGAAGAGACTTTATCTCTAGTAACCCTCCCTTTTCCATCTTACGTTCCATTAGCAAATGAGAGTTTGAAGAGCCTGTTAGTAAAGAAAATTCAATGTAGTCTGTTATAGAATGTCTTAAAGAGGGATCCATATTAAATATTGTGTATGCCACTGGATTCCCTCCTAAAACTGTTCCGTCTCGATGAACAAATAATATTGGATCACTTAATAAAGAAAGCATTTGATTATCCATTGGAAAGGTTAACGCATTATTTTTCATAAGGGTTTCTCCTCACTAGTTATCCATTTTAACCAATACTTATTCGTTCTTTCGGGTAATGATAGCTACCCGTTTTCTTTGTTTTCTTAAACATAAATAGAAATGTAATGATCCCAACTCTACCTACAAACATTAAAAACATGAGAATAACTTTGCTCACAGTAGTTAAGTCTCCAGTAATTCCTAAGGATAATCCTACTGTACCGAACGCAGATGTTACCTCAAATAATATTTTTGTAATAGAAAAAGGTTCTATAGTTGTTATGAATAACACAGAAGCAAAAACAAATATCAATGCCATTAATGTTACGGTAACTGCCTTTAACAGATCGTCCTCATGTACTTCCCTTCTAAAAATTCTTATACTACTACCACCGCGAGCATAGGTAACTATAAAAATTACTACTAGTGCAAAGGTTGTTGTCCGTATTCCCCCTCCGGCACTACTTGGCGAGGCTCCAATAAACATCAAAAATGATAACCACAATTGATTTGATTCTGTTAGTTGACTAACATCCATCGTGGAAAGTCCACCGCTCCTTGTTGTTATCGACTGAAATAATGAATAAAAGAGTGACTCATGCCATGTCTTTCCAGCTAGAAAATGATTCATATCCAACAAATAAAATACAAGTGTTCCAACAACTATTAACACTAAAAACGTAAAAGAAGTTAGCTTAGTAAATAAACTAAAATGAGTTGTTGCCCTTTTATCATTTCTTTTGAACAAATAGTTTTTTACTTCAATTAACACTGGAAAACCTATAGCTCCAAAAATAATTAAAAGCATATAAATAAATTGAACAAAATAATCATCCTTATAAGGAATTAAAGAGCTTCCAGTTATATCGAAACCTGCATTTGTTACAGCACTTATCGTTCCAAAAAAACCATGTAGATAAGCCTCAGATGGCTGTGAGAAGTACTTTAAAAAGTATGTACCTAAAATTAAAAAAGCGAATAATTCTACTGTAAATAATACTAGAACAATTTGCTTTATAAGACGCACCATCCCCTCAAAACTCGTTTGGTTTTGATCCGTCATGATTAATTGTCTTTCCTTAAAGCCAATTTTTTTCCCTAATATAAGCCATATAAAAGTACCAATTGCCATAACACCAACAGCACCAAGCTGCATGATAAAGGCTAATAAGAAAATACCAGATGTACTTAAAGTATCCGCAATGGTAATAGTACTCAACCCTGTAACACTTAAAGCACTAATTGCTGTGAAAACAATATCAATAAAAGGTACTTCTACCCCACCCTGATAGGCAAATGGTAAACATAAAAGCAACGTTGAAAAAATAGCGGCAATAAAATAAAAAAATAAGATCATCCGAACCGGTGATAGCGTATTAAGCCATTGTAGAAAACTTTTTGAAAAAGACATGAGTAAACATACTCCTTAGACTAGCCAGAAATTCAGTAACAGGCTAAAATTCATTTTTTATTATAGCAGTGTTTTGTAAATATTTCCTCTATTTTAAAAAATAAGCAACCAATCTAAAATAGAGTTTAACTCAAGTAGAGTCTTTACAGTCCTTAATCCTACGATAAAATAAACTATAGTACCAAAAAATTATAACGGAAAACATATCGATTGAAAAGACATACCCGTACAATGGAGGTCTAATAGATGGAATTGACTGCCGATCTAGGCGAAAAAATTATTAACGAAACTAAAAAACTAATTAATGAAAATATTATTATTGTAAATAAACAAGCAATCATTATTGCGAGCACCGATCCAAGTAGAATTGGTCATTTTCATGAAGGAGCTTTACTCACAATTGACCGGAATGAAATGACCATTTTATCAGAGGAGCATGTGCGTGTTATGAAGGGTATTCGCCCCGGAATAAATTTACCAATTACAATAAATCATGAAGTAATTGGTGTAATTGGTATTACAGGTAATCCAACAGAGGTAAAGCCTTTTGCTTTTCTAATGCAGAAAATGACTGAACTTCTCATACGGGAAAGCATATATATTCAGGAAACGGAGTGGCATGCTCGTGCAATAGAATCCTTCTTCATGGATTGGGTACAAATGGATCACATTCCAGGTGATTTTCAAACCCGTTCTAGATTAATAGAATTCCAAGTAACCCCCCCGCTTCGTTGTACGATTATCCGTATGGATTCACATGTTGTCCCAGCAAAAAAACTAAGCGATATTTTACATATTCTAAAGTTAAAAATAAAAGGTCAAGCAATACTTTGGGGAGACAAGCGTTTATTATTGGTGACGGAAGAGAGAACATATCCATCCCTTGAATATTTAAAGAATCAATTAGGATCTTTTCAAAACTATATCTCATCAACATTTGATTTAAGCGTTTCGATAGGTGTTGGGATAATTTCTAATAGCTTATTAATTAAAGATTCTTACCAATCAGCATTAAAAGCATTATCTATAGGAGATATAAACGCAATAACGATCTATGAGGATTTACTTTTAGAAATCTGTCTTGATGAAATCCCTTTAGAGGTAAGACGAGAATTCATTAACAAGATAATTCACCTATTAGGGAATGAGAAAAATTTATTAGAGACGCTTAAGGTGTACTTCGCAAACAATTTAAATAGTAAGAGGACTGCAAATGAACTACATATTCATATTAATACATTACATTATCGTTTAAATCAAATAGAAGCATTGACTCAATTAAATCCAAAATCAGCCTACGCTATTACCTTGTTTTATGTTTTATTTTATTTTTTGGATAAAGAAACAAAATAAACAGGCATTTGCCAATATTTTTTGTTGCTTTATACATATCATTCTTCCTGTTTTCCTTTTACAATAAACTTAAAAAATCTTAGGAGAATGTCTATGCTAAGTGAGCAAGTCAAAAATAAGCTGATTACGATTGTCGGAACAGAAAATGTGCAAGATTCAAAAGCAAGTTTACTAGCTTATTCCTATGATGCGACACCTGGTTTTCAGTCCTTTCCGGATATTGTGGTTTCCCCAAAAAATAAACAGGAAATCTCAGAAATTGTAAAGCTATGTAATGAATACCAAATTCCGATTGTTCCAAGGGGTTCTGGATCTAATCTAAGTGCTGGAACTACCCCATTGCATGGTGGTGTGGTGCTATTAATGAAGCATCTTAATAACATAATTGAAATAGATGAGGAGAACTTAACTGTACGAACCCAGCCAGGTGTAATTACACAGGACCTAATTCAAGCTGTTGAGGTAAAAGGATTCTTTTATCCTCCTGACCCAAGTTCTATGAAAATTTCACAAATCGGTGGTAATATCAGTGAAAATTCTGGTGGACTTCGGGGCTTAAAGTATGGTGTTACCCGTGATTATGTCATGGGACTTGAGGTTGTGCTACCAAATGGTGAAATCATACGAACAGGTGGAAAACTAGCAAAGGATGTAGCAGGCTATGACCTTACTAGATTATTCATTGGTGCTGAAGGAACCCTTGGTATTGTAACAGAAGCTACTTTAAAGCTCATTCCAAAGCCAGAAACAAAAAAAACAATGCTCGCTCTTTATCAGGATATAGATGCAGCTGCGAGAACTGTTTCGGCGATTATTGCTAATAGAATTATTCCTGCTACACTCGAGTTTCTCGATCAGCCTACACTAAAAGCAGTAGAAGACTTTGCACAGGTAGGCTTACCTACAGATGTTAAAGCCATTCTTTTAATTGAACAAGACGGGAATGAGAGTGTCGTAAATGCAGATATGGATAAAATAGCTGCCATTTGTAATCAGAATAAAGCCGTCCGGGTAACAATTGCAGAAACAAAAGAAGAAGCAGAAGCATTAACATCTGCAAGAAGAGCTGCCCTATCAGCATTAGCTCGCCTACGCCCTACCACCATACTTGAGGATGCTACCGTTCCTAGATCAGAGATTGCCAATATGGTAAAAGCGATTGAAGAAATAGCTGAACGAAATCAAGTAAATATTTGTACATTTGGACATGCGGGAGATGGAAATCTGCATCCTACCTGTCTTACTGATATTCGTGATAAAGAAGAAATGGCTCGTGTTGAAAAGGCCTTCGAAGAAATTTTCAAGAAAGCAATCGAGCTAGGAGGTACAATTACTGGAGAGCATGGTGTTGGTGCAATGAAGCTACCTTATCTTCACTTAAAGGCGGGAGAAGCTGGGATAGAAGTCATGCGAGGTATAAAGCAAGCTTTAGATCCAAACCAGATCATGAATCCAGGTAAAATCTTTTCCCTATCTGATAGAAATAGAGTGGTGGTACAGAAATGAAACTTGCAGAAAAAGAAAGAATAAGCCAAGAATTTAAAGAAAAAATGGATTATGATGAGCTGCTAAATTGTATGCGTTGTGGTTTTTGCTTACCAAGCTGTCCAACCTATATAGAATCTGGAATGGATGAGTCACATTCACCTAGAGGAAGAATTGCTTTAATGAAGGCAGTTGTTGATGGTGAGATCGAACCTGATGAAGATGTCAAACGCTCCTTAGATTTATGTTTAGGGTGCAGAGCTTGTGAACCAGTATGCCCATCAGGTGTAAAATATGGGCACCTCTTGGAGCAAGCAAGAAATATCATTTATCAAAATAACAAACAAAGTCTTCCTGAAAAAGCTGTTCGAAATATTGTCTTTAACCATCTGTTCCCAAAGCAAAACCGAATGGTTTCAGCAGCTAGCCTACTCGGCTTTTATCAGCGATCCGGCTTACAAAAGGTTGCAAGATCAACAGGAATTATGAACTTCTTCCCTGAGTCATTGCGAACAATGGAAAAGGTTCTTCCATCCGTTCCGAAGAAAAAAGATATGAAAAATCGACCAAATCATCTGCCGGCAATTAGTGTACAAAAAAAACGAGTTGCATTTTTTACTGGATGTTTAATGGATACTGTGTTTATGACAACAAATGATGCTACGATGAAGCTCCTACAATATGCAGGCTGTGAAATTGTTATACCTAATACGCAAAATTGCTGTGGAGTCCTACATGGACACAGTGGCGAAAGAGAAAAGGCGAAAGAGATGGCCAAAAGAAACATTGAAGCATTTGAAGGTATGAATGTTGATTATATCATCACTAATGCAGGAGGTTGTGGTGCGTTCCTTGTGGATTATAACCATTTATTAAAAGACGAACCAGAATGGATGGAACGTGCAAAGAATTTTTCTGAAAAAATTAAAGATATTACGAGTATTTTAGTTGAACTTAATTTTCAGCAGGAACATCTGGAACTAGATAATCAAATCGTAACCTATCAGGACTCCTGTCATTTAAAAAACGGTCAGAAAACATTTATGGAGCCGCGTACTTTATTACAATCAATCAAAGGCGTAAAATATGTAGAAATGAAAGATGCTTCAAGATGCTGTGGTTCAGCAGGTATTTATAATATCGTTGAATCTGAAATGTCCATGCAAATTCTAGATTATAAAATGGAACAAACGAAAAAGACAAAGGCAAAAACAATTGTAACGGCAAACCCAGGTTGTTTATTACAAATGAAACTCGGAATTGAACGTGAAGGGCTTTCAGATACCATGCAAGCTGTGCATATCGTGGACTTTCTACTAGAGGCATATGAAAACACACATTAAAAATATGTGATGGGCTAGGCTTCATGTCTAGCCTTTTTATTTAAGACCTCTTTAAATCTTTCTAACAGGTCTTCTCCTTGATAGCCTTGATCGATAAGCTCGCTGAGCATCTCTTCAATTTTACTCTTTCTTTTATCTACTATCGTACCTAATAAATGAATATCGATATGCTTCCCGATTATATTGATACTATCAATGGAAGTAATAAATGTAGCTGGATGGTTAGTTTCCTTTGTAATACGAACCTCTACCATAACTTGTTCCTCTTTATCCTGTAATTCTTGGAAATAGCTATAGTACTCTTTCTCCACTAATGCTTCAATTAACCAACTATTCTTGTCATCTTCACGATTAATGATTAACCCATCGATTAAAGGAATATTCTTTTTTGTAATTTCATCATGATCACTTTCTAATATTCGTAAATCCTTTAGCAAAAACGTTTTCAATACCATTCCCCCCTTTCTTACTCCCAACTTTTTAACTTAGTGTAACAAAATTTCCAATTTATTGGTATATATATTTTACCATTACAATAAGGTATTAAACAGAAAATTATATCAACCACCCTTTCATCCATGTATAATAAGAAATAAATAGAAACGTTACAGGAGTGTCTTTATGCGTAAAACTCTAATTGTTCCGCTAATTGGATTAATATTCTTAACCGCTTGCTCAAATTCCCAGCCTGCAATTGTTAAGGTAAATACGTCACCAGATAATGCTACAGAGGAGCCAGAGCTAATCGAAGAAATAACAGACAATGAAAAAATTGATGAATTTATTGAATTTCCTTTAGACGATGAAGTAGTCCGGGTGAATTTAAAGCAAATTCCTACTCTATATGCTTATTTACAGGCTACCGCTAATCCTAAATCAGTAATTGAAAAGATGAAAATTGACCGTTTATACAGTAAAGAAAACAATGATATCTATCTTTTAGAATTTTCATGTACGGACATGGGTTGCTCTTACCTCCTTCTTGATGAATCAGCCGATAATACCGGCTTCCTGCTTGCCGATTTAGCATCGTATGAAAATGCAGTAATTTCACCAGATGAGTCTAAGCTATTAGTAAAATTTAACAGAAACCCAGAGATGAAGCCACCTTTATCCGATGTAGTGGTAGTGGACTTGATTAACTGGCAATCGCTAACACTTAAGAATGAAGAAAACGATCATGCTATCCTTGACTTCAATTGGCCAATAATCTCAGCAAGTTGGATTGACAATGAAACCGTTTCTATTTCCGTTCCTGAAACAATACCGCAAGCTAATGAAGTCGAAGGAAATAATGCAAACAAAGGAAACGTTACAACTGTCCAATTTCATGTAACTAATAAAAAGTAATTCCAATTTTTTACGTGGATAAATTTGTATACCAATGTAAATTACTAAAGGTGTTCCTATATGGGACACCTTTTCTTCTTATTATTGGAAACACTTAGTAAGTATATTTCATCATTGTTACACGAAGCTATATAATGAAGGACATCATAAAGGAGGAAAATTCCATGACAGTAGGTAACCAAGTGAAGCAGGCAGTGGCTGGCTTAAAAAGTGTTCAAGCAAGCTTCGAACAGTTCGCCTTACAAACGGAAAACAAGCAAGCAAAAAAGCTTTATGAGCAAGCTGCTCAGCAAACACAGTCTATTTTACAATCCGTAGAGCCTCGTCTACAGCAAATTGAGAGCGAAGAGCCTCAATATAAAGGTTTTTAATAATAAAAGTTCAGGATAATACTCATTCTAGAGCTAGACCTAATTGGGGAGGTTACTCTCCCCTTCTAACATTGACAGAAATAGGTGAAACTGATGCGCAAATACCAATTTCTACTTTTTATTGTATTCATCCTTACTGCTGGCTGCACCTCATCATCGAGTGAGCCTTCTGAAAAAACAAACCCAATCCATATATCCAATGTTTCCACAAAACATTCGTATGATCAATCCTACGCTAACCAGGCAAAATCTACCCTTGCACAAAAGAAAAATGTGACAAAGGTATTCGCTGTAAATTCGGACAAGCTGCTAATGATAGCTATCGATGTACCACATCATGAACGCTTACAATTAAAGAAATATGAAAAGAAACTAACAAAGGAAATGAAAAAGAAATTTAAGAAAACCTCCTTAAAAGTAGAAGTCTCTTCTGATCAGAAAATACTGTGGAAGCTTGAGCAGTTAGAAGAGGAAATACGTAATGGATCGATTTCCAAAAAAGAATTAAAGAAAAAATTAGAAGACATAAGTAAATTGATGAAAGAAAAGACATAAATGAACCAATTAGATGAAAGAAGGGATTCGAATGGCAGATAAAAAAAAGAAGAACCTTCCTCCCCAGGCACAAAAATATCAAGATTTTCAGGAAAAGCGTGAGGTGAAGCGGCCATTACTCAAAAACTGTATAAAAGCATTTCTAGTTGGGGGGTTTATTTGTTTCATTGGTCAGCTTATTTCAACGTTTTACATTTACTTTTTTGATTTTACAGAACAGACAGCTGGAAATCCAACTACAGCAACACTGATATTCCTTACCATGCTACTCACTGGTTTTGGCGTATATGACCGAATCGGACAATTTGCCGGTGCTGGGTCGGCAGTACCAGTCACTGGTTTTGGTAATGCGGTAATAAGTGCTGCAATTGAGCACCGAACCGAGGGCTTTGTTCTAGGTGTCGGTGGGAATATGTTTAAGCTTGCAGGAACTGTCATTTTGTTTGGTGTATTTTCTGCCTTTATAGTGGCATTAATTAAAACAATCCTTATAACATGGGGTGGATTTTAATGCTTGCAGGGCACAGGACGTGGATTTTTGAAAATAAACCAGTAATTATTTCTACTGGAACAGTCGGAGGTCCGTTTGAAGCAAATGGTCGTATTCCCCATGCTTTCAATATATTACATGACGATATGTGGCTGGAACAAGCTTCATTTGAAAAAGCGCAGCAATTGATGATGGAAGAAGCATGTCAATATGCTATTAAAAATAGTCCAATTGAAAAAGAACAAGTCTCTTTTTTTATCAGTGGTGACCTAATCAACCAAATCACCCCTACAAATTTTGCTGCTAAAACGGTAGGAAGTCCTTTTTTTGGTTTATTTAGTGCTTGTGCCACCTCTATGGAAAGCTTAGCTTTAGCAGCTTACATTCTGAATAGTAATGGTGCAGATTATATTCTTAGTGGTACTTCTAGCCATAATGCTGCAGCAGAAAAACAATTTCGATATCCAACAGAATATGGTGGGCAAAAACCTCCAACTGCTCAATGGACAGTAACTGGTGCTGGATGTGCTTTAGTTGCAAAAACCGGTGATGGACCACAAGTAACCTCAGCAACGATTGGGAAAATTGTAGATATGGGAATGACGGATCCTTTTAATATGGGTGGAGCCATGGCTCCCGCTGCAGTAGACACAATCTTAACACACTTAAAAGAAAGAAATGTTGATGCTTCCTATTACGATTTAATAATAACTGGTGATTTAGGACATATTGGAAGAGAGGTTTCATTAGACCTATTAAGGAAAAATGGTGTCAATATCATTGAAAATAATTATCTAGATTGCGGACTGACTATTTATCGTGAGGATCAGCCAGTATTAGCGGGAGCAAGTGGTCCAGCATGCTCTGCAGTGGTAACCTATGGACACTTTTTAGATTTAATGAAAAAAGGAAAACTGGATAAAATACTGGTAGTTGCAACTGGTTCTTTACACTCTCCTCTAAGTGTAAACCAAAAGGATCCTATACCATGTATAGCACACGCAGTCTCTATTGAATCAGGAAGTGATAGAACATGATATTTTTCTGGGCATTCGTTATTGGTGGTTTAATTTGTGTCATTGGCCAAATAATGTTTGATGTTTTTAAATTAACTCCTGGACATACGCTTAGCATACTAGTGGTTGTAGGAGCGATATTAGATGGATTTGGATTATATGAACCATTAATCGATTTCGCTGGTGCTGGAGTAACCGTTCCTATTACTAGCTTTGGTAATTCTTTAGTTCATGGGGCAATGCAGGAAGCAGAAATGCATGGTTTAATTGGTGTTATTACGGGTATGTTTGAAGTTACAAGCTCAGGAATATCCGCAGCCATCATATTTGGTATGATAGGTGCGTTAATTTTTAAACCTAAGGGATGATTGGAGGTCACCTTAATGACAGTTGGGGCCCAAGTAAAAAGTTGTTATGCAAGTATCAAAGGGATAGAAGCTAGTTTACGTATTCTCAGATCCCAGACTAATGATTTAGAGGCACATGACGCATACTTGGAAACAGAACATATCATTCAGGAAATAAAAAAAGATCTTGAAGAGCAAGTACTTTTACTTGCAAGGCAAGAACCGCAATATAATCAGTAGAAAGGAAAATTCTCATGCCAGATTGGTTAGAGATTGTAGTACGATCCGTTTCACTTCTCATCATTTTGTTTTTCTTTACTAAATGGCTTGGGATGAAACAACTTTCACAACTAAATGTTTTTGAATACATTACTGGTATTGTTCTTGGAGGGATTGTCGCAATCCACGTTAGTACACTAGAGAGTCCCTTCTACTTTGCTGTTATCTCCATGTTGATTTGGTTTATTATCCCTTATCTTGTCGAGGTTATTTCCTTAAAAAGCAAAACGTTTCGTAACTTTGTCCAAGGAAAAAGTCGGGTAATCATTCAAAACGGAAAAATTATGGAAGATAACTTAAAAAAGGAACATTATTCCACGGATGATCTATTAGAAAGCTTACGCGAAAAAAATATATTTAAAGTTGCAGATGTAGAATTTGCTGTATTAGAACCTACAGGAAAACTAAATGTACTTCCCAAAACAGATTATCGTCCTTTAACTGCTAAAGATATCGGTTTAAAGCTTGCACCAAGTAAAGAACCACAAACTGTAGTTATGGATGGAAGACCACTTCTAGAGTCTCTTGCTAATCTTTCATTAAATCCAACCTGGTTAGAAACGGAATTGGAAAAAATGAATGTTAGTATTGAAAATGTTTTCCTTGGTCAAGTTGATAGTGATGGACAATTGACAGTAGATCTGTATGACGATAAGCTCACTGTACCAATGCCAACACAAAAACCACTCCTACTTGCTACAATGAGAAAATGCCAAGCAGACTTGGAAATATTTGCCTTAGCAACAGATAATGAGAGATCAAAACAGATGTATCAAGTCAATAGTGAAAAGCTACAAAAAGCGATTGATAAGGTAAAACCATATTTACAGTAAAATCCCACATCTTTTAACCTGTGGGATTTTATTTCGTATATTACATAATTTTAGCAATACGTGGAAACGTAAGATAAGAAGTGATACTGGAGTTGTTCATACAAGATGATTAAATTAAGAAAATCGGTTAAGAAAAAAGATAAAGAGGTAAGCGAATCTCCAAAACAAAATAAAGAAACTACAAACCTAACGATCGATCCAAGTTTAGAACAAACCTTAAAAATCTTTCGTGAAATTTATACTGTACCGACTAACCATGATGTCATTATTCGAAATCTTTCTATTCCCGGAAAAGATAAACCAGCTGCTATTATATTCATCAAGACAATTACCGATCCTCAAATTATAGAACAAAATATTATAAAACCTCTTCAAAGTAGTACAGAGCCATTCCAAAGCATTGAAGACATCGTCTCAGCCCAAACGATATCAACTGAAAACAACATTAATCAAATCGCAACAAAAATTAATAATGGGAATGTTGCTCTCTTTATTGAAGGAGAAGATCTAGCTTTCCTTTTCGATGCTTCTAACTTTGAAAGCAGAACAGTTGAAAAAACAGAGAATGAGAACGTTGTAAAAGGACCAAAAGAGGCATTTAATGAAAAAGCCGCAACTAATATTTCCTTAATTCGAAAGCGAATAAAAAGTGAGAACTTAGTAGTAGAATCCGCAATCGTCTCAAATGAATCAAAAAATGATCTATTTATTATCTATCAAAAGGACTTGGTAAATGAAAAATTATTACAAAATGTTAAAGCACGCGTTAAATCTCTAGATACAAATGCGATTCAAAATCTAAGTTTACTTGAACAATATATCGAGGAACGAAAATATTCCATTTTTCCAACCACATTGTATACTGAACGGCCAGATCGTGCAGCTTCTTTCATTGAGGATGGATATATTATCTTAATCATGGATAATTCACCAGATACCTTAATTATCCCCGCTACATTTTGGTCTTTTTATCATTCAGCAGAAGACCACTATTTACGGTTACCATATGCCAACTTTACAAGGTTACTACGGATATTGGCTTTGTTCATCACCTTATTTGCTTCTGCACTGTATGTCGCCGTTGTTACCTTCCATGCAGAAATGATTCCTCCCGATTTACTGCTAGCCATTGCAGCAACTCGGGAGCGAGTACCATTTCCAGCAGCAATAGAAGTCTTCATAATGGAAATCGCCTTTGAACTAATCCGAGAAGCAGGCTTAAGAGTTCCAAGTCCTATTGGTCCAACAATTGGAATAGTTGGTGCACTAATCTTAGGACAGGCTGCTGTTCAAGCAAATATTGTAAGCCCTATTGTTGTCATTATTGTTGCATTAGGTGGGCTAAGTTCATTTGCGATTGGTGATATCAGTATGAATTTTGCTATTCGTATCAGTAGATTTATGATGCTTTTAAGTGCAAGTATATTCGGTTTATATGGCATTACTTCAATTTTTGTAATGGGGTTATTTTATATGCTTTCTATAAAATCGTTCGGTGTACCTTATTTGGCTCCCATGACTCCTAATTATATATCCTCGGAGGATACAATTATAAGGAGAACCTTACAAAAAGAAATATTCCGGCCAGGCTACGTTAAACCAAAGAATTTAAAGAAGAGACAGGGAGAGAACTAATGGAACAGTCAAAAGGAAAAATTGGGATAAAAGAATTTGTTGCAATCAGCATGATTATCCTTTCGACAAAGTTAACTGATGATACTCCAGCTATTTTGTATGAAAAATTGTACAATGCTGGTTGGATGGCTATTATTATAAACGGTATAGTTACTATCCTCCCTATCTTTCTTTTAATACGAGTCATTACAAATTATCAAGGAAAGGGGCTTATAGAGGTTACGAATCAATTATTCGGAAGGTTCCTTGGTTATATTATCTTATTTGCTCTTTGGTTAGGTATATTGGCTGCCACAATCATAGATACAGCTATTTACACAGATATTGTCAGTAGCATGTATTTTGTCAAAACTCCTACAATTGTCATTTATGGCGTCTTAATGCTGGCAAGTGCTTATGGTGCTAAAAAAGGATTAGAAAAAATAGGATCCGTTGCATGGACCGTTTTTCCCTATTTGCAGGTTCCATTTTTAATCGCTCTAATTTTAACGATAAGGCATGGAAATACATCCTTCCTCTTTCCCTTTTTTGGTCCTGGAGAATGGACAATTATGAAGGAAAGTGTAATGAAATTATCCATTTTTGCGGACTATCTTTATTTATTTATTCTCGTACCATTTTTAAGTACAGCTGCTACTATTAAAAAAGGATCATGGATTTCATTATTTTTTGTTGTAATTAACTTAGTTCTTGCAATGACTAGTTTTGTTTTTTTATTTGACTATAATTCACTTATGCAGATGAACTATCCATTTCATGAGGTAATACGTACGATTTCTGCAGGTTTTATAACCAATATGGAGACATTTTTTTTCCCATTTTGGTTAATCGGTACTTTCGTTCGATTTTCAGTATATTTGTATATTAATGCATTATTATTCGGGCATCTCTTTAAAATTAAAAACTTCGAGTATATTATTCCTTCTCTCGCAACATTAATTATTTTTATAGGAATAATACCAGATACGCCTACCTTCACCATTTTCTATCTGAGAGAAACGGTTCTAAACATATTGTCACCTGTTTTTTTCTTCCTACCTTGCCTGATGTGGCTAATAGCCAAGCTTAAAGGAGATTTTAAACATGAAAAAGCAAATCAATAGAGGAAAGATAATCATTTATCTGATCCCTTTATTCATTCTTTCTGGTTGCTGGGATCAGCGAGAAGTTGAAGAATTTGCTTATGTCATCGCAATGGGTATTGACAAGCCAAAAGATGATGAAAATCTTATAAAAATCACCTATCTTATAGCAAACCCGGAGTCAGGAAACGCTGCAAGTGGTGGTGCTGGGAATGAACCCCCTCGTGAAGTTATTTCCTTTAAAACAGATGACTTTGTTGTTTCGAGAAATATAGCCAATACGGTTATTGCGAAGCAAATTTCTTATGATTTATTAAGAATATTGATAGTTTCAGAAGAATTTGCCAGAGATGAGAATTTTATTAGATGGATATACGATGCTACGAAGGAAATGGAAATTAGAAGGGATGCAAAGCTAATGATAACTAAAGAGGATACGGAAAAATATATACTCAACAATCAACCAAAACTAGAAACGAGACCTCATGAATATTTTCAGATGATTATTGAACGTGGGAATGAAACGGGAATGACACCAACTTCAGATTTAACCACTTTTTTCCGTATTACTGAAGCCGATGCCGATCTTTTTTTAGGAATTTATAGCACAACGGAAAAGGAGGAGCGTTCATCTAATCCTATAAACCCTGATAATTTTAAAGCTGGTGAATTTCAATATGGAGGAGAAACAAATAATACCCAATTTGCAGGATCTGCTGTATTTAAAGAGGGTAAGATGATTGACGTACTAACTATCGAAGAAACCAGACTAACCTTTATGTTAAACCCAACATTAACTGCGCAAGAAATTTTAACAACTTTTCCAGATCCGTTTGATGAAAAATACCGGATTGCAACACGTCTTACAAAAAATGGTACTGAAGATATAAAGATAAACACAAAAAAAAGCACCCCATCAATTGATGTAAATGTACCTATATTAGTGGAAGTTTTAACTAACCACAGTATGGAGCATTACGCAAAAGACTCGCAAAAAAGAAAAACCTTAAATAAAAGCTTTGAGCAAGCTTTAGAAAAGAAGCTAAACGAATTAATTAGAAAAACACAAGAGGAGTATAAAGCAGATCCATTTGGTTGGTCATTAATAGCTCGAAAAAAATTCCTAACGATACCAGAATGGGAGGCATTTGATTGGATGAAAAAATATCCTGAAATGGACATTAATATCACAGTTGATGTAGAGCTTGGTAAATTTGGCAGGCAGGGAGATATACCAAAACTAAAGGAAATTAGGGATTAGCTTGACGTTATTGATCATTATTGCGACATTAACAATTTTTATATATACGATTGGATTCGCAATAACTTTATGGAAAGAAAAAAATAAATTTGGCTCTATTTCTATATCCATTCTGGCTTTAACAATTTTAATTTTACCTTTTTTTACCGCGATAAAATTTTAATCGCACTATTTAGGCGCTCCCTACAGATTGAGCGCCTTTAAAATTATTAGGAAACTATCTTGTTGGTTTTCAATCTTTTAAACAATAGTTGTATCATGATTTCTCTAAATGAAGGATCTCTTTCGACAACACGGCTGTATTCCCTATATCACAGAAAAAATACTGCAACCACTGTCATCCCTAATAATCCTACGATAACAGGTACGAAGTTTTTTCTTACTAATTCCATAACAGATACGCCACAAAACCCAGCAATGGCAATAAGGGATGACCATGCAATTATAGTTCCACCACCAGTCCATATAGCTCCCATTTGTCCAATAGCTGCAAGCGTTTCTGTATCGATACCAGTGGTCTCTAATGATGCAGCTAAAGCTCCAGTCAATGGCAGCCCAGAAAACCCAGATCCGTCAAGTCCTGTAATGATACCAATGATTAACATGCTAAATGCTGCAAATAAAGCACTTTGCGGTAGAAATTCCTGAGTTGCTTCTACTAAGCCAAATAAAAATGTCGGACCTTCCTCTACGCCTAAAATACTTCCAGAAAAATCACCACTACCCAAAAAGAAAAATCCCGCAATAGGAATTACTGGTCCCATTGCTTTAAAGGCAAAAACAAAGCCGTCTGTTATATGATTGGTAATATAGTCTAGCGCATGGTGTTTACCGAATGCGATAGTCGAAAGAAGTAATAAAATAACAGCCACCCCGCCCACAAAAGCGGCACCATCTCCCCCTACTAGACCACCACTTCCTGTATATAGCTTGTTATACATCATATAGATAACGACGACTAATAAAGATAAGGGTACAAAAACAGCAAATACTTTGCTCCATTTTGTTAAATTTTCTGTAATTGCCACATTTTTTGTTTCTTCACTCCTATTAAGTGTTTTTAGGTCGACTTGATTCTGTGGATTGTTCTTTGAACGAATTGATTTTCTATACATCGTGTAGGCTAATAAGATAGCAATACCACCTGCAATAATGGATAGCAATAGCGCTTTATCTGCTACTAAGCTAGTCGATGTACCTGCAGCAGTAGCAGAAAGACTAGGAGCTACCTGGACAATATAGTCTGAGGATAATGCCATTCCCTGCCCTGCTAAAGCAACCGCTACTGCAGCTGTAATTGCTGGAAGACCTGCCCTTACTGCTGCCGGGACTAATAATGCACAAATTAGCGGAACAGCAGGAGTTGGCCAAAAGAACAACGAAATTGTGTAGGTTACTCCAACTAGGACAAAAAAGGAGACATGGCCATTAACCATTACTTTCTGTATTGGTTGAATCATTCTTACATCAGCACCTAAGTCCTTTAATGAATTTAGTAGAGCAAGCATAAAGGTAATAATTAAGAAAATGCTAAATAATTCTTGTGCTGCAACTAGATTCGCATGAAATATAGCTGTAAATCCGTCTACTATATTGCCCTTATATACCCAAGCAATAATAAACGTACCTAATAATGTTGGTAGTACAACCCCTTTACGAAATATCATTGTAATAATAATGACTAAGGTAAAAATACCATATAACCAATGGGTAAACGTTAGCTCCACATTCATCTTCCTCTCTACTATTGTGCTATAGCCTATGCGTGGCCATACACAGCGGTGAGAGGAAGATTTATCAATTGCCCTATTCTTCTACAGTAATGAATAATTCATCATACCATTTGTCTCCAAAGTAAACATCTAATTTCCATTGACCAGCAGAGGGGAATATCATACCAGTATGAAGCCTAATTTCATTTTCATTATTTTGGGAAACAGAATCAATCCCGTATCCAGTATCCCAGGAGGAGTAACCGTTCTTCATTAATACTGGATGTTTTTTGCCGTATTCATCAGTGGCAAACACTTTCAAATTTCCACTCATAGCTTCATCGACCTTCCAAAAGTACCACATATTTTTATTAGGTACGTTTGCGATAAAGTTGTAATATTCCAGTTCCCCCTTCTCCCCAGAACCAATTTGAATGCCAAACTTTCCTTCCTTACCGACCAAACCATATTCTCCCGGGGTTTTCTCCTCCCCGAACTCGACCGGAATAGAAAATTTAGGACTCTCCCTCCATGCTTCCTTCTCAGCAATAGTAGAATTAAGCGTAATATAATCACTTAAGTCAAAACGAGCAATACGATTTTCCCCAAGATAAACAATTACATCCGCATATAATGCGTTATTCTCAAGCTCATTAAGTTTTCCCTTTGGAGGTAGCTTAGGTAATCCTGAAATATCGTCCTCCGTACCTAGTAGATAATAACGTGTAAAGCTTCCTTTTTTATCTGCTTTCAATCTACTATCACCTGTTGCCCCATTACCAAGGTCATTTCCATTTATAATATCCTGTCCGAAAACATCTAGCATACTTTGTCTCAATGGTTCTTGGGGTTCTATTTCGATACGGAGACCTTGTTCCTGATTTTTTTCTTTATCAAAGCTTAGGCTGCCTATACTCTGATTACCTTCATTATGGAGTGTTAATTGGTACTCAATTACTGTGGGGATGTGCTTATCATTTCCAATATCTATGGAGCCAAATTTGGATTCATCAGAATATATTTCTACCTTTACATCAGACAAAGAAAGCACAAAATCCTCTTCTACCGTTCCTTGGTTCTTAATTTCTTGGTTAAAAAATGGAAGTGCTAGTAGGATAAACAGACAAAAGCTAATTGCTACACCAGCATATCGAAAAATTTGAAAAGGATATTTTGGTTTTTTATCATCCCTAATTTGTCTCATAATCCTTTCTTTATCTGTTTGCGTTGGGAGTTCATCATAAGTGGCTTTTAATTTCTTCATTTTTACGTCAAAATTTTTATGTTCCAAATGGAATCCCTCCATTATGATTCGTTTTTTTCCATTCCTCAACCAACATCTTTTTTCCACGGTGTATCCTTACTTTTACTGTAGAAAGCTTGGAACCGGTAACTTTTGCAATCTCCTCATACGTTAAATCATGAAAATAAAAAAGAATTATTGGGATTTTATTCCGATCTGGTAATCGTTGAATACTTTGATGTAATAAAATATCATCTTCTTGTTTTAAAATTTGCATTTCTACTTGCACATACTGTTCTTGTAGAATGTCATGATTATTCTTATATCTACTCTGAATAATCCCTAGACTCTTTTGCTTTCTTCCATAGTCCTTTACAATGTTCATCGTAACTTTATATAACCAAGAGGTAAATGATTGGCCATCAAACCGGTTGCTAAAACGAAATATACGGATAAAGACTTCTTGGGTAATATCAGGTATATCATGGAAAGGCACCCCTAGTTGAAATGCAAATCGTTCTATTAACGGACTATATTTATCAATAAGTTCTTCAAAGGCATGATTATTACCATTCTTAAACGCTATTATCAAACTTTCCACTAGCATCCCCCCTTCTTACTTGGAAAACGTAATGACACTTAAAAAAGTTACAACATTTGGATAATTTAATGTATATGTTCATCAAGAAGAAAATAAATAGAGGTGTAAAAGGAGTACAAAAGAGGCTCTAAACTAAAAGTGTTTTAAGTAACCATAAATTCAAATAGTTAGTTCGGTTAAAAACACTTCAGAAATGACCCACGCTTAAGCAGTGATCAATTTCTGAGTGGTTCATTGCCCTTTCTCTGTATTTCTAATTTTTTATTTTTATTGCTCGGTGCATTTAAAGCAGGTTAGCTTACCATTTTCATGAACGCCGTTTAGAAATCCATTTTCACAATATATCTCCTTATTACACTTAGCACACTTACCAACTAATTCCTTCATTTTCTTACACTCCTTTTTAACTATTATAAGTCAAAACGAATAAATAAGGCCTTTCTAATGCAGGATTAACTACCGGAAATAGATAAAAAGGATAGCCTAATTAGCTATCCTAGTTGGTGAGCGGAAATACTTTTCTATACGGCTGTACGCAATAAAGTTCTTGGCTGCTTACTAAATAAGAAGAATACTATTATCGTACATAATATAAATGATGGGAACATATAGGAAATATTGTAGACTAGTGAATATATCCATATATTACTCCAGCCTTCTGGCATCCATTGAGCGAAGAATACGATTCCTGCATAGAAGTGACAGAGAAAACGTAATGCTGATCCAATAAACACCCCGGCCATAATATAGACAAAACTCTTCTTTATATTTCCTGCTTTAATAGCTTGTTGTACAGGTTTAGAAACTGCACCTGCAAAACCTAATACAGTAAAGGCTAATCCATATTCAATAACAATCTGCCAGAAAAAGTACATATCTGCCACTCCGAGAGCTATTTGTAGTATCCCCCACAAAAAACCCGATAGGAGTCCTCCCTTCATCCCCCAGCGAAAGGCAACGATAAATACCGGAATCATTGCAAACGAAATGGAACCACCTTGACCCCATATTTTAAACGATAAAAATGGTATTATATCCAACAATAAAGCGAATGCAGTAAAAATTGCAACTTCAACTAAAAATAATGTGCGTTTTGAACTCACACCTATTTCCTCCCCTAATGTAATCTAAAAATCTAGTAAATAGATTTTTAAACACAAAAAAAGCAGATGCCAAGGGGAAGCTTCCTGATGGGGAATTCCGCTCACACTGCTTTACTATCCATCAAAAAAGCCACCATCCCTACGCTAGTACTAACTAACAGGTTCAAAGGGTCAGAACAAAATTGTTCACTCTCAGCCATAAGGCTCCCCCTGTGGACTTCATTTTCACTTTTTTTGCTACCGTTATTGTAGCTTAATTTTGTATATTTAGCAATTTTATCTCGTTATAATGAAATAAACTCCTCTACATCTTTAACACAAAGTTCCATTGCAGCTTCCCAGAAGTCAGATTTTGTTAAGTCTACCTTTAGGTGCTTCCATGCAAGATCTTCTACCTTCATCCGACCCGTGTCACGTAGTAATGCAATATAGTTGTCTTCAAAACTCTCATTACTTCTTTTCGCATGTGCATAGATACCTAGGCTAAATAAGTAACCAAAGGTATATGGGAAGTTGTAAAAAGGAGTTGACGTAATATGGAAATGTAATTTTGATGCCCAAAATGAAGGGTCATACTCCTCAAGCGCCTCACAGTAGGTCTCTTTCTGTGCATCTAGCATTAACTCATTAAGTCTTTTAACTGACACGATTCCTTTCTTACGCTCCTCATAAAAACGTGTCTCAAATACGAATCTAGCATGAATATTCATAAAGAAGGCAATACTACGCTGAATTTTATCTTCCAGTAATTCTAGCTTTTCTTGTTTATCTTTAGCATTTAAGACAGATGCATCTGCTACAATCATCTCTGCAAACGTGGAAGCTGTCTCCGCAACGTTCATCGCATACCCTTGATTTAAACCATGTACATCGTTCATGACATATTGATGATATGCATGTCCAAGCTCATGAGCGAGTGTGGAAATATTCGAGGAAGTTCCTGAGTATGTCATAAACACTCGTGTTTGTTCACTGTCTGGAAAGCTTGTACAAAATCCACCAGGTCGCTTTCCTGGACGGTCTTCTGCTTCAATCCATCTTTTTTCGAAGGCCATTTTTGCGAAGTTTGCCATCTTCGGACTAAACTCTCTAAAATGTTTCATTATAAAATTTGCACCTTCCGTGAATGAAACAGTTTTAACTGTTTTCGTTAAAGGGGCATTAATATCATAAATACTTGTTTGTCCTTCCCAAGTAGCTCTGCCTTTTTCGTTAAATACTTTACAAAATGGTGTTTATTTTTTGTTATCGCATTCCACATTGCATCTAAAGTTTCCTGATTCATTCGGTTCATAGAAAGAGGTTCTTTTAATACATTGTCCCATCCGCGATGTTTATACTTTTGTAAACGAAATCCAGCCAAATGATTTAATGTTTGCCCAAATAAATCAATATTTTTCTCCCAAGCCTTACTAATTTGGTCGAATACATATTTACGAAATTCCGGATCTGGACTACTTAATTTATTGGAGGCTTGTCCAATAGAATATAAATTTAGTTCTCCGTTCTCTTCCAATTCTACAGTCATATTCCCTGCGATCGTCTCATACATTTGTCCCCATGCATGGTATCCATCAACAGATAAATCATTCAATAATATTTCTTGTTCAGAGGACAGCAACTCTTGCGCAGCTTCTCGCCTTTCATTTAATACAAAGGAAATATCCTGCAAAGATTCATGGTTTACTATCTCTAACCATTTTTCCTCAGGGATAATTGCTAATTTTTGATTTAGAATGGTTTGTATACTTCCCATCTTGGCACCTAATGTGCTGCGTCTTCCTGTTAATAGATTTGCCCCAACATCCTTTACATTTTGAGCACTCAGACAACTAATGAATGCGAATGATTCTCGTAGTTTCTTCATCGTAGCCTCAAGAATAGTAACAATTTCCACTAATTCAAGTGCTGAATTTTGACCTTTTGGGTCATAATAATTAACCGAGTTTGATAGATCCTTCATTTTGCTTTCTAACTTTTGTAGATAGTCTTCAAATTCCTTTGACTCACTACCTCCAGGAAATATCACGTCTAAATCCCAAGTTTTCTCGTATCCCCTAGTTTCTTGCATCGAATCTCTCCCTAATTTAAAAAATTTAAACTAATTATTATATTAACAATAAATTATTCACTTTTCACTAAAAATACTTTGGAAATCGAAATATTTTTAAACCGAAATAAATCCCTCTTCTATATCCTTAGAAGAGGGCTGTCTTTATTCTTTAGTTTGATACTGTAGCACCAGTACTCGGTCCTGCATAAATTTGAACTCTACCATAATCCTTCGTTTGAATAATATATACATTTGCTTGCGTGCTTCCTAAAATCTGATAGGTTAGTCCACCAAATTTTGCTGGGTTTAAAAATCCTTTTTCATTTCCTTTTACTGGTGCTACACCTATTGGATATACTCTCCACGAGCTCTCAGAGGCAGGTAAGTGCAAATACCTAGTATCGGTAGAATTTTTATTAGCATTTTCACCAGTATGATTATCCTCACTAATTGTTGCACCAGTACTTGGAGCGGCATAAATTTGCACCCTTCCATAATCGCTTGTTTGGATAATATAAACGTTAGACTGGCTCCTCCCTAAAATTTCATATGTTAGACCTCCAAACTTTGCTGGATTTAGGAAGCCAATTTCATTCCCTTTTACTGGTGCTACACCTAACGGATATACTCTCCAAGAACTTTCTTTTTTCGGCAAATGCAAGTGTTTACCAGCATATTGATTAGATTCTGTGTTCGAATTCACAGTTTCTCCCTTACTCTGACTACTGCTCTTATTCACTACGGCTCCAGTACTTGGATGACCATAAATTTGTACCTTTCCAAAATCACTAGTATTGATAATAAATACATTAGGTGTGGTCTGACCTAGTATTTTGTAGGTTAATCCACCAAACTTTTTCGGATTTAAGAAGCCAGATTCATTTCCTTTTGTAGGAGAAACATCAAGTGGATATACTCTCCATGAGCTTGCTGATGCAGGTAAGTGAATATACTCACCTGTTCCTCCAGTATTCCCCCCAGAAATCGGAGGTGGTACCGGTCGAATTGGAATTTCAACCTGATCTATTTCTCCAGAAGGCCTTTTGTACTTGTATCCTGTATATTCGCAAAATGCTTTCACTACCGCCTCTGCAAAATCTAAATGATGATTTTGTAGTTGTTGTACATCATCATTACGAGAATCAGCAAATCCATATTCAATGATATTGGTTACAACAGAACCAGTCTCCCTTATCATAAAATAATAATCTTGGCTAGAATTACCCGGTAATGTTCTAGTAAAAATTCGTCTAATATTCTGTCCTGCTTTCCTTAATTCTTCTCCTATCTTCTCAGCCATGGCTTTTCCATCATAAATCGAATGAATAACCTCAGCACCATCACCGCCACCAGCATTAATATGATTGGAATGACAATATTTCGCCCCACTTTCTCGAACAATCCGAGTTCTCTCGTCAGGTGATAAGCTTTTGTCAGTCGTTCTTGTTATTGCTACTGGCACCCCTAGTTCTTTATAACGCTTATATTGATATAAAGAAATCTTTAATGTTAAATCCTTTTCTTTCCAATATTTATTAGTACCACCACCAGGATCATTACCGCCATGACCAGGATCAATGATTAAGATTGGTTTTATCATTTTTGTTTCCTCTCCTTTGTCTTAATTAATCCCTTTTCTCGTAATGCATCCCTCTGTTCTATACCTCTCTTCGTTATATAGTTATTTTTAAACCACGTAATTAGTGCAGTAATTATCGTAAAAAGTGAAGAAACAACTTGTTCTAATAACTCACTATCAATCGGCAGTGGTGATTTTCCAAAAATAACAAGTATTTGGTTTATAATTGCCACAAACAAAATAGACGTTCTAACCACAGTACCTTTGTCCATTATTCATTTCACCTCCTTTTTTCGTATATAATATTGTTTTCATTTCTCCCCTTAGATGTGTCGACTATTAACCAGAAATGACTTTCTATCAATAAAAATCGTTTTCAAGTCGTCAAAAGTGACAATCGAATCATTAAATCTAGGAATATTTACCCTTAATTAATAATAATTTAATTAAAGACACTTGACTAAATTCCATTATGGTAATATACTTAGTTACATAAAGTAAGTAAGAATTAAAACATAAGTTTAGGAGGAATTTAAAATGACAAAATCAGTATGGACAGTAGACAAAAGTCATAGTTCATTAGAGTTCACTGTAAAGCACATGATGATTTCAAAGGTAAGAGGGGTATTTAACGATTTTGAAGCGGTAGTAGAGGCAGACCCAAATGATTTAACAGATGCAAAGATTGAATTTAGTGTAAACATAAATAGTATAGATACACGAAATGAGGACCGCGACAATCATTTGCGCTCCAATGACTTTTTTGATATGGAGAATCATCCTAAAATGACTTTTGTTGCAACAGAAATAAAGAAAAAATCTGGCAATAATTATGATGTAACTGGTGACTTAACCCTTCGTGGCGTAACTAAGCCAGTTACCTTCGATGTCACTATGGAGGGTGTTAACAAAGACCCATGGGGAAATGAAGTTGCGGGATTTAGCGGGACGAGTAAGCTAAACCGTAAAGATTTTGGCCTTGTATGGAATGCCGCACTTGAAACAGGGGGTGTTCTTGTAGGGGAAGATGTAAAAATTAATATTGAGCTTGAAGCACATAAACAAGCATAATCAAAGGGACTACCCATCTAAATAGCAAAGATGGATAGTCCCTATTCATGTGTTCTTATATGCTCTGATGAAAAAATACGGACAATCATTTTTCCATCGATTGCTTTTGCCCTAATCAAGATAGGATGACTGTATTCATTCCTAAAGATGAAATCAGGTCCCCACCAGCTTACAGTTGCATCCTTGCCAGGAGGAACATATGGAACATTTCGACTGTGCGAATATCGCTCAACAATTTCTATTCCCTTTAAAGAGACAGCATTAAATAAAGTTGAAGAAACTTGACAGATTCCTCCACCAATATCCTCTGATAGCTCTCCTCTTACAATGACTGGTGCACGTAAATACCCTTTCTCCTTTGTACGTTTACCGACAACCTTATTAAAGGAAAAGTTCTCACCTGGAAACACGACTACATTGTTAATTGCTTCTGCTGCTAGCTTTATGTTATGTGAACGCTCTTTATTACTTGGTCGGTAATACGTCACATAACTTCCTATTTCATTTGATCGAATATCGGATAATAATTCGCTATCAACCTTTGGATAGACGTTTTTCTTCGGAATTTTCATCTCAAAGGAGACATCACTATAAAAAAACTCATAAAAAAACTTTTTAAAGTTTATTCGATCTAGTGTTTGGCCATTCTTTTCTGGAATAAGCTTCCAAGAGTCATCAAATTTTGCATTTGTAGGAGGTTGATAAACTTGTTCTTCTAATCGATTCAATAGAACATCCAATTTTTCACGATCAACAAAAATATCATCAAATAGACTTAATGAAAAATCATCTCGTCTAATTGTTTCATTCATGTTTTTATCCGTGATTATTAGTTCATTTGCATGAACCTTATTGGTAAAACATAATAGCAATATGATTAATAAAAGCGTCCTTTTCATCTATTATCCCTCCTACATGTAGTATTCAACTTTTTTTCTTTTTCATGTATAGGAAAAAACACCCTACAAGTTTATGTAAGGTGTCACAAAGCAATTATTATATTTTCATTTGCAATTAATGTATATACAACAATTAATTTCATATTAACGAAAATCCCTTTTATCCTCTAAGGTCTGGCAAGCCCAACGATATCCAATCAGCGCTGCAATAACGGCAGCTATCCAAACAAATACCCTTTTCAAAATTAGTACACCCCTTTTACATCGTTTAAAATGGTCGAATCTTTCCTTTTTTCAAGAGGAGATGTGGGCCGCCTAGTAAAAATAAATAACGATCATCCACAACCTTCTTCATTGCTGCAGCTGTCTTTCCATATAGTTTTTTCCCATTAAAAACTGTACCCATTCCATCTGTAACACCCAAACTAGCAACTGTACCTTTATCATGAAATGTAAATTCCTCTAGTGTACCATTATGAAGAAGTGCTCTGATGTTTTTCGCACATGTTATAGCATGTTGCATAGCAGCCTGTGCTGTAGGCGGGTATGGGCGATTATCCTCTTTGTTCATAACCCATGCACAATCACCAAGAATGAAGACATTCTCATAGCCAGGCGCACGCAAGTCTCCATTTACTGTCACTTTTCCTTTAGTTAGTTCAAAGCCAGACTTACCTAAAACTGAGTTCCCTGTCACACCACCAGTCCAAACAATTGTACCTGCCTTGATAAGCTCATTATTATCGCCAACAATAAATCCTTCTTCCGTACACTCTTGGATTCTAGTACCCTCCATGATTTCTGCTCCACGATCTTGTAATGATTTTTTCGCGTATTGGACCAAATCCGGATCAAAACTCGGTAAAATAGAAGGAGCGGCTTCCACATTAATTATTTTCGCTTTTTTACGTTCAATATCATATTTTCTGCATAAGTTCGGTATTCTTTCGACAAGCTCACCAATAAATTCAATCCCAGTAAAGCCACCCCCTCCAACTAGTATCGTTAAGCTAGATTCATCAGCCTCCGGATGGTTCTTATAGTTGGCGAATTGATATTCGATATGTTCTCGTATCAATTGGCATTGATCAAAACTCTCAATAAAAAAAGCGTGCTCATCCATTCCTTTTATTCCAAAGGTATTCGTTTCAAATCCTAAAGAAATCACCAAATAATCATAAGGTATTTCACTGTTTTCCAGCTTTACTATTTTTTCATCGGTAACGATTTCCTCTACGGTATCATAAATCAATCGAACCCGATTTGGACTTATAATATCGCGGATCATAATACGTACCTGGTTTTGATTAATAGTTCCTGCTGCTACTTCATGTAGCCAAGTCGTTTGATAGTGATAATTATGTTTATTGACTAGCACAATCTCAGCTTCTTCTGGTGAAAGATATTTCATTAGCTTTTTAGTTGTCATCATCCCTGCATAGCCTGCACCTAGTACGACAATACGAGGTGTTGTATTCATATTATCCACCCTTTATTTTATCTTTTCATTAATGAGTTACTATCTAGTAGTATGCTTAACCTACTCATTTTTATCCGATATCTAGTCAGGCATTTCATGAAAATACAGGCTTAATAACAGATGAACAAGCATAAACATGAATGAGGGAGGAATGTAAAATGCCACTAAGAGATATTAAAAATTTATCTTCTGAAACAGAAAACATCTTAAACGCTGTTATTAAGAGGAAAAATAAAAAGGATAAGTATGAGAGACTAAGAGACATGTATCTAATTGTGACATTATTACTTCTTTTAGGATTATTTGTATATCTTAATATGAACGATTTACATACGATGTTAGATCCATTTTCAACATTTGCTAGCATCTTACTAAATCCATTGTATCTTTTTATTTTTAGTATCATCGCATTAACCTTTTCCTATTTTCATTATTATCAAAAAAAGCTGAAGAAAGAAAAGGATAAATTAAATAAAGTCCGTGCTGAAGCAATCGATTATTTAAATGACTCAAAGGATATGAATCTGCAAGACAAGGTACCGATCATCAAGAAAATGATGAAAGGGGAATATAACATCAATTTATATGTTAAAAATAAATAATCATCATCTATCTTCATAAGGTACAGATAATGACTTTTGTTCAACAGCAAAATCTTCATTTACAGAGGAGCATTCTCCTCTGTTTATACTATTTTCATTGGAATTCCTTTATTGTTGTTCCAGGGTAGTAAAAATCGATGATTTCCCTGTAATTTTTACCGTTTTCCCCCATATAGTGTGCCCCCCACTGACTCATTCCAACTCCATGACCATAACCTCTCCCATTCATCGTATACCTTCCGTTCTTATCTTGTAGAGAATCGATTAAATAGCTCTTAAATAGCGTCCCACCTATCATTGGCCGAATACGATTTAAATTTACATCTTCCAATTGGACCTGTTCAAACAAAATAATTCCTGCAACTATTCGTCGCATAAATGTAATCGTTATCGAACCACTTATACTTCTACTAGATGCAAATTTATCACCTGTTAATTCAAATTGCGGAATTGAAAGGAGCTTAATATCACCTGGATATCCATTGCGGTTTAGCCAGTTTTTTATCGAATTAGCTATCTTTATATCCTTCTCTTCGAGCTCATCCCACCAATTCGGTTGATCAAAGTCAATAGTATTAACATCTATTTGTGTTTGATGAAGGGAATATTTCCAAGGATTAACTGGATCATAAGGATCCTCTTTAATAGGAAAATATTTCATCGCTTGGCCGCCCCATACGTTCGCATTATTTTCTGTTATACCACCATTACTGGCTGAGTAGAATGTTTCAATCAATTGGTCACAGTAGGTAATAACCTCCCCACTAGTTTCCTGGACAGCATTTGTTGTTTTTTCATCCCACTGGTAACCACCATATACTTGATAGCTAACCGTATCATCAATTACTTGACCCATTTTCGATACAGCATAGGTTCTAGCGGCTAATGTTTGTGCCTTTAACGTTTCTAATCCCCATGACGAATAAACCTCAAATGGAACAACCCCCTTTAAGTAGTCCTCTAAGGGCAATTGATTGATAGGACGAATAACGTCTTCACCTTCTAACACAAATTCCATTGCTCCTAAATATGGTCGATCATTGATATATATAATATGGTTTTGATTATAGGTTTCCGGGACTAAAATCAAACCACCATGTAGTTGTTGCTTTTTCTCTCCTTTCTGCATGATATACATGCTACCTTTTTCTAGCTGTAGCGTGTAGTTTACTCCCTCCTCTACCTTAAACGTCGGATCCAAACTAAAAAAATCCCCTTCGACTTTAACCGATAATTCATTCGTATTTCCCACATAATTGACAAGCTTTACCATTACCATATCTTCAGCACTTGTCACAGTTGGAATCAAAAAATACAGCATCACTATTAGAAAATATGTAGGGTATCTCATGGGTTTATTTTTTCTTTTGTCTAGTTAAATATACATAAGTAAAAAAATAGATTGACATGGTTGTACTTCATTGTGTATTATCTAGTTAAGTTCATACGGTTACCTTTAATTCAGTCCTGTGAGACTGGCAAGGTGTAATAGACAGCTCGGCTGTCTTATTAACAGAAATGGAATATCCATTTTTGTGTTTTTCATGCGAATGAGCACCTTGCCTATTGTAGGCAAGGTGCTTTTCTAATTATCTCTCACCTGGTAACTGGTGAACAATCTACAAAGGGAGAGAATTACATGGCAAAATATGATGAGATTCAAGTAGACCAACGTTTACCATTTTTTCAAAGTTTACCTTTAAGCTTTCAGCACTTATTCGCAATGTTTGGTTCAAACGTTTTAGTACCTATTATTTTCGGAATTAATCCTTCTACTATTCTACTAATGAATGGTGTTGGAACACTTCTTTACATTATGATTACGAAAGGACAAATTCCTGCATACTTAGGATCAAGTTTCGCTCTAATTGCACCAACAACAATTGTTATCTCTCAATATGGATATGGCTATGCTTTAGGTGGATTCTTAGCAGTAGGTATTATTCTTTCGCTCGTAGGATTAATTGTTAAATTTGCTGGCACTAGTTGGATTGATGTTTTGTTTCCACCAGCGGCGATGGGCGCAATTGTTGCGGTTATCGGTTTAGAGCTTGTTCCAGTAGCTGCAGGTCAAGCAGGCTTAATTGCTAGTACTGCAGGAGATCCAAATTGGACAATGGATCCTACTACTGTCACCGTATCTTTATTAACATTAGGTATTACAGTTATAGGATGGGTCACCTTCCGCGGATTCTTTAAAATTATTCCAATTCTAATTGGATTTATTGCCGGTTATATTATTGCTTATTTCTTTGGATTAGTGGATTTATCAGCTGTTAAGGATGCAGCGTGGATTAAGGTGCCAGAATTCCACCAAATGAAATTTAACTGGTCTGCAATCCTAATCATTATTCCTGCTGCACTAGTACTAATCCCAGAGCATATTGGACATCTATTTGTTACATCGAATATCGTTAAAAAAGACTTGGCAAAAAAACCTGGTCTACACCGTTCTTTTCTAGGTAATGGTATTTCTACTATCATTTCCAGCTTTATCGGTTCAACACCAAACACTACCTACGGTGAGAATATCGGTGTATTAGCAATAACAAGAGTTTATTCAACATGGGTTATCGGTGGAGCAGCTGTTTTCTCTATTTTACTATCGTTTATTGGAAAATTAGCTGCACTTATATCATCTATTCCCACAGCAGTACTTGGAGGGATATCCTTACTATTATTCGGAATAATTGCAGCAAGTGGTATTCGAATGCTAGTAGAAGCAAAGGTTGATTATAGTAAATCACAAAACCTAATACTAACCTGTGTAATCCTTGTTATTGGTATTAGTGGAGCAACCATTCATATTGGAAAAGTTGGGCTATCCGGAATGGGACTTGCAACTGTTGTAGGGATTTCACTAAGCTTACTGTTTAAGCTATTTGATATTGTAAAACTATCAAACGAAAAATAAGAAATGAGAGGGAGGAATCCCTCTCATTTCTTATTTTTCAAATTCCATCTTCCATGAATAATAGTCATTATTAACGTTTTTCTCGTAGCTTAGATAAGCATTAAACTTTTTACCTTGCTTACTAGTTAGCCCCTTTACCAATGCTTTTTTATTTTGCAGAAGGCTCTTCACCATTGTCTTCGTCGGCTTCTTTTTTAACGCTCCTAAGTATTTATCATTTTTCCATATTGCAAATTTACAGCCCTTTTTCCAATTGCTACAGCCAAACCCCTTAGGTCCTTCTACAATATTACCACCGCAATTCGGGCAAGTGCCAAGAACTTCATACCTAGCTTTAGCATGAGTTCCTGTTACTTCATGTATCGTAATTTCTTGGTCTTTTTTAATCGTTGCTACTGACTCCTTAGTAAAATCAAAAATAATGTTTAAAAATCGTTGCTTATTAACCGTTCCTTTTTGTATATCTGACAAAGTCTTTTCCAATCTACCAGTAAATTCTAAGTCAAATAGGGATTTTACCGGAAAAGTTTCAACGAGCTTCTTCCCTAAATCCGTACATGTCAAATTTTTACCTTGTGCGGCTATATAGCCTACATCCTTTAGTTTCTTGATGGTCTCTGCCCGTGTTGCTGGAGTACCAATACTAAAACCCGTTAATATACTGCCAACCATTTCTTCGTTATCTTCCTCTTTAAAACTCTTTCCACAAGTCTCCATGACACGAAGCAAGGTTTTCTCTGTATGTGCTTTTGGTGGCTTCGTTATATGTTTTGTCACCTCAGAATCGACCAGCTGAACAATTTCATTTTCTTCTATTCTTGGTAATAACTTGTCTTTTGAAGCAACACTTTCGACCTTTTTCCAGCCTTCAACTAGCTGCACTCTACCCTTTGATTCAAACACACCTAGTAAATCCACATCCAAGATTTTAGTAGTTAATCTAGTTTCCTCATATTCTGCAATCGGCATAAACTGCATAACGAACCGATTTTTAATGGCATTATAAACTATTTGTTCATCTGCTGTTAAACGCTTCGGCTTTACATAGGTAGGAATAATTGCACTATGGCTTTCTACCTTAGCATTATTAAAGACACGCTTAGTTTTCATAAACTTTACTTCATCTTGATATGGTAAATCCTCTTTTAATGTTGACAAAACCTTTGCTGTCTTCCCTACTAAACTTTCTTCAAGTGCTGTACTAGATGTACGTGGATAAGTAATATATTTTTTCTCATATAAAGACTGTGCAACCTTCAGAACCTTATCTGATGTCCATCCCTTATATTTACTAGTAATATGCCCTTGTAGATTAGATAAGTTAAATAAAAATGGAGGAAATTCTTTTTTAGTTTCAATTTTCTTTTCAATAATTTCCCCTTGCTTTTCTTGAATTGATTCTAGTACCTTTTCTAATACTTCTTTCTGTTTAAATTTTTCCTCTTTGTTCACAACATATGTACCTTCGTATTTACCATTCTTGGCCTGAAAAATTGCCGTCAGCTTAAAATAATCCTCTGGTACAAAATCCTCTATTTCTTTATCTCGATCATAGATAATTTTTAATGTAGGCAGTAACACACGGCCTATATTTAGTGCTTTTCCTTTTCCTTTTTGATACTTCAACGTTGCAACAGAGGTTAAATTGATACCTATTACCCAATCAGCCCATTGTCTACTAACACCAGCATCCTGAAGTGGTCGTAATTCTTCGTTAGGTCTAAGCATAGCTAAACCACGAAGCACCTCGTCCTTTGTCCATTCATTTAATAATAGCCTATAAATTGGTTTATTCGGTTTGGCCCGATAAATAATACTATCGCCAATTAACTGCCCTTCTCGATCGTAGTCACAAGCAGAAATGATACTTTCTACATCCACCCGCTTCATTAGTGAATGAATAATTTGTAATTGTTTCTTTGCTCCTTGATCTGCCCATTGTTTATTTCTCGGACTACTTTTCACTTTATACTCAAACTTCTCCGGTATAAAAGGAAAATTATCCATTTTCCAGCTAGCCATCTTACTATCATAGTCTTTTGCATCATATAGCTGTAATAAATGTCCGAAAGCCCAGGATATAAGGTAACCATTCCCTTCAAAATACCCGTCTTTCTTCGTTCTAATCCCAAGTGCATCCGCAATATTCTTCGCTACGGATGGTTTTTCCGCTAGTATTAACTTCAAGGGGGAACACCTACTTTCTTTGCGTTTGAAAATTGTAAGAGGTACATTAACACAGATTTTATAAGAGGTTCGTAAAACGTGGGTGCATCTATTATACTATAAATAGTTTATTCTTACAGACTAAATCAAGGATAAGAATTCCAGAAAAGGATGGTGGAAATGTGCTTGCAAAAATTGAAAAACAATCCAATCACCATATAGCTACCTTTCATAGACATATCAATTCCCCTTTAGAGGACGTATGGGCTATGCTTACAACAAATGAAAAATTAGCACTATGGTTTGATGAACTGCGAGTAGTAGATCTTGAAAAAGGCGGATACTTCAGCTTTAATTTGGGAAATGGCACTTTCGAAAAAATGACTATCACAGATTATATCGACCATACTGTATTAGAATTTACTTGGGGAGATGATCTTGTACGTTTCGAATTAAAGGAAGTGGATATGACATGTCAACTACTCTTAAAGGAGACCATAAATAAGCTCACTCCTCACACACCAAAGGATTTGGCAGGTTGGCATGTCTGTTTAGATGTCATTACTTCTATTCTCAATCATCAAGAGATTGAAGACCGAATGAAAATCTGGGAATTTTGGTTTGAGAAATATAGTGATGCCTTAAGTAAGCTTTCCTAAAGAAAAAAGCAAAACAATCAAGAAAGGATTGTTTTGCTTTTTTCTTCAACAATAATCTCAAGTAATCTATCAATAATGTCTGGACCATCTTCTTCATCTAATAGATTGTTTAGCATTATTGAAAAGATTAATGTTTCCTCTTCATCTATTATAAGATAGCCAGAAAGTGTACTAACGCCCATAATGGTACCTGTCTTTGCATATACTTGTAATCCTTCCATTCGCTCTCGTAAAGTACCACCGACCATTCTTTTCTTAGCACCAGCAACAGGAAGAGAACGATAAAAATGAGAAAACCATTTTTCATTTTGTATACGAAATAGGAACTTCGAAATCTCATTTGGAGGGATTAACGTCACATGAGAAATTCCTGATCCATCACGAATGACCATACTGGATGTATCAACACCATATTTTTGTAAATTAGTATTCAAGACCTCAAGACCACTGTCCCAACTTCCTTCTCCATTCACAACTCTTCCCAACTCTTTTACAATGATCTCTCCATGCCCATTATTACTAAGCTTCATAAAAGGAATAGACAATTCTTTTAGAGGTATGGATAACCGCGTGTGAAGAAGTGTTGCGGTTTCTTGTGTATTACCTACCATTAGCTCTCCTGACCAGCTAATATTAAGTCGCTTTAAGGCATTCCCAAATAACTCTAACACATAGTTAGTAGGTTCCCATACCGTTACCCATTCATCTATCGGTTCGGATTGAATTGGGATAGTACCACTGACTGTAACGATATTATTGCCATGCCCACGTATTACTGTTATTTCATGTTCTTCCATAGTTGATGCCGCTATCGTGACTGCACGATTAATTATTTTTATGTATTCAGTTTCTGGAGTTAAAGAGATACTAGGTTTTTCTCCAGCGGTTGTTTTTGGAGTTATTGTAAGCTTAACTGTGCCTGAATCATAATCTTCGTTTGGAGACACTGTTAGCGCTGAGACCTGTGATCCATAATAAAAATGTTCATCATTCCAATTTAAATCTTGTGATAGCCGTACATCATCATACCATGAATCATCCCCAATAATGTTGCCTTCAATGTGACATATCCCCTGCTCAGCGAGACATTCCCCAAAAAAATCGATATCACTCTGTAATAAGGTTGGGTCTCCCATTCCTCTTAAGTAAACATTACCAAAAAGTCTCCCATTGCTTACTTCACCATCCGTCCAAAGCTCTGTTTTAAACCTATAATCCTCTCCCAAGACAGCCAACCCAACCGCACAAGTAAATATTTTCATATTGGACGCAGGATGTAAACGAATATCTCCGAGGTGCTCATATAGTAATTCTCCTGTCTGACTACTGCGTATGCTTATTCCCGTTAATGCCCCTTTTAGCTTTGGCTCTGCTTGAAATGCCTCCTCTAATTTTCTCCAAACTTCTCTCATTTTTCACAGCTCCTTATTAAATTTTTTTCAAAAACTATAGTTTATTAAGAAATTTAGTGGACGTGAATTGAAATAAAAACACCATCTCGAGGAAACACCAGGAAATATTTCCTGTTTTTCACCAATTCCATTCGATATTTAGTTAATATTTCCATTTTGTTGAATATTCCCTTTATTATATAGTATTTTACCTTGCTTTTATTTATAATGAAACCCAGAGAGGTGAGAAAAGTGGGAATAGATTTAGGACAAGCTATTAAATTTAATCGATTAAGAGCCAATATGACCCAGGCAGAATTAGCAAATGGAATAATCTCTGTTTCTTATTTATCAAAAATAGAAAACGGAACAGCTGAACCTCCAGAGGAAATCATTGGTTTATTAGGTGAAAGGCTAAATATGAACGCACTAGATTCTACGAATGCTGTTACAGATCAATCGATAATTCGTTGGTTTCATCATCTATTACGAGTAAACATCGATGAATCCATACGGCTATACAATAAAATCAAAAACAATTTAATAAATGGCTATGATAAAAAGCTAACTACTTTAGTTGACATTCACAAGCTCTATTACTTCGTTCTGATTAAAGATTATAAAGAGGCAGAAAATGTTATTGTATCTTTACAAAAAAGCTCAAAAAAATTCTCTGAAAATGAAATGTACTATTATCTAAATTTTCTAGGATGCTATCACTACTCACAGATGGAATACAAAAAAGCATTAGATTTCTTTCAAAATGCTGAAAGATATATCCACTCCGATATTTTTCATAAGGCAGAGGATATTCATAATCTCTACTATTTAATTGGAAGCTCAGCTAGCAAAATAAGACAAACACATTTATGTCTGCTCTATACTTTACGTGCATTGGAGTATTATCAGGGGAAATATGAGTTAAGAAGATGTGCGAAATGTCAAATATTATTAGGGATTTCTTATAGGAGAATTAACAATATTGATAAAGCAAAAGAGAGTTACGGTTTTGCTATAAAGATTGCCCATAAGATTGATGACAATGGCATTTTAGTATTATGCTATCAAAATATGGGGAAGCTATTGTCTTCAATTGGGGAATCATTTGAATCGATCAACCACTATTTAAAAAGCTATGAATTAAGGAAAAATCAATCAATTGAAAAAAAGTTGATTCCTATTTCCAGTTTAATGAATGAATATTATAAGATTGGAGATTTAGAAAATGCTAAAACTTGGATGGAATTAGGATTAGAGTTGAGCAAATCAATAGATCCCTTACAATCTATCCATGTTTACGAATTTAAAGTCTATGAACACTTAATTAATGGAATAAATAATTCATTTGAATCATTAATTACAAAACACATTATACCGTTTTACCACGAAAAACAACTTGTATATGAGGAAGCAAATTATACTAAACTTCTTGCTAAATATTATTTTGACAACCGAAAATACAAACAAGCAGCAATATACTATAAAGCGCTTGATAATATAAACTCTTATTTTTGAAAGGGGGTGAAAACAATGAAACGCTATTGGATTTATGGCTTATTTTCTTTAGCTATAATGCTTTCAAGCATTTCTTTCAGTGGTTTTTTAGCATATCAAGAGTCTGATTTTGCTAATGTTGAAGAACCAGATCCTTTTATTAAAAAGTAATGAAGGCTCTCACCAAATTCATTCTCCAAGTATCTCCATTGCAAGCAGGTATTGGCTTATATAGAAAAATGGCCTTACTTATCCCCGCTTCACTATTCTTTATGAATAACTCAACTTTAAGATGTCGAGGAGAATAATACATCTAAACAGGTTCACGGGAACAAAACTGAACTAATCCAAATCAAATTTGGTTTTATACTTTCCCGTCCATCGCTTTACGTTCGATATAGTAATAGTGGTAAAAAGAGAAGAGTTGTAGACTTCTACAACTCTTCTTGTAATTTCCTCTTCTCCTTCAATAGCTTCTGAAACTCTTCCTCTAATTCTGGAGTGGGACTAATACTTAATCTGCTCAAGACATCGGAAAGCTTTGTCTCAATGATCATTAACTCTTGTTTTGACTCATCTATTTTTTTCGGTTCGTATTCTAGATACGATTTATAATCTCCATTAAATAGTTCCATTTTTTGCTTTTCAATACTTATTATTTTCCTAGCAACTTGATGGATAAACCTCCTATCATGCGATACAAATACTATAGTTCCCCTATATTCATTTAACAAGGTTTCCAGAGCCTCTACAGCAGCAATGTCTAAATAGTTGGTCGGTTCATCTAAAATGATTGTATTTATATCACTCAAAAATATTTTCGCAAATGCTACCTTTACTCGTTCACCACCGCTTAGAACCTCAATGGGTTTATAAACATCATCTCTAAAAAAATGTAATCGTGCTAAAACAGTCCTTACCAAAGACAACTCCTGAGAAGAAAACTTGGTTACATTTTCAAGGATACTTTCCTTTAGATTTAAAATATCAAGATTTTGACTAAAGTAACCCATCTTTACGGACGGTGATACCTCGATTCCTTTTTCACCAGACATTAACTTCTTGATAAATGTTGTCTTTCCTACTCCATTGTTTCCAATTATCGCTACTTTATCTCCAGCATGAATTTGAAAAGGTTTCGTTTTCCACAAAATCCTATTACCAACTCGCCCTTCTACTTCCTTTACACGAATAATCGGCTTATTCCCCAATATTTCTTCATTGATAACACTCATATTTAATGGTGGATCTGTTTTCACCTTTTCTACCTTTTCTAGCTTTTCTAATCGAGTTTTAATCGCATTCGCTGTAGTTTCTAACTTTTTCTGTTTTTTTGCGAAGTAGGGTTTAGCACCAGACAAATTAGCTTCAGAATCTCCTTTTCTTTTGGGAGATTTGATCGCTCTTGCTGCCTTTTTCTTTTTCAGTTCTAAAGCACGCTCTAGGTGCTGTTTCTTGGAAATATAATTCTTATAATCATCGTCCTGTTTCTTAATTTCCATCTCTTTTTGGTCTCGATAATCTGTATAATTACCTTTATATTCTGTGACCCTACTATCTTTCACCTCCCAAATTTTATTGCATAGACTATCTAAAAAAGCTCGGTCATGTGAAACTATCACTACTGAACCATTCCAGCGCTTTAATTGATTTTCTAATGTTTCAATATGTTCCCTATCTAAATTTGTGGTTGGCTCATCAGCAAATAAGATATCTGCCTTTGTTGCTAATGCATCATTAATATACTGTTGAGTAATCTCTCCGCCACTACGCACGCCAGCCATTGGTTTTAATTGTGGTAGAAGCTGAACTGCCACTTCCGTAAGTACAGTTCCTGAATAACTATCTATTTTTCCAGTCAAGATATGAACTAATGAGGTCTTTCCACTACCATTTTTACCAACCACTCCGATACAATCACCTTTTTGAATTTTTAAATTTTCGACATTTAATATTTCCTTGCCTTCTACTTCATATAAAATATGCTGGGCTTCCAATAAAAGCATGCAATCACCCCATTTTTCTCAAATAAAAAAAGCCCCTAATTCACGAAGAAATAGGAAGCAAATAAAAACAAATAAACATATAATACACCCGTATTTTAAAATGGGGAATATCTGTCCAGATGTTAATCCTATTCTTCGTGTCTCGAGAAATTGCAAATATAATTGGGTATTGTTTTTCAAAAAACATACCAAATAAAAGAGCACCTTGCTCTTCTTTTTATGCAATGATTCGATTTACGATTTGAAAATAGGATTAATTAATCATCTGCCCAAAAAACACCCTTTCCGTCTTTATTACGTTAACTATATGCTAATTTATTCTCTAAGTCAATAAGAAAAGGATAATACCTAATCGTACTATCCTATTCCGATTTATATCTTAAATTGCTGTACAAGTGCATTTAATTCTTCTGCTAGTTTAGCTAAATCTTCCGAGCTCCTTACCATTTCTTCCATAGAGCTACTTGTTTGTTGAGAGGAAGCTGACGTTTGCTCAATTCCTGCAGCAGATTCCTCTGAAATAGCTGCGATTTCTTCAATAGATAATCCCATTATCTGTGTCGTTCCAGAAATTTCCAGAAGGTTATCTTTTACGATTTGGATGTTGCCGGTCATTTCTGTAATAGCTTTTTTGATTTGATCAAATGTTTCATTCGTTGTATGAATCTGTTTTGTACCCTGCTGAACCTCTTGATAACCCATTTCTAAGGATTCCGTGACAGTATTTGTTTCAGTTTGAATGGTATGTACTATCGCAGAAATATCGGAAACCGATAATCCTACTTGCTCAGATAATTTTCTTACTTCATCTGCTACGACCGCAAATCCTTTTCCATGTTCACCGGCTCTTGCAGCTTCAATAGCAGCATTTAATGCCAAGAGATTTGTTTGATCAGCGATGTCTCGAATAACAGATACAAGCTTTGTAATTGCTCTAGAGTTTTCCGCCAGTCCTTGAACCTTGTTGACGGCATCCTGCATTATGCCATTAATCTGAGTCATTTGCTTTATCGATGCATGCATCAACTGACTGCCTTGTTTGGATAAATCCAATACAACTGTTGAAGCCTGATGAATCTGTTCTCCATTTTCATTTGCTTCTACTACTCGTTTTGAAAATCCTTGCATCGTATTGGATAAATTACTGGCATTATCAGCCTGTTTTTCAGATCCTGCAGCTAATTCCTGCATCGTTGAAGCAACCTGTTCAGCTCCCAAGCGCACCTCATTGGCTGCATGTGTTAATTCTTCACTTTGACTTGTAACAGTTCCCGAGACACTAGATACTTGTTGAATCATGTTTTTGAGTGAATCACTCATCTTACCAATCGCTAAGGAAAGTTCCCCGATTTCATCAGAACTCTTAACATTTAAATCAGAAACTGAAAGATTCCCCTCTGCAATTTGATTGCTTATGTGAACAACCTTTTTCAGATTTCTTGAGATTGGAATACTGATTAGTAAAAGTAAAGTAACACCAATAACAATGGATATTGAAATAAAGACAGTTTGAATCCTATATGTTTGCTTTTGATTTTCTCTTGCATGATTTATTGCATTTTCCTGGTCGATATTTACTTCATTTACTAATTGATTGAGTAGAGTTATCGTCTCTTCTCTTAGTTCATCGGACTCAGCAACATAGGATTCAGCTGTGCTTAAATTACCATTCTCTATTGCAGATACGATGTAATTTGTAAACTGTCGGTATACTTCTTGATTATTTGATGTAATCTGTTCAAAAATCCTTTTTTGTTCTTCGGAATGAAGATTAGTCCGAACTTTACTCGATAATTCATTATATTGCACCTGATTCTCTTTGAAAGCATCGACATATTTTGGATCCTGTTTTTGTAAATAAGACGTAATATAGATACTCATGTTACGTGTTAATGAACCCATCTCTGACATGCTCATTGCAATATCACTCTTCGTTTCTAAATCATCAATACCCCTACCAACTTTATTGATGGAGTTCGTCACGAGAAGTGATGAACCGATAAATAATACTATGATTACAGCTAGCACAACACCATACTTTATTCCGATTCTGAGGTTTCGGAAAGAAAACTTTTTCAATTTAATTTTTCTAAGCATATTAATCCCCCGAATATATATAGCTAAAAGTAATGTTTATTTCGTTTTTACAATTGCTTAATTTGTATGTATTGTCCACATCATCAATCATAATTGATGATTCGTCAAAATACAACAAATCTCACAAGTATTGTCAATTGTATTATAATTTAACGGAAAGAAATGTACATTTGCTTTCCTAAGATGAAATCGGCGGTGCACCTATACTATTTCCGAATAAAAAAATGATGATACGGACTCCTCTCTCTAAGGAGACGATATCATCATTTTCTCTATCGCCATCTTAGTGCTACAGTTAACTTACAGCATTCTGTATTGGCGACCTTTGATGTAAATACCATTCGTAATCCATCTGGGTTAAACTCCACATCGACATCCGATGTTATTCCAATTGATTTAATTAACCTTTTTACTTCAGCCATATTAGACGCCTGTGCTGCAGCCATGACCTGATTATCAAATTCCTTTGAAGTTGCAAACCGGTCTAACACAATACTTACTTCCTTCATTAACTTTCTGGTTTCATTTGCAGATGCATGAAGTAGTCCTGCATCCACTTTAGGAAATTGGCGATTCATATTATGTTGATGCAGATATGCTGGATATACATATACTGGATAATAATACAATGGCCTTCCCTCCTCCATTCTTCTCTTTTACAACACTATATGCGGAACTAATTAGTCAGGGAATCGTGAGCCCTTTTAATTAGCATAAATTCCCATTGATAATCTTCCTACAAAAGACATACAATAAGAACAAATGTTCTCTAGGTGGTGAATATCATGGACTATTCTTCATTTCCACGTCACGATGTACTTTGTATCGATATGCGTTCCTTTTATGCCAGTGTAGAAGCCGTTAAGTTAGAGCTTGATCCAATGAAAGATCTACTTGCAGTTGTGGGAGATCCAAGCCGTTCGGGAAGTATCGTGCTTGCCGCATCGCCCGCTCTGAAAGAAAAATACGGCATCAGCAATGTCAGTCGTTTTTTTGAATTACCGAAAGACCCAAATATTCATATCGTTCCTGCCCATATGGCAGATTATTTAGAGGTTTCCGTAGAAATTACCAGATTAATTAATCAATATGCCCCAAAGGAGGCCATTCACCAATATTCTGTTGATGAAGTTTGGGTTACACTAAATGGACTTGGTAGGTTATTCGGAGATGCTAGAGAAATTGCCAGACAAATTAAGCAGGACATTCTCGAAAGCTTCGGTATCACTTGCTCAATCGGAATTGGTGATAACAAATTTTTAGCGAAAGTTGTCATGGACTTACATGCCAAAAAGGTTGGTATTGCGGAATGTCGTTATGAGGATGTGGAGGAAAAGCTTTGGCCGTTTCCAGTAGAAAAAATATGGGGAATCGGAAATAGAATGAAAAAAAACCTGAATCGTATGGGAATTATTACTCTTGGTCAGCTCGCAAGGTTTGATTTAAATCATCTGAAGAAACGGTTCGGCATTATGGGTGAACAGCTTTACTGGCATGCGTGGGGAGTTGACTTAAGTCCGGTATATGGAGACTTTGTTAAACATGAACAAAAGGGCTTTCGGCATGGTATTGCTCTTTTACGTGACTATACCAAAGATGACGTTGCTGTTTGTATTTTAGATCTTTGTGAAGAGGTGTGTCGGCGTGCTCGTACAGCGGGAAAAACAGGAAAAACGATTCACCTCGGAATTGCTTATTCTAAAGAAACTGGGGGCGGATTTTCTCGTTCTCGTTCTATTTCCATACCAACTAATGTGACGATGGATGTGTACCATGTTTGTATGCAGCTTTTCCATGAATTCTATGATGGACATAGTAATATTCGCCATGTTTATGTAACACTCGATAATTTATATGAAAAAGCCGAGACCCAATTAAATTTATTTGAAAATCGCTCCAAAAAAACCGACATTGGCTATGTTATGGATGCTATTCGTGATAAATATGGGGCTACTGCCATTCTTCGTGCAAGTAGTTATACCGATGCTGGCGTAACTATTGATCGCAGTAAAAAAATTGGTGGACATCATGCATAATAAAAATGTCTTGAGGAACTTCCTAATGGGGCGAGAAAGATTTTTCTTAGCTACCAAAAAAGGATGGAGAATACTACCATTGAGGAAAGTATTCTCCATCAACTTTGTACATAGACACTAACTAAGTAAGGCTCCAATTGCCCCAGCATGTGACCCTTTTTCTAAAAAGATTGGATCATATGCCAATGCCTTATGAAAACTAGTTAACACTGTTTGTAATGGTTTATTATTTATTAATGTACTGCCAACAAATACTATTCGCTTAACCTGCTTCCTAGTCGCTGCTTGACCAGCAAGTAATACAATTGTCTCTCCAATTAAATGGATAACACTAGCCAAATAATCCTGCTCTGTAGCAGCTTTGTTCAAATGGGCTTTTCCGAAATTAGCTGCAGTCAAATCTCCAAAAATAGGAGGCTCATCAGGGGCATAAATATCTCGGACAAGTAAATCACTATTACGATTATCACCCTTTAAAGCTAGGGAAGTAAATAAATGAAAATCCGTCTCCCCTGTTATTAAGTGGCCAAGCCCCATTAAGGTTCCACCACCAATGCCACTGCCCATTACTCGTTCATAGGAATCCTCTGTCACATGAAAAATAGAGGTACCTGTACCAATATTTACTAAAATGAATTCCTCACCCTGAATACCTTTTTCCTCTTGCAGCAAGTAGCGACTTCCTTTTGTGACTGCACGAAATTCCTCAACGATATGGCAAGTATTCGAGTTAATATTCTTAAAATGTCCCGCTTTTCCTCCCGTTGCGTAGACAATAGCATCAGACAAAAACGGCGATAACCAGGAGATAGCCTGATCCAATTCATGATTTGAAAATGTTTTAATATGTATTTTTTCTTGCTCATGATAAGCGATTTTCACAAGTGATCCGCCAGCATCAATTCCAATCTTTCTAACCAAAACTGGATTCCCCCTCATTTCTATGGGCTTTAGTAATATCAATTAAGGATATGGCCTATTTTACTATAACCACGAATTTTCTACAGCACAGAAGAACTTAATATCTTATAAATAAATTAACCATTACAAGGACGAATAACAATATTTTTAAAATATAGGCTTGGAAAATGGTTTATTCATAATGGGATTAAGGAAAATGTACATATTAAGATTATCATTTAAATTTTGAGAGTCAAAAGGAAGGAATGTCCGCATGAATGCAAAACTGATTGATTGGCCCACATTTATTGGTGCGTTGGTGGTTTTACTAGCGGTCACATTACCATTAATCTTCTTTCCAGAGGCAGGAGAAGCAGCAATTAATATGGCCAATAATTTCCTCACTGGAAAATTCGGGGTTCTCTATTTAGCACTCGGTTTATTCTCGTTAGTTTTTCTCCTTTATGTTGCATTTAGTAAATATGGGAAAATAAAATTAGGTAAGCGTGGAACCGAAAAGGAATTCGGCTCATTTTCTTGGGCAGCAATGCTGTTTTCTGCTGGAATTGGTGCGAGCATCCTCTACTGGGGGATGATTGAATGGGCCTACTATTATCAAGGGCCTCCCTTTGGTGTGACACCAGAAACAAAGGAAGCGATTGAACTAGCAGCAACCTATGGAATATTCCACTGGGGACCTATTGCCTGGGCGATTTATACAATCCCAGCTCTACCAATTGCATATTTTTATTTTGTACGAAAAAAACCAGTACTAAAAATAAGCGCTGCAACTCGACCAGTTATAGGACGACTAGCAGATGGACCAATCGGTACAATTATTGATGTGTTGTTTATTTTCGGGTTATTGGGTGGTGCTGGAACAACACTTGCGCTAGGAACACCAATGATTGCAGAAGGTGTTCACGATATTACTGGCATCCCAGTTAGCCTCGGTCTAAAGACAGGGATTATGGTGCTATGTACATGCATCTTTGCAGCAAGTGCCTATTCTGGGTTAAATAAGGGGATTAAGGTACTAAGCGATGTTAATATTTGGTTGGCAATCTTCATCTTAATCTTTATTTTTGTCTTTGGGCCTACTGTATTTATTAGCGAATCCACGTTTACAAGTCTAGGGGTTTTATTAGATAACTTCTTTCATATGGCTACTTGGTTAGAGCCTTTAGCACAAATCAAAGGTTATCCTGCAACCCATTTTCCAGAATCATGGACAATTTTCTATTGGGCTTGGTGGACAGTCTATGCTCCATTTGTAGGGTTATTTGTTGCCAGAATTTCATACGGTAGAACCATACGAGAGATGATTTTTGGTACTTTAATCTATGGTACACTAGGATGTATTTTGTTTTTCGGCATTTTAGGAAACTTTGGGCTTTACTTACAGCTCTCTGAATCCTTTGATGTCATTAATTTCATGAATGAAAATGGGGCATCTGCAACTATCATTGCAATCCTACATCAATTACCTATCTCAAGCTTTATAGTCATTGTTTTCACGATCCTAGCTATTATTTTTCTCTCTACCACCTTTGATTCAGCATCTTACATTTTAGCTGCTGTCGTTCAAAAACATGTCCCTGGTGGAGAAGCCATGCGTTGGAATCGTTTATTTTGGGCTTTCGCATTATTGTTATTACCACTTGTTTTAATGTTCTATGGAGATCTGGAGGCACTGCAAACCGCAAGTATTGTAGCTGGATTTCCAGTAATGTTTATCATGATATTACTGGGAATATCGTTTATCAAGGCTGCTGGCGAGGATATACGTGCACAAAAGGAATACCGTTCTCCTACCATCTATATTGACAGAAGAAACATAGAGAAAAAGACAAACACGCAGGACAAAGCGGACTAAAGAGGCTATTCATCCTTAGCCTCTTTTTCCTTTTATTAAATCTCCATAAACCATTCACTCCCCTTCTCCTATTCCATACTTTCCCTATGACTAAAATGATAGCTACACTCGAAACTCTATCCCCTAACTCACCTCTATCAGAAAAGATCATTCTAGATAGATTAAAGTAGCAATAAAAATTAGTACCAGGTAATAATTCCTACCAAAGATTCATTTATTTATTCCGAAAATTAATATAATATAAATTACAAATTAGTACTATTTAAGGAGGATAAAAAAATGGATGTGGGTGGAATTTTACAGGTTGTAGAGAACAGTAAGCTTATTCAGCCGGATGAGAATAAGGCAAAAGCAACTACTATTGGCTCACGAAAGGCATTCCAAGAATTACTGATTGCCTCACAAAAAAATCCTGAAGCCTTTTGGGACAATGTTGCTCGTGAATTAGTTTGGTATAAACCGTGGAAAAAAACCATGACAGGTCAGCTTCCCGATTTTCGCTTTTTTGAAGGCGGGATTAGTAATCCCTGTGTGAATCTAATAGATCGTCATGTTGAAGCTGGAGCTGGTAATCGCACCGCATTAATTTGGGAGGGTGAAAATGGTGATACCACATTTTTTACCTATAATATGTTATTAGCTGAAGTAAATCGCTTTGCAAATGCTCTAAAATCATTCGGTGTTTCCAAAGGAGATTGTGTTGCAATATACCTACCTAATTTAGCAGAGGCATTTATTGCTGTACTTGCATGTTTTCGTATTGGCGCAGTATACAACACCATTTTTTCCGGTTACTCTGAAAAATCATTAAAGGATAGATTAACAGCATTTGAACCGAAAGTAATGGTAACAGCAGATGCCACTCAGCGTCGTGGGAAGAAAATTTATTTAAAAGAAAAAGTGGATCAAGTTATTCCTGAAATACCTTCTGTAGAAGCAGTTATCGTTGTTAACCGCTTCAATACCGATATGGATATGCAGCCAGGAAGAGATTATTGGTGGGAAGAGCTAAGATTAAAAATGAGTATGACGTGCGAGCCAGAACATATAGAAGCTAATGAACCTGGAATTGTTTTTTATACTAGTGGGACAACTGGTAAGCCAAAAGGAGTGGTTCATTCTGGAATGGCATTTGTGATTCAAAACTATATATACGCAAAGTATCATATGGCACATCAAAAAGACGATGTATTTTGGTGTTCAGCAGATATCGGGTGGTTAACAATGCATATATGGGGAATTGCGGGTGCCCTTAGTAATGGTGTTACGACTGTCGTCTACGAGGGGGCACCCGACTATCCTACAAAGGATCGTTTTTATCAAATCATGGAAAAATATCGGGTAAATAAATTATTCACTGCTCCTACTGCATTACGGATGCTAAAGAGTCTTGGTAATGAAGTATTAAAAAAATTCGACCTTTCCTGCTTAGACGTAATATCTCTAGTTGGAGAACCGTTTGATCCAGAAACATGGCATTGGACCTATGAAACATTAGGTAAAAAACAAATCTCCGTAAACAATACATGGGGCCAAACAGAAACGGCAGGTTGTCCAATTGCAGGGGCTGCCTGGTTAACACCAATGAAACCTGGATCTGCTGGAGTCCAATTCTTAGGAGCAGATGTCGCTGTTGTCGATAATGATGGCAATCCTGTAAAGCCTGGGACATTAGGAAATCTTGTAATCCGCAAACCATTCCCTATGTTATGTCGAACGCTTTGGAAGGAGCCAGAGAGATATTACCAGGCTTACTTTAGTCAGGTAGAAGGCTGTTACTATGCCTCTGATTTAGCATTAATAGATAATGATGGCTATATTTGGGTAGTTGGTCGGTCTGATGATGCATTTAATGTTGCTGGTCACCGCTTAAGTACTATGGAAATGGAAAGTGCCGTGTTAGAAGTGGAAGGTGTATCTGAGGTGGCAGTGATTGGAATACCTGATTCGATTAAAGGAGAAGTTCCTGTCGTATTTGTCCGACTATCAGAAGGCTATGATGAGTCTCCTAGCCTTCATGAAAATATTAGTAAAAGTATTGTGGAACAAATTGGGGCAATCGCTAGACCTAAGGAAATTATTGTGGCAGAAGCATTACCGAAAACAGTAAGTGGAAAAATAATGCGACGACTACTAAAGGAAATAATTGTAAAAGGAACTGTAACAGGTGATATTACTGGACTAGAGGATCCATCGACAGTTAATATGTTACAAAACTCATTGGACGCACGTACAAAAATTTAGACTAAAAGCGGAACAGAGCTGCCTCTGTTCCGTTTATAATTAATATCTTACTGAGTTATTTACATTAATTAAACCATATTTCACATAAGTACCAACACCACTCATGGATGAAGCTGTATTTTGAATAGCTGCACGCACCTGTGAATTACTTCGATTTTGACCTTTTAGTAATGCTGCTTGACCAGCAACATACGGAGAAGCCATTGAAGTACCTGACATGTAAACATAACGGTTGCCAGGATATGTGGAAGCAATATCAACACCAGGCGCCATAACATCAACCCAAGTCCCCCAGTTAGAGAAGCTAGCCTTTCTATTATTGGAATCAACCGCTCCTACTGCAATAACATTTGCATATGAGGCTGGTTCAAATGTAGTGTTCACTCCATCGTTCCCAGCTGCGGCAACTAGTACAACACCCTTATTCCATGCATAATTAACAGCATTCTCTAATGTTTTTGTAGCGCAATCACAGCCAAGGGATAGGTTAATAACCTCAGCACCAGCGTCTGCAGCATAAATAATGCCATCAGCAATATTGGCTAGAGATCCACTTCCATTTGCATCCAATACGCGTACTGCTAGAATTTTTGTGTTTGGAGCCATTCCTGCAATACCAGTAGCATTATTGGTTTCAGCAGCTGCTATTCCTGCAACATGTGTGCCATGTCCGTTTTGATCCATTGGTGCCATATCATTTTGAACAAAGTCATAGCCACGAATAACCTTGCCATCTAAATCTGGATGATTATAATCAACCCCAGTATCTAGTACCGCAATCTCTTGATTGGAGCTACCCCGCGCTACATCCCAAGCTTGACTGGCATACGTATTGAATAACCCGTATTGGTAGCTAGGGCTGTAATATGGATCGTTTGGTGTCCATGTGGCGTGAAGTAAGTAATTAGGCTCTGCATACTCAACATTGGGATTGTTATTCAATGCCTTAACCACAGCATCAACATTCCCTACCTCAAGCACTAAGAACGGAGATTTAACAATATCCAGATCTGCTTTTACCTTTGCATTTACACTTTTAATCACATTTTCTTGCGATTGAACGGCAACCTTATCCTTGAATTTAACAATAACTTCACTTTTAACAAACTCTTCTTTTTCTACCGCTGGATTCGGATTGACATTAATGGAGAGTTTTTCTAACTTCCCATCATCTGCTTGAGCACTGCCCACAATTGGAAATAACAGCACTAGTGTTGCAAAAATTAACACACCTAACCAAGACTTCTTCATTAAGCTCCTCCTCTCATTCTTACATTTTTCATTATATTCGGAAAATTAAAGGTTGAAAATAAGCAAAGGAGCCTAAAAAAGTTGGGAAATGTGAGTAGACATATTGTGAAAGATTCAGGAAAAATTTCCTACAGAAATCGAATTGCGTTGAATATATAAAGGAATAGAAAAAAAAGTTAATTTCTATTCCAATGTTGACTATACTGTATATACAATTATTATTGGTGGTGAAATGAAGAATAATATGGAATACACCAAAACCTTTATCCGTCTATTAGATACAAATATATATTGTGAATACGTAATTCAGGATAAGCCTCCAATCATATTAATTCATGGCTTTGTTGCATCATCCTATACCTTCCATCGCTTAAAACCATTACTAGCTAATAATTTTTCGGTAATTGCTATAGACTTACCTGGTTTTGGAAAAAGTGAAAAATCAACATCCTTTATTTATTCGTTTAATAATTACGCTCATCTAGTTTTAGAGTGCTTGCACTACTTCTCTATAAAAGAAGCGTACATAGCCGGTCATTCAATGGGTGGGCAAATTGCACTGTATACTGCTAAAAGAGCTCCGAATAGGGTCAAGAGGTTAATACTTTTTAGTAGTTCAGGCTATCTACCAAGAGCTAGATCATTACTTATTTACTGTTCATATCTACCCTTTTTCCATTTACTTGCTAAGCAGAAAATCGGACCTCAAACGGTTATACAAAACTTAAAGAATGTTTTTTATGATCACTCACTTATAACCAATGATCAAATTGAGGAATATGGAAGGCCGCTTCAAGACAAAAATTTTTCGAAAGCACTAGTCAGACTATTACGCCATCGTGAAGGTGATTTACGAAGTGAAGAGCTGCAAAAGATTCATACCCCCACCCTCTTGCTTTGGGGCGAGGAAGACAGGGTTGTCCCCTTAACAATAGGAAAAAAATTAGTAAAGGACCTGCCAAACGCAAGGTTAATTTCATATGAACGAGCAGGTCATCTTATTACAGAAGAAAAACCACTGGAACTTTATCATCAAATACGCTTATTCACTTCTGATAAATAAGTTAAAATTTATTTTGTCTCGTTAAGTGTTACATAAGAAGCCCAGTACTTTTTGTGGCGTTTAGCATAATCTGTTAATAAAAATTAGCCATACTGGGGTGAACTATATGGGTGCAAGAAGGAATAGATTACCGGGACGCTTCGATATTGATATGACCCCTTTACATGACTTTATGAGGCAAATGGATTCCTTTTTCAACCAATCCTTTAAGCAAATGAATGAGCAATTTCAGTTAAAGCCATTCTGGGTAGATATGTATGAAAAGGATTCACACTTTGTTGTCAAAGCAGAGCTAGGAGATTATACGAAGGAACAGATTCAAATCGAAGCTTCAGGTAATCAGCTTCGTATTCGAGTAGATGATAATCGGATAATAAAAGAAGAAGATACGAAACAACAAACTCTATTTAGAAGACAAAGCTTCCATCGCAAGGAGCAAGTTGTTAACCTACCATTTGATATACCGCAAAACAAAATAAAAGCTTCATTCAAAAATCAAATCTTAACGATTACTATTCCTAAACCTGAAAGCATGAAAAGAAGATTAATAGAAATCGATGATTCCTAAAGAAAATCTAGTAAGGATTTGACCACCCTAGTCGAATCCTCTTTTCTTTTTTGTATTTAAACAACTTCACCCACCCTGCAAAACTTATAGCTTTCAAGATATTAAAAGGAGTGAAGCAATTGACTGTTATACGTACTGATAAATGGCTTGAAAAGGCATATCAAAAGCCCGATGAAATTTTTAAAAAGTTATCCAGTTATTTTGATAATGCTGACGAAAAGGATGTTGCAAAGTATTTAACACAGCATGGGATGTATTACAAACCAGTGCGTAATGGAGAAGCGTTGGTTGAATCATTACGAAAAAAGAATGTCTGGGGCATTGTTCAACAAGAAGAAGAAAAATTGTCGAAACTGTGGAAAGGTAATAATATACCGATTTTCATCTTTCCTTCTAATACCTATAACCGTCAAATAATGGAACAATACAATGGAAGATCTGGACTTTCTTTCCGTGATAAGTTATTTCTCTTTATTTCAGATATAAACAGCGAAAATGAAATAAGAGCACTCTTTACCCATGAATATAATCATTGTTGCCGCCTTGCTCATAACCCTAAAGATGAGAAGGACTATTCCCTATTAGATGTGATTGTATTAGAAGGCATGGCTGAACAAGCGGTTAATGAAAGATATGGCAAAGAGCTCCAAGCTCCATGGACGCAATATTATACACAGAAGGAAGCAGAAAAAATTTGGAAATCTATTGTGCAACCAAATGCTGACTTGCCAAAATCATCGCGTCGAGTTACTGAAATTCTTTATGGTAAAAAATTATTTCCTCATATGGCAGGATATTGTGTAGGTTACTATTTAGTTAATCGTTATTGCCAGCAGACTGGTAAGGAAAGCAAAGATTTATTATCGATACCCTCGGAAAAAATTGCTTTTATAGAAAAATAGGCAAATATACAGATTTACTTGTACCTAGGTGTATAACCCAAACACAATTATTTCTAGGTTCATATAGTATTAACAAACACTGATAATAAAAGTGTTTACCCGAGAAGAGCCAGACTAATTTTATATTGCTCTTCAAATTCTGAATAAATGTTAGGAGGGATTTTAGTATGTCATTTGGATACGGCTGTGGTTATGGCGGATACGGCTTCGGAGCTGGCTACGGATATGGCGGAGGATTTGCTTTGATTGTCGTGTTATTTATCCTTCTAATCATCGTAGGTGCTGCTTGGCTGTAATGTGAAACCATTACTCTTTTTCCACCTAAACTATCAACATGGCGGGGAAAAACTTCCCCGTCCTAGGTAGTTAAATTTCTGTACATTCAACCAACAAATGGATTAGATTTGTTACACCAGAAAATTCCCTAGAGGTGGGCTATAAATCGTTTATCCTAAAGGACATTTCATATCATATGTGAAATGTCCTTTTGAATTTCAATTGTACAAGAATTCTGCCCTGTTTCCACAAAAAATACATATTTTCTTGAACAATTTGTGAAGTATTTCTCAAACTATTGTACATTTTATCACATCGTAATAAGATATGATAACGGTACTTTGTGCCATAAAACTAAGTTCAAGTGAACTGTTGTCAATTTCATTATAGTTCAATCATTCTTTGAGAGGAGCGTAATCATGCGATTCAAATGGATAGTTTTTTCATCGTTGTTACTACTTACCACCATTTTAGCTGGCTGTGAGCCCTTGTTAGTATTAAATCCAAAAGGACCACAAGCTGAAACAACTGCATCCGTTATATGGATTTCTATTATTACTATGGCGTTCATTGTTATTATCGTCATAACATTATTAATCATCATGCTGGTCAAATATCGTGCAAGTAAGCAGCCAGATGATTATGAACCACCACATATAAAAGGAAATCCAATATTGGAAGCAATTATTGTAATTGTTCCAGTGTTAATTGTTACATTTTTATCAATAATGTCTGTTAAGTCCACTTATGAGGTAGAATCTGTTCCAGATGGGTATGAGGATCAAGATCCACTGATTATTTATGCTTCATCTTCTAACTGGAAATGGCATTTTAGTTATCCGGAACAGGATGTCGAGACAGTTAATTATGTCTTTTTCCCTACCAATCGCCCTGTTGAATTTCGTTTATACTCTTATGGGCCAATAACAAGCTTCTGGATACCTCAGCTTGCAGGTCAAAAGTATGCAATGGCTGATATGATAACTAAAATAAATCTCGTAGCAGAATCTCCAGGCGATTACATGGGAAGAAATGCAAATTTCAGTGGTAAAGGATTTGCTGAAAATACATTTACTGCTACTGCACTATCACCAGATGAATTTGATAAATGGGTGGGAGAGATTCATTCTACCGCAGAACCGCTTACGGAAGATGAATTCAATAAATTATTAGAACCTGGACATTTAGGAAAAATGACATTTACAGGAACTCATTTATCATTTGCGCCAGCTCCTGAAGGTGAAAATGCTGGTCATCATCACCATATGGAGTCAGATCAAGATCATAGTATGGAATCAGATCAGGATCATAGCGAGCATTCATCTCATTAAGACTATTCGTTCGCTTTCCAATTAAGAAACTATAATTCTAAGAATCAATTATCTTAGAGAGGAGTAAAAAAGATGGAATTCTTTGAACGGTTTGCTATTCCAAATGCTAGTCCTTTAATCTATGCATCAATGGTAGCGATTGGTCTAACGGTTGTTGCCATCGTAATAGGACTTACCTATTTTAAAAAATGGGGTTATCTTTGGAAAGAATGGCTAACCACAGTTGATCATAAACGTATTGGAATTATGTATATCATATCTGCACTATTAATGTTATTCCGAGGTGGAGTAGATGCTGTCATGATGCGTCTACAGACAGCTGTACCGGATAATAGCTTTTTAGATGCACAGCACTATAATGAGGTATTTACTACACATGGAGTAGTCATGATCATGTTCATGGCGATGGCTTTTATCATTGGTATGATGAACTTTGTAGTACCACTTCAAATTGGAGCACGTGATGTAGCATTTCCTCGTTTAAATGCGATTAGTTTTTGGTTATATTTTACTGGGGCAATGCTCTTTAATATATCATTTGTTATCGGCGGATCACCTGATGCTGGCTGGACTAATTACTTCCCACTAGCTGGAACCGACTTTAGTGAAACTGTCGGGATTAATTATTATATGTGGGCACTTCAAATATCAGGTATTGGTACTTTGATGACTGGAATTAACTTCATTGTTACCATTATTAAGATGAGAGCACCTGGAATGAAATTAATGAAAATGCCAATGTTTACATGGGCATCCCTTATTACAAATGCTATTATTGTGTTTGCATTCCCAGTGCTTACAATCGCCCTATTAATGGGAACCTTTGACCGTCAATTTGGTACACATTTCTTCGCGTCTACCAATGGCGGAATGGATATGCTTTGGGCAAACCTTTTCTGGGTATGGGGACATCCTGAGGTATATATATTAATTTTACCTGCATTTGGTGTATATAGTGAGGTTATTAGTACCTTCTCTGGAAGAAATCTATATGGCTATAAATCTATGGTTGCATCGATGGTTCTTATATCATTTATGTCCTTCCTAGTATGGGTACACCACTTCTTTACCATGGGACATGGTGCACTTGTAAATGGAATTTTCTCTATTACAACCATGGCTATCGCAGTTCCAACTGGTATTAAAATATTTAACTGGTTACTGACCATGTGGAAAGGAAAAATTCGCTTTACCGTACCAATGCTCTACTCTGTTGGATTTATTCCTTTATTCACCATCGGTGGAGTAACAGGTGTAATGCTTGCAATTGCGAGTGCCGATTATCAATATCATAATACGATGTTTCTTGTAGCACATTTCCATAATGTTATTATTCCAGGTGTTGTATTTGCGATGCTTGCCGGCCTAACCTACTGGTGGCCAAAGATGTTTGGTTTTATGCTAAATGAACGTATTGGAAAATGGGGATTTTGGTTTTTAAGTATTGGTTTCTGTTTAGCCTTCTTCCCAATGTATATAACAGGATTAGACGGTCAAGCACGTCGTATGTACACGTACTCAGCAGAAACTGGTTTTGGACCACTTAATATGGTCTCCTTCATAGGAGCAGGATTAATGGCAATTGCCTTCATTCTAATTGTGTACAATGTGTATTACAGCTTCCGTCATTCGCCAAGAAATGTTGGGCAAGATCCATGGAATGCGCGTTCATTAGAGTGGGCAACTCCAAACCCAGTTCCACATTATAACTTTGCTGTTGACCCAGTGGTTAATTCATCAGAGGCTTTCTGGGATGCAAAGAAAAATGGACATGTACTATTCCCAGAAAAAATCAAAAAGATTCATATGCCTAACAATAGCGGTTTACCAATTATTTTGGCAGGATTCTTCTTTATCTTTGGATTTTCATTCGTCTTTAGCATATGGGTTGGAGTCATTATTGCAGCTTTAGGAATTATCGGTTGCTTGGCATATCGATCTTTTGAAAAAGACCCGGGACACTATATTTCTCGAGAAGAAATACTAGAGACCGAAAAGAAATTAGGAGGTGCTTCTAATGAAAATTGATCATTCGCAGCCTCTTGAATATAGTACCCAGCAAAACCAAATGAATATATTAGGCTTCTGGATATTCTTGGGTGCTGAAATTATGTTATTTGGAACTCTATTCGCATCATATTTCACACTTAACAATGGTGTTGGATCTGGTCCATCTGGCTCTGAGGTATTTGAAATTACACCAGTGCTATTAGAAACAATCATATTGTTAACAAGTAGCTTTACCATTGGGCTAGCAACACACGCAATGCGAATTAATAATAAAAAAGCAACTTTAGCATTTTTAGCTATTACCCTACTTCTTGGATTATCCTTTCTAGGTGTAGAGGTCTATGAGTTTATCAATTATTATCACGAAGGACTAACCTTACAAACTAGTGCATTTTCAGCAATGTTATTGTTGACATTAGGTACCCATGGTGCACACGTTACCTTTGGTTTATTCTGGGGACTATTTATATTCCTTCAGATAAAAAAACAAGGATTCACAGTAGGCACTACAAATAAGTCCTTTATTTTCTCACTGTACTGGCATTTTCTAGATGTTGTTTGGATCTTTATATTCAGCTTCATCTATTTGAAAGGAATGATGTAGGATGAGAGAACTATTTCCTGCAAAACAGGTAATGGGATTTATTTTCTCCCTTGTTCTAACGGCTATTGCACTGAGCGTTTATTTTACAGATATGTCATTTCAAGTTGGTATGACAATATTGCTTATAACTGCTTTTATTCAAGCAGCATTACAGTTAGTATTTTTTATGCACGCTGGAGAGTCACAGGATAAAAATGCGATCTATACGGGTATCTATTATGGTATTGCCATTGCTTTAGTAACTGTTTTTGGTACACTCCTAACTTTAATATGGGGTTATATGTAAATAAGAGCTCTGTCATAAGACAGAGCTCTTATTTTATAAAAAAGTCTTTTGTTTATGCTTTTCCACCACTTCTTCTGTCGCTACCAAGAAGATTCCCATGATGAAAATAAACACTCCACCCATTGTTATCCCAATTCCTATCCCGATTAGAGCGCTTACATTATTAACAAACAAGCCATAAATAAATAATAAAAGACCAATGGTTATTAAAATACCACTAATAAAGCTTACTGCCCTCAAAATCTTTGATGGATTCATAGTAAACCATCCCCCTCTACATCTATATTATTCATTTGTTCACATTTTTGTCAAATTCTTTTTTCAATAACATTATATTAAGTTTTGTAGAAAACAGTTATAAAGTAGAGTTTTGAAAAAATTATTTATATTTTTTGAAACTTCCTATACAATAGAATCGTATAGTAGGTAATCGGAATTTCGAATCAATAGATAGGATGATGCAAATGACATTATTTGGGGTGGATATTCAGACGATTTACTTGGGTTCACTAATCATTTTTGGATGCCTTACTGTTTTATATCTTTTCTTCGGGGATATAATGGATGGGATTAGTGAAGGTATTCCATTTTTTAATCCAACTCTACTATTAGCCTTCATTGTTTTCTTATCCTCTTCTGGGTATGTTTTAGAGCTAGTTACACCAATGTCAAGTACAGCAATTCTCCTGATTTCTCTCGCTTTTGCTTTTATCATGAGTGCTTTACTCCATTTCTTCGTATTAATTCCACTATCATCAGCAGAGGAATCTATTGCCTTTACCGAAGAATCTTTAAAAGGGAGAGTTGGAAAGGTAATTATTTCCGTACCTATGGATGGATTTGGTGAAGTTGTTATCGATGGAAAGAGCGGGATGGTTACACGACCTGCAACGAGTTATGAAAACAAGCCAATTCCAGAAGGTACAGAGGTTTTAGTTCTAGAAATCAAGGATAGGGTATTATATGTCATTCCATATGATCTAGATTCCGAGATGTCTTTATCCTAATACGGTTATATAAGTCGTATTTAATTTTTTACAAGGGGGATTTTGAATGGATTTAGGTATTATTAGTGGCTTTACCATCCTCATCGCAATCGCTGTTTTTCTGGTCATTGCACTTATTGCAGTCTTTGTTAAGAAATACCGTACTGCTGGTCCGGATGAGGCATTAATTGTGACAGGAAGCTATTTAGGTAATGGTAAAACAGTACATACAGACGAATCAGGTAACAAGATCAAAATTATTCGTGGTGGCGGTACCTTCGTTCTGCCAGTATTCCAACAAGCCGAACCTTTAAGTCTACTATCTAGCAAACTAGATGTTACAACTCCTGAAGTATATACAGAACAAGGTGTACCAGTAATGGCTGATGGTACAGCTATCATTAAAATTGGTGGAACTGTAAATGAAATAGCTACTGCTGCAGAGCAATTCTTAGGTAAAACGAAAGAGGACCGTGAAAGTGAGGCAAAGGAAGTTCTTGAAGGTCATCTTCGTTCTATCCTCGGTTCTATGACAGTTGAAGAGATCTATAAAAATCGAGACAAGTTCTCACAAGAAGTGCAACGTGTCGCGTCCCAGGACTTAGCGAAAATGGGATTAAATATCGTTTCCTTTACAATTAAGGATGTTCGTGATAAGAACGGATACCTCGACTCTTTAGGAAAGCCGCGTATCGCACAAGTTAGACGTGACGCAGATATAGCTACAGCAGAAGCTGATAAAGAAACTCGAATCAAACAAGCAGAAGCTGATAAAGAAGCGAAGAAGGCTGAACTAGAGCGTGCTACTGAGGTTGCTGAAGCAGAAAAAGAAAACCAATTAAAAACTGCTGAATTTAGACGAGAGCAAGATATTGCTAAGGCTCGAGCAGACCAAGCATATGATTTAGAAACCGCACGTGCTAAACAAGAAGTAACTGAACAAGAGATGCAAATTAAGATTATTGAACGTCAAAAGCAAATCGAACTAGAAGAAAAAGAAATCTTACGTCGTGAAAAGCAATATGACTCAGAGGTTAAAAAGAAAGCCGATGCAGACCGATATGCAGTTGAGCAAGCTGCGATTGCTGATAAAACAAAACAAATAGCATCCGCTGATGCAAATCAATATCGAATTGAGTCTGAGGCAAAAGCTCAAGCTGAGAAGATTCGTGTCGACGGTTTGGCGAAAGCAGAAGCACAACGTGCACAGGGTGAATCGGAAGCTGAAATCATTCGTCTGAAGGGTCTTGCGGAAGCTGAGGCTAAGCGTAAAATTGCTGAAGCATTTGAACAATATGGTCAGGCAGCAGTTCTAGATATGGTTGTCCGTATGCTTCCACAGTATGCGAAAGAAATTGCTAGTCCATTAGGAAATATCGATAAAATTACAGTTGTGGATACAGGCGGTAACGGAAAAGATGGAGGTGCAAATAAAGTCACTAGTTATGCTACTGACTTAATGGCATCTCTACAGGAAACCTTAAAAGCCTCCTCAGGAATTGATGTCAAAGAGCTTTTAGAAGGATTAGTTGGTAATAATAAATTACAAGTAGCTGATCGCGACGGTCTGTCCTTTGAACTTAAAGAAACAAAACCAGTTCAGGATGAAACACCTAAAGTAATAGTAGAAGAAGAAATAACGAAATAATAAAGAAAGGCAAAGGAACAACGAGATGTTCGTTCCTTTGCCTTTCTCTATTGTTTTTTTATTCTTCGACCACATCCACATCCAGATTTTTTCAACCTCTTTTGTTGTGGTTTTGATGTGGAGGTATGATTAGTTTCCTTGACTTCTTTGTTCATATGCAACCTCCTTTATAAATCCGGATTAATCTATCAATCGCTGTAAAATTGCCTCACAGATTCCAGCTGCACCAGCAACAGCTAAAAGAACAATTAATACTTCCCCACCAACTGGCCAAAGTAAATAGACGACAATTAAAATTGCTGTACACCATATTCCTGTACACCAATAGCAGCTCAATAGCTCACCTATCCAATGTCGTAATCCCTTCCCCTTTATTTCAATAAAGGTTATTACATCACCATTCGAGTCCACTTCTTCAACTTCTTTATGAAAAGGCTGCCGTATAAATCGTGTTATCTTATCATAAACAATCAGCCTAGTTAATCGAAAGGAAGCAAATACTAATAAGATAAAATCAAACCAACCGTTGATCATTCAGGTCATCCTTATTATTTAATCTATTTGGATTCATAAAATAGTATATTTTTATTCCAATCGTAATGTCACTGTAAAATGCCTATGTCTATAGAAATTCTCTATAACTACTAAATTATTTCTAATTTTAGGGCGGCTATTTGGTCGGATTCTGGATGAAATGACACAGTTCCTCTCACACTATAATCTCCTTCATTTGTTTGGACAAAGAAGTTATAGTTTTCAGTTACGAATGAAGATGTGTCTTCCGTTTTTCCGAGAAAATCATATCCCCTTACATTGGCTTGTGAAAAAGCAGTTTGAACAATTTCCTGTAGGTATTCACCCTTTCTTCCTTCTTCTTCATCTCGAACCGGTTCAATTTCGATATGAAGAATTCCCTGATTTGGATTTGCACCTAACGCTTCAAATGCTCTTCGATGTAAATTTATTCGATTATTTGGAAAGCCATGTACAGTATCGACAACAGTAGCATTAATTGCTTTACCGTTTTCCGGATTTCGCACCCGAATCCTTTGACCACATGTATAAGGTGAATTATTCCCGACAGCAACAGTCATATAATTATTTGTTGACCAAGAAAATCCACATTGAGTACTCTCTCCCCCCATCGTCCACGTCGCCTCACCACTGATTCGTTGAATCTCGTCTGTAGGTATTGGCTCTGGCACTCGATAGGCTGGGACTGGATAAACTGGATAAGGATAGTACCCATAATAATAATTTGGTTGCTGATAATACATTTCATATCCCCCTTGATGTTAACATTGTTTATTTTGTTTGGAGTTATGTTATAAAAGGACATTTATCGCCCTACCATACAAACATATGTCAAAATAAGGTTGACCTGTTACAACCATTTCACGTATAGAAAATTTACCTCATCAAAAACTAAAGAAAACGAAAAGGATGTTTTGCGATGCGCGAATATACACTATTCGTAAACGAGGCAACTACGGAACCAAATATTTATAGAATGGAAGAGATTCTAAATCAACTTACAGGGGTTGAGAGGGTATTAGTAGATACCAATGATGGTGAGGTCAAAATAGAGTATGATGAAAAATTACTGTCGGAGGATACTATTGTAATGACACTAATAGAGAATAATTTTACAATTCTTCCATAACAGAAGAGCAGTATAGCATAAATTACATCTAAAACAGACATGCACATCATTCATATTAATTTCTCCTACAATAAAACACTCTGGGAAATTTTTAAACCCTTTAATATTGTACCGAAAATCAACTTTCCGGTAAATTTACCAGCGAAAACTTGCTCCCTTATCGCTTCAGAAACAAAGGTTAATTTACATTCATTATCTCTTCACAATAAGTTACTATGGATTATCTCTTGATATAAAACTTAGTGCCAGCGCAGGTATACTTGCTTTGATTACCGTTTTTCTATGGATGAGTTGATTTTTGGGAAGCAATATGCACTTTGATTACCGTTTTTTATGGATGAGCTGATTTTTGGGAAGCAATATGTACTTTGGTTACCATTTCTCATGGATGAACTGGTTTTTGGGGCGCAATATGTGCTTTGGTTACCGTTTTCTATGGATGAGCTGATTTTTGGGGCGCAATATGTGCTTTGGTTACCGATTTTCTTGGCTGGACTGATTTTCGGGAAGCAATATGTGCTTTGGTTACCGTTTTTCTTGGCTGAGCTGATATTTGGGAAGCAATATGTGCTTTGGTTATCATTTCTCATAGATGAACTGGTTTTGGGGAAGCTATATGCACTTTGATTACCGATTTCTATGGCTGGGCTGATATTTGGGAAGCAATATGTACTTTGGTTACCATTTCTCATGGATGAGCTGATTTTTGGGAATCAATATGTGCTTTGGTTACCGTTTCTCATGGATGAGCTGGTTTTTGGGACGCAATATGTGCTTTGGTTACCGTTTCTCATGGATGAGCAGGTTTTTGGGACGCAATACGTGCTTTGGTTACCGTTTTTCTTGGCTGAGCTGATTTTTGGGAAGCAATATGTGCTTTGGTTACCGTTTCTCATGATTGTAATGATTTTTGGGTGGAAATCCTGGCTTTTGGGTACCGTTTCTAATGACCTCGCCCAATCTTCGGTAGGTAAATCTTCACATTACCTACCATTCCCAGATCTGTCGGATATTTGGCAAGCAATGCTCCCTGAATTACTTCTGACTAAACGCCACCATATTGATTGTTTATCTTAATAGCGAAATGAAGAAGATGGTTTCAATGAAAATAAATAGAGATACTTTTTAGAATGGAAAAGACATTACTGGGAAATGTAATATCAAGATATTTTTTGAAAGGGGCATCTCGGATTGAAATATGTACCTTCCTTCATCATAAAAATTTTATTCACCACCGTCGCACTTTGGTTCATTCTAGGTATGTTTTACGGTGTCTCATTAGGTGATATATTACTTATTAGCTTTATCCTCAGTACTGTAGCATATCTCGGGGATGCTTTCATATTACCTAACGTGTCTAACTTTTGGGCAACAATTGGTGATTTTGGATTAGCATTTGTTGGAATTTATCTCCTTGGACTAATATTTATCGACAGAAACATTCAACTTGCAGACGATTCCTTACTATCTGGAATCGTTATTGCTGCTTGTGAGATATTCTTTCATCGCTACATGAAAAGGAATGTCATAGAGTATGAAGAAAACCAAGAAATATCTAGGTCAATAACTATTCCTCAACATAAGCTTCAACCGGAAATAAGTAAAGAACTAGATGAGGAAGAATAAATATATTAAAAAGTGGTATTCAGCATGTTTGCTGTATACCACTTTTAGCTTTTTCTACCGTATATAATTATTGTTTTAGCTCTTGTAATATGCTCTCAATTTGAGTCATAAGATCAGCAGCTTTTGTCCATTCACCTTTGGAAAGTGCATCTTGGTATTGATCAAATAAGTCTGATACCTCAAGAAGTATTCCTTCCGCTTCTTTAATAGGTTCATCCTCTTTGTCATTTTCATTTGGTTTGGTTTGACCCTTTTCTTCAGCTACACTGTTTTCAGGATCAACAATTTGAAGAATTCTCTCCATCGCTTTCGTGAAATTCTCTTCCATTACTATATAGTCACCATAAGCTACAACTACTTGTTTCACTTCTGGAAGTGATGTTTCATTAGATGATTCTATATAGATCGGCTCTACATACAGCATTGTGTCCTCAATTGGAATAGCTAAAAGGTTTCCACGAATAACCTCTGAACCTCCTTGAGACCATAGGTTCAATTGCTGGGAGATGACACTGTCTTGATTAATTCGATTCTCGATTTGCTGCGGTCCATAGACATTCTTTTGCTTAGGGAATCGATAAACAAGCATCTCTCCGTAGTGCTCCCCATCATTACGGACTCCCATCCAAGCAATCATATTCTGCCTAGTTTTTGGTGTGAATGGTTGTATCATGATGAATTCCTCTTCTTCATAATCTGGAAGCTTCATCGTCACAAAGTAAGGCTCCATTTCAACATCTTTATTATAATATTTTTCTGTTGGGAAATGCCAAACATCCTCGCGATTATAGAACACCTCTAAATTAGACATATGATAGGTTCCATACTTCGATGCTTGTATTTTAAATAAATGCTCTGGATAACGGAAATGTGCCTGTACATCCTTAGGAATATCTACTGTAAATAATTCTGGAAACATATTTTGATAGGTTTGTAGTAATGGATCACTCGGATCTACCACATAAAAGTTCACTTCTCCTGTATATGCATCAATTACTACCTTCACAGAATTTCGAATATAGTTTTTACCATTTTTATACGGCTCAGCATATGGATAATGTTCTTCCGTTAGGTAAGCATCCATTATCCAAGCCAGACTCCCATCATCTCTTACAAAGATATACGGATCACTATCGTAAGTGAAAAATGGTGCAATCCGCTCTACACGTTCAACAATATTACGTGTTTGAAGTAGCAAGCTATCCTCCGTAATCTGGTCAGAGACTAACATACGGAAATTCCCTGTATTAATAGCAAAGAGCAAGCGATTTAGTCCTGTCATAGGAATACCATTATCTGCTTCAAAGCGTGACGTTGCATTATCTCCACCCTGTGGATAATCAAATTCATCCTTCTTACTTTTTACAATAACTTCATCATAGGATTCCTCACCAAAATATATCTGTGGTCTAGTAATCTCCATCACCCCTTGTGGTGGAAGATTATTTAGCATATATTTTGGCTGTCCCTGTGGGGTCACCTCATTTACATGACTCATCACGACTCCATAGCCATGGGTATAGCGTAAATTCTGGTTTTCCCATGTTTTTGCTTGATCAGACAAGTCTTCTGTTCGTAATTCCCTTGCACTAATAAAAACCTGTTCATACTTTCCATCTACCCAATAACGATCAATATCCACATCATTAAAGGAATAATAAGGACGTATTGTTTGTGTTTGATCATAGACATCCTCTAAAGGACGAACATCATTAATACGAACATTTTCAATTGTCTTTTGATTACGTTCAACCATTTCAACATTTAGGCTATCATTAGCTGGATGCTCCTGCTCTTTAATGTTAGCTAATTTATAGGCAGCCTTCGTATATTCTAAATTATGAGCTAAATAAGGCTCTTCCTTAGAAAATTCATTAGGAGAAACGATAAAGCTTTGTACCACAACACTTGCAAGCTGTCCAGCCACTACTAGTACCAAATATACACCGATTGGGAGTATCATGGAAAAAATCTTGCCGCGATTCATCGCAATAATCATCCAGACAGTTCCTATTACTGCTACACCAGCTAATATATAGGAAGTCGGAATGTTAATCAGTTTATCTGTATAGCTTAGTCCGTAAACCGCACTTTCTTGAAACAAATTAACCTTATTCGTAAGCAATGTTTCGTACGGAGCCAGCATATGCAAACCAGCCAAAAATAATCCTACAAACCCTAACGTAATCCCCATATGAATTTGGGATTTTTTACTTTTTCGATACATACCAAATACAGAGTAGCAACCTGCCTCAATTAAAAAGAATATAACAGCTAACCCTAACAACAAATTGAACATTATTTTTAATAAAGGCAGTGTAAACATATAAAAGGATATGTCCATGCCAAAATACGGATCCTCTACGCCAAAGGAAGCTTGATTCATAAATTTTAATAAAGGCTCCCAGCCAATTTCTTGTACTAAGATACTTCCTATTAATCCAATGACGGCAGCTAATACTAGAATAATTGCATTACTTGTTTTTTTATGAGTCATCATTGGTGGGAGCTTTTCATGTCCTAAATGACCAATGTATGCACTTCTAATCCAGAAAAAAGTAACGGCAGAAAGGATCATAAATACAATAAATCCTAAACCTGCAAGTAATACTTTGCTGCCAAGAACGGTTGTAAATACATTACGAAATCCTAATGAGTCCATCCATATGAGATCAGTAAAGAAATCAACCGATAAAAACCCTACAATCAATAACAAAACGATTACTAATAGTGTTATTGATTTTCCTTTCGATAACTTTTTTCGTTCTTTAGCAGATTTATTTTTAAATACTGTAAAATCCAATGCTGTTCCCCCTATTATTTCAATTATGTTTAAGCAATAATCTAACAAGTAATACGTACTAAAGTCATAATAGTTTCAAGTTTTTCAACTAGAAAAATTCATATAATCCTTCTGCAAAATAGTGGTAAACCTTATCATCAATAATTCGCCCACCATAACCGGCAAAAAATGTATCTCGATCCGCCTCTTTTTCAAATGCCTTTGGTATTTTCCTAATCGCAAGTGCCACATCATAACGAGGATCTCCATATGCTCCACCACTCCAATCGATAATCTTCACGATTACACTATTATGAACCATTACATTGTCTATCGTAAAGTCACCGTGAATAAGTGTTTGCTGGTAATCTTTTGGACGTTTATGGTGAAGCTCTTGAAGTAATTTTTCAGAGCCATCAACCTCATAGTTCTTTAAATTGAAAGCCGCATCTTCTAACATATTATCCAGCCACAAATTATCGGTGATTAGTTTAGGTGGGCACGGGGTGTCATGTAATTTACGAAGGATTTGTCCAAATTGAAAAATTAATTCCTGTCTCTGATCTTCGTTTCTGCAATCTTGAAGTGCTTCCCGCAAAGTTACTCCAGGGATATACTCCATCAAAATCCAGCCCTCATTTTCTTTTGAACGGGAGATAGTCATATAGATTTTCGGGGTAAGATCCGTATGTTTTGAAAGAATTTCCAATACGTCACTTTCCCTCATTAACCAAGCTTTAAATTGTTCATTCTTAGAACGTTTTAAGACAAAGCTTTTTTCTTTATTCGTTAAAACAACAACATCAGAAGTACAGCCTTGTTTTGGAAAATCAAATGCTACTATTTCACCAATAAATTCTAATATCTCCTGCGGTATTTCATTTCTCTCAATTGGAGCCACTTATTTCTCTCCTCCCATACGTTTTCATATTACTATATTATCACAGAACTATTCTTAAGCACTTTCATTATGACGTGATCAGTGATAGGATTATGCTAAGCTAAAGTGAAAGGAATAAGATGATGGATTTAACACTAACCCCACTACCCCAAAGTTTTTATGAAGGACCTACACTTGAATTAGCTAAAAGATTATTGGGATGTATATTAGTGAAAGAAACCGACGAGGGAATTTCCGGAGGTGTGATTGTCGAAACAGAAGCGTACCTAGGCTCGGTTGATCAAGCAGCACATAGTTTTCAAAATCGAAGAACAAAACGTACCGAGATTATGTTTCAAGAACCAGGGCATGTCTACACCTACCAGATGCATACACATACATTGGTCAACGTTGTATCTGGTCCATTAGGGATACCGGAAGCAATTCTTATTCGAGCTATTGAGCCTTCTATTGGGATTGATTTAATGCTTACAAGGCGCCCAGTAAAAAGCCTTCAAAATTTAACAAGTGGGCCAGGTAAGCTAACTAAGGCACTACATATATCAATGGATGATTATGGAAAGACCTTTTATAATTCTTCACTATTTATAGCAAAAGGAAAAAAGCCACTACATATTGAACAAGGCAAACGTATTGGAATTGATAACTCTGGTGAAGCAAGAGATTATCCCTACCGATTTTGGATTTCTGGAAATCCTTTTGTATCAAGGTAAACGCCTCACAGGTAGCAAAATTTGTACAATCTCTTGTCAGTAAAAAAAGCCCTATCATTTATAAAGTCGATTGGAGGTTATATGATGCTAACGCATTTTAATGAAGAAGGTCGAGCAAAGATGGTGGATATTACGGAAAAGAAAATAAGCACTAGAGTAGCGAAAGCAAGGTCTAGTATATTTATGGGAACCGAAGTATATGAAGCAATTAAACTACAAAACATAAAAAAAGGTGATGTTCTGTCCGTAGCTCAGGTTGCCGGTATTATGGCAGCCAAACAGACGCCATCATTAATACCTATGTGCCATCCGATTCCAATAAGCGGGGTAAATATATCCTTTGAATGGGAGAGCTCAGACAAAGATAATATGGAACTCATTATATTAACAGAGGTAAAAACAGTCAGTAGCACCGGAGTCGAAATGGAAGCATTAACGGCAGCTTCCGTAGCAGCCTTAACAGTTTATGATATGTGTAAAGCCATTGATAAAAGCATGACTATAGGATCTACATTCCTGCTTGAGAAAAGTGGAGGGAAAAGTGGCGATTTCAAACGAAAATAAACGATATAGATCTTATAATAAATATGGTCTATTTGAGTCTAACTAATAGACCATTCCTTTTTCGTATCTTTATCCTAAGTCTACCAAATAGCAACTGCACCACCTAAACAGAAGTAATAACTTTATCATTCAAATGATTGTAATTTCTTCCCTGCTTTTTGGTAGACTAAAGCCTTTCTAGTAAATCAAAGCCTAACAAGAAAGCTATAATTGGTAGTATGTGAGCCTCCTCTATTACTCTACCTTATCCTTTCTCAGTTCTTTTACTGCGTGCCCAAGCTCCGGGATAATTAATTTTTCCATTGCTAATTTTACTGCTTTCGTAGAACCGGGTGTCGAGAAAACAATGCGATTGTTGATAACTCCTGCAATAGCACGGGATAACATACTTGCTGATCCTATATCTAGGTTGTAGCTAAGCATCCGAAATAGTTCACCAAATCCAGTAATTTCCTTTGAAAAAAGTGGTTGAATTGCCTCAATGGTTACATCTCGATTGGAAATACCTGTACCGCCGTTCATGATAACTGCCTCTACATTATTATTTGTTGTTGCAGATTTCAATAGTTGCTGTATTACCTCTTTTTCATCCTTTATAATCGTGTACTGCATTACTTGATGTCCGTTTTCCTCAAGCAAATCGATAATTTCCCTTCCACTCGCGTCGGTTTCCTTCGTTCTTGTATCACTGATTGTAATCACTGCACATTGTACGGCTTTTATTTCATGCTGTCGATGTCTACTGAGCATGTCCCAATCCACCTCACTTCTCTGTTATTCAAGAAAGCAATTATACTCTTCTAAACTATTTATATTTGTGAATAGTAAATCATCCTTCATCTCTACATAGGAAACCGTACATTTATCGAAAAGCTGCTTTATGGATAATTCCTTTCTTAGAAGTTGTTCCTTAATTTTATCCTTCATCGTTCCTCGGAAAATAGATAGTAGTGGTTGCAGCCTATCACCAGCAATTGGAGCAATGACATCAGGATTATTACTACGATAAGGAAGAAGCAAGGAAAAAATTCTCTTTTCAATAAAAGGTACATCAACCGGAGCAATTAAATACCATTCTGCCTCAACCTTTTCCATCGCTGTATATATCCCAGCAAGTGGTCCGAGTCCTGCAAAATCCTGATGATCTGTTGTCAACTCTACAGAAAGCTTTTCATTCCGAAACTGTTTAAATAGACTTTCATTTGTTACTAAAACTATCGATTCGACAAGATCATCCATGGCTTGGATAGAATAGAAATAGAATGGAATTCCATTTCTTTCAGCAAATGCCTTAGGGGATCCAAATCTTCTCGATTGTCCTCCTGCTAATACGATACCAACCATCTCTTTTTTCATTAAATTTTCCCCTTTATATTCCTCATAAAGAGCCATTCAACAAGTTCACTTTTATTCTGAAATACTGGATATTCCACCGGTAGCTTTAAATGGAAAGGTGCGTAAATTGCGATAATATTGGTTAATCCAGACAAAATAGATAGGTCTGATTCGTTCCTAACCATCACAATTTTTGGATCAAGCCACTGTTTATAGCCCTCTACCACTAACAGCTCTATTCCTAACTGTTTATAAATTAGTAATAAAATCTCTTTATCCCAATTTGTATGATGAGATAATTGAAATATATGCTCTCCTACAACTCCTGCAATGGTAGCACCGGAATAACGGTGCTGTTCACTGTCTGTATTTTCTAACCCTATTGGTACTCCACCATGACCATGATGCTTCAAGGCACCCACCAGTATATTTCTTTGACCAAAATAAGAAATGATAGCATTTGATAGACTTGTTTTCCCACTATTTTTATACCCAACAATCTGCAATACGTTCATCTTATCCACCACTTACCGGTGGAATAAAGGCAACGACATCACCAGATTTTACCCTATCTGTTGGCAATGCATATTCCTCATTTACAGCGGTCATAACACGATCAATTTGTGGCAAAGAGTATTTTCTTTTCATCCAATCCTTTAATTCTGATACACTCATGTCATTTACTTCAACCTCAATCCGTTCCCTGCCAGTAGCCTCTTGAAGCTCAGCAAATAATAATACAGTAATCATACTCTTACTATCCCCTCTCTATATTCGGCGAACCATTTGGATAAGAAATCTTCTCTAATTGATCCCCAATCCATGTTTCCCCATCCTCCCAGTGCTCTTTTTTCCATATAGGAACAATCTGTTTAATTCTCTCAATCGCGTATTCATTAGCTTCATATGCTGCTTTTCGATGTGGTGATGAGACTGCAATAGCAACAGCAATATCTGAAATATGTAAATGGCCGATACGATGCGTAATAGCAATCTTCGTATCTTTCCATTTTCCCTCCACCTCTTCACCTATTTGTGCCAGCATTTTAATGGCCATCGGCTTATAAGCCTGGTATTCTAAATAAATTGTTTTTCTACCATTTGTCCATTCCCGAACCGTACCTAGAAAGGTGGTAATCGCCCCAGCCTCTCTCCGTGTAACCTTTTCAATTACCTCTTCCATTTGAATTGGGTCTTCCACTATTTCAAAAAGCTTTTTATCCATGGTTTATTCTCCCTCTTACTTTCAATCCTTTACTCGCAAAATCATCATAGATGGTCCCTTCCTGATCCTCCAATAAGAGGACTACAACCTCCATCCCTTTTTCATAACCCCTAGTTCCACCTGGCAATTGAATGAAGATATCTGCTTGCCCCAAGGAAGTCACCACATTAGACTTATCCAGCCCTACAGGATTAGCTACTAATTTGCCATATTCAAAGGTGAGGTGTCCGCGAACAAAACGATCAAAAGGGTTTGGCTTTTTAAAATCAGCCCCTAATATTGCATACTCCTTTTTTAAAAATGGTTTTTTATTATGTAAAAATGCTCTTATCATTGGTCTTGTGAAAAGCTCAAAGCCAACATAGCATGCTGAGGGATTGCCAGATAAGCCAAAAAGAAGTTTCCCGCCTAGTTCAGCTACTGTTGTTACACTACCTGGACGCATTGCTATTTTATTAAATAACACATTTGCACCCAATTTATCATAAATTGCTGGCAGATAGTCATAATCACCAACAGAAACTCCGCCCGTTGTAATTAAAATATCAACCTTTTCAAGTGCTTCATGAACCTGCTGATAACAAGTATCAAAATCATCACTAAACTGTCCTAAATAGTATGGGATCCCTCCAGCCCGTTTAATTTGAGCTAACACCATATAGGCGTTGCTATTACGGATTTTTCCTGGTTCAAGCTCAGCATCCACTTCTAATAGCTCACTACCTGTAGCAATAATCCCGATCACAGGACTATTACTGATTGGAACCTTCCTATAACCAAATGTTGCTAGTAACGCAATAATCCCTGGATTAATATACGTTCCTTTCTTCGCTAACACGGTACCTTTTTTTGTATCCTCTCCTGTAAAGGAAATATTCTCACCAGGCTTCAGACTTCTTTTTAAATCAAACATTGCCTTTCCATCCGCTTCATATTCATTTGCTAGCTCAAGCATAACTACGGCATCACAATTATCCGGAATCTGTGCACCTGTCATAATTCTTACAGCCTGTTGATTTCCTATAGGTCCTTCAAAGACACTTCCTGCACCAATCTCACCAATGACTTCAAAGCTTATTGGATTCTCCCTTGAAGCATGTGCAGTATCCTTAGATCGAACAGCAAAGCCATCATATGGCGAGCGGTCAAAAAAAGGCACATCATGGTCAGCTATTAAATCTTCTCCAAGAAAATGCCCATAGGAATCTTCAATTTCTATGAATTGAGTACTGCCAGTTCTTTTAAAGCGCATGACTCGCTCAATGGCTTCATTCACTTTAATTGGCCTTCTTCTTTCTACCAATCTTATTCCCCCTTTATCCTACCAATTGATAATAAATATTCCTCGCTACGTCTGTAGAATCAGTACCGTGAATTAGAAATCTTCCATCCTGAAAAATAACAACACGATATCCTTGATAAGTTAGGGAAAGTAAAAATTCATTCTGCTTTACAGCACTTATCTTTCTAAGCCTATTGGCTAATTCATCGAGGTATATCTTTCTTTTTGCCCGTACTTGCACCGTATTTCTTCCACAAAGCACTTCCATCTTAGTCTGAGATTCATAGTTTAAGCTTGGATAGCTTGGGTACTCTCCACAAGTAGGACAAGAACCCTTTTTCGCACGTTTTATATCAATAGAATGATAGAAATTATTCCATAAATCAAAGGTTACTAGATTAGATCGTAAAGCAGAGTAGTCCTCTACTAATAATTTAAGCGCTTCTGCTTGCTGATGGGCAACAACCATTTGAACAGCAGGAGCAATTATTCCAACTGAATCACAGGTTGCACCGGAAATTGGAGTCGCATCTAATAAACAACGCAAACATGGGGTTTCTCCAGGTAATATTGTAAAACTCATTCCCGTGCTACCGACACAAGAACCAACAATCCATGGAACCTGATATTGGTGAATTAAGTCATTCATTAGAAATCGAATATCAAAGTTATCTGTAGCATCAATCACTAAATCTACGTCTTGTAATAGTGGAGGTAAGTTGGCAGCTGTAGCATCCATGACATGTGCACGGATATCGACCGTAGAATTGATTTGTTGTAAATGCTTCTTAGCTACAACAGCCTTTGGTAACTCATTGATACAATCTTCTTCTGTGAAGAGCTGTTGTCTTTGTAAATTACTTTCCTCCACATAATCCCGGTCAATAACCGTTAACTTACCGATCCCCCCTCGAACAAGGGATTCAGAATTAGCAGTTCCAAGCGCACCACAACCAAGGACTAAAACATGTTTTCCCCCTATTTTTTCCTGCCCCTTCTCCCCCACATACGTATATAAAATTTGTCGTGAATAACGATTCTTCATTTTCTTCCCTCTATCCTTAAAAAACTAACCACCAATATAAGACATTTCAATCCGATCTTTATTTTTTACTGTTGCTTCCGTACGTTCATCGGAGTAACGGTCTCCACGACTATTCCATATGCCGATAATATTTTCCTCTATTTCCTTATCAGTCTTTCCTGACCGTAGAAGCTCTCTAAAATCAAATCCCTTTGCTGCAAATAGGCATGTATAAAGCTTGCCATCTGCAGCTATTCTTGCTCTTGTACAGGTTGAACAAAATGATTCTGATACAGATGTAATAAACCCAACCTCGGTACTAGTCCCTACATAACGATATCGCTTCGCTACTTCTCCGAGATATGCTGGGTCAATTGCTTCTAATTCAAAATGCTGGTTTAACAAATGGTAAATCTCTTTTTTAGCTATAACCTTACTAAAATCCCAACCATTTGTTTTCCCAACATCCATGAACTCTATAAAACGTAGTGTTATTCCCTTTTCCTTAAAAAAACGAGCCATTGGAATAATTTCATGCTCATTCATACCTTTTTTCACAACCATATTAACTTTTACCTCTAGCCCAGCCTCCATTGCCTTATCTATCCCTCTTAAGACGTGTTCCGTACGAATACCACTATCATTAATCCTCTGAAATAATTCATTGTCTAGCGCATCTAAACTAACATTAATTCGCTTTAGGCCAGCAGCCTTCAAATCTATAGCCATTTTTTCTAATAGAGTTGCATTCGTTGTAAGTCCGATATCTTCTAGGCCTTCTATAGCCGATAATCTAGCTATTAAATCTGGTAAATTCCTTCTTAAAAGTGGTTCTCCACCAGTTAAACGAATTTTTTTAACGCCTAATCTAACAAACAATTTTGCCAGTCTCTCAATCTCTTCAAATGTAAGCAAATCGCTTTTAGGTAAAAAAGGATAGTTTTTTCCAAAAATTTCCTTCGGCATACAATATGTACAGCGAAAGTTACAGCGATCTGTAACTGAAATTCGTAAATCCTGTAAGGGACGACCAAACTTATCCGTGATTTTCATGACTGAACCGCCCTTCTAAAACTTTCTTTTAATCGATGGCACAGAGCTGTATACCATTACTGAATACAGCTCTATGTATTAATAATTCATTTTTTCAAGACTTGATTCCTGCTTCTCGTATTCGATTTGGATGTGTATAGACATTCATTTTATTTTCTCTAGCAAATCCGATTGCTGTTATTCCTAAATCATTTGCCAGGCTTAACGCCAAATCTGTTGGAGCCGATTTAGAAAGTAAGATTCCTACACCTATTTTCGATATTTTTAATAAAACCTCTGAAGAAATTCGACCACTAAAGACAATTAACTTATCCTTTAAGGGGATTTTTTGTTGTAAAATAGTGCCATACACCTTATCCAATGCATTATGCCTACCAATATCACTTCTTACCTCTAACAATCCTTCAGAAGTTGCAAGTGCCGCATTATGCACACCACCTGTCCTTCTAAATTGATCAGAGCGAATCAATAATTCTTTCATTAGATTATAGCACTGTTCTGCAGATATCGTTATTTTGCTTGTTATTGTTTTAGCAGTTTTTACATCACTCTTAAAATAAAATTGTCTACTTTTCCCACAACAGGATCCGATAAATCGTTTGGAATGCTCCGCTAATGATACGTCAACTTCACGATAAAGCTCTACATAAGCAAATCCTCGTTCAGCATCCAATTTTAGGTCTTTTATTTCTTCATATAACCGTATAATTCCCTCTGAAGCAAGAAAGCCTATAACTAATTCCTCTAAATGGTTTGGTGAACAAACCATGGTTGCAAACTCTTCACCATTCAAGAAAATGGTGAGAGGAAACTCACGAACTATTTCCTCTGCAACCTGAACCGGCTCATTTCCGTTAAATCGAATAAATTCCCACTTATCCTGTTTTCCATCACCCATTACGCTCATCCTTTAATGTGGCTCCAATTCAAGCTCTTCTACTCGCTTTTCTACATATTTCGTATCCTTGTGGGCATAATACGTTTCTGCCTTTTCAACAATTACTGCTGTATTATATTCAGGGATTCCCGCATAGTCCTCGTATACACCCTTAGGTATTAATGAATTTCCTTCTGGCCAATGGACCTCAATATTCCCAGGTTTCACAGGCACAAATTTCGCTCTACCTGTAAACGTACCATATTGGTTAAAAACGACGATGGCATCTCCTTCTTGAATGCCTAAACCATTACCATCATCTTCATTGAGAAGCACATCATAACGATCTGCAGCATTAAACGGATCCTTTTCTCCATATATCATTGAATTGAACTGCTTTCCACGTCTAGTCGTTACATAGAAATGTACTTCAGGTTTCCGCAGCTCTGGTATTTCTACAGTAATGAGATTTCCTTTTCCATCTGGTGTCGGACAAATTCCATCCTCACAAAGCCACGCCCCACCCCATTGGAACAAATCTCCTCTATTTTTCAAATGTTGTATACCATCATAATTAGGTGCTGCTTTCGCAATTTCTTCACGAATCTCATGAGTATCCTTGAAATCGATTAATTCCTTTTCTTCAGGCTTTACTCTTTTCGCTAAATCTACATATATTTCCCATTCTGATCTTGCCTCTTCAATTCTCGGACCTTTAATTTCAGGTGAAAAATATACCATCCTCTCTGTAGAGGTTGACGTACCACCACCAGGCTGCTCATAACGAGTCATTGCCGGAAGAATGATAACAGCTTGCTTTGCATCTAATAGTGTTGATGTATTTAGTATAATATCTTGATGTACCCGAATATCGATATTTTCTAGACTTTCTTTTACAAAATCTGGATCTGGCATTGTTTCTAGGAAATTACCACCAGACATATAATAGAGTTTAAGTTTTCGTTCATGTTCATCCGGAAGAAGTGCGTTCTCTAAAGATACTCCAACGATATCCCCTTGCCATTCTGGTATTTTAAAGCCCCAAATTTCTTCCACGCGCTCTCGACTTTCTTTATCAAGGCCACCGCCTGGTAGTGAAAACGGATCTGCTCCCATCTCTCCTGAGCCTTGAACCCCTGAATGTCCACGAATCGGCATTAAGCCACAATGTTCTCTACCAAGAAAGCCTCTAAGTAAAGCCAGATTTGCTACTTGTGATATATTATCGGTGCCAAAGCGATGCTGTGTTAATCCCATTGACCATACAAAAACTGCAGACTTTGAATTTGCTAGAAGCTCTGCTAATTCTCGCATTCGAGCCTTTGTGATCCCTGAAGACTTTTCCAGTTGCTCCCATTCATATGCCATGACCTTTTCCTTTAATTCTTCTATTCCATTAACATGCTCACGGATAAATTCATGATTGAGTGCAGAACCTGGGGTATTTTCTTCCATTTCAAACCAATGCTTCATTACGCCATGCATAAAGGCTATGTCTCCACCAATATTAACTTGATAAAAATCATCAGCAATCTTCGTGCCAAATAAAGCCGATTCTGCTATGGACGGAATCCAATACTTATCCATGGCTGGTTCATGATACGGATTAATAACGATTATTTTGGTTCCTTTTCGTTTAGCAGCATACATGTATTTCGTAGATACAGGTTGATTGTTAGCAGCTACCGAACCCCAAAAAACAAGTACATCTGTGCCAATCCAATCCTTATAGTTACAAGTAGATGCACCAACACCAATCGAACGACTTAAAGCCGTTTTAGAAGGAGAGTGACAAATACGTGATGCATTATCAATATTATTCACACCAAGAAATCGAGATACCTTTGCTAATGTGTAATACACTTCATTTGTGATACCACGAGACGTAGTATAAAAGGCAGCTTGCTTTGGTTGAATCATTTTCATTTTATCTGCTATAGTATCCAATGCTTCATCCCAAGAAATTCGCGTAAATTTACGGTCCCCCGGTTTACGTAATAACGGAAATGGTATTCTACCAAGTTTACGTAATTCCGTACTATCCAATTTTCGAAGTTCATCTATATCTGAGAATAATATGCTATCCTTGATTGGCCCCATCGTATTTAGACGAAGTACATTAAGTCGGGTTGTACACAAATGAGGACCAGTTAACGTTTGATCCCTAAGCCCAGAAACTCCAAGTGCACAGCCATCACACACTCCCTGTGTTAAAATACGAGTGGCATAAGGTAAATTATCTTTATTTTCCCAAACGACCTTCATTGTATCCCTAATATGATGAGGTTTAACCTTCCCTAAACCAAATGGAACCTTACTAACCCATAATTTTGAATCTGGTTTTTTTGGTATTTTAATTGGACCTGTATGCTTTGTATTTCCCAATCTTAAACCCTCCTTGTTCAGAATAAAAATAACCATAAGGGGCTGACTCACCTTCTGATAAGTCCACCCCTATTATTTTTAAAAGTTATTCTTTTGTTGCTGCTGTTGCATGCTGTGTTGTTAATTTTTGTTCCTGTTGTCCTCTTAATCGTCTGATATCAGCTCGTATCCATACAGATAGTCCCAAAGCGATTACGAACATAACAGTAAAAATTGTCATCGTTAACGTGTAGCTTCCTGTATTATCATAGATTAATGATAATAATATTGGTCCAACTACCCCGGCCATGGCCCATGCGGTAAGGATATAACCATGGATTGCACCAAGCTGCTTTGTTCCGAACAGATCTCCTATATATGCTGGAACAGAAGCAAATCCCCCACCATAGCATGTTAAAATTGCAAATAATAAAATTTGAAATAAAAATGGGTTCGATGCAAAAGGTAATATTGCAAATGCAATTACTTGAATAATAAAGAAGGTAGTATAAACATTTGGACGACCGATATAATCACTAATGGTAGCCCAGCCAATTCTACCACCGCCATTAAACATTCCTAATACGCCAACCATGGCGGCTGCGGCGATAGCAGACATACCAGTAATCTCCTGAGCCATTGGTGAGGCAACCGCTAGTATAGCGATTCCGCAGGTTACATTGATAAACAACATAAACCATAACATCCAAAAGCGTCTTGTCTTTATAGCTTCGTTTGCGGTAAGCTGCGACAAATCTGGTCTAATCTTTATCCTTGTTTTACCTGCTTCTTGCTTCTCCACAAAGCCTTTTGGAGTCCAACCTTCAGGTGGTGGAGCTAAATATTGTGCGGATACAGTCATTACTAAGAAATAAATAGTACCAAGAATGAAAAATGTATTCGATATCCCAACAACACCTATTAATCCCTCAATTGCAGGTCCACTAATCATGGCTGCAAAGCCAAACCCCATAATGGCAAGTCCTGTTGCTAATCCCCGCCGATCTGGGAACCACTTAACTAACGTTGAAACTGGTGATATGTAACCGATACCTAGTCCCATTCCACCAATAATTCCGTAAAATAAATATAATAAAACTAATGATTCCAATAATGTTGCTATACCAGATCCAGCAACTCCTATCCCAAAAAACAATGCTGCTAGCATACTAGACTTTTTGGGCCCGTTTTTTTCTACAAACCTCCCCATGAACGCAGCTGAAAACCCTAGGAAGAAAATAGCAATACTAAATGCGGTAGATACCTGTGTCTGACTCCACCCGTATTTGTCAATCATTGGATTCGTAAACACACTCCATGCATACGCAGATCCAATGGATAGGTGGACACCAAGGGCTGATGTAGCAATTAGCCACCTATTTTTAACCTTCTCCATAAAAATCCTCCTTTAAATCAAATATATTGTAAGTCCTCTAGAATATCCTAGAGAGGGACCAACGAAAGTAAGGAATGTGATTTTATGTTTATACAGAGATGGAAAAAATCAATAGAAGCTATTATGTAGAATTTCAGAATCGCAGGTAATTTTTTACATTTAAATCCCTATATTCTATAAATTCTGATAGTTATCGTAACATGAAAACGGTTACATTTCAATAACTAAATAATTTTTAAAGTGAAAATCTTGTGTATCGATGTGTACAACGAAATAGATTTTTAATGGCAAAATGATTGCATACGTATTTGAACCTAAAAAGATTATCTTTTTATAGATGTTGTACTGTTTTAATTGTCAGCGAAAAAGTAATAATACTGCTGCAATTAAAAATAGCACAGTAATTATGGCCCCTAAGACTTAGATATTTTACTCTAACTTTTGGGTGCATTTTCTCACTGTACTATTTTTGACTATCAATTGTAATTACGTTTAGATGCTGTTATTTTCTAATAGAAATCAAGAATTAAATATTGTCCATAAAAAAGGTTAGTACCTGTGCCTCTTTATCATCTACAGGTATAAATAAATGTGGCTTCGAACCTTGGAAACAGGCACTATCGCCCTTTTCCATAAAATATTTTTTTCCATCATAAAATAAATAAATCGATCCCTCTAAAATGTATATAAATTCATCCTGTGAATGCGTATAAGATTCCTCACGTAAATTTAAGTTTTTTGGTGTAACGTGTACGATTGTCGGTTCAAATCGAGATAGTTGGGAACGGTTCGCCAATAATTCATAGGAATAACCCATGTTCTCATCACCAATTCTCGCTCTCCTATTATCCCGTGTTAAAAGAACTAAATCCTGCTCTTCTCGTTCATCTAGTAACCATGAGAGAGAAACCTCTAGTGTTTCACTGATTTTCGATAATGTCGCGATTGCTGAAGCAGTTTGTCCATTCTCAATTTTAGACAGCATGCTCTTGGATATTCCAGAGGCGTCTGCAACCTGTTGCTGGGTGAGTTTTTTTCTTAGTCGCACTTCTTTTATCTTAGTTCCTATACTATCTAAATTGATGATAGTCCTCTCCCCTCTATGATAATCCTGTTATGTTCCTTTAATAATAAATTATTGATTAGATAATGGTCAAGATTAGCATAGATATTGATTAAGTATTTACTATTATTTATAGCCAATTTTTGATTTGCCTTGTAAGATTCTAGACGATGCTTATAGAACAAAAAAAGTGTGATCCAAAAGAATCACACTTGCTCGAGTTGTTTCATTTTTAAGCTGAACCTTCCATAAAGGCTAACGAACGGCTAGGAAGTTTTTTACCGAGTTTGTTTTGAATAAATATAGAGGCTTCCTGAATCTTTTTATCCTGGATACCTGTTTTAATTCCTAACCCATGCAGTAAATAAAGTACATCATTTGTAGCCACATTCCCTGCTGCTCCGGGTGCATAAGGGCAACCACCTAAACCGCCAATCGCTGTATCAAACCTTGTAATTCCATAGTTAAGCGATGTCATAATATTAGCTATCGCCATACCTCTTGTATCGTGAAAATGTAAAATGATTTTATCTTTAGGAAAACGTTTTAAAATCTCATCAAGTAAGCTTTCAACCTGTGATGGAACCGCTGACCCAATTGTATCACCTAAGGAGATATCATCAACCCCATCTTCTATTAGCCGGTCAAAGACTCGAATAACCTGTTCTGGAGAAATGCTTCCTTCATATGGACAATCAAAAACGGTTGAAACATAGCCGGTTACTTTCTTCCCTTCTTCTTTTGCAGCGACAATAACCTCTTTAAGTACCGGAAATGTCTGATCAATTGTCTTGTTAATATTTTTCATATTATGGGTCTCACTTGCTGACATAAAAACTGACGCACGATCTATCCCGGCTTCGATTGCATTTTCAAGTCCCTTCATATTAGGTACAAGAGCAGAGTATCGTACACTTGGATTTCGTTTAATACGTTTTCCAACCTCTTTGGCATCCGCTAGGGCAGGAATCCATTTGGGATTAACGAAGGACGAATATTCAATTTCCGTTACACCAGTATTTGAGAGCATATCAATCCAGGCTACTTTATCTTCTGTTGAAATGAATTTCTTCTCATTTTGTAATCCATCACGTGGTCCAACTTCCTTTAGCTGAACAAAATCTGGTCTATTCTCCATGATCTTCCCTCCTGTAAGGCCATTATTTGAGAAGCCTATTGAATGCGCTTACGTTATCATTGTGAAAAAGTTCTATTATATAATATGCTTGTAATATTGAACGGTTTTCTTAAACGTCAATTCAATTTAGTATCGTTACATTCAACTTTGTTGAATATAGTTTAACGAAGTGTTGCTTCCCTGTCAACAATGAAAATATTTCTTAACTACGTATTGGTTTTGTAACCTGTGCAATCCTTACCCGAATATAGTAATATGGAAAAGTAAAAAACAAATTTATCTTATTATGCTGGCCAAACAGCTAACAACTAGTAAATTTATTTTTGGACTTTAATTTGGAAAGGGAATCATCTATGACAATAAAAGAAGAAGTTGCTAAACGAAAAACATTTGCAATTATCTCCCACCCAGATGCTGGGAAAACAACTTTAACAGAAAAATTATTACTATATGGAAACTTAATCCGCACTGCTGGGACAGTTAAGGGGAAAAAATCAGGGAAGTTTGCAACTTCCGATTGGATGGAAATTGAAAAGCAACGTGGTATATCAGTAACCTCCAGTGTGATGAATTTTCCTTATAAGGATTTTCAGGTCAATATCTTGGATACCCCTGGACATGAAGATTTTAGTGAAGACACTTACCGTACTTTAACCGCTGTTGATAGTGTAGTTATGATAATTGATTCTGTAAAAGGTATTGAGGCTCAGACTATAAAACTATTTAAGGTGTGCCGAATGAGAGGAATTCCTATTTTTACATTTATTAATAAGCTCGACCGTGAAGGGAAAGAACCTCTTGAATTATTGGAGGAAATTGAACAGGTACTAGAAATAGAAACATATCCAATGAATTGGCCAGCTGGTATGGGAAAACGTTTTTTAGGTATTTTTGACCGACATAAAGAGCAATTTATTAAATTCAATGGGAATGAAGAAGAGACCCATATTCCTTATACGAGCTTAAATACATCTGCTTATGAAAACTTGGTTTCCAAATCAGAATTTAAAGCAGCCAAGGACGAACTTGAGCTACTTGATGAGGCTGGCGATCAATTTTCTTTAGATGCTGTTCTAAACGGTGAGCAAACACCAGTATTCTTTGGAAGTGCATTAGCTCCATTTGGTGTCCATGACTTTTTCGATACATTTATCAACTTTGCACCATCTCCGAAACCACGGAAAACAACTGAAGGAATAGTAGCTCCCGAGTCAGAAGAATTCTCAGGGTTTATATTTAAGATTCAGGCGAATATGAATCCAGCTCACCGAGACAGAATTGCATTTGTTAGGGTGTGCTCTGGGAAGTTTGAGCGTGGGATGAGTGTTAAACTATCACGAACTAAAAAAATATTTAAACTTTCCCAATCACAACAAATTGTTGCTTCCTCTAGAGATACAATTGATGAGGCATACGCTGGAGACATAATTGGCATTTATGACCCAAATGTTTATCAAATAGGTGATACGCTTTTAGAAGGAAAAGCAGATTTCGAATTTGATGAGTTACCAAAGTTTCCACCAGAAATCTTTAAAAAAGTAATGGCAAAAAATGTTATGAAATCGAAGCAATTTAAAAAGGGAATTGATCAATTAGTCCAAGAAGGAGCGATTCAATTATATAAAGATAAACGTACAGAATCGTATATTTTGGGTGCTGTTGGAGAGCTTCAGTTCGAAGTATTCAAATATCGTATGGAAAATGAGTACAATGTAGAAGTATTATTTGAAACAATTGGGGAACGCATACCACGTTGGCTAAAAACAGAACAAGTCAAAGAATCTCTATTTGATGATAGGAATATATTAGTTCGTGATCGCGACGATAATTATTTAGTGCTATTTCGGAATGAATTTGCTTTAAATTGGTTTAAGGATAATCATAAGCACATCGAGTTAATTGATTTATTTGAGGTTAACTCCTATGGTCAAATCTAATCAAAAAAATGGAGCTTAAATTATTGCTCCATTTTTTTGTTTTGGTTAAATTGATATTAAAATACCTTTCAAAAATAACATACTGTTTTTTTAGTCCCTATAGAATACTACCTTATACGAATTCCAAGTATATTATCTGTTTCATTCTGTAAATATATGTAAACATGTTGGTGGTATTGGTTTTCGGATGAAGGAGGTAGTTTTGAGAGATAATACAGTTGGAGGTGTTATGATGGATAACAATGAATATCGTGAATATCGTACCGGACAAGGTGTGCCAGTTTCGGGTTCATATATTTGTCAATCCGGTAAGCGCACCAAGCTAAGGAAGGATGATACCTTTCCAGCCTGTCCTGATAGTGGGAATGAAACATTTTGGAAGCATGATACTTTACCATCATAAAATAAAGAGGCTGGGACATAACAAAGAGATTTATTCTAAAAACGAACAATGGCCAAATTAGCTTCGGAAATATACGTAGACTCCTGCGGGAGGAGAGGCATCGGTGAGACCCCGGAGTGCGTAGCACGAGGAGGCTCACCAGCCGCCCGCGGAACGCGAAGTATATTTCCGAAGCGAGTTTACGCTGTAACTATATGAATTGTTCGATTTTTATTTTCAAATAAATTCTTTTGTCCCAGCCTCTTTATCATTCATTTATAGCCTAAATCAGAACCATCCATTACATCTCTCGCCCATTTGATTGCTTGCTGATATAGGTCGTTGAATTTTTCTATTCTTAAGTCTAATTCCTGTAATAAGCTACCCATTTCCTCCCATTTCCCTTTTTCTGCTGCACAAACCAAGTTAGTAATTGGAGTAAGGGATGTCTCTTGCCCACCTATAGTAGCTAGAATTTCTTGGTCTAAAGGTAACTTCTCTAATATTTGCTCCTTTGGTTGTTTGAATATCGTCTCCACTAATGAAAGTAAACCTGTTAAGAAAAAGCTTGAGCTTTCACTCCTCCTACCAATGTTCATCGATACCAGTTCATTTGCTTTCGCTCTAGTTAAGCTAAGTTTAATGATTTCAAGCATAATTTGCTCGGATTTTTCCAGGTGATCTTGAAATGATAGCACATATACCCATTTTTTCAATTCTATAAGTCCAAGTAAAACAATTGCCTGTTTAATAGATTTAATCTTATTTAATAGTCCGATAGCAGGCGAATTAAGCAGCCTAAGTAGCTTATAAGATAAGGATACATCCGATTCAATTATTTTAGTTATTCTTTCAATTTCTGGTTCATCCTTAGATAACTCTGATACTATCATATATAAATTATGATTTAATAATGGAATATCACGCGACGAAAGGATGGTTGGTTTACTAAAATAATACCCTTGAAAATATGTATATCCATCCTTTAAACACTGTTTATATTCTTCGATAGTCTCTACTTTTTCAGCTAAAAATATAACATTATGATTATTTAACCGCTTCATGATTTTTAACTGTTCTAAACGACTTGTTTTTTGAATATCAATTTTTATTATGTCTACTAAGCTTATTAGCTGTTGAAAATTTTGATGACTATCATTCCATTCAAAGTCATCAAGTGCAATTTTATAGCCCTGCGCTTTTAACAATTTACAACTTTCAATAACTTCTTTAGTCGGTTTTACAGTCTCTAATACTTCAACCACCATCAGCTCTGGTTTAAGGAAGGATGGTAATGTGCCAGTTAATAAATTTTCCGTGAAGTTAATAAAAAACGGTTTCCCCTCAGATAAATCTTCGACCCCAATTTGCAGTATACTGTTAATCACTTCTGAGGTAGCAACATCGCTGTCAGTATGGGAATATTTATTAACGTGGTTATTATTTCGATACAAAAGTTCATATCCATATATTTCTTGATTTTTGGTTAATATTGGTTGTCTAGCAACAAAAACTTCCACAATACCACCTCAAAATTTCCTTTGGTAAGTAAAATAATACCACAAAAATTACAAATAAAGACGAAATTCGATAAAATTTTCATTTTTTACTACAAACAATTCATAACTAATGGGAATAGCTTTGGATTAACCAAATAAAACTTTCATTTAATTACAATGTGGTCTATTGCTAGCAATCTGTATCCGCAATTTCTCTACCTCTCTATTTCTTAAATTTATAGTTTTTCCTTTTTACTTTTTCATTGATTATCCTCCTAAGGTCAAATTTTTCTTCGCAATTACTTGAATGAATTATTTTAAATAAGGTGAAATATTATCTATAACATTTTGTAAGTTTTGTGCTTGTTTCTCATACATTTGCTTTGCTTCTTGATTTTCTGTTTGTAGAGAAAAGCTTTCCAAATCTGCCTGCAGTTTTTTTAACGTAGACGCTACTAAGGGACGTGGCTTAACTACTTCTAGCTTGAGATCATCTGAATAGAGGTCTACATAAACATTTCCCATTGAATCCACTTGTGATAGGAATACATCCTCAAAATCTTCAGCTCCTTGAGCTTGGATTTCACCTAATAGCCATTCTTTTGTATACCCTAGTTTTTGTAGACTTTTTTCCATAACTTTGCCATCAGAGATAACAATTGTAGGGCCGTGATCCCTTTCGACTATTGTCCCTAATGTACGTGGAGTAATTGGTAGTTCTTCTGATTTTTTTAAAACACTTAATTGCCCATTTGTTTCAAAAACGGCCATCTCAACATCTGCAATATTGAAAATGTTTTTTTCTCGTAGCATTACCATTAATTCTCTAACCGCCAATTGATTTTTTTTAAGGTTTTTTTCTAAAATTTTACCATTTTCAATGACAACATCTGACTTACCGTCTGTTATTCGCATGATTACAGGTGACTTCAATCCTAACATTCCAATTATAATTGGGATGATGCCCCATATAACCAAGGATACTAATCCATTCGTTATTTTTATGTTTTGGTCTACAGCCATACTTGCAGCGATAGACCCAATAGTTATTCCCACACAATAATCAAAAAAGGTAAGCTGGGATACTTGCTTCTTTCCCATAATTCTCGCCATAACTAGAAGAAGTATAAAAGCAATTATAGATCGAATGATAGTAATTAAATATTCTGGCATACGTTTTACCCCCTACTAAATACCCCAAAAGTGTGTAAACATTTGTTAGTATTGGACAATCTAGAAATAACATACGAAAAACGGAGGGTAACTATGCTCAAAAGGATTTTTATTTTATGTAGCCTACTCTTATGCATTACTGCTTGTAATGATCCCATTGCTGGGCAGCCTTTTTTCGATCGAATTACCGCAATGGAAAAATCAATTAAAGAAGAAGAGTGGGAGATTTCTAAAAAACAATGGAAAGAATTTAACAGTCATTATAAGGACAATACATGGAAGCTACAGCTGATTGGCGATGAAAATGAATATGAGGGGGTGCATGAAAGTTTATTGAGACTAGAAGCAGCCATAAATCAGCATGATTCTACACAAGCTCTAATAGAACTCGCCAACATAAAAGCCTATCTGGAGCAAATTTATTCTATGTGACTCATTTAAAAGAACCAATTAGATTCATGGTAATCATCTAATTGGTTCTTTTGATGCGATAGTTTTGTTGTTGTTAAGATTTTTCTTTACCATCCCTAAATCGAACAAAACGTTCTAACTTATTCAATTCAAAAAATAACTCAATAATACTATTAGAGATAGGAAAAACGGTAGCCCACTTTGAGAATTCGGCACCTTGTAATTCTTCAATTAAATTATTTATAGTTACTTGCATCGCCGCTTTCGTCTCTTTTTGAAGGTCCTTATCTAATATGACTTTATTTTCATATAACAGGATAATATTTTCACTATACGTATTTATTTCCAAAACCAACTTTTTAATTAAATATGATTTATTACCTGGTAACATGTCAATCTCGTTAATGTTCTTTTCCAACTGTCTAATCAATGTGTGTTTTTTACTAAGCACTTGAATCATATGCTTATATATAATAATGTTACGAAAGAAATTCCATCGATTACGGATAAATAAACGATTTCGTTCATCCGAAATAATTTCATAATAATTTTTTGCTTCACTAATACGTTTTTCAATCTCTCGGTCTTCAGCTCGCATTTGTGGAATGCTTAACGTTTTATTGGAAACCACACGCAACAAGAAATTAGTTCGATCAAGCGTATTTTTAATCATATTAAATAGTATTTTTTTATGGTCTGGTGGCATTATCAATGCATTAATTATGAATGCTGCCAAAACACCTATAGCAACGAGTGATAAGCGTTCTATTATATACAGATAATTAATTCCATGATCACCGCTAAGCATCATAGTAATAATGGTTAAAACAGTTAAGCTAACAGTCTTATTTAGTCCTAGTCGGATATTAATTGCGATGGAAATGATGACAATTGCCCCTACAGATAGTGGATGATTCCCAAGTAAAAAATAGCCAGCCAATGCAAAGGTGATACCGATACTATTGGATATAACTACTTCTTTTATATAGGTATAGGATCGCATAATAGATGGTTGCATTGCCAGCACTGCTGCTATTGCCGCCACAATTTCTAAATCTAGGTTTAACAAATCCGTTACTAATAATGTTAGCGCTACAGCAAGACCTGTCTTGACCATTCTTGGGCCAATATTGAACTCCATTTTTTGCACCTCAAGTACTTATAATAAATTACTTTAGAATTTAAGGATAGACTTATTATAGTGTTCACTTCAATAATTTTCAATGAATACTCCTATTTAACCTCTCGACAAAAACAATATTGTATAAAATTAGTTAGAAGATGGGGTGAATATATAGATGCAATAAAATAAAAAGGTGTAGAAGCACATCTGCTCCTACACCTTCATAGTTAATGGTAATTAGTTCTTTCCATTACCTTTGCCTTTGCCATTATTGTTTCCTTTTCCATTACCATTACCTTTATCGTTACCTTTGCCGTTATTTCCGTTTCCATCGGTAATATATAGCTTACCCGCCGCTTTTGCACGAGTTTCATTACCGAAATCATCTTTGGCAATTAATTCGATTTCTGCACCATTTGCTTGAACACCACTAGGTACTGTCCAGTATGCAACATAATGTCCTGCAGTTGTCTCCACAAATGGTAACTCTGTTACATTAGACGACTGAATGTTCGTTAATGGTAAATGAACTGCAAAGGAAGCGTCAAGTCCAGCCTCACTATCAAATGAAATTAATACTGTTTGTCCTGCCTTCAGATGCTTATCTTCATTTGGCGTTATATTTGTGATTTCTGGAGCGGTAAAGTCTGCAAATACAGTTACAACTTTAGTAGTTGTATTTCCTGCTCCATCTGTTGCTACTACTTCAATGACATTTTCCCCTTGATCAAGTAGGATACGTTTTGAGAATGTACCAGATTCGGGTTCAACAGATGCCTGCTGCCCATTAACTGTTACTGTGGAAAGATTAGTATCACTAACGGTACCTTGAACTGTAATCGTTTCACGATTTGTACGGTCACCATCCTTAATATTTGCAATGTTTAGTTCTGGTGCTATCGTATCTAGTGTTACAGTAACTGTCTCCGATTCTGTCGCCTCTTCACCATTAACATACGTAACAGCTTGAAGCGTATTTTCACCCTCAGCTAGCTCGATGTCAATGTTGAATTGTCCATCCTCACCAATATCAGCTGTTCCAACCTCTTCCCCGTTATTCAGTAAACTTATAGAAGTAGTTGGCGAAGCAGTTCCATGAACCGATACAGCAGCCTCATTCGTAAGAGTTCCATTCACAGGGTCAGTAATTGTAGGCTTTGCAACACCATATGCTACCCTAGCTCGAATCATGTAGTTACCTTCGTCAGCAGGAGAAGGCTCCCAAGCTCCACCGACCAGTTGATAGCTTCTCTTTGCATTTGGTCCATTTTCATCTGTCGCTAATCCAGGGGAATTTGGATAAGGAACCGTTTGAATATAAACCATATAGAAGTCACCATCAACTTGAATATTATGTTCTCTTAAATCAACTACAGTCCATTGATTTAGATCACGAATTGCTTCGGCATTAATTGGGCCTGCAAGTTTCTTACCAGGTAGTCCATTTTCACCAGCACTCCATACCTCTACTGCAAAAGGAGTAGCTCCTGGAGATGGCCAATCTGTACCATGGAATTGGAAGACCCCTTCCGTTACAATTGCTTGCTTTTGTCCTTCTGGAAGTGACATCTTAACTGCCCAACCATTGCCGGCATCGTAGAAGGCACGTGCATTTTCTGCAGTTCCATCATCATAACCAATCTCTCCACCTGGTACAGTGAAGAACGGTTCTAAAGCAATATCTAATGACTTATCTTGATCAAATGTAACTTCAATTTCTTGTCCTACGTAATCTTCTGCAAGAACTTTCAATGTATAGGATCCCTCGTAAGCTGTAATGGAAAAGCTTCCATTTTCATCTGTTTGAACTGGATTTACATTCGAATCCTCGACCAGAAGTACTGTTGCTCCAGCAATAGGGTTACCAGACTTTTGACTTGTTACAACACCAGTTACAGTTGCTTTTGGTAATTCTTCTAATACAAAATTAGCTGTCGCTACTTCGTCCGCTCCAACGGTTACTGCTTGCTGCTTTGCACGGTATCCATATGTTTCAGCAACTAACGTATACGAACCAGCTGGAATTACCATAGAATATGATCCGTCCTGCGGGTTAGTTCCCACAGAGCGACCAGTCTCTAATACTGATACAGTTGCATCTAGTGGAATACCACTAACTTTATTCTCTTGTTTTTCAACAGCATGTTCTTTATCTTTAGATGGTTTAGCAACATTTTTCTTGGAAGAAGCATTTGCTTCTTTTTCTAAAGCTGCTTCCTTCTCTTTTTCTGCCTTTTCATCATTTGTAACAATTTTCTTATCTGCTGGGTTCTTAGCTAGATTTAATGATGTATCCGATAAAACGACATCATCTATATACCATCCAGCTTTTGCCACACTACCATCAGAGTAAGCAAAGAATCCAACATATATCGTTTGACCAGCATATGCAGATAAATCAACCTCTGCATCCTTCCAGCCAGCTGAATCACCGTTAAACTGTGCTAAATTGGTCCAATTAACCATATCTGTGGAAACCACCACACGTCCATAATCATATGCTGTTCCAGTAGAAGACTGTTCAAAAATATGCCAGTCCTTAAATTGTAGATATGCTCCATCCTCAGGAACACTCACACCCGGCATAACTAAAGTTCCATTCATATTGGATGGATAATCTCCAGCAAGATTAGTAGCATATACGTTTTCACCGGAAACAGCACCATTTGGTCCAGAGGTAGGTGCACCTAATTCCCATACATTCTTGCTACCAATTAATGTCCAGCCTTCTGGGTTATTCTCAAAGTCCTCCGAATATCCAACAGTAATCCCTTCCGTTAGAGCCACAACATACTCTTCGCTTTCAACAGTATTACGTGCATAATCGCGCACGACCCACTTATATGTGAAAGAATCACCACTTACATGTTCAGCAGGAACAATTACCGCGAACGTCCCTTCTGTTTCATTTCCAGAACTCAACTCTGCCTCAAGCTCTTGCCATTCGCCATCACTATTTAAGAAATGAAGTGTTGCTCCACCAATTCTTAAATCATCTTGAACATCTACACTTAAGCTAAGTGCCATGTTTTTATATGCTTGGCCTGGAGCAGAATGTTCGAAAGTCGGTGCAACAGCATCTTGATTGTACATAGAGTCTTCCGTTAGGGCAACATCATCTATATACCAACCAGGTCTTGTTACACTTCCATCGGAGTAAGTATGGAATCCGACATATAGACGTTGACCAGCATAATCTGATAAGTCAAACTCCTTACTTAACCAACCTTCAGAAGCTCCGACAAATCGTTCTAGGGTTGTCCAATTTTCCATGTCATTCGAAATGACTAATTCACCGTAGTCCCAAGCTGTTCCGGAAGTACTGTATTCAAAGCTGTGCCAGCTCTTAAATTGCAGATAGGATTCGCCTTCTGCAACATCGATTGGTGGCATGATTAGGGATGCATTCATACTACTACTATAGTCACCAGCTAAGTTTGTCGCATAAACGTTTTCACCAGAATATGCTTCGTTAGGTCCAGAAGTTGGTACTCCCCATTCCCACACATTATTGGTTCCCGTTTTTTGCCATCCCATTGGCTTCGACTCGAAGTCATCAAAGTAGCCATTTGTAATCCCTGCCTTAATGTCAACTTGATATGAGTCACTAACTACTTCGTTATTTCCAAAATCATTAATTACCCAGTTATAAGTGAATGTACCTACTTCTAGTGCTTCACCAGGAATTACTACTTGATATTCTCCCGATTTGAAGTTTCCAGACTTACGTGTTGCATCCAATGTCTGGTCACCATACTGTAACTGTACAGACGTTACACTAACATTATCACTCACTTGAATATTTAGTTCTAGATCAAGTCCAGAGTAAGCTTCAGATGGAGCCGCATGTTCAAAGACTGGTGCCTCTGTATCTTCTCCATCCATGGTTACTTGACCTTGCACCTTAGCTAAACCGTCAGCAATAGAAGAAACCGCTGCAAAAGCATCTATCAATCCATATCCATATCCATGGTTAGGGCTATCTGGATATTGACTGTCTGTTCTTGGTACAGCAGTATCTATGATGATTTGCTCAATCTGATCCACCTCTAAACTCTGGTTCGCTGACTTTAATAAAGCTACTACACCAGCAACTGCAGGCGTTGCCATTGAGGTACCATTTGCACTTGCATATCCGCCTCCCGGATAGGAAGATCGAACTGCAACACCAGGTGCTGAGATATCAGGCTTAATCTCTCCATATGGTGATGGACCTCTTAATGAAAAACTAGCAAGCATATCATTAGAATCTGTTGCTCCGACAGCAAATGATTCCGGATAGTTTGAAGGTGATGCTACAGATCCTGGTCCTCCTGGATTTGTTAGTGTTGTATTACCTGCCGCAAATGCAGGGAAAATATCCGCTGCACGCCAAGCTATAACCGTAGGTAAATACCATTCATCGATACCACGGCCACCACCCCATGAGTTGTTGACAACATCTGGAGCCTTGGATGTATCTCCACCAGGAGCCATAATCCATTCTGCTGCAGCAAGTAAATCATCATCATATGCACCATTAGCAGTAAATGCTTGTACAGCAATCCACTTTGCACCTGGTGCAACCCCAACTTGGTTAGAACCACTTGGCTCACTACCAACCATTGTTCCCATCGTATGTGTTCCGTGCCCATCAATGTCATAAGGTGTAGTTCGTCCATTTACTGGGTCGTAGAAGCTATACGTATGGTCTACTTGGCCGGTTGCAGAATTGTAGCCACGATATTTTTCTTTTAAGGCAGGGTGTTCCCACTCTACACCAGTATCAATATTTGCTACGACCACACCTGCACCGTCAACTCCCAATCCCCAAACATCCGGAGCATTGACACGATCTACGTTCCACTCAATACTTTGAGTACCGACTTTAGGAGTTTCTTGCACTTCTAGTCCCTTAAATAACTGACGCTTTTCGTTTGGTAAAATTTTTTCTACCTCAGGAAAAGTTGCTAACTTCTCTGCAATTTCCTTTGTTGCTGTAACGGCCATACCGTTAACTATATAGAACGATTTAATATCCTCTGCATTTCCCTTTTCAGCTTCTGCTTCAAGAAAACTAGTAACCTTCCGTTGTGATTCTATAGCTACTGATTTCAATTCAGAAATAACAGCAGACCGTTGGGCAATTTCTTGATTGAAGGCCGATAGACTTGCCTTTTTAGCATTTGCCCTCGCTTCTTTTGCAACCTTCATTGGGTCTGCTTGTTCTTTAAATTTGATTAAGAAGGTGACTTTTTCGTTTTTAGAAAATGAATCTAGCAGACTTTGATTCACTTTTGCCTGAATCAATTCCTTAGAATCTACTAAGGAGGTGTGAGGTGTTCCTTTTGATTCGGCACCTGCAAAGGCAGGAGTGAATAACGAGAAAATCATCAAGATGATCGCAATAACACTAAATCTTCTTGCTTGTTTTCTTCTTTTCAAAACTATTCCTCCCCATCACAAATATTTTCAATGAATGATAACACACTATCCTCCTTTCAATAAGAATAGATAATATGCCAGGTTGAAGGTAAGGAATCTAGTTGTTAAGGTAACTATAAAACATTAACATTGGAGAATCCTGTCGATTTATGTCCATTTTTTCTGAATATTTAAAAATGAATATTTATACCCATTTCATTCTCTTTAAAAACTATGAAAAAAGTTATATACAGATTTCTAAAACAATAGTTTTTATTATAATATCAATATAATTGTGAATAATTCTTTTTCACTACTATGGAGCTTTCCTAGTTTTGGAAAGAAAAATAATCATATAGTAATGCGTTTTATTGTATTAATATGCAATATAGACATCAATCTACTTGCTTCAACATTTTACTTGGGGAAAATCACAACAATAGACTTAGTATTATTTCTGTTACCTTGTACTATTTTCCTATTTTAACGATAACACGGTTTCGCTCTAGTAATTTCCTATTTCTAGGGTATGTGATTGGAATGAGCCACTTTATAAAGACAAAAAAAGAAAAAGTTCTAATTGGAACTTTTTCCTTCTAAATCATTATACAGATTATTAATTTTATAATTTAAAAATAATACCCATTAAAGAATATATGATAATCGTCATAAACATGATCGACATATATAAAAGCGAGAATAAGAATAGTGATTTAGCCCATTTATTGGAGTCTTCTGGTTGATAACTTGTGATGCTTAAAATCAACCAAAGTCCGCCTAAAAGTAATCCTACTAACATCAGACCAATACTTAATGTACCTAATAGAAAGCTAGCTAAAATCATAATGATAAGATAAAAATTAGTCTGTAGGTAGGTCCTTCTAATTCCTTTGACAACCGGCAACATTGGCACATTCGCTGCCTTGTAATCATCATGCCTTCTAATCGCTATTGCATAAAAGTGCGGCATTTGCCAAAGAATAGCAATCACAAATAATCCTAATAGCGCTGGATGTACTATATTTGGTTCGATTGCTGCCCAACCGATAAGTGGTGGTACAGCACCAGACAAGCTACCTATTTCCGTATTGTAAATCGTTCTACGCTTTGACCACATGGTATATGGGACAACATATAAGAAAAGACCTAAAAACCCTAAAAATGCAGCTAACCATGTCGTAAATGCTAATGCTCCTACCCCAATAATCATCATGATAATCCCTAACCAAAGGGTAGTTTTAAAACCAATTTCTCCTGTTACAGTAGGTCTAACTTTTGTCCTTTCCATGATTGCATCTATATCTCGATCATATAAATTATTAAATGCCCCGGCCGATGCAATGATTAGTGCAGTACCAATAACAGCCAAAATCATTTCAGGAATTTTTTCTGTTAACCCATATCCATATGTAAACATAGCCAAGGTTAAGCCAGCAAACATTGGTATTAAATTCGACACAACAATTCCTGTTTTAACTGTATTTTTCAATATATGCTTTACTTCTTGATAGTTTTTCATGTTACGTCATAAATTCCCTTCTAACATTCCTAATAAAAAAAAGCTCCATCAACTTATATACTTTTTCTATTGTATCATTTTTTTCACATGAATTCCCAATTAATTAGTACTATTTGTTGAACGTAATTATTTATAATGAGATTTTCTGACTTTCTAAATCTAAATAACTCAACTACCGGAAAGCTATAAAGAACATAGAAAAAGAGCAAGAGTGTCTGGAATTATCAGCTAGTTACTCAATTGAGAATGATGTTGTGGACCGGGGCATATGATACTACTAGTAATAAAACTACCACTATTCCACTACAACGATTTCTCCATACTGAAGAATGCTTTTCCTCAAACATTCTCTCATCATACTGCTTGCTAAAGCTTTGCGATTAATTACATGAACAGCAATCTGAATATGCTTAGACCTACAAATTCAATCATAAGTTCACCTTGCCTACTAGTCAAAAAACACTTCCTTATTAGGCCACCTTAAGAAATTAAATAACATTTTAATTTGTGTAGACGTATTTCTCGCCTCCGACAATTCGGGGATATCCTCCTCCGAAAAGAAACCGATTTGACTAGTCTCTAACCCTATTTTCGGGTGTCCACCTATAATCTCACATTGGATAAAAATTTTATAAACATGATAGGCAGAAGGCGGATGGGGATGACACTTTTTGTCTAGAACTCCTAACATTTTTACTGCTCTAACATCATATCCAGACTCTTCCTTTACTTCTTTAATAGCAACTTCACTTGGCGAAAGTCCAATATCTGCCCACCCACCAGGTAAAGCCCACTTATTGTCCGTATTTTCCTTTACCATTAATAGCCTTCTATTGTGAAAAACCACTGCACGAATATCTACCTTTGGCGTAGCATACCCAGTTTCATTGGCAAACAGATTTCTAATTATTTCCTTGTCCAATGTCGTTCGTTCTGCTAACATCTCGATACTAATTTTTCGTATCTCTTCAAACCTTTCCAAATCATATTTATCCTTTGAGTATGTTAAACCAGCCTGGGCAATTGCCTGTAACTCTTTTGCCCACTTAAGCCAATTAGGTTCCATGATAATCCTCCGCTACCTTTTTATAATAGATTAGTGTCGCCTTATCATTTATTTCCTTAGATATTCCAGTGCTGACATAACCCATTTTTTCATACAAGTAACAATTTCTCTCTTCCTCTTGAATCGTAGCTAGTTGCCAAACCTTCGAGTTATGAAACATAGATTCTAATTCTATTAAGACGGCTTGTCCAATTCCCTTCCCATGATATTCAGGCAAAATAAACATTGGACTTATCCACTCATATCCATCTCGATGAGAAATACAAATGGCACCTACTATTTGCTGATCTAGTATTATCTTATAAAAGCCACCATTCCGATTCAAAATCCTCTCCATTACTCTTTCAATCGTTTCGTTTGCAGGATTAACATCGTAGTCCTGATACTTTTCTAATAATGGCATAAATGCTCTCCTTTGCATATTCAATATTATTTCTGCGTCCTCAACCGTTGCTTTTATTAAAGATAGATGCATTTATTCCCGCTCCAATCTATTAAAAAATGTCCACTGCTTCTTTCGGAAGCTCTCTCACTCTCTTTAAGTATCTTGTCATGTTCCTATCTTCTTCATAAAGATATTTAAAGGATAAGCTTTCAGAAACTTCTATCGCTATTAATCGAAATAGTTCACATGCGACAAAAAGCGCCTCCCAAGTTTCTTCATATTCTCCATTAGCGTAAGTACTACGATACATATCCCAATATGGCTTTGGTAAGTAGTTTTCAAAATACTTCCCCATCTTCCCGGGCGAAATTTGGAAATCATGCTGTATTCCAATCCACCAAGAAACTAGTTGATTAATTCTTGGACGAATTGCCGCTTCAAACATCTCCTTTGCATATGGTAGCTCCTCTCTCCATATACCTTTAGCTACGTTCTGCGTACACCACCAAAAATCATTACACGCGCTAAAATATTCTGCTTCTATTGGCATCGTAATCCAGTAATCTTTATCTGATGCATTCGGAATTGGTGGTAAACAGTCATCCTTATCAAGTAAGGGCATCGTTAAGCTATCCCCTTTATAGGTACGTAACATATAGTCTTTCGTTTGGATATGTAGATCAATACGATTCCCATCCGAAAAAAGCATTAAATAACCGTAATTCTGGCTTAAATCCACAGTTTCGCCTATTTCCTTATCCATTTTTTCAGGCTCCTGTACCATTAGTAGCTCACCAAATACGCTAATCCATGGTGCATTATGAATAAATGGTTCCGTCTCTTTCACCACATACACAATATCAAAATCTTGAAATATATCTTTTGGCACATTTGGGTTTGTTCTTGAGCCATTCATATATACTGCGCGGATTCGTTCATCATTTTTTGCTACATCTAAAATTAGATCAAGCATCTCTTTTTCCGTTCTCATCTTAATACTCCTTTTAAGCTTCTTTGAAATACCCTTTCTTTACAGGGTGTAATACCGCTACCGTAATGATTATAGCTACTACTAACATACAAATTGATAGAATAATAATCGTTAGTCGAAGTGGAATTAATTCAGCTACAGCTCCCACTAATAAAACAAATATAATCTGTACACTGCTTTGGAAAAGCTGGAAAATACTCGTTATTCTTCCCATCTTATCCACGGGAATATTATTCTGATAAAATGTGACGATTCCAGTATTTAAGAAAGTGTTAAAAAAACCTAGAATAACAAAACCCGTAGCAATTGATAAAAAAGACCAAGAAAAAGCATAAATTAAATAACCTATTGTTTGCATGATAATACCTGTAATAATTAATAGTCTTATCGAAATACCTTTTGTAAAGATTGACACCAAGAATGCACCAACTATTGCTCCAATACCAGTAATACTAATTAACATACTATAATCCATTTCAGTTAACCCAACAACAAGTTGCGTAAATACAACTTCTTGCGTATCCATGGCAAATGTAAAAATAGTAGTTGCCAAAAAGGAAATATAGACAAATGCCACATAACTATTTTCCCTCATAAAAGTTATGCTTACAGTAAAATCATCCTTTATTTGCTTAAACGATAGCTTGGGTGCAGTATTTTTCTCAAAATTGTCTGTTTCAGGTAGTAAAAGCAATAGAATCGCAGCTAGTAAGAATGCAACTGAATTAATCACCAATGTAATATTGACATTAGTAACGAGAATCAATGCCCCAGCTATTGCAGGTCCCATAATGAAAGCACCAGAAGATGTTAATGAATTTATAGAATTAAAACGCTTTCTAATCTCTTTAGGAATTAATTGTGTTGTATATGTCATGGAGGAAGGTTGGAAGAATGACTGGGCAACACTTAAGAAAACTAAAATGAGATAAATTAACCAAATACTTGGTGAAAAAGGAATGCAAAATACCAAAAAAGCACGGAAAATATAAGTTATAATCATAATCTTGCGCTTACTTCGATAATCTATAAAGCTCCCTGTCCAAAACTTGGTTAACAAATTAACCATCGGTCCAATTACCCACAAACCCGCAACCGCTGCGGCTGAACCAGTCATCTGAAATACTAGGATGTTTATTGCGACTAAATAAATAAAATCTCCAACTCTAGCCAATCCAACGGAGGTTAACAATCGAATAGGATTTTTCCAACTAATAATTATATTATCCACGCTAGTACCCTCACTATAATTCTGACTTTTAAAAATTCTGTTAATCTATTTTATCATGACTTATCCATCAAGATAATAACTATTTATGATAAAGCAGGAATTCTATACTAACTATCGAAATATAAATAGAATAATTATTTACTATTACTAGGAGGCTTAACATCATGTGGTATTCCATCTCTAAAAATTCATAACTAACAAAGAAAGGATTTTATATATGAAAAAAGCCCTATTAGTTATTGATGTTCAATACGGAATTGTAAATTTTCGTGACTTTAAAGAAGAATTATTCTTAATAGAGAGTATAATTCAAAATTGTAAAAGCAAAAAAGAACCTGTTATATTCGTTCAACATTTCGATCAACATGAAGAAAGCCAACTTCATAGGTATTCTGAAGGCTCACAAATCGTTTCCAATCTAAAAGAATATGCAGATTACATTATTGAGAAGGAAACTCCTAGTGCATTTTTTCAAACCAATCTTGCTACCTTACTTGAAGAACTAGGTGTAGAGCATCTTTTCATTACTGGATTTAATACAGAGTTTTGTTGTATGTTCACAGCAATTTCTGCTTATGATCGTGGATATAAGGTTACATTTATTGAAGATGCTACAGGAACTGTAAATACGGATGAAACCTATGAAATGAGAGGTTTAGATATAAGAGATTTTGTAGGAACCGTTTTACATTGGTCTGATGTAATCGAGGTACAGGATTTTGAAGAATATGAAGAAATGTATAAATAACTAGAAAGAAGGTCCCTTTTATTACAATGAGGGACCTCTCTACTATAACTTTGATCATAGCAAACTATTAAATAATAGAGTTAATTAACGTAATAATCTTCGAATAAATTCCAACCAATTTGGGAGTTCGTCCCCTTTTACAAATCCAAACACCGCACAACCAATAAGTAATAGTAGAAACCAAAATAAAAAGTTTTTATAAAATGGGGATCTTTTTTGTTCACTTTCCATTTGCTACTCTCCCTTCAACTTAATCCATTTAATAACTACATATTAATCCATTTAATAACTACATAATTATTTCGACACTTCTTTTCCATTTCCTTTTAATTTTTCTAACTTTTCTTCACCATAACTACTAAATAGCCATAATTCTATAACTAAAAAAATCCAAAGTCGATTTTCCGACTCTGGATGTCTTTATTCAGCCTCCACTACTTGCTTCATCGCTTTCATTCTACCTAAAATTTCTGCCTCACGATGCGCCAGCATTATTAACAAGTCACCGTGTGTTTCCACATGCCCATAAGGAACCTTAAACTTTACATTTGATTTCCAGAAAAACTCATCAAAGTTATTAATACGATTTTGTTGGTCCTCTAAATCATTTATTAGCTGTTCTAGTGATGGTGCTTTTATTGTCCATTCGGACGAAAGAATATCCGAACTAAATAATTGGGCATATTCCTCAGGAAGTTTTCGAGATTGTTTACTAACAAATAACAATTTCTCATCCATAAATAAAGTGTTACCAATATACCAACGAATCGTATTGTCAAAGTAATTTGTTTTCTTGTCCAAAGCTTCTTCATCTAACTCACTTAAAAACGTTAATAGGGATGTTCGTGTTAAATTAAATTGTTTTAATACAGACATTCTATATCCTCCTATACAATCATCCTTCTAGTATAAAGGAATCCTTAGATAAAAAAAAGAGATGTGGCTTTTGTCTAGTAAACAAAAGCACACATCTCTATTACTGTATGGTTACTTTAAGTTTTTTTACTCCCCATTTTAATGCTTTTGCTTGGGAGGATACAAATACATCTATTCTATTGCCCTTTATAGCTGAACCAACGTCACCTGCTATCGCATAGCCATAACCCTCTACATAAACCACTGATCCTAGTGGGATAACAGATGGGTCAACAGCAATAACTTTGGCATTTGGATTAGCTTTTAAGTTTATTCCTGTTTTTGTTACACCAGAGCACCCTTCACAGCTTGCAGTATATGCAGTAGCGGTAACAGTAATGGTTTTACCCTTTACACTCTTGATTGGTTGGCCAGTTCCACTTGACTTTTGTTCCAGTTCTCTTGCTTTTCTAGCTTCTTCAGCAGCAATACTTGCCTTTACATCTGATTCCACTTTTGCAAGGTTACTATCCTTTGACTTCAATTCGTTAATGTTGGTTAGTAAATCGGATTGTTTTTTCTCAAGTTTATGCTTACTATTCTCATTTGCTTGTTTTTTCCCCTGAATAGCAGCAAGATTTTCTTCTTGCTCTTTTCTCATTTCATTTAATTGATCAAGCTTATTTAGAGACTCAAGCTTCTTTTCTTCCACTGTTTTTATATCTGAATCTAATTGATCGATTAGTTCACTATCTGAGTCTGTAATAGTACTTACTATGGCGGCTCGGCTAATAAAGTCCGTAAAGCTTTGCGCTCCAAATAAAACCTCTAGATAGCTTATAGAACCACCCGTTTTTTGGTAGGAAGACATCCTTTTTTCCAGGATATCCTGACGCTTTTTAATATCATCCTGAAGCTCCGCGATTTCCTGCTGAAGCTTCCCAATTTCTTGAACAGTACCTTGTATTTTATTATCAGTCTGATCAATCACTTCTTGTTTTTGAGAAATTTCCTCGTTTACACGTTGAATTTCCTCATTTAAATCGTCTATTTCAGCCATTACATCTGCAATTTTTGCTTGCGCACCTGACAGATTGTTTTTTATATCTTGACGTTGCTTCTGAATATCTTGTAGATCATCCTTCGAATCTGCAAAAACTTGAACACTATTTATTGTACTACCAAATAGTACGGTAACAGCGAAGGTAATTGCGGTTAGTTTTCTCAAGCTTTCCCCTGCTTTCCTCTTATTCTCGTAGTATCTCTTTCTCTTTATTTGAAAATCTACTATGAAGAGTATATCATTACTAGATTTCATCAACTTTAGAGCAACTTTACATTTCTGTATCATAACTTAGTACCTAGCTCTCAAGCCGGTGTTTATTATTGGAAAATTATGATTTATGAATTGAAATAGGGGGAAATAAGGAGATATAGGATATTTCTACAAAAAGGAAGGATTGATCTCTTTAGACCAATCCTTGTTCTTGCTTTTAAAATCAAGAAGCATCAACTGCGTCATCTTTTACTTCCTGTGGAACTTCTATCTTATCAATTGTGTTGATTTTTTTATAGGTTGATTTCACATTTTGGATAATAGAAATCTCTTCGCCTTCAACATTCATTGTCATTTCCATAACGAGATTATATTTCTTCAAGTCGTATGTTTTGTTGTCCAAAACCATCTCAACAGATAATTTTTTAATATCCATCTCTTCTAATAGTGTTGATAAATCACCAATTTCATTTGTAATATCCTCTGGAAGGTATTCCTCTAACATTTGCTGCGTAAGCTTTTTAAAATCCTCACCATCAGCAGTTAGCTTGAATATAAACTCATTATCCTTTTCTTCAAATTCAAGATCCTGAATATAGTCTTCTACCATCTTAAGTTGTTCTGTGACATTTGGTTGATCCGCCGTTAATGTTTCTATAGGTATTAATGAACTATCAGCCTTTATCCATTGATTCGTGAGTGACTCAAACACATACATTTCATCATCCACAAGATAAATCTCTGTATCCATATTAAGTGACTCCTCGCCCTCTAAGGACATAGCCATTTTACCCTTTTGGTGCATTGCTAATGGCTCTAATACCACAGAACCTTCCATATCGCTTTCAATAGTTACTTTCCCCTCATTTGCCATTGATATTTCTTGATTCAAAACTGTACTAACTTCTGCACTTTCCATTTTCTCCGCTGCCTCTAATGCCCTTGTATAGACTTCCTCTGCACTTTCGCTACATGCAGCAAGAGTAAACGAAGTAAAAACGAAAGCAATTCCTACTAACCATTTCTTCAAATAATTCATCCCCTTAATAGATAGTCAACAGTATTACGTCAACTATCTTACGAAGGTTTCGAAAAAAGTCGATATGACAATTTTTGATTCGAAAGTACCATTTCATAAGAGGTTTCTGTTGAGTATAAAGGGTCCTTTTTACTATTTCAAAAACATAATAAGAGGAAGGTATACTTCGAATGAAGCTTTCCTTCCTCATAGTTATGGGATGTCCGCAATATTTTGCTGTGCCTCTTGTACTTGCTGTCGGACATCATGTAATTCCTCAAAAGCCTGTTGGAACTGTGGATTCTCAGTTGCTTCGACTCCAGCTTGATTTTGAACATTTTTTAACTCATTCTCTGCTTGTTTAAGTAAGCTATACGCATGCTCTAACACATGTAGATTCTGACCCTGAGCTTGTATTACAGCCTCTTGGGCATCATTCACCATTTCACTTACCCGTTGTAGCTTTTCATGTAAATTAACCTGTGGCAAAATGTCTACCTCCTAAAATCATATAAAACACTACTTTTATTGTTCCAACCTATCCAGCAATTATGTAGTATTCAAGAGGGATGGTAATTTTATATAGAAAAAATGACCATTGCCTTATCGGCAAGGTCACTTTTCTACTTTTCTGGAGGTATGATACAACCCTCATCAGTGCATACCATATTGGATTCATCTTCAACGAGACTCTGCAATTTTGGCTTTGGCGCTTCTTCTTCCCATACCTGATTTAAAGCACTCAAAAACAGTTCCGTTGGTTGAGCGCCTGAAATAGCATACTTTTGGTTAATAACGAAAAATGGTACCCCAGTTGCTCCAAATGCTTGAGCTTGCATCTCTTCATTACGAACCTCTGTTGCGAATCGGTCTGTATCCTTTAAAACGGATAAAGTCATTTCTCTATCTAATCCTACAGATTCTGCTATCTCCAATAATGTATCATGATTACTGATTAACTTAGCTTCAACAAAATAAGCATGAAGAAGGCTTTCCGTAATCTCTTTCTCTTTTCCGACAGTACTTGCATATTTTGCTAGTCGATGTGCATCAAATGTATTTGTCGGTTTCATACCATCAAAATCATAGTCTAAACCAACTGTCTTAGCTTGCTGGCCCACATTCTCATTAGCTTGTCTCGCCTCATCTAAACTCATTCCATACTTATTTGCTAATGCTTCGTGAATAGATTTACCTGAGTAAATTGCAGCATTCGGATCAAGTTCAAAGCTCCTATATTCTAACTCAACCTTATCACGATAGGGAAATTGCTCTAGAGCATGTTCTAAACGACGTTTTCCTATATAACAAAATGGACATACAAAATCTGACCATATTTCTATTTTCATGCGTACACCTCTTTTTTAGTTATCTGCTATATTGTTGCATAAGTTATGGTTGAAGACAAACCTCATGCTTCATTTCAAAATGCAGCATGAATAGCAAAGCGTAGAGTTCGTTCTATATTAACTGATGAGCATACCATTTATGCCCTTTAAAACGAATATAGAAGATAAGACTACGAACTCCCCATTCAAGAATCATCGCTATCCATACTCCTATGATTCCATAGCCCAATGTAATACCAAAGATATACCCAAGTACAACACGTACAATCCACATCGTAAATAAAGAGGTTACAGAAGTAAATTTAGAGTCACCAGCTGCACGTAATGCCGCCGGTAATAAGAAGCTAAACGACCATAAAATCGGATGAAAAACTGCACTCAATAAAACCATAATGAAAATAGTACCTATGATTTCTACAGGTGGATTAAACATTTTCATCATTAATGGGAATAGCGGCAAAAAGATAATTGCCGAAACCACAAAGAAAATGGCTGAAAGTCCTAAAAACGATTTAATAAACTTCCTAGCATCTTCTATGTCTCTTCTTCCTATACATTGTCCTACTACTGTAACGATTGCAATACAAAGGGAATTAGGCCCGATTTGATAAAGCCAAGCAATTGAATTTGCAATAGCATATGACGTTAAGGAATAGGTACCTAAGAAAACAATAAACGTTTGCGTTAATAATTTACCACCATTAAAAAATAGTTGCTCCGCAGCAAATGGCATTCCGATATACATGATCTTCTTTTGAATAGAAAGATCAATATGCAATGCCTGTTTCAGACGCAGTCGAATCGTTTCATTAAATCTCACCAAATAAACAACGGATGCGATCATCCCTAATGTTCTAGAGACAATAACAGAAATAACTAATCCAACAATTCCCAGATTTAATATCGTTATTAAAAATAGATTCAAGAGAACATTTGTTAGGTTCATAAACAATGATAGTCCAAGTACTGGTTTCGTATCACCTGTTCCACGAAGACCACCACACACCGCTTGGTAAATACCTATCAATGGATAGGATATGGCACTACCTATCAGATATAGCTTTGCATTGGCTAACACATCCGCTTCAGCATTTCCAAATAGAAGATGAATCGTTGGCGAATGAAATACAATGACAAATACACTTAATAATAAGGATAGAATAGTAACAGCGGAAACAGCCTGTGCAGCTGTTTTCGAGACCATTTCCATATTTTTAGTTCCCTTATACTGTGCTACAATAACAGTTCCACCTGTTGCAACTGCAATAAAGACATTTACAAGGAATATATTAAGGGAATCTACCATACTTACAGCGCTAACAGCCGCAACCCCTGATGAACTTATCATGGCTGTATTAAGCATACTCATAAATATTAAGAATGCTTGATCAACAAAAATAGGGATAAAGATGGTTATAATTTCTTTATAACTCATCGATTTCCCTGATAAGTGCTTACTCATTAACGAAGTGAGTTGTTGCTTCATATTTAATTTTGTACTTCTCACAATATACACGCTTCTTTTCTTTTCCTATTTTGTTCAAAAGAATATGATAATTATAATCCTAGCAAATGTAAAAAGTACAGTACTATTTTAAATATATTAAGAAAGAATCTGGTTTCAACACCAGATTCTTTTAAAATCCATATTCTGCCTCTCTCGTCTCTTGCATGGACTGGTATGTCTTGACTAATAAAATAAGATCATCAACTAAACGTTCTAGTCGAAATAATACATCATCATTTGTAATTTCCTTACGATAAAAATCCTGATCTTCAATAAAAACATAGGACTGAACAAGATTTGCTTTCATATACGATAGGATTGGCTTTAATTGTTGCTCAGCAACCAAATAATGCTTAGCCGAACCAGCAGTAATAATTATTCCAACCACTTTATCCATGAACGCACGTTCAGGTAATAAATCAAAAATGTTCTTCAATGTTGCTGGGATAGAAGCTTGAAAAACAGGTGTACCAATTATAATTGCATCCGCTTCCATCAACACCTTAGAAACAAATCCAGTATCTCCTTCATATTCTAAATAATTTCGGCCATCACTAAACTGTATATCATAATCTGCTAAATCAATTAATGTAATCTCCATATCCGGATTTTTTTCTGCTAAAATCTTTATTGTATGTTCCATTGCCGTTCTTGTTTTTGAACCAACAATAGACCCGGATAAGCCTACTATTTTCATGATTGTCCCTCCGATTTCTCCCGAGTATACTTCTTTATTACTGGTAAAATCTTCTCACCAATTAGATCAATATTTCGTTTTAAATTATCGAAAGTAATTCCACCAAAGTCCATCTGTGCAATATATCGCTGATGTCCGAAAACCTCATGCTGATATAAAATCTTTTCAATAATTAGCTCAGGGCTACCAATATTCATCACATCATGAGGATGTGCACCTTGAGCAAAATGCTGCTTCGGAAATCCACGTCCATTGGTTAGCTTCATACCTTCATTAATAAAGTCATATGTTTCTCGTTGTGCTTGCTGTGTAGTCTCAGCAGCATAGAAAAATCCTGCTGTAGCTATTGGAAGTTCATCTGGCTGATGTCCGTTCAGTCTAGCGGCTTCCCTATATGCGTCAATGGAGTGTTTAAAGCTATTGGCAGGTCCACCTAACATAGCGAGAAACATCGGTACACCTCGATAACCAGCCTTAATTGCACTCGAAGGCGGTCCACCAACGGCTCTCCATATCGGTAAGGATCCGTTCACTGGTCTTGGAAGTATTTTTGCATTTTTGAGTGGTGCTCGATATTCCCCACTCCAATTGACAACTTCTTCCTCATTAATTTTGAGTAGCAATTCAAACTTTTCTTCAAATAATTCCTCATAATCTCTTAAATCATATCCTAGCAATTCAAATACACCGACCCTTGATGCTCGACCTGCAACTATCTCTGTACGACCATTAGAAATTAAATCGATAGTAGCAAAATCCTCATAAACACGAACAGGATCCAGTGTACTGATAATCGTTGAAGAGCTGGCTAGTTTAATTTTTTTCGTTGCTTGAGCAATCGCACTTAATACAACAGTGTGTGCTTGTGTTGTGAAATACTCCTGATGGCTCTCTCCTACACTAAAAAAGTCAATACCAGCTTGCTCTGCTAACGATGCCAATTCGATTATTTCATTTATTCGTTGTCTTGCTGAGATTCTTTCTCCTGTATGTGGGTTAGCGATATGATCCCCTAATGTATAAAGACCGAATTCTAGTCCGTTCTTTGGATTAACACGGTATGCTTCCAACAGTTTTCCCTTCTTTCTACTACGCACTGCATATTTCAGACGTTAAATATGATTTTCCAAATATTTGTATAGAACATACGTTACTAATGATAAATGAGATTAGTTCTCATGTAATAGTACAATAAAAGATGCGTGCTTTGCTAATAAACTGCCTAGCTCTTTTCGTTATCCTATTTTGAGCATGTGAAAGCTAATTTTGCTTCTTCCACATTCTTACTTTATTTCAACCTCTGATTAATCGAGCCACAGTGCTTCACTTATACCTATTCTCCCCTTATGTGCCCGTTAAAAATAAACACAGAATAAGAACAACTTTAGTTTTCCACCAAAATGATGTTTAGTTAATCACTAAGATTCATTTTATTGGGTAATCTTCGAGGTGAGTGATGTTTACATGTCCTTTAGAAATCATTTCATTCGTATCCTTCTGCCGAAATGTTGTTTACACGTGCTCTATGCATCATTTCGTTCATATCCTTTTATCAAAATGATGTTTACAGACGCTCTATGCATCATTTCATTCGTATCCATCTGCCAAAATGATGTTTACACGTGCTCTATGCATCATTTCGTTCATATCCTTTTATCAAAATGATGTTTACAGACGCTCTATGTATCATTTCAGTCGTATCCATCTGCCAAAATGATGTCTACACGTCCTCTATGCATCATCTCATTCATAATATCTACCTAAATGATGTTAATCAGCTACCATCTAAATTGTAACTATTTAATGGAGTATCATATCTTCAATAGCAGCTACTAACAATACGGAAACAAAAAAATGGGGCAAAGGCAGACGCCTTTCCCCCATCAAAATAGCCCCAGCCATACCCCAATTGCAGCACCAATATAATTTCCTATTACATACCCAAGTGTACCAACAATTAAAACTGGAGCTACTAGCTTGCTCCACCCTTTGGATATAGCCATTGCTGCTGCTGTTGTTGGACCACCAATGTTGGCATTACTTGCTAGTATTATTTCTTCCAGATTAAATTTAAATAGTTTACCAAAAAGGAAAGAAATAAACATGTTTAATGCAACCATAACAAACACTAATACAAACAATAATGGTGCATTTTGTATAATTACAGGAATGGAGGCAGGTACTCCTATAACGACGAAGAAGATATATATTAAATAGGTTCCTATTTCTTGTGCACCTCGGATTTTTTCAAAGAAACGAGAAAATATGGTCACCGATAATAGGGTGATTGTCGTCAGCATTAAATAGTTATCACCAAAAATTCCGTTTAAAGCTGTTAGAATAAAATTGCCATCAGTAGGAATAAGCTTATCAAATATTTCTGCTAGCTTAAATGAAATGGCTACTAATGCAAACGCAGAACCAACTGCCAATCCTATATCCTGTAATGAAATTTCCTTTCCCTTCCAATAAGATGCAGCTTGGTTTTTGTTTTCTTTGTTTGAAGATTGCTCCACTAGTTCTTGATGTGGCGCCCTAAATCTTTTTCTAAAAAAGGCAATTGTCGGAATGACCATTAACACTAAAAAGTACAGTGCCATCATGAGATTATCTGCTACAACCGTGGCAGAAATTAGTTCTCCTGGTGTTTCAAATCTAGCGGAAAGTGCAGCAAGGTTCACACTACCACCTATGTAAGAGCCTGTCATCATGGCTACAACCTTATATAATTCCGGTATAAGATCCTTTAATAAAAAGAATCCGACAATAGCACCAACAACAGTACCTATCGAGCTGATTAAGAAAATAATCAGTAACCTTCCACTTTCATTCCATATTTTTAATATATTGGATTGAAAGAGAAGTAACGGTATTGCAAGTGGAACAACATAACTCCATACGGTGTCATAAACTGGTGATTCGGTTGGAATAATATTAAAATTAGCCAGTAACATCGCACCTACTAAAGCAACTATCGCACCTGATATTTTTGAAGCCCATTCATATTTTTGTTCCAGATAAATACTGATACCAGCCCAACCTGCTAAAAATGCCCATAATATCCATGTATCATCAGACTGTATGATTGCATAAAACATATTGATTTCCTCCTAAAACACAATATCTCTCCACATTATAATAGAACAAATACCTCTAAGTCACTAATAACTATACATGGTCAAACGTCTTAGCTTATGCATACACTTTTCGTCGTTGGGAACATAAAAAAATGAGGACCTTATTATTGGCCCTCATTTCTCTTTAATTCTCCTGTATTTCCTTACGATTTTTCTTAAACATTTTGGATAGGATTTCATAGACAATTGGTACGACAATCAATGTTAACAATGTGGAGCTCGCAAGTCCACCGATTACCGTAATTGCTAGACCTTTCGAAATCAGACCTCCACCTGCATTACCAAACAACATCGGAACCAGAGCTCCAATTGTTGCAATAGCAGTCATGAGGATTGGACGTAGTCGGGTAGCTCCTGCCTCAAGAATAGCTTCACGCATCTCTAAGCCATCATGTTCCATATGAATAATGCGGTCTACTAATACAATTGCATTCGTTACGACAATACCAATTAACATCAATAGCCCCATCATCACTGTCACAGATATAGTTTCACCTGCAATTAATAAACCTACTAAAGAACCAATGACCGTAAATGGTAGGGAGAATAGTATTGCAAATGGTGCTAGCCCCTCACCAAACGTTACGACAAGGATAAAGTAAACGATTAGAATAGCAGCTAACATAGCAAAACCAAGCTGTGTAAATGTTTCTTCCATATCAGCAGTTACTCCAGATACACCTACAGAAACACCTTTTGGTAGCTCTAACTTATCAACCGCCTTATCAACTTCAGAAGATACCTTTGAAATATCATCTTCTAAAATTGTTCCAGTAACAGATGCATAATACTCACCCTTACTACGGGCTAATGTATTTAGAGTTGTTCCCTCTTCTACTGTTACCAATTCAGATAGTGGCATTGTTGTTCCAAGTGCCGTTTCTACTTCTGTATCTAATAATTCATCGATAGACTTAGGTTTCTCTGTTTGCTGTTCGTGCTGAACGATAACATTCAATTCATTTCCATCTTTTTCGATGGTTGTTAGAACGTCCTCCGTTCGATTAGGATTCAATAGCATAACAATTTGCCCAGTTGTTAAGCCATATTGCAGCAATTCATCCTGGCTTACTTTAAATGTATATTCAACATAGGAGTCCTCTTTGCTGGATGATACATCCTTCAGCCCTTTGTTCTCTTTTAATATTTCTTCAACCTTATCAACTGAATCATTCAGTTTATCTAAGTCTTCACTATATAATGTATAGCTTAGTTCATTAGAAGCAAATGACATCGTTGAGAAGTTTTGACTCTTCCATTCTCCAGACTGTCCAATATTAAATACATACTCCTCAATTTCTTCTCGAACCTTTGGGAAATCCTTCATATCAGGGTCAAAGATTAAATACATCAATGCCCCACCACCGCCAACCATCATGGAAGCCTGTGGATCGTTGTCAGTTATGGAAAGCTGTACAATATCTATATCATCACGTTTTAGCATTTCTTGTTCAACTGCTGTTACATTTTCTAATGTCTCATCTGGTAATTCACCAGTTGCTGGTGTGTACGTTAAGTACATAACTTTTTCTTCTTCACTACCGAGAAAGCTAAATCCAATTAGTGGTGTTAATAATAAACTTCCTACTAATAAAAGAATTGCAACTGTAGAAGTAATTATTTTATGGTTTAGTGTCCACCTTAAAATACTCTTATACCAATTCGCTAATTTTCCAGCTTCTTTATGCTTCACTTCTGTTTTTTCACTGTATAGCTTTTTCTTAAATAGGAAATGAGACAATGCTGGTACTACAGTAATTGCAACAAGAAGTGATCCACCTAATGCAAATGTCATGGTAAGGGCAAATGGCATGAATAACTCACCAACCATGCCTCCAACAAATATCATTGGTGCAAATACCGCAACTGTTACTAAGGTTGAAGAAGCAATTGGCCTGAACATTTCAAGTGTTGCTTCTCGTATTAATGCCCGACCATTAAGTTTCTCAGTCTTTAGATGTAGACGCCGGTATATATTTTCCACGACAACAATGGAGTCATCAATTACACGTCCTATCGCTACAGTGATTGCTCCAAGCGTCATAATATTCAATGTTATATCCATCCAATTTAGTAGCATCATCGCTATGAAAATCGATAATGGGATAGAGATAATAGAAATTATTGTTGATTTAAAATCGCGTAAGAAAAGTAGAATGATAAGCACTGCGATTAATCCACCAAAGACTGCCTTTTCAACCATAGTGGCTACAGATTCTTCAATTGGCTCACCTTGGTCAAGGGAAATATCAACATTTAAGCCCCCAATCTTACCCTCTTCTTCTTTCATTAAGTCTTTAACAGCATTCACCACATCAACAGTATTGGCATCCTGACCCTTTACTACCTGAATGGCAATCGCATTTTCACCGTTAGTACGAGATACTGATTGAACTTTACCTACAACTTCAACCGAAGCAATATCACTAAGCTTCACAAATGGAAGTGGTTGTGTTTCAGAAGGTGTAACAGGGATTAACATGTTTTTCAAGTCATCCTCAGACATGAACTTCCCATCTACTGCTACTGCCTGTTCCCCTTCTTTAAATTCAAACAGTCCTAAGGATACGGACATATCACTTGCCTGAATCATTTGCTTGACATCATCTTCAGTTATACCAAGTGCAGCCATTTTTTCTTCATCATATCGCAACTCAATATCCTCAATATGTTGACCTGTTGTTGTTGCAGATGCAACTCCATCTAATTTTTCTAGATTGGGAAGAATAATATCTTCAACAGTAGAGGTTAAATCAACGATATCCTCCGTATCACTACTAACACTGAGAACAACTACTGGCATCATATCCATGCTAATAGCTGTTATGGTTGGTGCCTCTGCTCCTTCAGGTAATGTCACATTATCAAGTGCAGAATCTAGTGCTCGTTTTGCTTCATCCATATCAATTCCATAATCATACTCTACTTGAATACTTGCCATATTGGAGTACGAATTCGAATAAACTGCTTTTACATCCTCAAGATTCTCAACAATTTTTTCTATTGGAATAGATACTTCTTCCATGACCTTTTCAGGTGTAGCTCCTGGATAAACACCAGTAACCATTAAATAAGGAATAGATATATCTGGGATCATTTCAGTTTTCATCCGAGTACCAGAGTACATACCAGAGAAAATGATAATAATCGTTAATATCCATACCGCTAACTTATTCTTAATTACAAAATTAACAAAATTCTTCACATTTACACCTACCTTATATTGACTATACGAACTCATTTTTCTATACTAATGACTAACCGGTCATTTTGTCAACTATATGTACGTTATTTTAGGAGAGAATTTACAAAATGAATAAAAAACAGTTAATTATGGAAAAAGCACTCGAGCTTTTCGCAAAACAAGGGTTTGAAACTACATCCATCCAACAGATTACAGATTACTGTGGCATTTCGAAGGGTGCCTTTTACTTATCCTTCAAATCAAAGGATGAGTTGATTTTAGCATTAATCGACCATTTTATGCAGGAGCTAACAACCGATATTGACTACCTGGTCAACGGAAGAGACTTACCTGTTACATTGTATCGTTTTTTTTACACTACCTTTGAAACATTCATAAAACATGCAGACTTTGTCAAATTGCTTATGAAAGAACATACACAGTCATTAGACGATGAACTTCTAGAAAAATTACGGTATTACGACCGGAAAACTGATCAGACAATCTTGTCAATAATAGAAAAGGTCTATGGTGATGTAATTACAACGATAAAATATGATTTAGTTTATACTGTTAAAGGATTAATAAACAGTTATTCGAGCTTTCTATTTTTTAATAAGATTGACTTTGATGTCGCATTAATTTCGAAATCCCTTGAAGAGAAAACTGATATATTAGCTAAACATATGACCACACCGTTTATTACGGATGAAAGCTTGGAAATGTTTCAAGAAATTCCAAAGGAAAAAATGCAAAAGGATGTTCTCTTACAGCAAATAAATTCTACAATGGAAAAAATAGAAGATTCTCTTACGAAAGATTCATTGATACTACTAAAGGAACAAATAGGAGAGTTAACATACAATTCTGCTATAATTCATGGACTAATTGGGAATTTAGCGGAGCAACCAGAATGTAAGAGGTTATCATATCTATTAACTAAGTACTTTGATTTCGCTAAGTAGTAAGATTTATCTTTAACAGGACGAGATTCTTTTTTATGTTGGTGCAACAAGTATAATTACAATAATGGTATGATAAAAAACAGACGAAACAGTGGAAGGAGAATAAAGGATGCCAATCACAGAAGGATTTATCGAAGTAACCGGAGGAAAGGTTTGGTACCAGAAGCATGATAATAGTACGAATAACGCACCTGTTTTAATTTTACACGGTGGCCCGGGTTCATCTCACTGGTCACTGCAAGGATTAAAAGAGTTAGCAGATGTAAGACCCGTTATTTTATATGATCAGCTTGGTTGTGGGAAATCAGACCGCCCCGAGGATACCTCTTTATGGAATATTGATCGATTTGTAGAAGAAGTTAAGCAGTTAAAAGATGGTCTTGGATTAGAAGAGTTCCATATTCTCGGACACTCCTGGGGGACTACTTTAGCTGCTGCATATTATTTAAAGAATCCTGAAGGTGTGCAAAGTATTGTTTTTTCCAGTCCTTGTTTAAGTGCCCCATTATGGGCAAAGGATCAAGCTGAAAATATCGAAAAACTACCACATCAGGTTCAGTCAATAATAAAAGAATGTGAGTTAAATGGGGAGACTGAATCCGACGAATACAAGGAAGCTATCAAAGTCTTTAATAATCATTTTGTTTGTAGATTGCCAGAATCTGAAAGACCTGCTTTTTTAAAAGAAGGGGTAAACTATAAAAACCCTGAAATATATAATATAATGTGGGGCTCATCAGAATTTCATGTAGCAGGTAACTTGAAAAGCTTTGACTGTACTCCAGATTTACACAAGATTCAAGTACCAACACTTTATACCTGTGGTCGTTTTGATGAAGCAACTCCAGAGTCAACCGTTTATTTTAGTCAATTGACACCGAACAGCAAATACCACATCTTTGAGAAAAGTGCTCATATGCCTTACATCGAAGAACCAGCAGAATACTTAAAAATTATGAGAAGCTTTTTATCGCAGGAACAAGTAACTATTACAGGGGATTGAACACACTAGTTCAATCCCCTATATTTATAAATTAACACAAGGAACATGATTTCAATTATTAGGACGGCAAGGATTATAAATATTCCCATTACAACAACTATATCAGATACCATATTCATCCCAAACGACTCTACGAGATAGATGGCGATCATAGTAGTCATATAAATACCAAAGAATTTCTTTGTCCACATATATAGTTCTTTCTTTGCAACTTGTTCTGATATGGCAACTAGCAGTTGAAATACATAAAAAATTAAAATCAATTTCAATATACTTAACACAGTATAGTAAATAGACCAAAATGATGGAATTTGTGTTGTCATATGTAAGGAGCTTTGCGAAATAAATATACTTGGTATGGAAAAAATGATTAAGACGATTGACCATGTACTAGCTTTTTTCCCAATAAAATATTTCTTAGCTAACGCCGTTATTCCCGAATATATTAAATAATATCCCAGTGGATCAGGTAGAATATCGATTACCATTATATGTAATTCAAGAAATACAAAAATAAATCCCCAGAAAATTTTTGTAAATGAAGATTTCATTTTATATTACCTCTTTCTTCAATAATTGTATTTATATCCTCCTGTCTTAATTCGGGAATACTATTTATATAAGTTGAACCAACGGTTTTCTTACCGTTTTCGGTTACAGTCATAAAATTTACAGGAAAGTCAAAATAGTAGAATTGGTACGGACGTAACTGGGTATAAATGAGCAGATAATCACCCTTACTCAAAGAAAAAGGTGCTAGATTACTTGAAATTAAAACACCGTTTTGCTTCTCCCATGCCTCATAATTTCCTTTTTCTAACCATTTTGGAGCTTTAACTTTATTATTTTCTGGTAGATTGTTGCTTGATCGAATTTGAATTGCCATCTGATCAAAGAAATCTTTATTAAACGGATTCGTTACGTAAATTATTTCAAGATCCTTATTGGCAGTTAGTGTGGTTTGATTCCATCCACTGCTATCACCTGAACTAGATATCCATTCCAGAGATGTATTTTCCATATTTATCTTTTGGATTATTACTTCACCTATTGGAACTTCCATCAAGTCACCGTTAGTAAATATTACCTCCATCGTATTAAAAGACCAAGTTCCATCTTCGCGAAACGGTATCATATCGAAGGGAATATCAACTGTTACAGGAACTAAATAATGATGATTAAATTCCTGTATGAATTTAACTATCGGTTGATCATCTTGCCAAAATCCCATCTCATCCCAATGTACAAAGCCCTGTACCTCACCGACCCTCATGTAACTTATATCTACTGGATTTTGTTTGTTGGATAAATAATATAACTGAAATTGGACAAGATAATCTTCTTTTTCATTAATTTCTTTAGCTATATAATGTTCAAGAAAAACAGGCCCGTCTAATTGTTTAGAGGAAAAATAAATATAGTTTCCAAGTATTACTAAGATAACTAATCCTATACCTATCCAAAAATGTTTCTCTCTCAATCCTTACACCCCTCTTTAAGAAAGTTTCGACAACAAGCTAACAAAATCCTCTATTTTGTTACATATAAAAAATAAAATGCCAGATATCCTGCAAATAAACAACTTTCGCAGAACATCTGGCACCCTATTATTTTGCTAATTTAGTAACTAACTCAGGCAACCAATCATGTAAATTGCTAAAATGATACCCTAATTTGGTTGCTCTATCATTACTCATTGTCCATGTAGCCCCAACACCATAAGGGGAATTATGTTCTTCATCGGAGACTACAGTCAGGGGCTTTCCAGTTTTTTCGCCAATGAGCTGCATTAAATCTGACATGCTAATCACTCCATTAGCACAAACATTGATAGGACCCGTATAGTCTTTCTCTGCTATCCATGCTAGGAACTCACCAGCTTCTTGTTGATGAACAAATCCCATCTTCGCATCAGGATTTGGAAAAAATACCTTTTTCCCTTCCTTGGAACTTTTGATATAATGCAATAATCTTTCCGTATAATCGTGTTCACCCAGTACAATTGGAATTCGCATTGCTACGACTGGAAAGGTAGCTTTTTGAAAAAAATACGCCTCTGCTTGTCTTTTTCCTTCTTGATATGTAACATCATTCCTGTCAACCATCTTCAGTTCATAGGTATAAGGATCAAAGGTTTCCTCAGCCATATTTACACCTTCATCATAGACAGACAGTGTGGACGTAAAAACATAACGCTTCATCTTATCAGCTAAGGTATTCATTATAATTTCAGCATCGTTGGAAGAATAACAAAGCTGATCAAATACTACATCCCATTCTCTCCCTTGCATGGCAGACTGGATAGACGCTTCCTCAAACCGATCAACCTTAATACGTTCTACCTTGTCTCCAAATGGGTCTTTACTATTTTGTCTTGTTGCAACAGTAACGGAAACACCTTTTTCTACTAATGCATTCACTAAATTCACACCAAAAAATCGTGTTCCTCCAAACACTAGAGCTGTCTTCATATTAATTGCTCCTTTCTATTTATCTAGTAAAATATTTTGGTTTCATTATGTGCGATAGAAATGAATTTAACAAGACAAATATCTCCTACATTATTTGTCATCTAAATTTCTGCTCTCAATCACAATCTCCTCCTCCAAAATATAACCTGTAGAAGGAGTAGGACTCGTTGAAAAATACATGACGATAAGCAAGAATAAGAAAGTAAATAAAGTTGCTAATCCAACTAACCAAAAACCAATACCTTTCACAATATTCTTCTGACCAAAAAACATAAAAGTTACTCCTAATACAATTACTACAGCCAAAAATAATACCATGCTATTCCCCTCACTAACGAACTATTTATCTTATATATAATAGATTCTCTGGAGGTTATTACTGAAATTCTTTTAAAACAAGCTCTCAATAAAAAACAGAAAAAAGGACTACTTCCACTTGGAAGCAATCCTTTACCATTGTTAGCTTACTTTTCTAAAAATATTGGATAGGTGATACTTTTTTATATTTTTACTTTTTGGTAGCTGTTGCTTAGACTCCCTGTATAAATTTGTTTCGAAGGCATATCTTCTCATTTCCCTCATTTTTTCGTCAACAACTATTTTATTTAAAGCCATGTTCATGGTTATTTCCTCCCTTGGATTTCTTACTCCTATCATACTCATTTCTACAGCTAATAACCTCGGAACCGCGACTGATTTTAACAATCAAAAAATCCCTACTTTTTCTGTAGAACATATCAGACTGAAGGCTGAAAACAACCCTTTATCGATACAGACACCATTTTCTGTAAAAATTTGTATCTTTCTGAGCTCAATCTATTATTTACCACGGCTTTCAACAAAACTAGTACTTTTTCTCAACAGAATGTGACATACATTCCTAGGGTTATCTGATATTATGGTGAACATATAGAAATAATAGAGTTGGGAGCGGCGACATGGAAAGATTATTTGGACCATTTAAAATGGATACGGACTTTTCCGATAAAGAGCATTCGATACGTGTTGAGCTTGAGCGTAATGACTTATGCTTTTACCGGTTCATCGGTGGAAATGCTAGTGAAACACAAGAATTAAGACAACAGCTACAGTCACTACGAGAACGAAAGCCTTTACTTATTGGCATTTTCCGCTTTCCATTCCGCTTTGAAGGAAAAAGAAGACAAATGACCGCTAGAGAGCAATATTATATTATGCGAGACTACTGTGATTCTGTAGTCTTCTTTGAAAGCGATGGTTTAATGGAAACAATTGACCCTTCGACACCAATTCATGAGGCTCGAATTGCATTTGACACAATTGAAGATAGAACAATCAATACACTGCGTGAAATGGTAGATGAAACTGGGAAAATTAACATCGACTATCAGGATATTAAAACGTTTATTTTTCGTAAAAGAGGACCATTATTCTTACATTCCATCGAAGGAAGTTCCTTTGATGAGCCATTAAAACATTTAATATCAACACCATATCTTCCAGAAGATTTTACAGAGGCTGAGCAGCTCATTATCAATATTGGATATACGAGAAATGTAGATATGGAAGCATTTAGGCAAATTAATTTGAGATTGAATGACTTATTTGATAAAGCAGAGATTTTTAAGATTGGGTCCTATTTTATTGATGAGCCAGGACATCGTTTTAAAATTACCCTACTGGTAAATGGCATCGAGGATCCTATTGCGATGCCTAGAGAAGTTCAAAAAGAAGCCGCCATTAAATATAAGGGCTTTATGAAAAGATGGCAAAAACTAATAGAAAAGGATGTCAGATAGGTAACTGCATTTCTGACACCTTTGATAAAGCTGGCTCCTCGCGCAATTACTTAGTATACTACATACATTACCCAAAATACGCTCACACTAATCCTATAAAGGAGGGATTAGTGCATGAAGGATAAAAAGAAAAAACACAAGAGCAAAAAAGAGCTAAATGAAATGAAAGGAAAAGAACGTTTTCCTAAAAATAGACAATAACGTTAAAGGTGCCAGTGCTACTATATAGTGCTGGCACCTTTAAGGTTTAGTGTAAATATATCCTTGGTTAGGGTATAGCCAAACAAATAAAAAGTGACATAATTCTACATTTTTTGTGGGATTGTCACTTATTTTTATGATATAATGGCTATAATTATTAGAAAAATTGGAAATTACTTTATATAGACTACTTATTTTAGATTATATAATTTAAAAAATCCTCAATATTCCCTCTCAAAAGGAGATGTGTCATGGTCCAACAGGTTAGTGAGTTTTTTAAAGATTTTGGTTCCATCGGAATGTTTATTCATTCCTTCATCGATGCAGTAATCTTTCCAATACCTGCATTTTTTACGCAAGTATCCTTAAGCATGCTTGAGCCTAAAGAGGCATTATTACTTGCAACTATCGGCTATGTTGCCTGTATCATGGGAACCCCGTTTGGCTATTTAATTGGTAAAATTCTAGGTGAACCAGTACTGCATAAGTTTCTTAAACAGAAATGGGTTGATAAAGCAACCACTTCCTTTAAGAAAAATGGAGAGGCTGCTATTCTAATCGGTGCTTTTACACCTATTCCTTTCAAAGTATTTACCATTTTATCTGGTTGTTTTCATTATTCATTATGGAAGCTAATAGGATATGCAGCTATTGGTAGAGCAGTAAAGTTCTATGTTGTTGGACTCGCCTTTTATTTATACGGCCGCGCATCAGAGGAATTTGTCACACAGTATCTCACATACTTTATGGCAGGGATTGCAGTAATCCTATTCGTCATTTTTTATATAAAAAGAAAAATGGACAAAAAGAAGAAGCTCCGAATTGAAGCACAAAAAAATTATGCTGGTTGATAAAGATAAGGCAGTAAGGAATTTCTTACTGCCTTTTATGCTATCATCATTATTTTTTTATAGCTTTAATCAATTGAAGAATCTGACAAGTAGTAAACCGTAAATTTTGATAAGCAGTATCCAAATCCATTGCCTCCTGGAGCTCCATAGGGCGATTGATTATTGAAAAGCATGCAGTCATCCCGTCTTTGTTTACTGAAAAATCATCCTGTTTGACTGTTCCTGCTAACGCTATAACTGGAGTATTTCTTCTAGCTGCCATATGAGCAACACCACTTGGTGCTTTCACCATTGAAGTTTGTCCATCTAACTTTCCTTCTCCAGTAATTACTAAGTCAACATTTTGTAATTTTGATTCCAAATCGATGAGATCTAGTATTAAATTAATACCGGACCTCATTTCACTATGTAAAAATCCTGAAAAGGCAGCACCTAATCCACCTGCTGCACCTGCTCCTTTTACTTTATGTATATCTATACCCAAATCCTTTCTTACAACCTCAGCCAAATTTCTTAATCCCTTATCTAATTCTTCAACCATTTCTTGCGTTGCACCTTTTTGAGGACCAAATACATATGCAGCTCCATCCTTACCATAGAGATAATTTTGAACATCACAGGCTACTTGAAAGAAACATTGTTCAAGTAATGGATGCTTCTCAGTTGTTTTAATATGAGTAATCTCTGCTAAAACCTTGCCACCAAAGCCAACCTCTTTTCCGTTAGCATCCAAAAACTTGAACCCAAGTGCTTGGAGCATACCCACACCCGCATCATTTGTAGAACTCCCACCTAACCCTATAATAAATTTTCTACAGCCTCTTTCCATTGCATCGATCAGCAATTCTCCAACACCATAGGTTGTCGTTAGTAATGGATTTTGTTCTTTCTCTGTTAGTAATGGCAAACCACATGCTGAAGCTACCTCGATAATTGCTGTTGCTCCATCTTGGGTCATGCCATATACTGCTTCTATCTTTTTTCCCAATGGTCCAACTACTTCTTTTCTGTATAATTGTCCACCAACTGCACGCACGAGAGCCTCGACTGTCCCCTCTCCCCCGTCAGCAAGTGGAACCGTCAATATTTCTGCTTTAGGGTATACTTCCTTTATACCTTCTGAGATTGCACTACTCGCCAGAGTGGAGGAAATGGAACCCTTAAAAGAGTCAACTGCAATAAGTATTTTCATAAAATAAGCACTCCTTAAGAAAAGATCCTATGATTGATATCCCTTTCTTAAGATCATTATACCGTACCCTGAAATACAGTTAACTAAGAATTATGGTTTATTGAACAATCGTATAGCTTAATAAATCTGACTCCTTATCCCAGTCAACCCAAATTTCAACGGATAATCCTTCATTATTTTCAAGGTTAAAATTTGGAATTCCATGCTCACCAGCTATTTTTAGTTGCTCATCAAAGGTGTTCTTGACATTTTCACCAAATAGTTTCGTTAATTGTTCTATCGCTTGTTCATAGGTTAGTTTCTCCATATGTATCTTCTCCTTGTATCACATGATATTGTTTAGAAAGAGCTAGATAATACGTAATATCTAGCTCTAGTTCAAAATTTACTTTGTATTATTTTTCCCTGCTTCTTCTGCTAGCTGGTCAAATGATTTTACTTTACCATGAGGGTTTTTTGCACGTTTATTTGCCTTCCACTGTCTCTCCTTTTCTTTGTTCGATTGGGTCATTGTGGTACGAACTCCTTTATCAATATATTATTTACCTTTTTTATTAGCACGAGCTTTCTTCGCTTTTTCTTTATGAGCTTGATTCGCTTTTGCACTACCAAATTCCTTGGAGAACTCGGTGTCCTGTTTACTGGAATCAAAGCCTTTTTTATTTTTTTGTTGTGGGTCATTTTTCTTTGTTCGTTTTGCCACCTATCTTCCCTCCTTCTCCATTAGTATGGAATGGGAGGAATGTAAATATGCTTCATATGAATGACCACCGTTTCAATCCTGTGCCAATATCTCCCTAGTTCTATTCAAAATTTCCTCATCCTTTAATCGGAACTTAAATTCCACTCTCCTCGAATCCTCTGCACTATATTCGCCATTTTCATCTGTCCGATAATCTGTGTAGGATTTGCTGTTTACTGTCAATTTTTCCGCTAAATGGCTTTGAATTGCTTTATGCGGAAATTCATTACCGAGTATATAAGAGGCCACACTATAGGCACGGTCTTGTGCAAGCTCTAAATTATACAAATAACTGCCACTTTTATCCGTATGCCCTTCAATAATAATTTCCGCTATATAGTCTTCATACCCGCTTGCTAATAGTACATCTAAGTATTTTGGTACAAAATCATCCAAGAATTGATAGGACTCAGATTTCAATTCAGACTCGTCAAACGCAAATAAAATATCTGTATCAAAAATAATCGCTCCCGTTTTCTCATCGATTGTTATCCCAGAGGATGCATCACTAAACTCACGTTTTAATTCATTCACTAATTCGACTCGCACACCCATAATCTGGTCTATGGTGCGCTTCATTTCTTCTATTTGAAATGATTTAATGACCATCATGACAATAAAAAGTAAAATAAAACATAATAAAATTACTGTAAGCACGTCCGTAAAAGACGGCCAAAAATGCCCTTCATCACTTTCCCGTTTAAATAGTCGCTGATATTTAGTATCCATTTTGATTCATTCCTATACCAGTCTGTCTTGTTGGTGCCGGTTGATTTACGACACTAATTTGTCTGATGAGGGCTTGTAATTCTCTTCCTAAATCCTGAAGTAGCTGCTGTGTATATTGCGAATTACTTTGTTGAATCTGTTCATTAATTCGCTTTATTTCTAGAAACTCACGTTTTATTTGGCCCATTGTATTGTCCATGGAATCTGCTATCGTACGGGTAACCTGCTCTAACCGACTACCAAATACATTTTCTAAATTTGTAACATAATTTGTGAAAGTGTCCTTTAAGGTGTTGATACTACTTTCTAATTGGCTATCACGTTGATTAAAGACCTGGTTCAAACAAGATATTTTCGTATCAATTTCTTGAATGAGTTGATTATTTTTAATTCCTACCTGCTCATACGTTTTTGTTGCTTCCCGTAAGTGTCTTTCAAATGCTAAAGAATCTGTTGTATGATCTTTTAAGTGATTACTAAATGTTCGATTGAAATGCTTGAGCTCCTCAAAACGATCTGCAAGTAGATGCCTATATTCTGATTGAGTATTGTTAATAACCTGTAGTGCCTCTGGTAGGCCAGCTAAAGATTCTCCAAAGCGATTGAAATCCTGAGCCAATTCTCCAAGGTATGTCGTAATTCCGGCAAGCCTTGAAGATAAATCACTTCCGAAAATTTGTTTGAATTCTTTGTTATGAAGATCCATTTTTTGCACAAGCTGGTCACTCTGTTGGTTCATTTTCGTAAAGGATTCCTGTATTCCCTTCTGTACGTGTAGTACTGAAGAAGTAAATTGTTTTAAATCCGAAACTACAGTTTCTATTTGGTGTAGACTATTTAGCTGGGTATCCGAAACGTCTTTCATTTTTTCATAAGTACCTTCAACAGTTTGCACCATTTTTTCATGCTTTTCTTCTGCGCGTTGAAAATAAGTAAATAGCGAAGCAAAATTCTCATTCAATCGTGCTGTCCCTTCCCCAAATCCTTCCGTAACTTCTTTCATCTGAGTGAATAGCGTATTAAATTCTGTTAAATTCTTCGATAATCCATCATTAAATAGAGCTAAATCCTTTGCTGATTTTTGTAAGCCTGTTGTATATTCTTTAAATCCAGTAAAGGCTCGTTCAACATTACCAAGTGATTTCTCATTCGTTTCTTTCAGGCTTAGAATGGATTCATTTATTATTTCTGACACATGAATAAGTCGGAATAAATTGCTATCACTTCTACCTTCTAAAGTAGTTTCTACTTTTAGCATAATATCAGTCAGCATATGCTCTGTATTCAATATCTTTAATAAGACAGTCATAATTAAGGAGAAGCCCATCCCAGCAATACTAGTATAGAAGGCAACATCAATTCCAGTTAGTACTGCTGCAATATTCTCGATTAATTGGTCTCCTGTAGTGCTAATGCTTCCTAACGAGATTGTGAGACCAATAAAGGTCCCAAGTACACCAATTAATATGAATACCGAAACTGTCATCTGAATGAGTTTAATTAAACTAATCACAGGTATCCCAAATACCCTCCAGCTTGAAAATCTCTCTTGAACAAATGTTTCAGCTGCCACTGAATCCTCCTGCTGAATCATTTCATATTGTTTCTGAAAAGAAGCCAGTGGTTCCTTATCTAAACGATTCGTCTCCACTATGTAATTACGCAGTCTCCTTAATTTACTGAATAGAGTTAGATGTACAAAAAAAGTGATTAGAAAGCCAAAAATAAGTACTAAAAAGATAAGCTCGATTAATGGGCTTGATAAGATAGCCGTCGCTTTCTCTTCCGTTGTAAAAAATTCCAAAATAAATTGCACCACAATAACCTCTCCCAACCAAATTCATTTTCCTAATTCATCCTATTCCTAACTTGGCTTATTCATGCTCATAAGGTCATTGGGTATTATAGGATACTGTTATTAGCAATCATTAATGGAATAGTCATTTAAAAAAAGGCTACCAGTTTGTGTGGTAACCTGCTTTTGCTATAAAATTACTTTTTGTGAAGGACCGCTTCTGTTAGCATGTCCAACAATTTTTCAGCTGGAATTAGGCTTTCACCTCCGCCCTGTGCGACTGAATCGTTTCCACCACCTCTCCCATTAATTTTTGGTAATACCTGCTTTAAGAGCTGGTTCATACTAATGGAAACATTTCCCCCTCGCGCGCACACAATTTGAACTTTTTCGCTTGTTCCATTAACGAATAAGGCTACGACTTCATCTGACTTTGCAGCAATCGTTTTTGCCAAATGCTGAAGCTCAAGTATGGTTCGATTCGTAAAGCTAGCTCTGATAAGCTGATAGGTTTCTGTCTTCTCGCAATTATTTAAAAGTTCATCTGCTTCATATTCAATAAGCTTTCCTTTCATTTCAGCAATTGTTTTTTCTAATTCCTTTGTATGTTGTAACGCACGACTAGCTGCTTCCACTAATTGTTCTTGTGGAACACTTAACAGGGAGGTTAGGTTTTGAAGAACCTGATGTTTTTCATGAAGCTGTTTTCGAACTCGATCCCCACAAACAAAGTAAACACGAGTATTTTTCTTTTGTTTCTCCCAATGCAAGATTTCAATAGAACCGACTTCTCCAGTTGATTTGGGATGTGTACCCCCACAGCCGTTATAATCAAAATCAGGAATAATGACAAGGCGAATATGATCCTTTACAGCTAGTTTTTTTCTTAGCTTGAATTGGTGAACTTCCTCTTCTTGTACCCACTTCGTTTCAATCGAACGATTTTCGAGGATGATGATATTCGCGATTCTTTCTGCCTCTTTTGCTTCCTTTTCTGTTATCTCATCTACTTCTAAATCAATGGAACATAGCTCTTTTCCTAAGTGAAAGCTAACTGTTTTATAACCAAACTCTTCTTCAAAGGCTGCTGTTATGATATGTTGACCTGCATGCTGTTGCATATGGTCCATTCTTCTTTCCCAATTAATTTCTCCGACACATTCTTGATTCGATTCAATCGGTTCTGATATATAATGGCGAATCTCCCCATCCACTTCTTCTACGTCGTATACTTCTTTATCATTTATCGTTCCCGTATCATGTGGCTGTCCACCACCTGTTGGATAAAATGCAGTTTGATCTAATACGACATAATATCGTCCGTTCACATCTTGAGCTGATTCTTGTACATTCGCTGTAAACCGTCCTAAGTATTGGTCCTGATAAAATAATTTTTCCGTAGGCATGCTTCTTGGTCCACCTTTCCTTGTAGCTTCAACGTATTTCTACCATTAAATATAACTCGAACTTTCCTCGAAGGAAAGTGTGCCTCCAATTAAATACTATACATATATCCTAATGAAAATCCGTATGATGGATTGAAGACAATAAATTTGGAAAGGAGCATATATAAATGGAACAAACTATTTCTTTAGAAATTAAGGGCATGCACTGTCCGAACTGTCCAGCAAAAATTGAACGATCGCTTACGAAGCTAGATGGTGTATCTAAAGTGGAAGTCTATTATGAAGAAGAAAACGGATTTGTAACCTTTGACCCTAGTAAAGTAGATGTTGTACATATTATTAATCGTATTAGTAAATTAGGATTTGACGCGACTACCAAGGTCACCAATCAAGCATAGCTAAAAATGATTAAGATGCCTGCACCACGAATATTAGCGGTGGCAAGCATCTTTTTTATAGTTTAGTATAATAAGGCTGATAGATTGGATTCGTATAAAATGGTGGTCTTGGTCCAATTAATGGTAGCTTAAATCGATTCTGGCTTGCTGTATATGTGACAGTAACCTTCTGATCAGATTGTGGAATAAGTAATAGTCTTACCTCTGGATTATAGTAATACCGCACTTCAATCCCTCCCTTTACTATATCCTATTCGTTGCTAATTAAAATGGGTCTGTACAATGCCTTCTTTAACTAGGCACATTATTCACCTAGTAAGAATAGGGTATCAAAGGAACATATGAAGAGGAGGCTATATGACATGTCTACAGAAAATCCTTATCAAGAAAATTATCCCCAATACCCTAACTACGGTAAGATAACTAAATTTGAAGAAGTGCCGATAACCGTACCTGAGCAGCGCCAATTTGAACAACCGGGGATAGAGAGCGTAATGGTACCACGACCTATCATAGAGAATCCAAATTATAATGGTAGTGGTAAGCTTAAAGGAAAAGTAGCTTTGATTACTGGTGGAGACAGTGGTATGGGAGCAGCAGCCGCAATTGCCTTTGCTAAAGAAGGTGCTGATGTTGCAATAGCTTATTTAAATGAACATGAGGATGCAAATCGTACGAAAGGAAGAATTGAACAAATTGGTAGACAATGTCTTCTTTTACCTGGTGATTTACGAGATAAGAATCAATGCATAGCTATCGTGATAAAAACCGTTGAGAATTTCGGAAAACTGGATATCCTTTGCAATCATGTTGGGGTCCAGTTTCAACAATTAAGTTTACTAGATATTTCGGATGAACAATTTGATGATACATTTAAAGTTAATATCTATTCCCATTTCTACACAACTCGTGAAGCCTTAAAACACTTAAAAGCAGGGAGCTCCATTATAAACACTTCATCTGTTGTAACGTTTAAAGGATATGATCAATTGATAGATTATACAGCAACTAAAGGAGCAGTTATTGGATTTACTCGAGCTCTAGCCAGGAATCTCGCGGATAAAGGGATCCGAGTTAACGCAATTGCTCCGGGAAGAATTTGGACACCATTAATCCCTTCTAGCTTCTCTGCAGATCAAGTGACACAGGTAGAAAACCTTATGGACCGACAAGGCCAACCGTTCGAGGTTGCACCGACCTTTGTCTACTTAGCGTCTAATGATTCCAGATTTGTTACTGGTCAAGTACTCCATGTCAATGGTGGAGAGATATTTGGCTAAGGCAAAAAAGTGCCAGTCCTATAAATTATAGAGAGCTGGCACAAACCTAGTTTATTCGTTTTCATTTATTTCTTGCACGCCATCATTAAAATAATAATTAATTGTTTCTATTAGCTCTTCCATAGAGCAATCAAGAATTTTCACTGGGATATTCACTTGCGTATCCAATAATCCTTTATTCATTTTATTTAGCATACTTTTAAACGAACTTGAACGATTAATGATTAAATCTGGATCATGTGTATAAATACCTAAGAATGTTTGTCCACTTAATTCCACAAAATCGATATCTGAAATCTCTTCCCATTTGATTAATCCTGCTGCAATATATGTAGACTGATCAAGGATCCCTTCTGCCGAAACAATGAGTGCAGGCTTCCGTTGAATAATACTTTTAACCCAATAAACCATGATTAAGCCGAAAAATATGACACAAATAATTCCTATCACCCTAAACTTGAATGCATCACTGCCAGTCTCTGAAAAGCTAACAGCCGTTAAAAATATACCGATTGCAATAAAAATTAAACATAGGATTCCATAGAAAAACATTTTTCCTTTTTTTGCATAAATAATTAATTCTTTCACAAAATATTCTCCTTTCTTCCCTTCCATTAGTATATCCTTTGCACTAGTATGGACAAGGGCATAAAGTCCCTCATTAAAACAGGTCTAAAGTCCATCATGTAACCTATCATTTAGCTGTTCCTAGAACGAGTTTTTTCAATTGGTTATTGCGATAAAAATTGTCAGGTCCAGTAAATCGATATAAAATCAATAGTATTGCTAATAAGATAGCTATCTTATATGATTAAATAAATAATAAAGGAGGTAAATTATGGCCACAGAAAAAGAAGAAAATCAATACACGCCATCCGTGGTAGTAGAGCACATTTACTCTCCTGTAGTAGAAGCAATATCGCTGTTATCTTCATTTGTAAATCCAACCCGACATGAGTTCGCCAAAGCAAGCCATCAAGAACTTTCCCTTGAAATATCGAAGGATTCAAAGAACTTTATTGAGGAGTGGAAAAAGGTTACTGAGTGGGATTTTATGGAGTTACTAAATTTCATTTTGCCGTGCCCATATTTTAATGACATGAAACAATTCTTACATAAGGTCTCAACATTATCTAATGGCGAATATATTTATCATCTTTTATCAGAATTCATCCCAATGGAACAAATTAATCAGCTACTAGATAATCCTTCTTCGATTAACGATTTGGATGCCAACATATTGTGGGAAACGACTAAGAAACGAAATTTTATGATAAGCCTATTCTCCAATATAGAGCGAATTCGTACTAAAACATCTATGCTTCTACTTGAGATTGCAGAATCGAATACATTAAGAAAAGCAGAACCGGAGCATATGCAAATCATCGAAGAGTCGATGATAGAAGTAAAAACATTAAAAATGCAGCCACTTAACCTAGCACAATACGTCATGGGGAAAACATTTAGACGAACAAGCTTATACAAAATGTACATATTTATCCCGTCTTATTATTTCACACCCCACCGAATGCGTATTTTCAATTCCGATATTTGTATTGTTGTTTATGGCTGTGCAACTCCACTTTCGGATTCAAGGGAAACAGGAAAAGAATTAGAAATTAAGCTAAAAGCACTTTCTGATCAAAATCGATTATTAATCCTTAACCTGCTTTCAGGAAAAAAAGAATACGGTGCAAAGTTGGCGGAATACCTAGGAATTACAACTGCAACCGTATCCCATCACTTAGAAATTTTAAAAAAGACAGGCTTTGTAACTGAGGAAAAGGTTGGAAACATAAAATACTTTAGCTGCAATAAAACATTTACGGAAGATTTTTTTCATAGTCTTCAGCATTTTATTTATGTTAAAGACTAAGGGGAGGCCTTTACTTAGACCTCCCCTTTAAATATTCCTGCAAAATAGTGAAGTGACTCCCTACCATATTTTCAGGAAAATCATGTGGATAAAAAAACTCAAAATTAATCGACTCTGTTTGATCGACCTTTAATATACCACTGTATTCATTCGTATAATAAGCGACTGTTACTACATAAAATTCATCACCGTTCTCCGCTTTAATAAAGTGATCCTTTCCTGAATACACGTTGATAAGATGGAGTTCACCAGCAATTAAACCTGTTTCCTCCAGTAGTTCTCTCCTAGCTACTTCCTCTGTCGATTCACCTAATTCCATTAGTCCTCCAGGAATACCCCATTTCCCATTTGGAAATTTACGCTGTTGTAAGAGTATTCTTCCATTATTATCCTCTATAACTAGAACAGCACCGACAAATATCAGTGGTCGATGCCCTACCAATTTTCTCAGGTCTTCTACATAGCCCAAAATTATTCCACCTTCTCTATCGTGTTTCAACTTACGTATTTATTTGAAGAATATTCCCATCAGGGTCTGATAAGAAAATGAAATGTAAATCCTTCACTCTACTTCCCTTAACAGTATAGTTCCTTGTCTCTAATAATCGATAATAATAGAAGATTTTATGTGCATCTTCCTTTTTGATAGCTTGGGTTATTTTTTGAATCATATAACTAGAATTAGATTCTTGTATAGAAACAGATTCATGATCTTCCCTTAACTTTTTCCGAGCACGATGGAGTGCTGTTTTTACCGATTCATTACTGGTTCTAAGCATTTGTGATATTTCTTCGGAGGTATAGTGAAAAACATCCTTTAATGTTATTAACATCGCCTGCCTTAAAGGAAGCTGACTATATAATATCTCAAGTAAGCTGTCCCATTCTGTAGAATCCATTCCACTTCCCAATAATCCATCGAATTCACTTAGGAGGAGTGGTTCTCTTCGTTTCTCATCCATGAATAGGTTTCTAGCAATAGTATAAAGAAAAGTAAGATTCATATCTCGGTTTGGTTCCTTTTGCTTTAATAGAAGTACCTTTATAAGGGTTTCCTGTACTAGGTCTTCTGCATGCCATTTAGATGTGGTTAAAGTTAAACAATAGTGGTAGAGCTTATTTATGATAGACTCTATCCTTAATTCATTAATATTCATTTCATCACCAAAAAAATATTTTTAAAAAATATTATTAAATATGTAACTTTTCATACATTATAATCGTTTATAACTGAAAACAAAAGTGAGGAGTGAAGTAATATGTTTAAGATAGGTGGAATATTTATTCCTGTAACGAATCTAGAACAATCTAAAAAATGGTATGAAGAAAATCTTGGAGTAGTCAAGATTGATGAATGGCAAGAAGATGGAGAGGATCATGGGGTTGATTACTTATTTCCTAAGGATACAAAGGGGCTAACATTAATTAAGGTTGAAAGTCCACAGCCCACTGAATTTACCATTAAAGGGAAACGGAAAAATGTCTATTACAATTTTGTTGTTGATCAAATCGAAGTTGCCTTTCAGCAGCTTCGTGCGAAAGGAATCGAAACAACCGAAATAATGGATTACGGTGTCATGAAGGGGTTCGATTTCTTTGATCCAGATGGGAATTCTTTTAGTATCGTAAGTGAAGAAGAGAGTTCCGTCCACTTTTCACGAGGATAAGAAAAAAGCGCCATATCGGCGCTTTTTTCATTATATTTTCCCATTAAATACTAACCCACCATTGATTTCGATTAGTTTAAGATGGTTAGTAGATTTAATAAAAATCGTTTTATATTTCTCACGGCCATTAGCATCTAGGAATAAAATAATACGTTTACTAGAATTATCTGTTACTAACTGAACCTTTAAATCATCTACATTAATCAGTTTTGATATCTTTTGAAACTCAGTAAATGATTTAGTTTCGCTAGACTGTACAATTTTTTTCTCTTTTACTTCCTTCCGTAGTATTTCACCGGTAATAGCATCTATCTCTATTTCCACCTGGCCATTATCCGTTTTCAATTCCATTTCATAAACATATTGACCATTTGACTTATCTAATTCCATCTCTGTCACGGTTCCATCCATAACACTTTCCGCAATGTCAATTGCCTGCAACTCCGAAATAAGATTAGAAGCAATCGCTTGATTCATTTCAACATCCTCCGAATCGTCCTCGATATCTTCATTCATATGAACAATATCACCAGTATATGCATCTATGTAGATTTCATATTCCTTATCTTTTTGTTCTACTTCTATTTCATAGAATGGGTTTCCATTTTCATCATCAAGCTCTATTGATTTTATTTTTCCATTAACTTTTTTTAGGGCAATTTTTTCTGCATCTTTTATGGATATTAAGGCGTTTTCAGCCATGTCTTCCTTTACCTTATCTGTACCCGCTGTAGCTACTGTCACTCCTGTTGCAATTAATCCAAATGTAAGTGCACCAATTAATAATTTCTTCTTTATCATCATGTGTCCTCCTTCTTTGTATATCTACACTATACCCATTGATTCTGATAGGACAATAATAAGAAGATTAGAATTTGATGAGAAAAAGCAAATAAAATTAATTGCATCTTTCTATTCTTCAATTTGCCGAGAATTATTTTATAAAATGATGTTTAGAGCCACTCTATACTTCATTTCAATCTCACTTATTCTCCGAAATGACGTTTAGAGCCCCTCTATGCTTCTTTTCAATCTCATTTATTCTCCGAAATGATGTTTAGAGACCGTCTATACTTCTTTTCAATCTCATTTATTCTCCGAAATGACGTTTAGATCCCTTCTATGCTTCTTTTCAATCTCATTTATTCTCCGATATGACGTTTAGATCTCTTCTATGCTTCTTTTCAATCTCATTGTTTTTCCGAAATGATGTTTAGAGATCGTCTATGCTTCATTTTAATCTCAGTCATTATCCGAAATGATGTTTACCGCCCTCTACTATTCTTTTCTGTTCAATTTTCTTCCTAAATGACGTTGAGAGAATTCATTTTTGAACTAAATTCTAACTAATAGCTATAACTAAATGACTTGGAAAAATAGGAATGCACACAAAAATCCCTCCATTAATATTGAAGGGATCACGATAACAATTATTTCTTTCCATCATTCAATTCCATAGCCTCTTCTGGACTGGACATAATGGTGGAATTTTTATATTTCAATCCTACATCTCGATCAGATTCGACACGTCTGCTCTTCTTTAGCTTTTTTTCTTGGCGATCTTTGCCCATCTGCACACCTCCTAATACTAAGATGGTTTATTTACGATGAATTATTCCATTCAAAAATTATCTTGACAAATTCAATCGTTATAATACAATCATCTTATAAGATAGTCATCTAATATTATTGAGGTGAATGGAATGAATAATACCATAATTGACGTTTCACATGTAAAAAGATCCTATAAAACAGAAGAAGGTATTATTAAGAAAAAACAAAAAGTAGTAGAAGCATTAAAGGGAATATCTTTCTCTGTTCAAGAGGGAGAAATCTTTGGATTACTTGGACCGAATGGCGCTGGGAAGACAACGATGATAAAAACGTTAACTACCATGCTGACACCAACATCTGGCGAAATTTCAGTTCTAGGCTTTAATCCAGTCACAGAAACGAAACAGTTGAGACCGCATATTAACTTTATTCTTGGAGGAGAACGCAATCTATATTGGCGTTTGTCTGCTTATGATAACTTAGCATATTTCTCTGATCTATATAGGATTCCTAGAGCAGTACAAAAAGCAAAAATCAATGAATTATTAGAGTTGGTTAACTTGCAAGATGTAGCTCATCAACGCGTAGAAACCTTTTCAAAAGGGATGAAACAAAGACTACAGATAGCTAGAGGTTTAGTTAATAATCCTAAAATACTGTTTTTAGATGAACCTTCTATTGGGCTTGATCCTGTCAGTGCCCGAAAGCTGAGGGAGATTATCCGAGAATTAAATAATAGAGGAACTACGATATTATTAACGACACATTATATGTATGAGGCAGATGAACTTTGTGACCGAATAGCATTTATCGACAAGGGAAACTTGGTAGCAATTGACACGCCACAAAATTTCAAGCTAAAAGCGGATAATGTTTCGATCATTGCATTCACTACGTTGGGGACTTCTGAAAAAAACATCCATAGGCTCTCCGATTTGCCAATTATTCACCATGTTCAAGCTGAAAATCGGGGTTATCTAACAAATATTAAACTACATACACATGACCCACAGACAGTTGTTCCTTTTATTTACGAAACTTTGAATGGTGCTGCTATTCAAGATTTAACCATTACAAAGCCAAGCTTAGAGGATGTCTATGTAGAATTAATTGGGGGAAAAGTGTCATGATGCGTGCCTTGTTACGAACGATACGTGTACATATGGGGTTGTCGATGGCACGACCGATGTTTCAATTTATTATATGGGCTTCCCCTTTGTTTTTAGCTACTATCGCTATATTTATTTACAGTTCTCGTTCGCCAGAGGATATTTTTCACTATGTTATTTTAGGATCGGGTTTTATGGCATTATGGTCCTCAATCGTCTTTTCGTCAGCTAGCGATATCAATCGTGAACGCTATTACGGGACATTAGAGATCATCTTTGTCTCACCTGTCCCCTTTTTTATCGTATTGATAGGAAAAATTATAGGTAATACAATTTGGGGATTTTTATCGATGGTAATATCGTTTATTTATTTGGTATTCCTATTTGGTGTTCATATAACCATTCCGAATCCAATGGTTTTCTTCTTGTGCACTCTCTTTGTTTTGTTAGCGTTAACGGTATTTTCATTTTTTCTTTCTCTAGCATTTACACTTTCGAGACAAGCGGAAGCATTGATGAATTTCATTGAATATCCAATATATTTAATTTGTGGATTCATGTTTCCGGTTTCTATTCTACCTATATGGGTGCAACCAATTTCTTATCTATTACCACCTACTTGGGCAATTGAATTACTCCGTGCGGTTTCAACAAATGAATTTTCAATAAATATGATTGAAAAATCGCTAATCGGTCTAGTCGTAGTAACGATGATTTACATGGTACTAGGTATTTTCTGTTATCGTGCAGTTGAAAAGAAGGCAAGAATTTCTGGTAAGTTAGGGGTGTATTAATGGAGGCTACATTAAGATTTTTTAGGCACAGCTTATTATCCTATCGGGCATTATTCGGATGGTTAAATCCCAAGGTCTATATTCTTGTAATGGTGTTAAACCCATTAAGTCAATTGTTATTTTTTGCTGTACTAGTTAATTATGTATATGACGGAAAAGGGCTTGTCGGCTATATTGGTGCTAATGCACTCATACTCTGTGTCATGAGCTCTGTGTTTGGAATTATGACTATTATTACATCTGATAGGTATATGGGTACCCTACAACTCGTCATGGCCTCCCCTGCAAATAAAATTGGATTATTTCTATCACGTTCTATTGCTCACATACTGAATGGTTTGTTCACATCAATGATAGGTTTGATCTTCGGCATACTAATTTTTCAAATAAAGATTCCTATCGAAGCAATACTGCCTTTACTAAGTGTATGGCTCGTTTCCATTTTCTCTGCTTGTGGTTTAGGTTTAATCATTGGTTGCTTTTGCCTTTGGACTCCATCGATGAATTTGATTGCAAATTTACTTGCAAGTAGTTTATTGCTATTAAGTGGTGCTAATTATCCACAATCGATTATGCCAACATGGCTAACATATGTTGCAGACTTCATTCCACTAACTAGAGGAGTGGAATTAACGAAACAAATACTAAACGAAAGAAACTACGAAAATGTTGTACCAATACTCGGGCAGGAATTTTTACTGGGGGTGACCTTTTTTATCATCAGTTTACTCTTTATTAAATATGCAGAATACTTATCTAGAATAAAAGGGACAATGGATCTTGATTAAGGATTCAGGCACCCCCGAGTTTTTAAAAAATCTCTGAGGGTGCCTGGCTATTTATTCTTCTAATCCAAGATATATTCTGATGGCATCTCGTAGAAACTTTGTTCCGCCTTTCACCGCTTTATCATAATAGGCAGTGAAACGCTCATCTGCTACATACATATCAGCGAGTCCAGCATGTGCTTCCTTCGAGTAAGTTGACCAAGAATACATGAGCCATTCCTTATGCTTTTCAGCAACTAACTGTGCCTCAGCTGATGCTGGATCACCTGTATGATAGGCCTTTTCCAATAACACCATAATTTCTTCCCCAAGCTTTGTCATCGCATCATAATCTTCCTGTGACATACCACGTAACTTCGCATTACTTGCTTCAACCGTTTCATCACCATATTTTTCTCGAATTTCTTTACCATATTTCTGTTCATTTTCCTCAATGAGTTTTTCCTTAAACCCTTCGAACTTTTCTATATCTTGCATTGGTGTTCCTCCTTCCATGCTAGCAATTGTTTTCTCAACTGTAGCCATAATTTTGTCTAGGCGGGCTCGTTTTTGTTTCAGATGTTCATAGTGATTTTTCAGTGCTTTACTCCTGTCAAAATTCGGTTGATTGATAATCTCCATGATATCCTCAAGACTAACTTCTAATTCTCGATAAAATAGAATTTGCTGTAATAAATCAACCTCTTGTTGCCCGTATATACGATAACCGGACGAATTTATTCTTGCCGGCTTTAGTAGTCCGATTTGATCGTAATATCGGAGTGTACGGCCGCTTACTCCCGACATACTTGCAAGCTTATTGACGGTATATTCCATTAACTTCACCCCCTGACAATTCTTAGCATAAACCTTTACGCAACGTAAAGGTCAATAGAAAAAATAAAAAAGTTTTAAAGATGTACAGAAGCATGTATCTTTAAAACTTTTTCTTTATTTATTAGGCATTTCCATCAGTCACAGCTATTGGTTTTGGCTGACCGGCTTCTACCAATGTCTTACTTCCGATTAAGAAAAACCCAGCGATAAACATGAAAATGCCAGTGCCTATTAATAGCCACTCAATCGCAATTACATCTGCAATTGGACCAAAAATCAACATACCAAGTGGCATCATCGACGTTGAAATCATTGCCACTACACCAAAGACTCTTCCCAAATAATCTGGTTCTATTTTTTCTTGTAGGAGTGTCGTTGAAGGTGTACTAAAAATTGGCATCGTAATTCCTGTTATTCCCATTACGACTAGATAGATAACAAAATTAGGAATGACCCCAAGACCAACTGTTAAGACACCGAACATCAAGCTCGCTAATGTCATCGTATGGATTTTATTTTTAAATCCACCCCAGGTTGCAATAGAGACTCCGCCGATCATCATTCCAATAGAAAATGCCACTTCTATAGCTGTTAATCGCCACACATCATCCCCAAAACTACGTGCTACTTGTAATGGAGTAAGAAAAGATGGAACAGATGCTAAAATAAAGAATAAGGCAAAGAAAAGGAAAAACTTCTTTAGAAATGCATGTTGGCTAATATAAGTAAATCCTTTCTTCAGGTCATCAAAATAACTGATAGGTTCTTTCTCTTTTGCCTTTTTATGGGCAGGGATCTTTAAGAAAACTATGAAAATGAAAATTGCAATGGCAGCTGTGACCACATCAATAAAGAAGATTATTTCTATCGTCGCCAACCCTAACAATGCACCACTTGCCATTGGGGCAAGTAACATCACCAATGCCTGAATACTACCGTTAAACCCGTTTACCTTAGTTAGTTTATCCTCAGGGACAAACTGTGGAAGGATCGCACCAACAGATGGGGTTTGCACACCAGTCCCCACTGCACGAATAGCAGCTACTAAGAACATAAGCCAAAGTGAATTATATCCTAGCATAAAAACAATCGCTAAAATTAGTGTTACAAAGGCAATGGAGCCATCTGAAATAATAATTAGTTTCTTCCGATCATATCTGTCTGCCCACACTCCAGCAAATGGGGACAATATAAAGGTTGGAATAAAACCGCATAAAATATAAATGGTCATCATAACTCCAGACTGGGTATTCAACACCACATACCACATAATCGCATACTGCACTAAAGATGAGCCAAACATAGAAATCAGTTGGCTACTAAGGAAAAGAACACTATTCCGCTTCCAGTTATCCATAATCGAATTACTATCTATTCCCAACATTTCACATCCATTCCATTATTATCTAAATAATTTATACACTAAAACCACCACTAATACAACTGGAGTACATACCTTTAGAGAAAAAAAGATGAGGGTATAAATCCTCATCTTTTTTAGCAAGGCTATTGTTAGAATTTACCTTTTAATAACTACACACTTCGAAAGCATATCGTATAAAGTCTGCTTATTTTTGAAAAATAAAGCAAGCAGATGCCCAATTCCAAGTAAACATAGGGATACTAATTGTAAAAAAAATCGACCTGATGCATTAGCAAATGATATTTTCTCTTCCTCTTCATTTACCACCTTTATTCCAGCGATCATTTTCCCTATTGTTCCTTGTGTTGATAGACTTTCCATCAATGCAAAATACAACCAAAATACTACCACAACTATAGTAATTTGAATTACCCAATAATTAATATAATATTCATCAACTGGTCTGCTATAAAATAATAGAGATGTTATAGCATTTACTCCATCCGGAATGAGCTTTATAAAGAATATAGAGAAAAAAACGATTACTATATCAATCAACCAAGCAACAAGCCTATTCCAAATGCTTGAATAGTTAAGTACTTCTTTATCTCCTGAAAATTGATAATCCTTTTCTACAATCACTGCGTATCCTCCACTTTTCAGAATGGTAAATTTAATATGATTACTAAAGTTAATTAGATACTTCTCCTCTATATCTGGTGATCATGAATTTTTACTAGTTTTCTCTAACTTTTAGTCAAAAAATAGGATATGTACTTTTTCTAAAACCTTTATTCTTTTTAAATTACTCCAAAGTTATCATGTGTTCTTCCAGATCTTTAATCGAATTAATTTGATTGATTTTATCCTTATTCAGTGAAATAAAATGCGTGGCATATTCGTTATATTTGTAACCAGGCTCTATGTCACTTCCTTCTTTTTCTAGCAACGTTTCATCATAATATTTTACATCAAAACTAGTAACTTGAATTTCCGCATTTTTAAAATAAGTAATAATTTCATATAATTTTTCTAATTCTTGTTCTGGATTATCGTAGTCTTGAAAGACTAATAGTTCTACCCAATAATAATAGTCTTGAGGGTATTTACTTCTTCCTTCATTGAAACCAATTATCTGCTTATTTTCAATTAGGATTTTCTCTTTGGACCCGGCTTTAATTGCGACTTCTACATGATTCATCCAAACATCCTCATATAACTTCTCAATGATTGGAGATACCTCATTTCTCGCCTCTTCTCCCCATAAAGTATCAATGTATGAATCATTAATCTTATCATTCCAATCCTGATATACTCCGAAAACCAAATTAGGATTGGTTTTTGGAGATGCATCTACTAAATAATGACCATAATTTGAATTAAATGTTGCATCACCCAGGGAAAACTCTTCACCATACGTCTCCACTAAATAATCCTCATATATCTTTTTTTCTTCCTGCAACTGTTCGGCAGAGCCTCCCTTGGCATCTGTCATTTGTGTTACTGCTAAATAGTAAGAAATATGAGGAAGAAGAGATGGTAACAGAGCGATTGGTAAAATAATAAGATTTGCCAATCCTACAACTAAAACTGCCCGCCATCCTTTTAGGACGTGTAATTCTTTTTTCCCTTTATAGACTAAATATGCAATGACTGAAGCATCAATAATACTAATCAACCAAATTACACGGTAAATCATCACAACCCATACCTCAGGGGTAGCAAAATATAGGAGACAAAGTTCTATTACGATAAAAGAAATTCCTTTGATCCATTGTCGATTAAATAGCTGACCTATTCCTGGAAAAACTAACGAGAAAAAACCTGCCAGCACAATACGTATCATACTTCTCACCCTTTTCAGTATAAGACCCGATTATTTGTCAAAATCATGCAACCTTTAGTAATAAAACTAACATGGAACCATCATCTCAAAAAATTTATGCATACCATGGTTTGGTAAATCTTTTTTAAAATCATTCCACATCTCCGGTATCTTTTTGGTAGGTAAATCTCTTTTGTGTTTCTCTTTACTATAATCATCACGACATGTTACCGTTCCATCGCTAGCATATGAATAAGTGGTCCCTACATGAATTTGATAGCTCCCAATTGCATCATCTTCCATGATATGATTCTCAACTAAGTTATGTAATAGTCCATTTTCGTTTAAGAATTTCTCTACAGCTATCATGTTTCCATCGCGAAAAAATATTTTCAATGGATTTTCAAAAAAACCATAGTCCCGAGTATCTATCCCTGGAGCATTGTAGGTAATTGCTGGTATTCCCTTATTAATAGCCACATATTGCGCCAAAGCTCCACCAAGTGAATGTCCAGTGATCACGATTTCTTTATCAGGATGTTCCAGCATCATATCATTTACAAATTTAAGTGCCTCTTCAAATTGGTCATCACTGTATCCTAAGGCAAGACGGCCATCTGTTAACAGGTCCTTCATATCATCTGTTTCCGTTCCACCAAATGAAACTACGATTTTACCTTCATCATCATTTTTATATAGACGTGCATGGAAACCAGAATCATATTCTACACTTTCATATTCCTTCCAACCATAAGTTAATAATTTATTATCCTTGTCCAGTTTACCGTCTTTTCCCAAATGGTTTTCAGTATATCCTGATTGTGCAAGTGTTGCCAACACATTATCTGGAATATCAACATCTTGCACAGTTCCATGTGGTCTTTCTAATAATCTAGTAAATTCCGACTTTAGTTTTTGTTTTAGTTTTTCCACTTCTTTTTCATAAGCTTTTTTTGACATAAATAGAGGCTTTTTGACATTATTATCTTTTAGAAATTGCTCTATTGCTTTATCCATCTCTTCCTCAATTGATAAATCAATTTTTTTCCCGTTGGTTCCATCGCAACCACCTTCACCAGGTAAACATAGCTTTTCCTGATTACTTTCGGAGGATTCATTCGTTTCGTTTCCCTCTGTTGAATTGTCATCAGAACCATCTTTATTCATTTCATTACCATTATGGTTTCCATTGATAGGGTTACCGTCCCAAGGTACACCTTCCCATTGCAATTCTCCCGCATCCCATGGCGTTCCTTTCCAAGGGTTTCCCTTCCAGGGTTTACCAGACCATGGAGTAACTGCATTTACCGTTGGAGTTAAAACAGTAAAATAAATTAATATAATGCCAGCAAAAATCGTAAGGACTTTCCCACAGTACCTTTTCAAAATAAATCTCTCCCTATTACATTTTATATTTGGGAATTTTATTTATTAAAATGACTTTAACGAGGAATTAAATTGCTTTATCAATGTGGAGTAAATTGCTTAGTATTTGAAAGAAACTGTAAATTGATATAGGGAAGTGCAATTAATTGAACAAAAGCAAACGCATTGTATTTTCAATGCGTCAACTTTCAATAAATCCTAGTCATGCAACTTCCGTTTCATCACGTGTTTCTAGTACTTTCTGTTCCTCACGCCATTTAATCATACAGGAGCTTAGTAGCATGACAATGAATGGATAGTAGATTAAATTCAGTACGATTTGTGTAATAATTTGTGCAGCAAAGGAATTAGTAATATTAAAAATTTGTGATGTAATCAAAACGCCCGCAATCATTTCAAGTAAACCCGTTACTAATATCAATAAAAAGATTTTCCAAAAGTGCTTCTTTCCAATTCGTATCCCTTCTTTATATGACCTCCATACTGATTTTTTATCAAAAACACTTACATATGGTACTGGTAGGGTAAGAGCTAATATAATAAAACCAGGAATTATAAATAGCGAAAAACCAATGATTGATAAGATTGAAACAATCGTTGCAAATATAAAAACCGTAAAACCTAATACGATGAATTGGAAAATTGCATCTTGAAAACTTCGCTCCATATCGTTGTATTCGTTATAGACAAACCGAACATATGGTACTTGTGCAAAAATATATAATAATATGGTTATTAGTCCATAATAAATGTCTGCAAATGAATATAATGGGTCCATACTAGGAGTGATAGCATAGATATAATTTGTAGCAAATGAATGAACTATTAATAATGGTAGTGTTGTAAATAACATTAATAGCAATACTCTCTCAAATCTTCCAGTATATATCTCCCATGTATTTCGAAAAGGACTTTTCATAATTATCTCCTCTTAATGTTCAAGAATTAACCTCATTCATATTCTAAATAAACTGGTAGTGTCTTTGTCCATATCAAGTTAATAAAATCAATCTTTGGACCAGATGACTCTTGGTAAAGCTTTTCTGTTACACTTTCTACAAAGCCGTCGTAGGCAGTTGATGTAGCTTCAGTAGCTGCTCTAATTTCGATTCGATTATCCCTAATATCTAATGTAGCTTCCTCTAAAATTCCACCATTCTTTTCAATAGTCAGAATTCCCATAGTTATTGCTGCTTGTTGAATGCTATTATTCCCTACTAACAGACCTTCTACTATCTCTTGAAGCAGACGACCATTAGTTAAGGCGCCATTAATTACTACATCAAAAGCTTGTAATTCTAATTCTTTGTCAGACCAGTCACGATATTCCAAACCAGTAAGACCCGCTTTAGCTGAAGCAACATAATTATCAAATAATGTAAAGAACTTATAGACTTCTAGCTTTTCTTCATATTCTTTTAATGCTTCACGATATGCCTCCCAGGCAGATGAATCTGCTTCAGGATCAGGTTCGGTAGGAGGAATTGGTTCTGGGTAAGAGAAACCGGTAATAACTCTTCTAACTTCTTCATAAAAGGCACTTGTGGCTGCCAAACTAGCTTGTGAGACAGTCGTTTCCGATTGCTGCTTAGTAGCTAGAGCAGAACTAAGATTAACTACTAATATAAATAAGACCATCATAATACCTAACATACCTATTACAAACAAAACAACATTACCTTGCTCATTCCGATAATATGATATTATGTTCTTCACTCTATCACCCTACCGTATGCCGCTGCACTATATGGTATGCTTGGTACGGAACCTCTAAACAATTCAGGAATAAAAACTAACTTAATATTAACAGCAAGCTCAGCTGTAAATTCTTTATCATATTCCCCAGGTTCTGTAGTAAAACTATCGAATACTAAATAATCTCCAGTTGCATCAATAATAGTTTTTGCTGCATCCCGAGCGTCATTCAAATCCTTTGTTACAGAATAAACCTCTGCATATTCGTTCACCGCAGACTTAGCCACTACTACAGCATTGACTCCAACAATAAACTGCCATATTATCATTAAAAAAATTAAAGCTAATGGGACAATACCAAGAAATTCAATAGTGGCACTTCCGTTTTCACTTTTTCTAATTTTATTCAGCCATTTCATAAGGCAATCCTCCATAAACAGCTCTTTTAATTGTTATCGCTAACCCTTAATTTATAGTAACGTCATGTTCCTCAGCCAGTTTAACTAATTTGTTATCAGCCTGCTGTCCTAACTCTGCAGCCTCTAACAGTTTTTGGTCTGATTCCTTTAATAATTTGCTTACCTCCTCTTCCGATTCTTCCGCTACCGTTTTCTCTAATGCTTGATATTGTAATTTAAATGCTTCTTCCCAAGCAGAAAGCTGTTTCAATCGCATCTCATGAAGTTCTTTCACTTCTCCTGATTCAGGTTGCATATCTTCAATATATTTCTTAATTTCTTCAATTAAAGGTAAAACATTTTCAGTTTGTAAATCATAAGTTTCCTGAGGGCTTTCTGTAGCAAATGACTTTTGTATTTGTTCATCTACCTGTGAGGCTAGTGAATTTACATTCTCTACATAATCGTTGTGATATTTTGCGATTTCTTCTGCTTCTGGTGATGTACTACATGAAGTTAAAATAAGTAAACTTAAGAAACTAATAAACCAGATTGTTTTTTTCATCTAATATACTCCTTTATTATTCAGTGTGCCCTAACCTATTTCTAGAGATTTCGGATAATTTTCCTAAGTTGTATATATCGATCGGATAAACCTTTTTCAAACTTTTTAGTCCAATAATTAAAGTAGTCTTCTTTACTGAAGTTACTCATATCCTGCTTATCAGTTACGATATCAAGTGATTTTTTTAATTGTTCTTCAGCGATACCACTAGTCATGTTAAACAGGGTTTTGGGATCTCTAAACTTGAAAAATGGTATTAACTCCGGATTATTTTCATTTTTATAAATAACATCAAAATCATTCCTATAACGATAACTATCATAGAACTGTTGAAATTGTATCCACCCCGGTGCAAGAAATAATGAAAGCACCTCGTCAATATCACTATCAATGAAATACCCTCTATCAAGAATATCTTGGGCAAACTTATTCACTCTACTTCTAAGTTCTAACATCTCATCTTGTAATCTAAGCGTTTTATCTACTACTTTATAAGAACGATCATAAATATCTATGAATTCCGGTTGTAATACACCTGAATTCAATATATTTCTTAAATAGTTTCGAATTTCTCCATAGATTTCAAAATTTAATTCTGCTCTTGTTTTTGTATTGTTCTCTACCTTATCAAATGTAATAGTAAAATAGACCAATTGTTTCAATGCATTTAACGCTTCATCTTTATTAGATGAATCAGGTGATAATATGGCAATATTTTTTATCTCTCGAGAAAACTTTCCTAAATAGTACGCTAAATAATAGCGATGGTTATTAATGGCATATGGGAATAGTTCAATTGTTACATCCTCATTCCACTTTTTATGCCTCTTTCCAAGCTTCAGTAGCTCATTTGCAGTAATTTGTTGCATGTATGTCACCTAATTTTTTAGGTAACAGAATAGAGTAAATCTCTATTCTGTTACCTGTATTTTAAAATGTTTATGAGAACCAACCTTTGATCATGCTACCTACCTTTTTAGCTCCCTTGGCTATGGATTTACCGGCATTTTTAATACCGTTACCAACACTTTTCCCAAAGTCAGTGATTTTATCCCAGTTATCTGCTACTAATTTAGTAGCTTTCGAGACTACAAATAATCCACCGCCTACTATTACTAAGCCTGCCCCCAAAGCCTGACCACCTGGGATTGCCGTTGCCACACCACCGACACTCATTAATGTTTCCCCGAGGTTTGCTCCAATATCGGCTATTGCAGAGGTTCGGGCAGAACCATCTTTCGTATTCTGCCAAGTGTCTATGGCATTTCCAATACTAACACCAGTTTTATAGGCTGATAGACCAGCATTTACACCGGAAGCTACAAAGTTTAACTTTGATAAAGCACCCATTGAGCTCCATGTGCTTGATAAATTTCCGAATTCAGTTTTAGTTAGAAAAACATCTGCCGAATCCTTGATTAAATTACCGTATTGAGCAAATCTAGAAGCAGTTGAAATTTGGTAAGCGTTATTGGTCATGCTTGCAGCATTTGCAGCAAACGTAGCCTGCCTTATTGCTTCTAGATCCTTATAACCACTATACATGTTGTATGCAGTATCACCTATGTCATAAAGATCAACTGCAATATGATCACCAAGCTGTAATTTAATGGTATCAACCATAAATCCTTTAAAGAAATCTGGACTCAGACCATTAGGACCTAGACCATGAAGACCATTTGGATAATTAGTCTCTATATCTATTGCAGCATTCATCATATTATCCCAAACATATTTTGCTGCATTAAACTCATCAGTATCATAGAATTGTTCTGGGGCTGAAGGATTATAAGGACCCGGTGGGTTTATTGTTGTGCCAGAACCTGGTTGACCAGCAAATGGCCCAGCACCACCTCCGCCACCGCTGGACCATGGATTACCCTGATGGCCATTTCCATTCCAGCCTGAATTAGACCAAGGATTTAGAGGTCCATTACCGTTTCCATCCCACCCTGAGTTAGACCATGGATTTCCAGAATAACCATTCCCTAGCCAACCGGTATTTGACCACGGGTTTCCTGTAAATCCATACATACTCCACCCAGAGCTTGACCATGGATTTCCTTGGAATTGATTACCATCCCAGCCTGTATTGGTCCACGAATTCCCTTGAAATGATGATCCATCCCAGCCTTGTTGGGTCCAAGAATTACCTTTAAATCCAGATAAATTCCAACCATTTTGGCTCCATGATTGATTCGTCCAACTGTTCCCATTCCAGGAATTACCATTCCAACTATTTCCATTCCAGGAATCCCCAGACCATTGCAGGTTACTACCGTCCCAAGACTTTCCATTCCATGGACTACCTTGCCATGGATCACCCGACCAGGAGGAAACTGCGTGGACAGTTGGTGTCATTACAGGTAAGAAGGTGAGAAATACAATTCCTATTAAAGCAAATATTCTCTTATAGAATGTTTTCAAAGGATATCACCTCCAATCGTACAAAATATAAATCGGTAAATTTATTCTTCAGTTCCCTTATCATATTTTTCATTAATTGACTTTTTAAGTTCGTCTAACTTATCAGTACTAATATCTTTTAATTCCTTTACGACTTCGTCTTGACCATCACGAATAATAACACGAATTTCATCACGTAGACTGCGTAAATAATTCATTTGTTCACGTGTAATAATTCCTTCATTTCTAAACAAAGTCGCTAATCTCGCAATGTTATTCGACTGTTTAGTTTCTTTTGTTCCCCACTCTACTTTTATACTCAAAATGTCAAAGTTATTATCAAGTCTTATCGCATCAACATTTCTTAAAGCATCTTTCTTCCAGCGCTCCCAGGATTTTAATACTTCTTCAGCTCGCTTGAATTCTTCCTCTAATTCACTTTGATCATTAGCTGTGGAGAAAATCCCTCCGGAAACATCTGCCATGGCTTTTAACTGCGCCTGTGCTTCATTGTCTACTTTAAATCCAATGATGTTAATAATAGGTTTAGCATTAGAATTTGAAAGTGACTTAGCAACAGCTACCGGATCACCATCACAAGTCTCTACGCCATCACTCACCACATAAATTAAGTTAGTATTATTTTCTGTGTCATACTTAGCCAATGATTCCTCTGCTTGCTTAAGCGCATCTGCAAGTGGTGTCCAACCAGCAGGTTGAATTTTATCCAGTTCTTTTTGAAACGCCGTCTCATCATACGGAGCATATCCATAAAGTTGCTCAATTGTACTACAAGAAAGATTTTTATCACTATTTGATCCGGTACCCTTGTGACCATAAACTCGTAAAGATACATTTGCTTCTTTGGGAACTTGTTTCATGAAATTATTAATTGCTTCCTTAGCTATCTGCATCATCGTTTTATTCCCAATATATGCGCCCATACTACCACTTCCATCAAGAAGAACTTCAACATTATAATTCTCTTTAAAGTGGAATCGAGAATCAGGTAAGTCTGGATCTCCAAATGAACCAAATTCCCATTTTTTAATAGTATCTTTTGGATCTGGATAGTCCTCTGCTACTAATGAATATAAATACTTAAAATAAGCATTTAGTTGTTCTTCCGTAGCATCCTCAGGAAGTGGCTCCAATTTTCTAACATCTTCAAGTACTTGGTCAATGACACTATCGTCATTTACATCGATACCAGAATAAGGACCTGCCTTTTGCTGAATAACGTCAGCAATGCTACTGGGTGGCTCGGCAATATCTTCAAGAAAACTGAGGTTACTAGATTCTTCTTCCTTATCTTTGTTATCTGGCTCATCTAAGTTCGAAACCTCTTCAGTTTTCGTTTCTGTATGTTTGTCTGGTTTTGCATTATCTGTATCATCTGACTTATCCTTTTTACACCCTGCTAAAGCAATAACAAATATGAGCAAAATAGTAATTATCAATGTATAGCGCTTCATAAAAGAACTCTCCTAAACTTATAAATTGCAAAATTTACTTCTCTGATAAACTACTACAGTTTTTATTACTTTCCACCAATCGTATCTACAAAATCAGAGAACTTCTGTTTTACAGTATCCCCGATACTATTATCATTACTAAAGACTGTAGAAATAATACCAACAACAATTACAACTACAGCAGCGATACCTAACCACTCCAGTGTTTGTGATCCAGTTTCCTCCTTTTTCCAAGAATTTAGCTTGTTCATTACCCTTACATAGTAACCATTGATCTTTTTCATTATTCTTCCTCCTATTTTTTAAAATATTGAAAATAAGCTATTTTCACCCAGTAACATATTCATGATCATCAAGCCTGCAATCATCAATATAGATACAGGGGCAATTAAAAAGGTTGTTACAAGTGTTACTTTTGGAGAAGCCTTTGCTGCTAACTCCTTCACTTTCTCCTCACGTATTTGTCGCATATCTTCTGCCTGAATTTTAAAGGTAGTGGCAATTGGAACTCCTAAATTCATCCCTTGAATGAGCGCTTTAATTAGAGATTGGAACTCGGGGTTATCATTACGTCTTAGCAACTCTCGATAAGCCCTTTCTCGCGGCACCCCTAAATCAATTTCATTGTTAAAACGTGAAAATTCTTCTCGGATAGGACCATCAAAGTGTCGAATCACCTCCCGTAAAGCGTGATCAAGACTTACCCCTGCTTGAACACTTGTACTTACTGTGTCCAAGAAGTCTGGTAATTCCTTTCGAATAAGCTCCTGACGTTTCTTAGCCTCCCTTTTAATTAAGAGAATGGGAAGAAAGTAGCCCAAAATAGGAGCAAACGCTAAAATATATTGAGAAAAAGGAAATCCGATGATTAGTACTAATATTCCGATAAATAATCCTATAAAGAATAATAGAATCTTAAGACCTTGAAATCGTTGTACAGTTAATTTAAGAGGATTTCCTGATTTCCTTAACCATTCTTCAACATCATGATTTTCACTAAAAAAATTAATGCGCTGTCCTAAATCCGAAAAATCATCTGCATATTTCGTCATTTGTTCAAACACAGCTGCCCTTTTGTTTTTCTTTTTCTCCTTTTTTTCAAAAGGATCAATATTTGTTACTTCTGAGACATATTCTAGTCGCTTCTTTTTTTCCTGTAAGAAAGTCCACATATGCTTTAAAAATAGTAAAATACATAACCAGAAACCTATGATTGTTATAATTATTAATGCATCCATAACCCTACACCTTTATATCTGTGATCTTTCGAATAATTAAAAACGATAGAACAATAGCACCAATAAATAAAATTAAAATTATGACTCCGAAACCAGAAAAGAGTGGATCAATAAAACCTTCGATAACATTATTCATTACTAGTAATAGAAAAATAGGCATAACTGGAACAATAAACGAAATATACTTCTGTTCAGCTGTCATTGTTTTAATGGTCTGTGCTAAAACCTTACGATCCTCAAATGTATTTGCCATCGTCTCAAGTGTGACAGCTAAATTTCCACCTGTCTTTTTTTGGATAAGTAACGTTGCAATAAACAAATTGAAATCCCTAGATTTATTCCTTTTTTGAACGGAACGGAAGGCAGACTCTAATGGAACACCAAGTTTCAATTCGTTCGAGATCCTTTTAAACTCATCCCCTGCTGGTCCAGTTACCTCTCTTGAAACAATCTCAATTCCTTGTGTAATCGTAAGACCAGAACGCGCAGCATTGGCTAGTAATCTACAAACCTCTGACAATTGTTCATTGAAACGGGCTTCATAATTATTTTTACGAATGTAAAATAATAAGAAATGTGATGCAATCATAATCCCAATAGAAAGCAGTAAACTTAATCGCAATGGCATGTTGAAAATAAAATTAAACAGTACAAATAATATAAGCGAACCAACTAATAGGATTCCTATGTATTCCGATGGTAATAGCTTAAGATTGGCGTTTAGTAATTTGCTTTTAAGCTTTTTTGCACTTTCTTTATTGTCATAGCGTTCGCCTAATTTACTAATAAAGCTTTTTCTTTCTTCCTCTGGAAACCATTTTTTAACCTTATAAGTCCATTCTTTTTTTTTGTCGCGGTAGCCAAGGAAGAAATATATACCAATCAATAAAAATAGCACTGCGAAACTATAGAGTATAGACACGGTGATATTCATCGGAAATCTCTCCTTTCGGCTCAAAAAATGTTTGTTCGAAATGATACCCAAAAATATCAAGGTGGCTTAAGCATTTTGGAATAGTACCAGTTGGCGTATAAAACCCTAATATTTCTCCCTTTTCATTTATTCCTGTACGTTTAAAGTAGAAAATATCCTTAACTTCAATTTTGTTTTCTTTATTCACAGACACCTCTGCTATATTTAGGATTTTCCTTGTCCCATCAGTTAGGCGCTGCACTTGAACTATATAATCTATTGCCCCGACGATATACTCACGAATAATATGAGTAGGTAAATCCATTCCAGCCATTACGACCATCCCTTCAACCCTGTTTATTGCGTCGGCAGGGGTATTAGAATGGACCGTAGTTAATGATCCTTCGTGACCGGTATTCATTGCTTGTAGCATATCAAATGCCTCAGCACCACGGACCTCTCCTACAATAATACGATCTGGCCGCATCCGGAGAGCATTCTTTACCAATTGACGGATGGATATTTCCCCTTTTCCCTCTACGTTCGGTGGCCGTGCCTCGAGTCCAACTGCGTTATTTCGATCCAATCTTAATTCAGCAGAATCCTCAATGGTTATTAAACGTTCACCAAGTGGAATTTCTTTTGCTAAAGCATTCAGAAGTGTTGTTTTCCCACTTCCAGTACCACCTGAAATCAATATGTTTTGCTTGGTTTTAACTAGTGCTTGTAGAAATTCTTCCATGTCCTTCGTAAAGGTTCCGTTTCGTCTAAGGTCCTTCATTTCAAAAGGAGTTCTTCTAAATTTGCGGATAGAAATTATAGTTCCTCCTAGGCTTACCGGTGAAATTACTGCGTTCACACGGCTTCCGTCAGGTAATCTAGCATCAACCATAGGAGAACTCTCATCTATTCTTCTGCCTAGCGGTGCTACTACACGATCAACAATATGCCTTACATGGGATTCATCCTTAAATGAAATATCTACTTGTTCCAACTTTCCTTTTTTCTCGATATATATTTCTTTAGGTCCGTTAACTAGTATTTCAGTGATATCGTCATCCTGAAGTAAAGGCTCTAAAGGTCCGAACCCGACACTTTCATCAATCAATTTAGAGAGAAGTGCTTCTTTATCATGCCTCGGAATCACTACTTTTTCCTCGGTCATAAATTGATTGATATAGCGTTCGATTTTTAACTTTTTCTCTCGTTCATCTAATGTGGTAATCTGATCAAGATTTATCTCAGTAAGTAATCTTGTCTTGTAATGCTCGACCAACTCATCTATGTAGGTACTATTTACATTAAAGTCCGGTTGTAGGTTACCCTTTTTTTCTTTACTAACTTTTTGAAAAAGAGCCATTTACACACCACCTTTTCTCTGTCTGCCAACGTTACGTGAAAGAAGTTTACTACTTTAACATGGAACGAACCCATTTTTGAACGTCTCTTGCTACTGGGGGTAATTTTTTATCCTTTTGTTCTTTTCTCAAAGGAACTCCTTGATTGACAAATGATTGGACTCCCTTCAAATCCCTTCTGACTCTAGCCGCAATTGGATAACCAATGAATCGTTCTAAATCCTTCTGATTCAGTTCATTGTCTTTTCCACTATAGTTAATAATTAGTTCCATCTTCTCATTCATCACTATTCCAAGCTGTTGAAATAATTCTTCCACACTCTTTAGTACACGTATTGCAATAGTGTCATAACTCATAACATAGTAAATTTTTTCTGATTCCTCTAATGTGGTATAAACTCTTTCATCAATCCAAGTGGGAACATCAATAATAATGAAATCATAGCTACGTTTACTTGCTCTAATTAGTCTTAGAATAAATTCTTCATCAATTCGCTCGGCTAATTCTGCATCCCTAGGACTTACTAGTATATCTAGACCCGAATGAGGCTCTTTTTCTGCTACATTGCGAATATGATGCTCGTTTAATTCTTGTATAACTGGATATAAATCAATAATTGTCCTATTACTATCAATACCTAGAAAAGTTTCGGCACTGCCATATTGTAAATTAAGGTCAATAAACAACACCTTAGCAGTAGATTCCACTTTTAGTGTTTGTGCAAATGCAGTACTTAATAGTGATTTACCTGCCCCACCTTTACCACTATAAAATGTAAAAACCTTTCCTCCGCCACGTTTAAAACCTTCCACAGTTGAAGACTGTTCGTGATTAGCAAGCTTCAACTCTGCAATCTCACGAATTCTATCTCCTAATAACCAATCCTCATCTGGCAGAACCAAATATTCCATAATACCCATACGATTTAAATCCCGTAACAACTCGAAATTCGGTATATCACTGATATAAATTAGGTGTGCTTTAGGATATAAGGATAAAACAGTCTGTGCAGTATCTAGCGGAGACATTTCATCCGTTCTCAGCATCAAGACAATTTGAACAGAGAATTTTTTAATTTCATCTATTTCTAGCATTTGAAGTTTATATTCCTGACTAAGTTGTGATTGAATCGAAGAGAGTAAATCCTCGTTATTCCCAATTACATAGATTTCATTTATTCTTTTCATGCAGATCCCCCATTACGATTTGCTTCAATGTAGACTAATAGATTTACTCCTTAGAATCAGTAGTAGTTTCTTTCTCTACATCTTCTTTAGTCGTATCTTTCTTTTCAGAACCTTCTAAGTTGCTATCTTCATTTTCTGGATCCTCAACAGAAGGATTACCTTGATTTGGCATTTGACCAACATTTGCTCGAATTACTCTTACTGTTTCTGCGTAATTTAACATATGGATCAAATCAGTAACTTCATCAAATGGAACTTCAACTTGAACTCCATTAAATTCCTTAGTTTCATTATTTGTCGCAATTCGAGCTACTTTTAAGTCTTTCATAAATACTTCAGTAACTTTCTTCCCCTCTACTTCATGAGAAACGATAATATCGACACGATCCATGTCATATAATCGTTCATCAAAAAAGACATTAGCTGTTTGCAAGATTGTAATTAAACGATTGTTTTCTTCTGTAACAGTTGAGGCTTGTTTTAGCATATTCTGCGTAATAATTTGTCCTTTTGATAGAGGTACAATCGATACAGTATTTTGAAAATCATTCACATTCGTAATATACTCATCTCGTATGTATTTAGCTGGAATTTCTGTAGTAGTAACATCATCAGGAGTAATTAAAGCTCTCGAATAGATCTCTCTATCAGCAACATAAATCTTCACCATAGTTCCAAGATTATCATTAAGATCTTTTACCTTTTGTAAAACAAAATAACCAGATAAAGCTGCTAATAAAATCGCTATAATAAAAAATATAATGGCTCTTCGCTTCGACTCTAACAACTTCTAGACCTCATTTCTTAATTATGTGAATTTTTCCATTTGGTTAGATATACATAAATAATTACATAAAGGTTTCAAAAGTCAATTCCATAAATTACCATGAAAATGCAAGATTAGGACTTTTATAACGGGAGACTTTTTAACTATATCCTTAATTCAATTTCACGTATATTTCACAAAAAGGAATCAAGTCCTACTAATATGGAAAAAAATTACTATTACATTGTCACTATTTGTCAAACTTAGGTAATTATAATCATTTTGAAATTTCTTAAGACAAATACAAATTGTTTACATAAATATTACGTATATAAAAATTAGTTAATTACTCATACTACAAACAGATTATAAAAAGGAGTGACACTAAATGGGTGAGATGACACAATTTCGTCCTGGCGATAAAGCACCAAATAATGGGGTTTATATCGAAATAGGGGAAACAGGTAGTAGTGTGAAGGATCCACAACAGATTGAATTAAATGCTGGAGAAACATTTCCTGACACAACGAATCAAAATCGGGTTTGGAAAAACAAACGTAAGAGTAACCAAGGTACACAAGGAAGAAATGGAGCACGATAGTCTATTAATCCATATTAAAAAGGAGCTAGGTCTCCAGCTAATGGATCCTCTTGCTCCTTTCACCTATTCCTTTTTCAATTCCTCTAATGCTTTTCTAACTTTGCCAGAAGCTCGTAGAACCCCTAATATAGTTGCTAATTTAGCATTTCTATCCAGTTCTTCAGCAACATCTCCGGCACAAAAAAGAAGGCTAATCTAATAAATTAGCCTTCTTTACACCTACATTTGTTCCTCTCTCGTTGGCCCCATAACACCGGGAACCTTTAAGCCTGCCTGTCTTAGTAAAACTGTCATTTGGCCACGATGATGGGTCTGGTGATCAATCATCTTACGTAATAGTGTTCCCCTCTGGATTTGCCCCCCAAAGCTTTGAACTGTCTCCTCTAATTGACCATCTGTAAAAGTCCGAACCTCTTGGATAACATCTTCGGAAATCTTCTTATATGCTTGCACAATTTCCTCAGCATTATTCGGTACATCCTTTGGACCACCTGCTGGCGTAACTGTTAATCCTACTTCACCACAGAAAAATGCTGGTGCTGTCGCCAAATGCCATCCAAGCCACCCTAACGTGTTATGCCCATCCACAATGGATTGATTAAGTTTTTCATCAGTCATTGCCTTAAGTACACGTAGGGTCCCTTCCATTTCGTGATTCCAGTCCTGTAAAAAATCTTCAACTTTTCGATACATACTTTTCTCCCCTTTCCAACTCATTCATCACCATTTTAACCAATTTATCAATTAATTACATGGGACATGCATATATATTAGTAAAAAAATATGAAAGGAGTAGAGATATGAAAACTAAAATTTCCATGCTTGGAGCATTATTAGTGCTTATATTTACATGTCTTATTGACGATCCTGCTGGTAAAATAGAGAATTCATGGTATTATCAATTCGCAAATGAGGACACGATAGATGCAGACGCACAGATCGATAAAAAATATGTCGCAACCACCTATGAATTTATCCTTGAGGATATGAAGGAAGAAGAAGATTATATTATAGAAACATATCGAGAATATGAAATTCATAAAGACAAAGAAGGTAATGTTATTATTCGGATTCCTACATCTAATTATAATTACTTACGCTATGAAAAATAACTACAAACGACATAGGCATTCACCTATGTCGTCTACTTATATATTCCAAAAAACAGCAATTGCCCCTTCTCCTGCATGAACCGCTAACGAAGAGCTTACTTCACCTATTCTAATATCAACATTGGGCATCTCGCTTTGTAGCATTTCTTTTAACGCTACCGCTTTCTCTATTGCATTAGCATTGGCAATATTTATTCTTCTAACAGAATATTTTTCAGCTGACGCTTTCAATAATTCTATAATTCTACGAGTTGCCTTTTTCTCCGATCTAATTCGTTCTTTTAGCCCTAGTTCACCATCAGGCCCAATCGATAAAATAGGCTTTATCTTTAGCAGGTTGCCTAATACAAATTGGGTACTTGACATTCTACCACCTTTGAATAGCTGTTCCAGTGTGCTTAGTAATATTAGATTCCTTTGTCCTTTTGTCATATGACGAAGCTCATTTGCAATTTCTTTGGCATCTTTACCTTCTTCGGAAAGCTCCAGTCCCCTTTCTAGTAAACTAGTTATCGCAAAAGAAAGAGAATAAGAATCTACTACTTCCACTTCAAATCCAGCTGCATCCTTACCTGCCATAGAACTAGAGATTGTTCCACTTAATTTAGATGAAACATGTATGGCAATTACTTGATCATATTCTTCCTTTAATTGTTCATAAAGCGTTTTAAATTTACCAATGTTTGGCTGTGAGGTTTTGGGAACCTCTTTTTCTGTACGAATGATTTCATATAACTTTTCTGAGGTTAAATCGATACCATCTTCATATTCTTCTCCATTTGAAATAATGACAATCGGGACTACATAAATATCTGGATGGGCTTTCAGCTCATCGGTCAAAAATACAGTACTATCTGTAACAAAAGCAATCTTCTTTGTTGGCATACATGTCCCCCATTCTAACTCATTTGATAATTTTTAAGCTACAATTATAGAATATTATACCAAGTATTAGTATCTGGTAACAATACCTTATTGAACATTAAAATTTTCTTTCTTTCCCCGAGCTTGAACCGTATAATAGGAGAGAATGTATTGAAAAAAAGAAAAGGTGTTATCATTATGAGCTTATTAACAGTAAAAGATTTAAGTCACGGATTTGGTGACCGTGCAATATTTGAGAATGTTTCCTTTCGATTATTACAAGGTGAGCATATTGGTCTTATCGGGGCAAACGGTGAGGGTAAATCCATTTTTATGAATATTATTACTGGAAAATTAGAACCAGATGCTGGTAACGTAACTTGGGCAAAACATATCCGTGTTGGTTACTTAGATCAACACGCAGTCTTAAAACAAGGAATGTCAATCCGAGATGTGTTACGAACTGCCTTTCAATATTTATATGATTTGGAAGCAGAGATGAATCAGCTATTTGCCAAAATGGGAGAGGCTTCACCAGAGGAATTGGAAAAACTTCTAGAAGATACAGGTAGAATGCAGGATACCTTAACGAACAACGATTTTTATACAATCGATGCAAAGGTCGAGGAAGTAGCCAATGGACTCGGGTTAAATGATTTCGGACTTGACCGGGATGTACATGATTTAAGTGGTGGTCAGCGTACCAAAGTACTGTTAGCTAAATTACTATTAGAAAAGCCCGAGATATTACTTCTTGATGAGCCAACCAACTATTTAGATTTCGAGCATATCGAATGGCTAAAAAGCTATTTACAAAACTATGATCATGCTTTTATTTTAGTGTCTCACGATATTCCATTTTTAAATAGTGTCGTCAATCTGATTTATCATGTGGAGAATCAAGAACTTACTAGATATCCTGGCGACTACAATGAATTCTTACGCTTATATGAGCTTAAAAAACAGCAGCAAGTTGCAGCCTATAAAAAACAACAAAAAGAAATCGCCAACTTAAAAGACTTTGTTGCACGTAATAAGGCCAATGCAGCTACTGCAAGGATGGCCATGTCCCGTCAGAAGAAGCTCGACAAAATGGACGTAATTGAACTGGATGTAGAGAAGCCAAAGCCAGAATTTAATTTTAAACTTGCCCGTACACCAGGAAAATACTTGTTTGAGACAAAGGACCTTGTGATTGGATATGGTGAACCTTTATCTCGCTCGTTAAATTTATCGATGGAGCGTGGTCAAAAAATTGCTCTCTACGGGGCAAATGGAATTGGTAAAACGACCCTTCTTAAAAGTATTTTAGGAGAAATTACTCCTGTTTCCGGTAGTGTTCAATTAGGTGAAAACCTTCATATCGGTTATTTTGAACAGGAGATTAAGTCCGAAAATAACAATACTTGTATACAAGAAATATGGGATGAATTTCCCCATTTCACACAATATGAGGTACGTGCAGCTCTTGCAAAGTGTGGTCTAACTACGAAGCATATTGAAAGTAAGATCCAAGTGCTCAGTGGTGGGGAAAAAGCCAAAGTTCGTCTATGTAAATTAATTAACCGTGAAACAAATTTACTTGTACTCGATGAACCGACAAACCACTTAGACCCAGATGCAAAAGAAGAATTAAAGCGAGCACTAAAAGAATATAAAGGTAGTGTTCTTCTCATCTCCCATGAGCCCGACTTTTATGATGGGGTAGTAACGGATATGTGGAATTGTGAGGATTGGACTACAAAGGTATTTTAAGCTAATACGCTTATGGATTTGATGGGGTTAAATAATGCCCTTTCAAACTCATAAGCGTTTCATATTCAATGCTTTAATAAGCAATTTTTCAGGTTATGTATTTTATTGTACCATGCTATGTATTTTTAAAACGAGTATATATTTGCTGAGATAGATTCAAAAATAGATATCATAAAAGCCACACAATCCCCCCTAACATCTATCTTTGTCAGTCTTCCATTGAAATATTTCTAAATCGATCCAATCATGTTGTCCAAATGCTATCCCTTCCGCCTCAAGTCTCATCAGCTGCTCATAATAAGATTGTTCATCTTTCAACCCAATTTTCCCTTGCGCATTGATTACTCGATGCCAAGGAAGCTGATACTTCTTACTCATCGAATGAAGGATTCGTACTACTTGCCGTGCAGCTCTTGGCGACCCTGCCAAGCTTGCAATCTGACCATATGTTGCTACTTTACCTTCTGGGATGTTTTGAATTAGTTGGATGACTCTCTCAGTAAACGGTGTCATTGTTGTTCCTCCAATGGTTGTCTTCTCATAAATTAAGCAGTCTTAGTCTTAATCGTCTTTTTCGACAGAGGTTCATTCACGTGGCCTTGCCCATATTAAACAAATAATTCCAGACCAATATCTTTCTACACGCTCAATTTGCAGTCTAGATTTCTCCACTAGCTTAATCATATTTCGGTTACAATGGCAACCAGAAACTTTATTGAAAAGAGGATCCACTATCTTTTGTGTGACTGAAAGAAATGGATTCGTACTTAATCCATGCTCCATCAACAATACTTTACCATCTTTCCTGCACCAATCATTTATTTTGTTCAACGTATCAACAGGATTCGGATAGCCGCACAAGGTTAAAGTCGAAACAATGGAGTCGAACGAATTGGATTCGAATTGTACATGACGAATATCTTTATTTATAAAACTGGTCTTTATATGATGCTTGGATGCTTCTCTTTCTGCACCTCTAATCATCTCTTTACTAAAGTCTACCCCTAATAGCTCATTGACCTTTTCCCTTTCGTAATAGGCGAAATTCGCACCTACTCCAATCCCAATTTCCAATACGCTACCATAAGCGTCTGGTATAATTCTACTTCTCCATTTTACAAGGGTAGGGTTATCCCGATTATTTTCATAGGCCGATACTTGTTTATCATATTTCCTAATTAGCTTCTCCTGTTTCATGGCTAGCTCTCCCTTATTTTAAGGTGGGCATAACGTATTCCTCCTCTACTTTAACACAAAAGAAATCGTACCACTAAATAGATAATCGAAAATTATAAAAATTTATCTTTAGAATAATAAAAGGAGTTAAAAGCAGAGGCTCTTAACTCCAATTTCATCAAAATAATCATTTATCATCAGTTCCGTTTAGAATCATTCCCAAATGAATGATCTTTTATTCTATCTCCTCGCGCCAGCTTCCCCAATTCCAGAATCCTACCTCATCTACCACTAAATTGCTTATCCATTTTTCATCTTTTAAGGTGAGTATTTCTTTAGTTGGTCCTGTAATCACGACTCCATAATGATGAATACCGTTTTTTTCTAAATAGGCTATTCGGTCCTTTAGCCTTAATTTTCCAAAGATTATTTTGTCTGCTTTCTTTTCATGCTCTTGTAAAAAATTTAAGGTTTTATAAAACTGTTGATGTAATAAGGAAGCATTCCCTTCCTCATACTCAGGAGATGAATAGCTCTCAGATACTGTACCACCAATGAACCCCTTCGATTCCTCCCTAGATTCTAATATCATATCATCCTCATGCCATATAGGAAAATTGGGAAAACCAATGGGGTCATGAATGATGCCCTCATTAAATTTATCATTTTCTTCGAAGCCGGTATCAACTGCAAACCAAATTAACTCCATATTTTTTTGACTGAATAACTGAAACACTTTCTCTGTATCCAAAAGATTAGAAAAAGAAACATAGGCAGAAACAACTGTTCCTTCTGGAAGCTTTTCTAATTGGTCCCAATCTGAAGAGCCTGCTTCCTCTACACCTGGAAAAACAAAAGCCGGGCCTTCCTGTGATAGCCTGCCATAATATTCATTCTCTGGATACCCCATTAACGAAAATATATAATTAACCTTCATTTCACCTACGACAACATTTTCATCTCCAATAACCTTCTTGAAATCACGATTAGCCTCTAAACCAAAGAAAGGCTTTACATTAATATCTGTACTACCGTAATACCCATATGGATTTGTTACCGTTAATGTATAATCGATGATATTTCTGAATACCTCTGACCGATCCGGTTTCCCCCAGCCATAATAAACAGAAGTAAGCACCGAGGATACAATTGTAAGTAGTATAAGAATACCTAGTGCGGTAAATGCTGTTTGAAATCTTGCTTTCCATTTACTTAATCGTAAAATTTTCCGTTGTTTTTGTTCATTCATACGATAATCAGTTGATTCTTCAGATGTGTTCTCTTCTAAATATTCTTGATATGTTTCTAGTTTCTCTAATTCCTTCTCTATTTCATCCATTTCGCTTTCTGATAATACACCTTTTTCATAGTCTTCTAGTTTTCGTTTAAAATCATCCGTCATGCTTTGCCCTCCTCTGCCTTATTGTCTGTCGACCTCTAAATAATAAGACCTTAAAATAAGATTGCTTTACATTCATTACGTTAGCTGCTTCATACTGAGAAAAGCCGTGAATATCATGCAAAAGAACTGCCAGCCTATGCTTCTCAGGTAAATTTCCTACTAGACGAATAACCTCATTAATTTCCTCTTGTACGATGATTTCTTCATCTGTTCCTATCTTCTTATCAGATATAAAGGAAAAATAACGTTCATCCTTTATAATCATCTTTTTATGTTTACGGTAATAGTCGATAAACACATGATGTGCTATTGTAAATAGCCATGACTTAATATTTTCTCCTTTATATGTTTCAATATAAAGATGTGCACGGATAAAGGTTTCCTGTACGAGATCCTCTGCTGTATGGTAATTCTGACTTAAAGAAAGGAGAAAATGAAATATATCGTTAAAGTATGCTTGATAAATTTTATTAATAGTATGCTTCATTAGCTCCTCCCCTCAACAATTAAACGCATGAAAATCAAAATGGTAACAAGAAAAAAACACCCTTTCGAAAAATAATAATTCTAAAGGGTGCTCAAAAGGTTAAACTAAATATAAAAGTACACTGAAGAAATGGCAGATAGTGCCGGCTAAAACAAATATATGCCATACCAAGTGGTGAAACTTAAAACCACGCCACATATAGAATATTGTTCCAACTGTATAACATAGACCACCAGCTACAAGTAATGCAACTCCTCCATATGGAACATTATCCAAAATGCGATTCCAGCCAATAACAACCATCCAGCCCATCAATAAATAGAGGATGGTGGAGGTGACGAGAAACTTCTTCACAAAAAATGCCTTAAAGATAATCCCTGCAATAGCTAACCCCCAAACAATACCAAACATTGTCCAGCCAAGCGTACCTTTAATAACGAGTAAAGTGAACGGCGTATACGTACCTGCAATAAATAAATAGATCGAAGAGTGATCAAAAATTTCGAATAAATCTTTTGCCTTCCCCTTTGGAAGTGCGTGTACTAAAGTTGATGAAGTGTATAAAATCACCATACTAGAGCCGAAGATTGTAAAACTAACTACATGTAAAGCTGTACCATTCATAACTGAAAACACAATGAGCAAAACTAAGCCTGCTATACTAAGCAATACACCTATCCCATGTGTTATCGCGTTAGCAACCTCTTCACCGGTTGTAAATGTGTGAGTTTCTGCCAAACCTATCATCCCTTACTTCAAAAATAGTTGTTTATATCTTTTTTATTACCTTATTATAACAACTTTAATCGTCCCTATCACTATTGTTTGTATCTTTAGTCACATCTGTTCTGGAGCTTGTATTCCTAATAGACGTAGCCCTTCCTTTAAGACAGTTTTCACAGCAAATACCAATGACAATCGATCTTGTTTATGAGATTCCTCTAAGATTTTTACTGAAGCATAGTATTTATTAAACGCCTTCGATAAATCAAGTAAGCACTTTGCAATTTGAGATGGATCAAGGCCTAACATAGCTCTCTCAATCGCCTCTGGAAATGAAAGTAATTCCTTTATAATTTGCCATGCTTCCTCATCATGTAACTCTATTTTATAATCAGTTTCTCGTACATAATTTCCCTTTCTTAATAAAGCAGCAGCGCGGGCATGTGTATATTGTACATAAGGACCAGTTTCTCCTTCAAAACGAAGCATGTCTTCTAATGAAAATTCAATATCATTCATGCGACCATTTTTTAAATCATGGAAGATGATTGCTCCTACACCGACTTGCTTAGCAATCTCCTCTTTATCAATTAAATTAGGATTCTTTTCTTCAATATTAGCTAAGGCTAACTGTATTGCTTCCTTAATCACATTCTCCAGTAAAACTACCTTGCCTTTACGAGTGGACATTTTTTTACCATCTCTTAAAATCATCCCAAATGGCACATGGGTCATCCCTTTTTGCCAACTGAAGCCTAATTTTTCAAGTACTGCAAATAGCTGTTTAAAATGTAAGGTTTGTTCATTGCCAACCACATAAATTGACTTGTCAAAATGATAATTGTCTTGACGATAAATCGCTGCAGCTAAGTCTCTCGTTGCGTATAATGTAGTTCCATCTCGCTTTTTAATTAAGCATGGTGGAAAATTTTCAAGTTGCACAACATTTGCACCATCCGATTCCACCAGTAGCCCTTTCTCTGTCAGCAGGTCTACAACTTGCTCCATTTTATCATTATAAAACGCCTCTCCATGATAGGAATCAAAGGTTATCCCTAGTAGATCATATATTTTCATAAATTCCTTTAATGACTCATCCCGGAACCATTCCCACAGATCCATGGCTTCCTTATCACCATTTTCAAGCAATTTGAATGCCTCTCGTCCAAGATCATTCAATATAGGATCTTTTTCCGCTTCTTCATGAAATTTAACGTATAAGGCCAATAATTCTTTTATAGGGCTTCTTTTTACTTTTTCCTCATCACCCCATTTTTTGTAAGCGACGATTAGCTTGCCAAATTGTGTTCCCCAATCCCCTAGATGATTTATTCGGATAACGTGATATCCATGCTTTTCTGCTATCAAGGATAAAGAATTTCCAATAACAGTAGAACGAAGATGGCCCATAGAAAAAGGCTTTGCGATATTAGGAGATGAATAATCAATGGTTATCGTTTTACCACATCCAACATGGAAAGATCCATATCGCTCTTTCTCCGAAAAAATTAATTCGAGGGTCTGCTTTGTTACATACTTCTTGTTAAGAAAAACATTCACATATCCTCCTGTTGCTTCCACTTTTTCAAACAGGGGTACGTTCACTTTTTGCGTAATTTCCTCGGAAATAGTTTTAGGGGATTGACGATATATTTTCGCTAGTTGAAAGCATGGAAAAGCGGAATCACCCATGTGGTTAAACTTTGGTTTTTCAATCATGCTTAAAATTTCCTCTAGCGATAGTACACCATCCAATATTTGTTCCAATGCATTTGCGAATTCTTGTTTGTAATTCATTATTATTCTCCTCCATTTAAAAAAGCCCCCACCTCTTCATTGTTAAAGAGGCGAGAGCTATAATAATCCCGCGGTACCACTCTAATTGTTTTATAACATATAAAAACCACTCTAAATTGATAACGAGGTCTCTCCCCGTCTTTCCCTACTAAGGTTCAGGAAAGCATCTCCAAAGTCCGGTTCATTATTTGATCATGCACTAGGCTTCCACCATCCCCAGCTCGCTTCGCTTTTCAAATAATTACTCTCTTCCTCAACGATTTTAGTTGTAAAAGTTTTTACCATTATACCAATAAAAAGATTACTTGTCATCATCTTCTCGGCTAGGGAGTGTTTCTTTTCCATTTAGAGTGTTGCACCTTCAGTAGCTTGAATTGTAGTTATTTGTTATAATTTTCTTTATCATTACTATATTTTGTAGAAAGGTTTTGTTCATGAGAAAAGTAGAGACATTAATTAAATACGAGAACCCTGATAGTCGTAAGCTACACTATTATTATCAGTACACGTTTGCAATAAACAAAGTTATTGAATTCTTAAATGAAAAATATGGTTTTTCTTTCCAGCTATATAATACCGAGAGAAGAAATGCTGGTGATTTTAACGAAATAATTAGCGATATACTGCAAAATAAACCCGAAGAGCTTGAGTTAGTTGCTAGTGTATACGATTCGTTTGGTCATGCAGATATTTTACCGAAAGATAATGGCAAACACGAGATTAAGCCATCTAGTACGAATAACATTTATTATTTTTCAGTATTTGATATTGCAATAGTTACCCTGCCGGTATATAGTTATGGACACCCGTTTACGGAAAGCTATTTATTTGGAAAAAATGACGGACAAGTCCTCGACTTCCTACAGTATATCGATGATTTAGAGCGTCAGTTTATGCTAGATGGAATTACAGTTTTTACAGATACTGATGAAGGACTTACTAGGTCAAAAGAAAAAATCACTCAGCAGATCGCACGGGAGGACGTATTACTGGAGGATAGGATAAAGACAGATATTTTTCGCTCCATTGATGAATTTTTCCTACATAGCGGGACTTTCTTTAAGACGTACCATATTCCTTATAAACGAGGGATATTATTATATGGCAGTCCAGGTAATGGAAAAACTACGTTAGTTAAATCTATTGCAGGAAGTGTTGCTGCTCCAATTGTTTACTGGCAAATCACAGAATTCACTTCTAGTTACTCAATAAGTGAAATTTTTTCAAAAGTAGTACGTTTAGCCCCGATGGTTCTAGTGATAGAAGATATCGACTCCATGCCTGAAGAATCTAGATCCGTATTTCTTAATACTCTAGATGGAGCAACATCTAAAGAGGGTATTTTTCTAATTGGAACAACAAACTACCCAGAAAAAATCGATCCCGCCTTAATTAATCGTGCAGGACGCTTCGATCGTGCTTATGAAATTAAACAGCCATCTGATATTCTAAGAAAAAATTATTTATTAAAGAAGGGTATCAGCCAATTTATAGAAGAAAATCAACTGGAGAAGTTAATCAGTAAAACAAAAGGGCTATCCATTGCACAGTTAAATGAAGTATATATGTCCATAGCACTTGATTGGCATTATGAGAAACAGGTCGATATAGATAAAATCGTAAATGATTTACAAGTAAATCAAAAGAAAGTACAGAAGCAGGATTGGGTAACGGATGATATAAGTGGTAGAGTAGGATTTTAAATTTTATTAATACATTGACATGTGCTACCTTTAGTTCATAATAAATTAAAAGCTGCTAAAGGTAGCCAAATTATATATAGGAGAGTAGGAAAATGAGTAAATCAAAAGCATTAAAGCACCGAAAAAAACTTGTACGCGAGGGCAGACTAAATCCAGAAATAAATCGCAGCCCCTATGCTCAGTTAAATCTAAGAACAAGAAAAACGAAAACAAAAAAAGATCATGTGTATCGAATGAAACATAAGAATCGTAATCCAAAGCAATGGGAAAACGGTTCTTTTTATTATCTTTTAAAAACAGCTTAGAGAAGCATGTGGATAAGAATTAAAAAGAATAAGGTCATACCGGTATAGAGGTGAACATATCTAAGTTTTATAGTAGGTTTGTATAGTCTCAGCCATCCAGTTAGCACTTGGAATGCTAAGGCAAGTAGTGCCAGTACTCCTACAAGCATTTTCACATTATATATTGTAAATCCATACCGGTAAATAACAAGCGTTCCGTGCAACATAATAGCTAAAAATGCAATATTCCCTGTCCATCGATGAATGGTCACTACCTTCTTTGAAAAGCGTGCAAGTCTTACTTTTGTCCTCCGATTAGGTACATTACGAATTGTTTCAAAAACAGCATTCCTCATCCAGTTATATAAAAACAATAATGCGCCCAAAAGTCCTATCCATACATGTATCTGTATATTTGGATGGTGAACCACATTCCAAACGATGATACCAAGTAATAAAAAATTTAATAGAAACCATTTACTCATGCTTGTCTCCTTTTCCCCAAACGATAAATTACCTTGCATTCTTTCCTTCAAAAACAGCAAAAAGTAAAAAAGGTCTGTTTTACTTCTGTGAATAGCCTAGTTTGCATTTAACTTTGAACCCAGTCCTTTTATTAGAAGTTGGCTTTAGGTATTAGCCTCATTCTTAATGACCTTCATTCAACAGGATACCATGTTACCATCCGGCTAAGCATCTTTTTTTAACAGCAATTCCATTCATCCTAGGATTCTTACGACATATTCCATTAATAAGGTAACATTTTTGAAATAATTGTTAGAATAAAGGATTTTTCTGGAGTTAATTCCGCTTTGTGGAGATTTTTTCAGACTGGAATAACATTCCAATCAATTGCTTATCCAAGTGGTAACCTAGCATCTTTCGTATCTTCTGATGGACTACCATATTTTTCTACTGATAAGTTATGTTACATCTAGTAATCTCTAGTTGTAGCCCAAAACTAGCAAATAACTAGGAGGTTAACAACTTGAATAAACTTAAAAAATTATTAGTTACCGCGACAATGTCATTATCTATTTTGACTTTACCATCTATTGCTGGTGCAGCACCTTATACGGTTCAAAAGGGTGACACTTTCTCGTCTATTGCCAAGAAAAATGGTACTACTATAGATAATTTACAAATTGCTAATAATCGATCTGGAAGTACTTTATTAGCTGGAGAAACTATTAAAATACCAGACTATGTTTCTATCGCTGACAAAGAATTAATGGCAAAGCTAGTACATGCTGAAGCAAAAGGAGAGCCCTATGCAGGGAAAGTTGCCGTAGCAACTGTCGTTCTTAATCGTGTTGATCACAAGGATTTCCCGAACACTATTAAAGGGGTAATCTATGAACGTTCAAATGGACACTACGCATTTACACCAGTAGAAAACGGAGAAATCAACGGTGGATATAAAGCTGAGGATATGAAGGCTGTGAAAGAAGCTATTGCATTTAGAGGACAAGGTAGTGGTTCTATCTACTTCTATAATCCTAAAACTGCAAAGAGCAACTGGATTAAATCACGACAACTAACTTTAACTATCGGTAATCACCGTTTTGCGAAGTAATTTAGAATAAACATAAGATGTGAAAGTATGTCCCGTACCAGCAATTTTACGAATTAAAAATCTTGCCTTTAGAGCAACCTATGATTATCAAAAAAGATGCCTGTCACATCCCATATTCATTAAAACGTGGAACATGACAGGCATCCTTTTATTATACAATCTTTAAACCAGTAACTCCGATAATTATTGCTAGCAGGCTGACCATGCGAAATAGACTTTTCGATTCACCAAAGAATAGCATGTTCATGAGAACAACTCCGCCTGTCCCTACACCGGTCCAGGTTGCATAAGCGATGCTTGTTGGCAAATAATCAAATGAAGCATAAATAAACATAAAGGATAAGGCAAGACCACCGACATAAACTAGTGCATTCGTTACATTTTTTCTTTCATTAAATTTATTCAAGCCCCAAACACCAATTAATTCGTTTACCGCGGCCAACACTACATAGAACCAACCCATTGGTTAAGCAACTCCTTTCTTTTTATTTGGTTTATCATCTGACAACTTAAGCCCAATCACTCCAGCTATTATTAGCAAAATGAAAAACACTTTTCCCGTACTGATATGTTCATGAAAAATAAATGTATCCATTAAAAATGTTCCAACCGTACCAAATCCTGCAAATATTGCATATACCGTTCCAGTAGGTAAACCCTCACACGCTTTTGCTAAAAAGTGTAAATCCATTAGTATAAAAGCTACAATGATTGCCCAATGCCACCAGGTAGATGCCGTATTAAAACCATAAATCCAAACTAATTCTGACAAACTGGTTAACACAACATAAATCCATGATTTATTCATCCTAGCACTCTCCATCATTCGTGACTGACATTCAGTCATTCACCTATTAAAAGAAATTTCCTTTAATCATTAAAGGAAATTATCTATTTCAAATAACTACTCCTATAAAACCTAGCATCTTTTATTACTTAACCTTATGGGATTCGTAACTTTTTCTACTGTCCTATGATTGTTTTACACCTAAGCCGTACATGGAAAACTCTAAAACCTCTTTTTTCTTGATTGCTTCCATATCTTTATCACCATGAGAATATAAAAAAGTTTGTTCTGCGGCTGATTCGATAAGATCAATCAATAGTACTGCAGTTTGATCAGGGTCTAAATCCTCACGAAGAATTCCGTTTTCCTTTGCATTTCCTAGGAACCTACTCATCCAGGAGTAATACTGTGAATATAGCGTTTCCCAGTCCTGTAGGTATTCAGTTGCTGCTAATCCTGCATACACTAAAGCAAAAATTTCACGAAATTCCTTTGTGACAGAGAAAACGACATCGATAACGCCCTCCATTTGCTGTTTGAAAGGATCCTTTATATTTACAGTACGCATAATTTCATGAAGTGTCTTTTCCACCATCACTTCTGCAATAGAAGGGATGACTGATAGCTTTGAAGAAAAATAAATATAAAAAGTTCCTTGAGCGATACCCGCTTTCTTTACGATATCCGATACTTTTGTCTTTTCTAGTCCTTTTTCTGTAAAAACATCCATTGCTGCATGAATTATTCGCTCTTTTTTATTGTCCATTTACTTCCTCCACAGTGACTGATTGTCATTCATTATACACTGATATACTGAAAAGTCAATAGATATAACCCTTTTTAGGCTAAAAAACAACCGACATTCTCTGTCGATTTATAGCTCTTCTTCTTGATTTTACACTTTATCGTTCTAACGTTTTCATGAATACGTACTTTCATTGATTATTTACCATTATTTTTGGATGATAACCAGCAATTTTTCCTTTACCCACTATTTGTTCATGAACTTGAACAGAGTTGATTAAATAAGAGAAAAGCTTATAGGCTTCTCTCTCCATTAATACCATTTATTGAATAGCTAACTGTAATTTCTGCACTTAGTGAATGTGCTACAGTGCAATACTTATTCTTAGATAAATCGATTGCTCGTATCACTTTATCTTCCGGAAGTTCACCTTCTAGCGCATAATGAATATTCACCTTTGTGAACTTCTTTGGATGTTCATCTGCTCGGTCCCCAGATACCTTCATATCAAATGAAGTTGGACTTAACCGCATTTTATTAAGAATCGAAATAATATCAATACCTGTGCACCCTGCCACTGCGCTTAATAGTAGCTCAGTTGGTCTGGCACCAGAATTCTCTCCCCCATCATCCTGTGATGCATCCATTTTTAATTCATGACCAGATGGTGTTAATCCTGTAAAAGCCATTTTCCCATTCCATTTAACAGTCATTTCCATTCTCTTTCCTCCTAAATAAGTTTTCGTTCTACTTACTAGTTTGCCTAGAATTATCCTACTTAACAAGAAAAAAGCTTCATACGTTTAATACATCCGATCACTAATTTGATATAGTATAGATATATTTTTTATAAAAATAGAATATAGAGGAGAGAATTTTAATGCAAAGACTAATATACGAGGATGCTTGGGCAAGGACTATCTCCGAAAAGGATCGAATTATTATAGAGAATAGCTTTAAGAATGCATTACCTAAAGGAAATTCCATTGAAATCACATTAGTTCGATGGGATATGAATTATAAAAATGAATTGCTCTTAATTGCTCTTATCCATAATTATACGAAGCATGACTTTCCTTTTATCAAAAGAAATTTACAGTATGTCCATAATGGAAGAATATTCGCAGAAAATACATTTACTTACCCTAACCTTGTCGTTCAAGCAAGGACAAGCATGCCTTGGACTTTTATTTTTCCAAAAGGAAGCTACAAAGAAAACGAAGAATTTGATAATGGGAGTATAGAAATCGTGGACAGGGCTTGACGCATAGGATAAAGAAGGAAGAAAACACAAAAAACGTTTCCAAAGAAAACGTTGCATGATTCCCCTATTTATGTTACTATAGGCAAGTGATTGCCGATTTCACGATGATGTGATAATAATTATCCTATTTTATTATATCACTTCTATTCGGAGGAGTCAACTAAAAAGAAAAAGATTGGAGTTGATGGAATGGACAATGACGTTAACATTCGTATGGAGCAGAAACGAGTTAATGATGTCATTCAAGAAATCAACATCAAAGAGAAGAAGCTCAATTCGAAAGCAGGAGGATTAAAAGAAAGTATTATTGGTCTCCGCAAAAATTTTTGGGAAGATGTTACAGTTAATCTTGAAGAGCTTGATGATGTTATTGAAACACAGGCTAGTATTAAACAGCAAGCAGAATTACTTTCGGAACGAGAACGATCTCATGGAGAGATTGATAAACAACTTAAAACATTAGAACGCTTAAAGGACTCTCCTTATTTTGGCCGAGTTGATTTTAAGGATGAGACTGATGAGGAATTTGAACAGCTTTACATTGGGATTGCTTCCTTAATGGATCAAAATGAAGAAAATTTTTTAATATACGATTGGCGTGCTCCAATTTCTAGCCTTTACTATGACTTTTCACCAGGTCCAGCTCACTTTCATACTGTCCAAGATACAATACATGGAGAAATCTCTCTTAAACGCCAATATATCATCCGCCAAGGGAAAATTAAAGGTATGTTTGATACAGGTGTTACAATTGGAGATGCATTACTACAAGCGGCACTTGGTCATAATGCAAGTACCTCCATGAAGAGTATCGTAGCAACTATTCAAAAGGAACAAAATAAAATTATTCGCAATGAACGAAGTAATATGCTAATCGTTCAAGGAGTTGCAGGCAGTGGAAAAACCTCCGCTGTACTTCAAAGAATAGCTTATTTATTATATCGTTTTCGAGGAAATCTAACTTCTGATAACCTTTTACTTTTCTCACCAAACCCTTTATTCTCAAGCTATATTTCCAATGTTTTACCTGAACTTGGTGAAACAAATATTAAACAAACAACATTTATAGACTTTCTTCGTGAGGGAATTGAGAAGAATATTTCAGTTGAATCTCCATTTGAACAAATGGAATTTACATTAACATGTAAGAATCCAACCGTATTTGAAACACGAAAACAAAATATTAGGCTAAAATCTAGTCTTTACTTTAAGGATCTTGTAGATAAATATGTCTCTACTCTCCAAACCCAAGGCATTCAGTTTCGAAATATCACATTTCGAGATGCAATACTAATTTCAAAGGAACAAATTTCGGATTATTTTTATGAACTCGAAGAAAATGTCTCCTTACCAAATCGTATGGAAATTGTTTCAAAGTGGTTGTTAAAGGAATTACGTCTAATTCAGAATAGGGAAAAGGACAAGGATTGGGTCATGGAGCAAGTAGAGCTGTTAGATAAAGAATCCTATCTACAAGCCTACTACGAAAACCAACGAATCGATGAAGACGATTTTGGTCTGGAAGAGGATATCCTCCGAAATGAGGTAGTAAAAAAACAGTTTGCAAACGTTCGAAGCCAAGTGCGTAAATTTGCGTTCGTGAATGTTTTAGAAACATATTTTAAGCTTTTTACTGATTGGAATGTAAGTCCGCTCCCCGAAAATTGGGATGCGATACGTACGTTTACGAAGGAAAATCTTCTGAATAGATTTCTCACTTGGGAAGATGCTACTGCCTACCGTTATTTTAGAGGAAAGTTACTTGGGGATCAGAAAAGTCGCTCCGTTCGCCATCTATTTATTGATGAGGCGCAGGATTATACCGCTTTTCAGTATGCATTTATTAAGGAAATATTTCCATATACACGGATGACTTTATTAGGTGACATTAATCAAGCGATATACACATATGGTTCGAGTCTAAACCCACTAATCCCTGAATTTGTAGGAGAAAATCATGAAAGGATTGTACTTACGAAAAGCTATCGTTCAACGAAAGAAATCGTTAACTTCACAAAAAGATTTGCTCCTGGTGGCGAATTAATTGAGCCTTTTGATCGACATGGAGAACCACCAGAAATTATCACACTGGAGGAGGAATCTTCTCTAGTCGATGTATTAACAGAAACCATCCATAATCTACAGGATAAAAAACATGAAACGATAGCAATTATATGTAAGACTTTCCACGAAAGCAATGAGATTTTTAAGCTACTAAAAAGCAAAGTAGCTGTAAAGCAAATAAATGAAGAAACCTATTCATTTGAAAAAGGAATTTTAGTGCTTCCTGTATACTTGGCAAAGGGGATTGAATTTGATGCAGTAATTGTTCCAAATGCATCAAACAATCACTATCACCAAGAATCAGACAGAACGCTATTCTATACAGCTTGCACAAGAGCTATGCATTCCCTAACCATAGTCACAACACATACACCATGTAAATTTCTACAGGAGGCTACTTCTTAGGTATTAGCAGAAAATAGACTTTTAAAAGAAACCGTGCACATGAACTGAAGTCATGTGCACTGTTCTTTATTTCTTAATTGGAATCCATATCTCACTATAATAATCTTCTGATGATGGGTCTTCATCACTCAAATATACTTCCATTTCTGGGCCACCTGAATGTTCATAGCCAGTAGCTGGAAACCATTCTGAGAAGATTCTGTTCCATACTTTTGGCATTGCATCAGGCATAGCACCATGAACTGGAAAAACAGCCCAGGTAGAGGCAGGGATTTCCCTTTCTTCCCAACCAGAAGGTAATTGATCGATATTCTTTTCAGCTCCAATGAAATAGGTTAAATGCTCCTGTGTTGAATCAAAATCTAAACAAATACCTAATAATCCAAGCGGGCCACAGTTCTTTGCAAGCTCGGACGATAACCCGTTTGTATTGGATTCGTTCCAGAATGCTGCAATTTCTCGATGATTTTCTCCATTAACAGTACGAGTCCTAATGCTTTTACCAACTACTAAAAATCTTTCCTTTTCGACAATTTTGTAATCCATTTCCACATCACCCTTTATTTGAATTTGAAAGGAAAGCTTTGGATATGCCTTCAAGGACTGACTACTCTTCTTGGCCATTGAAGGACTTACATTATGAATTTTTCGAAAGGCTTTCGTAAACGCTTCAGGGCTTTCATAGCCATACTTAATAGCAATATCGATAACCTTTGCATCAGAATATACCAACTCCTGAGCTGCTTTAGTAATTCTACGGTTTCGGATATACTCGCTCAAGGTAAATCCCGTTAACATGGAAAACATTCGTTGATAGTGAAACTTGGACATGCATGCTACTTTAGCGATATCCTCAATTAATAATTCACCATCTAAATTATCTTCAATGAACTCAATACTAGCAACCATATACTGAAGTCTCTCCATTCTCTCTCCCCTTTCTAAATTCAGATTATCAAAGTATTTATCGAAAAACCTGCTTTTCCTTGCTCACTTATGACAGGTTCATAGACTAACTTTTTGCATAATCCTGAAACCAATTAATTAAATATAGGTGATCTGGATATTGAATAAAGACAACCTGCGAGAGTTCCTTGAAACTTGCAAGTAATTTAGTTTCTATTGTAGCATCGCCCTCTTACCAACGTGCTATAATTTGATATAACCTTCCCTCATCGATTCATACTTTTTCGATAACTGATTACAATTTGCTTCAACTTCTTCTATAGTTAAATATTGATTTATCATTCATCTTCACCCTACTAGAATTTGCTTTTATCTATGTTAAGAGGATTACTCCTATTTTAACGTTATAAGGCGTCACTTTATTGTTTACTATTTAGTTACTATTGTAAATAAAAATTAGATCTAATGGGGATTATATTACAAAAAAAGAGACCAATACGAATTGGACTCTAATATCATATTTCACTTTTACTATATATCTCTACACCCATTAACGCCTGGGTTGCTAGATGATCAGCTTCACCATTTTTCTTCCTAGATATTAATTGAAATTCTGGATTAATTCCTAGCTTTTCAACATCCCCTTCAATTCTATCAATCCATAGCAGCAATTCAGCATCATAGCATGGCCATTCATCATTCAATTGATTAATAACCCCTTGAGAATCACCAATAAATATAACTGGCATATGTTGAACACCTAGAAATTCCAGCTCCTTTACTGCTAAATGTAATGCTGCGTACTCCGCTTCACCATTTGTATTTAACTCCTCAACAAGAGCATTTTTTCGAATGCGATATTGTTTTCCTCCCTGTTCAAAATAAATAGCACATCCTAATCCTGACTTCTTCGTGTTCCCATCGAAACCACCATCAAAAAATACAGTAATATCATGTGGAACAGCTTCTACCTTTGTCACATACTTCTTAAGTTCCTTTATGGTCCATGTTGTATCGTATTGATCATATAAAGTTAATTGCCTTACTCGCCCAGTTTTAACTATGTCTTCCGCTAATAATAAGGCTTTTTCCGGAGTTATTTCTTCTGATTTGAATCCTATCTCTGTGCCCGTTGGAGTTTTATATTTCCATTCGATGAACAGCTTCATCCCTATCCTCCCATCCTATCTATTATCTCTTATCTCTTATTTTCTACCTGACATCCTTTAACCATTCACAATTTTATATGCTAGGTATAAACTATTACACCTACACATTATTACCTTTTAAAAAAAGCCCTAGGAAAAATTCCTAGAGCTTTATGTTAGCGCAATTTATTTACATATTGACGCTTATTATCGATTGTCCCACTTAAACAAATCGCTGCTGGATCCTTCGTTATGTCTAGTTCAATATCTGATCCATCCTTTGGAAGGGTTTCTTCAAATATTACCTCATATTCTTCTACAGACACTTCTTTTCGTCTAGCAAATAGTTGTTGGTGAGCTTCTACAAAAAGGTGCTTCTTAAAGCCAGGCTGTAAGATTCCTGAGAAAAACTCTCCAACTGCTCCAGATCCATAGCTATACATGCCGATTCTAGCTCCGTCTTGTAATTCTTCTTTATTCTCAAGTAGAGATAGTAAGCTTAAATAAAGAGAACCGGTATAAATATTCCCTACATTTCGGTTGTATGTTGTACTAGCTTGATAATTATACAGTAAACGATTTTGAACATCCTCAGAAGCTTCATCTAAAACCGTTCTGAGAGCTTTAAGACCCATTTTTGTATACGGAAGATGGAAGCAGATTGCCTCCATATCACTTAATTGAAGTCCTGCTTTTTCCTTATATGCTTCCCATACCTTATTAAAGAATAAAATATATTGTTCATTGGAAAACTTTCCATCTACAAAAGCCATGTCCGAATATATTGGACGCCAAAAATCCATGATATCATTTGTCAGATAAACATTATGCTCTTCTAATTCCATGATTCTTGGATTCGCGCTAATAATCATTGCCACTGCACCGGCGCCTTGCGTAGACTCTCCAGAAGTTTTTAGACCATATCTTGCAATATCAGAACCTAATACAAGCACTTTACTATCAGGATTAAGAGCGATATGTCCTTTTGCCATTTGAATTCCAGCAGTAGCTCCATAGCAAGCTTGTTTTACTTCAATTGCTCTTGCATGAGGATTTAATCCCAAAAGCTGATGCACATAAACAGCACCCGATTTAGAGTGATCGATACCAGATTCAGAACCAAATATGACAAAGTCAATCTTTTCTCTGTCCTCATCATCGATAATTTCTAATGCTGCATTTGCTGCTAAAGAAACCGAATCCTGTGTAACAGGGGCAACAGCCATTTGACTTTGTCCAATACCTATAGTAAATTTCTCTGGTTCTACGTTTCTTGCAACAGCTAGCTTATTCATATCCACATAAATATGTGGGGCATAAAATCCTATTTTATCAATACCAATTTTCATGTTGACTTCCCCTCCTGACCAATTCCCTTTCATTATATCCATTTGTGAAAAAACACACAAATGATTTATAGATTATATATCAAAATGAAAATTCATCGAAACGAAAAAAGTAAGCCCGTCCAGAATTATTGGACAGGCAGATAACCATTACCCATTATCACGCTTCCGTTTGTTTTTCTTTCCATTAACATTTAAAAACTCCGTATCACTTGCTATCTCGACATCTTGTTTGTCGTTTTTCTTAGGTTCTGTATTATATTTAATTCCATGGTTCTTTTGTTTACCTGTATCACGATTTTGATTCTTATTCTGTTCAGACATAATAATCTCCTCCTTGAACTTCATATCAAGGATTATTATATCCAGAGATTCATTTCTTATTTTTTTGTAAATTGATACTCTACTTCGTCTTTCCCCATTACTACTTTCATATCATATTCATCCAAGAACCAAGCATCCTTTTCATTAAAGTAAAAAGTAATTCCTTCTATTTGTTGATTTACACCGATTTCTCCATCAAGGCCTACAGATATTCCTAAAAAATAATTTGGATGCTCTGTTTGAATCCCACCATATATCTTCAAGAAAAATTGAACATAGTCCCCTTTTTCCAAACCCATCTCATCCATATACCACTTCGCTGCCTCTTCTGTAATTTGTAAACTCATCGGTACACCCCACTCATTAATTTTCACTATCTATTCTATTATAGATTAACTCAAAAAGCAGACTATATGACCTCACATTTCTTAAAAATTCCTGTCATATTTGATACATAAGAAAAAGGAGGACCCCCCTCCTACCTCAACCTTTATTAAAATTTGGGCTTAATTGACTCCATACATCAAAGATATTGCCATCTAAATCATAAAACACAAAGTTGTAGCCAGGATGTCCACGGTCTTCGATTTCTCCTAATATTACTTCTTTTGTTTGAAGAAAGGCATGAAATTCTTCTAATTGTTTCAATCCATCTACTTCAAACGTTAAAGAAAAGTGTATTCTCCCATTGGCATCCTTAAATCCTATATGTTCCGTTGGCATCGCCTTGACCAAGAAAAAGCTTTGATTAGCAAAATCTAAAATTGCTTTCATTTCATCCCGGTAATTTTCTATCGCTCCGAGTATTTCCTGATACCACAAGGACGCCTTTTCTGGATCTTTAACAGGCAAATAAGTTGTTCCAACACGTTTAATATAATTAACCACTCAACATCTCCCTTTCTAGAATTATCTATAACATCTTATAATCGTATAACCATTACTCTATTTAATAATTGCTTCGATATTATCCTTTGGATAAATCTCTCCATCTGTCGCTCCATTAGCTTCTGTAAAAACCATCATAATTCCATCAACATGGGTTGTTGTATTTGCTTATTGTAACCTCCAAAAAATGATACTAGACAAGCACCTTCTCATAACAAACACATTCATGAACGCGGTTAAACTTTTTCATTATCTGTTCTTTATTCTCACCCACATAATGTGCAAATGTTACGACTGGAAATAGCTCGGGAACCGTGTATTTTATATGTCCACTTAGCTCTTCATTTCCCTCCAAATATACATGCAAATAAGAATCAACCTTATTAAATCCGCTCTTCTTATACCAAGCGTTGACCCAATCATCATCTCGTGTCCATGCTTCCAAGCGGTTAAGCTGCTTTTCTTTTGCAATTTCTTCCCCTTTCTTTAGAAGCTCTGAAGCAATGCCTTTACGACGATAATCGGGATGCACAGCAATATGCCATATCATACCACCAAGACCCGATCCTCTTGAACAAATTGTGCGCTCTTCCTTCTCATACTCTATATCTAATAATCCAACGATTTGATTATCCTCTACTGCAACAAGTTCAATTGCGGAATGATCATACGCTTCCTTTTGTTTCAAAACATTATCAAAATATGCAGTATCTAAAAATGCCAATACTCTGCAGCGCACCCATCCCTTTTCATCATCTGGTTGATATGTCCTTATCTGCATAATTTCTGTCCCCTTTATTTCGTATAATTTCAAAATACGTAAACTACTTCCATATGCGTTGAACATCGATTAAACTAAAATTTTTAAAAACAAGCTTATAAATATCTGGCATCTCTAGCGTTCTCCAAAACTGATATCCATACGTTTTGTCAAAATAGCTCATCATTAGTACCATAATATTGCCATGAGTACCTATTACAATGTTTTTTCTCTCATTTTCGGCAAGTATGTTTTTTAATGCTTTACATCCTCTTTTTTGAGCGTCTCGATTGGATTCGCCACCCGGAAAGGAGAAGGAATCATCGTGCCAAACCCTTTCGATAGCTGCTTGAAAGTCTTCCACAGGATCTACCGATAGTCTTCGTTCCTTAAAATTATCTTCCAATATAATATGTTTACTAATATGCTGAGCAATTCCATGAACTGTTTGAATTGCTCGCTTATAGGGACTTGAATATACAAGGTCAATATCTTTTTCTCTTAGAAGTTCTGTTATGTGCTTTGCATCTTTTAATCCCTTAGCGGACAGTGGTCTACCTAGTTCGTCGGGGGTATATATGGAATGAGCATGTCTTACGAAATAAATAGTGGTCATCATTTCGTCCCCTTATCTATGTTATATGGAAAATCTTAGCATAATTCAGATTACTAGAAAACAAATCTTTTTTAATAAAGTTACTTTAACTTAAATATAAGAATTAGTAATTCCTAATGACATTACCCTATTGATACTCTTTACATAGAATTCCCTTTCACCATTACCCTTTTAAAATCAGTATTATTTAGTATGAACATATTTCACAATATCGTAACGAGCAGGACAAAAGTAATATCTATTCCCGTGCTAAACTAAGAATAAAGAAAGCTAAGGTAATCACAAGAGGAAGGAGATGTTTACGATGCTGTCTGATCTCATGTTAGGATCTCGTAACAGTACACATCAGAAAATTTCTACTGAATTAAGAGAGCTTTTAAGTTCAATAGGTACAATAATAAAAATATATAAAGGTACCTATCTTTTCCATGAAGGTTTAGATGCCAACGAGATTTATATGGTTAATTCTGGACTTGTTCAAGTCTCAAAGTTAACTGCCGATGGAAAAGAGTTAATCCTCCGAATATGTAGCCATGATGATTTAGTTGGCGAACTTTCCTTATTTAGTGATGATCCTAACTATTTATTAAGTGCAAAAGTACTCGCTCCTGGTGAGGTCCTTGTCATTAATAAAGATGAGCTTGAAGAAAGTCTACTTTCAAATCCAATGTTAACCTTTGAATATATGAGGTGGACCAGTATCCATATGCGTAAGTCCCATTCAAAGATAAGAGATTTACTACTAAACGGAAAAAAAGGTGCACTATATTCAACCTTAATCCGTTTAGCAAATAGCTATGGTCTTGAACAGGATGAAGGCACATTGATTGATGTAGCCCTTACTAATCAAGAATTAGCTAATTTCTGTGCAGCTACCCGGGAAAGCGTTAATCGTATGCTTGTCGATTTAAGAAAGTTAGATGTTATTTCTATTGATAAAACGGGTAAAATTTTAGTTAGAGACATCGATTATCTTAAAAGTGAAATCGGCTGTGAAGGATGTCCTATAGAGATCTGTAACATTAACTAAATAGTAAAATACAGGAATTGTAAAAGTAAAACTAGTAATCGTTAACTATTATTCTTTCCAATACTATAGATGCCAGGTATCCACGTAATCTATCAATTATCCCGTGTCACCTGGCGTCTATTTTATTGGTGTACTCCCCAACTCTATCAACAAATAAATTCTAAATAAAAAAAATTACTACTCCAAAAGTTTATAAACAAAGATATCGATCCGAGTGTCTTCTGCTCTGCCAATTATTGATACACTTAAAACCTCCTAATCGCATCTTCAACTATATAGAAGACATCTGGGCGCTCAATTGGATTCCCACCAGTAAATACAAGCATTTGATTACCCATCTCATAAATATCAATTTGTAGAGCTTTCTATCACAGTAGGTGTGATATTTTTCACAAGGAATAGCCATAGATTGTCAAAAAACGTTTAGAAAATGTCCATCAAATTTGTAAATTTCAACGTAAAATAGAAGATAAGTGTTTGGTAGAGTCACTTATTTCGTTTAGATTGGAGATTGTTATTGATGAAAAAGCTTTTCCTCTTTGGTGGAACCATAGTACTGGTAGTAATCGGTGCTTTTTTTCTTATTAAATTTATCTTTTTAAATGATACAGCATCCGAAAAAACAACGGATATTTCTGAATTAGCAGCAAGGAAAGCCTTACCTCTTCCTCCACTACTAGAGGATTTAAATCCAGACCCAAATCAAGCTGAATTCCATTTGACAGCACAAAAAGGAAAGCTTGAAATCTTGGACGGAGTGGAATCACATACACTAGGCTATAATGGAAACTATCTTGGCCCAGTGCTTCGAGTTCGAGAAGGTGAAAAGGTTAAAGTCAAAATGAAAAATGATCTTGACGAAGCCACCACACTTCATCTGCATGGGCTTCGAGTAGACGGCGAAATGGACGGTGGTCCACATTCTGGAATTAAACCAGGTGAACGATGGGAGCCGGAATTTACAATTAATCAACCAGCTGCTACACTTTGGTACCATCCGCATATGATGGAAAAGACCGCTAAGCAGGTTTATGAAGGTTTAGCTGGACTTATATATATTGAAGATGAAAATTCAGACCAGCTTGCCATACCTAAGGAATATGGCGTGAACGATTTCCCGATAATTATTCAAGATAGACAACTAGATGCTTCTGGAAGCATGGAATATGATCCTGGGATGAATGATGTTATGATGGGACTTTACGGAGACACCTATTTGGTAAACGGTGCTATTAAACCATATCTTGAAGTTCCAAAAGGAATTGTTCGACTTCGACTTCTAAACGGTTCTAATGGTAGAACCTATCATTTTGAGCTAAGTAATCGAAGTGAATTTTATCAAATAGCTAGTGATGGAGGATTATTGGAAGAGCCAGTGGAAATGACTACTCTTCGTCAAAGCCCTGCAGAGCGAGCTGAAGTACTTGTAGACTTTTCCAAATTTAAAACCGGAGATACGGTAAGTCTTGTTGATGTGTCAACCGATGCCAAAATCGAATTAATGGAATTTGTTGTGACGAATAAAGAGTCGGGAGTTAACGAGATTCCAACTCAATTAGCAAAGATTTCTCACTATGATCCAAATAATGCTGTAAAGACAAGACAATTTGTAATGTCAGGTGTTGGGGCAACTCTTACCATTAATGATAAAACAATGGATATGACCCGTATTGATGAAGAAGTAAAATGGAATGATACGGAAATATGGGAAGTTACTAATCAACGAACTGGTATCAAAGGCGGTATGGCCCACCCCTTTCATTTACATGGTGTCCAATTTCAAGTAATTGATCGAGACGGAGAAAAACCACCAGAAAATGAGACTGGTTGGAAGGATACTATACTTATACAGCCGGGCGAAACCGTACGCATCATTACTAGTTTTAAGAATAAAGGAATTTTTATGTATCACTGTCATATTCTCGAACACGAGGATGCTGGAATGATGGGGCAATATGAGGTCAAATAATAGGCGTCTGGGCACTACTAGGAATAGTCACTTTTATTGACTAGCACCATTTTCATATTCCACTATTACCCTAATACATTTGTCCATTTCCATTTTTAACTAGCTTCATATGATGAAGTAAAGTTTAATGGAGGTGTATCATTTGTCTGTAGAATATTATCATGGTCTCTGTAATCGTTATAGAGGAAGAGCTGTCAAAATTGTAACCCGTGATGGTAGGGTTCATCGCGGAATCATTCATCGTGTTGATGGAAGAAGGGTATATTTACGTCCTATAGATGGTGCTAGAAATTTAGGTGGCTATGGATATGGATTTTTTGGTGGATTTGGTTATGGGCTAGCCTTAGGTGCTATAACTTCTATAGCATTACTTCCTTTCTTCTTCTGGTAATCGTTAAGCATTCTAGTACGAAAAACTCTCCTAATGAAACATTATGAAATAGGAGGTGTTCAGCATGCTTCCAATAGTCCCAGGAAGGCGACCGATGCCACCTAGTCGTCCAAGATTTGTACCGCGAAATGAACAAAGAAGACAACCGAACACGACGAGCAATGTACTTGCTATGTTTCGGGATAACGATGGGAACCTTGACTTAACAAAGGTTCATACTACTGTGAAACAAATTAATGATATTTATTCCCAAATTAGCCCTATGGTTTCTCGTTTTATAAAAAGATAATAGACTTCCTCCTCATTGTCAGATCCAAATCTTTTTGGATCTATTTTTTCCCATAAAGCTGATAAAACTAAGAAGAGTAACCTAGTAGGCTACTCTTCCTTTATGATTAGAGAGGAATTTAAAGGTAATAGATGAAATTATGGTAGAGAAAACCATGCTTTTAATCCAAAATCTCTAATAATTGATAATGCATCTTATTCAAAGCGCCACTGACAAAAAATAGAAGGATAAAAATAACACTACTCTTCGTGCAAAACCTCAGACCAGCTCCAAATCCTAAACCACGGCTACCAAATACTCTATCCATACCAACCGTATTCACCATAGGGTCCTTCTCTGAATATGAAAGGTATTCCCTAAGCTACAATATTAATTGCTATTAATACACACCTCCAACATAAGCAGTACCAACAATAATTAACAGAATGAATAAAACTACTACTAACGCAAATCCTTCTCCGTATCCAACTCCACCGCCACTCATTTTATTACACCTCCTTAACTAATTACACAATACTATATGTCTTTAATTAGAATGCTGATAAGGATAGAATCCTATGTTTTATGTATTTAGGCATGAAAGAACTATTTAGGACTTCTGACATAGAATAGTAAAAGGTTAATAGACTAGACGGATAGAATTACTAAATAATCGAAAGGAGCTATATCATGTATATTCGCAGAGCTTCTAAAAAAGAAACGAATGAAATACTGAAACATGCACATCAGGTTTTTATAGAGTCAACCAATGGACTATTCGATACAAATTTAGAAAAGGCTAAACAAATTAACTCACTTTTTCTCTCAAATGGTGGATATTATCTAATATGGTATGAGAATGATACGATTCTAGGTTGGATTGGAGTAGGGATAACATTTGATCCTTTTACAGATGAGGAAATCGGAATTATTCCAGAATTATATGTCCTTCCTCCACATCGTAATAAGGGAATAGCGAAGAAACTATGTCATGCAGCAATGAATAACTTTAGAAAACAAAAATGTAAACGAGTGCAGCTTAATGTATTCGAAAATAATTTGGCAAAAAATCTTTATCGTATACTAGGATTTCGTGATATTTATACAACAATGGAAAAAGTACTTGATTAATTTTATACGATAATCTCTCCCAATTTAACAAAGTCGCAGGATCTAACTGCGACTTTGTTTATTGTAATTTTTTCAATACAAACCTTTCTATAACATGCCATGGTAAAAATTTTTTAACGAACCATAAGGACTTAGCACCCTTCCCTATAGGATAGCGTAGTCTTGGGTGCTTTGTTTCGCATATTTTTCGAGCAAGTCGCGCAACCTCTTCAGGATGGTCACTAGCATTTTGATAAGCCTGTTGTGCAAGCGTAAATACTTTTTTCTTTATCGTATCCTCATCCTTTATGTATGCCCCTATGGCAAGACCCTTTTCCCATATCCCTGTTTTGTAAGAGGCAGGCTCCACCAATGAAACGTAAATATTTTCAGGAAGCAGCTCAAGCCTTAGACTTTCACTGAATCCTTCAACAGCAAATTTTGACGAACAATAAGGCCCCATACCTGGAAATCCAAAATAACCACTGACACTACTAAGATTAATTATTTTCCCATTTGGAGATTTTCTCAACAAGGGTAAAAAGTATTTCGTAGTTTGAACCAAACCAACAAGATTCGTTTCATATTGGTTTTTCCATTCTTCCATAGGTAAATCAGTGATAAAACCACCTTGCGAATAACCAGCATTGTTTATTAAAACATCTAATTTTGAGTATTTTTGACTTACTAGCTCAGAAACTGATGTGATTTGTGCTTCATTTGTCACATCCATATCTACTAACTCTAGCCGTTCTCCCCGTTCGAGCAGATTAATCTTCTCCTCTAGCTCCCTGCCATTTTCCTTATTCCTCATTGTCGCGATAACATGATACCCTGCACGAATCAGCTCAATCGTAATTAATTTCCCAAACCCGCCATTTGCACCCGTAATCAATGCAACTTTCAAGAAAACTCCCCCCAATCTTTATCCAGTTTCTCAACGCTTACAAGCATTGCTAAGAATATATACATTATAGTATATAAGACTTTCTTGCGTATAAGAAATCCACATTGAGCTTAATAAAGACCTAACTTCCTAAAATTTAACCATACTAATGAAGGGTTTCTTTAAAAAGCTATAACGAAAACTAATAGAAAGATAAAATTCCAAATAAATGCATATATTTTTTAACAATTACGACTTGACCAAATTTTTCGTTAGTGATAATTTTTATTTAGTCTATAAAAATAATTCAACGAGGAAGATTGATTATGCGTACTACATTATCCATTGCTGGCGTAGCGGCATTTATTTTCCTATTAGCTACCATCCCATTTTCTATCACTATTACAGAAGGAAATCTAGTAATTGATTTCCAGGTAATACTCTTTTACGTCAAAGATTATGTCGCCAGTATAGGGAACGGAGAAATCTTTCATTATCAGGTTGGAAAAAGCGGAACATACAATCTTCTTGCCGATTTACCTCCTTATTTTCTAACTTCACTACAATATCTTACCCTTTCTGGCTTTATTACTATTTGTATGAGTATGCTAGTTTCAGCGTGGTCCAGTAAATCGAAAAGGGAGTGGGTGAAGGACATCATCGGTTTCCTTGGTACCTTACCTGACTTTATTTTAATCTTATTTTTACAGCTTGGAGTTGTATTTATCTATCAGTCAACTGGATTTAAGATAGCTAAAGTTGCCTCCCGCTCCGCAGATGAAAATGCCTTTTTACTGCCATTAATAACACTAACATTGATACCTACGATTTACTTAATTCGCACATTATCAGAGCGGACGTACGATGTGCTTGCTGAAGATTATATTTTATCTGCAAAAGCTAAAGGGTTAAAAAAGCGGCACATCTATATGCACCATGTCATTCGTAATGTCTTACCTTACTTAAAGGCAGATTTACATAAAGTTATCGCTATAATGATGAGCAATCTATTTATTGTGGAGTATCTGTTTAATGTAAGAGGACTTACTACATTGTTATTTGGTGGGACAATGTATCAATATAATCTTGTTGTAAATACATTATTTTCACTTGTTCTGCTTTATTTACTAATCTATTGGTTGCTTAGGCTACTCATTTTGATCATGGAGAGGGTGTTTGCACATGGGTAATTGGCGGTTATGGCTAGGAATCATTGCATGCAGCTTCCTCATACTCATTGCCATTTTTGGACCATTTTTTGCCCCATATGAAAAGGACTATGTAGAGCCTACAGGATATTATTATAACAGCTCCGATGATTTCGGCTTTTACACCTCCCCCTATCCTCCCTCGAAGAAGCACCTTCTTGGGACTGATCAATGGGGATATGACATCCTGACATTACTACTATATGGAGCGAAATATACCTTGTTTGTAGGGATTGGGGTTGCATTTTTACGAATCTTAATTGGTGGTTCTCTTGGAATATGGTTTGGGCTGTCTAACAAAGAGAAGAAAAAAACAAAGCAGTCAATATTCGGGCTACTTGGTAGTATCCCTGCTTTTTTAATTGTTTATTTTTTACTTGTTGGTATAACTATCAATTCCTCATTATCTGTCATGGAGTTAGTATTATTACAGTCATTTTTAATGGTTATTATAGGATTCCCTGGGGTATATGCTGCTACGTATAGTAAAACAAGTGAGCTAAGAAAAGAGCAATTTATTATAGCGACTAAAGCACTAGGCGCAGGTAAATTACGTATTCTATGGAAGCATATTTTACCACATTTAAGAGGAACACTACTTGTCATGTTTGTAAAAGAAATCATTTTAGTTCTTACCTTAATAGGACAGTTAGGCATTTTTAATCTTTTCCTTGGGGGTACCATATTTCGCTTAGGTGGAGGTGACCCACCAGTATATATTTCCATTAGTAGGGATTGGGCGGGTTTAATTGGACAATGGCGATCCTTTGTGTATGATTCTCAGTGGATTTTATACTTCCCTTTACTTGCCTTTATTTTCCTCTTATTTTCTTTTTATATGTTATCAAGGGGAATCGAACTAAAACACAAATCTACCTTACAGAAGTTTCCACATATCTAAATAAGAACCCGAAATGAACCGCATCCTTAACGAACATACTGTGTATTATAAATGGGGTGCGGTTTAAAAATATCATCAAGCTGAGGTTCTCTTCGATTTAATAGATTCATTTATTATTGTTCTCAGATAATCGTTTTATACGGGAAGAATTCTCCTCCATTACCTTAAGACTCTTTTTCAGATCCATAATCTCTTTGTAGGTTACGTATAAAATACTATAGCGTACTTTCTGATAACCCTCAGTATCCATCTTTTTCCCCAACCGAATTAGCCACTCTTCTATTGTTTCTGACTTTCTCCTCCCCCTTTTATTTTCCCTTGCAATTATAGGGTTTTTCCGGAGCATATTTAACCAATCCCTATTAATTGAATATCAGTACAAATAAACCAGATTGAAAGAAAAGAATTACTACAACACCAGTTCAAAAAGAATCACTCGAAAAAAGGATAGCACGTGGACATTTTCACCTGTGTAGATTTTTAGAAATATTCTCTTGTTGAAGAGGTATGGAAGGTTTTTGTATTAGGTAAGCATTTTTTCGATTGTTTTTGCTTACATATAGTAGTAGGACTGTTAATAAACATATTGTAATATGATCAATATTGGAGAGGTTGCTATGTCTACAGCTCAATATAAAAGGATAAATGGACAAAAAATCTTTGTTCAGATGATTGGAGAAGGAGAAGCTATAGTCTTCCTACATGGAGGACCAGGTAGTGAGCATCGTTTTTTCCTACCGTATATATTGCCCTTATCCAAAAAATTTAGGCTAGTTTTATATGATCAGAGGGGGTGTGGTAGATCTGAAAGAGACCCCAACAATCAATATACGATGCGTGAAGAAGTGGAAACATTAGAAGAATTACGCAAGGAACTAAATCTAAAAAAAATGAACCTATTTGGAGAATCTTGGGGAAGTATTTTAGCATTGCTTTATGCAACTACCTATCCAGAAAAGGTGAAGAAGCTTTTTCTTACTGCTACTATCGGAATAAATGCTGCTGGACTTAAATCCTTTGAAAGAGAATTATTGAAAAAAATCTCCATAAAAGACAAAGTTAAACTAGTCCATGTAGAAAGAAAAATGAACAAAGGAACTGCTTCGGTTGAGGATGTTTTACAAATTTTAGATCCATATTATGTATTTGCAAAAAGTTCCATTGAAAATAAAGCACAGACCATGATGAACCAGACGGTTAACCATTTCATTGGTGAGGATATTAGCAATAATTACGATCTTACGACAGAACTAGATAAACTTAAAGAAATACCGATACTTATCGCGCAAGGAAGCCACGATATCCTTCCACCAAGGAAAATAAAAAAACTACTAACAAACTTCCTATCCCATGCTGAACTACATGAGGTACATAATTGTGGCCATTGGACCTTTATGGAGAAGCCTAATGAAATTAATCGTTTAGTAGAGGATTTTTTTAACTAATTTAGTTTAGTTAATATGCTGATTACTTTAATAAGATATACTGCCCCCAATTGTTATTGATAAACTAAATTAACAATTGGGGGCAGTATAGGATGGATTAACAATTTTTCACACGTCAAAAATAATAGTTCAGCCTATCTTAATTGTGTCTGCATCCACTTCAGCTAATGATACTTTCCAAATAAATGTTAATCCAAAGCCTAAAAACATAATAACTGCGGCAAACAAATATGGATAGTGAATGTTCACATCAAATAGCATGCCACCCAGGGCTGGACCCACGATATTACCTAAGCTCGTATAGGTTGAGTTCATACCTGCAACAAATCCCTGTTCTTTACCTGCTGCCCTTGATAAATAAGTGGTTAAAGCAGGTCGTAATAAATCAAATGCTAAGAAGATGATCGATGCAACGATTAGTACCATTAAGAAGCTTGATACTACTGCCGAAGCAACTGCTAAAATTGTTCCGACTACTAAGCAAATTTGGATCAATTTCTTTTCACCGAGTGTATCTACCATTTTTCCAAACAGGAAAAGTTGTACAAGTACTCCAAAGATGGAGCTAATTGTAATAATCACAGCAATGTCTTTTGGAGTGAAACCGAATTTATGATCAGAAAACAGACTAAATACTGTTTCATATGCTGACAATCCAAAAGCAAGAACAAAAACAATAACAAATGCGATAAAGTATGATGGATGAAGGGACTTTTTAAAATCTCTTAAAATATTGCTTCGTTTTGAATTCGCAGAGATTTCAGCAAGCTGTTCCTTTGTAAGTGGCTCCTTTAGGATAAATATCGAAATAATACAAGCTAGAAAAGCGATCGCTGCTGCAAAGTAAAACGGCATTCGGATACCGTACTCCGCTATAAATCCTCCAATCCCTGGTCCAATTATAAAACCAGTGCTAATGGCTGCAGACATATATCCCATGGCTTTAGAACGTTCCTTAATGGAAGTAACATCAGCTATATAAGCAGTTACTCCTGGCATAATTAAGGCTGCGCAAACCCCTCCTAGCATTCGTGAAACATAAAGCACTGACACATGTGTTCCTAACCCAAAGATGAGCTCCGATACTCCAAAAAGGAATAGCCCGATAATGATCATTTTCTTTCTACCAAATTGATCAACAAAACGTCCAGCAATTGGTGAAACAAGTAATTGTGTAACAGCAAAAACCGCCACAAGATAACCCATTGTTTGTCCTGATAAGTCCATGATATTTATAAATGAAGGCATTACCGGAATAATAAGTCCGATACCAAGAAATGGGATAAATATATTGCTAAGTAATATAATGATAATCATTTTTTGTTCTTTTATAGGTTTTTGCATATAATTTTCCTCTCTTTTGCTAATTCAACGCTGTGAGATACCTTTCCAATAAATTTTCCATGATGCCTCTAGTTTTTCTTCTAGTCTTTTTTCATCATTTCCGTATACTAGTTCCAGATAGATGGAATCCACTACTCCTAAAAAGGCAAGCGTCAGTGTTCTTGCCGAAAATCCTACAAGTAAGGATGCATCAAGCCAGGTCTGGAATTTATTCTCAAGAAGCTCGTGTACTACCTCATCAATATCAACAGCTTCTGCCTCTATTTCCTTTGCAAGATGAGCCGGAGGAAAAAAAGACATTCTTAGCCAAAACTTTAACTGCTCACTTTTTTGAAATAGATTAATGACAAACCTTAGAAATCCATATAAATCTTCTTTAGGATTATACGAATTAAGTGAATTAAAATATTGTCGTGTAGCAGATAATTCATTTTCCTTTGCATCATGTAATACTTGTAAAAATAAATCGTCCTTCCCTTTAAAATGTGCATAAATCGATTGTTTCTTCATGCCAACCTCTTCTGCAATCTGGGATAAAGACGCACCTTCATATCCATGTATCGTAAAGTATTTTAAAGCGACTGTTTTTATTTGATCACTCTTCATTAATATACCCCTTACTAACGAACGGTCGTAAGGTACATAGTAGCAAAATGTTATAACTATGGCAAGGAAGAATGACTGAGAGCTTGATGATTGGGCAACTTCTGAAACCTACCCTTTAAACGATATTTCTGGTGATTCAGTTTACTCTTTAAATATTAATACCGTGAAGACAAATTTAGGAAAATGGATATTATTCATATATGTATAATAGAGACATAGCTATTAAAGAAATCCACTATTATATTTCAAATAGTGGATTTGCCACTGACCTTACCGCTAAATGGATAGTAGACTAATAATATTAATATTATCAGAAAATAAAAAACAGCACTCTCCCAAAAAAGGAAAGTGCTGTTGTGTTTTATCTGATTAAAACCTTAAATGCTTTCATCATTATTTATCTGCTTCATCACATCTTTACTAATTAGTTTTAGTCTAACAATTTTAGGTGCTGTATGATCACAGGAATAAGAACAATGATTACATATGATAGCTATTATTATTGCATCAATCGCAGCAATAGTTATTCATTTCCTATTGATTAACAAAATAGATACTTCCCTCATACAATATTATTAAAATTGGAGTTGATTATCATGGTGAAATGGATTAATGTTTCGATGTCAAAACATCAATTAAAGCTTTTTGATGGAAGCACCCTTATAAAAACCTATCCTATTGCTGTTGGAAAAATAGTGTCGCCCACTCCTTTTGGATCTTATAAAATAATTAATAAACAACCTAATCCAGGTGGACCATATGGTGTATTTTGGATGGGCCTGTCAAAACCTCATTACGGTATACATGGGACAAATAACCCATCTTCAATTGGTAAGAATGTTTCACATGGATGTATTAGAATGTATAACCGAGATGTTTTGGATTTAGCATCTAGAGTCCCAATTGGTACTGATGTTGTTATTCGTAAATAATTATAAGGATTGTGCCTCATGCTGTAAAAATCAGTACTTCAAATCCCGCTCCCCAAAAGCTCTCTCATTTCTTGCTCTTTTTCTTCATGATAATTATAAGGTCTGGGTTATCCTTTTTGCATACCTACTTTTATGTAGACAAGCAGTTTAACGTAACAGGAAAAGATATTATGAATCTATTTCATGTAGAATTCATTCAACTTTACTTTCATTAGTTTAGAATGGTATTAAAACATAATATTTTATGAGAAAGGGATTGTTAAAATGGACAAGTGCATTTAATTGATCCCAATCTAATAAATACAGTTGAAAGGAGAAATACTCTGTCGGCAAAATGAGGATTATAAAATAGTAAAGCGATTCCTTTACTTCTCAGGAATCGCTTTATATCAATGTTTAATGCTGATGATTCCGATTGGGCTCGAACCAACGACCTCCACCCTGTCAAGGTGGCGCTCTCCCTGCTGAGCTACGGAATCATGTTATTATACTTGTCTAGTATCTATTATTATATGGAAAGGATGAAAACCTGTCAATCTATATAAAGATACATCGTATCGAACATGAGCTGCCCTCCACCTTATCCAGGTAGAGGGTAGGGTAACATTATTATATACTTACCTAATATTCGTATTTTGATCAAATACCAATAGCCACTTCCCATTCACATTTTCAAAAAGAAGATGTAGATAATAATTCAATTGATATGGATTTCCTTTCTCATCAAAATCATCATAATGTACATAAAGTAGTGCGGATGCCATTTGTTCTGTTTCTCTAGTATTTATCACTTCAAACTCAATGCACCAATCATTATCAGCAAACCAATCCTCATGGAAACGGATGAATTCCTCTCTACTTTGGATTAGCTTCCCATTACCCAAAACTAATGAAATTGAAACTGGATGAATGGTAGAATCAAAATCCGTTATGTTTTTCTTCATCACCGAATTCAAATGAAACGTTAGAGCTTGTCTAAAAGTCATTCACTATCCCCCTCTTCGAATTACTTCAATCATATTTAAATTCGACATTATAAATATATTTACCTTTATATTTTTTTCTCTAAGCTATAAACCTCCCATTTTATTCGACACTCGAAATATATCCTTGGAACAATACCGATTTATCCGATATAATTATAATCATCTAATATATTACGATAAAAAGTTTCATTATTTCGACAACGGGGGTTTACTTTTGTGAAAACGGTCTTTTCTTTTTTAAAGCCATATAAAATTGGTGCAATTGTCGCATTCAGTCTGATGCTTATTGAACTTGCCGTGGAACTACTACTTCCTTTCTTTCTTGGCAAAATGATTGATGATGGCGTACTAAATAAAGATTTAGGTAACATCGTTATGTGGGGAAGTATTATGATTGGGCTTGCACTTTTCTCATTTATTTCTGGATTGACTAATTCCTTTTTTTCATCCCACGTAAGCTGGGGGTTTGCACATGATATTCGGGAAAGGCTGTTCCGAAAAATCCAGGAATTTTCCTTTGCAAATTTGAATCACTATCCAACATCCCATCTTATGACACTCTTCACCAATGATGTACGCCAGGTTCAGAACACTATTTTCATGGGGCTGCGAATCATGGCCAAGGCACCATTACTAGCAATAGGTGGCGTGATTATGGCATTTGTCGTCAATCCAAGATTAGCGATTATTTTCCTAATAACCGTTCCACTTTTAATAGGATTCCTATTATGGGTATTAAAGTTTGCCTCTAAAATGTTTAACCATGTGCAAAAAAGCATCGACAATGTGAATCAAGTAATGCAGGAGAACCTTGCAGGAATGCGGTTAATCAAAGCTTTCTTCAGACGCGACTTTGAGGAAGAACGCTTCCAGGATGCGAATACAAATCTTCGTGATGTTACGAGAAGAACTTTTCGCTTTATAGAGGCATCTATGCCTGTTCTTCTTTTTGTCATGAACTTAAGTATTATTGTGATTCTCTGGATTGGGAATAATCAGTCCCTAGCTGGTACTACAGAAGTTGGAGATGTGGTAGCTACTGTGAACTATGCGATGCGTGTAGCAATGGCAATTTCAATGTTTTCATTCATTATTATGGCGATTTCGCGTACGAAGGCATCTTCTGAACGAATTAGCGAGGTACTGTTAGAGGAGGTTGATCTATTAGATCATAACGATGCAGACATGAACCAGATAGTAACAGAAGGAAAAATTGATTTTCGGGATGTATCATTTCAGTACCCTACTTCTGATTCACCTGTATTATTCAACGTAAGCTTTACCGTATATCCCGGGGAAAAGCTAGCAATTATTGGTGCAACTGGATCAGGTAAGTCATCCTTATTTCAACTGATTCCAAGACTATATGATGTATTAGACGGTGAAATTCTTATTGATGATAAACCAATCACTTCCTATCGATTGGATATATTACGCAAGAGTATTGGCTATGTTCCACAGAGTCCACTCTTATTTAGTGGTCCGATCAAAGACAATATCTCTTGGGGAAAAGACAATGCAACAGAGGATGAAATAATAAAAGCAGCAAAAAATGCGCAAATACATGATACCATTATGGAATTACCTAATCAGTACGAAACACAAATTGGTCAAAAAGGGGTAAATTTATCTGGTGGTCAAAAGCAGCGAATTTCTATTGCTCGAGCATTAATTCGGAAACCTAAAATCTTAATGCTAGATGACAGTACAAGTGCACTCGATTTAGCTACCGAAGCCCGATTACTTGATGCTATCCAGGACGACTTGAATACTCTATTGATTATTACACAAAAGGTTTCTACTGCCATGAACGCAGATCGAATTTTGTTATTAGATGAAGGAAATATTTTATCAATCGGTACACATGAAGAATTAATGCATGAGTCCGAATTTTATCAGAGGATTGTTGAATCCCAATTTGGAAAGGAGCTTCCACATGTCCATTAAACAAGCGCTTAAACATCCTTTTCAATATAAAAAAATACCAATCAATTCGATAGCTGAAGAAGTCACTAAAAAACGAGCGAATGATGCGGTCGGTACCATAAAGCGAGTTTGGTCTTATTTAGCTAGAGAAAAAGCAAAATTATGGCTCGTTATTTTAATGGTACTCATCAGCTCTGCTATGAGCTTACTCGGTCCATTTATGGTTGGTAAGGCAATTGATAGCTTTATTGTTACGAAGGAAGTATCCGGACTTGGTTTATTAGTGATTGGTTTGATTACCGTCTATATATGTCACTCCCTTTCTGTCTTTCTTCAAAGCTTTTGGATGATTGGAATTGCCCAAAATACCGTGTACGATTTGCGTTCTGATTTATTCCGTAAATTCCACCGTTTACCAATCGCATACTTTGATAAAAGACAGCACGGTGAATTAATGAGCCGTGTAACCAATGATATTGATAACGTCAATAATACATTGAATCAATCTGTTATCCAAGTGTTTTCTAGTATCATTACTCTTATTGGAACTATCGCAGTAATGCTCTATTTAAGCCCACTACTAACCATTGTAACCATGTCCATTGTTCCAGTTATGTTTGCTGCTACCCGTTGGATTACTAGACGTACTGGTCCATTGTACAAACTTCAGCAAAAGCGCCTTGGAGAGCTCAATGGTTATGTGGAAGAAACCATTTCCGGACAGCATGTTATCAAAACATATTCCCAAGAGGAGCGTGTTATTAACGAATTTGAGAAAAGGAATAAAGATCTAAATCATTCTGGGTTCTGGTCATTAACGATATCTGGCTTTATTCCAAAGGTAATGAACATGCTTAACTTTTTAAGCTTTGGTATGATTGCGCTGGTTGGTGGAGTTCTTGCATTAAATACAGAATTGGTAACTGTTGGGGTAATTGTTATCTTCACCGAGTACGCGAGACAGTTCACCCGACCATTAAACGAACTTTCTAATCAATTTAATTTACTTCTTTCTGCAGTAGCTGGTGCGGAGCGCGTATTTCATGTAATGGATGAGGTGGAAGAAGAGCTAGATGAAGATGGAGCAATAGAGCTAACACATACAAATGGGCATTTTTCCTTTGAAAATGTGTCATTTGGGTATGAGGAGAACGCTACATTATCTAATGTTACCTTTGAGGCGGTACCTGGTCAATCCGTTGCCTTTGTCGGCCATACTGGAGCCGGTAAAACTACCATGATTAATCTGATTTCCCGTTTTTATAATTATGACAGTGGTAGAATTACATTAGATGGAATTGAGTTAAAGAATATTAAACGTTCTAGTCTTCGGTCTCATATGGCTTTCGTTTTACAGGACTCCTTCCTCTTCCATGCTACGATTCGTGAAAATATTCGTTACGGCCGTTTAGATGCGACAGATGAAGAGGTCGAAAATGCAGCTAAGAAAGCCAATGCACATGATTTTATTGAACAATTACCAGAAGGCTATGATACCGTTCTAGACCAGGACGGTAGTGGAATCAGTCAGGGGCAAAAACAATTATTAACAATAGCAAGGGCCTTTGTTGCAGAGCCTTCTATATTAATATTAGATGAAGCTACTAGCAATATTGATACAATAACCGAACTAAAAATACAGGAAGCTTTAAAGGAATTGATGAAAGGGAGAACGAGCTTCATCATTGCCCACCGCTTAAATACCATACAGGAAGCAGACCAAATCATTATGCTAGAGCATGGGCACATTTTAGAAAAAGGAAGTCATGAAGAACTACTGAACAAGAAAGGACATTACTACAACCTATATAAAAGCCAGCTTCGTGAAGTTGTTGGTAGTTAACATTACAACTCCCCTATTTTCATGGTAAACTATGGTTATGAAGCTAATGAGGTGAGTTAAAATGGGCAGAAAAGGAAAAATGCTTGAAAGAGAAATTACTAGTAATTATTTACATGAAACAATTACACTAAAAATCTATTTGCCAGAATCTTTTTCACCTTTGTATAAATACCATATCTGTATCATGCAGGATGGCAATGATTATTATCAGCTCGGTAGGGTTGCTACATTTAGCGACCGATTACATGAGGAAGCTGAAATTGAAAATACAGTTTTTGTTGGAATTCATTATAAGGATCGGTACGATCGATTAAAAAAGTATCATCCAAAGGGTGAACAATATGAAGCATATACGAAGTTTTTAATTAAGGAGGTTATTCCATTATTAGATGACTTCCTTCCTACCTATCATATGGGGGGAACTCGTGCTTTAATGGGAGATTCACTAGCAGGTACTCTCGCTTTACTAACGGCAATCCGATATCCAAATACATTTGGAAAAGTCATTATGCAGTCTCCGCTTGTGGATGACATCGTACTAGAAGCTGTTCAAAATGCAAATAAGATACAGGCTTTGGATATTTATCATACAATAGGTACAGCTGAAACGAATGTAGAGACAACTGAAAAGCCAAATGTTGATTTCATAACACCTAACAGAAAGCTGAAAGAGCTTTTAGATGAAAAAGGGCTCACATACTTCTACAAAGAGATACCTGATGGCAAACATACTTGGAAGTATTGGCAAGCAGATATGACAAATGCCTTGACATCCATTTTCGGAAATTAATTACAATATTGTTTAAATAGGTAAAAAAACACTTTTCTTAGCTTATTTTTTATTATAAATTAAGAGAAATCATAAACAATAATTAAAATAAACTGTAGGAGGTATAACATGAAATACGGTATTGCAATTTTCCCTTCCAAAAAAATTCAAGATGAGGCAAACTCATATCGTAAACGTTATGACCCGCACTACCCATTAATTCCACCACATATTACAATTAAAGAGGCATTTGAAGCAGATGATGCATTAATCGACGAGCTAGTACCGGAAATGAAGCGCATTGCTAATGAAACAGAACCGATTACAATTCGTATCAATAAGGTTAGCTCCTTCGTTCCAGTAACGAATACCATTTACTTGAAAGTCGAACCAAATCAACAGCTTGATGGTCTTTATGAGAAGCTACACTCTGGAAAATTCCCACAAAATACGAAATATACATTTGTACCGCATATTACGATTGGGCAAAAATTACTTGACGATGAATACTCTGATGTTTTTGGTCGTTTGAAAATGAGAAACTTTCAATTTGAAGAAATAATAGATCGTTTCCAACTTCTATATCAGCTCGAGAATGGTTCATGGACAGTATATGAATCTTTTGTATTTGGAAAGGAATAAGTATGGACATAAAAATAACACAAAATGCTAAAGAAAAAGAACATGCATTTCGTATACGTACCCTTGTATTTGTGGAAGAACAAAAGGTACCAGTCGAAGAAGAAATAGATGAATATGACAAAACTGCAATTCATTTTGTAGGCTATGAAGATAATAAGCCTATTGCTGCAAGTAGATTGCGTTTTGTTGAAGAATACGGTAAATTAGAGCGTATCTGTGTATTGAATGAATTTCGTGGAAAATCATATGGTAAGGAAATTATCGCTGCAATGGAACAGATTATAAAAGAAAATGGCTACAAAAGAGCCAAGCTAAATGCCCAAACACATGCAGAAGGCTTTTATCAAAAACTAGGCTACAAGACAGTTTCCGATAAGTTTCTGGATGCTGGTATTCCTCATGTGACGATGATAAAGGAATCCTTATAGTTTTATAGTACTGCCCCTTCTTTACTTTCCGAAGTAGAGAAGGGGCAATATTTTTATCGCCAATTTGAAATGTATGTTTTACCATATTCCGGTCATCCTATAAGGTGAAAGGGGACGCTGTGAAGTGCTTTCATATTGGCAAATGTTTATAGAGTCAGTCTTTGGATTTTTTATCCTGTACTTTCTAACAAAAGTACTTGGAAAAACGCAAATATCGCAACTTACTCCGTTCGATTTTATTTCCGCCATTATATTAGGTGAACTAGTAGGAAGTGCTCTATTTGAGGAAAAAGCAGGTGTTCTTCACATCGGCTTTGTCATATTGATATGGGGTGGGTTAATTTATTTCGTTGAAATGATCACCCAAAAGTTTAAAAGAACACGTTTTTTATTAGAGGGGTCTCCAGAGATTATTATCCGTAAAGGTAAGCTCATTCGCGATGTAATGGCAAAAAACAAGCTTGATATTAATCAACTACAACATCTTCTTAGAGAAAAGGATGTATTTTCGTTAAAAGAAGTTGAGTATGCAATACTAGAAACAAATGGTGCTATCTCCGTATTAAAAAAATCTGATTATCAAACTCCGAACAGAAAGGATATGAAGCTTGCCCCTCAACCAGTACAGCTCTCCACTACATTAATAAATGATGGTGAAATAATTTATGATAATTTAGAGGAAAAAAATCTAACAGAGCAATGGCTAATAGAACAACTGAAAGAACAAGGTTATGATGATGTTAACGATGTCTTTTATGCAGAATATATGAAGGATGAAGATTTGCTAGTATTACCTTTCGTCAATCGGAAAAACAGGAATAAATAAAACTCCCCCTAAGGTAAAAACAATTTTTTTTCTATCTTCCTTAGGGGAAGCATATCGATATTCGCTGTTATATCATCTAGTTATTCGAGTACCTCGAACCTTCCTTTGTAAGCTTTCCTTAATTCGGATGGCCTTATTTAAGTGTAAAAAGTTATGCCTAGTCCCCGGCATTAACAGAAGACCAGCAATTGATTTCTTACCCCAATATTCAGCAATACCGCTCGCCTCAGGTAATAGCGCACATTCCTGATACAAGCGATTTACATGACTAGGTTCAACTGCCCTATTTAAATCTTCTGGTGTTAGTGCTGAAATAATGCAACGCGTTTGTAATCCTACCCTATCTCTGTAGACTAATAATTCATCTAGGTCAATGGTGGAGCTTAATCGTGCTATATCCTTGTCAACCATTTCATTCCCGCTATGATACACATGAATATTCAATTTAGATGGCCAATCTTCTAGCGTGTATACCTGTTCTTTATCAGCTACTAAAATATTCATTGTCATATCCTCTACTCTCGTTATGTGCCAAAGATGCCATGCGATGGAATTTTTAGTATCTGGGTTAGAAACCGGGAACCTTCGAAATGTTTCCACGTCTAAACCATTTAACAGATTGTCTTGTAAGGTCGAATAATTCCAGTCTAATTGATTTATTTTTGATGAATGTAACCAACTATGCTGATAATGAAACAACTGAATAGCCTCTAAATGATATTCAGATTTTTTAAGAAGTTCTCTTAATCGTTTATGATTGTTATTCCAGTCTTTACGTTGTAATTTATCGATGGCTAGCACCCCTTATTACTCTATTTTTCTAATAAGCATTAACTAACATTCAATTCTTTTATTTTCCCAAGGTATAACCTTCCCTTGCACGCTTAATATCAAAAGAAAACTCATTAAACAGTTCTCCAAAAGGAATTGTTTCTTTCTTTGCTACTTGTAGTCGATTATTACGATGATAGTGTCTTCCTAAGGCTACGCCAATTGGATAATCCTTCTCATGTGCCGCAATTAATGGATCAGCATATTCAGAATCGAATATTCTTAATAAAAAATCTGTACGTAAGATGATTTGAATTTCCCCTAAGTGAGAAAATGGACCAGCTATATTCAGATTTCTTGATTTGATAAACCCATGCCTGTCCTCTAAAGTAGTAGCTCCTGCAAGCTTATCATCAATAGCAGCAAAGGAAATATTTTTTATCCGTGATAAAATAATTGCACCAAAGCATTGAATACATGGTTCCATCGTCGAATAAATCATTGCACCAGACAGTTTTTCATAATCACTTGTTTTGACTTGAACTAATACATTCATTTCTGCATGAGCGATTCGACAATCACATAACTGTCCTTCTGGTGCAGTCAGTTCATGTACCCTATTCCTACCCTCTAGAAAAATTTCTCCTTCTGAATCAACAAGAACCGCACCAATTGGTATAGAACCATGACAATATGCTTTCCACGCTTGTAAGAAGCACCTTTTCCAGGGTTCACTTAATTCGTTCCAATTCTCCATAATATCCCCCATTATTTATTTATTTTAAATCATCTTAACATAAAGAAATAAAAAAAGGACTATCATTTTTTAGACAGTCCAGTTATAACTTTTCATTGAAAAATTGCCCAATCCCAGTAATATCGGAATAAACCCTATCCATATTTGGATAGGAGAGAATAGCCTGTTCTTCTTTAGTAGAAGGAATATGGTTTTGTTGACTCCTTTTTTCTTCCTCACTTCGAAGCTCTTCATAAGTAGATTGCAAAATGGCACGATATGATTTTTTTACAGAAGATACTGTTCTCTTTCGCGTAACCATTCGTCTTTGATAATCCGCATATTCATGTTGTTGAATTGGTAAAATATATCCCATATCCATACCTCCTCAACCTTTATTTAAAATATTCGTATTTCTCCTACAGTTTATGACTGTCCAAATAAAATTACCCTTCCATCTTCTTTTCTAATTCTCTTATCCAATACTCTATATCTCCAATTGTCTTTAGATAACGTCTATTCCATTCATCCATATCTTTTTCAAAAGCAAGCATTTTCTTTTCTGGCTGTTGAAACCATTTTTCATTCCGTTCAAGGTGCTTCTCGATAATGCCAAGATTTTTAATTAGTTTATTACGATCCATGGGGTGTTGTCCCTCCTCGCTTTAAAAAAATGCAGCTATATAAGCTGCTATGGGTATGGGATATGGTAAGTTTGTTGCTTCATATGTTAAATCCAGGAGAAAGGTCTTCTGTCGCGTTCGTCGTCTCCATCGCGTTCGACACTCACTGACTCTCTAATGCTTGACTCTAAGCGCTCCTCTTCCCTCTCACGTCTAAAGCCCCCAAAAAAAGGATCATGTCGTCTTTTCGTCTCAATAATGACATTTTCCGCTTCAATTACTAGGTCTTTAACACGAATAACCTTCTTATTTTCAGACATCTATGGTCACTCCTTCATAAGAATTTGCTCGCTATTAGTCTATGAAAACTACCCAAATGGGTATAGTCAACTGCCCTATATTTTCACTATTTTTTTCTGTAAATACGTTTTTTTTACATTAGTCGAGAATAGAATATTGTACATGTGCCCACACAATATGCCTTTATACACATATTCTATTAAAGACAATAAGTCAATAAAGTAATGAAAGGAGAAATGTTTCATGGGTTGTGGCCATGGTAGAGTAGAAGGAAGAGAAAATGATTCCTGCGTATGTGAGATTCTTCGCGATATTGTCGATGCTCAAAACGATGTATTTGAAAACTGCTGCGAAACTAGCTGCGAACAATCAATCAATGATTTATTAGGCGAAACAAATCCTGGAAACGGATTGGATACAGTTCCTGTAATCCTATATTGTGCAGGTGACTGTAAGCCGTTTAAAGGATTTGGGGCGAAACGTGGTAACGGGTTAGGTACAATTGGCGACATAAAAGCAAGCTTCATTTTCCGTGTGAAGAGTGTAACAGAAGAATGCTGTGCGGTTCTAGAATTATTGCTTGATCCAGATGACCAATGTGATTGCGAGCACTTAAAAGATCCTTGCGATCAAGAAACTGATAATCTACAAAACACTGGCATTTGTATCACGGTAGACCTAGATTGCTTCTGTCATGTAACTTGCTTACCAGCTATTAGTGTATTTGATTGATTAGATTATACACCATGGAAAGCTCGACTTTCCATGGTGTCATTTTTTTAAAAGCCTATAAGCTGAATTCCCTTAACATCCTTAATACTAATACTAGTAGTCGGCATCCTACGACCTACCTGCATTATAATATGGTCTTCTTGAAAATCCTTGATAATCCCTCGATATTTCTTTTCCTCTGTAATAACTTCACATCGCATTCTTGGTAAATGATTTGGTGTATTGATGAAATACATCACCTTTTCCAGAATTGACATGTCTCTAAATTTCTTTTTTTCATTATTATCTTTATTATCCTGTGGTTCTATCGGTATAGGTGATTCTGATGGTTCTGCTGGTGTACTATTTCCAGTTAAATCCTTGTTACTTGTATTCTGTGCTGAGTTAGCAAGATCATTTGCATTTGGGGGAGCTTCTTTTAAGTCATGTACAATATCCTTTGATATAGCACTTATATTCGTTCGTTGTTTCGTTGGCTTCGGATATTTTTTTACCGGTTTCTGGACAGACTCTATCTTGTCTTCCTTTTTAGGTGTTCTATACGTATGTTGCATAGGGGCACTTGGTCTAATAACAGTTGGTTGATGAATATACATTAATGGCTCATTCGCAAACTTACTACGTTTTGTCACGATATACTTTCTCCTCTCTAGAACATTGATCAACATAGTATATGAACGAGGAAAATGAATTGTGTTATTTGCCTATTAGATCATTTTAGATGCTGAGAGAATAATTTTATGTAAATAGCAGCCATCTTGTTTTTTCTATTTTAGCTTAGAGATATCCTCAAGCCTTTCTCCCGTATTTTTTTACGTCTTTAACTACAGATGATTTTTTCCGGCTTCATGAATATCATTCTCTGGATTAGATCTTTATCTAAAGAAATACAAAAAAGCCCCTCATCACTTTGAAGGACTTTCCTTTTTCATATACAAAATAGTTACTAACTACAATAACAAATTCATAAAGGTAGTTGCTAAACCAAAATATATTAATACAGAAATAATATCATTAATTGTTGTAATGAATGGTCCTGATGCTACTGCTGGATCAATTTTCATCCGATACATAACAAGTGGAATTAAGGAACCAGCTAAGGTCGCGATAACTAAGGTAGTCATAATAGATAGGCCAACTAGTAAGCCTAGGTACAGGTTATGTTGCCAGAGGAAAATCACGATAGCGATAATAATGCCACAAACTGTTCCTGTAATTAAGCCGGTACCTGCTTCACGAAGAATTAACTTTAATTTACCATCTTCCTCATACTCACCTGTCGCAAGACCTCTTACAGCTACCGCTAATGCTTGGGTTCCTGTATTTCCTGCCATTCCGCCTATCAATGGAATAAAAATGGAAAGAATTGTCACCTTACTTAGAGTTTCTTCAAATTGCCCTATCAAACTTGCGGTCAACATTCCTAGAAATAATAATATAATTAACCATGGCAACCGCTTCTTTGCAGCGATGAATGGGTTTGTATCAGGCCGATCTACATCAGAGATACCTGCCAATTTAGAATAATCCTCACTTGCTTCTTCATCAATGACATCTAAAATATCGTCTACGGTAATAATTCCTATTAGATGACGCTGAAAATCTACAACGGGTACCGCTAGAAAGTCGTAGTCACGCATCATCTTTGCTACATCTTCTTGATTTTCTGCAACCGACACATTGAATACATTCTCATTCATGATGGATTCTATATTCGTTTCATCATCTGATATAATTAAGTCACGTAAAGACAGTACACCGACTAATTTTTTGTCATCGTCTATGACATATAAATAATAAATTGTTTCTGCATCTGGCCCATCTTTTTTTAATTGAGCCATTGTATCTTTTACCGTTTGAGTTTTATAAACGGAGATATACTCCGTTGTCATAATACTACCCGCTGTTTTTTCTTCGTAATGGAGTAAATCCTTAATCTCATCTGCTTCTTCTACGTCCATAATCGTTAAGAAGCTTACCACCTTGTCTTTCTCCATCTCATTCAAAATATCTACGGCATCATCTGTGGCCATTTCAGCAAAAATCATCGATGCAAATCGTGGATCCATTTCAGAAAAGAAGATTTGTGCGTCTTCTAATTCGATATGCTCCATAATCCCAGCAACTTCTTCAGGTGAAAGATAGCTATAAATACGCATTCGATGGGTTGCTTCTACTTCCATGAAAAATTTTGCCTGATCATAGGGGTGTAAATCCAAAAAGTATTCTCTAAATCCTTCTAGATTTTCATCGGTGAGAAATTGTTTGATTTTTACTATGTTTTCAACTTTTAGCTCTTCCATATTTTCCATGGCGCAACCTCCTTCATATTTACTATAATAGTTATACCATACCCCAACAAATTGTTCAGCTAACATTTGAATTAAATGGTATAATAATATAATGCTTTTAAAACTTAAAAAAAAGCAGGAAATCGTGTAAACTTATATATGATAAGAATAAATAGAAAGTAATGATACAAAATGAATACTAATAAAAATAACATTGATTATACATTAATTTCAATTATATTGCTTTTAGGCGTTGTTAGTGTTTTTACAATTGCTACAGTAGAGCCCACACTTCCCGCGAAATTAGCAGAGCAGCATTTTCTTTTAAAACAAATCATTTGGTATATTGGTGGGGGCATTATTATTGCCCTCATTATGTTAATCGATTACGATCGTTTCCGCCAGTTAACTTGGATATTCTACGGAATTGGAATGATTATGCTACTCATGCTCTTTTTTCGGTTTCCAGGAAGTATTATTATTGAAGCCAATAATGCTGTGAGCTGGATTGCTTTCCCTTTGCTTGGTACAATCCAACCTGCAGAATTTATGAAGGTTATATTAGTATTAGCCTTTGCGCACGTTATGTACAGCCATAATAATAAGGTTGTGGAACAAACGGCTAAGAGTGATCTTTGGTTACTTGCTAAAATGGTTCTATTGGCTCTACCTCCTATGGCATTAATTGCAGTACAACCAGATTTAGGTGGTTTCCTTGTTCTATGTGCTATAGCTGGAGCAATGATTCTAGTCTCAGGTATACGTTGGCGTCTAATATTTTTCATTCTATTAGTTGGGCTTGGAGTAATGGGAATTATCATTGCTGCTTACTTTATTTTTCCAGATACTGTTGCTGTCTTTCTGAATGAATCCGTCTTTAAACACGTAACCAGCAGATTTTATGGGTGGATTTATCCCGAACAATATTCAGATTCTGGATTCCAGCTACTTCGTGCAAAAATGGCCATCGGTTCGGGGCAACTTTTTGGTAAAGGCATTGAAGGAATGCAAGTTTCTGTTCCCGAACGTCAAACTGACATGATTTTCACCGCTATAGCTGAACAATTCGGTTTTATCGGCTCTAGTATAGTTGTTACCTTATTTTTCTTGTTAATTTATCGACTAATCCATATTGCCATCCAAAGTAACGATAGCTATGGAAGCTATATTGTTACTGGAATCGTCGGCATGTTTTCCTATCAAATCTTCCAAAATATCGGAATGTCTATTCAGCTTTTACCAATCACTGGACTTCCACTACCTTTCTTAAGCTATGGGGGAAGTTCGACATTAACGTATCTTATTGCAATTGGTTTAGTACTCAATATCCATTCTAGAACGAAGAAATATATGTTTGAATAAGCGAGAATAGCACATACTATTCTCGCTTTTCATATAGAGGAGGCTACTGGAATGAAAATTGATGTTATAGGTGATGTGCATGGTTGTTATGAAGAACTTTGTATGCTCTTTGAAAAATTAGGCTATCGTAAAGAACAAAGAATTTATTTACATCCAGATGGAAGAATTCCTGTATTTGTTGGAGATATAACTGACAGAGGCCCTGCTTCACTACAAGTTATCCAGCTCGTTTATGAAATGGTTGTAACTCAGAGGGTTGCTAAATATGTACCAGGAAATCACTGTAATAAGCTTTATCGATTCTTTTTAGGTAATAAAGTAAAACAACAGCATGGACTTGAAACAACCGTAGCAGAATTTGAGCAACTTAATCCGAAAGCGAAGTCCAATATACGGCAACAGTTCATCCAGCTATATGAAGAGGCCCCACTTTATTTACAATTGAAAGAAGTAAATGCTGTTGTTGCACATGCAGGAATAAAAAAGCGTTATATAGGACGTTACGATAACAAGGTTAAGACCTTTGTTCTATATGGGGATATAACTGGTGAATTTGATGCAAAAGGTAAGCCTATCCGTCGTGATTGGGCACAGAAATATGATGGAGATACATGGATTGTATATGGCCATACTCCTGTTCTAAAGCCAAGAATCGTACGGAAAACGATTAATATTGATACAGGATGTGTATTCGGTAATATGCTTACCGCTTTTCGGCTACCTGAAGAAACTACTGTCTCTGTTCCATCGAATCAACCGTTTGTCGAGGAAAAATTTAAATCCTTTCCAATTAATTAATTTTTAACTGGAAAGGATTTTCTTCATATCGTCAGGTATTTCACTAGTAAATGCTAGCCATTCTTTTGTTTCAGGATGTTCAAATTGAAGCTCACAACTATGTAATGCTTGACGATTGATTTTATCCAAGCTTCCACCGTATAGGTCATCGCCAGCTAGTGGATATCCTATATACGAGAAGTGCACCCGAATCTGATGTGTTCTCCCAGTTTCTAGTTGAATAGCAACTAAGGCATATTGTCCGTCATCTTTAACAACTTCATAATTGGTAATAGCGCTCTGTCCATCCTCGCGTACTGTTCTTTCGATTATGGAATCAGCTTTCCGCCCAATATTTGCATGAATAACACCTTTAGTCGGTTTTGGAACTCCTTCCACAATTGCAATATATTTTCGTTTTACCCGACCTTGTTTTTGTCCAATCGATAATTTAGAGTGACTATAGCGATGCTTAGCAATTAGTAATAAACCAGAAGTGTCTCGATCCAATCTGGTAACAACATGTACCGTATAGGGTAGTCCCTGCTTTGCATAATGAAATAATACCGCATTTGCAATGGTTCCTGTTTGATGATGTAATGACGGAATCGTTGCCATTCCTGCTGGTTTGTCTAGTACAAGTACAAAGTCATCCTCATATACAATTTGAATGGGAATATCATCTGGGAGCATATGATTCCCTTTCTTTTCATCAGGAAACTTAACTGTTATCCTATCACCATGTTTAAGCTTGTATCGTAACGTAGCAGATTTACCATTAACCAATATCTCTCCACCATCGGATATAATGCTTTTTAGAATTCGTCTAGAGAAGCCCTGTTCTTCACGTAAAAAGTCACGTAAAATCATTACATTTTCTTTTTCAAAGGTCCATTTCATGAATACGCTCACCTTTTGTCCTGAATAAATGAGTCGCGCACTCGATTCCAAAAAGGAAACGGTCTAAATCTCGCAAAACGAATTTTTTCCTTTGCTACCCGACATTGAATAGACTTTACATTGGTGTAGTTGTGTGTAATATGGTCTATCGTAATCAGAAAACTCCGATCCACCAAAGGCTTTAATAGGCATGTATGATGCTTTGGTAGAATAAGTGGTGATCCAATCGTTCTGAACACTCGATTATTGATGGATGCCATTTCTGTTAATTGAATTGCTTCAAGAGAAGGGTGTATAATCCCCCCACCAAGTGACTTATTATAGGCAGTGCTCCCAGATGGGGTAGAGATACATAAGCCGTCACCTCTAAAGGTCTCAAACCGTTCTCCTTTTATATCGACATCGAATACAACAGATCCCTCCGTTGTTTTTATCGTTGCTTCATTTAATGCTAGAAAGGAATCCACTTGACTACCAGTTTTAGAACGAATGATTACCTCTAGTAAAGGGTACTCTACGATTTGGTAAGGAGTTTTAGCTATTTCAATTACTAACTTTTCTAGCTCCTCTGGTACATAATCAGCGTAAAAGCCTAAGTGTCCTGTATGAATACCAATAAAAGCAGTCTGGTTCAATCGATTTTGATACCGATGAAATGCTTCAAGAAATGTTCCATCTCCCCCAACTGAAATAACTAAATCTGGTTCCTCTTTATTATAATTTAGATTAAAATCAATTAAATGCTGCTTCATTTTTAACTTAATTTGATTCGATCTGTCGTCACCTTTAGAAACTATTTTAAAATTCATATTCTACCCCACCCTATTACTGCAATGTTTTCTATTTCCGATAAAAGATACGCTGTGCTTCCTGGATTTCAGTCTTAATTTTTGACATTTCCTCATCTAGCATAAAGGCTGCTTCTGCAGCAAGATGTAGCCTAGCTTTAATCTCAGCTGGAATCCTACCCTTATATTTGTAATTTAGTGAATGTTCATTCGTTGCCCAGAAATTCATAGCTAATGTTCGAATCTGGATTTCCGCAAGTACAACCTTATTTCCGTGTATCGTTTCGACGGGATACTCAATAATCATATGATAAGATCTGTACCCACTCTCTTTTTCGTTAGCTATATAGTCCTTCTCCTCAATAATGGTAAAGTCTTGTCTTGATCTAAGCATATCAACCACTGTATAAATATCATCTACAAATTGACAAACAACACGAACACCAGCTATGTCCTGGATATCCGTCTCAATTCGATCAAGTGGAATCTGTCTCTTTTCTGCTTTCTCTAGAATACTTTTTACAGGCTTAACACGTGCCGTAATAAATTCAATTGGCGAATGTCTAGCTTCATATTCAAACTGGGCTCTCATTCCCTTTAATTTTACCTTTAATTCTTCTACTACCTGTGTGTATGGCGCAAGTATTGCTTCCCAATTCATCAAAACACCACCTAGTTAAATACATGATTCGTCCTTATTCTACCATAATTATAATGGATATTCTTTGCATATTTCCAATTCATTGGCCATAATCAATATAATTACCGATTTTGTCGGAGGTTACCATGACACAGGAAATAGAAATTGAATTTAAAAACCTTTTAACCAAACAAGAGTATTTAAAATTGTTGAACCACCTTCCGTTTCCAAAGGATGGGCAAAAACAAATTAATCATTATTTTGAAACGATTGACTTTAAATTAAGGGAACAAAATTCAGCACTGCGGATACGAGAAAAAAATGGAACTTACCAGCTTACATTAAAGGAGCCACATCAGGATGGTTTATTAGAAACACACGATGACTTAACCCAAATGGAAGCAATGCAGTGGATGAACGGGAATCCTATTGCTAAATTGTCCACAAGTAAACGGCTATTGGAATTAGGAATAAGAGTTGAAGAATTGAAACCATTTGGTAATTTGACAACCATTCGGAGAGAGTATAAAGAAGATGGGATTATCTTTGTCTTAGATCAGAGTTTCTATCATAATCAAGAAGACTATGAATTAGAAATTGAAGCAAATAATCACAACTCTGGTTTACAGGCAATAAATAAAGTATTAAACGATTGGAATATTACTAAAAAAGATACACCCAATAAGATTGCTCGCTTTTTCATGAGTCTCCCGTAGCCTGCTCATCCAATCAGATAATTTGCTCATGTATATTTAATGTTGCTAAAATGTAAACAAATATTAAAGGAGTAAATTACGATGACACCAGGAACAATATATGAAGCAATTGGTGGACTTGAAACAATAGATAAATTAGTTACAGCTTTTTATAAACGTGTTGCAAAACATCCCTTACTGATCCCGATTTTCCCAGAGGATTTAACAGAGACAGCAAGAAAACAAAGTCTGTTCCTAACCCAATTTTTTGGTGGACCAAGACTTTATTCAGAGGAACGGGGACATCCAATGATGCGTCGTCGACATTTACCATTTGAAATTACACCATCAAGAAGAGATGCCTGGTTAGAATGTATGGCCGAAGCTTTGACAGAAGCTCAAATCGAAGAACCTTATCTTACAGCTATATTTGAAAAATTGACCATGACGGCTAATCATATGATGAATACACCTGAACCATAGAAAGGAGAATCAATGTGAGTTGGGAACGCACTGTGCTAATGAACTCACAGAAAGAAAACACATCGCCCGAATATAGTTGTTTTACAGCAAAAAAACCGATAGAAATATACGTATTTATTGATCCTATGTGTCCTGAATGCTGGTCACTTGAACCATATTTAAAAAAGCTTTCTATAGAGTATGGCAGGTTATTTACACTACGCCCCATTATTTCCGGCTCATCCAAACCGCTAAATCATGGAAATTTTGATCGACCAAAGAAGTTAAAAGAGATTTGGGAAAGAACTGCTTCCAGAACAGGTATGAGCTGTGATGGTGATTTGTGGATAGAAAATCCCATTCACTCTCCAATTACTGCTTATTTAGCGATAAAAGCAGCGGAATTGCAAGGGCTTCGTTATGGCAAAGCTTTTTTACGAAAGGTACAAGAGTATTTATTTCTAAAAAAGAAAAATATTTCGGATGAGTCGGTGCTGATGGAGTGCGCTAAAGCAGTAAAGCTTGATTTACAAGAGTTTAAAGCTGATTTATACGCTGTCTCAGCAAAAAAAGCACTACAATGTGACATTAAACTAGCCCATGAAATGGAAATAGATTATATGCCTACGATGGTTTTCTTTCATAAAAATATTGAGGAGCAAGGAATCAAAATATCTGGACTCTATCCTTATGATATTTATGTACGTGTATTAAGTGAAATGTTAGATCACACACCAATCCCATCTCAACATCCGCCACTTGAAAGCTTCGTTCGACATTATGAGGTTGTTGCTTCCAAGGAAATATCTGTTGTTTATAATTGGTCTATTGAAAAAGCCGAAAGAGAAATGAAGAAGCTTCAATTAAAACAACTAGTTGAAAAAATACCAGCTAAACATGGTACCTTTTGGCAGTATGTTGGGGAAAAAAATAGCCATCATTAGTATGTTATTGTAGAGCCAAGGGAGTCTCCCATTGGTTCTTTATTATTTTAAGCACGATTAAAAACTAAAAACAAATAAAAAAAACAGGATATACGGGGCAGCGTATATCCTTATTTTCTCTTTTCTTTGTATATAAACAAAGGGGGATGGGAGAAAGTTTCATGATCAAACAAAGGGGTTTTGTTTGTGATTCATCTCACATATATAATATATCAAGCTAAAAGGAATTTTTCAATGACTTTGCTCATCAGTTCATAAATCTGTCACTTCTAATCCATATTCCTGTAACATATACATTTAAAAGACTACTATGCTTTAAAGAAGGAGGCTCGACCCATGCGTGAGTTATTACCCTATCTATTTATTATCATAACGTTTTTTGCTTTTCTATTAAATTTATTCGGGCTAATGAAGCTCATTCCCCTCTACTTTACACTACCAATATTATTCTTCTGTATTTACTTTACTATCTTCTTGTTCGCGCATCGAAATAAATATCGTGGGAGAATGCGGTAGAGTTTATTTGGATAAATTTAAATAAATCTATTGGGAATCTCAGAAATAGGGGGATATTCCAAATTTCCAGCTAGCCCACAATTTCTGAAATTATCAATTACCTAAATTGAAAAAGGATGACACGTAGTCATCCTTTTCTATTATTTATGCAATAATAACTGTTCCATTTCATTCAGCTTTTCTTCAAACACATCTAATGCATCCAAGATAGGTTGTTTTGAAGTCATATCGACACCAGCTTTTTTCAATACTTCAATTGGATAGTCACTGCTTCCTGCTTTTAGGAAGTTTAAGTAACGATCAACTGCTCCTTCTTCACCAGATAGGATTTTACTAGCCAAAGCTGTTGCTGCTGAGTATCCAGTTGCATATTGGTAGACATAGTAGTTGTAATAAAAATGAGGAATTCTTGCCCACTCTAGTCCGATTTCTTCATCTGATACAACATCTTCTCCAAAATACTTTTTATTTAAATCATAGTAAATGCTTGTTAAATAATCAGCAGTTAATGCTTCCCCTTCCTGTGCACGCTTATGAATTTCATGTTCAAATTCAGCAAACATTGTTTGACGGAATAAGGTCGCACGGAATCCTTCTAAGAAATGGTTTAGTAAATATAGCTTTTGTTTTTCGTCTTCTATTGTTTTTAACATATAATCATTTAATAATGCTTCATTGGTAGTGGAAGCAACTTCAGCAACAAAAATAGAATAGTTTCCATAACGGTATGGTTGGAATTTTCTTGTAAAATAACTGTGAACAGAATGGCCAAGCTCATGAACGAGAGTAAATAGATCATTAACTCGATCCTGCCAGTTTAATAAGATGTACGGATTTGTGCCATATGCTCCTGAAGAATAAGCACCACTACGTTTTCCTTTATTTTCTTCTACATCAATCCAACGATTAGAAAAGCTCTCTTTTAGAACTTCATCATACTCCTCGCCAAGAACCTTTAAGCTATCAAACACATATTGCTGAGCTTCATCATAAGGGATTTCCATATCGACATCTTGAACTAAAGGTGCATACATATCATACATATGAACCTCATCAATACCTAGTACCTCTTTACGAAGCTTAGCGTAGCGATGTAATAATGGTAAGCGCTCATTTACAGCCTCAACAAGATTATCATAAACCGTCTCCGGGATATTGTTACTATCCAAAGCAGCCTGTCTTGCTGAATCATAATGATGCACTTTAGCATCAAAATTATGTGCTTTAACCGTTCCACCTAAAGTGGAAGCAAACGTATTTTTAAATTGACCATATGTTGTATACATTGCTTCAAATGCATCTTTTCTTACACGACGGTCCTTTGATTCTAAAAATGTTCCATAGCGACCATGTGTTAAATCAACTTCTTCTCCCTTTTCATTCTTTATACTAGGGAATTTCAAATCAGCATTGTTTAACATACTAAAGGTCTGTGAACCAGTTGATAATGCCTCAGAGGCTTCTGCTAATAGTGCTTCCTCTGTTTCACTTAACACATGCTTTCGCTGTCTCAATATTTCATTCAATACATGCTCATAGAGTCTTAGTTCTTCCTTTTCTGCTAAAAAACCTTTTATTTCAGCTTCATCTGCTTTTAATATCTCTGGGACTAAAAAACTCATCGAACTTTGTGCTAGTGTAAGAATACTTTCTGCTTTAGCATTCACTGCTTGATAAAAGGAATTAGTAGTATCTTGATCATAGCGCATATGCGCATATGTATAAAGTTTTCCTAGTCTTTCCGATAGCTCATCTTGAAGCTTTAATACACTGTAAAGTGAATCAGCAGTATCCGCTACCTTCCCCTGATATTCTGTAATTTTAGGAATTTCTCCTTTTAAGCTATTAAGCTCTTCCTCCCACTCTGTGTCCGTAGCGAAGATATCCTCTAATCTCCATGTACGTTCAACAGGTACTTCATTTCTTGATTGAAGTTCTTTCGCCTGCTTTGCCAAATTTGTTCCTCCTTTATCATTCTTTCTATAAATAGTAATTCGGTTAGAAAACAATTGTATTCCAATAGAAGAATACTATTTCCCTTATTCACAAAGAATTATTATATCCTCTTCTATGTCCTAAAGGAAAAGTTCTTACTGAATAACTATATTATTTAGTATAACGAAACAATTAGGAATCATGCTCGTATTTTGCACTCAAAATTTTGCAAATCTTGTCGATAATTTTAGCATCACCTAAAATTGCTTTTTCTATGTGGTCAAAATGCTTTATTTCAGCAATTTTTACATAGGCTTTATTTGGTAGTTCTTTTAAAATATGGAGAAGTACTAACAGTTGAAGAAATTCTTCTATAGGATTTAACGAGGCATTTATTAATGGGAGCTTTTGATAGGGAGGTAGTTTTGTTTCACAGGCTTCTAAAGAAAATCTTCCTCCTATAGGGATTGGGGCTATAATCTCCAGGCAGATTCTACTTTGCCAATCCCAGGGCTCTGTTTTCATTAGAAATTGAGACGCCACCGGAAGATATACGAGAGGTGTAATGTGCTCTCGGTGCATTCTTTTTTCATATAGCCACCGCTGCCAGACAAGTTCGCTACCATAAGGTCTGGTTGGCTGGCTTATTCTAAAGCGATATTTTGCTTTTTTCCATTCATGAAATAACAATTTCAAATTTATATCACTTGCTTTAAACAAATCAACAAACCGTAATTGATGAAGTTTCTTCATGGTAATATTTATGACTGCCTGCTTGTTTCGGGTTAGATAGGGATTTTTTGTGATGATGAAATGGGAGGTTTGAGAATCAAAGAAGTACCAAGTAGGTGAAAATTTGGCATTAAACTGATGAAGAAATTGAAGCGTGAATAAATTTATCTTTATGGTGTTTCTTCCAATCCGTTTGAATTGGTTTGCTCCTAATATCCAGATGGGAGTTATTCCCATAGATTGATAACCTTTTGTCCGTGAATGTATTTCCTGTGGAGTAGTAGTAGCACATTGATATTCGATAGCTACTTTTTTCCTATTTAGGCATATAAGCAAATCGGGTCGCTGTTTTATTTCTGGAATATATTCTTCTAATCTCACCGAAATACCTTGTCTGCGGAGCCACTCGAATAGTAGTAACTTACCCGTCTCATGATAAGCGCCTTCCCCCTTGTCATATGACAGACAGTGTGTCCTAGCTACATGGGAAAAATGTGGGATAGTCTTATTACCAGCTTTGACAATAACCCTTTCATTACAGGTAGGGCAGAAAAAGTTTTCCTTTACTCGAAGTATTGCTATTTCATCCCTAGTTAAGTGAAATAATGTGACTAATTTTCCTGTTTTCAATTTTGCTTGAAGCAAAAAAATCACCTCCAACTTCTATAATTCGATAAAGGTGACAAATTTCCTTCTACATTTTATAACAAAAAAAGAGATACCAATTTAGGTATCTCTAATTATGCTGAGAAATAGGATCGTACTTCTTCAAATGTATTGGTATCAAATATTTTCTTACCATATTCATCAAGTACGTGGATGGTCATATCAGAGTCTTCTCCATATTCAAATACGCGTGATATAATATCCTCTTGTGCATGATCATCGAGAACATCCTGTGAAAACTCCATATAAAGATAATATTTACCATTATAATAATATAGTGTTTCTTCCTCACTATTCGTATCTTCTTGGAAATGATGGCTTAACTGAATTACATCCTCAAAGTCATCAAAGCTTGCAATAATCCAAAGGTTTTCTTCGATAAAGTCCTCATCGAGGTCTTCGTTTTCACTTTTACCGAATTTTTCCTCCAAATATGTTTCAACTTTTTCATCAATTGGAATATCTATTGTCGAGCCTTCATCATCCAACGGGAATTCCAAATTATCACCGTTCTTAGATAGCTGAGCCTTCGTTACTACTATCTCTAATCCTTTTTCCAGCGCATGGACTTGAATCCACAAAGGGCCTTCTACATGAAAGTCCTCCTTGTAGTTTACTTCATCCATCATTTGCCAGAATAATTGTTCACTACGTTCGCGATTGTACCAAATTTCTTCTCGCTGAAACCCTCGATCTTCAATATCTACATAGGAGATAAAGAATTTTACCGTATTCTCATTAATTCTTTCGATTTCCATGTAATTCTCTCCCTTCTTTTGAAATTCTTGAGAAGAGCTTATTCGCATTATCTATATCAATGGATTTTTGTCTCTTTCCTATATTGTATGTTAGCATATTGCATTTTGAAAATTAATATGCCTATATCTAATTATTTAAAGTATTATTTTAACGTAATATTATCTATTTGTCATTAATTATTTGCCTATAATTAGTGATGAAAAACGCAGACCGTCTATTTCGATCTGCGCTAATTACTTTTTATATCATTGCAACCTTAATTTACCATGCGAATGGCATCACGTAATTGGAATGTGCGTACCGTCCTTGGCAAAAATCTGCGAATCTCATCTTCGTTATAACCTACCTGAAGTCTCTTCTCATCCAAAATAATTGGTCGTCTTAATAAACCTGGATTTTGTTGAATTAACGTAAATAAATCCTTTAACGGAAGCTGCTCAATATTTACATTTAATTCTTGAAAAGCTTTAGAACGTGTAGATATTATTTCGTCTGTACCGTCTTCGGTCATACGAAGAATTTCCTTAATTTCATCTAGTGATAAGCCTTCCGAGAATATATTCCTTTCTCGATAAGGAATATTATTATTCTCAAGCCAAACTTTTGCTTTTCTACATGATGTACAGCTTGGTGAGGTATAGAGTGTTACCATCTTACTTCACTCCTTAAGGTATGTCTACGTTTATTATTATTAAATTATAATAAGTTTAAATAACTTATATCTCTAAGTATACTATACTTGTCAAGTAAACGATAGGTGCATACTGCTACTTTCTCAATGTTCATAAAAAGTTCTTATTTTGGTTTTCTTCCTATATTTCATTTTAAAAAAACTTCATTTCTACTTTGACCTTTTGTTAAAAATCCCTTTACTTATTTTATATGAAGTAACAGTAACACACTAGTTACAAGAGAAGATTCAAATACATGAAATTTCTGGAATAATAAAAAAAAACAGCAGGGATCAATAAAATTCTTCCAAAGATAGTATTCACAACTACCTTTGGCGAGTTAAATCCCTGCCATCTTTTAATTTTTGTATTTCAAGTGCATATTACTTTTTATCCAATCTAGCTAGAATATCTTCTGCTTCACGGTCTTCATCATAAATTAACACTTCTTCTACTGGTTGATATGCTTTACCATATATTTCTTCGTCCTTATAGGTATGAATAGATTCGTACATTTTGCACATCTTTTTAAAAATTACTTCCTCTGATTCATTATTTGGAGACCAATATAGAATTTCCATTGGACTTTCTTTATTAGTCGCTAACGATCGTCGATTATAGCCTATCGATTGTGCATGGGTAAAACCTTCTCGCTTATAGAAAGACAATCTCTTTTCGGTATCACTGTCATCATAATCAATTGGTTCAACTTCTAAAATAATCGGTTTGTTATGTTCTTTTAGTTTTTCTATAAGCTTATGGCCGATTCCTTGTCCCCTTGATTTTGCAGATACCCATAAATAATCAATAAAAATAAAGGTATCGAATTCAGCATACATGAGTACATGATGGGATCCCTCATCTTTATGATAAACATCACCCTTTTCCTTTAATAAAAGCTCCATATGCTCTTTAGACTTCATTTCTTCAATAGGAAAGTACTTACTTAGCTTTTCATACCAATCCATGGATCTACTCCCTCTTCTTTTGTCCTTGTTAGTATAACGAAAGCAAAGAAAAATGTTAAATCAGCTTTCATGCTGTATAGGTTAAGTATGTGCAGGAATATGAAAAAAAGCGAAACTTTTAGTAAAAGTTTCGCTTTTTTTCATTAATTACGGTGTATAATCAACGTTTTGTGTATATGAGTTACCAGCATTCCAAATTAAGAACTCATGTATACCATTATCTTGAAGAGCTTTTATTTGTGCCTCTACCTCAGCTTTACCATATTGTGTAACTGGTATACCAGTACCATTATAAATCCATGGAGCCTCAAAGTCCTGTATCCACGGTCTGGAGACCGGTGGATTTGCTAATTTACCAAGGACCTCATTCTCAACCTTTGCATATTCATCCGTTAAACGGTAAGGTTCTCTATCAGGTAGTGGAATTCCGAAATAGTTGTTAGACCAGTGACTTGGATAAATCATAGACGAAATAACATCAACATTTTCAGAAATCTTTGAGAAGTTCTGCCCAATTCCGGGTGCCTCTGGAATCGTTGCTGAATATCCAAATATATCAACTGCAACATCCACATCATATGCTTCTAATTCCTTTTTAGCATATGCAACAAAATCTGTTACAGCTTGAACTCGTTTTTGAACATTATCAATATCGTCATCGGCATATTCACCTTCCGAATAGCCTAGCTCTTTATCACGACGCTCGAAGCCTTCTGGAAATCGTACATAATCAAATTGAATTTCTTGGAATCCCATTTCTGCTGCAATTTTTGCAATTGCTACATTATGATCCCAAACTTCCTTCAAAAACGGATTAACAAAGGATTCTCCACGTCCATTCTTCCAAACAGTCCCATCCTTTTCTGTAAAAGATAATTCTGGATTAGAATTGGCAAGCACACTATCCTTGAAAACAACAATCCTAGCAATTGGATAGATATTATTTTCTTCTAACGTTTTCATCATTTTAACTGGATCCTTAATATAATTTTGCCCTAACTCAGCAAATGGGGACCCCTTTTCTGGTGTAAATGTTAAATTTCCAAAATCATCCTTAATATCAATTACCATCGCATTCAAGTCTGTTGTATTGACGAGTTTTATCAAGGAATCAAATCGACTACCACCTGCTGAATGCCCAGTTACGTATATACCACGTACAGCATCAGGATATTCGAAATGATAACCAGAATCAAATACAAAACGTTTGAAATTCGTATTTTGATCTAAGGGCTGAATTACTGTTTTTCTCTGTGTATGATCAGATGCAGTTAACTCCTCTTCCCCACTACTCTTAAATGGTATCGCAAATGGAAGTGCAATGACTAGTAGGAGAACTAGCGGAATAGTAAACCTCTTAAGCTGTAAATTTTTCATTCTATCAATCTCCTAGATAAAAAATTAAGCTTGCTCCCGCCAAGTTGCGATACAACTCATCGTTTGCAACACTTTAAATCTATTATAAAACAGAATGATCTTATTTTGAATGACAAAAATAGATTTTTGTCAGATTCCGAGAATGATTGTCGAATAACGTTCAGCATGACAGCTTCCCCTTAACCATTATATTCATCCATTCGAAAAAATGGACATTTTACGGAAATTCACCTAAATATTTCCTAATTAATTATTATTGTACTGAACTACTTGAAACTAGCATCCTAATAGCAAAGCTAGCAGTTCATGCAACACTTTGGTCTGTATGACGTTCTTCACCATTTACGTACTTGTTGTTTGTTCCTCCTATCTTATCTGCTCTCATAGCAAAGACCTTACAAATTATGAAAAGATCATAAAAATAAATCACTAAGATTTTTCAAGTCGAAAAGGGTAATTTACAAATATAAGGGCAAATTATATGTGAATTTCGCCTTCATAATTAGTACTTGAAGGCAAATGCTTTACTTAGTTAGACCAGATAAACCACTGATTTTCATTCAGTAAGAAAGGAGATAAGAAGATGAACAGACAAACTTGGATTGTCATTGCCGCAATCGTCATTATAGTTGTAGTAGGTTTTTTAGTTTATCAAAATGTAGGGCAGGAGAAAGGCACTGAGCCATCGGTTGAAGAAAACAAAACAGGAAATAAGCAACCAGAGAAAAATAAAAATGAAGAATCCGATGCAAATGAAAAGGAGGATCATACAACTGTTCAGCATAAGGATTATACTGGAAAAGTAGCACCAGACTTTTCAGCTAAAGATTTAACAACTCCACCAACTACTAATTGGATTACCCATGGCGGAGATTTGTTTAATAGAAGATATTCTCCTTTAGACAAGGTGAATGCATCGAATGTTAAAGGATTAAAGCTAGAATGGGCGACTAGCTTAGGCTCTGGACTTGAGTTTAAATACTCCGGCGAGCAAACCCCATTAGTATACGACGGAATCATGTTTAGCATTACCGGAGCGAATGTCGTACAAGCATTGGATGCTAAGACTGGCGAAATCATTTGGGAGTATGTTCCCCAACTTGCCGATGGATTAGATACTCCTTGCTGCGGGTGGATAAGCCGTGGTGTTGCTATTGGTGATGGAAAAGTTTATATAAGCTTACTTGATGCGAGGCTAGTTGCACTTGATCAAAAAACCGGAAAACTCCTTTGGGAAACTACAGTCGCCGACTGGGAAAAAGGATACACCGTTACCTCTGCACCACTATATTACGATGGAAAAATTTATACTGGGGTTGCAGGTGGAGAGTACGGTATTCGTGGGTATCTAGCAGCGTACGATGCTAAAATGGGAAGAGAGATTTGGCGTACGTATACAGTCCCTGGACCAGGTGAAGTTGGTCATGAAACATGGCCAAAGGATAACGATAGCTGGCTAAAGGGTGGTGCCCCAATATGGCAAACACCAGCAATTGACCCTGACTTAAACATGGTATATTTATCAACTGGTAATGCATCTCCAGATTTTGATGGGAGTAATCGTGAGGGAGATAACCTTTTCTCAGCATCCATCTTAGCGTTGGATGCTACTACAGGAGAATATAAGTGGCATTTTCAGGAAGTAAAACATGATATTTGGGATTTAGATGCGCCTAACCCTGTCATTCTATTTGATGCCACAATAGATGGAAAAATGAGAAAGGGACTTGGCCAAGCAGGAAAAACTGGATGGGTATACTTACTTGATCGAACAAATGGCAAACCATTAATAGGTATAGAGGATCGGCCAGTACCACAAGAAAAACGACAAAAGACAGCCGCTACCCAGCCATATCCAATCGGCGATAACTTCGTACCTCAGTCGATTACAGATGAAATGAAGAATAAAGATTTGGGTAAAGACTTTGATTACAAGATTGGAGAATTATTTACACCTTTTTGGGATGAGCCGGTGACCATTACACCATCTCCACAGGGGGGAGCAAACTGGCCACCTTCAGCTTACAATCCGGAGACAGAATTATTTTATGTGTTAGGAAACTGGACCTACTTTGCTTATGCCCATCATGAAGGTGATGAGGCAAATGAGTATAAGCAAGGACAGAATTGGATAGGTAGTGTTATGCAGCCAATCGAAAACGCTCCTAACCGAGGAACTGTAACTGCAATTGATGTAAAAACGAATAAAATTGCATGGCAGCATGAATGGGATGCTCTTGCATATAGTGGCGTATTAACAACAAAGGGTAACCTTGTGTTTGTTGGACATAATGATGGGCGGATTATCGCTTATAATGCGAAGGACGGTAAACAGTTATGGGAATTTAAAACAGATGCTGGAGCAAATGCACCTCCTATAACTTATGAAATAGATGGAAAGCAATACATCACCATTTTCTCAGGCGGAAACTCCTTAGCTGGAACTACGCATGGGGATAAGATTTTTACATTCTCGTTGGAAGGACAATATGCATCCTTAGATGATGTACCAAAGGACAAGATTAATACATCACCATTCTTTAAGGATACCGATAATGATAAAAGTCAGGGCATGACTGCATCCGATGGAGATGAGAGTACAACAAAAGGATTAAAGGTATATGAGAACAATTGCTTAGCTTGTCATGGAGCTGAGGGAGTCGGTGGACATAACGGACCGAAATTAATTAATTCGAAGAAAACACGAGATGAGCTAATTGCACAGGTAAAGAATGGAAGTGGTAATATGCCACCATTTGGAGATAGCTTATCAGAAGAAGAAATCAATGCAGTTGTTGATTATCTTCAATCCATCATTAAAAAGTAACTAAGAATAAAAGGTAATGGTCAATATTAATGGCCATTACCTTTCTATTATTATCTACAAATTAATTGGAAGTTGTCTTTTCAGCTAAAGGTATATGAATTAATCGATCATCCTTCGCAGTGGGTTTACCACGATTATCATGGTTGCTTGTAATGACAAATAATGCATCTTCTTCAATAAACACATCTCGTAGCCTTCCAGCCTCGTCATAGAAGTCAGTTAATGCCTCCGTTGTAACATCGTATGTGAAAATTTTCTTTCCTGCAAGGGATGCAACATATAATTTCCCATCCCTAAATGCAACTCCAGAAGGCGCCCATGTACTGTCCCCAGAATGTACTAAAGGAGTTTCCATGCCATCTGCTTCTTCATCTCCTTGAATGACTGGCCAACCGTAGTTTTTACCAGCTTCAATTAAATTTATTTCATCATGACCATCTTCCCCATGTTCTGAATTGTACATATGCCCTTGATCATCCCAAGTGATTCCTTGGGAATTTCGGTGACCATAGGAGAACACATATGAATCTTCAAATGGATTATCCTTTGGAATTTCACCATTTAACTCTAGACGTAATATTTTACCTGCTAGACTATCTAAATCTTGTGCTAAATCATTTTTTCCAATATCACCCGTTGTAGCATATAGCTTACCATCAGGACCTATAGCAATTCTCCCACCAGTATCTTTTTCTCCACCGGGAATATGATCTAATAGGACATTTTCTTCTTTCCAGGTTGAGCCTTCTAGTACTATGGAGATAATTCGATTAGTAATTTTTCCACCCTTATCATACGTATAGTAAGCAAAAGCTCTCTTAGTATCCTTAAAATCTGGTGCAAGTGTGAAGCCTAAAAAACCAGCTTCGCCTTTATGAAAAATCTCCTCTTTTAAATCAACTCCTTGTACATCTACTAATCCGAATTCACCATCAATTGCTACAATTGTTCCATCTCGCTGACTAAGATAAAAGGTGCTACCATCCTTATTAATAGTCCAAGGAATGAATAATTTATTTGCATTAATATTTCCATCATCAGATGCAATCACCTCAATGGATTCCTCAAATACTTGTATTGCTTCAGGATCATCATTCCTCTGAACCTGTTTAGCTTCCTTCTTACCTGTATCTTTCTTTTCTTCACCATTGGTTAATAAGAATATTAAACTAGCAATAACAAGTACTCCTATTAATCCCAGTAAACCATATTTCTTCATATCTTCACCTCTTCATATATTCTTTCTTCGTACCTGCATACGAAGCTCGTATAGAAGTAATTATTTCCAATATTTTGTAGTTTAAACATTTTCATAGAAAAGAATAGTATTTTCACAGATTTTAAAGAAAGTAAAAGAAATGTACTTGCCATAAATGGAGAAATAATAAAATGAAGCTGGGATTAACATGATGGAATCAAAAAACAAAGTAGAATAATGAAATAGGTACGACACCACGGAAATATACTCTGCTTTCACTTTCAGTACAGAAATGACATCTGCTAGAAATAGAATGGCGAAGAAAAAGTGGTTTCCATTTCAAAGGCACCCAATTTTCACCCACAAAGCAGTAAATTATTCCGCTTCTATGTTGATTCATGTAGTTATATCCCAGCCCTATCAGATTTATAATTTAAATAACCTACCAAACGGACTAAACACCTTATGAACCAGGTCTGATGGTCCAAGTAATTCAGGAAAATATGCCAAAGCAATTGAAAGGATGATTGACATTGTTAAAAAAATAATCATTACAATTTTCTCTTTTTTTAAACTCTTATTTATCCTTTTCCATTCAATCACGAGAACTATAATTGCTACTACGATAATTCCGATAATATAATGAGCTTTCATTATTCTATCACCTTGTCCTTTGGAACACCTTGTGGAGTTGTTGATCGACCTGGCCGAGAAATGGAAATCTTTGTATTAACCTCTACATCAACTTCGGAAAAAGTATCCGTCCAATTATCCTTTACCGTAGCCCATTCCTTAGGATAATGACTATGAAAAGCTTCATCAAAACCAAGTACATCTGTTTTAAAGTCCTTTTGAATTACCTCCAATGTGTCATATATTTGATGACGAATAGTTTCCTCTAGTTGGCCTTCTAGTTTTTTTAAAATAGCTGGACTCATTACATCTAAATAGGTATTATTTTCAACAATATCATCATCAGCTTGAATATCTATCGTCATCTTCCATTTTCCGTTGTTTATCGTTGGTTTCATTTTTGTTTTAGCATTGATAATCGAAAACGATATATAACCTGCTGCCGCTTCAGGCTCAATAGTAACGGAAGCTTGGTCTACCTTATTTATTAACCAGAAAAGACCTCGATTTCTTTCATCATCCAATTCTCCTATCAATTTCCCGTCACTAAAAATGGCAGAGCCATTGACTTTTAGCCCAACCTTACCCGGTATTTCCTTATCAACCAATAGGTATGGCAAAGCAGCCCCTCGAGTATCGTCTGCAAGCATTTGTAATAAATCCTTTAACGTAACATCTAACCCAAATTTTTGATCAGCCAGCTCTCTAGCCGCTTCAGCTGTACTTCTTTCTAAATCTGGATTTACTTGTAATAATTCAATTGGTTTATCCTTCGTAACAAATACATATGCCTTGATTCGGGGAAATGGGTGTCTAGCGAAAAAATCTACATGTTGCTTTATCCCCTGTTTAGCCAATCTTTCTCCAATTAAAATAACTCTATTATGCCCAAGAAATAGACTACGTGGCACTTTTTCTTGGAGTTTGGAACGAGCATCATAAATTGTTTTACCAGTTGCCTTCTCTAATGACACCATAGTCCCGACACTGCCACTTCCTCCCAATTGACCTCCGCCACTACCGCTACTACCTAGTCCTTGAGGATTTACAATTTGCACGGATAATTCAACTTCTCCTTCATCTGTCAAATCAATACCTGTTGCAACAATAATTGCCATATCATTTATTTCTATTCGGTCCCAGCATCCACTTAGTAGAAAAGGAAAGGTGCAAATGAGCAATAATAAACGTCCAGGTTTAAAATAGTTACGCATTACTTTTTCACCTTTCCTTTATTCCTTCTATTCTTAGTAGCTCCTTTTTTCCGTACTTTTGCGATTACCAATAGAAGCATAGGAATGATAATTAAAACAAAAAAATCATAGAATGGAAAGCTAGTAATTAGAATTTGTTCGAGCTCCTGTAAACTAGAACTTGTCCAAAAGCTCAAGACCGTTAAAAATAGCCCAATAGGCAACACAATGGGACGAAAATCCGATATATGTAAGACTTGGGCTGTTCCAATGACAACGACATAATAAAATAATGATACCTTAATGAAGGTTCCTGCTACCCATATGGCCATTACGACAGATTCTAAATGCTGTAAAAAATCAGCAACACTTATAAACCGCGCTGCTTCCATCACTGGATAGGTAAATGATGTTGTGATAACACCAAATAAAAGCAAAGTTACTAAGTTAGTAATTACTAGGGTAATCATAACAGTAATCACGGTTAGAATGCCTGCCTTTCCAATTTTCTCACCCTTTTTAAGGACTGGTAGGATAAAGGCGATGATAAATAATTGTAAAAACCAGCTTGCTGGAATAATTGCCCCTTTTAGTGAGGGTTTTAGTCCATATTCCATTACTGGGAATAAGTTATCCAGATTCAATTCAGGAGTTAATAAAATCATTATTAATGTAAAAAAAAGAATCACAAATGGCACAAGCACTTGGGCAGTTCTAGCCATAACTTCTATACCGCCTCTAACTGCCAGTCCACAAACTAAAACCATACTTCCAATAACAATTAATAATGGCGTACGTGGAAGAAAACTTCCAATAACAAAGTTCCCATACTCTAAAAGGATAATTCCTGTAGCGTGAAAATAGTATAGAACGATTAATACCCCAATTAATTTTCCAATAAGTTTTCCCGTGATTGTTCCACTATATTGAATAATTGTTTGTTCTGGAAATCTCTGTTCTAATTTTACTGCCAAAAATATAACGAAGAGCCCCGCTAGTGAAGCCCAAATCGGCGATAACCACATATCTTTTTTAGCGTATTCTCCAGTAATTGCCGGGACGAGTAGAATTGCAGTTGCAATAATAGTTGGATAAAGGAGAGTTGCCATCTGTAACGCACTAATTCTTCCTTTTTCTATCAAGTCTATTCACCTCACTACGTACAGTTGGTTTAGTAACTTTATCCATCTCCTCCCTTTGAAGGATTCGGCTTTTGATTAGGTGCTTGACGATATTCATTATAGTCACCAGTAAAATGCGGACGTTTATTTAATTTCCATAAAGGAGCACGTATTAACACATCCTTCATTTCATTTGCCTGCATTGGAGCCATTGGACTTAAGTAAGGAACTCCAAATGAGCGTAGGGATGCTAAATGAACAATAATCAGGATAATCCCTAGCATTACCCCAAGAAGTCCTAGAATCCCAGCTAGTATTACAATGGGGAATCGAAGCATCCGTAGAGCAATTGCAGCTGAATAACGAGGGATTGTAAACGAAGCAACTCCTGTTATCGCCACAACAATTACCATTGGTGGTGAAACAATCCCTGCTGAAACTGCTGCATCTCCAATTACTAGAGCCCCAACGATACTAACAGCAGACCCTACCTGTTTTGGTAATCGTAGCCCTGCCTCCCTTAATGCCTCGAAGGTTATTTCCATTATTAATACCTCTACAATTGCTGGAAATGGCACCTGCTCTCTAGAGCCTATAATACTTATCACTAATGAAGTAGGTATCATTTCCTGATGAAAGGTTAGAACTGCTACATATAAAGAAGGGAGTAAAAGTGATATGACTAGAAAGATATATCGTAACCAGCGAAGTGCTGTTCCGATTAGAAATCGACCATAGTAATCTTCACTTGCTTGTAATAGGGAGTAAAAGGTTATAGGGGCAATTAATGAAAAGGGTGAGCCTTCCACTAAAATCGCTACTCTACCTTCTAACAAATTAGCTGTAACTACATCCGGACGCTCTGTGGCCAAGGTTTGTGGAAAAGGAGAATAGGGATGATCTTCAATAAACTCCTCTACTGTTCCACTATCAAGAATTCCATCGATATCAATTCGTTTTACCCTTCTTTTAACCTCTTCAATTAAGTCCTCACTCGCAAGTCCGTCTACATATGCAATTACTACACTAGTCTCGGAGTATTTTCCTACTAAATATCGAACCATCTTTAATTTGGGACTACGAATTCTTCTCCGCAATAAGGAGGTATTCACTGTTATATCTTCAATAAACCCTTCTCGTGGTCCCCTTACTACGCTTTCAGATTCAGGTTGCTCTATGGCCCGCTTCTCCCATTTTGTTAAACTGACGGAAAATGCCGAAGAATTTTGACTAACAAAAATCACCGTCTTCCCAACAGAAAGCTCATTAACACAGTCTATATACGTACTTACTTCTTTTATATTGGGAGCACTGACCGTCTTCGTCATTAATGATTGAATCTCTGTTCCCATATTCCTCTCATTCATTAATGGGGAGAGGACACTTTCTTCAATTTCTTGTTCATTAGATAAACCTTCAATATAAATTAATAAAGCTTTTGTCTTGTTACCTATATAAAACGTACGATAAATTACATCTGAGCAATTTTTATAAATGGAGCGAATTTTTTCTTCATTTTTCGATAGGTCACTTGAGACTATATCCCCATTTTCTTTCCTTTTATTTGAGGAATTTGCATTTACTGTATTATCAGCATGAACTTCATTGTTCTCTTTTTCTTGTTGATTCGGATTTAAAGTTTCTTTTAGCTTCACTTTACTAACTAACGGTTTAGGTCTTCTAATTTTCACCCCAATCATCCCCTCAAAAAAATAACAATGCTTCATTATAGATTGCATTTATACTAGGAAATTTATACATCCACATCCTCTAACTGGAATATGTTCCATTAATGAATTCAACCAGCCGATAGACGAAGCTCTGATAAATCGACAGAAGGATTAAACTCCTTATAAAATGATAAAACCGTATGCAATCAGTTGAAATACTTAATTGCATACGGTTTAAATCTAAATTATATTCGGTTGTTTAAAGTGAGAATTCCCTTTTTATATCATAAAAAATGATAGGATTACATACGCCAAGCCTGCGATTGTAGCAGAAATTGGTAAAGTGATTATCCACGTAATAACCATACTCTTAGCTGTTCCCCAGTTTACTGCTTTTACGCGATGGGCAGTACCAACTCCCATAATCGAAGAAGAGATTACATGAGTTGTACTAACTGGAAGATGGATTAGTGTTGCTCCAAAGATAACAGTAGCTCCAGTTAAATCGGCTGCAACTCCGTTTACTGGGCGGATTTTCATGATTTTTCCCCCAACAGTTTTAATAATCCTCCAACCGCCTACTGAGGTTCCAAGTGCCATTGCAGTAGCACAAGAAAGCTGTACCCAAAACGGAACCTCATTGACAGATAAATATCCATTTGTTAATAAAGCTAATGTTATGATTCCCATTGACTTCTGCGCATCATTTGTACCATGTGCATAGGATTGTACAGCCGCAGTAAGCACTTGTACCATCCGGAACCTACGATTTGTCTTGGCAAGGTTCGCATTCTCGAAAATAACCTTGATAATAGAGTAAATAACGTATCCCATACCAAATGCTAGAAGCGGAGATATAATTAGTGCAGCAATTATCCCTAAAAAGCCACTCCACTGAATATGAGATATACCAGCAGCAGCGATTGCTGCACCTGCAATTGAACCAATAAGTGCATGTGAGGAGCTACTTGGAATTCCAAAATACCATGTTATTAAATTCCAAGCAATTGCAGCTATTAATGCAGCTAGAATAACAATAGATCCATTTGGTAATGTAAATGGATCAACAATACCTTTTGTAATGGTTTTTGCCACTCCAGTAAAGGTCAAGGCTCCTATAAAATTCATAGTCGCTGCCAAAATAATGGCATGACGAGGTTTTAATGCTTTTGTTGACACGGATGTAGCAATTGCATTCGCTGTATCATGAAATCCATTAATAAAATCAAAGACTAATGCAAAAATAATTATTAAAACTGTAATGACAAATAAACTTCCCATTTGTTAGCACCCTTTACGCATTTTTCATGAGGATTGTCTCTAGCGTGTTTGCAACCGCTTCACACGCGTCCGCAATCTCCTCAAAGCTCTGGTAAATTTCCTTATATTGAATAATGCGAATTGGATCCTTTTCTGTCAAAAATAAATTTTTTATGGATTCTCTTTCGATTACATCACATTTTGACTCGACCGCATTAATTTTTATTACTTTCTCCCGAATGTTTTTATATTTCTTTGTTGTTAAGAGCTCAACAGATTCCAAAATTTCATAGGAGCATATTTTTATTTCTTCTACAAACTGTAGCATGTATTGATTTATATCTGTTATAGCATACATTTCAAATAATGCAGCACATTGTTCCAGCCCATCTAAAACATCATCCATACTATTAGCTAGTAGTAATATATCCTCACGATCAATAGGCGTAATAAATGTAGTGTTTAATTCTTTGATGATGTCGTGAACAATCTCATCACCCTTATGTTCATATTCCGTCATTTTATTTGCAAAAATCGCTAAGTCTTTTTCCGTTTTCACCTTATAATCCGAAAAGAAATCGGTAGACTCTTTTAGATTTGTTGCCATATTAGTTAAATATGTAGAAAACTTGTTCTTCTTCGCCATTAAAATCCCCCTAATATCTTACTGTTTATTAGCTTAAACCAAACTACAAATCCTATCCGTTATCCATTATAAATTTATCATTCGCATTTGTCACATATTGTCGAGTTAAATAGAAATTCGAAACAAAAGAATTTATATCAAAAGATACCAACTAACATAAACTGTTACGAAGTATTATTCATAAAGGTGGGAAGAAATTGAAATACTCTTATCTTGATGCATTAGCAATATTAGGGGTTGGAGGTGCACATCCGGGGGGACTTGAGTTAACGAAAAAAATTTTTTCTACTATGGATATAAAGAATGATACTACCATCTTAGACTCTGGGTGTGGAACAGGTCAAACTTCTGCATTTTTAGCACAAAAATATGGTTGTAAAATTACATCTATTGATAATAATGAGCTGATGATTGAGAAAGCAAAAAAGAGATTTGAAGTACTTAACTTACCTGTTCAAGTTATGGTAGCGAATACAGAAAGTCTGCCATTCGCCAATCAATCCTTTACTATTGTACTATCTGAATCTGTTATTGCATTTACAGACCTGGCTAAGACCCTGCGAGAATTCAAGCGAGTTCTAAAGCCTTCTGGAAGTTTAATCGCTGTAGAAATGGTACTGGAGAGGCCACTCCTAGCAGAAGAAATCGAAAAAGTAAAACACTTTTACCAACTATCAAGAATTTTGACTATTGAAGAATGGTTGGAGGAATTCAAGCAAGCTGGATTTCAACATGTCACAATAGAAAAAGATTATCCTAGTTCCACAATTCCATCTCCGGAAAACACTCCTGATTTTACTCTTTCAGATGGTATAGAGGAAGATGTTTTTATGGTAATGGAATACCACAAACAAATGCATCTGAAATTCCAAAGCTATTTAGGTTACCGAATTTTTAGGTGTAGTTAATTAAAGTACTATTATTCGGATATTTCTTGGAGATTAGCTGATACAACAATTTTAAATGGTAATAGTATATACGTATTATACAACAAATGATTTTCTAAACTTTGAAAAATACAAGCATAATAGTGATAAGAAATATAATGAAAAAGTAACCACCAAATGTTAATTAAACAAACTCGTCTCCAATGATTACCTTTGGAGACAAGTTTCTTTAATTATTGTTTTTACTCACCTGAGCAACTCTACTCATGAGGTTAATCACTTATTTGTAGGATTATTTTTCCGACATTTTGATTTTTTTCCATATATTCATGTGCTTTAGCTACTTCTTTTAATGCAAAAACAGTATCCACAACTGGTCTTATTTGTCCTCTATCCAAATATGGAATTACAACCTCTGCAAATTCTTTTGTTAGGTCCTCTTTATATTGATCACTTCTTGGAGTCAATAACGTTCCATATAACTGGACATATTTAGTCATCAAGTCCATTATATTAAGCTCTTCAATCCTATTACCGCCTAACACACCTATTAATACCCATCTCCCCCCCTTTTTAATACTCGTTAAGTTTTTCTCCCAGTAACTTGCACCGATAAAATCTAAGATGATATCAACACCTTCACCGTCCGTAATCTTTATTACTTCCTCTTCAAATGCTTGTTCTTTATAATTAATTAAATAGTCTGCACCTAGTTGCTTGCAGAATTCTAGTTTCTTCACAGAACCAGCTGTTACAATAATTTTTGCATTCGAAATTTGCTTTGCCAACTGGATAGCAGCAGTCCCAACGCCACTTGCTCCTGCATGGATTAATACTGTTTCGTTTTGTTTAAGATTCCCTATCCAATATAACGTTTGATAGGCAGTTAAAAATACCTCTGGTATAGCCGCAGCCTCATTAAAGGTATAGCTATCCGGAATTCTTATGGCACGATTGGTAGGAATAACTGCATATTCAGCATACCCACCTCCATTAACTAATCCCATTACTCGATCACCAATTTGATAAGGACCACTACCCGATATTTTTTCAACTGTACCAGCTACTTCCACACCTAGAATGGGATTATTAGCATATGTAGCTCTGCCCTCTCTTGTCATAATATCTGTACGATTTACAGCAGCTGCATGTACTTTAACAAGTAATTCACCTTCCTTAATATCTGGTACTACTAAGTCAGCTATTTGTAATTGTTCTGGTCCACCTGGTTTTCTAACAATAATTCCTTTCATTTTCCTTTACTCCTTTACATATTTCTTAGAATCTTATTTTTATATTTCATGCTTTTGTATTGTATCATCCTAACTCACAACCTATGCACAATATATTATCCATAAAAATAGGTTGTTATATTAATATACGTGTCCACAACTTCTTTTCTATTTTAAGTATAATATATTACCCCTAGTAAAGGAGGTGCTGAAGATGAGTGGTGGCGGATACGGCGGATACGGATCTGGAGCTGGATTTGCTTTAATTGTCGTGTTGTTCATTCTACTAATCATCGTCGGTGTAAGTTATACCGGTGGTGGCTATTAATGACGAGGGGAAGAGCAGAATATTATTACTCTGCTCTTCCTTTATTATTATCTCCAATTCATTTGTCTTTATGGGTAACTATTCTTTCTCAGCAACAAGATTCTAAGATTTTATAATCGATCGGATAATATGAATTGAATCCCACTCTCCAAATGAAAAGAAAGTTATTGGATATTTCTTCTTAAAGAGCTTCCTTTGAATCTCTTTCTCATGATAGCCCTGTTTGTGTAGTTCTAAAATAGATGCTTCTAATTCTTTTAAATTCTGGAGCTTACGAATCAATGCTTGTCTACTTTCTTTCACATAACCTGCATGGCAGCAAAATAGTTCACCAAAATCATAGGTTAATACATGAGTAATAGATTCCATGATAGTCGGAATACTTTCTTCTCGTAGAATAACATTCGTTCTAGGCTGAACAAATAAATCTCCAGAAAAAAGCTGTCCTGTCTCTCGATTTAGGAAGGAAAGGTGATCGATTGCATGTCCAGGAGTTTCTATTACGTCCCAAATTGCATTCCTTGAAGTAAACGTTTTACCAAGTTCTTGTGCTTCAAATGGCTTTCTGCTACCCCAAAACATTTTTCGGTAAAATGGATAATTCGCTTTTCTTGAACACTCCTCGATCATCATTCGATTCATATAAATTGGTAAACCATGTTCATTTTGCAAATAGGCAGCTCCCCCAATATGATCCTCATGAGAATGCGAAATGACAACCTGATCAATATCCACATCTATAAAGAACTTTTTAAATTCCTTTAACAGTCTTGGTGCCCCAGTATCAATTAGGACACCATCTATATTAAAACTGTATACATTTAGCTTTACACTAGAAAACATAATTGTACCGTTAATAAAACCAACATTGCTCTTTTCTCCTATCCATGCTTTTGTTTGAAATATTATACGCGCCACCCCCTGACACTCATTTTTTTTTAGAATACCATAAAATGGCTGCTCATTAGATATTTTCTCTTGCATTTCCGAATAAGACTATATATAATATAAAAAACTTAATATATATAGCAATGAAAAAGGCGTAGTACTATTTACCCGCTGATTTTAAGAGAGCTTGTGGTTGGTGGAAACAAGCATCAAGGTAAACAGGAATTGGACTTTGGAGCGATTATTAAATAAAGTGATCTTAATATTTTTTAAGATAATTAGGGTGGCAACGCGGTTCATTCGTCCCTTCTTTAGGGAATGAATGGGCTTTTTTTAATGCAAAAAAATAAGGAGTGAGTGAATATCATGAAAACTATTTTTTCAGGAATCCAACCAAGTGGTTCATTAACCATTGGAAATTATGTTGGTGCTATTCGCCAGTTTGTGGAGCTTCAGGAAACCCACAACTGTTATTTCTGTATTGTTGATGAACATGCAATTACCGTACCACAGGATCGTTTAAAGCTTCGCCAGAATATCCGATCATTAGCAGCGATCTATCTAGCTTCTGGAATCGATCCAAAAAAAGCGACACTATTTATCCAATCTGAAGTCCCTGCTCATACTCAGCTAGGTTGGATGATGCAATCCATTAACTACATGGGTGAACTAGAACGCATGACACAATTCAAAGATAAATCAGAAGGAAAAGATGCGGTTTCTGCTGCTCTATTTACCTATCCATCGTTAATGGCAGCCGATATTCTTCTTTATAATGCGGATTTAGTGCCTGTTGGCGATGACCAAAAGCAGCATTTAGAGCTAACTCGTGACTTAGCCCAACGCTTTAACAATCGCTTCCTAGAAGTGTTTAATATCCCAGAAATTAGCATCCCAAAAGTCGGTGCACGCATCATGTCATTACAAGAGCCAACGAAAAAAATGAGTAAATCAGACGAAAATCTTAAAGCCTCCATATTTATGTTAGATGAGCCAAAGCAAATTGAGAAGAAAATCAAAAGTTCTGTTACTGACTCTGAGGGAGTCGTTAAATACGATAAAGAAAACAAACCTGGCGTATCCAATTTATTAGATATACATTCTGCATTCTCTGGTGAAACTATTGCAGAACTAGAAGCCAAATATGCAGGAAAAGGATATGGGGATTTCAAACAAGGGGTAGTAGACGCTGTCATCTCCGTACTAGAACCAATCCAAAAGCGCTATTATGAAATTCTAGAATCTGATTTGTTGGACGATATCCTAGATCAAGGTGCAGAAAAAGCCTCACTTGTTGCGAATAAAACAATTCAAAAAGCAAAGAAGGCAATGGGATTAGGACGAGTTAGAAAATAATCATAAAGAAAATACCTAAAAGCTTGGAGTATAATGATATGCTTCCTCTAAGGAAAATAGATTTCTTAATCTGTCTACATTGAAAGGAGCATATCATTGCCTCTAGGCATTTTTCTTTGTATATCTATGTTAACTAATAATTTATCTAAGGAATAAGCTCTATCTTCAGTGCATCCCACAGCTAATCTTAATACTAATTTGTCGATTGCCATATTAACTTCGAGCTATAAAGCATAAAAATCAGCGAGAAAAATTTCCTCACTGATTTTTTGACTTTTGCTTTGATATACCCTCGGCGTATTGATTTTCAAGTTCCCACATTTTTTCAAGAAATGGTTGCCCTTTTATTAATTTTTCACAAAGTTCCTCATGGGCTGTGCTCCATCCAAGTTTTACTCCATCGTACAAGGCTTGCCATACCTCATCTTCATCCATAAAGCGAATAAAAGGATATTTTTTTGGATTCCACTCGGTTAACCAATATCGTAATTCTTCTAAATTATTAGATGTACGTAACTGATCTAAACCCATCATTAATAATTGCTTCAGCTGTCTTTCTCTTCTCGTTAAACCAAATACTAAGTCAGGAGACATGGATAACATATGATACTCCTTTTCATAATTCGTACCATCAAATCCAAAGCTCTGTGGTTTAGATTTTTCAATCATTTCATAAACAAGCTGTTCTTGCCTTGGGATTAAGCGACTCTTACGGATTGGAATACGATAGCCAATAGTATCAAATACCAATATATCATTTCCATCCGTTACTATGCAGGCATAGTCAACAACAGAACGATCCTGCCCCTTTCTTGTATATGCACGCTTATAAATAGCATCCAGTAAACCTTGTGGTAAATCATGCATATCATTTTCAATGTACTGATATAGGGATTCTGTTATGTATAACAAAGGGACTTGGTCAAGTAGTTCTATTCCATCATCTTTTCGCCATTCATGAAAATAACATACATTATACCCGTTTTCTTCTCCTTCAAACCAGTTCACCCAAACATCATGTAAGTATAACATACAACACCCCTCACTCTGAATGAATCCTTTCCTGAGGCTGTTCAAAATTACCAACTATACCAGTATTTTTGAACATACACTTTAGAATACATTATGACCATCATTTAAAAATTTATTCGAGAGAGTGCAAATTATCAGGTCATCATTTATTCGGAAATGAATATATGGCTACTGTCATTATGAAAAGACCAATTGGCAAGAAATAGCATTCTATCCTTCCCCCGACAAATAAAAAATACTCTAACCACGATACTCCTGCTGGTAAAAAGTTCATATATGCAATTAACGTTACTCCACCAGTAACAGCTAGCCCAAAGCCTATTAAAAAGAAAACAACATGTCCCATATAATAACCACCCATGGCTTGTCCTATGTTTTTATTAAATTATATGCAAGGAAGTTAGGAATAATGAAAATCAGAAGGATATTTTCAATGCGTAAGTCCATCTTGCATATAAGGAAAATTATGTACATGCTCTTGCATTGGGAGCATATTTTGGGCACGTGCTTCTTTATAGTTTATAGGATTAACATTGCACTCATGCTTGTGAAATCGGATATAAACAAAAAAATAACTGACTTTAAGGATGCACCCTTTAAGTCAGTTATTTTAACAATAAATTTTGATTAATATTTTTTAAATATGAGAGCTACGTTATGTCCACCAAAGCCAAGTGAATTACTTACAACAACATTAACATCTTGGTTTCTAGCTTTATTTGGAACATAATCCAGATCACAGTCCGGGTCTGGTGTTTCATAATTAACGGTTGGTGGTATGATACCATCTTCTATTGCTTTCACGGCAATGACAGCCTCAACACCGCCAGCTGCACCTAATAAATGACCGGTCATAGACTTCGTTGACGAAACTGCCAGCTTGTATGCATGATCACCGAAGATAGTTTTAATCGCTTCGGTTTCAAATTTATCATTCAAATCCGTGCTTGTACCGTGGGCATTAATATAGTCAACATCCTCTGGCTTTAGGCCAGCATCACGTAAGGCATGCTGCATTGCACGCGCTGCACCTTCTCCATGTTCAGCAGGAGCTGTGATATGGTACGCATCTCCAGTTGCACCATAGCCAACAATTTCTGCATAAATATGGGCTCCACGTTCTAAAGCAGTTTCCAATGACTCTAAAATAAGTATTCCTGCTCCTTCTCCCATTACAAAACCATCACGGTTTTTATCAAATGGGCGACTTGCCGTTTTCGGATCCTGATTGAAGGATAGTGCTTTAGCTGAAGAGAACCCAGCAAACGCCATGTTTGTAATTGGAGCTTCTGTACCTCCTGCAATAATATAATCAACATCACCTCGTTGTACTGCTTTAAAAGCATCACCTATGGAGTTCGCTCCTGATGCACATGCTGTTACCGTACAAGAGTTAATACCTTTTGCTCCAGTTTGAATAGAAACTTGTCCTGCAGCCATATCAGGGATCATCATTGGAACAAAGAATGGACTTACTCGGTTTGGTCCTTTTTCCAAAAATTTATGGAACTGTTCTTCATACGTTTTCATTCCTCCGATACCAGAACCAATCCATACTCCAACTCGATGAGCTATATCTTCTGTAATTTCAAGGTTAGCATCTTTTAATGCCATTTTAGATGCAGCAACAGCATATTGTGTAAAGAGATCCATTTTACGTGCATCTTTTTTGTCAACATATAAAGTTGGGTCAAAATCTTTAACCTCTGCTGCAACTTTTGCTGGAAAATCGTCTTTGTTCACTTGAGTAACAAAGTCAATTCCAGACTTACCAGCAAGGAGGTTATCCCACATAGTTTTAACATCATTACCAACTGGGGTAAGTGCTCCAAGCCCTGTCACAACTACTCTTCTTTCTGACATGATTAAGTACTCCTCCTAAAAAGTTTTTTCAAATATTGGGAATAGCATGTTCTCGTGCCATAACTTAGCGGCCCCAGCGTAATGCTACTGCTCCCCAGGTTAGTCCTGCTCCAAAACCAACTAATACAACTAAATCATTATCCTTAATTTTACCATCTTTAGCACTTTCTGATAAAGCCATAGGTATAGAGGCAGATGAATTATTACCATATTTTTTAATGGTTTTCGCCATTTTTTCTTCTGGAATACCTAGTTTTTCTCTTGCTGCTTCCATAATTCTAATATTTGCTTGATGCGGAATTAAATAATCCACATCTTCCTTTTTAAGACCTGCCTTCTCAATGACATTTAACGATGATTCCGGCATTTGTCTTACAGCAAATTTAAAGACCTCTCGACCATTCATGTAAATATAGCCTTTATTCTTTTGGTATAAATGCTCGGCACCGGCTCCGTTTGCACCAAGTTCAAAAGATAAAATCCCTTTACCTTCTGAAACCTCTCCCATGACAGCAGCACCTGCCCCATCACCAAACAGCACACAAGTATTACGATCTGACCAATCCGTTATCTTTGAAAGTTTTTCAGCACCAACTACTAAAATATGTTTATATACCTTTGTTTCAATAAATTGCTTTGCTGTTATCATTCCGTACATAAATCCTGCACAGGCGGCACTAACGTCCATTGCAGCAGCATTCCAAGCCCCTAGCTTTTCCTGTAAAATGCACGAAACAGAAGGAAACGGAGTATCTGGAGTAACAGTTGCGACTAATATTAAATCTAATTCTTCAGGCTTTACTCCAGCGTTTTCTAACGCACTTAAGGAAGCATGAAGTGCCATATCAGAAGTATTCATATCATCCTCAGCAATTCTTCTTTCCTCAATTCCAGTTCTTGTTCGAATCCATTCATCACTAGTATCTACTATATTTTCTAAGTCCGTATTAGTTAAGACCTTTGACGGAACATAATGTCCTACACCTAGTACTCCTACACCCATGTACCTACATCCCCTTATTTTGTTATCAAATATTATGACTTGGTACTAATTTTAATGCAAAAAAGAAAGACTTGCAAGCTGTAAATTCCCCATGACTATTTCCAAACACCATTCATTTTAGTATTGATTAGGTAGCAAGCCTGTCTCTTGATAATGTTCAATGGATTCATTCAATTTGGTTTGAAAGTACTTTGGTACATTTGGACTATACTCCCCTAAAGTAATATAATCATCTTTAAAATCAAAAGACATAATCTGTCCTTGTAATTTTCCTTTGTTAAACATATCCGCTGCAAGTAAATAAAGCTGGTCCACATGCTGAACAGTACTAGTTAAAACAGTATTAGGTTCAACCTTGAATTGATCCGTTACAAAGCCAATTGCATATAAATTATCTATACTAGCTTGCTTAATGATATCCTCATTGAAGGCATCACCTGCTGGATAAAAAACATCAACACCTTTAGCCTTCATCTTTTGGTAGGCATTGATAGCAACTTCTTTATCGTTCCAGTCATAGATAAATTCCATATTGACATTTGTATTTGGATTCTGATATTTTACTCCTTCATAGAAACCTTCAATTTCTGGTTGCCATTGATATGCAGCTATAATGCCAACCTCATTTGTGGAGGACATTTCACTAGCGAGCATTCCAGCAAAAAAACCCATCGCATTTGAATTAAAAGTCATACTAGTTAAATTAGAATTATAATAATTTCCATTAAAGTAAACAAAGTGTATATCTTTAAAATTCCTTGAAAGTTCATAAAAGGATTCCCCATATGTACTACTATGACCAAAGATTAAGTTAACACCATTATTAACAAGTTCACTAACGGCCTTTGATATTTCTTCCTCTGTTTTTACATTTTCGATAACTTCAATTTCAACCTTAAACTTTTTCTTAACTGCTAATAACCCATCAGACCCTTTCGAATTCCATGGGTTATCTTCGATTGAACCTTCTACTATCATCCCTGCTTTATATAGATTACCTTTGTTCTCACTCCCTTGACAGCTACTTAAAAGTAGTCCAACAGCAATTATGAAGGATAAACTGATTATTCTCCTCAAGTCCGGCACTCCATTCAAATTTCGGTTAATATAGATCTTTATAACGCTCATAATGCTCAAATATTTTCTTCATACGCTTCTCTATAGGAATATTGTCACGAATGTAAAGAGAATTTTCAAGTTTTACTGCATCGTCAAGGAAAACATTTCTTGAAAATACCTTTATCATGGCTTGTGAGGAAGTTTTCTCAAGTAAAGGCAGTGTTGCTTGAATAAATTCTTTAACATGTATCGCAGTGGAACGAAATTCCTCGGAATTGAAAGGTACAGTGCGATTGTCCAAAATGACACCTTCCTCTGTCATGTCCATCCATTCCCCATATAGTATCGGTGTACTTATAGTGACCGTATTTTCTTGTTCTCTCAAAGACTGTATATTGTTGGTGATTCTTATAACTTTGTCCACAGTTATATGATTAGGGAGTGGATTATTACCTATTATAATTGCAATCGGAATAGTTAAGCTACTTTGGGGATTCATTAAATGAAATAAACTGTTTCTTCCAAGGAACATTGCCAGGTTTTCTTTCTTATCTGTATCAATATTATCCATACCTACTACTTCTACACCCTGTTCTAGCAAAAAATTAACATAATGAAAACCTATCCAATGAAAACAATTATAAACCAACACCTCCATTGCTGTTCCTCCTTTATAAAAACAGTTAACAAGACGTTTAGAGCTATTTAAAGCGTAATAATATTCTTATCGATGTAACGCTATGAATAAATACTTTCCATTTATGTGTTCATTTGGTAAACTTAATAAAGAATTAATGATATGTAAAAAATGAGGTGTAATGTATGCGCTATATTGCTTCAATTTTTTGGGCTATTTTAATTTCCTTTGTGCTTTCATACGTATTATCTAGTATGGCCGGTGCTTCGCTTGATTTAGTTGCTACATTTATTGCAGCAGCTATTATCTCCATCTTTATTTTTATTTTGGGTGATGGTTTATTACGCGAAGAAAAAGAACAATAATATAACATTAGATTTCCTCATAAAGGGAAGTCCCTTTAGGGTCTGATTCCCTCATCTTACTACAGCCTTTTTGTAGTAGAGGGCTCAGACCCTTTTTCATTCAATTAATACCAAGGTAATAAGCTTATACCAGTAAGTCCAGATAGAGGTAAAACGAGTCGTCTGAACCTTCTCCTAGGACCATAAAATCCACCATAGGCAGGATAACCAAAACCAGGCGCACCGAATCCACCGTAGGCTGGGTAACCGAAACCAGGTGTACCGAATCCACCATACCCATGCCACCCATAGCCATACTGACGTTGCTCTTGTACATGGGAAGTTATTTGATCAGACATTTCATTTTCTAACGGTATAGCAAAATATACATAATCCTCATCCAAGCCTGTAATGATGCCATCAAATCTTGTGCCATCTTGTAATTGTGCTAACACATAAGCGTGGATATGTGTCTTACATTCATCATACATATTCTTTTCCTGTGCCATTTCTATCAACCTCCTCACATAATAGACTATTCACACGCCTAGATAGAGGTGACAAAAAAACCAATAAATAGCAATCTAGTATCAGGGGGATAATTTTTATGAATCAAGAATTGTTAGAGCTCATTAAATATATTTTCTTAGGACTACTACAAGGATTTACAGAACCAATTCCTATCTCATCTAGTGGCCACCTTGTATTAGCTAGGGAAATCCTTGGTGTACAAGCAAATGGATTATCCTTTGAGATATTGGTTAATTTCGGTTCACTAATTGCAGTCATTCTAGTTTATTGGAATGATATAATACGATTAATCAAAAATGGATTTCGTTACATAATCTCGAGAGATCCTAATACTAAATCTGATTTTCACTTCATTATTATGCTAATAATTGCAACCATACCAACAGGGATTATTGGACTCCTCCTAAAAGATAAAATTGGTGATTTAAGTAAATCCTTTGTGGTTGGAATTACGTTACTAATTACCGGAGTTGCGTTATGGACTATTCGTAATTTAAAAGGAGAAAGGGGAGACAAACAGATTCGGTTAAAGGATGCATTAATTATTGGCCTTGTACAATCTGTTGCCCTAATGCCAGGTATTAGTCGTTCTGGTGCAACCATTGTAGGAGCAATGCTATTAGGATTGAAACAGGAAACCGCCTTACGCTTTTCATTTTTGCTATATATACCTGTGAGCCTAGGAGTCGGTATTCTTGATATTGGTGATTTAGTTCGCGATGAAAATTTTAATACAATCCCATATTTATTAGCATTTATTTCCTCAATAATTGCTACATACTTTGCACTTAAGTGGTTTATGAACATCATGGCAAAAGGGAAATTAAAATATTTTGCTTTCTATTGTTTCATTGTCGGTACACTAGTTGTACTCTTTCTTTAATTAATAAGGGACTGCAGCTACAAATTATTGTAGCTGCAGTCCCTTTATTCATAACTATTTTGCTTTACTAATAAATTAATCTGGTATCCCTAAGGCAATTTTTGCATAACGTGACATTCTTTCTTTGCCCCAAGGTGGATCCCAAACTATATTCACTCTAGTTTCCTTTACCTCTGGAATATCATATAGTGCACGTTGAATATCTGCTTCGATATGTGCAGATAATGGGCATCCCATAGCAGTAAGCGTCATCGTAACTGTGCAAATACCCTCATCATCCAAATCTACATCATATATTAAGCCAAGGTTAACAATGTCAATTCCTAGCTCTGGGTCAATTACATTTTCAAGAGCCCCCATGAGATTTTCTTTTAAAGCTTCATCCATGGTTTTCCCTCCTCCTATCATCATATTTTCATTTAAACATATTTCCATTGTTTTTTAAATAAATTTAGTTACAGATGTGAATCAAACCATTTAACCGTTTCTAATATAGCGAATCTGCTCACTTTATGATCACGATTTTTTTCCCTTAAAAATTTCAAATTTTCCTCATTTGTATAGTGATCTTTCACCTGTTGATAGAAGGAATAGGAATGGTCAAATGGAACGGTTTGATCGTGATCGCCATGCCAAAATAATAAAGGACGATCCTTCAATTTTTCTTTTTGCTCTGACAAATCGTATGTAAATAATAGATCATATAGCTCTTTTACTTCTTGTTCTGATAAAGGAAGCTCGCCTGATTCAACATAAACATCTACTAATTCTCTAGCAAAAGTCGTGATTTTGGGAGAGCCCATGAGAACTGCGGCAGCTTTTATCCAAGGATATTGTGTTAAAGCAGATGCTGTTGTTATCCCACCCATGCTCGTACCTGCAACACCGATTCTTCCATCTAATAACAGGTTTTGTTTTTCTAAATCATTCTTTATCTCATTAAGCTCTTTAATATTTTGTATAACAATGTTAAATAAGTAATAACGTACATCAGGAATTTCATTTGTTTGTCTTTCTCCATGATATAGACTATCAGGCAAGATGACACGATACCCCTTCTCTGCAAGTAAAAAAGCAAGTGGCAAATTATGCTCCTTTGCACTTGTGATTCCATGATAATAAACAACAGCCGGCAACGCAGAATGTTGCTTCTCTGAATCAACAACAACTAAGCTTGGTATTTCACCAACATTCTGCTTCAATATTCCAATCATTCGCAAAAATCCTCTCATCCAATATTTTGTAATACTTCTATGATAGTATCTTTCATGTAAATGTTAAACTAATTTAACCGATATTTTACGGAAAATTTATTACCTTATGCTTTACAGATGTTGAAAACATGAATACACTAGGATTTAAATGAGGTGAGGAAAAATGAGTAAACAACATTTAATAGCTTTAGACTTAGATGGAACGTTATTAACTGATAAAAAAGAAATCAGTAACAAAAATAAGGAAATATTAATGAGGGCAATGGAAGATGGTCATATTGTTGTAATTGCTACGGGAAGGCCACATCGAGCAAGTATACAATATTACAAAGAACTCGGTTTAAATACCCCTATGGTTAATTATAATGGAGCATTAATTCACCATCCAACGGATACAAAATGGGATGTCCTGCATAATCCAATGCCAAGGCGAACTGCATTAAATATTGTACAGACCTGCTATGATTTAGACACATACAATGTTGTAGCAGAGGTTCAGGACAATGTCTATTTAGATAAGTTTGATCAAAAAATCATTGATATCTTTCACCAAGCATCCAATGATTCTCCATTTATCATTGGAAGCATAAAGAGCAAGCTTACAGAAGATCCAACCAGCCTATTAATCCATCCTAAAGAAGACCATATTTCCTCATTACGTAAACACCTTGATGAATTTCACGCGGAGGTCATCGAACATCGTAAATGGGGTGCACCATGGAACATCATTGAAATTGTAAAAAAAGGAATAAATAAGGCTGTCGGTCTTCAAAAAATTGCCCATTATTTTCAAATCCCACAGGAACGGATTATTGCTTTTGGTGATGAAGATAATGATTTAGAAATGATTGACTTTGCAGGAGTCGGCGTTGCCATGGGGAATGCAATCGATCCACTAAAATCAATCGCAAACCATGTTACCGTTACAAATGAAGAGAGTGGAATTGGTTTATTTCTAGAAGAATATTTAAAACTAAACGTAACAAATGTAAAGTAACGGCTTGCATGCCGAATTTTTCCTACTATATTATGATTAGAATTTTTCCATACTAAAAGTGAACGGATTACAAAACGTTCACTTTTTAGTTGGGAGGAAACGTCTTGGGCAAAGGGAGTAAGTCAAGAAGATTTAGTCAACTAAGTACTGATGCTGTGAAAAAACATGATGAAAAATTCCCATATCGCTCGAACTTCACAGATGCAGAACGTAAACGGGAAGAAGCAGATAATCATACAGTAGGAGGATTTTAACATGGCGAACAATCTTTTCCAACAAGCTAAAGATGCTGTTACACAATTTGCTAATAATATGACTGGAACGAATGAGCAAGATAAACAAGCTGCACAAAACGCAATCCAAGCTGCTATGAATGAGGCTACTCCTGAGGAGAAGCAACAATTACAGCAGTTACAAAATCAGCTTGAACAGCAAAAGCTTAGCTAACCTCCGTTAGCATGGCGGTAACTCCTTTTTTCAAAATAGAATGCTTGTGATGGTAATAGCTGATTCATTCCAAAGGATGAGAAGGGATTACTGATGAAACAAGCATTCACAAGGTGTTCCAGGATAAATTCTTGGGACACCTTTTCCTTTAAGGCTTTTTAATTATGTGCTTTTCTGCTAATATAGAGGTAAAGCACGCTTATGGGAGGTATTGAAATGGGAGTTCGAGCCGAAGCTACGCCAAATCCTAATGCAATAAAATTTACAACTGATAAGCTAATTTTCGAAGGGACTAATAGTATTTCAGTAATGCCAGGTACAATTAGCGAGCACGAAATTATGAATGACCTGATGAAACTCGAAGGAGTTGATAATGTCTTCGGTTATCAGAATTTTATTACTGTAAACAAAAGCTTTGATGCCGAATGGGATGATGTCACTCCACGGGTTAAAGAAGTATTTGAAAAGCATGGATACTGATTGATTAGGCTTTTATAGGTGTTAAAGTAAGCTTGCAGAAATTCTCCTGCAAGCTTTTTTATTCACTCTCCTCAGACATTTCCAACTGTAGGTCTATAGGAACATAATTAGGATTAATAATCTCACCTTCAGAACTTCGAGTATACAGATTAACAATAACTACCTCATCTAAGTTAATCATTTCTTTCATAATCGGAATCTCAATAATAAATTTACCCCATGTCTTATCTACTCGTACTTCCTTTTCTCTACCAATTTCCTTTTCAGCTTGAACTACAGAGTAATAAAATTTATTATCCGATGCATCCGCTTCACCTGTAATTATGATTTGATTCTTGTCTATCTGAATATCTAAACTTTGAAATTTCGCATAAGTCGTTACCTGCTCTACTTGTTGCTCCTCCTCTGCCTCTCTCCCACATCCTACTAGGATGAGAAGCACACTAAATAATAGTATTATTTTCTTCTTCATGACATCCCCTACTCTTTTCTAAAGGTACCAAATACACCTGTTGTTTGCACGATATTTACAAAAGCCGATGAATCAATTTCCTTAATTATTTTTTCTAAATCATATAATTCATAGCGAGTAATGACGAGGTACAGCATATTTTTCTCTTGATTTGTATACGCACCTACAGCAGGTAGAATAGTTATCCCTCGAACCATTTTGCTTTGAATAGCTTTCTGCAGTTCTTTTGCCTTTTGTGTCACAATCATGACAGTAAGCTTGTTATAACGAGTATGGATGGTATCAATGACACGGGTTGTAACATATAACGCTACCATCGTATAAAGTGCATTTTCTGGTTCATAAAGAATCCCTGCAAGTGCAATAATCACAGCATTTAAGGAAATTATATAAATACCAATTGGTTTATCTTTCATACGAGATAGGACCATCGCAACAATATCCATACCTCCTGTCGAGGCTCCTACCTTCAATGTAATACCAACACTGATCCCCGCAACTAATCCACCGAAGACAGCATTTAAAATAATGTCATTAGAAAGTTGCATAACCGGTAAAAATTGCAGGAATATGGATGAACATATTACAGAAATAATGCTATATACAGTAAATCCCCTTCCAACTTTAAACCAACCTAAGATGAACACTGGAATATTTAATAGAAATAATAGAATTCCTGTTGTTATATGAAACCCTACAAAATCAAGAAAAACACTTGAAATTAACTGAGCTGTACCTGTAAATCCACTTGCATACACATTGGCACTAATAAGGAAGAAATTTAAGGAAATTGCATTTAAAAATGATCCTATAATAACGACTATAATTCGTTTGGCTTCGATTAAAAACATAACAGTCTCCTTTTTGAATCGCAATTATTTTGACTATATCTCATTATAGCTATAAACTAAACTTAATATAATTATTTATGGGGAATGAAGGTGATAAGATGAGTATTAAAATTATGGCAGATTCGGCAAGTGATCTTACAAAGGAATACTTCACGAAATATGACATGGAAATGGTCTCACTAACTGTTCATCTGGATGACAAGGATTATGAAGACGGTATTACGATTTCGCCTAAGAATGTTTTTGATGCAATGCGTGTTGGTAAGTCACCAAAGACATCGCAGGTTTCGCCACAGACGTTTAAATCTATTTTCACCTCTTATGCAGAGTCTAAACAAACATTAATTTATTTGGCTTTTTCATCTGAGTTATCTGGTACATATCAAACAGCAAAAATGATGGAGTCAGAAGTAAAGGAAGAATATCCAGATGCAAATATCTACGTAATTGATACCAAATGTGCTTCCATCGGCTATGGACTTGTGGTACTTCATGCTGCTAAAATGGCGCAGGATGGAAAATCAGCTGCGGAAATTATCGAAGAAGTAAAAAACCACTCACTAAATATGGAGCATATCTTTACTGTGGATGATTTAGAATATCTATATCGTGGTGGTAGAGTAAGTAAAACAGCTGCATTTGTTGGTTCTTTATTGAATATTAAACCAATCCTCCATGTCGAAAAAGGAAAATTAATTCCACTAGAAAAAATGCGAGGGTCAAAGAAATTATTAGGACGTATGATTGAAATCATGGAGGAACGTGGCGGAAATTTTGAAAACCAAGTTATTGGAATTAGCCATGGTGATGATTTAGAGCGTGCTGAAAAGCTTGCCGACATGATTAAAGAGAAGTTCGGTGTAAAAGAATTTGTTATCGAATATGTCGGTTCAGCAATCGGTGCTCACTCCGGTCCTGGAACACTTGCACTATTCTTTTTAAATAAAAATTATAAATGATTACACATTACTGATTCATTTGCTAAAAATGGATCAGTTTTTTTTCGAAAGAATTTACTATTATGCAAAGGAAATTTGAAACATATTATAATAAAACTTCGTCTTAAGGTTATAGGAAAACAATTCCTTATTAAATGAGGTGAAAACATGAAAAAAATCGGGTTAATTAGTATATTTGGTATTATTGGTATTTGGGCAATCTGTTTTTTTGTCTTTACAGATAAAATAGTTGCAGAGATTCCTTCCTCTACAAGCTACGTATCAACTCAGAAGGATTTTACAGTACATTTTACCAAGCCAATGGATCCAGACACCTTTACAAATGAAACTGTGATAGTTAAAAAGAAAAACGGTAAGCGTGTAGCAACCGATTTAGAGTGGAACGATTCTTACACAGTTTTAATTATAAGGGCACCTAAAAGTGGCTACAGTATAGATGAAAAATACACGATTACCATTTCCGAAAATGTCAAAACTGCATCAGGGAAAAACCTGTCTAAAAGATTCTCATATGATTTTACTGCGGTAGCTGAACTAACGCAGATAAAGGATAAAAAACAGCTTGTCTCTTTATTAAAAGATCAAATAAAGAAAGATCAGCAAATAGGAGTTGAACTTTTTGATAGCAAGAAAGAATCTGCAGGTAGTGATACCGAAATGGATACCGCTAGCTCTGAAGAAAGTACCAATGATAGCGGTGGTACCTCATCCACTAACGTCCAAGTAGCTGGTGTAGATGAAGCAGACATTATCAAGACAAATGGAAAATCTATTTTCTTTGTCAGGGATGGGGATATTATTATTACCTCTGCAAACAAAGAGAATAGTAAGGTTCTTGGTATGATTAAAACAAATGGATTTTCTCCAAAAGAGATCTATTTGTACAATGACCTATTAATTGCGATTGGAGAAAAAGCTGAACCACTTAGAGAAACACCCGACCCAAAGGATACCCAAGACAGTTCAACTCAAGGAATAGGTATACCAGAACCAATCTATTACAGTCAAACGGCAATAAATATATATGATATTAAAAACCCTAAAGAGCCAACAAAATTACGTGAAGTAAGCGTTGAAGGGTATTATAGCAATTCAAGAATCCTAGATGGATATCTTTATTTAATGGCAAATGAAATTCCACCCTACCATATTTTAGAGACACGTGAGGATATAGAAATTAGGCCATATATAAAAGACAGCACATTAAGTGAGGAAAGTAAACCAGTTGATTTTGAAAATATGTATTTCTTTCCCGAAAGTAACGACGAACAGTTTTTAATCTTAACATCTATTGATCTAAATAATATGGAAAAGGAAGCACATATAGAAACGTACTTAGGGGCTTCAGACCAAATCTATATGTCCCAAAAAAATCTATATATCGCAGTAAATAAATATAAAGAAGTCGAAAAGAGTACAAATAATACAACCGATAAATCCGCAGAAATTATGATTTGGCGTCCTCAAGACGTGGATACTGAAATAACTCAATTCCAAATTAAGAATGGAAAATTAAAGTACAACACATCAACTGTAGTAAAAGGAACATTAATTAACCAATTTGCTATGGATGAGCGAGATAATACCTTCCGTGTAGCAACGACAAAAGGTGAAACGATAAATGAACAACAAAAGTCAACCAATAATATATATACTTTTGATATGAATTTAAAACCATTAGGATCTGTTGAAGGTTTAGCAGAAGGGGAACGCATTTATAGTGTGCGTTTTATGGATCATGTAGCATATATGGTTACCTTTAAACAAGTAGACCCGTTATTTGTCATTGACTTAAAGGATCCTAAAAATCCTACGGTACTTGGTGAACTAAAGATTCCTGGGTTTAGTAACTATTTACATCCTTTAGATGAGAACCATGTCATTGGGTTTGGGCAAGATACAACACTTTATAAAGAGAAAGGTATGCAAGAACCATTAATTCGAACAGAAGGAATCAAAATTTCAATTTTTGATGTGAGTGATCCAACGAACCCTAAGGAAAAATATAGTAAGGTAGTTGGTAAGGGAGGCTCGTACTCTGAGCTGTTACACAATCATAAGGTATTATTCAAGCATCCAACTGAAAATCTCTATGGTTTCCCAGCTTCCCTATCGGAAACAAAGCTAGTTACCAAAGATGGTTATGCTTTTGAGGAGTACTTCCCTACATTTGAAGGTGCACTACTCTTCAAAATTACACCTGAAGATGGAATTGAGCTAGTCGATAAAATTACACACCAAAAGAATGCAGAAGAATATCCGGAATGGGAAGCTGAAATTAGGAGATTAGTTGCTGTAGATAATACCTTATATACCTTCTCCTACAATCAAATGAAAGCTTTTGATTTAAAGCAAAAACAAGTAATCCAGTCCGTTAATTTACCTGATATAAGCTATGATCGATAATTTAAATAGAGGATGCATAAATAGCATCCTCTATTTTTAATGTACTTTAAAACTTGTTTACTTAGCATGATTTTTCCAGTTGATACATATATTTTTTATAAGTTTGTAATTGGTTATTATACATGAGGGAGGATAGGATATGCTAATACACGAATTAATCACAATATACGAGGCTGAACGCAAAGAATCACCGAAGACATTAAACGACCTACTAGATTACTTCCAAAGAAAATATATTGCAGAAGAAATTGATATAAAATCATACCGTGAAATATTTAATCTTCTTCATCAAGAAGGTGCAACCTCGGCTCATGAATTAATATAATTGCTATAAATAAACTGGTATAGACAATCCTAACTGCCAGATGTTAACCATGTAACATCTGGCTTTTTACTATGTTCGCTAATATTTTTTCATCTTCAGCATACGTAAGTTTATGTTTTACTATTTCGGATAAGGATTTCCAGTCTACTTCATCTATTATTTCGTCCGGATCCTCTATGCCAGTACTTTCACCAACTATTTCTACTAGAAAATAATGAGCTTTGACATTAACTTCCTCTATCACGCTTGTTTTAACAAATAATAATTCTTTTACCTCAACTGTATATCCAGTTTCCTCTCTTACTTCACGTACACAGCATTCTTCAGGGGTTTCCCCCTCTTCTATACTACCCGATGGGACCTCCCAAGTATCGGATTCTTTTGCTCTTACCATCAAAACTTCATAATTATCATTTACACAAATCGCTGCTGAACCAAACCATTTTTTCATTAGCACACTCTCTACTCAGACATTGAATTTTAATAATAACTATTAGAAAACCAAGTACTTAGGAATACGTATCCTGCAATAATTTGACGGAATGCTGGATTAGTTTCTCCAATACCTTCGTGTCGATATCAGCAAGCTTATTAATATATATACAACCTTTACCACTCGTGTGCTTCCCTAATTTCTCCAGCAACTCACCACGATTCTGGTCACCCGGAGCTAAATATAGACTAATTTTAGCTTTGCGTGGAGAATAACCAACCAGTGGTGCATCTCCCTCATGTCCCGAAGCATATTTATAATGGTATGCGCCAAACCCAATTATACTTGTTCCCCACATCTTCGCAGGATATCCTGTTGTATTTGTGAAAATATCTAATAATTGGTAAGCATCTTCCCGTTTTCTCGGATTTTCAACTGCTTCGATAAACTCTATTACGCTTCCATCATTTTCTTTTGTTTTTAATTCGTACATCGTAATCCTCCTAGTTTTATACTTTCCTTTTAACACTCTCCTCCAGCTCTTTTCTGAAACTTCTTAGCTACTCGATAAGACCTGTGAGTTATTTCTTTATTAATTTATATATCTTCCATTGTTAGCCCTTTAGGTGATTCCTCCCAGTATTCTTGCTCAGGATTATACCCTTCTTTCTGCCACTTTAATAGGACACTCTCATCCACAATCGTATTCGGTAATAGACGTAAAGCCTTAGGATTCGTAGCTGCTAAGTAATTTTTTGCATCATTAAAATCCTTTATTTGTGACTTTAACACCACCATTTCTGAATAGGTATAAGATTCACCTTGTTTCCCATTGAGGATAAGATACTTTCTTCTTAGAGTCGGTGCATCAATCTCCTGTGATGGTAAAACATATTCCTCTTCCAGTAGAACACGATAAATCTTATCAGTTAGAATAGAATATAATGCATGTTCTTCTTCCTCATGGATTGGTGCATAACCCGTTTTCTCTACGATAGTCTGTCCCTGTGTGGACAATATCCACTCCTTGAAAGGTTGTATATTCGGATTTGTACTTCCAGCTGTCACAGCATATATCTGATAGGTTATTGGATACTCTCCACTCTTTATTGTTTCTATTGTTGGATATACATCATCAATGGCTAGATGGCGAATCGATTTATTTTGTACCATTTCCATTGAAAAGTTTCGAAAAGAATATCCTATTGCATTTTTAAAATTTTTATAATCTGCTGTTTCCTCAATAATCCCACCCATTAAACTAACAATATCTTCCTTTGGTGGATTCATAATTGCTGTATCTCCCATCAATAATTGGAGAGCCGTTTGACTACCACTGTTATTCGGTCGTTGAAACGCTCTAATAGAATCATTTTCCCCCCCTAATTCTTTCCAATTCTTTACTTCCCCTGAATATATTCCTTTTATTTCCTCTAATGCTAAGTTATCTATTCTATTCTTTGAATTTACAAAGAAAACAAACGCTTCCATTCCAATTGGAGTTAAGGTTAAGTTTACCCCGGAATTAAGGGCCTGTTCAATTTGCTCAGCGGACGGAGCTAGTGCAAAGATTATATCAGCGTCTTGATAAATTATATTTTCATAGGCATAAGGGGTCCTATTGGACATGATTTCACTATCGTACACATCATAATCCTTCTCTGGATAAGTGGCTTGTGCAAAGGCAGCGTATACGGGATAAATAGCAGTTGCTCCGTCAATTATCGGAAGGTCCCCTTCTATTTGAAAGAAAGAAGGTTCGTCTAAGGTTACCGCCTTTGTACCATTCTTAAATGGCTGATAATCATACAGATCAAGATCCGTGTTCATGGTAGGGATTCCTCTAACATATGCATTGATCCCTTCATTAATAACAACAGAAATTACTGCAATCGTAAAAAAACTAATGACATATTTTCGGAGCCTTTTCCCTTGCACAAATGGAAAGAATCCATTAAAAATAAAACATAAGATCCCTATTGCAAACAAGATAAAAAAAGGTATGTAAAAATTGCCCCCACCCAAAACCATTGAAATGAAAGACAACATGTACGTGAAGATAGATATTGTAGTAGTAACTAGTATAAATAGAAATATTCGTAAACCAATAGAATCCTTCACATATATTCCCCCCCAAAAGTATTACATAGCGTAAATCAATTATACAGAATGTTCATAACACTTACAATATAAGATAAGCAGCATCAGAACAATGCTGCTATCTCTTAATCATTCTCCTGTTTCCTTTGTTTCCATCCTAAATAAATAACTGCTACAAGAAATAAAACAAGAACAATGGCAATTGGAGCAATAAAAGCCCAATTTATTCCAGTATTTTCCTCAACTATGTATACATCAACTGATTCCCGTTTTAAGCCAATCTTATATTCGCCATTATCTAATTGTCGGACAATATCATCGCCAAGAAGTCCTCGTAGTTGTAAGTTTGAATCCAAATCTGTAATAGAAACAGAGCGAAGTACACTATCATTATTAATAGCAATATACATCGTTTCGTCCTTATAAGTCCGTTTAAATACGAGCATCCCATGATCTGATCCCACTAATTCGGTATCCCCGTATTGGAGAGCAGGAAAATTAGTTCTTAAAGATAATATTTTCGAATAGACTTCCTTTAGATCGGGGTCTCCACTGTTGAAATCTACCAGCTTCTCTGTTTCCTCTAAACCAACACCATACATTGGAATCTCTGAACCCTGAAAGATAGAAGTTACACCAGGACTAGTTAACATGTATGCTAAGGCAAGCTGCCACGTATTTACATCATCTCTTCCATTCATACCTGCAACTTGTGCAAATCGATCCATGACTTTGTTATCAACATAAATAAGTCCGTTCCTATTCCCAAGTTCCTGCCAAGTATGAAAAATGTCAGAAACGGGAGAATCAACATGAGATAATACCTCTACGATTTTCTTCGATAGCTCCGGATTTTCTACCACGTCTATTGAAGGTATTTGAAGGAGAGCATCGGGTGTCTTATCCGAGAGAACATTCGCAACTATGTACAGATCCTGTTTCTCTGTCTTAAGTTCATTGGTGAGTCTCTCCAAAAAAACAGAATTCGATTGGTCTGCTGCATGTAATGTAAATCCATCTATATCCGTTTCATGAAGCCAATATTTTGCCACATCAATTAGCATATTCTGAACCTCTGGATTAGATTGATTTAATACAATGACACTATCAAGCCACGGTTCGTTCATTGAATCAACTCTCTTGTTTGATACTATCCAGTCTGATTTAGCAGTGTCGGTAACAATTGGGTTTGTGCTCGCCACATAATTGTTCACAAGCTCAATCATTACTTTCATATCTCGTTTATGTGCTTCACGTACTAATGCTTTCAGATCCTCAATCGTCCCGAATTGTTCTTCAACAGAATAGAAATCTTCCACCCAATAACCGTGATAGCCATCTGTTGCATTTTCCATAATTGGAGATAAGGATATTGTTGTAAAACCTAAATCCTTTAAGTCATCGAGTTTTAATTGTATCCCCTTTAAGTCCCCACCATGAAAAGCATATGGATCATCTAAACGAACCTCTTCACTAAATGCATGGTCACCATTATTAAATCGGTCTACCAAAATGGAATAGATTATTTGTTCCTGTATGTCATTACCTTTCGCATATCCTATAGTTGGAAATATATATGTAAATAATAGAATTGCTGATGTTAGCATAATAAATTTCTTCATTTTTTTCCTCCAACTTTTTTGTCATTCTTTTCTATTATTAACCTTTCAGACAAATAGTCAATGATAACATCTAATTTGTAAATAATTCTCCATAAAAAAACAGTCTCTTCAGACAAATAGCTGAAAAGACTGTTCCATTTTTTTTACATAAAACCGCCTGGTAAACGGAAGAATCCTAAAGCAATTGTAATTGCAAACGCAATAACTAATTGAATCCATCCAGCCGTAGCGGAGTCACCATCTTTTGTTTTACCTAATGTCATCTCCATTGCAGCAATTACCCAAATACCAGCCAACCCTTTGATAATTGCCTCTACCATCATCGGGCTACCATTAAAGTAATTCTTGATTAGTAGTCCACCAGAAATTAAGATTATTAAATAATCTAAACGAAGTATCATTTGTACAATTTTTGCTGCTTTGTCTTTTCCTTGTTTATGTAGAACTAATGTAACAAAAAACAGTATGAATGCCAGAACCCATGCAGTAACATGTAAATGTGTATTCATTCTATTCCTCCTATGTATTATGAAATTTAGGGTCATACTACTTCTAATCTATCATACCATGTCCGTTAACTAATACATATGAAAAATTATTGACAAATACTGACGTTTTTATTCATGAGGAAGATGGATTAGACACGTGGTCCTTGCTTCCAACAGGAACAACAAAATCTGTTTAATAAATCTCATAGTTATGTTACATTTTTAATATAGGAGGGATTTTTTATGACGTTAAGTGAATCTATTATGAAACAAACGGATACTTACGGTGCTAAAAACTATCACCCACTTCCGGTAGTAGTTTCAAAGGCAGAGGGTGTTTGGGTTGAAGATCCTGAAGGAAATCGATATATGGATATGCTTAGTGCTTATTCAGCAGTAAACCAAGGACACAGGCATCCGAAGATTATTGATTCGTTAATCGAACAAGCAGGAAAAGTAACACTCACTTCCCGTGCATTCCATAACGACCAGCTTGGACCATGGTACGAAAAAATATGTAAAATTACAAATAAGGATATGGCATTACCAATGAATACTGGTGCAGAAGCTGTTGAAACTGCAGTAAAAGCAGCACGTAGATGGGCTTATGAAGTCAAAGGTGTTCCTGAAGGTAAAGCTGAAATTATTGCCTGTGAAGGAAACTTTCATGGTCGAACAATGTTAGCGGTTTCGCTTTCTTCAGAGGCTGAATACAAACGTGGTTTCGGGCCAATGCTACCAGGTATCAAACTTATTCCTTATGGTGACATCGAAGCATTAAAGGCTGCAATTACTGAAAATACAGCTGGTTTCCTTTTTGAACCAATTCAAGGAGAAGCTGGTATCGTAATTCCACCAGAAGGTTTTCTAAAAGAAGCATATGAAGTATGTAACGAAAATAATGTTCTTTACATTGCCGATGAAATTCAAGCAGGTCTTGGCCGTACTGGTAAAATGTTTGCTTGTGATTGGGAAGCCGTTGAACCAGATATGTATATACTTGGTAAAGCACTTGGTGGTGGTGTAATGCCAATCTCCTGTGTAGTAGCAAATAAAGATATTTTAGGAGTATTCAATCCTGGATCACACGGTTCTACATTTGGTGGAAATCCTCTTGCATGTGCAGTGTCCCTTGCTTCCCTAGAGGTTCTATTAGAAGAAAATTTAGCCGAACGCTCACTTGAGCTTGGGAACTATATGATGAGTGAATTGAGAAGCATTAACAATCCAAAGATTAAAGAAGTACGAGGAAAAGGCTTATTTATTGGCGTTGAACTAACCGAATCTGCAAGACCTTATTGTGAAGCGCTAAAAGAAAAAGGCCTATTATGCAAAGAAACGCATGAAAACGTAATTCGTTTTGCACCTCCATTAGTTATTGAACAAGATGATTTACAATGGGCAATCGAACAAATTAAAGATGTACTAAAGGGTTAACTGTATGATGCCGCATATATACTATGTGCGGCATTTTTTTCATGTGCTTTTAATTTTTGGATTCATCGTTTGAATTATTGACATGCATTCTATATATGGAGGTATCTCTTTTATTTCTTGGGGTGCATACTTTCCTTAGTCTGGCGTATTCTCCCGTTTAACAGGCTCATCGCTCTTGACTACTAGATGAATGATTATCTCATTCACACCCTTCAACAATTCTCCAATCCAACATAAACTAACTATGAGGAGGATTCATATGCCAGCGAATGTAGGAGCTGTAAAAGTAAACAACGTTTCATCATCTGCAGTATTTAATATTGGTGATGTATTTTCTATAAACCCAGTGAGTTCAGCGAAGACATATACTGGTGGTGGATCTTTTAATACAGGTAATGGGACACGTGTTCAAATCAGTAATTCTTATAATTATGTATATGATAAAGATATTATCGACCAGGAGACCAAATAAATTGGAGTGAATATGATGAATATTACGGTTCACCAATCCATCCATATCAATCTAATAAAGGTTGGATCCATAGCTAACTCATCTGTTTTACAAATTGGTAGTAGTGGAGCAATTCAGGCAAGGTCCGAGCTTTATAACACTGGTGGATATACGGAACCTGCTGAAGCAGCAGAAATAGAGGAAGAAGCAATTCCAATAGTTCCCCTAGCAAGGTAAAAATTGCACAACTATTAACATACTGCATAAGATAATTTAGGCATTAGCCCACATAACAGATGGGCTAAATGGTACTAGTGAAGGGGAATAAAGAAATGAATATGTATGGATGGAACAACAATTATAATTATGTCTACGAACTGCAGCAAATTGCAGCAAATCAGAATCAACAAATTAAATTGCTTGAAGAGAGAATTAATGAATTGGAGAAACAAATACAAGCAAATAGTGGTACTTCAATTGATAGGATCGAATACCATTTTGATCAGCTGAAAATTGAACGTTTGGAAGGAACACTTCATATCGGATTATCTCCTCAGGAGCTTGCAAATATTGATGATTTAAATATACCAAATCCAACTGTACAGAATAACCCAACACTACCAGCAATTTATCAGCAATCCCTTATCCCTAATCTTTACGGATTTGTCAATGAACAGGGTCCAGCAATAATACAACGTCTTTCTAAACAGTACAATAAACCAGTTGATAAAAGACTGGAAGGAGATATGATCCATGATATGTTAGGTCAAATTCCTGACAGGGTAAAGTTTTATGATAAAGAGGCTAGAGAGCAACAAATGACAGATCCGAGTCAAATCGAGAGTTATATAGCTGATCAAATAAAAAAAGAGATTTACCTTTCTTTAGAACGATTCATGGCAAAATCTAATACTGAAAAAGGAGAGGACTAGATGAATATTGAGGTGCATAACTGGGGAATATGTGTTGGTAATGTCGGTATTGAAGCAGTTGCCTCATCCTCTGTTTTCCTAATAGGAGATAATAAGGAAATGAAATTATCTTCTTTTTTTGATACTCCCCCAGAATCGTATATTGTTGGGGCTTTAGTTCCACTAGCTCCTCAAACATAATGGGGTGATACCTATGCTACACCGGCTAGTTCAAATTAAAGAAGTGGATTTAAATACGATGACCTTTAGTGGAATATTTAACATTGGAGACACCGTTAATTTTTCACCAAGGTCAAAAGCTATCGCTGTGCAACGAGAAGGAAATGTATGGAATACAAGCTATGATGTCCATTTTCATTACTATCCCATTTTTCAGCTACCAGCAAAGTGGATAGAGAAACCGATACCAGTAGTCTCAAAAAACAACCATCATGACGGTATCATTTCTGTAAATTGTGTATCGATCCAAGCGGTAACTCAAGCAGCTGGAATCCAATTTGGTGGAATTGATTATATTAATGCGGAATCGAGAATAAAACATATTCGAATAATTAAACAAGAAGAAGAAAATATGGACTAGAAAATACACGTATTTTCATCCTTTGTCATATTTTAAAGTAAATTCTTATTTTTTTAGTAGGTGTATTACATGCCATCAATTGTCGGACCAATCAAAATTAATAGTGTAGGTGGCGGTGTTGTAAACTTTGGGGATGCTTTTTATCTTTCTCCAAAAAGCTCGTCTAAAACATCTGCTGGCTCAGGATCTTTCAACACTGGGGACTTCATTAATACGAATACAGGGGCAAACTTAACAAATCCTATTGACCCAGATGTCAATGATCAAAATCAAACGGCCAATGCATAAGAAATCCGTCTCTAAAAGGAAAGGATCTTTTGAAGAGACGGATTTTTCTTTTATGATACTTTTACTAATAATTGTTTGCTAAAGAAGTATAGATACGTTTCCTTAACTGGAGCTTTCCATATGGTTTCAAGTGCATGCCGGTATAAATCTAGCTGGACCTTATATCGGTTCACCAATTTTTGTATAACTCTATCAGTGACCTCTTGTTCAATAAAGTCTGTCTTATAATCTAAGATTATCCAACCATTATTAGATGGTATTAACACATCAAATACTCCCTGTACTAGCACCTGCTCATCGGTCTCGCTTTGCCAATTAGCATAGACCTCACTGGCAGGAAGTGTAATACTAAATGGTACTTCACGATATAGTGTTTCAACGGTTAGCATATGTTCAGCAATTTCTGTATCAAAAAATTCCACTATTGCCTTCACATCAATTCCATCCGCTTCTGGTCTTCTCAGAATCTCCCGTTCTACTAGCTTTTCTACAAATTCAAAAACTTCCTCTTCAGACATCTTTCTTTTAAAGGGTAGATGCTGCATTACTGTATGCATTGCTGTACCTTTTTCAGCGGCGGAAAGTGACTTTTCCTTTTGCAAAAATAATGGTTTTCTTACTATAGGTGTCTGAAATGGTTGTAGTATTTGAGTTGCACTATACTCATCCTTTATTTGTCGCTGGCGCTTAATCTCTGTGACACTTTGCTTTGCTCTTGACTGTGCTGCTTCTGTATAAGGGTATTGGTAAGACAATCGTTCATTAACAAAGTGATCCATGGTTGAACTATCTAATTCTATCGGTTGCCACATGTTAATTTTTTCTTTTAACTTTACGTCTTCCTCCACTAATTCCTCTTCATCATTCGTAAGTTCACTTCCATGAAGAATTGTAATTTCCCATTCAGATGGATCAACGCGAATTTCTTCTAACACAGCATCCAACACTTCCTCTGTACGTAAAGCCTCTGTTTGGTGATGTCGCATGAGTGCAGGGCAAACCCAATCTAGATAAGAGGTTGAACGGATACGAAAATGAGCTGGAAGTATCCACTCTGAATGCTCCATAATAGACTCCCATTTTTCCTGTTTCTTTGTAAAGGAGGCAACATTTCCAACCATAACAAGCTTTTCTCTTGCCCTTGTTAATGCTACATAGAGTACACGCATTTCTTCGGCAAGTAGCTCTCGCCTTTTTTCTTCTTTTAACGCATGGTAGAACAAGGTTGGGTATGTTATTCTTTTCGCGGGATCAATGTATTTTGAAGCAAATCCTAGGTCTTTGTGCAACAAATAATTTTGTCTTAAGTCTTGCATATTAAATTGCTTATCCATTGCCCCAACAATAACAACCGGGAATTCTAGTCCCTTACTTTTATGAATCGTCATAATCCGAACGACATCTTCCTGTTCACTTAATGCCCTTGCTGCTCCAAGATCATCTCCCTTTTCCTCCATTCGCTCTATAAAACGAAGGAAGCGAAATAATCCTCTGAAGGAAGTATTCTCATAGCCTCTTGCACGGTCATATAATGCTCTTAGATTTGCCTGCCGCTGTCTACCACCAGGCATTCCCCCAACAAAGTCATAATATCCTGTCTCACGATAAATTTGCCAAATCAATTCCGACAATGCTCCTTGTCTTGAAGCAAGTCGGAATTGATCGAGCAGTTCTGTAAAACGAACTAATTTTATCGATATTGGATCCTCGTTCTCTTGAAGATACTTCTCTACAGCCGCGTAATACGAATCGCGTCTGTCTGCTAGTCGTACCTTGGCTAGTTCATTTTCGTTTAGCCCAACAATTGGTGATTTCAGAACAGAAGCAAGTGGAATATCCTGTCTAGGATTATCAATAACCTTTAAAAGATTCATCATAATCTTCACTTCGATTGCTTCAAAATATCCAGTTGAAAGCTCTGCATAAACAGGAATTCCTTGTTTTTTTAGCTCATCGACAATTGTAGGTGCCCATGTCATGGAACGTAAGAGAATAACAATATCTCGATATTGTACATCCCGGAGCTTTTCCGTTGCTTTATCTACAACCTGAAGAGGTGCTTTACCTTGCGTTCCAATCCATTGCTTTATCTTCTTCGCATATACCCTCGCCTCAAGCTGAGCATACTCTAGATCCTGATAATTTTCCTCTGCATCCTCATCTTCCTGCATTATTTCTTCAGGCATCTCTCTGTCAATTATAATAAGCTCTGGATTTGGTTCTGCCAATGGCAAATTGTCATACATTTTATTAGCGTAAATTAACTCTGCATCCTGGTCATAGTTTATTTCTCCAAGATTCTCATCGAGTATCTGTCTAAAAATATAATTAGCACCTATCAATACAAGTTCACGGCTTCTAAAATTACTAGCCAAATCAATTCGAGTCCTTGAGCTACCTTCCATAGCAAAACGTTTATACTTATCGATAAAAAGAGATGGCTCTGCATGTCTAAAGCGGTAGATGCTCTGTTTTACATCGCCTACCATAAACATGTTTCCAGCTCCTACCTGATCACTTATCAAAGTTAAAATAGTTTCTTGTACTAGATTTGTATCCTGATACTCATCTATTAATAGTTCACTAAATTGTTTCTGCAAATTTTTTGCTACATTCGATGGCTTTGGCGCATCTATCGTAGATGTCTCTCCTTCGATTAATAGTTGCAAACATAAATGCTCTAAATCTGAAAAGTCTACAACAGCTTTCTCACGCTTCGCCAAAGTAAATCGTTCCATGAAATCCTTCACAATTTCTGTAAGTGATTTCACCACTGGAGCTAATTCCCTCATGTCCTCTATATGTGATACAAGATTACGATTAAACCAGTTACTTTTCACCTTGTTCCAGCGAGCCTTGTAGCTGTCACGCAGCTTTTTCACTTTACTTTTTTTATCTTCATTGCAATCTTGTTTTTTCGTAGAGAGTCGAGAAAAATCATTGGTTGTCATAAATACTTGAAGCTCTTCCCATTTATCTAATAAAGAAGTTGCTTGCTTAAGCATTTCCATATCAGCTAATATCGTTTCCGTATATTGATATGGGCCGTCATTTACCTTCGTTAATTTAAGCGCATGAGTCATTTCTTGTTCTATACCGCTAAACGTATCCTTTAGTTCCCGTTTAATAATTTGTAACCAGGGTAACTGATCCTCTGACCAATTTTCAGGAATCTGATAAACTGCAGCTAAATCATCGAGCCATGCATTTGGCCATGGGCTTTGAATTGCAAAATTATAAAGTGATAGAACTAGCTTTTCTACATCCACATCGTTTCGATCTCCAGAAAAACGATCAACTACTTGAAAAAATTTCTCCTGGCCATCCCCTTCTTTTCCATACCAGTCCTCAAATAAATCATCGAGAACATCTTGCTGCATAAGATCTGCTTCCATATCATTTGCAATGCGAAAACTTGGATCAATGTCGAGTAAGTATGCATATTGTTTCACGATATCTAAGCAAAAGGAATGTAGTGTTGATATCGATGCACGCTGTAAAAGGGATAATTGCTTTTTTAAATGAACTGATGTTGGATCTTGTTCTAATGCTTTTTCTAGGGCAAGTCCAACACGATTTCGCATTTCCTGTGCAGCAGCATTTGTAAACGTTACAACGAGAAGGGAATCAATATCAACTGGGTTTTCTTTTTTTAATAGCTTTTGAATAATTCGTTCTACAAGTACTGCCGTTTTACCTGAACCTGCTGCTGCTGCAACTAATACATCACTGCCTTCCGTATAGATAGCTGCTTCTTGTTCTTTTGTCCATTTAACCATTGATATCCCCCTCCTTTTCTCTTAGTTTCTCTAATACCTCATCCTCTTTCATTTCGGACAATCTTCTAAAATGATTGGTTTCAAGGGAGGTGTCAAACTGACATACAGATAGAAACGGGCAGAATGTACAAGCTACCTTTTGCTTTCTTTGATACGGATTTAAGTGAACAGCTCCACTCGTAATATCAATCCCAGCATGTAACATGAGATCATGAATATGATTCCGTAAGTCTTGAAATGTCTCATTACTTGCGATTTTAGAGTCAGAACGGAATGCTCCGTCCTTTTTCAAACCAGCTGGGATAATTTGACTAAATCCAGTATTCAGAGATGTATCCATCATCTGAATAACTTCTTCGTTATTAATCAATAAGCCTTTCATTTTGTAACTCTTAAATATTTCTTCCTCTAATTTTTCATCAGACAATCGGGAATCACCTGTGATCATCGGATTGTGTACATGAAAATAAAGTACACCAGCTGGTGTCGCTTTTTTTCCTAACCAGCTCTCCGATTGGGATAAGACAACATCTAGATAAGTAAGCATCTGTAAAGCAATTCCATAGTATACATCCACCATATCTAGTCCTCTTGCACTAGATTTATAATCGATGATTCGCAAATATAAATCCTCTTGATTGATTGCTTTATCTACCCTGTCAATCCGACCGCGAAGCCTAATCTCATATCCGTTTGGTAATGTTAATGTAACAGGCTTTAATCGATCATGCTTAGAACCAAAGCCAAGCTCTAAACCAACAGGTGAAAAATGACTTAATCTTGCCTGTTCACTGAGGACATAGGCTGCTCGTGCAATTACCTGCTGTAACTTGTATTGAATATATTGATACCTATTGGTACTGTGCAAAATTTGATGTTGTAATATTGGAGCAAGGGTCGTAACTGCACGTTCTGCATAAGCATCGGTATCTTTTTTAGATAAAATGGCAAAATCTCGTCCCTCTTCTTGTATCCATTCGGTAATCATTTTCAATGCTTCATGAAAAAGGTTCCCAATATCTGGTGCATCTAATTTATATGTTCTTCGTTCATTTAACCCTAAACTATATTTTGCAAAATGCTGATACGAACAGCTGTAATAAGTTTCTAATCGAGAAACACTTGCCGTTAGTTCTCTCGGATATAGTTGTTCAACTGTTGCTGTATCCATGTTTGTTGGTGTATTTTCATAATATAAACTCTGTAATATGGTGTACGTTGTATCATACTTACTATGATTCTCCATGTACCAATTTAAGACATGCCACCATACAGGCTTTACAGGGTATCCTTTTCTACTTCTAGCTAGCTGAGTTGTGAGCGCAGATCTTGTTTTAATAGGCGTAGTAATAAAACGGTCTGCTTCAAATAACTCATCCGGATCCTGCAATAGAAGATGCTCTTTACAGGATGGAAACATATCCTCCATCCGTTTGATTAGCTGAGACGGCATTTTCGCTTTTCCTTCCTCATCACTTAGCGGATAACTAACCCACAAATAATCAGAAGCAGATGTAAAGGCTAAATACATGCAGAACCAGTCATCTAAAAGCTGTCTTTTACTTGTATCCGCAAGCTTCATTCCGCTCGATGCTAATAATTCACGCTCCACCTCGTTAATCATTCCATCTGATGGGGGCTTTAATGGCCATACCCCTTCATTAACACCTACTAAGAATGAGCATTTGATTCCACTAATTCGCGAACGGTCAATGGTTCCAACAATTACATGGTCGATGCTTGGAGGTACGTGGGAAAACTTTAACGTTTCTAGCCCTGCATCTAGCGTAACACGGAAGGTCGATAAGGACATCCCTTCACTTCCTGACAACTCCACCATTTCATCCAATAGATCAATGATGGCATTCCAGACCTGCTCCTGTTCACGTCCCTTTTCTAGTTGACCACTCTCATCAAAGTAGGTTCTCATTTCCTCAAGTTTTGCTGATACCCCTATGTTCTCTAATAAGGTAAACAGGACTAAACAAATTTCCTGTATAGTTTCTGCGGCTCTAATAGCTTCGTCAAAGCTAGCTAGAGCTTGTATCACCTGCTTACGATAGCGATTGATTCGTATTTGCATTTCCTTTTCAATATCTGTCTGTGTTGCTTGCTCAAAGCCACGGAATCGCTGGAAAATCCAATCATCCTTACTTAGCCACTGCTTTCTTGTCCTAATTCCATATTCTAAGCAATAGTTTTCTAGCTCATCAATTGCATCACTGGTTAAAGGATATTCTTTATCAGTAGCTGGAATAAATCCCGTCTTCAGCATACGAAAAACTGCATCATACCGCCAGTTGGCCTCCACTACTTCTAATACAGAACGTATAAACTCTATCAAGGAATGGTTTAACATCGTCCGTTTTTCATCAATGAATACAGGGATATGGTAATCCTCAAAAATAGTTGAAATAATATCCTGATATGTTTCTGTTTGACGGATCAATACTGCTATATCCCGATAGCGGTAATTTTCTTCACGAACTAATCGCAATATCTCCTGTGCAACCCCTTCAATTTCCGCTCGTGGATGCACTGCTTCTGCAAGGAGTATAGGAGCATCACCATGAAAAGCTCTTGCCGGACGCACATCAAAATAACGCTCCAAGTGAATGAAATACGGTCTATTCTGAAATCCACTATCCTCAGGGTATAGAACTACGTGATCCTCTATTTTAATGTCATTTAATTCAGCAATTTGCTTTAAGGTTTGATAGGTTTCCTTTGTCTGATGAAATAAATCTAAATCAGAAATAATTGGACTATCCACATGGTCTACTGTTAATGATACTGTCACATGCTTACATTTTTTTAGTAGTGTTTCTACTACTACTAATTCTTTTGGTGTAAACCGGTGGAATCCGTCAAAATAGATTTCCGCACCTTCTAGAGATTTTGCCTCTTCTATCTTCTCCGCTAAAAGACTCAATTGATCCTCACTATCAACATATTGACCGGATAATGCTTGTCCTAATTTTTCATAGATAAAATGGAGGTCATCTAGTTTTTGTACTAGAGAAACCTCCCCTGGCTCCTTATGAGCATATTGATTTACCCAATGTCTTTGTGCAAGTAGGGCCTCTGGAGATATGTCATATCGCTTGAATTCCGTGATGATTTTCTCAAGCTGATTCAAAAAGCCCTGTTTCTCAACTGCTTTTTGGAAAACCTGCCAATCCCCTTCTTTTTCCTCAATAATTTTTCGTAGCATCATCTGTATTCCTACAGAGCTAATAAATTTCCTTGTAGCACCTCCCGTTTCCTGTAAAATTATCCAAGCTAAACGGGAAAAACTTGTTACTTGTGTTCGAATACTCCCTTGAAATCCTCGGTCTCGGAACAAGGCATACTCCTGTTCAAAGGTCATTTGATCTGGAACAATATAAAAAATCGGCGGACCCTGGGGGTTACCTATTGATTTTTCTTTTATTTCTTTGTATGCATAGTTACTTTTATCAGTTCCTGACCTACCTATAATAAATCGGAGCCCCATCTAAACGCCCTCCTCACTAATGAAAAAAACTCCTGACTAATTACATGTTCAAGACAGAAGTTTTTGATTTTAAATTTATTCTTACTCAGCGTCAGTAGTCTCTTCTTTTTGCATTGATTTAGAATGTAACTTTTTCTCTATGAATTTACCTACTAACCAGAAAAGCGCAATACATATTCCTACTACAATTGTTTTCGTTGGATTTTGAGCAAATGATACAATACTAGATCCTATATAAGAAATTGAAAATATCATAACAGATTTACCAAGCAATACCGCTAAAATAAACTGATACATATTTATTTTCGATAAGCCTGCTACAACATTAATAACAGAGGATGGCGAAAATGGAAAGCACAAGAGCAAAAACAATGGTCCAAATCCGTGTCTTTCTAGCCAGCCTGTTACTCTATTTACTTGTTTATTCTTGCGGATCTTCACAAAGATTTTTTTGTCCCCTAAATTTCTAACAATCAAGAATACAATTATAGCACCTGCACTAGAACCTGCCCATGAAAACAAAAAACCTTCCAGTAAACCATAAGCTGCAGCATTTGCCATTACAAATACAACTAATGGTAAAAAGGGAAGAAAAGCTTCTATAAATGGTAACAATATTCCGGGTAATGGCCCTAAGCTTTCATAATTCTTTAGTAATTCCATTATGTACTGATCGAGTTCATCATTTCTAGCAGCATTCTGCCAATCTGTTATAATACTAAACAAATTCATCCAGTAAATCTCCTCATCAAGGCCTTTATATGTACTAACTTTATTTTAATAGAATTTCCCTGTTATGAAAAGCTTTAACCAAGTTTCGTTCACTTATAAACGTTTTTAATACAAAAAATAAGCCTCTACCCTTCCTTAATCAATTAATTAATATACATTCCTGTTTATTATAGTACATTAGCATACGTTAACGTTTCTCCACATTTTTTTGCTTTTCAGTGTATTTTTTGCTTATTTTGGCGTATAATAGAACAAACGTTCCTAAAATGGAGGGTAACTTATGCGCTATCTGACAGATGAAGAATTAAACATAGCTACTCGCTTTCTTTTTCTCTCGATGGCAATTGTCGTGATACAGCAAGATATAGGAAGCATCCAAAAGGGTCCCTTTAAAATAAAGGAACCATATATTCAGCTTTTGGAAAAGATGAATTCCAATGCCTTGACAGAGCGCCGACAATTACGTTCTACAATGGAAAAGAAAAAGCTTAAGGTAATGCTTTTAAATAAAAATGATTCCTTTTCTTCCTACCTTTTTATATGCAAAGGAAAAGAGGAAAAGCGAAATTACTTTAACCCAGCTATTCGAAAAAAAGTGCAAGAAATAGTACAGGAAATTATGTGGAAGTCCTTGTCCCCGGAACAGTCTTTGGTTGCTGCAAATGCCTGATTCGATTGTCTAATAAGTAACGAAATTGTGCGGTTCGATGTATTTGATTCATTACTGATCCATAGGAAGCGTCTAAAATAATCCGCTTTCCATTCCTGAAGATAATTTCAGTAGTTTCATTGGTCGCACGGCTGACATGTTCAATATGGGAATGGGCAATCCATGAGCATTTTGCATTTGTTGGAGATGTTGTCGGGAAGAAATACATGCCACTGGAAGGATCAATCGATATTGGGGCCTTATGGGTAATTCCACAAATATCTCGCGTCCCGTCTTGTCTGCCCTTAAGACTGGAACCGAAGAACTTACAGGCATGATCGATGAGTTTGCTAGGAGGTTGTTCTACCATATATTCTGCTTCTTCCTCTAGAACAACAGTATGTACAATTCCTTTTGCATCTTTTTCTGCAACAACTGCAAGGGTGCATGGGGTAATTTCGTGTAACGGGGAGTAAAATTCATCTATTAGCATGATAATCATCCTTTCATTTCGATATGAAAGGGTGAGGCTTATATGTATTAATGTAGCAAAAAAATCACTAAATTGATACATATAACAGCCATTTTTCAACAAAATTCACTTTTAAAGCTTTATTCCTTCTCATTTCCATGATTTTGGGAAATATTTCCATATACTGCTTCTTTTTCTAGCTTCAAATCCCTGTGATATGTCTCTTTTGCTAGGAGAAAATCGGGATTTAAAAACGTAAATGTATTTAATTCTGGGATATCTTCTTTTCTAACCATTTCATCCCTCCTTAGAATAAAGTATGGAGTATTTTCCATTTTTTCATACAAGTATACTAAAAACACTTCAAAGTTAGATACTGACACTAACGTTTGAAGTGTTTTAACTTTAGGGATATATTTTTATTAATAAAGTAAGTTAACGAGGTCTTCTTTCGAAATTTTACCTAAATAATGTGCTACATCAATATCTTTTAATGCTTCTTCAATAGCATTTTTATCATGACGTACACCGATCAATTTATTTTCTAGATCTTTTACTTCTCCAAGACCAAAGAAGTCTCCATAAATCTTACAGTTTTCAATTATACCTTTGTTTACATCTAGGCGGACATCCAATAAACCAGATGGAAACTTATGAGATGCTTGTACATTAAAGGCAGGTGATTTTCCATAATTCCATTCCCATTTTTGGTAACGTTCTTCTGAGATTTTGTGAATATTATTCCAATCTTCTTCTGTTAATTCATAGCGTGGAACATCCTTCACATCTTCTACCTGGAAAATATGCTTTAATATACGCTCTTTAAATTCTTCCATTGAAATTTTCTCTTCAAGAAACTCAGAAATATTAGCAACACGGCTTCGGATAGATTTAATTCCTTTGGATTCAATTTTCTCCTTTTTCACCTTTAAAGCTTTAACGACATTTTCAATTTCTGAGTCCAGCATCAATGTCCCGTGACTGAACATACGTCCTCTTGTTGAGAACATCGCATTACCAGAGATTTTACGCCCTTCTACAACGACATCATTTCGTCCTTGAAGCTCTGCGGGAACACCCAATTCATTTAACACCTCAATAACTGGCTTTAGGAACTTTGCAAAGTTATGAAAGCTTTCTCCATCATCTTTTGTAATGAAACTAAAGTTTAAGTTTTGTTCATCATGGTAAACTGCTCCACCACCCGAAAGACGACGAACTACTTTAATACCGTTCTTCTCAACGTATTCTGTGTTAATTTCTTCAATAGTATTTTGGTTTCTGCCAATAATGATAGAAGGCTTATTAATATAGAACAGTAGGTATGTATCCTTCTCACCAAAGTTTTGCAAAATGTATTCCTCTATTGCTAAATTTATCATTGGATCTGTAATACCTTGGTTATCTATAAATTTCATGATAATCCCCCTTCTAATAATGACTAATTTCTACATTAAGTTTATCGAAAAAGAATATTGTAAGCAAAGATTAACCCTTAACTCTCCCAGGTAACTCCCTCTGCTGCTAAACGAATTTTCCCACTAAAAATGGCTGATGCCTGCTGTACTAAATCTTGATGATTACCGTACTGTGGTAAATGACTCAAAATAAGCTCTTTCACCTTTGCTTCCTTGGCAATAGAGGCTACTTCCACACATGTCATATGCCCCGCTCCTGAACCATCTTGGTCAGCATAGAAATTGCTATCTGCGACTAACAGATCAGCATCTTTACAAAATGGAATCCATTCATTCTGGAAGCTAGTATCTGCTGTATAAACAATAGATTTCTCTCCATCGGTTATCCGCATTCCATAGCATGGAACAGGATGCTTTGTTTTCAAAAAAGTAATTGAAAATGGTCCGATGTCTATTAAGCCGGTTGGATCATATGCAATGCCCTTTGTATAGTCATGTGTTAATTTGGCAAAAGCATCTTTATCTTCGGTATGTCCATAAATAGGTAAGATATCTTTCTGATTACGGACAAGCGATTTTACAAGCCTACCATATTGCAAGACACCAACATCAGCAATATGATCCTCATGATAATGCGAAAGAATAACAGCATCAATATCCATAATATCCTTATATTTTTGTAATCGTGATATAGCTCCACTTCCAACATCTATCAGAAGTGTGAAGTCATCCTTTTCCAATAGATAGGCTGATGTTGCACTTTCTGGAGCTGGAAAGGCTCCCCAATAACCAATGATTGTTAACTTCATTTTCTAACCACCTCAATAATTAAAATTGTTGTAACACAGAATTGACCTGAAACATACTGTTATAATACAATAAAAATACCAAGTAAAAGGAGGAACACATATGATTACGAATATCCTTGAGTTTTTCCGAAATCTTCCACCTAAAAAATGTCAGCAATGTGGAAGAAAAATAAATGAGCAAGCTGATTGTTATATTAACATTTGCGAAGAATGTGATCATCCAGCTAGATAACTCAGACTACGGATGACAACCATTTGTATTCCTACACAATTGTACGCCTTTCACAGATTGGAAACAACCTTTGCGCAATGCTAGGTTGTTAATTTTTTTGTTAAGAGTCCCCCCTACTCTTTGTCTTCTTATTTTTTTCCCTTAGATCAACCAAAAGTTACTCTATTAAAAAATATCTGAAAAAATAATACCCATCTCCCTAAAATTGTATTATAATATTTAGACTACCGAAATATTATTTGGAGAAAGGGGATCTATATATGACAACTGCAACATCTAAAAGACTATTACGTGCCGAGGTACCAGAGGAACAAAAGTGGGATTTAACGGATTTATTTTCGAGCACGGAAGCTTGGGAACAAGAGCTACAAGCAGTGCAAGATGAAATTACCGAGGTTACACAATATAAAGGGAAACTTGGTTCTAATGCGAAAACTTTATTAAACTGTCTAACCACGCTAGAAAACTATCAAGAACGTTTAGTTCGTGTTGGTACATATGCGAGTTTAAAGTCTAGCGCTGACGGAAGTGATCCAGAAAACCAGCGAGATGCTGCAAAAGTATCTTCTGCCATGGCTAGTATTGGTGCCAAGCTCTCTTTTATTAAATCCGAACTATTAACTTTATCCAAAGAAAAAATTGAAGAATTTTTAAATGACGAAAAAGAATTACAAACATATCAAAAAATGCTTGAGGATATTTTGGAAGAAAAGCCTCATACATTAGCTCCAGAAATAGAGGAAACGCTAGCCGCATTAAGTGAAGTCCACGGATCTCCATATATGCTATACAGCCGTAGTAAAGCATCTGATATGGTGTTTGACTCCATCTATGATGAAGCGGGCAATGAACTTCCAATGTCTGCCGCATTATATGAAGATCGTTATGAGCTTGAAGCAAACACGAAGCTAAGACGTGACGCATATGAATCATTTACAAAGACATTAAACCAATATAAAAATACATTTGCTGCAAACTACGCAACTGAGGTTACCAGACAAGTAACTATGGCTCGTTTACGAAACTATAATTCTGTTACAGATATGTTATTAGCACCACAGCAAGTTACAAAGGAAATGTATCAAAATCAATTAAAGGTCATTCAAGCAGAGCTAGCACCGCATATGCGTCGTTATGCAAAGCTAAAAAAAGAAAAACTAAACTTAGACGAAATGAGATATTGTGATTTAAAAGCACCACTAGATCCAGAATTCAATCCAAAAACAACTTATGAAGAAGCAAAAACGGTAATTTTAGATGCACTTAAGGTAATGGGTCCAGAATACCTAGAAATCATGGAAAAAGGATTAAATGATCGTTGGGTAGATTTATCTGACAATGTAGGAAAAGCAACGGGTGCATTCTGTTCTAGCCCGTACGGAGTACATCCATATATTTTAATTACATGGACAGATACAATGCGAGGCGCGTTTGTACTTGCACACGAATTAGGCCATGCGGGACACTTCTATCTTGCAGGAAAAAATCAATCCTTAGTAAATACGAGACCTTCAACATACTTCGTTGAAGCACCATCGACACTGAATGAATTGCTTCTTGCCAATCATTTGATGAATGGTACCGATGATAAGCGAATGAAACGTTGGGTTATTACGCAGCTATTAGGTACATATTACCACAACTTCGTTACACATTTGCTAGAGGGAGAATATCAGCGTCGTGTTTACGAATTAGCTGAAGCTGGTACTCCTTTAACTGCAACAGTATTAAATCAACAAAAGCGCGAGGCTCTAGAAAACTTCTGGGGTGATTCCGTTTTATTTGATGAAGGTGCTGGTTTAACCTGGATGCGCCAACCTCATTATTATATGGGACTTTATCCATATACTTACTCTGCTGGATTAACTGTATCCACTGCAGTTGCAAAGCGTATTCAAGAAGAAGGAAAGCCAGTAGTTGACAGTTGGTTAAACGTTCTTCGAGCAGGAGGCACATTAAAACCACTAGAACTAATTAAACAAGCTGGAGTCGATATGGCAAAACCAGATGCCATTCGAGAAGCAGTTGCTTTTGTCGGATCATTAATAGATGAACTAGAGAATAGTTACGAATAAAAATATTTTTGAAATAGCCTAGTCGAGGACTAGGCTATTTTTTGTGTAATTAATTGGATTGATTACATTCTCAAGTATATGTAGATGCTCAGTGAACTTCTATGGTTCATTTCAATCTCAGTTTCCTTCTGAAATGATGTTTATTGCACTTCTATGCTTCGTTTCACCCTTAGTTTCCTTCTAAAATGATGCCTAGTGCACTTCTATGTTTCATTTCAATCTCAACTTCCTTCTAAAATGATGCCTAGAGCACTTCTATGTTTCATTTCAATCTCAACTTCATTCTGAAATGATGCCTAGAACACATCTATGTTTCATTTCAATCTCAACTTCCTTCTGAAATGATGCTTAGTGCACTTCTATGCTTCGTTTCACCCTAGACTTCCTTCTGAAATGATGCCTAGAACACTTCTATGTTTCATTTCAATCTCAACTTCCTTCTAAAATGATGCCTAGAGCACTTCTATGCTTCATTTCATTCTCAACTTCCTTCTAAAATGATGACTAGAGCACTTCTATGCTTCATTTCATTCTCAACTTCCTTCTGAAATGATGCCTAGAGCACATCTATGCTTCATTTCATTCTCGACCACCTACCGGAAATGATGTTTAGAGCAAATTACAAAAATAAAAAAACCACGGTATCAACAATCTCCGTGGTCAACTGTAACATTATTTATATGGATAAATATTTCCGAACTTGCTCTACTGCCTTTTCTGCTTGCTCTATACAATCTGGAATACCGACCCCATTGAAGGAACTACCTACAAAATAAACACCTGGTAGATGTTCACTGGCCTCTTTACGGGCTTTGGCAATTCGTTCCATGTGACCAACAGTGTATTGGGGCATTACATTCCTCCACCGAGAAATAACACTAAACTCTGGCATAGCTGTTATATTCATTGTTTTGTTTAAATCTTTTAGTACTAGTTCAACTAAGTCTTCATCAGGTAGATCTACTACCTCTTGATCACTTGGTCTACCTACATAACAACGGATCAATGCTTTACCTTTTGGTGTGCTGGAAGGCCATTTTTTGTGTGTCCATGTACAAGCGGTAATTCGGAAATCACTATTCCGTGAAACAACGAATCCTGTTCCATCGATATCCTGTTTAATAGCCGATTGTTCAAAGGCTAGCGCAACGTTTGCTACAGAGCTTGAAGGAACATTTGAGAAACCCTGTAGAAAATCGTACTGGCTAAACATTTTGGGTAATGTTTTATGTGGCGTAGTAGCAATTACCGCTACTGCTTTTATCACATCACCACTACTTAATAAAACATGGTAACCGTTATCCTTTTTCTCGATATGGTCTACAGCATTATTTAACAAAATGGTCCCCTCATCTAACTTCTCGACTAATTTGTGAACCATTGTTTCTAGGCCATTTTTGAACGAAAAAAATGCACCAGGGGGGTTACCTTTTTCTTTTGTTTTCACAGGCTTTGGCATCGTTTGTTTTAATCCTTTGATTAAACTACCATAGTTTTGCTCTAATTGATAAAAATGCGGAAATGTTGCCATTAAACTCATCTCATCAATATCGCCGGAGTAAATTCCAGATAATAATGGTTCAATTTCGTTTTCCACTAATTCATTTCCAAACCGACGTCGCATAAAAGCCCCTAAGGATTGATCTACACTCGCATCCCCTTTTCCTTTAACAAGATCAAGTAATGCTCTAAGTTTTCCAAATGGAGATACAAGTCCTGTTTTTAAAAAAGGACCAATTTGCATTGGCACACCCATAAATGCTCCTTTTGGCATTTTATGTAGCTTTCCTTGAACTAAAATATAGGATTGTCCAGTTCCATTACGAATGACTTCATCTTTTAACCCTAGTTCTTCAACAAGCTTCATACCTGGCTTCTTTCTTGCAATCATGGAATCTGGACCACGTTCGATGGTAAATCCATCCTGTTTATGTGTGATAATCTTTCCACCTAAGCGATCACTTGCTTCAACCAGCTTCACTTCGTAGGGCAATGCTTCTTCTTTTAATGCCTTTTGCATATAGTAGGCAGCGGTTAAACCAGTGATCCCACCGCCTACTATAACAATTGTTTGCTTATCCATTACGCATCACGCTTTACTCGATTTTGAACAACCTTCGCTAATGTCTCAATAAATAGTGGATGTGTATTTGGCATAGGAGGACGATAGTAGCTCGCTCCTAGTTCATCACATACAACTTTACACTCGTAATCATTATCGTATAGCACTTCTAAATGGTCTGCGATAAATCCAACAGGGGTATAGACAAATGTGCGGTATCCTTTTTCTTCATAAAGGGAACGAGTAAGGTCTTGTACATCAGGTCCTAACCATGGATCAGGAGTATTTCCTTCACTTTGCCAACCTAGCTCATAATTCGTAATACCGGCTTTATCTGAAATTAATTTCGCAGTTTCTGCCAATTGATCTGGATATGGATCGCCATTTTGTAAAATTTTCTCTGGAAGACTATGAGCGGATACTACTAATACTGCTTTTTCTCGCTCCACGTCAGACATTTTTGCATAAACTTCCTGAATCCGATCAGCCCAATATTGAATAAATCCTGGTGCATCATACCAGCTTTCAACAGATTTTATTTCAATACCGTATTTAGCTGCTTCCTCATGAGCACGCGTATTATAGGATTTTACGCTAAATGTTGAATAATGCGGTGCTAGTACAATAGAAACAGCCTCTTTAATACCATCTTTTCCCATTTCCGCTACAGCATCTTCTATAAAAGGTGAAATATGTTTTAGTCCAATATATGCTTTAAACTCATATTCATCTTGTATTTCATTTAGTTTTGCTTCTAGTGCTTTTGTTTGTTCTTCAGTAATTTTAGCAAGAGGAGAAGTACCTCCAATCGCTTTATAGCGATCTTTTAAATCCTGTAACTGTTCATCAGAAGGCTTTCTTCCGTGACGAATATGCGTATAATAAGGTTCAATATCTTCTTCCTTATACGGTGTGCCATAAGCCATCACTAGTAGTCCTATTTTCTTTTTTTCCATTTTCTACACCTCTTCATGTCAGTTTTAATTTATTATCTTGCTGAATACGTGTGAATTAAATCTGTAAGTTTTTTCAAAGTCTCTGGATGAATATCCGGTGTGACACCATGTCCAAGATTAAATACATGACGACCATCTTTCATTGATTGATCAAGAATCTCTTTTGTACGCGATTCAATCGTATCCCAATCAGCTAGTAAAATTGCTGGATCAAGATTTCCTTGTAACACCTTTGTAACTCCAAGCTCTCTTGCCTCTTTTATGGATGTCCTCCAATCAAGACCTATTACATCAAGAGGTAGCTCATTCCATTCTAATAAAAGATGACTTGCCCCAACACCGAACATAATCAGTGGTACACCCTCATTTTGTAGTTCACTAAAAATTCGATGCATGACTGGTTTTATATAAGTACGATAATCCTTAGCATTTAAAGCGCCAACCCATGAATCAAAGATTTGAACTGCTTTAACACCAGCCTTAATTTGGGCCTTTACATAAGTAATCGTCATATCTGCAAGCTTATCCATCAATGCAAACCAGGCATCTGAATGAGCATACATAAATGCTTTTGTCTTGCCATAATTCTTCGATGGACCACCTTCAATTAAATAGCTTGCGATCGTGAAAGGTGCTCCACTAAATCCAATAAGAGGAACCGTCAACTGTTCAGTAGTAAGTAGCTTAATTGTGTCCAATACATATGGTACATCCTTTTCAGGATCAATTGTGCCTAAAGCTTCAACATCGTGAAAACCCTTTATCGGATTTGCTATGACTGGTCCGATCCCTGCCTTAATGTCTACATCAATACCTATTGCAGGTAAAGGAGACATAATATCCTTATACAGAATAGCAGCATCCACATTGTACATTTCTACAGGTAATCTTGTAACATATGCACAAATTTCGGGCTGATGTGTAATTTCAAACAAAGAATATTTTTCCTTAAGTTTGCGATATTCAGCCTGTGATCGGCCCGCCTGTCTCATAAACCAAGCAGGTGTGTAGTTTGTTGCTTCACCTTTATAAGCGCGAATAATAGTGTCATTTAGCTTCATTTTCTCACCCTTTTGGAAGTTCTAGCAGTGAACATTCCTTATTCCTTTATGTATTTGCTATTACTTAAAATTAGTCCTAAATACGATTAATTCCATCCTCTACTATACCTATTTCAAGGTTTGATGTATAGCAAGATACCTACTTTGTCATGAATTTGTCTAATTTGCGATTACTACAGAATAAGAATGAAACAATGTTATTATTACCTGGGAAATAATGTCCAATTTTGTCGAATAGCTAACATTATAGAAGCGAGTGATTACTTGTAAACATTCTTTAATTGTTTCTGTTATAATTGCAACCATAGTTCGGTAAAATAAAGGAAGAGAATAACAATTAGGACTGCCGCTTATTTACGTCTGCATCATACATATTATACGATAATTAAATACAATACCCAAATGATAGGCATTACTAAATAATAATTAATACAAAGAGAGGAGAGGTTATATGAATGCCTATATGACAAATGGAACAGTTGATTTCCTAAAAAAAATAGAGGAGAAATATCCCTCTATACGCTTTCACTTTATGTCTGGCTCTGTCAATGATGTTGCATATTATGAGGGTAACAAAAAACTATTTGTTGCTGGGAGAGAATATGAAATTATCATTCAAACAGGAGAAATAAGAGATAAGGGGTATATTGTCATGAATCATATCCCTGTTACAGATGAAGGTAGACCTGTCTTTGAAGATAACTTTAAGAAAAGAAAGCATGTGGCTGAACATTATGATGGATTCCAAGCATTCCGTCTATTAAAGCCTAGGAAAGGTAATACATATGTTGTACTTACCCAATGGCAATCTAAGGTGAGCTACGAGAAGTGGAAAAACTCAACAGACTTCAAAAAGTCACATGTCAATATCAAACCACCTGCTTACTTCGCAGATCGCCCTTTTGTCCATACATACAATATGATTGAAAAAGACTGACATGTTTCTAAAAGAATAGAAGAGACAGCACCTTAACCTTGTGTTGTTTAGGTGTCTGTCTCTTCACATGCTACTTGTTCTTTAGCACATATTCCTCAAAAAACGCTTTATATTCCTCTTCTGTTTTTTGTCCCTCTAATCGGCGTACCTCTTTACCATCCTCATAATAGACAAGAGTTGGTGTTGACTTAATCCCAAATTGGGGAACGGCAGTAGAAAATTCTAACAGATTTAGCTTTTTCATATCAACATTCATTTTCTTAGCTAGCGGGGCTAAATATGGTGTTGTTTTTTGACAGTAAACACAAGTTGGGCTGTAGTAATAAACTGTCATTGGCTTTCCACTCTCAACTTCTGCTATTAAATCCTTAGGCAAAATTTGATTATCGTAGTTTGGATCTTTTAATTGGTCAATTGTTGCTTGTTCCAAATCAGTCGTTCCATATGGGTTATTTGCTTCTAAAGCTTTATCATTTTTATAATCTATCACAAAATATAAAGCAAAAAATAACACGACAATAACACCGATAATAATTAGCATTTTCTTTTGCATGGTTATTTCCCCCTAGCCTGTTTAATTAATAGTATATGTAAAACAAAAATCAAAATAAAGGCTGTCCCTGCCAAAAATGGAATGGTTATAAAACCAAAATAATTCACATATTGAAAGTTACAAGGAACAAGTCCACAAGCTCCACCAGTTTCACTTAGAGCTGGTAATTTCTGAATTAGATAATGATATGTAGAAACACAAATGCCTATTCCGCTCATAATTAACCCCGGAAGTGCTATGGATATATTTTTCTTTAGTATTGCGGTACCGTAGATCACGATGAGTGGATACATTAATATCCGCTGGTACCAGCATAGCTCACATGGTTCATATCCCATCACTTCCGAATAAAACAAACTACCTGCTGTAGCAATAATTGCTATACCCCATATTCCAAGCAAGATATTTTCTTGTTTTTTCGTTTGATTCATTTAGGAATCTCCTCACCCTTGTTTTGATTTTTCCCTAGTATTATACTAGGAATTTTTACAAAAAACAAAAAAGAGGGCTTACCCCTCTTGCTTCAAAAGATGATTTTTATGCACATAAACTGCTGCCTGTGTTCTATCATGCACCTCAAGTTTTGCCAAAATATTACTTACATGCGTTTTTACAGTCTTAATGCCGATATACAATTGTTCACTAATCTCTTGATTTGTCATCCCATTTCCAATACATAAAAGAACTTCCATCTCACGATCTGTTAATTCATCATGTGGTTTACGCTGTTCTTTTCGAAAACTGGTCATCATTTTACTAGCAACCTTTGGCTCTATAACATTTTCACCTTTCGCCGCTTTCTTTATAGCGGAAACAATTTCATCTGCTGACGAGGTCTTTAATAAATAACTAAATGCCCCAGCCTCTAATGCAGGGAATACTTGTTTATCATCATAAAAACTAGTAAGAATAATAATTTTACAAGCTGGATATTCTTTCATTACTTGTTTAGTAGCATCAATACCTGTACCATCATCCATCATCAAATCCATAAGCACCACTTCTGGTCTTTCACGGAGTATTAATTTCGCCCCTTCATTCCCACTATCAGCTTGACCAATTACTTCAATTTCTGGATCTGTATTTAAATAGGCGATAATACCTTTTCGCACTATTTCATGATCATCTACTACAGCAACTCGAATCATTTAACATTCCTTCCCCTCATATTCATTTACTATCTTATTTTTTAACAAGGTATCCGTATATCAATATATGTTCCTTCATCGACATTAGATCGAATTGTGAAAGTACCGCCAAGCTCTTCACTTCTTTCTTTCATGGTTTTTAAGCCATAGGAAGTCTTCTTCTCCTGATCCTGTAGTAAGTCAAAGCCTTTGCCATTATCGGCAATATGGAGGAATAACTCTTCCCCCTTTTTATTTGCTTCGATCTTCACCTCGGTTGCATAGGCATGACGGAGTATATTGGATAAGGATTCTTGAATGATACGAAATACATGCTCTTCCGTTACAGCAGGTAGTTTTAGTGTATCCTCAATGGAAACTTGAAAGCGGATTTGCGATTTTTGCTGTAGTTCTTCAACAAGCTTCTTAATCCCTATTGGTAATGGGTTCCCTGATAAATGAACAGGTCTTAGATGGAGTAATAATGCCCTCATTTCTGTTTGTGCCTGATTAGCAGCACTTGCTACTTCAATCATTTGCTCCTTAGCAAGGGCCGGTTTGTTTTCAACTTGCCTTATTGCAGCTTCGGACATCATTGCTAATGCAAACAACTGTTGACTTACTGCATCATGCAAATCCCTGGCTATTCGCTGTCTCTCTTCAATCACAGCGGATTTATGTGCTGATTTTGCAAGCTCGGCATTTTCATCTGCCAACCTTTGTAAAGATTTCACTTGATTCTGTAACTTCTCCCCAAGCTCGTTTAATTCTCTTCCAATTCTATTAAGCTCATCTCCTTCATCAATATAGATGCGAGATTGATAATTTCCATTCGCATACTGGGTAATAAGAACAGAGAGATAATCCATCTTCTGTTTTAAATCACCACTGGAACGGAAGCCAACATAAATGGAAACGAAAAAAGCAATAACAATATAAAGTCCGATAAATAGAAAAATACTATTTGCTGTTAGCCATTTAGGGCTAATTAACACAAAAATTGATAGTAAAATTGCTAATATCGTCACAAAGGTTAAAAACAACCCATTAAGATGTGACACTATATAACTATATCGGATACTGGAAAACCGTTTCTTCACCTCATATCCCCCTATACAAGATCAACTCGTATTGACCCAGCCTTTAATTTTAATGTGAAGTTTAATTTTCTTGTTGCAGTATCATAATTAGGTGTTACATAACTGAGAGATCGATTAATGCCATCAACAGTTTGACCAACAATATCAATATCTCCCGCTTTAACTGATGCCTTAATTTGGAATTCTATGTTTTCAGGTATTAAGATATGCACATCGCCAGCAAGTGCATTAACAGTAATTGGAATTTCCTTTTCAGGTATATATGCTTTAGAGAAATCATAATAGAAATCCCCCGCCAATGTCTTAATTGTTGTAGGCTCTACTTTCCAGTTCGGCTTATTAAACTCATGATTTCCTACTGTAAAAAAAGAACTATTACTATATTCAGCATCAATAACTTCTTCATGATTGCCTTTTTTCTGAATTATTATCTTTGGTTTAAACGAATTTCCAATAAACAGAAAGCCAAAATAAATAATTAGAAGTGGCCATAACTTAAATACATCACCAAAGGAAAAAGTGATTATGTCAAATCGGTCCAATAAAAGCAATGATCCAAAGATAAAGAAAAATGATCCCCAGGCGTAGCTTCCACCACGATGCTTCATACGGTCTATCATCCATTTTATTCCAAATAGGATAAATAATGAAGGATAAATATACCCCCATGCGTCTCTTCCGTTAAAATCCATCACACCTATATTTTCTAAAACTAAAACGACGCCAAAGCCAATTAGTAAGACGGCTATTAGAAATCGAAAGAATCCAATTTTCACCCTTGTTCTCTCCCTTGTGATAATGTAAAGCTAAGTAACTTTTTATTTTTTAATAAGTTATAAACGGCAATTAATGTTACAACGAAACCACTAACAACAATAATCGCTTGTATTGGTACATTTGCTGCAATTAAGGATGATGTAACAATATAGGATACTGGAGTTAATCCAGTCGAAACGGTCATAAACATACTCATCATTCTACCTAGCATATGCTTTTCTGTAGTTTGCTGTAGCATGGTAATTAAAGGTATATTGATAATTTGCGTCAGTACTGACATTAGGGCAACAAGTCCTGCCATCATAAAAGTGTTAGCAGATAGCCCAGTTATACTAAACGATATTCCTAACCCAATTAAACTCATAATTACTGCTTTACCTGGTCTCTTTAATTTCCAGCTAGCGAGTAAGATTGCTCCTGCTAGTGCACCAACCCCCATTGATGTCTGAATCGTTGCGAGGCTTGCTGCATTTCCATCAAATACATCCTTAACAATAACCGGCATTCCAATTGCTATTGGTCCAGAGAAAAAGAAGTTTAGGAAAAACGCCATGATTACAACCGAAATAACAAGTTCGTTCTTCCGCGCATATTGAAATCCTTCCTTTAAATCGGTTAGTGGTGCAGGCTTTCTAACCTCCTCCTGCCTTTCTATCTTCAAACGAATGAACAATACTGCTAAAGAAGAAATAAATAACATGATAAACGCTACGGAATAAACACCAGCAAATCCTAATAAAGCAATTAATGTACCACCTAAAGCAGGACCCAAAATTGGACTTATTTGATTTGTCATCTGTATAAATGAATTTCCACGTTGCAGCTGATCATCTTCTAGTAATGTTGGAACTAATGAATTCATTGCTGGATAACTAAAAGCATCAGATATTCCAAATAATCCAGATAACACTAACAAATGCCAAATAGCTACAGTATCAGTCCAAATTAATAGAATTAATATTCCAATTAATAACGCCCTAGAAAAGTCAGACCAGAATAAAATAGTACGTTTATTCAGCCGATCCGCAAATAATCCTCCGACAACAAGTAGAATTAATCGTGGAATGGCTGCTACAAAAAACAACATCCCAAAATAAAAACGATTATCTGTAATACTTAGCATCAGCCATTCCGTACCTATTAAATATACAAAATATCCTGGTGATGAAAATATCGCACTTATTAATAGTAGAACAAAGTTACGATTATGAAATATGGGGACCTTCACATTCTCTTTCTTACTAACAGCATTCATTTTAAATGCTCCCTTCTCCTAAGGTTGTTAACTATATAGTAGACAATTTCGGAGATTGGAAAAACCATCTCTAGAATGCTTTTCACTCCGTCTCAAGACGGATATCTCTTTTTTTGGATATATTCAAAGAAATAGATAACACTTATCATGCAAATATACCCAAACACGAATCCTGCTATCACATCTGTTAAATAATGAACATTTATCAAATACCTACTAATTCCAATTAAAAATGCGACAAATGCAAAAAATACTTGGATTGAAAATGATAGCATTTTCGAATTTATCTTTTGTACTAGAAAATATGCAAGGAGACCATAGCAGACAATTGAAACCATTGCATGTCCTGATGGAAAACTCTCCCCCACTGCATTTGCTGCTACTAGTATTGTAGGTCTCTCTCGATGGATGAATAATTTGAACACCCCATTTAATTCATGTGTCACACAAATAGCTGTAAAATATAATATTCCTGGGAGCCAATCTCTATATATAACGATGAGAACAATTGCCATGATACCAGCAAAAGGATAGACAAACTCTTTAGAGCCTAGATTCGTTACAGAAAGGAAAAAATAATATATTTCAGTATGAGCGAGCCTATGAACTAGCTCTCTTGACATCTGGTCTATATAAGGTACTTTCCCATGAAAAATATCCATGATCCATACGCCAATCATCATTAATACCATGATAAAGAAAATTACAGAGATAATTTTCCGCTGAGCCAAATACTAATCCTCCCATTACTATGTATTCTTAATTACCATGATAGCCTATTTAATCATTATTAAAAATCATTTTTTCATATATAATAGTAAAAAAGAAAAGGGGTGGAGTAATGCTACAAGAAATACATAATGCGATTGATGCTGTATATCCTGAGATGCTTGAAACTCGACGGTATCTCCATCAATATCCAGAGCTCTCCTTCAAGGAATTTAAAACAGCGAAGTACATAGCGGATTTTTACGAGAAAATAGGTATACCATATCAAAAAAATGTAGGTGGTAACGGTATTGTTGCTACATTAAAAGGAAGGAAGCCTGGAAAAACCATTGCGCTACGAGCCGATTTCGATGCTTTACCAATTCAAGACGAAAAGGATGTGCCATATAAATCTAAAATTGATGGGGTGATGCATGCTTGTGGACATGATGGACACACCTCAACTCTACTATATTTAGCAAAGGTTATGAAATCCTATCAAGAAGAACTACCTGGTACCATTGTGTTTCTTCACCAGCATGCCGAGGAATATGCACCAGGGGGCGCCAAACCGATGATTGATGCTGGAGCCTTAAAAGATGTTGATGCTGTTTTCGGCACCCATTTATGGGCCACTACCCCTCTTGGTTTTATTCAAACAGCTAAGGGAGTACTAATGGCTGGAGCGGATCGGTTTGAGATTGTTATACAAGGCCAAGGGGGACACGGTGCCTATCCTCATGAAACAAAGGATTCCATTGTCATCGGATCGCAAATCGTTACACAGTTACAGCAAATAATCAGCCGAAGACTAGACCCACTAGAGACAGCAGTTATAACAGTAGGCATTTTTGAGGCGGGTAATGCTTTCAATATTATTGCAGATACAGCTAGATTAATAGGTACTGTGCGTTATTTGAATACGGAGATCCAAGATAGAATAATTAAAGAAATGGAGAAAATTATTAAAGGAATTTGTATAGCCAATGGATGCAACTACACATTTAACTATGAAAAAGGCTATCCGCCAGTGATTAACCATGATAAAGAAGCTGAATTAGTAATGAAGGTTAGTCAAAAACTTGCTGAAGTTGAAACGGTGGAAGAAATAATTCCTGTTATGGGTGGAGAGGATTTTGCCTATTATTTACTTGAGAAGCCGGGAGCATTTTTCTTCACAGGTGCAGAGAAGGAAGGAAATCGTTATCCACACCACCATCCACACTTTGATTTCGATGAACGAGCAATGCCTATTGCAGCGAAAACGTTAATTAGTGCTTATTATGCTTATCAAGAAGAATAATTGCCTCGTAAATTAGTTCATACCCAAAAGTCAGCATCAATAATCTGACTTTTGGGTTTCAAGATGGAAAAGTATTTATGTTGCTGAGAATGGTTTTCTATTAAATTACCATAATCAACTCTTTGATAAATTTAAGGATAACAGCATTAAATATACTTTGAAATAGTCACAAAACATAAAAGGGTGGCCCTTTATTCTTCTCAAAAGGACTACCCTTACTGTATTATACAAGCTTGTGCTTTACATACCCATTCGTAAACAAATATACAAATAGAATTCCACCAACAAGTGTTATGGCAAATCCTAAAAATGCTTGTGTAAAAAGAAAGACGATTGCATAGAGTATAGTCTGAATCATTGCTAGCTGAACAAGCCATTTTATTAGTGCTGTCTTTCGTTGTTCGACGTCAACTGGATATAAATCTAACCACATAATTGTACGATGATGCTGATATAGTGTCATCATTTGGAAGCTACTCATATATAGAAATAAAATCGCGAAAAGAATCTTGATCCAGATATTTGGAATGTAATAAATAAATAGCCCACCAATTACAATTAAACGAATATACATCGACATATAATCGCCACCGCGAATAAAGGTAATACGGTACAAATAGTCATACGTATTCTTCCTATCAAATGGGATTCTCTTTTCAACGAAGGATACGAGCCAGTGTCGTGGTCTAATTCGATTCTTCAAATGTGGTACATCTGTGAATAGATTAGCAAATCGATAAAAGGACTGCATACGATGTTGATCTTTTTCTACTAATAATTCCCAAGCAAGACCAGCTTGTTTTCTAGAAAGACCGAGGTCATAAAGAAAAATAATGACAAAAAGAATCGTTGTTATTCCCGCGATAACCATTTCCCCACTTATAAGAAAGTAAAATACGGCAACATTTAATACAAAGCGTGCAGCTTGATCTGTGTAACGGATATTTTTATCCCGTATCTTTAACATCCACCAATTTGCGAATAAATTCCACAATTTAAAAATTAGCACAACCAAAATAGTAAAAAGATATACTCTTCCCTCACGCTCTGGAAATGATGCAAAATATAATGGTCCAAATGCTGCAACTACAAGTGCAACAATATATAGTTGAATGACAAAGCTATAGATAAGGGCATTTCGAAAATAAGCACTCATTTTATGCTCAGCAGCAATTAAAAAGACGAGATCTGGCTCTTTTAACAAGGTTCGTACAGGACTATAGCTCACAACAATTCCGAAAACGATTCCCATTAACCAAGCTGTTGGGAAATTTTCTGGTATATTAGCTAACCACTGCTGATAATAATATGCTGCTGCCGCAATGAAAAACAGCATGGCGAAAGCAATATGTCCATTAAAGATATATTTTAAATATCTGCTAGTATCCTTTATATGAGTGCTAAATCGCTTCATAAAAAAGTCATGTGAGTTAAACATGGCTATCTTCCTTTGTTAGCTGAACATAGAGATCATCCAGCGTAGCCTTTGGCATATCAAATTGCTCTCGTAAATCCTCTAATGTTCCATAGGCTCTAATTTCCCCATCATGAAGAATTACAAACCTATCACAATATCGTTCAGCAGTAGCTAATATATGAGTAGACATAAGGATACCAGATCCATTTACTTTCATCTTATTCATTAAATTCAAGTACGATTGTATGCCAAGCGGATCAAGTCCCACAAATGGCTCGTCCACAATATAAAGTGGTGGTTCAATAAGAAATGCACACATTATCATCACCTTTTGACGCATTCCCTTGGAAAAATGCACTGGAAACCACTTTAGTTTTTTCTCCATTCGAAATTCCTTTAACAATATTTCAAGCCTCTTCTCAAACAGTTCCTCGGGAATATCATATGCCATTGCCGTTAAACGCAAATGCTCATATAAGGTTAACTCATCGTAAAGAATCGGCATCTCTGGAATATATGCTAATTGATTTCGATAGATTTTCGGGTTTTCCTTGAAGGTCGTACCATTAATAGATATTGACCCTTTTTTCGGCTGCATTAACCCAATGATATGTTTAATGGTCGTACTCTTCCCAGCACCGTTTAATCCGATTAAACCAACTATTTCTTTTTGGTTCACGTCAAAAGATATGCCATGAAGAACATTTTTATGGGTATAGCCCCCAACCAAATCTTCAATATGTAATAACGGTTCCACAAAGCTCTCCCCCCTAGATTTTCACTTGTTAAAATTTTATCATTAATACATTTAAAATCCAAAAGAAACTCCCATTAAGATTTTCGACATTTTTCTACTGTGATGCATAGAATTTAGATATTTGTTCAAAATAATAGTGTAGGGTCGAGGATTATTCACTGTAATCCATTTTGTTCAACAAAAATGAGGTGTTAGCGTTGGAAATTATTGAAGATGCTTCACTAAAAAATTTGTTATAAAACAAATGGGGTGTTGGTGAAAGATAATCTAATGCTATAAAACCCTTTTGTTAGAAGATATCTCAACGCCAAGGGATACTAACAAAAAGGTTTTTGTAAAAAAACCAGTAATTTGCATAAGCGAATAACAAGGTCATTTACAAGTCCCCACATTAGTATTATCCCCGACTCTACACAAAACAGGCTTGCCATTTAGGCAGCCTGTTTCTTTTTTTGTTTTAGAAGTTGGGTTTGAAGCAAATGTTCTTTAACTAAAACAACATACTTTCCTTTACTTTTACACGCCCAACTAATTACAATAGAAGAAAAAGTCAGGAGTTGGTAATATGGCACATGAAGATTGTATATTTTGTAAAATAATTGCCGGAGAAATTCCTTCTGCAAAGGTGTATGAGGATGATTATGTGTATGCATTCCTTGATATTAGTCAAGTAACAAAAGGACATACATTAGTCATTCCAAAGATTCATACGAAAAACATTTATGAAACTCCTAGTGAAATAGCAAGTGAGCTATTTGCACGCATTCCCAAAATCGCAAATGCAATTAAAGAAGCTTATCAACCAGCTGGATTGAATTTGTTGAATAATAATGAACCAGCTGCAGATCAATCTGTCTTCCATTTACATATTCATTTAATTCCTCGTTATGGCGAGGGAGACGGCTATTCGGCAAATTGGAAAGTTCATACCAATGAATATAAACAAGAGGATTTACAACGAATTGCGGCAGATATTAATAAGGAAATTAAGTAGTCAAAAATAACTAACAATTATAAAATTGTACTTTTTATTTTAAATAATGTTTGATATAATTTAAGTAAGTTTCTGCAGCTGACAACGAGTGTACAGTTGAGGAACTAAAATAAAGAGCTTAGCAAAGCTTAGTTGAGGAGAGATACAAATGAATACTAGGATTTTAGTAATTCTATCACTTTTAGTGGGGATTGGTGCAGTGCTGCACTTTATCATGCCTCCAATTTATGGTGTTACACCAGACATGATGTTGGCCATGATGTTTATAGGAATTATGCTGTTTCCTAAGCTAAAATATGTGAGTGTACTGGCCATTGCAACAGGTATTTTATCTGGATTAACTTCGAATGCACCAGGTGGACAAATTGCTAACATCATTGAAAAACCGGTAACGGCACTGATTTTCTTTGCTTTATTTCTATTAGTGAAAGATCGGTTAAATAGTAATATCGCTGCACCTGTGCTAACTGCGGTTGGAACCTTGATAAGTGGGTCAATTTTTCTAAGTCTCGTATTTTTTGTTATTGGCCTAATGGATGGAGCATTTTTATTTGCTTTTACAACTGCTGTTTTACCAGCAGCCGGACTAAATACTGTCTTAATGGTAATTATCTATCCGGTCGTCCAACAAATATTGAAACGTTCAAAGCCAATTACAGTTTAATGATTTGTACGTTAATCCTCTGGCGTTCACTTGTCAGAGGATTTTTTAAACCGATAGTAATTTATCCATGCGGCAAATTTCCGTACAGACTAGAATACTAAACATAAAATAGAGAAAACCAGGAAAAAATATAGTAAGTGGGAAAGGAGCGGTAAAGTATGGCAAGTGGTAAATCATTGTTTTTAGGAATTTTAGTAGGAGGTGTTGTAGGTGCCACCGCAACATTATTAAGTGCGCCTACATCTGGAAAAGAACTACGAACCAAGGTAATGAATCAAGGTATTGAGTGGAAGGAATTATTAGAGAAGCTAAAGCTAGACAGTTTACGTTTGAAAAATCAGCTTGCAGCAACATCTAAGGAAGGCGTTTCCCTAATTAAAGAATTAACACAGGAAATGAAAAGCTCCGTTGTCGAATGGAAGGAATCAGTTGAGCCACATCAACATAATATCCATCAATACTTAGAACAAATAGAATCCAGTTTGAAGGATTTGGAAGAAAAAGTACAAAAGGGTTAAGTTTACACAGCATAACTTAACTTTAATGAGGTTCCACACTACTGATACAATAACATTATAAGTTTGATTCAAGATAAAAGCTTTCCCGAAATTAGTTTCGAGAAAGCTTTTTCATCTTATTATTCATTCGGTTCTAAGTCTTCAATGGAATCAATGTCCATATAAGCAGGAACCACTAAACCAATTTTAGCTCCTTCTAGGTTTGCACCTAAATCATCAAAGTCGTCCTTATAGCTATCATAGAAATCCTTATGTGTGATTGGTAGCCAAGCAGCTAAAGTAGCGTCACCATCACCACCTGCAATAGATTCAAACATTACAGCAACGTCAACAGGAGTAATTGATACCTGAAAGCCCTTTTGTTCCATCACTTCTTTTAGAACACTTGCAGAAGCTCGTTCAGAATCCCATGGTGTCGATACTAATTCAATTTTAACACCATCAACATCATTTATCCCTTCTGTCCATTCCTTAACCTTATCTGAATTATTTGCTACCCATTTCTTTGCTACTTCTGCAATATCCTCACCTGTTTCATTTGACTCATACATAATTTCTTCCATATCCTCTACTTCCCAATGGAATTGGTCTAAGATTTTATACGCTTCAGGCTTATCTTCCTGTAAGCCTTTACGAGCCAAAGTTCTTATTTCTTCAACACCACCATATATCCCTTTTGGATCTTCTAAATATTTCATATCCGGATACTTGGCAAATGTCCAATGCGGGTTCCAGCCAGTGATAATAATGGGCTTTCTAGCTTTCATCGCTTTATCCAGCTCTATTGCCATCGCTGCCGTTGAGGATTGTTCAAGTGTCCATCCATGTAAGCTATCATATGCTTCAATTGCCTTTTCTGTTGTAACTGTAATACCTGCCCCTGGCTCAATACCTGTTATTGTATAATTGACTGCCTTGCTATTGCCTGTTTCATTACTGTCATTCTTTTGTTCAGAAGAGCTATCACCACAGCCCGCTAGTACGAGTGCAGCAATTAATCCAATTACTAAAGAGAACCTTTTCATTGACTTAAAAACCCCTTTACATCTTTTTTTCAAGCTAGTCTCTCATTACGACTATTAATCAAGTTTTTTGTATTTTCTAATTAGCTATTCTAAAAACAAAAGCAGACAAAATGAATTGCCTGCTCTATTATAATGACATTATTTCGCTTCAAGATCTTCAATAGAATCAATGTCCATATAAGCTGGAACTACTAGGCCGATTTTTGCACCTTCAAGATTTGCACCAAGGTCAACTAATTGATCTTTATACTCTTCATATAAGTCCCCATGTGTACCAGGTAACCATGCGGCTACCATACCATCAGCCTCACCATTAGCAACTGCTTGCCACATAACAGCATTATCAAGTGGTGTAAGCTTGACCTTAAAACCTAGATCCTCTAAAACTTTTCCAACAACATGAGTAGAAGCAACCTCTGTATCCCATTCTACATACACTAATTCAATTTCTTGACCATCAACTTTTTCTGCTCCTTTAGTCCACTCTGCAACTTTATCGGCATTTTCATCAACCCAATTAGCAGCAACTTCTGAAGGATTTCCGCCATTCGAAATTTCTAGCATAACAGCATTCATATCCTCTTCTGTCCAGAAAAATTGATCAAGTACTTTATATGCGTTTGGCTTATCTTCTTCCAGCCCTTTACGAACCATCGTAGAAATAGTCTCCTCATCACCAAATGTGCCCTTCGGATCCTCTAGATATTTAAGGTCATATTTAGCAAATTTCCAGTGTGGTGACCACCCAGTAACAATGATAGGCTCTTTATTTTTTATGGCTTCTCCTAATACGGTTGCCATTGCTCCACTTGATGATGCTTGTACTTCCCAGCCATCAAGTCCATAATCCTCTACTGCTTGTTCTGCTGCCTTAAATACGCCAGCACCTGCTTCAATACCTGTAATCGTGTAATCAACTGCTTTACTATAATTAGTTTCTCCATTACCATCAGTTGCAGTTCCATCAGATGAATCCTTATCACCTGATCCGCATCCTACTAAAACTAGGGTAAGAGATAGACCTAAAGTTAAACAAAGACTCTTCCATTTACGTTTCAACATATGTGTAAACCTCTCCTCTTTAATGATTTATATGGAACTTCTCATCTTTGAAAAGATACCAGCTCTATAAATAAGGGTATTTCCAAATTACATCCACTAATGTTTTTTAGAATTTGCACTTTGAGTAAAGCGATCAATAATGATTGCTAAAATTACAATTCCAATACCAGCTACAAAACCTGTCCCTACCTGGGCACGTTGGAGAGCAGATAATACTTCTCGTCCAAGGCCGGGTGCCCCAATCATCGATGCAATAACTACCATCGAAAGTGCTAACATAACCGTTTGGTTAATTCCTGCCATAATGGTCGCTTTAGCCATTGGTAGTTCAACCTTTAAAAGCTTCTGCATTCCCGTACTACCAAAAGCTTCTGAAGCTTCAATGAGCTCTTTAGAAACCTGACGAATTCCTAGGTTAGTAAAGCGTACGGTTGGTGGTGTTGCAAAAATTAGTGATGCAAATATACCTGGTACCATCCCAATACTGAAAAAAGCTACTGCCGGAATAAGATAAACAAATGCCGGCATAGTCTGCATAAAGTCCAAAATAGGCTTTATGATTGATTCAGCCGTTTTGCTTTTAGACATAAGAATCCCTACAGGAACCCCAACAATAACGGATAATAAACTTGCAATTAGAACTAATGCAAATGTGTTTATTAGGTGCTCCCAAAATCCTTGATTATAAATTAACCATAGACCTAAAATTGAAAAAACTGCTAAACCAAGTTTTTTTCCACTCAAGAAAAATGCTACTAAAGCAACAATGATAATAATAATCACTGGTGGTACTAACAATAGATTATCTGTTGTAAAGTCCATGAAATTGCCTAAATGCTCTTTTATAGGATCAAATAAGAATGAGAATTTTTCTGTAATTTGGTCTGTCAACCACTCCGTACCCTCTGCAATGGGTATACCATTGATAAACCAATCTTTTAACGTATTAAACATTTTCGTAATTCACCTCGCTATCCCCTGCAAGTGCGGCAATCACAGCACCCCGAACAATAATTCCTACTAATCTTCCATCTTCAACGACTGCAGTAGGGATTGGTGAACCATTAATGATAGTAAAAATTTCATGCATGGAAGTTCCCTTTTCAACCTGCTTAATATCGGTCCTTAATATTTCAGAAATATCACGAATATCTTTCTTCTTCGCCTCTGATGCATCATCAGCCGTAACATACCCCTTCAGGTTTCGTTTACTATCTACTGCTAATATACTAGATATACCAGCTTCCTTCATTCGCTCTAACGCTACTCGCGGGCCATGTTTATCCGTATTAATTGTTTCAGGTCGCTTCATAATATGTTCTGCCGTTAACACCTTCGTACGATCAACATCCTCTACAAAACGCTCTACATAATCATTTGCAGGGTTCATTAGGATTTCTTCTGGCGTCCCAATTTGTACAATCGTACCATCCTTCATTAGTGCAATCCTGTCACCAATACGAAGTGCCTCATCTAAATCATGGGTAATAAAAATGATTGTCTTTTTCATTGTGGATTGTAAATCAATTAATTCATCCTGCATATCCTTACGAATGAGTGGGTCAAGCGCGGAAAAAGCCTCGTCCATAAGTAGAATTTGGGGATCATTAGCAAGTGCTCTTGCTAAACCAACACGTTGTTGCATGCCACCTGATAACTGATTAGGCTGCTGATCAAGATAACCACCAAGTCCAACCATTTTTAAAGCTTCGGTAGCCTTCTTCGTTCTTTCCTCTTTAGATACTTTTTGAATTTCTAACCCAAATTCTGTATTTTGCAATACTGTCCGATTGGGAAATAATGCAAAGCGCTGGAACACCATTCCAAGCTTTTCTCTTCTAACCTGACGTAACGCCTTTTTATCCATTTTTGCTAGGTCCTGGCCATTAATCAATATACTTCCTTCTGTAGGTTCAATAAGTCTATTAATCAACCGAACTAAAGTTGATTTACCACTACCCGATAAGCCCATGATGACAAATATTTCACCAGGTTCAACGGAGAATGATGCACGATTAACACCAACAGTACTCCCAGTCTTTTTTAGAATTTCTTCTTTAGAAAAACCCTGTTCCAGTAATTCTAATGCTTGTTTTGGATTTTTCCCAAAAACCTTGGTGAGGTTTTTAGCTTCTATAATAGGCATTCCCTTCACCTCTTTCGATATTTTCAAGTAGTATCCATAATCCACTAGAGTTATAGATTTACAAAAACAAGTCCTACTCAATTGCAATACACTTTATTACTATACACCTGTTTATATGAACTGGACAAACTGTGTATTCCTTAATTTTTGTTTATATTTTTCATACAGTTTAAACTGTACATGTTTATGAAGTGATTTACTTAAAAATGCTCTTGAATACTCCAAAATACGTATTACTTTACCATTTTTATATTGAATGGAAGTATTGTAACCTTATGATAGGTTAGGCTTTGGGAGGTTTGTATGTTGACAAACAACATCGAAACAATTAGGAACGGAATACTTATGGAATTTGCAAAAACGGTAGAGTTATTTGATTTATCACCAATTGAGGCAAGAGTATTTACCTATTTATATATAGAAGGAAAAGCCCTAACATTAGATGATCTTAGTGAAGCACTTGGAAAAAGTAAAACATCGATGAGCACAAGCGTACGTAGCTTAGTAAATTTAAATTTAGTAAAGCGGGTCTGGAGAAAAGGTGTTAGGAAAGATTTATTTCAGGCAAATATTCAATTATTTAAGCACTTGATGAATTTATATTTAAAAAAATGGAATGATGCCACTTCTGATCGTACAGATGCATTACTAGATTTTAAAAAACAATTCGAGCTGCTTTCCAATGAGGAGAAAGATGAAAATATTAGTAAAAAGCTTGATGAATTATTGGAATTCCACCAAATGCTAGAAGATTTCTTTCAAGAAGCACTTCATATGAAAAGATAGCTTTCAATAAATACAAAAACTCTCAGAATAAGCGATTGATTCTGAGAGTTTTTCCACATTTTTATTATAGAATGTCTTTTTCCATGAGCTGGGTAAATTCCTCCATTAGCTCTGGAAAATACCCTTCTTTTTTTAGTCCATAAATTGTTTCAGCTGGCGCTAATTTTTCAGTTAATAAACCAGCAAATTTTACTAAAAGAGAAGAATAATCCAAGAGCCCTTCCTCTTTTTGCTCCATGAATTCCTGATTCAATACTTCGAGTAAATGAAATAGCCCATCATATTCCTCAGGAGAAACATTTTTTTCGATGACAAGCTTAGTAAAAGGGAATTTCTCTATGTCTATTATTTTTGTTAACAATTGTATTTGAAATGTTGCTAAATTGTCATTTTGAAACAACCTAAACCCCCCTCTATTCCCCCACTCGACAGATTAATATCAGAATATAATCGTTATTATCAGTATTAAAATATATATTTTTTTAGTAAAAGCTATTGCTTTTTTCGTTGTAAGGTACTATCATCAAAAAAGTCTTTGCTGAAACAGTAAAGGCATATAATAATGTGAACAATATGTCTAGAATGGAGCGAACTTTTAATGAATTGCTGGAAATCCATTAATTTGGATAAACAATATGGTTTCAGATGGATTAATCTAATCTCTATCCTTATTGGAATAATGACTTTTATCGTATTATATATCCCGTTTTCTATGTATCATCAAGGTGCCAAGATAAATGATTCTGTATTTATCATATTTTTCGTAGCAATTATTTGTTTGCCTACCATTCATTCATTTATGCATATTTTACCATTAATCATTTTAAATAGAAAAATAAAAGTGAAGAGTCAGCGAAAGATTGGATTACCACCAATATTTACTTTTTATACGAATTCGCATTTAAGAAAGAAAACCTATATTCTAACTGCTATTTCACCTACTATGTTCATTACGATACCAGGGATAATAGCATCCTTTCTATTTCCGAGCATCTATGTATATTTTCTCTTGGCTACATCTTTAAACATCGGCATTTCATTTATTGATTTCTTATCTATACGTCACATTTTAAGCGCACCAAAGAATGCTTATGTTGAAAATGGTGATGAAGGATTTGATATATTACTAAAAGCAGAGTAGTAGTAGAGGGAATTCCTCCCTCTGCTTTTTTAATTTTCACTATCCATATTGTGAATTTTTTGTTACAGTAAACTATAGTAATCTTACTTTAAATAGTTGGATAAGCTGACGGCATATAAGATAATATTGCATATGTGGGGAGGTTCAAGATATGATTATTATCTTCTTGTTCTATGCGTTAATTATTTTGTTCATTTTCAATACCATGACTGAAAAATTTTGTGCAAAATTAGAGATGAATGCTAAGAAACAAGCAAATGTATTTCGGGTAACAAATATTATGATTCTTATCTTACTCGTTTCCTCTTATGTTAGCGTGCTAAATGTTATGATGTAAACTAGAATTTTTTCGTGAAATGTGTAAAATGTTAGTAATTCCACTTTTAGCTATTATTTTTAGTACAAACTATGGTATATTAATCAATGCAAGAGAAGTAACCATAAGATTAGGAGTGTAATTTGATGAAAAAATTAACAATCGCAGCTACAATTACAGCTGGCGTACTACTATTATCCGGATGCTCAAATGACAAAGCAGATTCAGAGGTTGTTGTAAAAACTGATGCTGGTAACATTACTAAAGCAGACTTTTTTAACGAAATGAATGAATATATTGGTCAAGATGTTCTATACAACTTGGTTCTTATAAAATTACTAGAAGAAAAATATGATGTGTCTGATAAAGAGGTAGATCAAGCTGTTCAAGAAGTAAAAGAACAGCAAGGTGACATGTTCCAATATTCCCTAATGCAACAAGGGTTAACGGAGGATACATTCCGTGAACAAACATATCGTCGACTATTACAAGAGAAATTTGCATTTGAAGGTATTAAAATAAGTGATGAAGAATTACAAAAGAAATTTGATGAAATGAAGGAAAACAAAGAAATTGCTATTCGTGCAAGTCATATTCTTGTAGAAGATGAAGCAAAGGCAAAAGAACTTAAAAAACAGTTGGATGAAGGAGCTGACTTTGCGAAATTAGCTAAGGAAAATTCAACTGATGAGGGTTCTGCAGCAAATGGTGGAGATTTAGGTTATTTTACAGCTGGAAAAATGGTAAAAGAATTTGAGGATGCTGCATTTAGCCTAAAAGAAGGCGAAATTAGCGAACCGGTAAAATCTAAATTTGGCTACCACATTATTAAAGTAACAGATGTTCCAACCTTTGATGAGAAAAAAGAAGAAATTCGCAAACAGCTTGCATCTGAAAAAATCGATAATGAAAAGGTTCAAGAAAGACTTAATAAACTAATTAAAGATGCTGATATTGACGTGAAAATGGACGAGTATAAGGATTTATTTACTATTCCTGAAGCTAACACAAATACAAATTCAGACAAGTCCACTGACAAGGATGACACCAAAACAGATAAAGAAAAGGCTTCTGACAAAGACACTACTAAGTCAGAAGATAATAAATAAGAAGTTATTCACTTAAAACAATAAAAAGGCCAATCTCCCTATAATGATTCTTTATTTGGAGATTGGCCTTTTTTTAATTCACTTCCTCAGCCTGCTTATGTCGACGTTCACGTTCTTCTTCCATTCGCTGTAGAAAAACTTGACCATCTTGCTCAATATAGTGATTTTCCAGCCTTCTTTCGGCTCGCATTGCTCGGAAAGACATATAACCACTAAAGAAAATAAACAGAATGATCATAAAAACCCACCAAGGCATACCAAAGATCATGTCATTACCCCCTTGTCCAGCATGTCTAACACATATATATGTACAAGTGGTTAAAATAATGACGAGTTTCTCTTATTCCTCGAAGGTAGGCTTATAAAAAGCACGATTTTCCATAGCAAAAAGTTTCTCTGTAAATTCACCTGGTTTTACCTTATCAAGTGCCCGATTTAACATATTCATCTTCGCATCAATTAAATCAATAAAATGAAGTATTTCTGCCTCCCGCACTAAAGGTGGAGTGGGACTACCCCACTCCGCTTTCCCATGATGGCTTAATACTAAATGCTGTAAGATTAGTACCTCTTCACCATCTATCTTTAATTCTTTCGCAATATGACCAATTTCTTCTACCATCATAGGGATATGACCTAATAATTTTCCCTGAAGGGTATATGAGGTTGAAACCACACCAGACAATTCCTTTATCTTTCCAATATCATGAAGAATAATCCCGGCATATAATAAATCCTGATTTAGCTGAGGATATAATTCACATAACTCTTTGGCGATTTTTAACATACTAGTGATATGATGTGCAAGTCCTGATGCATATTCATGGTGATTCTTAGTTGCAGCTGGATATAACAATAAGGGCTCTTGATATTTTTTAACAACTGCACGAACAATGCGCTGAATGGTAGGATTTTCCATTTCAAAAATAGCTTCCGTTAATTTTTCCATTAATTCCTCTCGATCAACGGGAGCCTTTTCAATAAAATCCGAAACCTGAACGCCATCCGTAGTTTGAGCAATTCGTATCGCATTAATTCGCATCTGTGCTTTGCCACGAAACTGATTTAATTCACCTGTAATGTGAATAATTTGTTCCTGGATAAAAATACTTTCATCATCCTGTGTTATATCCCATAGCTTGGCTTCAATTTCGCCGGTTGCATCTCTTAATACTAATGTTAAAAACGGTTTTCCATTGCTTGCTGTTCCCTTGGTTGATTCTTTTATCAAGACAAAGCCTTCAAAGGTATCACCAATTTGATAATGCCCAATTCCCCGCTTCATACAATATCCTCCCCTTTAATAGAAATGAGATTGACAAGGTATACAATTTCTCACTGTCAATCTCTGTAGTAATGTTTCTTATTCGTTTTTGGGAATATATTCAAATATCTTCCCGGATTCGATAATCTGAATAAATTTCATTAGCCAATCATAATAATTTTTCGCATATTTCAATCGTTCTAAATCATGATTGATTTTTTCTTTTAATTCCTCATCATCAGTAATACTTTGAAGCTCGGTTAAAACTTCTATTGCTTCATCCGCTTCCTCTATATTCGATTCAGTGTACTTTCTCCAACGACTTCCAAACAGGGAAGTAAATGACTTATACCAGTCCTCCTCCGATTGGTATAAGTCCTTTCGTATCCCTTTTTTATATGTAGATTCCACCATCTTCATATCGGATAGTGCTCTCACACCTGTTGACATACTTGTCTTACTCATCTCTAGAGCATCACGCATATCATCCAATGTCATCGGCTCGTCTGAAAAATAAAGTACACCATATAACCTTCCAATAGAAGAAGTTAATCCATATAGATTCATATTCTTCGCGATTGTCTGGATGAATTTTTCTATTGTTTCCTCGTACTTATCCCATTCTTTTCGATGCTTTTCCTCAGGCAATGGATGTCCCTCCATAAAGTGAAACATTCTATTTATTTGAAACATGGCATTCATCAAAGCTTTAGGCAATGTATCTTTCAAGATGCATTCCTATAACCTAAAAATCAGTTTACCACTAATTTTCCATTATTGGAACTGGATTTGTCAACTTGATTCTATTCTTTTCTCCAAATTCTTCTAATACTTCTTGCTTACAAGTAAATAAAAGTATTTGATGATTCTTGGATATGCCTTCTAGAATGCCTATCATGCGATTTAAACGAGCTTTATCGAAATGAACAAAAGCATCATCCATAATAAATGGAACACGTAATTCTTCCCCCATCACTTCGCTGATTGCAAGCCGAAGTGAAATATAGAGCTGGTTTATTGTACCCTGTGATAACTCCTTTACCGAATATCGAATATGATTCCGATCTTCCACAATAAATGGCTTTCCATTTGCTGGTGGATAGATCATTTGATAGGTACCATCCGTAAGTATTTCAAAGAATGTCAGGGTCTTTTCAATCACTCTTGATAAATATTTCTCCTTATATCGGTCTTTCGTTGCGGATAATAATTCCTTAGCTGCTTTATAAACGGCCCATTCCTTTGCAAGCTTTTTAAGTCTCTCCTGTTCCTGCTGGAATTGATGTAAAGTAAGAGAATAGTTTTCAGAGGATTCTAATCGGTTAAACTCCGCTCTTTCTTCAGCTAATAATTGAAGCTTCCTCTCTTTAATTGCTTCATTTTGTTTCATTGATTCCTTTACTTCATTTATCTTTAACTCGATGGTACTTCTTTTGGGTGGAGAAATAACTAATTCTTCCCATTTATCCTTAGGAAAGTATGAAGCAGTTTGTATTTTAATTCTTTCACAAGCTAAAATAAGCTCCGATCGCTCTATTCCTTCCTTATTCCTTTGGTAAAATTCTTCCTCACTATCTACGTTTGCCATTTTCCATAGCTCTATTATTTCCCGTTCAATCGTTACATATTGCAGCTTATTTGTCTGTAGTTGTTCTTTAATAGTTTCTAGTAAATCCTTTTTCTGCTGTATTTCTCTTTCAATATCTTTAAATTTCTCTAATTCTTGAGCCAACATATCAAGTTTACCAGAGAAGGTCCTTGGAACTGTCTCGTAAGCATTAATTTCAAAATGAGTATTTACTAATGTTTGAAATTGTAGTATATTCCTTTGAAGCTCTTCCTCATCATGCTGAAGCAAAGGTAGTTTTTTCATTTCTTGTATAATTGCCTTTAATGAATGATAGAGATCCGGCCAATAAGTTACATCTATGTGTTGAAGAAATGGATAAAGTTCCTCCTGATGGAATAGCTCCTTAGAAAAACTCGCTTCTTGATTATCAAGTAATATTTTCTGTTCCTGTAAACTATTCTCCTGTAATTCACAGTCTTTTAATTTTTCCTCGAGTAATTGCAGCTCTTGTTTGCATTTAGCATCATTCTCTAATAGCTCTTCGGCATCACGGATTTCTTCTGGAGAAGCAGACGAAACAAGCTGCATTGGAAAAGCTTGCTGTAACATCCATTCCATTTTTTCAGCAGATTTTTTATTCCAAAGCCATTGAACACAACCAAAAACGATACTAATTAGCGTTATATTGAGAAATAATTGATATTTCGTAAAGAACGTCAATAGGAGAAAAAAAGCCGCTACCAAAGAACTCATTCCCAATAGAACGTTGGCGATTTTTGCTGATTTCTTTTTTCTTTTCTCCCATGATTGTTGTTCTTTCTCAGCCTCAAGCTGCAGACCTTCTAACACCTTATTTTCTTTAGCTGTATCGATTAAATCTTCAAGCTCTCTCCGTTGAGAAATGGGTAACAACTTAGAGGAAATACTCTCCTTTTGTTCCTCCAATACCATTTTCCGAGATTTTATAAGCTGTAGACTTTCGGCTAATGCTTCATATTCTTGGGAAAACTTCTCCGTCTCTGTTTTCAATCCACTCCAATGTTTCTCTAAGTGAAAGGGAAGATTTAACTGCTGTACCTCTTTCAAGCTTAGCCCAATATGTAAATCCGTTATTCTACTACTTAATTCATCCTGAAGCCTATTGATAGTTTCTTTTAACTTCTGTACCTCTGTTTCATTGCTATTATGCTTTGAAGCTTGTTGCAAAATTTGTCTTATTTCTTCATAAGGAAAATTAGTTATATGTTGCTCAAGCTCTAATATCTCTTGTTTTAATCGATCATGATTATTTTTTAGGACACTCATTTCACTTTGTAAGGGCAGTTGCTTCTCTTTAAGTAATTCATATCGCTTCCTGCCATCCTCAGGAAACGGGATTTCCTCTGGCAATTTTGCGAGCTTTGCTTGATTTTCATTGTATTCTTCTAATTGTGGTAAAACTTGTATAATTTTTTCAAGCTGATATAGCTGTTCTCGTTCTTTTTTTATTGTATCTATCAATACATTGAGCTCGTCCTCTAGAGTCAAGAGAATATTTTTCTTTTCTCGATAGGCTGCCTCCTCATGCTGATGGTGAGATAATTCTTTTTGAATATGCTCAAGCTTAGCTAGTTGCTGATTAACTATCGGATTTCTCCCATTCGGTTTAAAATACTCATTCACTTTTTGTTCAAGACGCTTTTCTATATTCTGAATTTGTGCCGAACCTGTTAAACCTATACCGAGCAGTACTTCACTTAAATCATCCTCAGTCATTCCTTGAATTGTCATTAAATCCAGTGCTGAAAAAGAAAAAATTGCTTGATAGGTGGCTTTATCAATACCCGATAAGCGTTCTTGTAGCCAGCCTTCATCAAATTCATTGCCATCAGGCGTATAGCATTTAGCAGCACCATTTCGGTTCTCATGAAAACGTTCAATTGTAAATTCACCAATCTTAGGATCTCTCACTGTTAATATGCCACCCATTTTACTACTTGTCTTTGGCTGATAAAAATCTCGTTCCTTCGGTGGTAGCCCAAAAAGCATGAACATAAGAAAGCGTTGAACAGTTGTTTTTCCTGATTCATTTTCCCCATAAATGGTAACAAAGGATTCATCTGTAAAGTCCAAATGGAAGTCTACCCATTTTCCAAATCCATATATGGTTGCCTGTAAAAATTTCATTCTCTCACCTCACATTTTCTGAAGTTCATAAGCAAGGAATTGATAGGCATCTAGCTTAATTTCCTCTTCTTCTTCCTTCGTTAATGAATCTAAATATTTTCGTGCTTCTCGATGTTGAAAAAGCTCCCCTATATAGTCTGATATTGAAACATCATCTACGTTTTTCATTAATTCTCCAATAAAGTGCTCCCCCATGATGATATTATTTTGTCGATTTCTTTGCTTTGTGGTGAGACGAAATACGTATAGCCAATTCCGCTGATAGCTTAATTCCTCATTTACTACACCGATAATTTCTTCTAATAAATGTTCATTTTTCCAAATAAATAAATTATCCTGTCCACTAGTTAAGGATAGATCTATAAGTTGAGGTACGTAGGAATGGTTTTGTATTAAATTATTTTTTAATTCTGCCACAAAATCATGAATCTGTTCACAATCAGATACATCTAGTTCTATATTTGTAAATTGAATAGCCTGAAGAGGAATGAACTCGGTACTTGTTCCTAGACTAGTCATCTCAACGTAATAGCAACCCTTTTCACCTGTTTCCTTTCTGTTTCTTCCTTGTATATTGCCAGGATATAAAATGGTAGGGTTCTCCTTTAAAACTTCCCGTTTATGAATATGACCAAGTGCCCAATAATGGAAGTCCTTTTCAATTAAATCACGAAGCAGAAAAGGTGCATATAAATCATGCTCTGTATTGCTTTCAATACTGCCATGTAACATAGCAATCCGAAAAGGAATGTTGGAATTATTAACTGTAAATTCCTCAGCCTTTCTTTCTATAACTGCTCGGTTCTCATAGCTGAAACCAGTAACGGAAGCAAGCTCTATATTGTCTTTTTCAAAAATAAATGTTCGTACCTGTTCATCTGGGAAAACATAAACATTTTCTGGATAAGTAATCGGAAAAATATTGCCCTTTATGTAATCATGATTCCCATAAGAAAGGTATACCTTTATATCATGTTGAGCTAATAACTCAAACGCATGACGAAGCTTTATCTGTGCTTTTAAACTTGGTTTGTCATTGTCAAATAAATCTCCTACAAGTACAACGAAATCTACCTTTCTTTTAATCGCAGCTTCTACTAAATGATCAAGTGCGTGAAAAGTACTTTGACGCACCTCCTGTAAAATAGTTTCATTAGCAATCGATAATCCTTTAAATGGACTATCTAAATGTAAATCCGCAGCATGGATAAAGGAGATCTTGTGTTCCATATTCCATACCTCCTTCCTTCGTATCTATTTTATCAAAAAGGCAAAACGAATGCACGTTCGTAACAACAGGATAAAAATATTACTTCCTTAGGATAAAGATGTATAGCTAATAAATCGCTATTGGGTTGAAAAAGACAAAAAGATAAGTGCATTAACTAAAAACGATTAAAATGAAAAATCCGAACTATTTCTAATTCTTTTTAAAGAATTATGAACTATAGTTCGGATTTTCAATTCACTTTTTCAGATTTTTGGAGACTACAGTCTATTTTACATTCGTTTCGCTAGTATTAACCAAGAAGTCCAAATAGAAATAATAATAAAAGATATCATCATCCGTATTATTGTAATAGCATCCATCTCTATAACCTCAAACCGTATAAGAGCTAACAATGAAACAAGTACAAATAAAACAATAAATACCGAATAATACATTCCTTTTTGCTTTATTTGTTTTGTACGTTCATCCTCCTCTTTAAATTGGGGATATAGATATGCAATTACAAATGCCATATATGCTATCGATCCCCAATTTAATATTTCCACAAAAGAAATGTCATGGGTTATAACAGATAGAGTCAACCTCGTTAGAAAAATAATTGTTAGTAAAGCACCTACAAAGACAAAATTCTTATTAATAGCCATACCTTTGCCCTCTTTTCTACGTAATTACATATTCCCTATTCACGTTTTGTTAACTGTAATGCCTTCTTAATATCCTTCAATGAACTTGATTTTCCATATAATAGTACCCCGCCTTTATACACCCTAGCACCAATAACAGCGAATATAAGAATAGTAGCAATCAATATACCAATCGATAGTAGAACCTCCCATATAGCTATATCTAGAAGACCTACACGAATAAACATTAGCATTGGTGAGAAAAATGGGATATAGGATGTTATCGTTACGATGGTTGCTTCTGGCGCTCCCATTCCAAACATAGCTAATAAGAACGCGATAACAATTAAGAAGGTCATCGGTATAATCATTTGATTTACCTCTTCCACTCTACTTACTAAAGAGCCAAGCATTGCTGCTAGTGTTGCGTAAAGGAAATAACCTAAAATAAAGAAGAGAACACCGTATAGAAGAATACTTACGGATACATTTTGTAAGCCAAGGGATTCCAGCATCCCACCCATTTCCTCTTGCTTCGCTTGTAGCATGAAGAAACCAACTAAAATAAATATAGCAACCTGTGTCAAACCTAATAAAGCTATCCCCACAATCTTTGCAAACATATGAATAACTGGAGATACACTGGAAACTAATACTTCCATTACCCGTGAAGACTTTTCTGTCGCAACATCTGTAGCTATTAGTGTGCCATACAGTAACACAGCAAAATATAATAGCATTAACATGACATAAACTATCCCACGAGCATGGTTTAATTCCTCCTCTGATTTACTACTTTCATCTAATGCTACAGCTTTCATTGATACAGGAGAAAAGATCTCCATTACTTGAGCTTGCTCAATTCCTAATTTTTCAGTCGCTAGACGCCCTTTTAGTTGCTGTAAATGTTGCTGTATATCTGATTGCAAATTTGTGTTCGATATGTTCTTCGCATAGTATGTTGCTTCAAGAACTCTGTTTTCATCTAATCCAAGTGTTAGGAGTGCAACATATTTTTCATCCTTAACTGCAGCTTTCCCTTCCGCTACAGAACCAGAGAACGGTTCTAGTTTTAACTCTGTCTCACTAGCTTGCAAACTAGAATTCAATGGAGCTAATAGTTCACCAGTTTCATCAATGACCGCTACCTTCCCTTCATCTTCTCCAGAAAGTACACCTATGATAGAATCAAAATTTGTCATGAGAACAATAAAAACTAGAATTAGAATGGTACTTATATAAAACATTTTTGATTTAATTCTAGATAAATACGTATGTGATGAAATGATCCAAAACTTATTCATAGGTTGCACCAACTTTCTCAATAAAAATATCTTGTAAGGAAGGCTCTTCTAATGCAAACTTGCGAACAAATCCCTTTCCTTGTAGTGCTTGAAAAATTTCTTGTGAAACAGCTTCACTTGTAATCTGTAATAAACATCCCTCTGGAGTTTGTTTATAACGGACTACCCCTTGAAAGTCTTTTAAAAAATCTAATGCTATATCTGCATGTATGGCTAGATTCTTTTTCCCAAAGGATCGTTTAATCTGTCGAAGTGATCCTTGAACAACTGGATTGCCCTTTTGTAAAATACACAAATTCTCACATAACTCTTCCACATGCTCCATTCTGTGTGATGAAAATACGATAGATGTACCTTCATTTTTCAAATCAATAACGGCTTCCTTCAACATTTCTACATTAATTGGATCCAACCCTGAAAAAGGTTCATCCAAAATTAGTAGTTTTGGCTTATGAATAACAGAGGAAATAAACTGGATTTTTTGCTGATTTCCTTTTGATAGCTCCTCTACCTTTTGGTTGAGATAATCTGGAACTTTAAACCGCTCTAACCAGTATTCTAACTCCTTCAATGCTTCATTTTTTCCCATTCCACGTAAGCGAGCTAAATAGACAATTTGTTCCTTTACTCTTAACTTTGGATAAAGTCCTCTTTCTTCTGGCAAATAACCAATAGAACTACTAGTTTCATAATTTATTGGACTTCCATTCCAAGTAATCTCACCAGCTGTACGGTCAAGTAATCCTAGTATCATACGAAAGGTTGTTGTCTTTCCTGCACCATTCCCCCCTAGAAATCCAAACATTTCATTAGCCGGTATTTCTAGTGATAGATTGTTAACTGCAACATGTTTTCCAAAGCGTTTTTTAACCTGATTTAATAGTAATGTCATATGTTTACCTCTATTCCTTTGATTGATAAAAAGCAGCCGCAACACCAAAAATGATACAATGAAGCATATATAATATCGTTAATAGAAAGAAAGCAAATGATATTCCGTCAAAAATAATGACAATGGGCCAAGTAATCAACATGATGACAAGCATAATATCCCATGTTCGACCCTTCGCACGGTTATTTACTTGATAATATCGTTCATCATAACGATGCTTTTTCTTTCCTACATTTCGTTGCACAAAAAATATAGTAAGCATCAACAAATAATTAGCGATTAAAATCAAAATGACCCATGGTGACTGTAAAAACTCTTGGCTAAGCATCATATTCCTCCAATGTTATCGTTCAATTTTCTTTAAAATGATAATAAAGTGCCGTTACCCCCATAGTAATACCGTGAAGAAACAGTATTGCCATTAAGAAAAAATAGCTAAAGGATACCCCATCAAACATAACAACCACTGGCATAGCTATCAGCATCACTATTAACATGAAATTCCATGATCTACTCTTTGCCTGATTAAATATATACTTAGAGCGTTCATCATCTGCGTATGTTTTTTTAATAATCCTTCGTTGGTACATATATCCAATTATTAGGGCAACAAATAGCCAAGCAAAAATTAGCAAAATCCATGGATTTTTCATAAACTCATCACTAAACATTTTCATCCCCCTCAAAGATAAATAAATCTTCAATCGTACATTCAAAGATCTGTGCTAGTTTATGTGCTAATACAAGAGATGGCTTATATTTTCCCTTTTCCAACGAAATGATTGTCTGTCTAGATACCTTCAATGCCTCCGATAATTCTTCTTGTGTCATATTCCTTTCTTTCCGTTTTTCACGAATTAACGTTTTCATGTTATCTCCTACTTTTTTGTAAAGTAAACTTTACGTAAAGCGTACTATACATCTTTATTCATGTCAAGGGTACTTTACATATATTTTTATTTTTATTTCTAGCAGGATTTTTCAGAAAAAAGTCGAATATTATGGTACGGAGTATACTTCAGGAGGTAAACGATATGAAGAAATACGTTTTAACAGTATTTGATAAAACAGGGGAAAAATTATTGGATGAGTCCTTTGAGGCAGCAAATGATGAGGAAGCTAAAATCCTTGGTGAAGAGCGATTAGCGAAAGATGGATATTTAGAGTATACACATCGTTGTGTTTCTCCAGAGGCAAAATTAGTTTTATTTCATCGGTAAGTAAGTATCATTTAACTAGTAACAACCTTACTGAAATTTTTGTAGAACTTTAATCCAAATAAAGCTGTCTAATAAGCACAATCAATTGCTATTAGACAGCTTATTTTATTTTAATAAGTAGTGGGTTCCTATTTTCTTAGAAAGCACTGTTCCGGCATTCTCTATTTCCCGATGAACGTAGGCTTTCTTTTTTCCAAAAAAGCCTGAACCCCTTCTTGATGATCTAATGTACTTCTAAGCTCCCATTGATTTTGCTTTTCCTTCTTCAAATAGTCATTTAGAGTTTCCAAATGGCTTTCATGATAAGTCAGCTTAGTTTTTAACATTGCTTCTAATGGTGATGTGAGGAGGGTATGAGCTAACTTTTGTGCCCCAACTAGAATATCTCCTTCTACTAACAAATCAGCTAATCCTAGATTTTTTGCTTCATCACCAGTAACTTGTTTTGGGTTTCCCCAAATGAATTGCTTTGCTTGTTGAGTACCGAGACGCTGCTCTGCCCAAAAATGGCCACCACCATCTGGAGCAAGGCCAACGCCGGCAAATAACATTCCGAACTTTGCTTCTTTGTTCGTTACAACATAGTCTGCTGTTAATGCTAAGCTTAAGCCTAAACCAGCAGCTGATCCCTGAACAGCCGAAATAACTATCTTCGGCATCATATAAAGCTTCCGTACGATATCAGAAATCGTATCCATCACATCATCAAAAAATTCCTTATCGGAAAAATCCTTCATCATCGCGATGTCACCGCCAGCACAAAAAGCATTACCTTCTCCTCTTAGTATGACGACTTTATCAGCCCTTTTTTCTACTTCCTTTACGACCTGTAATAATTCCTCAAGCATTTCCAAATTCAATGCATTGTAGCGATCCGGCCGATTTAATTGAATATAGGATATATTTAGTTTGCTTTCACAAGAAACATAATTCATTAAGTACTCCCCCTTGTCTATCGTGCATATTCAACATATTCGATATCGATAGCAATAATTCCTGCAAGAACGAGTATAATGAATACTCCATAAAGTAAAATAATGTCGGCAACTAGAAGCTACTCCGTTTGATAAAACATAAAGAACGCAAGAATATACTCCTTGCGTTCTAAGAACAAGTAATTTTAAAGTTATGGATAATTATTGACCACCATAAAGCTCTTCTAATGGCTTCGTAATAATTTGACTAAGTTCATTTATAACCACGTTTAAGCGTTGTTCCTTTTCCATCAAGTTAGCAATTCCTTCATGCTGCTGGACAAGCTCAACTATTTTACGTGCATTTTCTACCTCTTGTTCTGTAATATTTAAACCCTGCATCTGTTTTTGTTGCAATTCCATTTGTGTATTACGAAAATCCTCGAACATTTTACGAGAGGTTGGATTATTCATAACCGCTTGAAACGCAGTTTTTAGCTCATTAAATTCCACACTTTCACGAATTGCTTTTTCTAAATCATAGGCACTATCATACAAATTTGCCAAAACAAATTCCTCCTTGCTGTCGGTTACACCCACTATAACAAACCCATAATCTAATGTATACCAATAACTATCCATTTGTGACACACAAAAAAAGCTTAAAGTTTTCAACTATTGGTATAATGGAGAAAAGACTAAAGTAAATGAGGTTTTACTATTGATTGAGCAATTAAAAAAACTATTTCCATCACTTCAATATTATGAAACTATTCCAAATAAACTTGATAATCGGTTCGTATGGTATGTAACAAATAATTCACATGTTATAAGCATTGATCCAAAGGAGTTAGATAGTAAAAACGAACAATTGCTTAACTTATTTCTAATACCGTTTGAACATCTTTTCCCACCAAAATCAAAGGAAGAATTAATATGGGAAATGTATCTTCAGGAAACAGAAATAAACACGGATATCATTAGCAAGTACCGTTTAGTTTACTTTTCTATTGAATCCAATCATATAAAACCAGTTGATTTTAAAGAAGCAGTAAACCAAATCTTCGAAAAGGAAACAATTATACTTTGGGAAAATGAACGAGAAGGGATTCTGGTTGATATCATGAAGGATCATGAAGAGGAATCCATTTCATATAAAGAAATTATTGATATATTGATTACCGATTTATATGGAAATATCAAATTTTTCATTGGGCCATATCGTGAGAATTTAATAGGAATTAAACAACATTATGAATTCGTGAAAAAAGGTGCAACAATTGCGTTACCAATAGCGGAAGAAAATGTAGTATCATACCTAGACGGAATTCCAATCATTTTAATGAACCATGCAGATTATCAATACAAAAATGAGATACAAAAGATGATACTGCAGGATTTTCTTAACGATAGAGAATTTTTGAATATGATAAAAGTATTATTTGATAGTAATCTCAACATTTCTGTCGCTGCGAAACGACTTTATATGCATCGAAATAGTCTGCAATATCGCATCGAAAAATTTCATGAAAAAACAAAGTTAGATATTCGTGGATTTCATCATGCCTTAATAGTTTACTTGGCTATTTTAGCCAAAAATGAGTAAACAGGATTAGTATTTGTAAACCTGCACAAAGTTGTACATATTCTTTGTGCAGGTTTACCATTTTGCTTAATAAAGTTATCTACTATAATAAAAACAAATAGATTAAACGCTTTCATTATAGAGGGGGACTTTACTTTGGCAGAATTGCGATTAGAGCATATTCAAAAGAAATATGATAAGGATGTTGTTGCAGTAAGTGATTTTAATCTTCACATTGAAGATAAGGAGTTCATTGTTTTTGTCGGCCCTTCTGGCTGTGGTAAATCAACTACATTACGTATGATTGCTGGACTGGAAGAAATTACAGAGGGTGAACTATATATTGATGATAAAAAAATGAATGATGTTGCCCCAAAAGATCGCGATATTGCGATGGTTTTCCAAAACTATGCGCTTTATCCACATATGAATGTATATGATAATATGGCTTTTGGACTTAAATTACGTAAATTTAAAAAAGATGAAATCGATAAGCGCGTACAGAACGCTGCCAAAATCTTAGGTTTGGAAGCGTATTTAGATCGTAAACCAAAAGCACTTTCTGGTGGTCAACGTCAGCGTGTTGCGCTTGGACGTGCCATTGTCCGTGATGCAAAGGTATTCTTGATGGACGAACCTTTATCAAACTTAGATGCAAAGCTTCGGGTACAGATGCGTGCTGAAATCCAAAAACTGCACAAACGTCTCCAGACAACAACTATTTATGTGACACACGATCAAACAGAGGCAATGACAATGGCCACTCGTTTAGTTGTTATGAAGGATGGCGTTATTCAACAAGTGGGAGCACCAAAGGAAGTATATGACAATCCGAATAACGTTTTCGTTGGTGGATTTATTGGTTCTCCGGCTATGAACTTCCTAAGAGGAGTCATTAAGGATGACGGATTTGTCATGGATGATGTTAAAATTAAGGTTCCTGAAGGTAAATTAAAATTGTTAAAAGAGAAAGGCTATATTAATCAAGAAGTCATTCTTGGAATTCGCCCTGAAGACATTCATGATGAATTAATATTTATTGAGTCTTCCCCAGAGACAAATATATCTGCTTTCATTGATGTTGCTGAATTAATGGGTGCAGAAACATATTTATATTCCAAAATTAATGACCAAGACTTTATAGCACGTGTCGATTCCCGATCTGATATAAATAGTGGAGAAACCATTAAACTAGCATTAGATATGAATAAAGCTCATTTCTTTGATGCAAATACAGAAGAACGAATTAAGTAAGAGGGCCTTATGCTCTCTTTCTTTTTTTTGATCTTGATTTAAGCTGTTTCCATACTGACCTAACAGATACATATCTTAGCTTAAATCTTATAGAAACTTTTTTGTAAAGAAGGGAATTATTTCTAGAAATTAGTAAATAATACAATTAACTTTCGAGGAACAATGTAAAGGGAAAGCCTAGAAGACTTTCCCTTAAAGAGGTTTACACCTCGATGCCATTATTATTGAATTTTACCAGATAATTGTTGTTGAGCAGTTTGTACTAGACGCTTCGTGATTTCTCCACCAACAGAACCGTTAGCACGAGAAGTAGTGTCAGCACCTAGGTTTACACCAAACTCAGAAGCGATTTCATATTTCATTTGATCTAGAGCTTCTTGTACACCAGGAACAAGTAGTTGGTTTGAATTGTTGTTGTTAGCCATGTTTATCACCTCCTGTAACTATATTGTTAGCAGAAGAGAAAATCTTATCACAAAAAAGCGTTGGTAAATTGTGGTTTGCTTATGTTTTTCTTGAAATATTGGTGGCTCTATACGCCATACTTTTTTCCAAAATGAATAGCTTATCTATTCCCTAATAACCGTATTTCATGCTCCTCAAGAATTGATTACTACTTCTCAGCTTAACCGAAAAAATCCTGCCTCATCATAAGGCAGGATTTTCTATTTTATTTCGGATGTGTCATTTCTCTTGGATTCACATATTGATCAAATTCTTCAGAAGTTAGTAGGCCTAGTTCAATAGCAGTCTCTTTCAGTGTTGAATTATCTGCAAATGCTTTTTTAGCAATCTTTGCTGCATTTTCGTAGCCAATATAAGGGTTTAATGCTGTCACAAGCATTAAAGAATCATTTAAATACTTTTCAATTTGATCATGGTTTGGTTCAATACCCACAGCACAACGATCATTGAAGGAAAGTATGCTATCTGCTAATAACTGACAGGATTGTAGGAAGTTCATCGCAATTACAGGTTTAAATACATTAAGCTCAAAATTCCCTTGACTTGCTGCAAAACCAATTGTTGCATCATTCCCCATCACTTGAGCGGCAACCATTGTTACTGCTTCACTCTGTGTTGGATTCACTTTACCTGGCATAATTGAGCTACCAGGCTCGTTTTCTGGTATTGTAATTTCGCCAATTCCACAGCGTGGGCCGCTGGCTAACCAACGAACATCATTTGCTATCTTCATCATATCTGCAGCTAAGCCCTTTAATGCACCATGAGCAAATACCGTTTCATCATGACTTGTTAATGCATGGAATTTATTCGGTGCAGAAACAAATTCTTTGCCAGTAAATCGGCTAATTTCTGCGCATACACGCTCTGAAAATTCAGGGTGAGCATTCAAACCAGTACCAACTGCAGTACCACCAATAGCTAATTCCTTTAGATAAGGAAGGCTGGCTTCTATCATGCTTTCTGATTTTTCCAGCATTCGGTGCCATCCACTAATCTCTTGTCCAAGTGTTAAAGGTGTTGCATCCTGTAAGTGTGTACGACCAATCTTTACGATATCCTGGAATGCATCCATTTTGTTTTTAAAGGTGCTTTTAAGTGTACGTAAAGCAGGTAATACAACATCCTCAAGCATTAAAACTTCAGCTACATGCATGGCTGTAGGATATGTGTCATTAGAGCTTTGGGATTTATTAACATCATCATTTGGATGTAATGTTAGATCACTGCCTTGCTCCTTTAACCACTCATTTCCAACATGAGCAATCACTTCGTTTACATTCATATTGGATTGTGTTCCACTACCAGTTTGCCAAACAACTAGCGGAAAATGTGCTTCTAAATTTCCATTAATAACTTGTGTCGCTGCATATTCAATGGCTTCTGCTTTTTTCGCATCAAGCAGGCCTAGATCACTATTTGCTTTTGCAGCACTCATTTTCAAAACTGCAAACGCTTTTATAATTTCTGTTGGCATTTTCTCATGACCAATTGGAAAGTTTTCCTTACTGCGCTGTGTCTGTGCACCCCAATATTTATTAGCAGGTACCTTCACTTCCCCAAGGGTATCGTGCTCTATACGAAATTCCATATGTATTTCCTCCCAATTTGATTTTCAAATCCCTCTCTATTGTACCAAATTTTTTAAAAATGAAAATCATATTCATTGCACGTGTATAAAAAAATTATTATGGTAGAACTATGAATTATTCACAAAATTGTAATCCTTACATAGTTAATTTAGCCTTATACTTATTAATGTATTAATTAGTTGTTTAGGAGGGCTCTCCATGCCTAACATTTGGACACATATGCTCTTTTGTGAAGATATGCTTGATGCTATAAGTAAACCAGAGAACATACCTAGCCGTAGTTATATATTAAATTTAGGTGCACAAGGACCTGATCCTTTTTTCTATTATAATTTTTGGCCGTGGATAAAGGATGCATCCATTCCAAACATAGGGAATCTTCTTCACAGGAAAAAATGTGGAGATTTTCTTATGGATATAATTGTATCTGCAAAGGACAGCTCCACAGAAATAAAATCGTATGTATTTGGGTTTGTAACCCATCATATATTGGACCGAATCGCACATCCTTTTATCAACTATTATGCAGGATATGAAGGGAATAATCACTCGAAATACGAAATCATTATTGACACCTTAATGATGGAACGCTATAAGAATCTAAAAACCTGGAAAACACCTGTCTACAAAGAAATCCTTTTAAATAAACAGCAAAAAAATGAAATCGCTAATTTTCTTTATCAAGCAATTCGTAAGCACTATCCTGAGGTCACAGAATCTTCTTCAAGCTATATTAAAAAAGCTTTTAAAGATATGAAATTAGCTTTAATGATACTATCTGATCCATATGGTTGGAAAAACAAATTATTGAAAAAGGTAATTTCTGCTTTCTCCCACCAACCGATTACCAACCATAAGGATTATTTAAACTTAGAACACCAAACCTGGTATCACCCTGCGACGAAAAAACCTAGTACAAAGAGCTTCATTGATTTATACGAGCAGGCTCGAATTGAGGGTATAGAAATTATGAAAAAAGTGATTGATTATTGGTATAACAACGGTACTAGTAGGGAAGATTTAGAGGGATTAATTGGAGATATTTCGTATGATACTGGATTGCCACTCAAGCTAAAATTAGAGAACCAGTATAGTGAGCCTATTCTGTAATAAAAGCCGCAAAACCAGTGAGGGTTTGCGGCTTTTGTGCATACTTCTTTTGTATCTAAGCAGTCTTTTTCCTAGCAGCTTCTGCTCCCTTTTCCACATTTACAAAGCTTAAAATAAGAATTCCAGCAATAAAGAATACGATTAACGATAAAATACCAAACCGATTATTACCCGTTATTTGCCCGATAAATCCAAATACAAACGGGCCAAATACTGCCGAGAACTTGGATGAAATCCCGTAGAATCCAAAGAATTCACCCTTTTTATTCTCTGGTACCATACGACCAAAAATAGATCTACTCAAGGCCTGTGCACCACCTTGGACCAGTCCCACACATGTTGCCAATAAGTAAAAATGCAAGGCTGACTTCATGAAGTAACCTAAAATAACAATCCCTAAATAAACAAATAATGTAATCAAAAGTGCCTTTTTGGGCTTTATTTTTCCAGCTAACCAACCAAAAAAGAAGGTACAGGGTATGCCAACAAATTGTGTAATAAGAAGAGCGATGATTAAATCATTTTGTCCAATGCCGATTTCAGTTCCATAAATAGTTGCCATCCTGATAATTGTAGAAATTCCATCGTTATATAACCAAAAGGCAAATAAGAAAATTAATAAATGCTTAAACTGACTTATTTCCTTAAAGGTATTACCGACTCTTGAAAAGCCGATTGCCACATATGATCTATCTCGTTTTATCGGACTTTTCTTCTCATCATGAATATTTTTCAATAAAGGAATGGAAAAAATAAACCACCATATTCCAACCATAGCGAAGGAAACCTTCATTGCCATTACAACATCTGATAATCCAAACCACTCAAATTTAAGAATCATTAAAACATTTATTAATAATAAAATTCCTCCACCAACATACCCCAGGGCAAATCCTTTTGAGGATACCTTATCCATATCCTTTTCCTCTGCTACCTCAGGTAAAAAGGCGTCATAAAAAATATTACCTCCTGAAAAACCAATGGAACCAACGATGAATAATAACGCAACAAAGAGGTAGTCTCCTTCGCCAGTAAATGCAAGTAGGATACTTGCTATCATTCCCATAAAGGCAAAGAACCGCAAAAACTTTTTCTTGGCTGCAGAGAAATCACTAATAGCACCAAGAATAGGAGCTAGAATTGCCACAATTAGTACTGCAATTGAGTTAGCATAACCCCAATAACTAGTTGCTAGGCTAGATTCTATTCCTTTTGATGCCACGTTGGAATAGAAAATCGGTAGAACCGCCGCTAGCATCGTTGTAGCAAAAGCAGAATTTCCAAAATCATAAAGTGCCCAGCTTAGCTGGGTCTTCTTATCCTTTTTCAACTAATAAACACTCCCCTCAACATAAGAATAGCTGATCAATGTACTCCAATTGTAAATTTACGGTAAATATTACATTTTTTCTAAAGATGCAGCTACTTCATTTGTTTCCTCAATCACTCCTGCTAAATTAACCATACGATTGACTTGTTCATCTACGATTGCTTCAAGCTCTTCGATTGTTGCAGTAGTTACTTCGATAATTGATGCAAGATTATCCACGGATTGTTCAATAGACAGGGAGGATCCTTTTATCTCCTCTGCCTGTTTGTTTAGGTATTGCAAATAATGAATAAAGTTATTTAATTGTTCTGTAATGGTTTCAAAGTTCTGCTTAGCCATTAATGTAACTTCTGTACTGGCCACTAATTTTTGCTTGTTGTTATTCAATTCTATTTGTGTATACCTTGCATCTTTATCAATCATCTGTAGGTCTTCACGAATTTGTTTTGCTGTGTTCTGGGAAACCTCTGCAAGCTTACGGATTTCCGATGCTACAACAGAGAATCCCTTTCCAAATTCGCCCGCACGTGCAGCCTCGATACTTGCGTTCAAGGCAAGCAAATTAGTTTGCTCAGCAATATCTTGTATCTTCTCTGCATTTGCATTATTTACATCTATTCGATTAACAAGTACCTCCATATTATTTGTTAAACCATCAAAGGAAACGTGAAAGTCATTTATCGTTTCATATAAATTTCCCATAGAGATTTTGCCTTTATTTGATAAATTAACAAGCTCCTCACCATCGGCCATACTACGGGAAAAAGATACAATCATTTTTTCCAGTAATCTGTGGGTTGAATTAACCGTTTCAGTTATACCAAAAGCAGTTTCAGACTGGGCTTGACTTGCTTTTGAAATTTCTCGAAAGCTAGTAAGCATTTCTTTCATTTGCTCCTGGTTAAGACTACTATCCCCTTCAATAACTTCCATCTGCTTCCGAACCTTTTCTGCACCACTTTGAATTAGTAGAGTACGATTAGCCTCTTCTTTGGACTTCTCTTCTATTTCACCCATTGCTTGAAATAGAGTTAACAGAAAACCACGTGATACTTTAATTTGTATATATAAAACAATAAAAACTAGAGTAAAAAAAACCATTGTAATTGCTATAGATCGGGTATCAAATCCCACTGCCTGTCCGTTGAATATAATAAACAAGACTAATAAACCGATTCCTAGGATACCACCAGTCGTTAGTACAGCACGGGATAAGGATATAGCGGCGACCGCTAATAAAAAGAAGGTAAATAATATATTCGTCACATAACTAGAACCTAGCATTACAATTAGTGATACTCCAGCTAAACAAAAAATAGCAATATAAGGCACTGCAAAACTATATATCCTCTTAACATTAAAAATGGCAATTAACAAGATTCCAATGCCACCACCAATTGATATCGCTATCATATTTATTGCTGGTGCACCGACAATGAATTCAGCACCTAATCCGAGAAACAATGAGAATAATAGTATGTATAGTAATAGCTTATTTTGTTTTTGCGAAATAGTAACATCTAATTTCATAAGCTCCCCCCAACTTATTTTTTATTCAATTTCTTCCATAAAAATAGCCTTACCATACTCAGTGTGGGCAAGGCTGGTCTATTACTTTTCCGATTTTATTCCCAAATATATTGTAAATATCTTTCTCGAACTTTCTCAAAATCTTCTTTATTACCCTTTTGAATCGAAGAATTAATTTTTTCCTCAAGCATTTTCTTATTCCAATTAAAACAGATTTCATCTAAAATCATCCGTGAAGATAATTTAATTTCAAAGGATATCTCTCTTTTAGCGTTAAGGACATTTCCTTCGTACGGATAAAAGTGGTAAACTACCCTTTCCTTTTTCATGAAGTACGCCCCTCCTGCTCCTTTATGTTTATTATCCTAAATTTTTAGAATAATTGCAATGGGATTTAATAAAAAAACCATTAAAACTTAGTTCTATTTCTTGTACGAAGGAAACAAACTTAAAACATACCAATTGATATTGACAAACGCTTATTAGTTTCTCTAGACCCACCCATTTCCTATCTGATATAGTGATAAAGTTAATGAAATTAGCTGGAGGCATTATCATGAATCGTACACCAGATTTAAGAGAAGGTGAAAAAGGTGCATGGATTAGTATCTTTGCTTACCTATTTCTTTCCGGAACAAAATTAATTATTGCCTATATAGGGAATTCAGAAGCATTATGGGCCGATGGATTAAATAACTCTACGGATGTTATTGCCTCCATTGCTATCCTTATAGGACTTCGAATATCCCAAAAGCCACCAGATCAAAACCATCGATATGGCCATTATCGCGCAGAAACAATTTCTTCCTTACTAGCAGCATTTATTATGGCAGCTGTCGGCATACAAGTAATATTCTCTACCATTACAAAGATATTAGATAAAGGAAGTACCGCACCCGATATGGTAACGGCCTGGACTGCCTTGGGTGCTTCTGTAATCATGTTTATTGTCCACCGCTATAATTTAGCTCTATCGAAGAAAATAAATAGTAGTGCCCTATATGCTGCTGCTCAAGACAATCGTTCAGATGCACTTGTTAGTATTGGTGCATTTATTGGTATAATTGGAGCTAAATTTGGCATTGGCTGGCTAGATCCATTAGCTGGGCTTGTAGTGGGAGTCGTCATCTGTAGGACTGCTTGGGAAATTTTCAAGGATTCTACCCTTGCACTTACCGATGGTTTTGATGAGAAAAGGTTAACGGAGATAAAACAAACGATTACAAAATATCCTGAAGTTAAATTAGTTGCGGATATAAAAGGACGTGTGTTAGGAAATCAACCAATCCTTGATGTTACGATTAAGGTTAATCCAGAGCTAAATGTTCATCAAAGCCATGATATTACGGTTATGATTGAAAAAGAATTGGTTGAAAAGCATGGGATTTTGTATACTCATATTCATATTGAACCTTATATTGAATGAAAAATGGCCAGCACAGTATTTAGAATTAAACTGTGACTGGCCATTTTTCAGAAAGTAGTTAATAAAAATACAGACAGGATTGCTCCTACTACTACAAAAATTACATTTAATCCGATATAAGCTAATCCAATAGCAACTAATCCACCTACAAGTCCAATGTAAGGTTTATCAGGATTGACAGAAAGAATCCCTGGAAAAATCAATGCCCCTAAGGCAGCATATGGAATCGCATTTAACCAGCGATTAACCCAATCTTTAAACTGTAATTTATCTACGATGAAAGCAGGAATAATTCTAGGGAGCATGGTCACAAGAGTCATTCCAATAATAATAAGGAATATCATGCCTGTTCCTCCTTCAGTAACAATACACCACTTAATCCGCCTAATACTGTACCTGAAACTATCGCCCAGCCGCTACTCATAAATTGCAAACAAATAGCATTTATGAACATAGCAATGATAGCAATTAATCCAACTTTAAGCTCTTTTTTTACGGATGGGATTAATAATCCAATAAACATCGCATAAAGTGCTATACCCATACTTTGACTTAATGTCTCGGGTATAATTTCTCCTACTAAACCTCCTAGAAGCGAACCGAATACCCATGAAAAATATGCCGTTAACGTAAGGGCACCATAAAACCAGTGGCCATTTTTCTCTTTAGCCTCCTTAATATGTAAAGAAGAAACTGCGAAGGTTTCATCCGTTAACCCTAGTGCTAATGGTACTTTCCATCTAATAGGAACAGACCTAAGCTTATTCATAAAGGAAAAGCTCATTACAAAGTGACGGAAGTTTAAAACAAAAGTTGCAATTATAATTTCTACTGCCCCTGCACCTAAAGCAATCATATTTGCACCCATAAATTGACTTGCCCCAGCAAATACGAGCACACTCATTAATGTTAACTCCAATAACGATAGTCCTGATTGCTTTGCTAAAACTCCAAATGTAACTGCTATCGGAAGATACCCAAGCATGATAGGAAAGCCAACTGTCATCCCTCGTTTAATCAAAATAGCACGTGTTGTAAATTCTTTCTTGTTTACATTTACTGTCTCCACTTTTTCTTCCCCCCTTAGTTAAATTTCTACCATTATAACTGATTTTTCTGATATAAGAATGATAAATGCCTATAAAAATACACGGGATTCTTAACAAAAGAATCCCGTGTGTTATTTCTTTTTACCGATCTTGTTCTGTCAAAATTATCGGATCCCCATCGGTAATAACAATTGTGTGCTCATATTGAGCGGAACGTCCTCCATCAATTGTCCTTGCTGTCCAATTATTGCTATCTACCTTACTTCGCCAATCACCTTCATTTAACATTGGTTCAATGGTTATTACCATTCCCGGCTTTAAGCGAAGTCCTTTATTAGGAAGGCCGAAATGTGGAACATGTGGGTCCTCATGGATTGATGGACCAATGCCATGACCCGTGAAATCTCTTACTACAGAAAAGCCTTCTCCCTCTGCATACGTTTGAATTGCATGACCGATGTCACCAATACGATTTCCCGCTCTCGCCTGCTCAATTCCAATATAAAGTGATCTCTTAGTAACCTCCATCAAACGTAGACCCTTTTCATCCACATTTCCAACTGCGTACGTCCATGCAGAATCCGCTAATCCTCCATTAAGATTGACAACCATATCGATTGTCACGATATCCCCGTCCTGTAGTAAATCTTCACGTGGAAAACCATGACAAATTTCATCATTTATTGATGCACAGGTTGCAAAAGGAAAACCATTATATCCCTTCTGCTCTGGTATAGCTCCGTGCTCTTCTAAAAACTTATCAACAAAAGCATCAATTTCCAATGTTGAAATACCTGGTCTAATCATCTTAGCGATTTCCTTGTGTACCTCCACTAGCAAATCTGCAGCTTTCTGCATTTGTTCAATCTCACGTTTGCTTTTTCTGTTTATCATGTAATCGCCCTTTCTATTTATTCAGCATACGCCGTTAACTAATTTAGTTTCCATTAAATAAGTGTATCACAATTTAGGATCACTTACATTAAATCAACCAGTTGTATAGTATGTTAAAGCTAATACATTATAAACCACTTTAGCCTAGTTTTCTGTACATTCGCCCTGTCATATCTGGGGAAATATCATACATTATAATTGAGGAGGTGGAAAGATATGAGTAATGTAGTAGGTGGCTACGGCTCTGGTTTTGCTTTACTAGTAGTGTTATTTATTCTACTAATTATCGTTGGAGCGAGTGGTTATCATCGAGGCTATGGATATGGTGATGGCTGGTACTACTAGTCATCATAAATATATGAATTTAGTAATATGGAGGTGACTTATTAATGAGTCGCGGATATGGCGGTGGATTTGCATTTATCGTTGTCCTCTTTATCCTGTTAATTATTGTTGGAGCAGGTGGATATGGTAGGGGGTACTATTGCTAGTATAGAGAATAAGGTCTGCATATTTGCAGACCTTATTCTCCCTTTTTATAACACCACAATAGGCTCTCCTTGTTCAATTCTTCTTCTTATTTGTTCCATACTTTCCTGTAAGCCTTGATTTCGATCCTCGGGTGCAATCTTTTTATTTAAGGCCGCATAGAGTGTAATATCACGTACCTTTAAAAATAATGTTAGTTGTTCCTTCCATCTTTCCGGAGGCATAAATTCTTTTTGATAGCCTATCATAAAATTATCAATAAATCGATTGGCAAATACTCGCTTTTCATCTAAACCCTCTTCATTTCTAAATAATGAATAACAAGCATAGTATAGCGGAATTGCAATATCGGAAACATACCAAAAATAACATGCATCATCAAAATCAAAAATATAAATAGTATGATTATCGTAAAAGAAGTTTCCATTATGCACATCATTATGGATTAATCCATAGTTTGTTTCTGGTAATTCATTTAATTGCTTGATAATCTCATTCTTCCGTTGAATAACCTTTAATTCGGTTGGTACATATTTTTCTAACGCAAACAAATCATCCTCAAACCAATGCTTTCGATATCCATGCTTAGATTCATATTGATCAGTCAAACGATGTATTTTGCCTATTTCCCTTCCCCAGCTTTGGAAAAGCGTATCATTAAATTGGTCATCCGTTGAACGTACCCCTATTCCTTCAACCTTGGAAAAAAGGCAGGCAAAAAAACTTGTTTGATCGGTAGCGGTTTGTTCCTCTATTATTTGGTTATATTGCGATGGAAAAACAGTAGGAACGTTTGCACCATGATGAGACAAATAATTAACCCAGTCAATTTCCCCAAGAATTTCTTCCATTGATCGGTGAGAGCTATGAGTTACCCTAAGTATGAAAGGTTTGTTCCCTTTATATACTTCATATACATAATTCTCAAAGTCTCCTAGCAACTTATACTTTTGTTCCAGCCCGAATGCTTCAAAGAATCTATTTAATATTTCCTTTTGATAAACATGATCAACAGCCATTTCCATTTTCTTTTCTTTTCCCCCATTTAAGTATCCAATGTCCCTCAATATTTTGCATTAGAATAAAAACATCTAACCGTTTGTTATCTCATGCCAATAATAAACTAATGTCTCCATCCCCTTATCAAAACTATCTAATGGAAAGCTTTCATTTGGTGAGTGTAGTCGATCCTCAGGTGTACCGAATCCTAATAAGACAATTGGAATAGTATAAAGATGATCAATCCATTCCACAACTGGAATAGATCCACCCATTCTAACATAGACCGCCTCTTTATCGAATGCTTTTGTATAACTCGTTGCCGCTTTTTGGATTAATGGATGATTCGGCTCAACCTTGTAGGCTTTAGCAGAGAGCTTTTCTTTTTTCACTTCTACAGTAACACCCTTTGGAGCAACCTTTTTAATATGGGCTTCTAATAAACGTTGAATCGTTTCTGGGGCTTGACCTGGCACTAGTCTGCACGTAATCTTCGCAGTTGCCGACGTTGGAATAATCGTCTTCGTACCTTCTCCCTGATACCCACCAAATATCCCATTCACTTCAAATGTAGGTCTAGCCATCGTATGTTCTTTTGCTGTATACCCTTTTTCCGAAACAGTCTCTGTAATACCAGTTGCCTTGACAAAATCCTCACTTGGAACTTGTTTAATTAATTCCTTCTCCTCACTAGTCAAAGCTTCTACACCATCATAGAAACCTTCGACTGTTACAACTTCATCGTCATTTTTCATTGAAGCGAGAATATGGGATAAGGCCATAATGGGGTTACGTACTGCCCCACCATACATACCAGAATGCAAGTCATGATCTGGTCCCGTAACTGTAATTTCAATACCTGTAAATCCCTTTAATCCATAAAGTATGGTTGGTTGATTTTTCGCTACCATACCTGAGTCTGATATCACAGCAAAATCTGCCTGAAATAGCTCTTTTTTCACTTGGAGCATGGTATATAGGTTTTCACTACCAATTTCCTCTTCCCCTTCAAGACAGATCTTCACATTTAATGGGAGCTTTCCTTCCGTTTTCATTAATGCTTCAAATACAGCTAGATGCATGAACACTTGCCCCTTATCATCACTTGAACCGCGTGCATACAATCTACCTTCTCTTATCTCTGGCTTAAACGGATCACTATCCCATAATTCGATCGGATCGACCGGTTGAACATCATAATGCCCATATAATAGTACAGTAGGAGAATCAGGACCCGCTTCCATATATTCCGCATATACAATTGGATGTTTATTTGTTTCAATTTGTTGAACTTGTTGAAAACCAATCTCTGTTAAGTAAGTTTGTAGATACGTTGCTGCTCTTTGGACATCATTTTTATGTATACTATCTGTACTAACACTAGGTATTGACAAGAATTCTTGTAACCTTTCTAATAATCTTTCTCGATTGTCAGACAGATACTTCAATGCTCTTTCACTCATTTTTTGCCATTCCTTCCATTTTAATATTGTGTTCATTTTAGCATATTTGGGTTAAAAGTAACTATACTGTGTTTCCTGAAAAATAAAAAAGCAGCTAAAAGCTGCCTGTCATTTAAGCATCCCCTAAAGCCTGTGCCAAATCTTCAATGAGGTCTTCTACATCCTCAATCCCAACCGACAATCGTATTAACCCATCAGAAATACCAAGTTCTAGCCTTCTTTTGGACGGTATAGATGCATGAGTCATTTTTGCAGGTAAGGAGATTAGACTTTCTACTGCACCTAGGCTTTCTGCCAGTGTAAAATAGTTAACTCGCTTAAGGATCTCTTCGGCATAGTTTCCATCCCCGACATCGAATGATATCATACCTCCAAAACCTCTAGTTTGACTTTTAGCCAATACATGGCCCGGGTGAGTAGGCAATCCTGGATAATACACCTTCATAACCCTTTTATGCTTTAACAAGAAATCGACTATCTTCTTTGTACTTGCTTCTATTGCCTCCATTCGCAGAGCTAGTGTCTTAATTCCACGCATTAATAACCAAGAATCCTGTGGACCCAATACAGCTCCTACTGAGTTCTGGAGAAAATGAATTTTCTCAGCTAATGGCTCAGATTTAACAGATACTAAACCGCCAATCACATCACTATGTCCGCCAATATATTTTGTAGCACTGTGAAGTACGATATCTGCTCCTAAGTTTAACGGGTTTTGCCAATACGGTGAAGCAAAGGTATTATCTACTATGAGCAGCATATCGTTATTGGATGTTATCGCCGCCATTTTCCTTATATCCGTTATTTTCAGTAAAGGATTGGTTGGGGTTTCGATAAGAATTGCTTTCGTATTTTCTTTTACAGCATTCTCCACATTTTCAATGTTACTTGTATCAACAAATGTATACTCCAAATTAAATCGTTTTAATACCTTTGTTATTAATCGGTAGGATCCACCGTACACATCATCTGTTAAAATTATATGGTCTCCCGCACTGAATAACAGTAAGATTGTCGTAATTGCGGACATACCGGAACTAAAGGCAAAACCATGTGTTCCATTCTCCAATTCAGCAATTACCGATTCTAATGCAGTACGGGTTGGATTCCCTGTTCGGGAATATTCATAGCCCCTCAGCTTTCCTATACCATCTTGCTTAAAAGTACTAACCTGATAAATAGGAACAGAGACAGCACCAGTTTGCTCGTCACGCGTAATTCCACCGTGGACCATCCTTGTTTTTGAACGCATTTATATCTCCCCGCCTTTTACCTTAGAATAAATATCTTTACTTAAATAACGATCGCTGCCGTCAGGAAAAATCGTAACAATATTCGTGCCCTCAGGTGCAACTTTTGCCTCTTCCAGCGCTGCATGCATAACGGCACCGGAAGAACTCCCTACCAGTAAGCCTTCTCTGTTAGCAAGCTCTTGTACTAGTGCGAAGGCTTGCTGATCTTGGACGGTATATATTTGATCAAAATAGGACGAATCTAAAAATGGAGGAAAAAACTCCATGCCAATCCCCTCTGTTCGATGTGAACCAGGCTTACCTCCTGCAATAATGGAACCCTCGGGCTCGACAATAATTGTCTTTATCGTTGAATCTCTTTCCTTGAAGAATTGTGCACACCCCATAAATGTCCCACCTGAACCTGCTCCTGCGATAAAAATATCGACATCCCCCTTTAAATCCCTCCAAATTTCAGGCGCTAACGTGCTGTAATATGTTTTCGGGTTTGCTGGATTCTTAAATTGCTGGGGTGAGTAACTACCTGGAATTTGCTGAAGTAGTTCATTGGTCTTCTCAACGGCACCAGTCATACCAGCCTCCTTCGGTGTATGAATTATTTTTGCACCTAATGCCTGCATAATAAGCTGCTTTTCCTGACTAAAATGCTCTGGAACGACAAATATTGCCTTTAGCCCAATCTTTTTTGCGGCTAGTGCCAAGCCAATACCCGTATTACCAGCTGTAGGTTCAATGATAGTGTCACCTGGAGATAGCTTACCTCTACGTATTGCATCCTGAATAAGCTCGACACCTAGCCTATCTTTTACACTTCCACCTGGATTGTAATATTCGAGCTTTGCAAAAATATAAACATTTTCTGGAAGATGGAAATGGTTTATCTTAAGAAGTGGTGTATTCCCAACTAATTCATGTATGGAATTATAAACCACCTGTCTCCCCCCAATGTTAAAAGACTTCTCGCCATTCATCCTTTTTTAGAAGCATTTCCCTTGCGATTTCCTGTGCTCCCTTTAAACTGTGATTTTGGGCCCAGCCACACTGAACCTCATTACATGCCGGTACCTCATCCGCTTCTAGAACATCCTGTAAGGTCTTCTCTAACGCTTTTAAAACCTCATCATAGGAATCATGATTTAGGAGCGATAGATAAAATCCCGTTTGACATCCCATTGGACTAATATCCAATACTTGATCCATATGATTTCGAATATTCTCTGCCATTAAATGCTCTAATGAATGGAGACCTGCCATTTCCATATGCTCTTTATTAGGCTGTTTAAATCGAATATCATACTTATAAACCTGATCCCCATTCTCCCCAACTGTTACACCTACTAATCGTACATAAGGAGCTTTTACCTTTGTATGATCCAAATTAAAACTTTCAACGTTCATCTTCTTCAAAATGATTCCCTCCTCTTTTTTCCCTTTATAATCTGCTATGACAAACCAAACGAAATCATTCATTTGCTTCGTATAAAAAGTAAAATTTTGTTTTGTAAACATATTTTTTACGTTGTTAATTATAGGATAATACTCTCGTTCTAAATCCTCTGAAAGTGTAAAAAAGCCAGCATTTTTTGCTTCGTTTATTTTTCTGTTCTTTTCAAACTCTGATGCAAACATTGTATCCGCATAGACAACTTTTCCTCCTGGTGATAGAATCTCTGAAAACCGTTTTATTACTTTGGCTTTTTCTTCATCTGTCAAATGATGAAAAGCATACGTATTTACAATCGTGTTAATTGGTCTCGTGATTTGAGGATAGAGTAGAAAATCCCCATCCAGTATTGTCATATGAGGTAGTTTCGACTCAGCAATTATCCGCATTGCCTCTGATGGCTCAATACCAATTACATCCAACCCTTTTTCAAATAGCTTCTCCGATAAATTACCAGTTCCTACACCAAATTCCAGTACTGTTCCAGAAGAATTATCAGCAACTAACGATAAGATTTCCTCATAGTTACGGAAGACCTCCTGATACTCTGGATTCTCTCCTGCAACAGTCCGATCATAATCTTCTGCCCAATCCTCAAATATCTCCACAAACTCCCGTCCCATTTGTAACAACTCCAATTTCTTATTAAACACAGTAATCAACTATGTTTAATAAGAATTATATGTCTAAGATTAAATAAGTTGAAAACTTTTATTTCGTTCATAAAAAATAGTGCTTCCAAATTAGTGGAAGCACTATACAATTACCTACCTTTATTCTGTGGGAAAATACGCTCAATCATATTTCCCATCTCTTCAAAGAAACCTTCAACAGGTTGCCCCTGATCAACATCATTAACATAATTATTCGTCAAATTCATAAAATCTGGATTGGTTGAGACATATACATTGTCAATATCATTATCAACAGATTTGACGATAGTAGAAATTTTATTTTTGACATCGTCTGTTAATGCATCCCCATTATCGCTTAGACGGTTTCTGTTATTATTATCATCTAGCTGTGCAGCAACATAAGCATTATTATCTGTTGTTAGAACATAAGCACGTTCAATGACATCAATTTGATCGACGATTTTGTCTGCCGCCTCATTAGCAACATCATATCGATTCCCATTGTTATTATTGGTCCGATTGTCATTTGTCCTGTTGTTGACATTATTGATATTTCTGGTATTGACATTATTCGGCTCTTCTAAATCACGTTGAAGCGTGTAATTTCGATTATTATCATTGGCATCATCATGGTCTTGATAACGGACAGGATCTACATTTTGATTAGTGGTTCCTCGTTGACTTTCTGCATCATCATTATTACCATTTCCACAACCTGCCAAAACAATTAGAGCTGACGCCGCAATACCAAACAAGCTCTTTTTCATGGTTGTTTCCCTCCCTTTTTCACTTTTTAGTATGTACCTCGTCATTTTGATTATGCTAAGGAAGGCAATCCTTTATATGGAATCAACCCCAATAGGATTGTCATAGTTCATTAAAAAACCCATCCTTTAATTGGAAGCCACACCAAACTGTTATTAGAAAATATATATATATTAGGGGAAAGCTAGTAATACCCTTTAGTTAAAAAGGAGGGGAATTTCATGGATATACCAGACTATGATAAGGCACTATATTACACACTTTGGGGACAATGGGATGATTTACTTGTGCTCATGGTGCGGACAAAGGATGACTTACTTTCTAAGAAGATACAGAATTTTCTCCATGCCTACCATTATTCTTTAGATGAACAAAAAATTGTACAATCACATGAAAACCTTCTATATTATATTGACCATGCAATGAAATATACTCCCACTGCTATTTTGGAAATGTAAGTAAAAAAGGAAGGGAAATACATTCCCTTCCTAATATAAATATGGATGAAGATAGGAAAAACCGTCTTGCTTATTTTTTCCTTTTTGATTTCCATTATTATGTTGATGATGACCATTCTTTCCATTATTACCTTTATTTTTCCCATTATTTCGATTATCTTTCTGTTTTCCATGCTCCTTATTATGTTGCTTCCCTTTATTCTTATCTTGCTCTTTGTGCCCATCTTTTCCATGATTACGATTTTTATTATGGTCTTCTTGATTGTTTCCTTTTCCTTTATGTATGGAATTATTTATATCAATATTGTGAGGCTTACCTTGATTCTTTGCTTTATTCTGATTTTCTTTACCGTTATTTTTGGGATGGTTATCTCGATTTTTATCTTTTAGCTCACTAGGATGTAATTGTTCTTTTAAATCTTTATCAGTTCTTTTCTTCCCCTTATTTAATGGTTTTTCATCAGCAGTATCTTTTTCCTTGGACGTTCCAAGAGAGTTTTTACGATTATAAAATGATTGCAATACTTCCTTTTCATCTTCAGTAAGTACTTGTTTGTCTTTTTTATCTGTATCAACCTGTTTTGCTAAAACCTCGTTCATTGATTGCTTTGCCTTTTCAGCCTTCATCCTAACTTCATCGGGAATCTCTAAGGTGACCACTTGCCATTCTGTATTTTTCTTGGAAAAGTGATCATGGATCTTAGTTATTAATGGATTACCCGCATCCGCTTTATCCACATAGTGGACCCCAACTAATACATTCTTAGCTGTATTCGTGTAACCATTTTCTTCACTCAAATGAATAATTTCATCAATTGCTTCCTCTACTTTTTTACCTTTCAAACCTTTTACCTTTTGTAATAAACGTAATGCATCTTCATTTAATGCTTTTACATCAGCTACTTTGAAATTATCACTTATCTCTAGCTCGATACTTGGATTAATATCGATATCAACATATGCATACGCTTCATTCTTATTTGTAATAAAATATAAGGGCAATAATGCAATTAAAATTATACAAGCTAACGCAGCAGTACGTATAGAGAAAAAATTCCTTTGAAAAACAGAAGTAGAGGTTTTCTCAATAATGGGTTCATATATTACTTCGAACCCGATATCTACACCTTTTATAGTAGCCGCTTTTTCAAATGAGCCATCTGGTGTCAGCACTACCATATATTTTTGGTGCCGCTCCATGACAATACCCTTTTTCACTGGCCCACCCCTTTCAAATAATCCTTGAGAAAAACAAAATCTTCACTTAGAACAATAAAAATGGCCAATATAAACTTTCGATTACGTTCTAATGTCTTCTTACTTACATCAACTTTTTTAGCTAAATCCTTAATCGGTAATTTTTTCTTCTTATTTACATAGGCACTCATCTCCTGGTCATCTTGAATTATTCTTGCGATACGAACTGCAGTATCACGAGCATCACGGTGTTTTGGTGCAATCTCTGTTAGCTCATGAAGGGATAGCTTAAACGTCGCAAGCCTTTCTTTAAATTCAAGGATTTCTTGTCTGCGATACCATGCTTCTTGTTCTTGTTGATAAATTTCCTTTACTGCTTCAAGTTCAGTCGGACTTTCCATATATTCTTCGTCATATGTCTCATCCAATGAGATAGCTACTTTATTTTTGCTATTAAATCGGATATAGTCAATGACTTTACGTTTTATAACTAAATTAGCAAACGTTAAAAAAGAACTCCCTTTGTGTGGTGAATACTGTCGAATTGCCTCATGAAACGCTAATAAGCCTATACTGTACTCATCATCACGCTCCGGGTCAATAAATCGTTTACATACTTCTGAGACAGATTTAGCTATAAATGGTTGATAATTTTTTAATAAAAAATTAAGAGCAGCCTCATCATCCTTTTGCGCTTTCATTATTAGTTTATCTAAGGGGATGTCTTTTAATGAATTGTGTATGGTCATAGTAGACCACCCCATTCTTTCATATATTTCGATTGTATTACAAACTTTATGGGCGTTGCCAAATTAAAAACTATTCTAATTATTTCATTAAGGGTCATAAATACCACCATAATCCTCTATATTTTTCTATTAAGAATATGAATATCTTACCGTACAAGTATTACAATGCCCATCACAGAATTTTACATTTAGATTAAAAAAAGTTAATGCCCCTCATTATTGTGTCCCATCTATAAAAAAAATAGAAGAGAAGGACAGCCTCTCTCCTATTGTATCGGTTATTTTTGATAAATAATAAGAATCACTTATTATTTCGTTGAAAGAAGTATTCTATTGGAATAAACAAGCCAACCTCTCCGTGTATATCATGGTCGAGTGTGGCAAAGATTACACCGATTACCTCGCCTTCATCATTAATAATAGGACTTCCACTATTGCCACGGTATACCGGAGCTTCAATCATTAAAACAGGCTGATCCCAATCTTTTAAATCGGTGTATCCAATGATTGTTCCTTCATTTGCAATCCTATTAAATGCAAGTGGGTTTCCAATAAATGAAATATGTTCATTTCCCTCGAAGCTAAAGCTCTCTGCAAGGGTTAAATATGGTAATTCCTGTTCAGACTGAACCTTTAATAAAGCTAAATCCACATCTGGAAAGGCAGCCTCGATTGTACCTTGAATAAGACCTTCATTTGGAAAGGCTACTGTAATTGGGGCACCATTATCGACTACATGGTAATTTGTAAGAATATAACCATCTGGGGAAATAGAAAATCCTGTTCCCTTGCTTTCCCCTGTTTCTATGACAACAACTGCTTCTTTATACGTTTTTATATCTTCTTGGATAGAAAGTCTCGTCGAGGTTATAAGGAAGTCTATGGCTGGAATGGAGAAAGTATACGGTAATATTGCTATTATGTTAATTACCATTGTAATAGCAATAAGCCAGAACATCCATTTAGAAAATGGACGTTTTGGCTTTTTTTGTATATCTTGTGATGCTTTTAAGAGCGCCTCTTGTCTTGCTTGCTGGACAAGCTCATAAAGCTCCTCATCTTCAAATTCTTCATATAGGTCTTCATCAATGATGTCTGGTTGTATATTTTTCTCCTCATCCATGAGTACACCCCACATCTGTACCATTCTAGACTGCTCTTTGCGAGATACCTTGTTGCATCTTGTACATTTGATAGTACGTGCCTTTTTCTGCAATTAACTCCTCATGATTACCTTGTTCTATAATTTTACCATGATCCAACACAAATATGGTATTTGCTTGCTGAATGGTTGACAAGCGATGGGCAATAACTAAAGTTGTTCTACCTTGTTTTAAAACCTCTAGTGCATGCTGAATTATATTTTCAGTCTCTGTATCAATGTTAGCAGTCGCTTCATCTAGAATAAGAATTGCTGGATCAAAAGCAAGAGCACGAGCAAAGGATATTAACTGTCTTTCACCTAATGAATACGTTGTTCCACCCTCAGATACTTTTTCATCGTATTTCTTCGGCAGCTTCTCAATGAATCGATCCGCACCGACCGTTCGTAATGCTTGAATAGCTTTTTCTCGTGTTATTTTCGGGTCATTCATGGTGACATTGGAAATAATAGTCCCTGAGAATAAAAATGGATCCTGTAACACAATCCCCATATGACTACGTACTTGTTGTCTGGACCATTCCATTGTGTTATGACCGTCAATAGTTATTGTTCCTTTTTGCGGATCATAAAACCTAAATAATAAATTCATAATCGAGCTTTTTCCAGAGCCGGTATGTCCCACAAATGCTACTGTTTCTCCCGATTTAATCGACAATGATATATCTTTTAAAACATAATCCGCATCATTATAAGCAAATGAAATATGATCAAATTCAATGTTACCTTTATAACGTTCTAATTTCTCTTGGTTAACCTCTTCGCCTTCTTTATCCATTAATTCAAACACACGGCTTCCAGCAACCCTTGCTTGTTCTAGTAATGGCAATTGATTTACGATATCATTTACTGGCTCAAATAATCGGTTTAATAAGTCCACTATTGCATAGAGCATCCCAATAGAGATAATGTTTTGAATGTCTAAAGAAGCAGAACCAAAATACCAAATAAAAGCGACAAATGAAATATTTCGAAAGACCGTAACTAAATTATACGATGTCAATGCACTTAATTTTAATAATTTTCGTTGATACGTAAAATGTCTTTTATTTAATACTTCAAATTCTTCCTTCGTCTTTTTTTCACGACGAAATGCCTGTATGATGGTCATTCCTTGAATAGCTTCATTTATTTTTCCATTTATTTCACTGATTGTTGAACGGATTACTTTATTGTATTTAGTTCCGAAAAACTTATAAAACTTCATCCATACAATGATTAGTGGTATTAATAATAAAAACCATACAGCTAGTTTTGCATTCAAGATAAATAATGCGACAAAGATTCCCGCCATATAAATTGCACTTGTAATGATGATACTTAGAACCCTTTCATACAAATCACGTATAGCTTCCGTATCATTGGTAATACGAGCAACAATTTTACCTGCAGGCTGATCAACAAAATAGTTTATTGGAATTCGCTGCGTGTGTTCAAAAATGTCATTACGCATCTTTTTCACTATTTGATTGGAAGCTTTTTGAAGCATAAATGTCTTATAGAACTGAAAAATACCAGCAATGATAAGCAAACCAACATATAACGCTAATAAGAGGAGAATTGGTCTTTGTTCAGGCTTGAAAAACGAATAGATATCACTTGCAGAAATTTTCTCACCTGTAAACGTAATACTCTCTGTCTGTAATTTGATTGTAACCGTATTACCATTTACACTTCTTTCCCCTTGTAAAGGAACTTCCTCCCCTTGAACTAGGAAGTATTCACTCCCAATTTGTAGGATAGTATTCGTATTTACAATCTCATCTTTTTCATTGATGCGATCTTCGCGTTTATAGTAGTTGTTTTCAAATTCAACAGTTGTACGATCATCTTTTACAGGAACGCTATACCATGTCCCTTCAATTCCTACAACATGTTCATCTATAATTGTTTTCGCAATAAGTGGCCCCGCTAATTCCAATGAAGTAGCAATCATCAGGCAGATGATACCAATAATAATTCGCTTTTTAAATTGTAAGGCATATTGAAATAGTCTTCTCTCAGTAGATCTCTTCTTCATTAGGAGATCACCTCCTCATCATCCAGCTGCTGTTGTTCATACTGTTCCTTATACCATCCAGCATTTTGCATGAGCTCTTCATGGGTTCCTTCTTCTACAATTTTCCCGTCTTCGAGCACAATAATATGATCCGCATGGGTAACAGCAGATAGGCGGTGTGCTGCAATAAAGGTAGTTTTATTCTTTCGCTCTTTACGTAAGTGTTCGATAATCTTAGATTCTGTTTTCCCATCTACTGCTGATAGAGAATCATCTAAAATCAGAATCTCGGGCTCTTTAATAAATGCTCTCGCTAAGGCAACCCGCTGCTTTTGACCGCCAGATAATGTTACACCACTTTCCCCTACCATTGTGCCAAGGCCTTGTGGTAACTGCTTAATATCTTCTACAAAATGTGCAAGCTCCATAACGTGGAAAATCTCATCATCAGATGCATCATTTTTCCCAAACTGAATATTCTCTCGAACACTTTTCGAGAACATAATTTGGTCTTGAGGAACATAACCAATCCAAGAACGAATTTGTTCTAAATTAATCATTTCCATGTCGGTGTTTGAGAACTTAAGTTGTCCACGTACTCCTGGATACTGGCGTAGCATGATTTTAAATAAAGTAGTCTTACCTGATCCTGTCTTTCCTACGATTCCAATAGTTTGCCCCTTTTGGATATGCAGATTGATATTCTCTAATTGATTTATTTTTGTTCCTGGATATGAGAATGAGACATTATTAAAATCTATCGAATCAACATGGCCAACTTCTACGGGATTTTCTGGATTTTGGACATCTGCCTTATAGTTAATTGTCTCATTCACTCGGTCTAAGGAAGCATTACCACGCTGCAAGACATTAATTAATTCTCCAACCGCAAACATTGGCCAGATTAGCATTCCTAAATATACGTTAAAAGAAACTAAATCTCCTAAAGAAATAACATTCTCAAAAACTAGCATCGTTCCATATCCGAGGCCTATTGTATAAGAAAGTCCAACAAGAATTTTCATTGTTGGTTCAAACATAGCATCGATTTTTGCAACCGCAATGTTTTTTTGATACACTTCCTCTGTCATCGTTTCGAAACGGTCTTTATCCTGTTTTTCCTGAACGAATGCACGAATAACACGAATTCCACGAATAGATTCAAGTACCTCATTATTCATATTTCCAAAAGCTGCTTGTGCATCGGTAAATCTAGCATGAATTGCCGCACCATACTTATTCATGATGATAGCCATGATTGGTAATGGAATTAATGCAGCTAGGGTTAACTTCCAGCTAATAGAGAATCCCATCATAGCAATTAGCATGAACATAAATGTTGTGGAATCCACTAGTGTTAACACTCCAAAACCAGCAGTCTGAGCAATCGCCTTTAAATCATTCGTGCTTCTTGCCATTAGGTCACCAGTTTTGTATTTCCCATAAAATGTTGGTGTCATTTTTAAAAAGTGGTCAATTAGCTTCGAACGAGTCCAACGCTCCAAAATAACGGCACCACTAAATAGCGTGTAATCCCACAGAAAGGATATACAGTAATGAATTACTAATAGTACTACATAGCCAACGACAATAATAGTTAATAATTTTGCTGTCAGCGTACTAAATTGGATTTGATCAATTGCATATCCAATTAACCTCGGCGGAATCAGACCAATTGCACTTGCGATAATTAAAGAAACAATCGCAAAGGTATATCGTTTCCAATAATGTTTGAAAAACCAATCTAGTTTCTTAAAAACCTGAAACATCTATATCACCTTCTCTTTCTTTCTAGTTGCTTTATATATGAACCTCCACTACCTATAGATTTTTAACATTCATTCATGTGGTTATTTAGGTTACAAGGCTAATCTCAAATGAGGAATATTCAGTCACTCAAAAAACAAAAAAATGCATGTGCTAAATGGCACATGCATGTATCAATAATAGGAATACAAGACTAAAACAGACGTATAATTCCCTTAAATATCATAAAAAGGCCATAGCACACAAATGACCTTTACATAAACGAATGAAACAAAGCATACCTATGTACATTGAGTTTAAGGCATAATTTCCCGCTTACCAGAGGTCACAAGATATATTAAATTATGAACGATTAGGTTTACTTTAATGTTATTCATCTTCCATGACCTCCTTTTCTTAAAATTTTAGTACCTCATCATTATAGATTGGCAAAATTAAATAGTCAACACTTTTCTTAAATAAACTATTTTCAAACTTTTTTACGCACTTTATAACATCTAGGATTAAAATTGATGATCTTTTGGACACTTTCCTTCGATAAATTAGTTCCCTGTGAGATTTCTTCTATACTAGAATAAGGGTTCCTTCTCACATAACCACTAACCTTTTCAAGCTCTAATAAGCAGTCAATACACATATAAAATACACTATAGCTCATTTGCCTTTGACATAATTTACAATGACGGACATGCCCATCCATCCAATTCACCCCTTTATAGTTTTCATTTTGTATAATGTTCGAAAACTGCTATAGTTTTAATGGGGTAACCCAAACTGTTCATTTTAGAAGGAGTGTGAAACAATGCATCTAGACGATATGCTTGCATTTAACAAAAAATTTGTAGAGGGCAAACAATACGAAAAATATGTAACCGATAGCATTCCCAATAAGAAAATGGTTATTTTTACTTGTATGGAATCGCGATTAGTAGAGCTTCTGCAAAAGGCATTAAATATTCAAAACGGCGATGTCAAAATGGTTAAAAATGCTGGTGCCATTATTCGTAAACCATTTGATAGTATTATGAAGAGTATCTTAGTTGCTATTTACGAATTAAAGGCAGAAGAAGTAACTGTGATTGGGCACCATGATTGTGGGATGTCACGAGTTGATACGAAGGCATTAACCGATAAAATGGTGGAAAAAGGTATTCCAGAAGAAACGATCCGGACATTGGAAAATGCAGGAATAGATTTCGAAGATGAGTTTCACGGCTTCGAAACAGTAGAAGAATCTGTCATTCAAAGTGTTAACTTAATACGAAATCATCCATTACTACCATCCTATGTAAAGGTTCATGGATTAGTAATTGATCCAGGAACCGGGAAAGTGGATGTTGTTACGAGAGAAGATTAAAAAAGTCCCTTGGGAAGGAATTCCCCTGGGACTTTCTTTTTTTTCCCTAAATCCCATTCCCATTCCTTCATACATAAAATCAAGCATTTTAGACATACTAATCTCTGACCGTTAGACAACCTGGAGGTTTCTATGTGGAAAAAACAAAAGCCTAAGAATAAAGGAATTTCAATATTCCCAATAAAGATTGATACTCTAGAAAAAATTCTTATTGATAAATTCGAAGGAAATCCAGATCTAAAGTTTTCTAGATATACGGTAAGCAATCGTAATGTTGTCGTGTTTTTTATTGACTATCAAATCGATATGGCTAGCATTCAACAATCATTACTTCAACCTTTAGTAGAGTTTGACAAAAATGGTAAAAAGCTTACCAATGAAACCCTTATGAATTCTATACCAGTTAATTCGCCTTCAACTAGTGTTGACATAGAGGAAATTCTTAATGGTTTACTTATCGGTAAAGTATATATTTACATTGAAGATGAAAAAACTGCGGTTGACTATATTTTTGCTAAAAAAGAAAGCCGTTCACTAGAAAAAGCAGAGACAGAGTCAATTGTACTTGGCCCACAAATATCTTTTACTGAATCATTATCAAAGAATATGAACATCGTACGTTGGCTAATTAAATCACCTGATCTAGTCTTAGAAGAATTTAAGATTGGAAAAGTATCGCCCAAAGATGTCCGTCTTGTTTATATGAAAAGTCTTGCCAACGATGATGATGTACAGACGATGAGACAGCGATTAAAGGAACTCGATGTTGATGAAGTAGAAGATGCAATTGTATTAAAACAATATATAGAGGACTCGCAGAATAACTTATTCCCGCAATTTGATATTACAGAAAGACCCGATCGTTTCGCTTATAATATTACCAAAGGAAAACTTGGTGTTCTGGTCGAAAATAGTCCTTCTGGATTTACAGCACCAGCAACATTATTTAGCTTCTTAGAATCTACCGAAGATTTATATATGAGATGGCAGGCCGGGTCTTTTTTACGAATACTACGCTTTGTCGCCATGTTTATTTCGATTTTACTAACACCTACCTATGTTGCGGCACTGACATATCAATATGCAATTATTCCTACACAAATTCTGATATCGATTGGGCAATCACGCGTTTCCGTTCCCTTTCCACCAATTTTTGAAGCACTATTATTAGAGTTTCTTCTTGAACTATTACGAGAAGCAGGGGCTAGATTGCCTACTAAGGTGGGGCAAACAATGGGTATTGTTGGTGGTATTGTTATCGGTCAGGCTGCTGTAGAAGCTGGATTAACTAGTAATATCCTCATTATTGTTGTAGCAATGAGTGCCCTTGCTTCTTTTACTACGCCTAGCTATTTATTCGGAACTACCATACGATTAATTCGTTTTCCATTAATTATTTTGGCTGCATTTTTTGGATTAATTGGTATTGTATTTGGCATTACTTTTTTAATAATACACACACTTCGATTAAAGTCTCTAGGTCGCCCTTATTTGGTTCCTTTGTATCCACTACAAATCAAGGACTTTAATAAGGTGTTTTTCCGTACTCCCTTTAACCATAGTAGTAAACGAGCACGATCTTATCGTCCAAAATTTATTAAACGCTTTAGCTCTAAGGATGCAGATCAGATACGGGATATTGATGAGTAGGTGAGGTATGAATATTAATGTTTCAATAAAACCAGGAAACCGAATTCGAGCATTCTACCTATTCTTTATTATTTTTGATATACAAATGGGGGTAGGAGTCATTGGTGTTCCACGTTTTATCTATATGGAAGCAGGTCGTGATTCCTGGATAGCGATTCTTATTGCTTATTTGTATATCGCGTTAGTTATCTATGTTATGTTTGTGATCTTAAAAAAATATGAAAATACAGATTTATTTGGAATCCATGCAGATATTTTCGGAACTTGGATTGGAAAATTAATTAGTACTATCTTCATCATTCATTTTGGGACAAGCTTCCTCTCCATCTTATTAACGTACACAGAGGTTGTTCAGCTTTTTGCCTATCACGAACTACCAAACTTTGCTATAGCCTTCTTAATCATGCTACTAGTTCTTTATGCTGTATTTGGCGGAATAAGGGTTGTGGTTGGGTTATCCTTACTACTTTTCATTTCAACCTTTTGGCTTTATTTCATCCTCTATGACCCGATAATGAGAATGGATTGGCATAATTTTTTACCCATGTTTCAAACTTCAATTCCCGAACTATTAAAAGGAGCTAAAGAGACCTCCTACACACTGGTGGGATTTGAAATATTAATGATCATTTATCCATTTATAGCAAATAAAAATAAAGCAAAACTACCAGCTTTTCTTGGACTTACACTATCCATTTTTACAGTTCTATTAGTCACTACAATCTCTATTGGTTATTTCGCTGCAGAAGGTTTAAAACATATTGATTGGGCATTACTAATCCTATTTAAAAGTGCTTCTCTCACTTTTTTAGAGAGATTAGATTATATCGTTGTTATGGTTTGGCTGATGGTCATTTTACCAAATCTTGTATTTTTACTCTGGGCAATATCATATGGAGTGAAACGAGTATATAAAGTCCCTGAAAAAATTACCATATGGGTTTTGGCAATCTTTTATTTAACCATTGTCAATTTTTTTCATTATGATTACCAAATTGGTAAATTGACTGATTTAATTGCGAGATATAGTTTCTGGCTAATTTATGTTTATCCATTCATTCTACTCATATTCGTGTTAATAAAAAAGAGGAAGAGACGTCAAGGAAGTGAAGAAGCATGAAAACTATGAAGATATGTTTGATATTGGTTAGTTTATTGTTGCTTCTTTCTAGTTGTATGGAATCATTTCAGCTAGAGAATTTAGGAGTCATACTCACCCGAGGTACAGATATCACGGATGATGGTGAGATAGAGGTTACCCTAAGTCTTTTACAATTTGTAAAGGATTCCCCAAACGTAAATACAACAATTAGAGGAAAAGGAAAAACTGTAAAAGGTGCAGTCAGGAACGCAAATACCAAGACCAATCAAGAAATAGTGGTTGGGAAGCAAGAATTAGAAATTTACGGAAGGAGTGCAGCCGAAAAAGGTATTAAACCGCTCCTTGATACGTTAAGAAGAGATGCAAATGTCCCAAATACATTATTTTTAGCGATTAGCGAATCTGACGCAAGTAGTTTATTCAATGTTCAGGATCCAGGCATTAGTGCTAATCTGGGAGAATTTTTACATGGTCTCATCAGACCTGGGGAAGAAAAACGAATTTTTCCCGAACGCTCCTTACCAAAGGTTGCCGCATTAATTAACACACCAGGAATAGAGCCAACTCTACCAATATTAGGGATGAAGGAAGGGATCCCTTCTAAATACGGTATCGCCTTATTTAAGGAAGATAAAATGGTGGGACAGCTTCCCTTAAAGGATGAAGTGTTAGTTCAAGTCATGGAGGGCACCCTCAGGGAGCATTATTATGAGATGACCATTCCGATTGAAATGGTAGCAGATTACCTATCAGATAAAAGCCACGCCAAAAAAAATAAGAATGTCAATATGGTCTATATTGTAGAGAAAGGGAAAGGCAATATCAAATTGAAAAACAAAGAAAAATTACAATTCAAGACTACTATTAATATGCTATTAAACCTATTAGAAATATCAGAAAGTCTAAAGCTTGATAATCCCGAAGCAATTCATGGTCTTGAAAAAGAAATTGAAAATAATATTAAAAAGCGATTTGAAGAAATTCTTTCCATTATACAAGAATTAAATGCAGATATTTTTGGCTACGGGGTTCAGTATAGAATTCATAAGAAAGGAGGAGAACTCACGACGGAAGAATGGAATAGACTCTTCCCTAAAATTGATGTTGAAATTGATGTAAACGTTAAAATCATCCGACATGGTGAAGTCCATCGATAATATTAGAAGAAATGTGGAAATGCATAAGGGAAAATTGAAATGCATTTCCTTTCTTTTGTACATTAAATGTTCATAATAACTGGATTGCCATATTCTAATTAACTTGCTATGATAATATAGTTCAATAAGTGAACTATTTAACCTATGAACCTTTTTAAGGGAGGTGTAACGTATTTGGAATTAAAGGAATTAGTAGATCGGTATCAGGCAGCCATAAATCTGGTCTATCGAAAGGTTAGTATTTTATTAAAGGAAAAAATAAATGTTGATATCACATCAGATCAATTTCCAACGCTACAATACATTGCTAATAATAAAAAATGCACGAGTACTGATATTGCCTATACTTTTGGAATAGGAAAAAGTGCTGTAACTGCACAAGTAAACCGTTTATTTGATAAAGGCCTTATTATTCGAGAACGCGATGAAAAAGACCGTAGAGTAGTATATCTTCTCGCTACAGAAAAAGGAAGAGAATTTGTCACAAATACGGAGAAGATTTTATTCGAAGTATTAGGAAAATACTTATCAAACTTTGAAGATGAAGAAATCAATACGTTTATTCAATTATTAGAAAAGCTAGCCAGAATTATGGATGAGGGGGAAGTAGATGAATGAAATATATAATTCATTTTAGATGGATAATTGCATTGGTCTGGATTGCGAGTGCTATAGCACTTTTTATATTTGCTCCCAATTTACAAGACCTTGTACGTGAAAAAGGACAAATAGCAGCGCCAGAGGATTCACCTTCCGTTCAAGCACAAAAATTAATCGATTCCATGCAAACGGATAAAGAAGCGAATCGTACAAGTGCGGTACTTGTATTTCATGAAAAAGATGGGTTTAATACAACAGAAAAAGATAGTGTTGGAGAAGCAATTGAACGATTAGAAGAACAAGCAGATCATTTAGGTATTTCAAATATACTCTCTTTTAAAGAAGATCCACAAATAGAAGAGCAAACCGTTTCAGAGGATGGGAAAACGATTATCGTTCCATTGGAAGTTTCACTAAAAGACCGTGAAATAGCTGATGCGAGCGATGCAATCTATGCTTCACTTGAAGATGTTACGATTGATCATTACTTAACTGGAGAGGCTTTTATTTCACAGGATATAATTACCAACTCTGAAGAAGGTTTAAAGAAAACAGAAGTTATTACAGTAGTATTAATCCTGATTATATTATTTGTGGTATTTAAATCTTTTGTAGCTCCTTTTATTCCATTATTAACAGTTGGAATATCTTATTTAGCAGCACAAGGGGTTGTCTCTATATTAGCAGATAAATTTAATTTCCCATTATCAACCTTTACACAAATTTTCATGGTTGCAGTTATGTTTGGTATAGGTACAGATTATTGCATCCTGCTAATTAGTAGATTTAAAGAAGAAATTTCTAATGGAGAATCGATAAAGGATGCTGTATTAAACACTTATAAAACTAGTGGTAAGACCATCGCATTTGCAGGAATAGCTGTACTTATTGGTTTCTCCACTATTGGACTTTCCACCTTCTCCTTGTATCAATCAGCTGTTGCAGTAGCAGTCGGAGTTGCCGTCGTCCTTATTGCACTTGGTACATTAGTTCCTTTCTTTCTCGTTGTACTCGGTAAAAAGCTATTCTGGCCATTTGATAAAGCTGTATCCCATAAAGAAAGTAAGCTTTGGGGGATAGTAGGAACCTTTGCATGGGCACGGCCTTTCATTGCATTAATCATCGTTGCAATCATCGTTGTCCCTGCACTAGTATCCTACGATGGCAGTAAATCCTATAACTCTTTAGAAGAAATCGGGGATTCCTACCGATCTGTTAAAGGCTTTAATTATATTGCTGATAGCTTTGGACCAGGTCAAACAATGCCAATGTCTGTCGTCTATAAATTAGATACACCCATTGATACAGCTTCAGACTTTCAGCAAATTGAACGAATTTCTGAGTCATTAGCAAAGTTGGAAGGTGTCGATCAGGTAAGAAGTGCGACTAGACCAACAGGTACCATCATTGAAGACTTCTTAGTAGGAAACTTTACAGGTCAATTATCGGATGGAATAGGAAAAAGCACGGATGGTATAACCGAAATCCAGAGCGGGTTACAAGAAGCAGCCTCTGAACTTGAAAGGGCTAACCCTAAATTAGCCGATGCCCAAGATGGCGTTGACCAATTATTGCAGGGAACCAAGGCTGCTAACAATGGCATCGGAGATATTCAATCAGCCTTAGGTCAAATTGAACAAGGTATTGAATCAGGCGCTATGGGTGCTGGTGAAGTGAAAACAAACCTTCAAACAATTAAAGATAAGCTAGACCATACCATTTCTGGTAATAAAGAATTGCTGAATGGATATCAACAGTTAGCACAAGGTCTAACTGATTTAAATAATCAACAATTTAGTAGTTTAAGCCAATTACCGGGTACTATTACTCACGTATATGATAGTCTAGAAATCGTTCTTCAGAAACATCCAGAATTACAAGAGGACACTGATTTTATGACAGCATATATGACTCTTAAAGAACTACTAAACCAAGTAAAACCATTAGGAAGCATTCAACAGCTTATGGAATCTAAGGTTATTGAACCATTAAATCAGTTAAACGATAAAAATAAACAATATAATCTAAGCATGTCCATAGCTGCACAAGAGCAGATTTCATCAGGGATTGGACAATTAATAAATGGAGTTGACCAGCTCCAAGCAGGGTTAGACAAAGCTGCGAGCGGTCAGGGTCAAGTAGTTGGTAATATTCCAAGCCTACAGGATGGACTTTCTCAATTATATGGTGGTCAAGAACAATTGAAAACTGCCTTTCAAGACATGCAAGATCAGCTTGGTCAATTAGCAGCAGGATTGTCTGACGGTGCCGATGGACTTCAACAAATTGGTGATGGCCTAACAGACGTACAAGGATATCTTGCTGATATCAAAACAGATGAAGATAATCCAATGGTCATGATTCCTGAAGAGGCGCTCGAAAATGAAGCATTCATGGAAGGCGCTAATATGTATCTATCAGACGATAAAACGATTGTCAAATTTGATATTGTATTGAAATATAATCCATATTCAACGGAAGCCATTCATATGGTAAATAACGTAAATGATAAGGCCAAGGAAGCTAAACAAGGAACCATTTTTGCTGATAGCAAAGCCTTAATCGGTGGAATCAGTAGTACAAACAACGACCTGCAAAATGTTTCTGATGAAGACTACTCTAGAACGGTAATATTCATGATAATTGGTATTCTCATCGTATTAATCATTTTACTACGTTCGATTTTTATGCCAATATATCTAATCGGGTCTTTAGTTTTAACATACTTTACTTCTATGGCATTTACTGAAATTATCTTTGTCAATATTCTTGGATATGATGGTTTAACATGGGCAGTACCATTCTTTGCTTTTGTTATGCTTACCGCATTAGGTATAGATTACAGTATCTTCTTAATGGACAGATTCAATGAGTATCGTGACGGCAATCTAAAAGAAGCTATGCTAACGGCAATGAAGAAAATGGGTACAGTTATTATTTCTGCAGCAGTAATACTGGGTGGAACATTCGCTGCGATGCTACCTTCTGGAGTGTTATCTATTTTACAAATAGCCACTGTCGTGTTGATCGGATTATTCCTTTATGCATTAGTCATGTTACCACTGTTTGTACCAGTGATGGTTAAATTATTCGGAAATGTTAATTGGTGGCCATTTACAAAGAAAAATTAAAGTAGCATGTACAGAAAAAAGCTGGAATATATTTTGTTTCAGCTTTTTTCCTTATCTCTTGCTAATTTCTTACGTAATTTAATCCCAGGGGGCTGTTCCAACCAATTATACTGAATCATTATATCTGCTCCGCTTTTCGCTAACTTAGCCACCTCTAGTGATAGACGCTCATAATTCAGCATTAAATCACTGCGCTGACTTGCTGCAGATGCAGTACCGTAATTACCAATGCCAGCTTGCATCATTAAAGAGATATGAAACATATTTAATTTATCGGAAAAAGTCCACGTGGTAGAATTGCTAATACTGATATCTGGGACTTCTGGAACCTCTATATCCTCTTCCTTTAATATGTCCGTAAAAATTTTCACATGCTTTTTCGCTACGTCACTACATCTTAATATATATTCCTGTATATCCTTTGAAGGAGATGTTTGTGCAAATGCTAAACAAAGCTTATTGCCTATAGAGTTTGTCATAATATTCATATACAAATAAGAAATTTCAATAGCGTTAAGTGGCCTCTTGTCTTGAAACGGATTAAGCCCGCTTAAATAATCTTTACTATCTACAAAATCTGTCTCTTTAGGTACAGAAATATATGGGTGTCTTGAATTGACTCCTTTTTCAAGCGCTATATCTAAGGATGTATTGTAAAGTATCGTAGTTTCATGAATTACCTCTGTAAAATAATCACGAATATCCTTCCTAGTACTCATGGAAAGAAGACCACCATATGTTACAGAACCTATTTTTGCCATAAAATTAACATAGGTTAAACAAAAGACATCTGTGAAAAGCCAAGGAGCATTAGGATTTACATCTTGTTCTGCAAATCCGTTAGGTGTGGCATAGTTTTCTTTTTTAAAGATAGCTGTTAGCTTCTCAATATGTGAACATGACAAATCATAAGCATGTTGGATAACTGGTTTTATTTCTTCATCTTTTAAATCCTTCAACATAAAACTCAGTACCTGCAATGACATACTATCATTCATGTAAACTGTCCATAGTGATGCTATTTCACCTGATGTTAAATTGATATGCTTATTCACATTTTGCCTCCTTAGAACAGATATCTTTTGCTTTATTATTTCCTATTCAGAAAAAAATATTTGTTTTGGAAGCAACGTTTAAATCATTCGAATTTGTATCTATAAGAATTAAAAAGACTATTCTCTGTCACCAAGAACAAAGAATAGCCTATTTACCTATTTTGCCGATTCTTTTATTATTTCAATAACCCGATCACGTGATTTTTCACTATGATATTCTTTCATCTTATCCCGCATAACCGGTGCCTGCGATACTAACTGCTTAAGCTGTCTAGCTAAGGATTCCTCTGTTAAATCTTCCTCTTCTAATACTCTTGCATAGGATTTTTCCTGGAAGGACTTTGCATTGATAATTTGGTCGCCTCTGCTTGCCTCTTTTGATAAGGGGATAAGTAGCATAGGGATTTGTAATGCTAAAAATTCATATATTGCATTAGAGCCTGCTCGTGACAAAACATAATCCGTTGCAGCAAATATATCCTTTAATTCGTCATGCACATACTCAAATTGCATATAGCCCTCTTGACTAAAACTAGAATCTGTTTTTCCTTCTCCACAAATATGAATAATTTGAAAATGCGAGAGTAAGTTTTCTAAGGAAGACCTTACTGTTTCATTTATTTTGGCAGCTCCTCCACTTCCACCCATAACTAGTAGAACTGGTTTTTGGTGATGAAAGCCACATAATTCAAGTCCTCTTTCTTTATCCCCTTGGAATAATTCTTCACGAATAACTGCACCAACATATTCTGCCTTTTCCTTTGGTAGAAAGTTAACTGTCTCAGGAAAGGTTGCCAACACTTTCTTAGCAAAAGGGATAGCAAGCTTATTAGCAAGTCCAGGTGTGTAGTCCGATTCATGAATCACTGCTGAGACACCTCGCATTTTTGCAGCTAGAACTACCGGAACTGATACAAAGCCCCCTTTAGAGAAGATGACAGCAGGCTTTTGTTTACCAATTATTCTCCATGCTTGCAGGGTTCCTTTTAATACTTTGAATGGATCTTTAATATTTTCTAGAGACATATATCGTCGTAATTTCCCTGTTGAAATTGAATAGTAAGTAACACCATCTAATTGTTCAATTAATTTTCTTTCAATACCGTCTTTCGAACCAATATAATCAATTTTCCATCCTTCACGTTTAAAAACAGGGATCAATGCTAGATTTACAATTACATGTCCTGCTGATCCTCCGCCTGTGAATAGAATCCGTTTATTTTTCATATGATTTGGTAATCCCCTCTTTCCAATTACACATGTAAGCCTTATAATAGCATTTATGTAATCACTATCGTTCCTTCTCTATCCTATAAGAAAAATATGAAAAAAGGAAGCATTATAAATGTATGAAACCAAAACCATCAAAGAAAAGATCAAGTTATTTTTCATCATCTTTTTTCCCATTCTTATTACACAAGTAAGTCTAAATCTAATGACCTTTTTTGACACGGTCATGTCTGGGCAGGCTGGAGCAATCGATTTAGCTGGTGTTGCAATCGGATCGAGTCTCTGGGTCCCGGTTTTCACTGGAATAAATGGTATATTACTAGCCATTACACCGATAATATCCCAGCTTTTAGGTGCTAGATCTTATGACTCACTCGCAAAAAAGGTGCAGCAAGCTATCTATTTATCTATGATCCTAGCAATTATAATAATTATACTAGGTGGCCTTTTTATTAACCCCATCCTAAATATGATGAATTTAGAGAGTGAAGTTAGATTTATTTCCAAATACTATCTTATTTCATTAGGGCTTGGAATTATTCCTTTATTCATTTTTAATACATTGCGTTGCTTTATGGATGCCTTAGGACAAACGAGAGTTTCCATGATTATCATTCTTATCGCATTACCAATAAATATCATCCTTAACTACTTATTTATCTTTGGTAAATTTGGTTTTCCTGAGCTTGGTGGAATTGGTGCTGGCATTGCCACATCACTTACGTATTGGTTAACAAGTATACTTGCTATACTCATTATCCATAAAATGAAGCCGTTTAAAGAATATCAAGTCTTCTCAGCTTGGGTTAAACCAAAGACAAAACACTGGAAGGAACAACTTAAAATTGGTATCCCAATCGGCTTTGCTATCTTCTTTGAAACGAGTATCTTTGCTGCAATTACATTATTAATGAGTGAATATAATACCAATACAATTGCAGCCCATCAAGCCGCAATGAGCTTCTCTTCACTATTGTATATGATTCCACTAAGTGTTGGTATGGCACTGACAATTACTGTCGGCTATGAGGTAGGAGCAAAACGACTAAATGATGCGAAAGCTTACGGTTATATCGGTATAAGTGGTGGTATTTTTATTGCGTTACTTAACGGAATGATTTTATTCCTATTTAACGATTATGTTGCCAGCTTATATAATAGCGACCCAGATGTCATTGCATTAACAGTACAATTTATAAGCTTTGCTATTGTCTATCAACTGGCAGACGCATTCGGTGCACCAATTCAAGGAGCACTTCGTGGATATAAGGACGTTAATATGACATTAATTATCGCACTCGTATCTTATTGGGGTATTGGATTACCAACTGGCTGGCTATTAGCAAACTTCACTTCACTTGAACCATTTGGCTATTGGGTAGGCATTATCGTTGGACTAAGCACTGGTGCTGGAGCATTATTAGTTAGGTTACGCTATGTTCAGAAAAAATACGACAAACAGCAAAACCCATCTGTTGATTAACAAATGGGTTTTGTTTTGTTAAATAGAAGTAACTCATATGAACAAACCAGCAATAGTTGCTGACAGAATGGATGCTAATGTTGCCCCGAGTAAAAGCTTCAATCCAAACCTTGATACTTGTCCCCCTTTTTCACGATCAATCCCTTGAACTGTTCCAGCTATAATCCCAATGGATGAAAAATTAGCAAAGCTTGTTAAAAACACCGTTACAATTCCGATTGTTTTTTCCGAGACTGTTTCAAGCATCGGTTGAAACTCAAGCATCGCTACAAACTCATTCGTTACGATTTTCGTTCCCATGATTGCACCAGATTCTAGTACTTCATTCGCTGGTATACCCATTAAATAACCAATTGGTGCTAATACATAGCCGAGTATTTGCTGTAAGGTAACACCAGCAAAAATAGCTTGAATAATCCAGTTCACTAATTCAAGTGACGCTATAAAAGCTACTAACATGGTAGCGACTATTAATGCTATTTTTCCTCCTTCTAGAGCACCATTACCCATTGCTTCAAAAATACTATTTTCGTTGGAAACATCCGTAATGTCGACTTTATCATCCTGTTTGGAAACATAAACAGGTGCAATAATTGATGCAACAATTAATGCGCTAAACATATTAAGAGGTAAAGCAACAAGAACATATTCTGCTGGAAGCATTTGAATGTAGGCACCAATAATTGAAGCTGATACAGATCCCATCGCTGAAGCACTAACAATATATAATCGGTTAGCATTTAAATGATGAAATTGTGACCGAATAGCAATTAAAGCTTCAGACTGACCAAAGAAAATACTATTAACAGCATTGAAGGATTCTACCCTCGGTAATCCTGTTATTTTTGAGATAATCCCACCAATATATTTAATAATGATTGGCAAAATCTTCAAATAGGTAAGGACAGATAAGAGTGTAGCAAAGAATACAATTAATAAGAGAACATCAAAGAAAAAGACGCCGCCTTCTTTTTCTACTACACCACCAAGAATAAAATCAATTCCTGCCTTTCCAAATGCAATTAGTTTATTAAAAACTGCAGATATACCATTGATTATGCTTTGACCAATTGTTGTTGAAAACATAAACCAAGTAATAAGTAGTTGTACTAGAATCATTATACCTATACCACGGTAATTTATTTTGCTTCGGTCATTGGAGAGTAAGTATGAAAGCCCAAGGACAACTATTATTGCTAAAATTCCAAGAAGAATATCCATAAAGTTTCCCCCTATACAAATATAGTTTCGGTTTTAGTTGTCCCCAAGTATTTCTGAAATAACAGGAACTTAGAAAATTTTTTACTAAGTTCCTGGAAAATTAGTCCCCTCTAAATAAAAAGTCATGTTCATCGCAGCTTTTTTGCATAAAAAAATCCTGCTATAACATATTGTCATAGCAGGATTTACCTTAAATTATCCTTCTAATAATAAATCATATGGATCTTCTAGTAACTGTTTCACTCGTACTAAGAACTGTACTGCTTCTTTACCATCAACTATTCTGTGGTCATAGGATAAAGCAAGATACATCATAGGACGAACTTCGATAGAATTATCTGGCATTGCGATTGGACGCTTAATGATGTTGTGCATCCCTAAAATACCAACCTGTGGTGCATTCAAGATAGGAGTAGATAGCATAGATCCAAATGTACCACCGTTTGTTATGGTAAATGTTCCACCTTGAAGATCGCTTAGCCCTAATTGTTTGTCACGAGCTTTCTTACCTAGATTTGCAATTTCACGCTCAACACCGGCAAAATCTAATCGATCAGCATCACGTACCACAGGTACGACTAAACCATCGTCAGTAGATACAGCAATACCAATATCATAGAACTTTTTAATAACAAGATCTGTTCCTTGGATTTCTGCATTAAGCAGTGGGAAGTCCTTTAATGCTCCAACTACTGCTTTCGTAAAGAATGACATAAAACCAAGTTTAACGCCGTGCTTTTCCATGAATTTATCCTTACGCTCACTACGAAGCTTCATAACATTCGTAAGGTCTACTTCATTGAAAGTAGTTAGCATAGCAGCAGTATGCTGCGCTTCAACAAGACGATTAGCAATTGTTTGACGGCGACGTGACATTTTCACACGCTCTACAGGCTTTGTAAATTCTGTTACTTCTGCCTTAGGAGCAGCTTGTTTAGCAGGTACTGGTGCTTGTTTTGGTGCACTTGCAGCAGCTTCGACATCCTCAGAACGTACACGACCAAGTGGATCACGCGTTACTACTGTACTTAAATCAATATTTAATTCACGAGCTCGTTTTCTTGCTGCAGGTGATGCAACTACATCATGCTTCGAAGCTGATTGTTCCTCTACCTTTGGCGCTGGATCAGCCTTTGGAGTTTCACTTTTTACAGCAGGTGCTGGTGCTTCTTCTTGCACAGGTTCAGCAGTAGCTCCACCTTCTTCACTAACCTTTGCAATTACATCCCCAACTACGACGTCATCTCCTTCTTCTTTAACGAATTCAGTGATAACACCGGATACTTCGGAATTAACCTCCACGTTTACTTTATCTGTCTCCAATTCGACGACTGGATCGCCTTTTTCAACGCGATCTCCTACTTTAATAAGCCACTGAGCGATTGTTCCTTCTGTAATGGATTCGGCAAGTTCGGGTACAATAATTTCTTTCACTGGAATCTCCTCCTAAAGTCGGTTAATTGCTTGTTGCACAATGTTTTCTTGTTCTGCCTTATGCACGTTTGGATCACCAACAGCTGGTGCTGAACGATCTGGACGACCGATATAGCTTAGCGTTTGCCCTTGCTTTAATAATTCACGTAAACGTTCCTCTACAAAGCTCCAAGCGCCCATATTCTTAGGCTCTTCTTGAACCCAGACAATTTCTTCAAGATTTGGAAGTTCACTTACAATCTTCTCTAATTCCTTTTTAGGGAAAGGATAAATTTGCTCTAGTCGAACAGCACGTAACCAATCAAATTTTTCCCCTGATTGATCAATCGTTTCTTCAATATCTATCATTACTTTTCCAGAACCAATTAGTAAGCGTTTAGCATTCTTTTTACTTACTTTTAGATTTGGTTGATTACGTAATGGTTGGAATTTACCTTCCGTAAATTCTACCGCCTCTGATGCAACTCTTTGATTGCGAAGTAAGCTACTCTTTGGTGTCATTAAGACTAATGGACGAGCTTCCTCCTTATCACGTAATGCTGCCTGCCTACGTATTAAGTGGAAGAATTGTGCTGATGATGTTACATACGCTACAATCCAGTTATTCTCTGCCGCCATTTGTAAGAAGCGCTCTAGTCTTGCACTTGAGTGTTCTGGACCTTGACCTTCATATCCATGAGGAAGCAATAAAACCATATTAGATTTTTCTCCCCATTTTGCACGTGCAGCAGAAATAAATTGATCAAAAATAACTTGTGCTGCATTAGCAAAGTCTCCGAATTGAGCTTCCCAAAGTACTAGTGTATTAGGTGACTGAACACTGTAACCATATTCAAATCCTAATACTGCTGCCTCAGATAATGGGCTGTTACGAATATCAAAGGAAGCCTTAGCATCTAAGCCGTGAAATATACTATATTTTTCATTCGTGACAGCATCGTTCAATACAGCATGTCTGTGTGCGAAAGTACCACGTTCAGAGTCTTGACCTGTTAAACGAATTGGAATACCATCTTTAAGAATAGAACCGTAGGCTAAAGCCTCACCAGCTCCCCAGTCTACCGTGTTTCCTTCTTGTAAAGCCTCTCTGCGACGTTTAAATATTCTCGCCAGTTTTTTATTTTCAGTAAATCCCTCTGGACGATTAAATAATCCTTCATTAAGAACTACAAGTTCATCCATTGAAACAGCTGTCTCGTATTCTTCTAAATCAGTATTTAAGGCGTCTGGCATGTCCTTACATTCAACCTTAGCAAGATCAGTTTCACTCATGCCATCATAAATAGCCTTTAGATTCGTCTCTACTTCGGCAACCATTTTATCAAATTCTTCACGATTGATAATGCCTTTTTCTACTAGGTTATGAGCAAAAACATTGGCAACAGTCGGATGTTTGTCAATGATACTGTATAGCTTAGGCTGTGTTACCCTTGGCTCATCCATTTCATTATGTCCGTAGCGACGGTAACCGACTAAATCAATGAGGATATCCTTATGAAATTCCTTACGATAATCATAAGCAAGCTTAATTGCAGATACACAAGCAATTGGATCATCTGCATTTACATGAATTACTGGAATTTCAAATCCTTTTGCTAGGTCACTAGCATATCTAGTTGAACGTCCGTCCTTTTGATCAGTGGTGTATCCTAATAAGTTATTGGCAATGATGTGTAAGGTTCCTCCAGTTGAATATCCAGGTAAATTTGCTAGGTTAAGTGTTTCTGCAACTACACCCTCACCAATAAATGCTGCATCCCCATGAATTAATACTGGAATTGCCTTTGTAACATCTTGTTCAGGATAGCCACTTTGGGAACGATTATCTTGTGCTGCACGAGCATAACCTTCAACAACTGGATTGACAAATTCTAAATGAGAAGGATTATGAGCTAGGGTAATTTTTATTTTCGTTTCTTCCCCATCTTTAACATCCTTCACAGCACCAAAGTGATATTTAACGTCTCCTGTCCATCCGTAATTAATCCCCCTTGAACCTTCTGAAGGAATTAATTCTTTATTCGGTGAATGGTGAAACTCGGAAAAGATTTTATCAATAGGTTTTCCGAGAACATGAGCTAGAACACTTAATCGACCACGGTGTGCCATACCCATCATTATATGTTCCACTTTGTCCGCTATTGCATGCTTAACAACATGATCAAGCATTGGAACCATAGATTCAAGTCCCTCAATGGAGAATCGTTTTTGACCGACGAATGTCTTCTGTAAAAACCCTTCAAATCCTTCTACGTTTGCAAGACGATCTAATAGTTGTTTTTTCTCATCATTCGACAGATTTAAATATGCCTTACCAGATTCGATATAGTTTGATAACCATTCACGCTCTTCATCACTATCTACATGATCATATTCAAACGTAATGGAACCCGTATAATATTTTCTTAATTCACGTACTACATCTAAAGCATTATCCACACCTGCTGGGGCTTTATCCCATACCCAAGATGCAGGAATATCCTTTAATTCTGCTTCTGTCAAACCATATTTTTCTGGATGTAATAGCTCAGACTTTCTTTCTTCTTGAACACTAACTGGATAAATATTTGCTTCTAAATGACCGAAACGACGAATAGCCTCAACCAATTTAACCGTTGAGGTGATTTTCTTAACATCATTTATGGAAGTGCTAGCGTTTTCGTAAACGATATCATTTGAAGCCTGTAACCAAATAGGTGCTCCATGTTGATCGAAAATTTCCTTTAGAGATGGATCAACTGCTTGAGGATCCTCTTTGTAAAGATCATATTGTTCTTCAACATAACCTATATTAGGACCATAAAACTCTCCCCAGAATCTTTGTGAAGATTCATCATTTTGTGCCACGACTTATACCCCCATTAGAAGTTAACTTTCTCCGCATAATTTACGGCTTTTTTACACAATTCTAATTATAGAACTGAGTTATGACTTCATCAACTAATATACCTTATTTTGTCAAGGGAAACAATACATCTTATGCGTACTAAAACAAAATTGAGATAAAATAAAAAGATAGGGAATTTTCTTACTTTTCATTTCGGAAATTTGTAACCATTCTTAGTTCACATTCTGGAATTTATTCGATATAATGAGGACAGCAAATAATGTCTTTTCATACATATTGAAAAACTTGAAGGAGGGCACTCTCATGAAATTAGCACTACTTTTAGGTGTAATAGTTGTATTTTTAACTTCTATTTTTACTGCAGGATACGAAGCAAAACCAGGGGTACCAAAGAAAAATCAATAATGTTGAGAGCTAGCCCAGGACATGAGCTAGCTCTTTTATTTTTTGGGCTTATAAAATTACTTAAACGCCATTTCCTATATTTAGAACAGAAGGCGCTCTTGTAATCGCCCTTAAGTTAAAAGTGGAAAACCTTGTTGCCTCAATACCTCATAGACAATAATTGCTGCTGTGTTTGATAGATTTAATGATCTTACCTTATCGTTCATATGAATTCGAAGGCACTGATCTTCTTTACCAATCAGTAAATCCTTTGGAATTCCAGTCGACTCTTTCCCAAAAACAAAAAATAACTCCTCATCCTTGTTACTAAAGTCAAAATCGGTATAATGTTTTGTTCCAAAGTTTTCTATATAATAAAACTTTCCGTTTGGATATTTTTCATATAACTCAAAGATAGAATTATGCTCCTCTAAGTCAACTTGTTCCCAATAGTCAAGTCCAGCCCTTCGAACCATTTTACTATCCGTAGAAAATCCTAGTGGATGGATTAAATGTAACTTAGTATCTGTTGCTAGACAGGTTCTTCCAATATTTCCCGTATTAGATGGGATTTCTGGTTCATATAATACGACATGTAAACTCACACTTCATATCTCCTTAAACTTCTATTGTACAACTCTATCATTATAGCATTAATCACCAATACGGAAAAATTTATATTGTATATTTGGCGTATAAGCAGAAGAGTCCTCATAAGACCAATAGCGGTGGCGGCTATTTTGTGTATGAGCATTGACTAGTGGCATTCCATCGGCGTCTTTTTCAACCACAATGGTATTATGATTCCATCTACCGTCCCCTTCAAAATCGTAGCAAATAACGTCACCTGGTATTAATTCACTAGGTGACTCAACCTCTGTTCCTTTCAGACCATGTGTTGAACCAGAAAGAAACCATCTCAAAGCATGGGCAACCGCCCAACTATAGCTCCAATTATTCCCTTGATACCACCAGCCTTGATTTCGATGTGGTGCCCCTCGCATTGGAGCTCCTCCGGCTCTTAAACACTGTGAGATATAATTAGTACAGTCTACTTCAAATTTCCGATAAGCTGGATTATAACTATTCCACCATCTCTCCGCATATTGGACGGCTGCTCTTCGGTCATAAGTAAATCGTACAGACCGATCTACTGCATCCGATTCAACCTCTACCTTCTCCAGATGCTGTTTGGGAACATATTCTTCCATTTGACGATGTTCAATAATTTGGTCAGATTTTAATATAAATCGATGTGGAATAATTCTCTCTTCCTGAAAAAAATGATTCCCTTGCTTCATTAACATCGATATATGCAGTTGATAATACAATTTTTCTTCATTGCCTAAATTAATCCTCTGGAAAATATGTCCTTTCCCCTTGATTCTGGCAATCTTAACCCTTCGAGATTCATTTAAAATCTTTAGACGATTCCACCAATCAAATTCCTCATTTTCATTGTTAAAAAAGTTTTGCCAAAACATTTCTAGCTGTCGCACAAAAATCCCCTCCCATAGAATGTATATGGAGGGAATGCGGTCTAAAGTAGTAAATATTTGTTCTGAATTACTATTTTTAATTAATAAACTCCAGTTAAAACTAACTAGAAGTTTGCACTTCTCGAAATGCTAAACCTTTTCTCATTTCAAAGAGAACATCTTCATCCTTCTCGAATCTCATCGATTTTTCAATAGCAATGAACGCTTCCTCCGTTCCAATTTTCCCTAGTGACCATGCTGCAGTTCCTCGAATAACAGGCCGAGGGTCATTTTTCATAACCTGAATTAAGTCCTGAACTGCAGTAGTGTCACGGTAATGTCCAAGCCCGATGATAGCATTTCGTTGGATTGGCTTTTTACCACGCCAAGACCCAGCAATATGTCCAAACGTTTCTTTAAATTCACGGTTCGTAATGGTCAGCATTGGTTTTAGCTTCGGCTTGGCAATATCATCCTCAGGCTCAAATTCCGAATGTATATGAAAATCTATTTTTTTATTTTTGGGGCATACAAGCTGGCATGTGTCACAGCCATATACCCTATTACCAATTTTTGAGCGAAATTCATCCGGTAGGAAATCCTTTGTTTGCGTAAGAAATGCAATACATCGTTGTGCATTTAATTGCCCGCCTTGGACGATTGCTCCAGTTGGACAAGCATCAATACATATTCGGCAATCCCCACACCCATCTTCGGCAGGAGTATCTGGTACAAAAGGAATATTCGTCATGATTTCTCCTAGATATACAAAAGATCCAAATTCTTCTGTTATTAAGAGCGTATTCTTACCAACGAATCCGACCCCAGCACGTTCAGCCACTGCTTTATCAGACAATTCACCAGTATCGACCATTATTTTAGTAATCGCATTATCAATTCTTTCATGTATAAAGCTTTCTATTTTTTTTAGTCGTTCTCGTAGGACATGATGATAGTCCGTTCCCCAAGATGCTCTACAAAAAAATCCCCTTCGTTCTTCTTTTGTACTTTTTGGTGCATCTTTTCTCATTCGTGAAGGGTAAGCGACTGCAATTGAAATTATTGACTTTGCTTCGGGAAGTAGTCGTTTTGGTTCGGTTCTTTCCTCATTGGTTCCTTTTTCAAAACCAGATTGATAACCAAGCTCCTGCTGACGAATTAGTCGTTCCTTTAATTCACTAAACACATCTGCTGTTGTAAAACCAATTTTATCAATACCGATTTCCTTACTATAGGCAATAATTTCTTCCTTTAATTGATTTGTATTCATGGCAGTGCCTCCCTTCTTTAATTGGACTATTCTTAAGATACATTATGTCCGTAAAAAGTAAAAACGCAACGCTTCGTAAGTTTTTACGAAACACTGCGTTAAGACATATGTATGGAGCGGGTGAAGGGAATCGAACCCTCGACATCAGCTTGGAAGGCTGGAGTTTTACCATTAAACTACACCCGCATTTAAAGTGCTTATTTTAACTTGAGCATTTTTGAATGCAGAAATTATTATAGCAGGTATATGGACAACATGCAAGATTTTTTTATTCCCATTAAAAACATTAATTACGTATGCCTAGCCAACCCATTTTGTAGTTTGGCATTATAAATTATTCTCTGGCTAAAATAGGCTTAACTTCAGTTAAACCAATCTCCTCCCATCTTAACCCATTATCAAAGTTAGGAATATTATATAAAAACAATCATTTACATCATTGATGGGAAGTAATAAAATAGTCACTATACGAAGGGAGCGATAAGGTTTGTCAATTTTTCCAGTAATTTTGTCTCAAACAAAGTTTATTCATCAAGATAGCTTAAAATTTCCTTTAGAGGAGCGTGCTCTTCAATTTGGGGATGGTATATATGAAGTAATTCGAATTTATAGTGGCACCTATTACTTATTTGATGAGCATATTGATCGGCTATACCGGTCTGCTGAAGCTATAAAAATTAAACTCTTATATCCAAAAGAAGAACTTAAGCAATTATTATTAGAATTATTAAAACGAAATGAAGTGACGGAAGATGGAAAGCTGTATATGCAAGTGTCTCGAGGTTCTGCACCTCGTGATCACGTTTTTCCAAAGGATGTCGATCCGAACATTTATGCTTATATTGGCTCCCAGCCTCGCAATCTAGAAAACTTAAAAAATGGTGTAGCAGTTATTACACAGCCTGATATTCGTTGGCAAAATTGCTACATAAAAAGCTTAAACCTGTTGCCGAATGTCATGGCAAAGCAAGAGGCCTATGAACATGGCTGTTATGAAGCAATTCTGCACCGTGATGGGCTTGTTACAGAATGTTCTTCCTCGAATGTATACTTTGTAAAGGATGGGAAAATATACACACATCCTGCAACTCGGAATATTTTACACGGATGTGTACGAATGGCCATTGAGCGTTTCGCACGTGACCTTCATATCCCTTTTATTGAAGAAGCATTCATGCTAGAGGAAATTGAAGAAGCAGACGAAATCTTCTTATCTAGTAGTACTTCTGAGGTTACTCCTATTATCACGGTTGATGGTAAGCAAATAAGTGATGGGAAACCTGGCGCTATTACAAGAAAATTGCAAGCAGCATATGAAAAAGATGCAGCTATATTAGAAAATTCAATTAGTAGTTTAGTATAAAGTCACTATATAAGAGCGGGTCTATTTCCTTAATTACATGTGTTAACAAGGATATTGACCCCCTTTCTATTTACTAGAAAATTTTATTAAAGGAGTGTCTTATGAAAAAAATTACTATTTTAGGCAACCCTGGTGCTGGGAAATCAACGCTTGCTAAAAAATTAGGAAATATGCTAAATATCCCTGTATACCATATGGACACCTTTTATTGGAAACCAGGCTGGGTAGCTCGTGATGAGCAGGAACTCCTTCAGCTGCATGACGAAGTATTAACACAGGAAAGGTGGATTATTGATGGAAACTATAGTGTAACACTTTCGAAACGATTGGAAGAGGCTGACACCGTAATATTTTTACACTATTCCACAATAAAATGCTTATACGGTATAACGAAAAGGCGAATACAGTACCGTAAAAAAGCCCGACCTGATATTGGAAAGGATTGTCCTGAAAGACTTAATGTAGACTTCATTCTATGGACGAAAAATTTTAACAAAAACAAGGCAGTTAAAATCTATGAAAAACTTGCGAGAATACCGCATGCCGAGGTACATATCTTTAGAAATCGGAAACAGTTAAAAAACTTTTTAAAGGAGTTAGAACAAAATCTAGCAAATTAATAATTCGCAATTGCTTCGCAAACCGAAATAGTTTAGAATAAGGAATATTAGAAAGATATTTTCAATATTTTAATATTAAATTTCAAGCACAGGATGAAAAGGACGATTAATTTTCGCAATTTTCCGCACAAAGAAATGGAGGTTTTAAAATGGCAAAACGAGCTATTCAAGTAGACGACTTTCTAAATTTCGAGGTGTATAGTGATCCACAGTTTTCACCAGATGGATCTAAATACGCATACGTATCAACAACTATAAATGAAAATAAGGATTATGAATCGAATTTATTTATCCAAAACATGGACGAAGCGGATGCAAGACAGTGGACATTTGGACACAATAAGAATAGTAGCCCACGGTTCTCTCCTGATAACAAATCCGTTGTATTTCAATCCAACCGAAGTGGCATGCCACAGCTTTGGCTACTACCACTGGACGGTGGTGAAGCTAAACAGCTTACTACATTTAAAAATGGCGCTGTAGATCCTGTATGGTCGAAGGATGGTAAATTTATAATTTTTACCGCTCTACTAGAAGAGGGTGATGATGTTCTTGACCAAAAGGAGCTGTCCAAGGAAGAAAGACAGAAAGAAAACGAAGAGACAAATAAAAAACCTCTAGTTGTTAAAAAGCTGAATTATAAGTCAGATTCCTTAGGGTTTCTAGATGATAAAAAGTCCCAAATTATCTTGTACGATGTGGAAAAAGAAAACTTTATACAGCTTACCAATGGTGATTATCATTATGCTTACCAAGATATTTCTCCAAATGGTACTACAGTTTTATTCTCAGGAAATATTAGTGAAAATGCTGAATATGAGCTGAAAAGTGATATTTATGCACTAGATATAGCCTCCAGAGAGATAACAAGACTTACAGATGGAAAAGGTTCCTATTATTCAGCAGTATTTTCTCCAAGTGGTAACAAGATTGCTTATTTAGGTCATAAGCAAGAATATCTCAATGCAACTTTAACAAAGCTATATATTTATGATTTAGAGACAAAAGAACATACATGTCTTAGCACGGAATGGGACTTCCCAATTGGCGACCTAATTGCTGGTGATACTCGCTTAGGCAGCTCGGAAAACGGTCCAGTTTGGTCTAATGATGAAAATCGATTATTCTTCATTGGTTCGATTTACGGTGCTACCAACCTATATGAAGTTAGCCTGCAAGGAGAACTTAAAGAATTATATAATGTAGATAGTCATGTGTTCGGATTTTCTTATAATAGATTAAAGGATTCCTTCATAATTGGTGTAAGCACTCCTACGAACCCTTGTAATTTTTATCTATTAGATGCCAATTCTCAAGTAAAACAGTTAACGGATGCTAATAGAAAATTTTTAAATGAGGTAGAGATCGGAACGCCAGAAAGAATCTCCTTTAAGGCAAAGGATGGCTGGGATGTTCATGGATGGATCCTTCGTCCTTATGATTATAAAGAAGGGGCTAAATATCCACTCATTCTCGAAATTCATGGTGGGCCACATGTCATGTATGGGCAAACATTTTTCCATGAAATGCAATTACTAGCTGCAAAAGGATATGTTGTTCTTTACATTAATCCACGTGGAAGCCATGGATATGGCCAAACATATGTAAATGCTTGTCGTGGTGATTATGGTGGTGGAGATTATCAGGATCTTATGTCTGCTGTAGATTATGTACTTGAAACATATGAATTCATTGACAAGGAACGTCTAGGTGTAACAGGTGGAAGCTATGGGGGCTTCATGACAAACTGGATTGTAGGACATACAAACCGCTTCAAAGCAGCCGTTACACAACGTTCTATTAGTAACTGGCTAAGCTTCTATGGAGTTAGTGATATCGGTTACTTCTTCAATAAATGGCAGCATGGCTTTGATCTTTTAGATGACCCAAAAGCACTTTGGGATATATCTCCATTAAAATATGCGAGCAATGTGGATACACCACTACTAATCCTGCATAGTGAACAAGATTATCGCTGCCCAATTGAGCAAGGAGAACAGTTATATGTAACACTAAAGCATTTGAAGAAGGACGTAGAATTTGTCCGCTTCCCTGGTGCAAACCACGAATTAAGTCGTAGTGGCAAACCAGAACTTCGGATTGAACGATTAAATCATATTTGTTCATGGTTTGAAAAGTACTTATAAGAACATATAAGAAAACGAGGCTGGGACATAACAAAGAGATTTATTCTAAAAACGAACAATGGCCAAATTAACTTCGGAAATATACGTAGACTCCTTGAAAAAGAGAACCACTTTTTCTGCGTGCGATGTATCGCTGCCGGAGCATTCCTTGTCTGCGGGAGGAGAGGCTCACCAGCCGCCCGCGGAACGCGAAGTATATTTCCGAAGCGGGTTTACGCTGTAACTATATGAATTGTTCGATTTTTATTTTCAAATAAATTCTTTTGTCCCAGCCTCTTCTATTCCACATTTGGTCCAAACACACGATTTTCTCCTGATGAACCTTTTCCTGCTAAGCGTTTCGATAATGTATTCTTCCAACTTTCTGCAAGTAACTCACAATTTGCTAATTCTTTTATTAGCTTCAGCTCAGCTTTTTTATCATACATCACTCGGTTACAAACCGTAATTGTCCAATTCGGATATGGTCGGTCGATGAGGTTTAATTCCATCCCTTCCTGAACGCTTCCTTCCCTCAATACTCTGAAATACCAGCCAGTCTTTCCCGATTCTTGGATTCGCAGTGCAAAATCCATAGTCCGAAACCGACGGGCAGGCTTCCAGCATGGTCTTCTCGGTTGGGAAACTTGGATAATCGCCGTTCCAAGCTGATATGTATCACCGATACAAACAGTATCTTCATCCAAGAATAGTAGGGCGAGGTTCTCACCAAAAGCTCCTATTCCAATATCCTTATTTATCAGTTCCTGTTGCCAATATTCATAATGTCCTACATTATAGGCAAATATAGCTTTTTCTGGACCACCATGATTCTTCTTGTCAGCAACTTCATCTCCAACTAACCCCGTCTTGCCCAGCCAAACTTTTTCATTCGTACTTTTCTTGAACATGCCACTCTCCCATTGTTTATCCATTGGTTCTTTGGCATCTGGATCTCCAACCTTTTTTACCTTTCCTACTAATAATTTTGCAACATACGGTTTAGTCAATCATTCTCCCCCCTCTCCTAAAAGCCGATTAGTAGCATATCTTTTTTCATAGTAAAGTCTAGAAATCTAATAAGCAAATATAAAATAAGGGTACTAATATTTATCTCTTAGTACCCAATACAACCTCAACATATTAATTCATATTTTCTTGTAAAAAATCATTTAATACTTTTATATATTTTTCCTTATCCATCACAAATGATTCACCATGGTTTGCGCCATGAAACGTGACTATTTTAGCTTTACTGTTTGTATTTTCATAGAGTTTGTGAGCCATTTCTGTCGGTACAAATGTATCTGCATCACCAGTTATATATAATATCGGGATAGTGGTTTTTTTTACTTGTTTTAGAGCAGAAGCTTCTGTGAAAGAATAGCCCGCCTTTGCTTTTGTTACCAGACTAGTCGTGTGAATAAATGGAAATGGTGGAAGATGAAACATCCTCTTTATCTGGTAGGAGAATAAATCCTGTACACTCGTATATGGACTATCTGCGATGATCACTTTTACATTTGGTGGTAACTCTTCTCCACTAGTCATTAATACAGTAGCAGCACCCATGGATAAACCATGTAATATAATCTCGGTATCTGGTCCAAGCTTATCGACTAATAAATTAATCCAGTCGAGATAATCTAAACGATCTTGCCAACCAAATCCGATATAATCTCCTTCACTTCTACCGTGTCCACGTGCATCAGCTGTAAAGAAGTTATAGCCTAATGCTTCATAATAATATTGACCAAATAGCCCCATATCACTTCCACGACCTAAATACCCATGTGCTGCAACCACAACTACATTGGATGGTTTCTTTGCCTTGAGAAAGTAACCCTGTAAGGTTAATCCATCTCTTGAAGTCATTTCCAAATGCTCAAATTCCTGGTTTTCTACCCATTCTCTCCATCCACCCTCTAGTAATACATTCATGGTTTCGGCTGATACCTCGAGGTCTTTATTTCCTTGTAAAAAATCCTTTGGCCCACGGTTTATTGCTAAATCATAAAAATAGAAACTAGCTACAATATCTATAATAATCAAAACGACAACAAGTCCTGTTATAATCTTAATGATTCTTTTCTTCACTTAACTACCCCCTACCGGAAATGCCAGTTAATTTCTATAATACTATTATACTAGAGATTTCCATTACATTCCTTTGGTAGATATTTGTAAACTCCCCAACTAAAAATGGATTGACTGAATTACAGTCAACCCATTTGAATTTTAAACATGCCTACTTTCCATTAAATGAATGCCAATCCCCATCATGATAACACCCATTAGGACTAGTACACTAATTGGGAAGAGTAACTCATGAAATGAATAACCGTAGACAGTTGCACCATTTAAAATTTCCATTCCGTATTTTATCGGATTAATTTTTGATAAGGTTAGTAAGACCTTCGAGGATACAATCTCTAGAGGCCAATATGCTCCTCCAATCATTGCCATACTAACCGATACAATTGGAAGAACTGCATTAAATTGTTGCGCTTTTTTTACAACTGCAGTAATTAAAATGCTAAGTGATACAATGGAAAAGACATATGGAATTAATAATAATAAACTCTCTATGAATCTCCCATAAAAATTTACTCCCATCAGAAAACGAAAAGTTAAGAAGATAACAACCACCTGTAAATAACCTGTTAAAAAGCTATAAATCAAGTTTGCTACATACATCTCCCATTTTTTTACTGGTGATAAGATAATCCGATCCCATACACCATCTTGTTTCTCCGTTAATATTGGAAGTACATTATAGGCGATGGTGTAAATAACAAAAAATAATGTAAAGCCAAATAAACTATGCAATGAGTTATCATAAACAAATGAATCTTCATTTTGAAAACTGGAGGTTTTCATTTTAAATACTGGTGAATGCCTCAGATTTGTAAATTCTTCTACTATCTTATCTTTATCACTTCTTGTAGATATATTATCAATTAATTGTTCTTGTTGGAGTTTCTTGGTATAAGCAGCTTGGACGGTCTGTTGGACTAGTCCTTTGTTAGGTGAATCCACACCGACTAAAACTTCAAAGGTATTTTCATGTAGAATAATACCCAATTCTGCTTTTCCAGATTCTATTTTATCTTTTAATGCTTTCTCGCTCATCCAACTAAAAGAATATGCCTCTTCCTTTGCCAACTCTTTTCCAATTATAGAATCACGAATAGTCTCATTTTCACTGTGAATCGGAACGTAGATTGACGACCCTCCCATTTCAGAGCTACCAATAATAAATGCAAAGAAAATAGACATACCGGTAAAAATTAGGAACGTCCATGGATTCCGAACAAACAATTTCAGTCTTGCTAATAGTATTCCTATCACTTTGATATCCTCCTTTTCGGAAAGCATAGCGCTGCAACAATAACCAGACTAAAAGCAAATAATAGTAAGAAGATTAAATGATCACCAATATCTAATAGGCTATCCCCTCTTAAGATACTTATATATGCAGACATACTAGCACCGTTTGGTGTTATGTTTCCTATTGCTTGAAAAAATGGTAAGAAGTCGCCAATAGGAAAAAAGCTACCACCTAATACCGATAATAAGGTAACTACGACACTGCTAAAAAAACTAGTAATAGATACAGAGTTAATTCGATAGCTAATTGCAGATAATAGTACGGCTAACCCTCCTACAGAAAAAGAAAATGCTAGTGTAGTAGCGAAGAATGCAATTAAATCTGGCCAAACAATGCCAAATACAAGCCACGAAAAGGTGAATACAATAATTGTTTGCATAAATGCAAAAATAGTACCAGACAGTAATACGCCGATAAAATAAACCCAACCTGAGACATCGGAAATGATGATTCGATCAAATACATTTGATCTTTTTTCTCGAAATGCATGGCTACCTATGGAACCAGCGATATAAAGAACATTCATCACTACCATCCCAATTGAATAATATGCTTGGGAGGATATAGAACCTTTCTCATCAATGGTAGTCATTTTTCCTACCACTGTCTCATTACTTACAGCTATGACCGACGGGTCGATTCCATTTTTATCCAGGAATACACCAAGTGATAACTGATCCTGAAACTGGGTTAGAATATTGTTCACAATACCTGCCCCTACATGACTTCCTTCATTTAAGTTTATCTTTAGGCTAGGCTGTTCAGATTCTCCGAGAACTATATACTTCAATAGCTCGTAGGTAAAATTTTTCGGAACTTCAATAATGGAGGTATATGTGTTATCCTTTAAAACTTTATCTCTATCTGAAGGATTCACATAATCAAGCTCAACAAAATCCTTCATGCTTTCATCTGTAAAAACTTCCTTTAATGCAGTAATTGGCATTGACTGATTAATGTTCTCTTCTATTCCAACTAGTACATTTGGTGGAAGTTCCTTCTCTATTTCATGAAGAAATCGGTCTACTTGTTCCGGTTCTGATTCATTTTCGATTAAGGCAATTTTTACTGTAATTGGACTACTTCCTGCTTCCATAAAACCACTTAATGCTGTTCCTAGTATGGTTATTAAAACCATTGGTAAAGCAATAAGTAATAATAATTCCTGTGGATTCCGGAAAAAAATTAAACCTTGTTTTTTGATGATGTTCCATAGCATCATATCCACCTCTAATCCCTTAAAGCTCGGCCAGTAAGATGTAAAAAGACATCTTCCAGAGTAGGGGCCTTATTATCCACTGAACTCAATTCAATATGGAATTGCTCTGCAATTCTTATTACCTCTGAAAACATATTGACAGCTCTTGGAACGATAATTAGAATCTCTTTTTCCCCTACAGTTATTCTGTTTACAGAAGGATGATTCTTTATGGACTCAATAAAATCTGTACTAAACCGCTCGGCTTTGATCGAAATAGTATTTTCAGAGGATAATATTCGTTTAATTTCCTCCTTAGTACCTGAAGCAATCAAATTTCCCTTATCCATGATATAGATTCGGTCACATAAGAACTCTACCTCCTCCATGTAATGACTAGTGTAAAGAACAGTCATTTTCCTTTCTTCATTAAATCGTTTTACGGTTTCTAAAATATAGTTTCGAGATTGTGGATCTATCCCCACTGTCGGTTCATCCATGATGATAACTTCCGGATCATGCAATAATGCAACCCCAATATTTAACCTTCGTTTCATACCTCCTGAATACTTTTTTACTACCTCTTTCCTTCGATCTGTCAGTCCTATTTGTTCTAATACTTCGTCTATTTTTCTATTTAACTCCTTCCCTCTCAGCTGGTATATCCTACCGAAAAAGCGCAGATTTTCTTCTGCTGTAAGATCCTCATATAATGCAATCTCTTGTGGTACCATTCCTACCACCTTCCGAAATGCTGACGGACTTTTGATAATGCTTTTATTGTCATAACGAACATCTCCACCTGTTGGATCCAATAAGGAAGATAGCATAGAAATAGCTGTTGATTTTCCAGCACCGTTAGGTCCTAATAACCCAACAATTTCTCCCTTTTCAATGAACATATTTAAATTCTTAACCGCATAGGCATCTTTAAATTTCTTCGTTAGATCTACTAATTCAATCACTTGAATCCCCTCCTAATCAAAGAATACGTTTATAATAACCGAAAGAATACTACCGTAAGTCATTAGATTGGTCACTTCGAACATGACTAAAGTCATTTTATTATAAAAAAAGAACAGTACTTTTATGGTAAGTACTGCTCCTCGACTTATTATTATTTATTTTTCATGGATATGTTCTTCAAAAATAATGATATCGAAAAAATTACCAGACCAACCACTAGCCATATGACTCCACCAATATGCTGCTCTCTAACTGGTTCAAATGGTAGTAATAGTAGTACATCCTCCGAAGATAGCTTATATCCTGCTGGTAAACATACCTCTAGGGCTTGTGTAAAAGTTGTCAAATCTGTATATGCCTCATATAAGACCCCATTTGATACCATTAGAACAATAGAAAGTGGAATAAGCAACAGAATGCACAAAAGATGGTAAAGAACAATATACTTCATACGATGAGCAAGACGATAGATGATTGGCGTCCATAATAACGTGGCTGTAAGCAATAAACCCAGCAAATAAAAATAGTTCAAATATAAATCAATTCTTGCTTGATCAAAAATTGGTGGATGATGATAAGCGTATAAAAACAAAAAGAATGCTCCAATAGTAAAGTATGGCTTAGTTAAAAAATGAACACTACTTTTAATGATGCTTATATTCAGTAAACGATAAACTAGTTTGCGCTTCATCCCAATTAAAAGCATAGGCGGAGCCACGAAACATAGTAATATAATCTGAATAATATGTGAGCTAAACTGAATTCTACCAATAATATTTAATGGACTTCCAGCTGCAATAAAAATAATAATTAGTCCAACTAAAAAAATAACTGTTTTCCAAATAGAATGCTTTTTTTCCTGTGGGAGCAAAAACAAATAAATAATTGCAGTAAACCCTAAAAAGAGAAATATCCCTGCATTCCAAAGCGAAGAAAATTGAAATTCTTCTAGAATAACATCAAGCATTTCATACACCACCTAGCCAGGATTGCTGTCTAATTACCCTCATTATAATAGAAAGCTTCCTGTTAGGTTATTCCTAGTTTTTACAAATTCATGAATACTGAACATCCCTAAGTGGTAGAGATCTAGTCTAAAGTTCATGCTTTATAGCAAAAATTGCAAGCTGTGTTCGATCTCTTAGTCCTGTTTTTTGAAGGATTTGTGTAATATGATTTTTGACCGTTCCAATGGAAAGAAACAACTCTTCTGATATTTCTTTGTTGGTTTTACCCTCTCCTACAAGCTTGGTTATTGAAAGTTCGCGAGGAGATAAATCAATAGTCACAGCCTCTCTCCTTGCACTCTGAAGTAATTTTGGCATTACCTTTGCAGCTACTTCATCATGGATAGTTAATCCACCATGCATACAGCTATGTACCGCTTCTATTAGTTTAGTAGAATCAGATGTCTTTAGTAAGAAACCATTTGCCCCTTCCTTTAAAGCGGTCATCGCATAATCGTCATCATTAAACGTTGTGAGTATCAGTATTTTAACCTCTGGCCACCGCTTCTTAATCATCCTAGTAGCTTCAATACCGTTCATAACTGGCATCCGAACATCCATCATAATAAAATCGATGGTGTACTTTTCTAAAATCTCTATGGCCTGTAAGCCATTTTCCGCTTCATGCGTGACTTCTATATTTTTATCCTGCTCCAAAATCACCTTTAACCCTTGTCTAACAATGGCTTGGTCTTCAACCAATAACACTCGCCACATCATTATTCACCTCCAATGCAGGAATGGTACCCGTCACAAAAAACTGGTTATTAGTTTGGTATACTTCTAAACGACCATTAATCTCTTCTAGTCTACTTTTCATATTCGTTAATCCAAAGCCATATTCAAAAGATTTAGCTTTATGAACCATATTCGAAACTTCAAATGTGACATCTCCTATTGCTGACTTACCGATAATTACTTGCACCTCTTTAGAATGTCCGTGCCGCATGGCATTTGTCAATGCCTCCTGAATCACTCGAAATAATACAACACTTTTCTCATTTGACAGGGGAATCGATAAGACACCTTGCTTTATCGTAAACTGCACGAAAAGATGACTCTCTGCTTCAAGTTTTCGGATAAGATGTACAACTGTTGCTATGCCTTCATTTTCTTCATTTTGAAGCGCTTTTACTGCATGCCTTGTTTCTTCTAAACTTTCCTCTGCCATTTTCTTCAATTCACGATATCCTTCATTCTTTGATTGGATGGCCAACACTTCTAACTGCATAATTAATGCAGTTAAACGATGCCCTACAGAATCATGTATATCACGAGCAATTCGATTGCGTTCCTCAGCTCTTGCATTTTGCTCTGCAGATAAATTTAACCGTTTCAGCTTCCTATATTCCCCAAGTAATTTCTCATATAAATTTTTTTGTTCTTTAAAATAGTTCTGGTAAACACTTGTCATAATCATTAAAAAATAGAAAAGCACTGCCATAATGGTTAATTCTATAGTCAGTAGCTGCTGTTCAAAACTGACAATCAATGACAGCGAAACATTTGATATGATGTAGAACCTAAGTTTATTTTCACTTAAGCGCTGGGAAGAGATCATAGTCACATATAGTAATAGAATTATTGTTAACAGATTACCTTCCACAAAGAATATACCATGTAACACAATAACGACGGATAAGCCTAGATATAAAATGATAGATACCCGTTGTAAAGATAGGAAAAAGAAGGCTCCCACAGCAGCAGCTAAAAATAACATGCTAATTCCTTTATTAAGACTATATTCAACAATCATATAAGCCCAAAGTAAAAGAAATATAAAAAAACGCAACCAAAACTGATACATAATGACCTCTTTCATCTCTAATAGTATTTAGCATTATTTTATCATAAGAGATGCATTTGAAATATAAGGATTTTTCATACTACTCCATATTCTGATTAACATAAATATCGAAAGAGGAGGTGCTTTGGGAGCTTCAAAAAAATACTCACAGAGGCATATTTAGGAAGAACACCTAATGGAAGAATTCCACTATCTATTACAAAAGCAGCTTTAGGTGTAAGACAAATTCGAAAATGGCTTAAAGCAGAAAAAGAAGCAATGTATTATTTCATGATTCATTCCTCATATGATTGTAGCCAAGCATTACGTGATTTAGATGGATCTAAAATACGTTGCCCAGATTTAATGGAATCGGTAGAACCGATGATTGACTTTTATCGAAATATAAGATGATGAGAAGAAACAAATTGAGATACTTTAAGAATCAAAGCTTCAATTAGGTTAGGAAATTTTCAATAGAAGGAATTAAAGTTATTTACTTTTACTACTTAATAACAGCAGGAGACCTAATCCCTGCCTATTTAAACTCAGATAATATCTTCTAAAGCTTGTTCAATCGTTTCAAACATAAAGTGGTACCCAGCCTTCGATAATCTCTCCGGAACGACCCAACGACTTTTTAATACTAATTCTGTTTCGGTCCGAATGATGACAGCACCGGTTTCCAACATCCATTTGGGTGTAGGTAGACCAACTTTAACCCCCATCCTGTCTCGCAATGCCATCATAAACTCCCTATTACTGATTGGATTAGGAGAAGAGCAATTGAACACACCTTGAAGTTCCACGTGTTCATTTAAAAAAAGCACGATTTGAAATAAATCCGCGACATGAATCCAACTAAATTTTTGTCTACCACTTCCTTGTATTCCACCTAGACCAAATCTTACTAGATTGCGATATGGTGTCATTACACCACCATCTTTTCCAAGTACAATCGCTGTTCGTAATGCAATCTGTCTTGTTTTAGGTAACTCAAATTGAAAAAATTCACTTTCCCATGTTGTCGCCACATCAACGGAAAATCCCGTTCCAATCTCACCGTTCTCTTCAGTCATTGGGCGATCTTCTGCATGACGATAGATAGTTGCTGTACTTGAATTCATCCATACCTTTGGTGGACTTTTGCATGCTAAGATACAATTTCCAAGGATATTAGTGGTAGTTATCCGAGACTGCATAATTTCTACTTTATTCTTTTTGTTGTATCGACAATTTACCGACTTTCCTGCCAAATTGATGACGAATTCCGCATTCTCTAAAGCAGCAATAATTGCTGCTTCATTCTCCCATGGTATATGTCCAGAGCTCCTCGAAATGATAAATACCTTATAGCCCATTTCTTTAAATCTTTCTTCAAAGTACTTACCTATAAAGCTTGTACCGCCTGGAAGAACTACCTTCTTCATTATACAATCCCTCTACTTTCTAATTGAACTTCCACATTCATTTATGTAATATTTCAAACTACAATTTAAATCGTACATTATATAAAAATTGTTCAATCAAGTAACATTATTCGAGGAAACAGTAATAGTCCTATAGGACTCAAAGCGACAAAATACTAAAAAAAACGCGTGGTATAGGTATTTTGCAGCAAGAAATTAAATACTAAGAATATTTTACCATTTCGCAATAATCACGATACTATACCCTTATTTTTATAGTATAATGATGGGGACAGAACATAGGTCATCATCGACTATCCTTATTGGAGTTACTCGGCGGCTTCAAAAAATCCCCAGGAAAGGGGCTGAAGCTTGTGATTCCAATTGACAAGACCCTTGAGTTAATGTTAGCGTTCTCAACACTTGTGTTGTTGGTTGTGAACACCCGTGAAAAAAAGTAATCACCCTGACTCTGCATAAGAAACAGGATAATTACCTTTTTCACCATGTACGGAAGTCGCCGAAGCCTATGTAACTGTTCGAGTCGTAAGTTGCTGCTTACGACTCGCCTCTTCCATGCTACAAGCCTTCGGACACTCCCAAAGTTTATTATACAGAATGGGATATGCCCGGCACAACACTTTTTTGAAAATTGCATCACTTTATTGCGTTTTCGTTTCGTCAGTTACTCATTTATGCCTCTCCTTTAGAAAAAAGCAATGCACCATTACGCTGATCTTCATCCTTCCATAATCCCAATTTATCAATGACTGCTATCGTAAATTCTGGAAATGCAGCCCCTTTTGCAGTAATAATATTATCCAATACTTCAACTCGATTGCCCGTATATTCTGCACCTTCGAAATGGCTCTTAAATTTTTCAAAAGTTATCGCATTACATGTAAAGCTTTTCCCTTTTAAAAGTCCTGCTTGAGCGAGAAATACAGAAGAACCACACATTGCGGCAATTGGCATTTGTAATGAATTTGCTTTGCACAAAAAATCCTGAACAGTATGATCTTCCATAACTTCTCCTACGTTATCTCCTCCAGAGATTAATAGTAAATCATAATCAGCTAGTGTAACTTCTGGTAGTGATAAATGCGCCTTTGTGATAAGCCCTCCAAGGCTTTCTACTTCATGACCATCAATAGTTGCTGTTGTTATTAATGCTTTACCAAGCTTTCTTAAGAAGAATAATGTATGTGCAATTTCAAAATCAACATAGGTTGGATATGCAAAAAACAAGACTTTTTTCATAATACTCTCCCCCTAATTATGTATTACCCACTCATTGCTTCACATGATAGTGAAGCCTTACTACATTAGTCTCTAGTATATTTAATCAATAAGTTTGTATTTCATGGACTACATAATGATTTATATTCATCACCCGCAAAAAGTGCGGTGATTCCGATCCACTTATCAATAGTGGTGCTTTTAAAAATACTTCCCTAATCAATCAGTGTTTCACAACCGGAAATAATTCCGTCACCGTTTAATTGATTAAATAGACGGTTAGCATGGTCCTACCTCTCTTTCTACCTTTCCAAACGTCCAATATGTAACATTGCCCACACTTGTTGTTGTATTACTCCACCAACTGATATAAGCATGTTTAATTAATTTTCTTAATAATGCTAATTATACATCAAGAAAATTAATTGCACCAATTAGAGCAGAATAAGAATTATACATTCAATAAACTCCTAATAAATAGGAATGCCAGGCTCCAATATTCTGATACCTGGCATTCCTATTTATTAATAGTAAAAAGAAAATATTACTACAAAAATTAGTACTAGTAATAAAAATACTCCATACAGAGACAGACAAATAATACTAGTCACACGTCCCGCAATGGCAAGACCTCTTCCGGATTGTCCGGATAATGTAATTTCTTTTACACTAATATTCGCAAGTACAAGGCCAATAATTCCAAAAATAAATCCAATATAAGGTATTACTAATGATAGAATTCCTAAAACTAATGCTGCAACAGCCTTACCATTTGTTTCTTGTGGTGCCTCCACAATATTCCCCCCTTTACTACTCATTGATTATGTATATACAACAAAATATCAGATATATCCCATAAAGTATAGGGTTAAAATCTTAGTGACAGAAAAAATTCCCTTTTAACATTCGGATTTAGTATACTTATCATAGGATTTTTTTATGACTTTATTCGGAGGTAATTTCATGGTTCCTAAGCTTATTTTAGCTTCTTCTTCACCGAGAAGAAGAGAGCTTCTAGAACTCGTCAATCTAGCGTTTACTGTTCGCAAGCAAGAGTTTGACGAATCCACCATTACTACGGTAGAGCCAGCTCAAAAAGTAGAACAGCTTGCGATTAACAAAGCTAAAAGTATAACTATCTATGAAGACGAGGTTATCCTTGCAGCAGATACTGTCGTATCGTTTCAAGGACGCATTTATGGAAAACCCAAAAATAGTGATGAAGCCCTCACAATGCTTAGAAGCCTAAGCGGGAACGTGCATGAAGTATATACCGGAGTCATGATTCGTTCCCTAACAAAAGAAATTTCTTTTGTTGAAAGGACGATGGTGGAGTTTTGGCCATTGGAGATCGAAGAAATCAAAGAATATATTGCAACAAAGGATCCTTTTGATAAAGCTGGGGCATATGGTATCCAGAGCCAAGGTGCTGTATTAGTAAAAAACATTATAGGTGACTATTTTAATGTGATGGGTTTACCGATCTCTCGTGTAGTTCGAGAACTAAAACAATTTCAAATAGTACCTAATCCTACTAGATGCTAAGGAGACAATCTACATGCTTAAAAGTGAACAAGATATCCTAAAAGTAATCCAAAACGATTCCGAGATGATGGCAATTATTAACGCTGCGCAAACAATGCAGCTTCCTGATTGGTGGATTTGCGCTGGATTTGTTCGTTCAAAAATTTGGGATGTACTACATGAATTTAAGGAACCGACAATTATTGATGATGTAGATGTCGTCTATTTTGACCCAAATAATTTGGAGGAATCGATTGAAAAAGACTACGAACAAAGACTAAAAAAGCTCATGCCTTCTGTCCCCTGGTCTGTTAAGAATGAAGCACGTATGCACCATATCAATAATCTCGAACCTTATAAAAGTACCGTGGATGCCATCGCTAAGTTCCCCGAGACGGTTACTTCGTTAGGAGTAAAGCGAACTGAAGATGGAGAAATCCTCCTCGTTTGTCCACATGGTGTTACAGATGTATTATCCTTAACCGTTCGACCAACACCTTTTTTTAAACAATCGGAGGATAGAATGAAAATCTACCATTCTCGAATACATAAGAAAAATTGGAAATCCAAATGGTACAAGGTTACTTATTTCACAGAATAGGAGAATTAAATCGTGAGGATTAAAATAACCCAAATAACAAAGGAAAATATCCGGGAATGTGTGCGACTTGAAGCAGGAATATCGCTACCATAGCATGGGCTTATGTGGATGAAACTTTTACACCATATGCTATTTATCATGAAGACAACGTTATTGGTGTTGCAGCTGTGGAATATATTCCAGAAAACGATTCTGAAGACAAGCACTGGATTCCTCGTTTTATGATTGGTAGAGAATACCAAGGTAAGGGATATGGATTAAAAGCAATGGAAGCACTGATTGGAATGATTGCTAAGCATGAAGACTGTGAACGGATTCGGTTATCCGTCGTACCAGAAAATAAAGGGGCTATTGCCTTTTATGAAAAAGTGGGCTTCCATATGACGGAAGAGACAATAGAAGGGGAATTAGTTATGGAGTATCTCTTAAGGAGCTAAAAGGTACTCCAGATTAAGCAAAACAAAGCTCCAAAAAAAGTATGAAAGGAAGATAATTTTTAAAAATTACCTTCCCTTTTTAAACGATATATTTTTCAGTTTTTCCGCTAATCTAGAATTTCATCTAAAAAGTTTACTAATCTTTCTTGAAACTCTTCCGTAGCAACTGTATAGGCCTTTGTATGACCAGCATTTGGTACAATCCATAATTGTTTGTCACCTCCCGCTGCTTCGAAAAGCTCATGTGCCATTTCTGTAGGTACTAATTCATCAGCATCCCCATGTATAATAAAGAGTGGTTTTGTATTCTTTTTTACTTGTTCTAAAGCAGATGCCTCTCCGAAATAGTAACCAGCCCTAACCTTAGTAATGACACTTGTCACATCTAATATCGGGAATGATGGGAGATGATACAAGTATTTAAGCTGATGTCGAAGCTCCTCTTTAACTGTTGTATAACCACTATCAGCCACAATCCCTTTGACTTCATCAGGAAGCACTTCCCCACTCGTCATTAAAACAAGTGCAGCTCCCATCGAATTTCCATGTAGTACTATTTGGTCTTCATCATACGTCTGAATGAGAAGGTCAATCCAACGTAAGTAATCTAGTCGATCATGCCATCCATAGCCTATGTATTCCCCTTCACTCTCACCGTGTCCTCTTGCATCTGGTAGTAGCACATCAAAACCATTGTCATAATAAAATTTTACCAAATCATCCATTGTTTCCCTTGTACCACGATATCCATGTGCAAGTATTACTGCTTTTCCTGTATTTGCCTCATTCTTTAAAAATCCTGCCTTTAGGGTTAAATCATCATATGAAGTAATTTCGATAACCTCGGGTACCTGCTCACTATACCACTTTTCAGCCTCTTCAATTATTGATAAAGCAGTTTCAGTAGCCTGAGCATTGACACTTGCGGGCTCACTATGTAGCTCTACTTCTGTTCCTCTCTTTATACCTACCCCATAAAAATAATTCCCACCAATTACTAATCCAACAACGATGATACCAATTAATATACCACCTATTATGCGTAGCTTCTTTTTCAATTTTTTTCCCCCTGTTGACTACCTAACTTATTTTTCTAATAATTCTACCATAAAAAAAGGATTTCTCATAAGCTTTGAGAAATCCCTAATTACATTAGTCCCATTCTAAAAATTCCAAACGATTTCCAAATGGATCTGCTAAATAAAAACGCTGTGCTCCAGGTAAATTTTCATCAACAGTATAGCTTACTTTTTTTGTATCTAGATAATCCATAAAGCCCTTAAGGTTGTTTACTAAAATCGCCGGATGTGCCTTTTTCGCAGGATAAAATGGCTCTTCTATTCCTACGTGGATGTGAATATTACCAGCACTAAACCACGCTCCACCGCGTTTCTGTAAATTTGCAGGCTTTTCCACTTCCGCAAATTTTAATATCCCTTGATAAAATTCTCTAGCAATTTCTTCGCTTCCTTTTGGAGCAGCTATCTGTACATGATCAAATTTTTCATAATAAAAATTCATCTACTTCTCCCCCTTTTATTTCTAGCATAATGGAAAGAGCGAAACATTAATAATACAAATAGCAAATAATATCTGAAAACTTTTACTTATAGCTTCGTTGTAATGGTCCTGTTCGTCCATTTCATGAATGTACTCATACAAAAATGACCAGCCTCCCTAGGGGAAACTGGTCGCTTCATTAACTATTCAATAGCCACATATGCCGTATTTGAAATAAAAAGTTTTAAACCACCACTTCACCAAGTGGGTGTTTGCAGAAGCTTTCCTGCCTTCCGCTCTACCATGGCGGCTCGACATTAGAGCTCCGATATAAAACTCCCTATATTTCATTTAGAGGTTAAAACTTAATGAAATACGAACATCGTAGCTTGTATTCTTATCGTACTACTTATAATCTGAAATAGCAATGTTAATATCATCCAATCGAGGAAATTGGGCTATTCTGACTATAGTTTACCTCAAAAAATTAGTTCATATACCTCACGCAATTGTTGTATTCGTAAATCATCCTGCACGTTCTCTGCATAATGAATTTCTCGCTCAAGTATATGATTCAAGTATTGCATTTCCTTATCATTTAGATCTTCAACAAAGTCCGCTTCACTTGAATATGAGTTGTGCACCAATTTGTTGTAAATGGATTGACTTAATTCATTATTCTCGTAATTGGATAGTGATTCTCTTAAATACATTAATGTATGATCGATTATGCTCACCCACTTTAAATCCTTGTATTCTTTTTCTTCGCTCGATCTTCTAATTGTGACTTTGGTCGGTGGTTAGCTGTTTCTTCCGTTAAACCCTGAGGATTAACACTAGAAATAATTCGTTTTTTACTCCAATTATCGCTTTTCTCTGCCATAAAAACACCTCCTCTAACTAGTATTTCAAAAATAGAGGTGTTTATCCTTTTGATATCTTACAGACCAGCTATTATTTTTGTCTACTATATCCAAATTTTAGAAGGATATTGGTGCATCTATACATCTCCTAATCCTTCATATTCTTTACGTAATTCTCGTTTCAATACTTTTCCACTTGGGTTCTTTGGTAAGAAGTCTGTGAAGGCAATATACTTTGGTACTTTGAATGTTGATAGGACTTTTCTGCAGAAATGCATTACCTTTTCTTCGGTCAAACTAGCCCCTTCCTTTGGAACGATAATTGCAGTTACTGCTTCAATCCAATATTTGTCGGGTATGCCGATTACTGCAACTTCTGACACTCCATCTAATTGGTAGATTGTTTCTTCCACTTCCCGACTCGAAACATTTACGCCACCAGTATTTATCATATCTTTCTTCCGATCAATAATTGTAATATATCCTTCTTCATCCATAACACCTAAATCACCACTATGAAACCATCCACCACGAAAGGCTTCTGCAGTCTTTATAGGATCGTGTAAATATCCCTTCATTGCATGAGGAGTACGGTGAACTATTTCACCAACTTCTCCTCGCGCTACCTCTTGATCATGCTCATCCACAATTCTTGTTTGCAAATTCAATGTTGGCTTACCTGCTGAGCCGAGCTTTCGTAGTTGATCCTCTGGCTGTAATGCGGTTGCTAACGGAGAAACCTCGGTTTGCCCATAAAAATTCCAAAACCGGGCATTTGGTAACCTTTCAGATAATTCCTTTAACACCTCTCGTGGCATAATGGCTGCACCATAATAACATTTTTCTAATGTAGACAAATCACGAGTATCAAATTCTGGATGTCTTAATAATGCAATCCACACGGTTGGTGGGCAAAACAGTTGTGTTGCTCCCTCTTTTTCAATCGTACGTAGTATCATTTCAGGGCTTGCACCATCCAAAATAATTCCACTTGATCCTAAATAAATACTCGGTCCCAAAAAGCAGTGGAGCTGGGCACTATGATACATAGGAAGGGCATGAATTAGTACGTCCTCTTCAGACATTTTCCCATCTACAATACAGCTAACATACTCACTTATAATACTCTTATGAGTTAGCATTACTCCCTTGGGCCTTGATTCTGTACCACTAGTGTATAACACATGAGCTAGATCATCATCAGATAGTTCCGCATCTACATAATGGAATGGTTGATCCTGACGTCCAATATGTAATGGTATCCATTCTTCGAGAAATTCTGCCTGCCTTTCTCCCTCATCCATATCCATTAAATAGCGAAACTGAATATCCATTCCCATAGCTGCTAGTTCTAACACTGGAGCATATTCCTCAGAAGCGATTAACCCAATTACACCAGCATGATTTAATATGAAGGTAACATCATCTTTTGTTAGCATGTAATTAATGGGAATCATTACTGCACCTATTCGAGATAGGGCGAAATTAACGATAACAAAATCCAGACTGTTTTTAGACATGACCGTAATCATATCTCCTTTTTTCATTCCGCTTCCAAGAAAAGCATGTGCAGTTTGATTGACCAAATCATCCAGTTCCTCATAATTTAACCGCTTATCACGATAGGCTAAGGCAAACTTCTCAGGAACCCGTTCCCTTGTTCTTACTAGGAGATCACCTAATGTGTTTCTTCGTGCACGTTCCAATAAACCAGAAAGTCCATCAACTACATTTGAATCTGAATTCATTTAACAATCCCCTTCCAATGTTATATGATGACTGTTCTGTTACAATATTCTATTAATTATTTTAATTCAGTTAATTTGTAATGGCAATATACCTGTCAAAACTACATGATATTCGCCTAATTTCGACCTAACAAGCTTCTTTCCATAAGAATCGAGAATATAGTTAAAATGACTACTTACTAGGGGGAAATATGATGGAAGAATCAATGGACAGAAGACCAAGGCACCTCGCTTATCACGAGACACTCGAAATTCACGAATTAGTAGCTTCTCAATCCAATGGATTAATGAAGCTGAAGAAATCAATCGTGGACGTTCAAGATCAAAGACTGCGTTCACTTTATCAAAACACGATTATGGATTTAGAAGCCAATATTAGGGAGCTACTTCAATTTTATGGAATGGCACCTAGAGCAGATATTGCCAATCCACTAGAATTAGGGACTGGCTTCTATGCAGGAGACTTATTGGCACTAGCTAAAACAAGTGTACGTAACTATGCTAATGCTATCACAGAAACTGCTACCCCTGCAGTCCGTGAGACATTGACAAACCACTTGCAAAAAGCGATAAAATGCCATGCAAATGTGTTCAATTATATGTACGAAAATAATATGTATCCAGCATATGACTTAAAGAAGCTATTAGAGCATGATGTCATGAACGCGAACAACGCTTTAGAAATGAATTATTAAAAGGTATAGTTAAACTTTATTCCTTTCAACTGAACGAAAAAAGACACGGACTCTTTTCATATGAATCCGTGTCTTACTTCATTATCTATCAAATACAACCCTTGTGTTTCCAATCATATCATGTAATCCTTGTTTCTGTTCTGTAAAGCCAACAACGACATACAGTAACATGAGAATAGTAAAGACACGATAAATAAACCTGCCAACTACTTCTCTAAAAATTAAGTCACTCCACCGAAGAGGTTTTTCATCTTCACGAATTACTCTGATTCCTAATATCATTTTACCTATTGTTTGTCCTAAGAACTTAGTCATCAATAAAAAGTATGCGTAAAAGACGATAGAGCCTACAATACCAGTCACAGTCCAAAAGCCAATACTTATTGCAATACCATCATTAATAAACTTAAATGGAGATAGCAATATACCATTTAGACTAAAGATGACCAATACATCGATAAAGTAAGCCCAAAAGCGCATCCAAAAACCAGCATAGCGCTGATTAGTATCAGGGACATCATTTTCATATGCTACACTAATTTCACTCATAAATGGTCCTCCTTAATTGGAATATAAGTACATTGCTCTTGGTGCATTTGATTCACGAATTATATCCAGCATATTGATTAGCTCTTCATCTTTACCGATAAAGCTCTGCATTGACATGCCAAAAAACTTCTCAAAGCCTAATGGACTATTATATTTTACAACCTGTGCATTCTTTAGCTTCAAATCGTTTTTCATCAAATCAATCGTGTCATCCAAAGAGCCAAGTTCATCCACTAATCCATTTTCTTTTGCCTGGCTTCCTGTATAAACACGGCCATCACCCAGTTCTCGCACCTTCTCTTCAGACAATCCTCTACCTTCAACAATAACTTGAACAAAGTCACCATACATGTCATCAATCATGGTTTGCAGAATTTGACGTTCCTCATCTGTCATTTCGCGAAATGTTGACATAATATCTTTATGCTCGCCACTTTTTATGGTATTCACTTCAATTCCCAGCTTATCGGTCAGCTCCGACAGATTATATCCCTCCATAATCACTCCAATAGACCCCGTCAATGTTGCAGGATGTGCTACTATTTTATCAGCAGGTGCAGAAATATAATATCCACCTGAAGCCGCAGTATTACCCATGGACACATAGATAGGTTTTTTATACTCTTGTTGAATATCTACAATTTTGTCGTGAACCTCGGCACTTTCTACAACACCGCCCCCAGGAGTATTGATTCGTAATATGATTCCATCCACACTAGAATCCCTTGCCGCTACATCCAGCATCTTTAAAAACTGCTTATGATTATAAGAAGTTGTATTCAGTAATGTACTTGGAGCGGTATCCTGAATAACTCCATCTAAATGCAGCACAACAATTTTCCCCTTTGTTCCTTTTTCAACGAGCTCTTCTGGAAATTTATTTTCAGGAAAAGTAAATATTTGTTCAAAATTTGCACTTGCTATGCTTGTGGCAACTTGAAATCCGATCGAAACAACAAATAAAACTACTGCTATAAGCAGTGCAAGCCAACGTTTCTTATTCATGAAAAATCCTCCTATATTTCCAAAAATATATACATTATGAGGATACACTATTTAAGTAAGGATTCCTAATTATTACCTAAAAAGTTATTGACCTTGCAAATCCAAATTTTACAAGAAGTGGATTCCTTAACTTATCCAAAAAGAAGATGCAACTCAATTGTTGCATCTTCAGACGTATTATTTAAATATACAATGTAGTATGTTTCTTTGTACGCTTCACCTTTGGTGGCTGGTATCCTCGTTCAAATATTTTCCCCTTTACTAGGCTACACCGCTCCAAAAATCCTTCTAGTGAATCTACGCTTAATTCTTCTATAGCCTTTTGCATCACCATTGCTGCTACACGTGCATCTTCTAATGCATTATGGTGTTGAAAGGTAATCCCATGCCGTGCTGCAAGTGTATTAAGTTTATGGTTTTCCATATCTGGCCATACTTGCCTGGAAATAGTTGCCGTACATAAATACTCCATTTCAGGATATGTAATATTATCACGATCTAAGGTCTGTCTAATAACACTCATATCAAAACTAGCATTATGTGCCACTACAAGATTACCTGCTAAGTAATTCTCCATTATTGGCCAAATTTCAGAGAATGTCATGGCATCTAGAACATCCTCTTCACGTATACCATGTACACGAATATTAAATGGATTAAAATAAGTTTCAGGATTAATTAGGCTATAATATTCATCAATGATTTCCTTATCATTTGCTACTACAATTCCTACCGCACAGGGACTATTACGCTTTTCATTGGCTGTTTCAAAATCAATGGCTACAAAATTCATCTTTTTCCATTCCCTTATGAGTACTTTAATCACATCATAACATGTCAGTTCCCTGATTGTAAGCAAAAAAGCGCCACTGTTAACTGAACAGTGACACTTTTTATTATAGTAGCCCTACCATTTTTAACCCGTGTAAAATTCCATCTTGATCAACGGGCTTTGTTATATATTTCGCAACCTCTTTCACTTCATCGACACCGTTCCCCATGGCAACACTATTCTCTATAGTTGACAGCATCTCCATATCATTTAATCCATCACCAAAGGCATAAATTCTTTCATTTGGTATGTGTAATTTCTCCATCACCTTTTCAATTCCCTTTGCCTTGGATCCCCCTTTGGGTAGAACATCGACAGATACTTCATGCCAACGGACAAAATCAAATGCAGGAAATTCTTCTTCATATTGTTTTTCCTTCCCTTCCTCACAGAAAAGAAGTGATTGAAAAATATCATTTTCTTGATAGTACAATGGATCTACAGATGGAGTACCAACCTTCAAAGAAGAAAAACCAGCTGTAATATATGGATGCTCTGGAACATTTGCCTTCATCTTATTAGGATCCATAAATACAATTGGATGTTCGTTCTTTACTGCGGCATGAATAAGCTTTTCTAGAGAAGCTAATTCCATAGGATTTTTATAAACAACTTCCCCCTTTACTACTACATATTGTCCGTTATAACTGACAAAGGTATCAATACCTAACTCTTCGCCTATTTTTTTAAACATAAATGGACCACGGCCAGTAGCTATTGCCACGAAATGTCCACGCCTTTTAAGTTCGTGAATAGCCTCTTTCGTAGAAACTGGCAACTCTTTATTATGATCTAATAATGTTCCATCAATATCAAAAAAGATAACACTTTGCTCGTTCATTTGAATTTCTCCCTCAATACCTATTTTGTACCTTTTCTCATTCTATCCTATGAAAGCACTTACAAGTCAAATAATAAAGAAAAGTTTTAGATATAGTCAATATAAGAACAAATAAAGAAGGTGCTGGAAACATTCCAGTACCTCCCTTATCAATCCCATTTCTTAATCCGTTCAATCACATTTTTTCTAAATCTTGAAACCAATGTTTCTTTCCCTTCCGAACTCTTCTGCTTCTGCCATTCATTATAACTAGCTATGGCTATCAAAATGGATCCAGCAATTAGTAGGTAACCCCACCATGGTAGCTTTCCCCAATAAGGTCGTGTTTGCATAAAGACATTGAATAACAGTACACCTGCTCCAATAAAGAAGAATGACTTAGTTTGGTAAATCATCCCTGCAATTAATGATACTAACGACAATACTCCGATGATTAAAGCATCGTAGATCGTATTACTTTGTAGGCCATCTTGAACAAGTAAGATCGCCACAATAACTAAAACAGCCCATTGAATATAATTGGTAATTGTTTTTTTATCTTTCATTACATAACATCTGAGTACAATAACAACTATAATCCATGGTAGCACATAAAATTCCCTTACGAATAAATCTGGTAACTCAACATGGCCTAGGAGTGCATAATACGGTTGTAGCAAATAGACTGAAGCAGCAAATACCATCCATTTTGATGGAATATCGGTTATCCTATTGCGATTGATAAATAATAATATAACAATTAAAATTCCTGGTAATATCTCGTACACTAACATTTCATTCCCAAAGCTATACTGGTAGCTATTTAGAAAAGTAATGAATGCCATCAGAGTGTACCAATCAAGTCTAGTATTATTCTTTTTATGCTCGTATAGATGGCTATATAATATCCTACCAACAACAACAAGAATAATACCAAAACCTGCATGTACAACTAACTCATAGTCAACCAAATAATCATTCTCTGCAAATTTCATTACTGCTGCATACATCAATAATAATGGAATAATAGAAATTACATCCCATTTCATTCGATGTAATACCAGTAATACTAATGAACCGTAAAGCAATATAATCATAAACAAATCTATTTCATACGGATAGGAAATATAGAAGCTTGCTATACCCACACTTGAGAAAGGAAGAAAGTAGTATACGATACGCTTTTTCCACACCTCATTGCAAATAAACCAACTAACTAGAAGAAGTACACTTATAATTAAGTACGTGTAAGGTATCCCTTCCCACCATTCTAATTTGGAAAATAGAAGAACCAATGAAATCCAAGCTGTTGTAAAACCTGCATACATATACGTTTTAATTTGCCACTCAGGTCTTACCATTTTTACTGTTATGCCATATATCACAGTGGTAAGAAGAAAAGCCCACAATGAATCTGTACCAAGTAAGAATAAACTTATAGATAATGATATTGGAAGATAAATCTGTCCAACCCAATAATAAGCTTTCATTAGGCGCTGTTCTTGGTTTCTTATCGTTAGCCCTATACCTAGTAGTGCAATAGCTCCAATTACAAATTCAAACCATTCGAATAGTGTTGGTATTTGGGTTAATTCTGTATGAAGTACCACTAACACACTAAAGTAAAATATTAACGAAATGCTACTCATGATATAGGGAATAGCAGCCCAATTTGTTTTCCGATAAAGAAGGTAGGCCATTCCAATTCCACCTAAATAAATGAAAGCCCTAGTGATTGATTCTAACCCAAAACTTAAGCTGAATATAATGCCTAAACCATAAAAAATTTGTGCTGTATAAAAACTACTAGATGAAAAGTTTATCCACGAACTCTTCTTCCATATGTAGCTAGCAGCAAGTACGAATAAACTACCAAATATTACGCCAACCACTTGAATAGGCTCTTCTATAAACATTGCATTAGTCGGTTCCATAAAATGAGCATGTATAGTGATAATAAACAGAGCTATTGAAACCGGATGAAGCCAAGGTGCAATTTTCTTCATTGCAACTCGATTTTCATAATGGTTCATGACAATTGCAGTCAATCCTAGAATGAAAAACATCAGACTCTGTATGAATTTTGTTGAATCCAGTAGTGCGATAAATAATGTGATGATTAGCATCAGTCCGCTAATGTCACGAGAACTTTCTTTTATAGGCTTCCATAGTGCTATATTAACAAAACACCCACCTACCAGATAGAAAAGAAAGACAAATAGATAGAATGGAAATGTAATAGAATCATAATTAAACCAAAGCTTTCCTAATAACGATAATTCGTATATGGCACTTACTAGAAAAATCGGACTTAAATACGTAAACAGCTTATTCTTAACGGTTGACGCAAGATAAGTAAAATTAAGAGCGATAATAATATAGGCAATCATTAATATGATAGAACCTACTCCAGCCCTTAGTAAAATTCCTTCCAAACTAATATACAAAAATGCCATTGCTGATACGACAGCACTTGTTATACGAAATATCTTATGCAAAGATCCAGAATCCTTGATAAGCTTCGGTAGTGCTAAAAAGATTACTCCAAGTAATGCATATGCAATCTCCCCTACTCCTTCAAGGATAGAGTTTTCTACGAACTGATATGCTCCATAAATTAGCATTGCAGTAAAAACAAAATGGTAGGATCTATGATTACTAACAAAAATCATTGCAAAATAAATTACGGCTGTTAATAGCAAATTAAAACTATACATGACTTCAGAATCATAGAATACTAACATCAGCAAAGTAGAAAGGATAAGATTCGCTTGAATAAAAGGGATAAACTCCTTTATAAATAATGTTAGTTTTTGATGATTCTTAAATGTACGATAACCAAGAATTAGTAGTGCATTGTACAGCATAATACCGAAATAAAAACCATCAATTGGTAAATGGAGAGCAGCAATTACTAGCCCTACTAATATGCTCAATGTGACATAGGAAAACCAGACGAACAATCGAGATGCTAGTTTTATTGCCAAGTAAGCATAAATCGGTAAGACCACTAATGTTCCGATCGCTCCGAATAGGTATTTACCCTCTCCAGAAAAAGACAAATAGCTACCAAATAGCTCGAAGTAACCCGCCGAAACTACGATTATTGGTAAAAACAAACTACCTAACACGATAAAAGCAAAGCCAGTTTTTTTAATATGTAATACACTACTCGTTAACCATGCTAAGGTGTAAAATAAAACAGATACTGCTGTAATTAACCCTGTCTTTGTCCAATTCCCTAGCGTTTCCCAAGTACTAGTTGCTAATACCAATCCGCCTAATAATAGTAAAATTACACCAAGATTTAGCCCCCATGTAATGTTACGCTCTCTAACCTGTTTCGCAGTTAATTCTCTTTTAGACTTTATTACTGGTTGAGAAGGAACAGTTTGTTTTACTTCTTTCTGAAGTTCTTCCTTGGTCTGTGTAATACTATTTACCTGTGGCTTAGGTGCTTCCTTGGTCTGCGTAATACTATTCATCTGTGGCTTAGGTGCTTCCTGCTTTGATATTTTCGTGTCCTGTTCAATCTGATTTCCTTTTGGCAGATTACTATAATATTTTGTATGTGAATTAACTACCTTTGCAGCAATATTTAATGATAAATATCTAGCTTTTACTAGTTTATTTAATTCTTCACGTACAATCTCCCTTTTCTCCTCTGGGCTCAGCTGTGTCATTGTTTCACCAACCTTATGTAAAAATTTTCTACATCCATCATAACAGTATATTGATTCTGATTCATCAACATTTTTATAATTTGCGAACTATAGGGTATTGACAATATAATAAAACATGTGTAAATTGATTTTAACAATTTTATATCGAAATATTTCTTATCCAGAGAGGTGGAGGGACTGGCCCTTTGAAGCCTCGGCAGCGGACTCATACGAGTACTGTGCCAATTCCAGAAGTGTAACGCTTGAAGATAAGAAGAGATAGATTCATGAAGTTTATTCACCTCTTCTTATTTTTAAGAAGAGGTTTTTTGTTTTAAAAAATATAGGATGAGGTGATTAAGATGAGCTTTCAAGCTACAAATGAATTATTAAAAGTAATTGAAGTACTGAAAGAAAAAGAATGGGTAGATTTGACTCATACGTTTGGCCCTGAATCCCCACACTTCTCAGCTTTTGAATCAGCAGAGTTTAAAACTTTATTCACACATGATGAAGGATTCTTTGCCCAACAATTTACGTTTCCAGGTCAATATGGTACACATCTAGATGCACCTATACATTTTGTCCGAAATAAACGCTATCTTGAAGACCTGGAATTGAAGGAGCTTGTTTTACCACTCGTTGTAATTGATAGGTCAAAAGAAGCTTCTATGGATAATGACTACACACTTTCCGTAGCTGATGTTCTTGAATTCGAATCAACATACGGGCAAATTGAAGCAGGTAGTTTTGTTGCCTTAAGAACCGACTGGAGCAAGCGGTGGCCAAACCATGATTTGTTCAATAACAAAGACGAAAATGGTGTTGCTCATGCACCAGGATGGGGACTAGATGCACTAAAGTTTCTATTCGAGGAAAGGAATATTAAAGCTGTTGGACATGAAACATTTGATACTGACTCTGCAATAGATTACAGAAAGAATGGTGCACTTTTAGGAGAGTATTATGTTCTAGAACAGGATACATATCAAGTGGAGCTACTAACTAACTTGGACAAATTACCTGCAAAAGGTGCAGTTATTTTTAATATTGTACCAAAGGCTAAAGAAGCATCAGGATTTCCTGTACGATCATTTGCTTTATTACCATAACTTATAGAGAGAAGGAAAAAGAATGAGTGATAGATTAGTTAAAGTACCATTTCGGGCTGATCATGTTGGTAGTTTACTGCGTCCGGAAAATCTATTAAAGGCAAGAGAAGAATTTAAAAATGGAATTATTACCAAAGGTAAACTGCGAGAAATAGAAACACAGGAGCTTAAACGAATTGTAGCAAAACAAATTGAGGTCGGACTCGAGCTTGTAACAGATGGTGAATTTCGCCGTTCTTGGTGGCATATTGATTTTCTTGAAAATTTAAATGGCCTTGAGGGGTATGTTCCTGAACGCGGAATACCCTTCCAAGGAATAGAAACCGACCCCTACGATGTCCGTAATATTGGAAAAATATCCTTTAACCATGAACACCCATTTTTAGAGGATTTCAAGGTTTTTAATGAAATTGTTGCAGGGCGAGCAGTGGCAAAACAAACAATACCTAGCCCGAACCAACTATTTCACCGAGGAATAAGAAATACAGCAATCTATCCTACAGTCGAAGAATATGCTAATGACATTATCCTAGCTTATCGTGATGCAATAAAAGCTTTCTATGATATTGGTGTACGTTACCTACAGTTAGATGATGTTTATATTGCAGGCTTAAATGCTGAAAGTTTAGTAGCTTATGAGCCCGGTCTCACACGTGAAGAATTAATTGATTTAGCGCTCCGAGTCGTCAATGGCGTATTAGAGGATAAGCCTGAAGATTTATATGTGACCACCCATTTATGTCGGGGAAATTATGAATCCAGATGGGCCTTTGAAGGAAGCTATGCACATATTGCTCCTACTTTGTTTGCTAAAGAAAGGGTGAGTGGATTTTTCTTAGAATATGATGACCATCGCTCGGGTGATTTTAAGCCACTAGAGCATATCCCAATTGGCGGTGCACAAGTAGTATTAGGACTGGTTACTTCAAAGTTTGGTGAATTAGAAGATAAAGAGTCCATTAAAAAACGCATCCTAGAAGCAGCTCAATATGTCCCGCTAGAGCAATTATCACTTAGTCCGCAATGTGGATTCTCTTCGACACATCATGGAAATAAATTGACCGAGGAACAGCAATGGAAAAAATTAAAGTTTATTGCTGAAGTTGCCAAAGAAGTTTGGGGATAGACATTAGATTCATCATAATAATACCAGGTCAAGAGATGTTGACCTGGTATTTATCTATCGTTATTTTGTTACTAATTCAAGCTCAACAGGAATAAATTCTTCTACTGTATCACCATTAATGATTTTGCCTGCAGCTTCAATTCCTTTTTCTCCAATTAATTTTGGTTGTTGAGCAATTGTTGCATCTAATCTTCCTTCTTCAACTGCTGCTACAGCGTCGTCCGTTGCATCAAAACCAACAACTACTACATTTTCAAGTAATCCTTTTGCTTCTAACGCCTCAAGTGCTCCAAGCGCCATTTCATCATTATGCGCAAATACTGCATGAATATCTTTTGTACTTTGAATAATATTTTCCATTACAGTTAAACCTTCTGTTCGATCAAAATTTGCTGTTTGATTAGCCACTACTTGTAGTCCTTCTGCATTATCCACAATATTATGGAAGCCCTCTCCACGTTCACGAGTAGCAGATGCTCCAGGAATACCCTCTAGTTCTACAATATTACCTGCATCACCTAGTTTTTCAGTGATGAATTTTCCTGCCATTTCTCCACCAGCAACGTTATCAGAAGCAATGTGTGTAACCACCTCTCCACCATTTGCACTTCTATCAACCGTAATTACTGGAACACCCTTTTCATTGGCTAGTTCAACAGCAGATGCAATCGCATCAGAGTCAACTGGATTTACTAATAAGACATCGATATCTTGTTGTAACAAATCCTCTATATCACCTAGCTGGGTAGATGGATCATCTTGTGCATCGGAAACAATGAGCTTATATCCTGCTTCATCTGCAGCAGCCTGTGCTCCATCACGAAGTGTAACGAAAAATGGGTTGTTTAATGTTGATACAGAAAGTCCAATTTTCACCTCTTTGTCACCTTTATCACTTGCTTTGTTAGAGCTTGAATCATCTGAGCCAGGCTTGTCTGTAGAACATGCAGCTAATGCTACTACTAAGATTGCAACTAAACCAAACATTTTAAGCATTTTTTTCATTAGAAATTCCTCCTAAAAATGACTTTTTTATTATTTTTGGATGTTATTCATCCATTACTAACGAATTATTTTGAACGTCTATCTAGTAAAACTGCTAGTAATATAATTCCCCCTTTCACAATCTGTTGATAGAAGGATGACACATTTAATAGGTTTAAACCATTGTCAATTACACCAATGATTAGAGCACCTATTAATGTACCTACTATTTTTCCTTTCCCTCCCATCAGGCTTGTACCACCAATAACTACAGCTGCAATAGCATCAAGCTCGAAGCTCGATCCAGCTGTTGGCTGAGCTGAATTTAAGCGACTTGTTAAGATTATTCCAGCAAGTACAGACAGCATACCAGTAATAGAATATACCCATATTTTTACACGGTCTGCCTTAATTCCTGATAATATCGCCGCTTCCTCATTTCCACCTATTGCATAGACTTGCCTTCCAAATACGGTCTTCCGTAAGATAAAGTACAAAATAGCAAATGCGATTAACATAAGTATGACAGGAAAAGGAATGCCGAAGACATACCCCTTACCAATCATTTGAAAACTAAAGCTATCCGATAACCCAGTAATAGGTCGACCATCTGTATACACTAATGTTGCTCCACGATAAATCGTCATCGTAGCGAGTGTAGCAATAAAGGGTGCAACCTTACCTTTGGTGATGACTAGCCCATTGATCGCCCCTAGAACAAATCCGATTAATAATCCAATAATAATAGCTAAAATTGGATCCATTCCACTCGTTAACAGCCCAGCTGTCAACGCACTACCTAACGCCAGGATAGAACCAACTGATAAGTCAATCCCAGCTGTAAGAATGACAAATGTCATACCAAAGGCAATTAGAGCGTTAACTGAAATTTGTCGTAATAAGTTTAATAGGTTATCAAATGTAAAAAAACTATCACTAAAGATTCCTAGAATAATAGAAAAGACAATTAGTCCGATAAAAGGACCTAAAATGGAAATATTATTCGTTATGAATCGCTTCATTTTCTAATTCCCCCCAGTAGCTGCCAGCATAATAATCTCCTGATCAGCGTCTTCCCGATCTATGAAGGCGGTTACACTTCCTTCATGCAAAACCATGATTCGGTCACTAACACCAAGAATCTCAGGTAATTCCGAAGAAACCATGATGATTGCTACACCATGCTCTGTTAATTCATTAATAATAGAATAAATTTCTTTCTTGGCACCAATATCAACACCCCTAGTTGGTTCGTCCAATATAAGAACCTTTGGATTGATACCAAGCCATTTTGCTATAACTACCTTCTGTTGGTTTCCACCACTTAGTGACTTGACCTCTTGTTCTTTTCCAGTTGTTCTAACATGTAAGCGTTCGATAAGATTTTCTACTAAATCTCTTTCTTTTTTATTAGAGATTACTCCTTTTTGCGATACAGTTTTTAAGTTAACAAGTGCAATATTTTCACGAATAGATGATCCTAAAACCAATCCTTTTGATTTTCGATCCTCGGTAATAAATCCTACCCCAGCGTTAATTAGATCATTAGGATGTCTCATCTTTAATTCCTTACCATTTAGTTTTACAGATCCTGAATCTTTTTTACGGTAACCAAAAATGGTTTCCATTACTTCCGTACGGCCAGCACCCATCAGGCCTGCAACTCCAAGAATCTCTCCTTCTTTAACAGTAAAACTTACATTATGAAATGTACCATCCTTGCTTGATAAGTTATCTACCTCAAAGACAATATTACCTATCTTACTTTTCCTTGCAGGAAAGCGCTCGCCAAGTTCACGTCCAACCATCATTTTGACAACTTGCTCAAAGGAAGTATCGCTTATATTTTCTGTGCCGATATACTCCCCATCTCGAAGTATAGTAATTCGATCACAAATTTGGAAAATCTCTTCCATTCTGTGGGAAATATAGACGAAAGCTACACCCTTCCTTTTTAAATCTGTTACAACCTCAAACAAGCTCGCAATTTCCCTCTCTGTCAGTGCGGCTGTCGGCTCATCCATAATAATTAATTCTGCATTTGTTGCTAGAGCTCTAGCAATTTCAATCATTTGCTGCTTTCCGACTGATAGGTCTCCAGCAATGTCATCTGGAGAAATATTAGTAACTCCTAATTTCTGCAGGCTCTCCTCTGTTAGGGCTTTCATTTTCCTGTGGTTTAGGATACCACTACGCCCATAAGTAAGCTCTTTGCCAAGAAACATGTTTTGCGAAACTGTTAAATGTGGAATAATATTTAATTCCTGATGGATGACGACAATTCCTCTAGCCTCTGCCTGCTTGGGATTGGTGAAATGAACCTCCCCACCATTTACTTTTATTTGTCCACTATCACGTTCATGGATTCCTGTTAATACCTTAACAAGCGTTGATTTTCCCGCTCCGTTCTCTCCCATAAGTGCATGAATCTCACCTTTTTTTACTTCGAATTGCACATTATGAAGGACTTGATTACCAGAAAAGGATTTACTCACCCCAACCATTTCAACTAAAGGTGTAACCATCATAAGACCCTTGCTCCTTTCATTTAAAATAAGACGCCAGATTGGAGAATCACATTTGCGTATGGAGTTGCTTCACCAGTACGAATGATGGCTTTTACATGACTTAATTGCTGTTTTAATTCTTCATGGGTGATATAGTCAATATTGATAGCTGAATAATTATTTATTAGGTTATCATGTAAAGCACTATTGTTTATTTTGATTTCTTGTGCTAGCGTCATTTTTTCAACTACCATATCCTCAAGGACTATTTCTAGAACATTTGTAAAGCTTGGTTCCCCAAGCTTTAACGATAAATCAATGCAGGGAACCTGGTCTGGAATTGGTAATCCACAATCAGCTATAACAATCCTATCGGTATGCCCCATATGAGCAAGTATTGTGGCAATGTCACGATTTATGATTCCTGTTTTCTTCATTTTGCTAAATCCCTTTCCTTTAAAAAGTCGTTAACCTGTTGTTCTGTTGGCATACCTGCCTGTGCACCAAATTTTGTCACGGAAAGAGCTGCAGCTGCATTGGCAAAGAGAATTGCATCATCTAATGAAGCGCCACTTCCAAACTTTGTTGCAAATGCTCCATTAAAGGTATCTCCTGCACCAGTTGTATCTTCTACTTCTACGGTTAATCCAGGAACAGTAGCTTCTTCATTACCTTGATAAAATGCAACTCCATCCGCGCCTTTCGTAATAATTAATTTCTCTTGAATGGTATGAAGTATCGTATCCATGGTAATTGCTTCTGCCTCGATGTCATTAGGCGTTAAATATGTTGCTAAATTTATTACTTTAGATGGTAATGCTTGATATGGAGCTGGGTTAATAATTACTGGGATATTATTCTCGTTACAAAGCTCTGTAGTATATACAACCGTATCCAACGGAATTTCTAATTGAAGTAATACGACATCACTCTCTAATATTAACTCCTTATGTGAAGCTACTACGGAAGGGGTTACACCCCGATTTGCTCCTGGTGCTACAATTATTCGATTATCATTCTCTGAAATAATAATCGTTGCAATTCCAGTCGCTTCGTCTTCGGAAATAGAAATACCATTCGTGTTTATTCCTTCTTCTTTCAGAATATTTATCAAGCTTTTACCAAATTCATCGTTACCAACGGAACCAATCATGCTTACATAGGATCCTAGTCGGGCTGCAGCTACTGCCTGGTTCGCACCTTTCCCACCAGGAAGAGTAGAAAAGCTATCCCCAAGAACCGTCTCACCTTGATTAGGAACTTTACCCGTTTTTACAATTAAATCCATATTGATACTTCCTACCACTGTCACTTTCGGTTTCTTAACCACTGTCATTACCACCTTTATTTAGTTGATTCTCGTTTGACTAAGGTAACTTCATATTCTTCATGTTGAACCTGTTGATTAGGTTCATTTATTTGTTGTATTAATAGTTGTGCAGCGCGAGTACCCATTTCATATATTGGCTGTTTCATCGTAGTGATTGATGGCGTAATTTTTTCTCCTAAAGAAATACCATCAAACCCGATGATTTGTATATCCTCTGGAACCTTAAGACCTAATTCTTGGGCTGCCTTTAGTACACCAACTCCCATTAGATCATTAGCTACGAATATACCATCAACTTCAGGATGACTCTTTAATAGATTTTTCGTTGCATCCATAGCTTTATCATATTGGTAATCCCCAGATACTACGTAACTAGATAAAAACCACTCTTCATTTTTAACTTCATCTATATAGCCACCCAGTCGTTCCTTCGTATTGCTAACATTGTCTGGACCACAAATATGAGCAATCCTTTTACACCCTAATTGCTTCAAATATCTCACTGCCTGTCTAGCGCCATCCCTGTTTTTTACCGTTATTGAAGGAAGCTTCGCGCTAACAATTCGGTCAAGTGCAACTATTGGAACATGGATCCCCTGCAGACTTTTTTCTGTAACGGTACTTGAAACAACAATTATTCCATCTACAGATTTTTGCTCTAATGCGTAAATATAATGCATTTCCTTTTCTGGATTATCATCTGTGTTACAGAGTACAAATGTATAATCATTGAGCTTTGCAAAATCCTCAACTGCCCTTGCTAGCTCTGGAAAAAAAGGGTTCATTATATCTGGAACTAAAAGTGCAATCATTTGAGAACGACCATGAAAAAGACTACGAGCTACATTATTAGGACGATAATTTAATTGAGAGATGGCTTGTTCTACACGCTTTTTCGTTACTTCGTTTACATAGCCACTATTATTAATAACTCGAGACACAGTAGCTACAGAAACCCCAGCCATCTTAGCTACATCTTTTATAGTAGGCATTCTAAATCAACCGCCTTTTTTATTAGTAAAGAACTATATGTAACGGGTTACATATAGGTGAATAAATAAACACAAATTAAAAGCAATTTCAATTTGTGTAACCCGTTACACCTATAATAAAGCGCTTTCTTTCAGAAGTCAATAACAATAATTTACAGGTTCAACATCCTTAACAAATACTATATGATTGTTTTATGGTGGAAGTTTCACTTTATTTCCCTCCATCTTTTGGTAAAATAAAGAAAACTAACGAATCATTTTATATTCAGTAAGGAGAACTTTATATGTGGTATTGGCTAATTATTTTAGGTATTATATTAATCATTTTATTAGAGGAAGGATTATATTATATTTCGAACCGCATCGCCTTTAACAGCCAGAAAAAAGAACAGATAGAAGAAAATACAGAAGAAAAGTCCAATTCAAGAAGACGAAGAAAACTTCGACTAAAACAATAATCCTATGCGATATAGTTCTGAAGAGGAAGTAATAGCATAAGATCAGAATACATATAGTTTTAGTCTGAAATCAGCCTGCCATGCCTAGCACGCTATACACTCTCCGATATTAGGATGTCGTAAACAAAGGCTTGTTCATAATTTAACTCACCGTTTAGATGCTTTTCCATGACAAGTAAGTACCTCCAGCTATAGTAACAGCATTTGCAGTGTATGTATTAAAAGTGGTTTGATGAATGATTTAATTATATAACTAAAAGAACGACTGCTCCAGAAATGGACGCAGTCGCATATAAATTATTTTAATTCAATGATTATCTTCGTCCCTTTCCCTTCCCTACTTATTAGCTCAAATGTAGCATTTTTAATTAACCGAATCTTTTCAAATGGGTTTTTAAACCCTAATCTAGAACCATTACCTTTCAGCAGTTCCTCCTGCTTCTTCTCTGGAATTCCTGTTCCATTATCTTCTATTGTAATTAGAACAGTTCCTGCGACTTTTTTAACGGTCATTTTCAAAATGCCACCGTTATCCATCTTTGCTATACCGTGCTGTATCGCGTTTTCAACTAGTGGTTGCAACGTCATGGTGGGGATCAGTACATTTATATCTTCATCAATATCATAAACCACCTTTAGTCTATCCCCATACCTTAACTTCTCTATCTCTACATAGGACTGAACAAATTCAATCTCATTAGCTAACGGAATCAGTTCTTGATGTAATTGAGAATCTAATTTAGATCGAAAATAGATAGATAGATGTTCAAGTGCTTCACGAGATTTTTCAGGATCATAATAAATCAACGCAATGATTGTATTTAACGTATTATAAAGAAAATGTGGGGCAATTTGTCCACTATAATATTTCAATTCATTTCGGATTGAGTCACGAAATGATTCTTTTATTAATAATAATGATTGAATATGTGAAATAAATTCCTTTACATCTATAGGCTTTGTGATAACATCATTTGCACCTAATTGAATGTAATAAGGCATGTTATGGCCTGAAGCAGATAACAATAAAATAGGTAATTCAGCTAAGGCATACTCTTCTCTTATTTGTTTTAACAAATTAAACCCTATCTCATCTTGTGCCTTAACATCAATAATTGCCAAATCAACAGCTGCTTCCTGTAATAAATCATAGGCATCAGAAGAACTATTGCATGCTAATACGGAATACCCATATTCGATTAATAATTTAGTCATATAATCAAGGTGTTGGTAATCTTGATCTAATAATAGGATAACTTTAGAATCACTAGCTTGATAATGTTTTATAGGATATGAGTTTTCTTCTAAAAACTCTGTTTCATCAAGGGAGGCAGCTATTTCCTTCTCATGAGAAACTGGTAACGTAAATGTAAAACACGAACCTTCTCCAGGTACAGATTGAACCCAGATCTGACCATTCATTAATTCGATAATTTTTTTCGTGATAGTTAACCCTAGTCCTAAATTACCTTTTTTGTCAACATTTGGACGTGATACTTGGAAGAAGGTATTAAATATTTGCTCCTGATATTGTTCTTCTATTCCAATACCGGTATCTTCAACTGATACATAAACTTTTTCTTGATCATAAGAAGCAGAAACTGTAATCTTTCCTTCTTTCGTGTATGCAATAGCATTCTGGATTATTTGATAAATGATTTGCCTTAGACCATTTTCATCTGCTAAAACATACGGTAAATCTACCGGAATCTGATTCTCAATTTTAATGGTATTAGAATCCCTTAAAATAAAGCTATGCTCCTTGATTACCTCATCAATTATTGCTAACTGAACCGGCTTTATATCAAGCTGTAAATGATCATGTTCCCCTCTTACAAAGTTTAAGTCTTCTACTAAGCTAGATAATCTTTTACTAGAATAATGCATTCGATAAGCTAATTCGTATTGTTCTTTTTTTAATGGCCCTTTGCTCCCTTGCATTAAAGCATTGGTATACTCTGTAATTTGATGAATGGGCTTCTTTAATTCTTCTGTTGTTTTTTGTAAAAAATGATCTCTAAAATTCCCTAGAACAAGTAACTCCTTGGATAAATTATCAATTCTTTCATACGATAACTTCCTACGGTATCCGATAAAAAATGAAAAAGTCATGGTCATCATTAAAAATAAAAATAATGGAATTTGCTCCGTATTTATCTGAAAGAGCAGTTCAAGACCTAAAGTAGTCACATATGCAGTAAAGCAGGTAGTTGCAACTAATAAATAATCGGATCCATCGACTTTCTGCTTAAAAGCTTTCATAATCATTACTATAATGTAGATAAAGGCTAATGCTAATACGCTAACAAATACATATTGCACGAATGATAAATACCTGAATAGAAGACTAGTTGATTTTGGTATACCAAAATAGATAGCTTGAAATAAGAGGATCCATTTAATCCATTTGGTTAACTTATTCGAAGTATTATTACGAAATGTCTCATAAATAAATAGAAAGAAAAATAAAACAGCTAAGCTGATAAAGGATAATTGGATACTTAATAACCACTTCATCGGTATTTCTGGATAAAGTAAATAGATAAGCTTCTCATTTTGCGTTGAAACATAAATACCTTGTACAAAACAAAATAGTGAAAAATATAATTCATTTAAGGTATTTTTTTGAAGTACAAAATAAAAAAGAAAGATAATACCTAATAGGATATATCCACCAACGATAACTCCATCAATAAACTTACTTCTATCTGATACCAAGCTTATTTGATCTGACTTACCAAACAAAACAGGCTTTACAATTCCACCGTTCGTATTTTCTGACGCATTCGCTACATGGACTATTATTTCTAATTGTTTCTCTACACTATGTCCTCTTACAATATATTTTCCTTCACGGTAGCTATATTCATCACGACTAGAAGAAGGAACCCCAAGACCGCCAACTAACTCTCCGTTTATATAGATTTCACTAGCATGTCGAATAGAATCAATTCGTAAAGCATACTCGTCATCTTCAGGAACTACGATAAGTAATCGATATGTACCTACTTGTATATCTGACATACTCCTGTTAAACTCATCATCCCAATTAGTAGGGACGCTAATAAATTCAGGGGATAGGTTAGTATGTTCATTAGGATCTACGAAGACATCCCGATAAAACTCCCACTCTCCATCTAATTGGACAGTACTACTTCCATCCCAATTGCTTAAGTTTAATGTTCCATCCTTCACTTGGTGATAATTACCATTTGGTAAATTCAATAAAAGTAAGATAATGGTGACGATAACAACAATAATTGATATGATAATCGAAGCTATTTGCCTCATAAGCTACTTCCTTTTATATAATATTTCATTTTTTTACATTTTTTATGTATATTTAACAATATACAACATTTATCTTCGTTGCATGATTAACTAATAAAGGATGATTTTTGTTGATTCAAACCATTTTAGTTGATGATGAAAAATTGTCACTAATCCCTATGATAGAAAAACTAAAGCAATATAATGAAATCGACATTGTAAAAGCTTATTCTGATCCAAATCAAGTCCTTTCCGATATGAAGGATATCCACTTTAATGTCGCATTTCTAGATATAGAAATGAAAAAAATTGATGGGCTAACCCTTGCTAAGGAAATCCATTTGATTAATCCTAATGTACAAATAGTGTTTGTCACTGCACATTCAGAATATGCAATCCATGCATTTGAACTTGACTCAACTGACTACTTGTTAAAACCCGTAACTACAAGACGACTTGATAAAACCATCCATCGACTAAAACAAAATCTAAATCGTATAGCTAATCAACCATTAGATTCTACTCCAACGAATCAACTTATAGTAAAAACCTTTGGTGAGCTTCTAATTTATTACAACGACAAACCCGTATCGTTTAAAACTGCTAAAGTGAAAGAACTATTTGCATTTCTCATCACCTATCGAAATACGTATATACATCGCGATATCATCATCGAAAAACTATGGCCTAATCATGATTATAAAAAAGCAAAGATACATTTACATACATGCCTTTCTCACCTAAGAAAGCTATTAGAGCAAATGAATCAAGCAGGTACAATTGAATTTAAAGACCAGCATTATTGCTTAAACTTACGGATTTCTTTTTGTGATGCATTCGAAATAGATGATGTGCTGAAGGGATTAGACAGTGTTAATGACTCGAACATAAGTATTTTCGAAAAAATCGCTAATTTATATAAAGATCCTTATCTTGAATTGAATGGTTATGAATGGTCTTATGAAAAATCACAGGAATATCATCAGAAAATCATGCTTGTATTGAACAAAATAATCAACTATTACCAAGGAAAAGATTTACATAAATCATTATTTTATTTATCGATGCAACGTAAGGTAGAACCCTATTTAGATGAGAATATAAAGAAGAGCATGGAAATCCTAATGAAACAAAATAATCGATCAGAAGCAATTAAAATCTACTTAGACTATTGTAATTTAATTTCGAATGATTTAGGTCTTGAACCATCTATTTCCATTAGAAAAATCTATGACTCTTTAGTTTCTGGTTAATAGCAAATTGCTAGAGAACAGATTTACTCCTAGCAATTTGCTATTTGTATTTTTAGAATTATAGATGATTATCTCTTTAATTTATTGTCTGGATGAAACTTTTTCCTTCTCTTCATGTAATAAATAATAAGTAGGAACATCGCAATTATTAATACTCCAAACCCAATTGACCAATATAAAATGTTACGCTTATCACTATTTTCCTTTTTCTCTTCCATACTATCTAAGTTCGTTTTTTCTAACTGCTGTGTATTCGTAAAGAATTGGTCGGGTCCTGTTTGAACTGCAATTGATGAATTATTTTCCGAGTACTGTAAATAAGATAGGAAATCTCTAGTATAATATTGATTGCTATCATTTAGATTATCTAGTACCAGCATAGAATACGATTGATTCCAAGGATTAGACTGCATAAAACCATAGTAGTTTACCTCTGTCTGCAAAAATCCATGTGCACTTAATTGTGGAACATTTTCTTTATAATTTACCAGTAAGTCATCTTTCATTGCTATTAACAAATCGTGTTCTGCCAAAGAACCGATAAAGATAATGTTTCCATTTTTCAGGTCTTCCTCTTTTATTTCGGATGTTTGTTTTAGCTTAATTTCAGGTAGCCTATTATTAGTCGTTAACACATTAAACAAAGAAAGCATATCCTTACTAGATATTCCTTGTTCAGGAAGGACAATTGTTAATTCTTCCGCTTTATTGGAGAATGGATAAGGAAAATTGTTAAAGTACATATCTGACTTTTCGCCATTCCCACTCGTCGGAAAAATTAGCTTACTATCATTAAATAGTTGAATCCATCTATTTTGATCAAGTGCCACACATGATTGATCCATACGCAAACCGCTTGTCTCTATTTGCAGTGTCATTAACGGTTTATCCTTTAGAGTTGCTGGATCAATAGGAATAAGCGCCTTTATATTTCCGTTTTCATCTTCCTCTAGAGAACGAACATCTACAGGATAAGGAACATCATTTATGTTTACAATCAATTCAATTTCAGCTAATGCTACTTCTTCTTTATCTTTTAGTGTTTCTTTATTTGAATGAATAGTAGCAGAGCGCTTAAATTTTAGTTCCATGGTTGGATTTTGAATAGCACCTGTTTCCATCGGTAAGGAATAATAATATGTTTCTGTTTTCGTATGTTGACTATCTAGTTGAATATTGGGCATCCCTATCTCTTTAAACGTAATTTCCTGTTCATTCGCGTCTCCCTCAATCGGCTTAGGAAGCTCACTTACTTGTATAACATCTCCAGAAAATTGTTCATAGTATTGACTAGAGGTCAATAGATCAGTATTATGTAGAATATTTTCCGGTTTTTTTGCTAGAACTACCAATGCACGGGCAGCCTGGTTATTTTGTTTTAGTTGAATTTGGGAGAGATATAAGGAATCTTCCTTTACATTCGCTATTTCATCTTGAATTAACTGCTTAACCCAAGATGTTTTAAATTCCTCAGTCCCCCCAACTACGATACTATTTCCAAGCATTTTTTTTACTTCTTGCTCTTGCACAACGGTTACCGTGTTTTCAATTGATTGGTTCGATAAGAAATTCGCAATTATATATGCACTCTGCAATGTCTCCATTGATGGATTTTGCGGAGTGATGACGGATACTTGATTCTCTAGTGAACCAATATAAAATCTAGGATAGTCATATAATGCCATATCCTCCGAATTGTTCGGTAAAGCATCGATGTGTAAATAAGAATTCGGTTGGATGGACATCCAATTACCTGTTGTATACTGTGGAACACAGATCCCCTCTTTAACAAAGCCATCAAAGCTTACCGTAATCGTATGACTTCCTTCTAACAACGCTGCGCCAACTAATGGCACCTTTATTATATTAGTCGATTCACCTGCTAGAGTAGTTGAATAAATAGGCTCCTCGTCAACCTTAATCGTGATTGAAGACGGGTCAATGAGTAACTCTGACTTTGCCACCTCCAATTGTAAATATTGATCCTTGGCGGTAACATTCGAGTGTAGTTCATAGTAAAATTGAGCTTCTGCATACGGGCCATATAATTCTATTGGCTCATTAGTCAATGATTGTTCTGTTACTTCTTGACGAACAATTTGTATGTTTTTGTCGTTAATTTCTACTACCTTTTCTGCAAATACCTCCAGGGGTAAAGCATTAATAAAAAAGAATAAAATAATAATTGATAAAATAGATAACCTTCTTTTCTTCAAGGTTATTTGCCTCCTTCACCTACTTTGAAACGTTCGGTTTTATACCAAACTTGTTCCTCTTTTCTTAAAACCCTTTTGATTTCCAAAAACAAGGCATATACAACAAGGACAATCCACATTTGCGAATAGGTAAAGTACATGCCTATTACATACAAAATATTTTTTATTGAAAGCTGATTGCTTTCAATGCTTAAGCTAATCATAATCTCAGTTATAAACAGTAAAAACGCCATTCCCCATAACACTAAAGCAACATTTCCAATTTGCAGGTCCAAGTCAAAAAATAAATTACATATAAATATCATGTTGGACAAAATAACGCCGAAGAAAAATAAGAAGTAAGTAAAAAAGAAATAAAAGATATCAAACATAATTTTTTTATGTTTAAGACTAAACATTTTACCTAAGAACTTTAAAACAACATATTGATTTCCTCTTGCCCATCTCGTCCGTTGTTTCCACCATACCTTAAATGTTTCTGGTTCTTGTTCCCATGTAATAGCAGCTGGAAAAAAGCGAATATAATAGCCCAGATTGTAAACGCGAATCGTGAGTTCTGTATCCTCTGCTAATGCGGACGTATCCCAGCCTCCTAATTGCTCCATAATTTCACGTCTTATAGCAAAATTCGTGCCAGGTATTGTTGTAATATTAAACCAATAATAGCGCCCGGCTTGTGCCATCCATTGAAAACAAATTGTTTCAATATTAATAAACTTTGTCAGCCATGTATGATTCGCATTTATAACCCTAAATTTCCCCACCATGGCTCCTGCGTTTGGATCATTTACCAATCCCATCACTAAATTCCAAACTGCTCTTCGCTCTGGGGTATTATCAGCATCATATACCACGATAATTTCAGAATTTGAATGTTGTAAGGCATAATTTAAAGCACTAGATTTACCTTTTCCTTTAAATTCGCCTTCAGTTTCCATGATGCGAATAAACGGGAATTGCTTAGCAATTTGTTCTCCAATATCCTTTGTTCCATCACTACAATTATCGCAAATTAAAATTACCTCTAATTTATCCTTCGGGTAATAAAGACGAGACATAGCGGTCAATGTTTGTTTAATTACCACCTCTTCGTTATGTGCTGGAATAAAGATGCTTACGGTTGGAAGTTCTACCTTTTTCATTTTCTCCTCCCACGAAGGGATAACTTTCTCATATCGCTTAAAATGTTGATATCCACCTTGGGCGAGAAACATATGATAGATTAGCATGATCCAAATGATAATTAGTGAAATATAGAATAATAGATTAGCCATGCTTTGTCTCCTTAAATAATCGTTTACGATAACGCATCCGAAGCGTTACAATATGGATGATAAATAACATTACGAATATCGCAGTTACGATTACAATAATCCATAAATATTTTTCTAATGAATCTTCAGCGAACTTATCCTTTATGATTGTTAACCAAGATAATTCACTTTTTACTTCTATCTCACCATTCCCAGAGGTAACAATCTCAACAAGATCTGTCTTAACAACATGTTTTTCATTTTTCAATTCAATCCATTCGACATTCGGCACGTTTTCAATTAGTGCCACCATCTGCTTTAGATAATCTAATCCATACTCCTTCCCTAAATACGGATGATAGAATCCACCAATTACCGAACCAGGAACTTGTAATACTTGGTTTAGTGATTTTTCTATGTCTAGAATTGGATTCGAAGAGGCTGGATCAACAAAGCCAATCGTCTCTGGATATAATATCATTCCATTTAGTAAGGAGGGTTTGCTAATAAACAGGGGACTAAACATAACCTGCCAATCTTTATCAGTAGCCTGTATTTGACCAAAGATTGCCGAAAAATAATGAGATGTGACTTGGTAGCCGTTAGAGCTCATCGTATAATGTGGCGCTTCAAAAGCTGTAGGAGCAAGTCCCAATCTAGTAAGGGAATGAATGGAATTCTCTAATTTTCCATTTATATATTCTGTCTCTATCCTTTCAATCCCTTGAATATATTGCTCATATTCTTTGTTATTTAAGAATTGATCTTCTGTCATTATTTTCTCTGGCTTATCTTTTGGATTTATGGTTGTTATTGGCTGATTTAATATCGAATCCCAAAATTCGAATCCCTCTCCAGTTTCTTGTTCATTTCCATACATATGGGTGTAACCATGGGAAATAACGTAAGCCCCTCGATCAACTAATTCCTTTAACACCTTTGTAAGCTTCGGTTTATCTGATAACGTAACAATTTCATCTGATTCTGGATTTACATAGACAGGGATAATTGCCAAATAGACAGGAATATCTCTATCTAATAAATAATCGGCAGCTTCATATACATATTTGGGATCAGACATAGGAGAAATATCCTCTAATCGTATATATGCCGGATGAGTATTCGGCTTCGTCAGCTGAAATAAGTCAAAAAATGCTGCTGATATAACATTTCTCCCCTCTGCAAACAGGCTAGAAATAGTTATAAATGAATTTCTACCATCTTGTATCATAACAGGATATTCCTTACTAAATTGTTGACCTTCGACAAGTACTCTTGCAGTAGCTGATGGTTTCACAGACAACAGGTCAATTGGGTAGTTCAATTCAAAATCTCCTATACGATGAATTGATTTCATCCCTAAAAACTCCCAATCTCGAAATTGTGGAAGGGTTTTAGCTTCTTTTCCTACACCAAGTACTTCACCTTTAAAGTCTGTAAATAAATTTAGCTTCTCAATATTTGCTCCTTCTTTAGTAGCGTAATAGATAATAATATCCTGCTTCTCGATGTCTGCTTTTCGTACACTCTTTAAGTCAATTATTTCTACATGTTCAAACAATCCACTTAATGTACTGTCAAGAAAATAAACGTTCGCTAGGGTTTCATCATTTGTACCATAATATGTTATAAGAACGTTTCTATCGTCCAACCCATTAACTGATGTAGCTGCTGCAATGTCTATAGGAACAAGCAGTGGGAATAAGAATAGACCGCACAAGACGCCCAATCTTTTATAAATCATAAAACACAGTCTCCTTATCCACTTCTTGAACAAATTCCAAATAATTAATATCCTTCATTTGTTCGTTATATTCCTCAAAACTTATATGAAAAGTTAACGTCACCATTCTTCCATTCAATAATTGATGTGTTTTTAACTGTTCGGCTAACTTATCTGCAACAATCTCAACATTGTCTTTAGTTGTCTCAATTAATAAAAAGGCAAACTTATTATTACGATACCTATATTTTTTATCTGAGAAACGCAAAGAATTACTTACCTTTTCCCCTATGCCTTTCAACAAATGATCTAACTCTTTCTGACCATATGTCTTAAGAAACTCTTTATAATAATCTAATTCCAACAGTAGAATCGTAAACTTACCGCCATAACGATTTATTCGATTCATTTCCCGCTTAATTTCTATTTCCATTCTTTCAGCATTATCGAATGATGTATCAGGATCTACAGCAACAAAATGCTTTACTTCCTGTCTTAATCTATTTCTTTCTAGAGCAACTTTTCGATGTTGTTCTTGAATGGATCCACCAATTAAATCCGTTACTAATAAGCCCACACCAAAAAAGACAAAGTGCTCCATCGTTAAGAATTCATTATAGAATCCGCCATACTCTATGTTTTGAAGTCCTAAATATAAAAGGACCGAACCAATCGCAAATAAAAAGAGTAAGCTTATAATTAAACTTAGAAGCGTACCAAAGAACAATGCCATTACCGTAATAACACCATATAATAGAAATAATAATTTACCTACTTGTCCATTTGACCATAAAAAGTCAAACATCAGGATATAACTAGCAACTAGTAGACATATTTTAAAAAGCAGATGCTTTTCTTCATTCAAAAACTCCTTCATCTATTCCTTTCCTTTCTGCTAATAATGGAAGCAAGTTATCAAAAGCATGTGTTACTAAACTAGGTAAATCGATATAACCACCATAATACTTGCTTGATTCATCATTAATTTGATGTTTTTTCATACTTTCATAAAGCTGCTTCGCTAATTCGTGTTCCTCTATTTCTAAACACATTAAAATAGCAAGTGCATATACGGAAGCTCCTTCATATTGGACAATTGGCTGCTTCGTTTCATTAGAAAACCGACCATATAACACCCCATCGTATTCGTCTAAAGACTCTTTTGTAAACTCTACTAAGGCAGATACATCTCCGCCCCACAATGCTCTATGATAACCAATATAATATTGATCAATTAAGTTAATATCCTTATCATATTCATACCGTTTTTCGTTAGGATAATAGTTCTGCGGGAAAAAGCCATTTTCAGACAAAGGAGCAGATAAAAGGATGTTTCGATTTCTTTCATACTGGTCCTTCTGTAAAATATTTTCTTTATACATATAATCCAACGTATCTGGAACCAAATAGCTTAGCGTGAGGAAGTCTCCTTTATATTGACTTTTTATATCGACATGATTGATAAAGACTCCATCTAGCATATTCACCTTAACGAGTTCTTCACTCATTTTCTTTGCCATGTTCAAATAAGTTTTATTGTTCCAATTTTCCCCGGCAATTTGTAATGCATGGATAATTCTTAAATCATCTATTAATGCATTTGCCGGTGCTGGGTCATTCTTCTCGATTAACCATGGAATCAGGGTACTCTTATTCATAAAATACTTTTTTAGAACTTTTACCTGCTTATCGAACTCAGCTTGATCACTTTTTTCTACTAAATATTCCATCCATAATCCGATGGACTCTGACAAATAAATATCAGATTGGTTTGTTAAATCTGTTTTTATTAAGCCATTTTTTTCATAGAGCTGATTCTTCACAAAGGCTTCTCCAGAAAGCTCATCTTTCATCTTAAGTCCTGAGTTAGAGCCGCTTCTTATACTTAAGATTGTCCAAAGGATTAGAAGAAGGATGATTAGAAGAAATACTGTTAAAATGAGCGATTTTTTCATGTTCAACTATGCCACCTCATACTCAGTTACTCCCCTAAATTACCTGGTAGGAGATTTATTATTTTGGCCTTCTTTTATTTTCGTACATAACTTGATCAGCATAGCTCAGCAAGTCTTCTTCAGATTCACCATGAATTGGGTAGATACTATAGCCCATGCTAAAATTTAAAGGTATTTTAATCTTGTCGACTAATACGACATTAGTAAGCAACCCTTCAAAAGCTTTCATTATCGTCTCTAATAAATTTGGGTTCTCCACAATAATTAAAAACTCGTCACCTGATTTACGAAAAACATTATGCTTAGCAACATTTAGAATTTGTTTAGAGCACTCGATTAAAAATTTGTCCCCAACGATATGGCCATACGCATCATTAATATTTTTGAAATTATTAAAGTCCATAAATACGATTGCAAATGAATTGTTCATTGATTTAGAATGGTTAATTTGGTCCTGAAGACATAATCGAAAGCTACGGAAATTAGGAAGTCCAGTTAATTCGTCTGTAAATGCCAATTTTAATAACTTTTCATAAGGAATGGGTTCATCCAACTTGAAGTTATACGATAAATTCATGTGATATCACCCTTTCGTCTTTTATTCTCACTTTAAGGAAAATAATCTATATCGATTTTTATTACATGTTGTTTTAACCAGAAGAACAAAATTGTACCCAAGGAGATATAATAGTTTTAAGCTCTTACAAATCACTTAATTTTTATGACGAAATGATCTTTATCTAGTAAAAACATAAAAAACAATGAACCATTAATAGGTATTTTGTTATAAAAATTATATCACTCTTCTAGTACTATTTAATTATATTTTTCAAGAACAAAAAGAAGCAACCATACCTCGATACATGATTGCTTCTTCTGCTATAGAGCTTTTTTACCCTTTACATGCACTTCTTCTATATAATTTTGTAAAATAGGTTCTAAGTCCCATTTTCTTCTTGTACAGCAATTATCAATATATTTTCTTTAGTCCGTTTCCCTACCTCTATCTTTTTTCAAATTCCCTCTTGGCTTAATAAATGCAATTATTAGATGTTATACCTAATGCATTATCCTCCTTTTCTCTGAAATTCTCAACAACCAATTCTTGTATCCGTGAATGGAATTATTCTTTTTACTCAAACCAATTTTCATTATTATTGAAATAAATTTAATAGGATCATGGAATTAATTTACATACTTGTTAGGCTCAGATTCTTAGGTATGTGTGCATCCTATCGGGATATGTGCACATACATGTTCCCTATAACAAAAATCAACGTCAAGGCAAGGTTCTAACTTACTTGCTTTGACGTTACCAATCCATTTCTTTAGTAAACCTCATAATTTTGCCCTGTCTGTGCACCTTCTACACTTTTCTTATAGGCGAGTGCTACACGGCTTGCAGGTACTGGTGTAAAACCGACAAAATAACTCCCGAGTCTATCCCAAGACTCCTGAACGATATTCGGACTGACACTGTTGATCCGGATACCACGAGGCATCTCAATCGCTGCAGCTTTCACAAAGGCTTTTACACCTCCATTTGCCATAGCAGCTGATGCTCCCATCCTGATAGGATCATCCATCATGACACCAGTAGTTAAAGTAAAGCTTCCTCCATCGTTCACATAGTTGTGGCCGAGTAAAACTAAATTAATTTGCCCTTTCAGCTTACTCAATATTCCTCGTTCATTTAACGCAGGTGTTAGTTCCGTTATGGAAGCAAAGTTGGCTCCACCAGCAGCATTAATTACGGCATCTACTTTCCCAATCTTCTCATACATTTCCTTAATACTTTGTTCAGAAGTATTATCAACTGAAACATCCAAACCATTTCTTCCAGCTCGAATTAGATCATGATGCTCAAGTGCATTACATATTTCACTTCCAATTGTTCCAGCTGCACCAACCACTAAAATCCTCATCAACATATCTCCTTTGGATTCTCTGTATTCATCTCCATAATAAATATGTATGATACACAGTTTGTAAACTATTCCACATAAATTGTTCAGGCACTATATGACCTTTAGTAATAAGGTTGATAACGCCACTATGATATATTTCATGTCCAGGTCGACCTTTAGATGATGTTTTTATTACTCCTATAAGTCATTTCATCATCAATTCAACCTCAAAATGATGTTTACCCACTCCTATGAGTCATTTCATCTCTAAATCAACCTTTAAATGATGTTTAGAACACCCCTATGAATCATTTCATCTCTAAGTCAACCTCGAAATGATCTTTAGATCACCCCTATGAGTCATTTCACCCCAAACTCAGCCGCGAAATGACGCTTACATCACTCCTATGAGTCATTTCATCCCCAAATCAAAATCGAAATGATGTTTAGATCACTCCTATTTAGTCATTTCATCTCCAAATCAACATCGAAATGATGCTTAGAACACCCCTATACGTTCCCCCCCAAAGCCAGCCTACTAAACAATACAAAAGTCATCCCTCAACTGATTGCACAATAAATTGAGGGGGGAACAGAATATTAATCCATTGTTCCCATTGGCTTATTGTATTTGACGAAAAATGTTAATACGAGTCCGATTGCAGCAAAAACACCGGCTAGGGCAAATGCCATATTTACTCCATGTATCATTCCGCTTAAACCTTCAGATGGTATGGCTGTTGAAGTCATTACTGTGACAAGCATTGCTGTACCAATTGCACCTGCCACCTGTCGTAAAGTATTATTCATTGCCGTACCATGTGGAAGCATTTCTCGTGATAATTGATTTAACCCAGCTGTAGTCACTGGCATCATAACCATCGATATGCCAAACATCCGAAACGCATTTACTGTTGCAATATAAGTAAAAGTGGTTTCAGGAGAAAACGTAACGAACATAAATGTAGTTACTGTCACAATAATCAACCCGATTAACGATAACCATCTCGCTCCATACTTATCAAACAAACGTCCTGTTATTGGGTTCATTAACCCCATAATAATTGCACCTGGGAGTAAAGCCATTCCAGACTTCATAGGAGAAAAACCAAGCATATCCTGCATTAATAAAGGAAGAATAACAGCTCCACCAATCATGGCTAAAAATACGGTCATTCCTAACACGGTAGTTAACGTGAATACAGCGTTTTTGAATATCCTAAACTCCAATATTGGATGTTGTAGTTTTAATTGTCTTACTATAAACCAAAGTAAACCAAACGCGCCAATGATTAAGCTGCCAAATACCTGTATACTAGTCCAGCCTACACTTCCAGCAATACTAAATCCATATAACAGCCCGCCAAATCCAATAGTTGATAAGGCAATTGACACTAGATCAACCTTTGGAAACGTACGCTTTGTAACATTAACTAAGACAAAATACGCGACAATAATATCTAGTAATGCAATCGGGAAGACAATATAGAATAGACTTCTCCATGGATAATGCTCGATAATATAGCCTGATAATGTCGGTCCTATTGCCGGTGCAAATGAAATAATTAAACCAAATAACCCCATCGCTGCGCCTCTTTTTTCTATTGGAAATATTAGAAACATAATCGTTTGCATTAATGGCATTATAATACCCGCACCACTTGCCTGTAACACCCTTCCTAATAGTAAAGAATAAAATTCAGGTGCGATTGCACAAATTAATGTTCCGATAGCGAACAATCCCATTGCTGTAAGAAATAGTCCCCTCGTAGTGAACCTTTCAATCAAGAACGCCGTAATCGGGATCATAATTCCGTTTACAAGCATAAAAATCGATTGTAGCCATTGGACTGTATTATCATCAATACCGAAGTCATGCTTAATGACAGGTAATGCAGTAGCTAAAAGGGTCTGATTTAAAATTGCTACAAAAGCACCTGATAAAAGTACAATGATTAGAGGAACCTTCTTAATATTTTCACCTGTTGTTACATGATTATTTCTTCTAACCATCTTGCTTCCTTCTTTCTCTTTTTTCTCATTCTTATTGATGCCACAACAACACTTTTTTATGTTACTTTGAGAAATCTAGGTTCGGTTAAAAACTTAACGCTCGCATAAAATTTATGCGAGCGTCGATTTACAATATTATGGAAAGTGGTATCTGTGCCAGGTCTTATCGTACTCTATCCGATATCTAAATAGAGGAATATCGTAAATAATCAAAAAAATGGAACAAGCTCTCATTATAGAAAAGATACTTTGAGCTACATAATATAAAGTGATTTTTATCCTCGTATCACCTATAATTTAGGGAGAAGGAGGACTTACTAACCTATGTGCTTAATACTTTTTCAATTACAAGACCATCCATCATATAAACTAATTCTCGCAGCAAACCGCGATGAGGCATATGATCGTCCTACTAAGGAGGCAAGCTTCTGGGAAGACAAGCCTAATATTTTAGCTGGCAGGGATTTATTACAAATGGGGACCTGGTTAGGAATAACAACGGAAGGTAGATTTGCTGCGCTAACAAATTATCGTCATCCAGACCATATGAAATCAGGGAAATTCTCGCGTGGTGAAATAACAACGAACTACCTAGCAGGGAATGAATCCTCTAGACAATATATAGAAAAACTTAGTCAAGCTAAAGGGAATTATTTGGGCTTCAATCTTCTTGTTGGAAATGCTGATGGCCTAGTGTATTATAATAATATAGAAGATAAGATAACAAAAATTTCACCAGGAACTCATGGATTAAGCAATCATTTTCTTGATACACCTTGGCCAAAAGTAGAAAAGGGAAGAACAAAGCTGAGAGAGTATGTTAACCAAACAAATCAGGTGAGCCATGAGGAGCTATTTCAAATTCTGGCAGATTCAGATGAAGCACAAGAGGAACTTTTGCCTGATACTGGAATTGGATTAGAATTAGAAAAAAAACTTTCCCCATTGTTCATCAAGATGCCTGATTATGGGACCCGATGTTCTACCGTATTAACGATTGATAATTCCAATCATGTAGCCTTCACCGAAAGAACATACATTTCTGGTGTTTTCCATAATGAAAAAAAATATAACTTTCAAATATAAAGTGGAAACAAGGACTATATCCAAACACTTATAAAAAGAAAGGGGGAAATTGGAGTGAGATTTATATTGGAACTAGCGCGAATTATATTGATTTTTGGTTTACTAGGGGCTATTTTTAGTTCTGTTTTAAAATATGTTTATCAATCGTTCGGCGTAATTCAATATGAATGGCTAGGGTATATTGCTATATTACTACTATTGTTTGTAGCTTATCGGAATAAATGGCAATTTTCCGGTTGGTACAAGGGGAAAGGAAGAGAAAAGCTACCCCAATCAATCACTAATTTGCTAGTCTCTTTCTCTGTAGCGTTATTAATAGTACCTTCCGTCTTTTCTTACATTTTATAAAGTTATTGGAGTTATTCTCCCATTTATATCAGAAAAGTCTAAATAGGAGACCCTAAGCAATAGGGTTTCCTATTATTCTATACTCATAATATCCCACGCAGTAATCATACCTAATAATTTCCCATCTGCTTCACCATTATCCGTGATTAGTAATGCGTCCATGCGATTTCCTTTACTAATCTCATCTTTAAATAACTCTACTGCCGTGTAAACAGAAGTGTCCTTATCTATAAATTGATGATTCGTCTCCTTTTCATATGGTAAAATTTCTTCTATTAGCACATCCCTGATTGAGGTTTCTTTATTCATTGATAACCATTTCGTTATACCGCTCCCTGTTACGAGCCCTTTGAATTCCTGAGCGTCATAAATTGGAAATTTAGAATACCCCTTCTCTCGAATAACGTGCAGCAACTCCGAAAGTGCCTTATTGCTTTGAAAGATATGTACCCTTCTCTCAAAAATAGGAATAACAAGTCGCGGCTGTGTAAATTCTTTTTCAATCTTCTCAATACTCTCCACAACGGAATCATGGGGTTCAGCAATTACTTGAAAGGTATCCAAGCGATTATGTACAATGGCATTTCGTAGCTCAGCAAATTCAAGTAAATCATCCTTATATCTGCGTACAATAGCATTATATCTTGTTAAAATCCGTACCGCTTTGGAAAATCCAATCCCTTTACTGCTTTGTAATTCCCCATCCATTGCTTTATCAATTCGATTAAATGCGGTAATAAATCGTTCTGAATTCTCTGCCATGAATATTTCTCCTTTTAAACTGGAAAAAATAACTAGAAACGTTAAGATATCTTCGTACCGTTTTCTACCTTTTCATCTGGTCTTAATAGTATTACATCATCCTCACCAGGCACCCCACCAAGTACTAATACTTCCGATTTGAATCCTGCAATTCGCCTAGGTGGAAAATTAACAACCGCAACGACCTGGCGACCCACTAACATTTCAGGATTATATCGTTTCGTTATTTGAGCAGACGATTGCTTCATACCAAGCTCACCAAAGTCTATCTCTAGCTTAATAGCAGGCTTTCTTGCCTCAGGAAATGGTTCTGCTTTTACGACCGTTCCGACCCGCAAATCTAGCTTTAGAAAATCTTCAATTGTCGCCATAGTATGTACCTCCTAAAAAAATAATAAGCCCCTATGTGAATAATCGTTTAACATGGGGGCTCTCTTCTTCTGGTTGTTTATCCTCTATTATTACTATTGTACTATCTCTTATACATTTCTAAAAGCTTTTAATTAGCTATCTATTTATAAAATATGTAAGTATGTATTCTTTTCTTTCATAAGAAAATATTATATCCTAGTAACTGTGTACGAATTAATTTTAGGGGGATTTTACCATGACAATGAAAAAAGCATTAACCCTTGCAGGATCAGATACGAGTGGTGGCGCTGGAATTCAAGCAGATTTAAAAACATTCCAAGAACATGGCGTTTATGGTATGAATGCTTTGACTTCTATCGTTACGATGAACCCAAATGGTTGGAATCATGATGTGACAACCATCGATGTGGAGGTTGTAGAAAAGCAGCTTGATACTGTTCTATCTGTCGGTATTGATGCAATGAAATCAGGTATGCTTGGTACGGTTGAAATTATTAAGCTTGGTGCCCAAAAAATAAAGGAGCATCATATAGATAAATATGTACTTGACCCAGTGATGGTATGTAAAGGGGAAGATGAATTACTATTACCGGAGAATACTGACGCTATGCGTGAAGTCTTACTCCCATTATCACTAATTGCAACACCAAATCTTTTTGAAGCATGGCAATTAGCACAAACCTCTGGTCCTATCAAAACCATTGACGATATGAAAGATGCTGCGAAGAAAATTATTGACCTAGGGGCAAAGAATGTTGTTATAAAAGGTGGAAGAGCTATCCAGCATGAAAAAGCAGTAGACTTATTTTATGACGGAAAAGATTTCACACTACTTGAAAGTGAGAAAGTCGATACTACCTATAATCATGGTGCAGGTTGTACATTTGCAGCTGCAATTACAGCTAATCTGGCAAATGGACTATCTGTTTTAGATGCGGTTACAAATGCAAAGAAATTTGTATCGGCTGCTATCAAGCATGGCTGGAAACTTAATGAATATGTTGGACCAGTTATGCATGGTGCTTACAACAAAATGTAACGATATTTCACTTTTTTAAAAAAACTAACGCATGCCTTTTTACACAAAAAGGAGAATGCGTTAGTTTTTATCTTTAATCGTTTTTTATTTATTTCATGAAAATATTTCCTACTCATTTAAAAAGGAATCTACTAGCTCAATAAAAGCTACTCTTTCCTCTATATTAGGAGCATGACCGGAGTTTTCAAATACAACAAACTGTGCATTAGGAATATGTATAGCAATTTCTTTTCCATCTTCAGGTGGGTTCAATCCATCATGTCTTCCGTTTATCACCAATGTTTTTGCTGTCACCTTATGTAAATCTGGTCGAAAATCGAATTCGACTAGGGCATTAGCAGCTATCTCTTGTTGTTCTCTTGTTAGTCCCCCTGGGATACCTTCAAGCCATTTACCAACGGATACTAAATCATAGAAAATCTCTGTGGATAGCTGTCCCATTTGCTCTTCGAAGGTGAGACCATTTAACTCATTTGCATGTCTACCCAACAAACTAGTTGATGGATCTTTAGCATGAGAATTCCCCGAGACAAGAATCAATTTGTTCACCCGATCAGGAATTGCAACCGCCACTCCCTGGGCGACATACGTCCCCATTGACATACCGAATAGATTTGCACGTTCAATTCCGAAATCATCCATAAAAGCAATCACATCTTGAACATGGTCATTCAATGTATAGATGAGGGGTTTTTCGGACTTTCCATGTCCTCTGGAATCAAGCCCAATTACTCGAAAACGGTCCTTAAAATAGTCCATTTCCTGTTTAAGCATGAGATGATTACTTGTTAATCCATGAAGAAATATCATCACCTCTCCTTTTCCAGTTTCCTCATAATAAAGCTCTATTCCATTAACAAAAGCTTTCGGCATACTATTCCCTCCAATTGAAATGGTACTATCATTATAACAAAAAGTAATATCTAGTAATTGTTTTAACTAACTATATTCAACTCATATTAAAATCCGAAATCACGTTGAATATAAAAAAAGACAAGGAATTAGGTTATTTCCCAATTCCTTGTCTTGTATTAAGCCTCTTTTTCTTGTAAAACAGCAACAGGCTGTTTCGTAGGTAACATATTAAAAATTATATTTAATAGAATGGCAGTTACACTTCCTGCTACAATTCCGTTACTTGTTAAGATTTGTATACTAGATGGCAGCTGGGCAAATAGTTCTGGAACAACTGTAACCCCTAGTCCCATACCAACGGAGCATGCTACGATCATCGAATTGCCTGTAGATTTTCCAATTTCCTTACTTAACATTTTAATTCCTTGGGCAATAACCATACCAAACATCGCAATCATAGCCCCTCCAAGAACAGAGGTTGGAATGACGGTTGTAAATGCAGCAATTTTAGGAATTAATCCTAATGCCACTAACATTCCACCAGCGACCATAATCACTTTTCTTGTTTTTATTCCAGTTATCTGAAGCAGTCCTACATTTTGCGAGTAGGTTGTGTATTGAAGGGCACTGAAGAGTCCACCAATGACAATCGCTAAGCCCTCCGCTCTGTATCCTTTTGACAGGTCTTCTTTTGACAGCTTCTTATCGGTCATATCACTTAATGCAAAATAGACACCAGTTGATTCCACTAAGGAAACACATGCAACAAGTGTTAATGTAATAATCGCAGGCCATTCAAATGTTGGCATCCCAAAATAGAAAAACTCTGGTAATCGAAAATAAGATGCTTGATGTACTGCACTTAAATCCACTTTTCCCATAAAAGCAGCAATAATCGTTCCACCAATCAAACCGATTAAGATAGAAATCGAACGGATATAACCTTTCGAAAATCGGTACATTAAAATGATAAAGAATAATGTACCAAAGCCTAAAGCAATATTAGAAATAGAACCAAAATCAGCAGCATCTTGGCCACCACCAAGATCATTAATTGCTACCGGTATTAGCGTTACCCCTATTATTGTAACAACAGTCCCAGTTACAATAGGTGGAAAAAAACGGACCAACTTCCCGAAAAAGCCACTAACTAGTACAACGACAACTCCGGAAACAATAATTGCTCCATACATAGCACTTATCCCGTACTGACTACCAATTGCTATCATTGGGCCTACAGCGGTGAAAGTGCAACCAAGCATAACTGGTAAGCCAATTCCAAAAAAGCGATTTTTTACAACCTGAAGTAATGTTGCGACACCACTCATCAATATATCAATTGCTACTAAATAAGTGAGCTGTTCAGGGGTTAAACCTAGTTTACTACCTATTATTAAAGGAACTAATACGGCTCCTGCATACATTGCAAGTACATGTTGAATGCCTAAAGTAGTTGTCTTCATCATAATTCCTCCCTAAAGATTACTTCATTATGATGTAAAGATTCGATAATCGCCAATGATTCTACACGAACACCTTGATTTCTAAGGAAATCTCCACCTGCTTGAAATCCTTTTTCAATGACAATCCCAACACCAGATAGATGTGCTCCAGCTTGTTGAACAATATCTATTAATCCACGAACAGCCTGTCCATTCGCTAAAAAGTCATCAATAACTAATACTACATCATCATCTTTTAAGTAATCCTTTGAAACGGAAATCTCATTTGTTTCATTTTTAGTGAAAGAATGTACCTCTGCTGTCAATAAATTATCAACTAATGTGAGGGACTTTCTCTTTCTAGCAAAAACAACAGGTACACCAAGCTCTAACCCTGTCATTAAAGCAGGTGCTATACCAGATGATTCTATCGTCAGGATTTTCGTAATACCCGCTTCTCTATATCGTTCTGAAAATTCCTTACCTATCTCCTGCATTAAAGTCGGATCTATTTGGTGGTTTAAAAATGCATCAACCTTTAATACCTCTTCCGATAATACCCGACCTTTTTCTATAATAGCCTTCTTTAATAGTTTCATAGAAACCTTCCTTTCTATTCATGCATTTCACCGTTTATTTTCAAAACAAAAAAAGCTCGAAAAACATGCTCCCACTATGAAGAAGCACTGTTTTTCGAGCCAAAAGGTTGTCGAAAAATCGAATGAGAAAATACATCAATTAATAGAATGTAATTGATCATTCAGCCACTTTTCATAGTCAGTTCATTTACGGTGAACCGGTAGAAACTTGCAAGCCATATCCTTGCGATTATATGAAAAACGTATTTAATTGTTTTAAGTATAGCGGTTGAAAAAGACAAAATCAACCCTATAACCGAATATAGAAAGATTCTGATATTTCCAGATTACGAATTAAACTTAGCTTTATGCCGTTTCCAAACACGTCGATAATCCACTCTCCCGTGGTGATCCAACTCTATATTAGCGTATTCACTATCTTTATGCTGATATATCGTGTGCGTGCGATGATTTAAGAATATTATTTGATACTCCGATTTTAAATAATCCTCCATTTCAAAATAGAGTTTCCACCTAGAGGATTCATCCTGAAGCAATTTTATTCTGGTCATAAAATTATCTACTTTTTTATGAATTTCTTTACTCATAGAAGGACAAATTGGTAAATGATTAGAGACGGTAGCAGTTAAGACAGATAATAGATGGTCATCTGACAATGCTATACCACCAACTACTAAATCAAATGAACTTATGATTTTTGGCTTACTTAGCTCTGAGGATTTTACAATTTCAATAGTAGAGTCTATACCAGCTCGCTTTAATTGATTTTGTAAAATTATTGCTTCCCGTTCATGATTAACCCCTTCTCTAATTTCTTGTGCAGCAATCTTCAGTGTTGTATCAATCGGAATCATTTTAGTAGCTGCTATGAATTTTTTCTCGTTCAATTCTAGACTTCTATTCGATAGAAAGCTAGATGCAACAATTTCCCCTTCGATACAGAACTCTACAGGATTAATGATTTCGCTTAAACGTTTTCTAAATCGAATGTCCCTTATCAAAGATCGACTACAATTAAAGGTGATATAATCTGCCCCCTCTTCTATCTCTCTAATTTCCTCCCACGAATCGTCAGGCGCCTTTAACATCAGGGGATGGTTAACTTCTCTTGCTGAATTTGCTGTTTTAATTATTTCAATCTTGTCCAACCATGGTCTCTCACGATAATAATTTTTAAAAACATCTAATCTAACTAAATCGTCATCATGAACAGTCAATCTATATGGTCCTGTACCAATAGGGAATTTCTGAAATTTCTTCTCATCCCCCAGTATTACTTCTATAGGTACGATGGAGGCTTTACTATTGGAGAAATATCTTGGAAATAAGTAATCAACTTCATTCAAATAAAAAACTATCGTATACGGAGAAGGTGTAGCAATTTCTTTGATTGATTTCACTATTATATTATTGCTTGGTATCCGTTTAATGGATTGCTTAACATCTTCACTAGTCATTTCTCTCCCGTGGTGAAATGGAACGCCTTTTTGTAAATAAAATATCCATATCCTTCCATCACCACTTTCCCAACTCCGTGCTAATCTAGGAAGAAGGACGTTTCTTTCAGGGTCATATTCGACAAGCCTATCAAAGATTTGCTGGATCATATGTCCATCATGTCGCGAAACTGCTTTTATAGGATCCATACATAATTTCGTTTCATAGAATGAATATCGTAATATATCCTGTTCTACATTCTCATCCTTTTCATGTACGATTCCTAAATCTGCCTCCATCCATTGGTTGAATTCGTTTTGTAAGGATTTTAATGATTTTGCTATTTCAAACGCCTTTCTATATTTCCCAGATGAAACAAGCTCCTTTGCCTCTTCAAATAGCAGTTGCTCCTCTGTAAGAATGATGGTGAGTAAAGGTTTTTTACCCCTTCCTCTTTGTATCACCCATTGGATATCCCCTTGTTCATGCAAAGATTTTAAAATTGTTTTTACATGTCTTTCACTGCAATTCAATATGACGGCCAAGCTTGATATCGTTGTTTCCGTCTGGATATTAGAGGGAAAATAGTGTAATAACGATTTTAAATGATTCCGATATTTCATAAATTCCTCCTATTATTTTATTTCCACAAATCGTACTATGTAGCCTTATGAAAGGCAGAAATAAAATTATACTTCGCTATCTAAAAAAAGGTGAACATATCAATATCAAATCCTCACTTTTTATTCACCTTTTTAAAGGATACTATAAAATATAGCTTTAATCCATTTCCATACAGTACATACAGAAAAATAAGGAAAGAGGCATTTTAAAATGAAGAACCAAGCAATGAACGTAATGAAAGAAAAAGAGATTTCGCTTTGGAAAAATAGAAATTTTTTACTCCTGTGGGGTGGAACTGCAGTATCCAATTTTGGTTCCCAGATGTATTCGGTCGCAATACCATTATTAATTTATGAGATGAGTCAATCCGCTTTAGCAATGAGTGCAATGCGAGCAATAGAATTTTTTCCAAATATCTTTATTGGTATGCTTGCAGGAGTATTAGTAGACAGATTCAATCGAAAGAGGATGCTACAATGGACAAGTCTTATTCAAGTTATCGCTATGATTTTTATTGTTACTCTTTTATTCTATGAGAAGATAGAATTATGGCACTTATATTTATTTGGTTTCATTTTATCCTCTGCAGGTTATACGTTTGGTAATGCCAACCATTCAACAATTCCACAAATTATAACAAAGGAACAACTTACCACTGCAAATGCTAAATTAACATTTGTGAGTACTCTAATTTCTATTATTGGCCCTGGAATTGCAGGATCATTACTTGTTATATTTTCTTTTTCTTCTACATTAGCTATTTATACTGTAAGTCTATTCATTCTTTTTCTTTGTATGCAGTTGCTTCAATTACCAACAGAGGAAAAATCAAGTACAGGTAATATATCCATTTGGAAAGATATGAAAGAGGGTATTGATGAATTAATCCAAAATAAAATATTATTAACGCCAACTATAACGGTTCTATTTATTAATTTTGCTGCTAGTTTAGTAATTGGTGTGCTTATTTTCTATGTTACAGATCAATTAGGAGCGACCGAGGATGAAGTAGGGCTTATGTTTTCTATTTCAGCTATTGGAGGATTACTAGGAGCATCAGTAGTAAGTAGTATTCGAAAAAAATGGGGACGTGGAAATATTTATACCTATTGTTTATTATTCGATGTTGTAGGTATGGTTACCTTAATCATTGCACCAAATTGGTGGACAATTGGAATTGCCCTAGGTATTAGGACGTTTTCCACAACTATTTCCAATATCGTCTATTTTACTATTCGCCAAGAATTCACACCAAACCATTTATTAGGCCGTGTTGCAGGAACATCATCCATGCTCATGAAGCTTACCCTCCCCCTTGGTTTAACCATTTCAGGATTATGGGCTGAATGGCTACCAATTCCAATTTTATTTGGTATTTCAGCACTTATTATTTTTGTTCTCTTTATAAGGCTTTATTTTCATCCATTTCGTAAATTGCAATAAATCTAATGGGCTAAGAATTTTCTTCTTAGCCCAGCACTAAATTAACCATATTGATTTTACCTAGCTTTTTACTAAATACTTTAGGATATATACCTATCATGGAAAATGTGTCGCAATATAGCAATGAATTTAGCAACTTCATCCAAGATTAATCTATAACACATTTAAAAAAATTCACATCATTTTTCCTTTCAATATGACACAGGATATGGCTCTACATTACTTCTTAGCTCAAGCTCTTCTGCACCACGCAGTACCTGTAAGGAAACTGGTTCATTAATGGCTTTTGAATTTAAAAACCGCTCAAACGATTCATAGCCTAACACTGGAACATTATCCAATCCAATAACGATATCTCCCGGTTGCAATCCAGCATTCGCTGCAGCAGAACCATCATTTACTTGTAAAATTTCTGTACCAATTGACTCGTGATGAGTTGTGTGTACGATCCCAATCCACGCTTGCCATAAGTTTTTCCGATTATCTAATCCTGTTTCATAAACACTTTTAAGGTTCTCCAGAAATTGTCCAGTCCCAAATAACATATTTTCCTTTGAAGCTGCATCCATTTCTTCGAGATAAGAAGCAGAATATGTAATACTGACCTTTACCCCTTCATCCACAACCTCTACGTTTGTTATCGTTGTAAAATCACCATCATTTCCCTGTAAAACAAAGCGCCTCATAGGAACTATCTCGGTAAAAGTACCCTCTGAAGTTGCACCCCAGCCATGATCCATATAACCCTTTCCACCTACACGAAAATCCAATTTCGCTTCTTTTGTATACCATTTATTTAAGTGCTCCTCTTTTGTAAGAGCCTCCCAAACCTTTTCCATCGGTGCATTTACAACGATTTCCCGCTTAACAAAATTTTCAACCTTGGTCATCTCGACTTTCCCCTTTTTCCACATAATTTTTTAAGCTCTCGAGCTTATTATCTAGTAAGTCTGCGATGTATTGAAGCATTTCATTGTATGCAAGTTGTAATTTCCCTTTATTCAAGGAGTATACACGATATTTTCCTTGAATCTTTTCAGAAATAATATTTTCTTCCATTAAAATATTCAAATGCTTCTTGATTGCTGGTTGTGAGATATCAAATGCAGCTACAATTTCCTTTTGAGTTAAATCACCCTCCTTTAACATATTCAGGATAAATCTTCTTGTTGAGTCGCCTAAAGCTCTGTACACATCCGACATCTTTTTTCACACCTTATTCATATAACCTTTTGGTTATATATAATTTAGCAAAGGATTTCATATTCGTCAACACTTATTTAAAATTGTTTCATTCACATCAAGACAGCTTAGGAGTAACATGCTATTCTATGATTAATAAATAATAAGAGGAGAAATTAAATGAAAAAGACCCTTGGACTTTTACTTCTTTCAACCATCATACTTCTTACGGGCTGTGGCATTATTGAGGAGACAAGGAAGACGATTCATTATGCTACAGAAACAACGGACTTTATTAATGAACTAAGCGCCTTTTCAGTAGAGGTACAGTCAATAATGAATAACGGAGAAGTGAATGTAACTTCCATAGAGGAGAAACTATTGGATATAGAAAATACCATAGCTGAATTTAATTCTATTGAGGCCCCTGCAATTGCAGAAGGCATACACAACGAAATACTCATACAAAACGAAAAACTACTTGATACAATTAATAAAATACAATCTGGAGAACTAATGATAGAGGATCTCAATAAAACAGACTTCACCCAATCTATAGATAACATTACAAAGTTTATGGATCAAATACAAAATTTAGAGAACAATTGAAAAAGGATTATTTAAAAATAATCCTTTTTACAGTCATTACTCATAAAATCTCATATACTTTTTTTCTTTCCGGTAATAGTCTAATCTATTTTGTAAAGTACCTGTATGAAACTCAAATTTATGTCCATCTGGATCAGTAAAGTAAATAGATTGTTTATCCCTAGCATCCCTTTTCTCTTCCTATAAGTATACGCACATTTAGTTCCTTTAGCTTTTTACAATGTGTGTCAAAGTCCTTCTCATCCACTGAAAAAGCGATATGTGTATAGGAATGTTCTATTTCGTTTCGAGGAATTTTCTTTTCTTCATTTAATGCCAGCCATAGTCCATTCAAATCGAAGTAAGCAGTTGTTTTCCCCTTTACCAAGAGTTTTGCATCAAATACATGTCGGTAAAATTGAATGGATTGCTCTAAATCCGATACCGAAAATAATAGATGATTAATTCCACCTAATTTCATTCCTAATCCTACTCCTCGTCTCTTACCATAACAATAAACTTAACACCATCGTCCCTAACAAACTCGCTCTGCTTTATAAAATTAAACTTCTCATATAGGCGAATTGCTCGAAGGTTAAATTCTGCCACCGTTAATCGTATATTGCCTTTTGCTTCTCGTAAAACTTCTTGTAAAATAAACCGTAAAAAAATAGTTCCTATTCCTTTACCAGTTAATTCCGGTTTCATGCCAATTCCAATATCCACACAAGAATCAGCATAGGCATTAACCTCATGCCCCTTAGGTACTTGTGCATCTCTTCCTGTACAAAAGAAACCGATTACCTCTTGCTTATGAAGAACTGCTCGATAAGAATTACTCATCAACTCCAAAATGGCTTCGCCAGATAGAACATTATTATAAAAATCATACGGCTTTTCATATTTCCAAGTTAGGATCTCAATTGCAATATTTTCTTTAATTCTACATGTTGTCAATTCCAATTTCTTACCCTCTATTCTTTATTAGATAACCATAGTGACATATATTCTTCATCATAAAATGCATGATTAACCATAAGTGCCTTCTCTTCTAATCCAAATGTCTTAAAGCCATACCTTTGATAAAGTCCCTTTGCTTCTTGATTATTAGATACTACAGACAGATTGATTTTAGATATACCGCCTAATTCGTATGCCTGTTTAAGTGTAGCCTCAAGAAGTAATTTTCCAATACCTTGTCCCCGATATGCGGGTTTTACGTACATTGCAAAAATACTAGCTTTATGTTTTAATTTTTCTTTTGTTTCGGGAAATAATGTTACCATTCCGATCATCTTATTTTCCTGAAATACACCAAAATTATAGGTATTTGTCTGTCGAAAGCTCTTCTCATAATGTTCAACTATATTTGGGCTTGTAATTACTTCCTCAAAGCTCGTAGAAAAGGCTTCTGGATTTACTTGCAATGCCTCTAAACGTAAATCGTAATATTCCTTAGCATCGTGTGGCTTTAACAAACGAATTATCATAGCCATTCCCCCTATAAAATTCCTATTCTAGTATTCTAGTTTTTTCGACTAAAACCCTTTAAAAAATTAAATGTTTTCAAAAAAGTATTGATTACAAACACACGTTCCTATATAATAATAAGAAGAAGGACATGAAAATGTATGCCGTGTCCCGCTATGCAGAAGGAAAAATCGACATATGGCTCTCCAGTATATGATAGACTTTGAAAAAAAGCTTATAGCGAATTGTTTGAGGAGTTTATTCTATTTTTCAAATTACGAAGAAGATATTACACGAAGTCTTTACGAAATAAAAAATCGCTTATTGGACGGGAAGTTCTGTAGAAAAAATATAAAAGCCGTATCATATTAGGATACGGCTGAGCGCTTAAGTATTTTTCTGGCGGAGAAGGTGGGATTCGAACCCACGCGAGCTCTAAAAGCCCCTAACGCATTTCGAGTGCATCCCCTTATAACCTCTTGGGTACTTCTCCATAATAGAGAAATGATGCTGGTGAGAGCAGACGAGCCTCCTGACACTACGAATGAAGTCAATGCACCATATAACAGGATTTATTGTACATCTAATAGGGAGATTATGCAATAATTTGAAACCATAAAGAAATATGTTAAACCACTATGAATTATTACGTCAAAATGACAGGAAGATTTATCTATAATAGGGTCTAGTCCTAATTCACACCTTCAGTGAATTAGGGAGAATTCCTGAAATACCTAAATTATCGAATAACAAAAACTACTCTTCTTTACATACTCTTTTACGTCTTGAAGATCTATTGGAATGTACAGTAGATTATCTCTACGAAAATGAGAACCTAAGAGAAAGATAAAAATAGAGAGGAGAGAAGTTGATGAAGAAATGTCATTAATTAGAAACAAGAGATTGGAAAAAGATTGAAAATTGATTAAATGTATGTAGTTTACATATTAAAAAGCCTAATAATAGAGAATTACCTTAATATACTCTTCCTAGTATTCTTGCAAAAAACCTTTCAGGGATAAAGCATATGATGAAATAATAACGGATTTGAGAGAATTTTGCTAACATCCAATTAGATTTTCTTTGAACCCACCTGCAATCAGTTTTCAATCTTATAACATGCTACCACCTTATTTTCGACTATTCAAACAACATAATCATACTGAGAATGGGCTAGAATTTTTGGAACATATACCCATCCTATACCAGACTGGGCATTTCGTCCTACCCATCACTTCCTGTATGGGCGTTTTGTCCAAATCTCTTTTTATTTTGGACTAATAGTATTATAGTGGTTACGGAGGATTGAATTTATGAAATTTAATAATAGATTACAGCTAATAAGAAAAGAGAAAAAACTAAGTAGGGCTGAATTGGCTGACATGCTTGGAATCTCTTATTCAACTGTTGCTAAATATGAGTCGGGTACAAGAGAGCCTGATTTAGATACTTTGGAAAAAATATCTATTATATTTAATGTGACAACAGATTATTTATTAGGAAAATCTGATAAATCACATCTAACCGAAGTAATAACTATCGAATCAATGATAGAAAAGATTGCAAAGGAATTCACATATGCTGATTTAATGTTTAACGACTTAGCTAATATGACAGTCCAACAACTTGAAGAAGTTTATCAATTTATAAAGTTTAAGAGAAATCAAAAGGAAAATTAAATAATTACATATAGTCGTTATCAACTATGTAAAACATAGATGATATATATAATAAATCTAAAGGGGACAAAGAATAATGAAGAAAATTTTGTTTTTATTAGTAGCGATACTACTCTCTATCGCTCTAGTTGCTTGTAGTGAAGATAAACCGTCTTCAAGTGAAGATAACAACAAAGCAACAAACACTAAAACAGATGAAGGTGAAAATGATTCTAGTGAATCCGCTGAAGAAGAATCTAGTGAACCAAAAACCTTCTCAATCGGAGACACTGCTGAGGTTGGGGGAATTAAATACACATTAAAAAATGTGTCCCAAACAGATGAACGCAATGAATTCGCAGGTACTGAACCAGCTATGGTTGTAAAAGTAGAATATGAAGTAGAAAACGGATCTGAAGAAGAGATTCCTATTGGTGCTGACTTAGAAGTTTATGATGGATCAGGTAGTAAAATGGAACTTTATCCGTTAGATAACACATTAGGTAGTTTACAACCAGGTAAGAAAATTCAAGCTGTGGGCCATTTCGGAATTCAAGAAGGACCTATTGAAGTTTATTTCAAACCTTTAATATCTTTCGAAGAGCCAGCAATATTCAAAGCTGACATAAAATAAGATAAGTGGTGTACATAATAGTACACCATTTTTTACAGTTGAAAACAGAACATACATTCTAGAATGGAGGTGTACACTTTTAATATGCGATCTAGTGTATTAAGGGAAAGTAAATCCACTTAAACTAGATTAGCAAGAATCACAAAAAATATCATAAAAAATGATTAAAAACAAGACATTCGCCGTCAAAATGTCGGCATTTAGGTTTTAATAAAAGTAAATGCGGCTCCCTGCTAAGTAGGAACCGCATTTTCTCAACGTTTAAGTGATGCTGGTGAGAGGACTCGAACCTCCGACCCCTTCATTACGAGTGAAGTGCACTACCGGCTGTGCTACACCAGCATAGTAATTAAATTCATGATATACTCCGAACATAAAGCTCCCTGCATTTTCTAAATAACCCATGGATGTTGAGTGCTGTGCTTCATAGAATACATGAACCTCCGTAGCAGGTTTACGATATTAGCTAGGATACTTCGTATAGCTTACGAAAAAAATAATACTCCTATCCTTGGATGATTTCAAGTAAAAATTATTGGTAATCTATATCCCCTATTTTCATTATAAAAGCTACTAGATGTTATGAACCACAGCTTCTATTTCTACAGCTTTATAAATTTATAAAATTTATTGCAAACTTTATAAACCTGATTCTGATTTATTTGATCCTCATATTCTAATCTGATAAGTAAATAGACAATAATGGTGGCAATATAGTTGTAATGACTACTTCAATATAAATTTTAATTTTCCTATGTTTTAACATAGTAATGAAGGATATTGTAGTTTTGCTCACCTGATAGGGAAAATTCTAAGACCTATTTTTAGCATTATTTATAAACATAAATCTTTTCTATTAATAGCTTACCTTATCTGTTGCAAAGATTTTACTATATGTATAAAATACTTAAGTGCTTTTAGTTTGAAAAAAGAAAGTAGGAAGAATATTATGACTAAAGTTGAAACACAGGAACATAAAGTCCCTTATGGAATAATAGCGATATTATTTATTGGAGCATTTGTGGCCATACTAAATGAAACATTTTTAAATGTAGCATTACCTTCTATTATTGATGAATTTACAGTTAGTCCATCGAAGGCTCAATGGTTAGCAACTGGGTATATGCTTATAAATGGAATCCTTATTCCTGCAAGTGCATTCTTCATTCAGCGATTCTCAAACCGCGCGATATTTATAACAGCAATGGGCTTATTCTCACTTGGCACATTACTTGCAAGCCTATCTCCTACATTTGGCGTATTAATTGCAGCGCGAATGATTCAGGCATCTGGTTCAGCTATTATGATGCCACTACTTATGAATGTAATGTTAGTTGCTTTCCCTATTGAAAAACGTGGACAGGCTATGGGAGTATTTGGGCTTGTTATGATTGTAGCACCGGCATTAGGACCAACCTTATCAGGAATTATTGTGGAACATTATAGCTGGAGAATGTTATTTAACATTGTACTACCTTTCTCTATTCTTTCACTAGTCTATGCAATATTCAAACTTAAGAATTTTACACCGCAGCGTAAAATTAAATTAGATGTGCTGTCCATCCTATTATCTAGTATTGGTTTTGGTGGACTCCTATATGGATTTAGTGTTGCCGGAGACCTAGGATGGAGTAATCCGCAAGTATATGGTACTATCATCGCAGGAGTAATCGGTGTTATTTCGTTAATTATTAGACAGTATCGACTTGAAGAGCCATTACTTGAATTTAGGATTTTTAAATATCCGATGTTTGCGCTATCCTCCGCAATATCGATTATCATTTCACTAGCATTATTTTCAGGGATGATTTTAGTGCCAATCTACATTCAAATGATTCGAGGATTTTCACCAACAGAAGCAGGTTTACTAATGCTTCCGGGTGCGATTGTAATGGGAATTATGTCTCCTATTTCCGGTAGACTATTTGATAAGTACGGTGCAAAAACCTTATCCATTATCGGATTACTCATTTTGCTGGTTACAACCTACGAATTTAGTAAGTTATCCTTGACGACTTCATTTGCATTCGTAGCAATCTTATTCTCGATTCGTTCATTTGGAATGTCCATGGTCAATATGCCTGTCATGACAAATGGTTTGAATCAATTGCCACCACAAGCATATCCGCATGGAACTGCAATGAATAATACATTATCACAGGTATCAGGTGCAATTGGATCAGCATTATTAGTTACAGTCATGAATAAAAGAACAGAGGCAAAATTGGAAGAGTTAACGAAGGGACCGATTGACGAAAGTATGATTGATACAGGAAGCTCTGCAATTGACGTGCAATCACAACTTGTCAATCACGCAATGTTGAATGGGATAAACTTCTCCTTTTTCGTATCTTCATTGATTATAATTGCAGCATTAATATTAGCCTTTTTCATTAAAAGAGTTCCTGTTAACCAGCCTGAAGCAGAAAATAATACCAAAAGTAAATAAAGCAGAAAGACCCTTTTGAATGAATCCACCTTGGATTGTGAGCTTCAAAAGGGTCTTATTAATTATAAGTAAACAATATATTGCCTTCTTTATCTAGAATATTAAATGTTATCGTATAAGAATCTGAAATGGGCTCCTCTATCACATCGACGAAAACATGCTTTTTATTAATTTCTACATTATTTTGAAATACCTTTTCCCCTTCATCAGTACTATGTATTTTATACGCTACATGTTTAGCACCTGAGTGATGAAATATCCCACCCCATATAACATTAAATGAATCACCAGATTTTTCCTCGATTGAATTTAGCGTGATAAATTCCGACTTCTTGCCAAGCTCTATCGGAATCATCTGATCACCACTTGTGACCAAATTATAACGATCTAATCCATTTTTTTCATAGGAGCTTTGACAAATAATAAATTCTCCTTTTTCATTCTTGGTCAAAAATAATACAATTCCAATATCATCATTCTGGTACAAAATTTCCGGTTTATCAAATTTACCATACACACTATCACTTATTGCCTCTTGCAAGGTATTGGATGAACATCCAACTAAGCATATGATACCAAACAGCATTATTATAAGTAACCTCTTCATTTTCGCCTCCCTGATATCAGGGTACCGTTCCCCCCACCCTTCTCGTATTGAAGAATTAAATAGATCACTATTGTAATAGGAATAACAAATCCCATTCATGATTAATACTACAATGTAAATCCATAGAGTGGGATCTTATCCATTAGTTGGAAGGTATAATATATTCCATTAACATAGTGAAAATTTGACATTCGTCCAACCTTTAGCAAAAAACCTTTCTAATAAAGTTGGAAATCAATATAGTTTCTTGTGGGATAATAAAATAATAGTTCTCTTCTATATAAGACGAATATGGACGTGAAAAGGTTTCAAATAATTGGAAAATATTTATATTAATAGTCCGAAAGTATCATTTCTCATTAATGTCATCTAGCTAATTGGCAAAATCTTTTTAGTAAACCGTCCATAATCTTCAACTTCGTATCAAATCCTCTGGAGTGTCATTTCAATTATACCAATATTTACTTCTGGAATAGCCATTAAATCTGGAGAGGAAATAAAAATAATCTATTTTTTTCAGCCAAGCTTGTTTGGATAATGCCTTCATAAATGATTTAAATGGGGTTGCCTTTCTTTCTCGAACTATCCAATCCCTATTTCTTTCAACCTCATCATACCGACTTCAATCGATGTTTCCACGTAACCAATAATCTGTTGGAAGGTAAATACATTTAATGCTGCTTCCAGATCTTCTTGAGGATAATGGATATCTTCAATAAGATAAGGAATAAATTTCTCTACATCCGCTACCTTAACCTCCTCTAGGTCATGAATGGATGTTAGCTGAAAGTCCTTTAAAATAGTTGTATCAATCTGATAATAATGCAGTAATTTACCATTCAAAACCTTAAAATCATGGTGATATCTCTCCAAAAGGGTTTTATCTTGATCCATTCGATTTTTCAACCAACCTTGGTAAAAACCTTTTACCCAAATATAATCTGCAATAAGGTGGGTATAATACCCCAGTATATAGTCACTTTGTTGGGGATATTTTTCTAGAAAAGCGTTAAAATCGATCGAGGTTGTGTAATCATCCTCATTACCCTTATAAAAATGTGACCTTGTTTTTGGGTAGACGGCATCAGGTGCAATTCCACCGATTAGAAATGCATGCTTATCCATTATGGTAGATTGTCTAGCGATTTGAGTAGCTACGATTAAGTGCATAATTCGTGACCCCATTAGTCATTCTCCTTCTCTTTTTGAAACGTTATTAAAACAGGCTCTCTTGGGAATGGTTTAGATTTCAGCATGTGCATGGCATAAGGACTTGTAGTATCAAATTCTCCTTCAAGGAAACGGTAGCCATGTAATTGAGAATAATAGATTTGTTTTTCCAAAAGTATAGAGAGTATGTCTATCTCTGATAAATCACTTGCCCCAGACCATCCTAATTCAACAGTCCCTTGCTGGTCTGATTTATGTAGAAATGAATATGCTAATATTCCATCTCCCTTTTCATTGAGATAAACATAGCTTCCATCCAGCAATATATCCTCAGCCCAAATCATTTCCTTCCATTTATCTAACGTTAAATCAGCTACGGGATTTACAAAATGGGTTTCTTCATAGTTACGTTTTACTAGTTTTGTTAGCTGAGTGATAATGTCTGGCCTTGTTTCTAGTTCTCTTAATGATTTTATTCGTTGAAGAGCTACGGGAAGCATTCCTTGCGATGACACTGATAAATCCAATGATGGCAAATAGGTTTTTCTGATGATTTTTAAATTAAGCCTGCTAAAATAGTTGCCCAAAATGGAATTCTCATCTAAGGATATTTGTAAAGGATAATCTCCCTTACTAAGGCTACCTTCCATTTCGGCAAGTAACCTATCAAGACAATCTAAATATTCAGGTAGGGCAATACACCGAAAGTAAGTACAGTATGGATGAAAAATACTTTTCCATGAAGTAATTAACCCAATCATCTTCTCTTTTCGTAGAGCAATAAATGAACCTTTACTAGTACTACGATTGCCTTCTACTAAATTTAGAAGACTTAATTCCCCATTGGCTTGAATTATAAGTTCTCTTAGTTCCTCTTTATATGAATTATTGTATTTTTTTATAATGATTTCCATTATCTCTCCTTAGCTGATCCAGCCTTAATTTAATGCTTTCTGTAGAGCTTGGATCGCTTGTTTAACCTCGTGAACATTTTCTTTATTGTTCATATGATTTCTTGCATGAAGAAGAACGGGTCTCACTGATTCTACGGAACGGCCGAATTCATACATCCATTTATATCTTGGTACCATCCAAGTGTGAAAATGATGGGTAGTATCTTCATTATAGAAGTAATAGACATTCTCGATTCCTAAAATTTCACGCTGTGCTCTCCTAATCCTAGTTAGTAAATGAATATAATCAAGCTGTTCTTCCTCGGACATTTCATCCATAGTGGTAAAATGACGCTTGGATGCTAATATGACTAACCCTTTAATTGGGTATGCGACATCCTGATGAGCGTGAAAAAATTCAGTTTCCACCACTACTCCCCCATCAGGTTGGACTGCACCACTTACAATTTCACAGCTTAGACATTCTACTTCTACGGTTTCACCATTAGACAATTTTATGATTCTTACCATTTGTTAGTCCCTTTCTTCGTTATTACGAATTATTTTCTCTTTCCAGAAACAATATGCCAATGCAAATGTTTCGATTCTTGATACTCTCCTAAATTTGTAATTACCCGACATGCACCATATTTCTTCTCAACTTCTGCTGCTACCTTTTGGATTACCTCTATTAATTCGAATAAAATAGCCTGATCCTCTAATTCAATATTCGTTAAAGAAGGAATATGCTTTTTGGGAATAGCGACAATATGAACATCATATGCAGGTCGAGTGTGATAATAAGCTAAAACATTTTCAGTTTCGTGCACTTTTTCTACTAAAGTATTTCCGCTAAGTACTTCGTCACAATAAAAGTCGTTAGTCAATATAATGTCCCCCTATTAAAATGATTTTAAAATATTATAATATTTAGGATACGATAAAATGGAATTTAAAGCAAAAAACATCTTTTGGAGGGATATTATTGATCAAATGGGAATACCTAGTTGAGACTTGGACTCTATCAATCAACACTGCAGACCGCGAAGAGTTTGAACAAGAATTAAATGAATACGGAAGAGATGGGTGGGAATTGGTTACCATCATTCCAAACGTAGGAGATTATAACGATAGTATTTCTATTGCATGTAACCAATTAGTTTTTAAAAGAAAAGTTGAATAGCGGATAGTAAATATAGTAGGGTAGGCTCATTTATCAAAACTAGCTTTAACTAGGAATAAATAAGGTTTAATAGGAGTCTATAATTTTGACTCCTACTTGTCCTTAGTATATATGGTAGAATAATAGGCTTCTAGTGTTCCTTATTACTGGAAACAAATGCTTCTTCCATTAAAATTCCTATGAAAGGTCTAATGTGGATAAATATAAAGCCAACTCCCTTATTCGTCTATCTGTCTCATCCATTATTTGACTAATTTCCTCTGTTGTCGAATAGAAGGTATCCCCGTTTATGATATTGTCAGATAAATTTAATAGTCCAATTGCTCTTCTCTTAAAGTATTTAGCGATGGCAAAGGTAGTTGCTGTTTCCATATCGACGCCAAAATGGCCGTCCTCGGACCAGTCTTTTACAATTTCTGCTGTTTCCATGTACATGGCACTCGTTGAGAAAACAGAACCTGTCACATATTGGTACCCCTTCCTCTCACAGAAACCTATAGCGGCTTCTATTAGATCATGATCTGCATATACCATTGTATCCCCTGGAGAATACCACTGGGATACACCATCTTCCATATATGCACCTGTGACGATTAAAATATCTCCATAGTTTACATCATGAGATAATCCGCCGAAATAGCCCGTTTGAATGAACTTCTCCGTCCCTAATGTTCCAAAGAGATGGGCAGTAATAGCCGCAGATGGTCCACCAAACACATTAGAAAAACCTACTTTTCTCTCATGATGATCCCCTATTACTGTATTCCATTCAGGTAGCCATTGATCATTAGCTAAGATATTTTTCCATAGTAATAGATTTTCATGATGCTCCCATTCTCCATGTAAAATAAACGTTTCAGGAATATATTTTTCCTCTATGTTTAATGATTTCTTCCAGTCCTCTTTCGTAAAGTCCCCATATAGTTTCATTTGTCTGTCATTCTCCTTTAATTGCGCATAGTCTAGCATATGTTTGTAGTTTTCATGCCAATTCTTATAGTAGCTTTTTACATCACATGGTTTAATGAACGCCCTTCTACTAGATTCATACCTTGCCTTAAATGTATAAATAACATGTATATCCATACGTAGAACACTTGATAACCGGCTACTGGATATGGACTCAAGCCATCCCAGTTAGGGTTCTCTCGATGGTTTACCTCAATAGCACCTAAATAGAAACAGTCTCCCTCGACATATCCCTCTTCCATCACTTCACGTTTAAAGGCATCCTCCGGGGTCTCACCTGGCATTACATGTCCACCTGGAAAATCCCACCCCCGATTGTCTAAATCAACTAGCATTACCTTTCCCTCATGAAAGCAAAAACCATGTGCACTAGTCACTAACTCTCGCGGAGCTTGAAAATCTCGTAGCCAAGTTAGTTTAACTGTTGAATTGCCCCAATCTACATAAATGGACTCCATACTACCCGCTCCTAATTATTCTTTACGACATAGGTGATGGCTTTCGTTCTCAGCAATATCTCACGTTCACCTCGAGTAATCTTATACTCTAATTGCTTCACAAGACTTTTTAATACGGTCCATCCTTTATAGTTATTTTCTAAAATATGATTCATTTGCTCAGTGGAAAGATTCACTTCCACTCTTACATCTAGTTTTTCACTAGTTTCCACATCAATTTCTTCAAGGTCAGAGTTAATAATAATACAATTAATCCCTCCAGACTTAGTTCCAGCTGCCATGTCTTTTAATACCGTATGCAGTGCGAGTTCAGTTTCTACATGCTCTAGGCTTGAAACAGCTACAATGAAATCAAACGCACTTTTCTTAATGTAATAACTTTCAATCGTGGATTTGATTGGTTCAATAAGCGTCGAAACATGAAATTGTTTAGCATAAGCTCTTAACTTTTCCGTTGCCGAATCTAACAAATCAACACAAACAACCTTGCCTAATACATCCGCCTCTCGAATCCATTCCGCGATTGGAATACTATTACGTCCTACCCCACTACCTAAATCAAGAACATTCACCATCTTATAGCTAGCAAACAATGGCAATAATTCAACAACTGTACTGACTGGTTTATGCAACCAAGATCCATCTTCAAATAAAGTATAGTTGTCATAACAAAAATCGTGATAAGCTTTTTCCTCTTTACGTATATGGTCAATTCGATTCATTATGCATTTCCTCTTCTATGTATTATTTTCTTCCTCTATCTATTTATTTCGACAATTATATCCCATTTCCTGCAGTAAAGTTCCAATAAGTTAGAGCTGTTTTCGAAGATTGCCCACACCTATCCTCCCTTCCAGAAATACACTGCTATAGGGGAAGAAGGGAGGTTTAACTATGAGAAAGTACGAACTTTTTACCCTGATAAGCTTGGTGATTATTATTACCATCCCCATTCTGCTTCACTTTTTTTATACGCCACAGGAAACAACTCATAAAGCTCAAAACTCCGAAATAGCGGAAAAAGAAAATAATGTAGAAGGAAGTGAAAGCAAGAATAAGGAAGATGCTGCTAAAAACAGTGATAAAGAAAATTTAGATAAGGATAACAAACAAGATGATAAAAGTGATGATATTCAATGGGGTGTTGATTCTGCAACGTATACCGACAATGATTTCCTCGGTTGTGTTATTGACAACTATGGAAAACCAACTATATGGGGACGCTATCTTGGAGACAAAGAAGGTGTTTCCGCTGGCTTAGACAGTAATGAAGTAAAACTTTTGCATGAATCTAATATTAAAATCCTTATCATTTATAACCATGTAGAAGACGCAACTGGTCATGATAACGGAGTGGAACATGCGAAAAATGCTATCGCTATGGCAAATAAGCTTGGTGTACCAAAAGGTGTGGCTATTTTTTTAGATATTGAACCAAATTATCCAGTTGATGCAGAATTCATACAAGGCTGGTATACAACACTAGCAGACTCAAGCTATCAACCGGCAGTATACGGAGTTTTTGATAAAGATAGTGATCTATTAAAAGCTTACAATTCCATGGATAAGGAAAGACAAGAGAATACTATTGTATGGACAGCCTATCCTCAAGCAGAAATCACCACAAAGGAAGACGCTCCAAAATATGATCCACAAGGACCAGAAAATTCCAAACTCTACGGCTGGCAATACGGAATCGAAGGAAAAACCTGCAATATTGACACAAACCTATTTATCGGAAATATACTCGAAGTTCTATGGTAGTCGGAGTGGGCTTGTGCCCACTCTTTTTCTTTTTCATGTGAACCAGACTTAGTCTAAGACTAGTTCCTTAATCACTCACCTTGTTTTTTTGCAAGGTGGGCGGGCAGGCGTAGTTATATGCTTTGATTTTTTTATTAATCTCTTTAATTAGTAATCGTCTATCTCTACCTTCTAACCCCATCAACCCTTCCTTCAATCTATCAATCTCATTGGCAAGTTCAACCCATTTTGGAAGAACATGATTATCCTTTAAGGTTCTATACAGCTGTGCCTCTGATGGGTTTAGAAAGCTAGGTCCGAGATCAAGTGGTTTTCCTTTTCCAGGGAGGTTATCAAAATCACCGGCTGCTTCTGAACGTTTAACAATCTCTGTTAAATGGTCTGTATACGAAATAGGAGCATCCTGCTCATACTTTTTCTTCCTCCACTCTGGCTTTAATAAAGAGAGTACGTATGCATCATTATGTTGATTATGTTGATAAAGATAGCCTTGGAGAATTCCTTCTTCTTTAAACCCCGCCTTTTTTAATAGTCCATTGGACGCATCGTTCGCCGGATAAGTAATTGCCCCGATACGATAAATATCTAACTCTATGAAGCAATATTCTAAAACCCTAGTAAGCGCTTCTGTTAAAATTCCTTTTCTCCAATATTCTGGATGAAGTTCAAATCCTATTTCAGCCCTTTTCATACCAGGAACATAATTATGTATACCAATAGTTCCAATCAATTGATCATCCTCTTTCAAAGCAATGCCCCATCGCATCCCACGACCCTCTTCAAAAATGAATTGAAAGTGATCAATTATTGCTTCTGCTTCCTCTAACGATTTCAAGCTATTACGACCGTAATATTTGGTGACTTCATCGTTAGAGAGAATATCGTAAATATCGTTTGCAAATTCTTGATGAATTTCTATTAATCTCAATCTAGCGGTATAAAGAACAGGAAATTTCTTCATATACCTCAGCTCCCTTATTTTTATTCCGATATAAATGATTCTTTCTAATTCCAATAATCCGGATCGCCCATCCGCAGCTCTTCCACCATATCATCTAAGTCCATTGGGGTTATCAAAAATATCGGGTAATCCTTATTCGCCTTTTTTGCTTCTTCATAAAAAAACCGATTACTACCTGGATATTCTTCATCGATTAAAATTAGGCAACCATCGCTCTTTTCCACCAACCATTTATTTTTGGCGCGAAATTGAAATGGTCCCTTATATTCACCTTTGTACAAGGGCTGGTAAAAATCCACTACCATCGTCAGTTCCTCGTATTTAAATTTTAAATCCTCCGGCCAACGCTCATCCTGATTTTCAAAAGGTGGGATGAGAGCAATTTGAATATCATACTGCTCCTTTAATTCCAATGCTACCTCAGCTGTCCATAGCTCCACTCCCATTTGCCCAGAAAGAAGAATCCATTCCAATCCCTCCTCAATGAATCCGATTAATCGTTTTTTAATCGCTGCCTTTATAATAGCAATCTTAGGATCATTTTCTTTAAAAATATTTATTTCCCTTGGCTTATACCCAGTAACAGATAGTACCTTCATTGGGAATTGCACATCCTTTTTCAAGAATAACTAATACATACATTATCCCATACTTTTATAAAACTTTATCCCCAAATATCATTTTTTATGATGGAAACAGCAATGAAAAAGAGCCGACTCCATAGTCGACTCTTTTTCAAGGAAGTTATCCTCCTAGCATTGGATTTACACCTGTAGGGCCGAATCCCATGCCTGGACCCATCATTCCCCCAGGGCCCATCCCCGGACCCATCATTCCTGCAGTTCCAGGTGCTACACCCATTCCTGGACCTATTCCAGGACCCATCATTCCTGGTCCTACTCCTGGTCCCATTACTCCTGGACTAGATGGAACTTCAAACGCTCCTCCGAATGAATTAGAACTATCAACTGTATTCACAACAGATGTGGAGTGTGGGAATACATGTTGGTTATGAATATGATGATGATTCATTACAGTTGTATGGGAAGGATGGATATGCTCAACAAATTCTTCGGTGCAATTTTGTACGACATTACATATAGTTGGGTGAACAATGGTTTTCTTACATCCACAATGTGGACCACAACGATGTCTCATATGGTTTCCCCTTTCTTGTGATAAGTTCACTATTAACCTATGACAAGTGACGGATACTTGTATCAGACACTAACCTATTTTAAGGAAATTCGCTGAGATTTTTATTTCGCTTTTCTTCTGATGCTCCAGATTGCCCAAACACCAAAAATTCCCAAACAGCTAACAAATGTCCAAAATCCTGTTACCATCCACTCAGGAAAAACCCTATTAAATTCTTTCTCCAATTCCACATCTTTGGTTGGAGACATACCTTGGCCTAAAATATCAAAATCATTTTCAACGGATTGTACAGCTATGGTCCTATCACAAATACCAGTCGACAAATAATTGTCAGAATCAGATAATAACTGTTCACTTGCATAGACTAAATATTCCTCACCTACTTGAAAGTCAATTCCGCAATCCCCACCTCCGAGTCCTGTCTGAATAATGATTTGTGATTGATTAGCACCTTTCCAATTCTCCAATACATCAAATAGAACCCTTTTAGAATTGCTAGTATCTTTTGTTCCGATAACCACTCCTCGAAAAACAGCCATAGACTGCATGAACTCACCTTCAACAGATTGCTTTTCCGCACATGAGCATGCTGAACTAGTAACTGGAATAGACAATACTATTACCGTAACAAGGATTAAAATAGTATATAAACGAATCATTTTCATCAATGTTCCCCTCTTTAACTATGACGAAACTATTACGAAAAATGATTCAAAAAAAGATGGTATTAGTCGTTGACCGAATACCATCTTAAACCTTAATAATGTGCTAGTAAGCCCTTACTCATTGCATAGCGTTCACAACGTAAGAAAATAAATAGTCCTATCCCAAAGTAAAATATTCCATTGAACACTAAAATAGAAATATCACCAACACCAAATTCGGTAATAGTAGTCCCATTGATCATGACCTCTCTTACCATGTCAACTCCCTTTACAAATGGAAAAAATGCTAAGAATGGAGCTACCGATAATGGCACAAAGGTTAAACCTGCTAGTAAGAATTGCAAAATTTGTAAGAATGCCTGTATTTGCTTAATAATCATGGTGAAGCCTGCAATAATTAAGCCCAAGCCAAACATACTAATTAACGTTAAAATTAGTATTGGTAAAATTGATAGTACATCAATGTTTAACCACTGACCAGCTGTAAACATACTTAAATATAAAAGCCCAATAATTATTATAAACTCAACGATTGTAGTAGATAAAAGCCTTGAAAGCATAATCCTCCATATCCCCATTGGTGACATGCCTAATTGCTCTAATGTTCCTTGTGTTGCTTCGTTTGTAATCTGCCAACCAATATCGTTTACGACAAGCATCGCTAAAAACCAGAAAATATAATTAACAATGACATACTGGATATTTGCATCTTGTGTTGTAGGATCTCCAATTAGTGAAATTCCAAAAAACATCCCAATGAAAATGACATAAAAGGTTACAAGCATTGCAATCGTATTCGGTAAGTACCGTTTCAATAAGATAAATTCTCTTCGAATATTGGCACTAAGCACGTTCAGAAACCGCATCCTGTGTCTCTCCCTTCACTATCTTCATAAACACTTGTTCAAAATTGATTGTCTTTCTGTCAATTGTATCCACTGGAATCTGTTCTAGCTTCAGTACATCAAATAGTTCATAAATGTCTTGAGATTGTGTTAACTCGACCTCTAATGTAGATTGGAAGGTATCAGGTGTATAAACTAGAAGAGGGAATTTTTCTAAGAGCAGATGATGCTGTTCCTCGCTCAAGTGCCCATCAAGTTTAATTACATATGCCCTTACTTCAAATAGTTTCATCAGATTTTCGACACGATCATTGGTTACAACTTTTCCACTATTAATGATCACAGTACGCTCACATAAATCCTGAATAACATCCATATCATGTGAGGTAATAATAATTGTCCTCTTTTGCTCCCTCACAATTTCACGGAGTAATTCACGAACCTCATATCCTGTTTCTATATCTAAACCAAGTGTCGGTTCATCTAGTAAAATAACTTCACTTCCTGCAAGCATCGCTACCGCAATTGCCAATTTTTGCTGCATTCCTCGTGATAGACGATTAACCATTTCATTTTCTTTATCCTTCAAACGAAACTGGTGTAACAATTCCTCAATTTGACTAGTGACCTCTTTTCTTGATTTCCCACGATTACCAGCAAAATACTCCATATTCTCTCGAACGGTTAGCCGCCAATATAAATTCCTATTTCCTTCTAGAACAGCACTAATATGCTCCTGAGCACGAAGTCTTTTTGACTGATTATCAATTCCATTGATCGTAATAGCTCCACTATCAGGAACAACTAAGCCACAGATCATCTTAATTGTGGTGGTCTTTCCTGCCCCGTTCGGCCCCAGAAGACCTAAGATTTCCCCTTTATTTACTGTAAATGAAATATCATTTACTGCTGTTATGTATTCTTTTGTTTTCCGCTTTTTGTATGACTTTTTAAGGTTTTTCACCTCGACTATTTTTACAGCCATTTCTCTCATCCCTTCTCATTTTCTAATCATAGTGTACCTTTTATCAATTTTTCATTCTACAGCCCTTAGTTTGAAAAAGTTTCAGTCTAGAGACGGAGAAAACAGATAATTTAAAAAAGAATGGCAAAACATTGCCATTCTGAAATAGGAAATCATTATTAAATTAAACCAAGACCCTTCCCATAAAAAATTAAGTCTTCATATGGATGATCACCTTCTATTTCAAAGGCCATACAAATAGCCGGCTCGGTCTTTATTCCATCTGACTTCAGCTTTATAATGTTTTCTCTCTTTTCCGGATACTGCTGTAATAGCCTATGTTCAATTACCATATGAAGATAAGCATATTGTTCTTCTACAGCTTGAGCTTGACCAAATAATTCGAAGGCAAAGCCTTGAAAGGAGAAATTTGCTTTTATTACTTTTCTACCACGAATCCTCTTTTCTTTAATCCGAAATTGATTTTTATCTCCGAAGTAGACTATTAAGGCTATTTTAAATTGCTCGAAGTCATGAACTTCCATGATAATATCTACATCCGATTGCAACGTATAAATATTGATTGGAAATGTTCCACAAACAAACGGATTATAAATGGCCAATTTTCTTATTACATCTAGCTCGATAATTGCCGTATATACTCCTTTTTGTACATCATTTCCCGTCCTTAATGCTTCTAAGGAATCAAACATAATTATCTCCTTTAAAATTGCACACTTATCCTCTGAAATTCGTGGATACCTGTTCCATGTCGAATAACATCTTTTTCACGAAGATCCTGAATTAACGACTGTACCTCAAGTAAAATACTTGGATCAAGTCCTAGTTCATTATGCGAACCAAAAACGCGCTGAACCTGTAATAAGGAAATACGCTCCAAGGAGTTCACTAATGCTTCTGGGTCAGTTGTAGGATAAAATGCGTAGATTGGCGTCCCAGTATAAAGTAAATCTCCAGTAAATAAATACTCACGGTCATTGTCTAAAATGCAAATGTGACCTGGCGAATGCCCTGGTGTATGAAAAATGGTGAGTAGCCTATCACCCAAATCAATTAAGTCACCGTCTGATAATAAAGCAGTTGGTATTCCAGTAAAAGGTGTGTAAGTATGCGGATGAAAGCTACTAGGAGTAGGTTTTGTTATATCACGTCCAATATCTTTTCTTATCTGTTCGATACTTAAGCCCTTAATCCCATTGATAAGCCAATCCTCCTCGGCTTCATGAACAAGAATCGTATCGTATTCCCTATGACTTCCAATATGATCAGCATGAACATGTGTGGTAATTACCACAATAGGCAAATCCGTTAACTGATCCGTTATTTGCTTCATATTATCTATTCCTAATCCTGTATCAATTAAAGCTGCTTTCTCGTTTCCAATTAACAAAAATGAATGCACTTTTTCCCAATGACCATATTCACTAATTGCATAGGTTGTTGAATCAATCTCCTCGACAGTGAACCACGGATGGTGAATTTCTACCATAACAATTCCCCTTTACTTATTGTTTTCATTTTGTTCCCGTAAAATATCACGAATTTCTACCAATAACTTTTCTTTTGGATCTACTTTAGGTTCTTCTGTTTCTTCTTCCTTCTTTTTATGCCTAAACTTTTCTAATACACGAATAAAAATAAAAATAGATAAAGCAATTACAAAGAAATCAAATACAGACTGTATAAATATTCCATATTGGATAGCTACACCGCGAATCGTCCATACTGCATTGCTGAAATCAATTCCATTAAATAGGATTCCAACAAGAGGAGTTATAATATTTCCCACCAAGGAATTAACTATAGCACTAAAAGCTGTTCCTATCACTACAGCAACAGCTAAATCTAGTACATTTCCCTTCATTGCAAATGTCTTAAACTCTTCCCAAAATTTTTTCATACTACCAATCCCTTTTCATCAGTATAGTTCTCATAATAGGTTAACCTATTAATGGAATCAATTAAAAAATGGCATAAAAGTAAAAAGACAGTCTAAAGACTGCCTTCTTAAGGTTTTACATATCATGGTGTGGATTATGATTTTGACGGGAATGATTTTTATTCTTTACTTTTTTTGAGCCGTCTAATCCTTCTCCATAAGGCATTTCTGGCCCTAAAGGAAGATTCGGCTGTTTTTGTTGTTTTGGTCCTTTTGGTCTACTCATTATGTCCCTCCTTTCAGGTATGTTGTTAGTGTTGTGTGGTCAGGAAAATTTATTCATTCGCAGTTAGCAATACATTTTGAATTGGTTACATGATGCTACACCCTTCCCTTATATCAAAATATAGCTATTTCTATAATGATATTTACCATTAATATACGACTCGACTCGCACCTACTAAAAAAAGTAGTAGCTATCAAATGATAGCTACTACCAATAAATGTTGGAGTTATAAATGGTTAGTCGGACCCTATCTATTGATTTAAGTTAAAGCTGCAAGAAGCGCAATCAATAGGATAATCGGTGTAAAGATAACGAACCATACGAATAGCAATACAAATGCTGCTAGCATCTACAAACACCTCCTATAGCTTTACTATGAGGCCTCACATTAATACATTATGTAACTCTTTTCATTCAGTTTGGACGAAATAACTTCTCTATTAAAAAATGGTTATATTCAATAGGTTTGATAACCTATTAACTTTACTTCTAGTAGGCAAGCATATATTTAATATTAAAAATAGACTTACACACTTACCAATGGAGACCTTTATACGTACCAATGTAAAGAAAGTACTGTTAACAAAGGTGGTGATTTTCATGAAGCAGATTTCCTTTAAAAATACCGCTGCCGGAAAATATCGTCGGGCAAAGGCTAACCAGATCGATTCCACTGAGGAGGATACTATCCAACCGAAAGGAAAACCAATGACAAGTCCAATTTTATCGAAAATGAACAACAATAATCAGGGAAAGCCTCTAGATAACCTATTTGAGCAAATTCGTATAGAATGGCAGAACAAAGATATTAATTCTGATTTTTCGGATAAAATCCAGAGCATTATCAATCTAATAAATTCAGAGAAAGGAAAGGAATTTACAAAAAAGGTACTTCATTCTACAAGAAATTTGCTTAAAAAAATACCTATTAAAGGAGTGTTAAATGCGATGAAGAATGGTAACCTAAATGACCTATTTAAAAATTTAGGGGAAAATGGCGATGTGAATGATTTATTTAAGAAGATGATGAATAACCCTGAAATGAAGCAAACAGCCATGGAGATGATGCAGGAAGTGATGAGTGATGAAAAGAAACTAGCTGAGATGACAGAAATAATGTCTAAACTAATGAAGGATAACAAGTAACTATTTCAATCAATTTAAATAGAAATAATAGAAACACACTAGCAAGTACTACCTCCTTTCATATGATAATTTTAGAAAGGAGGTTTTTTAAATGTTAGAAGAAGCAAAACAAAAGGCAGCTGAAGCAATACGACAAATGCAAGCTAAACTGAGTCAAAATGCGAACAGTATGCGTTATCAAATAACACCTGTAAGAAAAGCTTCAAAAACAAACCAGTCTATTGTCAGCCTAATTAATCGTATAAGAAAATAATAACAACTGAACCCTCTCTCCTATTAATTTAGCCTTGGTTTACACCAAGGCTATTTATATTTTATAGCTTCATCTATTTTTTAGTGAAAGAAAGATATCCTTCCCTATTCTCCAAATAAATAAGTCTGTACTACTTCCAACATAAAGAGCCCCCATGGATATGGAGGCGATTATTATTGACTATTATTTTGTAAAAGCGTCAGTTAATGCAGTAACGATTTGTTTTTTACGAGATACAACACCTTTTAATAATGCACGATGACTGTTATCAAGTGTTACTCCAAATGCATCTGCTACCTTTTCATAACCCTTACCACGTGCTAATACTTCAGAATCATTGTTTATAATGTCTGTTACAACAAAGAGGAATAAATCTAATCCTTTTTCATTAATTGCTTTATCCATTACTTCTTCTAATTCTGTTTGAAGCTCATAAACTTTGCTAGCATCTACCGTATTTACTTGAGCAATTTCAACCTTTGCATCACCCATTGCAAATTCTTTTGCATCCATCGAGATTAATTCGGCAGCTGATTTATCACTTAAATCGGCTCCTGCTTGTAACATATCTAGTCCGTACTTTTCTAGTTCTACACCAGCTATATCAGCAAGCTCATGGGCTGCATCAACATCCTCCTGTGTACAGGTTGGAGATTTAAGTAATAGAGAATCAGAAATAATGGCAGATAAGAGTAGACCAGCTATTTCCTTTGTTACTTCAATGTCATTTTCCTTATACATTTTGTATAAGATGGTTGCTGTACAGCCAACTGGTTCAGCACGGAAATAAAGTGGTTCTTTTGTTTCAAAATTAGATACTCGATGATGATCGATAACCTCTAAAATTCGAACATCCTTTATATTACTTACACTTTGTTGAAATTCATTATGATCGACTAAAATAACTTGTTCAACATCCGCTGGGACAGCATCAATAAGTTGCGGTGCTTCTACATTAAAATAGTTCAATGCATAGTTGGTTTCTTTATTAACCTCACCAAGACGTGCAGGTTCAGCATTCACACCTAATTTATTTTTTAGGTTAGCATAAGCGAGCGCTGAACATATTGTATCTGTGTCAGGATTTTTATGACCAAAAACTAGTGTTTTACTCATCTTCATTCTCCTTTATCCTTTATATGTATAGCTTATAATCCATTATATCCAGATACAAGATTACCATAAAAATTTATTAGATTAAATTGTTTTACCTAGTAATTTTACATTTTCAATAATAATTCTTATAGTTATTATAGAAGATTTTTATTGAAGAGGATTTTGACTATGAAAGATTTTATAATTGTTGGTGGTGGAATTCTTGGAGCAACGACAGCCTATAAACTGGCAAAAAGTGGTGCTGATATACTTCTAGTTGACCAATCTGGAAACGGACAGGCTACAGATGCCGCTGCCGGTGTAATTTGCCCTTGGCTATCACAACGTAGAAACAAAAAATGGTATTCACTTGCAAGAAATGGTGCACGTATTTATCCTTCTATTGTCCGAGAGCTCGAGGAAGATGGTGAGATAGAAACAGGTTATGCAAAGGTTGGTGCCCTTAGCATTCATCATGCAGAAGAAAAGTTACTAGCGATGAAGGAGAGAGCGATTACTAGAAAGGAGGAAGCACCTGAAATAGGAGAAATTTCCCTGCTATCACCGAAACAAACTAGAGAACTATTCCCATTGGTTGATGAATCTTATAGCTCCATTCATATAAGTGGAGCAGCACGAGTTGATGGACGTGTTTTCCGAAATGCATTATTACGTGCTGCCAAAAAGTATGGTGCTGAGCTACTTGACGGCCATGCAACCCTTTATCATAGTAATTCACGTGTCAAAGGAATCTATATAAATGACACCATATATGAAGCAAAGACAGTAATTGCTGCTTGTGGAGCATGGATGGGAGAATTGTTACAACCTCTTGGAATCCATTTTCAAGCGAGAGGACAAAAGGGACAGCTTTTACATCTTGAATTACAAAATGAGGAAGCAAATCATTGGCCAGTGCTAATGCCTCCAACAAGTCAATCGATCGTTCCTTTTAAACACCGACTAGTAATTGGTGCAACACATGAAAATGATGTTGGCTTTGACCAGCGCATTACAGCTGGCGGAATCCATGATATTTTATCAAAGGCACTGGAGGTATTGCCTTCCTTATCCGATAGCCCTATACTTGAAGCACGCGTAGGGTTTCGCCCATTCACACCTGAATTTCTGCCAGTAATTGGTACAATTCAAGGAATAAGCGGATTAATGCTAGCTAATGGATTAGGTTCATCAGGTCTTACCACCGGACCATTTGTTGGTACTCAGCTAGCAAAGCTGGCATTAGGTGAAAAACTTGACATAGAGCTAAAAGATTATGATGTACATGGTGCACTTTTTAACTAAACCAACTTTCCTTACGTAGAAGTGAACTTTCCTAATTGCCAGGAAAAAAGAGATTTGCTAGGCTTATATCAAGTTATTTATTTAATAGAATCGAGGGTGAAAAATTTGAAAGGTAAATTCATCGTTGTTATTATGATTCTGCTTGTGATTGCGGTTTTAGGGTTTGCCTATTTTCTACTACAACAGATTATCGGTAAAACAGAGACAGCTAAAGTAGAAACTATAATTCATACATCACACATAGAGGATGCTTTATGGGGGAATAATCCCTCGTAAAGCATCCTCTATTACCTTCTTATGGCATATTGATTACCGCCTGCATTTTTTGCTTCATAAAGAGCTTGGTCAGCATTCTTAAACAAAGATTCATAAGTATTTACTCTATCCTCAGCTAACAAGGATATTCCAATACTAGTAGTCGTATTAAATTGTGCATTCTCGATACACCATGGATCTTTTACTACCTTAATAATATCCTCTGCAACTTGGATTACGTCCTGCACATCTGTCTTACCTCTTACTAATAGGACGAATTCATCTCCACCAAGACGTGCAAGTGTATCAGTTGGATGTATTTGTTTAGCAACCCGCAATGCAAATTCAGAAATAGCTTTGTCACCAATATCATGTCCAAATGTATCATTTATCGCTTTAAAACGATCCAAGTCCATAATAATAACCGCGAAGGTTTCATGATTTTTCTCAAATAAATCTAGCGCTTCTTTAAGTTGCATTGCGAAATATCTGCGATTAGGAAGTCCAGTCAACGAATCGTGATATGCGAAGTATTTCAATTTTTCCTCGTAATTTTTACGAGAAGATATATCCCTAGAAAGAACAACCATTTGCTTAAATTCTCCAACATAGTTATACACTGGTGAACCCTTTAATTCGGACCAAATCCATCCAACCGATTGATGTTTTTGTCTAAATTGTGCAACCCATGGCTTTCCAGTAGTTTTGGAAACTTCAAAGGATTGAAGTAAATGCTCAATATCTTCTGGATGAACATTATGATAAAATTCTCTCCCGATATATTCCTCTGGATTAGCCTGAAGGACATCACGATAGGATGGTGAGACATAAGAAATTTTGCCATACTGATCAAGCATGGTTATCAAATCACCGGAGTTTTCTGCAATAATTTCAAATTTATTTTCACTTTCCGTGTATTTATTTTTCATTTTTATCTGCTCAGATATATCTTTACAAATAGCATAAATCCCGACTGTTTCATCATTAACAATTATTGGTGTAAGCTTTACAACAGTTTCAATTTTTTTCCCATCTCTATTCTTTAATCGCATATGGAACTCTTCTAAAATACCATTGATGGCAATATTAAAATACTTTTCAACGATAGGAATATCTTCTTCTAAGACAAGGCTTGTATACAGTTTCCCTCTTATATCAGCAATACTATTACCAGTGACTAGCTCTAATGAACGATTTCCAGTAACAATCACCCCTTCTCTATCAATCGCAATAACTGCATCTATGTTATATTCAAAAAGGGATTGATATCGCTGTTTCTGCTCATTTAACTGCTCACGGGCGACTATAGCAGCTTTCTCTGCTAATCTTCTTTCTGTTATATCTTTTACAACTGCGACCACATGTGTACAATTACCATTTTCATCAAAAAGTGGCGTTAAAACATTTTCACCGTATCGTACCTCACCAAGTGGAGAGGGGAAAAAGTCTTCATATACTACGAGATCCTTTATTTCTACAGCTTTTTGATATTTTTCAAATAGAAACTTTGCTTTTTGTTTATCCAAAACTTCGTCGAAGGATTTGCCAATAACCTCGTTCGTAATACCTGCATATCTTTTCACAGCATGATTAATAAAATGATAGACAAAATGGCTATCCTCTATCACTTCCATGATATAAACCATGTCTTGAATTCCATTTAAGAGGACATTATTTAAGAAGTTATCCCTTTGTTTTCTCATTTACCCTCACACTCGATTTCTTAAAATAAGGTATGTAAAATCGATTCTGAATATCTAAAATATAGTTAAAAAATACTAAAAAATACCTACAAAAGCAATAGGACTTAATACCTACAAATAACGAAAAAGCTAGTAAACGTAAGAGGAAAGTATATTATATCTAAAGTGCTTCCCTTTGAAAATGATTATTTTCTTGTAATTTCATCCTATGCTGGGTACCTGAGGGCTCCATCAAAATCCTCTTTTCCATCTTTTTAAATTTTTACGAAAAATAATTCTGCTTCTATATAGTATTTTTTCTTTTTTTAAAAATTGTGATAAACTACTTAGTAGCAGCTACCAAATTCGACATTTTTTGACAGGTGAGTCGTTATGAGTCCATTTAGTATAAAAAAAGTTCCATTGTTTCTCTGGATCATTGGGATATTTGTTATCGCAATTACCATCTATATGGAAGAATATGCATCCCTTCAAACGATGGGCTTCTATTGGTATGTAAGCCTTATCATGGTTGTATTATTTTCGTATTATGGAGGTATCTTTGGCGGTATTACCATTTTTATAATTCTTGGTGGAGTTTATATGATAATGGGAATCATATCATCGCCAAATGAATTATCTGTTGAAAATCTTTTCCCATATGTTATTGGATTATTTATCGCTTTATCTATTGGCACTTTAGGATGGAAAATCAAAACAAATGAAGCTCAGTTAAAAACAATATTTGAGAATAATGATATTACGTTTTGGACATGGGACCTTGAAACAAACGAGCAAACCTTTTCTGAAGGTTATGCAGAAATATATGGTGTAACAAGTGAAAAACTAAAGGAGAATCCTAATCACTGGATGGATGTTGTCCATCCAGAAGATAAAAAAATCATACAAGAGGCTCACCTGCAACAAAAAGCGGGAAAGAAAACCTCCATTACGTATCGTTTTTATCACGCGAATGGTGAGATCCGTTGGTTAGAGGATCGTGCAACACCATATGTAGAAAAGGATGGGACGGTTTCAAGAGTGGATGGAGTCATTTTTGATGTTACGGACCAAAAAAGGGCCGAACAAAAAATGAATCACCTGATACACTATGATTCATTAACTGGACTAACTAATCGTAAATGGTTCCAGAACTATTTAGATACAGCATTACTATCTTCCAAGAAATATGGTCGTCCATTAGCAGTAATGTTTATTGATTTTGATAATTTCAAACGAGTTAATGATACACTTGGACACAGTGTCGGTGATGAACTACTCATTAAAATAGCCAACCGTTTAAAAACAATTCTTCGTCCTAGTGATGTGGTTTCCCGGCAAAGTGGAGATGAATTTTTAGTTTTAGCCGAAGGCCGAAGCTTGGCCGAAATTGAGAATCTTTCCCAAAAAATTATTAAGGAAATGTCTTCCCCATACTCAATAAATGGGATAGAAATCATTTCTACACCAAGTATTGGAATTAGTATGAACATAGACCATAAAGATAATGCAGAAAGTTTAATCAAAAAAGCGGATTTTGCCATGTTCCTCGCTAAGGAAAATGGTAAAAATAATTACCAGTTCTACAATGATGAACTAAATAAAAAAATGAAGCGGAAAATGATTTTAGAAACATATTTACATAAAGCAATTGAGAATAATGAATTAACTGTTCATTATCAACCACAATTCGATATTTCAACCTATCGAATGGTTGGGGCAGAAGCTTTGCTTCGCTGGAAATGTGAGTTAGGACATATTCCGCCTGACGAATTTATTCCAATCGCAGAGGAAACAGGACTAATTATGCCTATTGGCGAATGGGTAATCCGTCAAGCTTGTATGGATATTAAGCGATTCAAGAATAAGAACATCAATCTTTTTCCAATTTCCGTAAATATATCTACTAGACAACTGATGGCGCCTACCTTTATTGACCGTATCCGCTCTATTTTGCTGGAAGAAGAGGTTGATCCAAATTATTTGACATTAGAAATAACGGAAAGTTCTTTTCTATATTATGAAGATGCGAAGAATAATATCTTGGAATTACGAAATCTTGGTGTACGTGTTTCTCTAGACGATTTTGGAATTGGATATTCTTCCTTAAGTATGATCCGAAATATTAAAATCGATGAATTAAAAATCGACCGTTCCTTCCTAAATGATTCATTGAAGAACAACCGAGTAAAGTCACTACTTGAAGCAATTATCCAAATCGGTAAAAGAATTAATACAAAGGTCGTAGTAGAAGGAATTGAAACGAAGGAACAAATTGAATTACTATCCTCCCATGGCGTTTATGGACAAGGATATTTCTATAGCAAACCTATTCCTATCAATGAATTTGAAAGCTGGTATATAGAAACCATTGGAAAAGCGAAGACATAATACTTCGCTTTTTTCTTTTGTTTCGCTTTCTGTAGCCCTTTTTTACAAATTTCTATATATGAAAAATCACACGTAATTACTAATTTATAACTCGAATTAAAAAGGCCATATGTACAAAACGTAATAGCAAAGGGAGGGATTAAACTGACAAAAAAAATATTTACTTTACTTTTATTCGTCTTACTTCTTGGTTGTGCACCACAGGGGCAAACTACAACTCCTAGCACAGCATTAGCTAATCATATAAAGAACGCTACCTCGATTGGGAATAGCCTAAATTTCACCAGTGAAAAACTGGAAAATAACATCAGAAGCCTTACTTCAGGTATTACTACGACAAAGCATGTACAATCCTTAAGTATTGATAAAATTAAATCAAAGCCTATAAGGAAAACAGTGGAAAAACCGAAAAAGGTCGATGTTAAAGGCATATATCTCAATCGTACCTCGATAAGAGAAGAAAATGTACAAAAATATATTGATCTCATTAAAAGTACAAATCTCAATGCAGCAGTCATCGATATTAAGGATGACAACGGGAAACTAACATATAATTCTAATATTGAATTAGCCAATGAAATTGGCTCAAATAGTAACCCAGCAATAAATGACCTTAAAAAGACCATAAAGCGTTTCAAAGATGAAGGTATATATACTATTGCACGAATTGTTGTATTCAAAGACCCTTATCTTGCCGAAAACAAAGGAGATTATGCCATGAAAAGAAAAAATGGTACCATATGGCAAGATGCAGCAGGGACAAAATGGGTGGACCCTTATAAAAGAGAGGTATGGGACTATATTACTTCAATTGCTCAAGAAGTTAGTGACAGTGGCTTCGACGAAATCCAATATGACTATATACGATTCCCCGAAAATGGTAAAAGAGTGGATCAAGAAGTATCCTTTGACAATCCAGACCGACTATCTAAAGCAGAAAATATCCTCGCCTTTCTTAAACATTCAAATGATAAGTTAAAAAACGAACCTGTCTATGTATCTGCAGACATCTTTGGATTAGTAACGACAGCAACAAACGATATGGGGATTGGACAGATTTGGGAAAACATCTCCCCAAACGTGGATTATATTTCACCGATGACCTACCCTTCACACTATGCACCGGGTTCCTATGGTATTAGTAACCCTGACCGTGCACCATACGAGATCATGCTTCAAGCCATGAAAGATGCAAACATGCGCAACAACAAACTAAAAAACCAAGGTTTAAAAGCAGCTGTTATTCGCCCCTGGATTCAAGACTTTGACTACAAAAGTGTCTACAGCATAGAGGATGTACAAAAACAAATTAAAGCCCTTCACGACCAAGGAATAACCCAATATTTAATCTGGAATGCCGGTAATGTTTACACGGTAGAAGCCTTTAAATAACCACTTAACAACCGCTGAGCAATCAGCGGTTTACATAGCTATTTTGGTAAGAGTCAGCCTCTTAGCTTTACTATTCCTAAAAGACAATTCGAATAAACTGAAGTTCACTTGGTTTATTCGACTGCTCTCCGGGGTTTCTATTCTTTTGTGTCCATTAGGGTGGTTCTATTGGACTGTTTTACGGGGTTTCCGCTCTTTTGTGTCTATTAGAGCGGTTCTATTGGACTGTTTTACGCGGTTTCTGCTCTTTTGTGTCCATTAGACTTGTTCTATTAGACAGTATTACGCGGTTTCTGCTCTTCTATGTCCATTAGAGCGATTCTATTGGACTGTCTACAGCTTTTCCGCTCTTTTGTGTCCATTAGACTTGTTCTATTAGACAGTTTTACGCGGTTTCTACTCTTCTATGTCCATTAGAGCGGTTCTATTGGACTGTCTACAGCTTTTCCGCTCTTTTGTGTCCATTAGACCTGTTCTATTAGACAGTTTTACGCGGTTTCTGCTCTTCTGTGTCCATTAGTGCTGCTCTCTTAGACTGGTCTAAGGCGTTTTCCCACTTCAGTGTCCATTAGTGCTGCTCTCTTAGACTGCCCTCCAGCGTTTTCCCACTTCAGTGTCCATTAGTGCTGCTCTCTTAGACTGCCCTCCAGCGTTTTCCCACTTCAGTGTCCATTAGTGCTGCTCTCTTAGACTGCCCTCCAGCGTTTTTCCACTTCAGTGTCTATTAGAACTATGTAATCCGACTGGCACAACGAAATTCTCCCTATACTATGTTTACGATTAGCCCATACTTAGCTCTTCATTAATCTACTATCTTTAGTCAGCTTTAGTTCACTCAATAATGTTGATCCTAGTATCAGTACTCCACCAATAATTTGCACTAACCCCATGTTTTCATGCAAAACAATGGCAGCCATTAGGACTGCTGATATAGGATCTATATAGCTAAAAACAGCGATTGTTTGTCCTTTAAGCTTTTTTATAGCAGCAAAATATAATAAATAAGCTATCCCGGTATGAAATACCCCAACAACTAATATTAACAATATGGTTTCTCCACTGATTCCTGTGTAATTCATTTCCTCTGTGAATAGTACATAAGGTAACAAAACAATAGTGGCAATTGTTAGCTGCATAATGGTCGTTTCAAAATCAGATAAATTTCGGATAAATTTATTTAATAATATGACGCTTGCATAGAAGGCTGCCGCCAAAAGTCCGTATCCAATACCTACTCCGTGATGAAATCCCACGTTAGAAGGAAGTGCCTGTGGTTGAACTATCAAAAAGAAACCTGTAAATGCAAGAAGGATACTGATAGCTTTAAGAGTTGTCCACCTTTCCTTTAGTAGAAATGGAGCTAGAACCATAACAAAAATTGGAGCAAAATAATAGCTCAACGTGGCATTCGAGATGGTTGTATATCGATATGCTTCAAAAAGAAAAATCCAATTAAAGCCCATCGCTGTCCCAGAAAAAAGGAGCAATATCAAATTTTTCTTAGAGATTTGATTAAAATTTACCTTTTGTTTAAGAAACAAACTGGCAACAATCAAAAAAACACTCCCAATTGCTCCCCTAAACAATGCAAGTTCACTTGAGGATAGCTCAATATTCTTTACAAATAATCCAATACTTCCAAAAATTAACATAACAAATATAAATAGTGCTTTTGCTTTCACGTAATTTCCCCCTACCATATTCGTTCATCCATTATCTCATAATTAGAATAAATTTAGCACATGCTAAGAAAAAGACAAGGGGGATATTTTCTATGGAAAAATCGAATGGAAACTTTACTGTAGCAGGTACTAATATCGATGAAGTTAAACGGAAAAATGCAAATTCGGGTTTGTCCTATAACGAGGTCAAGGAATTACTAGCTAGAACGACAGGTGGACATGGTACATCCATCTATAGTGACACAGATCCGGAGAAAATAAGAAGCAAATAAACACGGATATCTTACAAAGGAATGAATAACAATGGCAGAAAAGGACTTTGAAAAAATTTATAATGAATACCGAAACCAAAGTGAACAAAACGAAAATAAGAGCCAACAGGAAATTAGCGATAAAGAACAAATTACAGCGGTTAGAAAAAATGATGATGGAGATATCATTGCTTTTAAAACGAATACTGGTCGAGAGTTAGATTACGTGACAGCACTTGAAGAAGCCAGATTAGGTAACCTAGCACATGTCGATGTCTTTCATAAGTATGGACGCGATATTATTCGCAGTGAGCCAGATGGCATGAAGGAAAATAACTTAGATCAATTACCTGAATTTTAAAAGGAGCAACCATTAAGTTGGCTGCTCCTATATATCCATCCAAACGCGAATTTATTTTGGATTTAATTTCATATCAATATCAGAAATATCTACCTTTTCTCCAAACCAAGCATGTAGTTTTTCTTTTGCTTTCCTTTTGACTTCATCATCAACATAAGCAGCAACTTGGAGTAAAGCAGCAGTAAGTACTCCTAAGTCATCCACAAAGCCTGCACCTAAAGCAACATCTGGGATAATATCGATCGGCAAAATAAAATATCCTAATGCTCCTAAAATAGTTGCTTTAACTTTTACAGGAAGCTCTGGCTTTTGCAACGTATAATATAGTATCAATACAACATAGATTACCGATGCTCCTGCTTTCTTTGCGAATCGTTGGATTTTCTTCCATAGTTTCTCTTCTGAATAATGTTCTACATGCTTTTCCAATTCTTCTTCCGACTGTAAAGATTCAATATCTATTTCCTCAATTTGTACTTCATCTAGTTTTATTTGTTCTGGGCTTAATTCATTGTTCTGATCCAATTCAACTCTATTTGACTTCTTTTTCTTGAATTTCTCAAACATTCGCATCACCTCATGGGTTGCTTAGATTTTATAAGGATGTCTTACCTAAATCATAATCTTTTCTATTCTCCCCGTAAAGTGATGAACTCAAAACTAGTCCCGATTAATAGCATTTTCTAAAAACAAATAGCCTTCACCAACTTCCTGAGGAGTGAAGGTTATTTTATCATTTTTATCCTCTAACATTAAGTAAAATTTTCCCGGAGTGTTGCCTATTCTCAATTAACCTATGGGCTTCAGCAACCTTGTGCAATGGAAACTCGTCTCCAATTATAATATGTAATTCACCACTTACTAAAAAGCGAATAACCTGATCTGCTACCTCGTTTAATAAATATGGTCTCTTTTTTCTTGTATTTCCAAGGCTGAATCCCAAAACAGAGCGACAGCTTGAATGTATTTCATTTGTTTTGAATGTCCCCAGTTCGCCACTTGAATTCCCAAAATGGACGAGCCGACCATATTCTGCGAGACAATCCATACTCTTTTCTGTCACTTTACCAGAAACAGAATCAAGGATGAGATCCACCCCATTGCCATTCGTGACGTCTAATACATTAGAAGTAAAGTCCTCATAGGTAAAAACCTCATCGGCACCTGCTTCAAAGGCAGTTTTTTTCCTTGCCTCACTACCAACTGTACCTATAACTTTACTAGCACCTAAAAGTTTTGCAATTTGAATAGCTGTAGTACCTACACCACCTGCTGCTGAGTGAACTAGTACTGTTTCCCCTTTAGAAATTCTTCCAACATTTTGGAAAAGCATGTACGAGAGAAAACTGACTATAGGGCTTGCTGCAGCAATATCTGTATCCATATTATCTGGAATAGGAAAAACAAGCTGTTCATTCGCAATGGCAAATTCTGCATAGGAGCCACTATGTGGGAAAGCAATCACTCTTTGGCCCTTTTTTATATTTTTCACATCTGGACCAACCTTTTCAACTATACCAACCAAATCGATGCCTAATATCAGTGGAAAATTCCCTTTAGATTTTTTCCCATTCCTATTCTTAATATCAGCAAAGTTAACACTAGTCTTCCACGTTTTTATTAAAACTTCCCCTGCATTAGGTTCAGGCATTGGAATTTCTAGATATTGTAATACCTCTGGACCACCGAACGCTTCTAATACAACTGCCTTCAAAACAACCCCCTCCAAACATGCTTTACTATATTAAAAATCTATTATAGCAAAATAGTTTTCGCCATTAATTCAGCAAGTTATTGGCTTTTCATACAAAAAATTGTATAAATCCAGATGAAAGAAGTAATTTCTCTCCCCATCACTCTCCATAAACATCTTCCCTCGAATGAAACCCATCCGCTATAATTGTATCATCAATATTATCCTTGTTAACTTCAATCGGAGAAAGCAAGATAGATGGGACTTCAATTTTTCCGTTATTAATCTTTCTATTCGTTTTAATTGTTTCTCCATCTGCAAGCTTGAGGGCAAGATCTGCCGTTTCTTTCGCTAAAGAGCTAATAGGCTTATAGACAGTCATTGCCTGTTCACCTTGAACAATACGTTGAACTGCTGTAAGATCAGCATCTTGACCGGCTACTGGTATCTTGCCTGCAAGTCCCTTTTCTCTAAGTGCTCTAATAGCTCCCTCTGCAGTAGAATCATTAGCTGCAATAACGGCGTCTATCTTATTATGATTAGCCTCTAGTGCCGCTAACATGTTTTTATAGGCATTATCTGGATTCCAGTCCTCGGTCCATTGGTCATATACAACTGTTATATCTCCATTTTGTATGTAAGGCTGCAGTACTTTAAACACACCTTTTTTAATTAAATTGGCATTATTGTCTGTTATCGCCCCACCAATATATACATATTTTCCTGTTGGAACCAGGCTTGTAATTGCCTTTGCTTGCAATTCTCCTACCATTTCATTATCAAAAGAAACATATAAATCAACATTCGCATTTTTAATGAGCCGATCATAGGATATCACCTTGATTCCAGCTAAATGGGCTTTCTCTACGATTGCCGCAGCAGGCTCGGTGTTATAAGGAACGATGACTAATACATCCACCCCATTATGAATTAATGTCTCAACTTGTGCGATTTGCTTCGCTACATCTTCGTTTGCCACCATGATATCTATTTTGGCACCTAATTCCTCTACTTCCTTTTTAAAAAGCTCCCTATCCTTCAACCAACGTTCTTCCTCTAAGGTGTCCATAGAAAACCCAATGTGTATTGGTCCAGATTCAGCTCCCTCTTCTTCGAGTTCTAATGAAGGTTCAGGGGAGCTTTCCGATTCTGTTGGCTCAGCCTTTTCACAAGCTATTAACAAGAAAATGAATAAGACTATCAACATTATTTTCATACAATGAGGAATAAATCGTTTCAAGATAATCCCCTCCCTCTAACCAATCCACAATTAGTCTTTCTTGCCCAGAACAGTTTTCTGATAATCGCTTGGCGAAATACGAACCATTTTCTTAAAAACCTTACTAAAATAATTTGGTTCATGATAACCAACCTCGATAGCAATTTCTTTTATACTGCGATTTGGATCTGCCATTAATTTCTTTGCCCTTTCTATACGACATTCTGTCAAAAAATCAATATAGTTAACCCCTATTTTCTCTTTGAAAATTTTACTAATATAGATAGGACTTAAACCCATCCTTTTCCCTAATGCCTCAAGTGATATATCCTCATGAGAGTGCTCGATAATGTATCGCTTAATCTGTTCCACATTATCCGCCTCAAGTCTTTGATAATACTCTGTATGTAATTGTTTCATCTGTCCTAGCAAGGACACTGTTTCACTCCGAAGCTGTCTATAGTCAAGTGTTCGATACGAGTACAGAGGTGTGTCGGAATCAATTCCTAATTCATTTAAAACTTTTGATACAGTCCACAATACCTCTAAAATTCTTTGCTGAGCTTGTAATGGGTTAATGCCATTGTTTTCAAAAAGGCGAATGACGTTTATTATCTTTACTTGAACTTGTTCCCATTGACCAAACCTAATAAGATCAGGAAGTTCTTTTTGCAGTAATTTTACTTGGTCATTGGACTCGTAATTATCTCCAGGAATATCTGGATAAAATTTATATTTTACAGGTGTTGTTATATCCAAGCATGATATTAATGCCTCTTGATAGGACTTTCGGACATCATCAAGGGATGGGTAAACTTTTCCAATGCCAATAAACCACCCTTCTTCATTTGGATTCTCTCTAACGGAGAGAATCTCACGAGCAAGCGAAGTAGCTTGAGAACGATAGGATATCCCATTAGTACGGAAGACAATAATGGGAAGCTGATTGCTATGTAAAGCTCCCACTAAGCTATAACCTGTCTGCCTAACTACCTCTTTAATTTTCGAATAATTATCCTCGGAACCTGCTGGGAGATGAATATTTATCACAAACATTTCAGCTTTTGTTTCAATACCTAAAATTTCTACTAACATATCAAGGTGGACTTCATGAACATGATCAAATAATAGCTGTGTAACTACATCTGTTTCGATTACGGACATCGTTTTTTGGAAAATATGTTGCTGGCGTTTCGTAGAGATACGGGATTTTTGTTCTAGCATAATTTGCTTGAGTACCTTACCGACAATGTCAATAATATCGTTTATCTTGCTCGGTTTAAGTAGATAGTCTGTTGCCCCAAGTTTAATCGCTTGGCGCATATACTCAAACGTATCATATGCCGTGACCATGATAAATTTCGTATCGGGATTGTCTTCCCTAATCTGTTCCATCGCCTCAAGCCCACTCATTCCTGGCATCTTAATATCCATTAAAATGAGATCAGGTTTCCTCTCTCTCGCTACATCAATGGCCATTTTTCCATTTCTTGCTTCGATAATTGATAGACTTGGAAATGAACGACTTAAAATCGCCCTCATCCCTTCTCGCTCTACATGCTCATCATCAACGATTAGTACCCGCATCATTACTTCCCCCATTTTGCTTCGGTATATGTAGAACTATTTTTGTAAAACTTCCTACTATACTTTCCATCTTAATGACCTCATCGAACCCATAGTATAGCCGTAGTCGTTCCACCACATTACGAAATCCAATCCCTGTGGATGTGCTGTCACCTGACTTCAACTTACTATTAAGTAATTGTTCCATTTTTTCCGCTTCCATCCCCATACCATTGTCCTCAATCTCGATTTTCACCTGTTCTCTATAATCCTTAATTCGAACCCAAATTGCACCGCCTTCCTCCTTTGGCTCTATACCATGGATGACAGCGTTCTCAATTAGTGGTTGCAGAATAAGTGTCGGAATGGGAACAGCTAGACATTCTTTATCTACGACAAGGTGAAAATGAAGTCTATCTGTTAATCTTGCTTTTTGAATTTCCATATACTGCTTTAAAACGATAACCTCTTCTTCAAGTGGAACAGTTCGATCCATTTGCTTTAGATTGTATCGAAGTAGCCCAGCAACATTAACAAGTAAATCACTTGTTTCGTGTGACCCTTCTAGATACGCCTTTTTGGATAACGTATTCAATGTATTAAATAAAAAGTGAGGGTTAATTTGGCTTTGCAAACTACGAAACTGGCTTTCTTGTAATAATATTCTATTATGCTGCAATTCCTGCTCAAGCTTAGCTTTCTGTTTTGTTTCCTGAAATAGCTTATTAATGTTTTTGCGCATATGATCAAATGTATTCGCCAGAAAAGCGATTTCATCTTTTGTATCGATTTTTACTTGTACATCAAATCTCCCTTTGGAAAGCTCATTTGCTGCCTTGGTTAACTGTAGGACCGGCTTTGTGATGCTCCGTGAAAACAAGTAGGAAAACACAAGTAATGAAAAAGCGATTAATATTAATAGCCAGATTCCTAGTTCCCTTAAATCCCGTGATTGTTCCATAATTCCAAGATAGAATTGATCATATGTTTCTAATTCCTTATCAATTAAGGTCAGAGTCATATCTGAAATATGATTCGAAATACTCGTCGCTTCTGCAAATTCTCTCGCAGACTCCTCTACCTCATTTTCCTCATAAAAGATAATGAAACGATTCGTTGTCTCAATGAAACTGTCAATTAAATGTATATAATTGGTTAACGTAAAATCATTTATTTCATTTCGAAGATGATTTACATTATTTTTTGCTTGCTGTACTTCTCGCTTACTAAGTTCAATTTGCTCTAAATTATCTAACGATGGGTGTAGCATATAATCGTTTAAATCATTAATAACCTGTTGGCTCGCATCTGTTACTTCATTCATACTTAAATATCGTTGAAGAATGTCATTGTATTGATTTAATGATTTATTATGATAATAAGTAAGTGTAATCCATATCGCTGACATAATGACTAGGACAATAGTTGATACAGTCCATATTTTGTTCTGAATTTTGTTCATGGTGCATCAGTCGCCTTCATTATATGAATTTCAGTTAAATAGCCATCAGAGTCAAGTGGAATAGTCTCTCCCTTAAGCCAATCTGTCATTAACTCCACACTTTTTCTTCCCATGATTTCAGGGGATTGTCTTAAAACACCATCAATCATTCGCTTTTCCAGTAACGGAATGGCTTCTGGTCCATCATCAAATGTATAAATATAAAAGGGAGATACTTGATAACGCTTACCTATTTCTTGAACCATAGCCCCGATAGTATTTGCATTTACTGCAATAAATGCATCCGCATCAGTCACTTTATTTAAAATATCTTGTGTAGAAGTGATTACTTCATCCCGTTTATTCGAAGTTTTCGCATGCTCAATGAGGATATTAGGATATTGCTTTAATAAATCCTCCATTCCAGCTAAACGCTGTTCTTGGTAATACTCCAATTCATCGTTGAACATAATTACTACCTTGCCAGCTGTTCCCATATCGGTGATGAGCTGTTCGGCAATCATTCGCCCCGCCTTATATTGGTCAGAGCCCACATAAGTTCTTCTCAAGCTCTCAGCCATGGGAACATCATTAGCAATCGTGATAATTGGAATACCATAAAACGATGCCTTCACCTTAGTCAGCTCTTTAAACTCCTTAGAGTCTAACCCTTGTACAATAATTCCATCCACCTTGGACTGAATAGCAACCTCCAAATTAGTTAAGAAATCCTCTCGGTGACTACCGTAATTCCCCCATATCTCAAGGCTTACACCAAGCTTTTTTGCCTCATCCAACGCAGCTCTGCCAACAGCATCCCAAAAAGGTGTATCAATATCCTGCGTAATCAAAACAAGACGATATTCGGATTGCTGTTGATCAATTGCCTCAGGAAGCTCCCAATCGGATTGAAAGACACTTAAAGCAGATACGGAGGTAAAATAACATAGAATGATAAATAGAATGATTAACAAAAAAATGCTTAATTTTCTCAAGAAGTTTTATCCCCTTCCTACTTTTCAGGCAAGCTATCAACTGAATGAAGCTTCATTTTTTCTAACTATTATCATACCATCAAACCGTACATCTTCCATACTGCAAAAATTCAGAACTATACCAAAAAAGAAGAAGCTATAATTAGCTCTTCTTTTTTCATAGAACTAGTATTCTATTTTCCTCGTTTTCTAGTCATGACATCAAAGATAACAGCTAGTGCTAATACACCACCACGAATCATGTATTGATAAGAAATCCCGACCCCAAGCAAGTTCATACCATTCGTCAGTGACGCCATAACAACTGCACCAACAATTGCTCCAGTTACTTTTCCGACTCCACCGGCAGAGGAAACACCACCAACATACGCTGCCGCAATTGCATCTAACTCAAATAACGTACCTGCAGTAGTTGTTGCTGACTGTAAACGAGATGTAAACAGGATTCCAGATAATGCAGATAACAGTCCCATTGAACCAAATACGAGTAATGTAATCCTGCCGACATTAATTCCACTTAGATGTGCAGCCTCTGGGTTACTTCCTACAGCATAAATATGTCTACCGATAACGGTTTTCGTCGTGATGAAATGATAGATTAATACAACAAGAAGGATAATAACGATTGTCCAGGATAATCCATGATGACCGGCAAGAATCCAAGTGATATAACCAATAATTGCTGACACAAAAACCAATTGTAAAATAAAGATTGGTGTAGATACTACCTCAAAATTATATCTCAGCATTTTTCTACGCTTGGACAGAGCACCATAAATATATAAGATAATCCCTAGTACACCTACTAGCAAGGATAGTAAATGTAATCCACCAATTTGCGTAATTGAGGGAATATATCCATTCCCAATAGCATTAAATGCATCATTTTGAATGATGATTGTACCTGACCCTTCTGTAACACGTAGTAACGCACCTCTAAAAATCAGCCATCCAGCAAGTGTTGCAACAAATGAAGGAATTCCTACTTTTGCTACTAAAGTTCCAGTTGTTAACCCAATTAGTAACCCGATTAATAGAATAATTGGTATGACCACATATACTGGTAATCCAACCTTCATCAGTAGAATTGCAGATATGGCACCAAGAAAACCAGCTAGGAACCCAATTGATAAGTCTATGTGACGAATCACGATAACTATCATTACCCCTACCGCTAGGACCGCAATATACCCTGCAGAATCTAGCAGATTACTTATATTTCTTGATGACATAAAAAGACCATCCGTTAATATCGTGAATGTCAGCATGATAACGAATAAGGCAATATACATACCGTAGTCACGAACATTATTCTTCAGTAACTCTTTTAATTCTGTTATAAAACCCATAGACCCCACTCCCTATTGCGTAGCAAGTTGCATAATTTTTTCTTGACTTGCCTCTTCACTTGATAACTCACCTTTTATCTCACCATCAGCCATAACATAAATTCGATCACTCATCCCTAAAACTTCTCCAAGCTCAGAGGAAATCATAATGATGCTCATGCCTTCTTCAATTAGACTATTCATAATCGTATAGATTTCAAATTTCGCTCCTACATCAATTCCTCTTGTTGGCTCATCTAAGATGAGTAGCTTTGGTTTTACAAATAACCATTTCCCAAGGGAAACCTTTTGCTGATTACCACCACTCAAGTTTCCAACTAATTGTTCAATCGAAGAAGCTTTAATCGTTAGATCCTTTTTATATGCTTCTGCAACTTTAATCTCTTCATTTTCATTAATAACACCACTTGTGGAAATTTCATGTAGATTAGCAACTGAAATATTCTTTAAAATATCCTGTGTTAAAAATAACCCATCACCCTTACGATCCTCTGTTACATAAGCAATTCCAGCTTTTATTGCATCACTCGTATGTTTGAAGCTTCTCGTTTTCCCGTCTACTTTTAAGTCGCCCTTCAATTTATAGGACTTAGGGTTACCAAAAATACTCTGAGCAAGCTCTGTTCGTCCTGCACCCATTAACCCTGCGATACCTACTATCTCACCTTGTCTTACGCGAAAATGAACATCCCTTAGAATTTGCTTACCTAATTGAGAATCATAAGCAGACCAATTATTAACCTCGAGTATGGTATCACCAAAAGCCTTCTTCTCACGCTTTGGATAAATGTCAGTAATTTCACGCCCAACCATGTGCTTGATAATAATGTTTTCGTTAATTTCTCCCTTTGCAGCATCTAATGTGCAAATGGTATTCCCATCGCGAAGAACCGTAACACTATCAGCAATCGCAATAACTTCCTTTAGTTTGTGAGAAATCATGATACTCGTAATTCCTTGCTTCTTAATCTCCTTTAAAAGCGCTAGTAAATTTTCACTATCATCTTCATTCAATGCCGCTGTCGGTTCATCCAAAATTAATAGCTTAACATCCTTGCTAAGTGCCTTTGCAATCTCGATTAATTGCTGTTTACCAACTCCAAGGTCCTTTACAAGTGTTTCAGGATTAACCCGCAGATTAACCTTCTCAAGCATTTTCTTCGATTCTACAATCGTTTGGTTCCAATCTACAATTCCTCGATGCTGTACTTCATTACCAACGAATAGATTTTCATATACGGAAAGGTCAGGAAATAATGCTAGCTCTTGATAAATTATCGCGATTCCTGCATTTACACTATCATTGATCTTAGAGAATTTTTGAACTTCTCCTTCATAGATAATGTTCCCATCGTACGTTCCATAGGGATAGACTCCACTTAATACCTTCATTAACGTCGATTTACCTGCACCGTTTTCACCAACTAAACAATGAATTTCTCCCTTTTTCACTTTAAAGTTAACATTGTTCAGTGCTTTAACGCCGGTAAATTGCTTCGTTATTTGATCCATTTCCAAAATGTATTCACTCATCGTTCCCACCCTTTGACAAAACAAGTTAGAATGGTGAAATAGTAATAGGATTTCCTATTACTATTTCACGCTTGTATCCCTTATTCTAATCCTGTAAATTCGCTTGCTTCGTAATAACCAGAATCAATGAGTTCTGCTTTTACATTTTCTTTATTTACCACAATAACGTCTGTTTGTTTTGCTTTAACATCCACTGAACCATTATTGTAAGAACCAGTTGTTTCAGGTGTATTACCTTCTAGAACTTCAATTGCCATCTTCATCGCATCACTTACTAATGTACGTACATCCTTGAACACTGTCATTGTTTGCTTGCCATCGATAATATATTGAATAGATGCCTTCTCTGCATCCTGTCCTGTTACAACATAACTAGTAATCGCCGGATCAGAACCAAATACGTCGGCAATTGCACGAGCTGTTCCATCATTTGGTGCAAGAATTGCAACATCACCCTTTAAGTCGTCACCCACTGCTGTTAAATGTGTTTCAGCTTTGTTCTTCGATTCGTTTGGATCCCAATTCGTTGTAACCTGTCCAAGAATGGCACTCATTTCATCACGAGTTAATTCTGCTTTATCCTTTAATGCTTCTGCCTCACTAGAGTTTGCAATGACAAAGGTACCATCAGCAATCTTCGGCTGAAGTACACTCCATGCTCCCTCAAAGAATAAGAATGCATTGTTATCAGAGGATGCACCAGCATACAGATAAAGCGGAACCCCTGAACCACTAGCGTTATCGATTAAGTATTGACCTTGTGCCTTTCCAACAGCAACACTATCAAATGTTACATAATAATCAATTGCATCTGTGTCAGTAATTAAGCGGTCATAAGAGATAACAGTTATTCCTTCTTTTTTCGCTTCTTCTACGGCAGCACCTGCTGCAGCCCCATCATGTGGAGCAATAATTAGAACTTCAATACCTTTACTAATTAACGTCTCAACGTTTTCCTTTTCCTTTGCGGAAGAACCTTGGCTAAATAAGATTTCCGTTGTGTACTCAGAATCCTTCAAAGCAGCCTTAAATCTCTCTTCATCTTGAACCCATCTAGGCTCGTCTTTTGTAGGAAGGACAATACCTACACTAATTTTGCCACCTTTACCACCACTCTCACTGCCACATGCAGCAAGAACTACCATTAACATTAAAGCCATAAGCCCAATAGTTAGCGCTTTCAAATTCTTTTTCATGCTTTCCTTCTCCCCTTCTTTTGTAGTTCTTTTTGTCTACAAGTCACATTATATCGAGATATGCTTGGGTTGAAAGCGTTAACATGTGGTAATTTTTTAGTATTGTCTGTAATTTTTTAAGGTGGGATTAGGAAAAACTGGAAGATCTAACGTTAGAATAATGGAAAGTTCATAAATGCAATGAAAAAAATTTAGATATTTGAGGACTCTATCCTTTATTCGGTCATCGATTATAAAAGAGGATATATTCATTAAACAGTTTGATTTATTTTTTACTCTTGTGTATAAATAAAAAAACTCAATAAGCAAAAGCTCTAGCTTATACTTATTGAGGCAACGCTTTATTCAATGTATGTATTATTTGACTCTTCAGTGTCATAGTGGTTATTTCACAATATCTCAATTATTAAATTAAAACCAGAAAATATTTTCTTTAATCTTTACCCCATCAGCCTCTGTCAGTTTTTTTAGTAAAAGTAATCTGATACTTGTGTTATAATCTGATGTTTTTTCGGCAATAACTGCATCACTTTGTAACTGGTTAAGAGTATCTACAATATCTGCTGGGTATTCAAGAATAAAATCGATTTCTTGATTGCCTTTTGTAAATATCTCATAACTTTCTGTGTCAAAATCATTTAAAGACAAGCAGAGCTGTGACATTATTTTTTACGCAAGGAAAAAATTCACCTTTTTTACTGATAAAAGGAAATGATAGGATTTATCAAAAAGGAGCATTCCCATATGAGAATGCCCCCCCTAAACCTTCTGTATTTACAAATTAAAGAACTGGGTTTCGTTTCTCAAATATCACTGTCCCCATAAATCAGATCAGCTGTATTTTTAAATTCGTCTTTACCAAATATTGATAAAAATCTATTTTCTTCCTTTCCTGAACTAATAAAAATAACTGTCGGAGTGCCTTCAATATTGAACCCCTCCATTAGTAGGTTTTTATTTTTGTCTGCATTTATGTCTACTGCAAAAATATCCTTTCCTGTTGTCTGAATGTAATCATTTATAATTGGGTTTACTTGTTTGCATGGAGCGCAGTTTTCTTGATAGAAATAAGCAATAAAAGTTTCCTGTTCTTCCTTCATTTTCTTTATTTGATCTGAGGATACTTTTTTATATAAAGCCGGTTCACTTCCCACTAAATTACTAACAGAAATGTATCCAATAATTACCATAGTTACCACTGCAGAAACAAATACTATAAGTTTCTTCACAAAATCACTCCATTCAAAAAGAATTAATAAGTTTTTGTTTAATATCTCCATCCTCTTGGGGATTGATGGTGGAAGTTTTTCCATTATTTAAGGCGTAAATTTTATCACACGCTGTTGCTAAATCTAGGTCATGGGTTATAAAAATAACAATCATTGGAGCCTCACGTAATAATTGTTTTATTTGATTCCTTTTTACAAAATCTAAACCATTAGTTATTTCATCTAAAATTAAAACATCAGGCGAAGATAGTATATAGCGAGTTATATTTAACATTTGTTGTTGTCCCATTGATAACTGAACACCTTTAGATCCAATTACTGTGTTATAACCTTCTGGCATAGAATTAACTACCTCTTCGAATCCTACTAATCTTGATACCTCTTTGACAACCTCAAAATCTATATCTCTATGAAGTAATATATTGTTTAGAATTGTATCATTAAATATTTGAATGTCTTGAGGAATATACAAGACCTTCTTTAATAAAGACGCTTGGTTTATATTACTAATACTTATATCATTAAATAAAATATCTCCCTTTTCTGGTTCGTAATAGCCTGCTAGTAATTTTGCTATTGTTGATTTACCTGAACCACTTCCTCCAATTAGTGCGATTTTTTCACCTTGCTTAACTTCAATATTTAGGTTGTTTAACACATAATTATTGGGGGTAAAAGAAAAATATAAATTTTGAATTACTATTTTCTCTATTTTATTTTCTATTTCAATTCCTTGATCAGGTTTTTTTTGTACAGAATTAACTATATCTTCATATCTAAGAGTAGCTACTCTTCCTTGTTCTAACGTTGCTTGTAAAGTGGTTAAATTAACAAAAGGGTTGAAAACATTAGAAACCAAGGAGTTGAACATTAATAACATACCAGAGGATAAATCATCATTTATAACTAAATAGGAACCAAAAGCAAAAAAACAGACATTAAAAAAATTCACCACAGACACCTTGATTAGGTTTTGAAAATTATCGAATGATATAAATTTTTCTCTTATAGCGTATACTTCATCCAATCTTTTGATTACCTTATCTTTCATTTGGTTGGTAATGTTATAATTTTTAATACTTTCAGTGTTATCCACCGTTTCTATAAGTTCCGTGTTAAGGTACTCTTGTTTTTCAAATAAGTTATAGCTCAGATTTTCATATCGTTCCCTTGAGAAAAATAGTAGTAAAAAGAAAGTAATTATAGGGATAAAGGTTAGCAAGGATAAATATACATTCATTCTAAATAAAATAATAAAAGTAACAATTATTGCTAAAGTGTCCAAGGGTAAGGTTTGTATAAAAAATAAATATCTAGTTCTTATGTCACTAATATTACTAAATCTAGTTATTAATTCTCCGCTTTCAAATTGTTCCGTGAATGTATAATCCTGTGCAAAGTATTTTGAAACTAACTTTTCTACTAAGTTTTTGTCTATGGAATTATTTGTTTTTACATTGATTACAGAATTAATGTATTTTAAAAAAAACTGAATAGTTACAGCCAAAAGATATATTACTGTGACCCCAACAATAAGTCCAACTGCTTCATTTGGTATAATTAAATCAAAATACGTAGAGAACATTCCAGCTAGGTAAATAGTGAGTAAATATACAATACCCGACAATATCCAGGATGTTATAATATATTTTTTAATTGTAAATAAACTCTTAATAATAGTGTTGCTTTGTTTGGTTTCAGTAATTGAGTATGATGTTAGTTTTTGGCTATCAATCAACTTTTCAACTTCAAGTACAAATGGAACCCAGTTAGACAAAAATCTATTTATTTTCATCCTCTTTATCTGATTTTTTGAAGGATCTCCTATATAAACATGATTTTTAGTAGCCTTAAATAGGGTTATAAAATGGTTATTGCTTCCTTTGATTTGGGTAATACATGGATATTTTAATTCTTGAAACGTTTCTTTAGAGGAAACACATTTTGATACATTTGTTTCCACCCCCAGTTTTTGGAGACCACGTTTTATTCCTAAAAAAGTAGTACCATTTTTGTTAGTAGACAATATTACTTTTAATTGAGATAGTGTCATTTCTATATCCCATGAATATTTAATGAGCATAGATACGGCTGCAGGCCCACAATCGTTTTCTTCAAGTTGTTTTGTGAAATATTTTTTTTTCATTTTCCTCTCCAATTTGTAGTAAATATTTTTGTAATGCATCATATAGTTCCATATAATTTTCTTGATATTCTCCATATTGTGCATCTTCTAGCTTTTTTAGAATGTTAAAACAGCTGTTATAATCTCTTATATTAAAGAAAAGTTGAGACAAGAGATAATCAAGATGGAACCCATTTGAATTTAAACTACCGTAATCTAGTCCTTTATTAGTTTGTTTATAATCTATAATTTGTTGTATAAATTGATGATATGCGTACTCAAAAATAATGAGTTGGATGAATATATCCCAATATAAAGTATCAGTCATATTAGGTGCCAATTTCTTTAGATCTTCTAAATAATACTTTGCGTTTTCAATATCTCCAGCACTTAGATAATGTGCTATTAAGTCGCTTAGTGCTCTTAATTTATATTCTTCGTAAAAAGGGGCTTGTCCACATAATGTTATTACCTTTAAAAGTGAGTCTCTATAAAAATTTTCCTCTAGTACACCTTTCCCATCCCTACAAAGTAGATAATACCATTTAGGATTCAATGGTTCTTTATCAATCATAGTGTAAAGTAAGGAAGTATTACGTTCTTGTTTTTGTTTAGCTGAGGATACAGATTTCATATACCCATCATGATGTAAAATAACATCATCAAAAGCTAAAAAATTTAATTCTGACTTGTTGATATGTCGAGGTTCTTCATGGACCATTCCGAAGTAAAAAACGGAATCATTATTAGGTATAATTCTTCTAACAGTTTGCACAACGTGCCCGCCTGAATTAACAATAGCGGGGCAACAAACTACTGTTGTATTTAATGTATCTACAATAGAAAGATGAGATTTTAAATTCTCAAATGACCCCTTTTCAATAGTTTCATCAGCATCAATAAATACTATCCAATCTTTTGTAGCTTGAGATATTCCAAGATTCCTTATTTCAGCAAAATCATTATTCCAACTTGTTTCAATGATTGAGTATTTATTGGTCATACTAAAATTGTTTAGAATATTTAATGTGTCATCAGCTGATCCAGTATCAATTACAATAACCTCATCATTAATTCCAATATTATTTTTTATTGCATTTAAACATCTTGCTATACACCTTTGTTCGTCTTTACACATTATTATCACTGATAGACTTGGCTCTTTAAGTAATAGGTTGTCAAAAGAGTTTAATTCTAGATGTCTAATATTTTCACTTATGTTAGGCGAGTATAGCTTTAAGTGTTCAAAAAATTTTTTTGCTGTCTTAGTATTTTTTGGCATACCCTTCATATCTCCTTATTTCTTCAAAATATAAATCTAAACTTGTATTATAGTAATCTACTATTTTAACTAAGATACTTACTGGAACCTCCCTTTCAGATCTTTTGTACTTCGAATACAAAGATTGATTGCACTATAATATTGATGATGTTTCTGCATGTGACAAATTATCCTATTCTCTCAATTCCTTTACAAAAATACATCCCCCATTCCTCATATTATAATTAGTAGAAATAGTTCAAAAATTGTTAACATTTTTATTGTTCGATGTTATAATTATATCATCAATGGTGAATATTTAAAATAGAGTTAATAATTTTAAAATTATAATTAAGAGGAGGCTTATTGTATGTCAAAACTAAAGACTGTATTGACAGAAGAAGAAATTAATACGTATACAAAAGAAGGAAAAGGGTTATGGGATCCAGGAGGTGCTCTATGGTGTAGTTACTATATGGCCTTGTGTAGCACCGGATATGACTGTGGAACTTGTGGCTGGATATTTAAGCAATGTGGTGCTGGTGGAGGAGGTGGTGGAGGTGGTTGCGGCACTTGCGTATGCCGATAATGCAGGGTGAATATAGTAAATAGTTCTTTTGCTAACTAAACCTAATTCACCATTGTAATTAAATATTATAGGGCTGCATCAAAAAGTACAAAATTGGAATTCTTATTGATGACAGCCTTTTTGTTTTAGCTATTATAAAGCGTTTTTTCTTAGGAATCTTCTTATTAAAACAGAAAGATTACTAGTGTTTCCCTCCTTGTAGGCAGTATTCAGTATGGACTTAGAAGTTACGTCTGTCCTGAATCAGGTTGTCACATAATGGCAAGAGATACTATGCTCTAGTGAAAAAGGATGCAGGGGAGTGAGTTACGATGAAAAAACTTGAATCGGTGTTGTTTCCTGGTGAGTACATAAAGACGAAGATAGCAGGGACCTTTGAAGTAAAAGAGAAAACAGGCATAGAATATAAATTTGGGGAGTTCCTTGCAACTAACAAAAGACTTATTTGGTACACAAAATACCCTTTTGCCCACGAAGAAGTAGAAATTCATAATTATAGCGAAATATCAAGGGTAGATATTGATTATTCTTTTTTTACATTTAATAGCGGTGTATCAATGAAGATTAAATGGGCAAGTCATGGAGATAGGCAATTCTTTTTTGAAAATCTGAATGAATTAATTCATTAGAATATTACGTTTGTTGCACATGAAAAATAAGCAAGATGTTCTTAACTTTTATAGCAGCAATTAAAGACAAGGAAGGGTATCCAAACCAATCTTGTGATAAACCCCAATTATCGTTTTGAAATTGTTTTTAGACACGCAACGGAATTTATTTTTTGTTCCTGCGAAATAGGAGGCGACACAGGTACTCTGTTTTTGTCATTGAACACTCAGATGGATGTCGCCTCAGCCAATTACACTGTAGACTGGGAGGACTTTTGTTAAAAAACTAAATCAAAAAGAGCAACTTCGTCCAACCTTCCGTTACAAAATTATTATTAGAAAAAGTGTTTACAGTATATTAAGCAACCAATTAGAGTTACAAATGAGCTCATAGCGTTTCTTTTTATTATATTATTCCATTCGATTGATTAATAATCTAATTGACGTAAATACAGAAGAAGACTGTCCTCTTGATTTTTAAGTGTATACTTACGGATTTTACTGTCTATCCTTTTTTGTTGTTTACTATCTTTGCTAAGCCAGTTTATGAAATGAAAAAAGGGACTGGATAATAAGTTCGCTGTACCACGAAAACCTAATTCAAACCCCATTTGTTCTTTTTCAGTTAAGGATAATTGCGTATTTTTCAAGAATTCTTCCTTGAAATGCTTCGGAATTAATATATATGGCTCTTTTTTCTCTAATGCAGAAAGTAACTCTTCAGCATTACCAGCAACAAAGTGATTATTCGATCCATCTGCCTTCATTTTTTATTCCTCCTTCTATTAAATAATTATATTCATATTTTTTAGTCAATTCAAGTAAAGGTATAAAATACCTTTCTCCTTGGTGGGGTAAATAACCAATTCTAAATGCACAATATATACTTTTATAATATTTGTATTAAATTAAATTCGATCCTTCTTACTCTACAGATACTTTGCAATAAAAATAAGTTTTTAATACACAATCATTAAAAAAAAGTCCGTTAAGGAATTAACAATAGTGTTTCCGAAAATATATTAAGATATAAATATAGAAATTTATATTTAAAGGTTCATCAACTTGATAGAAAATGTTATCCCTTCACTTACAAGGGAGACTCACATGAAATTGTTTAACGCCATATGTGATGGGCGTAATTATTATTGTCTCTATAAAAGTGCGTATGTACAAAAGAACATTTTTTAAAAGAGTCGTGTGTCTAATAAAGACAGACGGCATTTTTGTGTTTAACATAATGGTTCTATATCAAATGTTGTCGTTATCACACAATTTGAATAAAAAAAGTGCACGATATCAACCAATTCTTTATACTTAATTGACCAGGAACAAGAAAAGAATGGGGATATGGATTTTTAGAGTATATAAACAATCTAATAAAAGTAATGAAACGGAACGCTTTCAAGCGAAAATATTATTAACACATAAGTATAAAAAATTGGTGTTCACATTAGGTAAGGGTGAAGCAAAATTCACTTCACCCCAACATTTGACGTTGAACCATTTTTTCGGAGCGACCCGAACCTATTTTTTATATCCTTCTTGTCTTAGCTTCTATTCTTTCTAATTTCTTTTTGAATTTTGCGTAGTGCTTTTTTTGAACCACGCTCGATATCATGCTGCATTTTTCGCGTATGATGTTCGATAAATAGTGTATCCAAATCATATCCTTCTGGGTATAAATCTACCGCCGGTATGTCTAAGGAAAGCCGCTTAACATTTACTTCGATAAATTCCCCATTATGAAATACGATTACATTATAGAAATTATTCATTTCTTCATATACAATTCCGTAATCGTCATAATCTAATAATTTCACACGATCCCCTTTTTTATATTCATACTTCACACTCGATTTCTCATTGGAAGTCTTTGGTTTCCTTATTTTAGACTCGTTTACAGGCTCCAACGTATATTCTTTATTTTCCATATAATATTTTGCTCTCTGTAATACATTTTCTCGCACATTCATTTTTCTAGAAATCCAAAGGGCATTACTTTCTCCTGATTTTCCGATTATTAGCTTATACATTGGTTCCAATGTTTCACTATTAAATTTCATTGCAGCATTCATAAAATCAGGATGTATCTCTGAAAAACGTTTTATTTCACCATAATGAGTCGTCGCCACAGTTATACATCCCATGTGGTAAAATTCTTCTAAAATCGAAATCGCAAGTGCCGCACCTTCATTTGGCTCCGTACCGCTTCCTATTTCATCAAATAATAAAAGTGTATTATTATTGGATACCCTCATAATTTCTGAAATGTTTTTCATATGTGATGAAAATGTGCTTAGTGCATTTTCAATACTCTGGTTATCACCTATATCCGCAAAGATATTCTCAAATACGGCAATCTCGGTTTCCTTGTCTGCAATAATGTGAAAACCCGACATTACTGCCAATGTTATTAATCCAATTGTTTTCAGTACAATTGTTTTCCCGCCAGCATTTGGTCCTGTAATAATCAAGCTACGATAGTCTTTCCCAATTTCAAAATCAAGTGGCACAACCTCTCCTGTTAATAAGGGATGTTTGCATTGGACTAATTTAATATAGCCAAAATCATTCAGTTTGGGCTCTATTCCGTCGATATGTTTGCTGAATTTTGCTTTGGCAAATACCATATCATATTGGCTAATAAGCTCGATATTTATCTTTATCGCGTGAAGATTTTCTAAGATCATTCCTGTTAAAGTGGCTATTATTTGATATTCTTCTATGGCCTCTTCCGATTTTAGAGTTGCAAGCTCTCCATGTAATTTTGTAACTGTGTTTGGCTCAATAAAGACTGTGGAACCTTTGGAAGAAACTTCGACGATTGTCCCTGATACCTGATTTTTATAAGAAGCTTTTATCGGAATCGTATACCGATCGTCTTTCTTCGCAATAAAAAATTCTTGAATGTATTTCTTGTTGGCACTACTATTAATAAATTTGTTTAATCGTTCTTTAATTTTCGCTTCAAGGGATTCAATATTATTTCGTATTCGCTTTAGTTCTTTACTTGCTCCTGAATCAACTTTATTTCCTTTAATTGAAAAATTAATTTCTTCTTCCACTGATAGAAATTCCGTCATTGAATTCGCATAGGAAGCAAGCACAGGGGCAAAGAATTCCTTATTTAACATAAACTTTTTAATTCTTCTACATCCTCTTAAAAAGTCCGATATACTAACCAACTGACTTGGCTCAAGCATCAGACCTTTTTCGAGTTTTTGAATAATGCTTTGAATATTAGATATTCCCAAAAACGGTACATGGCCTTCAGCATCTATTATCGCCCGTGCCTCCGTTGTTTCATTCAAACGGTTTTTTACTACCTCTATGTCTGAACTTGGTTCTAGATCATCTAACAATTGTTTTCCCAATCCACTTACACAATACGATTTAACAATTTGTTTTAATTCGTGATATTGTAGCTTTTCATATGTTGTTTGATTCATTTTATACGCTCCTCACTATGATCAATTTATTATCATACATGAAGATACCGACCGATTAGATTTCAATGAAACACTTAAAAATATGCATAAAAAAGCTGCGGGGATACCGCAGCTTCCTTTACATTTAAAAGGCATGTGTAATAGACATATACAATGAAATAAGCCATCAAACATAGCTAACTCTTCATCATTACACGCTTCATAAAGTATTGTAGGTATCTTCATAGGTATTGAAATAAATCCATGACAAAATTAAAGGGAGTGAAATCTATAAAAGTCCCTATTTGTCATCCAATTTATTTCATTAAATTTTTTCCTATTTAGAACCTACAACACTCACAAAAGCACCTCATATCATTATTTATTTTTATTCATTGAAATCTAATTAACAGTTATTATACTATGCTTTATTAAAAAAGGAAAGCTGATATGTATTAGTAAATTTGGTTTCTTAGGCTTCTCTAATTAACTCAATCTCTTGCGGAATTGTAAGACATTCCGAAATCAACTCCACTTCTCTCCAATCTTATGACTAAGAAGAAATACCGGGATGAAAAGAACGGCGACGACAAATGAAGCTGCAATAGTATTCATCGTTAACATACCTGCTTTAGCGAAGTGGTAGAAAAACAAAATATTATAAGGGATAACCAATAATATTGATGTCCACACCCCTGGGGTGTAGCACCTTAGAAATAGTGACTGTAATGGATGCGTAAAAATATTTAAGGCAAAAATCAGATTTAATCCTAAAAATAAAAAATAATGCTCTGTAACTGCGGCTACTAAAATCAAAGCAGAACATGGAATGGAAAGGACAAAAACAACAACAGCAAACTGTGCAGCTGTAATATCTTGAAACTTCTCAATTTCCTTTTGTGCAAACAAAGGGATTCTTTTTCTAACCCGAGGATATGTTCTCTTCATCCATCTCTCAACCGTTATGATTTCCTCTAAATTGTGGAGCATGAAGATGATGATAAAAGCCAGAATTAATAGATTAGTATTCATACGCTTCTCTCCGATCTACATTTATATTGTTCAGTCAATTATTCCAAACCTCCATTACTTCACACAATCATATTAACATAATTTTCAGTCAAAACACATCACACGATTTATTTATATTTGCAGACCACATATTTTCAATCTAAAAAAACTATTTACCTTTCTTCCCACTGTCTAACAAAGATTCCTTTCACAGCAGAAATATCTCCTCCTTCTTGAACTACCTCGTGGTTTAATAGAGATTACTGTATTCTGTACTTTAATTATTTGAGTCATTTATTCACCCATTTTCTATAAAATTATAAAAGCAGAAGTTACCGTGAATTGGCAAGCTTCTGCTTTTCTTAGTTGTATTCAAATACTAATAAGCTATCAATGTTGTGGTTGATAGAATTTTAGTTTTAGAAGATTTTGTCATTATTATCCCCTAATTGCAATTCTAATAATAGAATTATATCATAAAACAATATCCTTCCTTTCAATACTAACAAGTTACTCATCACTAATATAAAAAATAGGAAGCCACTCTTTTGGTAGACTTCCTATTCGTAAATTAACTCCTTCAAATCTTATTTAATTATATCCTGTACAATATATTTGTATAACCTATTCTCAACCGGCTTCTCCATAATCATATTCATATGAACTACAGGGATCTTTTTACCTTTTTTATCTAGCATAGTATCCTGTTCAATAGTTTCTTTATCTGGAGTTGCCTTTCCAAGATAGTAAAAATTACTTCCCTCATCGTCATCCTTTTTGATAAAGATATGAATGTCAATGTTTCTTTCTTCAGCATGAATAATTTTTTGAACTTCTTCTGACTGTAATGTTCTATTGCTTCTTGTATACCATTTCAACGTTTCCGGGTTAATGAATTCATCACCATAGTCTACACTCGATTCGACTTCGTCATCTTTATGATATGTTACAAAGATTGGACATGTATCATGTTTTGGCTTGTAACCATACATTGTCGAGCTCTCATCACTATCCCAATTAAGAAGTTTACATGCATCTTTTCTCGAATATTTCTCATATAAAGTCAAGGCTTGACTGCAGTCATACTTAGTACTGTTCTCAAAACCACTTGATAAAATATCATTTATTAAATGCAGGAAATATTTATTTGATTGAAGGCTCTTTATGATTGATTTATTAAATGAGTATTTATTATCTTCTCCAAATAAGATAATTGGTTGTTGTCCATACTTTTTCTTATCAGACTGAGTAAAAAATGATAAGTCAAAAATTCTAAGCATGGATTCTATTGTTTTCTCATCAGTTGAGCATCCCTCCTCTACTAAAAAATTAATAAATTCTTTTTCATCTACTTTACCTTTCTCTATTAGCAGTTTTAGAAGAATAAGTTCGTGTTTACGTTTACCATTTAAAAGCTCAATTGATAACATAGTTAAAACTTTTTCTTCATAAAAATTTATATTAGGCACTTCTTCATTCATCTTCATTAGAAACTGATAGTAATTTTTATATTTATCTACTATTACTATCGGATCAATAGAATGGTTCCTAATAAAATCAATTAAACCAGGCACTCTTCCTAAACGGTTTTTAAGCTCGATATATGCTTCTCTTAAAACTTTTACTGCAGTAAGATTGCTACTGTTAATTGATTTAAAAATCTGCTTTCTAGCCACTTCTTCAAAATTAACAGTTGATACCCCTTTAATATAGCTAGTTTCTGAAGTGTGCCTTCTAATATTATCTTTGTTCTGTGACTTATCCCCAGATAAAGCTATTGGGATTAAGTAGTTGTTTTTGTAGTTACCAATAAAATCAATAATCGTAACAAAATCTTTTGATTTATGTTTTCTGAGTCCTCGCCCTAATTGTTGAATAAATATGATACTAGATTGAGTCTGCCTCAACATAACAACTTGATTTACACTAGGTATATCAATACCTTCATTAAATATATCAACTGTTAAGATATAGTCTAACGCACCATTTTCTAATCTTGAAACCTGCCACATTCTTTCCTCTTGAGAATTGTCGCCTGTTAGAGCAATAGTACGAAGTCCCTTCTCATTTAGAGCATGTGATAGCTTGACTGCCTCTTCTTTTCGGCTACAAAACATCAAGCCCTTTACTTGTGTACCCGAATATCCATAATAATTAATCTTATCTAGGATATGTTTTACCCTTTCTTCAGTTACCAATTTAGAAAGAATGGTAGTATCGTCAATTAATTCACCCTCATATTCAAAATCCGAAACTCCGAAATAATGGAATGGACAAAGCATGTCCTCCTCCAACGCTTCCTGCAATCGAATTTCATAGGCTATATTATAGTCAAATAGCTCATAAATATTAAAATCATCAGTTCTTTCAGGAGTAGCAGTCATACCCATTAAGAATTTTGGGGTAAAATAATCAATTACTTTAAGATAAGAACTTGCACCCGCTTTGTGGACCTCATCGATCAGAATATAATCAAATTCGTCCGGATTAAAACTTTCCAGGTTCTCTCTTTTAGATATAGATTGGATAGTGGCAAATAAATATCTAGCATCGGTTTGCTTACTGGAACCAGATAAGATTCCAAAATCTTTTTCTAGTCCTCCCAATATACGTTTAAAATCAGATTTTGCTTGATTAAGAATCTGTTCTCTATGAACAATAAATAACATTTTCTTAGGGGCAAACCGTCTTACATCAAAAGCTGACAAGTATGTTTTACCTGTACCAGTTGACGAAATTACCAATCCTTTATCAAACCCTTTAGCTCTCACACCAGCAATTTGTTTTAAAGCAGCCTGTTGCATCTTATTCGGTTTTATCCTCATTGCATCTTCTAAAAAGTTTTGATTATAGCCTACAGGAAAATCAATAACTTTCTCTGCAGTTTTAAAATCTATAGATTTATATTTTTCCTCGTAGCCCATAATCCAATTTTCATTTAAAGGGATACTATCCACCCATATTTTTTCAAATTGGTCTTTAAAATGTTGAACTAATTCACCATTTTCATGTGATGTGAGCTTAACATTCCATTCATGATTAACTTTTAAAGCTTGTGCAGTAAGGTTTGAGCTTCCAACAATTAAAGAATAATAATTCTCTCTTTCAAATATGTAGCCTTTTGAATGAAAGCCCTCAACATTTGCTAACCTTACTTCAACATTTGTAATTTTTAAGAGTTCTTTAAATATCTTTGGCTGATTAAAATTTAAGAATGTTGAAGTTAAAATCCTACCTGTGATTCCTCTTCTATTTAAATCTAGTAAATGTGACTTAAGGGTAGCAAGACCACTTTCAGTAATAAACGCTACAGAAAACAGAAAACTCCTGCAGTTCTCTAGTTCTTCTATAATTGAGGCTAATACATACTCATTTCCTTTTTGATTATTGATTAATAGTTTTGGTGAGAATCTCCCGTAATTACTTATTTGCTTATCAATGAACCCTTTATGTAATGCTAATTTTAAATCCTTTATAAATTGCTCCATGGACCTTTCCCCACCCTAAAAATTTATTTCTATGTATTTTCAATATCTATTTAGTGAAATTTCTAGAAATTATAGCTTGACAGTTTTTTGATAGCTGGTATATCAGCCGGTGCCCAGTCTAATGATGGAAGTTCATTTGGTTTCAACCACTCTATATTTACGTGTTCTGTTAAAATTGGAGTTCCTTCCTCGAGGCTACAAATATATGTAGTTAGATGAACAATTCCAAAATCATATTCATACCTTGTATATTCAACTTTATCCTTCACTCGAATTTTACAATTCATTTCTTCTTCTATTTCTCTACGTAAAGCATCTTTTGGTAATTCCCCTTTTTCAATCTTTCCACCTGGAAACTCCCATTTGTAAGGTAAAGATTTATTAGGTCCACGCTGAGCACATAAAATTTTTCCGTCTTTTGTAATTACTGCACCAACTACATGTATATCTTTTTTCATTTTCTCCTCCTAAGGAAAAGTATTTTCTTTATTTGAATAATACTTTAAATATATAGAATCCAGATCTACATTGTCCAGATCTATATATATCTTCAACCCTTAACAGCTTATTACAAAATTGATATCTGGTACTTAACACAATTCTTTTTGAAACTTGTTTAGATCTTCTATCAAATATCATAGTGCAATCCATCTCTTCATCGGCTACACCACCTACTTGACGCTATTTTAGGATAAGTACATTCAAATATCAAACAATCCATAAAATACTACTGAATTATATGCGAAAAATGTCAGGCAAACAAAAAATTCTATTTTATCCCTTGTGGTAGAATCTTAATAACAACTAGATAGGATAGAGGGCGGTTGGCTATCCGATTTAAGTAACCGGGAGTATGGATGAATACACATGAAGAAATTAGATTGATAATGCAATTTAGCTTAACTTTCACTTCAGGTTTAACACTCATTAGTTCTATTCCCTCTTCCTAAACAAAAAGAAATAACCGCCCCAACTAAACAGCGATTACTTCTTTATCAATATAAATAACTAGCTAGTAAACTGCTCCATGTCCTACCATATAAGTAAGACATTAATTACGACCATCAATTTCCTCAACACACTATAAATTTATACCTCCCCCTAATGAAACAACCCAGACTCCTTCCCCTTCTCCTTTACCTTACTCGTGTATTTATCAATAGGACCTTTTAATAGCCCTCCTAAGATAAGAGCCAACAATCCAAAGACAACTAACAATAATACATCATGCAAAACCTTCTCCCATATAATCCCCCCAACCGCTTCCCGCATAAGTGAAATTGCATAGGTAAAGGGTAGGAACGGATTAATGACTTGGAAGAATTTAGGTAAAAGCACCACTGGATAGGTACCACCTGCTCCAGCAATTTGCAGCACTAATAATACAATGGCAAGTGCCTTTCCAACATCACCAAAAACGGAAACCAATGTATAGACGATCATGACAAATATTAAGCTGCACAACAGACCAAATAACACAAACCAGAATGGTTCTGCTATCCTTACATTTAGAATAAACATGTCTCCTAACGTCACAATCAACGTCTGGAATAAACCAATTGTTAGAAAGGTAAGCATTCTTCCTACATAAACTTGTTTTTCGGTATAGGACAATTCTGACCGGTGAACATCAGTTGAGAGTAAGGAAATTAATAATAAGCCTCCGACCCATATCGCAAGTACTGTATAGAACGGTGTCATGCCAGTACCATAATTAGGAATTGGAAAAACCTTATTTTCATTAAGCACAACAGGTTCTTCAAAGAAACCTTTTTCTGCAATAGGGTCATGTCGTAGTATGTTAATCAATTCACCTAGACTCATTTCACCTTGAATATCTCTTATACGATTTGCGAGTTGATTTACTTTTTCATTTACATAGGGAAATTCTCCCATAACATTTTTAAGCATTTTCTTACCAGAAGAAAGATTATCACTGGTCCTATTTAGAATACCTTGAACTTCTGGAATAGCGGATTGTACATCAGCTAATATTCCTCTTGCACTTGTGAGAGTATCTTTTGCCTTTGCTACTTCATTCCTAACTGTAGGTTCAATTGTTTCCTTATATTCCTTTACGAATGCATTGACTCTCTCATTTACCTTAGCAGAACGATCTTTAATACTGGAAAATAGTTGATCAACTTCTGCCTGCTTTGCCTCCAAGTAGGAATTAACACTGTTAACCTGATCACTAAGCTTTTCTAAACTCTGCCTGATAGCCTGTACCTCACTTAAGGCACGGTTTATTGTTTCATCATTTCCTTCCTGTGTTTCTTGAAGCTGATGAAGTGCATTTTCAATTACAGTGATGGACTGTAGTGCATCGTTTATTTGTCCTGTAACATTGCTTCCAACAGGATTTCCCTCTGTTATATCAACGTCTGCAGAATTAATGCTGTTAATAAAATCATTAACCCTTTTTGTCATCGTTTGAATCTTGTTTAAATCCTCATCAACTTTAGGAGATATCTTATTTAATCTAGATTCTGCTTCATTTAAGAAACTCGTTGTCTGGTCAATAATCTCGATTCCATTCGCAGTCGCGTTTTTCACTTCAGGTATTAGTCCCTTTGCCCTTTTCAGCATATTATCTGCATGATTGGCATCTTCTGATGTTTCATTTAGGATGTTATTTATTTCTGGCAACCTGTCCTGTAATGTAAAGATATAGTTCTCAAATCTTTCAATATCTGGTCGTTTCTCTCCTATTTCAATTCCAATTTTATTAAAAATATCAAAAATGATTCCATTAACAGTCGAGACAAATTTTCTAGTAATTTGGTCGACAATCACACTTGCACCTTTGTCTGTAATTTTTGGTGCAATGGCATTTATTTTTTCGTTTACATAGTACTCTACTTGTGCTTTCTCAGGTTTGTTGCTCATAACCGTACCTAATTTTTCCGAGAAGTTCTTCGGAATAACAATAACAGCATAATACTCCCCATATTCTAATCGGTCCATTGCCTTACTACGATTAACAAACTGCCAACCAAGTGTCTTATTTTTCTTTAATTCGGCAACCAAATCTCTTCCCACATTAATTTTCTCGTCTCTTACTGTAGCTCCTTCATCCTCATTCACCACTCCGATTGGAATCTGTTCTGTTTGGCCATATGGATCCCACGATGCATTGATATTTAACCATGCATAAAGGGATGGTAATAATATCAGTCCTCCAATAATAATGATAGCAACCCAGTTAGTAATAATATTTTTTATATCATGGATAAAAATCTGAATACTGTTTTTCATCTTTATCATCCTTATCAATTACACTCTTGAAAATTAGCTTTCTAATCATTTAGGTTGTCCAAAATTTTCTATATCATCAAGGAAGGATTAATAAAAGATTTTAAACTGGCACATAGCCAAACGATTTCCCAAATTCAAGTTACACCAAAGGAAAAGCAAATCAAAAAGCAGCCCAAATTACAACTAAATGGGCTGCCATACGGAGATATTATTTCCAATGTTTATTGTCGCTTTTTCGTTTTCTTATTATTATATTTTTCATTAGCGGTTAATGGCTCATTCGCAAATTCATGGTCGAATTGCTTCGAGAGCTTTTTGCGTACAGCTTGTTCATCACTAAAACCACCAGAACTCAGCTTCTTCTTACTCATGGATTAACACCTCCAAGCTTAGTTTCTTCATTTTGGAGGCAAATATGTTGATTTGTTCGTGAAGTAACTTGGCAGAAATGAATAAAGAGTAACCCGTAAAATCTGGATTACTCTTTTAAATGGTTGTCATTATCTTTAGTATTCTTAGTTTAATTAGTTTTAAAAATCAACTCATTTACAGTAGAACTGTTATCTTCCCTTTGCCTATTTTTTGTGAAAAATTCTTCTTCTAATCCAGTTAAAATAGTTAGAAATCCTTGGTTTATCCTTAGTTCATCCATAATTTCAGTAACAGTATAAAACTCCTTATCAAAAAGTAATTGTAGTATACTTTTTACTTTGGACGGGCGTTCAATTGGGATTCTATTATCTAATGGTTCAACTTGTTTATATCCTTTTTTATTAACCAACATATAAAAGTAACGGTATTGCTGATAATCAATAATTCCTAACTTAAAAGCCCTTGCTGCCATTGCTTGTAACGATACTAGCCACTTTTCCTTTAATTCAATATATGCATCTGGATTCGATTTTTTCCCTATATTTTCACAGTCTAAAGAAAATTGATATTCTGGTAACAAAAACTCAGATGCAAACTGATTTGCCTCATCTTCTAGGGCTCGATAATCTTTTTTATCTTGAATAGAAAACTCTACTTTATAATGTAAAAGTAAGTGCCCCAGTTCATGTGCTAAATCAAAATTTCTTCTCACTGCAGATTTTTTTACAGTTCCTAACACAATATAAGCCCTATTGTCTTCACTCCATAAGCTATAAGCATCAATTGAATCACCAATTTCTTTTTCAAAAACAAAAGCACCTGCTCTTTCCAATAAAAATAAAAAGTTATTATTGGAATTGCTATCCATGCCTATTTTTTTACGAGAATAATCGGCCACATGCTTTATTAGACTATCTTTATTCATATCAGGATTTTGCTTTAAATAATTTATCGTATAATTTCTTAATTCTAGGAGGATATTCATTGGGTAACTAATTCTAGTTTCCACTTTCTTCAAAAAAGAATCAATAAATCTAATATGCATTGACTCACTTTGAGTTTTTTGTAGTGAATTAATAGTACTTGAACGATAAGCAATATTTTCAATAAGTATATTATCCTTGTTATATGAACTCAATATGTCATCGTGGTAGAAATAACTTGATTTAACATTAAAGATAACTTTTAAACGATTAACCACTTCTAGCTTTGGTGATACATAACCATTTTCATATTGCCAAATAGCCTGTTCAGTAACTCCAATTCTATCTGCCAACTGTTTTCTGCTTAACCCATGAAGTATTCTAATGTTGGTCAAGCTATTGCCTTTGAACACAGGCTATACCTCCTTATATAACTAACCTTCTTTTTTAGTAATCTCCTCATTTATACCAATATCAAATTTGTACGCATCCATATTATTGTTAATATCATCACTATTTATTAGTACTTCTCTTAATTCATCATCAATTTGAACCATGTTTGAGGCATTAATGTATTTTGTTAAGTCATCAATTAGATAAGCTTTATTATCTTTTGGGTTCGGCATAAATAAAGATATATTGGATATTAATTGGCTCTCATCGATTGCATAAACAACAATATAAAAGCGATCAAATTCACTTTTTATCTTTCCAATATCATAATGATCTTGTTCATTTAAGAATCCTTCCTCTAATAATTCTAATTGAATAGATCTATTCGCCCTTTCAGTTGGAATACTTTTGAAATCAATATTGGAATTTATTCGCATCAAATCTTCCATATAAGACATCTTATTCTTACTTGCTTTCCCTAATGCATCTTTTCCTCTACTAACCTGTTCTTTATTAAAATATCTAGCGTTTTTTACAATAAACAGTATTTTATTTTCATGATGTTGAAATTGAAGATATTGCCAGGTCAGGCCTGCTTTAGCTAATTTACTCTCTACACCGAATAATTTACATGCCTTTGAAACTTGATCATCAATATGATTTCCTTTAACCCATGCATATGCACCGCTAACCTTCATACTTCTTGACTTTTCTCTTCTTACTTCAAGGTATTCACGATATCCATCCATTAAACCATCAACAATTCTTTGATTGAGTTCTGTCGTTAATTTAAAGTCTGTCATCCAATTACCCCCTTAATATAAACAACATCATTGTACTTAATACAATTCTATTAAAGAAAATATGATTTGTACATATTTTTATTAAAGTTTCTAGATATACTTGCATCCATTAATAGGAAGGGCTAATGCTATATCTATTTTTATTTGCTTTTAAACACTTTTTAAAACAACATTCACTTTACTGCATATACTCTGAAATAGTAAAATTTCCCAATCGAAGAAGTTGATACTATCCCTGCTTTGCAGATGTATTCGTTTATCTATGAAACCGAGGAAAGTGTTTTTAACTTTATAAATTAGAAAAAAGAGCAACCGATTAAAAAATATCGATTGCTCTTATAATTATTCTTCATCCCCACCGCGATAGCGCTTATACGGTAATGGATTCCACGTACGGTAAGCTATCTCTTCTTTTCGTAATGCGACAGGAATATCCTCTAAAATTTGTTTCGCTACTTCTAGCTCACGTTCTGCTTCAGCTTTATCTTGGTACATAAACTCATCCGATGCCTTTTCCAGGGCATTATCTACCTTCTGCTCCAGGTTTTCCACGACCATTTGTTGCTGACTACGGATGGATTCACGTGCTTCGGCAACCCATTGTGGCTGAACATTACGTAGATTATCAGTAACATAGCTGAATTCCTCAAATATACCTTTATATACAAGATCGGCATTATTCCGAACATCAGTAATTACCGCTTCTAAATCCTCAATGGAAAGCTGTTCCACTTCAAGTGGGCTTCTACGCTTCGGTCCGCCAATACCAGTATTTTCTAAGTAATAAGGGAAAATACTCTTAATGGTTTTTCCAACTGGATTAATTGCAAGACCATTCTCATCCACACCCTTAGGCTGAACCCCTTGCATTGCAATACGGGCGGATTCTGGGCGTACAATCTCTTTAGGTGGTAGCACACCATAGCGTAATAATTCTCGGATTCCTGTGCCTGAAATATTAATTCGATATTTCGCATCATGTGGACAGGTTTGTTCTGTTGCAGGGTTATCACAACGGGTACAATAGAAGACCTCATGGAATAAACGAATATCAATTCCTAATTCATCTGGCGTAAATTCATCAAAAATAGAGTGACTGGCATATTTGTCGTAATAATCCCCAATACCAGCATGATCTCGGCCAATTAACGCATGGGTACATCCATAGTTTTTCATAATTAATGCATGAAGAACAGCCTCACGAGGACCTGCAAAGATATAGGTAACCCGTAAAGGTGCAAGCATCGTTCTATCCTTTGGATAATACTCCTCAAGCACGGCCCGATAGGAAAGCATACGGAACTCGTGTCGTGTATATTCACGTTTAGCCATTTCAACCAATGGCTGAACAAAAAGACCGTCCAACTCTTCTAAAGCGTTCCGATGAATATACTCATGGCCTCTGTGTAATGGATTAGCTCCAGTGATAAATCCTCCAACTGACTTGAATTTCTTCTCCTCATAAAACATCCTCCAGGTATCTTTCGGTTCCATTCGGATGCTTTCAAATGGTCCCCAATGTACACGCCGAACTAATGTAATTGGCCCAGCTAGAGCTGTATCTCCCATTCTCCGGTATATCGCATCAACACCAGGATGGTCACGGTCAGTCGTTCCGAAGACATGCTGTGCACGAAATTCACGATCATAATAGAAAATATCCTCTAGCTTTAAGATTGCTACCGGTTCCCTTGTTTCGTCAGCTAAGGCAACCTCATCGCCTACCGACAAACCTTGGATAATCTGCTTATTGCGATCACCAATCGGTGCAAAGCTTAATGGTACAGGCCATACGACACCATTTGATAGACGTCCTTCTGTCAAAACTGATTTATAGTCCTTCTCATTCATAAAGCCTTCATTCGGAGATAAGACACCTGTTGCAATCATTTCAAGTGTAATAACTGCCTCTAGATCAACCATAATCATTGGCAGCTGCTTTGCTCGCTCCATAGCTTCTTCACGTTCCTTACCAGTTAGAACACGATTTACCAGTTTCCCACCATGTGGCTGCTGTGGATAGCTTGCAAATTTTTCTTCTGTTAACATCATTGTATCTTGACTCAATTCTACTTCTCCTCCTCATATTCTCTTTCTATAAATCTATTTGTAAGAACAAGCTTACATTCATCAATTCCTTGAAATGGAAAAGCAGCTGTACCAATAAATAGTAACAGCCCTTTCCCAAATCGAAATACCTATCCATATGAAACGAAACGTATCACATATCCGATTTATTCGTTATACCCTGTATTTGCTCTTACCTTTACCTTTGCATAGCGTTCGAAATCATGTTCCTTAGAGAATATCGTCCCTAAGTATCCACCTAAAAATCCTAATGGCACACTGACAAGTGCTGGGTTATCAAGTGGGAAAATTGGATTTCCAACAAATAGCGCAGCTCCTTCTACAGGTGAAAATACACTAGGACTCATGGAAACGAGAATTAATGCTGATCCAAGACCTGATATAACCGCCCAAACTGCCCCGCTTGTATTAAAACGCTTCCAATACACGGTGTACAGGATAACAGGTAAGTTCGCGCTTGCTGCGATACAGAATGCCAGTGATACGAGGAAGGCAACATTTAAGTATTGTGCCCCTAGTGATAGGATGATGGAAAATACCGACACACCTAGCGCTGCATAACGTGCTGCTAGCATTTGTTGCTTTTCGGTTGCTTTTCCTTTTTTAATTATTTCCCCATAAACATCATGAGCAAATGCAGAAGCTCCTGATAATACAAGCCCTGCTACAACCGCAAGAATCGTGGCAAATGCTACTGCTGAAATAAAGGCGAACAGAATGTTTCCTCCAATAGCTTCGGCTAGTAACGGAGCCGCCATATTACCACCAGGGTTTGCAGCTAAAATTTCACTCTGTCCCACGTAAATCGCTGCCCCAAAACCAAGGAATAGGGTTAAGATATAAAATATCCCAATCGTCCAAGTAGCTGTGATAACAGAGCTTCTTGCAGTTTTAGCATCTTTAACAGTAAAGAAACGCATTAAGATATGAGGTAACCCTGCTGTTCCAAGTACAAGTGCTAGCATTAAGGATATTGTTCCAAGTGGATCCTTATACTTAATTCCCGGATTTAAATAATCTGCTCCATGACTTGTTGCTGTTTTTACTTCTGTAAACATAGCTGAGATATTAAAGTTAAATTTCATGAGGACAATAAATGAAATGATTACCATTCCCGCCATTAAAAGTACTGCTTTCGTAATCTGAACCCAGCTTGTTGCTATCATACCACCAAATAATACGTAAATTGTCATCATGACTCCAACGATTAAAACAGCAACCCAATAAGGGATATCAAATAATAGTTGAATCAGTGCTCCTGCACCTACGAGCTGGGCAATCATGTAAAATAATACGATTGTAATCGTGCTTAGTGCAGCAACACCTCTTACTTTTTTCGCATCAAAGCGAGAATTAATCATATCTGCAAGTGTGTATTTCCCTAAATTACGTAGTGGCTCTGCTACTAATAAAAGCACAACTAAGTAAGCAATAAGGAAACCAATACTATAGAAAAACCCATCAAATCCTTGTAAGGCAATTGCCCCAGCAATTCCAAGAAAGGATGCAGCAGATAAATAATCACCTGCTATCGCAAGTCCATTCTGCCAGCCTGTCAGCCCACCACCAGCTGTGTAGAAATCACCTGTTGACTTCGTACGTTTTGCTGCATAGTACGTAATGACTAGGGTAAGTGCAACAATCGCTAAGAAAAGGATAACGACAATTGGATCCATTAGGCCTTACCTCCCTTGTGAATTTGCTCTTCAATAATTTGTTCAGCCTCTTTATCAAAGGAAGCTGCCTTTTTTACATAAATTGTGCAAATCACCCATGTCATAATAAACTGAGCAATTGCAAATACCCAAGCCCATGAAATATCACCAAAGAAAGGGGTATTTAAAAATTTACCGTAGGATGTTGAAATTGGCAGTAAGAAATAAAAAACGAGGAAGAATATTGTCAGTGGTACAATAAACTTCTTTTTCCTATTCATAAACTGTTTAAACTGTGGACTGCTTTCAATCTTCACATAGTCCACACCCTTTTTCCCCCGGTCATCCACTAATTTAGGTTGTGCCATACATTCATCCTCCCAATTACCAAAATTGTAAGCGCTTACTGATAATTATAATAATTTTGGACATTCATAATATAATGTCAGTATAAATGGTTGAATAATGTGGTTGAATGGTTTTATTTTGGTTGTAAATGGTTGTGAAAATGATTCTATAGCTATCGAGGGACATCTTTTAGTCGTGTTCACCTCCTAAATGTCTGCAATATCGTCTTACTTGCAGACCTACTCACTGGTATTTTTGTATTTTCCTTATCCTTCAACGTTATATTACTAGTACCATTAAACCATGGGGTAATTTCTAAAATGTGGTTCAAATTGACTAAATAGCTTCGGTGAGCACGAAAAAACATATCTCCAGACAATTTATCCTCCAGCTCTTGTAATGTCATTCTGCTCATAATAACCTTATCTTCTGTATGAATTTCCAATAATCGATTACTTGGTACAGCATAATAAATAGATTCCGGTGACAGGACCACCATTCGTTCCCCATCGTCAACTAATAGTTTGGAGGTGGTAGGCTTTAGTATTACTTCCTTGCCTTGTCTACCATTCGCTCTACTAGTCAAAATTTTTCTTATCCGTTTCATTGTCTTTCGAAAACGGATTTCATCATATGGCTTCAATAAATAATCTACCGCTTCAATTTCAAAGGCATCCAAGGCATACTCATCATATGCAGTCGTAAAGACAAATAATGGTGAATGACCAGCTGACAAATCGGAGATATATTTTGCCGCTTCTACCCCAGTTACGCCTGGCATCTCTACATCGAGAAAAATAACATCTGGTTGATGCTCGGTATATAATTCAATTAACTGTTCCCCTGCTTCTGCATGTGGTAAAAGAATAATATCCTTCTCTTCCTTTAATAAATATAACAGCTCTTTTCTTGCCATTATTTCATCTTCCGCAATCATTATCCGAATTTTCACCCTACCACCTCGCTTCTATTATAATTTGAAATGGGAATGGAAAAGCTCACCTCACTACCACCATTTGGTAGATTACAGATGTGAAGTCTTGCAGATTCACCTATTAATCTAATTAATCGCTGATTAACATTATAAAGACCAATCCCCCCATTTTGGTTATCTACTAATGGTTTATGACTTACTAGGGGTAAAATATGCGTAGGAAAGCCACAGCCATTATCCCGCACATATACTGTAATAATACCATCTACTCTCTCTATCTTGATTTCCACTTTAGCTTCATCCGATACATCCTTTAGTCCATGCTGAACCGAATTTTCAATTAGAGGCTGAATCGTAGCAGGTGGAATATAGGTATGTGAAACATCATCTGGCTTTTTAAAATTTATATGTAATCGTCCTTGAAATCTTGCTTGAATGATCGAGGTATAGGCTTGGACATGCTCACATTCCTTCTCCAGCTCCACCAATGATTTTGATACTAGTCTTAAGTTAAACCGCATATAACTCGCTAGCTGCAAAGTAATATGACGCGCATTTTGTGGATCCTCCCGAAACAATGCCGCGATAAGCTGTAAGGTATTAAACAAAAAGTGTGGGTTAATTTGTGCTTGTAAATTTCTTAATTCCGCATCACGAATATGTGCTTTCATTATTTCCGTTGTCATTACATTGAGCTGATTTGAAATGAAATGCCCAAGTCCTTCAGCCATCATTAATTCAACTGGCGAAATATGCTGTGGCTTTCGAAAATAAAAAGTGATAACACTTGTCACCTCGTCCGATTCCATAATCGGAATTATTATGGCTGCTTCTAAGGGACATTTTTCATGATGACACTGTATATCTGCCTTTACGTATGTTACCTGCATCTCTTTTGATTCAATTGCTTTTTTCATAATGGGGGCAGTAATGGGATCTCCTGCTTGGTGATGCTTATCACCTAAACCTTTGTGTGCTAAAACCTCATTTCTATTTGTAATCGATACTGCTGCAAGCTTTAGACGATCATATAATAAAGTAGCTAGCCCGTTCGCTACTTCTTTACTAGAATCCTTTTTCAAAAAAGGGAGGGCTTCTTCCGCTATCGTTAATGCTTGTCTTGTTGCTAATGCTGCCTCATTTTCTTGTTCCCGCATTACAATCCCAATCATCGCTGTAAAAATAGCTATAGCAATACTGTTTGAGAGCACTAGTGGTAGTCCAATTTTGTCTACTATATGCACCATTTCTCCACCATCAGTATACAAAATAAGGAGTAGCTGCATTTGTAGGACCGGTGGAAATACCCCAATAAATAATGCCTTTAATGGAGATATAACCCGCTCATTAGAAAAAAAGCGCGCCGTTAATCCAGCAAGTAACCCTGTCAAAGGATTAACTAAGCCATTCGCAAGCCCACCAATGCCACCAAGAAACATGAGATGCACACCAGCAATGAGTCCAGCAACTAGACCAACAATTGGTCCACCTAATAAACCTGCAATAACAATCGCAACTAGACTTGAGCTTACAATTAGTTGATTACTATCTACAGGAAAAATAACAAATCCATGAATGATCTCGGCTTCTTCTGTAATGATAATCCCAGTAACAGTACTAGCAATTCCAAAAACCCCAAACACGAAGGCATGAACAAGAGACATTCTAATACTGTATTCACGATATAATAAGGACTTGAACCCCGGAGTTCGCGTCATCACAAATGCAATAACGAGAAGTAAACCTAACCGTTCAAATAAAATGATTGTTAAATCCTTCACGGTTCTCCTCTCCTTGATGCAATACCTGTTTGTGATTGAATAAAGAATCGTTTAAATTCCTCATTGGATTGCCGTTGTTTTTTTGAAAAAATAGTGCCAAGATATGCACCTAAAAATCCGATTGGAATGGCAATAATCCCAGGATTTTGAATCGGAATTATTGCTTCCCTTGCAATCCAGCCACCATCTGGATTCATAATATGCGGGCCAAGTATCACAAGTAGAAGGGAGGCGACTAGACCGCTCACCATTCCTGTGATGGCACCCATTTGTGTGAAGCGCTTCCAATATATCGTGAGAACTAGAATCGGAAAATTACTTGCAGCTGCAACAATAAATGTCATTGATACGAGAAATGTTACATTGATGGTTTCTAAACGTAGCGCAAATAGGGTAGAAATTAATCCAATTCCTAAAGCTGTCCATCTCGCTGCTCGTAATTGTTCTTTTTCTGTTGACTTACCTCTCTTCAAAATATGGTGAAAAATATCATGGGAAAAAGCCGTTGTTGCTGATATTACAAGACCAGCAACCACTGCTACAATGGTCGTAAAAGCAATAGCTGAAACAAATGCTAGTAGAAAGTCACCACCAACCTCTTTTGCAAGTAAAGGGGCGGCAAGATTACCTGTCGGGTCATTAGCAATTAAGGTTTGGTAACCAAGTAATGCGACTGTTCCAAGACCAAGTACAAGTGTCATTAAATAAAATAATCCGATAATCCAGGTGGAACTAATAAGGGAACGCCGAACCTCTAACGTATTCCGAACGGTAAACAACCGCATTAAAATATGTGGTAAACCTGCTGTACCAAGTACAAGGGCTAGCTGTAGTGAAAAAAACTCGATTGGATTACCAAAAAGATGCCCTGGTAGAAAAAAAGCATCTCCTAATGGCGTTAATTCCTTTACTCGCTCAACTAGAAAAGGTACATTCCAATTAAAATTAGAAAAAACGATTAATGAAAGTAAAAATGTACCAGACATTAGCACAACCGTCTTTACAATTTGAACCCAAGAAGTGGCAACCATACCACCAAATACAACATAAATAGTCATTAATCCTCCAATAATAATCACAGAAATGGAGTAATCAATATTTAATAATAAACGAAGTAAAAAGCCAGAAGCGACAAGCTGTGGAATCATATAAAGAATGGAAATAGCAAAAGCGCCAAATGCCATTATCCAGCGCATTTTATTACTTGGAAACCGTGAACAAATAACATCTCCAAGGGAATATTTACCAAGGCGATGGACAGGCTCAGCAACTAAATATAGGACAACTAAATAAGATACTAAAAATCCAATCGAATATAAAAAACCATCATAACCATTAATCGCTATCATGCCGACGATACCTAGGAATGATGCTGCACTTATAAAATCACCAGCTATCGCCATCCCGTTCTGAAAGCCTGTCAAACTACCAGAAGCTACATAAAATCGATTAGTTGTATTACTGCGCTTTGCTGCCCAATAGGTAATAATTAATGTACAAACGATGATACATATGAAGAACAAAAAATATGTGAGGTTCACGGTAATTCCTCCTGGATAGTTTCTTCCATTCGTCTATCAAACTGTTTTGCTTTGACATGATAAAGCCAGACCATGAACCAAACAAATGGCAGTTGTAAAAATGCATACAGCCAGGCCCAAGTAACTCCAGTAACAAAGCTTTTTTTATTCATGAAGTCAGGATAAAAAATTAGCGATAAAGGGAGCATAAAATAAAATAAAAAGATTATCGCTAGATTCGGAATCAACAATCTTTTTTTTCGTCGAATTAACTCCAGTACACGCTCATCCACCCTTATTCCCCCAATTACTAATTCGCAAGAGTCTGTAAATTTATTTAATTCGAATAATAGCTGAATAACTAATGCTTGTAAAGGCATTTGTTTGCATTTAGCTCGAATGTAATCTCTGTCACCCCCTATTTATATAACTTTTTTTATCCGTGCCTTCACTTTGTCCACTTTTTTTGCTATACTTATATGGTTACTCTTGCTAACTATTATCCTTGTTAACTATTAAGGGAGGTATTCCAATTAAATCATCACAAAAGTTTTTTCATCAGCTCATCCTTTTGTATCGTCCATTTGAGAACCGCTTAAATATTGAATTAAATAAGCATGAATTACACCGAGCACAGTGGACTATTTTATATTATTTATTTCACAATGGCTCTTCAACAAACGTTGAAATCGCTCATTATCAAGGAGTAGAAAAACCAACAATAACAAGAACAATTATTAGCTTGGAAGAAAAAGATTATGTCAAGCAAGTAAAAGGTAAGGATAGACGAGAAAAACGAATACAGCTTACACCAAAAGGTATGGCCGTGTATGAATCTGTTCGAATCACCATTGACGAATTTGAGGAAGAAATATTAACAGGAATATCGGAACAGGAACAACAGGAGACTATCCGTATATTGGAAGCAATACGGAAAAACATCATGAATTAAGGAGATATGCACGTGGAACAAGCAAAAGCAAAACTGTGGACGAAAGACTTTATCATCATATCGTCTGCGAACTTTTTCTTATACTTAGTATTTTATTTATTACTAGTAACAATGTCAGTTTACGCTGTAGAAGAATTTCATGTATCTGAAAGTCAAGCAGGTTTAGTGACAGGTATATTCATTATTGGAACGTTAATTGGACGATTATTTATTGGTAAAATGATTACAACTATCGGAAGTAAGCCGATGCTTTATACTGGTTTAATCTTTTTTATTGTAACTTCCTTTCTCTATTTTATAAAACTAGGGATTGTCTTCTTACTAATTAATCGCTTTTTACAAGGAATCGCCCTTGGCATGGCAAGTACTGCAACAGGAACCATTGTTGCACAAACTATTCCCAACGATCGGAAAGGAGAAGGGATTAGTTACTATAGTATGAGTGTTACACTAGCAACAGCTATCGGACCGTTCATTGGGATTTTTATGAGCCATCATACAAGTTATCAAATTATCTTCGGTTTTTGTCTTGCGTTAGGTATTATAAGTTTTATTATCTCAACCCTTTCAACAATCCCAGATAGTAAATTACCGAAAGAAAAAGTGCCCTCTAGTGCATTTAAAATTTCTAATTTTATCGAGCCTACTGCACTACCGATTGCCCTTGTGGTATTCATTCTATCGTTAGGGTATTCGAGTGTTCTATCTTTCATTAATTTCTATGCCATCGAAATTAACCTAGTGGAAATTGCCAGTCTATTTTTTGTCGTCTATGCTGTCGCAATACTTGTTTCTAGACCGTTTTCTGGCCGCTTAATGGATGCTAAAGGTGCTAATTCCATAATGTATCCAGCATTTATATTAAATGCTGCAGGACTACTCCTTTTAAGCACAGTAGAAAATAGTATACCATTACTATTAGCAGGTGTTCTAATCGGTCTAGGCTATGGGAATATGCAATCCACTACACAAGCTATTGCTGTTAAGGCAGCACCACCTCAATCTGTGGGGTTAGCTACATCAACCTATTATATTTTCCTTGATGCTGGATTAGGATTTGGTCCTTATTTATTAGGTCTTATTATCCCGTACATGGGTTATCGTAAGTTATATATGGTAATGGGCTTTCTGGTCTTATTTACAACCATTATCTATTATCTAATGCACGGAAAAAAAGAGCGTAACAAAGTAAAAAATATAAACCATACGGTTAAAGGATAAACAAATTCGTTTATCCCCTCCCACCTTTTTATATGGTTTAAATAATAAGCAAAAGAAAAAGCTATCACATCTTTAATTTGTGATAGCTTTTTCATGAAAAATACTACCTTATCTTTCCATTACAGCGAAATAGTTTTCTTCATCATCCGCAAAATTGAAAACTCTACCATTGGGTAGTTCAACTATTTCCCCAACCTTTACATTTTTACTAGATAAATTTCGGTATAATTGATTGAAATCCTTCGTAAAAAACATCAGAGATGGTGTTCCCAAATTTAATTCTGGTTCCATTTTATCCACCTGTTCCTTATTATGGAGCACAATACTTGTTTCTGTATTATTCGAAGGGGCAATCTCAATCCAGCGGAAGCCTTGCCCATCATCCTCCTCTGCAATGACATGAAAACCAACCTTCTCCGTCCAAAACGTTACTGCAGCATCCTGGTTGTTCACATACAGCATTATTTGACCAACTTGATTAATCATCTGGCATCCTCCTCTCTTTTTGTAGATCTTCTATTAAGACTAATATAGAAATACGCTCATCACCTGTAAAGCTAAAAAGTACTACATGAGAAAAAATAAACTATCCTCTTTTTAATCCGTACTCTTTTAGCATTCGAATTAACTCCTGTAAAGCTTTGGTTTGATATGGGGATGCGGTAATGATTGAAAAGTTTCTTGTGTATGGCAAGCCTTCTACCTCGATTATTTTCATATTGTTATGAAGAAGTTCTTTTTGAACCGCAATCTCTGATAGCAAACTAACCCCAAGTCCGGCAATTACTGCTTCTTTTATCGATTGGGTGCTACTAAATACCATTAAATTGGTAGGTCGAATCCCTAATCGCTGGAATATTTTTTCCCCTGCTTCCCTAGTCCCAGAACCTTCTTCTCGTAATATCCATGTCTGCCTCTCTAATTCACCTAAATCTATGGTTCCTTTGTTCTGTGTCAACGAATTATTAAAAGAAGCAACAATTACCATTCTATCCTCCAAGAAATCTTCTTTCTCTAGTTGACTATCCTCCTTTATATTCCCTTCTATGATTCCAATATCTATCTGATGACCTTTTACTAGTTCCGCAATTTTCTCCGTGTTTTCAATCGTTACAGAGGGGTGAACTTCTGGATAGGACTTTTTCATATTGGCAATTACATGTGGAAGAACATATTCGCCAAATGTATAACTGGAACCAATTGACAGTACTCCACTTACTTTATTCGTCAAATCCATCAAAAGGTTCTCCATTCTTGCGTATAATCCAACGATTTCCTTTGCGTGATGATACACAATCTCACCCGCTTTATTTAATCGGACATATTTATTCGTTCTATCTAAAAGCTTCATACCTAAATTGCCCTCAAAAGTACGTATATACTGACTTACAGCTGGCTGTGTCATATGTAATTCCTCAGCTGCCCGCGAAAAGCTTTGTTTTTCCACCACAGAAATAAAAACTCGAAGCTGTTGATCCAACTTACTAACACCTCAACTATCGTTCATAATTGTTTGCTTATGATTATTATAACTTATATTTATTTCTCTTATAGAATTAATTTTATTACACTTATTATTGAGGTGATATTATGGCTCTAGCAACTAGTAAAAAATTATATCCCCTAATGACTTGGTCACTCGGGGTTTGCTTTACTTTTTTGATTGCTCTACTTGGATATTTATTAGCGTTAGTACCAGGATTTAATCAGGTTGGACAGCTCGCATGTGCAATTATTATTGCTGTTCTTTACCGACAAATCTTTCGTTATCCTGAAATTTTACGATCAGGAATTGCTTTTTCATCCAAGCGTTTATTACGTGCTGCTATAATTTTATACGGTCTTAAACTTAATATAAATACTGTTCTAAGTGATGGAATCGGGCTTCTAATAAGAGATGCTTTGGTTATCATTTTTGCAATCCTTTTAACAATTTGGATAGCAAAGCTTTTAAAGGCAGACTATATGATTTCCTTATTATTAGGAGTTGGAACAGGTGTCTGTGGTGCAGCAGCCATTGCAGCCATTGCACCAATTGTAAAATCAAAGGATGAGGATACTGCTATTAGTGTAGGAATTATTGCGTTAGTAGGAACTGCTTTTGCTATTATGTATACTATTTTGCGTCCATTTCTCCCATTAGATGCTATTCAGTATGGAGTCTGGTCCGGTAGCAGTTTACATGAGGTTGCCCATGTTGCATTGGCTGCTGCACCTGGTGGCGAAAACGCGCTAGCAATTGGACTTCTTGCCAAGCTAGGACGTGTATTTCTCTTAGTTCCACTATGCTTCATCTTTATCTTCTTGATGAAGAGAAAAAATAAACATTCTGATACACAGGATGCCAAAATAGAATTTCCATGGTTTCTATTCGGTTTTATTCTATTAAGTATTCTTGGAAGCTATGTTTTTGGTCATTCCATCCCAGTTTCTCAAGATAGCATGAATATAATTTCTTCCATAACAACCTGGTTACTTACGGCAGCCATGGTAGGGCTAGGGCTCAATGTGAGTTTGAAAGATTTGCGTTCAAAGGCTTTAAAGCCACTAATTGCAATGCTCATTACATCTGTTGCACTGTCAATCTTGATGTACTTTACTATTTAGCGATCAATCCTCTCGGGCCCTTTACTCGAGAGGATTGATCGCTTTACAATCATTTTACACACAAGACATCAAGACTTAATTATTTTTCAATATAATTATTACTAGTTTGAACTTTATGTACTATAGCTTAAAAATTTGAGAAAGAGGTCATAATAGAAAACAATTTGTAAAATAATTAACGAAAATGTCATTTACTTCTTGACGGTTGTACATATTAATCTATACAATTTAATAGTTAGTGTCATACTAAAACATCTTAGGAGGATTAAAAAGCGTGAAAAAGATATTATTGTCTTTAATGGTCATTATGTTTATTGCTGTACTTTCTGCTTGCGGAAGTTCGGATGATTCTTCAAAGGATAAGAATTCAGACGACAACGGAAACAAAGTCATCGATAAATTATCCGTTGGTTTTGTTCCCTCAAGAGAGCCTGAAGAAATTATTACTGCAACAGAGCCTTTAAAAGAACTTCTAAAAGAAGAGCTTAAAAATCAAGGCTATGATGTAAAGAATGTAGATATTACAGTAGGTACAAACTATGAGGCAGTAGGAGAAGGACTTTCTGCTGGAACAATCGATATTGGCCTTATCCCTGGTGGTACTTATGTATTATATGATGATGGTGCAGAAGTTGTCTTAACAGCAACTCGTGCAGGATTAAGCATTGATTCTGATAATGCAAAGGACTGGAATGATAATAAACCAACTGAAGCTTCAGATGAGCAGGTTACTTACTACCGTGCTTTAGCAATTGCTGGTCCTTCTAAAAAAGGACAAGAGCTAGCTGAGAAAGTAAACAATGGTGAAGAGCTAACTTGGGACGATTTAAATAGCGCTAATTGGGCTGTAATGTCATCTTCATCACCAGCTGGCTATATTTACCCAGCAATTTGGTTAAGTGATAATTATGATAAAACGATTACTGACCTTGATAAAGTAGTTCAATCCGATTCATATGGAAGTGCATTTGCTCGCTTAGCTGCAGGTCAAATTGATGTTGTAGTAACATATGCAGATGCTAGACGTGATAATGAAGACGCATGGAAAAATGACTTCAATCGTGAAAAGTCTATCTGGGATGAAACAAATGTTATTGGGGTAACACCTGGAATTTACAACGATACTATCAGTGTTAGTAAAAACTCCAAGATCATGGATGATGATCTAAAAGCAGCAATTCAAAAAGCATTTATGAATATTGCTCAAACAGATAAAGGAAAAGAAGTTATCTCCATCTATAATCACGAAGGCTATCAAGAAGCAAAATCTTCTGATTATGATAATGAAAGAAAAGCACAAGAAATTGTTAGAAATCTAAAATAATCTGTTAAATAATGAAGCCAATGAGGTTGTTTCATAGCAAGGTCTTCCCGTTTAGAGGGATACCTCTATGAGACATCCTCATTTTTGAGAAGATTGGAGAACCATATATGATTGAATTTATCAATGTTGAAAAAACATATGGAAATAATGTAAAAGCACTACAGGATATTAATTTAAAAATAGACCAAGGAGAGTTTGTTGCTATTATTGGTCTTTCTGGAGCAGGTAAGTCAACATTAATCCGCTGTATCAATCGTATGCATGATATAACTGGTGGAAGCTTAATCGTTGATGATATTGATGTTAGCTCCTTAAGAGGAAAAGAAGTTCGTAAGTTTCGTAAGCGAATTGGAATGATATTCCAATCATTTAATCTTGTTACGAGAACATCTGTGTTAAAAAATGTACTAGTCTCCTTTGTTCCTGAGCTACCATTTTGGAGAAAATTAACTGGTGTATTCTCCAAAGAGCATAAAACGAAAGCACTTACTGCTTTAGATCAAGTCGGTATTCTTGATAAAGCATATGTCCGCGTTGATCAATTATCAGGCGGCCAACAGCAGCGTGTTGCACTAGCACGTACATTAGCCCAAAATCCTGATATTATTCTCGCAGATGAACCGATTGCTTCCCTTGATCCTGTAACTGCAAAACAAGTAATGAATGATTTTAAACGAATCAATGAAGAAATGAACATTACTGTTATTATTAATATCCACCATGTCGAGATTGCACTTGAATATGCTAATCGAATTATTGGTGTTCGTGATGGAAAAGTCGTATTTGATGGAAAATCAGCAGAAGTAACAGAAGAAGTATTAGATTACATCTATAAAGGCCAAATAGAAAAGGAAACTATGTCACAGGATAAAGGGGAATAGAAAATATGTATGATAAAATTTTTCCTCCAAAAAAGATAGCCCTTCCGAATGGTAAGGTCGTATTGGAAAAAAGATCCCGTGTCCCCGTTATTTTAGTCCTACTTCTGATAGCGGCTTATTTTTCAATCAAATTCACTGGATTTAGTTTATCCGTTTTAGCTGAACGGTGGAATGAATTTTTCGTTATTATTATAGACATGATTCCACCAAAATGGGACTATACGCCTCATATATGGAAACCACTACTTGATACAATTAAAATGTCGTTACTTGGTTCAGTTCTAGGTTCCATTGTTGCAATTCCTATTGCATATCTCGCATCCACTAATGTTGTGAAAAGCAAAATAGTTGTTGCGATTACAAAAGTTTTCTTGAGTATTTTAAGAACGATGCCTACACTAGTAACCGCATTAATTGCTACTTTTGTTTTTGGTCTAGGAACATTAGCAGGTACCGTTGCAATTTTTATTTTTACAGTGGCATATGTTGGTAAGCTATTATATGAGCAAATTGAAAATGTAAATATGGGTGCATTTGAGGCAATGGAGTCACTCGGTATGAATCGAATACAAGCCTTCCGCTATGCAATTTTCCCACAGGTTTTGCCAAATTATTTATCCACATCATTGTTCTGCTTCGAAGGAAATGTTCGATATGCTGCTATTTTAGGATATGTTGGCGCAGGTGGAATTGGATTATTATTAAATGAAGGGTTAGGCTGGCGTGATTATGCAAGCGTTGGAATGATTCTATTAACACTAGTTATTACAGTATTTATTATTGAAAGAGTCAGTGAACACTTCAGAAAAAGGTTAATCTAGAAGGGGAACAATATTATGGATACAATTGAAAAACAGCTAAGTGCATCACCAAATAATAGACGGTATCTACTTGTTGTTACAACAATATTATTGGTATTGTTTATTTGGTCTTTTACAGCAATTAATTTGCAAAATGTTGAGGAAAGCGGATGGAAGATTGCTACTAGCATCCTTTCAGGTATTGTACATCCTGATTTAGATTTATTGCTAACCTTTACAACACAGGGAGTTCCATATTTACTTGTCGAAACAATAGCAATCGCTTTTTTAGGTACTATTATTGGTTCAATACTAGCCATCCCGCTAGCGTTTTTGTCAGCATCTAATGTGGTGCCATCTCCAGTCGCTTGGGTAACACGACTATTGCTTATTATGATTCGAACGGTTCCTGCCCTTGTATATGGACTAATGTTCATTCGGGTAACTGGCCCTGGTCCTTTTGCCGGTGTCCTAACAATTGCATTAGTTTCCATTGGGATGTTAGCAAAGTTATTTGTCGATGCTATTGAGGATCTTGACACGAGCATTTTGGAATCGATGACCTCTATCGGATGTACAACATTTGAAAAAATAAGATTTGGTATCGTACCACAGCTATTCTCTATGTTCTTATCAACCATTATATATCGATTTGATATGAACCTTAGGGAGGCTTCTGTACTTGGTTTAGTAGGTGCAGGAGGAATTGGTGCCCCACTAATTTTCGCGATGAATTCTTATCGTTGGAATGAAGTTGGATCAATTTTAATTGGCTTAGTAATTCTCATTCTTATTGTTGAATTATTATCCAACAATTTACGTGGAAAACTAGTTCGTGGTTAATAATATTTAATTAACTTCATCGATCTTGGCGCTAAAGCTTAAGAGGCATCCCTACTATAGGGATGCCTCTTAAGTGTTTTATCCAAGTATATTTTTACTTAAATAAAATAAAATCCTATTCCCATTATTGTATAAGCAGCGAGTAAGATGAGACCTTCAAACCAGTTAGTGTCACCGTCAATCGTTAGCATGATGATTAATAGTACACTTGTCACCATACTTATTAGCTCTGGCCAAGTAAAAACCAGTGGCATCGTGGTACTAAATAATAACGAGAGTAATACTAGTATTGGTAACACGAACATCGCTACTTGAAGTGTTGAACCGATAGCAATTTCAATAGCGACATCCATTTTATTTTTGAATGCCATTATGATTGCAGAAGCATGTTCTGCAGCATTTCCTACAATAGCAACAATAATGATACCAATAAATAATTCAGACCACCCAAAGGCTTGTCCAATATCATCGAAAGTACCAACTAGATGCTCTGAAATAAATGCTACCGCAATCGTAGCAACTGCTAAAACAATAATTGCCTTGAATCTCCCCCATTCAGGTTCTTCCTCTGCCTGTGCATCCTGCTCCCTTTTATCATTACTTTGATATACCCCACGATGCGTTACAAATTTAAACAAGAGCGCAGCAAAATATAACACGATTAATATGATGGATATCCCGATACTTAGCCCCATCGTTTTTTGCTCATTCATAGCACTTGAAAATACTTCTGGAACCACAAAAGCAATAATCACCGCAAAAATTAATAATCCTGCATTATGCCGAGCCTCATGAATACTGAATGATTGCCGTTTATATTTTAGACCACCCACAAAAAAAGAAAGACCGGCAACTAAAAGTAAGTTACCTATAACCGAACCAGTTAACGACGCTAGAACAATCCCAACTAGCCCTGCTTTCAATGAGAAGATTGAAATAATTAATTCAACTGCATTTCCAAACGTTGCATTAAGTAACCCGCCAATTCTTGGGCCCATTACAATTGCAAGACTCTCTGTTGCTCTTCCAATTAGTCCAGCTAAAGCAATAATCGATAAACAGTAAATAATAAACATAAGTATGGATGGCCATTCTAGGAACGCACCGATCAGGGATACAGGAACACCCACAATAACTGAAATAGTAAAGATCTTATCCATCAACATTATCTCCACCTTCTTGTGCCTGAATAACAATATATTACCCAATTCACTCGAATTTATATCGATAGTTAACCAACCATTACTAATTGTGCTACTTCCAAAAAATATAGTTTAGTGTTAAACTAGTATTGTAATTAGTTTAACACTAAACTATTTTCAAGGAGATGACAGCTTCTGAATTATTTCCAGGATAAAGTAGTTAATTATTACTGTTAAAATTGGTAGTGGCCTTGTCAATGTGTAGAATATGTTATTGGTACGCTTGTTATAAGAAGAATGTCAATAACCATTAAAGGAGTAATAAGTTGAAACAGACGAATATCTTTAAATTAATTCATGCTATTGAACAAATGAATAATGAAAATATTATTCAATTTACAAAGGAATTCCACTATCCTTTAGGAATATCTCCTATCCTCGTATTAGCAGAACTGCAGACGAAAGGCCCACAAAAGCAAGTGGAGTTGGCAGATACAATTGGCTACACAAAAGGTGCTATGACACATATTGCAACGAAATTAGTTCATCTAGAGTTGATAGAGAAGACCTATGATGAATCCGACAAACGTGCTGTCCAATTAGAAATTACTACGAAAGGATCTAAGGCATTAAAAGAAGCACAGGCTATTGGCAAAAAAGTATTTATTGAGCTTTTTGAAGTTCTTTCTGAAGAGGAAATCGAGCAATATTTGAACATTCAAGAAAAGCTAATGAAAGGAATTCAAGCAAGAAAAAACAAAAACAAATTTTAACTAACAAGGAGAACCTTAAATGACAAGATTAAATGGAAAAATCGCAATTATTACTGGCGCAGCTCGTGGAATGGGTGCCTCTCATGCACGACTATTTATTAATGAAGGTGCAAAAGTTATGATAGCAGATATATTAGAGGAAGATGGACAGGTATTAGCAAGAGAGCTTGGTGAAAATGCTAAATTTGTAAAACTAGATGTAACAAAAGCAGCAAATTGGGAGGAAGTTGTTTCCCAAACCGAAAAGGAATTTGGGCCAGTAAATATATTGGTAAATAATGCAGGAATTAGTATGAATAAATCCATTGAGGAGATAACAGAAGAAGAATATAGGAGGATCGTTGATATCAACCAGATCTCTGTTTTCTTAGGGATGAAAGCTGTCCTACCATCTATGAAAAAAGCAAATGGAGGTTCCATTGTGAATATTTCTTCTATAAATGGACTAGTCGGTGGAGCTATTGGCTACACAGATACGAAGTTTGCTGTTAGAGGTATGACAAAGGCCGCTGCACTAAACTTAGCTCATAATGGTATTCGTGTTAACTCCGTTCACCCTGGAGTGATTGAAACACCTATGATATCCCAAGCAGATTCTAAGGATATTATTAAAGAATTTGCCAAACATATTCCAGCAGGGAGAGTGGCTAAACCAGAGGAAGTTTCAAACCTGGTCTTATATCTTGCATCTGATGAATCAAGCTATAGCACTGGTTCAGAATTTGTTATTGATGGTGGTTTAACAGCTCAATAACAAGATAGGTTTTGTCTAATAAATTAACCCCGAACCACCTTACCGTGATTCGGGGTTAATCCTATGCTGATAGAATTTTTCTGCTTCATTCTTTTTCCGGGAGGAGAATTTTATATCTCGATGTACTTTGATCCAGATCAACATGGATATGTTTTGTTTGGGTATAGGCTAGCAGGCCCTGAATACCTAATTCTCTCCCTATCCCACTCTGTTTATAGCCTCCAAATGGTGCAGTGTCTGCTAATAGATGATATGCATTTATCCATACCGTACCAGTTCTCATTCGTTTTGCAACACTTACGGCCCTCTTATTATTTTTCGACCAGACACCACCAGCTAATCCATAAATCGTATCGTTGGCAATTTGAACTGCTTCATCATCTGTTTTGAATTTGATTACCGATAATACAGGACCAAATATTTCTTCCTGTGCTATTCGCATATCATTTTTAACATCAGCAAAAATAGTTGGCATAATCCAGAATCCTTTTTCGAATATACTACCGGCCGGCCTTTCACCACCTAGGACGAGTCTTGCCCCCTCCTCTTTACCAATGCGAATATATTCTTCAATTTGATCACGTTGTTTTCTAGAGATAACTGGTCCCATCCCTGACTGCGGCTGGAATGGATCACCTACTTTTATCATTTTCGCGCGTTCAACTAGTTTATTGATTACTTCATCATAGATACTCTCCTGTACAAGCAGCCTTGTCCCAGATTCACATACCTGTCCACTATGGTAGAACGTACCAAATAGTGCTCCATCTATTGCTACTTCTAAATTAGCATCATCTAAAATAATATTTGCTGATTTTCCTCCTAATTCCAATGTCACAATTTTCACATTGGTGGAAGCAAGTTCCATCACTCGTTTACCAACAACCGTTGAACCAGTAAATGCAATCTTATCGATTTGTGGATGTTCGGCTAAGGTTTCACCAATTACTGCACCTGACCCTGGAATAATGTTTAATACACCCTTTGGCAATCCAACTTCGTCTACAATTTTAGCTAACTCAAGCATTGTTAAAGGTGTTTCACTAGCTGGCTTTACAATTATGGTATTCCCAGTTGCTAGTGCTGGAGCAATCTTCCAAATGGCGAGACTAAACGGGAAGTTCCAGGGAACAATTCCAGCACAAACGCCAATAGGTTCTCGTTCTATAAAATTATAGCTAAAACTAATTGCTTCCTCATTCGGAGTAATTGCCTCATAATGATAATCCGTTTGACATAGTTTTGCAAAATGACGAATCGTACGGACGGAAGAATGAATCTCTCCTTTTGCTTTTATAATAGTAGAGCCTGACTCCTGTACATGTAGCTTTGTCAAGGCATCTATTCGTTCCTCTAGCTTATCGGCAATTTGATATAAATAGGAAGCTCTCTGAGAAGCCTTAAGTCCACTCCAAGACCCATTGTCAAAAGCTATTCGTGCATGTTGTATTGCTTCTTCCGCTTCTTCTTTCGTTGCTTTTACACAGCTACCTACTACCTCTTCCGTTGCTGGATTCAGCACAGTAATTTTTTCTCCTGAGGATGTATCACGAAATTCACCATTCACATACATTAAATAATAATTGTCCACCTAATCCCTTCTTTCCATTCCATTTGGTTTTAGAATCTACCCCAAATAATGTTTTATTCGTTTGAATATATGGAAAGAAATAGATTTAACATACGAATTATTTATAGTCTCTTAACTTCAGATTATTTCCTAGAAAATCAATAATTAGAGAAATAATTATTCCAAAAGTATACCGAATCAAATCTACATACAAAAAGCCTTTTCCTAAGATTAATCCAAAGAGCCATTTATTCCTAATCTGATTAATCCAATCCGCCTGATACAATTGGCTAAACTCAATTCCAAAACTAAACAACATACTTAAAATAAAAGCAAATAACATACTCTTATTCAAAAATAAAACACGGAAACCGAAATAGACCATCATCGCCCACAACATATCCCCTGCATTCTCTGCAATAAATTCCGGTAGAGAATCAGAAAATCTTCTTGAGGCTAAGCCTAAAGCAATCGTAAGTGCAACTGCTAACAAATAAACATACCTATTTTTTCTTTCTTTTAAAACATCCAATGAATGACACTTCCCCATCCTCTATTTTGCTTATTCCTAATCTTACTATCTATCATTTAATTCTATCATTTCTATGTGGCTTTATATTCATTTTTATTATTCTCCTTTAAAGAGTAGCTTCCATTATGATAATGGTAGTTTTCTTTATTTTCTGTTTGCTTTCAATTATATAGATTGTTATGTTAATAGAGACAAGAATAAGAGAAAGGACAATGTATATGGGGAACAAGGAAAAAGTGCTATCTCTACAAAATTTAACAATGAGCTATTCAGGGAAAAATGTTTTAACAGGGGTAAATTTAGATGTCTATAGTGGGCAGATCATTGGGTATATTGGTCCAAATGGCGCTGGAAAAAGTACTACGCTAAAAATTATGCTTGGATTAATTAATGGTTATGGTGGAAAGGTTGAGATCTTTGGTCAAGATATTGCAATCAGTGACCAATCATTCAAACAGAAAATTGGTTATGTACCTGAAAATGCAGAAGTTTACGATACGCTTACCGCAATGGAATATTTAACCTTTATCGGTGAGCTATATGGTTTGAATCGAGAAAAAGTAGAAGTAAAAGCAGAAAGACTGCTAGAAGAATTTGGTTTACATGAGGTAATGCATTCACGAATATCTTCCTTTTCAAAAGGAATGAGGCAGAAAGTTCTTATCCTATCAAGTTTGCTACATAATCCAGATTTACTATTTCTTGATGAGCCACTTAGTGGATTAGATGCTAATAGTGTAATGATTATAAAAGACTTGCTCGAGGAGCTTGCTAACCAAGGCAAGACGATATTTTACTCTTCCCATATTATGGACGTAGTAGAAAAGATAAGCACTCGCATTGTCTTATTGGTAAACGGTCAAATAGCTGCAGATGGTACATTTGATGAATTAAAAGAAAAGAGTAAAGAAGGTTCGCTAGAAGGGATATTTAATCAGCTTACTGGATTTGATCAACATAAGCATACAGCAAAAAAAGTTGTCTCCATTGTAATGGAGGATGATGACAATGCATAATTTCACTTCACTCAAGATTCTAGACTTTTTTCAGCCTCTTTTTCGTACGATGAAAATAGACTACCCAACCATGAGGAAAATTCTAGAAGTCAAACTAACCATGGATCAGCGACGAGTACCGACCATACTTAATGATATGTCTAAAAAGAAAAAAGAAGGAAAAAACAACTTTCTCCTGTCACTATTGATATACGCATTTTATGGTCTAATGTTAGTTCCTTTTATTTTTCTTGGGGATAGCTATATGTTCCAGATTAGCATCATGATTGGTATATCCATGTTTATATTAATGACATCCTTGATTTCGGACTTCTCCTCTGTTCTATTGAACATCCGCGATAAAGCGATACTAAATACAAAACCAATTCATCCGCGAACCCTAAGTGCGGCAAAAATTGTTCATATAGCAATTTATTTGAGCCTAATTACAGGTGCATTTATAGCTATACCATCCGTAGTGATGATTTTCACGAAAGGTATCGTATATTTCCTTATATTTCTTGTGGAAATTATCTTATTAGGCCTCTTTATCATGGCATTTACAGTGCTCGTATATATGTTTATATTGCGTTTATTTGATGGAGAAAAACTAAAAGATATTATTAATTACGTACAAATACTGCTTGCTATTGGAGTAGTAGTTGGATATCAAATCGTCATCAGATTATTTGATTTCGTTGATCAGGAATTCATTTATGATTTCAGCTGGTGGCATGTTCTTATTCCGCCAATTTGGTTTGGAGCACCATTCGAGCTCTTATTAAACCAGGAATATTCAATTGGAATCATTCTTTTATCCATACTTGCTGTGATTGGTCCAATTGTTTCTATTTATATCTATTCTCTTCTCATGCCTTCGTTTGAACGAAATTTACAGAAACTAATGGAAGAATCAGGGACAAGAAAAAAGAGAAGCTGGAACCTTAGTGAATCGGTTGGGAGGTTTATTTGTATTAGTAAAGAGGAAAGAGCCTTCTATCGTTTTTCCTCTATCATGTTGCGTCGCGAAAGAGATTTTAAATTAAAGGTGTATCCGTCACTTGGAATGGCGTTAGTGTTTCCATTCATTTTTCTTTTTAATAATTTAGGGTATCAATCATTTTCTGATATAAGCCAGGGGAAATCTTACTTAACGATTTATTTTTGCAATATCATAATTGGCACGGTTGTATATATGCTCCAATTTTCTGGAAAATATAAAGGTGCATGGATTTTCCAAACAACTCCAATTCATAAGCATTCAGCAGTATATCGTGCAACCTTAAAAGCTTTTTTAGTTCAACTGTATCTACCTATCCTATCAGTACTGTCCATTGTGTATATTTGGATATTCTCATTTCGAATAATACCAGATTTAATCATTGTTTTCTTGTCAGCTATTTTGCTAGTTCTCATTGCCTATCGTGTATTTAATAATGGAAAATACCCGTTTACAGAGCCATTAGAATCTGCCAATCAAAGCGGTGGAAATACTGGGAAAATGATTTTATTAATGGTAGCTGTTGCCTTTTTTGTATTGGTACATTTTATCGTGCTAGCAATCCCATTTGGAATCTACGGATATTTACTTGTATTAAGTATTATTAATATCGTTGGATGGAAACTAGTTTTCAAGTAATCCTGTAATCATGTTTTTGGTACACTATTTTAAAAGAACAGAGGCATTTTTTATAAATCGTCCAGCTTCTGTTCTTTTTTATGCACTAGTCCTTGTGGATTGCTTTTTCATATTGCGCCTTTCCATTAATATAATAATCCCTTTAAATTTATCCAATGAAAAAGCAAATACTGGACTTTGAATAAATGTAAAAATAAAAGTAAATAAAAATACAGGTCCGCCTAAACACAATCCAAGTAGTAATACTAATAACTCCACAATGATTCTAATTAAACCAACAGACTTACCTAGCTTCTCTGCAATGGAAAGCATAAATCCATCTCTTGGACCTGCCCCCATTTCAGCCGAGTTATACAAGCCACCCCCAATTCCCATTGTAATAATGCCAATAACCATCATTACTATATCGAACCAGTTATGACCTGCAGTGGGGAGAAAATCTAACCATAAGAAAAAGTCCACAAATACTCCTACTAATATAGCATTTAAAAAGGTTCCAATTTTAATATAGCTTTTATCCAATACCCAGGAAACAATGATTAATAGAATGGAAATAATAATTGCCCAAGTTCCAATTATTAATCCTAACTTTTCATACAGTGCAACATTTAGGACATCCCAAGGGTGAATGCCTAAATATTGCATTTTTAATGCAATGGCTATTCCATAGCTAAACATAAAAAGCCCAGAGAAATAAAATAGCCAGCGGATGACCCGTGTCATTTCATCCCTTCCCTCTGCTTCCATTTTCTCAACCGCAAGAAGACACTTATGAAAAAAATTTAAATGCAAAAAAATTTTAATTACGTGATTTAAACTTACTTGGCTTTGTTACGTAACCCTCTAGAATATATCCACAATTCCGTACAAACAATATATTCAATACCTGAGCTAGAAAACTTATTCGCCGGGTTACTGCATATCCACTATGTCTCCCCTTCTATTCCATTATTTTCTCAATAGTAGCACAATATTCTTCTTTTGATAATCCATAATAAATTTGCAAGCTTCTTGCTGATGATTCTCATAAGAAATCATAGTAATTCATCCTTTAGCCACTGACTTTATCGTTGATAATGTTACATAACCTATGTTAGTATTACATTATGTAACATAATTGGAGAGAGTAAAACGATGGAATATGTTGTCCCAATTAAAGAATTAGAAAAGATTAATAAGATGAAAGAAATACTGGAAAGATCTTCAAGAAGGGATTATACCCTTTTTGTGATAGGTATTAACACTGGGATAAATGCACAGGATTTATTATCTCTAAAAGTAGAAGAAGTTTGGGATGGAAACCAACCAAAGGAATTTCTTTTCTTACGGGATGAAAAGTCAAAGGGCTTAAAGGGACACTATTTAAATAGTAGGGTTCAAGAAGCATTACAGAACTATTTACCTTATAGTCAGTTAAAAGCTGGGGATTATTTATTTAAATCAAAGAAAAATGATAAACCAATAACTCGTCAGCAGGCATATCGAATTATTAATCATGCTGCCAAAGCGGCTGGAATTGAAGAAAAAATTGGCACACATACCATGCGTAAAACTTTTGGGTACCATGCTTACCAAAAAGGGGTTGCCATTTCTATTTTAATGTCAATCTTCCACCATAACTCTAGAAAGGAAACCTTGAAATATATCGGCATTTCCGAGGAAGAAAAAAAGTTGGTAAAGGTTGACGTGAATCTCTAAAAAAAATAACTCTCCATATGTGGAGAGTTATGTAAAAATTATGATTTACTTTCCTGTTCATAGTCAACATGCATTTCAACTTTTTTAAGTTCCTTTACTAGTCCTTCAGTCACTTGTACCTTAAACAGTTCTTTATCTTTCATAAATTTAAATATTCCATTATCAAAGTCAGTGCCCTGCTCTTTAAAGAAGATTCCTTCATAAATAATGGAATTCGAATGCTTAAACGTTAATTGGTAATGCTCATCTTCCTTTATAAGATAAGCTCTTACCCCTCGTTGAAATTGTCCATTCTCATCACGAATATACCGCGTTACAGAAATAATGTGCAAATCAACAAAAGGAATCTCGTGAAGTAAGGCATTAATCAAAGATCCTTTCGTGATTTGTTCCCATCTGCTTTGCGCTGTTTGACCAAGAATAATTTGAGTTATATGTTTTTCACGGGCAACTTCAGCAATTACCCTTGAAACAGGTCGTTTCTCATTGTCCATAATAATAAAATCGGCTGCGTTATGTTCTTCTGCCAACTGTTTCCAGCTTTCTATATAAAAGCTTCTTTCAGCATCCATTTCATCAAATGGCTTTGCATCAACAGTAAGAATATATAACGGACACCCTAGCATTTTGGCAATATTACAACCACGCTTTATAAGTCGTTCACCATTTGGACCGTAATGAACACATACGAGTATACTTTCATCACAACGGCCTTGCATAGTTTCCATAACTATATTCACCCCATGGATTATATATAAAAAGTTAACTTATTCGTAAACTAAGTATGACTATATCATTATGCTTCATAAAGAGTCAATGCCATAAGTGAATTTCATACCTTTTTCCTTTATACATTTTGAAAATGGGTTATTTTTAATACAAGGAGTGAAAGTTTTGAGTTTGTTTCACATGATTCTCTTATTACCATTTATAGCCGCAATATTCGTTCCAATCATCTACAAAAAATTGAACTCTACTTTTCATACGGGATGGTATGTCATCCTAGTACCATTCATCATTTTTGTATACTTTCTCAAACATATTCCTGCTATTGCTAATGGCGAGACTATATATTTATCTATGTCCTGGATCCCTTCCTTAGATATTAACTTCGATGTCTATTTAGACGGGCTTTCCCTAATGTTTGGCCTCATTATTAGTGGAGTGGGAACTTTAGTTGTAATGTATTCGATATTTTATATGGCAAAAGAACGTGAAGCACTTCATAACTTTTATATTTATTTATTAATGTTTATGGGGGCAATGCTTGGCCTCGTGTGTTCGGATAATGTTCTAGTCCTATATACACTGTGGGAGCTCACCAGTGTATCTTCATTCCTATTAATTGCCTATTGGTATGAACGAAAAAGATCCCGTACTGGTGCTTTAAAGGCAATGCTCATTACAGTATTTGGTGGACTAGCTATGTTAGCTGGTGTCATTATGCTAGCCATAATAAATGATACGTACAGCCTTCAAGAAATAATGGCAAATGTCGAAAACATACATAGCCATTCTCTCTTTATTCCAGCTATGGCTTTAATTCTTCTTGGAGCATTTACAAAATCCGCTCAATTTCCTTTTAGTATTTGGCTACCTGATGCGATGGAAGCACCAACACCAGTTAGTGCATATCTGCACTCCGCAACCATGGTAAAGGCCGGATTATATTTAGTAGCACGGATGTCACCCATTTTTGGTGGTAGTTCTATTTGGTTCTGGCTAGTTGCAGGAATTGGAATAATCACTTTGATTTATGGCTCTATTCGGGCAGTTAGACAAACCGACCTTAAGGCACTTTTAGCATTTTCTACGATCAGCCAACTAGGTTTGATTATGAGTTTACTTGGAGTAGGATCTGCAGCATTAACAAGTGGAATTGGAGATTCTAAAGAAATATTTGCCTTTGCAATTTTCGCTGCGCTATTCCATTTATTCAACCATTCAACCTTCAAGGGATTATTATTTATGGTTGTTGGAATAATTGACCATGAAACAGGGACCCGAGATATCCGAAGGCTAGGAGGACTAATGGCAATCATGCCCATTACTTTTACCATTGCATTAATAGGTAGTCTTTCTATGGCTGGTTTACCACCTTTCAATGGTTTTTTAAGTAAGGAAATGTTCTTTACAGGAATGCTCACAGCTTCTGATAATCCCATATTTGGTTTTAATGGTTTAACTAAACTATTTCCATTCATAGCTTGGATTGCTAGTGTCTTTACCTTTATCTACTGCTTTATGCTATTCGTTCGACCATTTTTCGGGACCTTTCATCCTGAACGACTTCCTAAGGAAAAGACACATGAAGCACCAATTGGTATGCTTTTGCCTCCTACCATATTAGGAATACTTGTTGTTTTGATTTTCTTTGTTCCGAATCTATTAGCTACCTATATTATAAAACCAGCTCTAGTTGCTGTAGTACCTTCCGTGTCAGCTACTCATAAATTATTTGAAATCAAAGCTTGGCATGGGGTAAATACAGAGCTCCTTATGACAATTGGAGTAATTATTTTTGGATTGTTGCTTTTCTATTCAATAAAAAAATGGAATATTGCTTTCCGGATTTATCCGGAAAAACTAAGCTTGAACTATCTATACAATGCAGGTATGGAAGGAATGGAACAGAGATTTGCTTCCTTTACTAATCGCTACATGACTGGGTCTATTCGCCACTATCTACTATATATCTTAATTTTTATAACGGTAGTACAGATTAGTTCTCTTATTATTTTCGATGGGTTAAAACTAGACCTTTCTAGTAATGCAGATTACTCCATTTATGATGTAGGGATTTTAGTTGCAATGGTTATTGCTGCCCTCACCACTTTATTTACAACGAATCGAATTACAGCGATTGTAGCGTTAGGTGCAGTTGGATATTTAGTCATGATGCTCTTTGTTATTTTCCGCGCACCAGATTTAGCACTCACACAAATGGTAGTTGAAACAGCGACAACTGTATTGTTTTTACTATGCTTTTACCATCTACCAAAGCTTGGAAAAAAGCTTGAAAAGATGAAATTCAAACTCGTCAATCTCTTGATATCTATTTGTGTTGGAATTACTGTTACGCTTATGACTTTAAGTGCTTCTGGTCATAAATTATTTACACCCATCTCAGAGTTCTTTGAAAATGCCTACGAATTAGCAGGGGCAAATAATATTGTTAATGCGATTTTAGTTGATTTCAGAGGATTTGACACGATGCTAGAAATAGCTGTATTACTGATTGCCGGTATCGGCGTGTATACCCTAATTAAGCTTCGCCCAAAAGGAAGTGAATATGATGAAACCTGAACCAAATGACGTGATATTGCACACTGTAACGAAGATTGCCTCCATTATCATTTTTACCTTTTCCATTGATTTATTTTGGGCGGGTCATCATTATCCTGGTGGTGGCTTTATAGGAGGTTTAACAACAGCAGCTGGTATCGTCCTACTTTATTTGTCCTTCGACATTGAGAAAATAAGAAAAAATCTACCGATAGATTATAAAAAAATGGCTGCACTGGGGGTATTGATCTCCGTATTTACAGGACTAGTTGGCATGATTTATGGAGACAATTTTTTAGAACAAGCATTTGGCTATTTTAACCTCCCTGTTTTTGGCAAGACTGAACTCGCTACTGCAGTGTTATTCGATATTGGCGTAGCACTTGCTGTCATCGGTACTGCCGTGACCATCATTACAAGCATAAGTGAGGATGAACTGTAATGGAAACATTAATGGCAATCGTTATCGGAATCCTTTTTACAATTGGAACCTATTTAATTTTAACCAATCAAATGCTTCGAATCATACTTGGACTTTCTCTCATCAGTCATGCCATCAATTTAATGATTATGGTAATGGGTGGACTGAAACAAGGAGGTCCCCCACTACTTACGGAAAAATTGCATACCTTTACCGATGCAATTCCACAGGCATTAATCTTAACGGCAATCGTCATTAATTTTGCAGTAACCGCATTTCTATTAGTGCTAAGTTATCGGACCTATAAAAAACATGGTACAGCTGACATGAACAAATTGAGAGGTAATGAACATGAATAACTTATTAATATGGCCAGTCATTATGCCGTTAATCGCTGGACTAATCTTTATTCTATTTCGGAATCACATTCGACTGCAGCGAATAATCAGTTTAATTGTCATGGTCTTAGTCTCTGGAATCTCCATAATTATCATTGGTCAAATAAAGAATAATGGAATTCAAACCCTGCAATTGGGTGGATGGCAGGCACCATATGGAATTGGGCTTGTGGGCGATATGTTCTCTATGTTATTAGTTCTTACAAGTAGTATTGTTTCACTATGTTGTTTACTTTTTTCCTTTAAAACAATTGGTCAAGGTAGAGAAAAGCATTATTTTTATTCTTTATTTTTATTTTTGATTACAGGTGTAAATGGTTCATTTTTAACTGGGGACTTATTCAATCTATACGTCTTTTTTGAAATTCTTCTCCTTGCCTCGTATGTATTGGTTTCATTAGGTGGTGGAAAGTTACAGCTGAGGGAGACAATGAAATATGTAATTATTAATGTCTTGTCCTCCGCATTTTTCCTAATCGGAATTGCGTATATATATTCCTTAACGGGTACGCTTAATCTGGCACATATATCTGTACGTATTGCAGAGGCTGGGCAGGATGGATTTATAACAACTGTTGCATTATTATTCCTGCTCGTATTTGGTATTAAGGCTGGCTTATTTTTATTTTATTGGCTTCCTGGCTCCTACCAGGTTCCACCTGCAGCCATATCGGCTCTATTTGCAGCATTATTAACGAAGGTTGGGATATATGCAATCATTCGCATGTTTACGCTTGTATTCTATCATGAACCTGAAATAACACACACCATGATTGGGGTATTAGCTGCCTTAACCATGATTCTAGGTGGTATCGGTGCTATTGGTTATTGGGATATTAGTAGAATCTTAACCTATAATGTCATTATTGGATCTGGTTTTATACTAGCTGGGCTTGCGACTTTTACAAGCTTCGGACTGTTAGGTACTGTTTATTATTTAGTGCATGACATGATTACTAAGGCGTTAATCTTTCTTATTGCGGGAGTTATCATTTATTTAACTGGGACTAGAAATATAAAGGAAATGAGTGGGTTAATTCGCAACCATCCTTATTTGGGGTGGATGTTCTTCATCGCTGCTCTCGCATTGATTGGAATCCCCCCATTAAGTGGATTTATCGGAAAGGTCTTTATTACGAGAGGTTCTTTTGAAGCTGAATACTATTGGCTAGGTGCAATTGGTTTAATTACTAGTCTAATGATTTTGTATTCTTTAATGAAGATTTTTATGAACGTCTTTTGGGGAGAAACTATTTTAAGTGAGGATGAGGAAAAGGGATCAACAAAGGGTCTTATTCTACCACTTGTATTATTGACAGCCTTGACAATAGCACTAGGTATTGGACCAGAATGGATTCATTCCTATGTGGAAATTGCTGTAGATGGATTAATGGATCCTGAAGTATATATAGAGGCAGTTTTCGCTGGAAATGATATCCCATGATGTGGAAAGGGGTAATGATTTTTGCCATTTCAAATTTTAGTGAATCTATTTATTGCTTTTTTATGGATGTTTTTTCAGGATGAGTGGAATTTTCTTGCTTTTTTAAGTGGATACATTATCGGTATTATCATTTTATTTTTTATGCGACGTTTTTATCAAAAGCCCTTTTACTTATTCTTTGTTTGGGCTGCACTTAAATTATTTTATGTATTTGGGCGAGAACTCTTAAGTTCCGCTGTTGTTGTAATAAAACAAATACTACGTCCAAAGATCAATGTGACTCCAGGGATATTTCGAATTGATACTGATTTAGAAGGCGATGTGGAGATTACCCTGCTTTCCTTATTGATTTGTTTAACACCTGGATCCGTTGTGATGGAGGTTACTCCTGATGGAAAGAGCCTATATGTTCATGCCATGGATATACCAGAATCAAAAATTTCCGTATTAAAATCACAGGTAGTATTTGAGCGCGCTATTAAGGATGTGACGAGAAAATATGTTTAATCTGTTAATGATTTCATCACTAATCGTATTAACAATTTCTATCCTATTAAATATATATCGTGTTGTAAAAGGGCCATCTAGTGCTGATCGAATCCAAGCATTAGATGCAATTGGAATAAATCTCATTGCAGGGATTGCCATCTTCTCTGTTTACCTAGACTCTCATGCATTTTTTGAATTGATATTATTAATCGGCATTCTGTCCTTTATCGGCACTATTGCGTTTGCCAGATTTCTTGAAAGGGGTGTAGTCATTGAACGAAAGCGCTGAGATTGTTGCAGGGGTTTTTATTTTAATAGGAACCGTAGTTAGTTTAATCAGTTCGATTGGCTTGGTTCGCTTACCAGATGTCTATACACGTTCACATGCTGCATCCAAGAGTTCAACAGTAGGAGTATTATTTATTCTAATAGGAACTTTACTTTATTTTTTAATTTCCGAGGGATATTTTAGTATTCGTCTAATCCTTGGAATTATCTTTGTATTCTTGACCGCACCAGTTGCGGCCCATGTTATATGTCGAGCAGCCTATCGAGCTAATGTACCATTAGCAAAGACTAGTGCTGAGGATGAATTGAAGGATTATTTTACTGCTCATAACATTAAAAAAGAGAATGAATAAGAAAAACTACCGAGTCGATTTATTCCAAAAAGTCGGATAGTCAAAAGTATTGGCTTTTTGGATACAAATCAATTCGGTAATTTTCTGTATGCTAGTCCTCTTGTTTACGTAATTCATTTTTGTGAGTTATTCTCTCGACTACACCTTTTAAATCATTTCCAGTCGGATTTTGGAATATTCGAAGCCCAAATTCTGGAGCTACGGCAAATAGATGATCAAAGATGTCTGACTGAACAGACTCATAAAATGACCAGTTTACATCATTAGTAAATGCATAAACCTCTAGAGGTATGCCGTTTTCTGTTGGAGCTAGCTGACGAACCATTAAGGTCATATCCTGATTGATTCCAGAATGATGCTTTAGATAATTGGTTACATACGCTCGAAAAACGCCAATATTTGTTAGTGCTCGACCATTAACTGGGTTTTCTCTATTTATATGCATCCTCTTGTTAAACGCTTCTATTTCTTTTCCTCTTTCGTTTATATAATCCGTCAATAGCTGAATATGTTTAAATCTCTCTATCATCTCTTCTGAACAGAACTGAATACTTGTTGTATCAAAAAATAAAGCACGTTTAATTCGTCTTCCACCAGAGGTTTGCATCCCTCTCCAGTTTTTAAATGAATCGGATATAAGTGCATAGCTTGGAATAGTTGTAATGGTCTTATCCCAGTTCTGCACTTTTACAGTATTTAATGAAATATCAATAATATCGCCATCCGCTCCGTATTTTGGCATTTCAATCCAGTCGCCTACGCGAACCATATCATTGGAAGACAATTGAACACCTGCAACCAGTCCCAAAATTGAATCCTTGAAAACTAACATAAATACAGCAGAAAGTGCACCAAAGCCACTGAGTAAAATAAGTGGACTCTCCCCTATTAAAGTTGCAATGACCAAAATTACCCCAAAAGTTAATATCACTATTTTAGCTACCTGGATATATCCTTTTATTGGTCTGCTCTTAGAGATTTCATAGGTTTGATAAATATCATTAATAACATTTAATAAGCTATTGATAACGGATAAACTCACTATGATCACATACGTAATAGCTGCCTTCTCAATTAGATCCTGATACGACGGATAGGTGACAGCAAAACGAAAAATAATAATTGCAGGAACAATATGGGATAATTTACGAAATACTTTTCTCTCTAATAAAATATTACCCCATTTGTAATTATGCCGTTTTAAGATACGTGTAATAATCCGAATGACAATCTGTTTAGTAATAAAATTCGCAATTACACAGACTACAGTAACGAAAATAATCGTTAATGTAACCGAAAGATACTTATCTAATGGTGGATTGATATCATATCCAGAAATCCAGTTGTTAATAAAATCCATAATGATCCTCCATTATTCGTTTATCCCACTTCTCCAAAATAGAATGGACTATATTAGTTATCTATTATAACAGAAAAAAATATCCTCTTGTCATCCAGTTAATATATTGTTAAACTATTCGCAATAGATTATTAAAATTACGTTACAGTTGTATTACAAAATAACAACTATCCATCTTTGTTGTTCTGTAATACAAGATTCCAAAAAGGGGAATTCAACTAATGATTAGATCAATGATGGTTCATGAATTCAAAATGATACTCAAAAACAAAAAGAACGTATTATTTATTATTGCCTTAGTTAGTTTAATTCTGAGTTATTTGCTTTTAGTTTTGCCAACTAAAGAAACTTCGGATTCCTTTGATCCTGAAGCGATGAGGTTGGAATTAAAGGACTTAGAGGCAGTCACACAAGGAATGATTGCTAGGGGCGGTACTGGATATGGTGAGATGACTGGTACACCATTTGCAAGCAATACATATGCAATAAAAGTACAATCTAGAATGATACATGCCTTTGAGGACAAAGATTATAATCGTTTTATTCAGCTTCGTATGAAAGGTTTCGGTTTCAACGCAATGAATGAGCAGCGAGACTGGATGTTGATTGCAAATGCACCATACCCTGGTATTGATCAAGCACGTAATAGTAGTTTAGTAGATCTTCGCTATCAAGGCTATCTAGATGCAGGTATTCCCATTACATATGAAATGATTGAGCAAAAAACAGCATTACAAACAATCGTAAATTTCATTTTAGGTACGACAGCCTTTATGGTTCTATTTTGTGCCATCTATTTTAGTAGTGACATGATGACAAAAGATCGACAGCATCGCTCTCTCTTACAAGGTATGCCTATCGGATGGTATCGATTAATTAACATTAAATCAGTTGTTGCATTTTTTTACACTCTACTCGTATTAGCTGCATTATTACTATTAGTAGTAATAATCTTGTCCATCCAAAATGGTTTTGGGTCCTTTAAACTTTCTGTGCCAATTACAATTCCTAGCTCACTGCCAGATGATTATTTTGGGTACCGATTTGCGGAATTTGAAACTATTACTATAGCAAAATTCTTGTTAATGACATTTGGAATGATACCGATTCTTGTTTACTTATTTATTCGCTTAAATGCTATTCTAAGCCTATTACTTAAAAATTCTTGGTTAGTGCTTATGGTAGGCTCGGTTATACTATTTTCAGAGCGAATCTATTATTCTAGAACATTAACAAAACTTTTTGGCATTGAGCTTAGCAATTTACCACAGACTTATTTTGATTTTGGAAGAATTATTTCAGGTGAAAAGCAATATTTGGTCCACCTTGAATCGATTACATTTGAAAAAGGGTTTATCGTTTTACTAAGTACAATTTTAGTATTAGAAATTACCCTTTTTGTTGTTTCACGAGTCGTTAAAAAACAGCGTTTTTATCGATTAGCAGCGTAAGGTCATAAGAATAGAGAGGATAGTTATTATGTTTTGGAAGTTTACGCAATTTGAGACGAAATTAATTTTAAAAAACCGAAAAAATTGGTTCATTGCTGCATTCCTTCTACTCTTCTTCGTCTTGTTTTTTATTTACTATAGTCAGGAAACTCCCATACCGTTAACTGATAAAAAGAGAACAGAAACGCAAATGTCCTATGCAGTCTTTGAATACCTTGATTTGCAGCGTCACGACCTGCCAGAGGTTGCGGAAGTGTATGATTATCATACTCAAATTCAGTCCTTACTAGGTATGCAGCTTTGGTTTATCGGTAATGGAAATGACAGTGAGCAGTATATTGAAAATGGTTTGGAAATAAATCGATTGCGTCTGAAGGTTCATGAGCTAGGAAATAATGGTATTCCTGATCACTTAATCACCCCAAAGGAAGAGATTTTAAAAGAGGACGCACTACTACATTATATAAAAGATAATAATTTGCCGATTGAATCAGATTCTTTCTCAACAAATCATTATTTTACAAATGTACTTACGATGTTATCCGGACTATTATTCTTAGTGATTGTCTTAGTAAGTGGGAATGAAATGCTTATCTATGAACAAAGACACCAATCAGTTATGAGGGGCTTCCCTTTATCCTTTATGAATAAAGTAATAAGTAAATTGATGGTTCACTTTGTTCACACTTATACGTTTCTACTACTTGGATTTACTATTGGGGGCATCTATGTTGCTACAAAATTTAATGCCGGTGAATTTTCTTTTCCTATACTAGTTTATAAGAATGAAAATTATATTGCTATTTCTACCGGGAAGTTCCTACTCTATATGTTCCTAGGACTAGGTCTTGCAATAATTGTACTATTGGCACTTTCCATCTTGCTTAATATGCTTTTCAAGAATGCATTTGCCAATATACTTATTGGACTAGGTATCTATCTAATCCCTGATATTGCAATGGCTGCAGGGTTAAAGGCGACCTTTTTACATCCAATTAAATACATTGATATATACAAGGTTCTCTCCGGTGATCTTGCATTAGAACTTGGAAATAGTCGTATTGATTACTGGCATGTAATGGTTACATTAGGAATTATTGCAGTAGTCTTGTTGGGGGGAATTTATGCAATCAATAAAATCACCTATCATCGTGTACCGAAACATGCACCATTGGTAAAAGCATTTTGATTGCGTGAAAATGGTACTTAAATTTAATAAGTAGAAAAGAGGATTGTCATGCTAAAACTAGAAAACGTCTCCGTAAAGTATAAGGATAAAGTAGTGTTGGATAATCTTTCATTAACAGCAAACAGCGGGGAAATCATTGGTCTAGTAGCTCCAAACGGAACCGGTAAAACGACACTATTTAATGTCATTTCAAACTTTCTGAAACCGAATAAAGGTAATGTTACGTTTAATGAAAATCTACAGTATAAAACCGAAAGAAAAGAGATTTCCATTCATAAACAACTTGCTACTTTTCCTGACCAAGGGGATCTATTTGAGGAATTAACAGGTGTCGACCATATGAAGCTGTATGCTAATATGTGGAAAGGCACTACGAAGCATGTAAAAGAAATTTATGAGCAGCTACAAATGGAAGGCTATGTGAAAAAGAAGGTTAAAACTTATTCCTTAGGGATGAGGCAACGCTTATGCTTCGCCATGATTGTAGCAGCTGATACGCCTATCATGCTAATGGATGAAGTAATGAATGGACTCGATGTAGCCAATGTTTCGCTTATCTCTAAGCGATTAATGCAAATGAAACAAGAAGGAAAGCTAATTTTTGTTGCATCCCATTTACTCTCAAATTTAGATTTATACGCTGATCGCGTGCTTTATTTAAAGAATGGTGACATCATTCATCAGCAAGCATTAAATGAGTCTACGGAAGAATATTTGAAGATAGAATTAACGCCTGAACAATACGAACAATTACGATTGACATTACCGGATAATCATCACTTTATTGCTAATCATCTGTGCTGCATTCCAACCGGAAATATGGATATGGATGAACAAAAGGAGTGGATTGTGAGATTATCCACCTATAAAGGAAAAGAATTAACCATTGGACCCCTAGGAACAGCCGAATACTATGAAAAATACTATCATGAGGATTGACCATTGGAGGGACTATTATGAATCGAATATTTTTACTCGCAACTATTACAAGTTTATTCGTTCTAACCGGTTGCGGACAACAGCCCTCAGAGAAATTATTGGCATATGAAGAGAATCATGAAATTATTGGAACGGAAAAAGATGAAATAATAGGAGAAGTCAGTAGTACCATTTATGATACAATTGACAGAAGTAATTCCAAAGCAACAGAACTTATCGTTGGTCCAATAACAGCACAGGGAGAGGATATCATTCCTCCCGAAGGACGATACATGATTACAGCTGCAGAGAATTTAACTGGTAAACCACAGTCAGGAAGAGTTCTCATATATGATACTGATGGAGTTCTTTTATATGAAACTCTCTTGGGCATGGGCGGTGTAGATACTGTAACCGTTGATTTAAACGGTTCCCATACTGTCCATTTTGATGGGATAGATCAAGCTATTATTACTCCAGTTCCTACTGGGATTTCAAATGAACTAACTGCCGGTATTTGGGAGGTTGGAACGGATATAGAACCTGGAGACTATTCGATTACTACTGAATCTGAATTTGCACTTGGAGATCTACAACTATTTGAAGAAGGAAAGTCTCCTAGAGTTTTCGAATTCTTAAATAGCAACCCAGAAACAGCTGTTAATATCCAGTTAAAAGAAGGACAGAAATTAAAGATTGATAATTTATCTTATCTGAAATTTGAGAGAGTACCTTAAGCAAACGTTATTCTTAGAAAAAGAATGAAATGCCGTTCAAATCGGAATAGGTACAAATAAAACAACACAAATAGACGCATTCCTCTTTTAAATCAAAAGGTCTTTAAGAGAGGAATGCGTCTTATTAATTTGTTTCAGACCTATCTCCTCCCACAAATTCCATGGGTAAGTATCGGAAGGAAAAGCGTTTACTCCCAATGGCTCCTTTTTAACAGGATGTTCCATATATATCGAATAGGACCAAAGGGCAATTTGCTCTCCAGTTTGATTTACACCATGACCATATTTTTGATCCCCATAAATTGGATTTCCACTAGTGGATAGCTGTACCCGAATTTGATGAGGTCGGCCAGTAATTAGATTAACAGTGAGGAGACTCAATCCTTTTTTCGAACCAATTACTTCATACTCTAGAACAGCCTTTTTGGCATCTTTATGATTGGGAGAAACTGCGAACACCTGATTTCTCCGCTTATCTTTATATAGGTAATGGACCAATTGCCCCTTTTTCTTTTCTGGAATCCCTCTTACAACTGCCAAATAATTTCGCTCTATAACATGTCTTCTCATCATATCCGATAATCTCGAAGCAGCCTTGGAAGTTTTTGCAAAAACCATCACACCACCAACAGGTCGATCTAGCCGATGAACTAATCCTAAATATACATTGCCTGGCTTTTGATAACGTCTTTTAATATCATCTTTAAGGATTGTTAATACATCCAAATCTCGGCTACTATCCTCCTGAACTGGGATATTTACCGGTTTTTGAATAAAAAGGAGATGATTATCCTCAAATAGTATTGGTATATTCATAGATTCATCCCTATCCTCTAGGCATATTGAATCTATCATAGCATAAATAAAATTTATAAACAGATATCTTATTACTTTTACTCTATTTCACGTAGCAAAAAACCTCTTCACTTTTTATTGAAGAGGTTTTTTATGATTAAAGTTTGCGTAGCTTTTCTAATATCTCTTGGGATTTATAGCCCACTTCAAAGTCATAGATTTCTGCTTGCTGACCACTGATAGCCTTAATCAATTCATCAATTAAGTTCTTTGATTGAACAGTTTCATATGAAATAACCTGCAATTTCTCACCGTTCTTCCCACCTCGAAGCTCTCCCCAATTATCCAGTGAAAGGATTCCTTCCGTACCATATGCGGTGAAACCAATAAATTCCTTCCCAGCAAATTGGCTTAATCCTTCAATTAGGACTGGTGTACCATCAAGAAGCTCAGCTGATGCGATAATTCCTGTCTCACATTTATTTGGATCAGTGGGTAATTCTAGTTTAGCAGTAATGTTTGTAATATCACCAAATATCTTTAAAGTTTGCTGAATAAAATGCACTCCCACTTCAAGTACAAAACCACCTTGCTCACGACCAGCTACCCATGCATTTCTCTGCCATGGACGTGGCCATTCTGGAAAATGCATAGTAAGCTGCAACCGTCGTAACTTACCAATATAATTTTGATTTATTAGCTCAGCAAACTTAATTGCAGCCTCATCATAATTTAATGGAAAGTTCATCGCATGTATCACATTTGCTTCCTTAGCAGCTTTCCATAATTCAACTGCTTCTTCTACTGAGTTTGCTAACGGCTTTTCACACAGAACATGTTTTTTTGCCTGTAATACATCCATGACAACCTGATGATGGATTTTAGGAGGTACCGCTACATATACCAACTCCACTTTAGGATCAGCAATTAATTCCTGATGCTTCTTATAGGTCCCTACATTACCAAGTTCTGCTGCAGTTTCTGTGACTAATGAATCTATCTGGTCACATATTGCAACCACTTGAACTTCTAGATGATCCATAAATCTATTTAATAAACGCTGTCCAATAGCACCTAGTCCAACTATACCAATATGTATCATGATTTCTCTCCCTCACTGTCGCAATTAAATCATTACTCTTTCATTATAATCAAAGTTCCATAAGCCGTATAATAGTAGAATGTTATTTCTTTTTATAGACTGAGATAAATATTTCTCTTTCCTAGTAGAATGGATCCGCTACATCACTCTCTCGATCTACTAAACTACATTTTTGGGGCCAGTTTTAGTTAGATCCATTAATCTCAATCAAACTTATCTGGCTCTGATTCCAAAATCTCACTGGTGCAACACTCGTCCCAAGACCACTGTCAATATATATATACTGTTCAGATCCTATTTCAAAGGTACCTTTATCGTATTTAGGAAAATATCCTTGATTTGGAGCTACAATTGCACCAACCAATGGTAACCTTATCTGTCCCCCATGTGTATGACCACTTAATATTAAGTCAGCTGGGATATCCTGATAGTTCATTACTACACCAGGTGAATGGGAAAGTAAAATGGTATATTTTTCGTGCTTTATACCAGAAAATGCTAGATTCATATTTTCATGATTGGTCGATTCATTATCTATTCCTACAAGATTAATCGTTGAATCCCTAATCATGATTTCTGTATTACTATTGCTAAGTACTGTGACACCACAATCCGCCAATCCAGCTAATAATTCATCAACATTGCTATTATCCCTTTCATGATTACCAGTCACGAAAAAGGTATTTTGATTAACTTCTACCAGCTGTTCAATGAATAAGAATACATTGGTTAAATCTGCTGTAGTTCGATCAACTAAGTCACCTGTTAATACAATTACATCCGGATTCACTCTTATTACTGCCTCAATCAGTTTTTCATGCTGGCTACGGGAAATCTTATTATGTACATCACTTATCTGTAAAACCGTTATTTTAGACCCTGCAGCAATTTTATTTGTTTGAAATTGGACTTTATTGATCTTGAATACATTCGTGTCAAAATAGGCTTTTGCCGATGTTCCAAGAATTAATAGTGTGCCGAGAAATAACCACATTTTCCTTTTAAATTTTTTTGGATAGGGAGACCTCATATATTACCTCCTTACACTATTTTTAGAATAACCATATCCTAGTTGTTGCTCTTACTATTGTGTTTCATCTTGGTACTATTTTTTGCATTTGGACAACCCTTATTTATTTCCGTCGAATAGAACAATCTATTATCCACAAACTAAAGCAAAGTAACCTAATTAAATCACGAAAGGAATACAAAATATGAATTTCCCAGACATCCATACTAATTTTTGGGATGCTGTTATTGCGGTTCCCTTAACCGTTATCCTAACACAATTTTTTAAACTATTCCCAATTCCACGCAAGTATTTTCCAACCATTGCGACTATTATTGGATTCCTTATTTCCATATTTATTAGCCACCGTCATGATCTAATTGCCGGGCTGTTTATGGGAGGGTTTTACGGTACTGCTGCAATTGGTGTATATTCTTCCTTAAAGACCACCTGGCTTGCCTATAAAAGAAAGCGAAACAAGAAAAAAAATCAATAAAATAGTAATGCTAGACGCTACATTGATTGAGAGCAATCAGTCAATGTGTCGCCTAGCATGCAACTATTCTTTCAAGGTTTCTCTTATTTGAGAAAGATGACGTTGTTCGTGCAAGGGTAATAATTCTACCCATTGGTCTAATGCCATTGTATCAAAAGCAGGATGTTTAACCACCTTCCTCGTTAATTCAGATAAGTCTTCCAAGCTATTAACTGTTTCAAGTAATTGCTTCCTTGAATCAGCTAACATTTCTTTTAATTGCTCCAGCTCTAAAGATTCCTCGGAGGGCTCTACCACACTGGGGGCAGGATATTTTACTGTTCTGTCTAGTATAAGCTGAATATTTTTCCTTCTGTCATCAGACTCCTTCCCCTCCTTTAATCCCCATTTAATTGCTCTTACAGTGGCGATTTCTGTTAAATATAGGTGGTGACAATTTTGAGCAACACTCCATGTCTCCATATTCGGTTTTCTGTTTAACTCCTCAAAGGTTAATGATGTAATCTCCTGCAAAAGCTCCTCACGAGTTTGTTCCAAGCTATTACGAATTAAGTTACTCATAAAGCTCCCCTCTACTTTTCAAATTTATTCTAATTTTGTCTTACTAACCAATAGACCCTTGTAACTTCTGCGGTAGCACCATAACAATACCCCTTCTAATACAGCTACCACTATCGCTAACCAAAGTAAGTCTATATCAACAAACAGCTGGAACGCTATTATATTGACGATTAGGCTAGCCAGAACGATTAATACTAGTGGAACAAATCGGCGAATTAGTAGTAAGACTCCCGCTATTATCTCCACACCTTTTTCCATTGCCAATAAATAGCCATCCCCCAAGAACTCTGTTGCAGCAGGACTAGTTGGTGCAAATGGCTCGAAGCCAAATAAGACAACATAACCATTCAAGCCCGCTCCAAGGAAAATAAGACCAAGGAGAATTTCAGCTATCCTTATTAACACCATTACAGGAACTCCTTTCAGTAATATTTGTATTAAACTACCTCATGATTGCATCCGTTTTTAAATATTATGACTTTTCATTACAATAATATCACTTTTATCTACGGTTTAGGTTATTTTGAAGCAAAAATAAAGGTAGGCTCTATTACTTTAAACAAAAGCAAAAGAACTTACCTTTATTACGTTAGATATTCACATCTCGCTTTTTAATAAAGACAAACGCAAGCGTTAGAACGAATATACTAGCTATACGAATATAGAAAACTGTATAGTCATTCCTTCAACCATTGGTCCACCAGTAAAATTTACCTCTAGTAGGGTGTTGACAAAGAGAGAATATTTCACCCAATCCGTAAAAAAATAGTAGGGAATGGGTTTCTGCTTTTATACAATCCTCCCTTTATTCTTCTTCCCAGAATAATTCGTCTAACGTTTTATCTAAAGCTCTACAAATGGCTTTGCACAGGCTAAGTGTGGGATTATATTTCCCTAATTCTATTAGACCAATTGTTTGTCTAGAAACACCCACTCGTTTAGCTAATTCCTCTTGAGACAAGTCATGCTCTACACGCGCTATTTTCATTTTAATATTTTTCATTGTCATCACCGTCAAGCTCTTCTAACTGCTTTTCAATTACTTTTTTACTCCTACTTCTTGCTATTTCATGGCCAACTACAAAGACTAGCATAAAGACAGGTACATTGATCAATATTGTTACGAAAAAAACTAAAATAAAATAGTATATGGACTGGGATGTACCTTCCCCATAATTAATAGCACTGTTCAGCCCCGTAATAATAGCTAAGATAATAACGAGAGCTAGGATGAACATAATATTTTTCTTAGTCATTGTCCATTTACTTGTTCTATCGTGGATCTCAACCTCATCTGAGAATATTCCAAGCTGAACTGTTCGGAAGGTGTAGTATAGTCCACCAAGAATTAAAATAACTAATTCTGTTAGGATGTGGTTAATATCGAAGTTAAAATAATAGATTTTTAATAAGATGGATACACTGCAAATCACGAGAATTAAATAATATATTTCCTTAAAAATTTTATTCTGAATATTAATAATGCGCTCATCACTTATCTTCTTTTTCTTAAACCATTCCATAAAGGATTCCCCCATCGTTTTTATTGTTATACTTATAATACATTTATTTTTGTCATTTTGCAATATATATATGTCATTATGATTATTAAAATTATCAAATCACTTTTGGAGATGGCAAAACATAAAAATATTAGCTTATCCATATACAAGAACGTACATTCGTGTTATTCTGCTAGTAGGATAACTTAATAAGGAGAATGTGCATGGAACAAACTAATATTAATGTGGAGAACCGAATGAAACATTATAATGTAATAGGTCTTAGCATTGCTTTACTAAATAATTATGAGATCAGTTTTACAAAGAACTTTGGTGTACTTGAGGCAAATTCTGAAAGAAAAGCCGATAACAACTCTATTTTTAGTGCATGTTCCATAAGTAAATTTCTAACCGGGTTACTAGTAATGAAACTAACAGAACAAGACATTCTTAATTTAGACGAGGATGTAAATCAACAATTGATATCCTGGAAGGTTCCTTGCAATGAGTTTACAAAAAACAAAAAGGTTACATTACGACACCTACTTAGTCATCAATCTGGTATCATCGATCCTAAAGGTAGTTTCACAGAATTTAATTCTTCCTTTGGAGTACCCTCTATCGTCGAACTATTAGAAGGAAAAACACCATATTGTAAAGTCCCTATTGAAGTAAAACAAGTTCCTGGTAGTGAGTTTTCTTATTCGGATGCCGGTTATTGTGTCATTCAACTGCTAATTGAGGATGTTACTGGAAGACCTTATGGGGAAATCGTCAACGAATTCATCTTTACCCCATTGAAAATGAACCATAGTACCTTTAACACTACCAAAATTCCAAAAGAAACCATATCTAGTGGTCATAACAAATATGGTAGCTTAGTTAATGGAAAAATCCCTATCTATCCATACCCTGCTGCTTCAGGATTATGGGCAACTGCTTCAGACTTGGCAAAATTATTGATAGAACTAATGAATGCAATAAATGGGAAAAGTAAACTTGGAATCTCTAAAAGAACGGCAAAAGAATTCATTAGCCCACAGGGTGGTAAAAGCTGGACTGGATTAGGCTGCTTTTTAAGTGAAACAGAAAATGGGTTAGAGATTTCATCACTTGGTTGGGGTATTGGTTTTCAATGTATGTTGGCATCATATCCTTATATAGGAAAAGGTGTCGTTATAATGACAAACTCAGAACTTGGTGTTCACCAAATGGAAGGAATTATTGGTGAAATTTATCATGCAATTGATTTTTAAAAAAGACTCTCCTTGCACTATTTTCCTTAGTCCAAGGAGAGTCTTTTTTTAAACCGAATTTAAGAAAAAGCTCATATTATATATCTATTTTAATGCCAACTTTTTCGCCATCCAAAGTAATTTTTTTCATCTCAGGATCCATAGCGAAAAACATTTCTTTTAATAATAGGTTTCTTTCTAATAATAGCCTATGTTCTTCAATTACTGTTCTCATCATTGATTAACGTTAAACGTTTATGGGGCACAACTATAAGCTTTCTATTGTCTAGCTCTCATAGATACACATTTCCCTTAACGAATCTAAGCAATTTATTATTAGAAGTTAAATTAACTAGAAGATAATTTATTAGAATAATTTGTGTTCGGAAAGAAAAGCTATAACCGTGATGATAATATAAAGGAGATCTAACATGGATTACAAAAATATCACTGTAGCTGGAAGTGGAGTTTTAGGAAGTCAAATTGCCTACCAAACCGCATATAAAGGATTTAATGTTTCTGTTTTTGATATTAACGACGAGGCAATTGAAATAGCAAAGGATAGAATACAAAAGCTGAAAGCACGCTATCAAGAAGATCTAGGAGCTACACAAGAAGAAGTAGACAATGCTTATAACCGCATGAATTTTTACAGTGATTTGTCTAAGGCTGTTTCTTCAGCAGATCTCTTGATCGAAGCCGTTCCAGAAGTTGTTGACATTAAGATGGATTTTTATAAAAAGCTAGCACAAGTTGCTCCAAATCATACGATATTTGCAACCAATTCTTCTACCCTTTTACCAAGTCAATTTGCAGAAGCAACAGGAAGACCAGATAAGTTCCTTGCTCTTCACTTTGCCAATGAAATTTGGAATAACAATACTGCAGAAATCATGAAACATCCAGGTACCGATGAAAAAGTTTTTCAAGATATTATTGAATTTGCCAAGGCAATTGGGATGGTTGCCCTTCCTTTGTACAAAGAACAACCAGGATATATCCTGAATTCCCTGTTAGTTCCCTTTTTGGAGGCAGGTCAAAAACTATTAGTGAATGGGATTGCCGATGTAGAAACCATTGATAAGACATGGATGATTGCAACTGGAGCACCACAAGGTCCGTTTGCAATTCTTGATGTTGTTGGAATTAGAACAGCTTATAATATTACAGTAGCTAAAGTGAAAGCAACCGGGGATGAAGAGTTTCAACGTATGGCAGATTTTCTTAAAACAGAGTATATCGATAAAGGAAAACTTGGAATTGAAACAGGAGAAGGATTTTATAAGTATCCTAATCCAATGTTTAAGGATCCTGGCTTTTTAGATAATTAACAGATAACCGCTTCCCCATGAAGCGGTTTTGCTATTATGACAGTGCTTATATAATTTATTCCCCCATGGTTTAGACAAAAAATTGACTATTATCACGCATCGATTAAACTCTTTTCAATGGGTTTTCATTGAGTTCGGCTTTTGGAACGTTTCTATTAGACATATTTACTCTTTTTACCATTGAGTTTGTCTATTAGAACATCTCTATTAGACATACTTACTCGGTTTTCATTGATTTAGTCTATTAGAACATCTCTATTAGACATACTTACTCGGTTTTCATTGATTTAGTCTATTAGAACATCTCTATTAGACATAGTTACTCTTTTTTCATTGATTTAGTCTATTAGAACGTCTCTATTAGACATAGTTACTCTTTTTTCAGGAAATTAGTCTATTAGAACATCTCTATTAGACATAGTTACTCTTTTTTCATTGATTTAGTCTATTAGAACGTCTCTATTAGACATAGTTACTCCTTTTTCATTGATTTAGTCTATTAGAACATCTCTATTAGACATAGTTACTCTTTTTTCATGGAATTAGGCTTTTAAGGTAACCAGAAAAGTACTTCTATCCTCATGTTTCAGACCCTTATTTAGTATCCTTACTCACCTGGTGATTTTTCCGTTCCATTGCTTTAAACAACACTTTTAATAAGGGAGGAATAGCAAAAAAGATAAAAAAGGTTCGAAATAGCTGATAGCCCGATACCATCGATAAATCCGCATTAATTTCATGAGCAATAATTCCCATTTGATCCATCCCCCCAGGCGCGAGGCTCAATAATGCGGTAGCATGTGAGACATCGTGAAGAACTGTTAATAATATACTAAGTAAAATGGATCCTACCATAAGCAGAATTCCACTTCCAATAGCCAGTGTGAACGTCCATCCTTTTTTGACAATTTGATCTGTTTGTAGCAAAAGGCCAACATGGCTCCCAATCATAAGCTGTGCTAAATCGACAACGGCTGCCGGTAAATGGGGGCCTGCCACACCAGTGAGCTGCAATAATGCTGTTCCGATAATTGGACCTAATAAATAGGCGGTAGGAAAATGTATTTTGTTTCCACCTATTGCGAACACAATACACACCAGTGCAAAGAATACTATATTCGGAAACATTGCGACTGAATCCACAGTGGCAGTCGATACTTGGTCCCCTGATACATTGCTAAATATCGGTAACATAACTAACAGTGGCATAGAAATGACAATAATCATGAGTCTTAGAACTTGAGTGATGGTGACAACTGCGAGGTTAATACCCTTCGTCTCCTCAGCAAGCATAATAACCTGCGTGAGCCCTCCAGGAATACTTCCAAGTAATGCAGATTGAAAATCTATCTTTGATACCTTTGATACTAGAAAGGCAATTCCCGAACACCATAGCATCAATAGAATTGTTAGCAAAAGCATAGAAGGCAACTGCTCAGCCATTTCTTTAAGAGCTGCAGAAGTCATCGATAGTCCAATTGTATAGCCTACTATTATCATTCCACTATCTCGGAGTTCACTCGGCCATGTTAAGTTCCATTTCATTACATTTTTACAAATCACCATTACAAGCATTGGCCCCAGTAGCCATGGGACAGGAATATGCAATAAGCTAAACAAAGCTCCGCCAACAAGTGCAGCAAGAGCAGTAATCATTATTTTCTTCAAGTCTTTCATAAGCTGCGTCAAATGTAGTGCCTCTTTTCTTCTAATAAGTGAAATAAATTGATATTAATGACATTGTCATCATAAATCTTATACTTATATCAAGCAAATAATCTGCATAATTTATGACAAATGAAAAAGCATCGACCCTTTTTTGGCAATGCTTTTCATATAATAAAAGTATTAAAATCTGAATCACAAATCTAGATCAGTAGCTAGTTCATACACAATCCTTCCAGCAACAACTGTTTTAACTGCTTTAGCTGCAAGCATTTCCTCTGAAGTTCCTTCGAAAAGATCCCGGTCAAAAATTGAGAAGTCAGCCAAATAACCTGGCTTAATCAAGCCCTGTTCATGTTCCTTGCAGATTGCTTGTGCGCTACCAAGCGTATATAACTGAACCGCTTGAAAACGTGTTAATTTCTCACCTGGCAAATAGCCATCATGTGAGTCATAAGGCTTTTTACGTTCAACCGCTGCATAGATAGTTGCGATAGGATTAATATCCTCTACCGGTGCATCCGTACCTGCAGCACACATGAATCCATGTTCCAACAATTTTTTCCAAGCATAGGCCCATTCAAGCCGATTTTCTCCTAGCCTATCAATCACCCAAGGAAAGTCAGATGGTACAAATGCTGGCTGTATATCAATTACTACCAGCAGTTTCTTCATTCTTTCTACTAAGTCTTCTCTTAACAGACAAGCATGAATTAATCGGTCCCTTTTTCCATTAGTTAACGGATATTTTTCCAAAATAGTTAATAGTTGTTCTGCCCCCGCATCACCGATAATATGAACTGCAACCGATTCATTGTGGGTTCGCGCAAGTTTTACTAGCCTTTCCAATTCATCATCTGACTGGATTAATAGCCCTTTATTATTAGGCTGATCAGCATATGGGTTTGATAATGCAGCAGTTGAGCCACCTAAGGCTCCATCAACAAAAATCTTCATCGCTCCAAGTTGGATAAATGAGTCATTATATATAATATTATCTTCCATCATTTCTTCAAAAACTGACTGATGTCGTAATAGATTTACCCGAAAATGCTGTTTCTTCCCCACCACTCGTTGATAAGCAGTTAATGGGTTTTTATAATTTCCAAAATAACTCATATCCTCTGAATGTCCACCGGTTAAACCATATGAAAGCATATCCTTAATTGCAAGGTCAAGGATATTTGTGAGTTCATCCACATATGCCCCGCCTTCCTTTAGAATTGCCTCTGTTACAGGATTGGCAGCTTGCTCATATAATAGTCCATTTAACTTTCCATCTGCATCTCTACCAATCTCGCCACCGAAAGGAGGAGCACTTGATTCGTCATACCCTCCAGCCGAAAGTGCTGCTGTATTTCCTAGAACTACATGATGACAAATTCTGGTCAATAAAATAGGCTCTTTTCGAATAGCATCAAGTTCTTGTATCGTCGGAATGCGATTATCTGGATAATTATTTTCATTCCACCCTTCACCGAATAACCATTGGTTCTTCGGTGTATTCTTTGCTGCTTCTCTTATCATCCCTAGCATTTCATCAGTTGTAGTAGCTATTGATAAATTAAGACGAGTTAATTTCTGTCCTTGATAAATAATATGTAGATGACTGTCCACGAAACCAGGATACATCGTTGCACCGTTTAAATTATATAATTCATCAGCCTGTTTAACTAGTTCTTCATAAGATCCTACCGCACTAATTCTGTCTGCCTCCACAAGAACTGCCTCAACTGTCTCATTTTCTCTTTCCATTGTATAGATTGTTCCACCATACCAAAGCTTTCTCACTGCAGATTCCTCCCTAACTTCTATTGAATTTCTTTATATCGCATAACTTGTATGTTTAAACTTGCACGGTGCGTATTAGCCTTATATTTAATTAAAGAATTAAATCTGTCAAGCAGAGAAGAACATATTTTTAAAAAATTCCAACAACAAACATGTGACCACTTATATTCATAAAAAAACGGCTATCCTTCTGTAACGGACGCCGTTCTTTCGTTAATTATTCATTTCTGCTATCATATCCAACCATTTTACATCTGCTTCTAAATGCAGTAGTGCACCTTCTATTAGCATCTTCATCGTGACATTATGAGAACTAGTCATTTGTTTTTTTAAATGTGTCAGATGAAGAATATCCTTAATGATGGTTTCCTTTTGATTTCTAATCATGACCTGCTTATTTTCATAGGAAACATGATTCGCACAAAGAAACTTAAAATAAAATTCGTCTTTAAATAAAGACCTTCCAACAGGCTGCTCTAACCAGTCCCAAAGTTCCTCTTTACCAGCATCGGTAATTGTATATAGTTTTCGATCCTTTTTATCATGGCCAGGAGTTTCAACTAATCGATCTCGTTCCAAACGATCAAGGGTGGTATAGACTTGACCAGCATTTAAAGGCCACATCCCTTGCACCATTTCTTCAAAACCCGTCTTTAATTCATAGCCATGTCGCGGTTTTTCATACAATAGGGCAAGTAATGAATGTTTTACTGACATGATGATGATCCCCACTTATTCATAATTTATCGCTGCCTTTATTGGTATTCGTGATGCTGAATTACTAGGTAGCCATGAGGCAATAAGCGTGAAGGCAATTCCTCCCGCCATAGCCAAAGCTAAACTAGTCCACGGAATCGAAAAACTAAGAAACATTGGTGCTTGCTTTGAAATTGCATTTAAATAAACAACCAAAATTCCATATAATGTTCCAACAATAACACCTGTAATACCAATGAATAAACCTTCTGCCATAATCATAAATCTGACTTGCCACTTTGTAAATCCAAGTGCTCTCATAGTTCCAAGCTCTCTCGTACGTTCTAGCGTATTCATAAATAATGTATTACTGATACCAATTGCAGATATCGCAATAACTAGCAATAGTAGACCCTGCATCAAATCATTCATTCCCGTTATGCCACTTTTTGCCTGCTCAATGGTTGAGCTCATTACGTCCACATAAACGATAGTTTCTCCAAAGATATTATCTAGTCCTGACAATATGATAGGAATTGAGTCCTCTTCTGCTACATCAACTACAAGATGATAGTTCCATGGCCAATTTAGGATATCTCTGACAACTGCTTCCTCAACAAATCCAACATAGCTTGTGTAGTGAGAGGTCTCAACAGTACCTTTTACGAAAAATCTACCTTCACCAGCAGGTGTATTCAATGTGATAAGGTCGCCAATATATCCGCCCCATTCTTGAAGTGCACGTTCACCAACATAGATAGAGGGGTATTCACTATTCTTATCCGTTTTTTCTATTACATTAAACATATTTTCCCCGTCTAAATCTGAAAAGGAGATAATCGAAAACTCCCGTATAGCATTACGTTGAGTATGCCATGTCACATTCGGTATCTCTGCGTAAGAATAAACCTCGGATATATCTGCCAAACCGTTTACCCTTTGTATATCCGTATCGGTCCATGGTGTTTCTTTCTCTATAATTATATCCCCACCGAATGTCTCTCTTATATCATCTTCCATGCCTTCTGGTAATGATTTTAATGCTGCACTCATAAAGAGGGCTAAGCTTACACCGATAGCAAGCATGGCTGCTGTATTCGCATTACGATTAACAAATTGGTGTATCGAACGTACTGCCTGTTTCCCTGAAAAACCAAAAATCCTCTCTAAAATAGGACTTAGTACAAATTGAACTATTTTCATCCATAATGGAAATAGAAGAACAAGCCCAACGAATAAGAATAGAAATACCCATACATTATCAATTAATCCGATTCCAGTACAAATTACCCCTAGAATTATTCGCGGTATATGTAGCTTATTTAAGGTACTGAATGAAACATTCTTATTAAACATTGCCTCTAGAATTGGGGTATTTGCCGCTTTATATAATGGTAATGCTGCAGCAATAAATGGGAAAATCAAGCCAACAAGAGATGCTGTGATTAAAGGAGTAATGATTTCCACATGATGGACTATATCCTGTGTGACAATTGCAGTGATTAACATATCCTGAACAACAAATCCAAGCCATATTCCTATGCCCAATCCAAACAGAGTTCCAAGTACTGCAAGAAAACCAACTTCCTTTAAAACTAATTTAAACACATTTCCCTTTGTATATCCTAAGCTTTTCATAATAGAAATCTCTTTTTTACGCTCAACAATACTTGTATTAATCATATTAAATGCAATAAATGCACTGATAAAGATAGATAGAATAGCGATAAGATCAAAGACAAAATACATACCCTCAATATCATTATATTGCTGTGTATCTAGAACAATGGGCTGAACAAATAAGTTAGTATCTTCTAATTTTAATTGATAGGATGATAATAATTGACTCTTATCCAGAACATTCTTCACATTAAACCGGTACTCTGAAATTTGGTTGTTCATTCCAGTCCATCCTTGGAGTACTTTCAAAGGTACAATCACTCCAAAATCACGGAATAATGCTTCATCCATTGATTCAGGGCTATTGATTATCCCTCCCTCGTTAACAATTGCTGTTATTGTCAAACTACCCATGCCCTGAAACATTACTTTATCTCCAAGATTTTTGTTCCAAAGGTCAGCAGCATTTTCCGTTATAATGAGTCCTTCCTCCGTAATGTCTCCCTCTTTAACTGGTAATTCAATTAGTCCATTTTGAAGGTTTGAGATGCCGATAAATCTCACTGTAGTCTGTTCTGGATATTCAGTGTCCATGTCTACAAATCCACGCTTCGTTAAGATTCTAACCTCACCAGCTAATTCATCTTTTTCCAGGACTCCATCCAATTCACTTTCCGAGAAAAATCGTTCATTTCCTTTAATCCGAAAATCTGCATTTCCAGCAGTTAATTGCTCCTGCTCATCCATTAGATTAAAAAAGGTTTCCTTAGCTATTAACATACTAGTCATTACAGCTATACCTAGTACTACAGCAACAAGAGTGAAAAAGAATCGCTTTTTATGTCTAGTCACATTACGCCATGAAACGCGAAAGGAACTTAGCATAGTCCTCATCCTCCCTTTTCACTTCCGCTTCCATTACGCCATCTTTAAATAATACAATTCGATCTGCATACCCTGCTGCAAACATGTCGTGTGTTACCATGACTATAGTTTGCTTTCTCTCTTGATGAAGCCTAGCTAGTAAATCAAGAATGTCACTTGCCCGTTGTCTATCCAAGTTACCAGTAGGCTCATCTGCCAAGAGGATTGAAGGCTCATGAATTAGCGCTCTTGCAATGGCGACCCGTTGCTGCTGACCGCCGCTTAGTTCACTAGGAAATCGTTTTTCATATCCGACTAAATCAACATCCTGTAGCAGTTGTAAAACCTTATCCGGTGTAACTTTTTTACCATCCGCATGTAAAGGGAAAATAATATTTTCATAGACGGTTAATGTAGGTAGCAATTGATAGTTTTGAAAGATCAAGCCTATTTTTTTACGTCGTAGAATCGTTCGTTCTTTTTCTGATTTTGTAGTAATATCAACTCCATCCAATTCGATTGTTCCAGTCGATATGGTGTCAAGACCAGCTAATAAATGGAGTAAAGTTGTTTTGCCAGATCCACTTGGCCCAATAATACAAACAAACTCCCCTTCTTCAACTGAAAAATCGACGCCCTTTAAAATAGATATCTCTTCTGTTGCAGTTTTATAGTTTTTCTGCAAACCTTTCACTTGTATCATCACTATTCACCTCCTTGTTTTGATGGAAATATGGTATAGGACCACGAATATATAAAATCAATAATAAATACTAATCCCCAAACCTGTGATATCCCATATAATACCTCGTTCGGATAAGGAGTGTTTTCTACATTGGATGTTCCTATCCAAGATAAATCTGTAAGATAAGAAATTACTTTCTCGATACTACCCAATCCGATATACCAAAAGATAGCCTGAGCACATACAAAGATAACGAAATGTATCATGGAACTGTATCGATATTTTTGTGCAATATATCTGGGATCCTTCTGTTTCCTCATTAATAATTTATCTTCTTCAGTTAGTAAATCGATTCCACGCCAATTTCCTATTTTCAATCTCATATAACGATCCAGTTTTTTAAAATCGCCGATTCCAAATGTACATGCATAGATGACAAAGATAGTAATAACAATTTGAAAAGTGGAAATTTCTCCAGTCTCTCTGTATAGAACAACTGCTAAAGCAGCCTCCATTAAGAGCAATACAAGAAATAAAAATAAAAATAGTACACTACTTTTCTTCTTACTTAATAAATACCGTACTATCCCAAATAATAAGATTGAAACAAGAGAAAGTACTTCTAATAAAATAAAAATTTCCCATTGATAATCGAGTAAAAACTGCATCAATCTCCCTCACTTTTTATATACTGAGTAAATATATACTGAGTATATATTTACTCAGTATATATGTCAATAGAAAAATAATTTAATAATAAACAAGATTTTCAGTGCGTGATGATTAGTAACCCTCATCTACTATTTCTTCCAAAACAAAAAGCCTGCCCTATAGTTAGGACAGGCTTTAGTATTTCTTTAAGCTAGCTCATATAAATCTATCTCATCTGGCTTGATGGTCTTTATTTTCTTGATGAAATAGTAATGCTTAATAACAGCAAGTAGAACCATGATAATCCTTACCAAAAGAATCTTCACAAAAATAATTGATAGCAAAATAAAAAAATCAGCTATTAAATTAATCCGGATTTTTTCCATCCTTGTCATCGCTTTTCTTAAGAAGTATCGATCGACATACCTTTTATAGAAGGAGGTCCGCTTGAACCATTTTTCAAGACGTTCTGAGCTTTTTGCAAAACAATAGGATGCAAATAGAAAAAATGGTCCACCAGGCAATACTGGAAGCACAGTACCCGCTACACCTATTCCAAAAGATATGAATCCAAGTAGAATATACAAAATCCGTTTCATATTCTTCATGATTACCACCTACTATTCGTTATTCTGTCTATATAGCGATTTATGAAAAAAAGGACGTGCGCAAGTAAAAAAGAGATTGCACAAGTCCTAGAAAATTTGGACTGATTTCATGCTACAATAGCCTATAATAAATTAATATATGCTCTAATATCAATTATAGTCATTGTTTGACTTTATAGCAATGAAATCACTATTTCTATTCGTATTAAAGGTGTTCAATTTTATCAAAAATTGGAATCCCTCGTTTTTAATAAATAGCATGCTTTAACTGTTTAACATAGAATAACCGAACAATTAAAAAATAAATGATTTGAATCAAGGCAAAACTACCTAATACAAATGTTGCTTCCTTCATTAAATTAAAGTCAAACATGTGAGATAAAGCAGTTAATGCAACTGCTCCGTGAATTAACGCAACAATAATTGGAGCAAAAAATAACAAGGCAGTCTGTCGATTTACTATTTTTTTCAATTCATTTTGTGTTAAGCCCATTTTAGCAACTGAACCAAACTTACGCTTATCATCTTCCAAATCTGAGTATAACCTAAAGTACAGAAAGCTTCCTGCTGAAACAAAGAATACTATACCAATGAATAAGCCAATAAATAAGATTGGTCCAAAGGTCTTATTGATTTGATAAACATTATAATCAACGGACTGTGCTTTATACGGGACCTTTTCAGATATCTTTTCCCCAGCTTCAACTACTTTGTCTGTTTGTCCTTTATCCACTTGCCATACATAATACATACTACTTCTTAGTGGAGAACCTAATTGTTCATAATTATTATCTGTAATAATATAGTAACCATTAAACTCCGGTAAAATTTCAGTTTCTATTTTAGCCGTTGGGGTTAGTTCTGCACCATTTTCCAATTTAATAGTAGATTCCATTAGTTGATCACTAGGATTGGAATACGATAAAATTTTCGAACTCTGGTCCACTACAATAGCTTCTTTTTCCCCCGGATGAATCTCTTTTTCACCAACGAGTCTGGCAAAGTTGTTATAATCGGATGCCTTTACAAATAATACACCTTCATCTCTGTATGGAGATGAATAATAATTTAGCGCTATCTGCTTCATCTCAGAATGAATATCTTTTTCATTTAGGATGGCTTGGATTTGATTTAATTCGTTATTAATATCCTTATCCGTATCATCTGCATATGAAAAATACGTGATGGAAAATGGATTTGCCTGTACCATGCCTTTTGTAAGATAAGATTGAAATCCAAATAAAGTACCTATAGCACTAAAAGCAACAGTCGAAATAATCGCTACCATAAAAAATGTCCTAGCATTATCCTTCATTCGAAATGACAAATCTGAAAATAAAAGCATATTCGTCTTTCGCCAAAAAATTGTACGATTCCCTTTTAGTTTTCTTATGATGTATACACTAAGCTGTGTAAATAAAAGATACGTACCGAGTATTACCACTACAATAACTGGAATCATAGCGTAAACGACTAGTGCGCCCTTTACAGTTAAGGCAACTCCATAGCCGATAATTAGTAAGAGTGCAGCAAAAATAGCTAAGAATATATTTGCTTTTGGTTCCCCTTTTGACTGTTTATCTCCTTTAATTAAATCTATCAATTTTTTCGTACGTAGAATAAACGCTACGAACATAGAAATAAACAAGAATAATACCATAAAGCTAATGAATGTAACTCCAATAGCAAGTGATGGAAAATAGAAATTTAGAGATTCATTAACAATTAACACATTTTCAGCAATGAGGAGAACAGCCTTGGAAAATACTAAACCAAGAAGAATTCCACCAACTGTCGCTAGAAACCCTACTAGTATATTTTCCATAAACACCATTAGCCGGATCTGGGTCGTGGATGCTCCTTGTAACATCAATAGCCCAAACTCTTTCTTTCTTGACTGTAAAAATGAGCTCATCGAGTACAATACAAAGAAGAAAGAAAAGATATAGATGATTCCACCAGCTACTGCCATACTAAAGAGGGCCTTGGAATCTACAGTACCACCTGTAAAAACAGGGTGAAAAGCAAAGTTAGCAAACGTGAAAAAAACCATTACTGTAAATAAACTACTTAAAAAATATGCTACGTACAGGCGCTTATTGCGGAGAACATTATTAAACGCGAACTGACGAAAGGTCATTGCCATCGCCTCCCATCAAGGAGAGCATGTCTATAATCTTTTGGAAAAATGCTTGTCTTGACTCTCCATGGTGTATTTCCGAATGTAGCTTCCCGTCTCTGATAAAGATAACGCGATCCGAATAGCTAGCTGCCTGTGGATCATGGGTTACCATCAATAGACTAGTTTGTTCTTTTTCATTAATAGAAACAAGCATTTCCATTACATCCTTCGACGCTTTGGAGTCTAGATTTCCTGTTGGCTCATCAGCAAGAAGAAGCTTCGGTTCATGAATCATGGCGCGAGCAATAGCCACACGCTGTGCTTGACCACCAGATATCTCATAGGTACGTTTATTCATAATTGCACCAATCCCTAGCTTCTCAGCAATCGTACTCGCTTTTTCTTTCATTTCCTTTATTCTTGCGCCATCTAGAGTTAATGGTAGAACGATATTTTCTTCAACTGTTAATGTGTGTAATAAATTAAAGTCCTGAAAAATAAACCCAAGCTCCTGTCTACGAAACTTTGCAAGCTCATTCTTTTTAAGCTGATGTGGACTTTTGCCATCGATTTCAACCACTCCTGCAGTTGGCTCATCAATGGTTGAAATAATATTAAGCAGTGTAGTTTTCCCACTACCAGACGGCCCCATTATTGCCACGAATTCACCTTTTTCAACCTCTAAATCAATATCTGTTAATGCTCTATATGCAACCTTTCCTTCGTATACCTTACCTACTTTCTTTATTTTAAGCATAATCGTACTCCTTTCTATCTCGTTATATGTAGTATAGCCCTTCTCAACAGTGGCTAACTATCGATTATGCTTTCATTAACCTTACATTGGTGTAAGGTTTTGTGACTTAGAAAAAACAATCCGGATTGTAGTACCGCGATTTTCCTCAGATTCAAGCTCAATACGATGCTCTAGCCTTTCACTTACCTCCTTCACTAAATAAAGTCCCATTCCTGTTGATTCACGAAAGCTCCGCCCATTTTCTCCGGTAAAAAACTTCTTAAATACACGCTTTTGGTCTACGACAGGAATCCCTACCCCAAAATCCTTCACTTCTAGTATTGCCTTTCCAGCTCGTTCATATAGTGAAATGATAATACTCTTGCTCTTCCCAGAGGAATATTTAACAGCATTATGAATGAGCTGGGACAACATAAAGAAAAGCCACTTTTCATCCGTCTCTACCGTAATCCCTAATTTATCTTCTTGAAGGTGCGGGTATACCTCACTTCGGATGAAAAACCGTTTGTTTTCTTGGTTCACTTCATGTACAAGCTTCGATAAAACAACGGGCTTTATTTGAAAATCTTCCTCTATAGTTCGAAGCCTAGCCATATATAACACGGTATTCAACCCATTCCGCATCCTCTCTGTTTCTTCCCTTATGCTAGACGATTCTGGCTCATCAATGCTTTGTGCCGTTAACTCGATAACAGAAAGAGGCGTCTTCATTTGATGCACCCAGCGGTCCATAAAAAGAATATGCTCCTCTTGACTCTCCTTTGCTCTCTGAAGCTCCTCTTGGTATAGGTGGTATTGTGAACGTAATAATTGATCAAGTGCCTCTGCTATAGACGTTTGATCTGTCCGCTCTAAGGAACCATCTAAGCTATCGATTGGATTAGACAATCGCTTATAATAATACATTCGACTAAACCATCGATATACGAGAAAACAGCTAAATAAAAAGAAGGATAGAAATACCGCATATCCAATTAATTTAATGTTCCGATACCCATCCAACCAAAATAGTAATGGTAGAATGGTACACTGAACACATTGTAGAATGATAAGAAGAACATGATCTCGCAAAAATAGTTTCATCCCTTTGCCTCTTTCCACGTTATTCGTAGTCGATAACCTGCTCCTCTAACTGTTTCAATAGCATCCTCGACACCCAAATCTTGTAGCTTCTTTCGGACACGCGTGATATTAACATTCAGTGTATTTTCATCAATATATGCTTGGTCGTCCCATAACTTAATAAGCAAATCCTCTCTTCCCGCAACACGTGGGAAACGATCCATCAGGCTTTCCATAATATCCGTTTCCTTTTTTGTTAATGTTACGACAGCCTTTCCATATCGCAGTTCTAACCGCTCTGGAAATAATTGAAGACCATCCTGTACTAACACTCTTTCTTCATGTTTGGAGGCATACTCACCATACGCACGTCGAAGTTGACTTCTAATCTTAGCCATGACGATATCGGGATGAAATGGCTTCGTAATGAAATCATCACCACCATTTTCTAGTGCCATTACCTGATCCATCTCTCCTGTCCGAGCGGAAATGAAAATTACTGGGCAAATCGATTCATTACGGATTTGTCTACACCAATAGTAGCCATCATAGCTAGGTAAATTAATATCTAATAAGACAAGGTCAGGAAGTTCTTTTCGAAACTCTTCCATCAAGTTTTCAAAGTTCTCTGTTAGCGTCACATCATATCCATATTTCGTAATATAGTTTTGCAGATATTCGGCAATTTTCAAGTCATCTTCCACAATCATGATTTTTTCCATATTTCATCCTCCTTCATCCTTTCCCTAAACGGGCTATGAATTGATAAAATCGCAATAAGCTGTTGGTTTAGTTCCTGAAAAGATGTCTTGTAGCCTTCTTTATGCCATTCAATGATGATGCCTATAATTGCATTCGTTTGATAGCTAATTAAATAATCTATATCTATCGCTTGTTCCTTTATAAAGATTTCATTAGTAAGAGAATCCTTCATGAATGACCGGACCGTATCAAAAAACAAATAGTAATACATCATTGGAATTCGTTCATCAAAGATGATTTGGTAAAAGTCTTGGTATTTCTTTACATGATGAAATATTTTAATCATATCTGCTTGGATATTTTCTATATTATAATTTGTCTTAAAAATCGGCTCCTCATAGGACTGCTTTAAATCATTTACGATAACCTCTAGATAGTGCTTAAATACATCATGAACATCCTTATAATGCAGATAAAATGTTCCTCTATTTATATTAGCTAAGCGACACAGCTCTGCTATGGTAATAGCTTCGAGAGGCTTCGTTTTTAGTAATGCTAGTAGTGCATGCCGTAAACTTGCCTGTGTTTTTACAATTCGCAAATCCTTTTTCATATTTTTTTCCTCCATTAGTATACACTTCTTTTAAAAACCGTTGATTAATTAACGGTTATTACATTTTCTGTTGTTTGTACTACTAGTGGTAATGACGTATAATTTTATTGTACAAGTGTTCAATATTTTCTTCAATTAAGAGGAGGAGATTACGTTGAAATTAAAAAACAAAGTAGCGGTGGTTACTGGTGCAGCTTCAGGGATGGGGAAGGCTATTGCAGAACTTTATGCCAAGGAAGGCGCAAAAGTTATTGTAGCAGACCTTAACCTAGAGGGAGCAGAAGAGGTAGTTAAAGGAATTACTGAGAATAATGGAGAAGCAATAGCTGTTCAAGTAAATGTTGCCAAACAAGAAGATGTTGACAATATGATTGATACAGCAGTAAAAAAATTTGGCACACTAGATATTTTAGTTAATAATGCCGGTATTATGGATGGATTCGAACCAGTTGCAGATATTATGGATGAGCGCTGGGATCTAATTTTTGAAATCAATACGAAGGGTGTTATGCGTGCGATGCGCAAAGCAATACCGATTTTCCTCGAAAAAGAATCAGGTGTTATTATTAACACAGCATCAACCGGTGGCTTAAATGGTGCCCATGCAGGTGCAACTTACGGAGCATCTAAGCATGCTGTTATTGGCTTAACGAAAAATACCGGTTATATGTATGCACAAAAAGGTATTCGCTGCAATGCTATAGCACCTGGTGCAGTTGCAACCAATATTTCCGCTTCGATGAAAAATGTTAATCCATTTGGTATAGAACGTACAAAGCCTGTACAAGGAGTCATTCCTCGAATTGGACAACCAGAAGAAATTGCCCAGGTTGCACTGTTCTTAGCATCTGATGAATCAAGCTTTGTAAATGGATCTGTTATTACAGCTGATGGTGGTTGGACAGCTGCATTTTAATACAAATTAAAGATGATTAGCTGAAGGCTAAAACCAAAAGTCCAACGATTTTTCGGTTTTAGCCTTCACTTTTTAACATGAACTGACACCCAAGGATGAACATGCTACTATAAGGATAACTGGTTGAACTAGGGGGATGTTTATGCCGGATTGGTCTTATCATGGAATTTTTAAACCGTTGTTATTTAAATTACCACCAACTATATCAAGGGAGTTCATTCACAAAGGAATGAATAGCATCGCTTCACTCCCATTTGGGATTGGACCTAGGATTATAAATTTTTTAGGAAGAGAAGAAAGCTCTATTTTAATTCGACAAGAAATACATGGGATTGACTTTCCAAATCCTGTGGGTTTATCTGGTAAAATTGATCCACTACTTTCAGGAACTAGGGCGTTTACTAATTTAGGCTTTGGTTTTATTGAGATTGGGCCAATATCCATGGAAATGACAGAAAAATTTACTAGTCCAATTGTAGATCAAGCGAACCAAAAAATATCCTTTCCTCCTAAAATAGAATCTATTGGAATCGAAGAGACTGTTAAAAAAATAAGGAAATTAAAAAAGAAACAACCAATTTTTTTTAGGCTTTCTGGCAATTATCATGAAGTGGTATATATGCTAAAGAAGCTTGATAGCTATGCAGATGGGTTTATTTTAGAGGCAAATTTCAAAGAGACTATAAAACAAACAAATAAACCACTATTTTTAGTTACCTCTCTAGTAAATGAAGAGATTATAGATAGTCCTTTTTCTGGATTACTATTAGAGCACAGCTTTGAAGAAGGTAGTTTAGTTGAGAAAATCAAATCGTTACGAAAAATGGGGTATCATGGCACCATTATAGCATCGGGAGGAATCTATGAACCAGAACAAGCCTTACAAGCTTTAGATTCGGGGGCTAATTTGATAATGCTAACAGATGGCTATATATTTGCAGGGCCTGGATTACCAAAGAGGATTAATGAAGCACTCGTTGATCGTTCTTCGATTCGCCCCTCTCCTCAAGCCGGCTGGTTTGCTTATTGGTTATTTGGCTTGTCCATTTTAATTGGCGGAATCATTGCCTTTATCTTAAGTATTACAACGATAATTCTCCCATATGATGAAATATTTCTTAATATGAAACGTCAAACAATATGGGCTTTTAATGACAGAATTATGCTATTTATGGCACATGACAGAATGACTCTAGCTGGAACCATGATTTCTGGTGGAGTAGTCTATATGCAGCTCGCCAAGCACGGTGTAAAATGGGGATTGAAGTGGGCAAAGCAAGCCATTGATATAGCAGCTATTATTGGATTCCTTGGTATATTTGCCTTCATTGGATTTGGTTATTTTGATTGGCTGCATTTACTATTCTGGCTTATATTACTCCCTTTTTACCTTTATGGTTTGTATAAAACACGAGGAATCCGAGGTACCCCCGCATCTAAGAATAGAAGAAATGACAGAATTTATAAGAGAGGCATCTATGGTCAATTGGCATTTGTACTTTTAGGTTTTTCCTTTGTTTTGGGTGGAGTAATCATATCATTTATTGGTGTCACCAGCATCTTCGTGTCTACAGATTTAGCTTATATCTGTATGCCAAAAGAAATGCTACAAGAATTTAACGAGAATTTACTTCCGGTATTAGCACATGATCGAGCGGGATTTGGTAGTGCTTTACTCAGTGTTGGCTTATTAGTTTTGACTATGTCGCTATGGGGAGTTCAACAAGGAAATCGATGGGTTTGGTTGACCTATTTAATCGGCGGCTTACCAGCATTTTATGCAGGATTATATATACATTTTGCAATTGGCTACACAACATTCATCCATCTACTACCTGCTTATATTGCATTCGTTTTATTTTTAATCGGTCTAATACTTACATACTCCTTCTTTAGAAAGCAATATTAAAAAAGATACTGCACCCTTTTAAGCTGGACAGGGTGCAGTATTAGTTTGTTGATTATGAATCAGCTGGTGGAACAATCCTATTATTCATACTAGTATAGGAGAGCTATTGGATTGACGTTTTGAACTGGTCTTCACTTCAATTCATCCTTGTTAACTTTTGAAATGGTTGATAGACTTAAAAATTTACTTATTTTCCGCTTAGTCTAAAGCTGAAATAGCAAGGACTTTAGCTTACCAATAAGGATAATATGGGTACCCGTAGCCATACCCATACCCATACGGTCCAATTAAAGAACTACCCACTAATCCACCTAGAACTCCTCCGAGAAACGGTGCGCCAAAGCCGAATCCAAATGGTCTGCCAAATCCAAACCCAAATGGCCTCCCAAATCCAAACGGCCTAAAACCAAATCCGAACGGACGTCTCCCAAATAATCTCTCATCATTTTCCCAAACCTGTGGGTAGCTTCCATCACTTCCCCAAACCTGAGGATAATTACCATCATTATACATACTTTCTCTCCTCCCCATATTTCAAGTAATCAATTGACTAATTGTCAATAGACAACTAACCTAGTCGTTTTTAAAATATGCTAAAATCATGGGTTTGCTTGGGCTACAACCTAAAGACAAAAGTCATTTTTCCTTAAATGGATTTATGCATTTATTTTGATTCATGACATTTCTGTGAAGATTCGTTTTAGATATATGTTTATGATAAAATATACAAAGATTACATGTATAAATGAAATAATTTTATAGGAGTTGAACTATAAGTGAAAAAGAGTTTACTGGCAATTACGAGCATTTTACTTTTCGCCATCTTAGCAGCTTGCAGTGACAGCACATCAAACGAGGACGGATCACAGAACGATATTAAAAAGTTAGTAAATGACTACAGTGTTGGTAACTATGAAAATGTGAATGCTTCCATTACATCTACTGAGCTTATTGTAACAGACAAAGAAGAGAAAAAGACTACCTATGCCCTACCAGAAAATGAATTTTTCGTATCCATTGCACCATTTGAAAATGAAACACACCCTTGTGCCATTCATAGCTTGACAGGTTGTCAAGGAGAATTAGCTGGAAAGGAATTTGAGGTTTTTATTGAGGATGATGATGGAAATGTTATTGTTGATCAAAAAATGGCATCACTTCAAAATGGCTTCATTGACCTATGGTTACCAAGAGATAAGACATTTGAAGTAAAAATTGGATATAATGGAAAAACTGCCGAGTCCACTATTTCCACCTTTGAAAACGACAATACATGTATTACAACGATGCAGTTACTTTAATTTTAAATATGCACCCAGATAATTCTAGGTGCATTTTCTGCTTTAGCCTCGTGCTTGAAAGTCCATTACTTTATTTACTTTTGATAGGTAAGCCCGAAAAAGAATATAAGCCATTATAGATACGAACATTCCAGAAATGTACGGTAGCCCAATACTTACTGAGTATAAATAGCCCCCTAATACAGGCCCAATAATTCTTCCTAATGAATCAAATGACGATAAATATCCAGTCGTGGCACCATGGCCAATTTTTGATTTCTTTGTTAATAAAGAAGATACACTTGGTCGAATAACACCATTTCCTATACCAAAAACAGCTAGAAAAATAGCCGCCGTTACAAAACTATGTGTGAATAGAATTAACCCAAACCCAATTACCGAAATGGAAATTCCCACTTGAATGACTAGCGCTTCTCCATATTTTTTAGATAAAATACCCATAGAGCCTTGAACGGCAGCACTAGCAAATCCCATAATCATGAAAGCATAGCCTAATGATATAGAGTCCATACCCGCTTTCTTTGCCGCAAAATAAGCAAAGGTTGCTTCTAAGCCAGATAATGATAAAGATATAAAAAATTGTAGAAAATACAGCATGGCTAATGGTTCATTTGAAACCTTATTCCATGACTTTTTTCTTTTTTGGACTACTGCTCTTGTTGAAAGATTTAATGATTCCCTTAGGCTAAATAATACAAATATTAGAGTAACAAAGGAAACTGTCCCAGCAATATAGAACGGTGTATGTAAATTAATATTTGTAAACGTACCACCAATTGCTGGCCCAAAAATAAAACCAAGTCCTGTAGCTGCACCAATTATTCCCATACCTTTTCCACGATCTTTCTCTGTTGTAATATCAGCGACATAAGCCTGTACGGTTGGCATATTTGCTGCAGACAGGATTCCACCTATTATGCGAGCAGCAAATAGCATCCACAAACTTGTGGAAATCGCCAATAAGAAAAAGGATAAAGATAACCCAAAAATACCAATCATCATTACTGGCTTACGGCCAACACGATCGGAAATACGTCCCCACATAGGGGCAAATAAAAACTGCATCAGTGAATAGACTGCCATTAACAAGCCAAGCTCAGTAGGTGTAGCACCCATATCCTCAGCGTAAAATGGAAGAACGGGAATAATAATTCCAAAACCAACCATAACTAGGAACATAATTAAAAATAAAATAGGTAGTACTTTATTCAACTTCAAGATAATTCCACCCTTGTATATGCTTGCAAGTCCATTGTAAACCTAGTAATAAAAAAATAACAGATTAACGAAGATAGATTTTTAAGAAGACAGGTATTCTAGTTAGAAACAAAAAGCATTACTTTAAATAAAAAAATAAGACGTGAGCATCAGCAAAGTAATTTAATGCTCTCCGTCATCAAAAAGTCCTTTCTAGGATGTTGGCATTGTAACGCAGTCTTTTAAATTTCTCATACAAGTATTGAATTCCGTATAATAGATAACATTTATAATGTAAATAAATAAAAAACTGAATATTACTTAAACGTTTCAGTCTTACGATTTTAAGCCTCTTTAAAAAATTCATAATTAAAAAAGCAAAGACTCCGTCAGCTATTACATTAATCAGTACAAATTTCTTGAAGTTACCAAATGAATATTTTAGTATCCATAACGAAATGGGCATGTAAGGACCAATACTAAAGGGTAACTCGTCCCTTAAAAAGAATCTAGGTTTATCGTAAAACTTCCACCATTTTCTTTTATGACCATAAATATGATTTATTATCTCAAATATAACAATAAAAATCGCTGAAACTGAAAAACGTTTAATATGGTGTTTACCAAGAAATAAAATTGATAGCCACGGAACAACAAGCAGTAAAACATTAAATAGCAAATGTTTTCTAGATATCATACATAACCCCACCTCTTCATCCTTCTGTTTCTTTTTAAGGTGTCCATTTGCTATAAAAAAAATCAAAAACTGTACAATAGTTAGTAGAATGGATTTTCCTGTACATTAATCCAGTAATCACTTGTTTCTAATTCTCCTGCTAATTGCAATAACAAATCCTCTCGTCCTCTCCTAGCCATCACTTGTACGCCACAAGGAAGACCGTCCTCTGTTTGATGCAGTGGAAGACTCATAGCTGGCTGCCCTGTTAAATTAGCTAGTTGCGTAAAAGGGGTTCGCATAAGACTTTTATGTGCCACTTGGTCCACAAAGCCTGACTTTTTCAATATTCCACCTAACCCTAGACCTCCAACGATTCGGATGAGCATTTTTTCTAATTTAGTCTGGTCTAACTCCCCTAATCGAGAAGGGGGAAATGCAGTTGTCGGTGTAAGATAGAAGTCGTACTCATCATGAAAATATTCCATTTTTATGGCTACTTCATCCCAAAACTTTAAGCTTGTTAAAAACTCCTCTGAGGATACAGCCTTACCTAGTAAACCTAATATCCATGTTGCTGGTTCTACATCGTTATATGTAACTTTCCTACCGATTATACTTTCAATGGCACGAAAAGTAGATCCAACCTCTGCAAAGTACATCATCATATAGCTATTTGCTAATCGCTTGCCATCAATTGGGGCTTCTTTTTCCTCGACTATATGCCCCATTGTTTCTAGGAGCTTAACCGTCTTAAGTACTGCTTCCTTGCATGCTGCATCAACAGTAGAGCCTAATGGTGATAAGGTGGTAAAGGCAATTTTTAATGGCTGTCTAATTGGTGTCTCGGAAGCAATTAAATAGGATTCGGTATATTTTCGCGCATAAAAGGCATTAGTTCGGTCATATAGATACTGATCCAGCATTGCAGCACTATCACGGACCGTACGACTTAGAATATGGTCAACAGAAGCACCTTGCCACGAACGCCCCCTTTTTGGTCCAACCGGCGTACGACCACGAGTTGGCTTTAATCCAAAGATTCCACAATAGGCTGCAGGAATCCGAATTGATCCCCCTCCATCATTAGCACCAGCAATAGGAACCATACCTGAAGCTACAGCAGCTGCTGAACCACCACTTGATCCGCCTGGTGTATAGTTAATGTTCCAAGGATTCCTTGTAGGTCCATCATGTTTAGGCTCTGTAGTCCCCATCAGTGCAAATTCTGGAACATTTGTCTGACCGAGGATGGTCACACCAGTGTCCTTCAACTGACGAACAAACTCACTATCCTCATTAGCAATGAAATTAGCTAGTAACTTCGAACCCTCTGACATTAGATGACCTTTTGATTCCTGAGAGATATTTTTCGTTAGGACTGGAACTCCGGAGAAGATTCCAGTTTCGAAAGCTTCGATTTCCTCCTGATGTTTATAAATTTTGTAAATAACTGCATTTAGCTTAGGATTTTTTTGCTCAATTTCCTGAATAGCAGCTTCTTGGACCTCCTCTTGCTTTATCTCATTATTTTTTACTAGTTCTGCTAGTCCAAGAGCATCATAATTTTTATATTCAAACACAATATCTTCCCCCTAACATCTCTAACCCCTACACTATTAAATGAAAGAATTTTCTTATAACTGTTATCTATTTTACCATAAATGAATTAAGTACTATTTGTACGCAAAATAGAAAAGCCCAAATCTAGTTTAGATTTAGGCAATTACTGTGAGGTTTTAAATTTAATTATTTTATCAAATGCTACTTTATCAAAACCCTTTGCGAAGGATTGATCCGTTCGCAATGACTTTCCAAAATGATATTGCTCTGCACCTACAGCTTTATGAATCCATTCGATATTAGTACTCGTTAGTCCTGATCCTGGCAGAATCTTAGGACCTTGAAGTCTAACTGATAAGTCAACTAATCTTTTTAAGCTGTTCTTCCCGTCTTCACAATTTGCTTTCCCACCTGAAGTTAAAATACGACGAACATTTTGTTTGAATTGATTTAGGATAAGATAAGCAGCCTCTTGGGAAGACACCTCATCAAATGCACGGTGAAATGTAATGTCTAAATCTGGAGAGAGTTGAATAATATTTTTCAATGCTTCCTCATTGATTGTGTTATCTTTGTGGAGTGCACCGAATACAATACCAGTACCTCCAAGTGAAATTATGTTATTAACATCTTCATACATCGTATCTAAGTCACTAGAACTATAATGAAAATGATAGCTATGTGGCCGAATCATAATTTGTACTGGTATGGATACACTTTTTAGTACCTGTTTAATTGTTCCATAACTAGGGGTTAGTCCTCCTTCTCCTATACCAGAAACTAATTCAAGCCTGTCAGCTCCTAACCTCTCAGCTTCTATTGCTTCTTCTACTGTTTGAACAATAACTTCAAGTAACATCTTTACCCCACTTTTCTAATTTTATATTTTACTTCACTTTTTTAAGGAGGGCTCTATTCATCCTATTAACATGTGCCATTTTCTAACGTATTAGGAAATAATCACTTTAACAAATGATGAAGAAGCCTGTCCTTATCTTCAAAAAGCTGCTGAAATATCTGATTAGATCAATATATTTTATGTAATAACCCGAAGTGTAGATCTCCTCTCTAGCTTACTTAATTTCTTATATGATACGTCAAACCCAAGCTACATACAAAAATATTAGGGTTTACAAAAATAAAAACATTCTATATAATAATAGAGGATAAAATATTCAGAATTTAATGGGAGGTTGTATGCTATGGTTAAGTTTAATAATGTGATCAAAATGGCTAAATTTAATTATTTGCTTCATACAACCTATGTGTCATGTTAAACCTGTTTAGTTTATTTAAATTTTACTGACTATAGACCATAGAATGTATGATATATTCTATGGTTTTTTATTTTCTACTCTACTTTAGGTGGCTATTTTAGTAGAAATATGTATTTTCATTTAAAGAACCATTCCAATTACGAATGGTTCTTTTTTTGGTAGAAAATTAACCATGTATTGGTAGAAAGAGAAAGGTATTTTAGTAACATATTACTCTTATTATCTGCCATGCTTTCCAATAGTTAGTATGATTGAAGAATCGATCAGATTTGAAATTCTGAAGATAAAGGGAGATGAAACAATGGACATCAAGATTATCAAATACGATGACAGTTACGCTGCAAAGGTTGCGGATATGTGGAACCATAGTAGAGATGGCTGGGGTGGAGCAAACACCGTAGATACAGAGGAAACGATTCTACACCGTGAAAGGAACTCAACTAATATTCACACATTCCTTGCTCTAGAAGGAGAAAGGGTTGTTGGATATTGTGGATTTAGTGAATATCGCGATGATGAAGGCGCATTATATATTCCACTTTTAAACGTTCGAGATGATTACCATGGAAAGAAAATTGGGAAGAAATTACTCTTAACCGCATTACAGGAAACAATCGACTTAAAATGGCCAAGACTTGATTTATATACATGGTCTGGGAATACAAAAGCTGTTCCTCTCTATAAAAAATGCGGATTCTTCTGGGAGGATAGAGACGATACGACACATTTAATGAATTTCATGCCAACGGTATTACATACAGAGGCAGTGAAAGATTTCTTCCATGATGTTAATTGGTATGATATTAGTACTAGAAAAATTGAAGTGAAGCCAGATGGTAGGGTAGAAAACGACTTTCATTACTATGAATACTTATGGGAAAAAGAAAAAACACAACTTCGGATTGAATTTGAACGCACTGGAAGGGGAATTCGTCTGATTGAAACAGATGATTATTTAATTTCTGCGCATGTCGATCAACATCAGCTCGTATTTGGCGAACACTATTCTATTCGTTATAAAATAGAAAACAAAACAGGTAAACCTCTTCATGTATCATTAAATGGTGTAAGCGACAAGAATATAGATTTTACACTTGAAAAATCAATGGATGTTACGGGTATGGAAGAAGTTATTGGTACCTTCTATGTTGGTGCAATTGATGAAGAGCAAAATACCTTTCACACACATCCAGCTGTGCAAGCTACTGTTCATATCAATGGAAAAGAGGCAGTCTTTAAGGTGGGTATATTACCGAAATATCCTGCCCAGCTAGAAGCTCATGTGCTTGAAGATTTATCATTCATTGATCAACAAAACGTCTTTTATTTAGACCTAAAAAATAACTTTCCAGAAAAAGTTCAATTCGAGATGGTGTTTCCTGAATCGCCACTTATCCATCTAAAATCACAGCAATTTGCTACTAAATTAGAAGCAAAGGAAAGAATATCAATCCCATTTGAATTTGTAACGAAGTCTCATGGCTACTATGATGCGAAGCTGGAGCTTAAAGCAATAAAAGAAAACGGTGAAGAAATTCATTTTAACAAACAAATTGGGATTCCATTAAGAGGCATTGGTGCACGGTTTCATGGAGAAGACCAGGATAGAATTCAATTGTTCAATGGTCAATATTTTGCCTCTCTCATAAAAGATGGGAACACTATTCAAATAGGCCGAAAGAAAAATGATGAAGCAATTGTTCTAATGACACCTAAAGTCGGTAAGCCATATTCAGAAGAAATTTCAAAGGCAAAACCAGTTGCAAAAGAATTTTTTGAGGGAATGGGCTATATCGGAGCGAAAATCTCGTACGAACTGACAGCTTTTCCAGGTCTCCAATTACATTATGTAATAAAGCTATTCGGTGAAGGTCTTGTTGAAAACTACTATGAGGTAGAGAATTCATTAGATGTTCCAATCGAACAACCGATATGGTTCAGCCAATCCATTATTTTTGATTTAGAAAAAGCATTAATCCCTTATCGTGGGAAGATTATTGAATTGGATGATTCAATTGGTAACTCGTATCACTATTGGAATGAAAAACAGGTTAGCGAGAATTGGATTTTTGTTAAAAAGGATAGTAATCCGCTTGGAATGTGCTGGCACGAAAATGATAGCATACACTTTGGTAACTGGTTTAGCTATTTTGAGCATAATCTCGGACACATTAATGAAAGAAGCATTGCTAGAACAAATTCGCATTATTTTTCAATTGGGGCATTCCATGATTTAGAGAGCTTTCGAGCTTTTGCAAGGCAATCTAATAATAACCCTATAGAAAAAACAATAGACCATTTAAATATTTCATTACAGAATTCTAATCCATTTGTTCAAGGGGAAAAAGCAGTTATTCAGGTTACTGACTATAAATCCAATTTTTTACATGGTGAATTGGCAATTTCCCTATTTCGTTCTGAAAATGATATAGCAACTGCCAAGTTTAATCGTGAAGAACAACTTACAAAATGGGTTACAGAAATAGACTTAAGTAAATCGCCATCCATTTCAACACTAAAGCTTAAAGCAAATCTAGATGCTGCTAATGTTGAAAGGGAAACAGTAGTTATTCGCTCATTGAATAGCAAGCTGAAAGAAGCTATTGTTCAAGAAAATGGTTTAGAAACATGGAAAATAGATAATGGGGTTATTCAGTTCAAAGCCTCACCTAATTTTTTCCCAGCACTACATTCCTTAAGCTACCAAGGGCATGAATGGTTAAATACATCATTTCCTAATCCCGGACCAAAATTATGGTGGAATCCTTGGTCTGGAGGAATAACAAGTGGATTAGCTGCTATCAGGCCCTATTCCCTTGCAAAGGAGAAAACAATAGCAAGCTTTACTAGCTTAATTGATAACAAAGGGAATCATTGGCAAGGCATTAAATTGTCTACTTCCATTGTAGAGAATGACGATTACAAAGGGCTGAAGTTTCATCAGTACTTTCTCACGTTACCAGGTACTCCGGTCTTATGCCATGTATCTGAAGTTCAGCAAGAGACTGGGAAGCTGTTAAATAACAAAGCATGGATAACTGATGGATTCTTTATGCCAGGGGCTACCGTGGAGGATAATTGGGCGAAATTCCAAAATCAAGCTGGTAATTGGACTAAGTTAGTCGCCGGTAAGGATGAAAATGATTTCTCTGTTGAGCGCAATATGCTAATTGGCTGTAAGAATCGAAAAGAACAATTACAAGTTATTTCTAGCTCGGAAAAAACTGCTCGAGAAGCATATATAAATAAAGAAATATTGCTTCATGTCAATGAAGAAAAACTTACAATCCCATCCGGAAAAACACAATTTACTACACCTAGCTTCTATATTTTTACTGATGAAGCAATTGCAAGTGATGCACAACAGGATTTAGAACAGATTTGTTTCGACGGAAAAATTCCAGAATAACTAGACTTTATCAAGCTGAAGTCTTTGTTGTTGATTCTCAGCACGAATTAATAATAGGAGTTATTAACACAAAACAATTAAGCATATGAAATGGTACTGATCCCAGAAGGTTAGATATTTTACTCTACCTCGGCGGTCGGTACCTTTCATTATTCTAGACGTTTTCTCTTCTTTCATAGGGAACTGTTACACATCCCCGTTTCGACAATAAATGACAAAAAGATAGAAGTGCTTGGCACCTCTTCCTTTTTTAAATAATTTTGATACAATGAGAGTTGGTAATTATCTTAAAATTTTCCGAGATGGGGTGTTTTGTCTGTCAGTCATTATTTCCTTTTTAAAGGTTTTGCCTTTTATTTTATTTTACGGTCTTATATTACTTCTTATCTATTTATATCTTAAAGACAAGTATCAAAATCAGCATTCAATTTTAAAAACACATCCACTGTTAGGCAGACTGAGGTACATTTTTGAAATGATTGGTCCCGAGTTCAGGCAATATTGGTTCTTAAATGATAAGGAAGGTAGACCTATTGACCGGGATACACAGGAAACAATTGCAAAAGCTGGTAAATATGCGAACACAGTAATTGGGTTCGGTTCGAAGAAGGATTTTAGTAAAACAGACTTCTATTTATCTAATTCCATGTTTCCGTTAAATGTTGATGAGTTACAGGTTGATAATTCTTCACCTATCACTACATACACGTATCAAATAATAAATGAGTCCATTACTAGTAGAAAAGAAAAAAGAAACCAAAAGATAATCAAACCATGGCACTTAACCCAAGACGATAGTGTTGTTATTGGAAGAGAACGTGAACATCCGTTTAAAGTAAAAGGTCTAATCGGAATCTCTGCTATGAGCTATGGGGCTCTTTCCAAAAGTGCAGTGAAAGCGCTATCCCAAGGGGTAGCCATTAGTGGAGGAAGCTTTATGAATACTGGGGAAGGTGGTATTTCCCCTTATCATCTTTCAAAGGTATACCGCATTGTCGAAGGAGCTATGGTGCCTTCAGAGCGAATAAGTAGGAAGATTTTTTCGTATATAAAAGAATATCCGCACGCTTCTAATTTTGAGCTTGAAAAAAAATTTGGCGATCATGCTAAAGTAACCGTTCAAGATCTACTTGAAAAAGGGGTTCTAGAAGAAAAAGGAGCAGACCTAATCTTCCAAGTAGGTTCTGGCTTATTCGGCGCAAGGAAGGATGGAAAATACTGTGAAGAAACTTTCCTAAAAAATGCACTCCGTCCAGAGGTTAAGGCAATTGAAATTAAACTTGCGCAAGGAGCAAAGGTTCGTGGTGGAAAATTGCCTAAAGAAAAGATCACGAAAGAAATTGCTGAGATAAGAGGAGTAGAGATGGGGAAAGATGTAGAAAGTCCGAATCGATTCCCATTGTTTTCAGATATGGAAGGCTTGTTTAAATTAATCACCCACTGGCAAAAGATCACTGGAAAACCTGTAGGAATCAAGGTAGTTGCCGGTGATAATCACTCCTTCGATGAACTAGCAATTCATATAAAAGAGACTGGTGACACACCAGACTTTATATCAATTGATGGTGCAGAAGGTGGTACTGGGGCTACCTATCAGGAAATGGCAGATGGACTTGGTTTACCGATTTTCTCTGGCATTCTAATATTGGATCAAACATTACGTAGATATGGGATACGGGACAATATCAAAATAATCGCTTCTGGAATGTTAGCTACCGCAAATAAAATGGCTACCGCACTATCTCTTGGAGCAGATTTAATCTATGTTGCAAGAGCTGCAATGAATACGGTGGGATGTATAAATGCTGGAAAATGCCACACGAATCTTTGTCCCGTTGGAATTACCTCACATTTACCACATCTTGAAGCAGGTTTAGCAGTAGAGGAAAAAAGATTCCGTACGGCCAATTATTTAACTACCATGCGAGAAGGTTTATTTATGCTTGGAGCATCGTGTGGTATAGACTCACCAACAAAATTTAGCCTAGAGCATATCACGTTAAGAAAGTCAGATAATGATGTAAAAAAATTCTCTAACACGCTTAATTTAGAACATTTCCAAGCCACAGAAAGTGTAGAAAACGCAATTGAAAGGGTCCGAGAATTTGTAAACAGCTAAGAGGGGAGTGCCTGTCACTCCCCGAATTTCAACATATTTTCTTCATCCAATTATCCCTAGTTAACTTCATATTGATGGAATCAATCCATTCTCCTTCATATTCTAAATCCTTCTCATCAATACTATGAAATACAAAGCCAACTTTTTCATAGACTGCTTTCGCCCTAGGGTTAAAAGCAAATACACTCAATGTTATAAAATTTATATCTGTATGCTGAAATAGGTAATTAACCATTAGTTGTGTTGCTTCTGTCCCAAGACCACGATTCCTACCTCTTGGCCCAATCATAATTCTGAAATTCATACTATTTTCCGCTTCATCATACAGATTAGCTACCACCTCACCAACTAGGTTTTCAGTTGATTTATCAATAATAGCCAGATCCAAACGGTCTAATTGCTCATTTCTAGTATTATACCAATCCCAGACTTCTTGTTTATCAAAGTCATCTGTAGATCCGGTTAGCTTTATAACTTCTGAATCCTGTAAACACTCTTCTAAAAATGGAAAATCCTCTTTCATTTTAAATGGTCTTAAAATAACTGTCTCCCCTTCGATTATTGGTTTATGTTTTAAATTAACCATATCATTTACTCCTTTAATACAGAATCATCCAACATTATAAATCACTATTCGTTACAAAAGATTTGAAATTTTACCAATAATTTTATTATACCCTTCTATTTCTTGTTCAACAAACATATTCTATGTAGGAAAATAAAGAGGGATGAATTCGCTTCTACGATGAGGCGACTAATTCTTCCCTCCAATTAGCATTCGAATGTATTCATTCTAATAATTGCCATACATAATTTCGGCAGTAAATGACATATCCCAGGAGTGACACTCACTACACCCTACTTCAAATTTCAATTAAAATAGGTACTATCATAGGTCGTTTTCGTGTATTTTCTCTTATATACTGGCCGATTAATTTTTTGATTTGTTTTTTCTTTGTGTTCCATGAATATCGATTTTCTGCATGAAGTTCTTCTATCGTTTCAGTTATAATCCCTATCATCCCTTTTCGAAGTTCTGAGAAATGATTATCAACAAAACCACGAGAAATTATCTCCGGCTCGGCGAGCATTTTTGCATCTGGTTTACTCATTGGTAAAATAATCATGAGCAACCCATCTTCAGAAATGTGCTTTCGATCTCGTAAAACAAATTCCATATTCCCAACATCGATTCCATCCACATAGGTACTACCTACCGGAATAGTTCTGGTAGAACGGGCAATTTTGTTTTCAACCTCAATAACATCACCATTATTAATCAAAAATATATTTTCTCTCTTTACACCAATAGCCTCTGCGAGCAGCAGATGATGATGTAGCATCCGATATTCACCATGTATTGGAACAAAATAAGTTGGCTTCATAAGTGTAAGCATTAGCTTCAGATCCTCCTGGTAACCATGACCAGAAACATGTAACCCAAAGCTACTCCCAGAACCGTAAATAACATGTGCACCCAGTTGATAAAGATTATCTATTATCGTAGATATATTCTTTTCATTCCCGGGAATTGGTCCAGCTGCAAGAATAACCGTATCCTCCGGAAGAATTTCTACATCACGAAAATTTCCAGTGGAAAGACGACTAAGTGCAGCACCTGGTTCTCCTTGGCTTCCCGTACATAATATCGTTACATTCTCTGGAGGTAATTCCATCGTCTCCTTCGGTTCAATTAGCATCCCCTTAGGAACCGTCAAATACCCTCGTTCTATGGCCACATTAACTACATTTACCATTGATCTGCCGATAAGTGCTAATTTTCGATCCGTTTTTTCCGAAGCCTGAACTATCTGCTGAACACGACTTATATTAGATGCAAATGTTGATACAATAATTTTCCGTTTTGCTTTCATGAATAGCCCTACTAAGTTTTCACCAACCATCTGCTCTGACGGGGTAAAACCTTGTCTTTCTGCATTTGTACTCTCCGACAGCAAGAGTAGTACCCCTTTATTGCCAATAGCAGCCATTTTGTGGATATCAGGCCGTTCCTGATTCGCAGGAGTCAGATCAAATTTAAAATCACCGGTGTGTACAATAGTACCCTCTGGAGTATTAAAAACAATTCCGAGGCAATCTGGGATACTATGATTCACTTTAAAAAAGCTAATGGTTAGTTCTCCAATCTGGACCTCTGATTCAGAATTAATTTCATAAAGCGTGCTTTCCCTTAATATCCGATGTTCTTTTAGCTTAATCTCGATGACTCCTAGTGTAAAACGCGTAGCATAAACAGGAACATTAATCTTCTTTAAGAAATATGGAACCCCACCAATATGGTCCTCATGACCATGTGTAACTATTAATCCTCGTATCTTTTCCTTGTTCTCTTCCAGATAAGAAAAATCCGGGATTATTAAATCTATTCCTAATAACTCCTCATCTGGAAACTTGTTTCCACAATCAATGAGTACAATATCATCCCCATATTCGATAGCATACATATTTTTCCCAATTTCATTTAATCCGCCAAGCGCAAAAACTGATAATAGTTTTCCCAAAGTAAAACCTCCCCAGTTTGTAACTTTAAATTAGTATGCCCATTGAGCTTCCATTTATGGGGGGAGGAAAATCTATTTTTATCATTCGAGCAATTCATTCGACTATAAAATAACAGAAAAAGGAGAGACAGGGGATGTATATACCTGTCTCTCTACAATGATTCTTTTATTAGCTTTCGATAATAGGCTACTGATAGTACACTAAATATGGAATAGAGTATTGTGTAAAGTGACATAACGATGATCATTGGTGTCCATAGTTCTGTACCAAACCAAAACCAGCCTGATTTAACTGCAAAATAGCTATGGCTTAATCCTAGTACTAATGGGATTCCGAAGTTAAATAGTTGCTTCACCTTTATCCCATTTAAAATATCAGTACGAGTGAATCCTAGCTTTCTCAAAATAGTATAGCTTGACTTCTCTTCCTCTCCTTCATCCATCTGTTTAAAATAAAGGATACATCCTGAAGTAATTAAGAAGGTTAGTCCTAGGAACCCGACGACAAACATAGCAATACCCATGATCTGCTTTTGTCTTTTAAAATCTTCTAGCTGCGACTCATGACCTGGCCATTTTCCTAATTCTAGCTCATTGAAAATTTCATTTGCCTTGTTTAAGTCTCCCCTGTCAGTTATATCGACCCCAATTGAATGAGTGAATTCACTATGCTCCTCTGGGTCAATATCCGCAGAAATTTGTTGATATAACGCTTCATCTATGACAGCGACAGGAAGCCCGCTATTCGTTAATCTAAGTGGAAGCACATTATTATCCTTCATACCAACAAACTCTAGCTCATACGTTTGGCTCTTTCCCTTTAGTGAGAAACTTCCCTCTTTAAATGCCATAAATGTCTCTGTTGCTCGATTACTATTAATAAAAATGGACTTATCCTTATCTACGTCAATCTCTTCTAAATAACGATCTGAAATAACTGTCAGTGGTAATATCAAATCTTCATCATTTCGTTCTGAATCATTTTTATCGGTTAATATGTTTGTTCCATCAGCTTTAACTGTTACTATTTCCATTTCTGTTTTCGTATAGTCTATTTGCTGCTCATCAAGCATTGCGATGAACTCTTCTGCATGACCCTTATTAGGAATGGAAAAATCATATATTATTGATTCCTTAGAAGATTTTTCAGCAGAATAATAAGCAATATACGTTAATGACAATAAGCCTATTGCCAATGCAGAAACAGTTGTTACCACAGTAAGTAACAAAGAATTAGACTTCATCCGGAACATTATCGATGATAGTGACAATACTTTATGGATAGAAAGATAGCCATTATTCTTTTTTCGAATAAGATTAAAAATAAACCGAATAGACCCCTTATAAAAGAAATAAGTTCCTATGATAACGGAAGCAAGAATAACAAGCATCGCCATAAACATTTGCTCCATCATTACAAACTGTCCATCAAAAAGTTTTGTAGATAAATAATATCCAAAAATGATTAATCCCAGACCTAGTACACCAATGAATATTTCAATAAATGATACCTTCCGCTTCTTGTCTTCAGATGTGGAGGTAGTATGAAATAATGACAAGATGCGTTGCCGCTTAATATATAAAGCATTAATCAACATTATTATGATATATATAGCAGCAAAAACAATAACCGTTAGCACTAACGCACGAGAAGAAAATCGTAATGCCGCAACCTCATCCATCGCAATAATTTTTAGTAATACCATCATAATTAGCTTGGAAGAAATAAATCCAAGGAAAATCCCAATCACCATTGAGCTAAAGTATAAAATAATGTTTTCCAAGCCAATAATTCTAAATATTTTCCCTTTAGATAATCCCACTAACTGAAATAGGCCGATCTCTTTACCTCTTCTTTTAATAAATAGGTTATTTGCGTACACGAGAAACACCGTAACGATGGCAATTAATAAAATGGAACCCGTCTTCATTGCTGCTTCTCCCTTTACAGATCCAGAAACACTATCCATCGCTGGGTCATATTGTAGGGTCACAAAAGCAAAATACAATGCGACACTAAATATAAGGGCAAAAACATAAAGATAATAATTTCTCATATTTTTTAACAGATTACGAAAGATGAGTTGTTTAAAGCTCATTTTGCACCCCACCTAACACGCCCTGTGTTTTAATGATGTCATTAAAAAATTCCTGCCTACTTTCATCCCCACGATTTAGTTTCGTAAATATTTGTCCATCTTTAATAAAAATTAATCGACTACAATAGCTAGCCGCTAGTGGATCATGTGTCACCATGATGATTGTGGAATTAAGTTTGTTATTTAAATCACTTAGCTTATTTAGTAAGTCAGAAGCAGATTTGGAATCTAGTGCTCCTGTTGGTTCATCAGCAAATATAATGCTAGGATTATGCACAAAGGCACGCGCTGCAGAAGTCCGCTGTTTCTGTCCACCAGATATTTCATTTGGATACTTGTCCTTAACATCATAGATGCCTAATTCCTTTGCCACTTGTTCAAATAAAACTTGTGCTTCTTTATTTGGTACCTTATTAACAGTTAGAGGTAACATAATATTCTCTTTTACGGTCAACGTATCTAGTAAATGATACTCTTGAAAGATAAAACCTAAATGAAGCTTACGAAATTCCGCTAATTGTCTTTCTTTCATTCTGGTAAAATCCTTACCATCAACACGTATAGAGCCTTGGGTAACACTATCAATGGAGGAAAGTACATTAAGTAAAGTTGTCTTCCCTGACCCAGATGGCCCCATAATACCAACGAATTCCCCTTTTTCCACTGTAATATCAATACCCTTTAAAACCTCTTGTCTATTCCATTTATTTCCGTATTTCTTTACAATTTTTTTCGCTTCTAATATGCTCATCTTATTCAACTCCTTTGTCTACCTTAATCATAAAAGGATATTCTTCTTTTTTCCTTCGAATCTACGAACAAAATACGAAAGCATGTGACAATCTTGTCACATGCTTGATAGCTCATTAAATTCATTCTTCCTTGGAAATGTTAAAGTAAAGATAGTTCCTTCCCTATAGACAGATTCAACATCTATATGGATTTTTAAGGATTCTGCTGCCTTTTTTGCTAAAAAGAGTCCCATTCCAGTTGCTGCATGGTCCATATGATCCATTGTCGATGTAAATCCTCTATCAAAAATGCTTGGAATATCCTTTGACTCAATTCCCCTACCATAATCTTGGATTTCCATCAGTACCCTGCCATCCTTTTCCATGCTGCGAATAACGATATCCGCTCCTTCGCTATATTTTACAGCGTTCGTTAACAATTGACGAAGAATAAACTGTAGCCATTTTCCGTCAGATAGAACCAGTTGAATTTCTAAGGAGACATCAAAGCCTATCCCTTTTTGCATACACCATGACTGTAACATTCGTATCTCTTCTACTATTATCTTTTCCAAATTTACCTTTTCGATATAAATATCATTTTCCATAAATGAAATACGCCGGCTATGTAATTGCTGGTCAAGGAGTAAATGAATCCGAAGCCATTCATACATGAGCTGCCTTTTTAATGTGCTATCCTCGACCCTCTCCAGCATTAGCTTCATTGTTGTTAAAGGTGTTTTCACTTCATGAAGCCACGACAGTAACTCCTCTTTCTCTCGTTCTACACTTGTTCCTAGGTCATTTAATTCCCATCTATGTATATCAAGTTGTTCCTTCCATGCGCTCTCTACTATTTTCTCAAATGGCGTTCTGCCCTCTTGTATGTTATTCACATCGGCAAAAGGATCCGTTTCTTCAATCATTTTATAGAAGGTTGTTTCCTTTTTGTATCGAATGATGAAAAATAATATAAAAATAATCATTGATAAAAAGACAATATAAATAATCGTGCTGAGATTAATAGACGGATCTAAATAACCGATTAAGAGTAATAGTCCTTGAAGACAGCAAAAAAATAGTACCCAGCTAAGTCGCTCGATTAAATACTTCTTCATCATTCGGTACTTTCCTGTTCTTTAGCCATGTACCCAAGACCAACCTTTGTTTCAATAAATTGTCCTAAATCAATCTCTTCCAATCTTTTTCTCAATCGATTCACATTAACAGTTAATGTATTATCACTAATAAACCGGTCATCACTCCAAAGTTCCTTCATCAGTTCTTCACGACTTACAATCTGATTACTATTTTCTAATAAGATTTTTAAGATATATATTTCATTTTTCGATAGTTCAATTATTCCAGTTTCATTTTGCACAGTGCTCTTTAAAAAATCAACGGTAGCACCATTCCAAACTCTTAATTGCAATGGTTGTTCCACACTGTAATTATAGACGCGTCTTAAGACAGCCTGAATTTTTGCTATTAAAACATCAAAATGAAATGGTTTCTGTATAAAATCATCCGCACCGAGCTGCATCGACATTACCATATCTGTTGGGTGATCTCTTGAGGATAGGAAAATAATCGGTACTGTTGAATGGGTGCGAATCATTCGGCACCAATGGAATCCATCGAACTTAGGTAGCTGTATATCTATAATTACAAGGTCTGGCCTTCGTTCTGAAAATTCCTTTACGACATTACTAAAATCCGTCACTCCGTACACCTCATAGGACCACTGTGCCAAACGTTCTTTTATTTCATGAAATAATGTAACATCATCTTCTATTAGAAAGATTTTAAACATCTAAACCACCATTTCCCCTCATAGTTACCTCCATATTATACTAGATTTGAAATCTCTATTGCTATATTCACTTGGATAAAATAAGAGAGCCAATTGATTTTACGTTACAAAATCAATTGGCTCTCTTTACAATTATAAAAATTTATAGCTTCTGATTGATTACTTTTCGAGCCTGAGCTAGTAAAGGTTATCCCCAGAAAGCAATGGGAAAATTTCGTGGCAAAGTATAAAAGATGTTGCCATGTAATTTACGGTAATTCAATAATCCTAGTGTTTTTATTTATAGAAGATTGATCAGCAATGGTAAAAATCGGAAAGTCACAAATTAATCTTCATTAACTTTCGTAAATAATGCCTCTGGAATCATCTCAAAGCCTTCAATCATCGTAGTTTCCTCTAATTCTATCATAAGGTATAGCTTCCCATTCAAATGGACTTGACGTACATGTCTTAGTTCCTGTGGACTTACAGAAAGGTCTGCAACCTTTGTTTTTATTTTAATGGACTTTGATGTGTACTTCGGCAATATATTGCTTGCCTTAATCTCATAGCCTTCATCATCCAATACTGTTTTAAAAGCAGATTCAACCTTTTCCGTATCAATATCTTTCACACCACTAGTCCTTAATACTTTTTCTACATCCTTATAGTCTAATTTCGGTACTTCTTCCTCTTCATTCTCTTCGATGACACGATGTATCTCATCATATACATTGGAAAGAGTGGATGTATTAATTTGTTCACCAGCGACATGCTTTACAATTTCCTCAAAAACTACCTTATCATCTTCTGCTGTCATTGCTTCTTCTGCATTTAATACCTCTTCAATAAAATGGTAGCTTAACTCATACTTCTTTCCCGCAGAATATAAAACATGATTGACATCGGCTGCATTATCCGTGAAGCAAGGAAAAAGAAATCCGGATAACGGCGCTTTCAGATTAATAATAGGATCAACAACAATATTATATTTAAATTGTTTTTCCACGTAGTCAAAGAGCAATTCTTTTTTAGGATCTTGTGTACGATTCATGCTACATAATATAAATGGATTAGCATAAACCGTGTCCCTTTCACTTTCTTCTGCTTCTTCACTCTTGCGTTTAACAGGCTTCATATATTCCCCACGAATAAAAGTAACGACAATATCCATTTCATATTGCTTATCCGTAAGCATCTTCTCCACCAAACGAAGCATATGCCCTTTCCATTCCTCGGTTTCACTACTTAATAAACCTTGGTGAAGAATTAATTGACTATTATTTTCTACATCACGCTTAAATTTCAATTCAAATAGCTTCTCGTCCAGTTGCCCTGATAATACCTTTTTAAAGTTATCGATAAATAGCTCTTGTTGTTCCTTTTCTAGCATTTCAAAAGGAAAGCTTTGATGATGATAGATTTCACTAGATTCTTTCATAATGTATACATAGAAAATTTCATGTATCCGAAGTAAGTCATTGTTTACTTTAAATTGTCTCTTAAAGTTCGCTATATCTTTTTTGTTCAATATTGTTACACTCCTAAGTTGGTAATCAGCATGCATTTTTCAATATGCATTCTATCATTTTATCATAGAAAGCTTACTTTTTGAGATAAACAATTCATCTAAGAGGATTGAATATTTTCCCATAATTTTCGTGTGGTAAACTAATTAATACTTCTTAATAACAATTCAATACAATACAATACAGAACAAATACCAAGTAGTTTATCAAAACTACTTGACATTCCTGTAAAAACATCATATGATACAAAACAATATATAAAAAACGGTGAACAGACCAGTAACCAATGCTTAACTGAAAGAGAGTGGAATCCATAGGCTGGAAGATTCCGCCAGACCTAGGCATGGTGAACCTATCTGGGAGTTATTAGCAAAAACTAATCGCAGTCATGCTGTGTTATCAAATGGAGCTGGGCATCATGCATGCCAATTTAGGTGGTACCGCGGAACCCGTTTCGTCCTATACGTTAGGATGATACGGGTTTTTTATATGTTTAAGGAGGAGGTTGAGATTATGAATGGGAAAATGGCGTTTATCGGAGCGGGATCAATGGCTGAGGCGATTATAGCCGGCGTTATAAAAACTGGGAAGATACAGGGCGATAATATGTATGTAATGAATAAATCGAACCAAGCACGTATACAGCACCTTAAACATACTTATTCTATTCAAGCTACCTCGGATAAAGCTGCAGCACTCAGGCAGGCGAGTATCATTGTCCTTTCTACAAAGCCATATGATATGAAAGAAGCAATTGAAGATATTAAATCCCATATTAGAAAAGACCAATTAATCATTTCCGTAATTGCTGGTATGTCAACAGATTATATTACCACACTGCTAGGAAAAGATATCCCAATAGTCCGTGCTATGCCAAATACTTCTGCATCTGTTGGCTGTTCTGCAACGGCTATTACTGCGGGAAAACATGCGAAACTCATCCATCTAGAAACGGCTCAGAAATTATTTAACACTATCGGCTCAACTGTTCATGTAGATGAGAAGGATATGCACACCGTAACAGGTATTTCTGGAAGCGGTCCAGCTTATATATACTACCTCGTTGAAGCAATGGAAAGCGCAGCAATAGAAGCTGGACTTGATGAAGACTTAGCAAGAAAATTAATTACCCAAACTGTTATTGGGGCAGGAAAAATGCTTGAAAAATCCACAGATTCAACCCATGTTCTACGAGATAGGATTACTAGTAAAAGAGGAACAACTGAAGCTGCTATCCAAACTTTAAATAACTATAACTTCCAGCAAGCAGTGATGGAATGTGTCAAAAACGCAAGAGAACGATCAATTGAATTAGGCAAATTAGAGTAAGATGCCTGTAACTTTCAACTCTCTGTCTAAAATTAGGAGGTAATGAAATGAAACTAGTAGGCGTATCGGGAACTCTAGCAGGAAATAAGACCTCACAAGCGGTTCATGAGGTGTTAACAGCCGCTACGGCCATAGACTCAAATATACAAACAGAACTGATTGATTTAAGGGAATATGAGGTTGAATTTTGTCGTGGAGAACCATTAACCTATTATAATGAGGACACATGGAATGTGGTTAAAAAAATAGTAGACGCAGATTTTATTGTGTTCGGTACACCGATCTATCAGGCATCAATTTCTGGAGTTTTAAAAAATCTCTTAGATTTCTTTCCAGAATATGCATTTAAAAATAAAGTAACTGGAATCATTGCAACAGGAGGTTCGGAAAAGCATTTTCTCGTACCAGAAAATCATTTAAAACCAATACTATCCTATCTTAGAGGACTAGTTCCATCGACACATGTGTTTGTCCACAATGATAAATTTGATGTAGAGACAGACGAAATCATTGACCAAAAAATTGCCAGTAGAATTCAAAATCTCGCCGAGGAAATGGTTTTCCTCCAGAGAAGTATTAATAATAGAAAGAATACAAACAAAAAAGGAGATAACGAGGTATAGATTACGACCTCTTATCTCCTAGTTATATAAATTCATAAGCCTTTTGCCTAGTTACACAACAAATAAACTCTTGTTAGTAGTCAAATAATAATCAGCTAAACTTTATTTAATATTCAATAACAACCATATAAAATAAAACACCTATTTTTTCACAAATTTCTTTTATATATCCCATCTTTACCATATACATAAAGAAACGACCCTCGCATAAACACGGGACCAATAATACGTTTTCCGTTTTTATCAGTTATTTGTAGTTTTTCCTTTGGAGCATAGCTTAGTTTATTTCTTCGATAACGCATCATTGTATTCATATCTATTTGACCAATTAAATCCTCTTCGTCAAACATAAATTGTTGTAATGTATGATGGCGACTATTTATACGATATCGAATAGATTCCTTCATCTCATTCAGTTGAACGAGATAAAATTCATCATAGTAGTAGAAGAACACTTCCTTTGAACTTACAACATTCAATGCATAACAATCCACAATTCCATAATCACTTGCACCCCATAAACGATCACCGTTCATTGTATAAGCGACAACACCAGCACTCCCCATCGGTTGCTCCCATCCAAAATTTCCAAATATACCTTCATCAAAATAGCTTACCCAAATGGTATCAGTTTCGTCAATTTGCACATTACTAATACCGTCTCCTAACGTAAATGCATCAATTAATTGCCCGTTAGTATTATATCTCCTGGCGTTTCGTTCGATGTAATTACCATCCTTTAAACAACGACTTTGTACAATAAGTAAGGTACCATCTGAAAATAAGTCTACTTCCGTTGGGATAAGGGGAACATTTCTTAAAATCACCGTTTCTATACTTCTGCCCTTTATAATCTTAATTATCCAGTTGTTTTTCGATACAGGACGTTGAAAAAAGTCAAACTCTTGTAAACTGCTTTCAATTAATAATAATGTTCCATCTCTCGTTATTTGACCAGCCACAAAATTACAATTTGAGGTATAATCAACATATTTTTCTAATTTTAATCTCTCTATTTCTATCACCTCAATTAAGTATTCCGCGAGAAGCTAATAGTACTCATTTTTGCCAGACGATAACAACAAATTGACCCCGTCCACTTTCAATACTTAAAGGATTAACTTGTCGAATATTATTAATATCCCAACAGCTCATCATAATGTTGTTTCCAACGTCTGGCGATTTCCTCTTCAGATGACATATCATCATAAGCAGGTGAGATAAGCGAGGCAGATTGAAGAACCTTAACTAGGACCACAGCCTTTATACGGCTTGGATCTGTTCCCCTGCTTTGCTTAAAGTGTTCAACAATTTTGTTATACGTGGATCCTGATTTCAGAATTTGCGCTTTGCCTTTAAAGCGATACCCTTTCCGTCTAATTGGATCAACAACATTAAGTTCTATTGAAGAATTTTGTTCTAGGTTACTTACTGTTCCATGTGAATATAAATGTAAAAAAACAAGATGCTCCTCTTCCCAAACAGCGATTGTCCCCTTTGGGGATAGATTCGGACTACCATCTGGACATACCGTAGCCACAAAAGCCAAGCGCTGTTCTTCAATTACGCGACGCATATCATCGTCAATCATCATATGAATCACTCCTTGGTTTGAATCTAAATATCAGAATGTACTTGCGATTTAAATATTGAACCTCTATACAACTTTTTTACTCTCAATATTAAAATTCCCTTCCCCATCACCCTAAACACTCTATAAGCAGACAATCAGTACTGAAGAAGCAATTTAAAATAAATTGTAACCCACTTCATAGAAAGGTCACTATTCTTGTTCAAGAAATGCTGTGTTCCCCTAACTAATTTTTATGTATGATAAACACCCCTTTTCCAACAGAAACAATTAATGAATCGTGGCTTTCTGAGCTTTGAATTAATTTTATGAAATCCGCAACTTCTTCTCTGTGTGAATTGGCATTATCCACAATCATTAATGAATTTCTTTGGAGAACTCGGTTTAAATCCTCCCACCAGTCTATATAATGACTACGATCTGAATCTAAAAAGATAAAATCAAATGTTTCATTAGCCTGCCTTTTTAAAAATGCCCCAGCATCCTCATGGTGGGATGTAACATACTTTTCCAAATTGGCCCTTCTAAAATTTGCTCTCGCCATAACAATTTTTCTATCATCAATTTCCACAGTTGTTACATGGGCATCTGAATTTATAAAGTTTTTTGCTATCCAAATAGTCGAATATCCATTCGATGTCCCGATCTCTAAAACGTTTTTTACCTTACTGCTTTTAATAAGCAAGGATAAAAATTGCCCGGTATCTTTAGTGATATTTTTCATTTTTGGGCTATCTTCTTTTACGTTAATGTCATTCTCTAGCCCAAAGGACTCTAATTCATTTAGCAATCTTTCAATACTTGTATCCATAATCAACCTCCCATTAATAACTACTATTTCGATATCCTTTCAAAATTTCCTGTATTACTCTACAAATTGGTCGGTGATATTAAGTTGAATTTCTTATATCGATTATGAGCAGTGTTATCGGGGTAGAATGTATCACCACTAGACAATGAACTTTTTCACTAAATCATTCACATCTAATTAGGAGAAACATATTAAGACTGGTTTTGGTGGGGACTTCAGCCAATAAATTGACTTAATACACTGTTAAACTTGTCACGTTCCTCCCAAAAAGCACCATGGCCACTATAATGGAATGGAACAAGCTGTGAATTACTTATTTTTTGATTTAGTTCTTGAGCTTGTGCAAATGGAATTACCTTGTCGTGAACACCATGAACGATTAAAGTAGGGACAAGTATTTTTTGCAAATCTGCATACAGCTTTTCATCTCTTAATGTAACTATGATTGCTGCAGTTGACCAACCTGCTGCTTGTAAGCCCAATTGAAAGAACCACTCTGCGAATGAGCTTGTTATATATTGAAAGAAAAAGCTATCTTTCACTTCTCTCATCATCTTCGGACGATCATTCAATGCCTGAGTGAGGAACCTAGTCGCAGTCTCTGTAGTAAATCCTATCGGAGCTGCAGCGTCTACAAGGACAAGATTAGATACTCCGTAACCATTATGTCGAGACATATACCGAATCGCAATTGCCCCTCCTGTAGAGTGACCAACAAGAGTGAAATTGTCTAATTGAATTACATCAACTACTGTACGGATATCATCTGCCAATCGGTCAAAATTGTAACCGCTTATTGGCTTATCCGACTTTCCGAAACCTCTCCAGTCAATTCCGATACAGCGGTAACCCATTGCTGCAAGAACATCAAATTGATACTCAAACTGCTTATGACTTAACGGCCAACCATGTAAAAACACGATCGTCTTACTGCCCTCAGGATATATATCCTCTACATATAATTTCACACCTGAATCTACCGTAACATAGTACCCCACATCAAAGCCCCCTAAAAAATGTCTTTAATAATAAGCTATTCAAATAGGCGCACATGGGTGAATACCTATTACGTTTCGAATAGAGGGTGGTGGTAATGGAGATGTTATAAAATTGCCCTTTAAATTCCTTTTGCTACAGCACTGTATCGTTTCACTGATCTTGTTAATCAATTATACTCATTACTTCGATAACTATTCAGGAGCTACTAGTTCTACTTTTATTCTATCTGGGTCTTCAAAATACACAGCATAATGATTATTTCCCCCAGCAAAAGGATGTTTTTGGGGATAAAGAATGCTTATTCCCCGTTCCTTTAATTTGTCTGTCATTTCATCTACGTGTTGACGGGAGCTTGCATGGAACGCTAGATGGTTCAGACCTACTCGGCATCTATGGTACGGAATATCCAAAAACCTGTCCTCCGCTTGTACAAAAACAATGTATGTAGTATCTAATCTCCAACTTTGTCCACTTTCCCATTCTTGGAAAGAAGTGTAGCCTAGTTCCTCAAGAAACCATCCCCAAAAGTCCACTGTTCTTTTTATATCTGATACATATAGTTCAAAATGATGAATCAACCCTTTTGACATTGAAAACTCCCCTTGATTATTCCGCTATTCTGTTTCGTTAGCACAATACTTGGATTCTATTAACTAACCTATCATTTACCAAAAAATTTATATAGTAACTCAATTTTTAACTTAGTACTAACTTAATATACGAAATGTTTCTCAAAAAATAAAGACCATCAATTTGATGATCTCTTATCTGATGCCTGCCCAGTTACGATAATTACATTATCAATTATGATTGCTTGTGTTAGACGAGATATAATACCTTTTTTCAACTTTTTCTAGAAGGAAAATAGTGAACAAAATCAGCCAAGCACCAACTTTAATAGTAATATCGGTAGTCCAGATTACTGTAAAAAATACTAGCAATAATAAGGAAACTAAGGAAACTGCCTTTGATATACTAGACTTTGTTTTATGTAAATTCTTTGGTAATAGTAAACCAAGGATGAAGAATATAACAAAAAAAATGAGAGCACCTGCTATATCGCTAACGGCAAGGTAAATTAAACAGGCAAATAATGCCGAATATAAAAATGTAAAAATAATCTTGCTTAAAATATTTCCTCTGTTTGACTCTTCTGCCCATAAAAGAGCATAAATTAAATTTTGTTTTTTTGCTTCCATACATTTCCCCTACCTCTATCTATTTTCACAAGACCCTATATAAACTTGCATCGCTAGTTTAAAAGAAATAGTTTAACTCTATTTTATCATATTTATTATCAGACTCATATGAATTAAAGTAATTATTTAATTATTCATTTGGAAATGTAATTTCAATTTTAAATAGGAGTAATTAAAATATTATTAAGTAAGATAAGAAGACTCAATCTATATAAAGCTACTTTTACCAATGATTAAGGTGCATTTTTTTGTTTTTTATAGTAATGAAAAAGACAAATTGAAGGGTAAAGTAATCCTGCAATAGAAAAATCCCTAAGAAGTTCGTTTTTAACAAAAATCGAAAAAAAGATAATACAAAGTATAAAAAACAATAATATACTGAACATTGTATAATTTATTTTTTTATAGTTCACAAAATACTTCCTCCTTGTACCTCTTATTCTATTATGAGTTTTTAAAAACCTGACCTACAAGTTGTTATAAAATACTTCCTAGAATTATGCCCCTACTAAAAAAGCATTTACTTTAAAAGCTATGGCATATATACCACGTTATATTAAATGAGAATTCCATTTCTTCTAAAGGGAAGACAATTAAGATAAACTCTGTGAGCTAAAATTAACACTATCATTAAAAAACAATTAATTGGCAATTTTATAAAAACACTTTTTTATATTTTAATGTAGCACTAGAGGTTTTTATAAAATTATATGTCACAATACAAAGTTAAAGCATATCCCCGAGAAATATCTAACCTCCCGTAGGATAATAACAGGAACATCTCCTCATCTCGAAGTAAAGCAATCTTTAATTCATTATGTGTACATCTCAACATTAACATAGTATTCAAAAAATAAAACATAGTCTTTAGACAAAAACAAGATGACCTATTTTAATCAGCTAGTTTAACTATTGCGTCATATAGTTCATAACTGAAGTTTTACTAAGTTACCTTTTTTATCTTTCTATAAATTCAAAATGAGAATGCTGTAATTTTTCGTAGATTCCTCTTAAATTACTCACATGTTTTGAATCTTCAATTTCAAATTTTGAGTCACTAATTTCTACTGAATACTCTCTAAAATCTTTATCACTTTCTTTAAGTATGAAGTCTATTTCTAAATACTCATTTTCATTTTCAAACTGAGTCACAAGTTTATCATTTTTCAACTCATAAGACCCCTCTTCATAAATATACAAGGCGACCTCATTTAAGAGATCGCCCTTTGTTCTTTAATAATTTATTGTTTAGTAGCAACCTTCCAATCCTCATAAAAGTCTCTCACCGTTGAATACCTTTTATTCCGATCTTCTTCAACAGCTCTTATTGCTACTTCATATAGACTCTGATTTGCATCCCATTTTGAGAAGGAACGATCCATTTCACCACCCAGTAATCCAAACGAAATTGCTCCAAGATTAAAGACATTTGTAATAGAATCAATTGGAGAGCCAAGTTCATACTCCTCTGGTGATTTTGAACGATTTGACCCCCAGAAGTCTTTACCTAAATCATTTATAGAGGGTGACTTTCGATAAAAATCAATATCACATATTTTGGTTTCACCATTTTTAAAATCGTATAAGATACTTCCATCATAAAAATCTACTGCGACATATTTTTGTGATTCTACATAAGTATGGAAAGAAAAGATTGCATCTAATGCCTTTAAACGCTTTTCCACTTCTAAATTCTTAAAACGGTAATAAGGTGACTTGGGGTTTGTATATTTTGCTACACCACCAAACGACCAATGAGAATGTAAACATTCACCTCATACCCATTTTCGGTGGAAAAATAGTCTAATAACTTTATTAAGTGTGGATGTTCTAACGATTGATAAACTGGTAAAGCCTTTTTCAATCGTTCAATAGCACCCTCAGGGTTTCCATTAAAGTCAATGGGTTTTGCTCCAGCATATTTCACAAAATACTTTTGTCCATCCTGTTCAACACCGAAACTTATATTTCCAGAATCTTGTTGATCAAAAACACAAAAAACATTACCTAAGTGCTTTAACCAATTGAAATTATGCTCTTCTTGTAATTGGAAATCCACTTTATTAAGTGTCATAGTAATTGAATTCGTTTGTTTAAAGGTTTCCAAAATATGATCCTCCTATTTGTAAATAGGGATCACGTAGTTTATAGGGGTCTGATACGTTTACCCTTTAATTAAATTGTACCCCGCTAATTATTCTCGTTATTTTCATAAAACAACGCCTCCTTTCAGTTCTTTAAAGAAAATTATACCATTTTATAAAAAACTGCTCACTTATTAGTCAATTGTTCAATAATTCTTCATCGATTTTCCTCAAAACATAATGCTATGCAATATCCCTATTGTAAGTTCGTATAAAGAAGTACATGAACACAAATCATAAGGATAATGTACACAAATAATAGGAGAAACAAATGAAAATTCGATTTGGCTATGTAGCAACTGCATTAGACTTATGGAATGCAAGTCCGGCAAAAACGATAACCTTCAAGCAATATTCTACTCTTCCAAAAAATGAGAGGCTCGATAAACTGAAACATATTACAGCCCAGAACCTACATCATACAAAGAGGATTTTGCACTATAACATTGCACATGAGATAAAACTATATCGGTTTTCAAGTTCGCTTGCACCACTAGCTACTCATCCAGATGTAATGTGGGATTATATTACACCTTTCCAAAAGGACTGGAAGGAAATTGGACAATTAATTCAAAATCATAAGATCAGAGCAAGTTTTCACCCAGGTCAGTACACCTTATTTACAAGTGATAAAGAGAAGATAACAGTAAATGCAATAAAAGATATTACCTATCATTATCGAATGCTTGAAGCGATGAATTTACATAAAGAAAGTATTATTAATATACATATTGGAGGAGCCTACGGAGATAAAACAAGTGCCATTGAGCGATTTCACGAAAATCTCAAAAAGTTACCTAGAGAAATGAAGAAGCAAATTACACTTGAGAATGATGATAAAACCTATAATGTAGAAGAAACGCTAATCGCCTGTGAAAAAGAAAACATCCCAATGATTCTTGACTTTCATCACCATATGGCAAATCCAACTGATACAGACCTTAATGATTTTTTACCTCGTATCTATAATACTTGGAGCAATTCTAATACCATACCAAAAGTTCATCTTTCTTCACCGAAGTCTCAGCAAGCATATCGTTTCCACTGTGATTTTGTTTCTATTAATTTTATCCTTCCCTTCTTAAAAATGGCTAAAGATCTAAATCAGGATTTTGATATCATGGTAGAAGCAAAGCAAAAGGATCTCGCAATGAGAAGGTTGGTAGAGGAAATAGCTAGTATACGTGGAGTGAAACGAGTAACAAGTTCGGCGGTGGAATGGTAAACCACGAAGAGGAGTTGGTTTAATTGACAATAGTCCGTCTAGGTTATGTCGCAATGAGTATGGAGCTTATCAATGCATCACCATCCAAAACAATGACTTTTCATCAATTCCAACAAATTCAAGACCGAGAAGCCGCAATTCGTAAGCTAGAACGAATTACATTACAAAACATAAATAACACAGTAAGAATATTAAAACATACTATCGCATCAGAAATTCATTTTTACAGATTAACCTCTCGCTTAATTCCTTTAGCAAATCATGAAGAATTACAGGATTGGGATTATATGAAGCCTATCAAAGGCGCACTTCGTGAAATAGGAGAATTAGCCAATACACATCAGATGCGAATGGATTTTCATCCAGACCATTTCGTTGTTCTAAACTCCGAAAAAAAACATATCTTGAAAAATTCCATTTCCTCCTTAAAAATGCATTATTTATTACTGAAATATATGGGGATTCATCCACTTCATCGTTGTGTAATCCATGTAGGTGGCCACTACAATGACACAGAACAATCACTTGAACGTTTTATCAATAATTGGATGTACGTTCCTACAGCCATTCAAAACATGATCATGCTAGAAAACGATGATAAATCCTTTACATTAGAGGACACCTTGTACTTATGTGAAAAGTTAGATATACCATTAGTGTTTGATTACCATCACCATTTAGCTCATCACCATGATTCCAATTGGGTAGCCCATTGGGATAGAGTCATCCAAACCTGGCGGAATTCCTCACTTCCAATAAAAATGCATATTTCAAGTCCGAAAAGTCCAGAAATGTATCGTCACCACTCGGATTATATCGATATAAATATGTTCTTTAAGTTTCTTATGGCGATAAAGGATAGCGTTCCACAAATTGACTGTATGATTGAAGCCAAGCGTAAGGATAAAGCATTATTTAAATTAATGGAAGAAATCAAAGAAAGAAAAGACATTGAAATTATTGACGGGTCCACCTTCCGTATATAGTGGTCGTTGGCTAAGAGCTAATTATCTAAGTGAACCAAATAATGTATTCTCTTCCTCTTATTGAATTTATTTTTTACTCTAGAGATAGCAGTAATAAAGAAATCCCTCGTTTTTTCTAAAAAGCGAGGGACCATCTAGTATTAATTAGTTATTCCTCTACCGGCTTTCTCCATAGTCCCAATAGAACTGCAGCAATAATAGCACCAATCACTAATGATAATAAGAATAATAGTGGATTCTCAGCAAGTGGAACAACAAATATTCCTCCATGTGGTGCTGGAATAGCCGTATTGAAAAATTGTGTCAATCCCCCTGCAATTGCTGAACCAACGATGGATGACCCGATTATACGCAATGGATCAGCCGCTGCAAATGGGATTGCACCCTCAGTTATAAATGAAAGGCCCATAACATAGTTCGTCACTCCAGACTTACGTTCTTCAGCAGAAAACTTATTTTTAAAGAATGTACTTGCTAAAGCAATTGCTAGAGGCGGAACCATTCCACCTGCCATAACAGCAGCCATTAAACTTCCATCGCCTGTATCCGTAAATATTCCGATTGAAAAGGCATATGCAGCTTTGTTAAATGGGCCACCCATATCAATCGCCATCATACCACCTAGTAATAATCCGAGAATTGTTGCATTACCTGTCCCAAGCCCCTCAAGAAAATTAACCATAGCATTATTAATTGTTGCAAAAATAGGTCCAAAAACAAAATACATTAATAGTCCTGTTAAAAATAGACTTAATACTGGATAGATTAAAATAGGTTTAAGTCCCTCTAAGGTTTTAGGCAACCCTCGGAATACTCGCTTTAGAAGGATAACTACATATCCTGCTAGAAATCCAGCAACAAGTCCACCTAAAAATCCAGCATTACTGTTTACTGCGATTAAACCACCTACCATACCTGGCATTAAACCCGGTCGATCAGCAATACTTAAAGCGATAAAGCCAGCAAATATCGGAATCAAGAAACTAAACGCATTACCACCGATTTCATTCAAAAATGTAAAAGCGGTACTATCCTTTCCCAACACACTCTCTAATAAGAACGAAATAGCAAGTAAGATACCTCCCCCAACAACAAATGGAAGCATATGGGATATTCCATTCATTAGATCCTTGTAAATTCTTCCCCAAATAGAATTAGACTTATCCTCCATATCATCTGCCTTTATCTCACTGCCTCCCTCATTGTAAATCGGGGCATCTTGATGGATTGCCAACGAAATTAACTCTTCCGATTTCTTTATTCCGTCGGCAACAGGGCGTTGAATTACATGTTTTCCATTAAAACGGTTCAAATCCACCTTCTTACCAGCAGCAATAATAACTGCATCAGCTCGTTTAATTTCCTCATCTGTCAATCTATTCTTTGCACCTTCTGATCCTTGTGTTTCAACACGAATATCAACATTCATCTCTTTCGCTTTTTTCTTCAGTGCGTCCTCCGCCATATACGTATGAGCAATCCCTGTTGGACATGCTGTAATCGCAACGACAAAAGGTTTCTTCTGATCATTTTGCTCATTTAAAGTGGTTTCCTGTGCCTCCTCTTGCTCTTCCGAAAATAAAGAAAGTACTTGCTCAGGCGTATCTGCATCTTTTAGCTGATTGACAAAATCCCCATCAATTAATTTTCTAGATAATGCTGCTAAAGTTTCTAAGTGAGTATTATTTCCACCTTCAGGAACAGCAATCATAAAAAACAAATATGCTGGCTGTCCATCAAGTGAGTCATAGTCTACACCCTTATTACTTTTAGCAAATAGAACAGTGGGTTCTTTCACAGACTTATTTTTTGCATGAGGCATGGCAATCCCATCACCAAGTCCAGTAGAAGATTGTTCCTCACGCTTTAAGATGGCATCCTTAAATTCAGCTACATCTGTCAAAATTCCACTTTTATGAAGGCTTGTAATCATTTCATCGATTGCAGCTTCTTTTTCCGTTGCCTGCAAATCAAATATCATGATGTCCTTTCTAAGTAAATCTGTTATCTTCATTCAAATCATCCTTTATTAAAATCGATTTATATTGGCCTAACTTCAACTTTATTCAAAAGAGAGAGAATATCATTATTCTTGGCTAGATCATCTGAGAATGCAGTTGCACTCCCAGATGCAATCCCCAATTTAAATGCTTTAATTGGATCTTTAGACTGCATATATTCACCAGTAAATCCGGCAATCATCGAATCTCCTGCTCCCACTGAATTCTTAACTGTTCCTTTAGGACTTTCTCCCTTGAATATTCCATTCCGTGTAAATAATATTGCCCCTTCTCCAGCCATTGAAACAATGACATGCTCTGCACCTATTTCAAGAAGTTTCTTACCATATCCGAGGACATCATCCATACTAGCTATCTCTGCTTGGAATAGTTCCGCTAATTCTTCCTTATTCGGTTTCACTAATAATGGGTGAAATGGTAAAGATGCCATTAAATCCTCACCGGTTGTATCAATGATAAAATTCGCATGAGAATCCTTGATCACCTTGACTAGTTGCTGATAATAATCTTCCGGTAGTGCTGGAGGTTTACTGCCAGAGAGAATTACTAAATCGTTCTCTGTTAATCGTTCTAGTTGTTGAATCAATCGATTAGCCTCTTCCTGAGAAATGACTGGACCACGACCATTGATTTCGGTTTCCTCTTTTGACTTTAATTTTATATTTATCCGAGTATCATCTTGGATTGTTATAAAATCAGATTCTACACCCTCATTTATTAACCAATCCTTAATAAAATCGCCTGTGAATCCGCCTAAAAAACCTAACGTCTTTGTTGGTATGCCTAGTTCGTGTAGTATTCTAGATACATTAATTCCTTTACCACCAGGTAATTTAAGATCATTTTCCATCTTGTTTAACTTCCCTAGATCCACTTGTGAGACGTTTACGATATAGTCAATGGAAGGATTCAGTGTTACCGTATATATCATGATGTTGCCCCCATTATTGTTGTTTTTTCTTTAAAGGATGTAAGGTCCACACGACTCTTGTTCGTCAGAATCGTAACATCTTGTAAATCACATACCTTAACAAAATTAACTTTATTCCACTTCGTTTCATCCGCTAAACAATAGCTAACTGCAGATTGGTGAATGGCTAATTTTTTAATGGCCGCTTCTTCAGGGTCTGGTGTCGTACATCCAAATTCAATATCTATCCCATTAATACCAATAAATGCTTTGTCAAATTGATAGCTCTTTAGTTCATTAAGACTAGTAGACCCCACTATCGCTTTTGTAGAAGCTTTTATTTTACCACCTAATAAAATCGTTTGAATATGATGTTCAGCAAGTATTGACGCATGTTGTATTCCATTCGTTACTACTGTTATATTTCCTTTTTTCAAGGAATCTATAAGAGCCAAAGTAGTAGTTCCTGCATCGATAAAAATGACATCATCATTTTCTATCAAAGATGCTGCAAACTTACCTATATTCGTTTTTTCTTGAATGTTTTTGAGTGATTTTTCTTGGGTAGATAATTCTTGATTCAACTGATACAGTCTTTTTGCACCACCATGAACGCGCTTTAATTTATTTGCTTTTTCAAGTTGGTCAAGATCTCTTCTAATAGTAGACTCAGAGCAATCCAATACCCGCATTAATTCTTGCGTTTTTACTATCCCAGCATCGTTTAAAAGGGATAAAATAATTGCATGTCGTTCATCTGTTAACATAACACCACTCCTAAAACGGTATTTTACCATCAATATCAGTCAAAAACAATCATAACGTCTATAAAAACCACGTGACTATGAGAATTGAATTTTTCTTTTAATCAAAAAATAACCCTTTTGATATAAAAGGGTTATTGCGATTTAAATTATAAAATATTCACTTTTGTACCTAATTGCAAAATAGTATCCAATGCATTAAATTGCCCAGTCTCCATTTCGGAATATCGGGACAATCGTTCCATCTTCCTTGATACCATCAATGTCCATCTTGTCTGAGCCAATCATGAAGTCTACATGAGTTGTGGAGACATTCATACCATGTTTTAATAGTTCTTCTTCACTCATTTTCGTACCACCTTGGATGGTTGTCGGATATGCAGCTCCGATAGCAAGATGATTGGATGCATTTTCATCGAATAATGTCTCAAAAAAGGTTATTCCTGATTGAGAAATTGGTGACGGATCTGGAACAAGAGCTACCTCGCCTAAACCTGTTGCGCCCTCATTATCTTGAACGAGCTTTTTGATTGCCTCATCACCTTTGTCAGCAGAAATATCAATAATTTTACCGTCTTTAAAATGTACCTCGATCCCCTCAATTAAAGTCCCTGCATAACTTAACGGTTTCGTACTCCGAACTACTCCTTCCATACGATGAGTATCTGGAGCTGTAAAAACTTCTTCTGTTGGCATATTGGCTATGAATTCTACACCATTTGGATCATAACTTTCTGCACTTGCCCAAATATGATTTTTCGGTAAACCTAGAATCAAATCCGTACCTGGCGCTGTGTAATGCAATGCATCAAATTGATATTCGTTTAACTTACTTGCCTTCTCCTTTAGTGTTTCCTTATGCTGATCCCAGATGGCAATCGGGTCCTCATGGTAAATGCGACATGTTTTAAAAATTTGATCCCACAACGCATCCACTTGTTCTTCAGAGGTTTTTAAATTTGGAAAAACATGTTTTGCCCATGCCTCGCCTGCCGCTGCTGCAACAGTCCATTTTAAATCATCATTTTGTGTCGCTACTCGCTGTGCCTTGAATGCTTTTCCAGCTACCTTTTGATATGCAGCGACCTTATTAGGATCTACCTCATTCAATAATCCAGGATCATTAGATAAAATAGATAGTCGGCATACATGATGATTTAATACATGATCCTCGGATTCCTCAATTTCGTATTTTGGTATATTCGTCAATACCTCTTTTGGTTGATGCATGTAGTTTAATTTAGTAATCTCATCATCAGACCATTTAATAATTACCTTTTCTGCCCCTCTTTCATATGCCTCTTTTGTAAGTAGACGGGCTAAGGGAGCTTGATCAACGGCAATACTTACTTTTACCCAGTCCCCTACCTGAACATTAAGTCCTTTTACAATTAACAGCCTTGCATACTTTCGCAAATTCTCTTCAAAATTAGGTAATACCATTTTCTTCCTCCTTCTTGATGCCAATTTTTAAGGGCCCTTCGCTTCCCAATATTAGTAATATATTTTCGATAGAGTGACGCTTGAAAAATTTTCTGCCAGCCTAATTTACAACATATAACCAAATCCGGGGAGTGACAACCCACGACCTTACAATTCCATACTTATTTTACATGATTACCAAAAATCTTTCCTCTATTGTTAGTTAATAATTGAATTTTTCTTATAAAATTAAATACTACTCGCTGAATGAATATTATTGTGACAACTACCATAAGATATAAGTGGAATATATTAGTAAATAAGGAATAGGTGATCATATGGATAAAGAGTCATCAAGAAACCATCAGTCCATGAGCAGTGATGCTAAACAAAGACAGTTAGATCAATTCCGTATACAGAACACCGGAAATCCAATGACAACAAACCAAGGAAAGAAACTCGCAAATGATTCAGAAACCTTAAAAGCCGGTGTGCGTGGGCCTTCATTACATCAAGACTGGCATTACTTTGAAAAAATGACACATTTTGTGCAGGAAGAAGAACCAGAAAGAGTGGTACACGCAAGGGGTTACAGTGCCCATGGGGAGTTTGAATGCTATCAGTCGATGAAGCATGTGACAAAAGCATGTTTTTTACAGGAACCCGGGAAAAAGACTCCATTGACTATCCGCTTTTCTACCGTGCAAGGGCCAAGAGGATCCTATGATACAGCAAGGGACTTACGCTGCCAGGGAGTTAAATTCTATACAGAAGAAGGAAATTATGACCTAACAACAATTGCAATGCCTGTCTTAATCAATCAAGACCCAATGAAATTCCCAGATGCGATGCATGCATACCAAGCAAAGTCGGATGATGATATTCCAACAGCTACAGGTGCACATGACAGGTTTTGGGATTATGTAGCCAATAATCCAGAATCCATTCATATGGTGACATGGATTATGTCTGACCGTGGGATTATTCGAAGTTATCGAATGATGGAATCGTGGTCGATTAATACGTATCTATTTGTCAATGAACAGGGAGTCGCAACCTTTGTTCGATTTGTCTGGAAGCCTGTTCTTGGTGTACATTCCCTACTTCAGGATGAAGCAATGAAAATCGGTGGGCTTGATCCGGACTTTCACCGAAAGGATTTACGAGAAGCCATTGCTAAGGGATTTTATCCAGAATATGAACTAGGTGTCCAATTGATTCCGATGGAAGATGAATTCAACTATGATTTTGATATTCTCGATCCTGCAAAGTTCTGGCCAGAGGAGCTTATCCCTGTGCAGCTAGTCGGTAAAATGACGTTAAATCGAAACATTGATAATTACCATACAGAATCAGAACAAGTAGCATTTAATCCAGCGAATGTTGTTCCGGGAATTGATTTTTCTAATGACCCCGTATTACAAGGTAGGTTAATTGCTTATCATAATGCACAAGTACACCGAATCGGAAGAAACTTCCAAGAATTACCAATAAATAAACCGATTTGTCCATTTCACAATAACCAACGACGTGGCCCTATGAGATTTAGAATTGATGTTGATCAGGTCAACTATCACCAAAACTCATTAGCAAATAACACACCATATACCACCCCTCCAGAAGAGGGCGGATATGAACACTACCCAAAAAAAGTAGAGGGAGTCGTAATCAGAGGAAGAAGCGAATCGTTTAACGACTTTTTCTCTCAAACAAGAATCTTCTGGAATAGCCTGACACCTATTGAAAAGCAACACACAATTGATGGATTTAGTTACCAACTTGGGAAGGTAAGAAGTGCATCTGTCCGCCAACAAAATGTCGATTTATTGGTTAATGTGGATAAGGAATTAGCTACTATTGTTGCTAGAAATATTGGTGTAAATCCACCAGAGGGCTCCCATGTACCTGTCTCTACAGTGTATCCTTCGCTTAGTCAGTATCGTACACCTAAATATGCATTAACCCAAAAGGTCGGTATTCTTGTTGGTGATAACTTTAACGATAATGAAGTAATAGGTGTGCTTAACCTTCTGCAAGATAATGGCGTATTCTTTCTAATCATTAGTGATACACTTGGTACAGTAACTGGAGCAAATGGTACAAAACTGAAGGTTGATGAAACCTTTATCACAACAAGTCCTTATTTAGTCGACACCCTGTATGTAGTTGGAGGAAACTCAAATAATCAAGAAAAGTTTAATGCAGATGTTACTAATTTTGTACATGATGCCTATATGCATTATAAGCCAATTGGTGTCGCTTCAACTGGACAGTCCTTTATTCAGGCATCTGACAAAAACAATTTAGCTGGTGTTGTGTTTTCAGCAAATAATCCAAACTTCGGAGAACAATTTCTCTCTGCCATCACCCAACAGCGCTTCTGGAATAGAACGTAACACGTCCATGAAAACTTAGATGTTCACTTCCTAGTATAAAATAAACGTGATACTCACCATCATGATTGGTGTGATATCACGTTTATTTTTGCTCCTCTAGTGAAGCAGTATATAGACAACTATAAACCATCAATTTTTCTCGTCATCTGTCTTATCAAAATCAATTACCGCCTTGCCAATCATCACGATTAATCCTATCATTACTCCAACCCCAACAATCAAATACATCATTGTAAAAAGCTTCCCTAGGTTAGTAGCAGGGCTCAATCCCGTGTCAAAGCCACTTGGAATCAGACTAACAACTGAAAAATAAATAGAATCTAATAATGCCCATCCCTCAATCCTTGTATAAAATAATGTACCTGATAAAATAATGAACACTAACGTAAAGAATAACGATTTAAATACTTTATGTCGAAATGACTTCCACAATGCTTTCAATAGTCGCTTAGCAGTTAAAATGAATGAAATCATGCTTTCTTTCCTCCATAATTAATAGAATTTCCCTTTTCATATCCAAATAGTTTATTTTCCTATGTTTTGTCACAAGGTATACAATAAAAGCACATTTCATTATATCGAAATGTGCTTAAAGAATTACAAGACTTCATGCGAGGTTTTATTGACAAGTTTATCCTCTATTGGTGGATTAAACTGTCCTTCCCATTTAGCAACAACAATGGCTGCTAATGAATTTCCGACCACATTAACCGCTGTACGTCCCATATCAAGAATACGATCAATACCTGCAATAAAAGCTAAACCAGAAGCAGGTAAACCAATGGTACTGAATGTTGCTAGCAGTACTACAAATGAAACGCCAGGTACTCCCGCCATCCCTTTAGAAGTTACCATTAGGACTAACATTAGTGTAATTTGTTGTCCAATGCTTAATTCTATACCATACATTTGTGCTATAAACATCGATGCAATTGCCTGGTACAAAATGGAACCATCCAGATTAAAGGAATAGCCTGTAGGAATAACAAAGGTTGCAATATGCTTCGGACTTCCCGCCTGTTCCATTTTATCCATGATTTTGGGAAGTACCGTTTCTGAGCTTGACGTTGAAAATGCTAAGATTAATTCTTCCTTAATCATTTTCAGCAATTTAAAAATACTAAACCCAACAAACTTAGCCATTAAACCTAATACGACAATAACAAAGAAAATCATTGTTCCATAAACTGTGAGAGCCAGTTTTCCAAGTGGAATAAGGGAAGCAAATCCATATTTGGAGATGGTAACACCAATTAATGCAAAAACACCAATTGGTGCATATTTCATAAATAGATTGGTTACATAGAACATGGCATTAGCCATTCCCTCGAAAAACCGTAGAATCGTTTTTCCTTTTTCCCCAATAGCTGCAATCCCAAGTCCAAATACTACTGCGAAGAAAATAATTGCTAACATATCTCCTTCTACCATAGCTTGAATTGGGTTAGTCGGAACAATATGAAGAAGTGTGTCTGTTATCGACTTTCCTTCTTGCTCCTTGGATGTTTCAACATAGTTTGAGATATCTGTCTGCTCAAGCTTGTCCATATTTATACCAGCACCAGGCTGAAATACATTACCAGCAATTAAGCCGACTGCAACAGCAACCATTGTCATTCCGATAAAATAGGTTAACGATTTAGCTCCTAGTTTACCTACTGATTTCAGATCACCGACACCAGCTATCGCTACAATAATACTAGATAATACAATTGGTACGACTATCATTTTGATTAGCCGGATAAATAGATCTCCGAATGGCTGTAAAATATTTTGCGCTGTTTCACTTCCATAAAAAATTCCACCGACAATTATACCTAATATAAGACCAATAAAAATTTGGCTAGCCAAACTTAATTTAAACTTCTTCATTGATTACCCCACCTTCTGATGACTTAAATTAAATAAATTTCTCAGGTAAGGGAAACAAGATGATATAACGAAACACAATAATTAAAAATAACAAAAAAACCGGCAAAGCCGAATGTGACATACTATCATTCTGTTTCCACTAAAACGCTTACGAGGTTAGCTTTCAGGTTAGGACTTCGGGAAACAATAAGCCCCTTCTTCATAGAATTCACCTATAGCGGAAGTATTCACATTAAACAGAAATTTCCGCGAAAATAATTGGGTCCCCCGCTCTTATTGAAAGATTAAGCAATAGAACTATATCAAATATTTTATCATTAAAATTACCTTTTTGTATATTATGAAGCTCTAAAGCCATGTAATAAGGGGGATCTATTATTTTAAAACGTAAATAATAGATCCCTAAGCTTCAGTTTACCAACTCTAAGTACGCTTCTTTTTCTTTCGTGAAGAATCTACTTTCATTCTTCCAGTTTCTCTATTTGTTGTTCCTTGCCCTTCCACTTCTGGGGAGCTTAGACCATTCGTTAATGGATTAGCCTTTCTCTTTGACATAGGTGTTCACCTCCAGTGTTAGTATACGTTTGAAGACTTAATATTATTGGGACATGAAAATTAAATCAAAAGTCTTTTAAGGAAACTAATTGCTCGTCTTATTTTTAAACTTCAAGCATAGATTTTTACGAGGTGAAAAAAATGAGACAAACTTCTATGGAAAAAATGCACATTTTTATCGTCATGTTTTTTATGAGTCTAGTTATGAGTGTTCAAGCACCAATCTTTGCACCATATGCAGCAAAATTAGGCGCATCTAGCGTGGTTATTGGGATTATGCTGAGTTTAGCATCATTCACAAACTTGACAGGAAATTTGATTGCCGGACCATTAGTCGATCGGTTTGGGAAGAAAGTTTTTATTACACTACCCATATTCGTTTCAGGTGGATTATTTATTGCTCATGGACTCGCTACAAGTTCAGCTAACTTGTTACTACTCCGTGCGTTAAATGGCTTTTCTCTAGCATTCCTAATTCCTTCTGCGTTTGCGTTATTATCTGGCTATGCAAAGAATAGTCACCAGCAAGGAAAAAATATGGCGATCAATGGAATACTTGGCACAATTGCAAGTATTGTTGCACCAATAATTGGTGGAATGATGGGATCAGCATTCGGGTATGAAAACACCTATTATACAATAGGTACCGCTCTCCTTCTTATCGGTATTTACACTACCCTTTGCTTACGGGAAAAAGAAAGTATTATTGTGGTAGGCTCTCACAGAAAAGCATTTAGTTTGATACAGGTGTTACAGAAAAAAAGCTTACAGATGGTTTTTCTTACAGGTTTTGCATTAATGTATATTCACGGGGTTATCATTTACGAGGTCCCATATCTCGCTGTTGAACAGGGATTATCTACTGCCATTACTGGGGTTCTATTTAGTTTCTTTGGAGTTGGAACGTTTTTTTCCTTGTCATTATTTTTTATTAACCGCTTCAATCCAATGAAACGTATTATGTTCGGTTTATTTGGAATGTGTATGAGTTTATTCGCTGTCTTTACCCAGTTACTCACACTCCCATTGATGTTATTTCTATTAGGATTCTTCTTTGGCATTATGATGCCAGCTATGGCAACGGCTTTAACTGATACAGTATCGAGTGATGGACATGGACGTGCTTTTGGAGTAATGTCTGCTGTATACTCTTTGGGGATGATTACGAGTTCCTTTATTACAGGGATTATTCGTGATGTACTTTCTCCGTACTTTGTAGCATTTCTTATTGGAATGCTTACTCTTATGATTTTAGGTTACAGTAGAATTCAATCTGGCTCACCTAAGACAGCACGTACACCTTATCAATATTGAATTACTTTTATAACGCTTTTCAAGTAACAACATATTCCTAGAAGGAAAAAAGGTACCAATTCCGTTCTATACTGGCAATTGATACCTTTTTATCATTTTACTCAATGAATATAGTTGACGGCTACCTACCATTAGCGTTATTTAAGTCGTGTAGTTTTATTCCAATATGGTTCACTTTTGTTTCTTCTCTTGTAAGGAGTAATTTGCAAAATCTACTGGTTTCTTCGCTCAATCAAATTAATGCCTAGTCCCATCGCTATAACACCAATTAATAACATCAACAATAGTGACATCATTACATCTCGCAAGCCAGCGTCATAGAAGACAACAGACATAATTGCATCCATTGCATGGGACATTGGAAAGAGATCAGCTATGAACATTAACACAGGATTGCTGATTGTTCCTGGCATCATATATGCTCCACTAACAAGTGGGATTAGTGGAATAACGGAGGGATAAATGCTATAAAATTGCTCTGGTGTCTTTACAAACCCAGTTATCAACATAGCGATACTAATCATACTAAAAACAAAGAACGATGCAATTAGTAGGATTAGACCAAGATTATCCCCCACTTCATAGTTCATGACATATTTAAATAAAATAAGCACCACGATAACTTGAAACATTGTAATGAGAAAGGTGTATAAAATATACCCACTATACATCCCTGTCTTACGGATTGGTGAAAGAATCATTCGATTCCAAACACCAGAGACCTTATCATTAGTTACATTGTTTACCTTAAGTCCGAGCATAAACATGGCAACTAAAAAAACAAATGCAAACAACAGCTGAGTTCCCAGATTAAAATTCGGAAGCCCTTCACCGTCTAGTCCTTTCGCCTCAATCTGAATGGGTGCGTTTTTGAGATAACTATTCATTTTACTCCGGACATTTTTGTCCCCTTTCGCTTCTTCAAGTGCACGGAATTGTGCTTCTCGTTGAAAAACTTTTTCTACATGCTGCTGAACGAAAGAGACTGTCGGAAGTTCACTAGCTATGACTATTTGATAATCCGTCTCCGTTACGTTCACTGCTACATCTATCACGCCATTCATGACATCCTCGCGGGCTTTTTCTGGGGTAACGATTTCAAATTGAAATGAACTATCTACATTTAATAGCTCATGCCATTTTTCTTCAATTTCTGGGGCGTTTTCCTCCTCACTAAACACGGCAACCATAGTTGGAGTTTGAATGCCTCCTGCAAATAAAATGGTAGCGACAATACTTGCAGCGATAAATAATAGAATAAATAGCGGATTTCGCTTATCTTTCATTAATTGTGCCCACATAACTGACTTCATTATGCTTCCCCCCTTTTTGGATACAGTGCAAAACTAAGCAATGTAAAGAGTAGAAAGATTCCAATCAACAATAAACCTGGTGTGAAGATATTTGATAAATCCTCAAACTGAATCCATTTGGTTACCATAACTAAAGATATTCCATTTGGAGTCCATTCACCAATTTGTTGAAGCCAATCTGGTAATACATAAATAGGAACAAAACCTCCACCTATCGTACCGAAGAGCAATATAACTAACATAAATATCCCATTCGCAGCATCTATATTTCTCACTCGAAGTGAGATGCTCGTAAATAAAGCAGCTAATCCTGCAATTGCTAATGAAAGTAAACTAGCTATTCCTATGACACCAAACCAGAAGCTCACCGTTCTACCTGGAAATACGTCTAAGATAAAATGAGAGAACACAAAAATAAACATAATCTGTAACCAAGTTAAGCAAAATGTCGATACCATTTTTCCAATTAAGAATAGGATTGGATTACTATTTGTTAATAGGATACGATTAAAAACCTTTTGCCTAATCTCTAAGCCTGTTTTCGTTCCAACAGTAGAAGCTAAGAATAAAGCGAATAATGCTCCCATTGCGGTAGTAAAATATTGGGTCAATGTAAAACTCTCCCCTGCTCCTACCTTCTCTACCCCACCTGTTGGCAGTGTTACCTCGTTTTCTAAAGCGTCCATTTCCTGTAACGCAAATTGATAATTTAGTTGATCTGTAAAGCCTTGAACAATATCAAATAAAATACTAGTATTATTCGTTTCTTTTTCCATTTTAAATTCTAATGATTTTGTTGGGGCTTCTCCTACAAAGGCAGCATACAGACTTTCAACAGTAAACCCATCAGGTATGATTAAAATACCGTCTAAATCACCGTCTTCTACCTTTGTTATAGCTTCTTCCTCCCCAAGCTCATGAATGGTCACTAAACCCTTTAACTCATCACTATCTAGGTAATTTAGTAACATCGAGACCGGATCTAAATGACTTGCCTGTTCCACAAATACATTTGCTTCTCCTTCTCCTACTAATCCTTCATTCACTAATTTTTCCTTCAATTTTTCTAATGAGTCTGTTGCATTGTCTTGATTCACGACAGCTAAATTTAAATCCAAATTGGATTCCGTATCTTTACCTAACAATCCAGCAAAGGCAAAATTTAGTATGATTACTAATAGAATTGGTAAAATAAGCACTGTTATAAGCTCTTTCCGATCACGCCAAAAAATTAATAAATCCTTTTTAATAAAGTTTCCCATTCCTACACCTCCTTAATCCCGTAAGGTTCGACCTGTCAAATGAAGGAATACATCCTCTAAACTAGGATTCTCCGTATGAAAGTTAATCAATTGGATATGATGTTGTTCAGAAAGGTACACAAGCTCACTAACTAGGTTAATACCTTTTTTAGCAATAATTTTCAAATTCGTATTAGCAGCTTCTACCTTCCGAACTCCCTCTATTGATTTTACTTGTGTAACAAACCTATCATCCATTTTACTTAGCTGTACCTTGATCGTATCCTCTGTTGACAATATGCTTAGCAATTCTCCTTTTGTACCTGAAGCTATAATTTCACCATGGTCCATAATGTACAACCGGTCACAAAGCTGTTCTACTTCCTCCATGTAGTGACTCGTATACATAACTGTTGTACCTTCGTTTTTATTTAGCATGCGAACCGTCTCTAAAATATGATTTCTTGATTGAGGGTCAATTCCAACAGTAGGTTCATCTAAAATCAGTATTTTAGGATGATGTAATAATGCAGCTGCAATGTTTACCCTACGCTTCATACCACCAGAGAACGTTTTTACCAAATCCTTTTGACGATCTTGTAATCCAACTATTTCCAGTGCCCGTTGAATACTTTTATCGAGTTCATTTCCTCTTATTTTATAAATAGAGCCAAAAAATTTAAGATTTTCATATGCTGATAACGCTTCGTATAGTGCCAATTCCTGTGGTACTACACCTAAAATTCTTCTAATTTGTTCTGGGTTATTGATAATATTTACACCGTTAAGCTTGATTTCTCCTGCAGTTGGCTTGATTAATGATGAAATCATGGAAATAGTAGTAGATTTCCCTGCTCCATTTGGACCTAACAATCCAACGGATTCCCCACTATCCAAATATAAATTGACATCTTGCACTGCCTTCTTCCCCTTGAAAGATTTACTTAATTTTATTGTTTCAAGCATGATTATCCTCCTCTATCCAACTAATAATTGCATCATAAACGAAAATAACCAAAGTCACTACTGACTTTGGTCACTACCCAAATAAACGCATATTACTTTTGTCATTTTTTCTAAACTAATCGATGACGAATCGCATAAATTGCTAATTGTGTACGATCCCTTAACATTAATTTATCTAATATTTGACTCGTTTGATTTTTAACTGTTCCAACAGACAGACCTAATCGTTCCGCTACTTCCTTATTATTCAGCCCTTCACCAATACATTTTAAAATAGCTCTTTCTCTTGGTGTTAATGAAGGATCAACCGATTCGGCCACCTCTTGGCTTTGCAGTAAAACTGGCATTACCTTCGCTGCAACCTGATCCTCTAGTGACAGTCCACCACTCATGGTACTTCTAATCGATCGTATCAGTGATTCCGTATCACCATTTTTCAACATATACCCACTAACTCCAACCTTTAGTGCATCTACCACATATTGTTGATCATCAAAGGTCGTTAGCATTAAAACCTTGATTTGTGGAAAGCGATTACGTAATACTTTGGCAGTTTCGATCCCATCCATTTCCGGCATCCGAATATCTAAAATGGCTACATCAAAAAGTTGTTTTTCACATAAGCGGACGGCTTCCTTACCATTATCCGCTTCACCTATTACAACAATCTCCTCATCTGTTTCAATCATCGCTTTCAAGCCTTGACGTACCATCACTTGGTCCTCTGCTAGCAATACTTTAATCATAGGCCACACTCCGTTCTATTAATTGAATCGTACCTCTTACGGAAAATTGCTCCTCATCCTGAATAACTTCTAATGAACCGCCTACTTTTTCTAATCGATCTCGCATCGCCTTTAATCCATATCCTTCTTGATAAAAGGAATTAGGTATTACGCGATTGATTACTTCAAATCGAAAAATGCTTCCTCCAGGAGCTTCAAACATGACCTGCGCCTCCCGTGTAGCGCTATGCTTCATAATATTAGTGAGTGCTTCTTGTACGGCACGATAAATTGCAAAGGATTGTTCCCCAGTTAATGGAGCTGCAAATGCACCATGTTTAACTGAAAAGTGAACTTTCATAAAGCTCTCTACTTCCAATTTACGAATTAATCTTATAATCCCTTGAAGGCCCCCTATTTCTTCCTGCTTAAAGGATTTTACGGCTTTTCGTGTTTCCTCTAAGCTTTGCTCGGTAAGCTCTTTAAGATTTGTAATTTTTTCTATATCCTGAGCCCTTGCAGATAAACGAAATGCTTCAAATTGCATTAACAGAGCTGTTAGTTTATGTCCAACTGAATCATGGATTTCACGTCCAATCATATTCCGCTCATCCATCCTAGCTAATTCTTCTTCTACCATGAGCTGTCTTTTCATTTTTCGATACTCGTCCAGTAGAGCATCATTCCTTTTTCCTAATTCGATCTCGTGTTTATGTACTTTTTGATAATGTAAGAGTGCAATAACAACCAATACATCTATAATCCCATACCAAATTAATGTCGATGTAGGGAGCGTTGCTTCTATCATAATGAATAAAATAGATACAAATTGAACTCCAATCACAATGAAGCTCTTCTTCTGGGAAAGATAAAACACTGCCTCCGCTATAATTAATAGATGAATTACAATTATATATGGATTGAGTACATGGTCAATAGGATAAAAAATACCAATTGTTGTCAGTGCTTGTACGGAAAACAAAATGGTTTGCCAGTTCGGTTTATCTGCAAAAATCGGAAGGATAAACAAGATGGCCAAAAACAAACAAATACACACCAGTTGTATTTCAGTTAAACTTGCCTGAAATTCTAAATAAGTGAATACCCATACAACACAATAAATAGAAAGCCATATAAAATATGATTTCTTCATCTATAAAAGCTCCTTTAAAACTTACTCCCCGCTTTTTAAATTATACTATGGAAATCAATGTTAAGCATCTCTACATCTAAATGACAAATTCTCAATGAACATTGCCCATCCGATTCTTCCTCTATTGTTATCACTATCGTGTTTATAACAAGATGCTTTATTAAGATTTGTTTTCCTCTAATTGTGGGAATACTAACATTGTGAAAGGATACAACTTACCTACATATCCCACCAAAACATCGTTCACCAGAAATAAGTTTTATACTAAACCTTGTACATAGGAGTGATTTTTTTAATGCAGACAAGAGCAGTAATTATAAACCAATACGGTGGTAAAGAGGTATTAGAAGAAGGTAGCGTAACTCTACCAGAATTAGGAGAAAATCAAGTACTCGTTCGCGAAAAGGCTACGTCCATTAACCCAATCGATTGGAAGCTTCGCGAAGGCTATTTGAAGCAAATGTATGAATGGAAATTCCCCATTATTCTCGGGTGGGATGTTGCTGGTATTATTGAGGCTGTTGGATCAAACGTAACGGAATGGAAAATAGGGGATGAAGTATTTGCTCGCCCGGATACAACTCCTTTTGGAACGTATGCAGAGTATACTATTGTTGATGATCATCTACTGGCGAAAAAGCCTGCTAATATTTCTTTTGAGGAGGCTGCAGCAGTTCCATTAGCAGGATTAACTGCATACCAAGCATTGTTTGATCATGGTAATTTAGAAAGAAACCAAAAGGTACTAATTCATGCAGGTGCGGGTGGGGTTGGTACATTTGCCATTCAACTAGCGAAGAATGCAGGAGCATATGTTTGTACAACCGCTAGCCCAAAAAATCACGAGCTTCTTCGGTCATTAGGTGCAGATAATATAATTGATTATCACACAACCAATTTCAAAGATGTACTTCGTGATATCGACCTAGTCTTTGACACGATTGGTGGCGAGATACAGAATGACAGTTTTCATGTCCTTAAAGAAAATACAGGCAGACTGATTTCAATTGTAGGTGAACCTGATCAAGACAGGGCAAGAGAAAAAAATGTCATAGCAAAAAGTATTTGGCTGAATCCAAATGGTCAACAGCTAAGTATTCTTGCAAAATTATTAGAAGAAAGAGAAATGAAGAGTATTGTTGGAAATACATTCCCATTGACACAAAAAGGTGTTTATGACGCACATACTTTAAGTGAGACTGGTCATGCTGCCGGTAAGATAATTATCGTTATTGATTAAATTAGCTAGAAGATAAATAATCTCAATTTATTTATCTTCTAGCCATTAGATCTTTTAGACCATAATTTGGAATTATGGATACTCAGGTAATCTTGCTCATATTGTTCAGCTAAGAGGGTTTCCGAACTACGTTTAACTTATAGTATTCATTAACTCATATTGCCGAAGTCTTAATTCGAACAAAGTAAGTGGATCGCGGTAGATTTCAGGTTGATTCCGCATAGTTTCTAGCGAGTAGTTTTGTTTTTCAATATCACCGTGCAATTCCTCACTTACTCTATTTAGTACTTCCAGAGAATTTGAGAAAAATTTGCTTATATCCCACTCGATTGACCCCTCAAACAGTTCTAATTGTTTTATGAGCGGATTGATAATTTCCTGTGTAATTTGACTATAGTCCCCATTTTCAATGTAGTTCTTATACTTGCTATGGAGCTTTTCATTACTTTTGGAAATCGAACCCAATAGCTTCCCTGCCCCTTTTAACAACAATTGGGAAGGGTTGTTACGCAGCATAATATTCGCTTTTTCTATATGCAGCATTCCTCTTGATATCCGTTCCATATCTCTCTTCCAATCATCCAATACCTTAAAGTCGCCCTCTAATACAATTTTCTCTTCATTATACTGATAATTAAAACCTTCACTTATTTCGTTTATTTTAATTTGGCAGTCATTAAACTCTCGCTCGCAGTCCTCAATCCAACGTTGAAATGCATGTTTAAAATCATGTAAGGCCGTGTTTTCCATATAATCAGCAATCCGTCTATTCATTTCATCATTAAGGTCAACATGAAGCTTACCAAAATCACTGTCCTCATGAACCAATTCAGAGCAATTTCGAAGTAGTTCAGGGAGCGTAAGCATCATATGTTGACTTAAATCATTTTTTATTTTACGGAAGGAATCTTTTATCACTCTCGCTTCAACTTTTTCCATATCATCCAGCTGAAGCTGTATATCTTGGAGTTTAACAAGTAATTCTTCATCCCAATTAATATTATCAATAACAGCATTTTCTACTTCTATTCGTTTTTCAACAAGAAACGCAATTGTAGCTTTAATAATACTCCTTATTTTAGAAGGGCTAGCCACTTCTATATTGTACTCCTCAATCATAGGCATAATATTTACATACAAATCATCTAATAAGCCTTCTTTCTCCGCCCATTGCTTAATCGATTCAAATAGCTTAATACCTTCTTGTCTGCCATATTGATACGAATTTGAGTGTTCAAAATAATCCTCTGCTTTACTTACTAAAGTGACATCTAGATCAGATGGGAAAATATCATTCCAAGCGAGGATAGCTGAGGATGAAATTAAGGAATCTGATACGGTTGATATTTCCAACCAATTCGTTAAATGGTCTTGAATTAGCATCGAAATATCACTTATTAAAAATTCTCCGCTAATTAAATCAAAGTAAGATTCTTTAAATAGGTTGGGAAGCTTCTTCCACATATAAGCTTCTTCTAAATTATATGTCAAAAGAAGCTGGTTGATTTCCTTTAACCACGGAATATATAAGTTACTATGTTTATAACTGTTCCACAATAATTCAGAAAGACTTTCAAATCTTAATTTATCAATGTGTAATACGGTCACTAATACCTCATTAAAATAATTTGGTTGAAAATCATAGGTAAGTCCCTGCTCCACATACTCTTCCAAAATCGAAACCCAGGAAAGTGACTGTGTTCGAATTGATTCATTTACTGCAAGTTCAACTGCGCTATTCCAATCCTTAATATCCTCAAAATAAGACTGAGCTATCTGTGTCACATAGGAATAATCTGGATTTAGCTGAACTGCATTTTTAATTGCATCAATCGCCTTTTCGGTACTACCTTGTTGTATGTATAGAGAAAAAAGCTGCAGCAGAACTTCCACCTTCAACTCCATTACATCCGTATCGACTGCCTTATAGCATTCTTCAGCAAGCTCTAATAAACCCATTTCAAAATGGGCATCCGCTATATTTTTTTGAGCCCAGGGAATTAATCTATCATCTAATGGTGTGCCCCATTTATAAATCGCTGCCTCATAATCATTATTTAAGAAATATACCTCCCCTTGCGCATAGCGGATAGAGGATAAATCTGGCCGCTTTTTCTGCATCTCATTCATATACATTTCACCCAACACTTTTATTGGGTGCTCTTTTTCATTTTCAGCTACTAAAGTTTGATAATAGGATTTATTAATTAGTTCATTCTCGATAGTCATGATAATCCCTCACATTGTTGTTAAAATTTGATAGTAAATTGCTACCTACCAATTATTTATAGTTATGTCATACACAGTTATTAGAAAAAAGTATTTTTCATAAAAAAAGTACAGATATAGATAGTTCACCTTTATTGTATTCGAAATAACCTTTTGGTTTATGGGGATAGAGATGTATTTATTAAGGACTAGTTTAGATTTGGAGATATCATCTGATAAAACTAAACTACTAATTGTTTCTTTAGAAACTCTTGAAAAATCTACTTCGCATAAACTTGTTAGTATAATAGATGTTGTGGAGAGTTATTACATAAAAAACAATTGCTTAAGCGAAATATTTTTAACCGTGTGGATACGTAACCTTATTACTTACTTAAAAAAGACAAGCTTTGTGTTGAATGATGTTATTAGATTGTTAAGACTGCATTTATAGGAAAGAAAGGAGTACTAATATAAAGTAGAGTAGTTGTTTCATATAGGAGATTACGCTGATATATACAAAAAAGAGCCCTCACCAATGTGAGAACCCTTGACCTTACACTATTTTATACCGGCGATAATATGCTCTTACCCCTGTAATATAGGTTATCGCTAACATGATAACATAATATTCCAACACTTTATAATTGCTTGTACGACAGATTTCATCAGCAGGTAGTCCACCATAGAAACTCCATAAACTTTTTCCATTATATGAAGTATTTTCATTCCAGGATATCCTTGGTCACTTCCCCATTTGTGCCGGCTTGTGTAGTAACTAATTTTCGGCTATGACTTCTTGATAAAGCCCTTTTTCTTTTCCATATTTAAAAAGTGTTATGAGAAAAGATTCACCCATTTAGTTTCTTAAATAATCGATAATTTCCTCAAAGTCCGGGTCTTCCCCTCCCGTTTTGAAATAAACAAAGTCATCTGGAATTAAAAATGAATCGAAAAATATCTTCATTTCATCTGCATCGGAAAAGTGATAAACATTATCCGGATTAATCCCTGCTTCTATTGCAGGCTCTACAAAATCTTTTGCAATGAAACCTTTAGTAATAAGAACATCAATCCCTAATTTTCCGAGCAAATGCCCTGCCTTTTTGTATTCTTCATCACCATAATCACCTAGTGCTGACATTCTTCCCAAAACAACAATTTTTCTTTGATTTGGCAACGCTATACTACTTAATGTTTCTAAGCCTTTTCTTAAAGAAGCAGGATTTGACTTCCAAGTATCATCTACCACTTTTATTTGGTTTCGTCCTTTAATTATTTCGAAATGGGACTTCATGTGCTGAAACTTTGATAATCTTTTTATAGCATAGTGTAAATCCACTCCTAAGACTTCAGCGGCTACCAATGAAGTAATTGCATTGTATACATTATGTTCGCCAAGACCCGGTATATATCCCTTAAAAGTATTTTGCTTATATTTAAACCAAAAAGTCATTCCTGATGAATCATGTTGAGACCACTTAATCCTAAAATCAGCATCCCTATGTTTGCCGAATGTTATAATTTCCCCTTTAAACTTAGAAGTATCGAGAGAGGAAAGATATGGGTCGTCTATATTAAGAATGAGAGTCCCTTCATTGTTCATACCTTCCATTATTTTTGCTTTTTCTGCTAAATAATCAGCAAATGAGCGAATTTTATCCGTATGGTCTACATCAATCATCGTTATAATCCCAATAGTCGGATAAAAATATTTGCAGGACTCCGTCATATCCCCTCTTTTAGAAACAGCTGTTTCAAACACAGCCACATCGGTATCTTCATCAATTCCCAATAAGTAAGGTAGGTTGAAATAATCAGCATTTTTACTGGATACAGTTGCCTGGACGTTATATTCTTCTTCCAAAATGTGTTTTAGCATTTCTTTTGTAGTAGACTTTCCACAAGTACCAGTAACAGCAACCACTGGTATGTTAAACAAATGTCTGTAGTACGAAGTAAATTTAAAGTAGCTATCTTCGAGATCCTTTACCATAATGATTTGTTCGGGTTTTAATCTATCCATTTTAGCAAATGGTGTTTCTGTAACGATAAATACATTCTCATATTTCTTTATCTTTTTAACAGGTACCTCACTGTTATACCAACGAAAATATAAAGTATGATTATCTATTTCATCACTGTCGTTCGTGACCTTCTGGATTTGATTACCTCTTTGCTTATCATTAAACTGAATGTTCATAGCAGTTAAAATGTCCTCCAATAATAATGTCTTCAAAATGTCCCTCCTATATAGCCTTTGTTGAAAAAGGCATTCTCGCATACTATTCTTGATTCAATTTTGAATTCAAATACTAAAATAGTATATGAGGTGTCACTCGGTGTAGTTTGGGATAAATACTCAATCAATTAGAGTAATTATTTAATGCCATAAACGTATCAGGTTTAGAATTTAATTTAGTGAATTTTTTAATTTCCTGCCTAACTTTTACTAGCATTCTTTTTCCAGAATAGATAAATGGACTTTAATTCTTTAATTTAATATAAAGTCTGTATCGATTATTAATTAGTAATTATTTCTACTAGTTCAAAAGATGAGTTTTACTAATTGAAATGGAGTATAGTCCTAAAAAACAGCTCAAAATCAGGTTTTTTGTCACTTCCTTTCCTTTAAATATAAAATAAATATTCAAATCTCTTTATAAAAGTTAATTTTCCTTTTAAAGAGATTCTGCACATCTGCAATTTAGTCTGACTACATAAATGGACCATCTTGATTTGTCTGTGCGAACGCATATTTTATTATTTATGGATAATTATCCATTCAATACCATCTATCTACAATACAATACAATCAGGAGGAGAATTGACAGGATTTTAATGCCAAATATTCAAAAATTCCAATGGATTATGGAGGCAACATTAAAATTAAGTGCACTAATTTATTGCTAGAGGACATTTATCTAATTGTTATGTTGACGATTGAAATGTAATAAACAAATTATACAAAATAGAAATGAGGGAATTTTCTTTTGAGAACTATCATCTTCCTTCACACAATGAAATCAGGGTCAAGTAGAGAGGCGATTAAGGCAGCTGAAAAACTAGGCTATTTTACCATTCTGCTTACAAGCAATGAAAAGTTTTTAAAACAAAGAACTGAATTTCCAGACGTCCACCGAATGATTTTAGTTGATTTTTCGAATGTGGAAGGATTAAGAACTACTATAAAAGGGTTCCAAAGTGAAGGGTTAATCATAAATGCAATTATCAGCTTTGTTGATCCGTATATGTATTTAGCAACTAAATTACATGAAGAATACTGTAACAAGGTGCTGTCTATCGATGCAATAAAAGCAATGGAAGATAAAATTTTAACGAGGGAAATACTAAAAGACTCACCCTTCACACCTAATTTTTTCAAGCTAAATGGTATGGAATCTGAAGAGTCATTAGCCTCTATTAGTAAACATTATTCGTATCCATTAATGGTTAAATCCCCTATCTCTACTGGTTCAAAGGATGTAATAAAGGTTGAAAATGATAAAGAACTATTCGACAGTGTCAATTTACTTGCAAGAAAGTATCCAAATCAATCTATTCTGATCGAGGAATATCTTGATGGCCCACAATATTTAATTGAAACTGTTGTGATTAATGGAAATATCCATATTATTGCCATCCTTGAACAAGAAATAACTCAATATGAGAGATTTATCATAACAGGATATAAATTATTGAATGAAATTAATAAGACTCTTCTCCTAAACATTCAGCAAGCAGTCGAAAGTATCATCAAATCCTTCAAAATGGAAACAGGCACTTGTCATTTAGAGATAAGGATTATTCAGGGCCAATGTAAACTAATTGAAATAAATCCAAGGATTTCAGGTGGAGCAATGAACAGAATCATTGAAATTGGATACGGCATTAATTTAGTTGAAGAAACATTAAAAATTTCACTTGGTATTCCACCTAATCTGACAAAAAAATGGAAGAAGCCTGTATTCACGCAATATGTCACTATTTCTAAGAGAGGGATTTTGGAAAAAGTAACAGGTAAAGAACGAGCTTCTAATCTACCAGGTGTTCAAGAAGTTTATGTAAAGCCTAGGAAAGGTAGGTTGCTTACCCCGCCTATATCTATGGGACAACGATATGCATATATTATCGCAACAGGATATTCATCAATACAGGCCAAAAAGAATGCCAAAACTGCTGCAAAAGAAATAAAGTTTCATTTAAAACCTGTTGAATAATAGAAATAAACCATAGATGAATAGGATGTTATTTATTTTTATCTTAATGGATGCACTGTTTTGTTAAGCAACTTTTTAGGATAGTTGAAAATATCATCGGAGGAATGCAGATGATCACAATAGGTATGCTACATTACCGGAAAGATCCGCAAACTGTTTTTAAAACATACGCATATGCAGCCGCAGCAAAAATGGAGGGAGTAGATTTTTTCTACTTTTCTCCAGGAAAAGTAGATTTAAATAGAAGGCGTATTAATGGATTATTTTATGAAAATGGTGTATGGGTAGAACGTAAAACCAGATATCCAGACGTTATATACAATGCAGGAGGGACACTAACCGCAAATCAAGACCGTATAGTAGATGCTTTAGAAAAAGAAATTCCTTTTACAAGTCACCCCATTGGAGATAAAATGAGCGTTTATTATCGAATCAAAAAAGGGAAAATCTTTGAAAATTATTTAATACCTTCCGAGGAATTTGAAGAAGTTAACTTGGCCCTTTCATACATCGATAAATATAACGCTATCATCGTTAAACCTCTTTCAGGAGCTAAAGGTGAAGGTGTTCATTATATAGAAAAAATTCAAGATGAATATCTACTAATTGATTCAGGAACAAAACACGTATTATCAGAAGGGCAACTTGAGAATTGGTTAGATGATATTTTATTAGAAGATAGGACCTATTTAGTACAACCTTTCATTCAATCGAAAACTAAGCAAGGGCAATCATATGATATTCGCCTACATGTACAAAAAAATGGTGAAGGAAAATGGACATTAACAACGATGTATCCTCGCATTGCTAGCAAAGGAATTGTGTCAAATGTAAGTAGCGGGGGCTACACAAGTGTAATCACTTCTTTTTTACAGGAACAATTTGATGAGGACTACTACGATATCAAGCGTTATTTAGAAGTATTTGCTGTACAATTTTCAACACATTTTGATAGTTTATACGATCAACCATTAGACGAGCTTGGAATCGATATAGGGATTGATCAACATAATAAGATTTGGATTTATGAAGTGAATTGGCGACCAGGTCAACCTATATTATTTTATTTGGAAATGGATGTAGCGAAAAGAATGATTCAATATGCTACTTACCTGGCCAAAGAAGCAAAAAAGAAAAGAAAGAAAATTGAGATAAGAATATAACTACTACTCCTTGAAACTATTAAAGTACTAGAATAACAGATAAGGTCATTATCGAAGGTCGCGGAGATACCCAAGATGTGTAAAAGGGTTAGTAATTCACATTACTTGGGCTAATTGAATAAATCCATCATTTAATGAATAAATAACTCGATTAGACATGAGATAAAAAGTGGTGAAAATAAATTAAGTTGTTTAAGATTCTACCTTTTACAAATTATATAAAAAGGCTCAAGAAAATTGGTGTATCAACCCTCTTGAGCCTTTTTACATTTATTAAAACACATCATTTTCTATTATATACTTAGAAAATAGAAAAGAGCTCATAAAACCTTTAACATCAAGGATTATGAGCTTAATCAACTATTTCTTTCGCAACTAAATTTAACCTAAAGATACCGGTGGTCGGGGTCGAACCGACACGTCCCAAGGGACACGGGATTTTGAGTCCCGCGCGTCTGCCAATTCCGCCACACCGGCATGTGCCATATTTGACTGACAAGTAATAATATAGCACGGAATAGGTGAACTAGTCAATGACAAAGTTTTGGAAATATCTAAAGCACCTATATACCGGTATGGCTTTTTTTCGACTTTAATACTATGAGTTGAATAACTTTTCCAATAAAAAAACCTAAAATCAAAGATAGAATAGGTAGCCAAATCACTCCAAAATATATTCCATTAATATTGAATACTGGTGAGTACACCACACCTATGGTGCCAATAAATGCTGAGAATACGAAGGGTAAAAAGGAATAAGAAGATGTCCCTCCACCCGCATCCCGATAAGCATCCCAGATTGCGAATAAATATAAACATGGATAAAACATTAACCATTGAAAGTCTGTGTTCACAATGGATTCTTGCATATTACCATAAAAGCTAGGAAGAATTGCATAATTTAGTCCTGATTTTACATTCACAATAAATTCTAGAATGATTAATACAGTTCCTTTTACAATCTTCCCATTTAAATACTGTCCAAAACCTGGTAATGCAATACTCCAAAATATCACTTCAGCTCTTTTATCTTTGGCCATTACATTTCCTACCCATCTGCTAATGCATCCCTATCTGTTGCTCTTGGTGGTTGTTCTAGCCATCCATTATCAATCATTATATTTGCCCCATCTTCTGAGTACTTAAGAATCTCGCTACTCAACCGAACAAAATGGGTAGAAAGATCTCTTCTCATGCTCCCTGCTAAAGCAATACCATAATGACCTAAACTAACCGAGATTAAGGATGCTGTATGATACATAATTAATTTATCTGAGAATACATAAGCAGTAGAGCTTGTTACCTCTGAGGCCCAGGACATAGGTGTTGGAAGATTGTCTTCATTTAATATTGAATTAAATACTTCTAAATGCTTAGAGGCAATTTGCTTACCTCTCATCGTATAATTTTTAACTTCTTTTGACTGCGCAATTTGAGAAAATGCAACCATTGTAGAAGCTCCTAATACATTTCGCTGTATGTTTGCATATATACTAGCAATCTCCATCGCAGTTAATGGGCGTCTCTCACCAAACCAACCCGTTAGAAAGGATTGCTTTTTTACATACTCTGACTTTTCTGGTGGCTGAATATAAGGACCTCGTACATAAGTACCTTTTTCAAGCATCAAATTTTTGGCTATACGATGCAATTTATTTGTTTCAGTAAAACAAGTAGAGAAATATTCATAGACATCTTCTCTTGCGGCAAAGCCTAATGCAGTGCCATACGCATTCATACCAATAGCAGCAAAGTCACGCATATAGTTTAATATATAGCTATCTGAAAAAATTCTTGGTGCATGAACATCTACATCCTCATTTTCATTAAAGCCAATTGGAATTGGAAATTTCTCTTTTTCAAAGATAACTTTTAACTTTTTTAGGTGAGTTTCGGATATGTTCAGTCCGAATTGAACTACTTCTTTAACATTAGAATCCTCTGTGCAATTCATAAAATATTTTAAGACACAAGCAGATTGACTATCGTTCACATAAGCATTCCAAATATGTGAAATTTCAACAGAAGTTAATCGCGGATTATGCTCTATTTCCATGGTTTCACCTCCAATTACTTAAACTAATGATAGTATCCCCTAAAAAGTAAATATATTACAGTACGTGAAACTTATTTGTAACTGGACAATAAAAAAACTCTTTTGTTTGAATTGCCATAAAAATAGCAACTTAAACAAAAGAGTTTAAAAAGATAGTACAAATTAGAAAGGTAAATTTGGAGGCGGTAACCGGATTTGAACCGGTGATAAAGGTTTTGCAGACCTCTGCCTTACCACTTGGCTATACCGCCATTTATATGGAGCGGAAGACGGGATTCGAACCCGCGACCCCCACCTTGGCAAGGTGGTGTTCTACCACTGAACTACTTCCGCGCTTGGCTGGGCTACTAGGATTCGAACCTAGGAATGACGGGACCAAAACCCGTTGCCTTACCGCTTGGCTATAGCCCAATATGGGGCGATCGGTGGGAATCGAACCCACGAGTGCCGGAGCCACAATCCGGTGCGTTAACCACTTCGCCACGACCGCCATTATATAAAAATGGCAGGGGTAGTAGGAATCGAACCCACATCAAAGGTTTTGGAGACCTTCGTTTTACCATTAAACTATACCCCTACTGTATAAAATATGACTATAAAATTTTAAAATGGTGGAGGGGGGCAGATTCGAACTGCCGAACCCGAAGGAGCGGATTTACAGTCCGCCGCGTTTAGCCACTTCGCTACCCCTCCATAAAAAAGAAAAAGACATAAATGGTGGCTCGGGACGGAATCGAACCGCCGACACATGGATTTTCAGTCCATTGCTCTACCGACTGAGCTACCGAGCCGTTATGTTTGTTATAGATAAGTTTAAGTTTTTTGTGAAAATGGCGGTCCGGACGGGACTCGAACCCGCGACCTCCTGCGTGACAGGCAGGCATTCTAACCAACTGAACTACCGGACCACTTTTTATCATATTACTGATATTCAACTTTTACATAAGTGAATTCTTCACAGTAAGTTAAAAGATTTGGTTGCGGGGGCAGGATTTGAACCTACGACCTTCGGGTTATGAGCCCGACGAGCTACCAGACTGCTCCACCCCGCGATAATATAAAGTATTTAGTTTGTTGGTATATTACCAATATGGTGGAGGATACAGGGCTCGAACCTGTGACCCCCTGCTTGTAAGGCAGGTGCTCTCCCAGCTGAGCTAATCCTCCATGTTGGTGACCCGTACGGGATTCGAACCCGTGTTACCGCCGTGAAAGGGCGGTGTCTTAACCGCTTGACCAACGGGCCAATATAATAATAGTGGCGGAGAGCGAGGGATTTGAACCCTCGAGACCACTTTCGCAGCCTACACGATTTCCAATCGTGCTCCTTCGACCACTCGGACAGCTCTCCATGGCTCCACAGGTAGGATTCGAACCTACGACCGATCGGTTAACAGCCGATTGCTCTACCACTGAGCTACTGTGGAATAATGGAATTTGCCTGGCGGCGTCCTACTCTCGCAGGGGCAATGCCCCAACTACCATCGGCGCTGAGAAGCTTAACTTCTGTGTTCGGTATGGGAACAGGTGTGACCTTCTCGCCATCACTACCAGACATATCCTGAAAACCAAGTGATACCGATTTTTTTCGTGACAAACTTTATTATAATAGTTTTTCAAAAAAAATCAAGCACTATGTAGGGATTTATACCCTAAAAACTAAATAAGAGTAACGCACGACAGCTAGTTAGTTAAGTCCTCGATCGATTAGTATCCGTCAGCTCCACGTGTCACCACGCTTCCACCTCGGACCTATCAACCTCATCGTCTCTGAGGGATCTTACTCACTCGAAGTGATGGGAAGTCTCATCTTGAGGGGGGCTTCATGCTTAGATGCTTTCAGCACTTATCCTTTCCACACGTAGCTACCCAGCTATGCTCCTGGCGGAACAACTGGTACACCAGCGGTGTGTCCAT